>NZ_CP022134.1:0-3666044 GCF_000968715.2 Halomonas sp. HG01 | reverse complement strand
ACGTGCTGGCGACCCGGCGCTATACCTCAGGCGAGGATCTGGAGCAGACGCTCAAACGCTACGCTTGGCTGTACAATCACCACATCCCTCAGAAGGCGCTGCATCATCAATCACCGATTGCAGCGATGAAGGAATGGCAGGCCAAGCGGCCGGAGTTATTCACCAAGCGGGTAGTCAATCACACGGGACCCGACACCTATGTCAAATAGTGAGATCACCTTTGCGACTCAACTACCGTCAGGCGGGCACTTCCCCATCTGCAATATCCAGCCATATTCATCTGACCTCACCGATGCTCGGACACCTCCAGCACATGGGTGATGGCCTGCTGCCGACCGTCCCACAGATAGCGCAGGTGCGGCCCCTGAACCGGGATGCTGAGCGCGGGCGGCCGGAAGATGGCGGCGCACTCGTGACCGGTATCGCGAACGCTTCGATAGAGCAGCCCATAGGCTCCTGCCTCCCGCTTCCGGACGGCGAAGGCCTGCGCTTCGCCGTAACGAGCAGGATCGGGATCATGCAAGGCGTCATGCCCCTGCCGAATGTCTTCCAGCTCCCGGGTAATGGCGTTGATATAGGTGCGCATGGTGATCTCGACCGTGCCTTCCCGGGTGGCGGCCAGGAACTCGGCGAGATGGAAGCGCGTCTCGGCGATGGCGGTATCCAACCGGCTCGCGCAGTAGTAGACCCCGAAAGTGCCGTCACTGAAGCGTGAACGCCTGCCGATATGGGTAAAGGCGGCCATGACGGGCGTCGAGCCCGGCCCCGAGATGCGATCCTCGGGAGGCACGCGGGCCAGCTCACCGGCCTCCTCGAGCAGCCTGTCGTTGGTCATGCCCTCGATGGCGAAGGCGAGCTCCAGGTCATCGGGGGCGAGGGTATCCTCGAACACGTCGATCGGCGGGAAGGCGCTGTTGATGACGCGATAGGCGTTGCCCCAGTCAGGCAGCACGATCGACATTGCCTCACCCCCGGACGGCATCGAGATAGCGGCGCGTGTCCGCCAGGTCCACCACGCGGCCCTGCAGCATGTACGCCAGGGCCGACCGGCCGTTGAACGGCGCCGCGGCATTGGGCTTGTGCACCCACTCGTAAGATTTTTCCGGGCTGTTGCTGAACAGGATGCGCAGCGCCTTGTGGATGCCCATCAGGTAGGAAATCCGCTCCATGGTGTCGCGAGGCAGGCGCACCTCGGGCAGCTTGCGGTACTTGTGATAGGTGGTCGCGCCGATGCCGCCCAGCAGGTTCCGCTGCTCGGCGGCGGAACAGCCCCAGGCCTGCATGATGTTGAAGAAGAACTTGAGAGCGACACGCCCGGCCTCCGGGGTCTGGGTGGCAGGGCGTTCCTGTACCGGGGAAGCCGTCATCGCGTGATCTCCCTTGGCGCGCTAGAAAAAATTTCACATATGTAGATTAAACCGTTTCTTCTTCTTATGCGAAGAGTGCAGTGGATGCTCCCTTGGCGTCGTACGGCGAATATCTATAAATGCTTTAAAAACATAACATTAGAAACGAAAAGCCCGGCACATGGCCGGGCTTTTCCGTTCAGGAGAGGGGGCGAAAGGCTCCGACACCTCAGGCCGGCTCTTCCTCCCTGTGCGTGTGCGGCAGCGCCGCGGGGCGTGCCTGACCACCGCCGAGGGCCGGGGCGCCGCCGGTGGAGCGCTGGGCCAGGGTGAAGCCGCCGACCAGATCGGCGAGATGCTCGGCCTGGGCCTTGAGGTGCTCGGCGGCGGTGGTGGACTCCTCGACCAGGGCGGCGTTCTGCTGGGTCATGTTGTCCAGCTCCGAGACCGCCACGTTGACCTGGCCGATGCCATCGCTCTGCTCACCGGTGGCGCTGGTGATCTCGCCCAGCACGTCGGCCACGCGAGTGACGCTCTGCACCAGTTCCTCCATGGTCTCGCCGGCAACCTGCACCTGGCGCTCGCCTTCCTCGGTGCGGGTCGCCGAGGTGTCGATCAGCTCGCGGATCTGCTTGGCCGACTCGGCGCTGCGGCTGGCCAGCTGGCGCACCTCGCCGGCCACCACCGCGAAGCCGCGGCCCTGCTCGCCGGCCCGGGCCGCCTCCACCGAGGCGTTGAGCGCCAGCAGGTTGGTCTGGAAGGCGATGCTGTCCATCATCTTCACGATCTCGGCGATCTGGCGCGACGACTCGGTGATGCCCTGCATGGTCTCGCGCACCTGGCCCATGGCCTCGCCGCCGCGACGCGCCACCTCGCTGGCCGAGCTGGCCAGGCCGCTGGCCTGTCGCGAGGAATCCGCGGTCTGCTCGACGGTGCCGGTGATCTCCTCCATCGAGGCCGAGGTCTGCTGCAGGCTGGAGGCCGCGTTCTCGGTGCGCCGCGACAGGTCCTGGCCGCCCTGGGCGATCTCGGTGGCCGCCACGTTGACCGACTCGCTGCTGTCGCGCACGTCGACCAGCACGTCGTTGACCTTGTCGGCGAAGGCGTTGAACTGGCGCGCCAGCTCGGCCTTCTCGTCGCGGCCGCGGATCGGCAGCCGGCGGGTCAGGTCGCCGTCGCCGGAGGCAATCTCGCGCATGCGATCGGCCAGGTGACGCAGCGGGCGGGCGATGCTGCTGCCCAGCAGCCAGCTTGCCAGCAGGCCAAGGCCGGCCACGATCAGGCCGACCAGGGTCATGCCCCAGAAGTCGGCCTGGCGCTGGTCGGCAAGCTGCCCCTCGAGGCGATTAAGCCCTGCCAGCACGGCGCTCTCGGGCAGGCGGATCGCCAGCACCCAGGGGTCGGGCACATCACCGACGGTAAAGGGGCGATAGAGCTCGAAGCGGCCCGCTTCCTCGTCGAAGCGATAGACCGTCTCGCCGTTGGCGGCGGCGGCCAGCGGCTCGCGGGTCGATTCATCCAGCGAGTCGGCGGCCGCGCGTCCCAGCGCGTCGGGCGCCTGGGTGGCCGCGGAGAGAATGCCGCGCGAGGCCACCAGTGCCATGTCGCCCACGCCGTCGTAAAGCCCCTGGTTGGCCTCGGTGAGCAGGCCCTGGAGAAAGGCCACGTCGAAGTCCACGCCGGCCACGCCGCGGAACTCACCGTCGACCTGGATCGGCACGTTGAAGGAGGTGACCAGCTTGCGCTCGCCGTCGTAGTCGTAATAGTGCGGATCGATGATGCAGGTGCGCCCGGTCTCCTTGGGGCACAGATAGTACTCGCCCTGGCGGATGCCCAGATCGTCGAGCTCCTCGCTCTCCATGCCGTCGCCCAGCGCGAGCACCCGGATATCGCCGTCGGCGGTGCGATACCACCAGGGCATGAAGCGGCCGTCGTCACCGTAGCCGCCGTCCTCGATGTCGGCGAAGTAGGCGTCGGCACCGAAGGCGTCAGGCTCCCAGCCGATGAAGGCGTCGAGCAGGTCGGGATTCTCGACCACGGCGTCGCGGGTCAGGTGGGAGAGCTCGCGACGCCCCATGGTCAGACGCGGCCGGCCCTCGTCGTCCTGCTTGCCCATCAGGGCGTTGGTGTTGGCCAGGCCGCGGGCCACCGCCAGGGCACCCTCGAGCTCGCCCTGGATCTCCTCGCTGCGGGCCTCGGCCAGCGCCCGCAGGCGCTGCTCGGCGTTCTCCTCCAGCAGCTCGCCGGCCTGATCGGCCACCAGCGCCTGGGAGCGTGAGGCGGACACGGTGGCATAGCCGACCAGCACCGCCGCCACCAGCAGGATGCACAGCCCTACCAGCAGGGCGACATGGGTACGCAGGGACTTAAACTGCATGGCCGGCCTCCTGGCGTTCTGGCGAAGAGGCGCCGGTGAGGCGGACGCTCGGCAGGGGTCGGCGAGGTGGCCGGGCCACCCCGCGCATCGGGACATGAGGGGTCATGGGAACTCTCGCGTATCGGGACAAGGAAGTGCGATGCCGGCGCGTGGCCGCGCCGAGCCATTGTTCGTTGTGACGACGCGGGATAACGCCGTTCCCTGCCCCTATCGGCAAACCGCCCGGAGACTTGACGTCCCCGGGCGGAAAACCGTTGCCGCGTGTCGCCGCCGGCTCAGCGCAGGTCGCTCACCGCCTCGCGAATGTCCTCGACGCTGGCCTTGGTCAGATCCTTGGCCAGGGAGTGGATGACCGTCTTGGCGGTGGGGCCGTCGAGCTTGTCGCGCAGCAGCCCCAGGAAGCGCGGCGGCGCCACCAGGATCAGCTTCTCCAGGGTGTTCTCGACCCGCGCCCGGTAGAGGCGGTCGGCCACCTCACGGGCGAACAGGACCTCGTGATGGTCGGAGGCCGTGCTCTCGCCGCCGGCGGAACGGGCGGCGGTGGCGGACGATTCGTGCACGTCGCCTTCGCGGTCGGTCACCAGGTCGCCCTCGTGCAGGCGACCCTCGGCGTGCACCAGGCTGTCCTTCTCTTCCAGCTGTAGGGCGTCGCGGGTGAACACCCGGGCCCTGGCGGCATCGGCCACCACGATATAGGTCGTCATAGTCGCTCCTTGCCAACGCGGTGAATGAGCGGGAGGAAGACTCCGTTCCCATCCCCACAGCATTGGCAAGCAGACGCCCAGCGTCAAACGGCGACACCAGGAGCGAGAGCGATCGAATGACGTCGGCCGAAGGCCCGGGATTTGCAATAGATCAGCGTCAAGCCCGACAGGCTCCCAGGCGTCGGCATCCGCGGACACTGCCGCGCGGCCGCCGGCTGGGATAGGATGCCGCCCTCGCCGGCACGGAGCGCCGGCACGACTACCCGGCCTCCCGACGGCCGACTCCCGGAGGACTCGATATGCGCCATTTCCTGTTCCCGCGGCATCCCCTGCCGCGCCGCACCCTGCTGTTCTGCCACGCCGTCCTGCAGCTCGGCCTGCTGGCGGCCGGTGGCCTGTGGCTGGCGCCGCACACGCCCTGGCTGGCCGAGACCGACTGGCGCTCGGCCTGGCCGACGCTGGCCCTGGGCGGCGGCGCGACGCTGCTGGCCATGGTCGCCCTGCGCCTGCTGGCCGAGCTGTGGCTGCTGCCCCATCACCTGGCTGCCCAGCGCGCCGGCTTCCCCGCCGGTTCGGTGGTCACCCGCTCGATCGAGCGCCGCCCCGCGGTCCACGACCGTGAACAGGCCCGGGTAGCCGGCGGCCGCGAGGTCGACGCCGAGGACGCGGTGCTGAGCCCGGCCCGGGTGGCACGCCAGGCGCCGCCACCGCGCCGTCACGACGAGCCGAGCCTGGACCTGGCCGGCGGCCACGCGGAACCGGCCCCCGCCAACGAGCCGCGGCTGTAGGCGCTGTCTGCCGCACAGCGGTCGCCCCGCCCTGAAACGACGAACCCCGGCCTTGGCCGGGGTTCATTGCTATGAGCGCTACACGCCAGCGTCAGTCGTCCAACAGCCGCCGCATGAAAGGCGGCAGCGCCAGGGCGCCGCGATGGGCCTCGACGGTGTAGTAGTCGAGCGGCATCTCGCTGGCCGCGGCCTCCACCTCGCGGAAGGTGGCCACATCGGTCGCCTTGCCGGCCAGGGTCACGCTCCACCAGCCGGAGGGATAGACCGGCTGCGGGAAGGGCAGCGTGGCCACGCTATCGAAGCCGGCCTCGCGCATGTCATGGCGCAGCTCGCGGATGATGCTGCCGCTGTGATAGAGCGGCGACTCGCTCTGCTGCACCAGCACGCCGCCCGGGCGCAGCACGCGATGGCAGCGGCGCAGGAAGTCGGTCTTGAACAGGCCCTCGGCGGGGCCCACCGGGTCGGTGGAGTCGATGATCAGCACGTCGATGCTGTCGTCGTCCGCCTCCTCGATCCACTTCACTCCGTCGGCGAAGCGCAGCTCGGCGCGCGGGTCGTCGTTCGACGCGACGAGCGCCGGGAAGAAGCGCTCGGAGGCCCGGGTCACTTCCTCGTCGATATCGATCTGGGTGACCTTCTCGACCCCCGGATGGCGCAGCACCTCGCGCAGGGTGCCGCAGTCGCCGCCGCCGATGATCACCACGCGCTTCGGGTCGGCGTGGGTGAACAGCGCCGGGTGGGCGATCATCTCGTGGTAGAGGAAGTTGTCGCGGTCGGTCAGCATCACGCAGCCGTCGAGCACCATCAGATTGCCGAAGGTCGCGGTGGCGTAGACCTCGAGGTACTGATAGGGACTCTGCACCTCGTGCAGCTTCTCGGACACCTTCAGCGAGAAGGCGCTGCCGTGGCTGTCGAAGACTTCGGTGAACCAGCCGGAATCAGCGGAATTGAGGCCAGCGTCGGGGCCGGTATCAAGAGAGGAGCTCATCGGAAACCCTCAGGATGACGAGTAAAAGGAAACCATGACCGCCGCGGCGGCCGGCAGAAGCGTCAGCATCTAGCGCATGATACGGCGGCGAAGCCCCCACAGCACCAGCACGGCACAGCCGGCGCCCAGGGCGTTGGCCAGGATATCGGCGGGATCGCCGCCGAAGCGCCCGGGCACCGAGATCTGCGCGAACTCGATCGCCACGCCGAACAGCGCCGCCGCCGCGAAGGCCAGTGTCAGGCGCAGCCCGGCCAGCCCGCTCAGCCCGGCGATGGCGGCATAGCCGAGGAAGTGGTTGAGCTTGTCCCAGGGCAGCGAGCGCGGCAGCGCATCGCCCGGCACCAGGCTGCCCCAGGCCACCGTCAGCGCGGCGGCCAGCGCCAGCCCGGCCCACAGGCGGCGCCGGTCGTGCCAGCGCCGCAGCAGGGCGGTGAGCCGAGCCGGCTCAGTCATGGGCGATGCGTTGATGATAGGCCGGGCTCAGCTCGTGCAGGGCGTCCATGAAGGCGCTGACGTGATCCGGGTCGGTGAACTGGCTGATGCCGTGACCGAGGTTGAACACGTGGCCGGGGCCCTCGCCGTAGCTGTCGAGGATGCGCGCCACCTCGGCGCGGATCGCCGACGGCCGCGAGAACAGCACGTTGGGGTCCAGGTTGCCCTGCAGGGCGACGCGATGGCCGACCCGCTCCCGGGCGACGGACAGCTCGGTGCTCCAGTCCAGTCCCAGGGCATCGGCGCCGGAGGCCGACATCTCCTCGAGCCACTGGCCGCCGTTCTTGGTGAACAGGATCACCGGCACCTTGCGACCCTCGTGCTCGCGGATCAGCCCGGCGACGATCTGCTCCATGTAGCGCAGCGAGAACTCCAGGTAGGCCGGCGTCGAGAGCGCCCCGCCCCAGGTGTCGAAGATCTGCACCACCTGAGCGCCGGCGCGGATCTGGGCGTTGAGGTAGTCGGTGACCGCGTGGGCCAGGGTGTCGAGCAGCCGGTGCATGGTATCCGGCGTGTCGTAGAGCATCGCCTTGACGTGGCGGAAGTCCTTGCTGGAGGCACCTTCCACCATGTAGGTGGCCAGCGTCCAGGGGCTGCCGGAGAAGCCGATCAGCGGCACCCGGCCGCCCAGCTCGCGGCGGATGGTCGAGACCGCGTTCATCACGTAGTCGAGGTCGCGCTCGGCGTCGGGCACGGTGAGCGCGTCCACCGCCTCGGCGGTGCGCACCGGCTTGCGAAACTTGGGTCCCTCGCCGGTCTCGAAGTAGAGCCCCAGGCCCATGGCGTCGGGGATGGTGAGGATGTCCGAGAACAGGATGGCGGCATCCAGCGCATAGCGCTCCAGCGGCTGCAGGGTGACCTCGCAGGCGCGATCGCGATCGCGACACAGGTCCATGAAGCTGCCGGCCTGGGCCCGTACCTCGCGGTATTCCGGCAGGTAGCGGCCGGCCTGACGCATCATCCACACCGGGGTGCGGTCCACGGGCTGCCGCGCCAGGGCGCGCAGAAGGCGATCGTTCTTGAGTTCCATGCGGGCGCTCATCCACGGAAAATGTGGCGACATTGTACCCCATCGGAACCGCACGGGCTGCTCGTGAGCCCGTCATCGTCCTGATAGAATGCGGGAATACCCATCGGCCACGCCATGGTCATGCATCGAGGTACACCGTGACGATTCGCTACATCGCCGCCTCCCGGCTGCCCACTCCCTGGGCCACCTTCACCATGCACGGCTTCGAAGACGAGGCCACCGGCAAGGATCACATCGCCCTGACCCTGGGCGACGTCGACGATGGCGCGCCGGTGCTGGGCCGTGTGCATTCCGAGTGCCTGACCGGCGACGCCCTGTTCTCGATGCGCTGCGACTGCGGCTATCAGCTGCAGGAGGCGCTCAAGCGCATCGCCGCCGAGGGCCGCGGCGTGCTGCTGTATCTGCGCCAGGAAGGCCGCGGCATCGGCCTGCTCAACAAGATCCGCGCCTATCACCTGCAGGACCAAGGCGCCGACACCGTGGAAGCCAACGAGCAGCTCGGCTTCGATGCCGACCTGCGCCGCTATGACCTCTGCCTGCCGATGCTCGAACGGCTGGGCATCGGCGCGCTCCGGCTGATGACCAACAACCCGCGCAAGGTCGATGCCCTGACCCGGGTCGGCGTCGAGGTCAGCGAGCGGGTCAGCCTGACCACCGGCCTCAACCCGCACAACGAGCACTACCTCTCCACCAAGGCCGGCAAGCTCGGCCACATGATGGCCCTGGACGACTTCACCCAGGCCAGCGACGTGGATATCGAACGCAAGTCCTAGGCGCTGCCCGAGCCGCGTCTGCGCTCGCCGACGTTCGGACACCGTCTCAGCGGAGTGAACTGACGGGAACCTCCCCTTCGACGCCGCCGTCGAAGGACAAAGGGAGGTGCCCGTCATGCCTCGACCCTCGCCCCGCGACGACCCCGGCTATTCGCTCCTCGAGGAGCTGCTGCACAGCGTCAGCCATGGCGTGGGCGCGCTGCTCAGCGTCGCCGGCCTGGTGACGCTGATCGCCCTGGGCAGCCGCGAGCTGAACGACGGCCCCTACAAGCTCACCGCGGTCTCCCTCTACGGCACCACCCTGGTGCTGCTCTACACCGCCTCCACCCTCTATCACGGCACGCGCCATCCCGGCCTCAAGCGCGCCTTCCGCATGCTCGACCACTGCGCGATCTACGCCCTGATCGCCGGCACCTACACGCCCTTCCTGCTGGTCAACCTGCGCGACTCCGTCGGCACGCCGCTGCTGGCGGTGATCTGGACCCTGGCCGTGGCCGGCATCGGCCTGAAACTCATGCGTCCCTTCACGCTGGGCGGCCTACACATGGGCAACTACCTGCTGATGGGCTGGCTGATCGTGCTGGCCGCCGGTGAACTGCCCACCGCCTTCACCGCCACCGGCCTCGCGTTGCTGGTCGGCGGCGGGCTGACCTACTCGCTGGGCCTGGTGTTCTTCGCCGTCCGCGCCATCCCCTTCAACCACGCGGCCTGGCACCTGTGCGTGATGGGCGGCAGCGCCTGCCACTTCGCCGCCGTGGTCGTCGACGTGCTGCCCTATTCGGGCTGACGCCCCATCCATTCGACATCGTCGGATAGGCCGATCTTATCGCTGCCATAGCTAAATGTGTCTTTGATTACATTTAGCATGCTACTATTGTTCTCCACATCGAACGGCCCGGGACACACCGGATGCCACACGTACCAGATACCGATTCGAGAGAGGAGTCCCCCATGAAGACCAAGATGATCGCCGCCAGCCTGCTGCTCGCCGCCCTGCCCCTCGCCGCCCAGGCCGACAACGCGTCCGAGCGCGCCCTGACGCTGAACCAGCAGCCGCTGTCCACCGCTTCCGCCCAAGGCGCCGCGGCGCAGGACGCCAGCCAGGAAGACGTCGTCGCCACCTGGGGCGCCAGCGAGGCCATGGCCCAGGCGCGCCTGCGGCTGAACGCTCGCCAGCAGCAGACCCACATCGCCTCCAGCGACAATGCTACCGAGCTGGCCCGCCAGGCCACTCAGGGCTGAGGAAGGAACCTCGCCCCCGGCCGTCCGCCGCTAGCCTGATCGCGACCGCATCCCGGCGTCCCGATGCAAGAAGCCCCCGACCTCGGTCGGGGGCTTTTTTGTGCTGGCACAAGCTGCCAGAGCGCTCAGTTGGCGGCTCGACCGCCGTCCACCGGCAGACTGAGCCAGAAGACGGTAGCGGCCGCGTCGCTTTCGCACCAGGCCTCCCCGCCGTGCAGCTGCGCCACGGAGCGCACGATGGCCAGCCCCAGGCCGCCGGTGCCCGCCGGCCGCGACCGTGCCGGATCACCGCGATAGAAGCGCTCGAAGAGCCGCTCCCGCTCCGCTTCGGGAATCGGCGCCCCGTGGCTGACCACCCCGATGCGCAGCCACCCGTCCTCCGCGAGCGATACCAGCCGGATCTCGGTGCCGCCGTCGCCATGGCGCAGCGCGTTGTCGATCAGGTTGGCGAGCGCCCGGCGCAGCAGGTCGAGGTTGGCCGTCACCCGCCCCTGCGTGCAGTTGATCAGTGCGCGGCCATCGTCCTCGGCCATGCCCTCGAAGTAGTCGCACAGCGGCTCGACCAGCGCCCGCAGCTCGATCGCCTCACGCGGCAGCGTCCTCGACGGCTGCTCGGTGCGCGCCAGGAACAGCATGGTCTCGATCATGCGCGAGAGGCGCTCGTACTCCTCGACGTGGGAACCCAGCAGCTGGCGATATTCTTCCGGCGAGCGTTCCCTCTGCAGCGCCTGCTGGGTCGCCCCCAGCAGGTTGCCCAGCGGCGTGCGCATCTCGTGGGCCAGGTCCTCGGAGAAGCGCGACAGCTGGGCGAAGCCCTCCTCCAGACGCGCCAGCATCTGGTTGAGCGCGCGGCTCAGCTCGCGCAGCTCCGCCGTCTCGTCGCTGGCCTCCAGCCGCTGATGCAGGTGCGCCACGTCGATGGTGCGCGCCCGCTCGGCCAGCCGCCTGACCGGGCGCAGCCCGCGCCGGGCGACAACCCAGCCCAGCCCGCAGGCCAGCACCGCGCCCGCGCCCATGGCGAGCCACAGTCGCAGCCGATAGGCGGCCAGCATGCGCTCGCGCTCGTCGAGCGTCTTGCCAGCCACCAGGGTCAGGCGGCGCCCGTCGTGCTCGACGCTGCGCCAGGCCAGCCGCGTCGATGCGACGGCGGGATGCTCGCCGAGCCGTCCCTCCGGGGCCGGCGGCAGCGCGGGCACCGGCAGGCCCGGCGGGTTGACCTCGATCAGCGGCGCGCCTCGGGCGTCGAGCATCCACAGCAGGCTCTCGCGATTGCCCAGCATGTTGGCGTAGAGCAGCGGCCGGCGGCGCAGCGCCGCGATGCTCTCGCCGTCGTCCAGCAGCGCCTCCATGCGCTCGAGACGGCCCTGCAGCATCCGGTCGTCGCGCCAGGCGATCTGCTGGCCCAGGGCGTGATAGAGATAGGCCCCGAGGCCGCCGAGCAGCAGCAGGGTCACCAGGGCGAAGAGCAGCGACAGCCGCAGCGACAGGGAGGCGGGCACGCGCATCACGGGCGTTCCTCCAGCACGTAGCCCATGCCGCGCTCGGTGTGGATCAGCCGGCGCGGGAAGGGATCGTCCACCTTGGCCCGCAGCCGCCGCACGGCCACCTCGACCACGTTGGTGTCGCTGTCGAAGTTCATCCCCCATACCTCGGCGGCGATCAGGGTCCGCGACAGCACCTCGCCCTCGCGCTCGAGCAGCAGCTGCAGCAGGGCGAACTCCTGGTTGGTCAGCGACAGCCGCGACTCGCCCCGGGTCACCCGCCGCTTCAGCACGTCCATGTGCAGGTCGGCCACCTGGAAGCGCTCCCGCTCGCGGGGTGGGCCACGGCGCAGCAGGGTCCGCACCCGGGCCAGCAGCTCGACGAACGAGAACGGCTTGACCAGGTAGTCGTCGGCACCCAGCTCCAGCCCCTTGACCCGATATTCCACGGCGTCCCGAGCGGTCAGGAACAGCACCGGCACCTGGCTGCGGCGCCGGATCAGGCGCAGCAGCTCCCAGCCGTCGAGACCCGGCAGCATGACGTCGAGGATGATCAGGTCGAAGTCGGCCTCCTCGATCAGGTGGCGGCCGTCCAGCCCGTCCCGGGCCACCTCGACCCGATAGCCGGCCTCGCCCAGCCCCCGGGCCAGGTAGTCGGCGGTCTTGCTCTCGTCCTCCACCATCAGGATGCGCATCGATCGGGCCCTCGTGAAATGACGCCACAGGCTAGCCCGTCGCGCGCGGGCTGCCCATTACAAAGTCGTCATCTCGCCGTCAGGGAGGCGACGGCGAGGCGCTGTCAGGCTGGCGTCTCCATCCCCACAGGAGATTCTCCCATGCGCCTTTCCCGAACGCTGATCGCCGCCCTCGGCCTGTGCGCCGCCGCCCCGGCCCTGGCCGCCGACAATCCGCTCAGCGTGCACGTGCTCGACATCCAGTCCGGCCAGCCGTCCCCGGGCGTCGAGGTCCAGCTCGAGCAGCGCACCGAGAGCGGCTGGGAGGCCCTGGCCACCGGCACCACCGCCGAGTCGGGCCGCATCTCGGCGCTCTATCCCGACGGCCGGGCCTTCACCCCGGGCGTCTACCGCGTGACCTTCGAGACCGGCGACTGGTTCGCCGATCACGACACCCGGACCTTCTTCCCCGAGATCCCGGTGCCCTTCGAGGTGACCGACACCGACCAGCACTACCACATTCCGCTGCTGCTGAGCCCCTACGGCTATTCCACCTACCGCGGCAGCTAGGCGGGGCCGGCCCCGAACGCAAGAAGCCCCCGACCGAGGTCGAGGGCTTCTTCGCATGTGGACGTGCGAGCGCTCGGCGGGGTCAGGCACCGGCCCGCTCGGCCGACAGGCCCCAGCAGCGACGCAGCACCAGGGCCGTGGCCACCATCGCGACGGCACCGGTGGCCCCGCCGATCAGGGCGCTGCCGGACAGGCCGGCGACGAAGAACGCCAGGATGCCGGCCAGGCCCGCGGTGATCGCATAAGGCAGCTGCGTGCGCACGTGATCGATGTGGTCGCAGGACGACCCCGCCGAGGACAGGATGGTGGTGTCCGAGATCGGCGAGCAGTGATCGCCGAAGATGCCGCCGCTGAGCACCGCCGCGATGGCCAGCGCCAGCGGCAGGTCCATGGCCATGGCCACCGGCATGGCGATGGGGATCAGGATGGCGAAGGTGCCGTAGGAGGTGCCGGTGGTGAAGGCCACCAGGGCGCCGATCAGGAACAGCAGCACCGGCACCAGGCTCGGCGCGATGCTGGCCTCGGCCAGGGTCACCAGGTAGTCGGCGGTGCCGAGCTCGGTGGTCACGCTGCCGATCGACCAGGCCAGGGTGAGGATGATGTAGACCAGGGTCATGCTCTTGATGCCGTCGACCACGATCTCCATGGCCTCGCGGAAGTCGAACAGCTTCTGGGCCATGCCCATGACGAGCCCCACGGCCACCGCCACGAAGGTGGCGATCAGGATCGACTGGCCGCCATCGGCCTCGCCCACGGCAGTGACCAGATCGTTCTCGGGGTAGCCACCGGTCCACAGGAACAGCGGGGGAATCATCCCCACCAGCACGCCGATCGGCACCAGCATGTTGCGCTTGCGGGCCTGGTGTTCCGGCACCGAGACCATCTCCTCGACATCGTGGCCGGAAGGCGGGTTGGCGCCCTCGGCCATCACCTCGCCGGTGGTACGGGCGCGCTGCTCGGCCCGGGCCATCGGGCCGTAATCGCCCTGGGTGACGACCAGGAAGACGATCAGCCCCAGCGCCAGCCAGGCGTAGAAGTTGAGCGGGATCGACGACAGGTAGATCAGGTACTCGGAGCCCTCGAGCCCCATGGTCGTCAGCTGGGTGCCGATCAGGCCCATCACGAACACCACCCAGGTGGAGACCGGCCCCAGCAGGCACATCGGCGCCGAGGTGGAGTCCACGATATAGGCCAGCTTCTCGCGGGACACCCGCAGCCGGTCGGTGATCGGCCGCATCACGCTGCCCACGGTCAGGGCGTTGAAGTAGTCCTCGAAGAAGATCAGCACGCCAAGCCCGAGGGTGGCGCCCTGGGCGCCGCGCCGGGAGGCGACCCGGGCGGAGATCGCGCGGGCGATCGCCTGGGCGCCGCCGGTGCGCTGCAGCACGCCGATCAGCACGCCGAACAGGCCGCAGTAGATCAGCACCGTGACGCTCCATTCGTCGCCGACGCTGGGAATGATGAAGTCGCCGAAGCTGTTGTAGAGGCCGGCCGCGGGGTTGCCGCCCGCCAGCATGGTGGCGCCCAGCCAGACACCACAGAACAACGCCGGAATGACGTTGCGCGTCACCAGCGCCAGCAGGATAGCCAGCACGGGCGGCAGGAGGGAAAAGGCTCCGAATGACATCAGGGGAATCTCCGGGATCGTCGTGTCGCTCGCCGCGGTCACGGCGAGGCGCCGCGCATCCTAGGGGGCGCGGGACGATCCGGCAAGCACGATCTCGCCTCCCGGCCGATGCACGAAGCCCCCGACCGAGGCCGAGGGCTTGTGGTGATGGTGCCTGGTGAGGTGCGTGCGGTCAGGCAGCGGCGCGGGCCTTGCGGATGCGCTCGTAGGCGTTGCCGATCTCGCTGGTGCGCTCCTTGGCCACCTCGCGCATGCTCTCCGGCATGCCCTTGGCGGCGAGCTTGTCGGGGTGGTTCTCGCTCATCAGACGGCGATAGGCCTTCTTGATCTCGGCGTCGCTGGCCTCGGACGACACGCCCAGCACCTGGTAGGCCTCCTCGAGGGTCGGCCCGGACTCGGCCGCGGCGCCGGCGCCACCGCCGCCGCGGAGCATCGCCTCGATGCGGGCGATCTCCTCCTCGGAGCAGCCCAGGCCGCGCATCACCCGCATCAGCATCTCGTGCTCGGCGGGGTGCATCTGGCCGTCGGCGGCGACCGCCGCCAGCTGCACCTGCAGGAACACCTGACGCAGCGCCGGCTGGGCGCCGACGATCTGGCGCACCTTGGCCAGCTCCGCGTCCAGATCGAAGTCCGCCGCCTTGCCGCGGGTGAAGTCGGCCCGGGCCTTGGCGCGCTGCTGCTCGTTGAGGCGCAGGCGGTCCCACAGGGTGCGCGAGGCCTCGAGCTCGTCCTCGGAGACCCGGCCGTCGGCCTTGCACAGGCAGCCCATGACCGCGAAGGTCGACTCGAGGAACTGCGCCTGGATGCCGGCCAGCTTGCCGAGCATGCTCTTGCGCAGGCGGCGCGCCAGCCAGTAGCCCAGGCCGCCGCCGACCAGCAGCCCGATGGGGCCGCCGACCAGGAAGCCCAGCAGGGCGCCGATGAAGATCATCATTCTCATGGGGCTTCTCCCGATTCGGTCGCATCGCCCGCCAGCCGGCGGCGGATCGCCGCCTCGATGCCGTCGGCGTCGAGGCCGCACTCGGCCAGCAGCTCGGCGGGCTTGCCGTGTTCGACGAAGGCGTCGGGCAGCCCCAGGTTGAGCACCGGCACACGCTGGCTCTCCGCCATCAGCAGCTCATTGACGCCACTGCCGGCGCCACCGGCGACCACGTTCTCTTCCAGGGTCACCAGCAGGTCGTGCTCGGCGGCGGCGGCCAGCACCGCCGCGCGGTCCAGCGGCTTCACCGAGCGCATGTTCAGGTGGCTGGCGTCGAGTCGCTCGGCCACCTCGGCGGCGGGGCCGTTGAGGCTGCCGAAGGCCAGCAGGGCGACCTTCGGGCCCTCGCCGCCGGCGCGCCGGCGGGTCTGCGCCTCGCCGATGGCGAGCGGTTCCAGGTGCTCGGGCATCTCGCTGCCCGGGCCGGTGCCGCGCGGATAGCGCACCGCCGCGGGGCCGTCGTGATGGTAGGCGGCACTGAGCATGGCCCGGCACTCGGCCTCGTCGGCCGGCGCCAGCACCACCAGGCCCGGCACGCAGCGCAGGAAGGACAGGTCCATGGCGCCGTGGTGAGTCGGGCCGTCCTCGCCGACCAGGCCGGCGCGGTCGATGGCGAAGGTCACGTCCAGTTCCTGCACCGCCACGTCGTGGATCAGCTGGTCATAGCCGCGCTGCAGGAAGGTGGAGTAGATCGCCACCACCGGCTTCATGGCCTCGCAGGCCATGCCGGCGGCCAGCGTCACCGCGTGCTGCTCGGCGATCGCCACGTCGAAGTAGCGCTCCGGGTATTCCTGGGAGAAGCGAATCAGGTCAGAGCCCTCGCGCATCGCCGGGGTGATGCCGATCAGCCGCTCGTCCGCCGCCGCCATGTCGCACAGCCAGTCGCCGAAGACGTTGCAGTACTTTTTAGGTTTGGGTTTGGGCTTGGGTTCCGGCTCGGGCGCAGGCGCGGGCGCCGGCTTGAGCGGCGGCGGGGTGTCCTTCTTCTCCGGCTCACCCTTTTCCAGTTTGGTGATGGCGTGGTAGCCGATGGGGTCGGCCTCGGCGGGCAGGAAGCCGCGGCCCTTGCGGGTCTTCACGTGCAGGAACTGCGGGCCGTCCATGTCGCGCATGTTGCGCAGGGTGTGGACCAGCGTCGGCAGGTCGTGGCCGTCGATGGGGCCGATATAGTTGAAGCCCATCTCCTCGAACAGCGTGGCCGGGCTGACCATGCCTTTCATGTGCTCCTCGGTGCGCCGCGCCAGCTCCAGGGCGCCGGGCAGGTGCGAGAGCACCTTCTTGCCGCCCTCGCGCATGCTGGTGTAGGGCTTGCTGGCGAGGATGCGCGCCAGATAGCTGGCCAGGCCGCCGACGTTCTCGGAGATCGACATCTCGTTGTCGTTGAGCACCACCAGCAGATTGGCGTCGACGTGGCCGGCGTGAGCCAGGGCCTCGAAGGCCATGCCGGCGGTCAGGGCGCCGTCGCCAATCACCGCGCAGGCGCGGCGGTTCTCGCCGCGGGCCCGGGACGCCAGCGCCATGCCCAGCGCCGCGGAGATCGAGGTGCTGGAGTGGCCGACGCCGAAGGTGTCGTACTCGGACTCGGCGCGCCGCGGGAAGGCGGCCAGCCCGCCGTACTGGCGGATGCCGGTCATGGCCTCGCGGCGCCCGGTGAGAATCTTGTGCGGATAGGCCTGGTGGCCGACGTCCCACACCAGACGGTCGTGGGGCGTTTCCAGGGCATGATGCAGCGCCACGGTGAGCTCCACGACGCCGAGGCCGGCGCCGAAGTGGCCGCCCGAGACGCCCACGCTGTAGAGCAGGTAGGCGCGCAGTTCGTCGGCCACCCGGGCGAGCTGGGCGTCGTCCATGGCACGCAGGGCGGCCGGCGTTTCCAGGGTGTCGAGCAGCGGCGTGGCCGGACGCTCGCGCGGAATGTCATCGAACAGCTTCATGAAGACTCTATCTGTCAGGGCGGCCGGAGGCCGCCTCAGTGGTCACGCTCGATCATGTATCGGGCCAGCTCGGCCAGGGGCGCGGCGGCTTCGCCCAGCGGCGCCAGCGCCGCCACGCCTTCCTCGACCAGCTCATCGGCCCGGGCGCGGGCGCCCTCGAGGCCCAGCAGGCTCGGGTAGGTGGGCTTGGCGCGGGCGGCATCGGCGCCGGAGGCCTTGCCCAGGGTAGCGGTATCGCCGGTGACGTCGAGCACGTCGTCGTGGACCTGGAAGGCCAGGCCGATGGCCTCGGCGTAGCGTTCCATGGCAGCCAGCCGGGGATCGTCCTCGGTCACCGCGACCAGTCCCCCCAGGCGCACCGCGGCGCGGATCAGCGCGCCGGTCTTGTGGCGATGCATGGTGGCCAGCGCGGTGACGTCAGGGTGGCCGCCCACCGCGGCGAGGTCCAGCGCCTGGCCGGCGACCATGCCGTCACGGCCGGCGGCGTGGGCCAGGGTGGCGATCATCGCCGGCAGCCGCGGATGGGCGGTCTCGGCCAGCACCTCGAAGGCCAGCGCCTGGAGGGCGTCGCCGGCGAGGATCGCCGTGGCCTCGTCATAGGCGCGATGCACCGTGGGCTGGCCACGGCGCAGATCGTCGTCGTCCATCGCCGGCAGGTCGTCGTGGACCAGCGAGTAGGCGTGGACCAGCTCCATGGCCGCGGCCGGGGCGTCCAGCTCGGTATCGGCGGCGCCCAGGGCGCGGCCGGCGGCGTAGACCAGCACCGGCCGCAGCCGTTTGCCGCCGACCAGCACGCCGTGGCGCATCGCCGCCTCGAGGCGGGCATCGGCGACCGCCGGGCGGGCGAAGAGCGTCTCCAGGCGGGCATCGGCCCGTGCGCGATCGGCGGCCAGTCGCGCCACCAGAGTGTCAGCGTTCACCATCGTCCTCCGCGGGCGGGGCGAAGGGCTGCAGGTCGATGCCGCCGCCCTCGCCTTCGGTCAGGGTACGGACCTTGAGTTCGGCCTCGTCGAGGCGGCGCTGGGCGTCACGGGTCAGGCGCACGCCTTGCTCGAAGGCGTCCAGCGAACCCTCCAGCGTCAGTTCGCCGGACTCCAGCCGCTCCACCAGCGCCTCCAGGCGCTCGACGGTCGCGGCGAAGTCCGCCGGCGCGGACTCGTCACTGGTCCGGCCATCGGCCTCGTCCGGGGGACGGCTTTGCTGTTCCGCCATGGCTTTCCTCGTCGGTCGCTCCCACCATGAGGGCGACAGTATACACGCTCCCCCCCGGGGGTCGTCTGCCCCGAGCATCCCGGCCGACGGTCCCGCTGCGCGCCTCATCATGCACGTAGCTCAAGTCGGCGACGCAGCATTTTCATCCTGGGATTTCCGCTCTGTGGTAGCATGAGCCACCTCATTTCGAGCCGACAGCGGTTCAGGCTTCCGCCCTTCCGGAGGGCTCCAGCACCGGCCTGAGCGGTATGCGGCGCGCACCGTAGAAGGGTTGATTCGACCATGGCCAAGACGTCCCTGGACAAGAGCAAGATCAAGATCCTGCTGCTCGAGGGCATCCACCAGAGCGCGGTGGACCACTTCCTCAACGCCGGGTACACCAACATCGAGCACCTGCCGACCTCGCTGGACGAGGAAACGCTGATCGAGAAGATCCGCGACGTCCATTTCATCGGCCTCCGCTCCCGTACCCAGCTCAACGAGCGCGTGTTCAGCGCCGCCGAGAAACTGGTGGCCGTGGGCTGCTTCTGCATCGGCACCAACCAGGTCGACCTGGACGCGGCCCTGGTGCGTGGCATCCCGGTCTTCAATGCGCCCTACTCCAACACCCGCTCGGTGGCCGAGCTGGTACTGGCCGAATCGATCATGCTGCTGCGCGGCATCCCCGAGAAGAGCACCCGTGCCCACGAGGGCGGCTGGCTGAAGTCGGCCAGGAATTCCCACGAGGCTCGCGGCAAGGTGCTCGGCATCGTCGGCTACGGCAGCATCGGCGCCCAGCTCTCGGTGCTGGCCGAATCGCTCGGCTTCGACGTCATCTACTACGACGTGGTGACCAAGCTGGGCATGGGCAACGCCCGCCAGGTGGGTAGCCTCGAAGAGCTGCTGGCCCGCGCCGACATCGTCAGCCTGCACGTGCCGGACCTGCCCTCCACCCGCTGGATGATCGGCGAGGAGCAGATCGCGCTGATGAAGCCGGGCAGCATCCTGATCAACGCCTCCCGCGGCAGCGTGGTGGTGATCGAGGCCCTGGCCGAGGCGCTCAAGGCCGGCCGCCTCAACGGCGCCGCCGTGGACGTCTTCCCGGTCGAGCCCAAGGGCAACAACGAGGAGTTCGTCAGCCCGCTGCGCGGCCTGGCCAACGTCATCCTCACCCCGCACATCGGTGGCTCCACCCTGGAGGCCCAGGAGAACATCGGCATCGAGGTCGCCGAGAAGCTGGTGACCTACTCCGACAACGGCACCACCATCACCTCGGTCAACTTCCCCGAGGTGGCGCTGCCGTCGCATCCGGGCAAGCATCGCCTGCTGCACATCCACGACAACGTGCCGGGCGTGATGTCCGAGATCAACAAGGTGCTGTCCGAGAACGACATCAACATCCTCGGCCAGTACCTGCAGACCAACGATCGCATCGGTTACGTGGTGATCGACGTCAACAAGGACTACGGCCAGAAGGCGCTGGATGCCCTGAGCCAGGTCGCCCACACCAAGCGCGTGCGGGTGCTCTACTCCGAGACCAGCTTCGAGGGCTGATCGCCCGCAAGCGCGTCTCGCCCCGCTGACGACCCCGGCCCCGCGCCGGGGTCGTCGCGTCCGGGCCCGGGATGCGCACGCGTCGGCGGAGGGGTAGAATGCCGCCACCCCAACCCGGTCCGTCCTTTGCGAGGACGACAACCAGGAGATCACCATGACCGCACCTCAGACCGCGGGGGGCATCGTCGTTGCCGCCCTGTACAAGTTCGTCACCCTCGACGATTTCGAAGACCTGCGCGAGCCCCTGCGCCAGGCCATGCTCGAGCACGACGTGAAAGGCACCCTGCTGCTGGCCCGCGAGGGCATCAACGGCACCGTGTCCGGCACCCGCGAGGGCATCGACGCCCTGCTCGCCTGGCTGGCCCGCGACCCGCGCCTGGCCGACGTCGATCACAAGGAATCCTTCTGCGACGAGCACCCCTTCTATCGCACCAAGGTCAAGCTCAAGCGCGAGATCGTGACCATGGGCGTGGACGGCGTCGATCCCAACGACACCGTCGGCACCTACGTCGATCCCGAGCAGTGGAACGCGGTGATCAACGACCCCGAGGTGCTGGTGATCGACACCCGCAACGACTACGAGGTCGCCATCGGCTCCTTCGAGGGCGCCGTCGACCCGCAGACCAAGTCGTTCCGCGAGTTTCCGGAGTACGTGAAGGCGCACTACGACCCGAGCCGCCACAAGAAGGTGGCGATGTTCTGCACCGGCGGCATCCGCTGCGAGAAGGCCTCCAGCTTCATGCTCAACGAGGGCTTCGAGGAGGTCTTCCACCTCAAGGGCGGCATCCTCAACTACCTCGAGAAGGTGCCCGAGGACGAATCGATGTGGCGCGGCGACTGCTTCGTGTTCGACAACCGCGTGACCGTGCGCCACGACCTCAGCGAGGGCGAGTACGACCAGTGCCACGCCTGCCGCATGCCGATCTCCGCCGAGGACCAGCAGGCCGAGACCTACGAGCCCGGCGTCAGCTGCCCGCACTGCTTCGACTCGCTGCCGGAGAAGACCCGCGCCGCCGCCCGCGAGCGCCAGAAGCAGATCCGCCTGGCCAAGGAACGCGGCGAGCCGCATCCGCTGGGCCGCGATCCGAGGCAGATGAAAGCCACGGCCCGGCAGACCGACGACGACACCCACTGAGCCGTCACGGCGCCCCGTACGCCGCCGGCCTTGCCTCTCGCCACCGCCGCGTCCTCGACGCGGCGGTTTTTTTGGCCGGGCGAAAACGCCCGGCTCCGTTAGACTCTCTAAGACTTTCGTCGTGAGACGGGCTCGACAGCGCCCCGGGTTGTACACAATACTGTTCTGGCATGCGACACAGACGCCGTACACAACACAACAAAGGCACCTGAACCAAGACTCCGCTCCGATGCCTGACGGGGCTTGGGTAACCCTTTGTTGTCCACCGCACCCTCGGGAGGACAACATGACCGCCAATGCCCAGACCCTGTGGATTCGCCACCCGCGTGCCTGCAGCGATCCCGCCGCCGCCGGCGGAGTGGTGATCCGCAACGAGCGCATCGTCGAGGCCGTGCCGGCGGGTGCCACGCCCGCCACGCCGATCGATGCCAGCTTCGACGCCTCGCAGCACGTGCTGCTGCCGGGCCTGGTGAACACCCACCATCACTTCTATCAGACCCTGACTCGCGCCTATTCGCCGGCGCTGAACAAGGAGCTGTTCCCCTGGCTGACGACGCTCTACGACGTCTGGGCCAACCTCACCGAGGAGCAGCTGGAAGTCGCCAGCGAGCTGGCCATGGTCGAGCTGCTGATGAGCGGCTGCACCACCGTGGCCGACCATCACTACGTGTTCTCCGGCGCGCTGACGAACGCCATCGACGTCCAGGTGGCGACCGCCCGCCGGCTCGGCGTGCGCGCCGCCCTGACCCGCGGCTCGATGAGCGTGGGCCGCGACGACGGCGGCCTGCCGCCGCAGTCGGTGGTGCAGGACGAGCGCACCATCCTCGACGAGAGC
This sequence comes from Halomonas sp. HG01, assembly GCF_000968715.2. Lineage (NCBI taxonomy): Bacteria > Pseudomonadati > Pseudomonadota > Gammaproteobacteria > Oceanospirillales > Halomonadaceae > Halomonas > Halomonas sp. HG01. The sequence goes on along the minus strand of NZ_CP022134.1, from coordinate 3,644,324 downwards.
GCGCGACTGATCGACGCCTATCACCAGCGCGGCGACGGCGCCATGACCACCATCGCCCTGGCGCCCTGCTCGCCGTTCTCGGTGAGTCGCGAGCTGATGCAGGAGAGCGCGCGGCTGGCCGAGGCCAGGGACGTACGCCTGCACACCCATCTGGCCGAGACCGAGGACGAGACCGCCTACTGCGAGCGGCTGTTCGGCATGCGCCCGCTGGACTATCTGGAGGCCACCGGCTGGCTCTCGTCGCGCACCTGGCTGGCCCACGGCATCCACTTCGACGACGGCGAAATCGCCCGGCTCGGCGCCGCCGGCACCGGCATCGCCCACTGCCCGTCGTCGAACATGGTGCTGGGCTCGGGGCTGTGCCGCACCCTGGAGCTGGAGGCCGCCGGCTGCCCGGTGGGCCTGGCGGTGGACGGCTCGGCCTCCAACGACCATTCCAACCTCGCCGAGGAGATGCGCCAGGCGCTGCTGCTCGGCCGGCTGCGCTACGCGCCGAGCGAGGTCAGCCACGACGACGTGATCCGCTGGGCGACCCGCGGCTCGGCCGGCTGCCTGGGCCGCGACGACATCGGCGGCCTGGCGCCCGGCCAGCAGGCCGACCTGGCGCTGTTCCGGCTCGACGAGGCCCGCTTCTCCGGCGCCGAGAATCCCGTCGCCGCCCTGCTGCTGTGCGGCGCCCACCGCGCCGACCGGGTGATGGTCGCCGGACAGTGGCGGGTGGCCGAGGGCCGGCCACTGGGCGTCAACCTCGACGACCTGATAGCCCGCCACGACCGCGCGGCCCGGGCGCTGAGGGCGTAGCGAACGGTAAACCGTAAAGCGACAGGACACATCACAGGGTTTCCGCTTCAACAACGACAACAGGAGCCACCACCATGTCGACCCCCGAAACCGCCGGCGAGGCGGCTACACCACGGGTGCGCAGCACCCACGACGTCAATACCATGCCGCCCCTGCGCCGGGCCATTCCGCTGGGGCTGCAGCACGTGCTGGCGATGTTCGTCGGCAACGTCACCGTGCCGATCATCATCGCCGGCGCCGCCGACCTGCCCGAGGACCAGACCGCCTTCATGATCCAGGCGGCGATGTTCGTCGCCGGCATCGCGACCCTGGTGCAGTCGCTGGGGCTGGGGCCGATCGGCGCCCGCCTGCCGATCGTCATGGGCACCAGCTTCGGCTTCGTGCCGGTGCTGATTCCCATCGCCGTGGGCATGGGCCTGCCGGCCGCGCTCGGCGCGGCGCTGTGCGGCGGCATCGCCATGGCGCTGGTGGGGCTCTTCCTGCCCTGGTTCCGCTTCCTGTTCCCGCCGGTGGTCACCGGCACCTTCGTGATCATGCTCGGCACCCTGCTGATGCCGGTGGGCTTCGCCTACGCCGGCGGCGGCTTCGGCGCCGAGGACTTCGGAGCCCTGCACAACCTGCTGCTGGCGGCGCTGGTGCTGCTGGTCACCCTGGGCCTGCACCAGTTCGGCCGCGGCATCTGGTCCGAGGCCGCGCCGCTGATCGGCCTGGTCGCGGGCTACGCGACGGCCACCGCCTTCGGCCTGGTCGACTTCGGCCAGATCGCCTCGGCGGACTGGGTCTCGCTGCCCATGCCGCTGACCATCGGCCTCGAGTTCCACCTGGCCGCCATCCTGCCGGTGGTGCTGCTGGCGGTGGTGACCTGCGCCGAGTCGATCGGCGACATCGTCGGCACCACCGCCGGGGGCCTCGACCGCGAACCCACGGCCAAGGAGCTCTCCGGCGGGGTAATGGCCGACGGCCTGGCCAGCGTGTTCGCCGCCCTGTTCAACGCCTTCCCGCAGATCAGCTTCAGCCAGAACGTCGGCATGGTGGCGCTGACCGGCGTGGTCAGCCGCTTCGTGGTGGCCATCGGCGGCGTCTTCCTGGTGCTGGCGGGGCTGCTGCCCAAGCTCGGCGGGCTGATCTCGAGCATCCCCAACGCCGTGCTCGGCGGGGCGGTGCTGATCATGTTCGGCATGATCGCCAGCGCCGGCATCAAGATGCTGTCCCACATCCCCTTCAACCGCCGCAACATGGTGATCATCGGCGTCTCGCTGTCGGCGGCCATCGGCCTGCCGGCCCAGGAAGGGCTCTACGCCGGCCTCTCCGACAACGTCCAGGCGATCATCGAGTCCGGGCTGATCCCCGGCGCGCTGTGCGCCATCGTGCTCAACCTGGTGCTGCCCGGCAGCGACCGCGTGTTCCGCAACGACGTCTGACGCGCGGGCCGTTTCACTTTCCCCGCCATTCCACGGCGCACTCCCGGCCGCCTCGCCCGAGGCGGCCGTCTCGTTTGTTCCTTCCGCTCAGGCCGGCAAGTTGGAAACCATTTCCGCTGGCGAGACAGGCCAAGCATGACGCGGTATGCTGCAAGACTACTCGAGCAGTCGCAGCAGGAGATCAGGCAGTGAGTGAAGGCAAGCGCAGAACGGCGGGACGCCCGGCAAGCGGCAAGGGCAGCGGCGGTCACAGCCAGTCTCTGGTGCGCGGACTCAACCTGCTGGAGCGCCTGGCGGGCAATCCCGGCGGCCTGGCGCTGTCCGAGATCGCCGAGCAGGCCGACCTCGCCCCCTCCACCACCCATCGGCTGCTCCAGGCCCTGCAGAGCCAGGGCTTCATCACCCAGGACAACGAGCTCGGGCTGTGGAAGATCGACGTCAAGACCTTCCGCATCGGCAACAGCTTCCTCGAGGCCCGCGACTTCGTCGCCGCCAGCCGGCCCTTCCTGCGCCGGCTGACCGCCCAGACGGGCGAGACCGCCAACCTCGGCGTGCGCGACGGCAGCACCGCGGTGTTCCTGGCCCAGAGCGAATCGCCGCAGATGATGCGCATGATCACCCGCCTGGGCTCCCGGGCGCCGCTGCACGCCTCCGGCGTGGGCAAGGCGCTGATGGCCTGGCTGCCCGACGACGAGCTGGAGCGGGTGCTCGACGAACGCGGCCTGGCACGGGTGACCGTCAACACCCTCCACGACCCGGTGACGCTGCGCGAGAGCCTGGCCGAGATCCGCCGCCAGGGCTACGCCTGCGACCGCGAGGAGCACGCCATCGGCCTGCAGTGCGTGGCCGCCTGCATCCACGACGAGCAGGGCACTCCGCTGGCCGCCATCTCGGTCTCCGGCCCCAAGGCGCGGATCCCCGAGGAGCGCCTGGACGAGCTCGGCGCGCAGATCCGCGAAGCCGCCGAGGAGATCACCGCCCGGCTGGGCGGCCGCATTCCCGCCGCCGACGAACTGCCGGCCTGATCCAACCGCTTTCCCCAGGCGGTGTTTGAAAAGTCAGCGAGCGAAGGATAGACAAGGCAAAAATCAGCGAGAAGCCAGAGTTTACGGGGTGTAAATGAGGACTTTGACCGGGCTCGCGCACGAGCTGATTTTTAACGCCGTATAGCCGAGCGCAGCCACTTTTCAGGCATCGCCTACGACTCCAGCTTCGTCAGCTGGCTCTCCAGCCGGCTCATCAGCTCGAACAGCTGGCGATACTCGTCGATCGACAGCGGCGCCACCAGCGCCGCCTCCCAGGCCCGCGCCTCGGGAATCAGCTGCGCCAGCAGCGCCTCGCCCGCCGCGGTCAGCCTGAGCTCGTGGCGGCGCTGATCCTCCGGCGAGGGCCGCCGGCGGATCAACTCCCGCGCCTCCAGCCCCTGCACCGCCCGCGAGACCCGCGCCTTGTCCATGCGTGTGGCCTCGCGAATCTGCTTGGCGGTCAGCTCCTCGCGATGATGCAGCCAGGCCAGCACCCGCCACTGGGCCACGGTCAGGTCGTGGCGGGTCTCGTAGAGGCGCGCCAGCGCCTGGCTGATGCGGTCGGCCAGGTGGTTGAGGCGATAGGGCAGGAAGTGGTCGAGGTCGAAGCGTTCCGCGGGGGCATCATCAGGCGTCATGGGCATCTCGTCGGGGCGGTGTCGGGCGTACTACCAAGGTCGCGTGATGGTTGCATATGAAACCAATGGGGGCTAGCCTGCCCATATAGTTTCATTTGAAACCATATCCCGCGAGGGCAACACAATGACAACACCGCTCGACCATCAGCCGGGCTTTCGCAACCACTTCGCCAGCGAGGCGCTGCCGGGCGCGCTGCCCGAGGGCCAGAACTCGCCCCAGCGCTGCCCTTACGGCCTCTACGCCGAGCAGCTCTCCGGCTCGGCCTTCACCGCGCCGCGCTCCCACAACCTGCGCAGCTGGCTGTATCGCATCCGCCCTTCGGTGGCGCAGAGCGCCTACGAGCCGCTCGACGCCGGCCGCGTGGCCACCGCGCCGCCGGCGCGACCCGCCGCCGACCCCAACCAGATGCGCTGGGACCCGCTGCCGCTGCCCGAGGCGCCCACCGACTTCCTCGACGGCCTGCTGACCGTCGCCGTCAACGGCGATGCCGCCACCCAGACCGGCTGCGGCGTGCATCTCTACGCCTGCAACCGCGACATGACCGAGCGCTTCTTCTATGACGCCGACGGCGAGCTGCTGATCGTGCCCCAGCTCGGCGCCCTGCGGCTGCGCACCGAGTTCGGCGAGCTCGAGATCGGCGGCGGCGAGATCGCGGTGATCCCGCGCGGGGTCAAGTTCCAGGTGCGCCTGGCCAGTGATTGCGAGCAGGCCCGCGGCTACGTCTGCGAGAACTACGGCAGCCCCTTCGAGCTGCCAGGCCTGGGGCCGATCGGCGCCAACGGCCTGGCCAACCCGCGCGACTTCCTGGCCCCGGTGGCCGCCTTTGAAGAGGTCGAGGGCGACATCGAGCTGGTGGCCAAGTTCTCCGGGCGCTTCTGGCGCACCCGGCTCGATCATTCGCCGCTGGACGTGGTGGCCTGGCACGGCAACTACGCGCCCTACAAGTACGACCTGGCCAACTTCAACACCGTCAACACGGTGAGCTTCGACCATCCCGACCCGTCGATCTTCACCGTGCTGACCTCGCCGTCGGACACCGCCGGCACCGCCAACATCGACTTCGTGATCTTCCCGCCGCGCTGGATGGTCGCCGAGGACACCTTCCGCCCGCCCTACTTCCATCGCAACCTGATGAGCGAGTTCATGGGCCTGATCCACGGCGAATACGACGCCAAGGCGGAGGGCTTCTTGCCCGGCGGCGCCAGCCTGCACAACGCCATGTCGCCCCACGGCCCGGACGCCGAGACCTTCGACAAGGCCACCCACGCCGAGCTCGAGCCCCGGTATCAGGGCGACACCCTGGCCTTCATGTTCGAGAGCCGCTACGTCTTCCAGCCCACCGAGACGGCGCTGGCGGCGGACTTCCGCCAGCGCGACTACGTCGACGTATGGCAGGGGCTGGGCTCGCACTTCGATCCGGACAAGCGCTGAGTTCCGCCGTCGCCAATCCCCCTGACAACGCACTCACACGATCTCAATAACAGGAACGCCCCATGAAACTCGCCACCCTGAACGTCGGCCGCGACGGCGAACTGATCGTCGTCTCCCGTGACCTGACCCGCGCCGTGCGCGCCACCGATATCGCCGCCACCCTGCAGCAGGCGATCGAGCGCTGGGACGAGCTCGCCCCGCGCCTCGAGGAGCGCTACGCCGCGCTCAACACCAGTCGCGCCGAGGGCGCCTTCGACCTCGACATGGCCGCCCTGCACTCGCCGCTGCCGCGCACTTACCACTGGGCCGATGGCTCCGCCTATCTCAACCACGTGCAGTTGGTGCGCCGTGCCCGCGACGCCGAGATGCCCGAGACCTTCTGGACCGACCCGCTGATGTACCAGGGCGGCGGCGACAGCTTCCTGGCGCCCACCGAGGACATCGAGGCCGTCAGCGAGGACCACGGCATCGACTTCGAGGGCGAGCTCGCGGTGATCACCGACGACGTGCCGATGGCGGTGACGCCGGAGCAGGCCGCCGGCCACATCAAGCTGATCATGCTGGTCAATGACGTCAGCCTGCGCGGCCTGATCCCCGGCGAGCTGGCCAAGGGCTTCGGCTTCTTCCAGGCCAAGCCGGCCTCCAGCTTCTCGCCGATCTGCGTGACCCCGGACGAGCTGGGCGACGCTTGGCAGGACGGCCGCGTCCACCTGCCGCTGACCGTGCACCTGAACGGCGAGAAGTTCGGCGAACCCGAGGCCGGCCCGGACATGATCTTCGGCTTCCCCGAGCTGGTCGCCCACGCCGCCCGCACCCGCCACCTGGGCGCCGGCGCCGTGGTCGGCTCAGGCACCGTGTCCAATCCCGATGCCGACGGCGGCCCCGGCAAGCCGGTGGCCGACGGCGGCGTGGGCTACAGCTGCCTGGCCGAGGTGCGCATGGTCGAGAAGATCCTCCACGGCGAGAGCCGCACCCCCTTCATGCACTTCGGCGACCGGGTGCGCATCGAGATGTTCGACCGCGAGGGCCAGAGCATCTTCGGCGCCATCGACCAGCGGGTCGTGAAGCACGAGGCGAACTGAGGAGACCGGCCATGACCACGCTCTACGGCTATTTCCGCTCGTCCGCCGCCTACCGGGTGCGCATCGCACTGAACCTCAAGGGGCTGGCCTATGACCAGGACCCGGTCGACCTGGTGGCCGGCGAGCAGCGCGGCGAAGGCTATCTGGCCGACAATCCCCAGGGCCTGGTGCCGACGCTGGTCACCGACGACGGCCTGCGGCTGACCCAGTCGCTGGCCATCTGCGAGTACCTGGAAGAGGTTCACCCCGAGCCGGCCCTGCTGCCCGGGGATCCCGCCGAGCGCGCCCGGGTGCGCGCCTTGGCCCAGCTGGTGGCCTGCGAGATGCACCCGCCGAACAACCTGCGGGTGCTCAAGTACCTGACCGGTGAGCTCGGCGTCGACGACGCGGCCAGGCTGGCCTGGTATCACCACTGGGTCCATGAGGGCTTCACGGCACTGGAAGCCATGCTCAGCCGCGAGGCCGGCAGCGGCGAGTTCTGCCACGGCGACGCCCCGACCCTGGCCGACGCCTGCCTGGTGCCCCAGGTGTTCAACGCCGAGCGCTTCGAGTGTGACCTCTCGGCCTACCCGCGCATCCGACGCATCGCCGACAATGCCCGTGCCCTGGATGCCTTCCGGCGCGCCGCCCCGGGCGAGCAGCCGGACGCGCGCTGAGCTCGAAATGCGCCAGGGATGAAGGATGAAGGGCGTCGTTCAGGCGACGCTCTTCTCCATCTTCTCCACACGCCTCCCCCACCATCCGCCATGCATCGGCGGCATCCCAGCGTGCGTGACAGCCCCTTGGCAGGAGTGATCGCCGCACCACCAAAGTCTCATTCGCCTAACCGATTATAAGAAAAGGATAATTTTCCCGATGGCACGCTGAGTCAAGGCGCTGGCAGGTAGGGTCAATAAAATCCCCATACATCCCTTAGCGTCTCCCTGGGAATCCGGGAGGCATCTCCACGATGCCCGAACTCAGGGAGAGACAAGATGAGCAAGCATTTCGACTATATCGTCGTGGGTGCCGGGTCGGCAGGATGCGTCCTGGCTCACCGGCTGATAGAGCAAACCGATGCCCGTGTGCTGCTGCTGGAAGCCGGCGGACAAGACAGCTCTCTGCTGGTGAGAATGCCCGCCGCCGTCGGCAAGGCGATTCCGATCAAGACATGGGAGTACATGACGGCCCCTCACCCCGCGACGGGCAACCGCAGCATGTCCATCGCGCAAGGCAAGCTGCTGGGTGGCAGCAGCTCCGTCAATGGCATGGTCTACATTCGCGGGCACCGGGAAGACTATGACCGCTGGGTCAGTGAATACGGCTGCGAAGGCTGGGGCTACGATGACCTTCTTCCCTGGTTCATCGAGTCGGAAGGGAACGAGTCCCTCTCTTCCGAGCTGCACGGCACACAGGGGCCGCTGAAGGTCAGCGAGAACCGCTATCGTCATCCCCTCACCCAGGCCTTCATTCGGTCGGGGCAGGAAATCGGCCTTCCCTATGTCAACGACTTCAACGACAACCTTCGCCAGGGCGTCGGCTACTACCAGACCACCACCTTCAAGGGAGAGCGCTGCAGTTCCGCCAAGGCCTATCTCGAGCCGGTCAAGCATAGCGCGCGCCTCACGGTCATCACCTCCGCGCAGGTACAACGGCTCCTCTTCGAGGGCAATCGGGCGACAGGACTGGTGGCGAGCATCAAGGGGGGAGAAGAGGTTCACTACCACGCAGACCGTGAAGTGATTCTGTCCGCGGGCGCCATCGGTAGTCCACGCATCCTGATGCTATCGGGCATCGGCGATGCCTCGCACCTGGACGACCTCGGCGTCGACTGCCGGGCCTCCCTGCCCGTTGGTGACAACCTGCAGGATCACCTTCACCTCTCCATCAACGCCACCCTCAAGGACCCCCTCTCGCTGTATGGAGAAGATCGCGGCCTGAAGGCGCTGCGACACGGCGGCGAATGGCTGATGTTCCGGCGGGGACTGATGACGTCCAACATCCTGGAGGCCGGCGCCTTTCTCGATACGCAGGGAGAGGGGCGGTTCGATACGCAGATCCACTTCCTGCCGGCTCTCGATACCTGGGACGACCCCAACGGCATTGGTGAAGGCAAGACCCATGGCATAACGCTCAAGGTGGGGCACCTTCAGCCAAGCTCGCGCGGCCAGGTTCGCCTGACGGCGCCATCCCCGGACGCCCCTCTGGAGATCGACGCCCGTTTCCTGGAAGACCCGGAAGACCTCGAGGCTCAGGCCCGCGCGCTCAAGGCCGGCCTCGCCTTCCTCAAGGACACCTCGCTCGCCGGTCTCGTCGACGACATCTTCTCTCCACCCGGAGCGGAGGCCATCATCGATTCCCCGAGCACCACCTCGGCGCAGGTCGAGGCATTCGTCCGCCAGTACTGCAAGACCACGTATCACCCGTCCGGCACCTGCCGCATGGGGCCATCTCCCGCCTCTTCCGTCGTCGATACCCGGCTCAAGGTACATGGCATCGAGGGGCTTCGCGTGATCGACTGCTCCGTCTTCCCCGCCTTGCCTCGTGGCAATACCAATGCGCCGACGATCGCTGTCGCCGAGAAGGCGGCCGCCATCGTCATCGATGACGCCCGTCAGGCCGACCATCCCCTGAGCGCGTAAGCCGCCCCGGGGCCAGGGGAATCGCGACATGCCGCTGCGGCCAGATGAACGCATGTCGCCCCCATGGAACGTGCTCCAGGCGTCGAGGGACTCGGTGCCGGTCGATGCCAATGCAGGGGCGGCGTCGACAGGGGGTGCCTTGCGGGACATCAGCCATATGGCCGATACCTCGAGGTGGATGTGCCGTTTCAGAATCATGACGAGCTTGAGAGGTTCAACCGCGTCACATCCGGCTTCACAGGTATCACGATGAAAGATTCAGGAAACTACTACAAGACAACGACCAACTATGATTTGGATGCCGCCTCCCTGACCTCGGATCAAACGGCGGACGTCTGTGTCATCGGCGGCGGCTACACCGGGGTCAATACCGCCATCGAGCTGGCAGAGCGCGGGATCGACGTGGTGCTTCTGGAAGCCAATGAGATCGGCTGGGGTGGTTCCGGACGCAACGGCGGGCAGGTGATCTGCGGCGTCGGGCATGAACCGGAGCTCATCAAGCAACACCTCTCCTCCGATGAGTTCTCGCAGCTCTTCGGCATGGGGCTGGAGGCCGTCCAGACGCTAAAGGGGCGTATCGACAAGTACGATATCCAGTGCGACTTCAACTGGGGATACTGTACGGTCGCCTACGATCAGAAGCGGCTTTCCGCCTTGAAGGAAATGCAGGACTTCCTGAAGCAGCAGGACTATCCCTTCGAGACGCGACTGCTGGAGGGCGACGCACTGCATCAGGTGGTCCGCGGCGAACCCTACGTCGGCGGGCTGCTGGATCGAGGATCAGGCTATCTGCACCCCCTCAATCTCGTTCAGGGCGAGGCCATGGCAGCCCAGGCGCTCGGCGTCCGCCTCTATCAGAACACGGCCGTAGAGCGGGTCGAGAAAGGCAACAAGGTCGTCGTGCATACGTCCGGCGGCAAGGTCACCGCGAATACGCTGGTCTATGCCTGCAATGCCTATCTGGACGGTCTCGAGTCGCACCTGGACGAGCGCTTCGTCACCACGAATGCCTTCAGCATCGCGACGGAACCCCTGACCGATGACCAGATACGGGCCTTCATGCCGGCACGCGCCGCGATATGCGACAACCGCCCCGTCATCGACTATTACCGTCTTAGCGCGGACAACCGGCTGCTGTTCGGCGGCGCCACGCATTTCCTCGAATACCTGCCGAGAGACCTGGAAGGGCACCTTCGCAAGAACCTGCGCAAGGTGTTCCCGCAACTTGCCGATATCGGGGTGGATCACGCCTGGAGCGGTCGCATGGCACTGGGCGCCAACCTCTTTCCACAGGTCGGCCAGCTGCCCGGCCACCCGAACATCTTCTTCGCCCAGGGATACGCCGGCTTCGGCGTGGCGCCCTCCCACCTGATCGCCAAGTCACTGGCCAAGGCCATCAGCGGTGAAGCGGGCCATTTCGACATCCTTTCCAGAGTCAAGCATTCGAGGATACTCGCCGCTCGCCCCCTCAATGCACTCTGGGTCACTGGTGGAAAGTGCTGGCACCAGATCGAGGCCAAGCTTCACTGACCCGACCCGGACGCGGATGCCATGTCTCGGCATGGACGATCCACCAACTCAGCACGACACGAGGAGAGACAACATGCTGGTGCTCAACGAAACGGCCAACAATACCGCGCTTGCCACCTTCGGCAGCGTCGCGAACCTGGGGGCCAAGGTACTGGAAGGAGACCCTCAAGCCAGCGGTGCCGCCCTGGTGGGACAGGAAGGCGACCCCCAGATCCTTGGCATCTTCGCCTGCACCCGGGGTCGGTTCCAGGTGGATCACGACTTTGCCGAACATGCCACCCTGGTCAAGGGCCGCGTCACGCTGATGGATAACGTCAGCGGTGAACGCAGAACCTTCGAACCTGGAGAGGCCTGGTACATCGCAAAGGGAGAGAATCTGGAGTGGATCATCGAGTCCGATGAGATGATCAAGCACTATCTGGCGATCTTCTGATCGATCAGAGACCGCCCGGCCTTCGATGCCTGAACGCCGGGCGGCCGAACGATGTCAGTGGCACCGTTGCTGTGAATAGAGCAAGGAAGCGATCTCCGCCTTGCCGTTGACCTGCATCTTCTCGGAGATGTGCTGAAGATGCGTCTTGATCGTGGAAAGGCTGCAGCAGAGATCCGTCGCCATGCGCTTGTTGGGCAGCCCCTGCAGCACCAGCTCCACGACCAGCCGCTCCCTGGGCGTCAGGTGAAACTCGTCACAGATGTCGCCAAGATCACGCTGACGGGGCGCCTCGAGGCAGGCCACCAGCGAGAACTGCATGAAGCCCTGCAGACGTTCCACCTTCTTCATGTCCGCGCTCGACAGCGATCCTCGATGGGGCCCCATGAAGAGCGTCATCCCCGCCGCTATGCGTCCGCCGACATGCAGATAGACTTCCACCGTCTCCAGAATCCCCCAACGCTTGAAGAAGTCGGCATAGTAAGGGTTCTCCTGCCTTTCCTTCAGCGAGACCGCCTCGCTGGAACGCAGGACCCCGTCGGCATGACGCCTGACATGGTGAGGATGAAGAGGATCGTGATGCTGGAAGTGGTCGATGTAATCCCTCTGCATGCCCGCCTGAACGCCGTGATGCTTCAGGCCGAACATCCGAGAGCGGCGATCCACCATATAGGATGCCGCCCGCGGCACATCGAAGACATCGACCAGGGTTTTCAGGCATTCGTCCTGGAGCGAGGACAGGCTGGACGGCTGAGAGAGCATGTTCTTCATTTCCACCTCGCAACGCGCATTCTTGTTCCTGGCCACGGCTTCCCGACACACCACCATCGAGGGCCCGCCTCGCTCGCTAGAGAAACAGCAAGGAAAGCGCCGGGATGCTCACCAGCAGCCCGATACGAAGCGCATCCGCGACCAGGAAGGGCACGATGCCGCGGCTGACGGTGCCCAGCGACGTCCCGGCCCCGTACTTCTGGACGATGAACAGGTTCATGCCCATGGGCGGCGTGATCAGGCCGATCTCCACCACCATCAGCGCGATGATGCCGAACCAGATCGACTTGCCCGTGGCATCCAGGCCGAACAGGTCCAGCCCCAGGACGATGGGGTAGAAGATCGGGATCGTCAGCAGGATCATCGACAGGGAGTCCATCACGCAGCCGAGCAGCAGGTAGACCACCAGGATGCACAGCAGGACGCTCAGCGGTGCCAGGCCACTGCCCATCACCCAGTCGGCCAGCTCGACGGGCAGCTGGCTCAGCGCGAGCCCGCTGTTGAGCAGGTCGGCCCCCAGCACCACCAGATAGATCATCGCCGTCGCCTCGGCGGTGCCGATCAGGCTCCGATAGAAACCCGCGCCGCGCATGCCGCCCCGCACGAAGGCGTAGCCACCACAGGCGGCGGCACCGATCGAGGCCGCCTCGGTGAGGTTGGCCCAGCCGCCGTAGATGCCGAAGATGACCACGACGAAGATCAGCATGACCGGCACCACTTCCCAGAGGGCGTCCAGCCGCTCGCGCCAGTCATGCCGCGGCGCCCGCGGGGCGTCGCGCATGGTGCGAGTCGCGACCAGCCGGATCACCACCATGTAGCCCAGCATGGCGATCAGCCCGGGAACCACGGCGGCCATGAACAGCTTGGCGATCGATTCCTGGGTCAGCACGGCGTAGATGATCAAGGGCACCGACGGCGGAATGAGGATGCCCAGGGTGCCCGCCGCGGCGACGGTACCGGCGGCCAGGCGCTTGTCGTAATGGTGGCGTTCCAGCTCGGGCAGGGCGACCTGGCTCATCGTCGTCGCCGTCGCCAGCGACGACCCGCAGATGGCACCGAAACCGGCACAGGCGCCGGCCGCCGACATCGCCAGCCCGCCTCGCCAGTGGCCGATGAAGGCCGCCGCGGCCCGGAACAGGGCCCGCGACAGCCCCCCATGGATCGCGAACTGCCCCATCAGCACGAACAGCGGGATGACCGCAAGGTCATAGCTCGAGAAGCGAGCATAGACCAGGTTGTTGAGGGTGAAGAGCAGCGCATTGGTATCGCCCTCGTTGACGATCAGGTAGCAGCCCACCCCCGCCAGGAGCATCCCCACGCCGACATGAATGCGCAGCCCCAGCATGACCATCAGGGCCGCCAGGACGATTGCCCCGATTTCCAGTCCACTCATGGATTCACCTCATGACCGTCGTCGGACCGCCGGGCGCGGACACTCGTCGCGCCTCGATACAGCGCATTCAGGACCAGCAGCACCAGGCCCGGCACCATGGCGAACTGCGGTATCCACAGCGGCACGCCCAGCATGGTGCTGGTGGAGCCGTAGCTGTAGCTGTCTGCGGCCATCAGCGCCGTGCGCCAGGCCAGCAGGGCGGCGATCCCCGCCAGTGCCACATGGCTCACGGCGAGCAGCCAGCGATTGACCACCGGCCTGAAGAGGCCGGCGACCAGGTCCACCCGGATATGGTGGTCATTCATCTCGCAGAGGGGCAGGAAGGCCGTCACGGCGACGGCGATCAGCATCTGCAGCAGCTCGATATCACCGGGAATCGGGGCGGCGAACAGCTTGCGGCCGACCAGCGAGACGAGTGACATCGCGATCAGCGCCAGGACGATGGCACCTCCCGCCAGCGCGAAACCGATCGAGAGGCGCCGCAACACTCTTTCCATCTTCACTACCCTCGTGACCCGAGTTCCACCAGGAAGCGCCCTGCTCATTGCAGGTCCGGCGCCTTCTCTTCGACGATCTTCCGCAGCCCCTCGACCAGCGACTGCCGGTCGATACCGCCGTCGTTCGACGCCGCCCAGTCATCGATGATCGAACGCGAGGCCTCGCGCATGGCGGCGTATTCTTCCTCCCCTAGCGTGATCACCGTGTGATCGTCATTGGCGACGATATCGCTGCGCACCGACTCGATAGCCCGATCCCAGGACTCGCCGAAGCGAACAGACAGCTCACGTCCGCTGAGGTCGTCCAGGATCTGGCGCAGATCGTCAGGCATCCGCTCGTAGCTGCGCTGATTCATCAGCATCGCCAGGGTAGTGACGGTAGGCGTCGCCTGATCGTCGGCCGTCTGGGTGTGATAGTGGGTCACTTCGTCCAGCTTGGTCGGCGGCACGACCTCCCAGACCGCCATGGCACCGTCGATGACGCCCTTGGCCAGGGTGTCGGCGATCTGTGCCGGCGGCATGCTGACCGGCGTTCCGCCCAGGGCGTCGATCAGCTCCGAGGCCATCCGTGTCGACGCCCTGATCCGCAGCCCCTCCATGTCGGCCATGTCGCTGACGCCGGTGTCGGCGGTATGAATGCTGCCGCCGCCATCGCTGTGGAGCGCCAGCACCTTGTAATCCGAGAAATCCTCCTGGGCATGTTGCTGGTAGAAATCCCAGGCGATCTCGCTGCCATCGACGCCGCCGTCAGGAAGCATGAAGGGCAGCTCCAGCGCCTCGCTGCGCGGGAAACGCCCGGCCGAATAGCCGAGCGCGGTCCAGGTGATATCGATCACGCCATTGCGCACCATGTCGGGCAGCTGCGCAGGCGCGCCCCCCAGCTGCATCGAGGGATAGATCTGACACTGGATCCGCTCTTCGGACCGGCTTTCCAGGTCATCGCACCAGGGCTCGATGACGTCCTGCTGGGCATTGGACATGGCGGGCAGGGGGTGCATGATGCGCAAGGTCACCGTATCGGCGGCCAGGACCGCCGGTGATGCCAGGGCGGCGCCCATCGTCAGTGACGCGAACAGTCGTTTGCTTGTTGTATTCATGATGTCTCGCCTCTCATCGATCATCGATGACGACCTGCGTCGTCGCTCTCGGCTTCATTAATATTTTAACGTTAATAACTTAACGTTTTTTAGCAGCCCCGGGGCTGCCGGTCAAACGCTCTCCCGACGCCTTGCCCCCCATCCGGCCGCCGCCATTTACTCGAATAAAAACAACAACTTATGTTAAAGAAAAGAACAGTCATACCCGGTGAGCGCCCCTGCCGCCGTAGACCAATGTCTATAGGCACAATCGCGGACCTGGCCGAAAACCGTCGCTTCGAGATGAGGCCAGCCAAGCCCCCATGAGCGACCAAGGTCTAAGACTCCCCCGTGAAAAGTACAATTTCTCCTCCGGAAAACACCTGTGCGCTCCGTGAGCGGTGAGTGAGGATGGCAGATGTCCTGACACCGGCCTGTCTCGAGCCGGAAGCGCTCGAGCGGCCACCACGGTCAGCCTCGGTGGTGTGCTCCTGCGACCCGACGGCCGGCCCGAAGAACAAACGAGGAGAGAGAAGATGCAGTTCCATCATCACGGTTACGTCTCCGGCGACCCCCGCATCGAGGCTGCCGCCGGCAGCGGCATCGATCGCCCCGACACCCTGCCGGAACACGTCGACGTGCTGATCGTCGGGGGCGGCCCGGCGGGCATGATCGCCGCCGCCCAGCTGGCGCAGTTCCCGAACATCACCACGCGGATCGTCGACCGCCGTCCCGGCCGGCTGGAAATCGGCCAGGCCGACGGCATCCAGGCCCGCAGCGTCGAGACCTTCCAGGCATTCGGCTTCGCCGGGCGGATCACCGAGGAGGCCTACCGGATCAGCGAGATGGCCTTCTGGGCACCGGACCCGGAGCGGCCGGCGAACATCGCTCGCTCCTCCGTGGCCCTCGACGATGACGGCGGAAGGATCAGCGAGTTCCCGCACCTGATCGTCAACCAGGCCCGCGTGCTGGACTACTTCGCCGAGTTCGCCAAAAACTCGCCGGCCCGGCTGGAGCCCGACTACGGCCTGCAGTTCCTGGGGCTCGACATCGATCATGGCAAGGAATACCCGATCACCGTGACGCTGCAGCATGTCGCGGGCGAGCAGGAAGGACAGCAACGCACGGTCAAGGCCAGGTACGTGGTGGGCTGCGACGGAGCGCACAGCGGCGTGCGCAAGGCGATCGGGCGCAAGCACCTGGGCAAGGTGGCCAACCACGCCTGGGGCGTGATGGACGTGCTCGCGGAGACCAACTTCCCGGACATCCGCACCAAGTGCGCCATCCAGTCCGCCAGCGGCGGCAGCATCCTGCTCATTCCGCGTGAAGGCGGTCACCTGTTCCGGATGTACGTCGATCTCGGCGAGGTGGCCGAGGACGACAACCGCCAGATTCGAAAAACCACCCTGGAAGCCACCGTCGCCAAGGCCAACCAGATCCTGCATCCCTACACCCTGGAGGTGAAGGACTGCGCCTGGTACACCGTCTATGAGGTGGGCCACCGCGTCACCGACAAGTTCGACGACGTGCCCACCGAGGAAGAGGGGACGCGCATGCCGCGCGTCTTCATCGCCGGCGACGCCTGCCATACCCACAGCGCCAAGGCCGGCCAGGGCATGAACGTCTCCATGCAGGACGGCTTCAACATCGCCTGGAAGCTGGGGCATGTGCTCACCGGCATCGCCCCGGAAGCCCTGCTGGCCACCTACTCCAGCGAGCGCCAGGAGGTCGCCCAGAACCTGATCGATTTCGACCGGGAGTGGTCCAGCCTGATGGCCAAGCCCGCCGAGGAGTTCGAGGATCCCCAGGAGCTGGCGGACTTTTACGTCAAGACCGCCGAATTCCCGGCCGGCTTCATGACCGAGTACCGGGAGTCGATGATCACCGGCAACACGGCACATCAGTCTCTGGCGACCGGCTTCCCGGTGGGCAAGCGATTCAAGTCGGCGCCGGTCATGCGAGTCTGCGACGGCAACCCCGTGCACCTGGGGCATCACGCCACGGCCGACGGCCGCTGGCGCGTCTATGCCTTCGCCGACAGCGCCCGCCCGGGCGAGGATTCCCGCCTGGCCGCCTGGGCCGGGTGGCTGCTGAACTCCCCGGACTCGCCGGTGGTGAAGTACACCCCGGCGAGCGGCGACCTTGACAGCCTGTTCGACGTCAAGGCGATCTACCAGCAGCCCCATGGCGAGGTCGAACACGGGCCGACGATCCCCGACATCTTCATGCCGAAGGTCGGCCCCTTCCAGCTGACCGACTACGAGAAGGTCTACGCCATCAATCCCGAGGCGGACATCTTCGAGGCCCGCGGCATCGACCGTCAGGGTGCCGTCATCGTGGTTCGACCCGATCAATACGTCTCGCTGGTGCTGCCCCTGGACGCCATGGAAGAACTGGCCGCGTTCTTCGACAAGGCCATGGGCATGGCATGACGCTCGAGCTTCACGCAGGCCGCATCCGGCCCTGACGGCCAGGTATCGTGCCTGCCTTGGGTGGCGCCCTCTCGGGCGCCACCCGTCGTCGCACCGCTCCCCTCCCCGCGAGTTAGTCAGGCCCTACGACAACGGCCTGACGCCTCGCCCCCCGTAATGCGGTCTCCTTCCCCATGCGGCCCCTTGCCCATGCGTACGGCGACAGAGCCCCGCTTCGACCTTCGTCGTACATCCCGCAGGGGACAGACAGTCCGTCGCCTTCTTGTCATCTTGTGCTCCATCAGGGCTTCTCGCATGAGCCGGTATCGTGGGAAACACAACAAAGGCGAAGCCCGAGAATGCATCAGGGGGGAAGTATGAGCTTGTCTAGAAAAGACCATTTCGAGTTGAAGGTGACCCGGCGCATCGCGGAAGCGAAGGATGTCACGGTACTGGAGCTATGCGACCCGAATGGACGCCCGTTACCCAGCTTTTCTCCGGGGGCACACCTGGAGGTCAAGTTGAACGGTTCTCTTGTCCGCCATTACTCCCTTCTCAACGACAGCCGGGAAAACCACCGCTATGTGATCGGCGTGGGCTTGAGTGCGGAGAGCGCCGGTGGCTCAAGCTACATTCATGGCCATGTGCGTGAGGGCGATACCCTGACGGTATCCTCGCCTCGCAACAATTTCCCGCTGGATACGTCTGCCGAGCGCTATTGCTTCATCGCCGGCGGCATTGGCATCACTCCGATCCTGAGCATGGTGAGATGGTGCATCAACAACGGAAAGGAATGGCGCCTGTTTTACACGACCCGCTGTCGGCAGCGCGCGGCATTCTACGAAGAACTCCAATCGCTGGGAGCCTCCGCGGAACAGCTCAACTTCCACTTCAATGACGAGCATTCAGGTGCCTTCCTTGAGCTGGACGACATCGCCAGCCAGATGGCTCCCGACGAGCACGTATACTGCTGCGGCCCGGACCCGCTGATGCAGAACGTCAAGAGGGTCATGACCGATCACCCCGGTGAACAGGTGCATTTCGAGTGGTTCAGTGCCCCCGAAGTACCGGTTCAGGAAAGCAGCGACGACGCCCCGCAAGACGGATTCGACGTCATACTTCGCGAAAGTGGACGTACCATTCGTGTCCAGCAGGACGAGAGCATCCTCGAGGCACTGGAGGACCAGGGCGTCGAAGTGCCTTGTTCGTGTCGTGCCGGCATCTGCCGCACCTGTGAGACGACCGTTATCTCCGGCACACCGGATCATCGGGACTTCGTCCTCTCGGAAGAAGAAAAGGCCAGCGGAGATACCATGCTGATCTGCGTATCTCGTGCCAAAAGCGCCTCACTGGAAATCGATCTTTAACTAGCGAAAGTCGAGAGGAGTCATCATGACCCGTCCTTCACCGAAAATGATCGCCAGCACCCGCAAGGCAAGCAGCCGGATGGCGGATCGCGACACGCCGTTCATTTACAACGAGTGGTACGTCGGCGCCTTCTCCAGCGAGATACAGCGCGAGCTCCTGGCACGCACGCTCCTGGGAAAACGCGTCGTCTTCTACCGGACGGAGGGCGGCAGCCCGGTCGCCCTGGAAGACCGCTGCCCGCACCGCTCCTTCCCGCTGTCGGAAAGCCACCTCGAAGGCGACACGATCGTCTGTGGCTATCATGGCTTCCGCTATGACAGCCAGGGGGATCTGATCGAAGTCCCCTCGCAGAAAGAATGCCCCCGGGGCGTGGGCATCCATCGCTATCCTGTCGTGGAAAAGGGTCAGGTGGTGTGGATCTGGATGGGCGATCCGGAGCTGGCCGACGAGTCTCGCATCCCGCGACAGGCCTGGATGGAAGATGAGAACTGGGAATGCTCGTCCGGCTACCTCTATCACAAAGGCAACTATGTCAGCATGCATGAGAACCTCATGGACCTGACGCACCTGTCCTATTTGCATGCCGACACCATTGGCACGCCGGACTATGCGCGTGCACCGTATGAAGTCCAGCTTGACGAGGGCAATTACAAGCTGACACGGAATGTGGTGCCCACCACGCTGTCACCTGTCTGGGGAAAGAGCACCGGACTCGATGATCGCGATACCGCCGCCCGGATCATCACCTCCGAGTTCATCTCTCCTGCACTGCACCGTGTCAGCGGGAAGTTCTATGACTCGGCGCTCCCGGAGGAGGAGCGGGAGGAATTCCAGATTTGCACGGCCCACATCCTGACACCCGAAACCCACGGCACCATGCATTACTTCCTGGTTCATGGCCGGGATTTCGCGACCCAGGATGAGGAGGTCACGGAGTTCATGCATGAACAGCTCTTCGCGGCCTTCCACGAAGATGTCGTCGGACTGGGGATTCTGGAAGAGAGGCTGGTAGAGCACGACGAATCCGTATACGAGGTATCGGTCGCCAGTGACGCCCCTGCCATCGCCACCAGGACGTACCTCAAGAAGCGCGCCATGGAAGAGAATGATTTCGAGGCAACTTCATAAAGCGTAAACCTTGGTGCCGAGATACCCCATCGACATCACTGAACCGACAAGCTACAGCCTCGAGCTAAAATTCAACAACAAGACAGGCATGAATAGAACAATGCACAAGAAACTGACCAGCGGACTGTTAGCCGCCATTTCCGGGCTCGGAATCTGTCTTCCTGCTCAAGCTATGGAGCAAGAAGACGGATTCCAGGTAGGAAACACGACTATCTCCATGCAAGGTTTTGTCAAGCTGGATGCCATTGCCACTCGTACGGGTAGCGGCGAGTTCGCGGCCGACGAACTGCGGGATCTCTATGTCCCGTCCACGACCCCCGTCGGTGGCGATGATTCCAGCGAAAGCCTGAACATGCATGCGAAGGAGTCGCGCTTTTCTTTTCGCACCAAAACAGATGTGGGAACCGGGACGCCCATTACCGGACTTCTGGAAATGGACTTTGGCCCCGGCAGAGAAGTTCTGAACGGCACCGCAACAACCAACCGTTCTTCCGTCAACCTTCGCCATGCCTTTTTCCAATATGGCAACTGGGGATTTGGGCAGACATGGAGCACGGCCTTGTTCGGCCCCGCGATGATGGAGACGCTGAACTTCTTCGCTCTATCAGAAGGGACTCCTTCTCAACGCACGCCCCAAGTCCGCTATGAAAATGCGTCCTGGGCCATTGGCCTGGAAAGCCCTACTACAACAGCCCAGCTGACAGGAACGGACACCTCGGTGGCGAGCCTAAAGGATGACGCGACAGACAGCCTGCTTCCGGATGTCGTTGCACGATACTCCATCATGGATCCAAGTTATCAGCTCGCCTTCGTTGGCATCTTGCGTCAACTTCAGGTCGATGGAAGCGTAAACAATGCCTTTTCTGCTGGCCCGGCAACGGTCGATGACACTGAGTTGGGTTACGGTCTCGGCGCCGCCGGCAACATCGGCCTTGGAGATGAGACAAACCTGAAATTCATGGTGCTGGGCGGCAGTGGCGTCGGCCGGTACACGGGGCTCGCGTTTACTCCGGATGTGGAGATCTCGGATGATGGATCGAGCATGAATGCCGTCGATCATGTCGGCTTCAACATCGGCCTCGCACATCGTCTCAACAGCCAATGGAGAACGAATGTTGGTTTTGGCATGGAGCACGCCGACCTCAGCGGTGAGAAGCTGTCGGATAGCTCATGGAGTGGAACGGCCAACCTCCTTTACTCGCCGGTACGGGATCTGACCCTGGGAGCCGAAATCAAGCATGGCGAGAGGACGCTGGTTAATGGGGAAAGCGGCAGCCAGTCTCGCTTGCAGTTCTCGGCAAAATACAGCTTTGGACTGTAGCCGCTAGCCATAGCCACCCGACAAGGAAGGGTCCGAGGAAGGGGCTAGCGAGCCCTTCCGGAGCTTTCCTGGACATGCCGTGTCATGCTGAGCCCCTCTCCTCGAGAGGGGCGCTCCCTGCTGAGCGGGTGTTCCCGGGATGTCAATGGCTCATCATGGCAAACAGCTGATTCCTGTAGTTGATTCCCAACTTGGAGAAGGCGCGATTGCGTAGTGTCTTGACCGTCGATTCCTTGACGCCCCTCTCCGCAGCAATACCCGCATACGTCATCCCTTTCAGCATCAACAGACAGACTTCCAGCTCCTTGTCGGTCAGGTCCGGACACCGTTGTCGCAGCATCGCTGCCGCATTGTGTTCACTCTGGGACGCTTCACCGCGTATGGCGATGTGCCCCTTCACAAGCTGGAGCAGGGCCGGCGCCAGGCCCTCGAAGGCCTCGACCTCCTGATCCCTGAAGAATCCGCTTTCGGCATGCCGATAGAGGTTGAACAACACGGGGGTGCCTTGAGCATCCAGGCTCAGTGCCGACAGCCTCGCGTTCATGCCATTGTCGTGGTAAATGGCTTTCCGATAAGGCAGAAAGTCAATGTCTTCCGCCAGCATGTGTCCCACCTGGAGCTGGTTCACTCTCAAGTGATCCTCATGCATTCGCAAGAGCAGAGGGTCATGATTCTGATAGTCGTAATGGTGATAGGCTTGCCAGCATCGCCAGACCAGGTCGGCATCATGATGCCGTGTGCCAGCCATCAGCAGCGTGGGGTGGGGCCTGTCCAGCCGGATCATGGAGAAATGCTGGGACTGAACCCAATGCTCCAGGCACTCCAGCAATGACGACGAAAAGAACTCGTCCCCCATGTTCGCAATCAATCTTGTCAAGGGTTGCAGATCTTGCGCCCTGCCAGGGTCGCTGTTCCACAGATCACTCATCGCTAGCCTCAGGGTCGTCGTGTCTTTATTCTTTTATGTCGGTCTTTTCGACTTGACCGGCTGAAAGCAGCCGCTCGTCAGCGCAAGGGCTTCACCGGCCCTGCCCTCCATCAAACGCAGTGGCTGCCATGGCGTGCCCGGCCAATCGCTTTCTCTTGATACCTCATGTACGCGGCTGCGGCAGCGCCGGGATGGGGCTTCGGCGAACTCATCCGTCACCACTGATAATGGCACCTTGTCGCGCGGCTCCGCCAGGCAGGGTCAACAGCAACCCCACCAGGCTACCCAGCCCGCAGCCGGCCACGACCACGCCCATGGCCAGTGGCGTGCCGTCATGCAGCACACTGGTCAGCGCACTCATCAGTGCCCCCAGACCAAACTGGCCGGCGACGGCCAGCCCGGCGGCGGTACCGGCCAGCGAAGGGTAGAGCCCCATCAGGCTGGCGATGCTGTTGGCACCCAGCAGGCCGGTCACGCCGATGAAGAAGAACAACCCGACCACGATGGCGGGCAGCCCTCCCCAATCGTGGAAGGTGATCACTCCCAGCGCCCCTCCCGACACGGCCGCAACGCCGACGCCCAAGGCCAGCAATCGCTGGGCACCGATGCGTGTCACCAGCCTGGCGTTGAGCGACGTGAAGAGGATGACCGATACGATGTTGAGCCCGAACAGCCCGGCATACTGCCGCGGGCTGACGCCGAAGAAATCGATGTAAACGAAGGGAGAGGCCGTCAGGTAAGCGAACATGCCGGCGAAGGACAGTCCCATGCACAGCATGTAACCGACGGCGCGGCGGCTGCCCAGCACGGCCAGATACCCGTTGAGGAAGCCGCCCGGACGAGAGGCCTGCGAGCGGCCGTCATGGCTCTCGGGCAACCAGAGCATCACCGCCAGACCGCTGAGTATCGCGTATACCGCCAGGAAGGCAAAGATGCTTCGCCAGTCGCCCACTTCCATCAGCAGGCTGCCGAGCAGGGGTGCCACCAGGGTCGCCAGCATCGTGACCAGGTGCATCAGTGACAGCGTCCCCGCAGCGGCTTCGACGGGAAACAGGTCACGGACTATCGCCCGCGCCAGCACCGACGCCGCCGCACCTCCCAGGGCCTGGAAGGCCCGCCAGAATAAGAGCTGATCCACGGACTGGCTCAGGAAGCAGCCCAGAGTCGCCAGCACATACAGCCCGATGCCGAAGAGCAGCGGCCGGCGACGCCCCAGGCGATCGGACAAGGGGCCGTAAAGCAGCATGCCGACGCTGAAGCCGATCAGGAAAAAGCTGATGGTTCTCTGGACCCGGGCCTCGCTATCTGCCAGGGCCTCGGCGATCACCGGCAGGCTGGGCAGGTACATGTCGATCGACAGCGGGCCGAAGGCCACGAGCCCGGCCAGCAGCACGATGAGAAAACGCGGGGGAGAAGCTTGATATCTCGAGGTGGTCATGAGGGCCTTCGGCTCCTTGCGGGTCGGGAAAGACGGGGCTCGGCACCCGTGGCCAGCCCCCGTGACGTCGGCGCAGGCACTCGTTCAATGCGTCGAGCTGCCTTGCCGGTAGCGGGACGGCGTCACTCCGGCATGGCGGGCAAAGAACCGGCTGAAATAGCCGGGGTCGTTGAAACCTAACCGGTAGCCGATCTCGTTGACTGAGGCCGTGGTGAAGATCAGCAGCCGCCGCGCCTCCTGCATCAGGCGATCGTGGACCAGCCATTTGCTGGGCTTGCCGGCGGTACGCCGACAGATCTCGTTCAGCCGGCTCTCGGTGACCCCCAGGGCATCGGCATAGCGGGCCAGCACCCAGTGCTGCGCAAAGTGCTCTTCTATCAACCTCTGGAAGCGCTGGAACACGGCGAGGTCCTCATGACGCACCGGCTGTGCGGGCAAGGCACTGCTCGCCAGCCGGAACAGGCCGATGAAGATCAGCCGGGTCAGCGTCTGCATGGCCAGGGCGCGACCGGGCCGCGCCTCGTCGAACTCGCGGCGCAGCTCGTCGAACAGCATCTCCACGCGTGCCACCTCGGCGGCATGGCGCCCGCCGAGCCGGCCCGTGGCCACGCACAGCGGTGTCACCGCGTGCACGTCGCCAAGCTCGCCGCTCTCTTCCAGCAGGTCCCAGACCAGCTGCTGGCGAACGGTCAGCACATGGCCATCGCAGCCCTCCTCGATGACGAAGGCGTGGGTCACCGTCGGCGGGGTGAGGAAGAACATCGGCGCCTGCAGATGGAACTGCCGCTCGTCCAGATACCCCCGCACCATGCCACTCTTGACGTAGTGCACCTGGAAGAAGCGGTCGTGGCGATGCGCCGGCGAATTGTGGCCGAAAAACTCCGCCATGCGCCCCAGCGCATCGTAGTGCACCTCCGCATCGGCGTAGCGCTGGTCATAGACCTCACCGATATCGATGTTGGGTATCGACGAACCCGGCATGGCACTCCCTCCTTCGCGTCCGAAGCCGTCTGGCGCGAGGTGAAAAGCGCCGTTGACTTCATGAATATGTTAACCTATAACGTGAATATGTTAACGACTTAGCGATCGCCGCGTCTCCTGCTTTCGTCTAAGTCGCCGTCCCCAACTGTCAGGAGGAGCCAGGTCTTGCCGCATCTGAGAATCGAATACTCGCCCGGGCTGGCCGAACGCGCCGATATCGATGCCGTCTGCCGGGCCGCCTACACGGCGATGAAGGAGGCGGGCATCTTTCCGCTGGCCGGCATCCGCGTGCGCGCCTTCGCCGCCGACCACTGCATCGTCGCCGACGATCTGGCCGACAACGACTTCGCCGCCCTGACCCTGTCGGTGGGCGCCGGACGCGACAAGCCGGCCCTGCAGGCCGCCGGCGATCGCATCTTCACGGCCGTCCAGGCCACCCTGGCGACGCCGCTGGCGACGCCTCACTTCGCCCTGTCGCTGGAGATCCGCGTCATCGACCCGGACCTGAGCTGGAAGGACACCCCGATTCACGCCCGACTCTCGAACCATCAATAAAGGAAGGAACACCATGAGTACGCTGAACGACAATCTGTCACGCGCCGAAGCCTACCTGACACGTTTCCGCGAAGAGGGCGTGTTGAACCACATCGACGGCGAGTCCGTGCCGTCCGCCTCCGGCAAGACCTTCGAGACGCTGTCTCCGGTCGACCTCAAGCCCCTGGCCACGGTCACCCGCGGCGATGCCGGCGACATCGACCGCGCCGTCGCGGCCGCCAACAAGGCCTTCAAGACCTGGAGCAAGATGCCAGGCAAGGAGCGTCGCGCCATCCTGATCCGGGTCGCCGAGGCGATCGAGGCGCGCGCCGAGGAGATCGCCTTCACCGAGTGCCTGGACACCGGCCAGGCCCTGCGCTTCATGGAGAAGGCCGCGATTCGCGGTGCCGCCAACTTCCGCTTCTTCGCCGACAAGGCGCCGGAGGCCGAGGACGGTCAGGCGCTGCGCAACGCCAACCAGATGAACGTGACCTCGCGTCGTCCGCTGGGGCCGGTGGGCGTCATCACGCCCTGGAACACCCCGTTCATGCTGTCGACCTGGAAGATCGCCCCGGCGCTGGCCTCCGGCTGCACCGTGGTCCACAAGCCCGCCGAGTTCTCGCCGATGACCGCCAAGCTGCTGGTCGAGATCGCCGAGGAAGCCGGCCTGCCCAAGGGCGTGCTCAACCTGGTCAACGGCTTCGGCGAGGACGCCGGCAAGGCGCTGACCGAGCATCCGGACATCAAGGCGATCGCCTTCGTCGGCGAGAGCCGCACCGGTCAGATGATCATGGCCCAGGCCGCGCCCACCCTGAAGCGCTTCCACTTCGAGCTGGGCGGCAAGAACCCGGTCATCGTGTTCGACGACGCCGACCTGGAGCGCGCCGTCGACGCCGCCAGCTTCATGATCTACTCGCTCAACGGCGAGCGCTGCACCTCTTCTTCCCGGCTGCTGGTTCAGGACTCGATCTACGAGGACTTTACCCGTCGCGTCGCCGAGGTGGCCAACAACATCAAGGTCGGCCACCCGCTCGACCCCGAGACCGTGGTCGGCCCGCTGATCCACCCCGAGCACGAGGAAAAGGTGCTGTCGTACTTCGCCAAGGCGCGTGAAGAAGGCGCCACCATCGCCGCCGGCGGCGAGAAGGTCGGCGAGGAAGGCTGCTTCGTGCGCCCGACCCTGTTCACCGATGCCACCAACGACATGACCGTCGCCCAGGAAGAGATCTTCGGGCCGGTGCTGACCGCCATCCCGTTCAAGGACGAGGACGAGGCCCTGCGCCTGGCCAACGACACCCAGTACGGCCTGTCCGCCTACCTGTGGACCAACGACCTGAACCGGGCCATGCGCATGACCGACGAGCTGGAAGCCGGAATGATGTGGGTGAACTCGGAGAACGTCCGCCACCTGCCGGCCCCGTTCGGCGGCGTCAAGGCCTCCGGTATCGGCCGCGACGGCGGTGACTGGTCCTTCGACTTCTACATGGAAACCGTCAACGTCGCCTTCCCGCGCCAGGTCCACCAGGTGCCGAAGCTCGGCTGATGCCCCGCGAGCCCCGGGCAGACGCCCGGGGCACAGCGCCCCGATCCGACAGGCCGCTGCCCGAAGGCAGCGATCTCGGCAATACTGACAGCGGCGACTCCGGCTTCGACGGATCGCCAGGAGAATGCTCATGACCCGCTCCATCCCCGCCCGTCTCGCGGCCTTCCACGCCAACGGCGCCGACCGCTACGGCGTGGTCACCGATGACGGCATCATCGACCTTACGCCGGAATTCGGCCAGCGCTTCCCGGGCCTCAAGGACGTCATCGAGGCCGGCGCCCTGGACGAACTGCTCCACGCCGCCGAAGGCCGCGCCCCCTCCTATCGCGAGGAGGACGTGACCTTCCTGATCCCGATCGCCAACCCGGAGAAGCTGCTCTGCGTCGGCGTCAACTTCCCCTCGCGCAACGAGGAATACAAGGACGGCCAGGCCGCCCCGAGCAAGCCGTCGCTGTTCATCCGTTTCCCGCGCAGCTTCGTCGGCCACAACGAGAACATCGTGCGCCCGCCCGAGAGCGAACAGCTCGACTATGAAGGCGAGGTGACCATCGTGATCGGCAAGGGCGGCCGCCGCATCGCCCGCGAGAAGGCCTACGAGCACATCGCCGCCCTGACGCTGTGCAACGAAGGCACGATTCGCGACTGGGTGCGTCATGCCAAGTTCAACGTCACCCAGGGCAAGAACTTCGATGCCACCGGCGCCATCGGTCCGTGGCTGGTGCCCTTCCGCTCGGCCGACCAGCTGGACGACATCGAACTGACCACCCGGGTCAACGGCGAAGTGCGCCAGCAGGACCGCACCTCGCGGATGATGTTCGACTTCCGCTACATCGTCAGCTACGTCTCCACCTTCACCACCCTGGTGCCGGGTGACGTCATCGTCTGCGGCACGCCCACCGGCGCCGGCGCCCGTTTCGAGCCGCCGATCTGGCTGAAGCCCGGCGACATGGTCGAGGTCGAGGCCGAAGGCATCGGCAAGCTGGTCAACGGCGTGGAGGACGAATGATGACCCTGACGCCCGATCAGGTCGCCTCGGCCGCCGAGGCGCTGCTCGCCGCCGAGGCGACGCGCGAACAGATCGGCCTGCTGTCGCTCGCCCACCCGGGCATGACCCTGGATGACGCCTATGCCATCCAGGCCGCCCAGATGGAGCAGAAGCTCGCCCAGGGGCGGGAGATCATCGGCTGGAAGATCGGCCTGACCTCCAAGGTGATGCAGGATGCGCTCGGCATCGACACCCCCGACAGCGGGGTGCTCTACGACGACATGCGTTTCGACGACGGCGCCACCATCCCCGAGACGCGCTTCATCCAGCCGCGCATCGAGGCCGAGATCGCCTTCGTCATGAAGGCGCCGCTGGAAGGCGAGGTCACCCGCGAGGACGTGCTCGCCGCCACCGACTACGTGGCGCCGGCGATCGAGATCCTCGATACCCGGGTCCTGCGCAAGGATCCCGACACCGGCCGGCCCCGCGCCATCTTCGACACGGTATCGGACAACGCCGCCAACGCCGGCATCGTCATGGGCCGGGAGCGCCACGCCCCTGATGCCTTCGACCTGCGCTGGGTCGGCACCATCGTCAAGCAGAACGAGGCGGTGGCGGCGACCGGCCTGGGCGCCGGCGTGCTGGACGACCCGGTCACCGGTCTGATCTGGCTGGCCCGGCGCATGGCCACCTATGGCCAGCGGATCGAGGCCGGCCAGGTGGTGCTGTCGGGCTCCTTCATCGGCCCCATCGAGTGCCCCCCGGGCACGGACATTCATGCCGACTACGGCCCCTTCGGATCGGTGCGCCTGCACTTCGCGTGACCGCGGCCGCTCAAGCCACAACCTTGGAGACACACCATGGGTGAAGTCGTTCTGGCAGCAAAAATCACACACGTGCCGTCGATGTATCTCTCGGAGCTGCCCGGGAAGCACCAGGGCTGCCGTCAGGCCGCCATCGACGGGCACAAGGAGATCGGCCGCCGCGCCCGCGAGCTGGGGGCGGATACCGCCGTCGTGTTCGACGTCCACTGGCTGGTCAACAGCGGATTCCATGTCAACGCCGGCGAAAGCTTCGAGGGCATCTACACCAGCAACGAGCTGCCGCATTTCATCAAGGACATGGAATACCAGTATCCGGGCTGCCCGGAGCTGGGCGAGGCGATCGCCGCCGAGGCCAACGCCGCCGACGTGCGCACCCTGTCGCACAACATCCCCAGCCTCGAGCTGGAGTACGGCACCCTGGTCCCGATGCGCTACATGCACATGGACGTGCCCGAGGATCAGCGCTTCAAGGTGGTCTCCGTGGCGGCCTGGAACGCCTGGCACCGCCTGGAGGACAGCTTCACCTTCGGCGCCGCGGTGCGCCGCGCCATCGAGAAGAGCGACCGCAAGGTGCTGGTGCTGGCCTCCGGCTCGCTGTCGCATCGCTTCTCCGACGATCGCGATGCCAGCGATAACCTCCACAACTGGACGCGCGAGTTCGACCGCCAGGTCGACATGCATGTCGTCGAGCTGTGGAAGCAGGGGCGCTTCAAGGAGTTCTGCGCCATGCTGCCGGAATACGCCCAGCACTGTTACGGCGAAGGCGGCATGCACGACACCGCCATGCTGCTCGGCCTGCTCGGCGGCGAGGACTACGACCAGCCGGTGGAGGTGCTCACCGAACCGTTCGGCAGCTCCGGTACCGGCCAGATCAATGCCATCTTCCCGCTGCCCCGGTAACCCTCTCACCCCTCGACACCGCGCCTGACGGTCTCTAGGCCCGTCAGGCGCCACCAGGAGTTCGTGATGCAGATTCCCGCCAATCGCTTCAAGCAGGCGATCGCCGAACAGCATCCCCAGATCGGCCTGTGGCTGGGCCTGGCCAACGGCTACTGCGCCGAGCTGGCCGCCAACGCCGGCTTCGACTGGCTGCTGCTCGATGGCGAACACGCCCCCAACGACCTGAACAGCCTGCTCGCCCAGCTCCAGGCCGTGGCCGCCTACCCGGTCCAGCCCATCGTGCGCCCGCCGGTGGGCGACACCGCCCTGATCAAGCAGTACCTCGATCTCGGCGTCCAGACCCTGCTGGTGCCGATGGTCGACAGCGCCGACCAGGCCCGGGAGCTGGTGCGCGCCATGCGCTATCCGCCCGAGGGCGTGCGCGGCGTGGGCAGCGCCCTGGCCCGGGCCTCGCGCTGGAACAGCATCCCCGGCTACCTGGACCAGGCCGACGAACAGATGTGCCTGCTGGTACAGATCGAGAGCCGCGAAGGACTTGAGAACCTGGATGAGATCGCCGCCGTGGACGGCGTCGACGGCGTGTTCATCGGCCCGGCCGACCTGAGCGCCTCTCTCGGCCATCGCGGCAACCCGGGCCACCCGGACGTACAGGCCGCCATCGAGGACGGCATCGTCCGCATCCAGCGGGCCGGCAAGGCCGCCGGCATCCTCTCCGCCAACCGCGAGCTTGCGCAGCGCTATCTGGATCTGGGCTGCCTGTTCGTCGCCGTGGGCGTGGATACCAGCCTGCTCATGGGCGCGCTCAAGGAACTCGCCGGCGCCTTCAAGGACACCGCGGCGCCCGACACCCCCTCTCGCGATAGCGTTTACTGAAGGAACCCCGACCGTGCAACTCAACGATTCCTCTCTGCTGCGTCACCAGGCCTACGTCGACGGCCGCTGGGTCGACGCCGAGAACGGCGAGCGCTTCGCGGTGACCAATCCCGCCGATGGCGCCACCATCACCGAGGTCGCCCGGCTGGGCGCCACCGAGACCCGCCAGGCCATCGACGCGGCCAACGCCGCCCTGCCGGCCTGGCGCGACCAGACCGCCAAGACGCGCGCGGCCGTGCTGCGCCGCTGGTTCGAGCTGATCATGGAGCACCAGGAGGACCTCGCCCGCCTGCTCAGCTGGGAACAGGGCAAGCCCCTCACCGAGAGCCGCGGCGAGATCGCCTACGGTGCCAGCTTCATCGAGTGGTACGCCGAGGAGGCCAAGCGGGTCTACGGCGACGTGATCCCCCACGACAAGGCCGGCCGCCGGCTGGTGGTGATCAAGCAGCCCATCGGCGTGGTCGCGGCCATCACCCCGTGGAACTTCCCGGTCGCCATGATCACCCGCAAGGCGGGCCCGGCACTGGCCGCCGGCTGCACCATGGTGCTCAAGCCCGCCTCCGAGACCCCGCTGTCGGCACTGGCGCTGGCCGAACTGGGCGAGCGCGCCGGCCTGCCCGCCGGCGTGTTCAACGTGGTCACCGGCCGCGCCAGCGAGATCGGCGGCGAGCTGACCGGTAACACCACCGTGCGCAAGCTGTCGTTCACCGGCTCGACCGATATCGGCAAGCGGCTCATGGCCGAGTGCGCCGGCGACATCAAGAAGCTGAGCATGGAGCTCGGCGGCAACGCGCCCTTCGTCGTCTTCGACGACGCCGATCTCGACGCCGCCGTCGAGGGAGCGCTGGCCTCCAAGTTCCGCAACAGCGGCCAGACCTGCGTCTGCACCAACCGTCTCCTGGTCCAGGACGGCGTCTACGAGGCCTTCTGCGAGCGGCTGGTCTCGGCCGTGAAGCGCCTCAAGGTCGCCGCTGCCGAGGACGAGTCGGCCCAGCAGGGACCGCTGATCAACGCCAAGGCGGTCGACAAGGTGCGTCAGCACATCGACGACGCCATGAACAAGGGCGCCCGCCTGCTGTGCGGTGGCGACTCGCACGCCCTGGGCGGCGGCTTCTTCGAGCCCACCGTGCTGGGCGAGGTCACCCCCGAGATGCTGGTCGCCGACGAGGAAACCTTCGGCCCGCTGGCGCCGGTCTTCCGCTTCTCCACCGAGGAAGAGGCCGTCCGCCTGGCCAACGACACCCCGTTCGGGCTGGCCTCCTACGTCTATACCCAGAACCTCGGCCGCGCCTGGCGCGTCGGCGAGGCCCTCGAATATGGTATGGTCGGCATCAACGAGGGCATCATCTCGACGGAAGTCGCGCCCTTCGGGGGGATCAAGGAGTCAGGCCTCGGCCGCGAGGGCTCCCACTACGGCATCGAGGACTATCTCGAAGTGAAGTACATGTGCCTGGGTATCCACTGACCCCCTTGGCTCATCGGAGCCGGCGCGATCGCCGGCTCCGCTCTCATCGCAAGGATTCCGCAACACCCATGCCCAGACCCGCTCCCTCGCTGACCCTCGCCCTGCTCCAGGCCCGGGAATCCGCCATGGGGTTCTTTCGCCCCCTGCTCAACCACTACGGCCTGACCGAGCAGCAGTGGCGCGTCATCCGCATGCTCAAGCAATCGCCGGAGAGCACCCTGGAGAGCCGTGAACTGGCCGATCTGGCCTGCATCCTGCGCCCGAGCCTGACCGGGGTGCTGGTACGCCTGGAAAGAAACGGCCTGGTCCGGCGCTGGAAGCCGGAAACCGACCAGCGCCGGCTGTGCGTCACGCTCACCGACCAGGGCGAAGCCCTGTTCGACGAGATGAGTGACGAGATGGTGCGTCAGTACAAGCGCATCCAGCAGGAGCTGGGCGCCGACAACTACAAGACGCTGATGCAGCTGCTGCGCAAGGTGCAGGACCTGCATCCCGAGGAATAGCCGACCTATTCTTAGCGCTCACCCCGCCGCGGACTCGAGTCGCCGCGGCAGGGCTAGCGCCGTGTGTTCAGACGCGCAACGGGAGCCGTTATCTACCAAGGGCCCAAAAAGTTTCTATCGAAGACATATCCATCACCCGGCCTAAATCGCGATGAAGCGCTCCCCATAGGGCTAGGAACGTGGCCAACGGTTTCGGCGACAGCATCGGCAAACGCCTGGCTGAGGCTGAGCACCCAGTGATAACAATACCTTTTCCCTACACGAGAAGAGCAGCGGGCCCCAAAAGCTGAATGCATGCATAATCACACTGAACTACCACCTATTGAGAGCCATAACAAAACCGATTCGAAAGGAGTTCATCGTGGAGCGTATTAATCTAAACTTGTTGCGTGCACTGAATGCACTTCTTGAGCATCGCAACGTTACACGTGCTGCAGAAAAGTTGAACATTTCACAATCGGCCATGAGCCGACAGCTAGGGCAATTACGGACCTATTTCGATGATGAAATCCTGATAAGAGAAGGGGGAGATTATCTTCTTAGCGCGCTCGCACAAGAACTAAAACCCAGCATCCAATCAATCGTTAGCCAAGTCGACAACCTTCGCAATGAAACTCAAAAAGAGCCAGAAAAATATCAAAGAAGCTTTACCTTCTCAAGCACAGACTATGTTGCAAACTTCATATTTCCAGACGTCATCAAGGCAATACAAGCGAAAGCACCAGGGATTGACATCCATTACCGTCAATGGCAACCAGACTGGATCAACCAACTAGGATCATTGCCTATCGACTTCGCTTCGACCATGACATCCGCGCCACCAGAAAACCTCTATGGCATCCACCTTGGACAGGATCATCCAGTCGTGCTGATGAAAAAGAGCCATCCACTTTCTTCGATGAGCGATATTTCATTACCCAAGCCCCTAGAGTTCCCATTTATACGAATTACCGCAGGCGGAGACAAGGATGGTTTTTTTGATACACACCTGGAGAAAAAGGGCTTGAAGCGAAGAGTGGCTGTTGAGACCCCCTTCTTCACATCCGCCTTCAATATTTGCGAAAGCTCAGAAATGTTAGTTATTGTCCCGAGGCATATCGCAGAGAACGCAAGAAAAATACATGCTGTATCTTGGCGAGAGTTGGGCATGGATGATTTACCCCAACACGAATATTACCTTTTGTGGCACAGCATTCATCACCACGACCAAGCTCACCGATGGCTGCGCGAGCTCATCGCCGAGATCATGGAAGATTCCATCTTCTCCCCACAGGGCATGCAGTGACTGCATACCAATCAGAATTTTTTTTCATTTCCGCTGCTGCATCACCCTTCTCATACTAGCTCTAGCGTCAGAAAGCCCTCTTGCTTCCTGATGCGGCTTTAAAAGATACAAACCTCAAACATCTGATAAAGCTGCCTGTGACTTGGAGGCAACGTGGTGTTTCAAGATGCCACCGCCTTCATATTTAATAACAAGGGCATGAGTTCGTCTATGAGTACAAAAAACGCGACCACTTCAGGGTGGAAAGCTGGAGACCGATCTCCAAAAATCTGGAAAGGAAAACTGACTTTCATCATGGCGGCGGCCGGCTCAGCAGTCGGACTGGGGAACTTATGGAAATTTCCCTACATCGCCGGAGAGAACGGAGGTGGTGCCTTCGTACTGGTCTACCTGGCATTCATACTATGCTTTGGGATACCACTTCTGGCTGCGGAAATAGGTATCGGTCGCTCTACGCGAAAGAATGCCTATTCCGCCTTTGACTCACTAGCGGAGAAAACAGGCGCTAACAAGCACTGGAAGAAAGTTGGCGGCTTGGCCATATCTACCAGCTATCTGATTCTTTCATTCTACACCGTTGTTGCAGGATGGTGCCTCTACTACTTCTACATTAGCGCAACGGGACGCTTCAACGACCCAGCTCAATCCTTTGACAAAAGCTTCACGAGCGGCATCTTCGAAGCATTATTAGCGTCCCCGATTTCCTTGATCATCTTCAGCACCATCTTTCTTGGCATGACCTACGCCATCGTTACCTCAGGCGTTGTAAAGGGCATCGAGAAAACCATAAACTGGCTGATGCCTTCTATGATGCTGATGCTAACGGTACTGATCGGCTACTCTGCGGCGGTAGGAGATTTTGACGCGGCAGTCGAATTTCTTTTTATGCCTGATTTCAGCAAGCTAACACTCGATTCAATTATCATAGCTTTAGGCCATTCCTTCTTCACCTTGAGTCTCGCTTCGGCTGCCATGATTACGTATGGATCCTATATGCCGACCGATAACTCTATACCAAAAACAGCCTTCGCAGTTGCAGGTGTCGATATTCTTGTAGCATTGACAGCTGGGCTCGCAATCTTCCCTCTGGTTTTCAAATATGGACTTGAGCCGGGCGCAGGTCCTGGATTGATGTTCATTTCTCTCCCGCTGATTTTCAACGACATGCCATACGGCCAACTATTTGGCTCCGCCTTCTTCTTCATGATGTTCATTGCTGCACTCACCTCAGCTATTTCACTGATGGAGCCAACAGTGGCATGGCTGGAACAACGTTTTAATTGGACACGAAACAAGTCTGCAGCATTGACCACCTTAAGCCTATGGGTTGTCAGCCTTGGCACGGTTCTCTCATTGAACGAATGGGATTCGCCGATATTTTTCGGCAAAACACTTTTCGATGCGCTTGATTATCTTACGGCTAACGTCTTCATGACGGCAGGAGCCCTGGCCACCGCCATTTTCTGTGGTTTTTGCCTAAAACAAGAGCAACTGGAAGTCATGTTTGGAAAAGGTAGCCTTGCCATACCCTCATTCAAATTTACCATGCGGTATCTGGCCCCGCTATTTGTCGCCACACTAACACTAGCCTCTATTTAACCTCGTCAGACAGGAGAAAAAAATGCCTATTGAAAAGCACAGCATCAACATACTTGAAAAAGCCGTCACAAAACTGAGCGATGGTTTTCAAGGCTTACCACCCTACCAGATGGAGTATGACAAGAAGCGTGCAGAAGAAACGCTTCTGAAGGTGGCTGAGAAAATGTGGGACAACTATCCATATCCCCACCCGCAATATGCCGGTCAAATGCTGAAACCGCCTCATCCCGTTGCGCGCATGGCGTACATGCTGGCCACTTGGATAAATCCGAATAACCATGCCCTGGATGGCGGAAAGGCCAGTTCTGCGATGGAAAAGGAGTCGGTAGCCAAAATAGCCGGAATGTTTGGTTGGAGGCAGCATCTCGGCCACCTGACAGGAGGTGGCACTCTTGCCAACCTGGAAGCTCTCTGGGTTGCAAACAACATCCACCCCGGAAAAACCATCGTTGCATCGTCACAGGCACATTACACGCACAATCGGATCTGCGGTGTGCTACAAATACCGTTCAAGTCCGTGCCTGTCGATGACGATGCCCGCATGGATAAGCAAGCGCTCGAAGAGATGTTGCAACAAGGCGACATCGGCACCGTCGTCGTGACACTCGGCACCACTGGCGTGGGATCCGTGGAC
This sequence comes from Halomonas sp. HG01, assembly GCF_000968715.2. NCBI lineage: Bacteria > Pseudomonadati > Pseudomonadota > Gammaproteobacteria > Oceanospirillales > Halomonadaceae > Halomonas > Halomonas sp. HG01. The sequence goes on along the minus strand of NZ_CP022134.1, from coordinate 3,608,887 downwards.
CCCCTACCCGAGATACTGACCCTGCAAGAGAAATATGGATTCCGAATCCATATTGATGCTGCTTACGGGGGCTACTACTGTTTAGCCAACAACCTTGGCGAATCAGCGACGGAGGCATATTCACTCCTTCACAAGGTAGACTCCATCGTCATTGACCCTCACAAGCATGGCCTACAGCCTTATGGGTGCGGCTGTGTACTCTTTCAGGATACGGAGGTTGGCAAGTTCTACAAACACGACTCGCCATATACTTATTTCAGCTCAAATGAGTTACACTTGGGCGAAATCAGCCTGGAGTGCTCCAGGGCAGGTGCCGCGGCAGTCGCCCTTTGGGCGACGCTAGAGATGTATCCTTTGGAGAGGGGAGGTGAGTTCGCCACAGGCTTAGAGAAGTGTCGACAGGCTGCGTTAGTACTATACGATCGCCTGGCAAATGATGATCGCTTCGTCACCCCCCTCGTACCAGATCTAGACATCGTCATCTGGGCACCGAAAGCAGTGACAACAAGCGAAATGTCGCGCTTGTCTAAACTTGCGTTCGAGCGGGCAGAAGAAAAAGAGCTGCACTTGGCGACTTTCAGCTATCCATCCCATCTGATCAAGAAAGCATTTCCTGAGGTGGAGGCCGATACGGAGCATACCATCTGTATGCGGTCCTGTCTCATGAAACCCGATCACTTGGAATGGGTTGAGCCTATCTGGAGCATACTGGACCAGGTCCAGAACGAAATCTCCATCACCTAAGTTATCGGGAACGACAGGGGAGCTGTCAGCTCCCCTGCACAAAATCCCGCCGGAAAAGTGTACCAAATCATAGAGAACGGGCCCGTCTGAAGAATCGTTGTTCGCCCTCCTCATTATCTCACCCGTACCTGGTCCCCGGCGCGCTATCCTCATAGTTAAACAGACACAACTACTCGGCAGACAAAAAAGCTAGACGTCCTGCCCGGTTAGCTTCGTGCGTCGGAAATCCCTATCAGCTAGGTGTTTAGTCCCGGAGGGGCAGCGGCCAACCTGGCACTTGCCGCTCGCCTCGCACCAGGGATGCTCGAGTGACAAGCACTGGCAACGACAACAGCTGAGCCACCGAGCAGGCTCAGCTTCGTGGTGCGTCAGAAATCCAGTGCATACTGGGCAATCAAACGAACATCCTCCAGCTCGCCCACCCCGCCAATGGTCACATCGGCATACCTCAGCTGAAACGACAGCCCTTTCGCCCATCCTTGCTGTACCTCATACATCGCTTCGAGGTTGAACTCCTTGTCCTCCAGCGTCTCCCCCGCGGAGGAGTAGTCACCTTCGGTGTAGCGCGTCATCAGGCTCAGGCCCGGGACCCGAGAAGGCGCATAATCCACTCGAAACTGCAACGACTCCTGCTGCGGGTTGTAAAAGTCGAGGATCTGCACGGAATTATTAGTCCAAAGAACCGACCTGTCATTCTCGAACCCATCCCAGCTAGGCTCGTAGAGATCATCCCCGACCCCCTGATAAGACACCGAGTAGGTCACATCCTCATGCGCATAGCTGACCGCCAGGCTGCTCAAATAGGTATCCAGCTGCCCATCAGGGCCGGTCGCGTCTGCCAGGTTCGACTGATCGCCGATTCCCTTGGCCATGTAGTGATGCAGATCGAATGACAGGCGGTCTTCTCCGAGAGGAATACCATAGGATGCATTGAAGTACGTCTGGCGCTTGGCATCCTTCAACTGACCATGCGCCAGGTGAACGCTCAGTGCATCATCGAAGCGATACGTCCCGCCCACAATGGCAACGCCATCATCATCCTCGGTATAGCTTTCAAAGCTATCATTCCCGGCCCTGGACACAGCCGTGCTGTAGATCCCGTACAGGCTGGCACTGCCGAGCTGAGCATCCATCTTGAAGGCTTCACGAGTGCTGGGCTCGGAGCGGCCGGCGGTATCGATCAACAAGGGCGATATCACGCGCATACGCCCCAGACGAAATTCGAGATCGTCTACCGGCCTTATCTTGATATTGGCCTGCCCTATCTTGCTGAAACCGTTTCCGTCATCGTCCAGCAAAGGCAGTCCGGCCGTATTCTTGTCGGCGTAGAGTTTTGAAACGGAATACACGGACGCATCAAAGCCGAGAAAGCCTCCATAATAAGCCGACGTATAATCGACTTTTGTCGTGAAACTCGCCTCCTCGCTATCTTCCGGACCAAAATGCCTGTCCACTTGTCCATAGTGGGTCCGGAAGGTCAATGCGAGATCGCCACTCTCGGAATATGCCGGAGAACCGGCAAGGCTTCCAAAGGCAAAAAGAACGGAACAACCAAAAGAACCAGGCCGTTTCATCAAAAAGCTCCGACAGGTTTATTGTAATTAAATGACGCATTCAATTGAAAATGCGCCCATCGCGAGCATCATGATGACAAAACCCGAAACCGGCAAACACCGATTGCACATTGTGAAAAACATCTTCTCACGCCCCTCATGCCGCTCCTCGAGAGCATCTTGCACATTGTGAAAAGTCCTGTTTTACAACGCCATTCCTGCTGCTATATATTCCACTACCCCCTTCTCACGAGCCTGTTTGCACGTGACAAATCCAACAATATTGGTTCTGGCAGGAGTTGCTAAATGAGAAAGACAACACGTTCCAAACTTGCGCTGACCACCTCTTTTGCCCTGTCCGCCACGATGATGTTCAGTCAGTCTTTCGCCGCTTCAACTGACCCTGACCACCCCAATATCCTGCTCGTGGTAGCCGATGACATGGGGTTTGCTGACCTTGGAAGCTATGGCAGTGAAATCGAGACACCCAATCTCGATTCTCTGGCCAGTTCCGGCATACGCATGACCAACTTTCACACCACACCAGCCTGCTCGCCGACCCGGGCCTCGCTGCTGACCGGCGTTGATCCGCACAAGGCAGGGCTTGGTAACATGGCCGAAGAGCTTGCCCCCAACCAGGAAGGCCAGCCCGGTTACGAAGGGCACCTGAACGACCGGGTCGCCGCTCTTCCAGCCCTGTTCAGGGATGCCGGCTACAACACCTATCTAACCGGCAAATGGCATCTGGGCAAGGAAGAGGGAAGCCGACCGACTGATCGTGGCTTCGATCACTCGTTTTCACTTCTGGTGGGCGGTGCCAGCCACTTCTCTGACATGAAGCCGTCTTATGCACCGTCTCCTGACATCAAGGCACCCTATGCCGAAGACGGGGTGCTATTGGATGAGCTTCCCGACGACTTCGAATACTCGTCACAGTTCTACGCCGACAGAATGATCGAGTACATCGACGCCGATAAAGACAGCAATGCGCCCTTCTTCGGCATGCTCAGTTATACGGCCCCCCACTGGCCACTTCAGGCACCGGAAGATGCCATGGAAAAATATCGTGGCCGATACGATGCCGGTTACGATCAAATATTCAACGAACGGCTGGAAGCACAGAAATCGATGGGGCTGATACCGGCCGATGCCGAAGGGGCCCCGCGTCCTCCCAAGGGACGCCCATGGGAAAGCCTGAGCAGCGAAGAGCAGAAAGTCGAATCTCGGGCGATGGAAATATACGCGGCCATGGTGGATGAGCTTGACGCGCATACCGGGCGCGTTTTCGATTACCTGAAACAGAACGATCTATACGACAATACCATCGTCATTTTCATGTCTGACAATGGTGCCGAAGGGCACGACCTGGACGAGACCTGGCCGGCCGACCTGTTCCCGGAAATTCGCAGGGTGATCGACGAAACCAACGATTTCAGCTATGAGCAGATGGGTCGTGTCGGTTCCTACACCTTTTACGGCCCGAACTGGGCCTGGGCCGGCTCACCGGTATTCAACCTGCACAAGGGCTTTCCGACCGAAGGCGGCACCCGCTCCATCGCCATCCTCAAAACGCCCGGTCTGGAAGGCGGAGAAATCAACGACAGCCTCACCTCGGTCAAGGACATAGCACCGACACTGCTGGAGCTGGCAGGTATCGAGCATCCCGGCACCGAATACAAGGGCCGCGAGATCGCGCCGATCACCGGCACCTCGTTGCTGCCGGTGCTGTCGGGCAATGCCGAGGTCGAGGATCGCGTGCTGGGCGGCGAGCTCTTCGGCAAATATTATATTCGCCAGGGAGACTGGAAGCTGGTCATGATGCCCAAGCCGTATGGTGACGACGAGGTCCAGCTGTTCAATCTCGGCGAGGACCTTGGTGAACGGCATGACCTGAGCCAGGAACATCCGGAAAAGCTGGCCGAGATGCGCGCTCTGTGGGAGCAATATGCCGAGGAGAACGACGTCATCATCCCGAACTGGGTCAGCGGCTACTGATCCATCAGGCCGAGCCACACCATCTCCGCGTTCTTGACGCTGATACCACCCACCTCAGCCCTGACCACCCTTGGCCAGGGCTGTTTTCTGTTCTTCCTGCCACCCGCAGCCTGATGGGATTCAGACACACTCGGGCACTTCAGGCGACCTCATGATGTCATGGCCTGCACATTCTCAGTAAAGTTCATGCTGCAGGATCTTATCAGCAACCTGATCGGCAACGGCTCTGAGTTTGGGTAGAAGCTCCTTTTCCAGATGTTCGGGGGCGACAAGGGCTTCAAACCAGATCAGGCTGATACAGGCCTGCACCTCTTCCATGACCATGACCGGAACGGCGGCGGCCCTTACCTGATAGGTCTTGCTGTCGTCAGGACCTCCCCGATACCGCTCGTCGCGAACGCCATAGCCTCTCTCGCGCGTTTCCTGCAGTATCCTCTGCACCCATGGCTCATCGATTGCCAGCCTATCCTCGGGGCTTTCACTCTGGCGCAAACGCTTGAGAATAGCGGCCTGATCGGCAGGATGGCTCCAGGCCAGGTAAGCACGCCCCACGGCGGACTGCAGCATGTTGGGCCGATATCCCATGAACCCCTTGTTGATAAACAGGGGGGACTGACGCCGTGTGGTTTCGATGATCTCCATGCTCTTGCCATTGTAAATCGCCAGATCCGAAGGCCATATCACCTCCTTTTGAAAGGCGTCCAGGATGGGGGAAGTCACGTACGCCAGCTCATTCTGGGGTTGGACATGCCCCCCTAGCTCATGCATCTGATAGGTGAGGCGATATCGTTGATCTCCTAATCCACGATATACCCATCCCTCCTCCATCAGCGTCACCAGAATACGTAAAATGGTCGCGCGATCCAGCTGCGTCATGCAGTGCAACTGATTGAGACTCAGTGCACCGCCATGCTGGTTGAATGCTTCGATGACCCTGATGGCCCGAGATATGGAACGAATTTTTTTTGGCATTGAAAAAGCGCTCTAAAGTATGGCGACAGCGGGATGCAACCTGGGGAGGCCGCCGCCATCCTGATGTCACTGGCGCAACAGCATCCAATCGCCATCCATGACACCCAGCATGTTCATCGCCATTTATAACCAATAAGCCAGCCAACAATGACTGGCCGCGCCCCCATTCCCTGACGGCGGTTTTATCGCAGCGGCTCTCGAAAAATCCCTTCACCCCATAATGATAATGGTCATCAAGATATGGCATTGAACGCTGCTGCCATCATGCTTGACCCAGAGTGCCTCCGGCCGTGGGAGCCACCTCCCCGGCATCGCGCCTGCTGCCTGGCAGACAGGGACATGTGCCTGGCAGTCAAGTACAAGCCCGTGGCGCCGGCCAGTGCTAGCGTTGGCTCGGACATGACCGACCCACGGCTCCGAGCCGTCGTTCTCTGCAAGAGGCATCCACCATGACCGACTTCCCGATCGCACCGCTCCCCGAGGTCGATGCTTTCCTCTCCCGGGCCACCGGCTCCTTCATCGACGGAGATTACCTGACCGAGGGCGAACGTCAGGCTCAACCGGTCAACCCCGCCACCGGTGAACCACTGGCCAGCCTGGCCCTGGCGTCGACCGCCGACGTCGACCGTGCCGTGGCGGTCGCCAAGGCCCGCTTCGACGACAAGACCTGGCGCGGCAAGAAGCCGGCCGAGCGGGAGCGCATCCTGCTGCGCTTCGCCGATCTGGTCGAGCAGCACACCGAGGAGCTGGCACAGCTCGAGACCCTCAACCAGGGCAAGTCGATCAATCTGACCCGCGCGGTCGACGTCGGCTTCTCGGTGGATTTCATCCGCTACATGGCCGGCTGGGCCACCAAGCTCGAAGGCAAGACCACCGACGTCTCCATCGGCATGCCGGAAGGCGCCGAGTTCCACGCCTACACCCTGCGCCAGCCGATCGGCGTGGTCGCCGGCATCGTGCCCTGGAACTTCCCGCTGATGATCGCGCTGTGGAAGATCATCCCGGCGCTGGCGGCGGGCTGCACGATCGTCGTCAAGCCGTCCACGGAAACGCCGCTGAGCGCCCTGCGCCTGGCCGAACTGGCGCTGGAAGCCGGCATTCCCAGCGGGGTCGTCAACGTCGTCGTGGGTGGCGGCTCCACCGCCGGTCAGCGCCTGGCGGAGCACCCCGACGTGCGCAAGGTGACCTTCACCGGCAGCACCGATATCGGCAAACGCATCGGTCACGCCGCCGTCGACCACATGGCCCACTTCTCGCTCGAACTGGGCGGCAAGAACCCCATGCTGGTGCTCGAGGACGCCGATCTGGACAAGGCGGTGGAAGGGGCCCTGATGGCCGGGCTGCTCAACCAGGGCCAGGTATGCGCCGCGGCCTCGCGCTTCTACGTGCATCGCCGCCAGTACGAGGCCTTCTGCGAACGCCTGCACCAGGCGATCAGCGGCATGTCGCTGGGGCCGGGCCTGGATCCCACGGCACAGCTCAACCCGGTGGTCTCCCAGCGCCACCAGCAGAGCATCCTGAGCTATCTCGAGATCGCCGAGCGCGAGGGCGCCCGCGTGCTGCGCGGCGCCGCAGCGCCGGATGACACCGGCTACTACGTCTCGCCCGTGGTGCTGGCCGACGTCACCCAGCAGATGACCCTGGCCCGCGAGGAGGTCTTCGGCCCGGTGCTGTCGGTGATCCCCTTCGACGACGTCGACGAGGCGCTGGCCATGGTCAACGACAGCGACCTTGGCCTGGCCGCCAGCCTGTGGACCAACGACCTGTCGCAGGCCATGCGCCTGACCCCGGAGATCGAGGCCGGCACGGTATGGGTCAACACCCACGTCACCCTGGACCCGAACATGCCCTTCGGCGGTGTCAAGCAGTCCGGCATGGGCCGCGAGTTCGGCCGCGAGGCGGTCGAATCCTTCACCGAACTCAAGTCGGTGTGTATCGCCTACTGATCATCGATTGGACGTGACTCGGCTTCGCGTCACCTTGCGCCCGATGTGCCCTGTGGCATCGGGCGCTTTTTTGTCGCCGGCCGGCATCGACGCATCCTCCCGGGCACGCCGGGCGATCCGCGCGTCAATGCAGGCTATGGTGACGGCGGTAGTCCCGCGGCGACATGCCGTGAGACTTCTTGAAGGCGCGGCTGAAGTGGGCCGAATCGGTGAAGCCCCAGTGGTAGGCGATCTCGGTGATCGAGTGCCGCGCTCGGCTCGGGTCCGACAGCGCCTCGGCACAGCGCGCCAGGCGCTGCCGCTGGACGTAGCGGCAGACGCTGTCGCCGTGGTGCTCGAACAGCCGATACAGCCGACGAACGGAGATGTGCAGCTGCTCGGCCAGGAAGGACGGCGTGAGACGCTCGTCCTGCAGGCGCTGCTCGATCAGCTGCTGGGCACAGCGATAGAGCTCCTCCCCCTCCGCCGGCGCCTCGGTGACCGCGTCGGCGTCGTCCCGACAGGTCGGCGCCAGCAGGGACAGCAGCGAATCACGCAGGCCGATGCCATCTTCTTCGGTCAACGGCTCGCTCAGCTGCCGGGATACCACGCGATTGACGATCAGCTGCAGGATCTGACCGCTGGCATTGCCGGTGTTGAGCTTGCCGAACGGCACCCGGCGATCGGCGAAACGCTCGATGACGGCATCGCGAGGCAGGTGGAAGGAGCTGTGCTCGATGAAGCCTTGGGGCAGGATCTCGCAGTCACGCGCCGAGTCCAGCAGGGCCATCTCGCCCGGCAGCATGTCGATGGTGCGCCCCTGCTGGATGAGGCGGGCACGCCCCTGACGCTGCACGATCAGGAAGCAGTAGCGGTCCTCCTCACGGTCACTGCACGGCCGCTCGCGAACGATGCGCTGCGCGTTGGTGGTGATCTCGGCAACCTCGAGGCTGCCGGCGAGCCGTGTGCCGACCGAGCCGTGGAAGGGCATGTCATCGGGCAGAGGGCATGACTCGAACTGGCCGCAGGTACGTTGCAGCTCGGCGAGCCAGGCGGAAAACGAATCTTGATGGGGATGGGCAGAGATCACAGGACCTCCTGTCAGGTGGCCGCGTCGGTATCATTTTTTATTAACATGTTATTAAAACATAGCGCCACCGGACTCGGGGGTCAATCGCCCCTTTCGTCGAGCCCCGGGGCACACCGGCCCCGGCGGAGAGACAGCAGAACAGGCACGGCCGGCGCTCGCCCTACAGCATCCGCTCGAGGGTGTCGTCACGCCGGCCGAAATGGTGGAACAGGGCGATGCCGACATGCCCGAGGATCAGCACGGACAGCATCCAGGCCAGCGGCGAATGGAGGCTGCCGAGGCCGGCCGCCCAGGCGATCTCTTCACCCTCCGGCACGATCTCCCAGCCGAAGGCGCTCAGACCGTAGCCACCGCCCAGCATGATCAGCACGCCGGACAGCGGCATCAGCAGCATGCCCGCGAAGAGCAGGCCATGCCCGGCCTTCACCAGCCGGGCGGTAGCCGGATGCTGGCGCGGGCGATGGCGGCGCTGGCCGATGACCCAGAAAAGACGCAGCACGATCAGGCCGAGCAGCAGGGTCCCGATGGAGACGTGCCAGGGCACCAGCGTCTGGCCGATCCAGTGCTCTCCCTCGGCGATGCGGTCGCCGAACTTGAGCAGCTGCCAGGCGATCAGCGCCGTCATCGACCAGTGAAACGTCTTGCTGACGCTGCCATAGCGTTGCTTGGAATCGTGAATCATGGGTACCTCTAAGGGTCGGTTGGGTCATCGTGGCCGCCGATGCCATCGGGCGGCCCTGGAGAAGGCCCTTATCGATCCCAGGTCGGGGCCAGATTGGCCGGGCTGAGGATGCGCCCCTGCGGGCGCGCCAGGCCGTCGATCATGGCCATTTCCTCGTCCGACAGGGCGAAATCGAAGATGGCGGCATTCTCCGCGACCCGCTCGGGGCGGGTGGTGCGGGTCAGGGGCACGTCCCCCTTCTGATGCACCCAGCGCAGGACCACCTGGGCCGCGTTCTTGCCGTGGGCCGCGCCGATGCGGGCCAGCAGCGGGTCGCGGGGCACCGCGCCCATGGCCATCACGAAGAAACCGGTCAGCGGCACGCCGAGCGCGTGCGCCCGCTGGCGCAGCGTCGACTGATCCAGATAGGGATGGATCTCGACCTGGTTGGTCGCGATCGGCGCCTCGCTGACCTCGACCGCGCGGGCCAGCTGGGTCGCATTGTAGTTGCTGACGCCGATATGACGCGTCCAGCCCCGTGCGCGCGCCTCGTTCAGCAGCTCGATCTGGCGCTCGATGGGCATGCCGTGGCCGGGCCAGTGCACCAGCAGCAGATCGACGTGATCCAGCGCCAGCCGGTCGAGGCTTTGCTCGACCGAGGCCAGGAAGTGCGTCTCCGAAAAATAGCGGTTCATCACCTTGGTGGTGACGAAGACCGCGTCGCGCGCCATGCCGATGTCGCTCAGGGCACGGCCCAGTGCCGCCTCGTTGCCGTACAGCTGGGCCGTGTCGAAGGCGCGAAAACCCGCCTGCCAGGCGGCGGGGATCAGCCGGGCGACCTGCCGGTCGTCCAGCTCGTCGAGGCCGAAGCCGATCGGGGGAAGCAAGGAATCCATCAGCACCTCAGTGTCGGAAGGTCAGGTCGGAGCCGTCGAAGAAGCGGTCGTAGCGGTAGATCGCCGGATCGACGGTGGGTGTTTCGCCGGCGATGATCTGGGCCATCATCTCGCCCGCCGCAGGGCCGACGGTCAGGCCGTTGCCCGAGAAGCCGCTGATCAGCGACAGTCCCGGCAGGCGGTCGACGGCGGAGATGATCGGCGTCGAATCCGGCGTGGCATCGATGACGCCACCCCAGGACTCGATGGGCGCGGACGCCCGGAAATCCGGGAAGGCCTCGCGCAGGGCCTCGAAGCGGCGATCCAGCTCGTCCTGGTACGGCTTGGCCGAGAGAAAGCGGTTGCGCTCGAAGGGCGTGACCTCGTCGCTCGACCAGTGGGTCGGCATCCGCAGCGACTCGAAGAAGTCCTGCCCGAAGCGCATGGTGACCAGGCCCGACGCATGACGCAGCGTGGGCAGGAAGCTCAGCAGCTCGGTGAAGCTGGCCCGCGTCACCGGCGCCACGTTGCGCAGCGCGCCCACCACGTAATTGCCATCGATCTGGCGCCGCCAGGTGAAATCGGGCGCATAGCCCGCACCGTCGGGGCCCTGCGCCCCGGTGACGCGCATCAGCGGCGAGGCGATGCCCAGCTGGGGGAAGGGCACGCCCAGGTTGCCCAGGAACAGCCGGCTCCAGGCGCCGCCGGCCACGACCACGTTCGAGGTCCGCACCACGCCCTGCTCGGTGACCACATGACGGATCGCGCCGCCCTCGGTCTCGACGCTGCGCACGGCGCAGCGCTGGATGACGGGTACGCCCTTCGCCTGCAAGGCACGGGCGATCCGCGGCGCCGCGATGGTCGGCTCCGCGATGCCGTCCGAGGGCGAATAGAGCGCGGCCTGGTAGGCCTTGCCCGCGCCGGGGGTCAGCCGCTCGAGCTCTGCGCCGGACACGAGCCGCACGTCCATGTCGGGGGCCCGCTCCTTCGCCTCGGCCAGCCAGGCCCGCTGGCCCTCCACCGCTTCCTCGCTCTCGAGGAGCGACAGGTTGCCGGTGCGGCGGTAACCGATGTCGCGCTCGTTGGCCCGGGCGAAGTCGGCCCACAGCGTCTTCGAACGATTCGCCAGTTCCAGCTTGTCCGGGTGCCAGCCCGCGCTGTAGATCCAGCCGAAGGCCCGGGAGGATTGCTCGCCCGCGACCACGCCCTTCTCCAGGACCACGACGGACAGCCCCCGATCCCGCAGCGCGTGGGCGGTGGAGAGCCCCGCGATGCCGGCGCCGACCACCACGACATCCGCCTGGACGGGCAGCGACCCGGAGGCGCCGACCGTCTCGGCGCGGGGCAGGTCGGCGCCGCGACGCCAGCCGCCATCGGCGGTCAGAAAGGCGCCGGTACCGGCGCCCAGGCCGAAGGTGGCCAGCCCCGCCCCGGCACCCAGCAGGAAAGATCGTCTGGTGACCATGTTGCATACTCCTTCATGTGCGGTGCCCGAGGGCCCGCTTCGGCTATGGATGGGATGGGGCGAGAGGGGCGTGACGCCGGCATGCCGGAGGGCTCGCGCTCGCTCGGCGAAGGCGGAACGTCATTGCCGCCGGAGGGATCGGCGCCGGGCGCCGCCATGGCCGACCGCCTGGCGGCGTGACGGCGCGGGAAAGGCCACCATGACCCGCCCCGCCCAGCATGGGGACTGGGCCAGGCGCGCAGCATGCATTAGTTTCTGCACACACATAAGACGCCGGGAATGGAACCCATGGTTAACGATCTGACAACTCTTGGCGGGGCCCTCGAGGATATCCGCGCCTTCTGTGCCGTCGCCGAGTTCGGCACCATCTCGGCCGCGGCGAGGCAGGTCGGTGAAAGCAAGGGCAGCATCAGTCGCCGGCTGTCGCGCCTGGAGCAGCGCCTCGGGGTCGCCCTGCTGGCGCGTGCACCGCGGGCGGTCTCGCCGACGGAGGAAGGCCTGGCCTTCTATGCCAAGGCACAGGAGGCCCTGGCCTGGCTGGACGATGCGGCGGAAGGCGCACGCCAGTCCCAGGACGTGCCCCAGGGCCATCTGCGGGTGACGTCGCCGGTGGATATCGGCCTCGAGCTCATGCCGGAGATCATCGCGGCGTTTCGCCGCCGGCACCCGCAGATCACCGTCGAGCTGCTGATCACCGATACGCCCCTGGATCTCGCGGCGCATCGCATCGACCTCGCGCTGAGGGCACAGGACGGGAACCTGCCGGACATGGTCTATCGGGCCTCGTCGGTCGCGCCGTTCCGCATGGGGCTCTATGCCGCGCCGGAGTACCTGGCGGCGCATGGCCATCCCGTCGACGCCCCCGATGCGCTGGCCGAACACCACCTGATCGTCTCGCACGAGTTCACGGGCGCCACGCAGCTGACGCTCACGGATCGCCGCGGGCGGTCACGCGAGCTGAGGATCCGCCCGGTCATCCGCACCGGCGACTACGCCAGCGTGCTGCGGCTGGCGCTGGCGGGGGCCGGCATCGGCCCGCTGCCCGACCTGGTGGCCGCCGCACACGCTGCCAAGGGGACCCTGGTCCCGGTGCTGGCGGACTGGAGCCTGTCGGAGGGGCGACTCTATGCGATCAGCCTCGGCGGCCAGAATGCTCCCGCGCGGGTGCGGGTCTTTCGCGAGTTCGTGCGCCAGTCACTGAGCGCCGGCGGCGGCCTCGACTGAAGCCGCCGCCGGCGTCAGGCCGGCTCGCGCTCGGCCCGGTAGCGAGCGCGAGCGGCGACGATGGTGCGGTGATGGGCCTCGGCCCAGTCCACCAGCTGCTGCATCGGCTCGAGGAAGGAGCGCCCCAGGGGCGTCAGTGCGTACTCCACGCGCGGCGGCACCTCGGCGTAGAGCGTGCGGGTGATGAAGCCATCCTGCTCCAGCTGCTTGAGCGTACGCGAGAGCATCTGCCTCGAGATATCGCCGATCTCGCGCCGCAGGGCGTTGAAGCGCAGGGTCCCGGGGGCCAGGGCCTCCAGGATCAGCAGGCTCCATTGATCGCCGATGCGGTCGAGCACGTCGCGAATCGGGCAGGGCTGTTCGAGCACGATCGCATCGTCGTCGGACGGCGTTGTCATGGTATCTCCCTCAACGAGTGGTTCAGTGGCAGGAGAACGGCCCAAAGGTCATCTCGATGTGACCATGTCAGGAGAAGATGACGTCTTGCGCCGGCCCCGGGGCTGGCCTAAGTTTAGCCCACGGTCCACTTTATAGACCAATAGCCGGCGAGCCGCCGGCCGTGCCTCCCTCCCTCCCCACCACATCACATCACGAGGAACTGCCATGTCGATCCTGAAATCCCTGAGTGCGGCCGCCACCGCGCTGCTGCTGACCGCACCGGCCGCCGTCATGGCGCAGCCCGATCGCGATGTCGAGGCCGAGGAAGCCAACCGGGCGCTGGTCACCGAGTTCTACAACCAGTTCTTCAACGAGCACGAGACCGTCGAGAGCGCCGGCGTGATCGCGGAGGACTACATCCAGCACAACCCGGGCGTGCCCGACGGCAAGGCGCCCTTCGTGGACTACTTCGCGGGCTACTTCCAGGATAACCCGGACTACCAGAGCGAGATCGTGCGCAGCGCGGCCGATGGCGATCTGGTCTGGCTCCACGTCCACTCGACCAACGGCGAGGAAGACCTCGGCGAGGCCGTGGTCGATATCTTCCGCGTCGAGGACGGCATGATCGTCGAGCACTGGGACGTGATCCAGCCGGTGCCCGAGGAGTCGGCCAACGAGAACACCATGTTCTGAAACGCATGACGCCGCCGGCCCGGCCACGATCGCATCGCGCGTGGCCGGGCCGGCCGAGCTGTCGAGAGGCGCCGCAGGGCGCCGATCGAGGAATGGCCCGGGCGGCCATTTTTTGACGCCACAAAAGCTACCTACCGTTCGGTAGCTTTTTGGGTTAGGATGCCGCCCCCCCGACGCCACGCCCCCTCGGGCGAGCGTCATCAAGGCCTGGATTCACTGGAGCAACGAGATGTCATCCGCCACGACGCCCGCGCTGCGCCGGGTACTCAATGCCGCCGTCGCGCAGTTCGCCCGGCATGGCTATGAAGGGGCTTCGCTGTCCCACATCGCGGCCGATGCCGGGATTCGCAAGGCATCGCTGTATTCGCATGTCAAAAACAAGGACGCGCTGTTTCGCGCGGTCTTCGAGGATGCCCTGCAGATCGAGACGCGCTTCGCCCGCGAATGCTTCGCGCACCCCGACCCCTCGCTGCCGGGGCAGCGCTACTGCGAGGCCCTGCAGGCGCGCTACGCCGACTCCGAGCACCTCCGCTTCCTGCTGCGGGCGTCCTACATCCCCTCCGAGGCGCTCTTCCACGAGTTCCAGCAGGGCTACGAGGGCTACATGCAGCAGCTGCTGGCCGGCTTCACGGCAGCGCTGCGTCGCCATGTCCGCGGGGCGCTCTCCGACCGGGACGCCGAGGTCATGGGCCATGCCTTCATGGGCATGGTCGACAGCCTCCACGTGGCCCTGATCTATATCGGCCAGGAGCGCTTCGAAGCGCGCCTGCATGCCCTGGAACGCCTGATGCGCGACAGCATCGACCGCCTGAACGAAGGAGAACGACATGACTGACGCGACGACCCGCCAAGGCACCGTGGGCATGGCCCTGGTGGTGCTGCTCGCCCTGCTGACGGCCCTCGATGCCATGGCCATCGACATGTACCTGCCCGGCATGCCGATGATCGGCCAGGACTTCGGGGTCTCGGCCGGCAGCGTCCAGCAGACGCTGTCCGTGTTCCTCGCCGGACTGGCGCTGGGCCAGTGCCTGTACGGCCCGCTGCTGGAACGCTTCGGACGCCGGATGCCGCTCCTGGTGGGGCTGGTGATCTTCGTGGCGGGCTCGGTGGGGGCGGCGCTGGCGCCGACCCTCGAGTGGCTGCTGGTCGCGCGTTTCGCCCAGGCCATCGGCGCGGCCGCCGGCCTGGTGGCACCGCGCGCGATCGTGGCCGACCTCTGCGACGTGAAGAGTTCCGCCAGGATCTTCTCGCTGCTGATGCAGGTGATGATGGTCGCACCGGTGCTGGCGCCGATGATGGGCGGCTTCATGCTCGAGCACGGCGGCTGGCGCGGCATCTTCTGGGTGCTGGCGGCGTGCGGCGGCATCGGCCTGCTGTGGAGCCTGACGGCCATTCCCGAGTCGCTGGCCCCCGAGCGACGCACGCCGCTGAACCCCGGCAGCGTGATGCGCGGCTACCTCGCCCAGTCGCGCCGCCGGGTCTTCATGGCCTATACGCTGGCCGGCGGCTTCGTGCTGGGCTCGCTGTTCACCTACATCAGCGCTTCCGCCTTCGTGTTCACCGAGCACTTCGGCATGACGCCGACCCGTTTCAGCTACCTGTTCGCCGCCAACTCGGTGGGCCTGATCCTCGGCGGCACCCTGGCCAACAAGCTGGCCGCCGGCGGCATGACGCCCGCACGCGTCACCTTCATCGGGCTCGGCCTGCATGCCCTGGCCGGTGCGCTGCTGTTCCTGGCCGTGATGACGGACATGGACACCCTCGCGGTCTATGGCACCCTGCTCGGCGTGGCGATCGGCGCACTCGGCCTGGTGTTCGGCAACCTGACGGCGCTGACCATGAATGCCGGCGGTGCCAAGGCCGGCGTGGCATCGGCCCTGATGGGCACCCTGCATTACCTGGTCGCCGCCGCGGTGGGCTACCTGGCCAGCCTGGTCGTACAGGGGCCCCACGTCATGCCGCTGGTGCTGGCCCTGTGCGGCCTGGCGGCCATCGCGCTCTGCCGGCTCGCCGGCAACCTCGCCGCCCCCGAGCCCGAGGGCGACCTTCGCGCCGCCGCTCCCGGCAGCGCCGAGTGATATCGGCCGGCGCCCGCCCCTCCCGGGGGTGCGCCGGCGATTATCGTCACGCCATCGCCGGCAACGCCATCACGACCCTCAGCCCGCCGCCGGTGCGATTCTCGAGCCTCAGCCGGCCGCGGTGCGCCATCACGATGCTCCGCGCGATGCTGAGCCCCAGGCCGTAGCCGAGAGCGCCACCCGCCTCGGCGTCGCCGCGCACACGGGGCTGCATGATGTCGGCGAGCCGCTGCACCTCGATGCCGGGGCCGTCGTCCTCGATCGTCAGCTCGACCCAGCGCCCGGCCAGGCGCAGCGTGAGCCTGGTGCTGCCCGCATAGCGCAGGGCATTCTCGATCAGGTTGTGCAGCACCCGCCGAATGCTCGCGGCCTGACCCGAGACGAACGCCTCGGCGGCCCCGTCCCAGCGAATATCGCTGCCCGTCTCGACGAAGTCGTCCACCACCTCTCGCACCAGCCCGGCCAGGTCGAAGGCGGACGACTCCTCCGGCCCCGCGCCGTCGCCGACCGAATCCAGCAGCGCCGCGATCAGCGTCTCCATCTGAACGATGTTGCCGACCAGTTTTTCCCTGAGCGCATCCTCCCCGATGCCCTCCACCCGGAGCCGCATGCGGGTCAGCGGGGTGCGCAGGTCGTGGGAGACGGCGGCCAGCAGCTCGGTGCGCTCCCGGATCAGGTCGATCAGCCGTTGCTGCATGGCATTGAACGCCTCAGCGGCCTGGCGCATTTCTCTCGGCCCCTCGACCGGCAGAGGCGGCCGCTCGATATCCCGCCCCAGCGCCGAGGCGGCTCGTATCAGCCGACGCAGCGGCCGGGTGCTCACGCGTACCACGACCAGCGCCACCGCGATCAGCGCCAGGGCACGCAGCAGATAGACGCGCAACGCATAGTCGCCCAGCACGATCCAGGCGGGCCGGGCGTTCCACCCCTGCGCCTGGTCCGCCCGGATGCGCAGCCACCGCCTCGGGGCGAGACGCAGCTGGAAGTCGAAGTGTCCGACCACCGGCGAGAGCCCGGTCAGGCCGGCCCAGGTGCTGGCGTCGCCGCGGTCGTTGCGAATATCCACGTCGAGCAGCGACAGCGGTAAGGCCTCTCCCGTCTCACGGCGCAGCGCGTCCTGCATCAGGCGTGCGACGTTCGCACGGGCATCGTCCTGGCGAGGCGGTGAGGGAAGCGGCGCCGCACGGAGCTGGGGGTGGAAGACCTCGGTGGCCAGGTCGTCGATCGCCTTGCCGTCGGCGAGCCGGTTCACGACGGCCGCGGTACGAAAGATCACCAGGCGGGCGGGTTCCTCGAGCACCTGGCTGTAGCGCACGTCATACCAGAGGCTGCCGAACAGCAGCTGGGCCGACAGGCCCCCGACTACCACGATCACGCATAGCTGGCCGAAGAGCGAGTCGGGCCACCGCCGGCGCCAGGCGTTAGCGGCCCCCATCAGCCGGCGTCGGCGGAGAGTTCGAGCAGGTAGCCCTCGTTGCGCACGGTGCGAATGAAGCGGGGGCGGCGGGCCTCATCCTCCAGCAGGCGGCGCAGGCGGCTGATGCAGACATCGATGGCGCGGTCACCGGGAAGATGGTCGCGCCCGAAGGCCTGCCGGCTCAGCATGTTGCGGCTGACGATCCGGTCGGGAGATGCGCTCAGGGCCTGCAGCACCATGAAATCGGAGCGCGGCAGCTCGAAGGATCGCCCCTCGGGCGATTGCAGCCGCCGGGTCCGGAGGTTCAGGCGCCAGCCGGCGAAACGCCGTTCGGCGTCGTCGGGAACCGAGGGTGACGCGGGGGGTCGGGCGTCCTGGCGCGGCGCGCTGCGACGCAGGACGGCACGCACCCGGGCCAGCAGCTCGCGAGGGTCGAAAGGCTTGGCCAGGTAGTCGTCCGCGCCGATCTCGAGGCCGATGATGCGCTCCGAGCAGGCGCCTCGTGCGCTGATCATGATCACCGGCAGCGAACGCCGATCGCGCAGCGTGCGGCACAGGCTCAAGCCGTCTTCTCCCGGCAGCATGAGATCCAGGATCACCAGGTCCACGCCCTCGTCCAGACGAGACCACATCTCGCGGCCATTGGCCGCTCCCCGGGTGCGGTATCCCATGCCGGCCAGATAGTCGCAGATCAGCTCACGGATCTCGTCGTCGTCGTCCACCACCAGCGCGAGGGCGCTTTCATCGTGCGCTCCGGCCCGGGAGGCCGAGGCCGGAGCGTCGTCAATACCATCCATTACATATGCCCCACAGAGCCAAAGGTTCTCCGCCTGAGGCGTCAATATAATCGTCGGTCCTCATTCAGTAAAACGCTAATCATTATTATTTCGAACAGGATCGTTCATGAAACATCGCGCCTCGCAGGCCACCGGAAACGCCGCCAGGACACCAGCAAAGCCGCTCACCGGTGCCCTTGCCGCCACCTTCGGCGGCTGCATGCTCAGCACGGCGGTCGTGGCCCAGACACCAACCGATGCCAACCACGACGAATCGCCCGTCCAGCTGTCTCCCATGACGGTCGAGGCCGGACGCCAGGCGGCACCCGAGCGGAGCTACACGATCCCCGAGACGAACAGCGCCACCGGCCTTGCGCTCTCGCCTCGGGAAACGCCGCAGTCGGTCACCAGCATCACCCGGCAGCAGCTTGACGACCGTGAGGCCGTGGATATCGAGGATGCCCTGGAGCTCACGCCGGGCATCACGGCAAGCAAGGCCGAAGTCGGCGTGCGCACGTCGTTCCGGGCGCGCGGCTACGACATCGGCAACTGGAAGGTCGACGGGCTGCAGTTCTCCGGCGATTCCGGATTCGGCGGCGGCGGCAACGCCCTGAACATGGACCTCTACGAGCGCATCGACATCGTGCGCGGCGCCAACGGGCTGCTGGGCGGCACGGGGGATCCCTCGGCAACGGTCAACCTGATCCGCAAGCGCCCGGAACGGGAGTTCGGCGGCAGCGTCTACGGCGCCTACGGACGCTGGGACCGGTCGCGGGTCGGGGCGGACCTCAATGTGCCGCTGACCGAGGATGGCCGCGTTCGCTCGCGCGTCGTGGTGACCCAGCAGGAGGGGGACACCTTTCGCGACAACGAGTCCGAGCGCCGTCGTGCGGCGCTGGCCAATCTCGCCTTCGATGCGACCGACGACACCACCCTCGGCCTCGGCTACCAATACGAGTATCGCAAGACCGACGGCGCGGGCTGGGGCGCCAACGTGCCCATCTGGTTCGCCGACGGCAGCAGGACGCACCTCTCGCGCAGCACCAACCTGGCACCGGACTGGAGCCATGCCGAGTCCAGGACCAACACGGTCTTCGCCTCGCTGAACCATGCCTTCAACGACGACTGGACCCTCGACGTTCACGCGGCCCAGAGCGACACCGACGCTCTCAACAATCTCGCCCTGGCCAAGGTCAACCGCGGCCCCTCTGGCGGCTTCATCGGCTACTGGGATCAGGACGGCGGCGGGGCGATCCTCAACGCCCTGCGCGAGAGGAACGAGACGCGACAGCGCTCGGTCGGGGTCGACCTGAGCGGCGCGTATGACCTGTTCGGGCGGCGGCACGACCTGATGCTCGGCGCCAGCGAGAGCCGCACGCGCGAGCGCACCCCGGAGCAGGAATGCACGATGTCCAGCGGCACGGCCTCCGAGTACTCCTCCTACTGCATGTTCCGCGCCACCAACGGCCTGGCGATCTCCGACTGGCGTCACGGCGTCGACGACGACATCCGCCTGGATGCCTCCCGCACCGGGCGGGTCAAGACTACCGAGACCCGGCTGCGCGGGTTCTATGCCGCGACGCGACTCGAGGTCACCGAGCCGCTGTCGATCATCCTCGGCGGGCGCGTCAGCGACTACGAGACCGACACCGACGCCTATGACGGCGCTACCACGAGCCGTCACGAACACGACGTCTTCACGCCCTACGCCGGGGCGATCTACGACCTGTCGGACCGCTACTCGCTCTACGCTAGCTACACCAACATCTTCACGCCGCAGAGCCAGCGCGACACCGGCGGGGCCACCGTCGACCCCGTCGAGGGCGACAGCTACGAAGCCGGCATCAAGGGAGAGTGGTTCGACGGTCAGCTGAACGCCTCCGCCGCGCTCTTCCGCACCCGCCAGGAACACCTGGCGGTGATGGATGGCGGCAACCTCACGCCCGATGGGGCCCAGGCCTACAAATCCGGCACCGGCAACGAGACGGAGGGGGTCGACCTGGAAGTGGCCGGTGCCATCACGCCGAACTGGAACGTCTACGGCGGCTACACCTATCTGCACTTTCGCCGGGTGGATAGCGACGGGCGCAGCGATCCCTCGCACCTGTTCAAGCTGTCGACGACCTATGAACCCGGCGGCCGGCTCAACCGCTGGACCTTCGGCGGCGGCGTCTACGCCCAGAGCCATATCGATGCCGTCTCGAGCCCGGCGGGGCAGCCCAGCCATGGCGTCAGCACCGGCTCCACCGCGGTCAAGTGGCCGGGCTATGCGATCTGGAACGCCATGGCCCGCTACGACATCACCGACGACACCCGCCTGAGCCTCAACGTCGACAACCTGTTCGACCAGCACTACTACGACCGCTACGGCTTCTATGCCGGCGCCATCTACGGCAGCCCTCGCAGCGCGACCCTGACCCTGCGCACCTCGTTCTGAGACCCGCCGCCGCCCCTGCCAGGGGGCGGCCATGCCCCCCCGCCACGACACTTCCCTTCACGGGCGCCGCTCGGCGGGCCTGCCGGACCGCAAGCTCGACGCCCTATCCTCGTTGCCCCCGTCCCACTCACCGACAGGCACCCGGCCCGCCGCTGGCAGGGAACACCAATTGTCTGGCAGTGGCAGTCAAGACGTGACATCCGATTGCAGGCAGATTGAAGTCGACGTCTCTCTGGTTTGATGAAACGACAGAGGCTGGGCACAACAAAGAAGGCACAAGAGCCTGAGGAGATTCGACATGAGCAGCACGATGGTGGGCCGGACGCCAGCCGCTAGCGGGACCGTGGGGCGGCCAGGCACGATCGGCTTCAAGACCATGATGGCGGTCTGCGTCGGCTGCGTGGTGGTACAGGGAGCGATGGCCTCGTCGCTGATAGGCTTCGGCATCGGCGGCCTGAGTTTCCTGGCGGCCATGGTCCTGGCGCTGATCTTCGCCTTCTGCAACGCCATCAGCTTTTCCGAACTTTCCCTGATGTACCCCACCTCCACGGGAACCCTGGCGACCTACACGCAGAAGGCCATCGGCCACTTCCCGGCGATCGTGTCGGTGTTCGCAGGCTACGTGGTGGTGGCGATGTTCGGCCTCTCGGCGGAACTGATCATGGTCGACGCCCTGCTGCAGACGCTCTTCCCCGAGGTGCTTCCCCCTTACCTGGTGCCGCTGCTGCTGCTGTTCGGCCTGGCGGCGCTGAACATCCTCGGCACCGATGTCTTCGCCCGGCTACAGAACCTGTTCACCTTCTCGATGATCGCGGCCATCCTGCTGGTCGGGGCAACGGCGCTGCTGGAGACACCCTCGGCACCGACCGCCCAGGCGGCGGCCGGCATCGACTGGGGCCTGGAGGGCATCCTGGATGGCAGCTTCATCGGCCTGACGGCGCTGGCGATGTGGCTGTTCGTCGGCTGCGAGTTCATCTGCCCCCTGATCCAGGACATCCGCCAGCCGGAACGCCGCGTGCCGCGCGCGATGTTCGTGTCGCTGCTCGTCATCTTCGCCCTGTTCGCCCTGTTCAGCCTGGGCGGCGGGCGCTATCTTTCCCAAGAGACGCTGACGACATCGTCGCTGCCCTATCTGGACCTGGTGGACGGCGTCTTCGGCAAGGTAGGGCTGATCATCGCCACCGTCATGGGCCTGACCGCGACCTGCAGCACCGTCAACACCGTGCTCGCCTCGGTACCGCGGATGATCGCCGGCATGGCCGACAACGGCCAGGCCTTCGGCATCATGGGCCGGAAACACCGCCGCTTCGACACGCCCTGGGTCGGCATCCTGTTCCTGGCCGTGATCGTGGCGGTGCCCTTCCTGCTCGTCAGCCCGGACAACATCGTGCTGCTGTTGATCGGCGCTTCGACCAGCTGGTTACTGGCCTACATCGTCGCCCACATCAACGTCGTCGTGCTGCGCTTCAGGAAGCCGTCGCACGCCCGTCCCTACCGGACGCCGTTCTACCCCATCCCGCAGATCATCGGGATCATCGGAATGGGTTACGTGGCCGCCCATGCGTCCCCCTCGCCGGACCTGACGGCCACCGTCTACACCCTGCTGGGGGCGGTCCTCGGCATCGTCGCCGTGATCGCCCTGTTCTGGGTCAAGCTCAAGATGAAGAAGGGGCTCTTCGAACCGGACATGACAGACTGACCCCGGCACGAACCACCGACCGCGAGACCACTGGCGATCCGGCGATCTCGCGGTCGCGATAACGACAACAACACGATTCAGGAGGCGTTGCCGATGACCGTCTCACTTCATCACTGCGAGGATGTCGCCGAGCATGCCCAGCGGCTGAGCGGCTGGCAGCAGGAATACGACCAGATCGAAGCCGGACACTTCTCCGGCGATATCGTCGATGTCAGCGGCCAGGAAATAAGGCTGTTCCGCGAAAGCGGCAACCTCGGGCTGTCGCACCTGATGCACTTCCCGGAATCGCAATGGCACCTGGTGCTGCCGATCCACTGGCCAAGCCATTCGCTGTTTCAGACCGAGGCCATCAACGTGCTGCCGCACTGCGAGGAATTCCGGGGCGTGGCACCGGCGAACTACGACCTGCTGGTGGTGTCGATCGATCGCCACCGCTACGAATGGCTCGAGCGCGACGACCACCGTCTGCGCCGGCTCGAGGCACCCGCCTCGCTGCTGGCCGACGTCAAGTCACAGTGGCAGGCCATGACGGACTACCTGCTCACGTCGCAGGAGGCGCCGTCGCCGGCCCTGCAGCGCACGTTCTCGCGCCAGCTCGAGGAGGGCGTCGAGCTGCTGCTGGGCGAGGCCTCGCGCTCACCGCGGCTCGACGACACCTGCTACCGCACCCGCCGCTACATCGTCGACCGCTGCCATGCGCTGGCCCGAGAGCAGCCGGACGATCCGCCCTCGATCATGAACCTGTGTCAGCGGCTGAAGATCTCCCGCCGCACCCTGCAGTACAGCTTCCAGGTGGAAACCGGGCTCTCGCCGGTCCATTACCTGCGTGCGCTGCGGCTCAATGCGGTGCGCAGAAGTCTCTTGCAGGACCCCTCCCAGAGCATCGCCGACGCCGCCGCCCAACAGGGCTTCTTCCACCAGAGCTATTTCAGCCGCGAGTACCGGCGCCTGTTTCGGGAGCCCCCCTCCACCACCCTGCGCCGCCTCCAGGCGGCATAGGGTGGTCGCGCCGGAACGGCTTCGATGACGAGCCCCCCTGCCGGGGCGCCTGACGGCGCCCCGGTTTCGCGTGCCACCTCCATGGCTGCCGACGACAGAGACATTGCCGATTAGTGCTAACGCCAGCGTTCCCGGCCATGCAACATGCATCAGGAACGAGGCACGTTCGAGGGATGCCGGTTTTCACCCGCGGTGCGATGTCCGCTTCCAGGTGGAAAGGCGGCAGGGGGCCACCCCCTCTCATCCCGCACCCTGCGATCCAAGAGAGGTCCGACGCCATGCTGCCGACAATAAAAACGATCGTGTATGCATCGGATATCACCAAGGGCAGCCGCCCGGCCTTCCGAATGGCCATCGAGCAGGCCGTCAAGCATGACGCCCGGCTCATCTTCCTCCATGCCATCGAACCGATGGGCACGGATACCCACGACATGGTGCGCGACTACCTGCTCTCCCAGGCACAGCTCAAGCACACCCGCCAACTGCTGGACCAGTATCACCACAAGATCGAGCAGCGGATCTCCGATTTCCTGAGCTGCGAGATTCCCGACGACACTCGGCTGAATCAGCCGCCGGAGATCGAGGTCGCCACCGGTCGCCCCGACGAGGTGATCGTCAACGTCGCCCAGCAGCAGCAGGCGGACATGATCGTGATGGGAGATCGCGGCGGGTCGGCCGCTTCCCGGCTATTCCTCGGCTCGACCACGCAGAAAGTCATGCAGCAGACAAGGATACCGGTCCTGATCGTCCCCCTCGGGGGCTAAAACCCGGCCAACTTCAACAACGCTACAACAAAAGAGGAAGACCATGAAAAAGCTGACAAAGACCCTTTCCATCGCCACCTTGGCCCTCTCTCCGCTGCTGGCCACCGCGCCGGCCATGGCGGAATATCCCGAACGCCCCGTCCAGTTCGTCGTCCCCTGGCCGCCCGGCGACCTGGAA
This sequence comes from Halomonas sp. HG01, assembly GCF_000968715.2. Classification (NCBI taxonomy): domain Bacteria; kingdom Pseudomonadati; phylum Pseudomonadota; class Gammaproteobacteria; order Oceanospirillales; family Halomonadaceae; genus Halomonas; species Halomonas sp. HG01. The sequence goes on along the minus strand of NZ_CP022134.1, from coordinate 3,584,964 downwards.
GACATCCTCACGCGCATCATCGCCGAGGAAATGACGGACCAGACCGGCACACCGACCTCCGTCATCAACAAGCCCGGCGGCGCGGGCATCGTGGGCGCGCTGGACGTCGCCCAGTCACGCCCGGACGGCCAGACCATCGGCTCCTTCGTCGCGGATATCCTCACCGCTCACATCCATACCGGCAACGCGCCCTACGACCGCTCCACCTTCGAGCCGGTCGGCATCTTCCTCGACTACCCCTTCGTGATCGCCGCCAATGCCGACGCCCCTTACGACAACCTGGAGGAGCTGGCCGAGTACTCGCAGGAAAACGATATTGCCCTGGGTCACTTCGGCTACCAGGCGCTGCCGACGGCCGTCACCTTGCAGGCCGCCAAACAGACGGGTATCCGCTTCAACTCCTATGCCGCCTTCGATGAGAACAACTGCACCACCCTGGCGACCGGTGACGCCGATGTCATCAACACCACGACCCAGCTGATCCTCTCCTGCCTGAAATCCGGCGAGGTCAAGCTGCTGACCTCCCTGACCAAGGAGCGTCTGCCCATCGCTCCGGACGTGGCCACCCTGACCGAGCAGGCAGGCATCACCCAGACCACCTGGAACGGCCTGTTCGTGAAAGCCGGGACCCCGCAGGAGGTGAAGGACCGGATCGCGGAGATCGCCCAGGAGGCCCTGCAGTCGGATCGCGTACGCGAACTGAGCGAGTCGACCGGCGCCGGCATCTACTGGATCGGCGGCGAAGAAGCCGAGGAGATGGTGGCCCGGGACTTCGAGAACTCCGAGGCACTGCTCGAGTTCATGAACCGGTAACCCGCCGGCGGGAATGCGGCCCGGGAGATCGGCCGCATTCCCGCTCCGTTCGTCACCCCATCGTGTCCCGACGCCTCGGAAGGTTGCTGCCGTGCCAACTCAGACCACCGTCAAAGCCGACATCTACTGGATACTGTTCATCGTATCCGTTGTGCTGCTGATACTCGTTCCCGACCAGGCCGCCTGGGTAGAGACCCGGCGAGGCTGGTACACACAGCCCATGATGGGAGCTCTGCTGGGCCTGGGAATCCTGGCGATCTTCTCGGCCTATCGCGCCGTGCAACTGACGCGATGCGAGATCCGCCAGGGCCGCCGCCCCCTGTTTCGGCGCAACCCGCTCGAAACGCTGGTGGGGCTGCTGGACAGCTATCGAACGGCCCTGATCTCGTCACTGCTGTTCTTCCTCTACATCAAGTCGCTGCCTCTCATCGGCTTCGTGCCGGCCACCTTCATCTTCGTCACCGTGCTGCTGTGGCTCTCTCGACTCCTGAACCGTACCTGGCTGGTCGCCACCATCGGTACGTTGATGGCGCTGGTGCTCATCTTCCGGGTCACCGTATCCGTCTGGATGCCTGACGTGTGGCTGTATTCGCTGCTGCCCGATCACCTGGCCGACTTCGCCAACCGCTATCTCTGAGAGGTTCCAGCATCATGGATGCACTACTGCTAGGCCTTAATGAAGTGGCCACCCTGGACGTCATGCTGGCGATCGTCATCGGGGCTCTCATCGGCGTCACCATCGGCTCCATTCCCGGACTGGAACCCGCCGGCGTCATGGCGATCCTGCTGCCGATGACATTCGCCATGGAGCCCCTGCCCGGCGTCTCCCTGCTGCTGGGCGTCTATGGCGGCGCCTGGTACGGCGGCGCCATTCCCGCCATCCTGATGAACACGCCCGGCACGCCGGTCGCGGTGCTGACGACCTATGACGGCTATCCGATGGCACAGCGCGGCGAGGCCCGCCGAGCGCTGTCCATCGCCTATACCTCGTCCTTCGTCGGCGGCCTGATCAGCGTCTTTTCCCTGATCCTGCTGGCACCGACCCTGTCCCAGATCGCTCGTAAGTTCGGCTCCGCCGAGTTCGCCATGCTGGCGGCACTGGGCATGATCTTCGTCGTCCTGGCCCATCGCAAGCACGTGGTCGAGGCGGCCATGATGCTGGGGGTGGGCATCTTCCTTGGCACCATCGGCCTGGACCTGTCCTACAGCACCCAGGTCTACACCTTCGGACAAAGCTGGCTGCTCTCGGGCATTCCCCTGGTGCCCGCAGTAATCGGCCTGTTTGCCATGTCGCAGGCGTTCATCCTGCTGTCACAGCGCAGCAACGACGCGCAGGAGACGAAGCTGTCCGGCAGCGGGCTGTTTTCCGGCGTCTTCGACCTGCTCAAGCACAAGCTGACCGTCGCCCGCTCGGCCGCCCTCGGCGTGATCATGGGACTGCTGCCCGGCGTGGGCGAATTCGGGTCGCAGTTCTTCTCCTACACCCTGGCACAGAAGTTCTCCAGGACGCCGGAGGAGTTCGGTAACGGTGCTCCTGCAGGCCTGATCGCCTCGGAGACTTCCAACAATGCCGTCACCGCTTCCGTGATGGTGCCGCTGCTGGCATTCGGTATTCCCGCCGATGCCCTGATGGCTATGCTGTTGGCGGTCTTCATGGTGCACAACTATATCCCTGGCCCGACGCTGTTCGTGGAACGCCCGGAATTCATCTCCGGCCTGTATATCTCGTTGCTGATGATGAACGTGGTGGTGTTCGCCTACTTGACCTTCGCCACCAAGTGGATCGTCAACCTGACTCGCGTCAGGGGGCGCTTCATCGGTGCCTTCATTCTCGTGCTCGGTTTCATCGGCAGCTACAGCCAGAACTATCAGTACACCGACTGCCTGATTGCCCTCGGCTTCGCCATCTTCGGCTACGTGCTCAAGCGCAATCAGATCCCCGCCGTTCCCATCATCCTTGGGCTGGTACTGGGGCCGCTGTTCCTGACGCGCACGCAGCAGGCGCTGGGCGTCGCCGGAGGCGATCTGACCATCTTCCTTCAGCGACCAATCAGCCTGACCCTGGTGATCATGATCGTGCTGTCGATCAGCATCTTCGCCTGGAGCCAGCTGCGCCAGCGCCGGGATTCAAGGGCATGAGAAGGACTCGGCGCCTGAGAACAGCTTCCATGCGCCTCCGTGCCACGTCTCGCGCTCGAGCGGACGGGCGACATGACAACCACCGGACGAGAGCCCTCTTTCTGTTCCATGAGTCATCATCGGCGCCGCGAGGACCTGTGCACGACGAGGCCTCCGATGCCATGACACAACGCCTCTCCGTGGCCGGCTAGAAGGCCACGCTATTCAACGATAAAAACCGCCATACCAAGGGAAAACTTCATGAAGAAAAACATCAAGCCCTCCGTGAGTGCGATCCTGCTGGGCTCCGCCATCGCCTCCGCCTCCGGCTCCGCGTCCGCCTACAACCTTTACAGCGAAGCGGGCACCGAGCTGAACCTGGATATCGAGGCGGTACTGGGTGTGTTCTCCAGCCAGGAGAGCTACCGGCCCAATTCGGAAGGCGGAAGCTCCGACTGGCAGGAGGGCTACCTCAAGTATGGCCTGTCCGGTCAGCATGCCTTCTCCTCCGGGGCCAGCCTCTATGGCGCCCTGAACCTCGTCAGCTCCGCGACCTGGGGCGATGGCGATGCGGGGGGCTTCACCTCCGGCGATGAATCCGAGACCGAGCTGGAAGACGCCTACGTGGGCTGGCGTTCCGGCAACCTGATCCCGGTTCTGGGTCAGGATGGGCTGGACCTTTCCTTCGGCCGCCAGAGCTTCGTCATCGGCGACGGCTTCTTGATCAACGGCGACGCCCTGAACCTCGGCGATGCCCTGGGGAACGATCTTGACCGTGGCGGCGCCTACTGGCTGGCCGCGCGCAAGGCCTTCGACCGCACCGCCATCGCCCGCATCGGCGGCAGCGAAGGCCTGCGTAGCGATCTGTTCTGGCTGGAATCCGACAACAAGGGCCAGGCGGAAACCGAACTGGCCGGCCTCAACCTCGAGTACGTCATCCCGGAAGGGACCTTCGGCATGACCTATCTCGAGGGCCTGGGCGTCAACGAGGACTTCGGATACGCCAACCGGGACGGCCAGGAGACGGTCAGCCTGCGCTATCAGGGCAATGCCGGCGTCGACAACCTTTTCCTGTCGGGTGAGTTCGTGACCCAGGATCAGGGCGACGACTCCACCGACGGTGACGCCTGGTACCTGGAAGCCGGCTGGACCTTTGCCGAGCTGCCCTGGTCGCCCAGCGTCAACTACCGTTACTCGACCTTCGACGAAGGCTTCGACCCGCTGTTCTTCGGCTTCAACCGCGGTTACGGCACCTGGTTCCAGGGCGAAGTGGCGGCCAACTATGCCGGCCCGTTCAACTCGGATGCCGATGTGCATCACCTGGGCCTGAAGGCCTCACCGACGGAGACCCTGAGCCTGGGCGCGCTGTTCTTCGATTTCAGCGACACCACCGGGGGCAGTGGCGGTCTCGATGGCCAGGAAGTCGACCTGTACGCGGAGTGGGTGGTGAATCCGCACCTGATCGTCAGCCCGCTGGTCGGGTTCTACTCGCCGGACCACAGCGATGAAAATGGCGGTACGCAGATCGGCAACGACGACACCAACGTCTACGCACAGCTGATCGCGGTCGTGCCGTTCTAAACGAAACCCTGAAACGACCTCGTGACGAGGGCCTGCGGGCCCTCATCCTCGCAGGTCAGGAGCCTTGCCACTCATGACGACTCAACGTTCAATGCTCATCGATGGGTCCCCCGTGATCGGCGCCGGGGACGCCTTCTCGGTCATCAACCCGGCCACGGAAGAGGCGATCTGCCAGTGCAACATGGCCAGCGTCGAACAGCTTGACCAGGCCGTATCTGCCGCGCGGCGCGCCTTCGCGACCTGGCGCCAGACGCCGGATGCGGAGCGGCGCCGGCTCATGCATCGGATCGCCGACCGCCTCGACGAGCACGCGGACGAGCTGGCCGGGATCATCGTGCAGGAACAGGGCAAGCCGCTTGCGCTCGCGCAGATGGAAGTCGGCGCCGCCGCCGCCTGGACGCGCTACAACGCCGACCTGGAGATCCCCGAGCCCCTGCTCGAGGACAGCGACAGCCGGCAGGTGTCGGCCAGCCGCAAACCGCTGGGCGTCGTGGCCTCGATCACGCCCTGGAACTGGCCGCTGATGATCGCGATCTGGCACATCATGCCGGCACTCCGCACGGGCAACACGGTCGTGTCCAAGCCCTCCGGCCTGACGCCCTTGAACACGCTGCGCCTCGTCGAGCTCATCAACGAGGTGCTGCCGGCGGGGGTCGTGAACGTGGTGATGGGCGAGGCCGAGATCGGCAGCGCGATCAGCGCGCATGAGGATATCGACAAGGTCATCTTCACCGGCTCGACCCCCACCGGCCAGCGCATCATGACCAACGCCTCCGGCAACCTGAAGCGTCTCACCCTGGAGCTCGGCGGCAACGATGCCGCCATCGTGCTTCCCGATACCGACCTGGACGCGGTCGCGGAACGCATCTTCGATACCGCCTTCATCAACATGGGCCAGACCTGTGCCGCCCTCAAGCGGCTCTATGTCCACGAGAGCCAGTACGAGGCGATGTGCTCCCGGCTGGCCGAGCTGGCCGCCCGGCAGAAGGTCGGCGACGGGTTCGATCCCGACACCACCTTCGGCCCAGTGCAGAATGCCGACCAGCACCGGCTCGTCTCGGCACTGGTGGAGGACGCCCGCGCCAACGGTGGACGCATCGTCTGCGGCGGCGAGGCGCCCCGGGGGCCAGGCTATTTCTATCCCCCCACCATCGTAGCGGACGTCTCCAACGGCCATCGCCTGGTCGATGAGGAACAGTTCGGGCCGGTGTTGCCGGTCGTCGCCTATCGCGACCTCGAGCAGGCCGTCAGCATGGCCAACGACGGCGCCTTCGGTCTCGGCGGCTCGGTCTGGGGATCGGATCTCGAGCTGGCCAACCGCCTCGCCACGCAGCTGGAATGCGGCACCGTCTGGATCAACAACCATGCCGAGGTACTGCCGAACATTCCGTTCGGCGGCAGCAAGATGTCAGGGATCGGCGTCGAATTCGGCCTCGAGGGGCTGCTGGAATACACCCAGCTCCAGGTGATCAATTCTCGTAAGTGAACCGAGCATCTCTCGGGCACCTCTTGCATCAAGAGGCTGCTTTTGGCTCCCACCCGGGAGCCTTTTTTATGCTCGGCATCGACGGCGGAAGACCGTTCCCCTGCGCTGGTGCAAACGCAAGGGGCCGCGGCCATGTGGCAGCGGCCCCTCGGCGCCACGCCGGTCGTCAGGGCCGGGAGGACAGATACCGTTCCGCCTGCTCGCAGGCGCGACGGATCAGCTCGGGCGCCAGCTCACGCGCGGTATGGGTTTCCTGGCGACTGCGGATCCAGCCCAGGTAGGTACAGGCTCTCGCGGTCAGGAACAGCTCCAGGCGATCCAGATCGTCGTCCGACAGGGCCCGACGCTCCCGATAGCCGTCGATCAGCGCCTGTTTGGCGACCGGATAGCAGGCCTCTTCCTGAATGTGGTAGAGGGCCGTGGCCAGCTCGAACATGTGCCACCCGAACCCGGCATCGTCGAAATCGATCAGACGCAGACGACCGTTATCGGCCATCAGGTTTTCCAGCACGAAGTCGGCGTGAATCAGGCTATAGCGCTGGGGCGAGCGGTCGACCTCCGACAGCTCGCGGCTGATGCGGTCACGCGCCGTTTCCAGCAGCCGCCGCTGAGCGTCATTCAGCAGTTCCAGTTCCCAGAAGCGCCCCCAGAAGGGCGCCTCCCCCACCAGGCCGTCATGGTCCCAGGCGTGTCGCTCGAACCCTTCCGGCAACGCCCAGCGGCTCGACTGATTGTGCAGCTCGGCGGCGGTCCGCCCCAGGTCGGCATACAGCTTGTCGACATGCTCGGCGTTGTCGCCCAGCCCCTCTTCCTCGGACCCCAGGGGAGCCCCGTCGATCCAGCCGAAGAGATCGACATGGCGAGGCGCCGTGATGACCTCGGTGGACTCGCTGACCAGCAGGCGGCCGTCGGTCGTCGGAAGGACCTCGGGGACGGCGATGCCGCTGTCGTTCAGCGCCGCCATCCACTGCAGCTCGGATTGCAGTGCGGCGAGGCTGTGATAGCCGTGACGGTGGATGCGCAGGGCGTAGCGCTCACCGTTTCCGGCGGACACCTGGTAGACCGCATTCTCGCGGTATTTCACCAGCGACAGCTCGCTGCCTTCCAGCCCCCAGTGACGCAGGGAGCGTTGCGCCAGCTCCTTCAGATGAACGCCCTGATGCTCCGGGGACAGGTTGTCGAACGTGCTCATGCGGTCACCTCCTCGGTCAGTTGAGTCAGGGCCTCATCCAGGGTGTGCAGCAGGATATCCGCGTGCTCGGTCTGGAACGGCATGGGGGGGCGCAGCTTCAGGATGGCGTCATGGACGCCGATCTTGCTGATCAGCACGCCCTTGTCGCGCATCAGGTTGATGAGGCGACGCGTCTCGGCCTGGGCCGGCGCCTTGGTCGCGCGATCCTTGACCAGCTCCACCCCGAAGAACATGCCCAGATCGCGGACCTCGCCGATCAGCTCGTGCTTCCGTTGCAGCTTGCGCAGGCCCTCGGCCACATAGGCGCCGGTGGTGACCGCGTTCTGCATCAGGTTGTCTTCCTCCAGGGCATCGAGCACCGCCATGCCGACGGCGGTGGATACCGGCGTACCGCCGAAGGTATTGAAGTACATCGCCTCCTTGCTGAACGCCTCGATCATCTCGGGGCGCGCCACCACGCCGGCCAGCGGGTGACCGTTGCCCATGGGCTTGCCCATGGTGACGATGTCGGGGGTGACGTCGTACCACTGGTAGGCCCAAAAATGCCGGCCGCTGCGGCCGAAGCCCGCCTGCACCTCGTCGGCGATGAACACGCCGCCGGCCTGGCGGACCTTCGCCACGGCCTTCTCCAGGAAGCCCGGCGGCACGTCGAGCAGGCCTTCGTTGGCAAAGTCGGGGCACACCAGAATGCCGGCCACCTTGATGCCTTCGGCGTGGAATTCATCGATCGCCTGCTGGACCCGGTCGGCATAGGCCTGGGCCAGGGCCTCGCCCGAGAGCCCGTCGAGGGGACGATAGGCGTCCGGGATCGGGAACGACTTCACGCGCTTGGTGGTCCTGGCCTCCGGCATGAAACCGGTGCCGATCTCGGCCACCGCCTCCGTGTTGCCGTGGTAGGCGAAGTCGGTGACGATGATGCCCTGCCCGCCGGTACAGAAGCGCGCCATGCGCAGCGCCAGCTCGTTGGCTTCGCTGCCGGTGCAGGTCAGCATGGCCATCTGCAGGCCGTCGTCGAAGGTGCCGGTCAGCCGCTCGAGGTAATCGACGATGTTGTCGTGCAGATAGCGGGTGTGGATGTTGAGGGTCGAGGCCTGGCGGTGCATCGCCTCGACGACGCGGGGGTTGCAGTGCCCTACGTGGGGCACGTTGTTGTACACGTCCAGATACCGCTTCCCCTCGCTGTCCCAGAGCCAGACGCCCTCGCCGCGCACCAGATGCAACGGCTTGTCGTAAAACAGCGGCGAGTGGTGCCCCATGACGCGATATCTTCTGGAAAGAAGATCCTTAGCTTGATCGTCGGCCATAGTGTGAGTCGCCTCCTCAGCGAGAAACGAGCGATGAATGCGAGACCAGTATTCGGTGTTCCGCCACGAGACGGCATCCATCAGAGGGTGGAGTTCAACGATTCAGGTCCGCCAGCACTCTCGCGACCAGCTCGCTGCGAGTGCGCACGCCGACCTTCCGGAAGATATGGTGGAGGTGGGTCTTGACCGTCGCCAGACCCAGCGACAGCCGCTGGGCAATCTCCTTGTTGCCGCCGCCGCGCAGCACGAACTCCAGCACATCCAGCTCACGCTCGGTCAGGCCATAGGTCGCGGCGACGCCCTCCCGCTCCCGGTCGCGCTGGGGCAGGTAGGTCGCGTTGAGGGAAAATTCGATGAACGGCTGGACCTGGCGCAGCAGCTCCAGCTCCTGCGGCCGGAAATTCCCCATCGATGCCTCGCGCAGGATGGTGATGCCCGCGATGATCCGCCCCTCGCGACGAAAGAACATGTCCGCCACGTAACGATGGTTATGCGGCACCATGAACTCCTGGTAATAGAGCGTCTGCTTCAAGAAGTGCGGATCGATCTGCGAGTCCAGCGTCACCACGGTGTCGTCACGGCCGGCGAAGCGTTCGGGGTGCAGCGGATCCAGGGCACCGTACTCGGTGCAATACTCGCGCTCGGCATCCGGGGGCAGGTTATACAGCAGGGTGCCGGCATGCCGCATGTCCGGGTTGACCAGGAAGAATGCCGAACCGCTCAGGGGGACCAGGCGGCCGATCAAGGCCAGGGTTTCACGCTGAAAGCGCTGGGCATCCGGGTGATCGTTCATGATGCGCAAGCCTTCTTCGGAGTCCACGACCGCGGGCAGCGTGACCGGCATGAAGCGGGCCGCCGCCCTCCGCAGGCGCCGCCTCATGCGGCGGCGACGCCCGGCGTGAGCGCCTGAGGCTGGCCCTCAGAAGCGCTCGAAGCGGTAGGGGGACGGATCGATGATCGGCGTTTCGCCGGACAGCAGGTCGGCCGCCAGCTGCCCCGCCGCCGGCGAGGTGCCGAAGCCGTGGCCGGAGAAGCCGGACGCGATGCTCAGCCCCGGGATACCGGGCACCGGTCCGATGACCGGGTTGGAGTCCGGCGTGATGTCCATCATCCCCGCCCAGGCCGACTCCACGGTGGCCTGCTCGAAGATCGGCCAGGCGGCGGAGAGATTGCGCTGGGCCTCGGCGTTGATCGTCGAGTTGGCCGCCGGATCCAGGGTCCGGACGCGCTCGAAGGGCGAGGTCTTGCTGCCGCGCCAGCGCCTCGGCAGCGCCAGATCGCGCAGGAAATGCTTGCCCAGCGAGATCCGCAGCAGGTGGCGCTGGGAGCGCAGCGACCCCAGGTAGCGTGACCCGACCAGCAGGTGATCCAGCATCAGGGGAGCATCCAGCGCACCGCGCTGGGTGACGATGAAGCCGCCGTCCTGGTGCTTGCGGAAGGAGAAATCGGGGCCGCCGACGGCGATGTCCGTCGGCCCTTCCATCGGCGTCGTCTTGAACACCGAACAGATCAGCGGCAGGACCGGCAACGAGACGCCGAGGTTGCCGAGGAAACGCCGGGACCACATGCCGCCGGACAGCAGCACCTGATCACAGCGGATCTCGCCCTTCTCGGTCACCACGCCGCTGACCTTGCCGGCCGACCGAGACACCGTGCGCACCGCGCAGTTCTCGACGATCACCGCGCCCTTGGCCATGGCGGCCTTGGCGATGGCACTGGAGGCCAGGGTCGGCTCCGCCCGCCCGTCGGAGCCGGTGAAGATGCCGCCGGCCCACTCGCCCCGGCCGCCGGGCACCCGCTGATCGATGTCCTTGGCGCTGAGCAGCTGCGAGTCCAGCGACAGCGACTCGACCGACTTCAGCCAGGCTTCGTGAGCGGCCAGCTGCTCGGCGGTGCGGGCCAGGAACATAATGCCCGTCTGACGATAGCCGACATCGCTGCCCACACGCTCGGGCATGCCGGCCCACAGCCGATCCGAGGCCAACGCCAGGGGCACGTCGTCCAGCTGGCGGCTGGTCTTGCGAATCCAGCCCAGGTTGCGGGAGGACTGCTCGGCGGCGATACGCCCCTTCTCGAGCACCACCACCGGGATGTTGCGCTCTGACAGGGCCAGTGCCGCCGTCAGGCCGATGATGCCACCACCGATGATGACCACGGTGGTCGAGGCGGGGAAGTCGGTGGACGTTTGAACGGGCTCGATGGTCGGTGCTGCCATGGCGGGAATCCTGAACGAGTCGGTGAACGACGAGCGCGCGGCGGCCGGCCCTGTTGGCCGGTCACCGCGGCAAGAACGAGCGGCCGCCTTACTGGGCGGAGGTGTCAATCCGCTCCACGTCGGCGCGGCCGGCGCCACGATAGGCGGTCACTTCCAGCTCCACCTTGTAGACCTCGGAGCCCAGCGGCGGGCAGGTCACGGTGATGGACGGATCGACGCCGCGCATCTTCTGGCCGAAGAGGGTCATGACGGTCTCGGTGTCGGCCGGATTCTGGATGAAGATCTTCGCCGATACGATGTCGGCCAGGCCGCTATCCACGGAGCCGAGCGCGGTCTCGATGTTGGCGAAGACCTGCAGCAGCTGCTCGCTGACGTCCTCGGGGATCTCCTTGGTCTCGGGGTTGCGCCCCGCGGTGTTGGACACGAGGATCCAGTTGTCGACGGCCACCAGCCGCGAATAGCTGGCGTGGGTTTCGAACTTCGAACCTGTCTTGACCTTCACGATATGGGTCATGATCTCTCCCGGTAACGTCATCGGATGGAAAAAGGGGCCATCGCCGGACGGCGATGGCCGGGGAGCCTGCGCCTGGTCTCAGCGGAGCGCAGGGGTGTCCCAGAGGTTGAGCTTGACGCCGATGCCCTGTTCGATCGCCCGGCGATAGACCACGGTGGCCCAGGCCACGTCCTCGACCGGCATGCCGCCGACCGACATCATGATGATCTCGTCGTCGTTCTGGCGGCCCGGGGCATCGCCGGCCACGATCGCGCCCAGATCCTCGAGGCCATCGGCGGAGAAGCGGCCTTCCTCGATCATGTCCATGAACTTCATGCCGACCAGCGGAATGCAGTGGTGAGCCGGCTTGGGGACTTCCTCGTACCAGGCCTCGTACAGGCCGGTGTTGTCGAGTACCTTGCGCACGTCCGGCGCTTCCATGCCGGCATCGAAGTTGCACGGCGCCGGCATGGCCAGGAAGGTGCCCGGGCTGACCCACTCGCGCTTGACCAGCGGGTAGTCGTCGGGATTGCCCACTTCCCCGGAGGCACAGTAGGTCACGATGTCGGAGTCGCGCACGACCGCTTCGATGTCGTCGACCACCTGGACGGTGAGCTGCGGGTAGTTGTCATGGACCCAGTCGGTGAAGGCCTCGAGGCTCTTCTTGCCACGTCCCTTGACCTTGACGGTGTCGATCTGGGGACAGGCGGCGATGAAGGCGGCCAGCGAGGTGCGCGCCATCACGCCGGGCCCGAAGATGCCCACGACCTTCGAATCCTTGCGCGCCAGATGGCGGGCGCCGACGCCGGGCACCGCACCGGTGCGGTAGGCCGACAGCAGGTTGGCCGACATGTAAGCCAGGGGGGCGGCCGTATCGGCGTCGCTGAGGGTGAACATGAGGATGGAGCGCGGCAGCCCCTTTTCCTTGTTCGCGATATTGGAGCCGTACCACTTGACGCCCGAGGTGCAGAAGCTGCCGCCGAGATAGGCCGGCATGGCCATCATGCGACGATCGGCGGTGGGCTTGGGCATGTTGGGGAAGGGCGAATCTTCCGGGAACATGATCATGGCGCCGTGCGAATCGTTGTTGGGGCCGGCCATGCGGTAGTCGCCGTGGTAGAGCAGTCCGAACATCTCCTCCATGGTGTCCACGCAGGCCGCCATGTCGGTGACGCCGGCACGGATCATGTCCTGCTCGGAGAGATAGATGAAGTCGATCCGGGTATCGTTGGCCATGCTGGAATTCCGCTTTGTTGTTGGGTGTGAAGCTCGCAGGCCCTCGGCCAGTGGATGGGTGGCGCTGCCGAGCCTCATCGTCAACTCGCTCCTGGGCATCGGGCTGGCGGCATCGACGGTTCGAGACGAGCGAGATGACGGCCGGCGAGCCTCAGCGGGAGCTTCTTATCGACTGACATAGTGCGTGTCAGTCGACGCCGGCGTTAGCACAAATCGGCAATTCATCCTCGGGACCTCCGATGGTCGATCATGACGACCTGGCCCAGAGTTTCCACGATACGAAGGCCTCGAAACGGGCATGCAGAAGGCCCGTCGGCCAGCCATCACCCAGGCCCCGTGAAGAAATAATTCCCTTCAGCATCAAATGGTTGATGAAACAATTCCGGGAACGAGGTCACACCTCCGGAGACCATCGCGCGGATGCGGCGAGGGAAGAGAACACATGGCCGGCCCAGCCTTGTCAGGCATGGCGGAATATCAAAAGCGATACGCTTGTTTAGGTCCTGTACGAATACGGTCTGCGCTCGCCCATACGGCGTTAAAAATCGGCTCAAAGGCCTCATTGACACCACGTAAACTCCGCCTTTTCACCGATGTTTGCCTTGCGACCCACAGGGAGGTGGAAAGTGCGTTGGCCCGCCGGGAACGGGCCTGGCCCTGGCCATCGCTCGCCGACTTTTCGCACAAAACCCAAGACGGCTTCACTGAAGCTCGATCAGATACTACTTACTGCAGAGTCGTATTGGCTCTCGGCAATCTCTCCTTGTTCACGATGTCGCCGACACTCGGCGACACGACGGCAAAACCCTCTCGCCCATGACGGCATGTGGACTCGCCGCTGTTTCACACGGTGAAAAAGCGAATTGATCCACGATCGCTTATTTCAGAGCCTTGCTCCGCGACACCCGATGTCAACGACAACAACAGCCATCATGGGAATACATAATGACAACCGCGACACGCCTAGCCCTGGCGCCCCTGGCGCTCTTCCTGACGATGCCCGCCCAGGCCGTGGCCGACGCACCGCACGCCGGGCCACATTTCTCCGGCACGCTGAGTGGCGGCGTCCTCGACGTCGATGATCGCGACAGCGATCTCTGGGCCTTCAAGGCGGAAGCCGGCGTGGATGGGCTCTACCGGGTCAACGACGACCTGCGTATCCGCTATGAGCTGGTCGGCGACTTCGCCAATGCCATCAACTCGGTGGACGCCCAGACCTGGACGCCCGGGGCGCATGCCCAGGAAGAGGGCGAGATCTATGTCCGCACCGCCAGGGTCTTTCTGTTGACCGACTACGGCAGCCTGGGATTGCAGCCGAGAGCCCCTTCGGGGTTCTGGGGGCAGATCTATCGCAACATCGATACCTTCGAGTACAACCGCCTGCACAAGCAGACAGGTCAGAACGCCATTTTCGGCCAGTCTGAACAAGGCACGGACGTACTCTCCTATGGCTCCCCCAAGTTCCACGGCTTCCGGTTCATCGCTGCGGCTCTGACGCCGGATAACCATAACGGCGAAGAGCTCGACGTGGTGACCGGGCGCCTGGTCTATGATCAGGGCCCCCTGAATGCCGGTATCGGCCACACCCGGATCGATACGCCCGCGGGCGATGGCTACGACCTCACCCGCACCTCCTTCGGGCTCGGCTATGACTTCGGCATGATCCGCCTCGGCGGCGTCTACGAGCACAATGACGACCGTGCCGACAGCACGAACCGCGGCTTCGATGCCTGGGGCGTGAACGCCTCGGCGCGTTTCACCGACGCCTGGTCGGCCTCGCTCGGCTACGCCGAGAACGACAACCCGGGCGATGCCGACAACAGCAACGTCACCGGCATCGTCCGCCACCATTTCAATGACCGGGTCTACGCCTTCCTCGAGGCCGCCAGCTACCAGAACAGCGACGACAACCTGGCCACGGGGATCAGCGTCAGCTTCTGACGCCTGTCGTCCTCGGCGATACCGGGCGCACGCGCCCGATATCGCTGCCCTGCCGTGCGAAGCACGGCAGCGGGCATGACGGCCGGCTCGCCACCATTGCCGCTAGACTCGCAGCGGATGACGCTGCACACGACATGGCGCCCTCACCCCTGTTTCATCTTGTGAAAACCGGCATTGCGCCCCGTCCCCAGCCTGCCTAACGTTGGGGATATTAAAATCTTCACAAAACGAAAATCCCACACAAAAACCAATAATTACAAACACTTGAAAGAGGAAAACGCCATGTCAGCTCCTCCCCGAGACCGTTCTCCGCTGACGATGCTCATCACCCCCCTGATGTTCCTGGTCGGGGCGCTGCTGATCGGCGGTGCCCTGTATACCGCGAAATACGGCGTGTTCGACGATGCGCTGGTGCGCGTCGGCGGCTTTTCCCTGGGCGCGCTGTTCCTGCTGCTGCACTCCCTGCGCCAGCCTGCCTCCCTCCTTCGGCGGCTCCTGGATATCGCCCTGGTGGCGATGATCGTCATCGCGGCCTGGCGCTACTTCATCATCTCGGGGCGGCTGGAGTCGGGGCTCTACTTTCTTCAACCCCTCGACCTCTGGTGTGGCCTGGCGGGCATGCTGGCGCTGCTCGAGCTGACGCGCCGCGTCATCGGCGTTCCGCTGGTGATCGTCGCCCTGCTCGTGAGCGCCTATGCCTATTTCGGAGATGCCCTGCCGGGATTTCTCAGTCATGCGGGCATTTCCTACCCTGAGATGCTCCAGACGTTCTGGTACAGCTTCGACGGCGTCTTCGGTCAGCCCCTGGCCGTGGTCACCAGCACCATCCTGGTCTTCATCATCTTCGGCGCCGTGCTCGAGGCCCTGGGCATTGGCCAGGTGCTGCTCAACCTGTCGCTGCGCAGCCTCGGTCGGCTGCGCGGCGGTGCGGCCTATGCCGCGGTGATGGCGAGCGGCCTGTTCGGCACCGTTTCGGGCAGCGTCGTGGCCAATGTGGTGGGGACGGGCGTCGTCACCATGCCGATGATCAAGAAGAGCGGCTTCAGCGCCCGTTTCGCCGGTGCCGTGGAAGCCGCCGCTTCCAGCGGGGGGCAGATCATGCCCCCGATCATGGGTGCCGTCGCCTTCATCATGGCGGACATGACCGGCATTCCTTATCTGGAGATCTGCCTCGCGGCCCTGATTCCGGCCCTGCTGTTCTACGGCAGCCTGTTCGCCAGCGTCGGCGCCGAGGCGCGTCGCGCGGGCATCAAGGCGCCCGATCGAGCCACCCTGCCGAGCCTGAGCCGTCAGGACTGGCTGCTGCTCTCGGCCTTCGTGGTTCCCCTCGCCCTGATCGTGGTGATGATGATGCAGGGGCGCTCTCCGGCCCTGGCCGGGCTCTGGGCCATCGGCGCCGCCGTGGCGCTGGGGCTGCTGTTCAATCCCCGGGCCCGCAACCTCAAGGCCCTGCTGAACATCGTCGGCAGCAGCGCCAACGCGGGGGGCACGATCCTGGTCGCCGTGGGGGCCGTCGGCATCATCATCGCGGTGATGAACCTGACGGGGCTGGGACTGCGCTTCGCCTCATCGGTGCAGGCCGTGGCCGATGGCTCGCTGTTCCTCTCGCTGCTGCTGATGGCACTGGCATGCCTGGTGCTGGGGATGGGCATGCCCACCGTTCCCGCCTACCTGATCATCATCCTGATCATGGGGCCGGCGGTGGAAGCCCTCGGTGTGCCCACCATCGCGGCCCACATGTTCGTCGTCTATTTCGCCGTACTGTCGGCCATCACGCCCCCCGTGGCGCTGGCCGCCTTCGCGGCGGCTCCCATCGCGCAAGCCAATCCCATGGCGATCGGCATGACGGCCATGGGGCGCCTGGCCCTCATCGGCTTCCTGACCCCGTTCGTGTTCGTCTACAGCCCCTCGATGCTGCTGATCACCGACTTCTCGCTCGTCGAGTTCGTCTGGTCGATCCTCCGGCTCGCCCTGGCGGCCTACCTGATCGCCAGGATCAGCGTCCTGGGCCAGGCCTGGTGGGCCGTATCCGCCATCGTGTCCATCACGCTCGTGGCCCCCTTGCTGCCACTGCAGGTGGTGGGCGCTCTGCTGGGAGCAGGCACACTGGTTGCGGCATCACGCAGCAGCCTCTCCCCGTCACAATCCCTTTGAACAAGAAAAGCCCGAGAAGGAGTGCAAGAATGGCAATGCAAAAGAAAGCTTCGACCATGGCATTAATGGGTGGCGTTCTGCTGAGCGGACTGCTCGGACTGAGCCCCGATGCAGCGGAGGCACAGTCGAACTACCGGCTGAAGACGCTGGGCACCGGCAGCTCGCCCTATGTCGTCTCGACCGTGTTCGCGGATATCGTGAACAACCACACGGATAACAGGATTCAGGTCGACGCCACCGGCAGCGGCACCGAACAGGCCGTCACCACCGCCCGGGGGATGACCCAGTTCACCTCCAGCTTCTCCCCGGGCCTGGCGGCCCTGATGCGAAACGGCACCGGCATGTTCGAAACGCTGCCCCAAGCCTCCGAGCTATACGGCAACTTGCGCCTGCTCTTCAACTATCCGATGGGGCTCTATCATGGCGTCGTGTTCGCGGATTCGGGCATCGAGACCTACGAGGATCTCGAGGGCAAGCGCGTCTTCACCGGCCCGCCGACCGGCCAGGCCCGCAAGACCGTCGAGCCGCTCATCGAAGCCATCACGGGCTACAAGGCCGACGAGGACTACGAGGCCGTCAACATCAGCTGGGATGCCGCGGCGCAAAGCTTCCAGGATGGCAATCTGGATGCCTACTTCAACCCGACCCAGGCGCCCAGCCCGGCCCTGACCCAGATCGCGATGAGCAACCAGATTCGCTTCCTGAGCATCCCGGAGGTGGAAGAAGGGGAACTGGCGAGCGTCCTGCAGCGGCCCGGCTATCGCGTCGTCGAACTGCCTGCCGGCATCTATGGCGAGAATCAGGTCAACGTCGAACCGGCACGCTCCATCGGCGTGACCATCGGCATGGCCACCAACAAGGACATGCCGGAAGACGCCATCTATTCGATCACCAAGGCCTTCTGGGAGAACCTGGCGGAGAAGCAGGAGGCGGTACCGCAGATGCGCAACCTGTCTCTCGATACGGTCTTCCAGGACATGGACACGCCGCTCCATCCCGGTGCCATCCGCTACTACGAGGAAATCGGTCTCGACATTCCCGAGAGCCTGATCCCTCCCGAGGCACGGTAGGGGCTTTCCTGCACCCGGTCATGGCCGGGTGCAGGGCCGCAACCTCCCCGCCACGCCCCCCCGGGCCTGTCTCGACCGAGCCGCCCCTCGCCTGGCTCAATAGATGCCATGCTCATGGAAGATTCGGGAAAGCTCCTCGGCGGCGGGCTTCAGGTACTGGAAGAAGTGATCCTCGATCGCCACGTCCTTGTAGGCCGACTTCATCCAGACGATATTCAGGCTCGCCTGGACATCCCCCAGCACGATGACGGGCACCGCGATCGCCTGGAACTCCTCGAAGGTTTCGGAGGGCAGAGAAGACTGGCTCGGATCCCGCACCGCGTACCCCTTTTCCCTGACCTTGCCGAGCGTCTCGGCCACATACTGCTGATCGGCGGCCAGCCTTGCATCCTCTCCCCCCTGCTTCTGGAGACGCCTGAGGATGGTGTTAAGGGTCCGTTCATCGCAGTAGGCCAGGAAGGCGCGCCCCATGGCCGACTGCAGCATGCTGGGCTTGTAGCCGACGACTTCGCGATTGATGACGAAGGCGCTCTTGCGCCGTGACGTCTCGATGATGGCCATCCCGTCACCGTCGTAGACGGAGATGTCAGACGGCCAGGCGAGCTGCTGCTGCAGGGCATCCAGCACGGGCGCGGCGGCATGCGCGATGGCATCGTCCATGCTGACGTGCCCGCCCAGCTCGTGAAGCTTGTAGGTGAGTCGATACCGGCTGTCTCCCATCCCCCGATAGACCCACCCCTTGTCCTCCAGGGTGGCCAGGATCCTCAGGATGGTGGCTCTATCCAGACCCGTCGCCTGGTGTAAATCACTGAGAGATACGGGCCCATTCGCATCATTGATCGCCGCCACCACATCCAGGCCTCGCGCCAGAGCTCTGATCTTCTTGTTCATCTCACCCTTGTTCATCACGCATGGATAAAGACGCCAACCGGCCGTAAGCCCGCCTTCCCCTTTCGGCCGGGCCATCCCGGCTTGATCGGGGAATGTTACATCGCCATTCCTGTCCCGGCTTTCCCCCATAGGTCTTGGCCCCATCAGAACGCGGCACCGGTTCGTTCAGGCCTTGAATTTCATTTAGTGAAAGGCTGGATTGCAGGCATCGCCACTTGAACAGAAAGTAAGAGGCACCGATTTTCCCAGATGCCATTCAACAGGCCCACTATGACCAAACAGCCGAATATCCTGTTCATCATGGCCGATCAACTGCGGGCCGACTACCTGGCCTGCAACGGACACCCCAACATCCGCACGCCCAACATCGATGCCCTGGCCGCCCGGGGCATCAACTTCACTCGCGCGTATTGCCAGGCCCCGGTCTGCGGCCCTTCCCGCATGTCGTTCTATACCGGTCGCTATGCGGCGAGCCATGGTGCCAGCTACAACAACGTCCCGCTGCGGGTCGACGAGCGCACCCTGGGCGACCATCTGCGCCCGCACGGCTACCGGGTCGCCCTGGTCGGCAAGACCCACATGAAGCGCGACGACGAGGGCATGGCCCATCTGGGCATCTCGCCCGACTCCTCTCGGGGCGTGCTGGTCAGCCAGTGCGGCTTCGAGCCCTTCGAGCGTGACGATGGCCTGCATCCCGACCAGTCCGCCGACCCCGACCTCAGGTACAACCAGTATCTGCGCCGCCAGGGCTACGACAGCCGCAACCCCTGGCACGACTACGCCAACTCCGCCGAAGACGATGACGGCAACATCCTGAGCGGATGGCACATGCGCCACTGCGATCGGCCGATACGGGTCAGCGAGGAGCACTCCGAGACCGCCTACACCACCCACCGTGCCATGGACTTCATCGACGAGGCCGGTGATACCCCCTGGTGCCTGCATCTCAGCTACATCAAGCCCCACTGGCCCTATATGGCCCCGGCGCCATACCACGACATGTACAGGGTCGAGGATATCCCGGACGCCGTCCGCTCGGCGCAGGAAGCCGCCTCTCCCCATCCGGTGGTCGGTGCCTTCATGCAGCACACCGAGTCCCGGGAGTTCGCCAGGGACGAAGTCCGGCAGCGGGTCATTCCCACCTACATGGGCCTGATCACCCAGCTGGACGACCACATCGGCCGCCTGATGACCTTCCTGGAAGACCGCGGACAGCTGGACAACACCCTGATCGTCGTCACCTCGGACCACGGCGACTATCTGGGCGACCACTGGCTGGGCGAGAAGGAGATGTTCCACGAACCCAGCGCACGCATCCCGATGATCGTGGTCGACCCGCGTCGCCAGGCCGACGGTACCCGCGGCAGCCGCGACGACCGGCTGGTGGAAGCCATCGATCTGGTGCCCACCTTCGTCGATGCCGCAGGTGGCGACAGTCAGGCGCTGGACCATCGCCTCGAGGGCCGTTCCCTGCAGCCGGTGGTGCACGGCCAGGGCGGCGAGTGGCGCACCCATGCCTTCAGCGAGTCGGACTACGCCTGGCGGCCGGCACGCCTCGCCCTCCAGCTCCCCCCCGATCAGGCCAAGGCCTACATGGTCACCGACGCACGCTGGAAGTATGTCCACTACGAGCATCACCGCCCGCAGCTCTTCGATCTACAGAATGATCCCGATGAACTGCAGGACCTGGTGCCGGAAGGTCGTCATGCCGAGGTATGCCGTGAGCTGGAGTCGGCCCTCAACGCGTGGTTCCGGGATCGTAAGCTGCGGGTCACGGTCAGCAACCGGCGCGTCGAGACGAACACGGCCAGGGCGCATGAGCGTGGCTACCTGTTCGGCGTCTGGTAAGCACGAGGGCGCCGGCGCCGACCTTCCCGCCGAAGCGAGCGATCACTCACCTTAACTTGCCGAGCAGTTCCCGGATCAGCTCACGATGTTCCCCATGGAGGCGATAGGCCACGTAGGCCTTGAGCTCGATCGGCGGCGCGTCCTCGACCGGGAACAGGCGCTCCTCCCGGCAGTGGGGCGCCACGATGTCCCGCGGCAGGTAGGCGGCCCCGCCGCACGTCAGCAGCAGGTTCAGGGCGATGCGCCCGCTGTTGACCCGCCCCCGCGCCAGCAGCCGCTGGGGGAAGTGGCCCTCGTGAACGCTGGCGAAGGCGGTGCCCCACTCGACCCGGATGTAGCCGTCGCCCACCGCCTGCTCGGCGCGCTGGCCGGAGCGGCTCGACACCATCACCAGCGGAAGGGTCGCCACCTCCTCGACGCCCACCTCACGCAGGCGCGGGGTATCGTAGAGGAAGCCCACGTCGATCATGTTCTGCTCGAGCTTCTCCACCACCCGCAGCGGCGTGCTCTCCTCGGCGCGGATGCCGAGCGCCGGGTAGGCACGATAGATGTCGGTGAGCCACTCTTGGAGGAAGATGTCCCACAGGCTGGCGACGCCGGCCACCACCAGCCGCCGCTGGTGGCGCTCGCTGAGCGCGGTGTCCTCATAGGCCCGCTCCCAGGCGTCGAGCAGGAAGCGCGCGTGGCGCTCCATGCGCTCCCCGGCGGGGGTCAGGCCGATGCGATGATGGCCGCGGCTGAACAGCGCCAGGCCCATGTGCGCCTCGAGCTGGCGGATGCGCGCGCTGACCGTGGAGGGCGAGACGCTGAGGCTCTCGGCGGCGCGGCCGAAGTTGCGCAGCCGACTCACCTCGAGGAAGGTTTGCAGCAGTTGAGTATCCAGGGCGACCACCTTCGGTTTTTCCGTTCATGAAGGCCAAAAAATTTTGTTTTTCAGGATAACGACTTTTTCCTAGGCTAGCGCCTCCCATCCACCCAACCCCCGAGGTTCCCCCATGGCGTCCCGACTCTCGCGTTACCTGCCGTTCCTGAGCTGGGGCCGGGACCTCGACCGCAAGATGCTCTCCGCCGACCTGATGGCCGGGCTCACCGGCGCCATCCTGGTGCTGCCACAGGGCGTCGCCTACGCCTTCATCGCCGGCCTGCCACCGGAGGTCGGCCTCTATACCGCCATCGTCGCCGCCACCGTCGCCGCGCTGTTCGGCAGCTCCTGGCACATGGTCTCGGGGCCCACCGCGGCGCTCTCCATCGTGCTGGCCAGCGTGGTCGGCGGCCTGGGCTCGCTGACGCCGGCGGAGTACCTGGGCGCGGCGATCACGGTCACCCTGCTGGTCGGGGTGATCCAGCTGGCCATGGGGCTCCTGCGCCTCGGCAGCCTGGTCAGTTTCATCTCGCATACGGTGGTGATCGGCTTCACCACCGGGGCAGCGATCCTGATCGCCACCAG
Organism: Halomonas sp. HG01; assembly: GCF_000968715.2. NCBI lineage: Bacteria > Pseudomonadati > Pseudomonadota > Gammaproteobacteria > Oceanospirillales > Halomonadaceae > Halomonas > Halomonas sp. HG01. The sequence goes on along the minus strand of NZ_CP022134.1, from coordinate 3,563,175 downwards.
CCAGATGCAGCATCTGCTCGGCGTCGCCGTCGACGGCCAGGGCTTCCTGGTCGAGCTGGCCGGCCTGATCCGGGCGCTGCCGGACACCAACCTCTACGCGCTGGCCGTCGGCCTGATCTCGCTGGTCACCTCGGTGGTCGCGCGGCGCCTCAACCGCCGCAGCCCGCACCTACTGCTCGGCCTGGCCGCCGGCAGCCTGGCCTGCTGGCTGATGGACGGTGCGAGCCATGGCGTCGCGCTGGTCGGCGCCCTGCCCGGTACCCTGCCGCCGCTGACGCTGCCCGAGCTGTCGCCGGACAGCCTGCGCACCCTGACCTCCGGCGCCTTCGCCATCGCCCTGCTGGGGCTGATCGAGGCGGTGTCGATCGCCCGCGCCATCGCCCTGCGCTCGCGCCAGGTGATCGACGGCAACCAGGAGTTCATCGGCCAGGGGCTGTCCAACATCGTCGGCGGCTTCTTCTCCTGCTACGCCAGCTCCGGCTCCTTCACCCGCTCCGGCGCCAACTACGACGCCGGCGCGCGCACCCCGCTGGCCTCGGTGTTCGCCGCCGCGCTGCTGGTGCTGATCCTGCTGTTCGCCCCGGGCATCACCGCCTACCTGCCGCTGCCGGCCATGGCCGGCGGCATCCTGCTGATCGCCTGGAACCTGATCGACGCCCGGCACATCGTGCAGCTGGTGCGCGCCAGCCGCCACGAGGCGATGGTACTGGCGGCCACCGTCGCCGCCACCCTGCTGGTGGCGCTGGAGTTCGCCATCTACATCGGCGTGCTGCTGTCGCTGGTGCTCTACCTCAAGCGCACCTCGCGGCCGACGGTGATGGAGGTGGCGCCGCGTCAGGATCATCCGCGCCGCCATATCCGCAACGTCCACCGCTACGAGCTCACCCAGTGCCCGCAGCTGAAGATGCTGCGCATCGACGGCTCGCTGTTCTTCGGCGCCACCGACCACGTGCAGCGTCGCCTGAGGGTGTTCAGCGCCGCGCCCGGTACCCGGGTGCTGCTGATCGGCAAGGGCATCAACTTCATCGACACCGCCGGCGTCGAGCTGCTGCTGCAGGAGGCCGAGCGCCTGCGCGACCAGGGCGGCGACCTGATGATCAGTTCGCTCAAGGGCACCGTGCTCGACGAGCTGCGCCGACGCGGCGACCTGGCCCGGCTGGGCGAGGAGCGCTTCTTCGAATCGTCCGCGGAGGCGCTCGACGCCATCGTGCCGACGCTGGACCCGGAGGTATGCCGGACCTGCACCCTGCGCGTCTTCGACGAGTGCGCCCAGATGCCCGCGCCGGACGAGGATATCCTGGCGCGGGAGGGCTGAAGCCAGCCGCCACGCGGAGTACACTAGCGCGCGACCCCCACCGCCAGCCGAGGCCCGCGCATGAGTTCTCACCTGCTCTCCGTCGATTCCCTGTCACGAGATGACGTCGATCACCTGATGCGCGTGGCGGCGCGCATGGAACCGATCGCCCAACGCCGCAAGGTCACCCGGGTGCTGGAGGGCGCGGTGCTCGGCAACCTGTTCTTCGAGGCCAGCACCCGCACCCGCGTCAGCTTCCACACCGCCTTCTGCCGGCTCGGCGGCAGCGTCTGCGACACCACCGGCTTCACCTTCTCGTCCATGGCCAAGGGCGAGTCGCTCTACGACACCAGCCGGGTGATGAGCGGCTACTGCGACGCCATCGTGATGCGCCACCCGGAACAGGGTGCGGTGGCCGAGTTCGCCCAGGCCACCAACGTGCCGGTGATCAACGGCGGCGACGGCCCCGGCGAGCACCCCAGCCAGGCGCTGCTCGACCTCTACACCATCGAGAAGGAGTTCGCGCGGCGCGACAAGGCCCTGACCGGCGCCCATATCCTGCTGACCGGCGACCTCAAGTTCGGCCGCACCGTGCACTCGCTGATCAAGCTGCTGTCGCTCCACGAGCCGATGCGCCTGACCCTGGTCTCGCCCCCCGGCCTGGAAATGCCGCAGCACCTGATCGAGCTGGTCGCCTCCCGCGGCCACCGGGTCGAGACCCGCGAGAGCCTGGCCAGCGACTTCTCCGACGTCGACGTGGTCTACACCACGCGCATCCAGAAGGAGCGTTTCACCGCCGAGATGAGCGAGGGCTTCAGCCTGTCGCGGGAGTACACGGTGGACAAGGCGTTCATGGACCAGCGCGTCAACGACCACGCCATCGTCATGCACCCGCTGCCCCGCGACAGCCGCCCGGATGCCAACGACCTGGACGTGGACCTCAACGGCGACCCGCGCCTGGCGATCTTCCGCCAGACCGACAACGGCATCCCGGTACGCATGGCGATCTTCGCTACCCTGCTGCAGGTCGAGGACCAGATCGAGAAGGACCTGCGCGACGTGCCCTGGTTCGTGCCGAAGACCGTCGGCGTGGACGACGCCCAGTTCTGACGGGCAGGAAGGGCCGAGACAGGCCGCCAGAAACGGCAACGGGCCGGCGAATGCCGGCCCGTTGCCGTTGGAAGAGCGGGAAAGCAGAGGATCAGGGCCGCGGCGGCAGCCCCTCGGACCGCGCCAGCCAGGCCTCGAGGATCAGCACCGCGGCCAGGCCGTCGACGCTGTCCTCGCGGTAGTTGCCGCGGTGCCCGGCCTCCCGGGCGATGCTCTTGGCCTCGCGGGTCGAGCCGCGCTCGTCGGCCATCTCGCAGGGCACGCCGTAGCGACCGTAGAGCCGCTTGCCGAACTTGCGCGCGCGAGTGCTCATCACGCTCTCGCTGCCGTCCATGTTGAGCGGCAGGCCGACCACGAACAGGTCGGGCCGCCACTCCTCCACCAGCCGCGCGACCTGGTCCCAGTCGGGGATGCCGTCGCGGGCCGGCAGCGGTTCCAGCGCCCGGGCGCTGGCGGTGAGCTCGTTGCCCACCGCCACACCGATGCGCCGGGTGCCGAAGTCGAAGCCCAGGATCAGGCGCTGGCCACTGGCACTCATCGGCAAAGCTCCTCGAGGCGGCACCCGACCGACGAACGCGCCGAGCGACGGCCAGGCAAGGCGCCCGGAGACGAGCTAGCGGAGTTGACGCGGGGTTCAATGAGCATGGCGAGTCTCCGGGCAACGCCGCCTGAGCGAGCGCAGGCCGCTCCTTTCATATCAGCTGTGGCCCGCTTCGCGGGTCATCAGGTTCAGATCGACGCCCAGCAGATTGGCGCTGGCGCTCAGGCGCTGCTCCGGCGGCACCTCGAAGAGCACGTCGGCACGGCCCTCCACGGTCAGCCAGGTGTTGTCCATCAGCTCCTGCTCGAGCTGACCGGATTCCCAGCCGGCGCAGCCCAGGCAGACCAGGAACTTCTCCGGGCCACGGCCGGCGGCCAGCGCCTCGAGCACGTCCATGGAGGTGGTCAGGGCGATGTCGTCGGTCACCTGCAGGCTGGAGTCCCACTGCTGGCTGTCACCCTCGTGGAGGATGAAGCCGCGGTCCTTGTGCACCGGGCCGCCGTAGTAGACGGGGGCGCTGAGGTGAGGGCTGGTGCTGCACTCGAGCTCGAGCTGCTCGAACAGCGCCTCGAGGGTCAGCTCCTCCATGGGGTGATTGACGATCACGCCCATGGTGCCCTTGTCGTCGTGGTCGCAGAGGTAGCTGAGGGTGCCGGCGAAATTGGGATCTTCCAGGTGCGGCATCGCCATCAGGAAGTGGTTTTTCAAGCTTTGCATGGAGCTCCCCAGCGGAAGGCGGCGCGCATCGGGCGCGCCTGCCGTGTGTCTGCGCGCGCCGTCGTCCGGTGCCTAGCGCACGCCGTAATCGTTGCCTTCGCCGAACCGCCAGATGCGGGTGATGGACAGGCTGTCCAGCTCGCCCATGCCCGCATCGAAGGGGCGGTACGGCGCGGCGCCGTGGACGGTGTCCAGGGCCGCCTGATCGAGTTCGGAATGTCCCGAGGATTGTATCACTTCCGCCCGCCTGACCTGACCGTCGCGGCCGATCACCACGCGGATCCGCAGCTGGCCATCCAGCGCTGGCGGCGCCGGATGGACGCGGTTCCCGTAGTCCTCGACCCGGCGCGTCCAGTCGTCGATGTAGCGGGCCTCGGCGGCCCGCTGGGCCGCCGGCCGCGCCGCCCCGGCAGCGTCGCCGGCATAGTCGGCGGACAGCCCCTGCTCACGGATGCTGGCGGTGGCCTGGGCCAGCAGATCGCGCCCCGAGGTCGAGGGCACGCTGGCCGCCGCGGGGGCCGTGGCCTCGGCCGAGCGGGGCGCACTCTCGCGCGGCTCGGGGGTCGCCGTCTGCCGCGGCCGCTCGGCGGTGGCCGACGCTTCCGGTGCCGGACGCGCCTCGGGCTCGGGGGGCGCCTGGGCCTCGGGCTCGGCCGGCGAGGCCGGATCCACCGCCCGCTCGACCTCCGCCGGCGGTACCGACGACTCGGCCCGGGGCGCGGCATGGGACTCCGCCGGCGGCGATTCCACCGCCTCGCCGGCGGCGCGCTGGGCCGACTCGGCCAGCGCCTCGGCCGTCACCGGCGCCTCGGCGGGCCGTGTCACCAGCACCACGTCGAGGCTGGTGCGCTCCGGCGGCGCCGGGGCGAACTGGCGGCTGGCCACCACGCCGATCACCGCCAGATGCAGCAGCAGCGACACCGCCCAGGCCAGCCAGTAGCGGTAAGAGCGCGTCACCGGCGCATAGCGGATCGGGTCGTTGACGGGGGCGGCCACGGTGGCGTCTCCCGGGTCAGCCCCGGCGCGCGGCGAGGCGGTCGGCGACGGCGTCCATCAGCTGGCCGGCGATGTCGGTGCCGCGCTGGTCGTCGATCTCGCGCACGCAGGTCGGGCTGGTGACGTTGATCTCGGTGATGTAGTCGCCGATCACGTCCAGGCCGACGAACATCAGGCCCTTCTCGTGGATCATCGGCTGCACCTGGCCGATCAGCCAGCGATCGCGGTCGGTCAGCTCGCGGCTGACGCCCTGGCCGCCGGCGGCCAGGTTGCCGCGGGTCTCACCGGCGCTGGGAATGCGCGCCAGCCCGTACTCGACCGGCTCGCCGTCGACCAGCAGGATGCGGGTGTCGCCGTCCTTGATCTCCGGCAGGTAGCGCTGGGCCATGATCTGGCGCCGGCCGCCCTCGGTGAGGGTCTCGATGATCGCGCCAAGGTTACGGCCGTCCGGCTGGACGTGGAAGATGCCGCTGCCGCCCATGCCGTCGAGGGGCTTGAGGATGACGTCGCCGTGTTCGGCGTGGAAGGCGCGCAGTTCGGTCTCGCGGCAGGACACCAGGGTCGGCGCGCAGCACTCCGGGAACTGCTGGGCGAACAGCTTCTCGTTGCACTCCAGCAGCGCCCGGGTGGGGTTCACCACCAGCACGCCTTCGCGCTCGGCGAAGCCCAGCAGGTGCACGGCGTTGAGGAAGTGGCCGTCCACCGGCGGGTCCTTGCGCATCAGCACCACGTCGAGCTCGGCCAGCGGGCGCGCCTCGGCCTCGCCCAGCGCGTACCAGCGCTCGGCGTCGCGGAACACCTCGAGGTCGCACATCCGGGCGTGGGCCCGGCCGTCGCGCAGGAACAGGTCTTCCTGCTCCATGTAGTGCAACGACCAGCCGCGATCCTGGGCGGCCCACAGCATGGCCAGGCTGGTGTCCTTCTTGAAGCTGAGGTCGGCGATGGGATCCATCACCACGCCGACCTTGAGGGGGCGTTGGCTCATCGTTCTACTCGTCGGCGCCGGGCGATCCCGGCGGGGAATGATGGCTGGCAGTATGCCGCAGGGCCGCCATGGACTCCAAGGCGCTCAGTCCTGCTCCCCGCCGGGCGCGAAGCGGATACCGCCGCTCTCGATGGTGATGCGGCGCTGCTTGTAGAGCCGGCCGATGGCCTGCTTGAAGGCGTTCTTGCTGACCCCGAGCCGGGCCTTGATCTCGCCGGCGGGGCTGGCGTCGGAGAGCGGCAGGTAGCCGCCGCTCTCGCGCAGCGCCTTGAGCACGGCCTCGCCGACCACGTCCAGCCGCGCCGGGCCCGGCGGCAGCAGCGACAGATCCAGGCGGCCGTCCTCGCGGACCCGCTTCACGTGGCCATCGAGCCGCTGGCCGCGGCGCAGCGGCCGGGTCACGTCGTCGTGATAGAGCAGGCCCCAGAAGCGGCCGTCGACCACCGCCTTGTAGCCGAGATCGGTCTGGTCGGCGATCACCAGCGCCACGGCGCTGCCGGCGGCCAGGCCCTCGGCGTGATCGTCGAGGTAGCGGTCGAGGCGCTGGGTGGCGAAGGGCCGTTCGCGGTCATCCTCGCGGATCATCACCAGCACCCGGCGTCCCACCGTGGGACGGAAGCGCTGCTCGCCGAAGGGCAGCAGCAGGTCCCGCGAGTGGCCCCAGTCGAGGAAGGCGCCGGTCTCGTTGACCTTCACCACCGGCAGGTAGGCGACCTCGCCGACGCTGGCTCGCGGCTCGCGGGTGCGGCGCATGGGCTCACGACGGGAATGGGCCGCGCGTGGGGCGGAGCGGCGGGAGTCGGACATGACGGGAAACCGATGCGGGAAATGAGCCTCCATTATCCCGCGATGAACGCCGGCAAACAAAGTGCTTTGATCGAACCACTCTGTCGCAGGTGAATTCCTCCTCAGGCCTCGCGCTGGCCGTCGACCAGGCGGCTGACGCCGGCCGGGTTGCCGTCGCGCAGGGCCTCGGGCAGTAGCCCCTGGGGCAGGTTCTGGTAGCACACCGGGCGCAGGAAGCGATGGATCGCCGCGCTGCCCACCGAGGTGGTGCGCGCGTCGGAGGTGGCCGGGTACGGGCCGCCGTGAACCATGGCGTGGCACACCTCGACGCCGGTCGGCCAGCCGTTGGCCATCACCCGGCCGGCACGGCGCTCCAGGGTCGGCAGCAGCGCGCGGGCCGCGTCCAGGTCGGCGTCGTCCATCTGCAGGGTGGCGGTGAGCTGGCCTTCCAGGTGCTCGGCCACGCGCTTGACCTCGTCCAGGTCGGCGCACTCGACCACCAGCGAGGTGGCGCCGAAGACCTCGGCCTGCAGCGCTTCGTCGCTCATGAAGTCCTCGGCGGAGGCCACGAACAGCCCGGTCTGGCAGGCGTTGGGGCCCTCGCCGGCGGCGCCGCGGGCGATCTCGCGAGCCTTGCTGCTGGCGACCAGGCCGTCGACGCCCTGCACGTAGGCGTCATGGATGCCCGGGGTCAGCATGGTCTGGGCCGCGGAGCCCTTCACGGCTTCGGCGGCGGACGCCACGAAGGCATCCAACGCCTCGCCCTTGACGGCGATCACCAGGCCGGGGTTGGTGCAGAACTGGCCGGCGCCCATGTTCAGCGAGCCGACGAAGGCCTCGCCGAGCGCCTGGCCACGCGCCTGGAGCGCTTCCGGCAGCAGGAACACCGGGTTGATGGAGCTCATCTCGGCGTAGACCGGGATCGGCTCGGGACGCTCCTGGGCGGCCTGCATCAGCGCGGTGCCGCCGCCGCGGGAGCCGGTGAAGCCCACCGCCTTGATGCGCGCGTCGCGCACCAGCGCCTGGCCGACCTCGCGGCCGGAGCCGTAGAGCAGCGAGAACACGCCCTCGGGCAGCTCGCATTTGGCCACGGCGCGCTGCACGGCGCGGCCGACCAGTTCGGAGGTGCCGGGGTGGGCGGAGTGGGCCTTGACCACCACCGGGCAGCCAGCGGCCAGCGCGGAGGCGGTGTCGCCGCCGGCCACGGAGAACGCCAGCGGGAAGTTGGAGGCGCCGAACACGGCCACCGGGCCCAGGGCGATGTGGCGCTGGCGCAGGTCGACGCGGGGCATCGGCTGACGCTCCGGCAGCGCCGGATCGAGGCGCACGTCGAGCCACTCGCCGGCGCGCACGACCTTGGCGAACAGGCGCAGCTGGCCGCAGGTGCGGCCGCGCTCGCCTTCCAGGCGGGCCCGCGGCAGGCCGGACTCGGCCATGGCGCGAGTGATCAGCTCATCGCCGATGGCCTCTATCTCGTCGGCCACGGTCTCGAGGAACGCGGCGCGGGCCTCGAGGCCGGTCTCGCGGTAGGCGTCGAAGGCGGCCCAGGCCAGCTCGCAGGCGCGCTCGACCTCGGCCTGGCCACCCCCGGGATAGACCGGGGACAGGGTCTCGCCGGTGGCGGGATCGACGGCCTGGATCGCCTTGCCGTCGCTGAGCACGGCCTGCTGGCCGATCAGTTGCTTGCCTTCCAGTGTCATGGAACCTCCTGGGGTCACAGGGAATGAACGGGGGTGTCGGCGGCGACGTCCTCGAACGCCAGCGGGTTGCGCAGCGTGCGGCCGAAGGCCGGCAGATCGATCTCGAAGCGGTCGCCGTCGCGGGTCTGGACGCCGTCGGCGAAGCTCAGCGTCGCGGTGCCGAAGAAGTGCACGTGGATGTCGCCGGGGCGTCGGAAGCCCGGGTACTTGAAGTGGTGATGCTCGAGGTTGGCGACGGTGTGGGCCATGTTGGCCTCGCCGGTGAGGAAGGGCTTCTCCCACAGGGTCTCGCCGTCGCGCACGATGCGGCTCGTGCCCTCGAGGTGGTCGGGCAGCTCGCCGATCAACAGCTCCGGGCCGAAGCTGCAGTGGCGCAGCTTGGAATGGGCCAGCCACAGGTAGTTGAAGCGCTCGGTGATGTGGTCGGAGAACTCGTTGCCGATGGCGTAGCCGACGCGCCAGGGCTGGCCATCGTCGCCGATCACGTAGAGCCCGGCGAGTTCCGGCTCCTCGCCGGCGTCCTCGGCGAAGGCCGGCACCGGCATCGGCGCCTCGGGGGCCACCACGCAGTCGCCGTCGCCCTTGTAGAACCACTCCGGCTGGGCGCCGGTCTCGCCGGTGGCGGGCTTGCCGCCCTCCACGCCGAGCTTGAACATGCGCATGGAGTCGGTCAGCTCGGACTCGTCGGCCTGGGCCTTGGCGTGCATGGAGGCGCGGGTGTCGGCGCTGCCCAGGTGGGTCAGGCCGGTGCCGGTGACCAGGCAATGGGCCGGATCGTCATGGGTCAGCGGCGGAAGCAGGCGGCGCTCGTCGATCAGCTGTTGATAGTCGATCAGGCCATCGTCGAGCCGCACCTCAATCACCGCCGACAAAGACTGCCGACTAGCGATGGCCAGCCGCGCCAGAGCGTAGGTGCCGCCGGCGAGGCGAATCGGCCTCACCGCGTCCTCACTCTCCACCAGAGCAGCTCGCGGCTGCCCCTCCTCGAGATACTGGATCAGTCGCATGGCCAGCCTCACTCGGTGATATGGAACTGGTCGAAGTAACGCTCGTTGAGCGAGAGGCCAAGGCCCGGGGTCTCGTCGTCCAGGTCGAGGAAGCCGTTGACCGGCTCCGGATCGCCCTCGAACAGGTAGTAGAACAGCTCATTGCCGATCTCGACGTCGTGGACCGGGAAGAACTCGGCCATCGGCGAGGCCAGGGTCGCCATGGTCAGGTGATAGTTGTGCATCTGGCCGGCGTGGGGGATCACCGGCACGCTGAACGACTCGGCGATGGCGTTGATCTTGCGCGCTGCCGTGATGCCGCCAACGCGGTTGGTGTCGTACTGCACCACCGAGACGGCACGCTTCTCGAGCAGTTGGCGGAACCCGTAGTGGGTAAACTCGTGTTCGCCGCCGGAGATGGGAATGCTGGTCAGCCGGTTGAGCTCGACATAGCCGTCGATGTCGTCGGCCAGCACTGGCTCCTCCAGCCAGCGCGGCTGGAAGCGCTCCAGCTTCGGCAACATGCGCTTGGTGTACTCCAGGTTCCAGCCCATGTAGCACTCGAGCATCAGGTCGATGTCTTCGCCGATCACCTCACGCACTGCGGCGACGCTGTCGAGGTTGGCGCGCATGCCGGCGGGACCATCCTTGGGGCCATAGCCGAAGCGCATCTTCATCGCCGTGAAGCCCTGGTCGAGATAGGACTGGGCCTCCTCCTGCATCGACTTCAGGTCGGTGCGATAGAGCTTGGAGGCATAGCAGGGAATCTTCTCCTTGGTGCGCCCGCCGAGCAGCTTGAACACCGGCTGGCCGACGGCCTTGCCCATGATGTCCCAGATGGCGATGTCGACACCGGAGATCGCCGCCATGCCGATACCCTTGCGCCCCCAGGCGTGGGTGGAGCGATACATGCGCTGCCACAGGTACTCGTAGTCGAAGGGGTCCTGGCCGACCACCAGCGGCGCCAGGTACTGGTCGATGATGGCCTTGGCGATGCGCGGCGCCAGCGCCACGTTGCCGAGGCCCACCAGACCGGTATCGGTCTCGACCTCGACGGTGGTCCAGCCGTGGAAGCGGAAGGTCCCCATGGAGTCGCCCTTGTCCCACAGCTCGTCCATGGCGTTGGAGCAGAAGTGGGCGGTGGGGGGCACGGTGTGGCCCTTCCATTCGAAGACGCGGGTGCGGACGTTGCTGATCTTCATGCGCGGAGTTCCTTGTAAGGGGTAAGGGATCAGGCGTGGGTGGCAGCGTCAGCGAGACGCTGGCATCGCAGATTGGCGCCCATGCGGCAGGCGATCTCGAAGGCGTTGCGGGTCGGCCCCACATCGGCCTTGCCCCGACCGGCGATATCGAAGGCGGTGCCGTGGGCCGGCGTGGTGATGGGGATCGGCAAGCCGCCCTGAACGGTGACACCCTGCTTGAAGCCCAGCAGCTTGATCGCGATCTGTCCCTGGTCGTGATACATGGTGACGATGGCGTCGTAGTCGCCGTCTCGGGCCTTGAGGAAGATGGTGTCGGCGGGGAAGGGGCCGTCGATGGGATAACCCTGGGCCCGGCAGGCCTCGACGGCGGGGGCGATGACGTCGATCTCCTCGCGCCCACAGGTGCCGCCCTCGCCGGCATGGGGATTGAAGGCCGCCACCGCGACCCGCGGCGCCTCAAAACCGGCCAGTTTCAAGGAGTCATGAATCAGCCGGCTGGCGGCAACGATGCGATCCTGGGTGACGTAGCGGGCGGCATCCTTGAGCGGGATGTGCGAGGAGATCCGCGAGGTCCACAGGCTGCCCAGGGTGTTGAACTCGCAGAAGTACCCCTCCACGCCCAGCCGCTCGGCGAAGAAGTGCAACTCGTCCTCGTGCTGCAAGCCGCCCTTCTTCATCGCCAGCTTGTTGAGCGGCGCAAAGCAGATGGCATCCACCTCACCGGCTTGGGCGGCCACCAAGCAACGATCGAGGATCGCCAGCACCGAGGCGCCGCCGGCAGCGGTCTCCTCGGCATAGCCGACCTCGCCCTCGGCGACGCTGTCGACCGGCAGGAAAACCGGCACGGCGTGGTGGCGGGCGGCGGCAAAGTCCGAGACCTCGGGTAACTGATGAGAGAGTCCAGCGACACCCTGTCCCTCCTGCCACAGCCAGCGGTCGCCCACCAGAACAGTATGAACATCAGCGAACAGGGACGACTCGGCGAACAGCCTGGCGATCAGTTCCGGGCCGATGCCGGCCGGATCGCCCAAAGTAACGGCGATGACGGGGCGTGTGCTTGTCATGAGCGAACTCCTGTTCAATAGAAGAGGTTGACGAGGGTCATGGGAATGGCCGGCACGTAGGTGACCAGCATCAGCACGATGAACAGCACCAGGATCATCGGCAGGTTGACGCGGGTGGTGTTCCAGATGTCGGTCTTGGCGATGGAGCAGGACGTCGCGAGCACCGAGGCGACCGGCGGCGTCTGCTGGCCGATGGCCAGGTTGAGAGTCAGGATCAGGCCGAAGTGAATCGGGTCGATGCCGATCTGTTGGACCAGCGGCATGACGATGGGCACCACCAGGATGATGGCGGCGGCACCGTGCAGGAACATGCCGAGCAGCAGCAGCAGGACATTGAGCAGCGCCAGCACCAGCACCGGATCCTGGGTGATGGCCGTGATCTGCTGGGCCAGCTGCTGAGGCAGCTGCATCTCGGTGAGGAACAGCCCCAGTACCGCCGAGGTCGCCACCAGCAGCATCACCACGGCGGTCTGGACCACGCCCTCGATCACCGCGCGGTAGAGGATCTTGAGATTCAGCTCGCGATAGACCAGCCCACCGATCAGTAGGGCGGCGAGCACGGCGATGCCGGCGCCCTCGGTGGCGGTGACGAAGCCGCCAAAGATGCCGCCGAGGATGATCACCGGCAGTAGCAGAGCCCAGAAGGCCTCACGAAACGCCTTGCCCAGGGTCGCCAGAGAGAAGGCTGCCTCGCGGGGCAGGTCGTACTTCACCGCGTAGTAGTAGCAGGCCCCCGCCAGCCCCAGGGCACCCAGCAGGCCGGGCACGATACCCGCCACGAACAGCTTGACGATGGACGTGTCGGCGATGGCGCCGTAGAGGATCATCGACAGCGACGGCGGGATGATGATCGCCAGCGATGCCGAGGAGGAGGTGATGGCGGCAGTGAAGTCGGGATGGTACTTGCGGCGCTTCATTTCGGGGATCAGCACCGAGCCGGTGGCGGCCACGTCGGCCACCGCCGAGCCAGAGATCTCGGCGAAGAACAGCGACACCCCGACATTGACCATCGCCAGCCCGCCGCGCACGAAGCCCACCAGGGCGGTGACCAGGTTGATCAGGCGTAGGGAGATGCCCGAGGTGTTCATCAGCGCACCGGCGAAGATGAACAGCGGAATGGCGATCAGCGGAAACTTGGTGGCGCCGTTGAACAGCGTCAGCGGCACATTGACCAGTGCCTCGGTGCCCATGTTGAGGTAGACGCCGGCAACACCGACCACGCCGATGGCCACGGCGATGGGGACGTTGATCAGCACCAGGGCGAAGAGGGCGGCAATGATGATGAGCAGGATCATGCGCGGTGCTCCTTGAGGTCATCCTCGGCCTGCCGAATGGCGGCCTCGATCTCTTCTTCCTCGCTGTTCACGCCGCTGCGCATCTTGCGCCAGGCCATGGGCAGGCTGAGCAGTTCGCAGAGGATGAACAAAGCGGCGCTGATGGGAATCACCGACTGGGTGACATTGAGATGGATGGCGGGAAGGGCCACCAGGGTGTCCCAGGCCAATACATCGAGGACCCGGTATCCATAGAGGCCCACCACCAGGAAGAAGCCGATCACGATGACTTCCGAGGCCAGGAAAAGGGTCGTACGAAGCGCCGGCGGCGCTTTGGCGACCAGCCCTGGGAAACCCATGTGGGCTCGCTTGAGGGCCGCCAGATTGGCGCCATAGAAGCTCAGCCAGGCCAGACCCACCGAGGCGACCTCGTCGTACCAGGGGATCGAGCTTCCCACCGTGCGAAAGACCACGGCGCCGAGCACGATGGCGGTCAGCCCCAGCAGCAGGGCCACCGTGAACGCCTCTAGCAGGCGCTCAAGGCCGAGTCGACAACGATCCAACAAGGGCATGGTCGGACTCTCCTCTGTGCATGACGGAAGGGGCGCCCGCTGGGCGCCCGATGACGTGGACATGGCCACTTACTCCTCGGCCAGTGCCATGGCCCGGTCAATTAGTGCCTGCCCCCCTTCGACGCGCTCGGCATAGGCCTGGTAGACGGGAGCGCTGGCCTCGACAAAGGCATCGCGATCGACCCGATTGACCTCCATACCAGCCTCACGCATGGTGCCGATCAGGCTATCGTCCAGCTCCGCCCCCTTAGCCAGGGCCCAATCCTGGGTCTCAGCGGCAACCTCGGTGATGGCCATACGGACGTCCTCAGGCAGCTTTTCCCAACCACCCTGCCCCGCGGTCAGCCAGATAGGGGAATAGACGTGATTGGACAACGAGAGATAGTCCTGAACCTCCTGGAACTTGGCGCCGTTGATGTTACTCAGTGGATTCTCCTGGCCGTCGACGACACCTGTCTGAAGCGCCACGAAGACCTCCGAAAATGCCATCGGGGTGGGGTTGGCTCCCCAGGTATCGAACATCATGGTGCGCCACTCGCTCTGCGGCGTGCGGAGCTTCAGGCCCTCAAGATCCTCGGGTGTATCGATGGCGTGTTCGTTGTTAGTGATATGCCGAAAGCCGTTCTCCCAGGTGGAGACGATGTGCAGCCCCTTGGACTCGGCGCCATCGGCCAGGTCCTGCATGATGATGTCCTGATCGAGACGCTTGAGATGGTCACGATCCTTGACCAGGAAGGGCATGTCGAAGAGGGCAAACTTGTTATCGATGGACGACATGATCGAGGAGATGGCTGCCAGATCGACGGTCCCGAGGCGAAGCTTTTGAACCAGCTGCTGTTCGTTGCCTAGCTGACCGCTGTCATAGAGTTGAACCTGATGCTCGTCACCGAGGCGATCCTGAAGTCGACGCGTGAACTCTTGAGCAGTCTGGCCCTGCAGACTCTGTGGCGTGCCTCCGATGGCGAAGACAATCTCGTCAGCCTGGAGCGGAGAAGAGGCGATCGTGAGACCGAGCGCGGAGAGACCGAGTAGCTTCTTGTACATGATGACTCCTGTGAGCTTGCGACTTGTCATTGATATTATGCGCGCCAACTGGATTGCTGGTACGCCCACCAGACCAGAAGACATTTTGAACTTAGCCACCCCCATGATACCGGTCAAGGTGCTAGATAAAGCGCCAATACCAAAGTAGGAGATGCAATATCCCGGCCTATGGGAAAGCTATCCTTAAGCAAAACCAAGGGATATTGGTATATAATCCATACCAGTGGTGCGCAGCCTGAAGAGGATATTGACCCATGACGCTAAGGGCCTTTGCCGACGAGAAAACACTGAAGAGCCGAACCAAGAAGGAAATCCTGGCCGACAAGCTGACCGACATGGTGTTGACGGGGCTGCTGCGGGATGGAGACGAACTGCCCAGCGAACGGGAGCTGGCACAGCTGTTCGGGGTAAGTAGGGAAACCGTAAGGGGGGCGCTGGCCCAGCTAACGGCACATGGGCTGGTCAGTGTCTCGCATGGCAGCAAGTCACGGATTTGCGCAAGCGAGGCGGTGATCGAGCGCTTCCAGCAGCATCCAGGCCAAAGGCCGGATACAGAGGTGAATCGCTTTGATGTGGACAGCGTCTTCGAGAGCCGCCTGGTCGTCGAAGCCGCAATTGCACGCCGTGCCGCCCGCCATATCGATGAAGCCGGCCTGCAACAGCTGGATGCACTGCTGGAGGCCCAAAGCCAGCTGTTCGACTCTCCCGTGCATTTCCAGCTATCGGACCAGAATTTCCACAAGCTGATCTCGGAATACGCACGCAACGACATCCTGCTGCGCTATTCGGAAGAGCTATACGCCTATGGTCTGAACATTCGCCGCCAGGTGATGGTGGAAGCGGGCTCCATCGAGCAGAGCTATCGGGAACACGGCCGAATCGTCGAGGCCCTCCGCGCTGGCGATCCAGATGCTGCCGAGCGCGCCATGCTGTCGCACCTGGATAGCGTCTATCGAACAACCCGCGAAAAGCTGGAAAACAGCAGCTGAGCCGTCAAAGGTCCCCGAAACGATCCTGCAGCAGCGTCAGGGCGACCACCGGGGCGGTCTCGGTGCGCAGGATGCGCGGCCCCAGGGTCAGGGCGGCAAAGTCGGCGGCGGTGGCGGCGTCGATCTCGGCGTCCGAGAGGCCGCCCTCGGGGCCGATCAGCAGCGCCGCGCGGGCGATGGCGTCCTCGCGGTCGAGGGCGCCCGGAGTGCCGGGATGCAGCACCAGGCGCAGCGCCTCGTCGCGGCCGGCCAACCAGTCGGCGAGCCCGACCGGCGGATGCACCGGCGGCACGGTGGCGCGGCCGCACTGCTCGCAGGCGCTGGCGGCCACGGCCTGCCAGTGGGCCAGCTTCTTCGCCTCGCGCTCGCCCTTGAGGCGCACGTCGCCGTGCTCGGTGTAGAGCGGGGTGATCTCGGCCACGCCCAGCTCCACGGCCTTCTGGATCGCGTAGTCCATGCGATCGCCCTTGGAGATCGCCTGACCCAGGTGCACCGCCAGCGGCGACTCGCCGCGGCCCTCATGGAGCGCCTCGACGCGGGCCACCACGCGCTTGCGACCGGCCTCGACCAGCACCGCCTCGGCCTCGATGCCGTGGCCGTCGAACAGCCTAAGGGGCGCGCCCTCGCCGAGGCGCAGCACTCGGGCCACGTGGCGTGCCGGGCCTTCCGGCAGGACGACGTCGGCGCCGGCGGTCAGCGCGGCATCGACATGGATACGGGGGGCCTTGATCGCCATGGACGAAACGCTCTCCTGAGGACGGTCGAAACGATAAGCGCCGGAGCAGGCCTGCGCGAGGGGGATGCCCTCGCGCCGCTCTGCCCCGGCGCGATGCTGCCGGCGGCCGCTTACTGCGTGGCCTGCTCGCCTTGTTGCTGCTGCTGGGCCTCGCGCTGCTTCTTCTGGGCGTAGATCGCCTCGAAGTTGACCGGCGAGAGCATCAGCGGCGGGAAGCCGCCGCGATTGACCAGGTTGTCGATGCACTCACGCGCGTAGGGGAACAGCATGTTCGGGCAGAAGGCGCCCAGGGTATGGTCGAGCTGGGCACCCTCGATGCCGCCGATGCGGAACAGGCCGGCCTGCTCGATCTCGGCCAGGAAGGAGGTGGTGCCTTCCTCGCTGTGGGTGACCTGGGCGGTGACCTTGATCACCACCTCGTAGAGATCCTCGCCGACCTTCTGGTGGGTGGTGTTCAGGTCCAGGCCGACCTTCGGCTTGAACGGCTGCTGGAACACCGCCGGAGAGTTCGGCGCCTCGAAGGAGATGTCCTTGACGTAGATGCGCTGCAGGGCGAACTGCACCTGGGGCTTGTCCTGCTGGCCGGCGGCCTCGCCGTTGGCGCCGCTGTTCGGGTTGTTGTCTTCCGCCATGGAAAGCAATCCTTTGGTCGTTGGAATGTTAGGAGGGCGCGATCACTTCTTGACCAGCGGCAGGCCGTCGGTCTGCCACTGGGTCATCCCACCCTTGAGCTTGTAGACGCGCTCGAAGCCGGCCTTGGTCAGCTTGGCCATCGCCACGCCGGCGGTCTGGCCATGCTTGCAGGCCACGATGATCGGCTTGCCCTTGTACTTCTCGAGCTCGCCCAGGCGACTGTCGAGGCTGCTCTGCGGAATGTTGCGGGCGCCGGCGATATGACCCGCCTTGAAGTCGTTCTTGTCGCGGACGTCGAGCACCACGGCGTCCTCGCGGTTGACCAGCTGGGTGGCCTCGCTGGTGGTCACGCCGTTGGCCCCGCCGCTGCGGATCTCGTAGGCGATCCAGGCGACCAGCACCAGCGCGAAGGCGGCGACCAGTAGCGGGTGGTTCTGCACGAATTCGAACAGCTGATCGATCATGATTCGGAAAGACTCTTCTTCGGGTACGCGGTGAACGAAAACCGGCCGGGCCGGCGGCGCCAGTATACATGATGCCGTGGGGCCGCCGAGGGCGTGCGATATGACGCCCGGCGGGACCGTGCGATATGATGCCGCAAGCAGAGGCAAGTCGCGACCCCGTCCGAGGCCACAGGGCCAGGGCGGTACCGCCCCAACCACGAGGCCTTCGACCCATGACCGACTCTTCGACCCCGACGCCCCGCCCGGTGGCCCTGATCATCCTCGATGGCTACGGCTACAACCCGGACCCCACCGACAACGCCATCCTGGCCGCCGACACCCCGGTGATGGACCGGCTGTGGGAGACCCGTGCCCACGCCCTGGTGCACACCGACGGCCGCTACGTCGGCCTGCCGGACGGCCAGATGGGCAACTCGGAAGTCGGCCACATGAACCTCGGCGCCGGGCGCATCGTCTATCAGGACTTCACCCGCATCACCAAGGCCGTCGAGGACGGCGCGCTGGCCGACAACGCCATCCTCACCGGCCCGCTGGACGCCGCCGCCGAGGCCGGCCGCGCCGTGCATCTGCTGGGCCTGCTGTCGCCGGGCGGCGTGCACAGCCACGAGGACCACATCCTCGCCATGGCCGAGCTGGCCGCGAAGCGCGGCGCCACGCGCATCTACGTCCATGCCTTCCTCGACGGCCGCGACACCGCGCCCAAGAGCGCCCGCGCCTCCATCGAGCGCGTCAACGCCAGGCTGGCCGAGCTGGTCGGCGCCGAGAACGGCTACGTGGCCTCGCTGATCGGCCGCTACTTCGCCATGGACCGCGACAACCGCTGGGACCGCGTCGAACAGGCCTATCGCCTGGCCACCGAGGGCACCGCCGAGCACGTCGCCCAGAGCGCCGAGGCCGGCCTGGACGCGGCCTACGACCGCGGCGAGAGCGACGAATTCGTCACCGCCACCGCCATTCTCGCCGGCGACGCCCCGGTGCGCATGGAGGACGGCGACGCCGCCTTCTTCATGAACTTCCGCGCCGACCGCGCCCGCGAGCTGACCCGCGCCTTCGTCGAGGACGACTTCGCCGGCTTCGAGCGCCAGGCCCGCCCGCAGCTGGCCGGCGGCAGCCTGGTGACCATGACCCAGTACGCCGCCGACATCCCGGCCCCGGCCGCCTTCCCGCCGGAAGAGCTGCACAACACCCTGGGCGAGGTGATGGAGAAACGCGGCCTGACCCAGCTGCGCATCGCCGAGACCGAGAAGTACGCTCACGTCACCTTCTTCTTCTCCGGCGGCCGCGAGGCCGAGTACGAGGGCGAGACCCGCGTGCTGGTGCCCTCGCCTCAGGATGTGAAGACCTACGACGAGAAGCCCGAGATGAGCGCCGTGGAGGTCACCGACCGCCTGGTCGAGGCCATCGAGTCCGGCGCCCATGACCTGATCGTGTGCAACTACGCCAACGGCGACATGGTAGGCCACACCGGCGACTTCGACGCCGCGGTCAAGGCCGTCGAGGCCGTCGATGCCTGCGTCGGCCGCGTGGTCGAGGCGCTCGAGAAGGTCGGCGGCACCTGCCTGATCACCGCCGACCACGGCAACGCCGAGCAGATGGTCCACCCCGAGACCGGTGTCGCCCAGACCGCTCACACCACCTTCGACGTGCCGCTGATCTACGTCGGCCCGCGCCCGCTGAGCCTGGCCCAGGACGGCCGGCTGTGCGACCTCGCCCCGACCCTGCTGACGCTGATGGACCAGCCGGTGCCCGAGGAAATGACCGGCCGCGTGCTGATCGAGGCGTGAGCCGGCGGCGCTGCCCGGCCCGGCGGCGATGGCTGCCGGGCCTCGTGATGGCCGCCGCGCTGAGCGCCGCCCTGGCCACCCCGGCGGCGGCGGTGGACGAACGCGAGGCGCAGCAGCGCCTGGATGCCATCGGCGAGCGCATCCAGGCGGCCACCCAGGACCTCTCCGCCACCCGCGACGCGCGGGACGACGCCAACGAGGACCTGCGCGAGGTCGAGACCGCCCTGGCCGAGACCCATGCCCGACTGGACGCGCTCCAGGCCGAGAAGCGCGACCTGCGTGACGAGGTCGAAGCGCTCGAGGACCGGCGCCAGGCCCTCGAGGACGAGCGCCGGGCCCAGCTGACGGCGATCGAGGAGCAGCTCGACGCCCTCTACCGGCTGGGGCCGACGCCGCAGCTCAAGCTGCTGCTCAATCAGGACGATCCGGCCCGACTGGATCGCCTGCAGGCCTACCTCAACCGCCTCGCCGAAGCCCGCCGGCAGCGGCTCGACGAGCTCGAGCGGCTCGACGCGGCGCTGGCCGACAATCGCCGGGCCCTCGACGCGCGCGGCGATCGCCTGGCGCGCCTGTCAGAGACCCTGCAGGAACAGGGCGCCGAGCTCGCCCGCCGGGTCGACGAGCGCGAAGCCCTGGTGGCGAAACTCGACGACCGCTTCGCCAGCGAGCAGGCGCGGCTGACCGAACTCGACCAGGACCGCGCCCACGCCGAGCGGGTGCTGCGCCAGGTCCAGGAACGCCTGGCGCGCCTGCAGCAGCCGCCGCCCTCCACCAACATCGCCGCCACCCAGGGCGACCTGCCATGGCCGGTGCAGGGCAGCGTGACCTCGTCGTTCGGTCGCGGCGACGGCGTGCACCGCAACGGCCTGGTGATCCGTGCCCGCGAGGGCACGCCGGTCGAGGCGGTCCACGCCGGCCGGGTGGTGTTCGCCGACTGGATGCGCGGCTTCGGCAACCTGCTGATCCTCGACCACGGCGACGGCGTGATGACCCTGCACGCCCACCTGCAGCGCTTCACGGTCGGCGTCGGCGAGGCGGTCAGCGCCGGCGAGACCCTGGGCGCGGTGGGCGCCAGCGGCGGCCAGTCATCCGCCGGGCTCTACTTCGAGGTACGCCGCAATGGCGAGCCCATCGATCCCAACCGCTGGATCGCCCGACGCTAGCAACAAGCATCGCCTTTCCGAGAAATGGCCGCCCGGCGGCACGTCGAGAGGAGCTCCTACGCCAAGGACGGCGTCGGGAGCTACAGGGAGGTATTCATGCGTCTCCTCGAGTCGTGTTGCCGGGCTTTCTCCGGATCAGCGTCGCGCTATCCCATTAGCGTCCACTGCCACGCTATTCCAATCGCGTCCGCCGCCACGCTATGCTGGAAACCCATCTGCGACACACCGCGAGAGAGCGCATGTTCCCGACGAACGCCCCGCTGCGGCACCTGAAGGCGGTTCTGCTGCCGGTCGCCCTGCTGACCCTGCCGCTGCCCCTGCAGGCCGCCTCCGACGTCGAGCCGGCCGGCGACGACCTGCCGGTGGCCGAGATCCAGGCCTTCGCCGAGGTGTTCGAGCGCATCAAGCGGGCCTACGTCGAGGAGGTCGACGACGCCACCCTGATGCGCAACGCCATGCGCGGCATGCTCAGCGAACTCGACCCGCACTCCACCTATCTGGACGCCGACGCCTACCGGAGCCTGCAGGAATCCACCCAGGGCGAGTTCGGCGGCGTGGGCATCGAGGTCGGCAAGCGCGACGGCCAGCTCACCGTGATCACCCCCATCGACGACACCCCGGCCTCCCGCGCCGGCCTGCAGGCCCAGGACATCATCCTGCGCATCGACGACACGCCCACCGAGGGCATGTCGCTGCAGGAGGCCGTCGACCTGATGCGCGGCGATCCCGGCACCGAGATCCGCCTGACCATCATGCGCGAAGGCGAGAACGCCCCGCGCGAGGTGGCCATCGAACGCGAGATCATTCGTACCGAGAGCGTGAAGCAGGAGCTGCTGGCGCCGGGCTACGGCTATCTGCGCGTCAGCCAGTTCCAGACCCGCACTGGCGAGCAGGTCGTCGACGCCCTGGAGACGCTGCGCGACGAGGGCCCGCTGAAGGGCCTGGTGCTCGACCTGCGCAATAATCCCGGCGGCGTGCTGCAGGCCGCGGTGGACGTGGCCGACGCCTTCCTCGAGAGCGGCCTGGTCGTCTACACCGAGGGCCGGCTACCGGACAGCGCCATGCGCTTCTCCGCCCGGCGCGACACCGCCGCACCGGACGTGCCGCTGGTCATCCTGATCAACGGCGGCAGCGCCTCGGCGGCGGAGATCGTCGCCGGCGCCCTGCAGGACCAGCGCCGCGGCGTGGTGATGGGCACCGAGAGCTTCGGCAAGGGCTCGGTACAGCAGATCATGCCGCTGGGCGAGGACGAGGCGCTGAAGCTGACCACCGCCCGCTACTTCACCCCCAGCGGGCGCTCCATCCAGGCGCTGGGCATCGAACCCGACGTGCAGGTGGTGCGCGGCCGCCTCGAGGTCGCCGACAACACCGGCCTGCGGGTGCGCGAGGCCGACCTGGAAGGCCACCTGGCCGGCAACGGCGAGAAGGACGCCCGCAGCGAGCTGAGCGAGCGGCTGCGCGACGACTACCAGCTCGGCGAGGCGCTCAACCTGCTCAAGGCGCTGAACGTGCTGGGCGAGCGCGGCGCCGCGGCCACGGTCGAATCGTCCGACGACGGCTAGCCCCGTGCCCGGCAGACGGCGAGGGCTCTGCGCGACTGGCGAGAGCCCTCAGCCCGGACAAGAGCCCTCAGCCCAGACAGGAGCCTTCAGCACCTGGCAAAGAGCCCTCAGCGACTCATAAAGAGCCCTCAGCGGAGGGCGAGAGCCTTCAGCGCCTGATAAAGAGCCCTCATTTACAAGAGACAGGCAGCCGGCCCCGGCGCCCCGCCGCCTGCTGCATCAGCAGCCGCTTGAGCGGCGACAGCCGGTCGACCCCGGACATGCCCAGGTTACGGACCAGGGTCAGCGCCGGATGGCGGGCCCCGAACAGCAGCCGGAAGCCATCCATCAGCTTCAGCATGGCGGCGTTGTCGCCGCGACGGCGCCGCGCGTACCGCGACAGCCACGCCTCGCTGCCCGGCCCCACGCCGCGCCGCCGCGCCGTCAGGAACTCCTCGGCCAGCACCGCGGCATCCATCAGCCCCAGGTTCACGCCCTGCCCGGCCAGCGGATGAATGCTGTGGGCGGCATCGCCCACCAGCGCCAGCCCCGGCAGCACGTAGCGCTCGGCGTGGCGCTGGGTCAGCGGCACCGCCAGGGCGCCGTCGACCGCCTCGACCTCGCCCAGCCTACCGTCGAAGGCCGTGGTCAGCGCCTGACCCAGGGCCTCGGGAGAGAGCCCGCAGAGCCGGTCGGCGTGCTCCGGCGTGGTCGACCAGACGATCGAGCAGTAATGATCGTCGCCCTCCACCGTCAGCGGCAGGAAGGCCAGCGGGCCGTCGGACAGGAAGGCCTGGCGCGCCACGCCGCCATGGGGCTTGGCGGTGCGCACCGTGGTCACCACCGCCGAATGGCCGGTCTCCCGCGCCGTCACGCCGATGCCGGCCAGCTCGCGCAGCGGCGAGCGGGCACCGTCGGCGGCCACCACCAGCGGGGCGCTCAGGCGTTCGCCGCCCTCCAGTACCAGCTCACGCCCCGCCGGCCCGTCCTCGAGGCCCGTGACCCTGGCCCCGAAGCGCCGCGTCACCGTCGGCAGGCCGGCCAGCCGCGATTCCAGCGCCGCCACCACCACGTCGTTCTCGACGATATGGCCGAGCACCGGCAGGCCGGCCTCCTCGGCGGAGAATGCCACCTCGCCGGTGCCCTCGGCGTCCCACACCCGCATGCCGCGATAGGGCGTCACGCGCCGGCCCTGCATCCACGCCCAGGCGCCCAGCCCCTCGAGCAGGCGCTGGGAGACCGGTGTCAGGGCACTGACCCGCCGCTCCGGGCGGCCGCGGCCCACGGCCTCGGCGTCCAGCGGCGCCGGGCGCGCGTCCACCAGCGTCACCGCCACGCCGGCCTCGCCCAGCAGGCAGGCCAGGGTCGCGCCGACCATGCCGCCACCGACGATGATCGCCTCGCCGGCCGGCGTCGCGTCTTGGTTCATGCCGCTCGCCTCGTCCTTCACGCTGTCGTCCTCCTTCACGGGCGCCTCGGTCATCGCTCCACCCCCATGGCGCGGCGGGCCAGGGTCCGACGCAGCGGCCCCAACAGGTTGAGCCCCACCAGGCCGGCGGCCCGGGCGTGGGAGAGCAGGGGGCTGTCGAGCCCGAACAGCCGGATCAGGCCGTCGCTGAAGCGGATCACGTCGTGGCGGTCGCCACTGCGGCGGGTCTCGAAGTCGCCCAGGGTGGAGGCGCTGCCGGCGGGTTCGCCGCGCGCGGCGCCGGCCTCGATGGCGGCCACCAGGTCCATCACCCCGCGCAGCGCCAGGTTGAAGCCCTGACCGGCCACCGGATGCAGCGCGTGTGCCGCGTTGCCCATCACCGCCAGCCCCGGCCGGGTGGTCTCCCGGGCCGTGACCAGCGACAGCGGATAGGCGTGGCGCTTGCCGACCCGGCGGAAGCGCCCGGCGCGGTCGCCGAAGGCGCGCTGCAGCTGGGCCAGGAAGTCGCCGTCGGAGAGCGCCAGGCGGTCGGTCTCCTGCCCCGCCTCATGGGTCCAGACCAGCTCCATGGCCTGGCCCTTGAGCGGCAGCAGGGCGATCGGGCCGTCGCCGGTGAAGCGCTCATAGGCCCAGCCGTCGTGGGGCCGGTCGACCTCGACGCCGGCGATCAGCGCGACCTGATCGTAGGGCCGCTCGCGGCTCTCGATGCCGAGGCGCTCCTTGAGCCCCGAGCGCCCGCCGTCGGCCAGCACCGTCAGACCGGCCTCGAGGCAGGCACCGTCGGAGAGCGTCAGCCGGTGGCCGCCGGCCACGGGCCGGATCTCCTCGACCCGGGCCGGGCAGTGCCAGTCCAGCGGCAGCTCGGCCAGGCGGCGGTGCAGCACGCGTCCCAGCCAGGCATTGGGAATCACCTGGCCCAGGGCCTCGCCGCCGAGCTCCTCGGCATTCAGCCGGGTCGCGCCCAGGCGGCCCTGCTCGCTGACGTGGATGCGGCGGATCGGCGAGGCCTGCTCGGCCAGGCCGTCCCACAGCCCCAAGGTGCGGAAGTGTGCCACCGAGCCCTGGGCGATGGCGCTGGCCCGGGCATCGAAGCTCGGCTGCCAGGGGGCGTCGAGCTTCGCCGTCATGGGCGCGGCCTCGATCACCGCCACCGTCAGCCCCAGCCGCTCGATCAGCGGTGCCAGGGCGCAGCCCAGGCTGGCGCCCACCAGTCCTCCGCCGACGATGGCGATGTCCACGTGCCGCGGGGCCTCGCCCCCGCCCAGATCGCTCATGGCCGGCTCCTCTCTTGCATTACGGCTGTCATCACGGTCCTCATCCTCACGACCTTCATCCTGACGGCCCTGTCAGCCGGCGCTCCTTATGCTGCCCTGCTGGGGCGGCGCTGGAATGCCGATTCACGGCCAATATTCCATAATGTACGTTACGTAACACATAAATTATCGAACTTGCTAACGGTTATTCCTTGACCATCAGCGCCTCGATATCGGCCACCCGCTTGGGCACGTCGGCGGTCAGTACCTCGTGACCCGCCTCGGTCACCGCCACGTCGTCCTCGATGCGAATGCCGATGCCGCGATAGGCGGCGGGGATGTCGTCGTCCTCGGGCACGTAGAGCCCGGGCTCGATGGTCAGCACCATGCCCGGCACCAGCGGGCGTGGTTCGCCGTCCTGGCGGTACTGGCCGACATCGTGGACGTCGAGGCCCAGCCAGTGGGAGGTGGCGTGGAGATAGAAGCGCCGCCAGGCCTCATTCTCGATGCAGTCCTGCAGCTCACCCTCTAGCAGGCCGAGTTCGATCAGCCCGGCGGTGAGATCGCGCACCACACCGCGATGGATGGCGACCAGGGTGGTGCCGGGGCGCACGGCCTCGATGGCGCGCTGCTGGGCGCCGAGCACCACCTCGTAGAGGGCGCGCTGCGCCTCGCCGAAGCGGCCCCCGACCGGGAAGGTACGGGTGATGTCACCGGCATAGAGATCGAACTCGGCGCCAGCGTCGATCAGCACCAGGGCACCGTCATGCAGCACATCGGCGTTCTCGATGTAGTGCAGCACACGGGCATTGCCGCCGCCAGCGACGATGCTGGCGTAGGCCGGGCCGCTGCCGCCCTGCCACCGGAACTCATGCTCGAGCTCGGCCTGCAGCTGGTACTCGGTCAGCCCGGGGGCACAGGCGCGCATCGCCCGGCAGTGGGCCTTCGCGCTGACCGCGCCGGCATGGCGCATCAGCGCCAGCTCCGACGGGCTCTTGACCAGCCGCTGCTCGTGCAGGCGCACGGACACGTCGGCAAAGGCCAGCGGTGGCCGCGCGCCGCGACGGGCCCCGGCCTGCAGCTCGGCGCGGATCGACTCGGCCAGGTGCAGCGCCTCGCTGTCGTCCAGCGGCAGGTAGAGGGCGGTGCGGCCGTCGAGCAGCTCGGCGAGGACTTCGTCGCGCTCGGCGTTGCCGAAGGCCTGGTCGAGGCCATGCACGCGCTCGGCGCCTTCCGCCCCCAGCCGGCGCCCGGTCCAGGCTTCCATCTCCGGGTCGCGATCCTGGCAGAACAGCACGCTCTCGCCATCGTCACGGCCGGGGAGCAGCAGCAGCAGGGCGTCGGGCTCGGGGAAGCCGGTGAGATAGTGAAAGTCGCTGTTCTGGCGAAAGGCATGTTCGCTGTCCCCGGAGCGGGTGACCAGCGCGGCGCCGGGCAGCAGCACGGCGGCATCGTCGGGCAGCGTGGCCATCAGGCGGCGGCGGCGCTCGCGGAATTCGGCTGCGCCGATGGCGGCGGGGCGAGGCAGGATCTCGGGCGGCATGGCAGTTCCTCGGGCAGGCGGGAGCCCCGCCGAGCGGCGGGGCCGGACATCTCGCGGTCCGGGCCGGCGGCCCGGACCGCCTCAGTGCTTGGTGTAGGCCTCGGGGTCGTCGACCTTCTCGACCTGCGGCTGACCGGGATGCTGCTCGGTGTAGAGCATCATGGCGGCCATGCGGGCGTGCTCGGTGAGGGCGAAGAGGTCGTTCTCGTTCTCCGGGTCGTCATCGAGGTCGGTCTCGATGCTGGTCAGGCCCTTGAGGTCGTCGACCGCCTCGCGCAGGGCCTCGGACCACTGCTTGCGCGGCGCGGCGCCGGCATCCTCGATCACCTCGAGGAAGCCCAGGGTCCAGTCCTTGAGGCCTTCGGCGCGCTCGGCCAGGGAGAACAGCTCATCGGGCAGCAGCGGCTCGTAGTTCATCTCGCTGGCCGAGAGCGCCTCGACGGTCTGGCGACGCCATCCCAGCAGGCGCTCGGCGGACGGCTCGTCGCGAGGCTGCTCGACGCCCAGGTTCTGGCACACGACTTCCAGCCAGCCTTCGGCGCTGAGGTCGTGCAGCGCCAGCGAGGCACACAGGCGGCCGTCGAGGAAGGCCGGCGATTGCATGCTGCCGTGCAACAGGAAGGTGTCGGCGATGTCGGAGAAATCCTGGCGTTCGTTGATCAGAGACATGGGACCATCCGGTGCGAGGGCCGCGCGGCGCGTTGACCGGCCGCAAACGGCTCTCTTATAGTGACTTGACGTACGTATACCCCACGATGTTAACGCATCGGGCCCCCTTGGCGCCGCATCCCGCGCGCTCGTCCGGGCCCGCCGGAGCCCCCCATGACCGACGCCTCGCGGCCCACCACCGAGATCACCCTGCTGGAGCGCCAGTACGTCATCGCCTGTCCGCCGGAAGAGCGCGACAAGCTGGAGCGTACCGCCCGCTACCTGGATCGTGCCATGCAGGGCATCCACGCCCAGGGCAAGGTGGTCGACCGGGAGAAGGTCGCCATCATGGCGGCCCTGAACATCACCCACGAGCTGCTCGAGACCCTCGAGGAGCGCCGCGCCGGCGAGAAGAGCCTCGGCGAGCTCAGCGCGCGCCTGGAGAAGGCGCTGGCCGACGCACCCTCGCGCTAGAGGATCGTGTTCAGTGCCGACTCGGGGACAGGCCTACGAGGGGCGCTATGAACCCATCCTTGGGCGCTACTTTGGCCATCCTTGGCCAAAAACCCCCTCTACGTCCTGCCCCCGATGCTCTGGTCCATTACCATCGGCATCATCCCCTCGCTGAGGATTCTTCGCTTTGGACGTAGGCCTCGCTCTGCTAGGATAGAGGCGTTCCCTGGGGTGTTCGCCAGTCGTTAAGTCCCTCGAGCCTATGCGCAGTACCCAGGGGGCCAACAGCTAGTCCGGACCCGTGTGCATGTCCGTGCGACGGAAAGCCTGACGGTCCGGCTGCGGCCACCCACCTTGAACCACAGGGTTCAAGGGCCAGAATGACAGCGGCACTCTGGGGAACTCCTTTCCGCATGACCGATCTGCAAGACACCGCCGCTCACGCCGTGAGAGACGACGAACGACGCGCCCTGCGTCGTGACCTTCGCCGTCGCCGCCGCCAGCTGAGCGCGCAAGAGCAATATCAGGCCGCCCGGCGACTGTGCCATCGCCTGCGGCATCTCCCCGAAGTCCAGCGCGCCCGGCGCGTGGCCCTCTACCTGCCCAACGACGGCGAGATCGATCCGACCCGACTGATGCCCTGGCTGAACGGCCGCGGTGCCCGCGTCTATCTGCCCGTGCTGCGTCCGCTTTCCCACAACGCCCTGTGGTTCGTGCACTACCACGCCGGCACGCCGATGGTGACCAATCGCTTCGGTATCCCGGAGCCCTGCACCCGCCACGGCGCCCATCGCGCCCGCCGCACGCCGGCCTGGGCCCTGGACCTGATCCTGATGCCGCTGGTGGGCTTCGACGACGACGGCCAGCGTATCGGCATGGGCGGAGGCTTCTACGACCGTACCCTGGCCTTCACCCGCGGCCGCGGGCCGCGGCCGCGCCTGATCGGCCTGGCCCACGACTGCCAGCGCGTCGACCGCCTGCCGGTGGCGCCCTGGGACGTGCCGCTGGACGCCATCGTCAGCGACCGGCGCGTGGTGCGCCCCTGAGCGCCTCGCGGATCGTTCCGACATGAAAAAAGCGGCCGATGCTTGAGCATCGGCCGCTTTTTTTCGGGAATCGTCCTGAGCGCTGGCGCCTACTGGCCGACCAGCGCCTGGGCGTAGCCGGTCGCCACGACACCGATACCGAAGATCAGCACCAGGATCATGACCAGGTCGGGCTTGCGCTTCATCGTCGACTCCCTCGATCGCTATGGCAACGGCGCGCCCGGGCGGCTCCGGGGCGCGGATAACAATGTGACTGTCTCGACTATACGGCGTCGAAGACGCCGCGAAATGCCCATTTGACCCCGTAAACACTGTTTCTTCGCCGCTTGCGGGCGAGTGAAGGGGCAGAGCGGCCAGGCGCTGGAACCGGCGGCCGGGCATTCTCGAACGAGGCCATAGCCTAGAGGAAGGCTCCGGGCATGACAACCGTCATGCCCGGAGGATGAAGAAAAGCAACACGGTCATGGCCTGATATGGCGAGCGAGCAAACGTTCACTCACCCGCCCCGCCATCCTCAGGCCATGAACAGCCGATAGGCGGGATTGTCCGATTCCTTCCAGTAGCGATAGCCGATCTCGTCGAAGTGCTCCTCGACGTGGCCACGATCGTCTTCCGGCAGCTGCATGCCGACCAGCACCCGGCCGTAGGCGGCGCCGTGGTTGC
This sequence comes from Halomonas sp. HG01, assembly GCF_000968715.2. Taxonomy (NCBI): domain Bacteria; kingdom Pseudomonadati; phylum Pseudomonadota; class Gammaproteobacteria; order Oceanospirillales; family Halomonadaceae; genus Halomonas; species Halomonas sp. HG01. The sequence continues at coordinate 3,534,559 of NZ_CP022134.1, read as the reverse complement.
GATAGTGGAACAGCGAGATGTTCCAGTCGTGGGGCAGATGGGTGAGGAAGTTCATCAGCGCGCCGGGACGCTCCGGGAACTCGAAGCGATAGACCTCCTCGTCGAAGCGTTCCTGGGGACGGCCGCCGCCCAGGTGGCGGAGGTGCAGCTTGGCCAGCTCGTTGTCGGTGAGGTCCTCCACCGGATAGTCGGCCTCGCGCAGCTTGTCGATCACCGCCTGACGGTCCTCGCCGCCCGGCTTGACCTGCACCCCGACGAAGATGTGCGCCTGCTCGGGATCGGCATAGCGATAGCTGAACTCGGTGACCATGCGCTTGCCGATGGTCCGGCAGAACTTCTTGAAGCTGCCCGGGCGCTCGGGGATGGTCACCGCCAGGATCGCCTCGCGCTGCTCACCCAGCTCGGTGCGCTCGGCGATGTGCTGCAGGCGGTCGAAGTTGGTGTTGGCGCCGGAATTGATGCACACCAGGGTCTCGCCGCTGGCGCCGGTCTGCTGGATGTACTTCTTGAGGCCGGCCAGCGACAGGGCGCCGGAGGTCTCGGAGACCGCGCGGGTGTCCTCGAAGATGTCCTTCACCGCGGCGCACATCTCGTCGGTGTTGACGGTGATGACGTCATCCACCAGGTCGCGCATCACCGCGAAGGGTGCCTCGCCGACCTGGGCCACGGCCACGCCCTCGGCGAACACGCCGACCTGGTCCAGCACCACGCGCTCGCCGCTGTCCAGGGCCGCCTTGAGGCTGGCGCTGTCCTCGGACTCCACGCCGATCACCTTGATCTCCGGGCGCAGGTACTTCACGTAGGCGGCCACGCCGGCGATCAGGCCACCGCCGCCCACCGGCACGAAGATGGCGTCCAGGCGACCGGGGTTCTGGCGCAGGATCTCCACCGCCACGGTGCCCTGGCCGGCGATCACGTCGATATCGTCGAACGGCGGGATGTAGGTGTAGCCGTGCTCCTCGATCAGCTCCTGGGCGTGGGCCGCGGCCTCACCGAAGGCATCGCCCTTGAGCACCACCCGGGCGCCCCGGGCGCGCACCGCGGCGACCTTGATCTCCGGGGTGATGCGCGGCATCACGATCACCGCCTTGACCCCCATCTGCTTCGCGGCCATGGCCAGCCCCTGGGCATGGTTGCCCGCCGAGGCAGCGATCACGCCCTTGGCCTTCTGCTCGTCGCTGAGCTGCGCCATCTTGTTGTAGGCGCCCCGAATCTTGAAGGAGTAGACCGGCTGGAGGTCTTCGCGCTTGATCAGAATCTGGTTGTCGAACCGGCGGGACAGGAAGGGGGCCGACGAGATCGGCGTTTCCCGGGCGGCCTCATAGACCCGGGCCTGGAGAATCTTCTTGACGGTATCTTCGAGCATCCTGACATTCCGATAGTAGCGCGAGGGGCCGCGTGACGCGGCGCGGAGGGAACCTCTATTGGTAGCATTCGCGCCGGCACGGCGTCCAGCACGGCGAGGCGCCATGGCCTATAATGGCGCGGCATTTCCACCCTCCAGCCAGACGAGCCCTCCATGACCCAGGACGAACTCAAGGACGCCGTGGCCGCTGCCGCCATCGACGAGATCCGCCCGCTGCTCGGGCGCGACGTGGTGATCGGCGTCGGCACCGGCTCCACCGCCAACCGCTTCATCGACCAGCTGGCCGCGCTGAGCGGCGACTTTCGCGGCGCCGTGGCCAGCTCGGAAGCCAGCGCCGAGCGCCTGCGCGGCCACGGCATCGACGTCTTCGAGCTCAACGAGGTCGGCACCGTGCCCGTCTATGTCGACGGCGCCGACGAAGTGAACGCTCACCTCCAGATGATCAAGGGCGGCGGTGCGGCCCTGACCCGAGAGAAGATCGTCGCCGCCTGCGCCCAGCGCTTCGTGTGCATCGCCGACGGCTCCAAGAAGGTGAAGTGCCTGGGTGACTTCCCGCTGCCGGTGGAGGTGATTCCCATGGCCCGCTCCTACGTGGCCCGGGAGCTGGTCAAGCTGGGCGCCGACCCGGTCTACCGCGAGGGCGTGGTCACCGACAACGGCAACCAGATCCTCGACTGCTATGAGTTCATGATCGATGATCCCGTGGCCATGGAAGCGCAGCTCAACGCCATCGTCGGGGTGGTCACCAACGGCCTGTTCGCCGCCCGCGGCGCCGACGTGCTGCTGCTGGGCACCGACCAGGGCGTCGAGCGTCTGACGTCGGCCTGACTTCCACTTGCACAGGGCCGGATATCGCTCGGCCCTGCCCCATCTCTCATACTCCCCCACGAGAAAAACCACCACAGCATAATTAGCCATTACAGGCGGTAGCGGTATGCCCGCCCTCTTATCCTGCACCCCATAGGTTAATTTCTGTAACTGAGCAACCTTCCAGTTACGGAGATGACAGCGGCCAGAAGAAGCCGTCCGCTATAACAACACGGGGGAAGGGAACATGACGCAGTTCGCCCATCGGGTGCTGGTCACCGGCGGTGCCGGTTTCATCGGCTCCCATAGCGTCGAGTTACTGCTGGCAAAAGGCTATAAAGTGCGTGTGCTGGACAATCTTTCCAGCGGCAACCTCTCCAACCTGCCTCTGCAGAACAGGCGTCTGGAGTTCGTCAAAGGCGACATTCGCGATGCCTCGAGCGTGGCACAGGCCATGCGTGACATCAGCCTCTGTCTCCACCTGGCGGCCCAAGTGTCGGTCGTACGCTCCGTTGAGGACCCGGCCGCCTCGGCCAGTCACAATATCCTCGGTACGCTCAATGTGTTTCACGCCGCAACGTCGGCTGGCGTCGAGCGCATCGTCTATGCCTCATCTGCGGCCGTTTACGGCATCCCCAGATATTTGCCAATACGCGAGACATTCACTCCATCTCCGATCTCGCCCTACGGGCTGGAAAAGTGGGCGGATGAACGTTACGCAGAGCTGCTGCAAACCTCCCAGGGTCTGTCGAGCCTGGGGCTGCGCTACTTCAATGTCTACGGCCCTCGTCAGGACCCGCAATCGCCCTATGCTGGTGTCATTGCACGCTTCCTCGACACTCTCCTGCTCGGACAGTCCCCTCGGATCTTCGGCGATGGCCTACAGACTCGCGATTTCATCTACGTTCGGGATGTCGCGCGAGCCAACGTGTCGGCCCTGGAAACAGGACACCAGGGCGTCTGTAACGTGGCCACAGGGCAGCGCACCAATCTGTTGGGCTTGCTGGATACTCTCGGCTCGCTGACCCATCACCCTCCCACCCTTCAGTTTTCGCCGGCCAGGCAAGACGATATTCGCGATTCGTGCGGGCATACCCAGCGCCTCGAGCAGTGGCTCGGCATACAGGCGGAGTGGTCGCTGGAAGACGGACTCGACGCCCTGGTGTCCAGCACGATTCAGCAGCAGCCAGCCGATGCCATCACGACGACGTCCCATGGTTGAGAGAAGCACGGCACCGCGTGCGAGGTAGACAAGATGCGCAACATCGTTGGGCTACTCTTCATCGCGATAGCGCTGGCAGTGCCCCCTGTCACCGCTCGTGCGGTCATCCCGGACGGCGCTTCTTCGCCCAGCGTAGCCTTCTACTATGGAAATGACGCCCCACTGGAGTTACTGGATCAGTTCGACTGGGTGGCGATAGAAGCTGCCAATCTCGCACCCAAGCAGCGGGAACGGCTGGAGCGCCATGGTACGCAGGCCTTTGCTTACGTGAGTGTCGGCGAACTCGATGCCTGGCGTCCCCAGCCCTCGCATCTTCCGGACTCGGTCCTCCTCGAAGACAACCCTCACTGGAACAGCAGGGTGGCCGACCTCACCAGCGACGAGTGGCAACGCTACCTGCTGGAGGAACGCATCCAGCCATTGTGGAACGACGGCTACCGAGGACTCTTCCTCGACACCCTCGACAGCTATCGGCTGTTTGCCCCAGAGGGCAGGGCCGCTTGGCGTCAGCAGCAGGCGTTGGTCGAGCTGATCGGCGAGATACGTCAACGCTTCCCCGACATGAAGCTGCTGGTCAACCGCGGTTTCGAGGTACTCGATCGCATCCATGGCGATATCGTCGGTATCGCAGCCGAGTCCCTTTATCGACGCTGGAACCCAGCGACCGGCATCTACGGTTCGGTGCCAGACACGGACAGTCAGTGGCTGCATGATCACCTGAGTCGTGCGAGGGACGAATACGGCCTGCCCACCATCGCCATCGATTACGTGCCGGCCGCTGATCGTGAGCTGGCGCGCCGGACCGCCGAGCGGATAGCTGCCGAGGGGTTCATCCCTTGGGTCAGCGTGGCACAGCTTAATCAGGTGGGCGTTGGGCTCATCGAGCCGGTGCCTCGTCGCATATTGATGTTGTATGACAAGGCATCTACCGAGGCGGGTGAGCTGGCCAACACCAATGCCCACCGTTACCTGGCCATGCCGCTGGAATATATGGGCTATGCGGCGGAGTATCATGACGTCAACGCCGCATTGCCCGACGACGTCCTGAATGGCCGCTACGCCGGCATTGTCAGCTGGTTCGATGGTCCGATCCCCCATGGACAACGCTACGCCGACTGGCTGCTCGAACAGATGCGCAATGGTCTTCGCGTCGTCATCCTGGGTGACCCCGGGATCCCATTGAATGGCGCCTTGGGCAACCACATGGGACTCATCGAGGGCTCCGAGCAGCGCCAGCTGCGCATCGCGGACCACGACGACATGCTGGGATTCGAAGGCATGCCTTCACACCCCGCGCCTTATCAGCACGGCTATCAGACAACACGTGCCGACATCATCCGCCACCTGACCCTGGAGGCCCCGGGGGGCCGTTCCCTGTCCCCGGTACTGAGCGGCCCCTGGGGCGGGATCGCCACCTGGCCATGGATCCTTCAGCAGGCCGGTGAGGCGCAGCAGCGCTGGATTCTCGATCCCTTTGCGTTCCTCAAGACCGCACTGGCCCTCCCCGAGATCCCCGTACCGGACCCCACCACAGAGAATGGCGCCCGCTACTGGATGACACAGATCGACGGCGACGCCTTTGTCAGTCGAGCCGATTTTCCCGGCTCGCATTTCACCGGCGAACTCATGTTGACGGAGGTCCTGCAACGCTACCGTGTGCCGACCACCGTTTCGGTGATCGAGGGAGAGTTCGGACCGCATAGCCTGCATCCACATCTCCGCTCACAGCTGGAACCACTCGCCCGACGCATCTTCGAGTTGCCCTGGGTCGAGATTGCCAATCACACCTTCAGTCACCCCTTCCAGTGGGAAAAGCTCGACGAAGGCGATCTCGCCGGACAGGGCGAGACCCAGGCCGGCTTCAACTACAACCTGCCGATACCAGGCTACGCGTTCTCTCTGGAGCGCGAGATCGCCGGCGCCACGGCATACATCAATGACCACCTAGCGCCGCCCGACAAGTCGGTGTCCGTGGTGCTGTGGAGCGGCAACGCCTTGCCTCCGGAAGAGGCCCTTGCGCACGCCGAACGGATCGGCCTGCGAAACATGAACGGCGGCAACACCCACATCACCGACAGCTTTCCCACCTTGACCCGGGTGTCGCCCATGCTGCGTCCCCAGGGCGACTACCTGCAGGTATACGCCCCTCAGACCAACGAGAACATCTACACCAACCACATGCGCGGACCACTGTGGGGCTATCGCCGTGTCATCGAAACCTACCGGCTGACCGATCGTCCCCGCCGGCTCAAGCCGATCGACATCTACTACCACTTCTATTCGGCGGCGAGCCCTGCCGCACTGAAGGCGCTGCAGCAAGTCTACGACTACGTCAGCACCCAGGAGACGCTCCCGGTCTATACCAGCACGTGGAGCGATGTTGCCAGCCAGTGGTACGACCTGGGTATCGCCCGCAGGCTCGACGGTGGTTGGCAGATCCGCGCCGCCACTCAGCTTCGCACCCTGCGCCTGCCCCCTGCCCTGGGCTGGCCGGATCTGGCAGCCTCCCGGGGCGTGGCCGGCGTCAGGGACACCGACACCGGGCGCTATGTCGCCTTGAGCGGCGCCGGTGATTCCCTTCTTCAGCTGTCACCACAGCCTCCCGAGACCCCCCACCTGAGGCTGGCCAACGGACGTATTTCCCGCTGGGAGCGACACGACGCCAAACGCCTCTCGCTGCGCCTTGCCGCCGAACAGGTCTCCTTGCACATCGCGCTGGCCGGCATGGAGGGCTGCGATATCGACGCCCCCGGTGCCAGACAGCAGCAGCAAGGCGATCAGGTGATCCTGAGCTACGCGGGGAGCCACTCCGATCGCATCGAGGTGTCCTGTGACGACTGATCCCCTTCGTTCCCGACATCGGCATCCAATGCGCGACGGTCACCTGATCCGGCCCTTGACCTTGCGGGGGCTGGGCATCCTGCTGGCGCTTATCCTGATCGGCCTCTTCCCGGCCCGCCACTTCCTGCAGCTCGGCGCCTCACCGGAGACCGCCTACGAACGCATGGCGATCCTCTACCATCAGGCCCTGCTCAGGGTCAGCCCCGACAACGTCGGACTGCGCCTTGCCCTGACCCGCCAGCTCATGGAGATCGGTGAGCTCGCCGCCGCACGCGAGACCTTGGCGCCACTGGGCAGCAACCACGACATCGACATCCAGTGGCTGCTGCTGGAGCTGAACTGGCAGGCCTACGCGGCCCTGCCCGCAGAGGCTCCCGAGCGGGCTCGCCACCTCGAGCGGCTGACCCGGCAACTCGCTGCGCTCGAGTCGCGCGATGATCTTCCACCACCGCACCTGGCCACGATCGCCCATCACTGGCTGGCAATCGGCCATCCCGCCCGCGCGGCCCAATGCTACGAGCAGCTGGCCGAGCGTGACTCACCGAAGGGCTACCACTGGTTGACCCAGGCCGGCTACTGGTGGCTCAAGGCCGGCGCACCGGAGCGCTCGGCCAGGGCCTGGCACCGGGCGTGGCAGATCGCCGGGAATGCCCCTCACGATCTCGGCTGGCTGGGGTGGGTGATCCCCGCGGCCCATGCCCAGCAGGATTCCCTCGGCTCCGAGGACCCGCCACGCCGGGAAGCCGCCCTGGCCGCCTTGTCTGCCGCCGAACAGAGCCAGAGCGACATCGGCGTGGCGTATGCACGGGAATATCTGAGCCACTATCCCGATGATGAAACGTTGCTGACGCTCGGGATTCGCCTGGCACTGGCTCATGACGAACCGGAACAGGCATTCGAATGGTCACAGCACTATCTCGACCTCCATCCCGATGACGTGGATGCCCTCGAGCGCCACGTCTCGATCGCCCTGGGTCTCGACCGTCTGGAGTCGGCCATCCAGGGCCTGGAGCGGCTGCAGCGCCTGGAACCGAATCAGCTCGACCACCTCGAGCGCCTCGCCCACACCCAGCAGTGGGCCGACCAACACCGGCAGGCGCTGGACACTCTGGAGCGACTGGCCCGGGCCAGCGAACGGGCCGAGCATGATCGCGAGGTCGTGACCCTCGCGCTGAGTCTGCGCTATCGCACCACCGCCCTGGCCGCCCTGCGGCGCCTCAACGAGCGCGGAGAACTGACGCCTGATGAACGCCATCTGCTGGTCGACCTGCTCGATGCCTTGGGCGAGCCGGACGCCGCCATCGCCCAGATTCGCCGCTGGGAAGCCGCCGGCGACGGCGATCGGGAACTGCGCATTCGCCTGGCCACCTGGCTGGAACAGGTCGGCCGTCTCGAGGACGCACAAGATGCCTGGGCCAGGCTAGCGGGGCATTCCGGGCTGGAGGTCGAGGCGACCCGCGAGCGGAGTCGCCTTCTGACCCAGCAGTGGCGACTCGACGAGGCCCTGACCGTCCTCGGCCGCATCGACCCCGACAGCACCTCGGCCATGGCCGACGAATACTGGCGCCAGCGCGCCGAGCTGGCCTGGCAAGTCGGCGATGCGAGGAGCAGCCGGCAGGCCTATCAGGCCCTGTTCGCCCGCCATAGCCTGGAGAACGATGAGGCGACGCGCCTCATCCGCACCGCGGGCGACGGCGGCGACCTGTCGCTGGCCATGCGGGTGACTCGCGAACGCTGGGAAGCCGAGCGCGACAACGACGCGATCATGGAGATGCTTGACCTTGCCCAGCGTGAGTCTCGCCCCGACCTCACGCGAGCGCTTTTAGCGATGGTCGAGCAGGATCCAGCCCCCCTGGCCGACTCGCCCCACTACTGGGGGGCCCTGGGCGCTCAACGGCTGCGGGAACGGGATGCTCCCGGTGCCGTCTCGGCGTACCGGGAAGCCCTCGCCCTGGCCCCCGGCGAGCCCTACCTCCGCGCCGGGATGCTCTATGCACTGGCCGCCGACGGGGAGCACGAGATGCTTCGCCAACGCCTCGGCGAATGGGCCGCCGCCGCCCGCGGTCATACCGACCTGATGGCCGCCATGGCCAATGGCCATCGCCAGCTGGGGGAGCTCGACCGGGCATTGAGATGGTATCGCTCGGCAGCCCCGGCTGCGCCGCGGGATACCTGGCTCCAGCTCGATCATGCCGACACCCTGGCATTGACCGGTCACGCGGCAGCCGCCTTCCGGCTGCGTCATCAGGCGCTGGCCGACCTGCTGCCCCAACTCGCGGCCAACCCGAACGCCTCGACGCAGCCGGGCCGTGACAGCCGGGAAGATCGGGTCCGGGCACTGGGCACACTGACGACACTGGCCGGCCCCGACAGCGGCCGGGGCTGGTACCACACCCTGCTGCTGCAGGCGTTCGACGACACGCCACCGACGGTGGAAGACAGCGATTGGCTGTTCGACGCCAACCTGGCCCTGAACCGACCGCTGCACGCCCGCTACCTGCTGCTGCGGACCCGCGACCTGGGCCATCGCAGCCCCGACTGGCAGCGCCTGTCGGTCGCGCTGGAGAAGAATGATCGCGCCACCCTGAAGCGATTGCTCGACGATGACACGGCCGCCCTGTCAGCGGCCGACCGGTTCGCGGCCCTCCAGCGGCTCGACCGCCGCCAGGAAGCATTGGCGCTGGCCACCGACCTGACCGCCGCCGGCCATGACCAGCGAGCCGACGCCGTGGCGCTGGCCAACGAGCTGCCCCATCGCCTCGTCACTCGTGCCTCCCATGAGGAACTCGGCGACCTGAGCATCGACGGCGGCCAGCTGAGCTACGAGCGAGCCGGCGAACGCTGGTGGGGCAGGCTCGATCTGGCGAAGCGACGGCTGGATACCGGGCATCTCGATCTCGATGCGGACGGCCTGGAACAAGAGAGCGTCGCAGGGCTGACCCTCGGCTGGAACGGCGCACGCAGCGATACCCGGCTACAGCTGGGCGGCGTCGAGAGCGACGACGACACCCGGGTCCAGCTCCGGCTCGACCAGCGTTGGCAGGCGACGTCGCGCCTGGCGGGCGGCGTCTACGGCGCGCTGGGCCAGACCTCCGAGATCGGCGACCTGATGCGAGTACTGGGGGTCGAAGACCGAGTCGGCGCCAATCTCGAATGGCAGCCCACGGCCCGTGACGTCCTGTCGTTCGATGCCAGTCACCTGATCTTCCGCAGCCGCGAGGAGCATGAACGACTGGGCGACGGCATGCGCCTGGAGGCGGATTGGAGCCACGCCCTGGTGGCGGGCGCCAGCCGGCGGCTGGAGCTACGCCTGATGGCCAGTCACGAGCGCCACGATCCGGTGGACCAATTGCCCGAGGACACCGCCGCCCGCCTGCCCGCCGGCAGCACACCGGACCAGCTGCTCGACGACAGCAACACCTTCGTGGGCGTCGGGATAGGCATTGCGCGAGGCGAGCCGGGCCACGCCTACCCCCGGGTGGCCTCTCCCAGGCTGCGTTTCGACCTGGATGCCGGCTACCACATGCCGAACGACGAGTTCGCCATCAACACCACCTTCGCTGTCGGCTCCCGGCTGCTGGGCAATGACGAGCTGGGGCTGCGGCTCACTCTCGATCAGGGCACCGAACAGGGGGCAAGCAACAGCGACGACACGCGTTTCGCCATTGCCCTGACCTATCAGTACTTCCTGGGCCGCCAAAAGGCCGCCCGCCACTAGCAAGGAGTGATGCCCATGTCCCGTTCATTCGCTTCCTCACTGGCCATGGCGACGCTCATCGGTCTCTTCGCGCTCGGCGGCTGCGCCGTGACCGACGTGCACCGCTCGGCCCCCCTGGATCCCGATGCACGCTGGGCGCTGCTGCCGATCGCCAACCACTCCGAAACGCCGTTGGCCGGACGACGCGCCGAATCCGGCCTGACCACCCTGCTACACCAGCATGGCGTCACGTCGCTGACCCAGGCCCCCCACCAGCCTCCCTCCGGGCTGCTCGACCTCACCGGCGGCCATGACCTGCAGGAGGCCCTGAACTGGGCCCAGCAACAAGGTATCCGCTACGGCGTCACGGGCTCCGTGGACGAATGGCAGTACAAGACCGGCCTGGATGGCGAGCCCGCCGTGGGCCTGAGCCTGCGGGTGGTCGACGTCAACAGCGGCGAAACGCTATGGAGCGCCAGTGGCGCACGCAGCGGCTGGGGATTCAGCACCACCAGCGGCGTCGGCCAGGAACTGATGGCCGATCTGGTCGACGAACTTCCCCTAGAGCGCTGAGGTCAATATGGCGACGCGTTTCGAGCACATCCCGGTCGAGCCGCCACCACGCTGGCTACGGATACTGGAGACCCTGGTCATCAGCCTGGCGATACCCGCGCTCGGCTTCATCCTGCATCCCGAGGATCCACTGCTGCTGGAGAGCGGAACGGCCTGGCTGCTGGTGGCGGGACCGCTGTTGATCGGCATTCGCTACGGGTTTGCCTTCGGCTTCGGCAGCGCCCTGATCAGCGTCGCCCTGATCGGCGCCGAGACCTGGTGGCGAACCGGGGCGCTGGTGCCGGACCAGGCGCAGGCACTACCCAATGCCGTGGCGGTGGTGCTGGTGGGAATGCTGTCGGGCGAAATGGCCGACACCTGGCAACGTCGGCTGCGCCAGTTGGCCAACATCAACCACGATCAGGCCACTCGGCTCGACGAGTTCGTCCGACACTATCATCTGCTACGCGTCTCTCACGATCAGCTGGCCGAGCGACTGGCCGCCAATCCGTTCACGCTGCGCGATGCGCTGCATCGGCTCGCCCAGCGCTTTCAGCATCTGGCCGAGCACGGAGCACCGCTCCAGCACCACGGTAGCGAGATACTCAGCTTCCTGGCGCTCAACGGCCGTATCCAGCAGGCGGCGCTGATTCGCCTCGACGAACATCATCGTCCCCTCAAGGAAGCACCGGTCTGCTACGGCGGCGAGGTCAGCATCGATCACCAGGACCCGATGATCCTCGCCTGCCTCGAGCAACGCGAGATGCTCTATGCCGGCAACGCCGTCGATCCCCAGCTACCCGAACAGGGCTCGCTGCTCGCGGTGGTGCCACTGATCGATGTGCATGAGCGTATCCATGCCCTGGTCGCGGTCACGCAAATGCCCTTTCTCGACTTCCATCGCGGACAACTGCATCTGCTGGCGGTGCTCGGCGCCCAGCTCGGCGACCTGCTTCAACGGGCTGAAGCGCGTCAGGGGCATGCCTCGCCCGCCGATCTATCCGCCAGCCTGGCCCGTTGGGTCGCCCAGGCCCGACGCAACCACCTGTCCTCACTCCTCGTCACCCTGGAACTCCCGGCGACACTGGACGAGACGCATGGTCGGACCATCATCGACGAAGCCTTTGCCCAGCTGCGCGCCTTGGATCAGGGATGGGTGTTCGGCACGAGGCTGCACACGACCTGCTTGCATATCCTGATGCCACTGGCCGACGAGCGGGCCGCCACCGCCTTCGCCGAGCGTCTCTGGCAGCGTCTGGAGACCCAGCTGCCACAAGACCCTCGCCAGGAAGGCGTACGACTTAGCCATCGGCTCATCGACGGCCACCGCTCGGCCAGGGCACTGCTAGACGGCCTCGACCTTCAGGAGCGCCACCATGCGGCGGCTTGACGCGCCACCGCGTTCTCCGCTGCCGGTGGTCATCCTGTGCCTGCTCGCCGGGCTGACCCTGGAGGGCATCGCCGCCTACTACCTGCTGCTCACTCCCGAGCTGCTCTGGTGGCGCAGCCTGCCGCAGCACCTGATGGCCAGCCTGCTGCTCGCCGTCGGCCTGTGGAAGGGACTGCCGAAGGATATCGCACACCCCATGGCAGGTACGCTGGCTTTCCTGCTGGCCTCATTGATACTGCTGCCAGGCATCGGTGTCGTGGGGATCGCGCTGGGGGTGCTGCCCGCCCTACACAGCGCTCGCCGCACCAGGCCGGGGACCTGGTGCCCGCTTCCCATACCCGACCTCCCATTTCGCGCCGTCCCCCTTCCGGCAGCGAACGACCCCACCCTCCGCAACGGTCTGGGCAGCGTGCTGTCGGGAGCCGGCGATCCCCAGCAGCGTCAGCAGGCGATTCTGGCCTGTCGACATCTGCCCCGGCGGCAGGCCGTCCCTTTGCTACGCCAAGGGCTGATGGATGCCAGCGACGATGTCCGCCTGCTCGCATACTCGATGCTGAATGCCATCGAACGCGAGCTGGATAGCCGACTCCTCGCCTTGACCCGGACCATCGAACATGGCGACGACCCAGCCGGCCACCGCGCCGAGGCCATCTCGACCCTGTACTGGGAGTATGCCTACCTGGGCCTGGCGCAGGGCAGCACGCTGCGTTATCTGCTCGAACAAGCCCTGGCGTTTATCGACCAAGCGCTGGAGCATCGGACAACTGCCCAGCGCTGGCTGCAGCGCGGCAGGCTGTGCGCGACGCTGGGCGATGTCGCGGGTGCCGAGAATGCCTTCGCGTATTGCGAGCGCCTGGGGATGAACGACGACGACCTGGCACCGCATCGCGCGGAGCTGGCCTTCCAGCAGCGACGTTTCGCGGAAGTGCGCCGACAGCTAGCCCGGCTCAGTGCCGCCGCTGCCGGCGATCCCACCTTGCATCCGGTGACCAGCTTCTGGCATGTCGACGCCGCCTCTCGGGGCAACACGGCCACGACCGCCGCATGCGAAAGCCCGGAGGCATGGCGATGACGGACGGCTGGCCGACACTCAGGCGGCGCGCGCGCCCCGCCGACATCATCCTGTTGCTCGAGGGTACCTACCCCATGGTGCGCGGCGGGGTCGCCGGCTGGGTCGACCAGCTGATTCGAGGACTGCCCGACCTGCGCTTCGCCCTGGTCTTTCTGGGCGGACGACGACACGACTACCAAGGGATCCTCTATGCACGACCGGAGAACGTGGTGCACCTCGAGTGCCACTATCTGTTCGACGACATGCTGCGGTCCGGCGCGCCGCGTCAACGGCGCGGCAACAGGCGCGCCTTCGCAGCCAGTCGCGAGCTGCATGAGACCCTGCGCGCTCCCGAGGTCAGTCCGGACGCCGCCCTGTGTCAGGCCGCTCGGCTGCTGGGGCGTACCGGGGGCCTGACTCAGGACGACTTCCTTTACAGCCAGGCCGCCTGGGAGCAGATCCTCGAGCACTACCATCGCGACTACCCTGATCCTTCCTTCATTGACTACTTCTGGTCGGTGCGCAACATGCACACCCCGCTGTTTCTGCTCTCGCACATTGCCAGGCAGCTGCCGCCGGGACGCTGTCTGCATGCCATCTCCACCGGCTATGCCGGCTTTCTCGGAGCCCTGGCGCACCACATCACCCGACGGCCGCTGCTGGTCTCCGAGCACGGCATCTACACCAAGGAGCGCCAGATCGACCTGGTACAGGCCGACTGGATACGCGACCCGACCGATCCCCTGACCCACGGCTTCCAGACCCATACCGGTTACCTGCGGCGCATGTGGGTTCGCTTCTTCCAGAGCCTCGGGCGCATGACCTACGCCTCGGCCTGCGGCATCACCACCCTCTACGAAGGCAATCGTCAGCGTCAGCTGCTCGATGGCGCCGCCGAGGAACGCACCCGTGTGATCCCCAACGGCATCGGCATCGAGCGCTTTCGCCCCCTGCGCGATACCACAGGGAGCACAGGGCGGCAGGTCGTGACGCTGCTCGGCCGAGTCACGCCCATCAAGGACATCAAGACCTTCATACGCGCCATGCACCAGCTGTTGTCGCGCGTTCCCCAGGCCGAGGGCTGGATCGTCGGGCCGGAGAGCGAGGATCCCGACTATGCGCGCGAGTGCCACGACCTGGTGCAGCAGCTCGGCCTCGAGACGCGGGTGCGTTTTCTCGGCTTCCAGCGCACCGAAACGATCCTCGCACAGTCCCGCCTGGTGGTACTGACCTCCATCAGCGAGGCCCAGCCCCTGGTGGCACTCGAGGCCATGGCCGCCGGGGTGCCGGTGGTATGCAGCGACGTCGGCGCCTGTCGTGAACTGGTGCTGGGAAGCGGTCGGTCAGAGCGACCCTCGGGGCGCATCGCCCCCATCGCCAGCCCCGGCGCCACGGCGGCTGCCATGGCCGAGCTGCTGGAAGACGACCAGGCCTGGCAACAGGCTCGGGAGGCGGGAATAGCCCGCGTCGAGGCGGAATATACCGAGGCGCTGATGCTCTCCCGCTACCGGCAACTCTACGTCGATGCCGGGGCACTGCCCGGTGACAGGAAGGAGACGAGCAAAGATGGCGGGGATCGGATTCGAACTGCGTAGGCTGCTGCAGCAGGACAGTTACCTGGGGCTGCTGCGTGCCTACAGCTACGCGGGCATCATCGGCTCCGGCCCTTGGGTCTTGTCGATCCTGGCCGTGATGGCGCTGGGGATGATCTCGGCCTCGACTCGGCAGGGTGCCAGCGGTCACGTCACCGAGTTCCTGGTTTCGGTGACCTGGCTGGTGGCCGCGTCGCTGATATTCACCGGCCTGGTGCAGCTGCTGTTCACCCGCTTCGTGGCCGATCGGCTATTCGAGCACCACGCCGAGCGGGTGCTGCCCAATCTCTTCGGACTACTGACCCTGGTGACGCTGGCGGCAGGCACGCTGGGACTGGCGGCGATGCCCGCCTTCGCCGGCACCGACGTGGTCTATCGACTGGAGATGGCGGTCGCCTTCGTGCTGCTGAGCAACATCTGGTGCGTGGCTGTCTTCGTGGCGGGCGTCAAGGCCTACCATCAGGTACTAGGCGCCTTTGCCCTAGGCTATGGCGCCACACTCGGCGCGGGCCTGCTGCTGCGCGACCTGGGGCTCGAAGGGCTGCTGGGCGGTTTCGTGCTGGGTCAGGGCCTGCTGCTTTACTGCCTGCTCTTCATGGTGATCCGCCACTATCCCAGCGAGCGGCTATGGGCCTTCGACCTCCACCGTCGGGGGCAACGCCATCTCTCGCTGATCCTGATCGGCCTGAGCTACAACCTGGGCATCTGGATCGACAAGCTGGCTTTCTGGTTCAATCCCGACACATCCGAGTCCATCATCGGCCCGCTGCGTGCCGCGCCGATTCACGACCTTCCGCTCTTCCTCGCCTACCTCTCCATCGTCCCCGGCATGGCAGTGTTCCTGATGCGCATGGAGACGGACTTCGCCGAGCGCTGCAGCGCCTATTACGAGGCCGTCCGCGGCGGCGACACCCTCGACCATATCGAGCTGCTGCGCGGCCAGATGATCACCAGCGTACGACGCGGCATCTACGATATCTTCAAGGTTCAGGGCATCACCATCCTGGCCCTGCTGATGGCCGGGCCGAATCTGCTCGACTGGCTAGGCTTCTCGGTCTGGTATCTGCCGCTGTTCAATATCTTCCTGGTGGCGGTAGGCATCCAGGTGCTGTTCATGGCGATCCTCAACGTGCTGTTCTATCTCGACCGCCTGAGGCCGGCGCTGTGCCTGTGCCTGTTGTTCGCGGGAACCAACCTGGGGCTGACGATGGTGAGCCAACAGCTGGGGCCGGCCTTCTATGGCTACGGCTATGCCCTGTCACTTCTGATCACCTCCCTGGTCGGCCTTGCCATGCTGGATCGCGAGTTTCAGCGCCTCACGTATCAGACCTTCATGCTGCAGCCGCCTTGCAGCCCGCCCCAGGGCCGCGCCTGACGCCGGAAGCGCGAAGAGAGTAAGCACTTACTTCGTCTGAAGAAGCCGTTCGAGGACTTCCAGCGTGCGCTTCAGGGCGCCACGGTTGGCCTCGACCACCGCATGTCCGGCCGCGGCGAGACGTTCACGCTCCGCCGCGTCGCCAAACAGGCGCACGAGCTCATCGGCGAGCGTCGCGGCATCGGTGACCTCCACCAGCGCCTGGCGCTCGCGCAGCGCCTCGGCCACGTCGGTGAAGTTGGCGAGCTCGGGGCCGGTCAGCACCGGCACGCCCATGGCGGCCGGTTCCAGCAGGTTGTGGCCGCCGATCGGCACCAGGCTGCCGCCGACGAAGGCCGCATCGCCCGCGCCGTAGAGCGCCGACAGCTCGCCCATGGTGTCGCCCAGATAGACCGCGGTCTCGCCGGTCACCGCCTCGTCCCGCGAGCGCCGGGCCACCGTCATGCCCTCGGCCCGGCACAGTTCCGCCGCCGCCTCGAAGCGCCGGGGATGGCGCGGCACCAGGATCAGCAGCACCTCGGGATAGCGCTCCCGCAACCGCGCATGGGCCTCGAGCAGCGCCTCGTCCTCGCCCTCGTGGGTGGAGCCCGCCACCCACACCGGACGCCTGCCGAACCCGGTTCGCAAGCGCTCACTCACCTCAATGGCCTTGTCATCACGGGCCAGATCGAATTTGAGCGAGCCGGTCACCTCGGCCTTCTCCGCCGCCATGCCCAGCGCCCGGAAGCGCTCGGCATCGGCCTCGGACTTGGCCCCCAGCCAGCTGACGTGAGACAGCGCCTCGGCCATCAGCCTGCCGAGGCGGCGATAGCCCTGGAAGGCCCGCGGCGAGAGCCGGCCGTTGACCACCGCCACCGGAATGCCCCGCCGCTCGCAGCCGGCCAGCAGGTTGGGCCACAGCTCGGTCTCGAAGAAGATGGCCAGATCGGGGCGCAGACGCTCGAGGAAACGCCGCGCGGCGCCGGGGAAGTCCAGCGGTACGAAGTGATGACTCACTTCGGCTACATCCGCCTCGTCCTGCAGGCGTTCGGCGACGGCATGGGCGCGCTCGGCGCCGGTGGCGGTCATGGTGGTGATCACCAGGCGGCGGTCGGAATGACGCCGCGCCAGGGCCTCGATCAGCGGCCGGGCGGCCTGCACCTCGCCCACCGAGGCGCAGTGCAGCCACAGGCTGTCCGCGCCCTCGGGCGAGGCGGCGATGCGCCCCAGCCGCTCGGCGCGGGAGCGCCCGGGCAGGCTCTCCTTCCACACCCGTCGCCAGACCAGCGGCGACAGCGCAAGCAGCGCGGCGGAGTAGCCGCGCCGCACCCAGGGATGGCCGGCCATCAGGCCTCGCGGTCGAGGATGGTGGAAATCATCGCCGTGGTGGACACGCCGTCCTCGAAGCCCAGCACCCGCACCTCGCCGCCGGCCGCGCGCACGGCCTCGCCGCCGGCGATGTCCTCGGGGCGGTAGTCGCCGCCCTTGACCAGCACGTCAGGGAGCACCGCCTCGATCAGCCGCTGCGGGGTGTCCTCGGCGAAGGGCACCACCCAATCCACCGCGCCCAGCCCGGCCAGCACCTGCATGCGGCGGGCCAGCGGATTGATCGGCCGCTTGGGCCCCTTGAGCCGGCCGATGGAGGCGTCGTCGTTGACCGCCACGATCAGGCGGTCGCCGAGCCGGCGGGCGTGCTCCAGGTAGGCCACGTGGCCGGCGTGGAGGATGTCGAAGCAGCCGTTGGTCATCACCACCCGCTCGCCACGGGCCTGGGCGGCGCGCACCGCCTCGATCAGCGGCGCCTCGGCGATGACGCCGAACTCGGCCAGCTTGTCGCCGTGCAGGGCGGTGTAGAGCTCGGCCACGGACAGCGTGGCGGTGCCGGGCTTGGCGACCACCAGGCCGGCGGCCAGGTTGGCCAGGGTCATGGCCTCGGGGAAGCCATGGCCGGCGGCCAGCGCCAGGCCCAGTACACCGATCACGGTATCGCCGGCGCCGGTGACGTCGAACACCTCCCGGGCGCGGGTCGGCAGGTGAAGCGGCTCGTGGCCCTCGCGGATCAGGGTCATGCCCTTCTCGCTGCGGGTGATCAGCAGCGCCTCGAGCTCCAGCTCGGCGCGCAGCGCCTCGCCGCGCTCGGACAGGGTGGCATCGTCCGGGCAGGGGCCGGCGACGGCCTCGAACTCGGCCAGGTTGGGGGTGATCACGCTGGCGCCGCGGTACTTGCGGAAGTCGCTGCCCTTGGGATCGACCAGCACCCGCTTGCCGGCGGCCCGCACGCGGCCGATCAGCCCCTGGACGTCGGCCAGGGTGCCCTTGCCGTAGTCGGAGAGGATCACCAGGTCGGCGGCGTCCAGGGCCGTCTCGACCTTCTCCGCCAGCGGGCCGGTATCCACGTCGCCGAGGCTCTGCTCGAAGTCGAGGCGGATCAGCTGCTGGTTGCGGCTCATCACCCGGAGCTTGGTGATGGTGGGAATCTCGGCGCTTCGGGCAAAGTGAGTGCTTACACCAGCATCCTCGAGGCGTCGGCTCAGCAGGTCGGCGTTGTCGTCGTCGCCGACCAGGCCGGCCAGCGCCGCCCGCGCGCCCAGCGAGGCGATGTTGAGCGCCACGTTGGCGGCGCCGCCGGGGCGATCCTCGGCCTCCTCGACCCGCACCACCGGCACCGGGGCCTCGGGCGAGATCCGTGAGGTGCCGCCATGGAAGTAGCGGTCGAGCATCACGTCGCCCACCACCAGCAGGCGGGAATGCTCCAGGGCGGTCAGATCAAGCTTCATCGGAAGGCTCCCTTTCCTGACGGGACGCGGCGGTGTCCAGCACCGCCTCGAGATGGCGAATGACGTCGTCGGCCTGGATCAGCGACATGGCGTCGGGATGACGGACCCGCTGCCCCCAGGGCAGCGTCTCGGGGTCCTTGTGCAGGAACTGGCGCACCGCATCGGGATAGCGGTTCACCACGTGTTCGCGCCAGCAGTAGGGCGCGGCCCGGTCCGGGTTGGTGGTGGCGAACAGGCCGACCACCGGCGTGTCGAGGGCGTTGGCCATGTGCACCGGACCGGAGTCCGGCGCCACCACCGCCCGGGCGCCGTCGATCAGCGCCAGCAGGCCCTTGAGCGAGGAGCCGCCGATGGCGTCGATCACCGCGCCGGGCTGGGACAGCGCCTGGATGCGGCTGCCCATCTCGCGCTCCTGGGTGCTGCCGCCGCCGGTCAGCACCGTCTTCAGGCCGTGCTGGACCCAGGCGTGCTCGACCACGCTGGCGTAGCCCTCCGCCGACCAGTTGCGGAAGTTGCGCAGCCGCGGATTGGCGCAGGGGCTCATCAGGATATAGGGCGCGTCGCCGGTCAGCGTCGCGGCCTCGTCGCGGGCGGCGTCGGGGATCGGCATGTCCCATGCCAGCGAGAGATCCTCGACGCCCAGCAGCCGGGCGAAGTCGAGGAACGACTCGAGCACATGGGCGCGGGGGTGCGGCGCCAGCTGACGGTGGGTGAACCAGTGCTGGGCATCCTTGGCACGGGCCTTGTCGTAGCCGACGCGCAGGTCGGCCTTGAGGCCCAGGGAGAGCACGCTGGCCCGCAGCGCCTGCTGCATGTGCAGCAGCACGTCGAAGCGGGTGTCCGAAAGCTGCCGCCACAGCTCGCGCATCCCCGCCAGGCCCGTGGCCTTGTCGTAGACGACGAACTCGACCCCCGACATGCCGGCCAGTAGACTGTGCTCGCCCTTGCCGATGATCCAGGTGATGCGCGCATCGGGCCACTGACGCTGCAGCGCGCGGATCGTCGGAACCAGGTTACAGACATCGCCCAGGGCGGAAAGGCGCAGCACGCCGATATGGGCGGGGCTGGCGGGCAGAGGATGCTTCATGCGATTGGCAACGCTTCAAACGGGAAAGGTTTACATTTTATATGATGCGGACAGTTTATGTGACGCCGATGGGGCGCCACAAATCGGCCCGTCGACCTTCGATCCCGACCACTGGCGCCGGCAGGGCCTGGTCACCGGCGAGGCGCCCGGCCGCGGCGCCAGCCTGTTCCTGGCCGCCGGCGACGCCGAGTGGGTGCTGCGCCCCTATCGCCGCGGCGGCCTGGTGGCCCGGGTCAGCGAATCGCGCTACCTGTGGACCGGCGCCGAACGCAGCCGTTCCTTCCGCGAACTGCGCCTGACCGGCCACCTGTTCTCGCTCGGCCTGCCGGTGCCCCGGCCGGTGGCGGCGGTCACGACCCGCCACGGCCCGAGCTACGAGGCCGCCCTGATCACCGTGCGCCTGAACGGCGCCCGCGCCCTGGCCGAACGGCTCCATGACGCCGACGAGGCCCTGCTGGCCCGAGTCGGTGCCACGGTGCGCCGCTTCCACAACGCCGGCCTCGACCACGTGGACCTCAACGCCCGCAACCTGCTGGTCGACGGCGACGACGCCGTGTGGCTGATCGACTTCGACCGCTGCCGGCTGCGCCAGCCCGGCAAGTGGCAGGAGGCCAACCTCGAGCGGCTGGCCCGCTCGCTGGCCAAGTTCGACGCCGCCCCCGCCATGGACGCCATCCGTCGCGGCTATGACTCTATTCAAGATTAGCGATGAGCTTTGCCGGCGCCCAAGCTTCCGCGAGGGCGCTGTAAATACCTCCCTGTAAGCTACTTTTGCCTTCCTTGGCAAAAAATCCTCGCTCCACCTTACCCCCGGCGCTCATCGACTAGGATCTGCTACGCACCGTACTCCGCCACCAGCGCCTCGACGTGGCGCGCCAAGGTGAAATCCTCCAGCACCCGCGCCCGGCCCGCCACGCCGAGCCGCTCGCGCAGCGCGCCGTCGTCGACCAGCTCGGCCAGGGCCGCGGCCCAGGCCTCGGGGGATTCGGGATCGGCCAGCCGCCCGGTGTCCGGACTCACCAGCTCCGGAATCGCTCCGCTCGACGCGCCCACCACCGGCCGACCGGCGGCCATGGCCTCGATCACCGTCAGCCCGAAGGCCTCGTTGCGCGACGGCGTGCAGACCACGTCCAGCGCCTGCAGGCAGCGCGGCAGGTCGGCGCGGAAGCCGGCGAAAGTGAGCCGCGAGCCGAGCCCCAGCGTCTCGACGCGCTCGCGCAGCGCCTCGACGAAGGCCGCGTTGCTGCCCTCCTCGGCCGTCAGCCCGCCGATCATCACGCCATGCCAGGCCGAATCGGGCCGGTTTTCTGCGAGCGCCGCCAGCGCCTCGACCCACACCCGCTGCCCCTTGCCCGGGGTGATGCGCCCCGGCAGGCCGATCGCCACCGCACCCTCGGGCACGCCCAGCTCGCCGCGCAGCGTCGCGCGCTCGTGATCGCCCAGGTCGGCCACGTAGGGCGCAGGATCGATGCCGAGGTAGAGCCGGCGGATGCGCTCGGCGGGTAGCGGAAAAGCCCGGAGATTGCGGGCGCGGGTCGCCTCGCTGATCGAGAACAGCCGGGTGACCCGGCCGTAGGCCCAGCGATGGTAGAAGTCGCGCTTGGGCCGGGTGACGCCCATGTGGTCGGTGAAGAACAGCCTGAGCCCCGGACGCAGCGTGGCCAGCAGCGCACCCAGGCGCAGGTCGCTGGACTTATGGCAGTGGATGACCTCGATGCCGTGGGCCTTGAGATAGGCCAGTATGCGACCGACCCGCCACAGCGCCTGGCCGCGGGACGGCACCGTCAGCGGCGTGACGCCGGCGGCCTCGAGGCTCGCCGCCACCCGCGAGCCTTCAAGCGCCAGGCCGTGGGCCTCCCACCCCTGGCGGGCCAGCTCGGGTATAATCCGCGCAGGATACATTTCCAGTCCGCCCCAGCCGTTCGAGAGGCAGAGCTGCATGACCTTGGGTCTCAAGGCATCCTCCATTCGGTGTCGGGGCTCGGGAGCCCCATGACGAGTTTCTCCGATCAACGGCCGCCGCGCCTGCTGGTGGTTCGCAACGACAAGCTCGGCGACTTCATGCTGGCCTGGCCGGCCCTGGCGGCCCTAAAGGCCGCCTCGCCGCGCCCCCACGTCAGCGTGCTGGTGCCGAGCTATACCGCCCCGCTGGCCCGCGCCTGCCCGTGGATCGACGAGGTGATCCTCGACCCGGGCGGCAACGCCGGCCGCGAGGGCCGACGCGAACTGCTGGCCGAGCTGAAGGCCGGGCGCTTCGATGCGCTGCTGACGCTTTACTCCACGCCGCGCGTCGGCTGGCTGGGCTGGCGCGCCGGCATTCCGCTGCGCCTGGCGCCGGCCACCAAGTGGGCCCAGCTATTCTACAACCGCCGCGTCACCCAGCGCAGGTCGCGCTCGGAGAAACCCGAGTACGTCTACAACCTGGAGCTCGCCGAGGCGCTGCTCGAGGCGCTGGGCATCGCGGTGCCGACGCGGCCGGCGCCGCCCTGCTGGCCGCTGGATGATGGCGAGCACGCCCGCCAGCGGGCACTCGTGGCCGAGGCTACCGGGCTCGGTGATGACCGCCCGTGGCTGTTCCTTCACCCCGGCAGCGGCGGCTCGGCGGTCAACCTCACGCCCGAGGCCTACGCGCGGCTGGCCCGCGACGTCGATGCCCGGCTGCACGAGGCGGGCAAGAAGCCGGCCTGGGTGATCACCGCCGGCCCCGGGGAGACCGACAACGCCGATGCCCTGTGCGAGACGCTGCGCGAGGCCGGACTCGAGGCCCGGCGCCTGCCGCCGAGCCCGGGGCTCGAGGCCTTCGCCAGGAGCCTCGTGGCCGCCGACCTGTTCATCGCCGGCTCCACCGGACCGCTGCACGTCGCCGCCTGCCTGGACCGCCCCACCGCCGGCTTCTATCCTGCGCGGCGTTCGGCCACGCCGCTACGCTGGCAGACCTGCAACGCCGAGGCCCGGCGCCTGGCCTTCTGCCCGCCCGAGGGCGCCCACGAGGCGGACATGGCGGCCATCGACCTGGCCGCCGCCGCCGAGTCCATCGCCGCGCACCTGACCTCTCCTTCGATCAGCGAGACCCGCCCATGACGCCCATCTCCGGCATCATCATCACGCTCAACGAGGCCGACAACGTCACCGACTGCATCGCCTCCCTGCATCGGGTCTGCGACGAGGTGATCGTCGTCGACTCCGGCAGCCAGGACGACACCGTGGCGCTCGCCGAGGCCGCCGGCGCCCGGGTGATTCATCAGCCCTATCTCGGCGACGGCCCGCAGAAGGCCTTCGCGGTGCCCCAGGCCGCCCATGACTGGATCCTGGCGCTGGACGCCGACGAGCGCCTCGACGACGACGCCGTCGCGGCGATCCAGGGCCTGGCGCTGGACGATCCGCAGCAGGCCTTTCGCTTCAGGCGCCGCAACTTTGCCGGCCGCCACTGGATCCGCGCCGCGGGCTTCTACCCCGACCCGGTCACCCGGCTCTACAACCGCACCACCTCGGGCTACCTGCCCAAGAAGGCGCACTCCTCGGTGCAGGCCCCTTCGGTGACGGATCTGGACGCCCATCTTCGCCACTTCACCTATCGTGACCTGTCACACTGGATCAGCCGCATCGACGCGCTCTCCAGCCGCGATGCCTGGGCAATGAAGGAGCGTGGCAAACGGCCCTCGGCCGTGCGGCCGGCACTGCATGCGGCCACCGCCACCTTTCGCAAGCTGATCCTCAAGGGCGGCCTCTTCCAGGGCGCGGACGGCTTCACCGTGGCCATGACCACGGCGTTCCACGCCTACATGAAGTACGCCAAACTCAACGAGCTCTACGAGAACGAGCGTGCGGAACAGAACGAACGCTGAAGATGCCATCCCCGCCCGCCTGAAGCGGCCGCGCGGATGGGCACTGCTGACCCTCGGCGTGGCCCTGGGCTTTGCCGCCGTCACCGTGACCCGGCTGCCGGCCCTGGCGCTGTGGCCGATCGCCGCCGGCTGGCTGTGGCTGGCCCATCGCCTGCGCTGGGGCGAGGACGCGGCCGCACCAATGCCGCGGCGCCGCTGGCCCTGGTCGCTGCTGCCACTGAGCCTGTGGGGCATCTACGTCTATCTGGCCGACAGCTTCGGCGAGGTCGACCTGGGGGCGGTGTTCTTCCACCTGCAGGCCGGCATCAGCGATCACGGCGGCGGCGAGCGGCTGGTCGCCGCCGTGCTCTATACCCTCGCCATGCTGGCAGTACTGGCCGCCTTCACCTGGCTGGTGCGGCGCGACGGCCGCTGGGCTCGCCATGAACGCCTGCTGGCCGCGGTACTGCTGCTCGGCAATCCGATGCTGCTGGGGCTCGGCCAGCGCGGCATGGCCTTCGTCACCGAGGACGGCGCCTGGCTGGATCGCCGCTACGTGCCGCCGGTGATCCAGGCGGCGCCGGCCGATCCGCCCAACCTGCTGGTGCTCTACCTGGAGAGCCTGGAACGCACCTATGCCGACCGCGAACGCTTCGGCGACGCCTACGGGCCACTCGCCGAGCTGGGCCGACGCGGCGTGGTCTTCGAGGGAATCCGCCAGCTCGACAACACCGGCTGGACCATGGCCGGGATGATCGCCAGCCAGTGCGGCACGCCGCTGATGCCGGCGGGACTGCTGCATGACAGCCAGTTCGAGCCCCTGGACCGGGTCGTGCCGGGCGTCGACTGCCTGGGCGACCTGCTGTCGGCCCAGGGCTATGCCCTGAGCTATCTCGGCGGCGCCAGCACCCGCTTCGCCGGCAAGGGCCGTTTCTACACCGGCCACGGCGTCACGCGGGTGCGCGGCCGCGAGACCCTGGCCCCACGGCTCGAGGACCCCGACTATCTCAACAGCTGGGGGCTGTACGACGACAGCCTCTATGCCTTCACCCGGGAGGAGATCCGCCGCCGCGAGGCGGAGGGCGGCCCCTGGGGCGTGATCGCGCTCAGCCTCGGCACCCATCCGCCCGCCGGCTACCCGGCCCGGGCCTGCGAGGCGCGCCAGGGCGATCACGACGGCGAGGACATCCTCTATGCGGTGGAATGCTCGGCCTGGCTGGCCAAGCGGCTGGTGGAACGGCTGGAGGCCGAGGGGCTGCTGGCCAACACCCTGGTGGTGATCGCCAGCGATCACCTGACCATGCGCGTCTCGGCCTGGGAGCAACTGATCGCCGGCCCCCGCGCCAATACCTTGATGCTGCTGCACAACGACCTGATTCCGCGCCGTCTCGACCGCGAGGGGTCGACGCTCGACGTGCTGCCCACCGTGCTGGAGGCCATGGGCTTTCGCATCGCGCACCACCGCGCGGGGCTCGGCGTCTCGCTGCTGTCGCGGGAACCGACGCTGGTCGAGCGCCACGGGCTGGAGGCGATCAATGCCCGGCTCAAGGAAGAGACCGCCCTGCAGCGCCGGCTGTGGGAGGGGCTCGACCTGCCCCGCCCGGAGCCGGCATCGGTCCGGGCGGAACATTCCGGCGAAGAGCCGCGGGCATTGCCTGAAAAGTCGGCGAGCGAAGGTTAGACAAGGCAAAAATCAACGAAAAGCCGGAGTTTACGAGCTGTAAATGAGGACTTTGAGTTGAGTTTTAACGCCGTATAGCCGAGCGCAGACACTTTTCAGCATTGCCTAGCCGGCCAGGATGGCCGACAGGACCCTCTCCGGCGGCTGCTGCTTGAGGCAGTTGGTGTGACCCAGCGGGCAGGTGCGCTCGAAGCAGGGCGAGCAGTCCAGCGCCAGGTAGTGAATCTCGGCGTCGCCGGTGAGCGGCGGCGTATAGGCCGGCGACGAGGAGCCGTAGATCGCCTGGATGCGGGTGCCCGCGGCGGCGGCCACGTGCATCAGCCCCGAGTCGTTGGTCACCGCCTGGCGACAGTCGGCGAGCAGGTCCACCGCGTCGGCCAGCCGCGTCTTGCCGCACAGGTTATGCGCATGCTCGAGCCCGCCGGCGATGGTCTCGCCGGCGGGTTCGTCCTTGGGGCCGCCCATCACCCGCACCTCGAAGCCCTCGGCGATCAGCGCCTCGGCCAGGCGGCGGAAGTACTCGAGCGGCCACTGCTTGGCGGGGCCGTACTCGGCACCGGGCATCATGGCGATGGCCGGGCGGCTCCCGATACCGAGCGAGGCGTGCAGCGATGCCAGATTGGCATCGTCACGCTGCAGCGCCGGGCGCGGGACCGGGAAGTCGCCCTGTGCCGCCTCGCCGGCCGGCAGCCCCAGCGACACGAAGCGCTTCACGGTCTGGTCGAGCACGGCCTTGTCGAGGCGGCGACGCTCGTTGAGCAGCCCGTAGCGCTGCTCGCCGTGGAAGCCGACGCGCCGCGGGATGCGCGCCAGGAAGGGCACCAGCGCCGACTTCCAGGAGCGCGGCAGCACGATGGCGCGGTCGAAGCGCCCGCGCAGCGAGGCCGCCAGCCTGCGCCGCGCGGCCCAGCCGAACTCGCCGTGGCCGACTTCCAGCGCGGCCACCTCGTCGACCTCTTCCATCCGCTCGAGGATAGGCCGCGACCAGGCCGGCGCCACCACGCCGATGGTCGCCGCCGGGTCGCGTTCCTTGAGCGTCTTGAACAGGCTCTGGGCCATGACCATGTCGCCGACCCAGGACGGGCCGACGACCAGGATGCGCTCGCCCGGGTCAGGCATTCAGCCACTCCAGATAGGCCTTCACGCCTTCGGCGACGGTATGGAACTCGCGGTCGTAGCCGGCCTCGCGCAGCCGCGCGATGTCGGCCCGGGTGTAGCTCTGGTAGCGGCCCTTGAGCTCGTCGGGGAAGTCGATGTACTCGATCTTGCCCTTGCCGTAGTAGTCGACCACCGCCTCGCCGATCGCCTTGAACGGCTCGGCACGGCCGGTACCGAGGTTGAAGATGCCGGAGGCCTCGGGATGGTCGAGGAACCACAGGTTCACGTCGACCACGTCGCCGACGTAGATGAAGTCGCGGCTCTGCATGCCGGCCTCGTAGCCGTCCCAGGCGCCGAACAGCTTGAGGTCCTGGCCGCCGCTGATCTGGGTGTGGTGGTGGTAGGCGACGCTGGCCATCTTGCCCTTGTGCTGCTCGCGGGGGCCGTAGACGTTGAAGTAGCGGAAGCCGACCACCTGGCTCTCGAATTCGTCGTGGCGGGCGCGCACGTACTGGTCGAACAGCAGCTTGGAGTAGCCGTAGACGTTGAGCGGCTTCTCGTGCTCGGGCTCCTCGCGGAACACCTCGCTGCCGCCGTAGGTAGCCGCGGAGGAGGCGTAGATGAAGGGAATGCCCTTGAGCTGGCAGAAGTGCAGCAGCTCCTTGGAATACTCGAAGTTGTTCTCGAGCATGAAGCGGCCATCCCACTCCGTGGTGTCGGAGCAGGCGCCCTCGTGGAAGATCGCCTCGATGGGCGGCAGGTGCGAGGCCTCGCCGTTGAGGGCGGCCTTCACCCGGGCCAGGAAGTCGTCCTTGTCCAGGTAGTCGCCGAGGGTGCAGTCGGCCAGATTGACGAACTTGGTGCCGTCGCTCAGGTCGTCGACCACCAGCACGTCGTTGCGGCCGCGCTCGTTGAGTGCCTTGACCAGATTCGAGCCGATGAAGCCGGCTCCGCCTGTCACTACGATCATGGGGATTCCTCTCTATGCGGGCACTAGCGGGCAAGCCGGGTGCCTCCGAACGGGGCTGATCCGGCGACAGCTCTCCGAGGAGGTGCTGTGACCCCTTCCCTGGGCGCTACCGACGCCCTGCGGCGTTCTTGCATCCTGCGCCACTTGCAGGGCCGGTGCTGGCCATCCATGGCCAGCCCGTTCGGAGGAATCCTCCTCACCCCTGGCGTAGGACCTCCTCTGCGAGCTGTCCCCGGCGCCCCTCGCGATTTCCCGCAGCCCTGTAACCCAGGTATTCCGGGCTGCGCCTATAACCGATCTGCCCGTGATTGTATACTTGACCGCTCGTGAATTCATGGCCAACGGTGCTTCCGCAATGACACAGTCGACGCCAGACGTGACAACCTTCCAGGGCCTGATCCTGGCCCTGCAGCAGTACTGGGCCGAACAGGGCTGCGTGGTCCTTCAGCCCCTGGACATGGAGGTCGGCGCCGGGACCTTCCACCCGGCGACCTTCCTGCGCTCCATCGGTCCCGAGACCTGGAATGCCGCCTACGTGCAGCCTTCCCGCCGTCCCACCGACGGCCGCTACGGGGAGAACCCCAACCGCCTGCAGCACTACTACCAGTTCCAGGTGGTGATGAAGCCGTCCCCGGCCAATCTCCAGGAGCTCTATCTGGGCTCGCTCAAGCGTCTCGGCCTCGACCCGCTGGTTCACGACATCCGTTTCGTCGAAGACAACTGGGAATCCCCCACCCTCGGCGCCTGGGGCCTGGGCTGGGAAGTGTGGCTCAACGGCATGGAGGTGACCCAGTTCACCTACTTCCAGCAGGCCGGCGGCCTGGAGTGCTACCCGGTCACCGGCGAGCTGACCTACGGCATCGAGCGCATCGCCATGTACGTCCAGGACGTCGACAGCGTCTACGACCTGGTGTGGACCGTCGCCCCCGACGGCACCAGGGTCACCTACGGCGACGTCTTCCTGCAGAACGAGCGCGAGCAGTCGACCTACAACTTCGAGCACGCCGACGTGCCGGCGCTGTTCGCCGCCTTCGATCATCAGGAAGGCGAATGCAGCAAGCTGATCGAGGCCGGCCTGCCGCTGCCCGCCTACGAGCAGGTGCTCAAGGCCTCGCACACCTTCAACCTGCTCGACGCCCGTCACGCCATCTCGGTGACCGAACGCCAGCGCTACATCCTGCGCGTGCGCACCATGGCCCGTGACGTGGCCCACGCCTACTACGAATCGCGCAAGGCCGCCGGCTTCCCGCTGGCCCCCGAAGCCCTGCGCCGCGAACTGCTTGCCGAAGGAGACGCTTGAGATGGCAGCCGATAGCTTTCTGGTCGAACTGGGCGTCGAGGAACTGCCGCCGGGCGCGATCGACAAACTCTCCGATGCCCTGGCCGAGGGCGTGTCCCGCGGGCTGGCCGACGCCGATATCGCCCACGGCGAGGTGACCGCCTACGGCTCCCCGCGCCGCCTGGCCGTGCGCGTCGAGGCGCTTGCCGACAAGCAGCCGGACCGTGAGGTCGAGCGCCGCGGCCCCGCGCTGGCCGCCGCCTTCAAGGACGGCGAGCCGACCAAGGCCGCCCAGGGCTTCGCCCGCTCCTGCGGTGTCGAGGTCGACCAGCTGATCCACCTCGAAACCGACAAGGGCACCTGGCTCGGCTACCGCGAGCAGCAGCAGGGCGAGGCCACCACCGCCCTGCTGCCCGCCATCGTCGAGAAGGCCATCGCCGGCCTGCCGGTGCCGAAAAATATGCGCTGGGGCGCCTCGCGCATCGAGTTCTCCCGTCCCGCCCACTGGCTGGTGATGCTCTACGGCAGCGACGTCGTCGAGGCCAGCGCCCTCGGCCTGAGCTCCGGCCGCACCACCCGCGGCCATCGCTACCACGCCCCCGAGCCGCTCGAGCTGGCCCACGCCGACGACTACCTCGAGGCGCTGGAGCAGGCCTGGGTGCTGGCCGACCGCGACAAGCGCCGCGAGCGCATCCGCGAGCAGGTGCTGGCCGAGGCCGAGGTCCAGGAGGCCCAGGCGGTGATCGACGAGGAGCTGCTGGTCGAGGTCAGCGGCCTGGTGGAATGGCCGGTCGCCCTGGCCGGCGGCTTCGACGAGCGTTTCCTCGAGGTGCCAGCCGAGTGCCTGGTCTCCTCCATGAAGGCCAACCAGAAGTACTTCCACCTGCTGGACGCCGAGGGCAATCTCAAGCCCGGCTTCATCACCATCTCCAACATCGACAGCGCCGAGCCGGAGCAGGTGATCCGCGGCAACGAGAAGGTGATCCACCCGCGCCTGGCCGATGCCGCCTTCTTCTACGAGACCGACCGCCAGCAGCCGCTGGCCGCCCGCGTCGAGGGCCTCGCCAACGTGGTCTTCCAGCAGAAGCTCGGCTCGCTGGGCGACAAGTCCCACCGCAACGCCGCCGTGGCCGCCTTCATCGCCGGCCGCATCGACGGCGACGTGCACCAGGCTCGCCGCGCCGCCGAGCTGGCCAAGTGCGACCTGGTCACCGAGATGGTGCTGGAGTTCCCCGAGCTGCAGGGCATCATGGGCCGCTACTACGCCACCCATGACGGCGAAGACGCCGAGGTCGCCCAGGCACTCGAGGAGCAGTACCTGCCGCGCTTCGCCGGCGACGCCATCCCGCAGACCCGCGCCGGCCAGGCCCTGGCCCTGGCCGACCGCCTCGACACCCTGACCGGCATCTTCGGCATCGGCCAGCGCCCCACCGGCACCAAGGACCCGTTCGCCCTGCGCCGCGCTTCCATCGGCGTGCTGAACATCCTGATCCAGGGCGAGCTGGACCTCGACCTGCGCGAGCTGCTCGAACTGGCCGCCGCCCAGCATCAGGAACTGCCCTACGCCGACGGCCTTGTCGACGAGGTGCTGGCCTACATGCTCGACCGCTTCCGCGCCTGGGCCCAGGACGAAGGCATCGGCGCCGAGGTCTACCTGGCCGTGCGCGCCCGTCCGGTCACCAAGCCGCTGGACTTCGCTCGTCGCCTGCAGGCGGTGAACGCCTTCGCGCGCCGCGAGGAAGCCGCGGCCCTGGCCGCCGCCAACAAGCGGGTCTCCAACATCCTCGCCAAGCAGGGCGGCGACGTGGCCGTCGAGGTCGACGCCGGCCTGCTGCAGGAAGACGCCGAGAAGGCCCTGGCCGAGGCGCTGAGCGGCTGCCACCAGAAGGTCGCCCCGCTGTTCGCCGAGGCACGCTACAGCGATGCCCTGGACGTGCTGGCGACCCTGCGCGAGCCGGTCGACCGCTTCTTCGACGACGTCATGGTGATGGCCGATGACGAGGCGGTGAAGCGCAACCGCCTGGCCCTGCTGGCCAGCCTCCAGGCGCTGTTCCTCGAGGTCGCGGACATCGCTGAGCTCCAGCACTAAGCGGAGCCAGCGACGTGAAAGGGCCGGCGAGGCGACTCGCCGGCCCTTCTTTTTGTGCCGATGTTTCATGTGGAACATCGCTCCGATCACCGCGCCGACACCGATTACCGGTTTCCTCTCCCCTCTCCCCCGCTAATCGCTACTATCTCCTCTCTCGCTACTCCTCTTACCTGTTACCTCTCACCGGTCGCCGATGTTTCACGTGGAACACTCATCCAGCCAGGGCGCGACCCGCTCACTTCTCCAAGTCCCGCCTGCTTGGCATCGCCTGTTTCACGTGAAACACTTCCGCTTCCGATCCATCCTGCCCGGAGCCGTCATGCCGCGTGCCGAGAAGCCTGCCGCCCAGTTAGTCATCCTCGACCGGGATGGCGTGATCAATCAGGATTCCGACGACTACGTGAAGTCGCTCGACGAGTTCCTGCCCTACCCCCAGGCCATCGACGCCATCGCCCGACTTTCCCGAGCGGGCTGGACGGTCGCGGTGGCCACCAACCAGTCGGGTATCGCCCGCGGTTACTACGACGAGACGACGCTGGCCGCGATGCACGAGCGCCTGAATGCGCTCGTCGCCGCGGCCGGTGGCGAGATCGCCCACATCGTGCACTGCCCTCACGGGCCCGACGATGGCTGCGACTGCCGCAAGCCGCTGCCAGGGCTGCTGGAACGACTGGGCACCGAGCTCGGGATCGACAGCCTCGCAGGCAGCTGGATGGTCGGCGACAGCCTGCGCGACCTGGAAGCCGGCGAAGCAGTCGGCTGCCGACCGGTGCTGGTGCGCACCGGCAAGGGTGAGCGCACCCTCGCCAGGCACCCCGAGCGGTCCGGCGACGATCGAACCCAGGTGTTCGACGATCTGGCCAGCTTCGTGGACTGGCTGCTCGAACGACAACCGTAAGCTGCAAGTCGACAGCCTGGAATCGCCCAGAGCAAAAAGAAAAACCCCGGAGGCTGAGCCTTCGGGGTTTTCTTGTAGCTCGGCGCTAGCGATGTTTCACGTGAAACATCGAACCGGGCGATCAGATATCCAGGTTGGCCACCAGGGCGTTGCGCTCGATGAAGTCGCGGCGCGGCTCGACCTCGTCACCCATCAGAGTGTTGAACATCATGTCGGCGGCCACGGCATCCTCGATGGACACGCGCAGCAGGCGGCGCGTCTCGGGATCCATGGTGGTCTCCCACAGCTGCTCCGGGTTCATCTCGCCCAGGCCCTTGTAGCGCTGGATGGACAGGCCACGCTGGGCCTCGTTCATCAGCCACTCCAGGGCGTCGTAGAAGCTGCCGATCGGCTGCTGACGCTCGCCGCGGGCCACGAAGGCACCCTCCTCGACCAGACCGTCCAGCGTCTCACCGAGGCCGGCGATGGCGCGGTAGTCGGCGCTGGTGAAGAAGTCGACGCCCCACACGAAGTCGGTGGTGACGCCGTGGGCGAGCAGGGTCACCGCCGGCAGGTAGAAGCCACGCTCGCTGTCCTCTTCCAGGCGGAAGCTATAGCGCGGGCCGCCCTCGTAGTCGACCAGGGCATCCATCTCGCGCTGCAGGTAGTCGATCCAGCCCTGCATGGCGGCACGATCGCGCAGGCTCTCTTCACCCTCGACGCGGGCGGCGTGGACGATCTTGCGCAGTACCACGTCCGGATAGACCCGCGACAGGCGCTCGATGCGACGCATCACGTCACGATACTGATCCACCAGCGACTGCAGGTGCTCACCGCCGATCCCCGGGGCATCGGCACTCACGTGCAGGCGTGCGCCGTCCAGGGCGGTGGTGGTCAGGTAGTCGGTGAGCGCCTGTTCGTCCTTGAGGTAGCTCTCCTGCTTGCCGCGCTTGATCTTGTAGAGCGGCGGCTGGGCGATGAACACGTGACCGCGCTCGATCAGCTGCGACATCTGGCGGAAGAAGAAGGTCAGCAGCAGGGTCCGGATGTGCGAGCCGTCCACGTCCGCATCGGTCATGATGATGATGGAATGGTAGCGCAGCTTGTCGGGATTGAACTCCTCGCGCCCGATACCGCAGCCGAGCGCGGTGATCAGGGTGCCGACCTCGGCCGAGGACAGCATCTTGTCGAAGCGCGCCTTCTCGACGTTGAGAATCTTGCCCTTGAGCGGCAGGATCGCCTGGGTACGACGGTCGCGGCCCTGCTTGGCGCTGCCGCCGGCCGAGTCGCCCTCGACCAGGAACAGCTCGGAGAGGCCCGGGTCCTTCTCCTGGCAGTCGGCCAGCTTGCCGGGCAGGCCGGCGATGTCCAGCGCCCCCTTGCGGCGAGTCATGTCGCGGGCCTTTCGGGCCGCCTCGCGGGCGCGAGCCGCGTCCAGCATCTTGTTGACGATGGACTTGGCCTCGTTCGGCTTCTCGACCAGGTACTCGGCGAACTGCCGGCCCATCTCCTGCTCCACCGCGGTCTTCACCTCGGACGAGACCAGCTTGTCCTTGGTCTGGGAGGAGAACTTCGGGTCCGGCACCTTGACCGAGATGATCGCGGTCAGACCCTCCCGGGCGTCGTCGCCGGAGGTGCTGACCTTGGCCTTCTTGAGCAGGCCCTCGGCCTCGATGTAGTGGTTCAGCGTGCGCGTCAGCGAGGCGCGGAAGCCGGCCAAGTGGGTGCCGCCATCCCGCTGGGGGATGTTGTTGGTATAGCAGAAGATGTTCTCGGCGAAGGTGTCGTTCCACTGCATGGCGATCTCGACGCCGACGCCGTCCTCGCGCTCGACGTTGAAGTGGAAGACCGGGTTGAGCACCGTCTTGTTGGTGTTCAGGTGGTCGACGAACGCCTTGAGGCCGCCCTCGTAGTGGAACAGCTCTTCCTTGCCGGAGCGCTCGTCCATCAGCCGGATGGCGACGCCGGAGTTGAGGAAGGACAGCTCGCGCAACCGCTTGGCCAGCACATCGTAGTGGAATTCGATGTTGTGGAAGGTCTCGGGCGAGGGCTTGAAGTGCACTCGGCTGCCGCTCTGCTCGGTCTTGCCGACCACCGACAACGGCGCCACGGGTACGCCGTGACGGTAGACCTGCTCGTGGACCTGCTCGTTGCGCCAGATGGTCAGCTTGAGCTCTTCGGAGAGCGCGTTGACCACCGAGACCCCGACGCCGTGCAGGCCACCGGAAACCTTGTAGGAGTTGTCGTCGAACTTGCCGCCGGCGTGAAGCACGGTCATGATCACCTCGGCCGCCGACACACCCTCCTCCTCGTGCACGTCGGTCGGAATGCCGCGGCCGTTGTCGCTGACCGTGATCGACTCGTCCGGATGGATGATCACCCGGATCTCGCTGCAATAGCCGGCCAGGGCCTCATCGATGGAGTTGTCCACCAGCTCGAACACCATGTGGTGCAGGCCTGTGCCATCGTCGGTGTCGCCGATGTACATGCCGGGCCGCTTGCGTACCGCATCCAGGCCCTTGAGAACCTTGATGCTCGATGAGTCGTAAGCCTGTTCGCTCATTGACTACTCCGTCATGAAGTCTGTCTGTCCGTTGGCAGCAGCTGCCCCTGCCCCGATTCGGTGCGTTTCACGTGAAACATCGCCACCGGCGTCCGCGAATCCCAGGCGCCGGCCAGCGCCTCCGGGTCGACACTGGTGATGAAAGCCTGGCAGCGCATCTGCTCCAGCCAGGCGCAGAAGACCCGGCGGTGCGCTTCGTCCAGCTCGGCGGGAAGATCGTCGATCAGATAGACGCAGGACTGGCCCGTGGCCTGCTCCAGCAGACGCCCCTGGGCCAGCTTCAGGGCGCTCACCACCAGTTTCTGCTGGCCCCGTGAAAGCACCTCCACGGCCGGCCGTCGGTCGAGGCGGATACCCAGGTCGGCCCGCTGCGGCCCCTGCTGCGTGAATCCCATCTGGCGATCGGTGTCCCGCCCCTGCTGCAGCACCTCGGCCAGGGAGCGCTTGCGATCCCAGCCCCGCGAATAGCGCAGGGTCAGGCCCGGCAGCTCGATCAACCCGGCCAGGGTCTCGCTGAACACCGGCTGAAAGTCCGCCATCCAGTCACGGCGCAGGGTGTCCAGTCGCTCGCCCCACAGCACCAGTTCCTGCTCCCAGGCATCCAGTGAAGCATCGTGCATTCTACCATGCCTGAGCAGGGCATTCCGATGCTTGAGGGCGCGACGATAGCGCCGCCAGGCGTCGAGGAAATCGTGTTTCACGTGAAACACGCCCCAGTCGAGAAACTCGCGGCGACCGGCCGGCGAGCCCTCGAGCAGGCGGAAGGCGTCAGGATTGATCAGCTGCAGCGGCAGCACCTCGACCAGCCCCGAGAGGCGGTCCAGGCGCTCGCCGCCCAGCCGCAGCTCGAGCTCCTCGGCATCGCGGCGGCGGCGCACGCCGAGCGGCACCGGGGGATCGCCCGCCAGGCGGGCGTGGAGGGTCAGGCTCTCGGCATCGTGGGCGATGGCATTGGGCAAGCGGCGCGTGCGGAAGGAGCGCCCCATACCGAGCACGTGGATGCCCTCGAGCAGGCTGGTCTTGCCGCTGCCGTTGGCGCCCGCGAAGAGATTGATGCCCGGCCCGGGCGTGAGCTCCAGGGCCTGCAGGTTGCGCAGGCCCTGGAAGGCGAGACGATCGAGTGGCATCCCGTCAGAGACGCATGGGCATGACGACGTAGAGGGCGTCGCCGCCGCCCGTCTCTTCCATCAGCGCACTGCTGTTGGGATCGGCCAGGGTCATCTGCACCCGCTCCTGGTCGAGCACGTTGAGCACGTCCACCAGGTAGCCGACGTTGAAGCCGATCTCCATGGCCGGCCCGGAGTATTCGATGGCCACGTTCTCCTCGGCTTCTTCCTGCTCGGGGTTGTTGGCCATGACCCGCAGGTTGCCCTCCTCCAGATTGAGGCGCACGCCGCGATACTTCTCGTTGGAGAGAATGGCGGTACGCGACAGTACCTGACGCAGCTCGGAACGCTCGGCGATGAACACCTTGTCGCCGTTGCGCGGCACGACGCGCTCGTAGTCGGGGAACTTGCCGTCCACCAGCTTGGAGGTGAAGGTGAAGTCGCCGGTGTGGGCGCGGATATGGGTGGCGCCGAGGGTCAGGCTGACCGGCTCGTCGCTGTCGTCGAGCAGGCGTACCAGCTCGAGAATGCCCTTGCGCGGCACGATCAACTTCTGCGACGGCTCGACCTGAATCTCGGCCGGGCGCGAGCAGACCGCCAGGCGGTGGCCGTCGGTGGACACCGCGCGCACCAGGTTGCTGGCGAACTCCAGCAGCATGCCGTTGAGGTAGTAGCGCACGTCCTGCTGCGCCATGGCGAAGGAGGTGGAGTCGATGAGGTGCTTGAGGGTGCCGCGGGGCAGGCTCAGCTCGACGCTGCTCTGGCCGTCCTCGATGCTCGGGAATTCGGCCACCGGCAGAGTCGAGAGCGTGAAGCGCGAGCGGCCGCTGCGCAGCACCGCCCGCCCCTCTTCCAGCGACAGCTGGATCTCGGACTGGTCCGGCAGCGACTTGCAGATGTCCATCAGCTTGCGCGCCGGCACGGTGATGCCGCCCGGCTGTTCGACCTGGCTGGCCACGGTGCGCCCGATCAGCTCGACCTCGAGGTCGGTACCGGTCAGCGAGACCTGGTCCTGCTCGACCTGGATCAGCACGTTAGACAGCACCGGCAGGGTCTGGCGACGCTCCACCACGCCGGCGACCAGCGCCAGCGGGCGCAGCAGCGCTTCACGGGAGATGGAAAATTTCATGTCGACTCCACTTCTCTTGTCCTGGAGGAATTGAGGCC
The DNA here is from genome assembly GCF_000968715.2 of Halomonas sp. HG01. Taxonomy (NCBI): domain Bacteria; kingdom Pseudomonadati; phylum Pseudomonadota; class Gammaproteobacteria; order Oceanospirillales; family Halomonadaceae; genus Halomonas; species Halomonas sp. HG01. The sequence goes on along the minus strand of NZ_CP022134.1, from coordinate 3,498,169 downwards.
GGGCCCGGCCCTTCGCATTCGGGCAATCAGCTGGTCAGCAGACGCAGCAGATTCTTGTAGTCCTCGCGGATGTCCGCGTTCTCTTCCTGAAGCGCCTGCACCTTGCGGCAGGCATGCAGCACGGTGGTGTGGTCGCGCCCGCCGAAGGCATCGCCGATCTCCGGCAGGCTGTGGTTGGTCAGCTCCTTGGCCAGGGCCATGGCGACCTGGCGGGGGCGTGCCACCGAGCGTGAACGCCGCTTGGAGAGCAGATCGGCGAGCTTGATCTTGTAGTACTCGGCGACGGTGCGCTGGATGTTGTCGACCCCGACCTGCTTGTCCTGCAGGGCCAGCAGGTCCTTGAGCGATTCGCGGATGAAGTCCTGGGTGATCGGCCGCCCCATGAAGTGGGAGTCGGCGATGACCTTCTTCAGGGCGCCCTCCAGCTCGCGGACGTTGGAGCGGATCTTCTGGGCGATGAAGAAGGCAGCGTCGTGGGGCAGATCGACCTTGGCCTGGTCGGCCTTCTTCATCAGGATCGCCACCCGGGTCTCGAGCTCCGGCGGCTCGATGGCCACCGTCAGACCCCAGCCGAAGCGCGATTTGAGGCGCTCCTCGACGCCGCTGATCTCCTTGGGATAGCGATCCGAGGTCAGGATCATCTGCTGGCCGCCCTCCAGCAGGGCGTTGAAGGTGTGGAAGAACTCCTCCTGGGAGCGCTCCTTGCCGGCGAAGAACTGGATGTCATCGATCAGCAGCGCATCGACGCTGCGATAGAAGCGCTTGAAGTCGTTGATCGCATTGAGCTGCAGCGCCTTGACCATGTCGGCGACGAAGCGCTCGGAGTGCAGATAGACCACCCGCGCGTTCTCGCGTCGACCGGCCAGGGCATTGCCGACGGCATGCATCAAGTGGGTCTTGCCGAGGCCGACGCCGCCATAGAGGAACAGCGGGTTGTAGGCGCCGCCGGGATTCTCCGAGACCTGGCGGGAGGCGGCCCGGGCCAGCTGGTTGGACTTGCCCTCGACGAAGGTCTCGAAGGTGAAGCTCGGATTCAGGCCGCTGTTGTGCTTGAGGCTGCCTTCCACCTGTACCTGGCGCTCGCTGCCAGGCCGGCGGGGCGCCTCCGCACCCTCGTCGCGCAGCTGGTCGATCTCGCTCTCGTCGGCCACGTCGCCACGCGGTGGCGTCTGCACCGCCGGGGCGCGAGGCGCGGCGGAGACCGGGTCGCCCAGTTCGCGGGTCTGCGGGGCCGGCGACGCCACACGACGACTGCCCACGGTCACCACCACCTTGGGCGGCTTGGCCGGCGACAGTTCGCGCATGAGTTCGCTGATCCGCTTGGCGTACTTGTCACTGACCCAGTCGCGCACGAAGCGATTGGGGGCCAGCAGCCGCAGCTGGTTGGCGTCCCCTTCCTCCGCCTGCAATGGGCGAATCCAGGTGTTGAACTGCTGGGAACTCAGTTCGTCCTGCAGGGTATCCAGACATTGTTGCCAGAGAGCGAGCGACACGCGACCTCACCATTCGGTTGAAGAACGACCGGATATTGTATCGTGCCACCCGCAGGTTATCCACATGGATGACGCCTGCGGACATCGCTGTGGAAAACCTGCCCGGGGAGGTAGGAAGATCCTGCGAGGAATCTGAGTACGTGAGTGGCCCTGTGGATGACTCGAGATTCCATCCACCCTTCATCCACCGGTTGCTCGCCGATCGCCAACGGGGTGTCCACACGATTATGATATCCACAGTTTATTGAGGAGAAAGGAAATATATCGGTTATCCACAAATCTTTTCCCCACCAATAATCACAGGGTGTAATAGAAACCCCATACTAGTAATGATAGTGGATCCACCAGGGCCCGCGAGAGAACGACCCGTCGAAAAGTCGCAAGGAAAAATTGCGCCCGAGGCCCGATATCACTACAATTTCCGGTCCTGAGCCGAATCTACCCGGATTCCCCACCGGAACCCGGGCGCCTCTGAATCGCCGATTTGTTCCAAAAACCACGTGGGAATAACGAGTTATGAAACGCACATTTCAACCTAGCGTTCTCAAGCGCAAGCGCGCGCATGGTTTCCGTGCTCGCATGGCCACCAAGAACGGTCGTGCCGTCCTGGCGCGTCGTCGCGCCAAGGGCCGCAAGCGCCTGAGCGCCTGATCGCGGACCTCGCGTGTCCAGTCAGGGCTTTCCCCGGCAGCTGCGCCTGCTGACTGCCGGGGACTACCGACGCGTCTTCGACACCGCTGCCTTCAAGGTCCATGGCAAGGGATTGATGGCCCTGGCCTCCCCCAATGATCTGGGGCATCCCCGCCTCGGACTGATCTTCAGCAAGAAGAACGTGCGTCGGGCCGTCGACCGCAACCGCCTCAAGCGCATCGCGCGCGACTCCATTCGTCTTCGCCAACACCGGCTTCCCCCTGTGGATATCGTGCTGCTCGCCAGACGCGGCGTTCAGGATCTGGACAACGCCACCGTCCACCGTCAGCTGCACGGCATGTGGAAACGTCTGGAACGCGAAGCGAACAAGGCGGCCACGAGCGACTCACCTGAGGCAGAGCGTCGATGACGCCGACTGCCCGTCGCTGTTGGCACCGCCCGGAGCCTGCATGCGCGTGATCACGCCAGACGCCATCCCGCTTGACCTCGTCGCGTTCCCAAGGGACGCTCGGCGAGCCAACGCTAGCCTGCCCCCGGCAGGCTTTCGCGTATGTCGGGCCGGCGAGCGGCATCGCGCCACCGGATTGTTCACCACCCATCGAGCAGACCCCTCATGGATGTAAAACGACTACTACTGCTGATTCCCCTGGCGGTCCTCGCCTACCTGATCGTCGTGCAGTGGAATCAGGATTACGGTCAGGTGGCCACCGCCCCCCAGGCCCCGACCATCACCAGCGAGAATCCGACGTCCTCTTCCCCGGACGCCGGCGGTGACGACCTCTCGGTACCGACCCGGAACACGGCACCCGACGACATGGCCGGCAACATTCCCGGTCAGGCACCGTCCGGCAACAGCCGTGACCTGGTGGCCGTCTCCACCGACGTGCTGGACGTGCGCATCGATCCGCAGGGCGGCGACATCGTCTACGCCGCCCTGCCCCAGCACCAGTTCGCGCTCGATTCCGGACAGCCCTTCGTGCTGCTGTCCAACGACCAGACGCGTAGCTACGTGGCCCGCTCCGGCCTGCAGCTGGAAGGTCATCAGGGCCGCCTGACCTTCGCTTCCGAACAGACCGAATACCGTCTCACCGAGGGCGAAGACGCGCTGCAGGTGGATCTCTCCGCCAGCGTCGACGGCGTGGACGTCATCAAGCGCTTCACCTTCGATCGCGACAGCTACGCGGTGAAGGTCGACTACCTGCTGGACAACCAGAGCGAGACACCGCTCACCGCGCGCTTCATCGGTCAGCTGGTCCGCGACGACAGCGCCGACCCGTCGACCGGGCCCAAGATGGGCATGAGTTCCTATCTGGGCGCCGCCTACTCGACGCCGGACGACAGGTACCTGAAGGTCGACTTCGACGAGATCAAGAAAGGCAGCTTCGAGAACCGCGACGTCGAAGGCGGCTGGGTCGCCATGATCCAGCACTACTTCACCTCCGCCTGGGCCCCGCCCCAGGACCAGCAGAACCTCTACTACGCCACCACCGACTCCCAGAACCGCAACGTGGCCGCCTTCGCCGGCGCGACCGAAAACGTGGCCGCGGGCGGCTCCGCCACCCTGGGCGCCACCCTCTACATGGGCCCCAAGATCCAGGAGCGCCTCGAGGCCGTGGCCCCGCACCTGGAACTGACCGTCGACTTCGGCTGGCTGTGGTTCATCGCCAACCCGCTGTTCTGGCTGCTGGATCACATCCAGAACGTGATCGGCAACTGGGGCTGGTCGATCGTCATCCTGACCCTGCTGGTCAAGGCCGCCCTGCTCCCGCTCTCCGCCAAGGCCTACAAGTCCATGGCACGGATGCGCAAGCTCGGCCCGGAGATGCAGCGGCTCAAGGAGCAGTACGGCGACGATCGCCAGAAGATGTCCCAGGAGATGATGAAGTTCTACCAGAAGGAGAAGATCAATCCTCTGGGCGGCTGCCTGCCGATCCTGGTACAGATGCCGGTGTTCATCGCCCTGTACTGGATGCTGCTCGAGTCTGTGGAGCTGCGCCACGCCCCCTTCATGTTCTGGATCCAGGATCTGTCGGTGAAGGATCCGTTCTTCGTGCTGCCGATCCTGATGGGCGCCTCGATGTTCGTGCAGCAGCTGCTCAACCCGACGCCGCCGGACCCGACCCAGGCGAAGATCATGAAGCTGTTGCCGGTGGTCTTCACCTTCTTCTTCCTGTGGTTCCCGGCCGGCCTGGTGATCTACTGGGTGGTGAACAACATCACCTCGATCGCCCAGCAGTACTTCATCACGCGCAAGATCGAGGCCGACCCCAACGTCGGCAAGGGCATGAAGACCAAGTAACGGTTCCCCGTCACAGGTCTTCCCTCCCGCTCCAGACCCCCGCTTCGGCGGGGGTCTGGCGTTTGCGGGGCCGTCACCGGACAATAGCCACGTCTCACCGAGGAGCCACCGATGGCCGAAAGCCTCTATTCCCAGGACACCATCGCCGCCCTGGCCACGCCCCCGGGGCGCGGCGGCGTCGGCATCATTCGCGTCTCAGGGCCTGCCTGCCGGTCGATCGCCAGCAGCCTGCTGGGACACTGCCCTGCCCCGCGCTTCGCCCTCTACGGGCCGTTCAGGGGCGACCAGGGCATGATCGACGAGGGCATCGCGCTGTTCTTCGAGGGCCCGAACTCCTTCACCGGCGAGGACGTGCTGGAGCTCCAGGGCCACGGCGGCCCGGTGCTCATGGACCTGCTGCTGGAGCGCTGCGTGCGGCTCGGCGCCCGCCTGGCCCGCCCCGGCGAGTTCTCCGAGCGCGCCTTCCTCAACGACAAGCTCGACCTGGCCCAGGCCGAGGCCATCGCCGACCTGATCGAGGCCAGCTCCCGGGGCGCCGCCGAGAACGCCCTGCGCTCGCTGCAGGGCGAGTTCTCGCGGCGGGTCGAGGGGCTGGTGCAGCGCCTGATCGAACTGCGCATGTACGTCGAGGCGGCCATCGATTTCCCCGAGGAGGAGATCGACTTCCTGGCCGACGGCCACGTGGCCGCCAAGCTGGCCGAGGTCCGCGGCGAACTCGGTGAGGTGCGAGCGGCGGCGGCCCAGGGCGCGCTGATGCGCGAGGGCATGAGCGTGGTGATCGCCGGGCGTCCCAATGCCGGAAAGTCCAGCCTGCTCAATGCCCTCACCGAGCAGGAGACCGCCATCGTCACCGATATCGAGGGCACCACCCGGGACGTGCTGCGCGAGCACATCCATCTGGACGGCATGCCGCTGCACGTGATCGATACCGCCGGCCTGCGCGACACGCCGGACGCGGTGGAGCAGATCGGCGTGGCCCGGGCCTGGAGCGAAATCGAGAAGGCCGACCGGGTGCTGCTGATGGTCGATGCCGCCACCACGGATGCCCTCGACCCCATGGCGATCTGGCCGGAATTCGTCGAGCGCCTGGCCGATCCGTCGCGGCTGACGCTGGTGCGCAACAAGGTCGATACCAGCCAGGAAACGCCGGGACTCGACTTGTCCACAGCCACACCGATAGTGCGGCTGTCGGCGAAGACCGGTGAGGGTGTGGATAACCTCAAGGAGCATCTCAAGGCGGTGATGGGCTTCTCGGCCACCACCGAGGGCCGCTTCTCGGCCCGGCGACGCCATCTGGACGCCCTGGATCGCGCCGAGCAGGCGCTCGGCAACGGCGAGGCCCAGCTGGCCGGCTACGGCGCCGGCGAACTGCTTGCAGAGGACCTGCGCGACGCCCAGCAAGCGCTGGGCGAGATCACCGGCGAGTTCAGTGCCGACGATCTGCTGGGTGAGATCTTCGGCAGTTTCTGTATCGGCAAATAGGGGCAAGCGGGTCACAGCAGTCGGCGCTGCGCCGGCTCTCCACCAGCCCCCGGGTTCGATCTTCGGCAGTTTCTGTATCGATAAATGGCGGCGAGCAAGGCAGCAGGTGCCTCTGCGTCGAGCCGTAGAGACTTTCCTGAGCCCGTTCCTACTCGCCCACCCACCAGTCACCGCGATGGCGGGCGGTGGGCCCCCACAGCGGCAGCAGTGCCGCCATGGCCTCATGGATACGCTCATCGAGGCCCCAGGGCGGGTTCACGACCAGCATGCCACTGCCGTACATGCCATGGCCCTCACCGGGGTCGCTCAGCGTCAGTTCGCTGCGCCAGATCTTGCGCAGGCCGCCGTCGCGAAGGCCTTCCAGCAGCGCCTGATGGCGTCCGGCGGGCAGCATCGGATACCAGATCATGACCACGGCGTGGCGCGCCTTGCGCATGGCCGACAGCACGGTGTCGGCCACCTCGTCGTATTCCGCCTTGCGCTCGTAGCTGGGATCGATCAGCACGCACAGCCGCGGCGTCTTCACCGGTAGCGCCTTCAGCAGCCCGGCCAGGCCATCGCCCTGGATGCGCTTCACCGCCTCCGGCAAGGCCTGGTCGGCCAGGTGGCCGTGCTCGCCGGGGTGCAGCTCGAACAGCCGCAGCCGGTCCTGCTCGCGCAGGCGATGCGACAGCCACCAGGGCGAACCGGGATAGTGGTCAAGCCCGCTGCCCTGCTGGACCTCGCCCACCGCCGCCAGCCAGTCGCCCAGCAGCGAGGAGGCCTTCGACAGCCCCGTCCTTTTCGCCCACGGCCTGGCCACGCCCTGCTGGTATTCCTGCAGCCGTGCCGTCTCGGCGGCGGCCAGCGGGTAGAGCCCTCGACCGGCGTGAGTGTCGATATACGTAATAGATGATTTTTTACGTAACAAGTGATCGGCGACGGCGTAAAGCGTCAGATGCTTGTGAACGTCGGCGAAGTTGCCCGCATGGTAGGCGTGCTGATAGGAAAGCATGGCGGTGGTCGTGTCATGGGAAAGAAAAGGGCCCGCCCCTGACAGGGGCGGGCCCGGCAAGCGTGGGAATCCGATCAGCCCTGGGACATGGGCGTCAGGGTGATCTCCACGCGACGGTTCTGAGCACGGCCGGCTTCGGTCTCGTTGCTGGCCACCGGCTGGTTCTCGCCATAGCCGTTCATGTAGAGACGGTTGGAAGCCACACCGCTCTGCGAGAGGTAGCTGCCGACCGCCTGGGCACGACGCTCGGAGAGACGCTGGTTGTAGCTGGCGTCTCCGGTACTGTCGGTGTGGCCGGCGATGTTGACACGTGTCTCGGGGTACTGGGTCAGCACCGAGGAGACATCGTTCAGCGCGTTGCGCGCCTGCATGGTCAGCTCGCTGGAATCGAAGCCGAAGGTCACGCTGCTGGGCATGTTGAGAATGATGTCGTTGCCCTGACGTTCGACACCGATGCCGGTGCCTTCCATGCTCTGGCGCAGTTGCTCTTCCTGCTTGTCCATGTAGGCGCCGATGCCGCCACCGGCGGCGGCCCCCACGGCGGCGCCGATCAGCGCGCGGTCGCGACGACTGGTGCTGCCATCGCCGCTGAGCGCACCGGCGGCGGCACCGACCACCGCGCCGATGGTGGCGCCGGTGCCGGTCTGGCTGCGCTGGGTCTCACCGGTGTTCGGGTTGGTCGTGGTGCAGCCCACCAGCAGGGCGGCGGCCGCGAGCGGCGCGATCATGCGAACGGTCTTGGTCATAGCGTCGTCGACTCCGTGTTGACGAATGGCATTCCGGCCGGCCCCTCTCTTTCCCAGGTTACCAAGGTATTCACCAGGGCCTTCTCTTCAGGCGTCGATCAGGGCCAGCAGCTCATTCAAGAATAATAGACCCTGGGGGGAGGCTTGAAGCCTTTCGCCATCTTCCACGAGAAGTCCTTTTTTCCTCGCCACTTCAAGACTTGCCTGCAGCCGACCCACCGGCCGGCCGGTATGGGCCGACCAGGTCGACAGCGGCACGCCCTCGACGAGACGCAGCGCGTTCATGGCGAACTCGAGCGGCAGCTCGTCGGGCGAAATCGGCTCGCGACCGGCCACGAAGCCGCGCGGGTCATCATGCCGTCGCAGGTAGGCCTCGGGCTGGCGGGTCTTCCAGCGACGCTCGACATGAAAGCCGTCATCGTCGTGAGCGCTCAGCTTGCCATGGGCGCCGGCCCCGATGCCCAGATAGTCGCCGAATCGCCAGTAGTTGAGATTGTGGCGCGCCGGGCGGCCTGGCTGGGCATAGGCGGAAATCTCGTAGCGCGCGAAGCCGGCGGCTTCCAGGCGCTCGTGCCCGAGCTCCTGGATGTCCCAGAGGGCCTCCTCCTCGGGCAGCTCGGGCGGGCGCGAGTGAAACTCGGTGTTGGGCTCGAGGGTGAGCTGGTACCAGGACAGGTGCTCGGGCGCGAGCGCCAGTGCCTGTTCCAGGTCGTCGAGGGCCAGCGCCGGCGTCTGGCCCGGCAGGCCATGCATCAGGTCCAGGTTGAGGTTATCGAACCCGGCCTCGCGGGCCTCGGCAACGGCCAGTCGGGCCTCTTCACCGCTGTGGATGCGGCCCAGCGCGGACAGCTGCGCGTCCTGAAAGCTCTGCACGCCGATCGAAAGCCGGTTGATGCCCGCGGCGCGATAGCCGGCGAAGCGGCCCCGCTCCACGGTCCCCGGATTGGCCTCCAGGGTGATCTCGATATCGTCGGCGAAGGGCAGGCGAGATGAAACCGCCTCGAGCAGACGGCGGTAGAAGTCGGCCGACATCAGGCTCGGCGTGCCGCCGCCGATGAAGATGCTGACCAGCACCCGCCCCGCCGCCAGCGGAAGATCGGCGTCCAGGTCGGCGATCAGCGCCGCCAGATAGGCCTCCTCGGGCAGGCTGGCTCTGGCCCCGACACCGTGGGAGTTGAAATCGCAGTAGGGGCACTTGCGCACGCACCAGGGCACGTGGATATAGAGCGCCAGGGGCGGCAGTGAATGGCTCATGAGGAGAATGACTCGCCGTCGAGCTGCGCCACCAGGGCCTGCAGGGCGCGCCCCCGATGGCTCAGACGGTTCTTCTCGTCGGATGAGAGTTCGGCGGCGGTCTTGCCGCATTCCGGCACCCAGAACAGCGGATCGTAGCCGAAGCCACCTTCGCCGCGAGCCTCGGTGAGAATCTCGCCGTCCCAGCTCTGCTGTACGATCAGCGGCACCGGGTCCTCCGCGTGACGGAGCAGCACCAGCACGCACCAGTAGCGGGCCGTGCGCTGAACCGTCGGCACGTCCGACAGGGATTCGAGCAGGTAGGCGTTGTTGCGGGCGTCATCCTTGGGCTCGCCGGAGAAGCGCGCGGAATAGATGCCGGGGCGCCCCTGCAGGGCATCCACCGCCAGCCCCGAGTCGTCCGCCATCGCCGGCAGGCCGCTGACACGGCTGGCTTCCCGGGCCTTGAGCAGGGCGTTCTCGACGAAGGTCAGCCCGGTCTCCTCGACCTCCGTCACGTCGAAGTCCGACTGAGGACGAACGTCCATGCCCAGGGGCGCGAGCAGCTGGCCGAATTCGCGCAGCTTGCCGACATTGCCGCTGGCCAGCACAACAGTTGTCGTCATTTCATCATCTCGATTGGTCACTATCGTTGCGGCGGCATTCTAAGCGCCCCCTGAGGCGAATGAAACAGGAAGGCCGCAGGCGATCTACGCCCTGAACGTGAGTCAACAACATAGGCGAACCCAGCGAGCGTCAATCCTTTAGACTGATTTTTCTCATACTAAATGGCGAACAACGTGGCCTCGAAAAACAAAAAGCCTCCAACCCATTGATAGAGGGGAAATATCTCACTGGTAATAAAAAAGGAAATTTTAATAACTATTTATTAGTTACATTCCATTACAATGAAGACGAGACTGGATAAGACCTTACTCTGATCCCGTTACTCGTAAGGAATAAGGGGCGAGCATGTCAGATATTTCATTGAGGTCAGACTATGGAAAACAATAATCGCCTAATACAGCTGGTCACCGAAAACACGCCCCAGTCTCAGCTGTTCGCTGACTACCTGCGCCAACAGCTCGACTGCCAGGTTGCCATCCTGTCGCCTTCCAATACACGGAAGCTCAAAGCGGACAATGAGGAAATCCTGATCCTGCTCGATGCCGACCATATGGACGATGCCGCGATGCAGGCCTGGCAATCCCATGTCGCAGAGCGGCCTGAGGCCTCCCTGGCAAGCTTCAATCTCAGGGATGAGGACCATGCCGTCGAGATATTGTCCTGCATGCATGTCAGGGGAATCTTCTACCGTGACGACAGCCTGCCACTCATCTGTAAAGGACTGCGCACCCTGCAGGAAGGGCAGCTATGGATGTCGCGCTCCCTGATGGGCCGAATGCTGGAGTTCTACCGGCGCCACCAGATCAACGCCTATCGACCGGCATGTGGCCTGACACAACGCGAACTCGAGATCATCGGCCTGCTGGGATCCGGTGCTTCCAACATGGAAATCGCCGATCGCCTCTTTGTCAGCGAACATACCGTAAAGTCACATCTTTATAATATATTCAAGAAAATCGATGTGCATAACCGCCTCCAGGCTGTCAACTGGGCACGACATAACCTCGGCGCTCCCCCTCCGGTCCCCCAGAAATCTCATCACGGCTAGGTCATCGAGACTAGAAAATTCATGTGAATTTTTCTCGAGCCGAATGCTAGATTTCAGCCCGTGCAGAACAGCGGTTAATTCCGTTTATTCGCAACCAATCGTTCTATAGAACATCAGGGATGTGCGATGAAATCCAACAACAAGCTACTCTTCATTGATAAGCCTTTAGAAGGTGGCGAAAAACTCATCGGGGAGCTGAAAGAGTGTGGCTGGGATATTACGCATATTGAAAGACTGGACAGCATTCCCTTCACAGAAAACCTCCCGGGCCATGATGTCGGCATCGTTGTCCTGACACAAGAAGATCTCGATGACGCCAAGCAATTCGAGAATGCTGTCAACAGGCTTGATACAAGACTGATAGCCATCGGTCACCAGGAAATTTTCGATAACCTTCGTCACCATCAAGGTATCGCCCGTCTCTTCTTTGGTTATCATCGTCTTCCGGTCGATACGGAGAGGCTCCATCATGCGCTTGAAAACCTCTTGTCGGTCATCAATCTGGATAAAGATATTCTAGAGGAAGGTGGCCACAGAGGCAGACATGAATGCCAGATGGTCGGTGAAAGCCCTGTCATCAAGACGCTATTCAGGTCCATTCAAAAGGTGGGGGCCGTCGATGCCCCCGTTCTGATCCAGGGAGAATCCGGTACGGGCAAGGAGCTGGCGGCCAAGGCCATTCACCGGGCATCCGCTCGCTCGAAGTCTCCCTTCAATGCCATCAACTGCGGCGCCTTGCCGAGCAATCTCATCCAGTCGGAACTGTTCGGTCACGAGAAGGGTTCCTTTACCGGTGCTTCACAGAGAAAGATTGGCATCATCGAGAACACGGATGGTGGCACGCTGTTCCTGGATGAAATCGGCGACCTCCCCCTGGACATGCAGGTCAACCTGCTACGGTTTCTGGAAAACCATACGATCCAGAGGGTAGGGGGACTCAAGGAAATCGAGGTCGATGTTCGTGTTCTGGCCGCAACACACGTGGACCTCGAAAAGGCCGTGAACGAAGGAAAATTCAGGGAAGATCTCTTTCACCGCCTCAATGTCCTTCAGATTCGAGTACCTGCTCTGCGCGAGAGAGGCGATGACATCGCCACCCTGGCCCATTACTTCTTCAACAAGTTCTCGATGGAAAAATCTTCCATCGTCAACGGGTTCAGCAAGGACAGCCTGTCCGTCATGCAGCTTTATGAGTGGCCGGGCAACATTCGAGAACTGATCAATCGCGTAAGAAGGGCGATGGTCATGAGCGAGCATCCACTGATTCGCCCCAGCGATCTTGGGCTGGAGCGTCGAGTGCTGGACTCTCGTTACGCGTCAAGCCTGGAGGAGGCGAGAGACTTGGCAGAACGCGGTGTCGTCATGGCATCTCTGACACGCCATTCCTTCAATATTCTGCACGCCGCACGAGAGCTGGGGGTTTCCCGAGTCACGCTCTACCGTCTGATGGAAAAGCACAAGATACATCGTGAAGGCCAGGGGGATGACATTGCGAATCACGACGAACAAACAGGTTCGAAAGAACCTAACGTATTGAATTTCAAGAGAGTTAAATAAATCCTCTATCTTCAATGCCAGACATATTGATCGCTTTCGCTCGCCGGCTGGAGTCCAAGGATGCAATAACGTTAGCCGGAGTCTCCACGATTCCACCCAGCACCAGGACAGGTTGGTCTATGCTCTCCACGAGTATCACTCAAAAAGGCCCGATGGTGTGAAAACCATGGGGCGCGATAGCGCAAGGCCTTGAAACAAGGGACAAAAGGGACAACGCCATGAAACTGATCCAAAGAGGTTTCACGCTGGCCTGTGGTCTGGCACCACTCGCCATGGTCGGACATGCCTGGGCCCAGACGGGAAGTGACGGTGCCATCGATCCCGTGGGGCAACGACCGCCCCCCGCGGAAGAGGCTCCGGAGATTCAGGCCATTCCCGATATCGGTGGCGTATTGACGCCCAAGGGGCGTCTCGTCATCGAGCCCGAGTTCCAGTACTCCCACGCCAGCGTCAATCGACTGACCTTCCGCGGCGTCGAGATACTCAGCACGCTTCAGATCGGCGTGCTGGCCGCCGAGGATATCGATCGCGATACCTTCACCACCTCCGTCACCGGCCGGCTCGGGGTAACCGACCGACTCGAACTGGAACTGCGCGTGCCCTATTTGTACAGGGACGATACGGCAAGCTTCAGCGTCAACGAGGCCAACGAACCCTTCGATCTCGATAGAAGCCAGTCCGGGGATGGACTGGGGGATATCGAGCTGGCCGCCCACTATCAGATCAACAGCGGCCGGGATGGCGGACCCTTCTACGTGGGTAACCTGCGCTACAAGTCGACCACCGGCACGGGCCCCTTCGACGTCGATCGCGACAGCAGTGGCATCGAGCAGGAACTGGCCACCGGTTCGGGCTTCCACTCGATTGAGCCCAGCCTGACCGTGCTGATGCCTTCCGCACCGGCGGTCTACTTCGCCAACCTGGGCTATCTGTTCAACCTCGAGGACGAGGTCAACGAAACGATCGGTGGGGTCAGAGTCAAGGAGGTAGATCCAGGGGATGCCGTAAGGATGAGCCTCGGCATGTCGTACTCGATCAATCCTCGGTCCTCCTTCACGCTGGGCTACAAGAACGATTTCATCCAGGAGACCGATACCACCTTCGTCAATCCGGATACCGGCAGTACCGTCACCCAAAGCGGCCGCTCGCTGAATGTGGGCTCCATGCTGCTCGGCTGGTCCTACCAGATGTCCGACGATTCGGTGTTCAACCTGGGGCTGGAATTCGGCGTGACGGAAGACGCCCCGGATACCACCCTCACCCTGCGGACTCCCTTCGGGCTGAATGTCTTCTGACAAATGATGACTAGGCTTTATCCGAAAAGTCGACGAGCGAAGGATAGACAAGGCAAAAATCAGTGAAAAAGCGGAGTTTACGAGTTGTAAATGAGCATTTTGATCGGACTCGCGCCCGAGCTGATTTTTAACGCCGTATAGCCGAGCGCAGACAGTTTTCAGACATTGCCTAACGAGAAAAGGCTGCCCGAACGGGCAGCCTTGTTTGTGTATCGTTCTATCAATCAGCGGGGAAGAATCCCCTGCAGCGAGTTGAGAATCGCACCTCGCTGGCGGGAAGAGCGCATCTCGCCGATATTCATGACCTGCACGCTGACGTCGATATCGTTACTGATGCTTTGCCCGCTGGCCGTGGTCGACAGGCTGCTGACGATCGCATCGCGCGTGATATTGTGCAGCGCTGCCGTCATCCCCCCCTTGCCATCGCTCATCAGGACACCGGAAAAGTCGGAAAGCCCGGTGAGGTCGATCTTGCCGCCGATACTCGCCGCATCGACGCCACCGGGCCCACCCACCTGGGTCACGGTATCGGTGCCCGACTGCTCCAGCGTACTGGACAGCACCCTGGCGCCGGCATTGTCGAAGGCCACTTGAGTGATGTAACGAACCCGTTCATTGATGGCCGTGGTCAGCTTGGCGCCGAAGTTCAGTTCCATCCCCGCCAGCCGAAAGCCGCCACGAAGCTCTGCCATGCCTTCCTCAGGCAATACTTCCCCTCGGTAGTAAATATCGTGCGTTCCCGCCGACAGGATGCCGGACGGTGATGTCGCGGCCGGGGATGCCGACGCCATCGCCAAAGAAACCGACGCTACCAGGAGGCTGATGCCCCGCCGGCAGCCTCTCCACCGGCTTCCCCCCATCACATTTCCTGCATGCTGCATGCTCATGGTTGGTCACTCCTGCGAGATCATCACCTACCCAGCTCGTTGGCGCCCGGCAGTGTCAGCAGATACGATCCCACGCTGGTGCGCTGAACCCCTGACTCGATCGGCGAGGGGGGCCGCACGCGCCAGTCCCGTTCACTGTTGAAGTTCGCTCGTGCCACCTCGATTTCGTTGCGTACACCGAGCACCTTGTTGCTCCATAACGTCTCGAAGATATCCTTGGGCACCACGACCGTTCCGGCTGCCGGATCGCCCACCAGCACGTTGTCGGCATCCATTCCCTTGACGACCACGAAGTGCTTGTACCCCCCGGTATTGACCAGCGTAATGGCCGGAACGCCGATGCGGATAAAGTCATCCAATGCGATCTCGAAGCCATCGGCATTGAGCCCCCTGTCATCCAGGAAGCGCTTCATGTCCAGCATGGAGAAGCCGTAGGTCTCGATCTGCTCACGATCCCCACGACGGATCATGGCCTCGAAGACCTCGCCCTCGGTGGTGGGGCGGTCATAGTGGTAGGTCATCAGGGTGGCAACGGCCGCGGATCCACAGCTGTAGTCATACTGCTGGCGCACGACACCTTCCCAGCTGAGCTCCGCCAGACTCTTGGCTTCGACCTCGAAGTGGCCGAAGGGATTGGAAATTCTCACCGTTCCCGCCTCGGCAGGCGGAATGAACGACTCGGACGCCGACAGCATCATGACGACGAACAGGGCAGCGCCTTTCAGCTGCTTACGCATGATCGAGCCCCCTGACACCGAACGGCACTATTACCACCGTTTGGGGTGTCGTTCATGGGTTGGCGATATAGACACTGATACCGATGGCGTTGTTGATCGCATTGGCATTCCCGGTCACGTTGTTGAAGATGCCGGTACCGCTGTAATGGCCCATCGAACCGCCTTCGAAGGTGATATTGCCTGTCACCATGTCGCCGTTGACCACCTTGAAGCTCGATCCGGCGCTGATGGCTTGCATGTCCTGAATGCTCTGAACCGTTACCTGGTCGAGATGCACGTTGACGTCTCGACCCCGTGCCTGCTCCAGAACATCCGTCGAGACTTCCTGCATCGACCCGAAGCCGTCGGTCATTCGGGCATCGTCGGCCTGCAGGCTCGACGCCATGCCGGCAGACAATATGATGGCACCCGCGGCGAGCCACTGCACTGAACCTTTCATCGCTCTGCCTCCACTGACTATAAACGGACAGTGAAGGAACTGGCGGAACCTCGTCCGCCAGTTCCCGATTGGGCAAACGGGCCTCTCGCGAGGCCCGAGCCATCAGTTGCCGATGCTCACGCCGCTGTGGGCGGAGATGCTGGTGCCGGACAGCTGCGAGTTGTAGAACCCGCTGGAGCTGTTCATGTTGGACACGCCGCCGTAGACGCCGCCGGCCGCCACGGAGATGCTGGAAGCGCCGGTGCGCAGGACGGCTGCGCCGCCGTTGCCCCCGTTGCCACCGGCGCCGCCATGGGCCCCTGCGGCATAGGCATCGCCGCCGACGCCTTTGCCGCCGCCGCCGCCGCCGCCGTAGCCGCTGCCGCCGTCACCGGCCACCGCACCGGCCCAGCCGCCAGCACTGCCGTCACCACCGGTGCCTGAGCCGGCACCGAGCCCGGTGCCACTGCCGTCCCCAGCGGTGGAATCGGCGTCAGTGGAACCGGCTTTGGCAGTCTGGTCACCAGAGTTATCTGCGGTCCCAAGACCCAGACCGAGCAGCGCACCGATCCCGGTTCCGGTCGCATCGCCATCGCTGTTGCCAGACGCGGAGAGGGCGCCAGCACCGGAATCGCCACCTTCACCGGCACCCAGCCCGATGCCGGCACCGACTCCATCACCGCCTTCCGCGGCCCCCAGACCCAGGGCGCCGGCGTCACCACCATCGTCACCGTCACCGTCACCACCATCGCCGCCAAGACCGGCGCCGACGCTGACGGCCGCGTTGATGCCGCCTTCACCACCCGCTGCCCCACGGGCACCACGAGCGCCACGGACGCTGATGGAGTCCCCGATGACAACGGAATTCATCTGCTGCTCGGAGATCACGCTGATGGCGGTGTTGTAGGACTCGCTCATGGCCCAGGCATCGCCACCGTCGCCGGCCGGGCCACCGTTACCGCCGGAGCCATAGCCGAAGCCAGAAGACTCAGCTTTGCCGCCTTCACCTTTACCCTCACCATAGCCCAGAAGGGCGCCTACGCCGGTGCCGGTACCGTTGGCGTTAGCAGAGCTCGCGCCAAAACCGTTGCCGTCACCACCGGCGCTGTTACCACCATCCCCAGCGTTTGCAGTGGCGTCAGAAGCCACAAACTGGAAGGCATCGTCGCCATTGGCGGTCGGGTTGGCCTGGGCAGTGGAAATCGCCATGACCAGCGCCAGCAGGGAAGTTCCCGCGATTGCATATGCTTTGGTACTCATGATCACACTCCCGTTCGATTCGACAGAATCCCTTGCGTCTTGCCGGACGATCCTCGGATCGCTGCCGGCGTCGGTGTCACGGCCTGCTGAGCCGGAGGTCTCTCTTGAACCCTTGAAGATCCCACTCGCAGGCATGAAACCTAGAGCACGGGACGTGCCAACTTTCAGTAACCTTCTGATAGTGCGGACGAAGAAATCGGAAGGCGTCGGGTATGGGGAGAGGCAGGCAAGGCAATGGCGGGATATTGCCGAGCGGAGTGTCAGGCTGATGAAACAGTGACTCCGTGCCTGAAGTGGCCATGCGAGGATAAAATATTTAAAAACAGTGCTTTAACATATTGAAACATATTAGGTACAAACCTGTTTCAGTCTTGACACTGTCGTCACGCCTCAATATTTATCCCTGATTTTCAATATATTATGTCGTATCAGCTAACACCGAACCGCAGGGCGGTATGCCAAGCCGACGTAACACTCGGGAACGCGTGAGAAGGAGAAGTAAGGGAGAAGATGGGGAAGAAAGCATGGAGAGACCGGCCCTGGTAGCCGGTCTCGGCAGGCACTTCAGCTCCAGTGCATATGCTCCTGGATCAGCCCGGCCAGCGTTTCGCCGGCGTTGTCCGCCGTCGTGTCCAGCCGCACGAGGTGGAAGCGTTCCTCGTCGGAGAAGGGTTCGAAGGCCGCCTGCTGATGCGACAGCACCGCGAGACCTTCCTCCGCGGTCACGCCATGGCGCCCGGCTCGCTTGGTGATGCGACGCGTCAGGGTCGCCTGATCCGCCTCGAAGCTGACCAGCAGCACCGGCAGCCCCCGGCTCTCGGCCTGATGCCGCAGCCAGTCACGCTGCGCCTGGGTCAGGCAGGTCGCGTCGATGCAGGCCGGCAGGCCGGCATCCAGCAGGTGGCCGGCACACTGCGCCAGCCGCTGATAGGTACGCTCGGTGGTCGAGGCATCGAAGATACCCACAGGCGCTTCGCCCTCCACCGCCTGTGGAGAAAGTCCATGCAGGCGACGCCGCTCAGCATGTGACGCCACCCGCACCGCGCCCAGGCGAGTCACCAGGTTGCGGGTGAAGCGGCTCTTGCCACTGCCCGACACCCCGACGCCGATGACCAGCGGCGGAAAGCGGAACTCCGCGTGCCGTTCCGCCAGCTCCAGATAGCGGCGGCAGGCGCCCATGGTCTCCGCCCGCAGGGCAGGGCGCTCGTCGTCGCCCTCGGCCGCCTCCAACCGACGCAGGGCGCGACGCGCGCCGGCCAGGCACTCGAGCACCCGGAACACCGACAGCAGCCGGGCGGCCTGGTAGTCGCCGCTGAGCCGCAGGTACCCGTCCAGCGCCAGCCGTGCCAGCCGCGACTCGTCACGCACCTCGAGCCCCACCAGCAGCGAGGCCAGGTCCGCGGCCGGATCCTGGACGACCTCGGCGCCGTGGCCCTGAAGGTCGCGATCGATGGCATTGACCATCACCACGCGCCCCTCGTCCAGCAGCCGGCTGTCAGGGTGCTCGCAGGCCCAGCTGCGCGGCAGCCGCCGGGCCTCGCGCGTCTTGAAGACGGGCGCCAGGCGGGACAGGTTCTCCTCCAGCCAGCGACTCAGGGCCTGCAGTCGCTGGCGGTCTTCGTCGGCGACGATCAGCGCCGTCAGGGCCTGCGTCTCGGCGGCCACGCGCCGCTGAACGGCCTCATGCAGGGGCGTGGCCTCGTCGGTGGCGTGATCGGCATGCCAGGCGCTCAGGCGCTCGACCAGCGTCTCCAGGGTGACATCTCGGGTCGGACTTCCGGGGGCGTGTCGCTGGTTCATCGTTCTTCTCCGTTCACGCGGTCTTGTCGGGTGCCGTCAGTCCTGGCGCATGGCGGCGAAGGCCACCTCGGCCGCGTCCAGGGTCAGCTGGATGTCCTCGGGCGCATGGGCGCTGGACATGAAGCCGGCCTCGAAGGCGGAGGGCGCCATGTAGACGCCCTGCTCGAGCATGCTGGCGAAGAAGCGGCGGAAGGCGTCGCCGTCGCAGGCGGTGGCCTGGGCGAAGTTATCGACCCGGCTCTGCCCGGTGAAGAAGACGCCGAACATGCCACCGGCCTGTTGGGTGATCATGTCGATGCCGGCGGCATCGGCCCGCTCCTGGAGGCCGTGGCACAGGGTCTCGACGCGCTGGCTGAGAGCGTCGTGGAAGCCCGGCTCGCGCAGCTTGGTGAGCAGGGCGATGCCCGCCGCCATGGCCAGTGGATTGCCCGCCAGGGTACCGGCCTGATAGACGGGCCCCAGCGGGGAGATGTTCTCCATGATGCCGCGGCGGCCGCCGAAAGCGCCCACCGGCATGCCGCCGCCGACGATCTTGCCCAGGCAGGTCAGGTCGGGCTCGACGCCGTAATGCGCCTGGGCACCGCCCATGGCGACGCGGAAGCCGGTCATCACCTCGTCGAAGATCAGCACGCTCTCATGGCGATCGCAGACCCGGCGCAGGGTCTCGAGGAAGCCGGGCTGCGGCGGAATGCAGTTCATGTTGCCGGCCACCGGCTCGACGATGATGCAGGCCACCTGGTCGCCGATCTCCTCGAAGCACTGCTCGACCGCATCCGGATCATTGTACGACAGGGTCACGGTGTGCTCGGCCAGGGCCGCCGGCACGCCCGGCGAGCTGGGCTCGCCGTGGGTCAGGGCACCGGAGCCGGCCTTGACCAGCAGCGAGTCGGAGTGGCCATGGTAGTTGCCCTCGAACTTCACGATCTTGTCGCGTCCGGTATAGCCGCGGGCCAGGCGGATCGCCGACATGGTGGCCTCGGTGCCGGAGTTGACCATGCGCACCATCTCGATGCTGGGGATCATCTCGCAGATCAGGTCGGCCATGGTGGTCTCGATGGCCGTGGGCGTGCCGAAGGAGAGGCCGCTGTCGAGGCGCTCGCGCACCGCGCCGAGTACCTCCGGGTCGGCATGGCCGGTGATCATCGGCCCCCAGGAACCGACGTAGTCCACATAGCGCTTGCCCTCTACGTCGAACAGGTAGGCGCCCCGCGCCCGCTCCATGAACACCGGCGGACGTTCCAGGCCCTTGAAGGCACGCACCGGCGAATTCACTCCTCCGGGAATATGGCGGCAGGCCCGTTCGAAGAGCTGGGCGGATGTGGTCATGTCAACCTCATTAGCTGTTGAAAGTAAGCGTCGCATCACGCCGGAGCCGCGCGGTCACGGCGTTCGGCTTGTGGATAAATCTCTGGACAATCTCTGGGCGAGCGGTGATTCCCCGGTGAACGTCGCTCAATCCCCGCGAAGATGTCTCGGTCATGGCCTCATTCTCGATGCTTGGGCCGTGGATGACCAGTCCGGCGCCTAGGCGTCCTGCTCGAAGCGAGCCACCGGCAGCCGCCACAGGCGCCTCGGCAGCCACTGATCGTCGCCGTCGTCGTGACCCGGGCGCCAGCCATGGGACAGCGTCTGCCAGGTGTAGGCCTGGGCCTGCTCGCAGGCCGCCACCAGCGATTCTCCCTGGGCCAGCCGCGCCGCCAGCGACGACGCCAGGGTGCAGCCGGAGCCGTGAAACACGCCTGGCAGCCGCGTCCAGGTCCACTGGCGATCGCCGTCCGGCACGTGCAGGGTGTGCCGTACCCGCCCCGCGGGCACCCGCTCCTCGGGATCGTCGGTACCGGTGACCAGCACCGCCTGGCAGCCCAGGTGCATCAGTTCGACCGCACGCTCGGTGTCGTCGGCGCAGGCGCCACCGGCCAGTCGGCCCAGCTCCCGGCGATTGGGCGTCAGGATATCCACAAGGGGAAGCAGGCGCCGGCGAAAGGTCTCGATCAAGGTGGGTGTGGACAACTCATGCCCGCCGCCGGCCCTGAGCACCGGGTCGACCACCACCGGCACGCCCGGCCGGCGCCGGATGATCTCCACCACCGCGTCGAGGGCCGCCTCGGAGGCCAGCAGGCCGACCTTGATGGCGGCGATCTCGATGTCCTCCAGCGCCGCGGCGGCGTCGCGGATCAGCACGCCGTCCACCGGCTGCACGGCGCCGACGTCGCGGCAGTTCTGCACCGTCAACGCCGTGGGCACGGTCAGCGCCCAGCCGCCGCAGGCGGCCACCGCCTCGCTGTCGGCCACCAGGCCGGCGCCGCCGGTGGGATCGTGGCCGGCCAGCACCAGTACCGCCGGCAGATGGGGGTGAGTCTGCGCATCCCCTGTCATCAGAACGGCTTCAGCACGGCGAGCAGGACGATCGCCAACAGGGCGAGTACCGGCAGCTCGTTGAAGATCCGAAAGTAGCGATGGCTGCGGCTGCAGCGACCGTCGGCGAACTGCTTGAGATAGATCAGGCACACGTGATGATAGGCCACCAGCGCCGCCACCAGGGTCAGCTTGGCATGCATCCAGCCCTGAGACAGCCAGCCCGGATTCAGCGCCAGCAGCCCGCCGCCGAGCACCAGCACGGCGATCATCGAGGGCGTCATGATGCCCCGGTAGAGCTTGCGCTCCATGGTCTTGAAATACTCGATGGCCTGGGACTCGCCGCGATCCCGGGCCATGGCGTGGTAGACGTAGAGGCGCGGCAGATAGAACAGGGCGGCGAACCAGGTCACCACGGCCACCAGGTGCAGGGCCTTGATCCAGAGGTACATGTCGACTCCTAGCCGGGGGGTGCATCGCTGTAGCGATAGTAACGCTCGATGGCGTCGCGGGTGATGATACCGGAAATCCGCTTCTGCTTCGGCCGATGCCCGTGCTCCACGTAGAGGGCGTCGGCATGCTTGGTGTTGAGCCGCAAGAAGGCCTCGGAGAGCGTCGCCTGCAGGTGGATTGGCGCCAGGTCGAGGCGCTGCCCGGGGATCTCCAGCAGGTCCAGGCGGCCCTCCTTGTCGATCAGCTTGTCGGTCTCGTCGTGTTCGAGCATCCAGCGCGCCAGGTCGGCCGCCTTCAGCGCCAGGGTCGGCTTGGCATCGCTGGAGCGCTCGATCACGATCCACACCGGCTTCGCCACGAGCAGGGCACTGGCCTGGTCGAGGGTCACCCGACGGCGCGAGCGTACCAGATCGCGCTCCATCACCGCCGGCACCGAGACCCGGCTGAGGGCCTGCATCAGCGGCTGCTGCAGCGGATGCAGGCCGTGGCGGGTCACGCTGATGAAAAAGCCGTCGCAGCCGCACAGCTGACGCGACGTCAGACCGGCCACCACCACCGCCAGCATGCCGGGCAGGATCAGGTTGGGGTTATGGGTCAGCTCCAGCAGCGCCATCAGCGCCGCCAGCGGCGCCTGCAACACGGCCCCCATCATCGCGGCCATGCCCAGCATGGCGTAGACGGCGGGGCCGGCGGCAAGATCCGGCAGCAGCTGGGCACCGAGCAGGCCGCACAGGGCACCGGCCGCTCCGCCGGCCACCACCACCGGGCCGATGATGCTCACCGGGATGCCGCAGGCCACGGTGAAGGCGGTGATCAGCAGCTTGCCGATGGCGACCGCCAGCAGAACGTCGAGGCTCAGCGAGCCGCCGATGGTCAGCCCCAGGGTGTCGTAGCCCATACCCTGCACCTGGGGGTACCACCAGGCCATGGCGCCGACCACACCTCCGGCGAGGGCGAAGCGCAGCGCGAAGGGCACGCGCTTGAGGCGATCGCCGGCACGCGCCACGCGCACGAATCCGCCGGCCAGCAGGCCGATGCCCAGTGCGCTCAGCACGATCCACGGCAGGTTGAGCAGCGACCCCAGGGCGAGACCGGTGCCCTCGAAGGGCAGCTCGAAGCCGAACACCGCCTGGGAGACCACGGCCCCCATGGTCGAGGCCAGGATCACCGGCATGAAGCCGGTGATGGTGTACTCCATCATCACCACTTCCATGGCGAAGATGACCCCGGCGACCGGCGTATGGAACGAGGCCGAGATGCCCGCCGCGGTGCCGCAGGCCACCAGCACGCGCAGGCTGTTGTGCGGCAGGCGCAGGCGCTGGCCGAGTCCGCTGCAGGCCGCCGCGCCCAGATGAATGGCAGGCCCTTCGCGCCCCGCCGAGAGCCCGCCCAGCACCGAGATCAGGCCCACCCACCATTGGGTGAACCAGTTGCGCACCGGGAAGCGCCCCTGATGGTAGGTCAGTCGCTCGATCACGTGGGCGATGCCAATCTGTCGGCCGGCGGGCCGCAACCACCATAGCCAGGCACCGATCAGCGTCACCGCCAGCAGTGGCAGCAGGGCACGCGTCAGCGGCGACAGCGCCTCGAAGTTCTCGGGATTGCCACCGGGCAGGAAGATCATGGCGCCCAGCTGGAGCGCCAGGCGGAACAGCACCATCAGACCGCCGGTGATCAGGCCGGACACCAGTCCCAGCACGCAGAGCTGGGGCAGTGCATCCACGCTGGCCAGCTGGCGGCGGAAACGATCGAGACTGAAGCGGGGAAGTGGAAAACGCGGCAAGGTGTCCTTCCTGTTAGACCCCGGCCCCTATTTCAACCCTGACCCCTACGAGGCTGGGTGGGAGCCCTTCCTCTTGTGTATCATATCCTCCCACTCAGGTCCCAGCGTCCACCATCGAGGAGCCCCATCGTGATCAAGGTCGGAATCGTCGGCGGCACCGGTTATACCGGCGTCGAACTGCTCAGGTTGCTGGCTCGCCACCCGGAGGTCAGCGTCGAGGCCATCACCTCGCGCAGCGAGGCCGGGCTCGGGGTCAGCGAACTGTATCCCAACCTGCGCGGCCACTACGACGAGCTGCGCTTCAGCGAGCCCGATCCGGCGCGCCTGGCGGCCTGCGATGCGGTGTTCTTCGCTACGCCCCACGGCGTGGCCCACGCCCTGGCCTTTGATCTGCTCGAGCGCGGCACCCGGGTCATCGACCTGTCGGCCGACTTCCGCCTGCGCGACGCCGACGAGTGGGCCGCCTGGTACGGCCAGCCCCACGGCGCGCCCGAACTGCTCGAGGAGGCTGTCTACGGCCTGCCCGAGGTGAACCGCGAGCGGATTCGCCAGGCGCGCCTGATCGCCGTGCCCGGTTGCTACCCCACCGCCGTGCAGCTCGGCCTGCTGCCGCTGCTGGAGGCCGGCCTGATCGACGCCGATCACGTGATCGCCGACTGCAAGTCCGGCGTCACCGGCGCCGGCCGCGGCGCCAAGGTGCCGTCGCTGCTGGCCGAGGCCAGCGAATCGATGAAGGCCTACGGCGCCTCCGGCCACCGTCACCTGCCCGAGATCCGCCAGGGCCTGGGCGACGCCGCGAACGGCCCGGTGGGCCTGACCTTCGTGCCGCACCTGACGCCGATGATCCGCGGCATCCACGCCACCCTCTACGGCCGCCTGCAAGGCGAGCCGGGCGACCTGCAGGCGCTGTTCGAGCAGCGCTTCGCCGACGAGCCCTTCGTCGACGTCATGCCCGCGGGCAGCCACCCCGAGACGCGCAGCGTCAAGGGCGCCAACGTCTGCCGGATGGCCGTGCATCGCCCCGGCGACGGCGACACCGTGGTGGTGCTCTCGGTGATCGACAACCTGGTCAAGGGCGCCTCCGGCCAGGCCGTGCACAACCTCAACCTGATGTTCGGCCTCGACGAGTTCGCCGGCCTCGACGCCCCGGCGATGATGCCCTGAGGCCATCGCCTGCCCCCGTCGCCATCGCGCCGGGGGCAGGGCTCCCTCCTCAATAGTTGACCCTTTTGCTAAGGGTTATGGATAATCGTCGTCCTGCACGACATTCATCGATTTCCGGGGAGGTCACCCATGAGCGGTGCCGCATCCTTCGTTCCTACCCCTCTGCTGCTCTCCGACAGCGCCAAGGCCCGTCTCAAGGCCCTCGGCGAGGCGGAAGGCAAGTCCGGGCTCACGCTGAGGGTCTACGTGACCGGCGGCGGCTGCTCCGGCTTCCAGTACGGCTTCGACCTCGCCGAGGACATCGCCGACGACGACACCCTGATCGAGTTCGGCGACGTGGCGCTGGTGGTCGACCCGCTCTCCTACCAGTACCTGGTCGGCTCCACGGTCGACTACGAGGAAGGTCTGGCCGGCGCGCGCTTCCTGATCCAGAACCCCAACGCCACCACCACCTGCGGCTGTGGCGCCTCCTTCATGGTCTGATCCGCAGCGTTGACGACCAGCCCCGCCGCAACATTTGCCGAGACTTGACGCTCTCACGGCAACTCGCCATGGTTGATTTGTACTCCACAACAAATCACTCCAATGGAGAAGCACATGAAGCGTCAATTCACGGTCGCCTCGCTGGCGTCCTGTCTCGCCCTGGGCCTCGCCACCTCGGCCCACGCCCAGGAGACCCTGGACGTCGTCACCGACCCGAGCTTTGTGCCCTTCGAGATGATGGACCAGGAAACCGGCCAGATGGTCGGCTTCGACATGGACATCGTCGCCGAAGTCGCCGAGCGGGCCGGGTTCGAGTACAACCTGCGCACCATGGACTTCAACGGCATCATCCCCGCCGTCCAGACCGGTAACGTCGACATCGCCATCGCCGGCATCACCATCACCGACGAACGCGCCGAGATCGTCGACTTCTCCGATCCCTACTACGACAGCGGCCTGCGCCTGCTGGTCAACGCCGACGACGACAGCATCCAGTCCATCGAGGACCTGGAAGGCAAGTCGGTCGGCACCAAGATCGGCTCCACCAGCTACGACTATCTCCAGGAGAACCTGGGCGACGACGCCGACATCACCCCCTATCCGGGCTCCAGCGACATGTACATGGCGCTGCTCGGCGGCAGCGTCGACGCGGTCTTCTACGATGCGCCCAACGTCGGCTACTTCTCCCAGACCCAGGGCGAGGGCCGAGCCAAGGTCGTCGGCCCGCTCTACGAGGGCCAGCAGTACGGCATCGTGCTGGTCAAGGGCAGCGACTGGGTCGAGCCCGTCAACGAGGCCCTGGCCTCGATGAAGGAAGACGGCACCTACGACGAGATCCACAGCAAGTGGTTCGGCAGCGCCAGCGGCGAGTAATCGTCGCCCAACGCCTGAACGGGGTCGGGTCACATGACCCGGCCCCGTTGCATTTCGGCTCGTCACTCTCCTGCGCATCCTGACGGAGTTCCCACGTGGACGTCACCTTTCAATTCGACTGGCAGGCGGCCTTCGCCTCCATTCCCCATCTGCTCACGGGGATTCCCTATACGCTGCTGATCTCCTTCGCCGGCCTGGCGATCGGTTTCCTGATCGGCATCCTGTTCGGCCTGCTGCGCATCAGCCCGTCGCGCTGGCTGCGAGTGCCCGCGGTGGCCTACATCGAGGTCTTCCGCGGCACGCCGGTGCTGGTGCAGGTGCTGTTCATCTTCTATGGCCTGCCGCAGCTGCTCGGCGGCCCCATCAACGCCCTGGTGGCCGGCATCGCCGCCATCGCGGTCAATTCCGGCGCCTATATCTCGGAGATCGTCCGCGGCGGCGTGCAGTCCATCGAGCGCGGCCAGCGCGAGGCCGGGCTGTCGCTGGGCCTGTCCCGGCGCCAGACCTTCCGCTACATCATCTGGCCCCAGGCGCTGCGACGCATGATCCCGTCGCTCGGCAACCAAGGCATCATCAGCATCAAGGACACCTCACTGTTCTCGGTGATCGGCGTGGGCGAGCTGGTCCGCCAGGGCCAGGTCTATATCGCCACCACCTTCAACGCCCTGGAGGTCTATCTGATGGTGGCCATGCTGTACCTGGTCATCACCCTGTCGCTCTCGGCGGCGCTGCGCCTGCTCGAGCGCAAGGGCCTGGTCGGACAATGAAGGAAGACACGCACATGAACCAACCGACGTCCCCCTCCGGCGGCGAGCGCATCGTCCGCATGGAGAAGCTCAACAAGTCCTTCGGCGACCTGCACGTGCTGAAGAACATCGATCTCGAGGTCACTCCCGGCGAGGTGGTGGTGATCATCGGTGCCAGCGGCTCCGGCAAGTCGACCCTGATCCGCTGCATCAACGGCCTGGAGGAGTTCCAGCAGGGCGAGCTGGAGGTCGATGGCAATCCCCTGAAGCCCCACGGCAAGGCCACCCAGGCGCTGCAGAAGATCCGCACCGAGGTTGGCATGGTGTTCCAGCAGTTCAACCTGTTTCCGCATCTGAGCGTGCTGGACAACGTCACCCTGGCGCCGATGAAGGTGCGGGGGCTGGGCCGCCATGAGGCCACCGATACCGCCGAGCGCCTGCTCGACCGGGTCGGCATCGCCGATCAGGCCGCCAAGTATCCGACCCAGCTCTCCGGCGGCCAGCAGCAGCGCGTGGCACTGGCCCGGGCGCTGGCCATGGAACCGCGGCTGATGCTGTTCGACGAGCCGACCTCGGCGCTGGACCCGGAGATGATCGGCGAGGTGCTGGACGCCATGCGCGAGCTCGCCAACGAGGGCATGACCATGCTGATCGTCACCCACGAGATGGGCTTCGCCCGTGAGGTGGCCGACCGGGTGATCTTCATTCACAAGGGCGAGATCGCCGAGGAAGGGCCACCGGAGACGATCTTCGACTCGCCTCAGGCCGAGCCCACCCGGCAGTTCCTGTCCCGGGTGCTCAAGCACTGACAAGCGCCATGCCTCCCGCCTCAAAGGGCCCTGTCGTCAGCGACAGGGCCCTTTTTTTGGGCGTTTTTCGGCCTGTGGACAAGATTTTTCGCCGCTCGTCGCTCACGCGGGCCATGGCGGGGCTGGGGACAGAACGAGGTGGTTGTTCACAGCCGCGGTGACAAGCCCGGAAGAACTCGGTGGACAAGCCGTGTTCGCGCTGGCTTGTGGGTAACCCGGGATGTTACCCACAGGCCCCGAACATGCCCTCCGCAGGCGGTCCGCGCCTTTTCCTTGCTTCGGTCAACATTACAAGGTGTTGATAAGTAAGTGGTAAAATCAGTTATCCACGAGAAATGTCCACACCAGTAATCACTACCACAACAGAACTTCTTTTTATCTATATGTTTTTTTATTTAAGTCTCCGCGGAAGGGAGGCGGATTGGCCTGAACGGGTGTGGAAAACCCTGACGATTACCCACAAGGGGGTTATACTGGCGGGCTGATTCGACCCCTGAACCGCAACATTCGGCGCGACGGCGCCGATCGAGGTGAACCTTGGAGTACCCCGACCGCTTCGACGTCATCGTCATCGGCGGTGGCCATGCCGGGACCGAAGCCGCCCTGGCCTCGGCTCGCATGGGCTGCCGGACCCTGCTGCTGACCCACAACATCGAGACCCTCGGTCAGATGTCCTGCAATCCCGCCATCGGCGGGATCGGCAAGAGCCATCTGGTCAAGGAGAT
The DNA here is from genome assembly GCF_000968715.2 of Halomonas sp. HG01. Classification (NCBI taxonomy): domain Bacteria; kingdom Pseudomonadati; phylum Pseudomonadota; class Gammaproteobacteria; order Oceanospirillales; family Halomonadaceae; genus Halomonas; species Halomonas sp. HG01. The sequence continues at coordinate 3,470,251 of NZ_CP022134.1, read as the reverse complement.
CGATGCGCTGGGCGGCGCCATGGGACTCGCCACCGACATGGGCGGCATCCAGTTCCGGGTACTCAATTCCCGCAAGGGCCCCGCGGTGCGGGCGACACGCGCCCAGGCCGATCGCGTGCGCTACAAGGCGGCGATCCGCGGCATGCTGGAGAACCAGGCCAACCTGACGATCTTCCAGCAGGCCGCCGGCGACCTGATCGTCGACGGCGACACCGTGCGTGGCGTGGTCACCGAGACCGGCGTGCGGTTCATGGGTGAGACCGTGGTGCTGTGCACCGGTACCTTCCTCGGCGGGGTGATCCACATCGGGCTGGACAACAGCCGTGGCGGTCGCGCCGGCGATCCGCCCTCCAACGCCCTGGCCGAGCGCCTGCGTGCGCTGCCGTTCCGCGTCGATCGCCTGAAGACCGGCACGCCACCGCGCATCGATGCCAAGAGCGTCGATTTCTCGGCGCTCGAGGAGCAGCCGGGCGATACCCCGACGCCGGTGATGTCCTATCTCGGCAGCCGCGAGATGCACCCGCGCCAGATCAGCTGCCACATCGCCCAGACCAACGAGCGCAGCCACGAGATCATCCGCGCCAACCTGGATCGCTCGCCGATGTTCTCCGGCACCATCGAGAGCGTCGGGCCGCGCTACTGCCCGTCCATCGAGGACAAGGTGCATCGCTTCGCCGACAAGGCGAGCCACCAGATCTTCATCGAGCCGGAAGGGCTGGATACCCACGAGCTGTATCCCAACGGCATCTCGACCTCGCTGCCGTTCGACGTTCAGCTGCAGGTCGTGCGCTCGATGAAGGGCCTGGAAAACGCCCACATCACTCGTCCGGGCTACGCCATCGAGTACGATTTCTTTGATCCGCGAGACCTCAAGCACTCGCTGGAAACGAAATTTATCCACAACCTGTTCTTCGCCGGGCAGATCAACGGCACCACCGGCTACGAGGAAGCCGGCGCCCAGGGGTTGCTGGCCGGCCTCAACGCGGCCCGTCGGGCCAGCGGGCTCGAGGCCTGGTGGCCGCGGCGCGACGAGGCCTACCTCGGCGTGCTGGTCGACGACCTGATCACCCTGGGCACCAAGGAGCCCTACCGGATGTTCACCTCGCGGGCGGAATATCGCCTGCTGCTGCGCGAGGACAACGCCGACCTGCGCCTGACCGAGGCCGGCCGTGGCCTGGGCCTGATCGATGACCGCCGCTGGGCCGCCTTCAGCGCCAAGCGCGAGGGCATCGAGGCCGAGAGCGCGCGCCTCAAGGCCAGCTGGGTGCAGCCCAAGACCGAGGCCGCCGACCGCGTGGCCGAGAAGACCGGCCAGCCCCTGGCACGCGAATACAACCTGCTGGACCTGCTCAAGCGTCCGGAGCTCGGCTACGCCGACGTGGCCGGCCTGGTCGGTGAGCCGGTCGAGGACGAGCGCGTCGCCGAACAGGTGCAGATCCAGGCCAAGTACCAGGGCTACATCGACCGTCAGCAGGACGAGATCGACAAGCTCAAGCGCCACGAGGCCACCCGGCTGCCCGACGACTTCGATTACGAGCAGGTCGAGGGGCTGTCCAACGAGATCCGCCAGAAGCTCATCGAGGCGCGTCCCGAGACCCTGGCCCAGGCCGGTCGTATCTCCGGCGTGACCCCGGCGGCGGTCTCGATCCTGCTGATCCACCTCAAGAAGCGACGCCTGCTGGACGACACCCGAGTGGCCAACGGATGACCCCGAACGATACGATCCTGAACGACCGCCTCGAGCGCGGCCTGGCCGAGCTCGGCCTCGACGTGCCGGCGGCTCGCCGCGAGCGGCTGGTGGCCCTGGTGGGGCTGTTGCACAAGTGGAATCGCGCCTATAACCTCACCGCGGTACGCGATCCCGAGGAGATGGTCGCCCGGCACGTGCTCGACAGCGCCGCCGTGCTGCCCTTCGTGACCGGTCCGAGCCTGCTCGACGTGGGCGCCGGCCCGGGCCTGCCAGGGCTGGTGCTCGCGATTCTCGCGCCCGAGCTCGACGTCACGCTGCTCGACAGCAACGGCAAGAAGGTGCGCTTCCAGCGTCAGGCGGTGATGGAGCTGGGCCTCGAGCGAGTCACGCCCGTCCAGGCCCGGGTGGAAGCCTTCGAGGCCCCCGCCGGCGGCTTCGATCAGGTCATCTCGCGGGCCTTCGCCAGTCTCGAGGACTTCCTCGCCCTGAGCCGGGAGCTACCGGGGGAGGGGGGACAGTGGCTGGCGATGAAGGGGCCCGCCGTGGAGGACGAGCTCGCCGGCCTGCCGGAAGGGATCGCGGCGGTGGCCCGCCATACGCTGAGGGTGCCCTTCTCGGTGGGCGATCGCCGCCTGGTGATCCTCGAACGCGCCCCCGGCGAGCGCTGAGCCGCGCCCGGGGAGGCCGCCGGGCGCCGCCGTGAACCCTGTCTCCCAACGCAAGGATGTCGCCGTGACCAAGATTATCGCCTTGACCAACCAGAAGGGCGGCGTGGGCAAGACCACCTCCGCCGTCAATCTGGCCGCCAGCCTGGCCTCCCTGGAGCGGCGCGTGCTGCTGGTCGACCTGGATCCCCAGGGCCACGCCACCATGGGCAGCGGCGTCGACAAGCACGCCCTCGACGGCAGCGTGCTCGATGTGCTGCTGGGCGAGAAGCGGGCCACCGAGGTGATCCTGGACTGCCCCGAGGCCGGCTACGCGCTGCTGCCCGGCAACGGCGACCTGACCGCCGCCGAGGTCGAGCTGCTCGACCGCGAGGAAGGGCGCGAGCAGGGCCTGGTCAAGGCGCTGGGCGAGGTCGCCGGCGAATACGACGTGGTGCTGATCGACTGCCCGCCCTCGCTCAACATGCTGACCGTCAACGGCCTGACCGCCGCCGATGGCGTGCTGATCCCACTGCAGTGCGAGTTCTACGCCCTCGAAGGGCTCTCGGCGCTGCTCGATACCGTTGAGCAGATCAAGGGCAGCGTGAACCCGGGGCTCGAGATCCATGGCATCCTGCGGACCATGTTCGACGGCCGCAACAGCCTGACCCGCGACGTCAGCAAGCAGCTGCGCGACTACTTCGGCGACGCCCTGCTCAAGACCACCATCCCGCGCAACGTGCGGGTCGCCGAGGCGCCCAGCCACGGCCTGCCGGTCACCAAGTACGCCCGCTTCTCGCGGGGCAGCCAGGCACACCGGGTGCTGGCCAAGGAACTGATTCGCCGCCTGTCGCTGTAGCCGACACCGTTTGGTGCTTACCGATGAGGGGAACTCGATGACGCGCAAACAACGCGCTCTGGGACGCGGGCTGGATGCCCTGATCGGCGCCGGCGCCCGCCGCCGCGAAAGCCTGGATCTGCCCGGGGCAGAGGAGGCGACGGAGGAGGGCGAGCTCAACGGCGCCGAGCCGCTGGCTCCCGCCGCCGACGAGCGGCTCGAGCGCCTGCCGCTGGGCCAGCTGTCCCGCGGCAAGTACCAGCCGCGCCGCGACATCCAGCCCGAGGCCCTCGAGGAGCTGGCCGACTCGATCCGCGCCCAGGGCGTGATGCAGCCGATCGTGGTGCGGCCGATCGGCGAGCAGCGTTACGAGATCATCGCCGGCGAACGGCGCTGGCGGGCCGCCCAGCTCGCCGAGCTCGACGTCATCCCCGCGGTGATCCGCGAGGTCACCGACGAGGTCGCCCTGGCTCTGGCCCTGATCGAGAACATCCAGCGCGAGAACCTCAATCCCATCGAGGAGGCGCTGGCGCTCAAGCGGCTGCTCGACGAGTTCGAGCTGACCCAGCAGCAGGCCGCCGATGCGGTGGGCCGTTCACGAGCCCAGGTGGCCAACCTGCTGCGCCTGCTGGCGCTGGATCCCGAAGTGCAGACGCTGCTCGAACGCGGCGACCTGGACATGGGGCACGCCCGGGCGCTGCTGGCGCTGTCGGGCCCCAAGCAGCGCCAGGCCGCTCATGAGGTGGTCAACAAGGACCTCACGGTGCGCGCCACCGAGGCGCTGGTGAAACGGCTCGCCGAGGGGCAGCCGGCCAAGGCCGAGGCCCCGGCCGCGAGCCCCGACGTGGCGCGCCTGGAGTCGCGCCTCGGCGACCTGCTCGGCGCACCGGTGAAGATCCAGCACGGCCGCGGCGGGAAGGGGAAGGTGACCATTCGCTACTCGAGCCTGGACGAGCTGGACGGCATCCTCGGCCACATCAAGTAGACCCTATTAGGGTGCTAAACAGTTTTTCGAAACTTATCGACTTTTAGTCGTAAGCTGGGGCGATTTCGCGCGATATCGGCCCGCGATCGGTTGAAGGCATCGAGGGGGTTCCCTATAATCGCGCCGGGCTCGCCATTGGCTACCGCCGACGGCGGGGCGCGAGGAAACGGGACGCCGACGTCGGCCCCAATGTCGGCAACGTGCACGGAGATCCCATGGCAGCCAGGTACAGGCGCCCGATTCTCGGATGGTTGATGGCCGCGCAGGTTGCTATGCTCGGTGCGCTGTCCGGCCTGGGACGGCTTCTGGGAAGCCCGGGAGACGCGGTCTCGATCCTGCTGGGTGGCGGCGTGGCGCTGATCGCCAACGGCTACTTCGCCTGGCGAATGTTTCGTCACCGGGGCGGCCGCCAAGCGCGCCGGATGGTGAGCGGCCTCTATCGTGCGGAGGCGGGTAAGTTTGGTTTGACGGTGGCTCTGTTCGCGGTGGTGTTCATCGCAGTGCCCCCCTCAAATCATGCTTTATTCTTTGGCGTTTATGTGGTGATGCTGTTCGTTCACTGGCTGGCCGCCTGGCTGGGCACGCGACCATTACCCCACTGAAATCGAGGCAGCTCATGGCAGGCAATAACCCGACTCCTGTGGAGTATATCCAGCACCATCTGCAAAACCTGACATATGGCTACCACCCCGAGAACGGCTGGTCCATTGCGCACTCCGCTGCCGAGGCTCAGGACATGGGGTTCTGGGCCATTCACCTGGATACCATGGGCTGGTCGCTGGCCATGGGCGCGCTGTTCATCTGGCTGTTCCGCAAGGTCGGCAAGGCCGCGACCACCGGCGTGCCCGGCAAGCTGCAGAACGCCATCGAGATGGTCTTCGAGTTCATCGAATCCACCGTACGCGGCGCCTTCAAGGGCAAGAACCCGCTGATCGCGCCGATCGCGCTGACGCTGTTCGTGTGGATCTTCCTGATGAACCTGCTCAAGCTGGTGCCGGTCGATTTCGCGCCCGCCCTGTTCGCCCGCTTCGGGGTCGAGTACATGAAGCTCGTGCCGACCACCGACCCCAATGCCACCCTGGGCATGGCGCTGGGCGTGTTCTGCCTGATCATCTACTACAGCATCAAGGTCAAGGGCCTCGGTGGTTTCGCCAAGGAGCTGTCGCTGACGCCCTTCAACCACTGGCTGCTGATCCCCTTCAACCTGGTGATGGAAATCATCGGCCTGCTCGTCAAGCCGCTCAGCCTTGGCCTGCGTCTCTTCGGTAACATGTTTGCCGGCGAGGTGATCTTCATCCTGATCGCCCTGCTGCCGTTCTGGGTGTCCTGGACCCTCAACGTTCCCTGGGCCATCTTCCACATCCTGGTCATCACCTTGCAGGCGTTCATCTTCACCGTGCTGACGGTGGTCTACCTGAACGCTGCTCACGAGCATCACTGAATCGCGTAATACCCGATAAACCCTTGAAACTTAACCTCAACTCGTAAGGAGTATCATCATGGAACTCGTCTACATCGCCGCTTCCCTCATGATCGGCCTGGGCGCTCTGGGTACTGGCATCGGCTTCGCTCTGCTGGGCGGCAAGCTGCTCGAGACCACCGCTCGCCAGCCGGAGCTGGGCAACCAGCTGCAGACCAAGACCTTCCTGATGGCCGGCCTGCTGGACGCCGTGCCGATGATCGGCGTTGGTATCGCGATGTACCTGATCTTCGTCGTCGCCGGCTAACGATTGGCATACCGAGCGCGCTGCGCTCGGTTTGCTTGTTTCCGGTCGCCACGAATCTGTCAGAGGTACGCCCCTGTGAATATCAACATGACGCTTATCGGACAGATGATCGCCTTCGCGATCTTCGTCTGGTTTTGCACCAAGTACGTGTGGCCGCCGATCAGCAATGCGCTCCATGAGCGCCAGAAGAAGATCGCCGATGGCCTGGATGCTGCCAGCCGTGCTTCTCGCGACCTCGAACTGGCCGAACAGCAGGCCAGCGAGACCCTGCGTGAAAGCAAGGAGCAAGCGGCCGAAATCCTGGAGCAGGCCCACAAGCGGTCCACCCAGATGATCGACGAGGCGCGTGATCAGGCCCGCCAGGAAGGCGAGCGCATGATCGCCCAGGCCAAGTCCGAGATCGACCAGGAAGTGAACCGCGCGAAGGAAGAGCTGCGTGGCCAGGTCTCGCGGCTCGCCATCGTCGGCGCCGAGCGGGTCCTGGAAGCCTCCATCGACGAGAAGCAGCACGGCAAGCTCGTTGACCAACTTGCCGAAGAGCTTTGAGGAGGAGGTGACCCATGGCGGAACTGTCTACCGTCGCTCGCCCCTACGCCAAGGCGGCCTTCGAACACGCCGTCGGACGTAAGGCGCTCGAGGACTGGTCCGGCATGCTCACCACCGTGGCGCATGTCGTCGAAGACGACGACATGCGCCGTCGAGTGCTGGGCAACCCGCGACTCTCCAGCGCACAGAAGGTGGATGCGATCGTCGAGATCTGCGGCGATGCCGTCGACGACGACGTGCGCAACTTCCTGCGTCTGGTCGGCCAGCAGGGTCGCCTGACGGCCCTGCCGGTCATCGCCGAGCAATTCGAGCTGCTCAAGGCCCAGGAGGAGAAGCGCATGGACGTCGACATCGTCTCTGCCTTCCCGCTGGACGAAGCGCAGCAGGACAAGCTCGCGAGCGCGCTGGCCAAGCGTCTGAACCGCGAAATCTCCATTACCACTCAGGTGGATTCCACCCTCCTGGGAGGCGTCATCCTGCGCGCCGGCGACACCGTCATCGACGGGTCGGTGCGCGGTCGACTGAACCGCCTCCACGAGGCCCTTTCCGCCTGAGTCTGAGGGACATGGCATGCAGCAACTGAATCCTTCCGAGATCAGCGACATCATCAAGCAGCGTATCGAGAAGCTGGATGTCGCGACCGAAGCCCGCAACCAGGGCACCATCGTCAGCGTGTCTGACGGTATCGTGCAGATCCACGGCCTCACCGACGCGATGTTCGGCGAGATGATCGAGTTCCCCGGCGGCATCTACGGCATGACGCTGAACCTCGAGCGCGACAGCGTCGGCGCCGTGGTGCTGGGCGACTACCTGCAGCTCGAAGAGGGCATGACCGCCCAGTGCACCGGCCGCATCCTCGAGGTGCCGGTGGGCCCCGAGCTGCGCGGTCGCGTGGTCGATGCCCTGGGTAACCCGATCGACGGCAAGGGCGACCTCGGCACCGACAAGACCGACGCGGTGGAAAAGGTCGCCCCGGGCGTCATCACCCGTCAGTCCGTCGACCAGCCGATCCAGACCGGCTTCAAGTCCATCGACGCCATGGTGCCGATCGGCCGCGGCCAGCGTGAGCTGATCATCGGCGACCGCCAGATCGGCAAGACCGCGATCGCCATCGACGCGATCATCAACCAGAAAGGCACCGGCGTCACCTGTGTCTACGTGGCCATCGGTCAGAAGCAGTCGACCATCGCCAACGTGGTGCGCAAGCTCGAAGAGCACGGCGCCATGGAGCACACCATCGTGGTCGCCGCCGGCGCCGCCGATCCGGCCCCGATGCAGTTCCTGGCCGCCTACTCCGGCTGCACCATGGGCGAGTACTTCCGCGACCGCGGTGAAGACGCCATGATCGTCTATGACGATCTGTCCAAGCAGGCCGTGGCCTATCGTCAGGTCTCCCTGCTGCTGCGTCGTCCGCCGGGCCGTGAAGCCTTCCCGGGTGACGTCTTCTATCTCCACTCCCGTCTGCTCGAGCGCGCCGCGCGCGTCAACGCCGACTACGTCGAGAAGTTCACCGACGGCGAAGTCAAGGGCAAGACCGGCTCGCTGACCGCGCTGCCGATCATCGAGACCCAGGGTGGCGACGTCTCCGCGTTCGTTCCGACCAACGTGATCTCCATCACCGACGGTCAGATCTTCCTCGAGACCGATCTGTTCAACTCGGGCATCCGTCCGGCCATCAACGCCGGTCTCTCGGTGTCTCGTGTCGGTGGCTCCGCCCAGACCAAGATCGTCAAGAAGCTCGGCGGCAGCGTGCGTCTGGCCCTGGCCCAGTACCGTGAGCTGGCGGCCTTCGCCCAGTTCGCCTCCGACCTGGACGAGGCCACCCGCAAGCAGCTGGAGCACGGTCAGCGCGTCACCGAGCTGATGAAGCAGAACCAGTACGCGCCGATGTCCGTGGCCGAGATGGCCGTCTCCCTGTACGCCGCCAACGAGGGCTACCTGGAAGACGTCGAGGTCAGCAAGGTGCTGGACTTCGAGCGTGCCCTGCAGGACTACATGAAGGCCGAGCACGCCGAGCTGCTCGACAAGATCAATGAGTCCGGCGACTACAGCGACGACATCAAGAGCGGCCTCAAGGCCGGTCTCGACAAGTTCAAGGCCACTCAGAGCTGGTGACCCCGCCGGCCCGCTCCTCCCGGGGAGCGGGCCCTGGAGCTTTCTGAGGGCCACGAACGGAGTAGATCGCTATGGCAGCTGCAAAAGAGATACGCACCAAGATCGGCAGCATCAAGAACACGCAGAAGATCACCAGTGCCATGGAGATGGTCGCTGCGTCGAAGATGCGCAAGGCGCAGGACCGGATGAAGGCCAGCCAGCCCTACGCCCAGCAGATCCGCAAGGTGGTCGGCCACGTCGCCGACGCCAACCCCGAGTACAAGCATCCGTGGATGCTGGATCGCGAGGTCAAGCGGGTCGGCTACATCGTGGTGTCGAGTGACCGCGGCCTGTGCGGTGGCCTGAACGTCAACATGTTCAAGGCCGTCGTCAAGGAGGCCAAGGCCTGGCGCGACAGTGGCGCCGAGCTGGATTTCTGCGCATTGGGCAGCAAGGCCACCCACTTCTTCCGCAAGTATGGCGGCAGCCTGGTCGCGGCCAAGAGCGGCCTGGGCGAGGCGCCGGAAGCCGACGAGCTGATCGGCAGCGTGAAGGTGATGCTGGACGCTTACGACGAGGGCAAGCTGGATCGTCTGTACGTGGTGTTCAACGAATTCGTCAACACCATGACGCAGAAGCCGGTGGTTCGCCAACTGCTGCCCCTGTCGCCCGAGATGGGTGCCGAAGAGCAGAACGAAGAAAACAAGCGTCCCGGAAACTGGGACTACCTGTATGAGCCGGATGCCAAGGAGCTGCTGGACAGCTTGCTCGTGCGTTTCGTCGAGGCGCAGGTCTATCAGGCGGTGGTCGAGAACGTGGCCTGCGAACAGGCCGCGCGGATGATCGCCATGAAGAGCGCCACCGATAATGCCGGCAATCTGATCGACGACCTGGAGCTGGTGTACAACAAGGCCCGTCAGGCGGCCATTACCCAGGAAATCTCCGAGATCGTCGGTGGCGCCGCCGCCGTATAACGCCGAGGAAGGGCGAATCCCTTCCGGCAACCGGGTTTCATTTGCAGGTATTTGAGAGGAACCAAGATGAGCGGACGTATCGTACAAATCATCGGCGCGGTGATTGACGTAGAGTTTCCGCGGGACGATGTTCCCAAGGTCTACGACGCGCTGAAGGTCTCGGATGCCGAGACCGTTCTCGAAGTCCAGCAGCAGCTGGGCGACGGCGTGGTGCGCACCATCGCCATGGGCTCCACCGAGGGCCTCAAGCGTGGCATGGACGTCACCAACACCCAGGCCGCCATCTCCGTGCCGGTCGGCAAGGAGACCCTGGGTCGGATCATGAACGTGCTCGGCGAGCCCATCGACGAGGCGGGCGAGATCGGCGAAGAAGAGCGCATGCCGATCCACCGCAAGGCACCGGGTTATGCCGACCAGGCGGCCACCAGCGAGCTGCTGGAGACCGGCATCAAGGTCATCGACCTGGTGTGCCCGTTCGCCAAGGGCGGCAAGGTCGGCCTGTTCGGCGGCGCCGGTGTCGGCAAGACCGTCAACATGATGGAGCTGATCCGCAACATTGCCACCGAGCACAGCGGTTACTCCGTGTTCGCCGGTGTCGGTGAGCGTACCCGTGAGGGCAACGACTTCTATCACGAGATGCAGGAGTCCAACGTTCTCGACAAGGTGTCGCTGGTCTACGGCCAGATGAACGAGCCGCCCGGGAACCGTCTGCGCGTGGCCCTGACCGGCCTGACCATTGCCGAGAAGTTCCGCGATGAAGGCCGCGACGTGCTGCTGTTCGTCGACAACATCTATCGCTACACCCTGGCCGGTACCGAGGTGTCCGCACTGCTGGGCCGCATGCCCTCCGCGGTGGGTTACCAGCCGACCCTGGCCGAGGAGATGGGCGTCCTGCAGGAGCGCATCACCTCCACCAAGACCGGCTCCATCACCTCCGTGCAGGCGGTGTACGTGCCCGCGGACGACCTGACCGACCCGTCCCCGGCCACCACCTTCTCGCACCTCGACGCGACCGTGGTACTGGCGCGTTCCATCGCCGAGCTGGGTATCTACCCGGCCATCGACCCGCTGGATTCCACCTCTCGTCAGCTGGATCCGCTGGTCGTCGGCGAGGAGCACTACAAGACCGCTCGCGGCGTGCAGGGCGTGCTGCAGCGCTACAAGGAGCTCAAGGACATCATCGCCATCCTGGGCATGGACGAGCTGTCCGACGAGGACAAGCTGGCCGTGTCCCGGGCGCGTAAGATCCAGCGCTTCCTGTCGCAGCCGTTCTTCGTCGCCGAGGTCTTCACCGGCGCCCCCGGCAAGTACGTGTCGCTGAAGGAAACCATCCGTGGCTTCCAGGGCATCCTCGACGGCGAGTACGACGAGCTGCCGGAGCAGGCCTTCTACATGGTCGGCACCATCGACGAGGCCGTCGAGAAAGCCAACCAGATGAAGTAATCCCTCCACCTGGGAGACGTCATCATGACGAAAACCTTCAAGTGCGAGATCGTCAGCGCCGAGGCGTCGATCTTCTCCGGCGAAGCCGAGCATGTCGTGGCAGCCGGTCGCGCGGGGGATCTCGGGGTGTTGGCGGGGCACACGCCGCTGCTCACCGAACTGGCCCCCGGCCCGGTGCGCATCGTCCGTGGCGGAGGTGAAGAGGATCACTTCTACGTCTCGGGCGGCTTCCTCGAGGTCCAGCCCGAGGTCGTCACCGTGCTCGCCGATACCGCCGTGCGCGCCGACGACCTGGACGAGGCCGCCGCCGAGGAGGCCCGCCAGCAGGCCCTCAAGGCGATGCAGGACAAGTCCGCCGAGATGGACTACACCCGCGCCACGGCTGAACTGGCCGAGGCTGCGGCCCAGCTGCGGACCATCCAGCAGCTGCGTCGCAAGGTGGGTCGCAGCGGCTAAGGTCGCGCCACGCCCCGTGCGATGAAAGCGCCCCCCGACTGAGTCGGGGGGCGCTTTTTTTGGTCGGCAGGCGGGGCGATGGCCGCGGGAAGGCTCTTCGAGGCTCAGCCGTCGGCGTCGGTATGGATGGTCGTCTCGACCGAGAGGCCGACCTTGAGCCGGTCGAGCCCGGGCTGATCCGGTTCGATGGCGATGCGCACCGGCAGGCGCTGGACGATCTTGGTGAAGTTCCCCGAGGCATCGTCGTGGGAGATCGGCGAGAAGGTGGTGCCGGTGGCCGGGGCGAGGCTGTCGACGTGGCCCTCGAGCGTCATCCCGGGATAGGCATCCAACGAGATCGTCACCGGCTGGCCGACGCGAACCTCGGTGATCTCGACCTCCCGATAGTTGGCGGTGACGTAGATCGCATCGGTCGGCACGATCGCCATCAGCGCCCCGCCGGCCTCGGTCCAGGCGCCGACGCGACCGGCCTGTTCGGCCACAATGCCGTCTCTAGGCGCCGCCACCCGGGTATGAGACAGCGAGAGACGGGCCTGTTCACGCTCGGCCCGGGCCTGGGCCAGCGTCGCCTGCGCACTCGCCCGCCGCGCTTCCAGGACCTGAGTCTGATGACGCACGTCGTCCAGGCTGGCCTGGTCCGCCTGGCGGCGGGCGTCCAGTGCCGAGGCGTTGGCGGCGGCCTGCTGGGCGTTCTGCTGCGAGGCATTGCCGTCATGACGCAGGCGGCGGTAGCGCTCGGCGTCGAGGCGGGCGTAGTCGACGTTGGCGATGTCCTCGTCCACCACGGCCTGGGCGTGGCGAATTCGAGACGGCTGCCTGGCCAGTTCGGCCTCGATCTCCGCCAGCCTGGCCTGCGCCGACGCCACCCGGGCCTCGGCGGCATCGACGGCGGCACGATAGTCGCGCGGGTCGATGTCGATCAGGGCGTCGCCTCGCGACACTGTCTCGTGATCCTCGACGTGCACGGCGACGATATCGCCGGCGACGCGCGGCGAGATGACCGTGTAGTCGGCATCCAGCTTGGCATTGTTGGTCCAGGCTCGGCCGTCGCTCATCCACCAGGGGGCGGTCAGGAAGGCGCCCCCCAGGGTCACGCACAGCAGCGCGGCGGCGCCGATGAGGCGTGGGGCGAGGGAGCGGGAAGGGGCTTGGGGCGTCTGGGTATCGGTCATATCGGTCGGGGGCGGTTGAACCGCGGTGCGTGGGTGCGTTTGGGCAGCAGGCAGAGCGGCACCAGCAGCAGGGCCAGCAGCGCCATCAGGCGCCAGGCATCGGCATAGGCCAGGACCGTCGCCTGCGCATCGATTCGTTCATGAAGCTGCAGCAAGGCCTCGCCGCCTGGGCCTCCCATGGGCCAGTTCAACGCCTCGCGGCCGTGGCCGCTCAGCGGCGCCGACTGCATCAGCGAGAAACGCATCGTGCCCAGCCGTTCCATCAGGGCATGGGCGTGGCGATCGATGGCGACCGCGAGGTAGTGCCCGATGAGGCCGCCGGCCACCGGACCGGCCAGCGCCCGGGAGGTGTTGATCGTCGCCGAGGCGAAGGGGCCTTCCATGGGATCGACGACCGCAGTGGCGGTCATCAGCAGGCCGACCACGACCATGGACTGTCCGATCGCGAAGACCACCTGGGCGACGTAGAACTGCTCCCGCATCCACGCCAGGGTGACGTGGCTGTTCGACCAGCTGGCCGCTGCCATCAGCAGCAGCCCCGATGCCATGATCCAGCGCGAGTCGATGCGCTCGACATTCAACACCAAGGCCGCGAGCGGCAGGATCATCAGCGGCGGCAGCGCGACGGCCAGCGTCACCGGCAGGCTCTGCAGCGGGCGATAGCCCTGGACCTCGGCGAGAAACTCGGCGGGCAGAGAGGCGCTGGAGGCGCTCAGGGCGATCACCCCGACCAGCATGCAGACGCCGAAGCCGAAATTGACGCGTCTGAGCAGTTGCGGACGGATCAGCGGCGCAGGCCCGAACGCACAGCGCCACAGGAACAGGGGCAGCAGCACCAGGCTGGCCATGGCCAGCCCGCGGATCCGCGGCGAGTGAAGCCAGTCCAGGCGCTCGCCCTGGGCAAACAGGGTCACGACGCTGGCACACAGTGCCCAGCCCAGCCCCCAGCCGAGCCAGTCGAACTGCCGCCAGCGCGCCAGGCGCAGCGGATCCTGCGGCAGGCCATGGAGGATCAGCCCCGACGCCACCAGGCACAGCGGCAGGACCGCCCAGAACACGAAGCCGATGCCCGGACCGTGGTGGGCCCAGGCAACCACGGGCATGGCGATGTTGGGCGCGAAGGTGGCCGTCAGGCCGTAGGCGGCGAGGCCGAACAGCTTTAGCGCCGGGGTCAGGAAGCGCAGGGCGACCATCATCAGCAGTGGGATGAGAAAGCCCGTGGTGAGCCCTTGACACCAGCGCAGCATCAGCAGCAGCGAGCGCGACTCGGTGGCGGCGCAGGCCAGCCCGAGCAGGCCCAGCGAGACGGCGGCCACGGCGGCGAAGCGGCGTACCGAGAAGGTCATGGCCAGCCACGGCGCGACCAGCATGCCCATGGCGGCACCGATACTGTAGAGGGTGGTAAACCAGCTGCCTTGATCGACACTGTATCCGAAGGCGCCGCGGACATCCGCCAGGGCCAGCGAGGTCGCTTCCTGGTTGATATCCGCGCCGATACAGGCCAGCAGCATGCCTACCAGCCCGAGGACAAGTCGCAGGGACATCGAACGCTCTGGCGGTGGGGATAGTGGCGCGGTGAGGGGGCCGCGAAGGAGCGCACACGCTACCGGCACAAGTTGACTATGTCAACTTGTGCCGGTAGCAGGATCCGAGAGTCCCGCGTGTGCAGGGGCGGGCGCGCTCAGTCGGCGGTGCGGTCCACGTTCTCCAGCATGCGCTGCAGCAGGGCGTTGAGCTGCGTGACTTCCTCGGGCGCGAAGCCCGACAGCGCCTGGCTCGCCAGTTCGCCACGGGCCGCCTCCAGCCGCGAGAAGAGGCGCTGGCCTTCCTCGGTCAGCGCCGCCTGGGTGATGCGCCGCGGGGTGGAGCTGCCGCTGCGGCGGATCAATGCCTGCTGCTCGAGCTGCTTGAAGGCGCGTGCCACCTGGCCCTTGTCATGTCCGCGTCGCTGCAGCAGCTGCTGCTGGTTGTGCGCCGGGAACCGGCCCACGATGGACAGCACCCGCAACAGGAATGGCGGCAGCTCGATGCCTTCGCGGCGCGCCAGTTCACTCAGGCGGGCGCGGCTGGTGAAGCCGAGTTCGGCCAGCGTGTCGAGAATCCTGCGTTCCATTCCTGTCGTCCTCCCTGCATCGATGCCAGGCCGATCGGTGCCTGCGTCGGTCAAGGATACAGCGATCCGTGTCCCGGCCTCATCCCTTCCCGGCGGCGCCTCCAGGGACGCCGCCGAAGCTGACGCCTTCCACGCCCTGTGCGATGATGACGCCCCTTCTCGTTCGCGCTGGCACAGGGAGGATCAGACCATGCCACTCAGCGATGCCCTGAATCGCCACAAGGAAGGCCTGCTCGCCGCCCTGGAGGTCGACGACCGTGAGCGCCTGGGCACCCTGCTGCCGGAGCTTCGCTCCGCGGACATCGCCGAAATTCTCCAGGACCTGCTCGAGAGCGAGCATGAACTGCGCGCGCGCGCGCTGCTGGACTGCCTGCCGTTGGAACGGCGTGCCAGCGTCATGGGCCATCTGCACGGCGAGGAGCAGCTGGCGATCGCGGCGGGCATGGGCGACGACCGCCTCCAGGCGGTGCTCGAGGAGATGGGCGGCGACGAGCGCGCCGACCTGTTCAAGGCGCTCGACGACGATCGCCGCGAGGCGCTGCTGCGGCGTATGGCCCACCAGGAGCGCGAGGAACTCAAGCGCCTGGCGAGCTACGAGGAAGGCACCGCCGGCGCCCTGATGACCTCCGACTACGTGGCCATTCCCGCCGGCATGACCGTTTCCCGGGCGATGATGCGCGTGCGCCAGACCGCCCCGGACGCCGAGACGGTCTACCAGCTCTACGTGATCGACCCCGAGGGGCGCCTGGCCGGTACCATGTCGCTGCGTCAGCTGATGGTGGCGCGCCCCGGCGCCCGGGTCGACGACATGATGATCCACGACGTCATCCACACCTCGGTGGACACGCCCCAGGAAGAAGTGGCGCGGATCGTGGCTCGCTACGATCTGCTGGCCCTGCCGGTGGTCGACGAGATGCGTCGCCTGGTCGGCATCGTCACCCACGACGACGCCCTGGACGTGGTGGAATCCGAGGCCACCGAGGACTTCCACAAGGGGATGTCGATCGGCGCCCTGGAGGATGGCGTCAGCCGGGTACCGCTGTGGAGCCTGTATCGCAAGCGGGTGACCTGGCTGGTGCTGCTGGTATTCGGCAACCTGCTGTCCGGCGCGGGTATCGCCCACTACGAGGCGACCATCTCGGCCCAGGTGGCGCTGGTGTTCTTCCTGCCGCTGCTGATCGGCAGCGGCGGTAACGCCGGCGCCCAGGCCGCGACCCTGACGGTGCGCGGCCTGGCGACCGGCGACGTCGGGGTGCGCGACTGGGGCAAGCTGTTCGGTCGCGAGCTGCTGGTGGCCGGTTCGCTGGGGCTGACCATGGCACTCGCCGTGGCGCCTATCGGCGTGTTTCGCGGCGGCGAGGCGGTGGCCATGGTGGTGGCGGTCAGCATGATCGCCATCGTGTTGTTCGGCAGCCTGCTCGGCATGTGCCTGCCGTTCGTGCTCGATCGCTTGGGCTGGGACCCGGCGACCGCCTCGGCGCCGCTGGTGACGACCCTGATCGACGCCTCCGGGGTGCTGATCTACTTTGGCATCGCCACCATGGTATTGCCGGTCGGATAAAAAACGCCCAAGCCGGGGAACGTCGACGCGTCGCCAGGGTCCTTAGGCCTTGATTTACCAAGCTACTTACCGTTTTTGCTGATAGAGACCCCGCCCATGGAATGGCTACAGATCGTCGTGCTCTCCCTCGTTCAAGGATTGAGCGAGTTCCTGCCCGTCTCCAGCTCCGCGCACCTGATCCTGGTACCGGTCTTCTCCGACTGGCCCGACCAGGGCCTGGCCTTCGACGTGGCCCTGCACCTGGGCAGCCTGGCGGCGGTGGTGCTCTACTTCCGCCACGAGCTGGTGACCATGACGGCCAGCTGGGGGCGCAGCGTCGCTGGCCGCGGCACCGACGACGACGCCCGCCTGGCCTGGTGGGTGATCCTGGCGACCATCCCGGTGGCGGTGGTGGGCCTGGCGTTCGAGGATGTCATCTCGGAGGTGATGCGCTCGCCGTTGGTGCTGGCCGGCGGGTTGATCGTGTTCGGCGTGGTACTGGGGATCGCCGACTGGCGCCATCGCGGCACGCGCAGCGAGTACCGGATGAGCGTCCGCGATGCCCTGTGGATCGGTCTGGCTCAGGCCCTGGCGCTGATTCCCGGCACCTCGCGCTCGGGCATCACCATGACCGCGGCGCTGATGCTCGGCCTGTCCCGCGAGGCGGCGGCTCGCTTCTCCTTCCTGCTGTCGATCCCGGTGATCGTGCTGGCCGGCGGCCTGGAGGCCCTGGGCTTGGCCCAGGACGAGGTCCCGGTGGCCTGGGGCGACCTGGCGGCGGGCACGGTGCTGTCCGGCATCAGCGCCTACCTGTGCATTCATTTCTTCCTGGTCTTCATCCGCCGCATCGGCATGCAGCCCTTCGTGGTCTATCGGCTGATATTGGGTGTGGCCCTGATCTGGCTGTTCGGTTGAAGAAGCACTTATTTACCTGTTGGAGGACTCATGCCACTCCCACGTTTTCTCTTCGCCTTCCTGACGCTTGCGCTGGCCGCCCTGCTGGCCGGCTGTTCCGAGCGCACGCTCGAGACGCCGGTCACGCTCGAGGGCGATATATTCGGCACCTTCTATCAGGTGACGCTGGCGGATCCGATCACCGCCGAACGCCGCGATGCGCTGGAGTCAGGCATCCTCGACGAGCTCGAGGCCGTCGATGCCTCGATGTCCACCTACCGTGACGACGCCGAACTGGTGGCCTTCGACCACGCGCCGCTGGGCGAATGGCAGACGCTCTCCGCGCCGCTGATCGAGGTGCTGTCGATCGCCCATCGGGTGGGGGAGGCCAGCAACGGCGCCTTCGACGTCACCGTGGGCGGCCTGGTCAACCTGTGGAGCTTCGGCCCCGAGGCGCGGCCGCGCGAGGTGCCGGACGATGCCCTGATCGAGCAGCGCCTCGCCGAGATCGGCATGGAGACCCTGGAGATCGATGCGGAGCAGCGCCGTGCGCGGCGCCTGAAGGACGTGTTCGTCGACCTCTCCGGCGTGGCCAAGGGCTATGCCACGGATCGGGTGGCGGCTTATCTGGCTTCCCAGGGCCTCGACAACTACCTGGTCAACATCGGTGGCGAACTCGAGGTGGCCGGCCATCGCGACGCCGAGGCCGAGCCCTGGCGCATCGGCGTGGAGCTGCCCCGCGACGGCCGGCCCCAGGCCAAGTATGTACTGCCGCTGGAGGATACCTCGGTGGCCACCTCCGGCGACTATCGCAACTACTTCGAGGAAGACGGCCGGCGCTATTCGCACACCATCGACCCGCGTACCGGTCGGCCGATCCGCCATCGCATGGCCTCGGTGACCGTGGTGGATGACTCGAATGCCCGCGCCGACGCCTGGGCCACCGCCATGTCGGTGCTCGGCGAGCAGGAAGGCATGGCGGTGGCCGTCGACCATGACCTGGCGGTGCTGATGCTGGTGCGCAACGCCGCCGATGACGACTGGCTGAGCGTGGCGAGCCCGGCCTTCGCCGAGCGCTTCGGTCGCGACAGGCTCGCGGAGATGGGCGTCAGGGTGGTCGGCGAGACCACCGCCGGCATGGCAGGCGAGGCCCCCTAGGCACTAGAATGGCCCGATTCAACGATTGATCGACAAGGAGTCCCGATGAGCCTCGACGTGGTGATACTGGCGGCCGGGCAGGGTACCCGGATGCGTTCGACCCTGCCCAAGGTGCTGCATCGCCTGGCCGGCCGCCCCCTGGTGCGTCATGTGATCGACACCGCCGCCGGCCTCGAGGCCGATCGCACCCACGTGGTGGTGGGCCATGGCGCCGACCGCGTACGCGAGGCGCTGTCCGACTGCCCGGTGCGCTTTGCCCGTCAGACCGAGCAGAAGGGCACCGGCCACGCCGTGGCCCAAACGCTCGATCACCTCGGTGACGGCAAGGTGCTGGTGCTCTATGGCGACGTGCCGCTGACTCGCCGCGAGACCCTGCGCGACCTGCTGGCGCGGGTCGACGAGCAGCACATGGGCCTGCTCACCGTGACCCTCGACGATCCCACCGGCTACGGTCGCATCCTGCGCGACGAGGCCGGCGAGGCGGTGGCCATCGTCGAGCACAAGGATGCCTCTGAGGCCGAGCGCACGGTGCGCGAGTGCAACACCGGTATCATGGCCATGACCGCCGCCCAGCTGCGCCGCTGGCTGCCGCAGCTGTCCGCCGACAACGCCCAGAGCGAATACTATCTGACCGACGTCATCGCCATGGCCGCCGCCGAGGGCGTGAAGATCGCCACCGCCCAGCCGGCCCGGGCGCTGGAGGTCGAGGGCGTCAACAACCGTCTGCAGATGGCTCAGCTCGAGCGCGCCCACCAGCGCGACATCGCCGAGTCGCTGATGACCGCCGGCGTGGCCCTGGCCGATCCCGCGCGCCTCGACGTGCGCGGCACCCTGACCTGCGGTCACGATGTCGAGATCGACGTGGGCTGCGTGTTCGAGGGCGATGTCGAGCTGGGCGAGGGCGTGCGCATCGGTCCCTACTGCGTGATCCGCGACAGCCACGTGGGGGCCGAGAGCGAGATCGA
This sequence comes from Halomonas sp. HG01, assembly GCF_000968715.2. Taxonomy (NCBI): domain Bacteria; kingdom Pseudomonadati; phylum Pseudomonadota; class Gammaproteobacteria; order Oceanospirillales; family Halomonadaceae; genus Halomonas; species Halomonas sp. HG01. The sequence continues at coordinate 3,451,012 of NZ_CP022134.1, read as the reverse complement.
AGCCCACAGCGTGCTCGAGGGCGCCGTGGTGGCCGGTCACAACCGCATCGGGCCCTTCGCCCGGCTGCGTCCCGGCTCGCGCCTGGCGGTGGGCGCCAAGGTCGGCAACTTCGTCGAGACCAAGAACGCCGAGGTGGGCGAAGGCAGCAAGATCAATCACCTGAGCTATGTGGGCGACGCCCGGCTGGGGCGCGACGTCAACGTCGGCGCGGGCACCATCACCTGCAACTACGACGGCGCCAACAAGCACCGTACCGAGATCGACGACGGGGCCTTCATCGGCTCCAACACCGCCCTGGTGGCGCCGATGCGCGTCGGCCGTGGCGCCACCGTGGGCGCCGGCTCGACCCTGAGCCGCGACGTGGCGGACGACAGCCTGGCGGTGAGCCGCGGACGCCTGATCAGCAAGGAAGACTGGCAGCGGCCGGTCAAGAAAGACGACCTCTAAGGAGCGAACCATGTGTGGCATCGTCGGCGCCGTCGCCCAGCGCAACGTGCAGGGCATCCTGCTGGAAGGGCTCAAGCGACTCGAGTATCGCGGCTACGATTCCGCGGGCATGGCCGTGCAGGCCGGGGATGGCCGGCTCGATCGTCGCCGCGCCCTGGGCAAGGTGGCGGCTCTGGAGGAGACGCTCGCCGCCGCGCCCCTGGCCGGCCACAGCGGCATCGCGCACACCCGCTGGGCTACCCACGGCAAGCCCAGCGAGGCGAACGCCCACCCCCATCAGTCGGGCGAGCGCGTGGCGCTGGTGCATAACGGCATCATCGAGAACCACGAGGCGCTGAAGGCCGAGCTCGAGGGCGAGGGCTATGCCTTTTCCTCCGAGACCGATACCGAGGCCATGGCCCACCTGATCGCCCGCGAGGCCGAGCAGGGTGACCTGCTCGGCGCCGTGCAGCGCGTGCTGGCCCGGCTCGACGGCGCCTATGCGCTGGGCGTGGTGCACGCCGACGAACCCGGCGTGGTGATCGGTGCCCGCCAGGGCAGCCCGCTGGTGGTCGGCGTCGGCATCGAGGAGGCCTTCCTGGCCTCCGACCCGCTGGCGCTGCTGCAGGTCACCGACCGCTTCATCTACCTGGAGGAGGGCGACGTGGTGCGCCTCTCCGACGGCGGCAGGATCGAGGTCTTCGACGCCGGCGGCGCCGCGGTGGAGCGTCCGGTGCAGACCTTCGAGCACGGCGACGGCGCGGCCAGCAAGGGCGGCTATCGCCACTTCATGCTCAAGGAGATCCACGAGCAGCCGGCAGTGATCGCCGCGGCCCTGGAGGGCCGGCTCGGCGATCGCAGCGTGCTGGTGGAGAGCTTCGGCCCCGAGGCCGAGGCGCTGTTCGGTCGGGTGCGCCAGATTCACCTGGTGGCCTGCGGCACCAGCTATCACGCCGGCATGGTGGCGCGCTACTGGCTGGAGCGCTATGCCGGCGTACCGGTGCAGGTCGAGGTGGCCTCGGAGTTCCGCTATCGCCGGGTGGTGGTGCCCGAGGGCACGCTGTTCGTGACGCTGTCCCAGTCCGGCGAGACCGCCGATACCCTGGCCGCGCTGCGCTTCGCCAAGCAGCTCGGCTACCTGGGTAGCCTGGCGATCTGCAACGTGCCGGGCAGCTCGCTGGTGCGCGAGTCGGACCTGACGCTGATGACCCAGGCCGGCCCCGAGATCGGCGTGGCCTCGACCAAGGCCTTCACCACCCAGCTCACCGCGCTGATGCTGCTGACCCTGGCGCTGGGCCGCGTCCGCGGCCAGGACGCCGACGAGCAGGCGTCACTGGTCGAGGCGTTGCGCCATCTACCGGCCCAGGTCGGTGAAGTGCTGGCGCTGGATCCGGCGGTCGAGGCGCTGTCCGCGGCCTTCGCCGAGAAGCATCATGCCCTGTTCCTGGGCCGTGGACCCGAGTTCCCGGTGGCGCTGGAGGGCGCGCTGAAGCTCAAGGAGATCTCCTACATCCACGCCGAGGCCTATCCCGCCGGCGAGCTCAAGCACGGGCCGCTGGCGCTGGTCGACGCCGAGATGCCGGTGATCGCGGTGGCGCCCAACGACGCCCTGCTCGACAAGCTCAAGTCCAACCTCCAGGAGGTGCGGGCCCGGGGCGGCGAGCTGTTCGTGTTCGCCGACGAGGGCGTGGCGCTGGAGGACGGCGAAGGCATTCGGGTGCTGCGCCTGCCCCATGTGGAGGAAGCCCTGGCGCCGATCCTCTACACCGTGCCGCTGCAGCTGCTTTCCTATCACGTCGCCGTGCTCAAGGGCACCGACGTCGATCAGCCGCGCAACCTGGCCAAGTCCGTCACCGTGGAATGAGGAACGGGGCTGCCACGGGCGCCGCTGAAGCCACTCGCCTGCCGATTGGCCTGCCGATGTGGGCCAACCCCGACTGGCGTTGCGGCCTCTACCCGCCCCACGGCGGGAATGACGACCTGCTGGCCGACTATGCCCGGGTGTTCTCGGCGGTGGAGGGCAATACCACCTTCTACAGCGGCGCGCCCCGCGGCGAGACGGTGGCGGCCTGGGCGCGCCAGGCGCCGCCCGCTTTCCGCTTCTGCTTCAAGCTCCCGCAGTCGCTGACCCACGAGCGGCGTCTGGTCGACGTCGAGGCGGGCTTCGACGACTTCCTCGCGGCCCTCGCGCCGCTGCACGATCGCCTGGGGCCGATGATGATTCAGCTGCCGCGAGACTTCGGCGCCGAGGAGCTGCCGCGTCTCGAGGCGCTGCTGGAACGCTGGCCGAGCGGGCTGCCCTGCGCGGTCGAGGTGCGCCACCGTGAGTTTTTCCACAAGGGGACGGCCGAGGCGGCGCTCAACAGGTTGTTGATAAGTCACGGCGCCAACCGCGTGATGCTCGACGTGCGGCCGCTGTTCTCCACCGCCGCCGGTCATCACCCGGGCATGCAGCAGGCCCAGCACGAGAAGCCGAAGCGCCCGCTACATGTGATTTCCACAGGGGAGGCGCCCGTGGTGCGCTTCATTGGACATGCTGACGAAGCGATCAATATCGACTATTTCGCGCCCTGGATCGAACGTCTTTCGTTGTGGATAAAACAGGGGAAAACCCCTTTCCTGTTTGTGCATACCGCCGACAATCGCCGCGCGCCTCAGCTGGCGCGCCGGCTCTATGCCTCGGTGGCGGCGCGGGCCGAACTGCCGCCGCTGGGCGACTTCCCCGGCGAGCGTCAGGCCACGCTGTTCTGAGCCACCAGCGCCACGTTCTGAACGGGAGGCCGCGCGCTGCGTGGTTTTGCCGCCATGGGTGGCCTCCGGGCAGACGATCGGATATGTTACGACTCGCTCGTCACTTGCCATCGAATATCGCCGACCCTCACGCCTAACCCCTGTGGGGTGTCGCGGTGTTTCCTTGCGGTTTCCACCTTCCATCCCCGGTGGAAACGCAGCCCTGGTAGTGATCCTGCTTGGCATGCGTTATGCCCTTGAATGCGCCGAACCGAGATCCGGCACGGCGTGGACGTGGCGACAACAATCAGAACGTCATCGCATCCGATCGATCGATGGCGACACGACCCTTCAAGGTGAATTATGTCCCTCAAGCAACAGCAACACGCGCACTGGTCGTCCCGGCTGGGCTTCATCCTCGCCGCCACCGGCTCGGCGGTCGGTCTGGGCAATATCTGGAAGTTCCCCTACATGGTGGGCGAGAGCGGTGGCGCGGCCTTCGTGCTGGTCTACCTGCTGTGCATCGCGCTGATCGGCCTGCCGATCCTGGTCACCGAGTGGATGATCGGCCGCCGCGGTCAGAACAATCCCGCCAATGCCATGGCCGACCTGGCCAAGGCCTCTGGCCGCACACGGGCCTGGATGGTGGTCGGTATCAGCGGCATCCTCGGTGCCTTCCTGATCCTGTCCTTCTACAGCGTGATCGGCGGCTGGTCGCTGTACTACACCCTGAACTCCGTCACCGGTGCCTTCAGCGGTCAGGGCGCCGACGGCATCGGCGAACTGTTCAATGACATGCTGGGCAGCCCGGGGCTGCTGCTGGCCGGCCATTCGGTATTCATGCTGCTGGTCATCGGCATCGTGGCCCGCGGCGTCACCCAGGGCATCGAGAGCGCCGCGCGCATCCTGATGCCGGCGCTGGGCGTGCTGATGGTGGTACTGGTCGGCTACGGCATGACCACCGGCCACTTCGGCGAGGCGCTCGCCTACCTGTTCAACCCGGACTGGAGCAAGTTGTCCGGCGAGACCGTGCTGGCGGCCCTGGGCCATGCCTTCTTCACCCTATCGCTGGGCATGGGCATCATGATGGCCTACGGCTCCTACCTGGGCGAAGAGGTCAACCTGCTCAAGACCGCGCGTACCGTGGTGATCATGGATACCGTGATCGCGCTGGGCGCCGGCCTGGCGATCTTCCCGCTGGTGTTCGCCAACGACCTCGATGTGGCTTCCGGCCCGGGGCTGATCTTCGTCACCCTGCCGCTGGCGTTCGGCCAGATGGGCGGTGGCATCGTGGTCGGCCTGCTGTTCTTCCTGCTGCTGACCTTTGCCGCCCTGACCTCGGCCATCTCGCTGCTCGAGCCGGTGGTGGAGTTCGTCGAGGAGCGCACCCCGCTGCCGCGCGTGGGCTCCGCCCTGGTGGCCGGCGTGGCGGCCTGGGCGCTGGGCATCGCCGCGCTGCTGTCGTTCAACCTGTGGAGCGACCCGGTGCTGTTCGGCCTGAACGTCTTCGACCTGCTGGACAAGGTGACCAGCAAGTTCATGCTGCCGCTTACCGGCCTGGGCGCCATCGTCTTCACCGCCTGGTGCCTCGACAAGGAAAGCGTGCGCCGCGAGCTGGGCATGGACGTCTACGACTTCAGCCTGTGGAGCCTGATCACCCGTTTCATCGCGCCGATCGGCGTGGCCGTGGTGTTCTTCACCAGCCTCTGATGGCACGGCGATGTCGGGAGATGTCTCCTGCGCCCGAGAGCCCCGCCCCGTGCGGGGCTCTTTGCGTTGGGTGCCTGCGGTCGCGGGAGTCCGGATCAGTGCATCTCGTCGGCGTCGTCCTCGGGCAGGTCGGCAATGTCCTGGCTGAGACGCTTGAACTCCTCGTGGAGCTCGATGCCGCGGCGGGCGCGCAGGTTGCGCTGGGCGGCGGTACGGGAGCGTTCTTCGTGCTCGACGACTTCCATGCTCATGAAGATGTCGAGGAGTTCGCTCTTGACGGAGGATAACCGTTCGACATTACGCATGATCGACTCTCCTGTCTGCAGTGAGGGTGCCGGCATCGAATCAGGGACGCTGCGCGACACTGCAATTCTTACTATACGCCTCTTGACAGAATGATGAAGATAGGAGTGTCAACGATCCTTTCGGCGCCTTGCTGCCCATGGGGGCGTCGGTTGGGGCATACTGTGGGCATTCCCCCTCGAATCCGCCGATCCAGGAGTGCCGCGTGAGCCTTGGCCTGTTCGATGAAATGAGACGCCGCATGACGCACTTCCGCCGCTCCGAGCAGAAGGTGGCGAGGTTCGTGCTGCGCAATCCCGATGAAGTGATCCATATGCGCATCGTCGACCTGGCCACCGAGGCCAAGGTCAGCGAGCCGACGGTGGTGCGCTTCTGTCGCGCCCTGGGCTGCAACGGCTTCCAGGACTTCAAGCTCAAGCTGGCCCAGATGCTGGCCACCGGCAGCCAGTTCGCCCAGTTCTCGATGAACGACAGCGACTCGGTGGCGGAATTCTCCCAGAGCATCTTCGACTCCACGGTGGGCACCCTGCTCTCGGTGCGCGACCGCCTGGACAACGATTCGCTGAGCCAGGCGATCAATGCCCTGGGCATGGCCAACCGGGTCGAGTTCTACGGCTTCGGCGCCTCCGGCGCGGTGGCCTTCGACGCCCAGCACAAGTTCTTCCGCCTGCAGATCTCCACCGCCGCCTACACCGACCCGCACATGCAGAACATGTCGGCGGTGACGCTCAAGGAGGGCGACGTGGTGGTGGCGATCTCCCAGACCGGGCGCACCCGGGCCCTGGTCGCCAGCGTGCGCCTGGCCCGCGAGGCCGGCGCCACGGTGATCGGACTGTGCCCCAGCGGCTCGCCGCTGGCGGAGGAGGTGACCCTGCCGCTGTACATCGACGTTCACGAGGACACCGAGATCTATACCCCGATGAGCTCGCGGATCGCCCACCTGGTGATGATCGACGTGCTGGCGGTCGGCGTGGCCAAGTCCCGCGGCCCCAGGCTCGCCGAGCAGCTCAAGTCGGTGAAGAAGAGCCTCAACTCGCTGCGCTATCCGGAGCCCGACGAGTCCTGAACCGGCCGTGACCGGCGCGATATGGTAAGCTGTCGGGCCATTTTCCGAGCAGCGATGCTTCCCGCTATGGACGACGTCACGGCGATTCTCGACCACATGAACCCGGCCCAGCGCGAGGCCGTCAGCGCGCCCCAAGGCAACATGCTGGTGCTGGCCGGCGCCGGCTCCGGCAAGACCCGGGTGCTGGTGCATCGCATCGCCTGGCTGATGCAGGCCGAGGGGCTCTCGCCCTACGCCGTGCTGGCGGTGACCTTCACCAACAAGGCGGCCCGCGAGATGCGTACCCGCCTGGAGGCGCTGCTGGGCATCTCGCTGCGCCACGTCTGGGTCGGCACCTTCCACTCCATCGCCCATCGCCTGCTGCGCACCCATTGGCAGGACGCGCGGCTGCCCCAGCACTTCCAGATCATCGACGGCGACGACCAGCTGCGCCTGATCAAGCGGCTGCTCAAGGACCATAACGTCGACGACGAGCGCTTCCCGCCGCGCCAGGTGCAGTCGTTCATCTCCGGCTGCAAGGAGGAGGGGCTGCGCCCTCATCAGGTGGACGCCCACGGCGACGCCTACATGACCCAGATGGTCGAGCTCTACGAGCGCTACCAGCTGACCTGCGAGCGCGGTGGCCTGGTCGACTTCGGCGAGCTGCTGCTGCGAAGCCTCGAGCTGTTGCGCGACAATCCCGCCCTGCTGGCCCACTATCAGGAGCGCTTCGCCCACGTGCTGGTCGACGAGTTCCAGGACACCAACACCCTGCAGTACGCCTGGCTGAAGCTGCTCACCGGCATGACCACGCCGATGACCGTGGTCGGCGACGACGACCAGTCGATCTACGGCTGGCGCGGCGCGCGGATCGAGAACATCCGCCGCTTCGAGGACGAGTTCCCCGCCACCAAGACGGTGCGCCTGGAGCAGAACTACCGCTCGACCAGCGCCATCCTCGACGCCGCCAACGCCCTGATTCGCCACAACGCCGAGCGCATGGGCAAGGAGCTGTGGACCGCCGGCGACCGCGGCGAGCCGATCTCGCTGTACGGCGGCTTCAACGACCTGGACGAGGCGCGCTTCATCGTCGACACCATCCGCGAGAAGGTCGAGGAGGGCATGACGCGCCGCGAGATCGCCATCCTCTATCGCTCCAATGCCCAGTCGCGGGTGATCGAGGAGACGCTGATCCGCCAGGGCGTGCCCTACCGCATCTACGGCGGCCAGCGCTTCTACGAGCGCCTGGAGATCAAGAACGCCCTGGCCTACCTGCGGCTGCTGCTCAACCGCGACGACGATGCCTCGCTGGAGCGGGTGATCAACGTGCCGGCACGCGGCATCGGCACCCGCACCGTCGAGGTGCTGCGCGAGCGCGCCCGCCATGTCGGCATCTCGCTGTGGCAGGCGCTGCACGACGCCCAGCTCGATGGCTCGCTCAAGGGCCGCGCGGTGTCCTCGGTGAAGGCCTTCGCCGACCTGATCGAGCGGCTCGACGACGAGACCTCCGGCATGGCGCTCCACGAGATCATCGATCACGTCAACGAGCGCACCGGGCTGGTCGAGCACCACCGCAACGAGAAGGGCGAGAAGGGCCAGGCCCGGGTCGAGAACCTCGAGGAGCTGGTCACTGCCGCCAAGGCCTTCAGCCAGGGCGAGACCCTGGACACCGTGGAGGCCGGCGAGGGCATGGCCGCGCTGGAGGCATTCCTCGCCGAGGCCGCGCTCAACGCCGGCGAGCACGAGGCCGACGAGTTCGAGGACTGCGTGCAGCTGATGACCCTGCACTCGGCCAAGGGCCTGGAGTTCCCGGTGGTGTTCGTGGCCGGCGTCGAGGAGGGGCTGTTCCCGCACAAGATGTCGATGGAGGAACCCGGTCGCCTCGAGGAGGAGCGCCGGCTGTGCTACGTGGGCCTGACCCGGGCGATGCAGAAGCTCTACCTGACCCACGCCGAGCTGCGCCGCCTGCACGGCAAGGAGACCTTCCAGCGGCCGTCGCGCTTCCTGCGCGAACTGCCCGAGGACTGCCTCGAGGAGGTACGGCTGCGTGGCCAGGTCTCGCGGCCGGTCACCGCCTCGCGCCCCGGCCCGCGCCAGGAGAGCGTCGACGGCGGCGCCGACCTGCCCTCGCTGGCGCTGGGCCAGCGGGTCAGCCACCCGACCTTCGGCGAGGGCGTGATCCTCAACGCCGAGGGCGAGGGCGAGCGCGCCCGGGTGCAGGTCAGCTTCGAGGGCGAGGGCGACAAGTGGCTGGTGCTGGGGTTCGCGAAACTGACGCCGCTTTGAATCTGTAAGCGCGTCCTCCACGTCGGCGTGCCATGGCTCGCGGCCGCCGACGGATCAGCCCCGAACCATCCTGTTCATGGCACGGCAGTCGTTCGCTTGCTGATAAATGCCGCTTTCGCGATACTGCCCGGCGGACACTGACATGCTTCGGCATGCGATACGAAAAGAACAGCAAGGACAAGGAGCCGCCCTCTCCATGGAGCGTCGCAACTTTCTCAAGACCAGCCTCAAGACCCTGGGGGCCGGCACCGCCGGTGCCGTCGCCGCCCCCTTCGTCAGCACCGCCAGCGCCCAGGAGACCATCACCTGGAACATGGTGACCTCCTGGCCCAAGAACTTCCCGGCCCTGGGCACTGGCGCCAACGACCTCGCCGAGCGCATCGAGCGCATGTCCGGTGGACGCATGCGGGTGAAGGTCCACGGTGCCGGTGAGCTGGTCCCGGCGCTGGAGGTCTTCGACGCGGTCTCGGCCGGCACCGCCGAGATGGGCCACTCCGCCTCCTACTACTGGCGTGGCAAGGTCGCCGCGGCGCAGTTCTTCACCGCCGTGCCCTTCGGCATGACCGCCACCGAGACCAACGCCTGGCTCTACTACGGCGGCGGGCAGGCGCTGTGGGACGAGCTCTATGCCGAGCACAACCTCAAGCCCTTCGCGGTGGGCAACACCGGTACCCAGATGGCCGGCTGGTTCAAGAAGGAGATCCACTCGCTGGACGACATGCAGGGGCTCAAGCTGCGCCTGCCGGGGCTTGCCGGCGAGGCCATGAACGGCATCGGGGTGACCACCCTGACGATTCCGGGCAGCGAGATCTTCACCTCCATGGAGACCGGGGTGCTCGACGCCGCGGACTGGGTCGGCCCCTACAACGACCTGGCCTTCGGCCTGCATCAGGTGGCCGACTACTACTATACCTCGGCCTGGAACGAGCCCAGCGCGATCCTCGAGGGCACGGTCAACCTGGAGGCCTGGAACGCCCTGCCGGACGATCTCAAGGCGGTGGTCACCGAGGCCTGCCGGGCCTCCAATCTGGCGATGCTCAGCGAGTTCGCCTTCCGCAATGCCGAGGCGCTGCGGACCCTGGTCGACGATCACGGCGTCAAGCTGCGCCGCTTCCCCGACGACGTCATGGCGGCGCTGCACGAGTCGTCCGGGCAGGTCATCCAGCGGCAGGTCGAGAACGACGAGGCCTCGAAGCGGATCTTCGAGGCCTATCGCGACTTCCAGCAGCGGGTCAGCGCCTTCACCGGCATCGGCGAGTTCGACTACCTGAAGTCGCGGGAGGCGCTGGTCGGTTGAGGCGACTCGGGGCGGCTCAGCCGCCCTGACGCACCGCGCGGATGCGGCCGTTGTCGTCCAGCGCCACGGTCACGAAGCGCGCCTCGGTGACCTTGTGCAGCTCGTCGGGGTCGCGCTCGTGGGGCGAGCGGCTCCAGACCTCGACATCGATCTTGATCGAGCTGTGGCCGATCTCGCGCACATCGGTGAAAATGTTGACCATCGAGCCGACTCGCACCGGGCACAGGAAATCCATGGCCTCGATGGCCACGGTGGCGGTGCGCCCTCCGGCTTCGCGGCCGGCGGCGATTTCGGCGGCCTGCTCCATATGGCCGACCAGCCAGCCGGCGGCGATGTCGCCATGGAAGTTGGTGTCCTGGCGGCGGGCGACCAGCTTGAGAGTCAGATGGCCGCGGGGGGCCGGAATGTCGTCGAGTTCGCTCATGGCATCGGTTCGCCTGGCTTGTTGTTGTGTGGGCGTCATGGTGGGGGATCGACGGAGCGATCGTCACCGGCTAGGGATCAGCGAAACATGATAAACGTCGAGGGCGTGGCCACTCTACCCTGTGGGGACGAGGGTCGCGCCCGATCCGTATGAGCGGGAGAAACTTCATGATAGCGGTCCTTCGTCGCTGCCTGCCGGCCTGGCTGCTGGTCCTCGTCGGGCTCTGGAGCGCGCCGGCCTCGGCCGAACACCATGTCGGCACCCTCGATACCGTCGGCTCCGACACCATGGCGGGGCTGATCCTGCGCTGGGGCGAACTGCTCAGCGAGCACTACCCGGGGCTGCGCGTTCAGCTCCAGGTGGCCGGCTCGGCCAGCGCCCCGCCGGCGCTGACCGCCGGTACCACCCTGCTGGGGCCCATGTCGCGGCCGATGAGCGAGGAAGAGCGCCAGGCCTTCGTCGATCGTCATGGCTATCCACCGCGGGAGATCGTGGTGGCGCGGGATGCGCTGGTGGTCGTGGTGAATCGCCATAACCCGCTGTCGAGCCTGGCGCGCCGCGAGTTCGACGCCATCTTCTCCGAGACTCACTACTGTGGGGCCGAGCGAGGCATCCACCAGTGGCAGGCGCTGGGGCTCGATTTCCCGGCGGGGCCCATCGTGCTGCACGGTCGCAATGCGGTATCCGGCACCCACGGACTGTTCCGCCGCGAGGGCCTGTGCGACGGCAGCTTCCGCCCCGAGGTCAACGAACATCCAGGGTCGGCCGCGGTGGTCGAGGCGGTGGCCGACGACCCCCTGGCCATCGGCTACGCCGGCCTCAATCACCTCACGCCCGGCGTGCGCGCGCTGGCCCTGCGGGACCCCGAGGGGCGCCTGCACGAGCCCACGCCTCTGGCGGTGCGTCGCGACGACTATCCGCTGGCCCGGGACCTGAGGATCTACGTCAATCAGCCGCCGGGCGAGGTGCTGCCCGTCGCCGAGCGGACCTTCCTCGAACTGGTGCTCTCGGTCGAGGGCCAGGCTATCGTCGAGGAGATGGGCTTCGTGTCGCTGCCGGCCGCGAGCCTGGCCCGCCAGCGACGCATCCTGCAGCCCACGCGCGACGAGACGTGACAGTGTCACCCGACTGTCATGACAATGTCGTAACCTTGCGCTAACCCACCGACTCGCCGGCCTTCATGCACGACTCTTCCTCTTCACCGCTGCTGCGACGCCGCCTGCGCCAGGGCCGCGACCGCCTGGCCACGGCCTTGATCACCGCCGGCGGCATCGGCGTGATCGCCGCCGTGATGGCCATCGGCGTGTTCCTGGCGGTCGAGGTCCTGCCGCTGTTCTGGTCGTCGTCGCCGGGCGAGCCCGAGGTGAGCCTCGCGTCGCTGTGGCTGCCCCAGCCCTATCCCGGCCTGGACGAGCCCGTCTATCGCTGGCAGCCGGCGCTGCCTGAGGGGGAGCCGGGGCCGCGCTTCAGCCTGGCGCCGCTGGCCTGGGGCACCCTGGAGGCCGCGGCCTGGTCGCTGGTGATCGCCGTACCGCTGGCGCTGGGCGCGGCCGCGCACTCGGCGCTGTTCATGTCGCGGCGGCTGCGCGCTCATATCAAGCCCACCCTGGAGCTGCTCGAGGCCCTGCCCGGCGTGGTGATCGGCTTCCTCGCCGGCCTGGTGCTGGCCCCCTGGCTGGAACGCCACCTGGGGCTGGGACTGACCCTGCTGTTGCTGCTGCCGCCGGGCCTGGTGCTGGGCGGTGCCCTGTGGAGCCGGCTGCCCGGCCGGGTACGCCAGCGCCTGCCGCTGGGCTGGTCGGCGCTGTGGCTGCTGCCCTGGCTGCTGCTGCTGTGGGGCCTGGCGAACGGGCTGGCGCCCTGGCTGGAGGGCTGGTGGTTCGGCGGCGACCTGCGCACCTGGCTCGCCGCCCACCTGGGGCTCGACTACGCCAGCCGCAACGCCATCATCGTCGGCATGGCCATGGGCTTCGCGGTGATGCCGACCGTCTACGCCCTGGCCGAGGATGCCCTCTCCGGGGTGCCGAAGAGCCTGGCCGAGGGCGCCCAGGCGCTGGGCGCGACGCGCTGGCAGACCCTGTGGCGCGTGGTGCTGCCGGCGGCCGGGCCGGGCGTGTTCTCGGCGGTGATGATCGGCGCCGGGCGTGCCGTGGGCGAGACCATGATCGTGCTGATCGCCAGCGGCAACACGCCGCTGATGACCGCCAGCCCGCTGGACGGCCTGCGCTCCATGGCTGCCAGCATCGCCACCGAACTGCCCGAGGCGGCGCCCGGCGGAACCCACTATCGCCTGCTGCTGCTGGCCGCGCTGCTGCTGTTCGTCTTCACCTTCCTGGTCAACACCCTGGCCGAGGTGGTTCGCACCCGCCTGCGTCGTCGCTACCGCCGGCTGGGGGGCACGCCATGATCCGTGCCTGGCGACGCCCGGGACGAGCCCGCCTGCCCCGGGGCGAAGGTCCCTGGGCCTGGCTGGCCGCCGGCAGCATCTCGCTGTCGCTGCTGCTCCTGGCCCTGCTGCTGGTGCTGCTGGCCTCGCGGGGGCTGGGGCATTTCTGGCCCAGCGACGTGGCCCAGCTGACCCTGGCCGACGGCCGGGTCCTGGCCGGCCGTGAGGTGAGGCAGACGCCGCTGCCCGACGCCGAGGGCGAGGAGCGCCTCTACCGCACCGGCAACCGCGACCTGAACGGCGATATCTGGACCTGGGTCCCGGTGGCCGATATCGAGACCGAGACCTATCCCCGCGAGCTGATGGTGCTGGAACGCCGTCGTTGGGGGGATTTCATCGGTCGCCTGGTGGCCTGGATGCCCGACGAGGGCGAGCGCCTGCAGGGCGAGGCGGCGTGGGAGGCATTGCGCGCTCGGCTGGCGGAGCAGGTGCGATGGCGTGAGGAGATCGCCCGGCTGCGCGACCGGGCCCTGCTGCCGCTGGCGGCCCGGGCCGAGTGGGACGAGACGCCGGAGACAAACCGCGTGCTGGGCGACGTCGAGGCACGGATCCGTGTCCTGCGCGATCGCATGGTGGGCGATCTGGTGGTGATGGAGAGCGCCGACGGTCGTCGCATTCGCCTGCCCGTCGAGGAGATCCTGCGTGCTCGATGGCCCAACGCCATGAGCCCCGTGGCCAAGTTCGCCGACTGGGGCAAGGGCCTGTGGCGCTTCCTCTCCGAGGGACCGCGGGCGGGCAACGTCGAGGGCGGGGTCTGGCCGGCGATCTTCGGCACCATCCTGATGGTGATGCTGATGTCGCTGCTGGTCACGCCTTTCGGTGTGCTGGCGGCGGTCTATCTCAACGAGGTGGCCCACCAGGGGCGCCTGACCCGGCTGGTGCGCATCGGCGTGCGCAACCTGGCCGGCGTCCCCTCCATCGTCTACGGCGTGTTCGGCCTCGGGGTGTTCGTCTACGGCCTCGGGGGCCGCCTCGATCAATGGTTCTTCGAGGCATCGCTGCCATCGCCGACCTTCGGTACCGGGGGCCTGCTGTGGGCCTCGCTGACCCTGGCGCTGCTGACCCTGCCGGTGGTGATCGTGGCCACCGAGGAGGGGCTGGCGCGGATCCCCGACCGCCAGCGCGAAGGCGCCCTGGCGCTGGGCGCCACCCGCCTGGAGATGCTCAGCCGGGTGGTGCTGCCGATGGCCACCCCGGCGATGCTCACCGGGATGATCCTGGCGGTGGCCCGGGCGGCCGGCGAGGTGGCCCCCTTGATGCTGGTCGGCGTGGCCAAGCTCGCGCCCCAGGTGCCGCTGGACGGCGACTTCCCCTTCCTTCACCTTGAAAGGAAGTTCATGCATCTGGGCTATCACATCTTCGATACCGCCTTCCACAGCAACGATGTCCAGGCGGCAATGCCGCTGGTCTATGCCACGGCGCTGCTGCTGGTACTGGTGATCCTGGTGCTTAACCTGACTGCAATATTTCTGCGCCATCATCTGAGATCACGCCACGGTAGCCTCTCGCGTCTCTGAGGCCGGCCGTGGTGCCAAGGGGTATGTAATGCCGGTCAAGCAGGACCCGGCTCCGCGGCACGGAGCCTTCATCGATTTCGCGCCCGAGGCCTCCTGCCTGGAGATCTCGGGCTTCGGGCTGCGCTACGGCGACAAGCCGGCGCTGCGCGACCTCAGCCTGCGGGTGCCGCGTCATCGGGTCACCGCCTTCATCGGGCCCTCGGGCTGCGGCAAGTCGACCCTGCTGCGCGCCCTCAACCGCCTGCACGACCTCAACGAGGACGTGCGGCGGGAGGGCGAGATTCGGCTCGAGGGCCAGGAGATCCATGCCCCCGAGGTGGCGGTGGCCGAGCTGCGCCGGCGGGTCGGCATGGTGTTCCAGGCGCCGAACCCCTTCCCGATGTCGATCTACGACAACGTGGCGTTCGGGCTGCGGCTGCAGGGCGGGCTGCGCAAGCGGCGTATCGACGACATCGTCGAGTGGTCACTGCGCTCGGCGGCGCTGTGGGAAGAGGTCAAGGATCGCCTCCAGGCCTCGGCCTGGGCGCTGTCCGGCGGCCAGCAGCAGCGCCTGGTGATCGCCCGGACCCTGGCGGTGGAGCCCGAGGTGCTGCTGCTCGACGAGCCGGCCTCGGCCCTGGACCCGATCTCGACGCTCAAGGTCGAGGAGCTGATCCGCAACCTGAAGTCGAGCCTGACCCTGGTGCTGGTCACCCACAACATGCAGCAGGCGGCACGGGTCTCGGATTACACCGCCTTCCTGCAGGGCGGCGAACTGGTGGAGTACGCCCCCACCGATACCCTGTTCACCAATCCGCGCCTCGCGCGCACCGAGAACTACATTACCGGACGCATGGCCTGACGCCAGCGCCCTCAGGAGAGTCTCATGGACATCACCAGCGATATCCACAGCCAGCACATCTCGCGGCAGTTCAATCATGAGCTCGAGGAGCTCAAGACCCACCTGATGGCCATGGGCGGTCTGGTCGAGAAGCAGGTACAGGACGCCGTCCGTGCCCTGCTCGACAGCGATTCCGCCCTGGCCGAGCGAGTGGTCGACAACGATCGCGCCGTCAACGACATGCAGATCAAGATCGACGACGAGTGCACCCAGATCCTGGCCCGCCGTCAGCCGGCGGCCTCCGACCTGCGCCTGGTGCTGGCGGTGATCCGCGCCGCCTCCGACCTGGAGCGCATCGGCGACGAGGCCAGCAAGATCGCCCGCAACGCCCTGGAGCTGGTCGAGAGCCAGAACGGCAGCCGCGGCTTCGTCGAGGTACGCGTGATCAGCGAGCACGTGCGCAAGATGATGCGCGACGCCCTGACCGCCTTTGCCCGCTTCGACACCGAGATGGCGCTCAAGGTGGTCCAGGAGGACGAGCAGGTCGACAACGAGTACAAGAGCGCCATGCGCTCGCTGATGACCTTCATGATGGAAGACGCCCGGGCGATATCCCCGGTACTCGGCATCATGTGGATCCTGCGTGCCCTGGAGCGGATCGGCGATCACTCCAACAACCTGGCCGAATACGTGGTCTATCTGGTCAAGGGGCTCGACATCCGCCACACGGCCCCGGATGATCTCGACGACGAGGTGCGCGGCGACGAGGGCTGAACCCCGCTCGACCGCTACCGTCAAAGAAGCGGCCGTCGCCCCTGGCGACGGCCGCCGTCGTTGCGATGGAGGAAACGATACCGATGCTGGATGCCTTCTCGGCGCTGTCCCGGGGAACCCGCCTGGTCTACACCCCCGGCCTGCGCCGCTACGTGTTCCTGCCGATACTGGCCAACCTGGTGGTCTACGCCGCCATGCTGAGCTACGTGCTGACCCACTTCGGCGGCTGGCTCGACGGCTGGATGGCCATGGTGCCGGGCTGGCTCGACTGGCTGTCGTGGCTGATCTGGCCGCTGTTCGTGCTCAGCCTGGGGCTGATCGTGTTCTTCAGCTTCACCCTGGTGACCCAGCTGATCGCCGCGCCCTTCTACGGCCTGCTGGCCGAGAAGGTCGAGCGCGAGGTGACCGGCCGGCCGCCGTTGGACGACCGTGGCCTGGCACGCACCGCCATCGATGCCCTGGGCCGTGAACTGGTCAAGCTGGGCTACATCCTGCCGCGCATGGCGCTGCTGTTCGTGATCGGCTGGATCCCGGTGATCAACCTGGTCGCCCCGCTGCTGTGGCTGCTGTTCTCGGCCTGGATGATGGCGGTCACCTACCTCGACTATCCCATGGACAACAACAAGGTGACCTTCGCCGACATGCGCCGCCGGCTGGCCGCGCGCCGCTGGCCGACGCTCACCTACGGCGGCTGGGTGATGCTGATCACCTGGCTGCCGCTGGCCAACCTGTTCCTGCTGCCCGGTGCCGTGGCCGGCGCGGTGCTGATGTGGGAAGACCACTACCGGGCGCTGACGCCCGATGCCGCCCCGGCGAGGCGTTGATGCCCGCGCCCCGGGCAGGCGTCGTGATCACGTGACATCCCTCCGCCCGGCCTGCGTCGGGCGGAGTGGCGTCCGGGGACGGGATCAAGCGCGCCGCGAAGCTGGCGCGGCGTCGGTGAGGCGGGCGGTGGGGAAGATGCAGCGGAAGGTGGCGCCCTCGCCGAGCCGGGAGTCGATCTCCAGCTGGGCGTCGTGGCGCAGCAGCACGTGCTTGACGATGGCCAGCCCCAGGCCGGTGCCGCCGGTGGCGGTGCTGCGGCCCTTGTCGACCCGGTAGAAGCGCTCGGTCAGGCGCGGGATGTGCAGCGGATCGATGCCCTCGCCGTCGTCCTCCACCTCCAGGCAGGCGCCGTCGCCCCAGGGGCGCCAGCGCAGCACGATGCGGCTGCCCTCGCCGGCATAGCGCACGGCATTGAAGGCCAGGTTGGAAACGGTGCTGTGCAGCTCCTTCTCCGAGCCGAGCAGGCCGCGGGGCTCCTCGACCGCCACCTCCAGCTGGTGGTGGCCCTCGGACAGCGCCTCGGCGTCGCGCCGCACGGCCTCGAGCAGGCTGGTGGGGTCGATGCGGATGTCGTCGTGGCCGCCCTGGTCGTTCTCCAGCCGCGACAGCAGCAGCAGGTCGTTGACCAGGTTCTGCATGCGCTTGGTCTGGCTCTGCATCTGGCCGATGCCTCGGCCCAGGCGCTCGGGCAGCATCTCGGCCATGTCGCCGTAGGTCTCGAGGTAGCCCGCCAGCACGGTGAGCGGGGTGCGCAGCTCGTGGGACACGTTGGCCACGAAGTCGCGGCGCATCTGCTCCAGGCGGTGCAGGCGGGTGATGTCGCGGGCCATCACCAGGCGCTCGTCGTCGCCGTAGAGGGTGATCTGGAACTGCAGGATGAGGTTCTCGTCGATCGGCGAGCACAGCGTCAGCGGCTCGCGATAGTCCCGGGCGTGGAAGTAGTCGACGAAGCTTGGGTCGCGCATCAGGTTGGTGATGTGCTGGCCGCGGTCCAGGGCCGGCTTGAGGCCCAGCATGCGTTCGGCGGCGCTGTTCCACCACTCCATGTCGCCGTGGCGGTCGAGCATCACCACGCTGTCGCGCATCGCCTCCGAGGACTCCTGGATACGGCTCAGGGTGTCGCGCAGCCGGCGCTGGGTGAGGCGCTGGCCCTTCTGGTAGCGGTAGAGGCGATCGAACAGCTCGCCCCACAGGCCGGAGGCCGAGGGCGGCTCGTCATGGGGATGATGGGTCAGCCATTCCTGCAGGGCGTGCAGCTGGCGCAGCTGGTAGAAGAGATAGAGGGCGAGCCCCACGGCGATGCCGGTGCCGCTGAAGCCGAAGGGCCAGCCGACCAGGGCGCCGGCGCCCACCAGGGCACCCAGCCGCCACCATTCGCGTCGCCACAGCCGGCCCACGTCAGCCCTTGGCGGAGAAGCGGTAGCCGGTCCCGCGCACGGTCTGGATCAGCTGCTGGTGCGGCTCGCCCAGCGCCTTGCGCAGGCGGCGGATGTGCACGTCCACGGTGCGCTCCTCGACGTAGACGTTGCCGCCCCAGACCTGATCGAGCAGCTGGCCGCGGGTATAGGCGCGCTCCTGGTGGGTCATGAAGAACTGCAGCAGGCGGTACTCGGTGGGGCCGATCTCCAGCGACTGGCCGTCGATGCTGACCCGGTGGCTGACCGGGTCGAGCATCAGGCCCTCGACCTGCACCGGCTCCTCGACGCCGCGCGGCGTGGCGCGGCGCAGCACCGCCTTGAGGCGCGCCACCAGCTCGCGGGGCGAGAAGGGCTTGGTGATGTAGTCGTCGGCCCCGGATTCGAGGCCCTGGATCTTGTTGTCCTCTTCGCCCTTGGCGGTGAGCATGATGATCGGCAGTTCCGAGGTGCCTTCCTCGCGCTTCAGGCGGCGGGCGAGCTCGACGCCGCTGGTGCCGGGCATCATCCAGTCCAGCAGCACCAGGTCGGGCTGGTGATCGACGACCATGGCGTGGGCGCTCTGGGCATTGTCCGCCTCGAGGACGCGATAGTCGGCCATCTCCAGCGCCACGGCGATCATCTCGCGGATGGGCGCTTCATCATCGACGATCAGTACGGTCTTGGCGGTCATCCCGGGGCCTCATGGTCGAGATCAGTGACATATTGGTGACGATGACAGCATGTCCTTGTGACAATACCGTGACAGTCACCGCCTGTCGCCCCCGCTTAGCCCCGTCGTTCGACCCCGTCCGGCATCACCCGCCGGCGGCCGGCCACAGCGACAGCGCGATGCCGGCGAACGCCAGCAGCCCCGACCAATGGTTGTTGAGGAAGGCCTGGAAGCAGCGATCGCGATCGCGATGGCGGATCAGCCGCTGCTGGTGGACGAAGGTGGCGGCCATCGCGGCCAGGCCGACCCAGAAGAAGCCGCCCAGGCCGAGGCGTTCGCCGGCCCAGGCCAGCAGGGCCAGCGTGGCCAGCTGCAAAAGGCCGATGATCAGCCGGTCGGCACGGCCGAACAGCACCGCGGTGGACTTGATGCCGATGCGCAGGTCGTCGTCGCGGTCGACCATGGCGTACTCGGTGTCGTAGGCCACGGTCCACAGCACGTTGGCGGCGAACAGCAGCCAGGCCTCCAGCGGCACCTGGCCGAGCACCGCGCCGAAGGCCATGGGAATGGCCCACGAGAAGGCCGCCCCCAGCACCACCTGGGGCAGGTGGGTGTAGCGCTTCATGAAGGGGTAGACGAAGGCCAGGATCACGCCGCCCACCGACAGCATCACGGTGAAGGCGTTGGTGAAACACACCAGCACGAAGGCCGCCAGCACCAGGCCGGCGAACAGCGCCTTGGCCTCGCCTTCGCCGATGCGTCCGGTGGCCAGCGGACGCGACTTCGTCCGCTTCACGTGGCCGTCGAAGTGGCGGTCGGCGTAGTCGTTGACCACGCAGCCCGCGGCCCGCATCAGGTAGACCCCGGCGACGAAGATCAGCAGCAGCCGGCGCTCGGGAACGCCCTCGGCCGCCGTCCACAGCGCCCACAGCGTCGGCCACATCAGCAGCCAGGTGCCGATGGGGCGGTCGAGGCGGGTCAGTTGCAGGAAGTCGGGCAGCCGGTCCAGCCCCTTGGGGCGCATCAGGGAACGTTCCATGTGGGTCTCTCGGTTGAATCGGACGACACGGTTTTCGGGCGATGCCTGGGAGCCTATCGCGCCGGCAGGGCCAGGTCATCCGCCATGTCGTCGAGGAAGAACTCCTGGACCAGCACCGCGAAGCGGCCGTGGCGCAGCACCGAGCGTCGGCCCCAGGGGCCGGGAGCGTCGTGGAAGGGGGCCGGGTCGGCGCTGACCTCGATGGGGCCGCGCTCGAGGCCGGGCTGGCGGAACAGCCAGTGACCCAGCGAGCGCTCGCCGAGGCCCGCCAGCCGCTGGCCAAGGAGGCCGTGAAGCGGGGCCACCGAGCGCGCCATCACCCAGGGCCGGTCGTCGAGGCACAGCGCGACCTCGCGCCGCCAGGCCAGGCGGCCCGGCGCCATGCCCAGTGCCAGGGCCTCGTCGCGCCGCGGCCGGCCCAGGCGCTGGTCGAGCAGCCTGACCCGGAAGCGGCGCGGCGCGCCGGCCTCGATCAGCCGACGGGTCAGCGAGTCCCGTGAGGCGACCCAACGCCACCAGGCCGGGCTCATGGCGGGGCGGGCCGCCGCCAGGGGGCGCCATCGGGGAGCGAGGGCCGGACCGTGATTCACTGCGCTACTCCGCGTCCAATGCAAAGGGCGGCTAGTGTACCATGTCGGGCCGTCGCGCCCCTGCAGCGAGGAGCCCCATGAGCGCACCCCTGACCATCATCGGCTCCGGCATGGCCGGGCTGGGCCTGGCGCGCCAGGTCCGGACCCGGCAGTCCGAGCGCCCCATCACCCTGATCACCGCCGACGGCGGCGAGGACTACTCCAAGCCGCTGCTCTCCACCGGCTTCGCCAAGCGCCTGCCGCCGGATCGCCTGGCCTCGCGCAGCGCGCTTGAGGCGGCCGACCAGCTCGGTGTGACGATGCGCACGCACACCCGGGTCGAGGCCATCGACCCGGCCGCGCGCACCCTGACCCTCGGCGCCGAGCGGCTGCCCTGGGGCGAGCTGGTGCTGGCCACCGGCGCGGCCCCGGCGCCGCCCTTCGCCATTCCCGAGGCGCTGGCCGGCCGGGTCCATACCGTCAACGATCTCGACGACTACCGTGCCTTCCACGCCGCCCTGGCGGCGCTCGATCGCCCGGCGCGGGTCGCCGTGGTCGGCATCGGCCTGGTGGGCTGCGAGTTCGCCAACGACCTGGCCGCCGGCGGTCATGCGGTCGAGCTGATCGCCCCGGAGTCGGCGCCGCTGCCGCGGCTGCTGCCCGAGCCGCTGGGGCGGGCGCTGGGCGAGGCCTTCGTCGAGGCCGGCATCGCCCTGCACACCGGGCGCATGGTCGACCTGCTTTCGCCCGAGGGCGAGCGGGTGGCGCTGGGCCTGGACGACGGCACCGCCCTCGAGGCCGACCTGGTGCTGGTGGCCACCGGCCTGCGGCCCCGCACCGCGCTGGCCGAGGCGGCCGGGCTTGCTGTGGGGCCGGCCGGGATTCTCGTCGACCGCCATCTGGCGACCTCGGCGCCCGGCATCCATGCGCTGGGCGACGTGGCCTGCGTCGACGGCGTCAATGCCATGTACGTCCAGCCGCTGCAGGCCGGCGCCAAGGCGCTGGCGGCGACGCTTTCCGGCACGCCCACCGAGGTGCGCTACGGGCCCTGGCCGGTGCTGGTGAAGACGCCGCTGCTGCCGGTGGTGGCGCTTCCTCCCGCCGTCTCTCCCGCCCGCTGGCGCATCGAGGGCGAGGGGCATGATCTGAGCGCCCTGGCCGAGGATGAAGACGGACGTTTGATCGGATTTGCGTTGACAGGCGCCCGCGTGCGTCGGAAAGTCGAACTGGCGCGCGCTGCGCCGCCGTTGCTAGGCTAGTGACGTCAACGACGGCGCCCCCGGGATTCCGGGTCTGGCAGCGGCGTTGCCACACGGCGTCATCCGCATGCCGCCCCGTCGGCGGCATGCGAGTGGTGCATGAATCACCGCGAACAACAATGCGGCCGATGGGATCATCGGCAGGATGTCAAACCAGGAGGGCTGTATGCGCAAACCCGAACTCGCCGCGGCGATCGCCGAACGTGCCGATCTTTCCAAGGACAAGGCCAGCCAGGTGCTGAACGTCATTCTCGACGAGATCACCGGCAGCGTGTCCGACGGCAAGGACGTGTCGCTGATCGGTTTCGGCACCTTCACCGTGCGCGAGCGTGCCGCCCGCACCGGCAAGAACCCCCAGACCGGCGAGTCCCTGACCATTCCGGCCAGCAAGACCGTGGCCTTCAAGCCGGGCAAGGGCCTCAAGGACGCCGTCGCCAAGTAAGGCGCGAGGCGCGGCCCGATGCTCGGGCCGCGCGATCCTTCCTCATTTCGCTTTCCGACCAACGGTATCCCGATGAAGCTCCGCCTGATGCTGTGGGTGCTCGGCGTGCTGCTCAAGCGTGCGCTGCGTCGCAAGCCCGCCTTCCGCGAGCGCCTGGGTGAACTGAAACGCCTCGACTGGGGCATCGGCACCGAGGATCTCGCCATCGCCCGCCACTATCGGATGTCGCCTCGCGGCATCGAGACCGGGAACGGCCTGCCGGTGGATCTCGACCTGGAGCTGCGTTTCGAGGACGCGGACAGCGCGATCCGGGTGCTCCGCAAGCCCACCCAGAAGGCCTTCCTCGACGGCATGATGGCCGGCCGCGTGCGGCTGGTCGGCGATGCCAGGGACCTCGACCGCCTGCAGGGACTGCTGAAGCACCTGTAGCGCCGAGCTACAAGCGCCGAGCTACAAGCGCCGAGCTACAAGCGCCGAGCTACAAGCGCCGAGCTACAAGCGCCGAGCTACAAGAAAACCCCGAAGGCTTCCACCTTCGGGGTTTTCTTTTGCGGCGAACGATTTCACGCTGCTGGCTTGCAGCTGTCAGACCTGCCCGTAGCGGCCGGCTTCCTCGCCCAGCCAGCGGCGGATCAGCGGCCGGCTGGCCTCGGGGTGCTCGGCCAGCAGCGCCTCGGCCAGCGGCGAGATGCGCGGCAGCAGGTCGGCGTCGCGCTCCAGATCGGCGATCTTCATCTGCGCCAGGCCGGTCTGGCGAGTGCCCAGCACCTCGCCGGGGCCGCGGATCTCCAGGTCCTGCTCGGCGATGCGGAAGCCGTCGGTGGTCTCGCGCATCACCGTCAGTCGCTTGCGCGAGTGGTCCGACAGCGGCGGATGATAGAGCAGCACGCAGAAGCTCGCGGTGGCGCCGCGGCCGACCCGGCCGCGCAGCTGGTGCAGCTGGGAGAGGCCCAGTCGCTCCGGGTTCTCGATGATCATCAGGCTGGCGTTGGGCACGTCGACGCCGACCTCGATCACCGTGGTGGCCACCAGCAGGTCCAGCTCGCCGGCCTTGAAGGCCGCCATCACCTCGGCCTTCTCGGCGGCCTTCATGCGGCCGTGGACCAGGCCGATCGAGAGCTCAGGCAGCGCCGCCACCAGCTCGTCGCGGCTGGCCTCGGCGGCCTGGCACTGCAGCGCCTCGGACTCCTCGATCAGGGTGCAGACCCAGTAGGCCTGGCGGCCCTCGGCGCAGGCGTGGCGGATGCGCTCGACCACCTCGGGGCGGCGCTCGTCGGGCACCACCACCGTCTTCACCGGGGTGCGCCCGGGCGGCAGCTCGTCGATCACCGAGACGTCCAGGTCGGCGTAGGCGCTCATCGCCAGGGTGCGCGGGATCGGCGTGGCGGTCATCACCATCTGGTGGGGCGTCAGGCCGCCGGCCTCGCCCTTCTCGCGCAGCGCCAGGCGCTGGTGGACGCCGAAGCGGTGCTGCTCGTCGATGATCGCCAGGCCCAGGCGATGGAAGTGAACGTCGCCCTGGAACAGCGCGTGGGTGCCGACCACCATCTGCGCCCGGCCGTCGAGGATCGCCGCCTTGGCGTCGAGCCGGGCCTTGCCCTTGAGCTTGCCCGCCAGCCAGGCCACCTCGATGCCGAGCGGCTCGAACCAGGCCTTGAAGGCCCGGTAGTGCTGCTCGGCGAGGATCTCGGTGGGCGCCATCATGGCCGCCTGGCAGCCGCCGGCGATGGCGGACAGCGCCGCCATGGCGGCGACCACGGTCTTGCCCGAGCCCACGTCGCCCTGCACCAGGCGCAGCATGGGCCGCTCCTCGGCCAGGTCGGCGCGGATCTCGTCGAGTACCCGGCGCTGGGCGCCGGTCAGCGAGAAGGGCAGCTGGGTCAGGAAGCGGG
Organism: Halomonas sp. HG01; assembly: GCF_000968715.2. Taxonomy (NCBI): domain Bacteria; kingdom Pseudomonadati; phylum Pseudomonadota; class Gammaproteobacteria; order Oceanospirillales; family Halomonadaceae; genus Halomonas; species Halomonas sp. HG01. The sequence continues at coordinate 3,427,140 of NZ_CP022134.1, read as the reverse complement.
CCTGCAGGCCACGGCCGTCGGACAGCGCCGGCGCGCCGTCCTCCTGGATGCGCAGGCGTACCTCGCGCAGGCTCAGCCGGTGGGCCAGCAGTTCCTCCAGGGCCAGCCGGCGCGCGGCCGGGTGGCGGCCCTCGGCCAGCGCGTCCGGGTCGGCATCCGGCGGCGGATGGTGCAGCTCGCGCAGGCTGTCGTGCAGCTCCGGCAGGGCGTACTGGTGGCGCAGCGCCTCGGGCAGCCATTCCGGCAGCGCCTCGGGCGTGGCGTCGAGGCGTGCCAGGGCCTGGTCGATCAGCGCCCGCAGGCGCGTCTGGTGCAGCCCCTCGGTGGTCGGGTAGAGAGGCGTGAGGTGATCCTCCACCGCCGGTGCGCCCTCGCCGATCAGGCGATATTCCGGGTGGTAGATCTCGAGCCCGGTGGCACCGGCCCGGGCCTCGCCGAAGGCGCGCACCCGGGCGCCGGGGCAGAACTGCTGCTGCTGGGCCGGCGAGAAGTGGAAGAAGCGCAGGCTGAGGATGCCGGAGCCGTCCCTGAGCCGCACCAGCAGGCTGCGGCGCCGGCCGCGCACCACGTCGGCGGCCATCACCTCGCCCTCGACCACGGCCTCGTCGCCGGAGCGGAGGCCGGCGACGGGGGTGATGCGGGTGCGATCCTGGTAGCGCAGCGGCAGGTGGAACAGCAGGTCGGCGACGGCATCGATGCGCAGGCGGCCCAGCTTCTGGGCCAGCGCCTCGCCGACGCCCTTGAGGTCCGTGACGGGGGCGTCGAGGCCGCTCATGCCGGCTCGTTCGTGGCCGCGCGACAGTGGGCGATGGCCTCGGTGACCGCGTCGATGGCCTGGGGCCGCGGGAAGCTGGCCCGCCAGGCGATGGCCACGGTGCGGCCCGGGCCGGGGGCCGTGAAGGGGCGGCTGGTGAGCAGGCCGCTCTCGTAGTGGCCGGTGCCGATCGCCGAGCGCGGCAGCACGGTGATGCCGAGCCGCGAGGCGACCATGTGCCGGATCGTCTCCAGCGAGCCGCCCTCGGCGGTCAGGGTGTTGTTGGGGCTGTTGAGCTTGTGGCTGATCGCCGGGCAGGCCTCGAGGATCTGGTCGCGGAAGCAATGGCCCTCGCCGAGCAGCAGCAGGCGCTCCTGGAGCAGATCCTCCTTGTCGATGCTCTCGCGCTCGGCCCAGGCGTGGTCGGCCGGCAGCAGCACGTCGAAGGCTTCCTCGTAGAGCGGCTTGGTCACCACGTCGGTCTCGGTGAACGGCAGCGCGACGATGATGGCGTCCAGCTCGCCGCTGCGCAGCTTGCGCCGCAGCTCGCCGGTGAAGCCTTCCTCGATGTAGAGCGGCATCTGCGGCGCGCGGCGGGTGAGCTCCGGAATCAGGTGCGGGAACAGGTAGGGGCCGACGGTATAGATGGCACCGATGCGCAGCGGACTGGCCAGCTGGTCGCGCCCGGCGCTGGCCAGTTCCTTGATCACGCTGCTCTGTTCCAGCACGCGCTGGGCCTGCTCGACGATCTTCTCGCCCAGCGGCGTGACCTGTACGGTGGACTTGGAACGCTCGAACAGTGCCACGCCAAGCTCTTCCTCCAGCTTCTTGACTGCCACCGAGAGGGTCGGCTGGGACACGAAGCAGTGCTCGGCGGCGCGGCCGAAGTGGCGTTCCTGGGCCAGGGTTACGATGTAACGGAGTTCTGTTAGAGTCATTTTGGTGCCGGGGCTTCCTCGATTGTCAGTGTGTCGCGGGCCCCATCCATAGGGCACCCCAAGGGTCATAGGGACTTTTTATCAGGGGGCGAGGGAAAGGTGAAGACAACGACGCTGATTCTGGGCTGCGGCGACATCGGTACGACGCTGGGCCAGGCGCTCAAGGCCGACGGCCACAAGGTCATCGGGGTGCGCCGCGATGCCACCAGGCTGGCCGATACCGGCCTCAAGGGCATCTCGGCGGATCTCGGCGACGCGACGGCGCTGGCCGAGCTGCCGGATGCGGATATTCTGGTCTATGTGGTCAGCGCCGACCGCTTCGAGGAAGAGGCCTATCGGGCGGCCTACCCGGATGGCCTCAAGGCGGTGCTCGCCGAGTTCGGTGGCCGCAAGCGCCCGCCGAAGCACGTCTTTTTCGTCTCTTCCACCAGCGTCTACGCCCAGCAGGGCGGCGAGACGGTGGATGAGGCCAGCCCCACCGAGCCCACCGGCTTCTCCGGCGCGCTGATGCGCGAGGCCGAACAGGCGCTGATCGAGCATGCGTTGCCCGGGTCGGTAGTGCGCTTCTCCGGCATCTACGGCCCGGGGCGCGACCGCCTGATCCGCCAGGTCGGCGAGGGCCGTATCGCCGCCGCGACACCGGCCATGTACTCCAACCGCATCCATCGCGACGACTGCGCCGGCGTGCTGGCCCACCTGATCGGGCGGGCGCTGGCCGGCGAGATGCTGCACGACCTCTATCTGGCCAGCGACTGCGAGCCGGCACCGCTCCACGAGGTGATGGCCTGGCTGGCCAGGCAGCTCAAGGTCGAGGCCACCGAGACCATCCAGTCGCCGCTGCGCCGCCGGGCCAGCAAGCGCTGCGACAACGCTCGCCTGCTCGAGAGCGGCTATCGTTTCCGCTTCCCCACCTTCCGCGAGGGCTATCTGCAGGTGCTGCGCGAGGGCGGCTACCTGCCCGAGGCCACCACCTAGCGTTCCTCGTCCTTCCGACCGTCTGCCGACACGTCCGGGAGCGGCCCGGGCGTGCGCGCCAGGCAGGCATAGCGGCTGCCCCGGGGCGTGACGGTCGAGCGGATCAACTCGACACGGGAATACGTCCAGTCCAGCGCCACGGCCGGCAGGTCGGGGGCGGGTGGTCGCTCGGCCCGGCGCAGCAGGGTGACATGCGGCACGAAGCGCTCGGGGCGCCCTTCGATGCCGAGCCGCTCGAGCCCGTTCCAGAGCTGATGCTGGAGGGCGCCGAGCGCCGGATCGGGGGCGTCGCCGCCGACCCAGACGATGCCCGGGCGGCGGAACTGGCCCCAGCGGTCGAGCCGCCAGCGGCCGGGCAGCAGGGTGAAGCGCGCCAGCCAATCGGCGATGGCCGTGGCCCGGGCCTCCGGCTGCTCGCCGAGGAAGGCGAGCGTGAGGTGAAAGCCGTCGTCCGGCATGCGCCGGCCGCCGCAGCGGGAGCGGGCGGCATCGGCCAGAACGCCGAACCGCCGGCGCAGGGCCGGCGGCGGTACCAGGGCCAGAAACAGGCGCATGGCAGGAAGGCTCTCTTCAGAGAGGTAACGGAAAGCGCGGATTCATGTCGCGAGCGATGAGAGGCTGGTCGCCGCCGGAGCGCAGCTACCGGAGTGTAGCCTGCTACATGAGGATAGCGAGCACCGCCGGCGGCCAGGATCTCGAGCGCAGCAATGAATCAGCCTTTCCTTAGTCGCCGATGACCAGCACGGCCTCTGCCTCGACCTGGCTGCCCTTGGGCAGGGCCTTGACGCCGACGGCGGCGCGGGCCGGGTAGGGCGCGTCGAAGAACTCTTCCATGATGCCGTTGACGATGGCGAAGTTGTCCAGGTCCACCAGGTAGAGGTTCAGCTTGACCACGTCCTTGAGGCCGCCGGCGGCCTCCTCGGCGACGGCCTTCAGGTTGGCGAAGACCTGACGGGCCTGGGCCTCGAAGTCGTCGGAGACGATCTCCATGGTGGCCGGGTCCAGCGGGATCTGGCCGGACATGTAGACGGTGTTGCCGGCCTTGATGGCCTGGGAGTAGGGGCCGATGGCGGCGGGTGCCTGGTCGGTGTTGATGACGGCCTTGTTGCTCATGGTGTGCTCCATGTGTTGTTGGCGATGATGGGGAAGTGTCCAATGACGGCGCCCCCGCCCGCCGCGACCGCGACGGGCGGGGGCGCCGGGGGTCAGTTGCCCAGCCGGGTGATCTTGCCGACGTGGGACAGGTTGCGCAGGCGCTTGATGATGCGCGCCAGGTGCACGCGGTTGCGTACCGAGACGGTGAGGTTGACGATCGACAGCCGGGCGTCGCGCTCCTCGATGCCGATGCGCTCGATGTTGGCATCGGCGTCGGTGACCAGGCCGGCCAGTTCCGCCACCAGCCCGCGGCGGCTCTCGATCTCCAGGCGCAGCGGCACCGGGAAGTCCTCGTCGGCCTGGTCGGACCACTCGAGGGCGAACAGCTTGTCCGGGTCGCTCTTGAGTTCGGCCAGGTTACGGCACTCGGTGCGGTGGACGACGATGCCCTTGCCCACCGAGAGATGACCGATGACGGGATCGCCGGGCAGCGGGTGGCAGCAGCGGGCGAACTTGATCACCATGCCTTCGGCGCCGCTGATGACGATCGGCCCCTGCCGGTGCGGGGTCTCCGCGGTCGGCAGCTGCTCGCCGTGATGCAGGTCGACCAGGCGCCGGGCGGCCACGTGGGCGACGCGCGCTCCCAGGCCGATCGACTCCAGCAGGGCATCCTGGCTCTTCAGCTCCAGCTCGGCCAGCAGCGTGGCCATCGGCCCGCCGGGCAGCTCCTCGAGGCTGGTCTCGAACTCCGCCAGCGCCTTGTTGAGCAGCCGGCGGCCGAGCTGGACGGCCTCGGTGTGCTGCTGGTGCTTGAGCGCGTGGCGAATCGCCGAGCGCGCCTTGGCGGTGACCACCACGTTGAGCCAGGCCAGGCTGGGCCTGGCGCCGGGCGCGGTGATGATCTCCAGCGTCTGGCCGCTCTCGAGCCGGGTGGAGAGCGGCGCCAGATGGCGGTCGATACGGCAGGCGATGCAGCTGTTGCCGATGTCGGTGTGCACGCTGTAGGCGAAGTCGATCACCGTGGCGCCCTGGGGCAGCTCCATGATGTCGCCCTTGGGCGTGAACACGTAGATGTCGTCCGGGAACAGGTCGTTCTTGACGTGCTCGATGAACTCCAGCGAGTCGCCGGCGTGGCGCTGCATCTCGAGCAGACCCTTGATCCAGGAACGGGCCCGGGCATGGCTGCCCTCGGCGATCGGATGGTCGGTCTGGCCGGCCTTGTACAGCCAGTGGGCGGCGATGCCGTTGTTGGCCATGGCCTCCATCTCGCGGGTGCGGATCTGCACCTCGATGGGCATGCCGCCGCTGCCGAACAGGGTGGTATGCAGGCTCTGGTAGCCGTTGGCCTTGGGGATGGCGATGTAGTCCTTGAAGCGCCCGGGCACCGGCTTGTAGAGGTTGTGGACCATGCCGAGGATGCGATAGCAGCTGTCGACGTCGTCGGTGATGATGCGAAAGCCGAACACGTCCATGATCTCGGCGAACGACTTCTTCTGGTCGCGCATCTTGCGGTAGATCGACAGCAGGTGCTTCTGGCGGCCCATGACCGAGCCGGTCATGCCCTCTTCGTCGAGGCTGTTCTGCAGGGTGTCCTGCACCTGGCGGATCGCCGAGCGGCGATGGCCGCGGGCGCTGGCCACGGCGCGCTTGATGCGCTCGGCGCGCATCGGATGGATCGCCTGGAAGGAGAGGTCCTCGAGCTCGACGCGGATGGTGTTGATGCCCAGCCGGTTGGCGACCCGGGCATAGATCTCCAGCGTCTCGCGGGCGATGCGGCGCTTCTTCTCCGGGCGCAGCGCGCCCAGGGTGCGCATGTTGTGCAGTCGGTCGGCCAGCTTGACGATGATCACCCGGATGTCCCGGGACATCGCCATCACCATCTTCTGGAAGTTCTCGGCCTGGGCGACCGCCTTGTCCTCGAAGGTGATCTGGGTGAGCTTCGAGACGCCGTCGACCAGCTCCGCCACGGCCTCGCCGAACTGCTCGCCCAGGGCCTGCTTGGAGACGCCGGTGTCCTCGATGACGTCATGCAGCATGGCGGCCATCAGGCTCTGATGGTCCATGTGCATGTTGGCCAGGATGTTGGCCACCGCCAGGGGGTGGGTCACATAGGGCTCGCCGGAGCGACGGCGCTGGCCGTCGTGAGCCTGCTCGGCGTAGTAGAAGGCACGCTTGACCTGCTGGATCTCGTCCTGAGGAAGGTAGCCGCCGAGGCGGTCGGCCAGGTCATCGATGGTGAACATGCGGCGTGCCCTGAAGGTTGCGTGATGGCCGTGCGGATGGCGGCGACGCCGGCATCACTCCTCGGCGGGGATGCCCGACTCGCCTTCGGGGCGCGGACGCACGGGGGTGGCCTCGACCGGTTCGTCCAGCACGCTGGAATCGACCAGGCCATCGGCGATCTCGCGCAGCGCCATCACCGTGGGCTTGTCGTTTTCCCAGGGCAGCAGGGCATCGCGGGAGCCGCGGGCCAGCTGGCGAGCGCGCTGGGTGGAGATCATCACCAGCTTGAAGCGATTTTCGACGTTTTCCAGACAGTCTTCGACGGTAACACGCGCCATGGATGCCTTCCTGAATGCTGACGGGCGAAGCCCCGGCCGGCGCCGCTGCGCCCCGGGGATTCACCGATGAATAGAGGGGTTAGATTACTCGACGCCCGGCGCGCCTGACAAGCGCCGCGGCCGGGCTCAGGCGAGCAACGAGGCCAGCAGCGGGGCGTGGCGCTCGCGGGTACGTTCGGTGGTCAGGCGCCGGGCGATGACCAGCGACTGCAGCTCCTGCTCGGCGGTGGTGAAGTCGTCGTTGATCACCACGTAGTCGTACTCGTCGTAGTGCGACATCTCGCTGACCGCCTCGCGCATGCGGGAGGCGATCACGGCGTGCTCGTCGGTGCCGCGGCCGGACAGGCGGCGTTCCAGCTCCTCCCGGGACGGCGGCAGGATGAAGATCGAGACCGCGTCGGGCAGCTGCTCGCGGACCTGGCGGGCGCCCTGCCAGTCGATCTCCAGGATCACGTCCTGGCCGGCGGCCAGCAGTTCCTCCACGGCGCGCCGCGAGGTGCCGTAGTAGTTGTCGAATACCCGGGCATGCTCGAAGAAGTCGCCTTCGTCGATCATGCGCTCGAACTCGGCCCGCTCGACGAAGTGATAGTTCACGCCGTCCACCTCGCCCTCGCGGCGGGGCCGGGTGGTGTGGGACACCGAGACCTGGATGCCGTCGAGGCGTTCGATCAGTTCGCGCACCAGGCTGGTCTTGCCGGCGCCGGAGGGGGCGGAAACGATGAAGAGCGTACCTTGGGGCATGGCGGGTCCTGCGATATCGACGGCTGCGGAGGAGGGCGCGAAGTATCGCATACTTGTCGCCCTCGCCCCAGCCTCAGGCCACGGCGGCATTCGCCTCGCGGCGCTCCAGGTAGCGCCCGGTGAAGAACATCGCCAGCCCGCCGAGCGCCAGCACGGCGCCGACCAGGCCGCTGGCCGACCAGGGGGCTCCGCCCTTGATCACCACCGCCGCCAGCCAGGCGCCCAGAGCGTTGGCGCAGTTGAAGGCGGCGTGGTTCATCGAGGCGGCCATGGTCTGGGCGTCGCCGGCGACGTCCATCAGCCGGGTCTGCAGCGCCGGGCCCAGGGCCATGCTGGTGCCCACCAGGCCGACGAACAGCAGCCCGGCGATCAGGTGGTTGGCGGCGAAGAAGAAACCGGCCTGCACCACCAGGCACCAGATCAGGATGCGGGGGATCGCCTTGAGCAGGTTCTTGTCGGCCAGCCGCGCGCCGACCAGGTTGCCGACGATGGTGCCGATGCCGAAGATCGTCAGCACCCAGGGGCCGATGGCTTCGCGCATGCCGGCCTGGGCCGAGAGGGTCGGCACCACGTAGCTGAACACCGCGAACATGCCGCCGAAGCCGATGCTGGCCACGCCCAGGGTGAACAGCACCCGCTGCTTGACCAGCGCCGAAAGCTCGCGCTTGGGGCTGGCATGGGGATCGGCCGCCTGGGTCGGCACCCACAGGCGGATCAGCACCGCGGTGGTCAGGGCGATGGCGCCGACGCCGAGGAAGGCGCTCTGCCAGCCCAGCCACTGGCCGGCCCAGGTGGCCAATGGCGCGCCGACCAGGATGGCGATGGTCAGACCCAGCATCACCCGGCTCACCGCCCGGGCGCGCTGCTCGATGGGCACCGCATTGGCCGCCACCAGGGCGGCGACGCCGAAGTAGGCGCCGTGGGGCAGGCCGGCCAGGAAGCGCAGCCCGACGAACGGCCAGAACGAGGTGGCCAGGGCGCTGGCGACGTTGCCGACGGCAAACACCAGCATCAGCACGATCAGCAGGGTGCGGCGCGGCACCCGGGCGGCCAGGGCCGAGATCAGCGGTGCGCCGACCACCACGCCCAGGGCGTAGCTGGAGATGGCGTAGCCGACGTCGGCGGAGGCGACCTGGAGGGCGCCGGCGACCCGCTCCAGCAGGCCCATGATCACGAACTCGCTGGTGCCGATGCCGAAGCCGCCGAGGGCCAGCGCCAGCTCGGCCAGGCGGGGATGGCGCGCGGTGGCGCCGGCAGAGGGTGTCGACATGGGAAACCTCGGGGAAATAAAAAAGACCCTGACGGTGTCAGGGTCGCGTAAAATTACTACAAAAGTATAACGCAGCTGTCGTTAGGAAGCGAAGGGGTGCCTGTTAGCGGCCGCGGCATCATTCGATGTTCTGGATCTGCTCGCGCATCTGCTCGATCAGCACCTTGAGCTCCACGGCACAGCGGGTGGTCTCGGCGACCACCGATTTCGACGACAGGGTGTTGGCCTCGCGGTTGAGCTCCTGCATCAGGAAGTCCAGGCGGCGGCCGATCGGGCCCTTCTGGGCGAGCTGACGTTCGACCTCGCCGACGTGGGTCTCCAGCCGGTCGAGCTCCTCGGCCACGTCGGCCTTCTGGGCCAGCAGCACCAGTTCGGCCTCCAGGCGCTGGGGCTCGAGCTCGGTGCGCATCTCGGCCAGCCGCTCGAGCAGCTGGGTGCGCTGACGCTCGAGGATCGTCGGCAGCAGGCCGCGGACCTCGGCGATCTGCGCGCGGATGCCGATCAGCCGCTCGCGGATCAGCTCGGCGAGCTGTTCGCCTTCCCGGGCGCGGCCGGCGATCAGGTCGTTCAGGGCCGCCTCGAACAGGGCGTTGGCCTCGGCCTTGATCGCCTCGAGGTCGAGCCCGGGCGTCTCGAGCACGCCGGGGTGGTCGAGCAGCGCCAGGGCGTCGGGCATCGATGCCTCGGGCACGGCCTCGCGTACTTCGCTCAGCGCCGCGCCCAGGGCACGAAGCTTGGCGTGATCGACGCTGGCCTCGGCGCGGCGCTCGGCGGGCTCGAAGCGCAGCGTGCACTCGACCTTGCCGCGGGCCAGGCGGTTTCGCAGCGCGTCGCGGAAGCCGGGCTCCAGGTCGCGCAGGGCCTCGGGCAGGCGGAAGTGCGGGTCCAGATAGCGCTGGTTGACCGACCGCAGCTCCAGTTGCAGCCGTCCCCAGTCGGCATCGCGATCCTGCCGCGAGAAGGCGGTCATGCTGTACACCATGGCGGGGCTCCTTGTGGGTCGGTCGAGGTCGGGGCGAGTCAGTGTAACCGATTCCTCCGGCAAGCCGTGTAGAATGGCGGGCCATCCATTTTCGACTGCGAGAGAGCTGCCATGGCCGAGGACTTCCGGCGTCCCAGCGGACGCGCCCCCGACGAGCCCCGCGAGATCCGCCTGACCCGCGACTACACCCGTCACGCCGAGGGCTCGGTGCTGGTCGAGTTCGGTGATACCAAGGTGCTGTGCAACGCCAGCGTCGAGGCCGGCGTGCCGCGCTGGCTGCGCGGCAAGAAGCAGGGCTGGGTGACCGCCGAGTACGGCATGCTGCCTCGCGCCACCCACACCCGCGGCGGTCGCGAGGCGACCCGCGGCAAGCAGGGCGGCCGCACGCTGGAGATCCAGCGGCTGATCGGCCGCTCGCTGCGCGCGGCGGTGAACCTGAAAAAGCTGGGCGAGTACACCATCACCGTGGACTGCGACGTCATCCAGGCCGACGGTGGTACCCGCACGGCCTCGATCACCGGCGGCTGCGTGGCGCTGATCGACGCCGTGCGCTACCTGCAGCGCGAGAAGCTGATCAAGGGCGATCCCTTCCATCAGCTGATCAGCTCGGTCTCGGTGGGCATCTACAACGGCGTGCCGGTGGTCGACCTGGACTATCCCGAGGACTCCCGCGCCGGCACCGACATGAACGTGGTGATGGCCGAGGGCGGCGGGCTGATCGAGGTGCAGGGCACCGCCGAGTCCGGCACCTACAGTCGCGCCGAGCTCAACGCCATGCTCGACCTGGCCGAGCAGGCCGGCGCCTCGCTGTTCGCGCATCAGCGCGAGGCGCTGGGCATCCGCGGCTGACGGTTTTCGTCAGACGCGTCGCCCACAAACGCAGCACGCCGGCCCTCGGGCCGGCGTGCTGCGTCATGCCTGGGCATGACGGCGACGAAGGGAGGCGCGTTACAGCGGCAGGTCGTACTCGACGATCAGCGGCGCGTACTCGGAGAAGGTCGCGTCGTAGTCGATCCAGGCGTCCACCACGTGGCGGCGGAAGTTGGGGCCGACCAGCTGGTAGTCGACGCGCCAGCCTTCCTGGCGTTCGCGGGGCTGGTCCTGGTCCAGCGCCGGCCACCAGGTGTACTCGCCGGCGTCGCGGTTGATCTCGCGGAAGGTGTCGATGAAGCCGGTCGGGCCGAGCACCTGATCCATCCAGGCGCGCTCCTCGGGCTTGAAGCCGGGGGTCGTCTGGTTGTCGGCCCAGTTCTCCAGGTCGATGGTCTTGTGGGCGATGTGCCAGGTGCCGGCGATGATGTATTCGCGGCGCTTGCGCGCCATCTTCGACAGGTATTCCTGGTACTGGGCCATGAAGGCCTGCTTGGCGGCCGGATCGCTGCCGTCGGGCATCAGGAAGCTGGCGATGCTGAAACGGTCGTAGTCGGCCTGCAGGAAGCGCGCCTCATGGTCGCACTGGGGGAAGCCGAGGCCATACATGATCGCCTTGGGGATCTTGCGGCAGTACAGGCCGACGCCCGAGAAGCCGTCCTGTTCGGCGTCGAGGAAGTAGCCCTCGTAGCCCTCCGGATAGAGGATGCTGTCGTCGAGCTCGAAGCTCTTGGCCTTGAGATTCTGCACGCAGACGACATCGGCATCCTGGTTGGCCAGCCAGTCGAGAAAGCCCCGACCCACCGCCTCTCGGATGCCGTTCACATTGATGGTGGCGATTTTCATACATGGTCCCTTTTGCGTCGCGCGTGTATGATACCCGACGTTTCGACGTTTGGGTAAATGGCGTCCGCCAATAGACGTGATAGGAGGCTCCGTGGCCGCATCGACCCTGCAACCGTATCAGCAGGCCTTCATCGAGTTCGCCATCGAGCAGGGCGTGCTGCGCTTCGGCGAGTTCACCCTCAAGTCCGGGCGCACCAGCCCCTACTTCTTCAATGCCGGCCTGTTCAAGAGCGGTCGCGCCCTGGCGCAGCTGGGCCGCTTCTACGCCCAGGCCATCGCCGACAGCGGCCTCGAGACCGACGTGCTGTTCGGTCCGGCCTACAAGGGCATTCCCCTGGCCGCGACCACCGCGGTGGCGCTGGCGGATCATCATGACCGCGACCTGCCCTATGCGTTCAATCGCAAGGAGGCCAAGGCCCACGGTGAAGGCGGCAACATCGTCGGTGCGGCGCTTGCCGGCCGCATCCTGATCATCGACGACGTCATCACCGCCGGCACCGCGATCCGCGAGGTGATGGGGCTGATCGAGGCCGCCGGCGCCGAAGCCGCCGGCGTGGTGGTGGCCCTGGACCGCCAGGAGCGCGGCGGCGATGACCGCGATCCGCGCAGCGCCATCCAGCAGGTCGAGGCCGCCTACGGCATGCCGGTGGTGAGCATCGTCACCCTGGACATGGTGCTCGAGTACCTCGAGGTCCACGCCGGCGACGAACTGCGCGGCCACGCCGAGGCAATCCGCGCCTACCGCGATCGCTACGGCGTGCAGAACCGCTCCTGACGAGACGAGATGTGATCATGAAAGCGATGATGGCGTGGCTGGGCGGCCTCGGTCTGGCCCTGGCGACCCTGAACTGCCAGGCGGGCAGCCTGGATCTGAACCTGAGCGACGAGGCCGTGCAGTTCGCCGCCAGCGGCGAGGTCGCTCCGGGCATTGCCGTGGGTGGCGGTCTCCTCGACAGCGAGGATCGCGTGGATACCCAGGCCGTGCATGCCGAGGTGCTGGGGGTCGAGCGCACTCGTCGCTATGACATCGGCGTCGGCGCCCGCTGGACCCAGCTGGATACCGATGCCGGCGACGGAGGTGGCCTGGGCCTGGGGGGCTACGGCTATGCCTATGTGCCGCAGGTGCCGGCGCTTTCGCTGGGCGGCTATGGCTTCTATACCCCGGGCGTGGTGAGCGCCGGCGACCTCGAACGAGGCCTGGAGTATGGCCTGCGGGCACGCTATGGCGTCACGCGCAACGTGGATGCCTATGTCGGCTATCGTCGCCTGCGCGCCGACCTCGACCGGCCCGGCGGTACCCGGACCCTGGACAGTGGCGCCCATGCCGGCGTGCGGCTGGTCTTCTAGGGGCGATGTCGCGTTCGGTCGTGCCTCGGGCCCCGTTTCGGGGCCCGAGGCCGTTGTCGGCCCTGTCCTTCATCGGCCCAGCCTTCTTCCGGAGTGATCGATGCTCGACGTGGTGCTCTATCAGCCCGAGATACCGCCCAATACCGGCAACCTGATCCGCCTGTGTGCCAACACCGGCTTCCGACTCCACCTGATCGAACCGCTGGGCTTCGCCCTGGATGACAAGCGCCTGCGCCGTGCCGGCCTCGACTACCACGAGTGGGCCCGCGTCAGGGTGCATGCCGACTGGGCGGCCTTCCTCGCCGAGGTGGCGCCGAGGCGGGTGTTCGCGGTCTCGACCCGCGGCCGTACCGGCTATCACGAGCCCGCCTACCGTGAGGGCGACGCCCTGGTGTTCGGGCCCGAGACCCGCGGCCTGCCCCAGGCAATGCTCGATGCCCTGCCCGAGACCCAGCGCCTGCGCATCCCCATGCTGGCCGAGAGCCGCAGCCTTAACCTGTCCAATGCCGCCGCGGTGCTGGTCTTCGAGGCCTGGCGCCAGCTCGAGTTCGTGGGGGCCGGTCTTCCCGACAGCGAGTCGATCGCCGCACCGAGGAACGAGCCATGACCCAGAGCATCGCCAGCCGCATCGCCAAGCTCAACCCGCGCCAGCAGGAGGCGGTGCGCGCCATCGACGGGCCTTGCCTGGTGCTGGCCGGCGCCGGCTCGGGCAAGACCAGCGTGATCACCACCAAGATCGCCTACCTGGTGCAGGAGTGCGGAATGAGCGCCCGGCGCATCGCCGCGGTGACCTTCACCAACAAGGCCGCTCGCGAGATGAAGGAGCGGGTGGGCAGCATGCTCCAGGGTCGCCAGGGCCACGGCCTGACGGTGTCCACCTTCCACACCCTGGGCCTCAACATCATCCGTGGCGAGCTCAAGGCGCTGGGCTACAAGCCGGGCTTCTCGCTGTTCGACCCCGAGGACGCCAAGGCGCTGCTGCGTGACCTGATGAACAAGGATGCCCAGGTCGACGCGGACCAGATCAACCAGGTCCAGGCGGCCATCTCCAACTGGAAGAACGACCTGGTGCTGCCCGGCCAGGCGCTGTCCCATGCCGATAGCGAGGACGAGCTGTTCGCCGCTCGGGTCTACGAGGCCTATGTGCGCCACCTCAAGGCCTACAACGCGGTGGATTTCGACGACCTGATCCTGCTGCCGGTGACGCTGCTGCGTGACGATCCGGAGGCACTCTCCCGGTGGCGCAAACGCATTCACTACATGCTGGTGGACGAGTACCAGGACACCAACGTCAGCCAGTACCAGCTGGTGCAGCTGCTGATGGCCGAGCGCCAGACCTTCACCGTGGTGGGCGACGACGACCAGTCGATCTACGCCTGGCGCGGCGCGCGGCCCGAGAACCTGGTGACCCTGGGCGAGGACTTCCCGCGCCTGAACGTGATCAAGCTCGAGCAGAACTACCGCTCCACCGGCACCATACTGCGCGCGGCGAACACCCTGATCGCCAACAACCCCCACGTCTACGAGAAGACCCTGTGGTCGGACATGGGGCAGGGCGCGGCGATCCGGGTGGTGGTCAATCGCCACGAGGAGGCCGAGGCCGAGCGGGTGGCCAGCGAGATCCTCACCCGGCGCATCAAGGAGCGCGCCGAGTGGCGCGACTTCGCGGTGCTCTACCGCGGCAACTTCCAGGCCCGGCTGCTGGAGCTCAAGCTGCAGCACTACCAGATTCCCTACAAGCTCTCCGGCGGCACCTCCTTCTTCTCTCGCAACGAGATCAAGGACGCGATGGCCTACCTGCGGCTGCTGATCAATCCGGCCGACGACAACGCCTTCCTGCGCATCGTCAACGTGCCGCGCCGCGAGATAGGCCCGAGCACCCTGGAGAAGCTCGCCAACTACGCCACCGAGCGCGGCGGTTCGCTGTTCGCCGCCTGCCAGGAGCTGGGGCTGGCCGAGCTGCTGCCGACCCGTGCGGTGGAGCGTCTGGGTCGCTTCACGCACTTTATCGAGGGCGTACGCCGGCGCATGGACGGCGGCGATGCCATCGACGCCATCCGCGACATGCTGCGCGAGATGGACTACGAGGCCTGGCTCTACCAGAACGCCAGCGCGCCGACCATCGCCGAGCGGCGCATGGCCAATGTCTGGACACTGATCGACCAGCTCGAGAAGTCCATGGATCGCGATCCCGACGAGGATACCGCCAGCACGGCCACCGAGACCGACGGCGTGGAGGCGGCGATCTCGCGGCTGGTGCTGCGCGACATCCTCGAACAGCAGGCCGAGGAGGACGACTCCGACCGCGTGCAGCTCTTGACCATGCACGCCTCCAAGGGCCTCGAGTTTCCCCACGTCTACCTGATGGGGCTGGAGGAGGAGCTGCTGCCGCACCGCAACGCCATCGAGGTCGGCACCGTCGAGGAGGAGCGACGACTGGCCTACGTGGGCATCACCCGGGCGCGGCGCACCCTGACCATGACCCTGGCGCGCCAGCGCAAGGCCTACGGCGAGCTGATGGACTGCACGCCGAGCCGCTTCCTCGACGAGCTGCCGGAAGATGCCCTGGAGTGGGAAGGCCGGGCCGACCGCGAGGATCCGGAGAAGAAGCAGGCCCGCGGCAAGGACGCCATCGCCGGGCTGCGCTCGCTGCTGAACTGACCTCGTTCGAGACCAGCGCAACACAAAGCGGGGCGCCACTGGGCGCCCCGCTTTGTGTTGACAGCGTTTCCGGCGGCGCCGGACTGGTGCGAGCGTTACTGTGCCTCGCTGACCATGTAGTCGACGATGGCCTTGATCTCCGCGTCGGGCAGGCCGGCCCCGCCCTTGGGCGGCATGGTGCCGATGCCGTTGATGGCGTTGGCATAGAGGGTCTCGATGCCCTTGTCGATGCGCGGCCCCCAGGCCTCGGCGTCGCCGAGTACCGGGGCGCCGGCCACGCCGGCGGCATGGCAGGCCGCACAAGGCGCGCTGGCATAGAGCGCCTCGCCGTCCGGGCCGCCCTCGGCCGCGGCGGTGTCGTCGCCGGTGGTCTCTTCCGTGGGGGTGCTCTCTCCCTCGGCGACCGCGGTGTCGCCGGCATCGGCGGCGGATTCGTCCGTGGCCGGCACGTCCATCACCGGCTCGACCAGATGAGCGACCGCGGCGCGGACCTCCGCGTCGGAGAGGTTGGGGTTGCCGCCGCGGGCCGGCATGGCGTTGAAGCCGTTGATGGCATGATCGAGCAGGGTCGCGAAGCCCTTTTCGGTGCGCTCGGCCCAGGCGGCCTCGTCGCCGCGTACCGGCGAGCCGGCGGCGCCGGTCTCGTGGCAGGCCATGCAGATGTTGCCGTAGATGCCCTCGCCGTCGATCGCGTCGCCGGCGGTGCTCGCGCCTCCGGCGTCGGCCGAGGCCATGGCGGTGCCGCAGTCCTCGCCTTCCAGGCACAGTTGTCCGACCGGGGCCAGGCGCTCGGCGATGGCCTCGTGATCCGCCTCCTGCTGGGCGTGGGCCGTGGAGGCGGCCATGAGGCCGAGGAAAAGCAGGCCCATCGGTATCAGCTTGCTGGCATTCACTCTCACCACCTCTTCATTGACGGTCTTGTTGGCGGATCACGGACGGCGGCGTGATGGGCGCAGTATAGCGACAGTCCCCCGCCCGGAAAATGTCGCCGGTCAACTGTACGGCGAACAGGGCCGGCCGCACTCGGGCATCGCGGCTGGACAGTGCCTGGGCGGCACGGTAGGATGTCGCTCGCCTGATAGCGATAGCCATCGGGCTTCGCGCGCCCTTAGCTCAGCTGGATAGAGCGTCGCCCTCCGGAGGCGAAGGTCAAAGGTTCGAATCCTTTAGGGCGCGCCACAAGATCTCAGAAGGGCCCACGGTCATCCGTGGGCCCTTTCTCGTTTGCGTCACCCTACTCCTCACAGTTTTCCACAGCGCCTCGTTATCCACATCCCCCTTTGCCTGCCGCGCGAGGTGAAAGATGCCTGTTTGCCCCGGTATGCTCTCCGGCAGGCTCACTGCAACGGTAACCCGCAAACGGCGGGGCACAAGGATGCGCACATGACCCTTCCCGACTACTCCTGGCTCGCCTGGACGCTGATCGTGCTTTCCACTTATCTCACCGGCGTGTCCAAGGGCGGGTTCGCCGGCGGCTTCGGCACCCTCTCGGTGCCGCTGATGGCGCTGGCCATCGGCCCCATCGAGGCGGCGGGATTGCTGCTGCCGCTGCTGCTGGTGATGGATGCGCTGGCGGTGAAGGCTTGGTGGCGACACCGGGACATGGCCGAGGTCAGGCGGCTGCTGCCGGGGCTCGCCATCGGCGTGGCGGCGGCGACCCTGGTGGCGGGGCGACTGGACGAGGATCACGTGCGCCTGCTGCTCGGCGTGATCTCGCTGCTGTTCGTCGCCTACATGGTCGCCAGGCCCGCCGCGTCGCGGCCGATCCGCGCCTTCTGGGCCTGGCCGGCGGCGATCGCCACCGGCATCACCAGCTTCATCGCCCATGCCGGGGCGCCGCCGATGAACCTCTATCTGGTGCCGCGCCATCTGCCCAAGATGACCTTCATCGCCACCACCACCCTGGCGTTTGCCGCCGTCAACCTGATGAAGCTGCCGCCCTATCTGGTGCTCGGCGAGATCAACCTGACCAGCATCGGCGCCTCGCTGCTGCTGGTGCCGGTGGCCTGGGCCGGGGTTCGCAGCGGCCTGTGGCTGCAGCATCGGGTCGACGAGCGGCTCTTCTACCGGCTGGTGGTATTGGCCATGGCGCTCGTCGGCGTGCAGCTGATCGTCAAGGCGCTGGGGTAGAGCGGCGATTCAGGCCGAGGTGGCCGGCCGAGGCTCGTCGAACTGCGGGCGGTCGGCGAGGAAGGACGCGAGCGCATCGCCCGGCAAGGCCTGGCTGCACAGGAATCCCTGGTACTCGTGGCTCTGCAGCCGGCGGATGAGCGCCAGCTGCTCCTCGCTCTCGATGCCCTCGGCGACCACTCGCAGGTCGAGGCTGCGGGCCAGGGCGATCACGGCGGTCACGATCGCCATGTCCTGTGGGTTGGTGACCGCCTCGGCCAGGAAGGTGCGGTCGATCTTCAGGCGATCGATGGGGAAGCGACGCAGCTGGGCCATGTTCGAATAGCCGGTGCCGAAGTCGTCGATGGACAGCATCACGCCCAGCTCGCGCAGCGCGTTGAGGACCTCCAGGGCGTGGTCGGGATCCCGGATCAGCGTGCTCTCGGTCAGTTCGAGTTCGAGGTGGCAAGGGGGCAGGCCCGTGTCCGCCAGCACGCGCTTGACCCTGTCGACGAAGTGGCGGTCGTTGAGCTGCACGGCGGAGATATTGACCGCCATGTCGAGGGCCTGGCCGTGCTCGTCGGCCCATTTCCGGGCGTAGCGACAGGCGGTGCGCAGCACCCATTCGCCGAGCGGCTGGATCAGCCCGGTATCCTCGGCCAGCGGTATGATCTCGTCGGGCGTCACCGTGCCGAGTTCCGCGTCGTGCCAGCGCAGCAGCGCCTCCACGCCGGTGATGCGGCCCGAGTCGACATCGACCTTGGGCTGATAGGCCAGGCTCAGGTCGCCTTCCTCGATCGCTCGGCGCAGCCGACGTTCCAGGTGGCTGCGCCGCTCGGCGTGCGAGGTCATGTCCGGCTCGAAGAACTGGAAGGTGTTGCGGCCCCTCTGCTTGGCGTCGTACATGGCCGCGTCGGCGTGGATCATCAGCGCGTGCTTGTCGCCGCCATGGTCGGGATAGAGGCTGATGCCGACGCTGGTCGAGGCCTTCACCACGCTGTGCTCGATCTGGAAGGGCTTGTCCAGGGTGCTGACCAGGCGTCGGGCCAGGGCGGCGGCCACGTCAGGTGTCACTTCGCTCTCCAGCAGCACCATGAACTCGTCGCCGCCGACCCGGGCCACGGTGTCGATGTCGCGCACCGCGGCCTGCAGTCGGCTGGCCGCCTGCTGGATCAGCGCGTCGCCGACATGGTGGCCCAGCGAGTCGTTGATCTGCTTGAAGCGGTCGAGGTCGACGAAGAACACCGCGAACATCGAAGGCGGGGCGGCGAGCAGGGCGTCCAGGCGTTCCTCGAACAGCAGCCGGTTGGGCAGCTGGGTCAGCGCATCGCGATAGACCATGCCCTTGAGTTCCCGGTTGGCCTCGCGCAGCGAGGCGGCGAGCCGGGCGTTGCGCGATGACAGGTGAGCGTCGAACAGCGAGATCAGCAGCGCGGATACCATGATGCAGGTCGACACCAGGGCCACGGTGACGGCGAGCTGGTGGGGCGACAGGCCGCCGCTGGCCGTCGGCATGCCGCCCTCGGGATAAAGGGCCGCCGCCATGCCGGTGTAGTGCATGCCGGAAATGCCCACGGCCATGACCAGCGCGGCCAGGCCCTTCTGCCAGAGCGGCGGCTGCCGGTCGGCGGCCGGGTTGAGGTGGAAGGCGAGCCACAGGGCCAGGCCCGCCGCCGACACGGCGATGGCCAGCGAGAGCAGGAACAGGGTCGGCCGATAGCGCAGCGCTCCCTGGATCTCCATGGCCTCCATGCCCAGGTAGTGCATCAGGCAGATGCCGAGTCCCATGACCAGGGCACCGAGACCCAGGCGTCGGCGACTCAGCCGGCCGGTATGGACGACGCCCAGGGCGAGTGCGGCGGAGAGAATCGCCGCCATCAGCGAGAGCACGGTCATGGGGACGTCGTAGTCCACCGTCGCGGCCATCTCCATGGCCAGCATGCCGATGAAATGCATCGCCCAGATGCCGGTGCCCATGGCGAAGGCGCCACCGGCCAGCCAGGCATGGCCGAGGGCGCCGGTGCTGGCGCGGACCCGGCCGGCCAGATCGAGGGCGGTCAGCGAGGCGATGGCGGCGACACCGAAGGAGAGGGCGACCAGGGTGAGGTTGTAGGAGGCGCTCATGGCATGAACCGCGGTGATGGCAAGGGGAACGAGTCTGGGGAAGCGGTCTGTCGAAGGCAAGCGGTGTGCGCTCACGGGGGGAGGGCGCGACGCTGGCGTGCCGGGTGGCGCCGGTCGCTCGACACGCAGCGAGAAGGCGTCTCATTTCTTGAGATATCGCCAAGATGTCGGCATTTCGCGGTGCTTTTCGCGACGAGCAGGTCACGAACCGTTGTTACACTGGAGACTGGAAGCGTCGAGGGCTCTCGGGCGAGCCCAGGAGTGCCGCGATACGGTGGTCTGCGCCGATGAAATGCTCAAGAACGCCCGGCCACGGCCGACATCCGATGGCGTGACGCAAATAGATACTGACGGGACGGGCGCGATGGCGGGCGACGGTGGCGGGGAAAATACACAGGGCAACGGCAAGCAGACACGGGTGCAGTCTCTGCCCGCTCCCCTGTCGCGTCTGGTCGTCGAGCAGGCGCCGTTCGGGCTGGTGCTGGTGGATGACGCGGGCCGGGTCCGGTGGGCCAACGCCGGTTTCCGGGCGTTGCTCGAGCTCGACGAAGAAGAGCTGATGGGGCGTCCGGTCGATGGCCTGATCCGCTACTCCGGTTTCCTGCACGACCGTCATGACGAATGGGTTGCGCTGGAAGAGGGCTGGGAGCCGGCGCGCCTCGCCGCCGATCCCCAGGACGATGGCCATCTGGTGCTGGTGAGCGCGACCCCGGTGGAGCGGGAGCAGGGCGATCGGCTGCGCCTGCTGAGCGTCATCGACCCCGGGGAATCCTCCGCCGCCCTGGAGCCCGGCGCCTGGCAGAGGCTGCCCGTGCGCCTGCCGAACGTCTGGCTGTTCGAGGACCGCCTGGAGCATGCCCTGGAGCGTGCCGATCGCACCGAAGGGTGTGTCGGGCTGATCATGCTGCGGCTCGACGGCCATGCGGCGCTGCGCGAGACGCTGGGCGCTGCGGCGTTCGAGGCGCTGGCCGGTCGTGTCGAGCAGCGTCTCGCCCGCACCCTGCGCCGCGAGGACAGCCTCGTCAAGCTGCGGCCCGGCTGCTGGGGCGTGCTGATCGAGCCGCCGCTCACGCCCGGCGGGCTCCAGGCCACGGTGATGCGCTGCCTCGAGGCCATGGAGCCGCCCTTCCGCCAGGAGACGCACCCGACCCTGCTGACCCTCTCCGCCGGGGTCGCCATCTATCCCGAGGACGGGGAGCTGCCCTCGCAGCTGTTGAGCAGTGCCGAGACGGCGCTGGAACGTGCCGGGCCCTCGGGGCACGCCTTCTTCGATGAAGCCCTGCGCCACCACCTGGACGCGCAGCTGGCGTTTCGTCAGCGGCTGCAGGACGCGCTGCTGAATCCGGAAGCGCATTTCCGACTGCTCTACCAGCCGCTGATCGCACTGGACAGCGGTCGCTGCCTGGGGCTGGAGGCGCTGCTGCGCTGGCATCATCCGACCCTGGGGCCGCTGTTGCCTGCCGATTTCCTGCCGGTGGTGAACGAACTGGGCGAACAGGTGCGTCTGGATCGTTGGGTGATCGCCACGGTGATCGCCCAGCATGCCGCCTGGCAGGCCGAGGGCTCGCCGCTGGCCGAGCTCGACGTCGCGGTGAACGTCGACGACGACCTGCTCGATCAGGCGGTGTTCGATCGTCGTCCGCTGGATCTCTTCCTCAGGCAGCAGGGGCTGGAGCGTGGCTGGCTGTCCCTCGAGCTGGGGCAGCAGGGGCTGATCGAGCATGCCGCCAGCCAGACCCATCTGCTGCGGCGTCTGGAACGTCTCGGCGTCGGCCTGGTGGCCAACGATATCGGCGCCGCGCCGCTGGATTTACCGCGTCTGTCGACGCTGCCGATATCGCGGATCAAGCTGAATCCCAGGATGATCGACTCGCTGGAGCGGGGTGGCGTGCTCGAGGCCTTGCTGCGCTGCTTTCAGGCACTCGGTGTGGAGGTCGTGCTGATCGGCATCGAGACACTGGCCCAGCTGGAGGCCGCGCGTGCGCTGGGGGTATCGCTGGGGCAAGGTAACCTGCTGGGCACGCCCCAGGCGCCGGCCGACCTGGCGGGTTGGTGGGAGGCGCGCCCGACGACGGCCTGAGACGAACGGCTCGTTTCAGGCCCGGGCGTCGAGGCGGCGCGACTGGAGGCCGGTGCGGCCGTCGGCGGAGTAGGTGTCGGGGTCGGCGAGGCGGTGGATGGTGTCGAGCATCTGCTGGTTGTGGCGCATGCGCAGTTCCAGCAGACGTCCGTTGCGCTCGTTGAGCCGGGCGATGTGGCGTGCCTGGTTCAGCATGGCCTGCCAGCCGTCGAGACAGCCGGCGTCGGCGGCGGCCTGGCGGGCGCCCTCGGTGCCCTCGGCGTAGCCCAGTTGGCGCTGGACCCGGGCGCGGGTTTGCTCGGTCTCCTCCAGGTCCTGCTGGACGGCGGTCTTTTCCTCGGCCAGGGCATTGAGGCGCCGGCCGTCGATCTCGCCGGCCACCAGCAGGCCCTGCTCTTCCTCGAGCAGCCGCCCCAGGCGTGCCAGGCGTTCGGCCTGGCCGTCGAGGAGTCGCTGCAGGCTCACTGAGTCTCGCCCTCGTCGGCCAGCAGATCCTGCACGCTGGCGATCAGGCCGTCGGCGATGCGCTCCGGCTTGATCTCCAGCTGGCCGTCGCGAATGGCTTCGCGCAGCTCGTTGACCCGGGCGGCGTCGATGTCACGGCTCGGGTCGGTGGCGCCCTGGCGCAGGTGCGTCGAGGTGGCCGGTTCCGGGGCGTCCTGCCCCGCCGCGGGCGTTTCCCGGGTCTGGCGCGTCGTGTCGCGTGACTCGACCTGTCCGGGGCGCAGGGGATGGTGATTGTCGACTTTCACGGTGAAAGGCCTCGTGAGCGGTGCGTTATTCGAGCTATCGGCACTCGAAGCCGACACTTTAATGCCCGGCCGGGGGTAACGGCCAGTCCGGGTCAGCCCTCCACGGCCAGCCGGTTGCGACCGATGACGCGCCCCTCGAGGATGCGGCGGTCGTCCAGCCGCACTCGGATACGCTCCCCGCGACCGCCGGCACCGAGCGCCTCGGCCTGGCGGGTGACGCGAAAGCCCTGGCCGCCGGCCTCCAGGATCACGCTCGCGCCGCGCTCGACCAGCCGTGGTGCCCGCACCTGGTGGGACTGGATCGCACGACCCGCCGCCAGCGAGCGGCGCGCCTCCTGGCCGACGATCGCCTCGACGGATCGCAGCGCCCGCCTGGGCAGCCGATCGAGCTCTCCCCGCCGTTCCTCCAGATCGTCGCGCGTCAGCCGCGTGCCGGCCTCGATGGCATGCGCCGTGACCGGATAGCGGCCGATCACGCTGACCTCGGCCTGCAGGTAGCGCGTCCGGCGGTCTTCGCCCGAGCAGCGTACGCCCACCGACAGCCGCCCCAGCGGCGCGCGAGACGTGTCCCTCAGGAAGGGGGTCGGCTGATGGCAGGTCGGGAAGTGCGCGGCGGGCGGATAGAGCGTCACGCTGACCTCGTCGCCCAGCGGAGCGGCCTCGGCGGTCAGGAAGGCGCGCACGGCGTCGAGCATCGCCGTGTCCTCCGCCGACGCCGGAAGGGCGGCCAGCAGCAACAGCGGTAGCAGGCAGCGGCGGATCAATCGGGACATGGGCACGCTCGGAGGAAGTTCCTGACGGCAGTCTAGCGCTCGCTTCGACGGGGGATGCCGTGAAATGGCCCGGCTATCGAAGGCTGTTCGATCCTTTGGGCTGACAGCACCGTGGCTATTCTCCATCGTCGACGAATTTCCTTTTCCGGAGCGTGCCGGATGATCGATCAGCTCGAAGCCTCCCTCAACTTCTCCCAGCAGGCCCTGAGCCTGCGCCATGAGCGACAGAAGGTGCTGGCCAGCAACATCGCCAACGCCGATACCCCGGGCTACAAGGCCCGCGACATGGACTTCGGTGCCGAACTGGCCAAGGCGACCCGTCAGGGCGGTGCCGGTGCGGGCGGCGGGCTGTCGCTCGCGCGCACCGACGGCGGCCATCTGGCCGGCCAGGGCATGCCGTCGCCGCGCGGGGAGCTGCTCTATCGGGTGCCGGACCAGCCGAGCCTCGATGGCAACACCGTCGATATGGACCGCGAGCGCACCGCCTTCGCGGACAACTCGGTGCGCTATCAGGCCTCGCTGACGCTCCTCAACAGTCGTATCCAGGGCCTCAAGAAGGCCATGCAACCCGAATAAGGAGCGGTGGCATGTCGATGTTTTCCGTGTTCGATATCTCCGGCTCGGCGATGAGCGCCCAGTCGCAGCGCATGAACGTCACCGCCAGCAACCTGGCCAACGCCGACAGCGTGGCCGGCCCCGACGGCGAGGCCTATCGCGCCAAGCAGGTGATGTTCGAGAGCCAGGCCGCCTCGCGCCGTGGCGTGGGTGGCGTCGGGGTGCGCGAGGTGGTCGAGGATCCGGCGCCGCTGCGCCAGGAGTATCGCCCCGAGCACCCGCTGGCCGACGAGCAGGGCTACGTGAGCCTGCCCAACGTCGATCCCGTGGCGGAGATGGCCAACATGATCTCCGCCTCCCGTTCCTATCAGGCCAACGTCGAGGTCATGAACACCAACAAGCAGTTGATGCTCAAGACCCTGACCCTGGGCGAGGGCTGATCCCATGGCATCCACCATCGATTCCGGCGTGCTCAACGGCCTCAATGGCGGCGCCTCCGGGGCGAACCGGGCCGGCGGCGGCTCGGGGCTGACGTCTGCCCAGTCCGACGAGCTGCGCAACAACTTCATGACCATGCTGGTGACCCAGCTTAAGAACCAGGATCCGATGGATCCGATGAAAAACGAGGAGATGACCTCCCAGCTGGCGCAGATCAACACCGTCAGCGGCATCGAGAAGCTCAACGACTCGCTGTCCGAGATCACCAGCCAGATCGACGCCGGGCGCACGCTGCAGGCCACGGCGCTGATCGGGCAGGGCGTGATGGTGCCCGGCAACCGGGTGCTGCTCGACCAGAACGATGCGGGTGACGTGACCACCACGCCCATGGGCGTCGAGCTGGCCGCCCCGGCCGACCGGGTCAAGGTGACCGTCACCAACGGCGCCGGTCAGGTGGTCAATGCCTATGACCTGGGGGCCATGGACGCCGGCGTGCAGTCCTTCAGCTGGGACGGCAAGACCAGCGACGGCCAGGTCGCCGCCGATGGTGCCTACCAGTTCCGCGTCGAAGCCAGCCAGGGCGACAGCCCGGTATCGGTCGAGTCGCTCAACTACGCCATGGTCAACAGCGTCACGCCGTCCCCGGACGGTGATGTCCGGCTCGACCTCGGCGCCGTCTACGGCCAGGTGGGGCTTGGGGACATCAAGCAGATTCTGTGATGCGTCGGGGCCGGTTCGAGGGGCGGGTCGGCTCAGCACCTTTCATGATTCGATAACGCAGGGATAACACGACATGGGCTTCTCACAAGCGCTCAGCGGCCTGAACGCCGCCTCCTCCAGCCTCGACGTGCTGGGCAACAACATCGCCAACTCCCAGACCGTGGGCTACAAGAGCTCCAGTGCCCAGTTCGCCGATGTTTTCGCCGGCTCCACCGGTCTGGGCACCAAGGTCTCGGCCGTGCTGCAGGACTTCGGAGACGGTAATATCGAGAACACCGGCCGCAATCTGGACCTGGCGATCAGCGGCGACGGCTTCTTCCGCTTCCAGCAGGATGGTGAGGTGGTCTACTCCCGCAACGGTCAGCTGTCCATGACCGCCGACGGTTACCTGGTGAATGCCCAGGGCGCGCGGATCATGGGCTACGGGCTCAACGCGGCGGGCAATGTTCAGGTCGGCGGCCAGCCAGAGGTGCTGCAGGTGCCAGCGGACGACATGGCAGCCAGTGCCACTACCGGTGTCTCGACCACCTTCAACCTGGATGCCCGGGAGGCGGTCGATGAAGGGCTCAGCCAAGCCGAAGTGACCGACGCTACGGGGGCCGCCACCACCCTGGACTATCACTTCTCGAATAACTTCTCGACCTACGACTCTCTGGGAAATTCGCGCAACGTCACCGTCTACTACGAGAAGGTCGATGCCAATACCTGGCGCGGTCGGGCGGTGATGGACGGCACATACTCTGAAGAGAACGATTTCTTCCTGCGCTTCGACAATAACGGTCAGCTCCAGGACCAGGGCGTGGCTGGTGTCGACGCCAACTTCCTGCAGGCGGAGGACACGCTCGAGCAGCGCGAGGTCGAGCTGGTAACGGCGACCAGCGACCGCGATGCGGCGCAGGATGCCTACGACAGTGCCCAGGCTGCCGTCGACGCAGCCCAGGCGGCTTATGATGCCGATAACTCCCAGGCCAATCAGGATGCCCTGGATGCGGCCAAGGCAGCGCTTGCGACGGCCAAAAATGAGCTGACTGACGCGACGACGGCATATAGCGATGCGCTTGGTCAACGCAATACTGCCCAGGCTGCCTATACCACCGCCTATAACGCCCTGGATGCCGATATCGAGACGGCGATGACCTTCGCCGCGCAGGGTGGCGCCGCCGAGCTGACCTTCGACTATCGACCGACCGGCTCCACCCAGTTCGGCAATACCTCCTCGACCAGCTCGCTGACCCAGGACGGCTATACCTCCGGCGCCCTGGTGGGCATCACCATCCAGGACGACGGCACCGTGATGCGCAACTACGCCAACGAGCAGTCGGTGCCGGCCGGGCAGATCGCCCTGGCCAACTTCCGCAACCCGGAAGGGCTAGAGGCGGTGGGTGACAACGCCTGGTCGGCCACCGCGAGCTCCGGTCAGGAGCTGCTCGGCGAGCCAGGCACCGGGGTGCTCGGCAGCGTCCAGTCCAGCGCCATCGAGACCTCCAACGTGGACCTGGCCAGCGAGCTGGTCGACATGATCGTCACCCAGCGGGCCTACCAGGCCAATTCCCAGACCATCTCCACCCAGGACGAGGTCCTGCAGGCCGCCATCAACCTGAGCCGCTAAGCCCGGGAGGCTGAGTCATGGATCGCATCCTCTATACCGCCATGAGCGGCGCGCGCCAGAGCATGGAGCAGCAGGCGGTGGTCAGCCACAACCTGGCCAACGCCTCGACCACCGGCTTTCGCGCCCAGCTGCATGCGATGCGCGCGGTGCCGGTGGAGGGCGACGGGCGCCTGGACACTCGCGCCTCGGTGGCGGCATCCACGCCGGGCGCCGATACCTCGTCCGGCCCGATGACCCGCACCGGCCGCACCCTGGACGTGGCGATGAAGGGCGATGCCTGGCTCGCCGTCCAGGCCCCCGACGGCACCGAGGCCTACACCCGCCGCGGCGACCTCCAGGTCGATGGCGACGGTCTGCTGCGCAGCGCCGGCCATCCGGTGATCGGCGAGGGCGGCCCCGTCCAGGTGCCCCTGGGCGCGCAGGTCTCGCTGGGCGCCGACGGCACGATCAGTGCCATCGCCCCCGGCCAGGGGCCCGACGCCCTGGTGCCGGTGGGTCGCCTCAAGCTGGCCACGCCGGGGCCCGATGGGTTGGAGCGCGGCGTCGATGGCCTCTTCCGCGCCCCCGGCCAGGACGGCCAGCCCGGCCTGCTGCCGGCGGATGACGATGCCAAGCTGATCAGCGGTGCGCTCGAGGGCAGCAACGTCAATCCGGTGGAGAGCATGGTGTCGATGATCGACGTGGCGCGCCGTTACGAGATGCAGACCAAGGTCATGAGCACCGCCGACGAGAACGATCAGCGGGCCAACAGCCTGCTCTCGCTGAGCTGAGCCGAACGAACATGAGGGAACCAGAATGATCAAGTCACTATGGACGGCCAAGACCGGCCTGGAGGCCCAGCAGACCAAGCTGGACGTCATCTCCAACAACCTGGCCAACGTCAACACCAACGGCTTCAAGCAGTCTCGGGCGGTGTTCGAGGACCTGCTGTATCAGAACCTGCGCCAGCCCGGTGCCCAGACCAACGCCCAGGATCGGCTGCCGTCGGGCATGCAGGTCGGTACCGGCGTGCGTCCGGTGGCCACCGAGCGCCTGCACACCCAGGGCGGGCTCGAGCAGACCGGCAACAGCCGTGACCTGGCCATCGAGGGCCGGGGCTTCTTCCAGGTGATGATGCCGGACGGCACCACCGCCTACACCCGTGACGGCAGCTTCCAGCTGGACCAGAACGGCCAGATGGTCACCGCCAACGGCTATCCACTGGAGCCGGGTATCGTCATCCCGCCGAACGCCCTGTCGGTGAACATCGGCGAGGACGGCATCGTGTCGGTCAAGGTGCCGGGCGACAGCGAGCTTCAGGAAGTCGGCCAGGTCACCCTCTCCACCTTCGTTAATCCCACCGGGCTGGAGAGCCTCGGCGGCAATCTGTATGCCGAGACCACCGCCTCCGGGCCGCGCACCGAGGATATTCCCGGCATGAACGGCACCGGCAGCATCATGCAGAACTACGTCGAGACCTCCAACGTCAGCGTGGTCAAGGAAATGGTCAGCATGATCCAGACTCAGCGTGCCTACGAGATCAACAGCAAGGCCGTGCAGACCAGCGACGAGATGCTCTCGCGCCTGGCCCAGCTGTGAGGCGAGTGATGGACCGGAGGGCGAGGGCATGAGCGGGATGATTCCGGGTGGTGCATGGCGCTGGCTGCTGGTCGTGGCACTGGCGGTGCTGGGGGGCTGTGCGCAGATTCCCCACGCCTCGGTGGTCGGCGAGCAGGAGCGGATCGAGATTCCGGAGCGGCCGATGGCGCGCGCCAACGGGGCCATCTACCAGCCGCGCAGCGGTTATCAGCCGCTGTTCGAGGATCGTCGTCCGCGGATGATCGGCGACATCCTGACCATCGTGCTGGACGAACAGGTCAGCGCCAGCAAGAACGCCCGCTCGAACGCCGACCGCAACGGCTCGTCCAGCCTCGAGCTGGCCCAGCTGCCGGATGCCCTCGATACCCTGGCGGAGTACGGCTTCGATGTCTCCGGGGAGAGCGACTTCCAGGGCGGCGGTGGCTCCCAGGCCAACAACTCCTTCACCGGCACCATCACCGTGACCGTGATCGACGTGCTGGGCAACGGCAACCTGCGGGTGCGCGGCGAGAAGCAGATCGCCATCAACCAGGGCACCGAGTTCATCCGCTTCGGCGGGGTGGTCAATCCCCGCGACATCACCGGCGAGAACACCGTGCCCTCGACCTCGGTGGCCGACGCCCGCATCGAGTACGTCGGCGACGGCTACATCAACGAGGCGCAGCACATGGGCTGGCTGCAGCGCTTCTTCCTCAACGTCTCGCCCTTCTAGGAGAGTGGCATGATGACCGGCACTCGACGCGCGCTGGGCGCACTTCCGCGGCTGGCCTCCGGGCTGGCCTTCGTGGCGATGATCCTGTTGGCACTGCCGGCCCAGGCCGAGCGACTGCGAGAGCTGGCCAGCTTCGCCGGCGTGCGCGACAACGCCCTGGTCGGCTACGGCCTGGTGGTCGGCCTCGACGGCACCGGCGACCGCACCACCCAGGCGCCCTTCACCGGCCAGAGCCTGACCAACATGCTCTCCCAGCTCGGCATCACCGTGCCGGCGGGCACCAACATGCAGCTGCGCAACGTGGCGGCGGTGATGGTCACGGCCGAGATGCCGGCCTTCGCCCGCCCCGGGCAGAACCTCGACGTGGTGGTGTCCTCGGTGGGCAACGCCGACAGCCTGCGCGGCGGCACCCTGCTGATGACCCCGCTGAAGGGCGCCGACGGCAGCGTCTACGCCCTGGCCCAGGGCAACCTGCTGGTCGGTGGTGCGGGGGCAGCGGCCGGCGGTTCCAGCGTGCAGGTCAACCAGCAGGGCGGGGGGCGCATCGCCAACGGCGCCACCGTGGAGCGCGAGGTGCCCCTCGACCTGGGCGCCAACGGCGGACTGCTCGAGCTGCAGCTCCAGACCGACGACTTCGGCACCGCCCAGCGGGCGGTCAGCGCCATCAACCAGGAGTTCGGTCGTGTCGTGGCCTCGGCCCGCAACGCCCGGGTGATCGCCCTGGACGGCCCGCTCGATCCCAACGCGCGGGTCAATTTCATGGCCCGGGTCGAGAACGTCCAGGTCACGCCCACCGAGGAGCCGGCCCGCGTGGTACTCAACTCGCGGACCGGGTCGGTGGTGCTCAACGGCCAGGTGACCCTGCGCCGGGCAGCGGTGGCCCAGGGCAACCTGTCGATCGTCATCGACAGCGACGTGGACGTCAGCCAGCCGAACCCGTTCGGCAACGGCCAGACCGTGGTGACCCAGGATGCCGAGATCAGCATCCAGCAGCAGCCCGGCACCCTCAAGGTCGTCGAGGGCGCGGACCTGATGGAGGTGGTCGACGCGCTCAACTCCCTGGGTGCCACGCCCAACGACCTGATGTCGATCCTCGAGGCCCTCAAGGAAGCGGGCTCGCTGCGCGCCGAACTGGAGATCATCTGATGAGCCTGGATGCTCCCGACACCGCCCGCGGCCAGTTCGCCCTGGACATCCAGGGCCTGGAGCGCCTCAAGCACAATGATTCCGGCGAGGGCCTGAAGGGCGCCGCCCAGCAGTTCGAGGCCCTGTTCGTGCAGATGATGGTCAAGAGCATGCGCGAGGCGGTGCCGACCTCGGGGCTGCTCCAGAGCCAGGCCGGCGACATGTATCAGGAGATGCTCGACAAGCAGTGGTCGCAGAGCGTGGCCGAGCGTGGCCTGGGGCTGGCCGACCAGCTGGTGGCCCAGCTCGAGGGCTCGGTCGGCGGGCGCGATGCCTCGGCCTCGAGTCACCGCAACATCGAGGCGCTGATCGCCGGGATTCCCCGCGGCACGCCGCGCCCGCTGACCGATGCGCTGATGGCCGAGCCGGACACTGGCGCGCGGGCCGAGGGTGACGCGTCATCGGCGCCGACCTCCTTCCTCGAGGCGCTTCAGACCGGCGTGGATGAGCCGGCGTCCGCCGTGGCGGATCCGGCCGCGATGGCGGACCGGCCCGAGCACGTTCAGGCCTTCCTGGCCAGGCTCGCCGGCCCGGCCCGTGAGGCCAGCCGCGAGAGCGGCGTGCCGGCCGAGTTGATCCTCGCCCAGGCGGCGCTGGAGACCGGCTGGGGGCGGCGCGAGATTCCCACCGCCGACGGCGGCAACAGCCATAACCTGTTCGGCATCAAGGCCGGCAGCCGCTGGCAGGGCGAGACCACCGAGATCCTGACCCATGAGGTGATCGACGGCCGTCGCCAGGCGGTGCGCGATCGCTTCCGCGTCTATGACTCCTTCCAGGCAGCGTTCGCCGACTACGCCCGTCTGATCGGCGACAATCCTCGCTATGCCGGCGTCAGTTCGGCCGCGACGCCCGACCAGGCGGCCCGGGCCCTGCAGCGCGGCGGTTATGCCACCGACCCGGCCTATGCCGACAAGCTGATCGCGGTCATGGACACCCTGGGGCCACTGCCCGAGGGCCAGCGACTGGCGTCACGCTGATCGGCATTTTCCCGGGGGCTTTCAGTCCCCGGCTCAAGGACATTCGGCCTCAAGTCCGGCCCGCCGCGGCCGATAGCCAGAGAATCGGCAAAAGGGAACATCTGTCATGAGCATCTTCTCCACCGGCCTCAGCGGCCTCAACGCCGCCCAGAACGCCCTGGCGTCCACCAGCAACAACATCAGCAACGTCTACACGCCCGGCTACAACCGCGAGGTGACCGTGCTGGGGGAGAGCGGCACGGGCACGGGCGGGGTGCAGGTCAATGATATCCAGCGCCAGTTCAACCGCTATGTCGCCGACCAGCTGAATGACGCCACCAGCAAGACCAGCGCGCTGGAAACCTACGGCACCCAGGTGGAGCAGATCGACAACCTGCTGGCCGACGAGGCCGCCGGGCTCTCGCCGCTGATGCAGGACTTCTTCTCCTCGATGGAGGACCTGGCCAGCGCACCCTCCGACCCGGCCGCCCGCCAGGGCGTGCTCGGCTCGGCGGATACCCTGAGCGCCCAGTTCCGCTCCTTCGACGGCTACCTCCAGGACATGCAGAACGGCATCAACGGCCAGATCGAGGACGAGGTCACCCAGATCAACAACACCACCGAGCAGCTGGGCTCGATCAACCGCGAGATCGCTCTGGCACGTGCCAAGCAGGGCGAGGCGCCCAATGCGCTGCTCAACCAGCGCGACCAGCTGGTCCACGAGCTCAGCGAGCGCATGGACCTGCGGCTCAACATCCAGGACGGCAAGTCCTACAACGTCAGCCTGCCCAATGGCCAGCCGTTGGTGATGGGCGATCGCAGCTTCAAGCTGGAAGCCATGGCCTCGCCGGAAGATCCTCAGCGCACCGTGGTCGGCTATCCGGACTCCAGCGGCAACGTCCGAGCCCTGGACAAGGACGCCATCAGCGGCGGGACTCTGGGCGGGCTGATGGACTTCCGAGCCGAGACCCTGGACAAGACCCAGAACCAGATCGGCCAGATGGCGGTCTCGCTGGCGGTGGCGGTCAACCGACAGCATGCCGAAGGCATCGACCTGAACGGCGACGCGGGCGGCGAGTTCTTCAGTATCGGTGAGCCGCGAGCCTTCTCGGCCGAGCGCAACACGGGCACCGCCGAGATCGCCGGGGCGGCCTTCGATGCCGACAGCATCGATCAGCTCAAGGCCACCGACTATACGGTGCGCGTCACCGACGCCGCGGCGCCGGCCTTCGAGGTGGTGCGCGAGGACACCGGGGCCGTACTGGAGGCCGCCGACGTCGACTATGCCGGCGGCGAGCTGAGCTTCGGCGGCCTGACCCTGAGCTTCGACGATCCTGCCGGCCTGGCCGACAACGATCGCTTCGTGGTCCAGCCGGTTCGTCGTGCCGCGGGTGGCCTGGAGAGCGCCATCGGCGATACCGACAGGATCGCCGCGGCCGGTCCGGGGGGCGGCTCTGGGAACAACGAGAACGCCCTGGCCCTGCAGGATCTTCAGCAGAAGAGCGTGGTGGGCGGTTCGGCCTCGCTGAGCGAGGCCTATGCCTCCCTGGTCAGCGACGTCGGCAACCGGACCAATATCGTCCAGGTCAATCTGGAGGCCCAGCAGGGGCTCAGCCAGCAGCTGGAGGCCGTCCAGCAGTCCGAGTCCGGGGTCAACCTGGATGAAGAGGCGGCCAACCTGATCCGTTACCAGCAGTACTACCAGGCCAACGCCAAGGTCATCGATACCGCCACCTCGGTGCTCGACACCGTGCTCGGTCTGCGCGGTTGATAGGGAGAGTCTCACGAGATGCGCATCAGTACCCTCACCATCTTCAATCAGAGCGTCGGCTCGCTCAATCAGCAGCAGGCCAAGTTCAACGACGTCAGCCAGCAGATCGCCAGCGGTCGCCGGGTGACGAGCCCGTCCGACGATCCCCAGGCGGCCGCTCGGGCCGTGGGCGTCAGTCAGTCGCTGGCCGTCACCGAGCAGCACACAGACTCCCGCGTCAGCGCCCGTAACTCGCTGTCCCAGGGCGAGAGCGTGCTCAACAGCGTCAGCGATGCGATCACCAGTGCCAAGACCCTGCTGGTTCAAGCATCGAACGGCACCCTCAGCGATGCGGATCGGCAGTCCGTGGCCTCGGAGTTGAGTGGCATCTACGAGACCCTGCTGGGCCAGGCCAACGCCACCGATGGCAACGGCACCTACCTGTTCGGCGGCTACAGCGACAGCAGCGCGCCCTTCGTCAAGGGCAACGGTGGCGAGGTCGAGTACGTGGGTGACAGCGAGGTGCGCCGGCAGCGCATCGATGCCTCGCGGCTGATGGAGGTCAGCGACAGCGGGCAGGCGATCTTCCAGAGCGTGCCCGGCGGCGCCGGTCATGTGGCCGCTGCTGAGGCCGGCAATGCCGGTGGCGTCACCTTCTCCGGCCCCCAGGTGCTGGACGATGAGGCAGTCGACGCCGACCAGCCCTATACCATCACCTTCACCGGTGACGAGGCGTCGGGGTTCACCTACGAGGTGTTGAACGGTGATGGCGACAGGGTGGCCGATGGCGCCTATTCGCCCGGTGAAGAAGGTACGCGGATCGCGTTCGAAGGCCTGTCCATGGAGCTGGACGGTCAGCCCGTTGACGGCGACAGCATCGCGGTGAAGCCCGCCGATCAGGGCAATACCGACCTCTTCACCACCCTGGAGAACGCGATATCCGTGCTGGAAAGCCCGGCCGGCACCGAAGCGGAGCGGGCCGCGCTCGGCAATACTCTGAGCACCTCCATGCGCGAGCTGGACAATAGCCTGGACAATGTCTTGACGGTGCGCGCCTCCATGGGCGCGCGGCTCAACGAGCTGGACGTGGTGGATGGCGTCAGCAGCAACCGCACCCTGAACTACGAGCAGACCCGGTCCGATCTGGTTGATCTCGACTATGCCGCAGCGATCTCCGAATACAGCCTGCGTCAGGTCGGCCTGCAGGCGTCCCAGCAGACCTTCGCCAACATGAAGGGCATGTCGCTCTTCCAGTACCTCTGATCCTGCCCTTGCCTGCCGGTCATGGTCTTCCCTGCCCATGATCCCTTTCCCCGCCCTGTCGTCCCACGACAGGGCGGTTTTTTGTTGGCAGTAAGAGG
Organism: Halomonas sp. HG01; assembly: GCF_000968715.2. Lineage (NCBI taxonomy): Bacteria > Pseudomonadati > Pseudomonadota > Gammaproteobacteria > Oceanospirillales > Halomonadaceae > Halomonas > Halomonas sp. HG01. Next base: position 3,393,398 of record NZ_CP022134.1, on the reverse strand, counting down.
CGACTCAGCCGCTCAGCGGCGCCAGCACCTGCAGGAATTCACTCAAGAAGGTGAGGCCCTGTCCGAACAGTCGTTGCAGGACCCGGCCCAGGTCGGTCATCAGCACCATCAGCAGCACCACCCCGACCGTCAGCGAGGCCGGGAAGCCGATGTTGAACACGGTGAGCTGGGGCGCCGAGCGGTTGAGGATGCCCAGCCCCAGGTTGATGATCAGCAGCGCCGCCACCAGCGGAAGGGCCAGCAGCATGCCGAAGGAGAAGATGGTGCCGCCGTAGCGGGCCAGCATCTCGAAGGCGGCGGGGTCGTAGCGCCCCAGGCCGATGGGCAGGGTCTGAAAGCTCGAGGCCAGCAGCTCGAGCACCATCAGGTGGCCGTTGAGGGCCAGGAACATCAGCAGCGTGATCGTGTACAGGATGCGCGACAGCACCATCATGTTGGTGCCGCTGGCCGGGTCGAAGAAGGTGGCGAAGGCCAAGCCCATCTGCAGGCCGATGAATTCACCGGTGGCCTGTACCACCACCAGGGTGACGCGCATCACCAGGCCCATGGCGGCGCCGACCAGCAGCTGCTCGATGACGATGCCGAGCCCCGCCCAGGAGAACAGCGGCACGCTCGGCATCGCCGGCAGCACCGGGACCATCACCACGGTCAGCGAGGCGGCCAGGGCGATTTTGGCCTGGCGTGGCACGCTGGAGTGCCCCCAGAGCGGCGAGGTCAGCATCAGCCCGCTGATGCGGCAGAAGGGCCACAGGAAGGCGACCAGCCAGCCGTGCAGCTGGTCGAACGTGATCTCGACCATGATGGCCTACATCACCATGCTGGGGATGTTGCCGAACAGCTCGCGGGTGAAGGTGGTGATCAGGCCCAGCAGCCAGGGGCCGGCGAGGACCAGCACGGTGAACACCGCCAGGATCTTGGGGATGAACGACAGGGTCATCTCGTTGATCTGGGTGGCGGCCTGGAACAGGCTGACCAGCAGGCCGGTGAACAGCGCGGTGAGCAGCAGCGGGCCCGCCAGCAGCAGGGTCACGCGCATGCCCTGGTAGGCGATGGTCATTACCGTCTCGGGGGTCATGGCAGTCTCCGGGCGTTCACACGTAGAAGCTTTCCGCCAGCGAGCCGATGATCAGCTGCCAGCCGTCGACCAGCACGAACAGCATCAGCTTGAAGGGCAGCGAGATGGTGATCGGCGGTACCATCATCATCCCGAGGCCCATCAGCGTGCTGGCCACCACCAGGTCGATGATCAGGAAGGGGATGAAGATGGTGAAGCCGATCTGAAAGGCCGTCTTCAGCTCGCTGGTCACGAAGGACGGCACCAGTACGCGCAGCGGCACATCCTCCGGGCCCTGCATCTGCCCGACGTCGGCCAGGCGCGCGAACAGCGCCAGGTCCGGCTCGCGGGTCTGGGCCATCATGAACTCGCGGAACGGGCCCTGGGCCTGGGTCAGGAACTCGGGAAAGGCGATGCTGCCGTTGGACAGCGGCACCCAGGCCTGGTCGTACACCTCGCCGAACACCGGGGCCATGATGAAGAAGGTCAGGAACAGCGCCAGGCCCAGCAGGATCTGGTTGGGCGGCGTGGCCTGGGTGCCCATGGCGGTGCGCAGCAGGCCCAGCACGATGATGATGCGGGTGAAGCTGGTCATCATCAGCACCGCCGCCGGCAGGAAGGCCAGCGAGCTGAGCAACAGCAGCGTCTGCAGCGACAGCGACCAGCGCTGGCCGCCGTCCTCCATCGGCTGGCTGATCAGCCCGGGGATCTGCTGGGCCAGGGCCAGACCCGGCACCAGCAGCAGGGCCAGCAGCCACCAGCGGGCGTGACGCGTGGCGAAACGGTTCATGGGCGATCCCGGTCGTGTCGGCCCAGCCCGGCGTTGTGACGCAGGGCCTTGGCGAAGCGGGCGGCGAAGCCGTCGTCCTCGGAGAAGGCGGGAGAGGCGGGGGCTGTCGCCGGCGACTCGGGGGCCGGCAGCTCGTGGAGCTTGTTTACCTGGCCACCGCCGACGCCCAGCACCAGCCAGGTGCCCTCGACCTCGACGATCACCACCCGCTCGCGCTGGCCGATGCTGGTGCTGCCCACCAGGCGCGGACGCTGGCCCTGGCCGCGCCCGCCACCGTTGAGCCGTCTGAGTAGCAGGCTGCAGGCGACGATGATCGCCAGCACCAGCGCCAGGGCCGCGGCGGTCTTGCCCAGGGTGGCCATGCCGATCAGCGCCTCGCCGCCGCCCAGGCCATCGGCGACGGCACCGGATGCGCTCTCGCTCATCGATTCAGCTTCTGGACGCGCTCGGAGGGCGTGATGATCTCGGTGATGCGGATGCCGTACTTGTCATCCACCACCACCACCTCGCCCTGGGCGATCAGATAGCCGTTGATCAGGATGTCCATCGGTTCGCCGGCCAGCCCCTCGAGCTCGATCACGGAACCCTGGGCGAGCTCCAGCAACTGCTTGATGGTCAGCTTGGTGCGACCCAGCTCCACGGTCAGCTTGACCGGGATGTCCATGATCATCTCGAGATCGCGGGGCACCGCCTTGTCCTGGCCTCCCTCCAGCGGCTGGAAGACGCTGTCGCTGGCGGGCTGCGCTGCGGCGCCGCTGTCCGCGGCGGGGGCATCGTCACCCTCGGCTTCCTCGGCGGCGGCCTGCTCGGCCATGGCGGCGGCCCAGGGATCCTCCTCCCCGCTCGGCGTGGCATCGCCCTCCTGTTCGGACATGGCGGCCGCCCATTCGTCGTCGAGGTTCTGATCGTCGGGCTTGTTGGGATCAGTCATGCTTGGCTTCCTTGGATGTCGGCTGAGCCCCCTTGACGAAGGCGCTGGACGGCGCGTGGCCCGCCGCGTGATCGAACAGTCGACGCACCCGCAGGGCACGTTGATCGTGCTGGCTGCCGTATTCGCATTCCATCACCGGCACGCCGTCCACGCTGGCGGTCACGGTCTCGGGCAGTTCCAGCGGCAGCACGTCGCCGGCCTTGAGGGCCAGCACCTGGGAGATGCGTGAGGGGATGTCGGCGAAGTTGGCCACCAGCTCGATCTCGGACTGGCGCAGCTCGCCGGCCATGCGCTTCGACCAGCTGCCGTCCTGATCCTGATGGCCCTCGTTGACCGGGTTGGTCAGCAGGTCGCGCAGCGGTTCGATCATCGAGTAGGGCATGCAGATCTGGAAGCTGCTGGCCAGGTTGCCCACCTCGAGATTGAAGCTGGTGTTGACCACGATCTCGTTGGGCGAATTGGTGATGTTGGCGAACTTCGACTGCATCTCGCTGCGCAGGAAGCTGATGTCCAGCGGATAGACCGACTTCCAGGAGTCGCCGTAGGCCTCGATGGCCAGCTGCAGCATGCGCTGGATGATGCGCTGTTCGGTGTTGGTGAACTCGCGCCCCTCGGACTTGGTGAGGAAACGGCCATCGCCGCCGAACAGGTTGTCCACCACCATGAATACCAGGTTCGGCGGAAACACGATCAGCGCCGAGCCCTTGAGTGGCTTCATGGCGATCATGTTGATGTTGGTGGGCACCGGCACGTTGCGCGAGAAGTCGCTGTAGCTTTGGTACTTCACCGAATCCACGGTGATGTCGGCGCTGCGCCGGATCAGGTTGAACAGGCCCATGCGGAAGTAGCGGGCGAAGCGCTCGTTGATCATGTCCAGGGCATGCAGGCGTTCGCGGATGATGCGGTGCTGGTTGGCCGGATCGAAGGGGCGGACCTGCGGCTGGCCGTCCTGGCCCTCCGCGGGCTCGTCGTCCCCGCTGACGCCCTTGAGCAGGGCGTCGATCTCGTCCTGGGAGAGCAGATCTTCTTGAGACATGGTCGCTACGGGCCCGGCGTCATTGCACGATGAATTCGGTGAACAGCACGTTCTCGATGGCCAGTTCCGGCTGCGGCTCCACCATCGGCGCCTCGAGGGTGGCCTTCACCTGTTCGGCGAGGCGCCGCTTGTCTTCCTGCGAGGCGAGGTCGGCGGCCTGCTTGCCGGAGAGCAGCATCAGCAGGCGGCTGCGCACCTCGGGCATGTGTTCGGTCAGCAGCGCCTGGCTCTGCTCGTCGGCAACCTTGAGCGAGATGCCGGCGTAGAGCAGCCGTGACCCGTAGTCGTCGTCGGCCAGGTTGACGGTGAAGGGTTCGATCTCCACGAAGATCGGGGCCTTGTGCTCGATGGTCTCGGGCTCCTGAGCCATGGCCTTGCCGTCGTCCCCGTCGCCGCTCATGACCATGAACAGGGCCGTGGCCGCCGCCGAGGAGGCGATCACCACCAGCACCACCAGTAGCCACAGCAGTTTCCGGGAACCTCCGCTGGATGTCGCCATTACCGTTCCTATGCTGAATATTCTGCCGATAGCGGGGAATTATGCCGCCCGCGAGGGCGGCACGATGAATCGAACAGGCCCGATGAACGGGGCCATCTCCGGATTTTGCGACCTGCCCGATCAGGCGTAGAGATCGACGCGGCCGTCCAGGATCATGCTGCCGGGAGCCGCCGCGGGCGTGACGGTCTCTGCGGATGAGTCGCTCTCGCCTCCGCTCGTGCCGGCGGCCGCGTCGGCGAATCGGCGGCCTTCTCCTTCGGTGCCGCCCTGGCGCTGCTCGCCCACCGAGGTCTCGCCCAGGGAGATGCCCTGTTCGGCCAGCGCCTCACGCAGCTGCGGAATCGCCTGCTCGAGGGCATGGCGCACCTGGCCGTGGGCCGACAGGAAGTGTGCCTGGGCGCCCTGATCGCCGACCTTGAGCGTCACCGACAGCGGGCCCAGCTCGGCCGGGTGCAGCCTCATCTCGATGCGCTGCTCGCCGCCCTGACGGGCGAACTGGAGCAGCTGCTGGCCGAGCTGGCGGGGCCAGGACTGGCTGCCGACCGGCGCGCTCAGGCTGGCCTGCTGGGCCGTGGCGGCGAGACTGCCGGGACTCGTCGAGGGCGTCAGCGGCAGGGTGCCTTGGCCGCCGGGAACGGAACCGCCCGCGAGCAGCGGTGCCTCCTGAGCGTTACCACCCGGGCTCTGCTGGCGGGCGGCCAGGGCCTCGATCATGGCCTGCGACGAGGTGGTGGCGGGGGTGGCCGGCGCGCCACCGGCGGCCTGGCGTACCGCCTCGGCGGCGGCCAGCGCGGCCGAGGTTGCCGCGTTGGGGGCGGCGTCGGCACGGGGCTGGGTGGCTTCGAGCAGGGGGTTGGTCGATGGGGCCGCGAGGCCGGGCAGAGGCGACGGGGCACCGTTGGCCGGGGCCTGGGGAGTCGTGGCGGGCGTCGCCCGGGCCTGGCCCGCGCTCTGTCCCGGGGTGAGCTGGGTCATCAGCGTCTGCAGGGCGGCGGCGAGCTCGGGGGGCACAGTCTCCTCGGATGCGTCCGCGGCGGCCTTCCATTCCTGGAGCGCGATGGCGGGGTCCTGGCCGTCGGCCACGGAGGCCAGCAGGGTCTGCAGTTTCTCGGGAAGACCGTCGTCATTGGCGAGCGAGGCCAGGGCCTGACGCAGCGACGCCGAGGCCTCTGCGCCATCTCCTGCCGAGACCAGCAGCGTTTCCAGTTCCTTTTTGACGTCGTCACCCTCGGCGGCGGAAGCCAGCAGATGCTGGAGGCGCTCGGGCAGGGCCACGCCGTCGGCAGCGGCCGTCTCCTGCGGCAGTCGAGCGGCCAGCGGTGACGACTCCGCCCCGCTGGCCGGAGCGGGTTGGGTGCCGGCCTGGGGTGACAGCGAGGCCAGCGCCTTGGCGAAGTCGCCGCCGGTCAGGCCGGCGGCATGGCCCGAGGCGCTGCCCTTCGCGGTCTGGCCCGAGGGGGCGGTGAGCAACTGCTGAATGTCCATGTGGTTCTCCTTGACGGCCGCCTAGTAGCCGCTCGGTACGCTGTCCCGGCGCAGCCAGCGCTGGGTCACCAGTTCGTCGGTGGCGCGCTGTTCGCGCCGCTGTTCGGCCTTGCGCATGGCATCGGCTCGCCGCTCGGCGAGGGTGTCGTAGGCGCTCAGGCGGCGCTGTTCCTGCTGCCAGTGGCGCTGGCTGCGCTCGACGCGGCGCTGCTGTTCGACCAGGGCCTGGCGGGCGCGGGCGAGGGCGTCGTCCAGCGAGGCCAGGAAGCGCTGATAGTTGTGCATGCTGGCCGGATCGATGCCGTCACGCAGGGCCGTCTGGAGGCGAGCGGCGTACTCCGCTCGGTAGCGCTGCAGAGACTCCAGCTGGGCGATGATCTGGTCGGCGCTGCGACGGTCGCCGGCGAGCTTCTGACCGGCCTGGTCGCGGGCCTCCCGGGCCAGTTCGGTGAGGTTGTCGAGTGCGGTGCGGCTCATGGCCTGCCTCCCAGGGCGCCGAGCAGTGCCTGACGCGAGGCATCGAGGTCGGCGCACTCCCCGATGCCCTGTTGCAGGAAGCCCTCCAGGGCAGGATAGCGATTCACCGCCTCGTCCAGCTGCGGGTCGTGGCCGGGATGGTAGGCGCCGACGCTGATCAGGTCGCGATTGCGCTGATAGCGCGCGAACAGGCTCTTGAAGCGGCGTGCCTGCTCGAGCTGCGGCGCGTCGACGATGGCGGTCATCGCGCGGCTGATCGAGGCCTCGATATCGATGGCCGGATAGTGGCCGGCCTCGGCCAGGGTGCGCGACAGCACCACGTGGCCGTCGAGGATGGCGCGGGCCGAGTCGGCGATCGGATCCTGCTGGTCGTCGCCCTCGGTCAGCACCGTGTAGAAGGCGGTGATCGAGCCGCCGCCGCGCTCGGCGTTGCCGGCGCGTTCCACCAGGCTCGGCAGCTTGGCGAACACCGAGGGCGGATAGCCCTTGGTGGCGGGTGGCTCGCCGATGGCCAGGGCGATCTCGCGCTGGGCCATGGCGTAGCGGGTCAGCGAGTCCATGATCAGCAGCACGTTCTTGCCCTGATCGCGGAAGCCCTCGGCCAGGCGGGTGGCGTAGGCGGCGCCCTGCAGGCGCTGCAGCGGCGAGGTGTCGGCCGGGGCCGCCACCACCACGGCGCGCCGGCGCCCCTCCGGGCCGAGGATGTTGTCGATGAAGTCCTGGACCTCGCGGCCGCGCTCGCCGATCAGCCCCACCACGATCACGTCGGCCCGGGTGTAGCGGGCCATCATGCCGAGCAGCACCGACTTGCCGACGCCGGAGCCGGCGAACAGGCCCATGCGCTGGCCGCGGCCGACGCTGAGCAGGGCATTGATGGCGCGGATGCCGACGTCGATCTGGGTATCGATGGGCGCCCGCGACAGCGGGTTGAGCGGCGGCGTGGCCAGCGGCGCCCGGGGTGCCTCGTCCAGCGAGCCCTGGTCGTCCAGCGGCGCGCCATTGCCGTCGACCACCCGGCCCAGCAGCGACTCGCCAAGGGGGAAACGGCGGGCGGCGCCGTCGCTGCCGTCGCCCAGCGGCAGCACCCGGGCGCCGGGGCGCAGGCCGCTGATCTCGGCCAGCGGCATCAGGTACAGGCGCTCGCCGTCGAAGCCCACCACCTCGGCCTCGGCATAGTGGCGGCCCAGCCGGCCGCGGGCGTCGGGCAGCTCGATGCGACAGGCGTTGCCCAGCGCCACCTGCAGGCCCACCACCTCGATCACCAGGCCGGTCGCCCGCACCACCCGGCCGCTGGCGCGGCTGGTCGGCAGCGGCTCGATGCGCCGGCGCACGCCGCGGAGGGCGCGCTGCCAGCTGGCCTGGTGGCGGTTGGTGGGAGCGGTGTCGTTCATCGCGGTCGACTCACGCCTCGTCTTCGTCGGTGTCGGTCGGCGGCTGGCGCCGGCGCAGCTGGTCCTGGATCGCCTGCCAGCGGGTCTCCCAGGTGGCGTCCAGCTCGCCGCGCTCGCTGGTCACCCGGCAGCCGCCGCGGCTGAGCTGGTCGTCGGGCTGGAGTCGCCAGCCGGCGGCCTCCAGCTCCTCGCCCAGGTGTTGCGTGACCAGCTCGAGGTCGCGGGGATGCAGCCACAGGCGCTGCTGGCCGATCAGCGGCGGCTCGCTGTGGAGCAGCTCGCGGATCAGCGTCAGCACCTGCTCGGGGCGCGCCTCGAGGGCGTCGCCGGCGAGCTGGCGGCCGGTGGTCAGGGCCAGGTCGACCAGGTCTTCGGACAGGGCCTCGTCCAGATCGGCCAGGGCTTCCTCGAAGTGGCGGGCCAGCGGCAGCAGCGGCGCGAGCGACTCCTCGAGGCGCTGCTCCAGCTCCTCGCGAGCCTGCCGGCGGCCTTCCTCGAGGCCCTGGGCCAGTCCTTCGGCGTGGCCGGCCTCGCGTCCCTCGCGCAGGCCCTCCTCGCGGGCTTCCTGCCGGGCCTGCTCGCGCAGCTGCTCGAGGGCCTGCTGCTGGCGACGGGCCTCCGCCTCGCGGGCCTGTCGGGCGGCGGCCCTGGGGTCTGGTGTCGAGGCCGCCTTCGGCTCGGGCTGACGCAGCTCGCCCATGCGCCAGCGGCGCCAGGGCGTCTCGTCGTTCCAGCCGGCCTCAGACATAGGTGTCGTCTCCGCCGCTCAGCACGATCTCGCCGGAGTCGGCCAGGCGGCGCACCACCTGGAGGATGGCCTTCTGCTCGGCCTCCACTTGGGAAACGCGGATCGGCCCGCGGCCCTCCATGTCCTCGCGCAGCAGGTCGGCGGCGCGCTGGGACATGTTGCGCAGGAACTTGTCCATGAGCGTCTCGGGCGAGCCCTTGAGCGCGACCACCAGCGAGTTGGTATCGATCTCCTTGAGCACCATCTGGATGCTGCGGTCGTCGAGGTCGACCATGTTCTCGAACAGGAACATCTCGTCGATGATCTTCTGCGCCAGGTCCTCGCTGTGCGAGCGAACGGTCTCGATGGCGGCTTCTTCCTGGTTGCTGTTCATCAGGTTGAGGATCTCGGCCGCGGTGCGGGCACCGCCCATCTTACTGCGCTTGAGGTTCTGGCCGTCGAGCATGCCGGTGAGTACCTCGGTGAGCTCCTGCAGCGCCGCCGGCTGCACGCCGCTGAAGGTGGCGATGCGCAGCACCACGTCGTTGCGCAGCTTGTCGTCGAACGCTTCCAGCACGTCCGAGGCCTGGTGCCGCTCCAGGTGGATCAGGATCGTGGCGATGATCTGCGGGTGCTCGTCGCGGATCAGCTCGGCCACCATCGAGGCTTCCATCAGGTTGAGCGCGTCGATGCCGGAGTTGTTGCCGGCGCTCTCCATGACGTCCTCGATCAGGCTCGAGGCGCGCTCGCTGCCCAGCGCCTTGGTCAGCACCGAGCGGATATGGTCGCTGGAGTTGAGGTTCAGCGCGATGAATTCCTCGGTCTCGTTGCTGAAGTCCTGCAGCACCTGGCGCATTTCCTCGTGGGAGACCTGGCTCATGGTGGCCATCTCCATGCTCAGCGCCTGCACCTCCTTGTTGGACATGTGCTTGAAGACCTCGGCGGCGCTGTCCTCGTCGAGGGCCAGCAGCAGGATGGCGCTGCGGCGCAGGCCGGTCATCGCATTACTCGTCATGTTTGTTCATCCAGCCGCGAACGATCATGGCCACCATGCTCGGGTCCTCCTGGGCCATCTCGCGCAGATCATTGAGGTTGGCTTCGTAGGTCGTGGCGCGACGCTTGCGACGCCGCGAGGCCGGGCTCTCTTCGTTCGCCGCTTCATCGTCGTGATCCTCGTCGGCCGCGCGGTCGTGCTCGTCGTCCTCGTCGCCGCCCACGCGGGCCTGGAAGCCGGGCGATGCCGGCAGGCTGGCCGGGGCGGGCTGTTCGGTGTAACGGCGGATGAAGGGCCGCAGGATCAGCAGATAGAGCAGCAGCAGGGCGATGCCCACCAGCAGGTAGCGGCCCAGGGCGAAGGCCAGCTGCTGGACGTCGCTGCGCTGCCACCAGGCCGGCTCGCTGGCCGCGTCGTCCCCGGCGGCGAAGGCGCTGTTGACCACCGCGACCTGGTCGCCGCGGGCGTCGGAGTAGCCCATGGCCTGGCGTACCAGACGCTCGATCTGCGCCATCTCCTGTTCGTCGAGCGGCGCGGGAACGAGCTCGCCGGTGTCCTCGTCGAGGCGTTCGCGATAGTTGACCACCACGGCGGCGGAGAGGCGTTCGACCCCGCCGCGGCGATGCTGGACGTGGGAGACCTGGCGATCGACCTCATAGTTGATGACGTCATCACGACTCAGGCGCTGCTCGGTCGTCGTGCCGCCCTCTTCGTCGTTTGCCTGGTCCTGCTCGGCGTCCTCGCCCTGGGCATCGATCGGGGAGGGGGCCGCGCCGGGGGGCGTGTTGCTGAGCGCACCGGGAATGCCCTGGGCCAGATCGCCGTTGCCGTTGACGTTGAGGCTGGTCTGGCGGCTGCGCACCGCGGCCTCGTTGGGCGGCTGGTTGGGGCCGTAGCGTTCGGAGGTCTCCTCGCGTCGGGAGAAGTCGACCTGGGCGGTGACCTGGGCCTTGACGTTACCGCGGCCGAGGATCGGCGCCAGGATGGTCTCGATGCGGCGCTGGTAGGCGCGTTCCACTTCGGCGACGTAGTCGAGCTGGGTGCCGTCGAGCCCCGAGCCGCCGCCATCGGGCGTGGAGAGCAGTCGGCCGCTCTGGTCGACCACCGTGACCGCATCGGCGGCCAGGTCGGGGACGCTGCTGGCGACCAGATGCACGATGGAGGCCACCTGGCCCTCGCCGAGGGTGCGGCCGGGCTGCAGGTTGAGCACCACCGAGGCCTTGGCCGGCTCGCGCTGGCGCACGAAGACCGAGTCCTTGGCCAGCGCCAGGTGTACCCGCGCGCCGGCCACCGGGCCGAGCGATTCCATGGAGCGGGCGAGCTCGCCTTCGAGACCGCGCTGGTAGTTGACCTGCTCGGCGAACTGGCTGATGCCGAAGGCCTGGTTCTCCATCAGCTCGAGGCCGACGTTGCCGCCGCGTGGCAGGCCCTGTTCGGCCAGCTGCAGGCGCAGGCTGTGGACCCGGTCGCCGGGCACCATCAGCGCCTGGCCGCCGGCGCTGAACTCGTAGGGGATGCCGCGGCTGTCGAGCTCGCTGATGATGCTGCCGCCGTCGGCTTCGCTGAGGTTGCTGAACAGCACCCGATAGTCTGGGCTGCGCGCCCACAGCAGCAGCGCCACCGCGATGGCGACCACGGCCGCGCCGACGATCAGCAGGGCGATCAGGGGGCTGCCGCGCAGCTGCCGGGACAGCTGCGCGAAGGGAGAGGTCTGGGCCTGTTGGCCGCCGGTGGCGGAGGCGCCACTGCTCATGCGGGCCTCCCGTCGGAGATGACGCCTGGACCCTGGGCTCTAGATGAAGGCATCGACTGCGTTCCCGTCCGTCGCGATTCGCCGCCCGTCCGGGGCGGAACTGTGATGACGGCCATTATCCGCAGGGGGTGTCACGCCAAAGGTATGAAAAACCCGAGTTTTGCGCGTCAATTGCCGGCATGGTGGCCAAGGGCGCGCTGCTAGCCTTGGCTTCCATCGATCACCATGTCCATCACAGGGGTTCCCGATGAGTTCACCCGCTCTCGCCTCGGCACTCGCCCAGATGCAGTCGCTGGCCACCCAGGCCGGCGGTGAGGCCGCCAAGGGGCAGCAGCTCGACACCGCCGTGGGCAACGGCGGCTTTGCCGGCGAGCTTCAGTCCTCGATCCAGCGCATCAACGAGCTCAAGCTCCAGGCCGCCGACTCGGCCAAGGCCTTCCAGGCCGGCGAGCCGGGCGTCGAGCTCAACGACGTCATGGTCGACATGCAGAAGGCCAGCGTCGCCTCGGAAATGGGGCTCCAGGTCCGCAACCGCCTGGTGACGGCCTATAAGGACATCATGAACATGCAGGTCTGATCGCGCTCGATCAGGCCTCCAGATCGATCAGCCTGCCCTGAAGTTCCTCCAGATGCTCGGCGACGCGCATCACCTCCTCGGCAGGGATCTGGCGAATCAGTTCGCGGGTGTCCCGGTCCACCAGGCGAGTGACCACTCGCGAGGTGGTCTCGCTGAGCTCGAATTCCACCCCGTAGGGGCGCATCACCTCATTGATCCGCTGCACCGGTGCGACCAGCTCGCCCTGGTTCACCGATCCTGTGGCGGCGGTTTCCTCGGGCGGCAGCCAGCCGGCCAGGACCTGCTCCACCCGGCGGCGCGGCGTGCTGCCGTCGGGGGTTTGGGTCGTGCGACTCGCGCTGATCTCGTTAACGGCATCTGACATGGAAGACGCTCCTTCTCGATAAGGGTCTCTCGTTGAGCATGAGGGTTGGACACGGAGCGAGTTATCGGCTGCGGACGAGATATCTTGAATGGCAGCGATAGCGTGAGATGCCTTTTGTTTCGCTGCCATTCATGGAAGAAGTCGACGAAATCTTAATGTCATAAATCGCTGATATAACGCCGGGCATGCCTTCCTGCGGGCCCGGTGCCCGCCCCTTCATCAGCGACAGGTTTTCCGATGCGCCTCCTCGATCGAATGACCATCCGATTCAGCTGGTTCCTGGTGCTGATCGCCTTCACCGCGATCATCCTCGGTACCGGAGCCCTCGGCCTCTACGCCAACCACCACGGCCGCAGTGCCTTCGACACGCTGCGCGACGTCCAGGTCGCCCAGTCCCGGGCACTGAACCGCGCCTACATCGCCACCCTGCGCGCCCAGGTGGCGATGGATCGCGCCGCTCACCTGGTGCGGGTGCCTTCCTTCGACCGCCCGGGGCCCATCCTCGAACAGGCCGAGCGCCACATGGATCAGGCCAAGGCGGCCTTCGAGCGCTTCCAGGCGCTGCCAGTGGCCGAGTCGCAACAGGAGGCCCGCGAGGCGCTGGCCTCACGCTTCCAGTCGCTGTTCAGTACCGGGCTCTCGCTGCAGCTCATGCTGCTGCAGGAGGGGGACGCGGGCGGCTACGATTCCGGCCAGTCCCGGGTCAGCGACATGAGCCAGGCCTTCATGGACGGCGCCGATGCCTTCTTCGCCGGTGCCGTCGAGCGTGGGGACGGTCTGGCCGAGCGCTTCTCGGCGGTGGCCGGCTGGCTGAACCTGGCGCTGCTGGCGGCGTTGGGCGGCGCCCTGGCCATCGTGCTGGTGGTGATCTGGGGCGTGCGGGCCAACGTGCTCCGGCCGCTGTCGCGGATGATCGCGCATTTCCGGCGCATCGCCGACGGCGACCTGGCCACCCTGGTGGAGGCGCGCAGCAACAACGAGATCGGCCAGCTGTATCGCGAGCTCGACGGCATGCGCCGGGCGCTCGCCACCACCGTGGCACGGGTGCGCCACGGCAGCGACCGGGTGCTGGACGGTGCCGGCGACATGAGCGAAGGCAACCAGGAGCTGGCCTCGCGGACCCGGCAGCAGGCCGCCGCCCTGGAGCAGACCACCGCCAGCCTGGACGAGATGACCGCCTCGGTGGCCGACAACGCCACCCATGTGGGCGAGGCCAACCGGCTGGCCGAGCAGGCCACCGGCAAGGCCCGCCAGGGCGGCGAGGTGGTGGCCGATTTCGTCGCCACCATGGATGATATCCATGCCCGCTCGCAGCGGATCGGCGAGATCGTCGGCATGATCGACGACATCGCCTTCCAGACCAATCTGCTGGCGCTCAACGCTTCGGTGGAGGCGGCGCGAGCCGGCGAACATGGCCGCGGCTTCGCCGTGGTGGCCGGCGAGGTGCGCTCGCTGGCCTCGCGCTCGGCGGGCGCCGCCCGCGAGATTCGCGATCTGATCGAGGCCTCGCGCAGCAGCGTGGAGCGCGGCAACGGCCTGTCGCGCCGGGCCGGCGAGGACATGACCGGCATCGTCGCCGCCATCCAGGGCGTCAGTGAACGGGTCGACCAGATTGCCCACGCCTCCGACGAACAGCGCCAGGGCCTCGAGCAGGTCAATCAGGCCATGCACCAGATGGGCAGCGTGACCCAGCGCAACCGCGACATGGTCGAGCGCGCCGAGCGGACCGCCGCGACCCTGGAGGAAGAGGCCGAACGCATGCGGGGCTTCACGGCAGGCTTCACCCTGGCGACGGCGGAGGCGCCGACGCCCGAGGACGACGCGACGGAGCCGGCCTCGTCCGACCCTCGCGCACTGGAGGCCATGCCGGCCTGAGGGGGCATTGCATGCAGGATGACCACGACGTTTCAGCGGCGGTGTCAGAACACCGGGTGACGGCCGAACAGGTCGACGAGCTGGCGCGGATACTCGACGAGGGCGCGATCACGCCGCTGTTCCAGCCCATCGTCGATGCCGGCTGCCAGGGGATCTTCGGCTACGAGGCGCTGGCACGCGGCCCCGCGGGGTCGCCGCTGCACTCGCCGGTGGCGCTGTTCGACTGCGCTCGGGAGACAGGACGCCTGCTGGAGCTGGATCTGCTTTGCCGCCGTCGGGCCATCGAGGCCTTCGCGCGATGCGGGCTGCCCGGACGGCTGTTTCTCAACGTCATGCCGGCTTCGCTGCTCGAGCGAGACTTCCGCGAGGGCCTGACCCGTGCCTACCTGGACGGCGTGGGGCTGTCGCCGGAGCGGGTGGTGATCGAGCTGACCGAGCACCTGCCGATCCACGACTATGCGCTGATGCGTCAGGCCGTCGACCATTACCGGCGCATGGGCTTCCAGGTGGCGCTGGACGACCTGGGCGCCGGCTATTCGAGCCTGCGCCACTGGGCGGAGCTGCGCCCCGACTTCGTCAAGATCGATCGCCACTTCGCCCAGGGTATCGATCACGATCCGGGCAAGCGCCAGTTCCTGACCTCGTTGCTCGAGGTGTCGCGGAGCCTCGGTTGCCAGGTCATCGCCGAGGGCATCGAGACCGAGGGTGAGCAGCGCTGCCTGTGGGAGATGAACTGCACGCTGATGCAGGGCTATCACTTCGCCCGCCCGTCGGCGAAGCCGCCGACCCGGCTCGAGCCTTCACTGCCGGCGCGACGTGAGGTCTCCGGTTCCTTCGGCACCACCGCCGCCATGCTGTGCCGGCATCTGGCGCCGGTTCGTCAGGGCACCCGGGTGCCCGAGGTGGTGGAACGCTTCCGTCTTGACCCGGAGCTGCGCTGCCTGGCGGTGCTCGACGATGGTGACCGGCCGGTGGGCGTGGTGCGCCAGCACGAGTTCCTGGGCGTGTTCGCCAACCCCTTCAGCCACTCGCTGCATGCCCGGCGGGCCATCGACGAGCTGATGGATCGCCGCATGCTGGTGGCCGAGGCCTCGATGCCGCTGGAGGCGCTGAGCCGGCGCGTCACCGAATCCGCCAAGGGCAGCCGCGACGACTTCGTGGTGGTCGACGATGACGGCCGCTATCGCGGCCTGGGGCAGATCGTCGACCTGCTGCGCGAGATCACCGCCCTCCAGGTGCGTGCGGCGCGCCAGGCCAACCCTCTCACCGGGCTGCCCGGCAACGAGGCGATCCACGATACGCTGGCTGCGCGCCTGGCCCGCGGAGAGGCCTTCGTCGCCGTCTATGCGGATCTCGACGCCTTCAAGGCCTACAACGACGTCTACGGCTATGCCCGCGGCGATCAGGTCATCCTGGCCCTGGCTCGCATGCTGCAGGAAGAATCTGGCGACGATGGTTTCGTTGGCCATGTGGGCGGCGACGACTTCATGCTGGTGCTGGGGGAGGCGACGGCGAAGTCGCGCTGTGAGGCGATCCTGGCGCGTTTCGCCCACTTCGCGCCGCAGTTCTATTCGCTCGAGCACCGCGAGGCCGGCGGTTTCGACGGCCACGACCGTGAGGGGCGGGCACGGTTCGTGCCGCTGATGTCACTGTCGCTGGCCTATCACGCCGTCGCGCCCGGGGCAGAGAGAACCGCCATGGACATCGGCAACGTGCTGGCCGAACTGAAGGCCGAGGCCAAGCGTCAGCCGGGCAACAGCCTGTTTGTTGATCGTCGTCAAGGACGCGCCGGGCTTGACTGTCGTCCAGACGAAACGCTGCGCTAGGTTGAGAGGTTCTCTCACGATGCGGTAAGCGAATGGACTCGGATCAGCTGCTCAACACCCACGCCCTCTCCGTCGAACGGATCATGCATACCGGCCTGCTCAGCTGCGGGCCGGACACGCCGCTGTGCGAGGCCGCCTCGCGCATGAGTCAGCGTCGCTGCAGCGCGATCCTGGTGGTCGAGGAGGGCCGGACCCTCGGCATCTGGACCGAGCGCGACAGCCTGGCCCTCGACTTCGCCGACCCCGAGTCGCTGCGCCGCCCGGTCGGCGAGGTGATGAGCCGGCCGGTGGTCACCATCGACCGTGGCGTGTCGGTGGGCGAGGTCGCCGCGCGTTTCGCTCAGCTGGGCTATCGCCACCTGCTGGTGGTGGATGACGACGAACGCCCGTTGGGCATGGTGTCCCAGAGCGACGTGGCGCTGAACCAGGGGCTCGAGCCCTATCTGCGGTTGCGCGAGGTCAAGGGCGCGATGCGCCGCTCGCCGGTGGTGCTGCCGAGCGCTCTCGGCCTGGCCGAGGCGGCGCGCTGGATGCGCGACGCCGGCGCCGAGGCCGCCGTGGTGGAGGACGACTCGCGCTCGCTGGGCATCCTCACCGAGCGCGACCTGGTGCGCTTCGTCGCCCGTCATCCGGGCTCGATGAGCGTCGGCGAGCTGGCCAGCCGTCCGCTGCTGACCATCGGCGCCGATGAGCCGCTGATCCGCGCCCGCGATGCGCTGGTCGGCGAGGGGGTGCGTCACCTGGCGGTTGTCGACGAGGCGGGCGGCGTGAGCGGCTTGCTGGGCTTCCAGGACCTGCTCTCCGGGGTCGAGCACGGCTACCTGCAGGATCTGCGCGAGGCGCTCGAGGCGCGTGACCGGGCGCTGGCCGAGTCGCGTGAGAGCCTGCAGCTGGCCGAGCGGGTCATCGATGCCTCGCTGGAGGGCATCATCATCACCGACCCGCAGACGCGCATCCGCTTCGTCAATCCGGCCTTCACCCACATGACCGGCTACTCCCTGGAGGAAGTGGTCGGCCGCACGCCGGCGGTGCTGTCCTCCGGGCGCCACGACGCGGTCTTCTACCGGGACATGTGGGACACGCTGCAGCAGGGCGGCTTCTGGCGCGGCGAGATATGGAATCGGCGCAAGAGCGGCGAGCTCTACCTGGAGCTGCTGACGATCTCGGCGATCCGCGATGAGCGGGGCGAGGTCACCCACTACGCGGCGCTGTTCACCGACATCACCCATATCCGCGAGAACGAGGAGCGGGTGCGCCACCTGGCCTACTACGATCCGCTCACCGGCCTGCCCAATCGGCGCCTGCTCGACGATCGTCTGGCGCTGGCGATCCGCCACGCCCATCGACAGGGGCGGCGCCTGGCGGTGCTGTTCCTCGATCTGGACCACTTCAAGCAGGTCAACGATTCGCTGGGGCATGCCGTGGGCGACG
Organism: Halomonas sp. HG01; assembly: GCF_000968715.2. Classification (NCBI taxonomy): domain Bacteria; kingdom Pseudomonadati; phylum Pseudomonadota; class Gammaproteobacteria; order Oceanospirillales; family Halomonadaceae; genus Halomonas; species Halomonas sp. HG01. The sequence continues at coordinate 3,376,188 of NZ_CP022134.1, read as the reverse complement.
AGCTGCTGGTGCGGCTCACCGAGCGCCTGCAGCACCACCTGCGCGAGGACGATACCCTGGCGCGTCTGGGCGGCGACGAGTTCATCGTGCTGCTGCCCGACGTCAAGGAAGTCGACGAGGTGACCCGGGTGGCGCGGCGGCTGATCGAGGCGACCAGCGCGCCCTTCGAGCTGGGCACGCAGCGCTTCCGGGTCGGCTGCAGCCTGGGCATCAGCCTCTACCCCGACGACGGCGACACGCCCGAGCGGCTGGTGAAGCGAGCCGATGCGGCCATGTACCGCGCCAAGGAGGAAGGGCGCAACACCTACCGGCTCTATCGCGCCGAGATGCATGTCGAGGATCACCAGCACCTGGCGCTGGAGACGGCGCTGCGCAACACCGCCGAGACCGGCGAGGGGCTCGATGTCCATTATCAGCCGCTGATCGACCGCGACAGCGGCGAGGTCAAGGGCGCCGAGGCGCTGCTGCGCTGGCATGCGCCGGGGCTGGGGGAGGTGTCGCCGGGGGACTTCATACCGCTGGCCGAGCGCTCCGGGCTGATCCTGCCGCTGGGGCGACGGCTGATGCAGCTGGTGGCCGGCCAGCTGCAGGCCTGGCGCGAGGCCGGCCTGACGCCGCCGCGGGTGGCGATCAACCTGTCGGCGCGCCAGTTCTGGCAGGCCGACCTGGTCGATGAGGTGCGTCGGCTCTACGAGGCGCATGGCCTGCCGCCGGGCCAGATCGGCTTCGAGCTGACCGAGAGCACCCTGATCGACCAGCACCAGCAGGCCGTGGCCACCCTGGCGGCCCTGCGTGACCTGGGCTGCCACATCGCCATCGACGACTTCGGCACCGGCTACTCCTCGCTGAGCTATCTGCAGGAGCTGCCGGTGACGACGCTGAAGATCGATCGCAGCTTCATTCGCGGCCTGGGGGAGTCCCGGGGCAGCGGCGCCATCCTCGCCGCGGTGACCGGGCTGGCCCGGGAGCTCGGCCTGCGGGTGGTGGCCGAGGGCGTGGAGACCGAGGCCCAGCTCGAGGCGCTCGCCGCCTATCACGTCACCCTGATCCAGGGTTTCCTCACCGGCCGGCCGGTGCCGGGAGCGACCTTCCGCGAGCGCTACCTGGATCGGACGACCGCCTAGGCGTCGTCGCTCGGCCGCTTCAGCGCGTCCCTGAGCGTCAGCGGCGCTTGAGGCGGTTCAGGAAGTCGTCGAGATCCAGCAGTTCCTCCGGCTCTGCGCTTCCCTCTCGCTCTGGGGCGTCGGTCGACGACGGCGCCGGGCGCGGCTCGCCGGCCGGGCTTGATCGGCGCGGCGACGGGGGCTGCTTCGCCTGCGTCTGGGCGACCTCCAGCCCTGTGGCGATCAGCGAGACCCGCAGGCGTCCTTCCATGTCGGGGTCGAAGGCGGTGCCAACCACCCGCAGGGCGTCCTCGCCGGCCAGCTCGGCCACCTGCTGCCCCACCTCGTCGAAGTCGGCCAGGCTCAGGTCCGCGCCGGCGGTGATGCTGACCAGCACCCCGGCGGCCTCGGCCAGGTCGGTGGCCTCCAGCAGCGGATGCTCCAGGGCCGCGCGCACCGCCGCGCCGGCGCGGCCCTCGCCCGTGCCCTCGCCGGTGCCGATGCGCGCCCGCCCGGGCCGGCGCATCACCGCCGCCACGTCGGCGAAGTCGATGTTGATCAGTCCCGGCCGGGTGATGACCTCGGCGATGCCGGTCACTGCCTCGCGCAGCACGTCGTTGACGGCGGCGAAGGCGCGCATCATCGAGGCGCCGTGGCCGAGGGTCGGCAGCAGGCGGTCGTTGGGCACCACCGCCAGGCAGTCGACCCGGCCGTCCAGTGCCGCGATGGCCTCGTCGGCGGCCTGCCGGCGCCGCTGACCCTCGAAGCCGAACGGGCGCGTCACCACGGCCACGGTCAGCAGGCCCATCTCGCGGGCCAGGTCGGCGATGGCCGGGGTCGCGCCGCTGCCGGTGCCACCGCCCATGCCGGCCATCAGGAACACCAGATCGGCGCCGGCCAGCCGCGCGCGCAGGCCCTCGTGGCTCTCCTCGGCGGCTCGCCGGCCGGCCTCGGGATCGGCTCCGGCACCGAGGCCGCGGGTGGTGGCGCTGCCGATGGGCATCGCCACGCCCTGTGGCAGCCGCTCGAGGGCCTGGCGGTCGGTGTTCACGGCGATGGCGTCGATGCCCTCGAGGGCGGTGGTGTCGATCAGGTGGCGAACGGCATTGCCGCCGCCGCCGCCGATGCCGACCACCTTGAGGGAAGCGGGATATTCCTGGGGAAGCTGTGGGTCGCTCATGCGTCCTGTCGCGGGATCGGTGAGGAAATGGGCGTCTCCCCATCATCGGCCAAAGTGCCGCCTTCTTGAAAGGTCTGGGGCGCCCCCCGCAGGGTGCGGGAAAATCGGCGGCTCGCGCCGACGGCTAAAGTCGACGCGAGCCGTGGCCGATAGCAGGGTAGCTCCCGGTTCCTGGCACCCGTGGACCGGCACAAGACCAACTCCCCCTTACCCATGAGAGTGACCATGCTGACTTCATTGCGCGCGCGTATCCTGCTCGCCGCCCTGGCGGTGATCGTCGCGGCCCTGATCCTCAACGGAGCGATCAGCTACTTCACCGTCCGCTCCCACAACAATGACCAGATCGCCCAGAACCTGCAGGCGGTGGCCGAGGGCAATGCCCAGGCCATCGAGGAGTGGGTCGATGCCCGCAGCGGCATGCTCGAGGCGCTGGAGGCCGCCGCCGTGGCCGACGACCCGCTGCCGGCCCTGGAGCAGCTGCGCGTGTCCGGCGATTTCATGAACACCTACCTCGGCGACACCGAGGGCGGCGTGGTGTTCTCGGCCAGCGAGACGCCGGAGGGCTATGACCCGCGCCAGCGCCCCTGGTACAAGCAGGCCGTGGAGGCCGGTCACGTCGTGGTCACCGCGCCCTACGAAGACGCCACCTCCGACAAGCTGGTGGTGACCTTCGCCGCGCCCTTCCATCGCGGCGGCGAGCTGGTGGCGGTGGCCGGCGGCGACGTGGCGATCGATGCCATCGCCGACATCGTCGGCCGGATCGCGCCCACGCCTTCGAGCCTGGCCTTCCTGGCCAGCGCCGACGGCACCCTGGTGGCGCATCCCGACCCGGCGTTGAGCCTCGCGCCGGTCGAGCGTCTCTCTCCCGAGCTCGACGCCGCCCGCCTCGCCGCGCTGGCCGAGCGCGACATCCCCGAGCACGTCGATCTCGACGGCGCCGACAAGCGGCTGCTCGCCAGCCCCATCGGCGGCACCGACTGGCAGCTGGTGGTGGCCCTCGACGACCACGAGGCCACCGCCGGGCTGCGTGGCGTCATGAGCGCCTCGACCATCACTCTGGTGCTGGTGGCGCTGGGCGCCGCCGCGATCCTCGGCGCGCTGCTCAAGGTCGCCTTCCGCCGCCTGCTGGCGACCCGCGATGCCATGGAGCACGTGGCCAGCGGTCACGCCGACCTGACCCGCCGCCTGCCCGAGGAGGGCAACGACGAGGTCACCCAGCTTGCCAACGCCTTCAACCGCTTCGTGGCGCGCATGGAGTCGGTGATGCTGACCATCCGCGACAGCAGCGAGTCGGTCAAGGTGGCGGCCACCGAGATCGCCCAGGGCGGCCAGGACCTGTCGCGGCGCACCGAGAACGCGGCCTCCAGCCTGCAGCAGACCTCGGCCTCGATGGAGGAGATCACCGGCACCGTGGAGCACACCGCGGATGCCTCCAAGCAGGCCAGCGGCCTGGCGAGCTCGGCCAGCGAGGTGGCGCGCCGCGGCGGCGAGGCCATGGGCCAGGTGCACGAGACCATGCAGGGCATCACCGAGTCGTCGCGCCAGATCGCCGAGATCGTGAAGATGATGGACAGCATCGCCTTCCAGACCAACCTGCTGGCGCTCAACGCCTCGGTGGAGGCGGCCCGGGCCGGCGAGCAGGGCCGCGGCTTCGCGGTGGTGGCCGGCGAGGTGCGCCAGCTGGCCAGCCGCAGCGCCGAGTCCGCCAAGCAGATCCGCGAGCTGATCGACACCTCGGCGACCCGCACCCAGGAGGGCGAGCGCCAGGTGCAGGCCGCCGGCGAGACCATGGAGGAGCTGGTCGAGAGCGTGACCCGCGTGGCCGACGTGCTGGGTGAGATCACCAGCGCCACCGGCGAGCAGAGCGACGGCATCGGCCAGGTCAACGTGGCGGTCTCGGAGCTGGACAACATGACCCAGCAGAACGCCGCCCTGGTGGAGGAATCGACCACCGCCGCCGAGCATCTCAAGGCGCAGGCCGACCGCCTCGCCGAGGCCGTGGGCGGTTTCACCCTGAGCCAGCACGGCGCCACCGCGGCGCTGCCGGACGCCCGCGCCCGCCGCGGCGAGCCGGCCTAGGGGCTCGCCCGCTGCCTCACCCTCAGGAGGGGTGGGGCAGGTCGATCTGGTCGCTGCAGCGGATGCCTTCAGTCATCTGCCGGCACAGCTTGAGGAACTCGCGCATGCCCGGCGCCAGGTACTTGTGGCGATGCCAGATGAAGGCGAACTGACGGCTCAGGTCCAGGTCGGGGGTGGGGATCGGCACCAGGCTGCCGCGGCGAAAGGCGTCGCGCAGCGCCAGGCGCGAGACGCAGCCGATCCCCAGCCCCGACTCCACGGCGCGCTTGATGCCCTCGGTGTGCTCCAGCTCGAGCAGGGTGTTGAAGCGCCCGCGCCGGTGCCGGGCGGCCTGTTCCAGGGTCAGCCGGGTGCCGGAGCCCTCCTCGCGCATGATCCAGTCCTCACGCAGCAGCCGGTCGAGCTCCACCGGCCCCTGGCCGGCCAGCGGATGGCCCGGGGCGCAGAACACCGCCAGCTCGTCCTCCACCCAGGGCTGGGTGATTACCTCCTCGTCCTCGCACTGGCCCTCGATCAGTCCCAGGTCCAGCTCGTGGTGGCGCACGCCGTCGATGATGGTGCGGGTGTTGCGCACCTGCAGGCGGATGCGGCTGCCCGGGTGCTGCTGCATGAAGTCGCTGATCAGCAGCGTGGCCAGGTAGTTGCCGATGGTCAGGGTGGCGCCCACGTCGAGAGTGCCGATGCCCTGCTGGCCGCGCAGCAGTTCCTCGACCTCCTCGGCGCGGTCGAGCAGCGCCACGGCCTTGGGCAGCAGCTGGAAGCCCAGGGCATTGAGCTTGAGGCGCTTGCCGATGCGGTCGAGCAGGCGGCAGTCGAACTGGCGTTCCAGCTCGGCCAAGGCGGTGCTGGCCGCCGACTGGGACAGCGCCAGGGCGCGGGCGGCGTGGGAGACGCTCTCGTGCTGGGCCACGGCCACGAACACCTCGAGCTGGCGCAGGGTATAGCGCATGGGAGGGGGCTCCGAGCTAGTATATCTGGAGTATAGATAAGCTTTATCCATACAACCCATTTAACAGATATCCTGCCGTCTCTTAGAATTCTCTGCAAAGATCAATCGGCGCAATTATGAGCTTTCGGTATATGCGCCCTCGCGATACATAGGAGCCGGCATGAGCAAGTTCGCCCTGGAAGAAGTCCTCAGCGTTCATCACTGGAACGACACCCTGTTCAGCTTCAAGACCACCCGCGAGCGCAGCCTGCGCTTCAAGAACGGTCAGTTCGTGATGATCGGCCTGGAAGTCGACGGCAAGCCGCTGATGCGCGCCTACTCCGTGGCCAGCCCCAACTACGAGGATCACCTGGAGTTCTTCTCCATCAAGGTGCCGGACGGCCCGCTGACCTCGCGCCTGCAGCATCTCAAGGTCGGCGACCAGATCATGGTCAGCCGCAAGCCCACCGGCACCCTGGTCACCGATGACCTGCTGCCGGGTCGCAACCTCTACCTGCTGTCCACCGGCACCGGCCTGGCACCGTTCATGAGCCTGATCCAGGATCCGGAAGCCTACGAGCGCTTCGAGAAGATCGTGCTGATCCACGGCGTGCGTACCGTCAGCGAGCTGGCCTATGCCGACTTCATCACCAAGGAGCTGCCGGCCCACGAGTACCTGGGCGAGGAAATCAGCGAGAAGCTGGTCTACTACCCGACCGTGACCCGCGAGGAGTTCCACACCATGGGCCGCCTGACGGACCACATCCGCAGCGGCAAGCTGGCCGAGGACACCGGCCTGCCGCCGCTGGACCCGAAGCAGGACCGCGCCATGATCTGCGGCAGCCCGGCGATGCTCGACGAGACCAGCGCGCTGCTGGACGAGCTGGGCTTCAACATCTCGCCGCGCCTCGGCGAGCCGGGCGACTACGTCATCGAGCGCGCCTTCGTCGAGAAGTAAGCTACAAGCGCCGAGCTACAAGCGCCGAGCTACAAGCGCCGAGCTACAAGCGCCGAGCTACAAGCGCCGAGCTACAAGAAACCCCCGAAGGCTGATGCCTTCGGGGGTTTCTTTGTGTCGGGCGTTTACGCTGCTGTTTTGCAGCTTGCAGCTTGCAGCTTGCAGCTTGCAGCTTGCAGCTTGCAGCTTGCAGCTTGCAGCTTGCAGCTTGCAGCTTGCAGCTTGCAGCTTGCAGCTTGCAGCTTGCAGCTTGCAGCTTAGACGGCGTCCTTATCCGTCTCGCCGGTGCGAATCCGGATGACCTGCTCCAGGGCGGTGACGAAGATCTTGCCGTCGCCGATCTTGCCGGTGTTGGCGACCTGGGTGATGGCGTCGATCACCTGCTCGGCCATGGTCTCGTCCACGGCGACCTCGAGCTTCACCTTGGGCAGGAAGTCGACCACGTACTCGGCGCCGCGATAGAGCTCGGTGTGGCCCTTCTGGCGGCCGAAGCCCTTGACCTCGGTGACGGTGATGCCCTGGACGCCGATGTCCGAGAGCGCCTCGCGGACGTCGTCGAGCTTGAATGGCTTGATGATGGCGGTCACCAGCTTCATGGGTCTCTCCTCGCGTTGTTCGTGTCCGATGGCGCCACTCGCCATCCCTGACGGAGTCATTGTGCCAGAGCATACACCCACGGAGAGAAGAACGAAAAAATGGCCCCGCGAGGGGGCCATGTCGTGTTGCCGGCAGGGCGGGGCGATCAGGAGCGGGCGGCTGCCTGGGCCTGGCTCGCGCCCTCGCTGCGGGTACGGCCGGAGGCGCCACCACCACCGTGCACCTTGGAGACGGTGAACTCGGGGTAGGCCTCGAGGCCACACTCGGCCAGGTCCACGCCCTCGTATTCCTCTTCCTCGCTGACACGCACGCCCATGATCGCCTTGATGATCAGCCACACCACCAGGCTGGCGATGAAGACCCAGGCGAAGATGCCGATGATGCCGATGATCTGCGGGCCGAAGGAGGCACCGTCGTTGGACAGCGGCACCGCGAGCACGCCCCAGATGCCGACCACGCCGTGGGCGGAGATGGCACCGACCGGGTCATCGAGCTTCAGCTTGTCGAGGCCGACGATGGAGACCACCACCAGCAGGCCGCCGAAGGCGCCGATCAGGGTGGCGCCCAGGGCGCTGGGCGACAGCGGGTCGGCGGTGATGGACACCAGGCCGGCGATGGCGCCGTTCAGGGCCATGGTCAGGTCGGCCTTGCGGAACCAGGCCTTGGCCAGGATCAGTGCGGCGATCACGCCACCGGCGGCCGCGGCGTTGGTGTTCACCAGCACCTGGGCCATGTTGTTGGCGGAGCTCACGTCGGAGACCTTCAGCTCGGAGCCGCCGTTGAAGCCGAACCAGCCCATCCACAGGATGAAGGTACCCAGGGTGGCCAGCGGCATGTTGGCGCCGGGGATGGCGAAGATGCTGCCGTCCTTGCCGTACTTGCCCTTGCGCGGACCGAGCACCAGCACGCCGGCCAGGGCCGCGGCCGCGCCGGCCATGTGCACGATGCCGGAACCGGCATAGTCGGAGAAGCCGACCTCGGCCAGCCAGCCGCCGCCCCAGGTCCAGTAGCCGGAGACCGGATAGATGACGCCGGTCATCACCACGGCGAAGGCCAGGAAGGCCCACAGCTTCATGCGCTCGGCCACGGCACCGGAGACGATGGACATGGCGGTGGCCACGAACACCACCTGGAAGAAGAAATCGGCGCGCATGGAGTAGTAGGGCGCGTCGTCGCTGCCCGCGGTCACCGCGGCCACGGTATTGTCGTCGCCCAGCAGGAAGCCCAGGTTGGGCAGGATGCCGCCGGCGTCGCCGGAGTACATCAGGTAGTAGCCCAGCAGCAGGTACATGGTGCAGGCGATGGCGAACAGGGCGATGTTCTTGGTCAGGATCTCGGCGGTGTTCTTGGACCGCACCAGGCCGGCCTCGAGCATCGAGAAGCCCGCGGCCATCCACATCACCAGGACGCCGCAGATCAGGAAGTAGAAGGTATCGAGCGCGTAGCTCAGCTCGGTCAACTCGTTCATGGCTGTCACTCCAGAAGGAAAGGGAGAGAGACGGTCGGCTTAGACGGCGTCGGCGCCGCGCTCGCCGGTACGGATGCGGATGACGTCCTCGAGGGGGGTCACGAAGACCTTGCCGTCGCCGATCTTGCCGCTGTTGGCGGCGCTGCAGATGGCGTCCAGCACGGTATCGAGGCGACCGTCGTCCACGGCGATCTCGACCTTGACCTTGGGCAGAAAGTCGACGACGTACTCGGCGCCGCGATACAGCTCGGTGTGGCCCTTCTGGCGACCGAAGCCCTTGACTTCGGTGACGGTGATGCCCTGGACCCCGTTGTCGGCGAGCGCTTCGCGCACGTCGTCGAGCTTGAACGGCTTGATGATGGCGGTAATCAGCTTCATCCCGGATCTCCCCATTGGATGAGCGCGGGCTGCTCCGCGCGGTGTGTGTGCAGGTTTCCCTGCATCTGCTTAAACCGTGCCATCGAACTGGATTTGCCATATTTTTCAGGGCGTTGATTGCCAATAGCGCCCCGGCAGAGAGAGGCTGGTGCAGGCGTGAATGGACGCCGTGCACTGAATTGATGCTGGTGAGCGAGCGCTTCGCACCATCCGAGGGCGAGGCCCGCGCCACCCGGGAATGCGCCCGCCGGGCGGCTTGCGTATCCTTGGAGTCAGCCCTATTCCCCTAAGGCCCATTCCACTCAGGAGAGACATCATGGTCAGCCAAGACCGCATCGGCCGCCTGGCCCAGCAGATCGGCGAGCGCCTGCAGGGCGCCTCCCAGGCGCCGGAAGACGTGCAGAAAGGCATTCAGCAGGTGGTGCGCGGCGCCTTCGACCGGCTCGAGCTGGTGTCGCGGGAGGACTTCGACATCCTGATGGACGTGCTGCAGCGCACCCGCGGCCGGGTCGAGGCGCTGGAGAAGCAGGTCGCCGCGCTGGAAGAGGCCCTGGACGCCAACCGCGCGGGCGGCGAGGTGCCGGCCGTGGCGGACGAGGCCTCGGTCGATGCGGCCGCCGAGGCGCAGTCGTCCACCCCTGAGGAAGATGCCGGCGCCGGCGAGACCGGGCGCTGATTCCGAACCGTCACCGAGCGGGGCTCGTCGCGCTGAACTAGCCTTAGGACTTACCTGAGGAAAGGAACCGCGCGAGGGACCGCCGATGACCCTGTCGATCGTTCGCACCCGGGCCGGCCTCGGCCTCGAGGCTCCCGAGGTGCTGGTGGAAGTGCATCTGGCCAACGGCCTGCCCGGCATCACCCTGGTCGGGCTGCCGGAGACCGCCGTTCGGGAGAGCCGCGAGCGGGTCCGCAGCGCGCTGGTCAACGCCGGCTTCGACTTCCCGATGCGTCGCATCACCCTCAACCTGGCGCCCGCCGACCTGCCCAAGGAAGGCGGGCGCTTCGATCTGCCCATCGCCCTGGGGTTGCTGGTGGCCTCGGGCCAGATCGCCGCCGAGGCGCTGGCCGAGATTGAATGCGCGGGCGAGCTCGCCCTGGACGGCGCGCTGCGTCCGGTGCCCGGGATGCTGCCGCTGGCGCTGGCCACCCGCGGGGCCGGGCGGCGTCTGATCGTGCCCCGGGCCAACGCCGACGAGGCGGCGCTCGCGGGCGATCTCGAGGTGCTGCCCGCCGATCACCTGCTCGAGGTGGTCGCACACCTGCTGGGCCAGACGCCGATCGAGCCCCATCGGGCGTCGCGCCCCGCCGAGGCGCTGACGACGGGTGCCGATCTCGCCGAGGTACGTGGCCAGCACCAGGCGCGGCGCGCCCTGGAGGTCGCCGCCAGCGGTGGCCACAATCTCCTGCTGGCCGGTCCTCCAGGCACCGGCAAGACCATGCTGGCCAGCCGCCTGCCCGGGATCCTGCCGCCGCTGACCGAGAACGAGGCCCTGGAGGTGGCGGCGGTGCGTTCGGTGTGTGGCCTGCCGCTCGACGAGGACTGGGGGCGGCGCCCCTTCCGCTCGCCCCACCACACCGCCAGCGCGGTGGCGCTGGTCGGCGGTGGCTCGCGGCCCAGGCCTGGCGAGATCTCGCTGGCCCATCGGGGCGTGCTGTTCCTCGACGAGTTGCCCGAGTTTCCCCGCCAGGTGCTCGAGGTGATGCGCGAGCCCATGGAATCCGGGCGCATCCACATCGCCCGCGCCAGCCACGAGCGGCGCTATCCGGCGAGCTTCCAGCTGGTGGCGGCGATGAATCCCTGCCCCTGCGGCCATCTCGGTGACCCTCGCCGGGCCTGCCACTGCACCGCCGCCCAGATCCAGCGCTATCAGGCGCGGCTTTCCGGACCGCTGCTCGACCGTATCGACCTGCAGGTGGAGGTGCCGGCGCTGGCGCCGGAGCAGCTGACCGCCCGGGAGAGCGGAGAGCCCTCGGCGGCGGTACGCGAGCGGGTACTGGCGGCCCGGGAGCGGCAGTGGGCGCGCGGGGCGCTCAATGCCCGGCTGGGCAGTCGCGAGCTGGAGGCCGCCTGCGCACTGAGCGGGACGGATCGGGCCTGGCTGGCCGGGGTGCTGGAGCGGCTCAATCTCTCGGCGCGGGCCTATCATCGGGTGCTGCGGGTGGCGCTGACCCTGGCCGACCTGGCCGGCGAGCCGCACCCCGGGCGCGAGCAACTGGTCGAGGCGATCGGCTATCGTCAGCTCGATCGGCTGCTGCAGGGGCGTTGACGAAGCACGGCCCCCGGCGTCAGAGCGCGGTGGCGTCCAGGGCGCCATCCAGCCGCGTCTGCCACAACGGGGTGGCGTCGCCCGGGCGGCGCAGGGTCAGCTCCAGGCGATACGGCAGCAGGGTCCGGTCGGACAGTGCCAGCCGGGGGCCGGCGCTGACCAGCCGGCTGTCCAGCCGCCACTGGTTGGCCGCGGCGCCCGAGGCCAGCGCGGGCTGCCAGTCGAGCACCTGGGGCCCCTGGCCGAGGCCCAGCAGGGAGCGGGTCAGGCTTTCCAGCAGGCGGTCCTCGCCGACGCCGAGCGCGTCATCGACCTCGGGGGCGGCCAGCAGCAGCACCTCGTCGGAGGACGGTCGTGGCAGCGGTGGCGCCTCGGCCACCCGCTGCGCGGCGCGTTCGCCGAGGCCGAACAGGGCCTGGCGAACCGTCTGGGGAGCGTCCGGCGTGCCGACGGCGCAGCCGGCGAGCGGCAGCACCGTCAGCAGGAGGAGAGGCAGCAGCGGCAAGCGGCGACGGCTCATCGGCGGGAGACCCTGCGGGTGGTGGAAGAGGGAATGTCGGCCTCCTCGAGGCCGGCGAGGAACCGCGTGAGCTCCTCGAACAGCACCCGGCGGATCGGTTCGGCCTCGTTGACCAGGTGATGGCGGGCCTCGGGGTGGCGATGGATCTCGGCCCGCGGGAACTTGCGCGTCAGCACCTCCAGGTTCCATTCCCAGTCCACCGTCAGATCCTGCTCGCCCTGCAGGATCAGCGTCGGCAGCGGGCTGGCCGGCATGGCCAGCAGCCGCGGCATCCAGCGGCGCATGGCGTCCACCCACTCCATGGCCAGGCGGTCCGGCTGCAGCGGGTCGCTCTCGCGCAGGAAGGTGGCGAAGTCGCTGTCGGTGGAGTTCTCGCGGAAGCGGCGCGGCACCGAACGCACGAAGGGGCCCAGCAGGCGGTGCAGCCAGCTCGACTGGTGCCAGCCCCAGGGGCGCACCAGCGGCGCCAGCAGGGCCAGGCCGCTCCAGTGGCCGTCGTCGCCCCGGCGCAGGGCGTCGGTGGCCAGGATCGCCGCGCCGGTGCTCTGGCCGATGCCGACCCAGGGCCGGGGCGCCAGGTCGCGGGCGGTCAACTGGGTCTGCAGGTTGTCCAGGCAGCTGCCATAGTCATCGAAGTCGGCGATGGTGGCGCGGGGGCCGCTGGACAGCCCGTGCCCGGGCAGATCCCACAGCACCACCTGCCAGCCGCGCTCGAGCAGGCACTCGAGCAGGTGACGATAGAGGCCCAGATGATCGTAGTAGCCGTGCACCACGAACACGGTGCCGCGCGGCGATGGCGGGCGCCAGATCTGGGTCCACAGCCGGAAGCCGTGGGCGTCCACGTACCCCACCTGCAGGCCCACCCGCTCGGCGAGCAGCGGCGCCAGGCCGTAGTGGCCCAGGTAGCCCTGGAGCGGGTGGCCGGCGGGGTCGGCCGGGGCGATGGGGCCGAGCGCCTGCAGGGGGGTGAAGTCGGTCATCGAGTCCTCCGTGTGGATGCCCATGCTAGCGTCCCGTCGGGACGGTCACCAGCGTCGCCTTCCAACGTCTCCGGCCTCGTCTATTGGTCGAGTTCCGGGGGTGGTTCGCAGGCTTCGGGTTTACATGTGGAAGTATTTTCCACAATACTGAGGCCACGCAGTCACCATTGCCTGTCCGGCCGATTGGCGCTTGGGGAGCGCCGAAACGCCTCGCATAGGAGAACGACCCATGACCCAACGTATCACTCGCCACCGTCTGCAGGTGGCCGCCGAGCTGGACCGCTTCATCAATGAGCAGGCCCTGCCGGGCTCCGGCGTCGATCCCGAGGCCTTCTGGGCCGGCGTCGACGCCCTCTTTCATGATCTGACACCGAAGAACCGCGAACTGCTCGCCGAGCGCGATGCCCTGCAGGCCGAGCTCGACGCCTGGCACCGCGAGAATTCAGGCCCGGTGCGTGACATGGCCGCCTATCGCGGCTTCCTCGAGCGCATCGGCTATCTGCAGCCGGCCCCCGCCGAGGTCAAGGTCACTACCACCAACGTCGACCGCGAGATCGCCGTGCAGGCCGGCCCGCAGCTGGTGGTGCCGGTGAACAACGCCCGCTACGCGCTCAACGCCGCCAACGCCCGCTGGGGCAGCCTCTACGACGCGCTCTACGGCACCGATGCCATCGCCGACGAAGACGGCGCCGAGCGCGGCGACAGCTTCAACCCGAAGCGCGCCGAGAAGGTCATCGCCTACGCCCGCGGCGTGCTCGACCGTGCCGTGCCGCTGGCCACCGGCTCCCACGCCGAGGCCGTGAAGTACGCGCTGCGCGACGGCCACCTGGTGGTGAGCCTGGAAGGCGGCCGCGAGACCGGCCTCAAGGAGCCGGGCAAGCTGGTCGGCTACCTGGGCGAGACCGACGCCCCGACCTCGGTGCTGCTGGCCAACAACGACCTGCACCTGGAGATCCAGATCGACGCCACCCATCCGATCGGCAAGACTGATGCGGCAGGCGTCAAGGACGTGGTCGTCGAGGCCGCGCTGACCTCGATCATGGACTGCGAGGACTCGGTCGCGGCGGTGGACGCCGAGGACAAGGTCGGCGTCTACGCCAACTGGCTGGGCCTGATGGCCGGCGACCTCGAGGAGCCGATCGAGAAGGGCGGCAAGCGCTTCACCCGCAAGCTGGCGGCGGATCGCACCTGGACCGCGCCGGACGGCGGCGAGGTGACCCTGCCCGGCCGCTCGCTGCTGTTCGTGCGCAACGTCGGCCACCTGATGACCACCCCGGCGGTGCTGGACGCCGACGGCAACGAGCTGCCGGAAGGCATCCTCGACGCGGTCATGACCAGCCTGCTGTCCATCCGCGACCTGCAGAAGGGCGAGGGCGAGGCCCGCAACTCCCGCGAGGGCTCGGTCTACATCGTCAAGCCGAAGATGCACGGCCCGAAGGAAGTGGCCTTCACCAACGAGCTGTTCGGCCGCGTCGAGGACCTGCTGGGCCTCCAGCGTGACACCCTCAAGATGGGCATCATGGACGAGGAGCGCCGCACCTCGGTCAACCTCAAGGCCTGCATCAATGAGGCGACCTCGCGGGTGGTGTTCATCAACACCGGCTTCCTCGACCGCACCGGCGACGAGATGCACACCGCCATGCAGGCCGGCCCCATGGTGCGCAAGGGCGACATGAAGGGCGCCGCCTGGATCGGTGCCTACGAGCGCAACAACGTTCAGGTCGGCCTGGCCTGCGGCCTGCGCGGCCACGCCCAGATCGGCAAGGGCATGTGGGCCATGCCGGACCTGATGGCGGCCATGCTCGAGCAGAAGATCGGCCATCCCAAGGCCGGTGCCAACACCGCCTGGGTGCCGTCGCCGACCGCCGCCACCCTGCACGCCCTGCACTACCACCAGGTCAGCGTGGCCGAGGTGCAGCGCGAGCTGGAGGCCCAGGGCGAGCCGGACCTGCTGGACGAGCTGCTGACCGTGCCGGTGGCCGAGAACACCGACTGGTCCGAGGACGAGCTGCAGCAGGAGCTGGACAACAACTGCCAGGGCATCCTCGGCTACGTGGTGCGCTGGGTCGAGCAGGGCGTCGGCTGCTCCAAGGTGCCGGACATCCATGACGTGGGCCTGATGGAAGACCGCGCCACCCTGCGCATCTCCAGCCAGCACGTGGCCAACTGGCTGTACCACGGCGTGGTCGACGAAGCTCGCGTGCGCGCCACCCTGGAGCGCATGGCCAAGGTGGTCGACGAGCAGAACGCCGGTGACCCGGCCTACTCGCCGATGAGCGCCGACTTCGCCGGCTCCCACGCCTTCCAGGCCGCCTCGGACCTGATCTTCAAGGGCATCGAGCAGCCCTCCGGCTACACCGAGCCGCTGCTGCACCACTGGCGCGCCGTCCACAAGGCCGGCTGATCGCCTCTCGCCAGCATGCCGTTCGCCGCCCCCTTCATGGGGGCGGCTTTCGTTGGGGGCGAGAAAACGAGAGAAGGGAAAAGGGAGATGCCCCGGGTGTGCGTCGCGCGCGGGCTGGGCTATCTTGTGGCCATCGTTCAGCCGCAGGGAGCGCGCCCATGACCGTGATGACCGCCGCCGCCATCGAGGAATTCCTCGACGAGGTGTTTCCCCAGCGTGCCGGCACCATCGAGGGCGTCGGCGAGGGCCGCGCCACCATGAGCCTGGCCATCGAGGACGAGCACCTGCGTCCCGGTGCCAGCGTCTCCGGCCCGACTCTGATGGGGCTGGCCGACGTCTGCCTCTACGTGGCGATCCTGGCCCAGATCGGCCCCGAGCCGATGGCGGTCACCAGCGACCTGCACTGCCGCTTCCTGCGTCGCCCGCGGGGCGATCGCGACTTGATCGCCAACGCCCGGCTGCTCAAGCTGGGGCGACGGCTGGCGGTGGGCGAGGTGCAGCTGTTCTCCGACGGCGAGGAGGCGCCGGTGGCGCTGGTCACCGCGACTTATGCCTTGCCCGATGCCGACTGACGGCGCCAGGCCGCCACGGCCAGCGCCAGCCAGCCGAGGATCAGCAGCCCGCCGCCGATCGGCGTGATGGCGCCGAGCACCTTCACGCCGCTGATCGCCAGGGCGTAGAGCGAGCCCGAGAACAGCGTCATGCCGGCCAGCCACAGGCCGAGGACCCAGCGCTGGCCGGCCAGCGGGTGCGTGGCGCGCCAGGCCAGCACGGCGAGCATCGCCAGGGTATGCCAGGCCTGGTAGCGCACCCCGGTCTCGAACACCGTCATCAGTCTCGGCGTCAGCGTGCCGTTCAGGGCATGGGCGCCGAAGGCCCCGGCCATCACCGTCAGGGCGCCGCACAGCGCCACTGCCATCCACCAGCCGCGATCCCGCATGCTGTCTTTCTCCCGTTGGGGTGTGTTCCCGTGATGTCTGAGCAGGGGCTGGGGACAGGCCAGAGCGGGGTTTTTGCCAGGGACGGCAAAAGGTAGCGCCCAGGGATGGGGTCACAGCGCCCCGCGGCGGCCTGTTGCCAGATCGGCCCCGCCAGGTCTGCGCCCTACCGTACCCGGGGGCGCCCCGAGGCGCTACAATATGGACCCGCGAAATCGCAGCCCCGGAGGATGCCATGCAGATCCAGCTCAACGGCGAGGCGCGCACCCTGGAGGCCGAGGCCTCCGTGGCCCAGCTGGTCGAGACCCTCGGCCTGGCCGGACGGCGCATCGCCGTGGAGGTCAACGAGGAGATCGTCCCCCGAAGCGCGCACGGCGAGACGCGTCTGGCCGACGGCGACAGGGTGGAGATCGTCCATGCCATCGGTGGCGGCTGAGCCGCGAGACCCCCGCATAGGAGCCACAATACAATGACCGACTTCTTCCAGGACGCGCCGCTGCGCGTCGCCGGCCGTGAATTCGCCTCGCGCCTGCTGGTGGGCACCGGCAAGTACCGCGATGTCGACGAGACCGGCGAGGCCATCGCCGCCAGCGGGGCCGAGGTGGTGACCTTCGCCGTGCGTCGCACCAATCTGGGCCAGGACGCCTCGGCGCCCAATCTGCTCGACGTGGTGTCCCCGGAGCGCTATACCCTGCTGCCCAACACCGCCGGCTGCTACACCGCCCAGGATGCGGTGCGCACCTGCCGGCTGGCCCGCGAGCTGCTCGACGGCCACAACCTAGTCAAGCTCGAGGTGCTGGGCGATGACACCACCCTGTATCCCAACGTGGTGGAGACCCTGGCCGCCGCCGAGACCCTGGTCAACGACGGCTTCGACGTCATGGTCTACACCAGCGACGATCCCATCGTTGCCCGCGAGCTGGAGCGTCTCGGCTGCTGCGCCGTGATGCCGCTGGGCTCGCTGATCGGCTCCGGCCACGGCATCCAGAATCCGCACAACATCCGCCTGATCATCGAGCAGGCCAGCGTGCCGGTGCTGGTGGATGCCGGCATCGGCACCGCCTCCGAGGCCGCCCAGGCCATGGAGCTGGGCTGCGACGGGGTGCTGATGAACTCCGCCATCGCCCACGCCCGCCAGCCGGTGCTGATGGCCGGCGCCATGAAGCGGGCCGTGCTGGCCGGCCGCGAGGCCTTCCTTGCCGGACGCATGCCGCGCCGCCAGGGCGCCGAGCCGTCCTCGCCGCTGGCCGGGCGTATCAACGCCTGATCCTGTCTTTCGACCTTCACGAGTTTCAACGCCGCGCATGAACGACGAACAACGCCCCGACACGCCCTCGACCGACGCTCCCGAGGGCCCCGACGCCCCGCTGCATCGCCGCGGGATCAAGAGCTACGTGCTGCGCGCCGGGCGCATGACCGCCGCCCAGACCCGCGGCCTCGAGGAGGTGTGGCCGCGTCTGGGGCTGACCCTCGAGGACGGCCGCCAGGACCTCGAGACGCTGTTCGGGCGTCGCGCTCCGGTGGTGCTGGAGATCGGCTTCGGCATGGGCGGCTCGCTGATCGAGCAGGCCGAGACCCATCCCGACACCGACTTCATCGGCATCGAGGTGCATGCGCCCGGCGTCGGCAAGCTGCTCGACGAGGCCGACAAGCGCGGCCTGACCAACCTCCGGGTCTATCGCGAGGACGCGCTGCTGGTGCTCGAGCAGTGCCTGCCCGAGGGCAGCCTCGACACCCTGCAGCTGTTCTTCCCCGACCCCTGGACCAAGAAGAAGCATCACAAGCGGCGCATCGTCCAGCCGGCCTTCGTCGAGCTGGTGCGCACGCGCCTCAAGCCCGGCGGCACCCTGCACATGGCCACCGACTGGGAGGCCTACGCCGAGTGGATGGCCGAGGTGATGGTCGAGGCGCCGGGCTACCAGAACACCGCCACCGACGAGACGGCCCCCTACGTGCCGCGCCCCGAGTTCCGCCCGCTGACCAAGTTCGAGCAGCGCGGCGAGAAGCTCGGCCACGGCGTCTGGGACCTGATCTTCCGTCGCGCCGACTGATTCCTTCCCGCGCGCTCAGCCTCGCCGCGTGGTCGGGGCGTTCGGTCGGACCCGTCGACGCGCTTCCCGCTCCGTGACCGGGCGGGCCGTGGCGACATGGCCGCCGGCGCCTCGCCCGCGGCGCCGACCGCTCGCCAGGGCGCTCACGGCGCCGAGCAGCCCGAGGGCCATGCCGGCGGCGCCCAGCATGCCCGGCCATTCGCCGAACATCAGCGCCGTGGCGGCCAGGGTGGCGGCCGGTGTCAGGGCCACCAGCGCGGCGCTCTGGCTGACCCCGAAGCGTTGCAGGCTGGCGTTGAAGAAACCGTAGCCGCCGAAGGTTGCCAGCAGGATCAGCCAGGCCAGGGCCGCCAGGGTCTCCGCCTCCAGCGCCGGGGCGGGCAGTCCTTCGCCGCTCAGCCAGGCGGCGAGGGCGAACACCAGGGTGGCCGCCGCCAGCTGGGCGGTCAGGCGCGTCGCCATGGGCAGGGTCGCCGGCCGCCCGGCGCTCAGCACGCTGCCGAGGCTCACCGCGATCACCGCCAGCAGCGGCAGTCCGTAGGCCCAGAGCGGTGCCCCGCCGACGCCGCCGAGATCGTCCATCACGCTCAGCCCCGCCCCCAGGGTCGCCACGCCCAGTCCCAGCCATTGGGCCATCCGCGGACGCTCGCCCAGCAGGCGGCCGGCCATCAGCGTCGCGGCCAGGGGCTGCAGGGCGCCGATCAGGGCCGCCACGCCGGCACTGACGCCGCTTTCCACCGCCAGCAGCATGGCCAGCAGATAGCCGCCCACCGTGAGGCTGCCGACCAGGGCCTCGTGGGCCAGGGCGCCCGGTGCTCGAGTGCGTTGCGCGCGGGTCGCGATCAGCGTCCACAGGCCGGCCAGCAGGGTGGCCAGCGCGAAGCGCCAGGCGTAGAGCGAGAGCGCCGGCGACTCGGCGGCCACGGCCAGACGGCTGCCCACGAAGCCGCTGCTCCAGCAGATCACGAAGCCCACAGCGATCGCCAGGCTCCCCAGCTGCTGCGGCTGGGGCGGTGCCCACTGAACCCATTGTCTCGCCAGCATGTCGGTCTCCTCCCGCGAACTTGCAGGGGCGAGTCTGCGCCGGCTAATGTCTTCAGTGAATCGCAACTTTTTTCAGTGAGTGTTCAGTATGGTTGAAGTCTCTTCCCAGACCCTGGACCTGGAGGCGCTGCGCAGCTTCGTGGCGGTGGCGCGGCTGGGCTCGCTGGCCGCGGCGGCCGAGCAGCGCCACCGCACCGTCAGTGCCCTGAGCATGCAGATCAAGCGCCTCGAGACGCGCCTGGAGGCCCGGCTGCTGGTGCGCGGTGCCCGGGGCATGACGCTCACCGCCAGCGGCGAGGCGCTGCTCGGCGAGGCCCGGGAGCTGCTGCGCCATCACGACGGCCTGGTGGCTCGGATCAGCGGCCGCGGCCTGTCCGGCCGGGTCAGCTTCGGTATGCCCGAGGACTACGCCAGCCGCCTGGTCGGGCGCCTGCTGCCGGACTTCCTGGCCCGCCATCCTGACGTGGTGCTGGAGGCCGTGACCGCGACCAGCGGCGAGCTGGCCCGCCGCCTGGAGCGGGGCCAGCTGTCGCTGGTCGTGGCGCTGGACCGTCCTCATCGACTCAGCGGCGGTGAGCCGCTGTGGCGTACCTCGCCGGTATGGGCCGGCGCCCGGGACCTGGCGCTGGCGCCGGAGGCCCCGTTGCCGCTGGCGCTGCATCCGGTGGACTGTCCCTACCGCCAGCTCGGCATCGAGGCCCTGGAGGCCGGCGGGCGCCCCTGGCATGCGGTCTTCACCAGTACCAGCATCCATGCGCTGGAGACTGCCGTGGAGGCGGGGCTGGCGGTGAGCATCCTGGAGCGTGATCGCCTGACGCCGGCCATGCGCGAGCTGGGTGAGGCCGAGGGCCTGCCGCGGCTGGCGGACTGCCAGGCCGAGCTGCATTACGGGCGAGGCGTCAATGCGGCCTCCTGGCCGGCGGTGGAGGCGCTGGGAGAGATGATCAAGGCGCGCCTGGGCCAGCGGAGCTGACGCACGCGTGCGGTGAGGGCACGTCACGGTGCCGCGGGCGCTCGGAGCCAGTGCGGAAAGGTCGCGCGCAAAAGAAAGCCGCCCTGGGCGGGGCGGCGAAAGACCGTGACTAGCAATGAGGAGGAGAATCCCCCGCGGAGGACTGGCAGGGCCCCGCGGGTCTGACACGCACCTCGGCGATGCCATGAATGAAAGGTAAATCATTCTCATTTGATGCGTCAAGCGTAACGAGAATATTTTTTATTTGATGTCGCTGGCTAGGCGATCAGGCGCAGCCACAGCGGCAGGCTCAGCATGGCCAGCAGGGTCTGGACGGTAATCAACGCGGCCATCAATTCGGCGTCGCCGCCCAGCTGTCGCGACAGGATATAGGCCGAGGTGGCGGTGGGCAGGGCGGCGAAGAGCAGCGCCACGTCGCGGCTCACCGCGTCCAGGCCGAGCAGGGTGGTCAGCCCCAGCACCAGGGCCGGCAGCAGCGCCAGCTTGATCAGGGTGGCGGTCCAGAGGCCGCCGTCCCGGCGCAGCACCGCCTGGGGGCGGAGCGCCACGCCCACCGCCACCAGGCCCAGCGGCAGCGCCGCCCGGCCGAGCAGGGCCACCGCGTCGTGGCTCCAGCCGGGCAGGCCGATCCCCGAGAGGTTGAGCCCCGCCCCGGCCAGGCAGGCCAGGATCAGCGGGTTGCGGGCCAGGGCCCGGAGGCTGGCGCCCACGCCGCCCTTGCCCAGGGTGCCGGCAGCGAGGAAGGTCAGCACGCACAGTACGTTGACCAGCGGCACCATCAGCGCCACGGCGACCGCCGCCACGGTGGCGCCGGCCGGGCCGTGCAGGGCGGCGGCGCCGGCCACGCCCACGTAGGTGTTGAAGCGCAGCGCGCCCTGGAAGACCGAGGTGAAGGCCGGCATGCCGAGCCCCAGCCGCGGCCGCAGCGTCCACAGGCCGACGGCCAGCAGCAGCAGGCCACCGAGCAGCACCAGGGCGAGGCGGGCGACCGGCACCGCGCGGATGTCGGCCTCGGCCAGGGTGGCCACCAGCATCGCCGGGAACAGCAGGTAGTAGATCAGGCCCTCGAGGCGCGACCAGAAGTCGCCGCCGGGCCAGGGACCACGGCCCAGCAGGGCGCCGAGCAGGATCAGCAGGAACAGGGGCCCGAGGGCGCCGATGATGCTTTCCATGACGATGCCATTCCCTGGTCGAGAGGTGAGCGCGGCGCGTCAGGCCGCCCAACGCAAGGCGGCCGGCCCCGAGGGAGGCCGGCCGCCGGTCGCGCCATCGAGGCGCGCTCGCCCTGGGGCGATCAGCCTTCGGCGTTGTCCGGGTTCACATCGAGCAGCTCGACCTTGAACACCAGGGTCTCGTTGGGGCCGATCGGGCCCTGGCCGCGGCTGCCATAGCCGAGTTCGGCCGGGATCACGACTTCCCAGGTGTCGCCGACGCTCATCAGCTTCAGGGCTTCCTGCCAGCCTTCGATGACTTGGCCGACCTGGAAGCTGACCGGCTCGCCGCGCTCGTAGGAGCTGTCGAAGACGGTGCCGTCGATCAGCTGGCCTTCGTAGTTGACCTTGACGGTGTCGCCGTCGCTGGGCGAGGCGCCGTCGCCGGATTCGATCTCGCGATACTGCAGGCCGGAGGCGGTGACGGTCACGTCGTCCTTCTCGGCGTTTTCGGCCTGATAGGCCTCGCCGGCGGCCTGGTTCTCCTCGGCCAGCTGCTGGGCCTCGGCGGCGCGCTGCTGCATGGCCTGCTGCTGGAAGGCCTGCATGGTGGCGTTCATCTCGTCCTCGGTCATCTCCAGCTCGTTGTCGTCGAAGACATCGCGAACGGCCTGGGTGAAGGCGTCGACATCGAGATCGGAGACGTCCTGCTGGATGCTCTTGCCCAGGGTCACGCCGAGGCTGTAGCCGAGCTTCTCGCCGTCGGTCTCGGGGGCGGCCAGTGCCAGCGGGGCAGCGGTCAGCAGCGCCGTCAGGGATGCGGTGGTCAGCAGTCGCTTCATGAAAATGCCTTGTACTCCGGCGCCTTGGCGCCATCGGTGAATGGGGTTCTTGGGACTCTAACAGGGCCGGATCGGTTCCGCACCCGTCTCGACGGCGCGGAAACCGACCCGGCAGGAGGCGCGCCGGCGGCCCTAGACCACGAGGGTTGGGCAGTGGGCCGAGCCCGCCACCCGCTGCGACACGCTGCCCAGCAGCAGACCCTTGTCGCCGTTGGTGCCCTGGGCGCCGATCACGATCAGGTCGCAGTCGCGCTTGCGGGCGAAGCGCACGATGGTGCGCGAGGGGCGGCCCCCCTTGACGAAGGCACGCACCCTGTCGGCGGGCACGCCGAGCTCGGCGGCGTGCGCCTTGGCCTGCACGGCGATCTCGGTGGCGTACTCCTTGAGGGCATCGTCGGGGATGTCGAGCTTCTCGGGCCTGATCATGGACAGCGAGGCCTCGAGCAGGCTGTGATGCTTGAACACGCACAGCAGGTAGAGTTCGGCGCCGGTGAGCCGCTGCAGCGCGACGGCCTTGTCCAGTGCCTTGATGGCGCCCTTGGAGCCATCCACCGGTACCATGATCCGCTTGAACATCATGAGCTCTCCTTTGGGTCCCGGTCAGCCGCTGAAGGCCAGGTCGCGCAGGAACAGGGCGATCTGCGGGAACATGATCAGCAGGGCGGCGGCGAGGATCAGCAGGAACACGAACGGCGGCGTGCCCTTGATGACGTCCAGGTAGGGCCGCTTGAAGATCGCGATGGCGGTGAAGATGTCGCAGCCGAAGGGTGGCGTCGCCGAGCCGATGGCCACCTGCAGGGTGATCAGGATGCCGACCAGCACCGGGTCCAGGCCGGTGGCCTCGATGGCGGGGGCGAAGATCGGCGTCAGCACCAGGATCACCACGATGGGGTCGACGAACATGCAGGCCACGAAGAAGGCGATGCAGATCGCGATCAGCACCCCGGTGGGGCCGGCCTCGTTGATGCCCACCGCCTCGAGGATCGCCTGGGGAATCTGGGCGAAGGAGATGATCCAGGAGAAGCCGTTGCCGACGGCGACCAGGATGAACACCACGGCGGTGATCAGGCCGGTGGACTTGGCGATGGCGTAGATGTCATTGATCTTGAGCGAGCGGAACACCACGAACTCGAGCAGGATGGCATACAGCACGCAGGCCGCGGCGGCCTCGGTGGGGCTGAAGATACCGCCATAGATGCCGCCGACGATGATCACCGGGAAGCCCAGCGGCCACAGCGCCATGCGTACCGCGCCCAGGCGTTCGCCCCAGCCGGCCTTGGGCTCGGTGGGCACCTTGCGGATCACGGCGTAGGCCACGCAGTAGGCGGAGAACATGGCGAGAATCAGCAGGCCGGGCCCGATGCCGGCGATGAACAGCTCGCCGATGGAGGTGCCGGAGATCACCCCGTAGATGATCATGCCGATGCTGGGCGGAATCAGGAAGGCGATGTCGCTGGCGTTGATGATCAGCGCCAGGGTGAAGGAGTCCGAGTAGCCGGCTTTGAGCATCCGCGGGCGCAGGGGCGAGCCCACCGCCACCACGGTGGCCTGGGTGGAGCCGGAGACGGCGCCGAACAGGGTGCAGGAGGCCGCGGTGCTGACCGCCAGACCGCCCTTCACGTGGCCGATGAAGGACATCACCATGTTGATCAGGCGCTCCGCCGACTGGCCGCGGGTCATGATGTCGGCGGCGAGGATGAACATCGGCACCGCGATCAGCGAGGCTGGCCGGATGCCGGCCATCATCTGCTGGATCAGCGTCTCCATTTGGCCCAGGCCGTTGAACATCATGAAGAAGCCGATCACCGCCGCGGTGATCAGCGGGATCATCATCGGAAAGCCCAGCAGCAGCAGGGCGATCATGGTCACCACCATTATTGTCGTCATCGTGCGTTCCCCCGGGTCGTGCCCATCATCAGACTTCCGTTTCCGTATCCTTGTACCCGTCGAGCACCGAGGTCGACAGGTAGACGTCGCGGGACGTCATGTTCTTGATGGCGGTGAGCAGGTACTGGATGCCGGTGATCAGAAAGCCCAGCGGCACCCAGACGTAGATGATCCAGATAGGGAAGCCGAGCGCCGGCAGGATGCGGCCCTTGTCGTGCAGGTCGAGGATGTAGAGCACCGAGAAATAGAGCAGGAAGAACATCACCAGGGAGGTGAACAGCGAGATCGCGATCATCAGCGCGCGGCGCCCGCCCACCGGCAGGGCATCGTAGATCGCCGACATGCGGATGTGCCGGCCGTGGCGCGCCGCATAGCCGATGCCGGCGAAGGTGATCATGATGATCAGGATGCGGTTGATCTCGCCGGAGAAGAAGATGCTCTCGCCGAAGACGAAGCGGCCGATGACGTTGGCGATGGTGTTGGCGGCCATCAGCAGCACGCCGAGGGCGAGGATCACCGCCTCGACCTTGCTGATGAAGGTGTCGATGACGCCGAGAAAGCCCGGCAGTCCGGAACGATAGTGCTTTTCGGAATCTTCGTCGGTCATGGGCGTAATTCCCTGGAATCGTGGCGAACGGCATGACGCGCGAGCGACATCCCTATGGAGCAGCGTAACGGCTGGAGGCCATGCCATAGGCCCCGCGGATCAACGTTGGTTGAACGTTGCCCGGGCGGAAACAAAACGGGGGCAGCCAGGCTGCCCCCATCGTGCCGGTCGGGTGATCGCGATCACTCCTCGGCTTGCTGCACGGCCTCGAGGTCGGCCTTGAACTGCTCGAGCAGCGCGGCGCCGTCCTCGCCGGTCATCTCGAGGAAGGCGTCCTCGACCTGGGGCGCGCGCTCCTTGAAGGTGGCGATCTGCTCGTCGTTCAGGCGCGTCACGGTGCACTCGTCGCAGGCTTCCATGATCTTGTCGAGCGAGTCCTCGGCGAGGCCCTGGATGTGCTCGATGGTGTGGTCATAGGCCGCGTCGGTGGCGTCCTGCACCAGCTGCTTGTCCTCGTCGGACAGGCCTTCGTAGAAGTCCTGGTTGGCCATCATGGCGGTGGTGAACCAGCCGTGACCGGTGAAGGTCAGGTTCGGAGACACCTCGTAGAGGCCGCCGGACTCGATCCAGAAGATCGGGTTCTCCTGGCCGTCGATGATGCCGGTCTGCAGGCCGCCGTACACCTCGCCCCAGGGCAGCGGGGTCGGGGTGGCGCCGAAGGCGTTGTAGGTCTCGGCGAGCAGCGGATTGGTCATCACCCGGATCTTCTTGTTGTCGAAGTCCGCGGGTTCGGTGATCGGCTCGTCGGCGGTGACCACCATTTCCCCCTCGGGGAACATCTGCAGCAGCTTCAGGCCGTGCTCGGCGTAGAGCTCGGGGAACATCTCGTTGATGGCCTTGCTCTCGTCGAAGAACTCGAGCACGGTGTCCATGTCGGTCGGCATCAGATACGGAATGAAGAAAATCTGGGCCGCCGGGATCAGGGCGCCGGTGAAGCCGGGGGACTGGTCCACGAACTGCAGGATGCCGTTCTGGGTCTGCTCCATGATGTCGTCGGACTCGCCGAGCTCACCGAAGCGATAGACTTGCACGTTGTGGTCGGAATTCTCCTCCACGTAGCGCTTGAATTCCTGGGCGAAGACGTCCTGTACGTCGCCCTCGTACTCCTCGTGAGCGTAGCGCCAGTTGTCCGAGAAGGCGGACGTCGACATGCCCAGCATCAGGGCACCGATGCCCGCGGTGGCCAGCAGCTTTTGTGACTTCATTGATGCGCTTCCTCTGCAGGTTCTGCCAGCAACATCACGATGATATTGCTAACGAAAAGAACGTTTTGTTTTTGCAGCGTTTGTTCAGGCTAGTGGGGCGATCATGAAGGGTCAAGTTGGTCATTCAACCTTCCTAGCGCCGCAAGATGAGACGGTTTTGTCAGTCGGGAATAAAAAGGCAGTGCATCTCGCAGGTCATCGCCGGGTGATAGAGGCCGATGAGTGGCGTTGTCGTCGAGGCTATGCGCTTCCAGCCGCGCCAGGGCCTCACGCTCGGCGTCGAGCTCGCAGGCCTTGATCCGCTGGCGCAGCGAGGCGACGCTCTCGCGCTCGGCGGCCTCGGCCTTGAGCGAGCGGCGCAGCCGGCGCAGCGGCGCGGTCACCTCGGCCTGCCAGCGGGCCACCGCATCGGGCATCGGGCCGGCGGCCAGCCCGTGGCGGAACAGCCACAGCCGCCACAGCAGCTCGATCACCTCGACGCCGGCGTCGTCCTGCAGGTGCAGGCAGGCGGCTTCCGCGCCGGGGCGGGCGTAGAGCGCCAGGGCGACGTCCCATAGCGGATCGGCGGCGAGCCGGGCCCGCAGAGCGGCCGGCAATTCGGTAGAATCGGGCGTCATGATTCGGCTGTCGTCACGGCGGCGGCCCTATGCCTTCCTGTGGAGCCTTCATGATTGCACTGCGCCAAGTTTCCCTGCAACGCGGCACCCAAGCGCTGCTCGAGGACGCCGACCTGACCCTGCACGCCGGCCACAAGGCGGGCATCGTCGGGCCCAACGGCGCCGGCAAGTCGAGCCTGTTCGGCCTGCTGCGCGGCGAGTTCGCCCCCGATCGCGGCGAGCTCGAGATGAGCGGCGGCCAGCGCATCGCCCACATGGCGCAGGAGGTCGAGGCGCTGGAGCGCAGCATCCAGGACTACGTGCTCGACGGCGACCGGGCCCTGCGCGAGGCGGAAGCCGCGCTGGCCAGGGCTCAGGCAAACGGCGATGTTCACCGCGAGGCGGAGCTGCACGGCACCATCGAGGCGCTGGACGGCTACAGCGCCCCGGCCCGGGCGGCCCAGCTGCTGGTCGGGCTCGGCTTCGACCAGGGCGACCTCGCGCGGCCGCTGTCGGACTTCTCCGGCGGCTGGCGGATGCGCGTCAACCTGGCGCGCACCCTGTTCATGCCCTCCGACCTGCTGCTGCTCGACGAGCCCACCAACCACCTGGACCTCGACGCCCTGCTGTGGCTCGAGCAGTGGCTGACCCGCTACCCGGGCACCCTGCTGCTGATCTCCCACGACCGCGACTTCCTCGACGCGGTGTGCGATCACATCGTGCATTTCGATCGTCGCTCGCTGGTGCTGTATCGCGGCAACTACTCCACCTTCGAGCGCACCCGGGCCGAGAAGCTGGCCCTGCAGCAGGCCGAGGCGGCCAAGCAGCAGGCGCGCAAGGAGGAGATCGAGCGCTTCGTGGCGCGCTTCCGCTACAAGGCCACCAAGGCCCGCCAGGCCCAGAGCCGTTTGAAGATGCTCGAGCGCATGGGCGAGATCGCCGTGGCCCACGTCGATTCGCCCTTCCACTTCACGCTGCCGTCCGCCGACCGCACCTCGCACCCGCTGCTGGTGCTGGACGAGGCGCGGCTCGGCTATCGCGGCGAGGACGGCGAGACCGTCCAGCTCGAGGACGTCGACATGACCCTGCAGCCGGGGCAGCGCATCGGCCTGCTCGGCCCCAACGGCGCCGGCAAGTCGACGCTGATCAAGTCGCTGACCGGCGAGCTGCCGCTGCTCGGCGGGCGTCGGGTGCCCGGCGAGCACCTGGCCATCGGCTACTTCGCCCAGCATCAGCTCGAGGGGCTCGACCTCTCGGCCACGCCCTTCATCCACGTGCAGCGGCTGTCGCCGCGGGCCGCGGATCTGGACATCCGCAACTTCCTGGGCGGCTTCGGCTTCAAGGGCGACGACGCCTTCGCCGAGGTGGGGCGCTTCTCCGGCGGCGAGAAGGCGCGGCTGGCGCTGGCGCTGGTGGCCTGGCAGAAGCCCAACCTGCTGCTGCTCGACGAGCCGACCAACCACCTGGACCTGGAGATGCGCGAGGCGCTCACCGAGGCGCTGGCCAGCTTCGAGGGCACGGTGATCGTGGTCTCCCACGATCGCCACCTGCTGCGCGCCACCGTGGACGAGTTCTGGCGGGTCGCCGACCACCGGGTCACGCCCTTCGACGGCGACCTCGACGACTATCGCGCCTGGCTCAAGACGCGGCTCGAGAACGAGCGCCGCGAGGCCCGGGCCCAGAAGGTCGAGCGTCAGGAGGCCGCCGAGGCGCCGAAGGAGGATCGCAAGGCCGCGCGTCGCGCCGCCGCCGAGCTGCGCGAGAAGCTGCGCCCGCTCAAGCGCGAGCGCGATCGCGCCGAGCGCGAGATGGAGAAGGTGCAGGCCTCGCTCGGCAAGGTGGAGGACGCCTTGGGCGACGCCGAGCTCTACACCGACGAGGCGCGCAAGGACGAACTCTCCCAGCGGCTCGCCGAGCAGGCCGAGCTGGCGTCGCGGCTCGGCGAGCTGGAGCAGGCCTGGCTGGCGGCGGAGGAATCGCTGGAGGCGATGGAAGCGGAGCTGCGCGAGGCGACCTGAGGCGCCGGTTCAGCTCTCGAGCAGGAAGGTCACCGGACCGTCGTTGACCAGCGCCACCTGCATGTCGGCGCCGAACTCGCCGGTGGCGACCTTCGGCCAGGCGGCCCGGGCGCGCTCGACCAGCGCCTCGAACAGCCGCTGGCCCTCAGCGGGCGGCGCGGCGCTGGAGAAGCCGGGGCGCAGCCCCTTGCGGGTGTCGGCGGCCAGGGTGAACTGCGACACCAGCAGCAGGCTGCCCTCGGCCTGCTGCAGGTTGAGGTTCATCTTGCCGTCCGGGTCGGAGAACACCCGGTAGTGCAGCAGCTTGTGCAGCAGCCGCTCGACGCTCTGCTCGTCATCCCCCTTCTCGACGCCGATCAGCGCCAGCAGGCCGTGGTCGATGGCGCCGGTCTCGCGGTCGTCGACGGTGACGCTGGCGTGGCGAACGCGCTGGATCAGGGCTTTCATGGCACTTTCCCTCTCTTCCCGCCCTCGGCGGCTGGCAAAAGCCGGCAGCCTAGCACGCCCGCGTTCAGCGCCCCAGCAGGTCGTCCCGGAAGCCGTCGCCCAGCGGCGCCTCGCCGAGCCAGATGCCGAACAGGGCATCGGCCAGCGCCGGCTCTGGCCGCGCATAGAGCGACTCGCCGTTCAGGGCCAGGCTCAGGGTCTCGCCGTCCCAGGTCAGGGCGTAGCGGTCGCCCGGCGAGACGTCGCGGTAGCGGGCGTTGAAGGCCGACAGCGCCGGCTCGAGCGATCGGAAGTCGGCCGCGCCGAGCTGGTCGCGGAGGGTATCGCGGGTAACCTCGGCGAAGTCGCCGGCCTCGATGGCGTGGAAGTACTCGAGTTCCAGGCGCCGCGGCACGTTGCCCGACTGGGGCGCGGGCCGTGGAAAGCCTTCGGCCTGGTAGTAGGCGCCGGCGTAGGCGTCCCAGATCATGTAGCGGAACAGCCCGTGGCCGATCATCCGGAAGGGGCGCCCGTCGACCTGCTGGACGGCGGCGAAGCGGGCGTTCTTGACCACCACCTCCGCGCCGGCGGGCATGGCGGCAAGGCCCGTGGCCAGCGCCAGGGCAAACATGAGGGCGGCGAAGGGCAGGCGCAGCATCGGCATGAAGACATCCTCCAGAGTGGCTATCACTCATACCGACACCGCTTTTCTGTAATGGTTCTGTATAACTATGGCCCTTCGCGTGAGGCCGTTACCAGCTGCGGCACAGCATGACGTCACAGTGCGGCTCGGCCAGGAGTCGCTCGGTGATCTGGCTCTGGCGGCCGAGCTGGCCGCGGCTGCCCAGCGCCAGCAGCTGGGGCGGCTGGCGGCGCAGGCGAGTCAGCAGCACGTCCAGCGGGTCGCCCTGTTCGAGCTCCAGCTCCACCTCGGGCACGCGCTCCAATTCGCCCATCAGCTGCTCGGTCTCCTGCTCCAGGTGGCGGCGCAGCGTGGCGACCTCACGGTCGCGCCAGCGGGCGTAGTCGCTCGACGAGCCCAGCTCCCGCTCGCCGGGGATGTTCCAGGCGTGCAGCAGGGTCAGCCGGCTCTCGGGGAAGCGCTTGAGGGTCTCGCGCAGGGTGCGGCGGCAGGTCAGCGAGAAGTCGACCGGCACCAGGATGTCCTGCCACGACTGGGTGGCGGGGTGGCTCACCGAGAGCACCGGACAGGGCGCGCCGCGCAGCACCCGCGCCAGGGTGGTGCCGGTGACCAGGTCCGGCTGGCCGCGCTTGCGGTGGGCGCCGAGGATGATCATGTCGGCCTCGCGCTCGTGGGCCTCGCGGATGATCTCGGCGTAGGGCGCGCCGGCCACGGTCTGGATCAGGCTGGCCGGCTCGGCGAGGGCGTAGTCCTCGCGGATGTCGGTGAGGGTGGCGGCGATGTCCGCCACCACGGCTTCCTCGAGGTCGTGCAGGACCCGCCGGGGCAGGTAGGGGTCGAGCACGTGGACGACGTCGAGCCGGGCGCCGGTCTCGTTCGCCAGCCGGATGGCGCGGGCGAAGGCGGCGCGGTTCTCGGCGGAGAGATCGCAGGCGAACAGCAGGGTGCGGGACATGGCACAACCCTCGTACGGCCGGAAGATGACCGTTTCAGGATGGGTGGCTGCCGCCGCCCCTGCAAGCTGGGTTTTTCGGTACTGCCCGGTTGCGCCTCGTTACCACAGGGCGTGGAAGTGATGCACCGGCCCGCGGCCCTGGCCCACCGTCAGCTGCGGGCTGGCATCGAGGGCGGCATGCAGCCAGCGCTTGGCCTCGCCGATGGCGCCGACGATGGCGTCGCCGTCGGCGCCGGGCGGGAGATGCGCGAGCTGCGCGGCGATGGCCGAGGACAGCGCACAGCCGGTGCCGTGCAGGTTCTCGGTGGCGATGCGCGGCGCCGGCAGCCACTGGCTGCGTTCGGGCGTGGCCAGCAGGTCGGGGCAGGTCGCGCCGCTCAGGTGGCCGCCCTTGAGCAGCACGTAGGGCGCCTCGAGGGCCTGCAGGGCGGGCAGCATGGCCTCCATGGCGTCCGGGCTGCGCGGCGTCTCGGCGTCGAGCAGCACCGCGGCCTCGGGCAGGTTGGGCGTGATGACATCGGCCAGCGGCACCAGCACGTCGCGCACCGCGGCGATGCCGGCGGCGTCGACCAGGATGTCGCCGCTCTTGGCCACCATCACCGGGTCGAGTACGATCCAGCGCGGGCGGCGGCGGCCGAGCACCTCGGCCAGCGTCTCGGCCACGGCGCGGTCGGCGACCATGCCGATCTTCACCGCGTCGATGCGCACGTCGTCGAGCAGGTTCTCGAGCTGCTCGCCGATCACCGGCGCCGGCACCGGGTGGACGGCGGCCACGCCCCGGGTGTTCTGGGCGATCACCGCGGTGATGACGTTGGTGGCGTAGGTGCCCAGCGCCGAGAGCGTCTTGAGGTCGCCCTGCAGGCCCGCGCCGCCGGAGGGGTCGGAGCCGGCGATGGTAAGCGTATGGGGAATGGAGGACATCGTATGTCGTCTCGTGGCGTGAATCCGGCGCCTAGCATACGCCAGCGGCCGGGCAGGCGGCCATGCTGAGCCTCTTTATGATCGCCCTGGCCAGCGCCACCCTGCTGCCCGGCGGCTCCGAGGCATGGCTGGCCCGGCAGTGGTGCCAGGGCGGGGCGCTGCCGGCGCTGTGGGCGGCGGCCACCGCGGGCAACGTGCTGGGCAGCCTGATCAACGTGGCGCTGGGCCGCTATGCCCGGCACTTTCAGGATCGCCGCTGGTTCCCGGTCTCGCCGCGTGGCCTGGCACGGGCGGAGCGCGGCTACCGGCGCTTCGGCGAGGCCAGCCTGCTGCTCTCGTGGGCCCCGGTGATCGGCGATCCGCTGACCGTGCTGGCGGGCATCTTCCGACTGCCCTGGTGGCGGGCCACGCTGTGGATCCTGGTGGCCAAGGGCGGGCGCTATGCGCTGGTGCTGGCGATGGCCGAGGCCTGGCTGGCGTCCTACTGCGGATAGGCGGGACCCTGCAAACGCAGCAGGGCCGCCCGAAGGCGGCCCTGCTGGGAAGAGGTGGCACCAGGACGGGCGCCGGATCAGCCCGTCTGATGCGCCCGGTCGCCGTAATGGTGACCGGGCCGGCGGCCTTACTCCGCGCTGGTGGTGTCGCCTTCCGGGTTGCGGGCGTTGTAGTAGGCCTGCTCGGAGATGGCGTGGTAGTTCTCCACCTTCTCCTGGAAGGCGCGGTAGGACTCGTAGATCTTGCCGGCCATCTCGCTGGACTCGGCCAGCTCGGCGACCACGTCCGCGGAGTGCTCCTTGGCCTGGGCCAGCACGTCGTCCGGCAGACGGCGCAGCTCGACGTCGTGCTCGTTGATCAGCGTCTCCAGGGCGTCGTTGTTGCGGGCGGTGTACTCGTCCAGCACGTCGGCGTTCACGTCGCGGATGGCGGTGCGCAGGATCGCCTGGAGATCGTCCGGCAGCGATGCCATGGC
This sequence comes from Halomonas sp. HG01, assembly GCF_000968715.2. Classification (NCBI taxonomy): domain Bacteria; kingdom Pseudomonadati; phylum Pseudomonadota; class Gammaproteobacteria; order Oceanospirillales; family Halomonadaceae; genus Halomonas; species Halomonas sp. HG01. Next base: position 3,344,099 of record NZ_CP022134.1, on the reverse strand, counting down.
CTCGTCGTTGACGATCGCCTCGAACATCACGGTCGGCTCGTGCCAGCCCGGATAGTAGTAGTAGTCCGCGGCCTGGTGGAGGCCGAAGGCCAGGTCGTTGTAGGGGCCGATCCACTCGGTGGCATCGATGGCGCCGGACTGCAGCGAGGTGAAGATCTCGCCGCCGGGCATGTTGACGATCGCCACGCCCATGCGGTTCATGACCTCGCCGCCCAGGCCCGGCATGCGCATCTTCAGGCCGTCGAGATCGTCGACCGAGTTGATCTCCTCGTTGTACCAGCCGCCCATCTGCACGCCGGAGGCACCGGCGGCCATGACGTCGACCCCGAACGGCTCGTAGAGCTCGTTCCACAGCTCCAGGCCGCCGCCGTAGTGCAGCCAGGCGTTCATCTCCTGGGCGTTCATGCCGAACGGCACGGCGGCGAAGAACTGGGCCGCCGGCGCCTTGCCCTTCCAGTAGTAGGAGGCGGAGTGGCCCAGCTCGGCGGTGCCCTCGGACACGGCGTCGAAGACCTCGAAACCCGGCACCAGCTGGCCGGCGCCGAACACCTCGATGGTCAGCCGGCCGTCGGACATCTGGTCGACCAGCTCGGCGAGGCGCTCGGGGCCCTGGCCGACGCCGGGGAAGTTCTTCGGCCAGGAGGTCACCATCTTCCACTCGAAGGTCTCCTGGGCCTGAGCCTGGGCTCCGACGAGCAGTAGGCCGGTGGCGGCACCGGCGAGGGTAATGGCGTTGGCGAGTGACGTGCGTTGCATGCTTGCTCCCTAGATCTGTTGTGGCGTTGTTGAACCGGGGATTCCGGCAGGGCAGGGCTTGCACAAGGCTCGGCCGGGCCGAGCCGTCGTGGGAAGGACGGTGAGTCGCTTCCGACACTGTAGTCGTCGGCGCCCGCGTCTCGTCCACGGGGCGCCAACGCTGCGCTGGGGCCGGTGCCGCTAGAACTGCTGCGGCAACCAGGTGGCCAGCTGCGGGAAGAACGACAGCGCGATGAGCATCGCCAGCTGCAGGGCGATGAACGGCATCACGCCGCGGTAGATGGCCGAGGTCGGCACCGAATCCGGGGCCACCCCGCGCAGGTAGAACAGCGCGAAGCCGAACGGCGGCGTCAGGAACGAGGTCTGCAGGTTGATGGCGATCATGATGCCCAGCCACACCGGGTCGAGGCCCATGGCCAGCAGGATCGGGCCGACGATCGGCACCACCACGAAGGTGATCTCGATGAAGTCGAGGATGAAACCGAGCAGGAAGATCACCAGCATCACGATGATGGTGGCGCCGACCACGCCGCCGGGCATGCTCTCGAACAGGTGGGTGACCAGCTCCTCGCCGCCGTAGGCGCGGAACACCAGCGAGAACAGCGCCGCGCCGATCAGGATCAGGAACACCATGGTGGTGACGTCCACGGTGGAGCGCAGCACCTCCTTGAGGGTGGCCATGTCCAGGCGGCGATAGGCCAGGGCCAGCACCAGCGCGCCGAAGGCGCCAACCGCGGAGGCCTCGGTGGGCGTGGCGAAACCGCCGAGGATCGAGCCCAGCACCACCACGATCAGCACGATCGGCGGCACCAGCCCCTTGAGCAGCAGCAGGCCGAGGCCGCCCTGGTGGCCGAGCTCCTCCATCAGGTCGCGGCGATCGACGGCCGGGGCGGAGGCGGGCTTGATCCAGGCGGTCACGGCGACGTAGACGATATACAGCCCCACCAGGATCAGGCCGGGCACCAGCGCGCCCATGAACAGGTCACCCACCGAGACGGTCTTGGGACTGAAGATGCCCATCGACAGCTGGGCCTGCTGGTAGGCGGAGGACAGCACGTCGCCCAGCAGCACCAGGGCGATGGAAGGCGGGATGATCTGGCCCAGGGTGCCGGTGGCGCAGATGGTGCCGGTGGCCAGCGGCATGCTGTAGCCGCGCTTGAGCATGGTCGGCAGCGACATCAGGCCCATGGTGACCACGGTGGCGCCGACGATGCCGGTGGAGGCGGCCAGCAGCATGCCGACCACGGTCACCGAGATGCCGAGGCCGCCGCGCAGCGAGCCGAACAGCAACGCCATGGCCTCGAGCAGCGTCTCCGCGACCCGGGATTTCTCCAGCAGCACCCCCATCAGCACGAACAGCGGCACCGCCAGCAGCGTCTGGTTGCTCATGATGCCGTAGAGGCGGTTGGGGAAGGCGGCCAGGTAGCCGCCGTCGAAGTTGGCGTCGACGCCCAGCGCCTCGAGGCCGAAGCCCAGGCCGGCGAAGGCCAGGGCGGTGCCGGCCAGCGACAGGGCGACCGGGTAGCCGAACATCAGGACGGTGCAGATCACGGCGAACAGCACCAGTGGCATGAACTCCAGCATCACAGGTGCTCCTCGTGGTGGTCGGGGACGTCGGCCTCGGGATCGATGCGGCCGATCAGGATCAGCAGGTTACGCGAGGCCTCGACCAGGCCCTGCAGGATCATCAGCCCGGCGAACACCGGGATCAGGGTCTTGAGCAGGAAGATGCCGGGGATGCCGCCGGTGTCCGGCGAGGTCTCGAGGATCGCCCAGGACTTGCTGACGTAGCCCAGGCTGGACAGGATCACGAAGGTCATGAAGGGCAGCAGCAGGAACAATGTGCCCAGCAGGTCGACCAGCGCCTTGCGCTTCGCCGTCATGGCCCGATAGAAGATGTCCACCCGTACGTGGCCGCCGTGGCGCAGGGTGTAGCCGGCGGCCAGCATGAACACCGTGGCGTGCATGTACATCACCGATTCCTGCATGGGGATGCTGTTGATGCTGAAGGCATAGCGCAGCACCACGATCAGGAACTGGACCAGCATCATCAGCAGGATCAGCCAGGACAGGCCGCGGCCGAGCCACTCGGAGAAGCGGTCGAGCCGGGCCAGGAGGCTCGGTAGCTCGTGGGTGGAAGGCATGGGCGATCGCTCGAGGTTGCAAGGATGTCGAGATATTAGCGCCGTGCGTTGAAACGGCCCAGCCGACTATACGGGAATTGGTCAACGCCTGTCAGAAGGCCGGGTGGGACATTGGTCTTACCCCTGCCCCGATGCCGGGGCGCTAGGCGCGGCCCAGGCTGGTGCGGCAGGCGTCGGGGAGCTGGATCTCGATCGCCACCGGCAGGTGGTCGGAGAACAGGTGCTCCAGCACCTCGACCCGGTCGGCCTCCAGGGAGTCGGAGAGCAGGATGTGATCCAGGGCGCGGCGGGGCTGCCAGGAGGGATAGCTCAGCGGTGGGCGCACCGGATGCAGCGGCAGGGCCTCGCGGAAGCGCGAATGGGCGTGGATCTGGTCCGGCGTGCAGTTGAGGTCGCCCATCACCACCACGTGGCGCAGGGGCTGGATCAGCTCGCTGAGGTAGTCGAGCTGGCGCACGCGGCCGCGATGGCTCAGTGCCAGGTGGGCGACGAACACGTGCAGGGCGTCGGGGCCGTCGCCGAAGCGGGCGTGGATGGCGCCGCGCCCGGGCAGGGTGCCGGGCAGGCGGTGCTCCTCGATGCGCGCCGGGGTCAGCTTCGACAGCAGGCCGTTGCTGTGCTGGGCCACGCGACCCAGGTTGCGGTTCAGCTGCTGGTAGTGGTGGGGGAAGCCGGCGTGGCTGGCCAGGTATTCGACCTGATTGACGTGGCCGGAACGGAAGCTGCCGCCGTCCACCTCCTGCAGGCCGACGATGTCGAAGCCGCCGAGCACCTCGCCCATGGCGTCGAGGCGCTCGCCGCGGCGGGGGTGGGGCAGCAGGTGCTGCCAGCCCCGGGTCAGGTAGTGATGGTAGGCCGAGGTCTGGATGCCCACCTGCAGGTTGAAGGTCAGCAGCTTCAGGGGCTTCCCCTGCGGGGCCAGGCCCCTGTCCTCGGCCGGATGGGTCATGTTATTCGGCCCGCTCCTCGCGCACCTGGTCGACCAGGGCGCCGGCGATCTGCGGCATGTTGTCGAGGCTGCCGGCGGTGCTCGGGCTGACCACGAAGCGGCCGTCGACGATCAGCGCCGGCACGCCCATCAGCTTCATGCTGCGCATCCGCGCATGGGCGCGGTTGACTTGGGACTTCACGCCGAAGGCGTCCAGGGCGTCGAGGGCCTCGTCCTCGCTGACCCCGTACTGGCTGAAGAAGGCCGCGATGTCCTCGCTGTCGGTCAGCTGGGCGCCCTGCTCGTGGATGGCGTCGAAGAAATCGCTGTGCATCTGCTGCTGAATGCCCAGCTGCTGCGCCGCATAGAAGGCGGTGGCGTGGCGGTTCCAGGCGCCGCCCATGGTGGCCGGCATGCGCTGGAACTCGACGTCCTCGGGCAGTTCGTCGACCCAGGCGTTGAGGCTGTCTTCCAGGGCGTAACAGTGCGGGCAGCCGTACCAGAAGGCCTCGGTGACCTCGATCTTGCCGTCGGCGACCTGGGTCTGGACCGGCTCGTCGAGCACGGTGTAGTCCTGGCCGGCGACCGGCGCGGCGGAGGCGAAAGTGGACAGGCCGAGGCCGGCCACGGCGACCATCAGTGACTTGAGCATTCGGGGAGTCTCTCCTTGATATGACGTGTGCCTGGCGCCGTCGTTCGAGAACGGCGTTCGCGACCTTGGAGTCGCCGCCGGGCCAGGGGTTCCCTGGCGCCGGCGGTCTCGACGCGGCCAGGCTCAGTGCAGCCCGTGCACGTAGTTGGCGACCGCCTCCATGTCGCGCTCGCTCATCTTGGCCGCGATGTCGCGCATGATAGCGCTTGGATCGTTGGCGCGCTCGCCGGCGGCGAAGGCCTGCAGGGTGGTGACGACATAGTCGCGCTGCTGGCCCGAGAGGGCCGGGTAGCCGGCGCTGCCGATGCCCGCGCCGGTCGGGGTGTGGCAGGCCGCGCAGGCCGGCAGGCCTTTCTCCATGTCGCCGGCGCGGTACAGCTCGCGGCCGCGCTCGACCAGGGCGGGATCGGGGTCGGCCTGGCCCAGCGCCGGCTCCATGCCGGCATAGTAGGCGGCCACGTCCCAGGCGTCCTGATCGGAGAAACCGTCCACCTGGCCAACCATCTGCGGCACCTGGCGGTTGCCATCGCGGATGTCCATGATCTGCTTGGCCAGATAGGAGGCCTGCTGGCCAGCCAGGTTGGGAAAGGCCGGGGTGATGCCGATACCGTCCTGGCCGTGGCAGGCGGCGCAGGCCGCGGCTTTGTCGCGACCCGCGGCGGCGTCGGCGTCGGCCAGGGACGCGGCATGGGTGGCGCCGGAGGCGCCCAGGGTAATGGCCAGGCTTGCCAGAAGCTTTCTCATCGCGAATCCACACTGCCGTTTTGGAGTGGAGCGGGCGGGGTCGCCTGTCGCTGGCGTTGGGTGCACGGTGTATACTGCCGCCCCCGGCCGCAGACAAAATCGACTGCAGTATAAAAGGAACACCGGAATCGCGGAAATGCAACCCGCGACGCCCTTGATCGACGTCAGGAACCCCGCCATGTCGCGCCTCAATTATCAGGCAGCCAGCTTCATCACCAGTGCGCCGACGCTGGCGAAATGTCCCGCCGATGCCGGGGCCGAGGTCGCCTTCGCCGGCCGTTCCAACGCCGGCAAGTCCAGCGCCATCAACGCCCTGACGCGCCAGAAGGCGCTGGCGCGCACCTCCAAGACCCCGGGCCGTACCCAGCTGATCAATTTCTTCTCGCTGGACGAGGGCGACGAGCATCGCCTGGTCGACCTGCCGGGCTACGGCTATGCCAAGGTCCCCGAGCAGGTGAAGCTGGAGTGGCAGCGTCACCTCTCCGACTACCTGCGCCGGCGTGCCTCGCTGCGGGGGCTGGTGCTGCTGATGGACGTGCGCCATCCGCTCACCGAGTTCGACCAGACCCTGCTCGGCTGGGCCGACGAGGCCGACATGCCGGTGCATATCCTGCTGACCAAGGCCGACAAGCTGAAGCGTGGCGCTGCCAAGAACGCCCTGCAGCAGGTGCGCTCGCGGCTGCGCGAGTGGGAGGATCTGGTGACCGTGCAGCTGTTCTCGTCGCTCAAGAAGGACGGCATCGAGGAGGTGCATCAGCGCCTCGACGACTGGCTCTTGGCCGAACCCCGGTAAAAACGGACTGCGCTCGGCCAGGCGGCGTTAACCGCCGTTTTAGAATGCTCATTGACTGCTCGTAAACTCCGCTTCTGCGGCGTCGGTTGCCTTGACCCACAGGGAGGTGGGAAATACGTATGTCCGCCGGGAGCGGACATAGCCCTGGCCGTCGCTCGCCGCGTTTTTCCTCGGGGTTCCCATTTCCCACGCGGATCACGCTCGCCCCAGCCTCTCCAGCAGCGCCGGCAGCTCGCGGATATGTGAGAGCCGGTGCACGCCGGCGGGCATCGCCTCGCCGTGGGGCGTGTCGCCGGCGATCCAGGCCGCCTGCATGCCCAGCCGCACCGCCGGCAGGATGTCCTCCTGCCAGGAATCGCCGATATGCATCGCCCGCTCGGGCGTGGTGCCGAGCTTGGCCAGCGTCATCAGGAAGCAGCGCGGGTCCGGCTTGGGGGCGTGCATCTCGCCGGCGGCGATCGAGACCTCGAAGTGGCGCGACAGCTCGAGCCGGTGGAAGGCCAGGTTGCCGTTGGTGATCGAGGCCAGCCGGTAGCGGCTGCGCAGGTCCTCGAGCATCGGCTCCACCTCCGGATAGGGCGAGACGCGCAGGCGCAGGTGATGGAAGTGTTCCATGGCCGCCAGCGCCCACATCCAGGCCGCCGAGCGCGGCAGGCCGAATTCCTCCAGCAGTGCACACAGCGCCTGCTCGCGAATCCAGGTGAAGTCGCCACGCCGCAGCGGATGGCGCTCAGCCAGCTCGCGCCGGCGGCGCTGGTAGGCCTCGATCGGCATGCGCTCACTGAAGCGGCCCAGTTGATGCTCGCCGCGTTCGGCGAGCCAGGCGGCGAGAGACTCGTCGAGCCAGGCGTAGTGGCCGTCCTCGGTGAGGGTCATCACGCCCTGGTTGTCCCACAGGGTGTCGTCGAGATCGAAGGTCAGGGCCTGTAGCGGGCGCTGGCCGGGGTGGTGGCCGGGGTGGTGGAGAGGGCGTCGGGTCATGGGGAAGTGTCGCTGTCGTCGGGGCGGCGTCGCGCCCGGGGGTGTGCCGCGTCGTACCCGGTGGCCAGATGCTGCCAGTCCAGCCGGGTGTAGACCTGAGTGGTAGACAGGTGGGCATGGCCCAGGAGTTCCTGGACCGCGCGCAGGTCCTGGCTGGATTCGAGCAGGTGGCTGGCGAAGGAATGGCGCAGGCGGTGCGGATGCAGGTGCTCGTCCAGGCCGCGTCGCCGCGCCAGCTGGGCCAGGCGCTGCTGGATCGCCCGATGGCCGAGGCGACGGCCGCGGGCGCCGACGAACAGCGCGCTCTCGCCGTCGCCCGCCAGGGCGCCGCGCACGCTTAGCCAGGCGTCCAGGGCCTGGCGGGCGCGTCCGCCCACCGGCACCTGACGCGGCTTGCCGCCCTTGCCCAGCACCCGCACCCGCTGGGGCTGAAGGTCGCTCAGGTCCAGCGCCGCCAGTTCGGCCAGGCGTAGCCCGCTGGAGTAGAACAGCTCGAGCATGGCCTGGTCACGCACCGCCAGCGGCGAGCCGTCGTGGGGCGTGTCGAGGAAGCGCGCGAGGGCGTCCACGTCCACCGGGCGCGGCAGGTCCTTGGGCGCCTTGGGCGTGCGCACCAGTTCAGTCGGGTTGTGGGCCAGCCGGCCGTCGCGGCGCAGCCATTCGGCGAAGCGCGCCACGGCGGCACGGCGGCGGGCCAGGCTGCGCGGTGCCAGGCCGCGGGCCCGCTCGCCGCCGAGGAAGCGCCGCATCAGGGCCACGTCCAGCGCGCCGCCGTCGTCCACGCCCTGGGCGTCGAGGAAGTCGGTCAGCGCCGCCAGGTCCTGCCGGTAGGCGCTCACCGTGGCCGGGCTCGCGGTGCGGGCGAGCTCGGCGAGGCAGGCCTCGACCTGACGCGCCAGCAGGGTGTCGTCAGCCATGGCGGGCGGGTGCCAGCCGCACCAGCAGGCGGGCGACCACGTCACCGACGTACTCGGTGAACAGGGTGTCCATGCTGGCGCGGAAGTGGTCCGGGTCGGGGCTGGCCAGCACCAGGTAGCCCATGGGCTCGCCCAGTGTCAGCCGCGCCAGGGCGCAGGAGCCGGCCTGTTCGGGCGCCGGCGCATGGGGCAGCAGGCGCTTCCAGTCGCCGGGCGTGAGCCGTACACAGCGGCTGGTGCGGCCGTCGAGCAGCGCATTGAGGCGCCGGGTCGCGTGATCGTCGAGCACCTGGCGGGGGGCCTGGGGCGGGGTCGGCTCGTCGTCGGTGAGCGAGGCCGGGCACCACAGCGCCAGCGCCGGGGTCTGGAAGCGTTCGCTGAACTGGGTCGCCAGCGCCTGGCCGAGGGCGTCGCCGTCCTCGGCCTCGAGCAGCGCCAGCACCAGCTCGCGGGTGCGCCGGTACTGGGCCTCGTTGTGGCGGGCCGACTCGAGCAGCTGCTCGAGCCGGTCTTCGGCCTGCTCGGCGCGGCCGCGCAGGTCGTGCACCAGGCGTTCCAGCAGGGAGGTGGCGCCCCGGGCCTCGGGATGCGGCACCCGGAGCTGCTGCAGCAGGCCCTCGCGGCCGACGAAGAAGTCCGGATGGCGGGCCAGCCACTGGGCGACGACGTCGGGGTCCAGGGTCTTGCGCGGCTCGGGGGCGGCTTGGCTCATGGGCGATCTCTCCTCTGCGTTGGGCGCGCGGTGTTGTCGGTCTTTATGCCAGGGGCACGCGTCCCTCGAAGACCCGCGTGGCGGGTCCGGTCATGGTCAGGTGGGCGTCGTCGCCGGACCAGGCGATCTCCAGGTCGCCGCCGGGCAGGTGCACGGTGACCGGGCTCTCGAGCCAGCCCAGGCGGATGCCGGTGGCCACCGCGGCGCAGGCGCCGGTGCCGCAGGCCAGGGTCTCGCCGCTGCCGCGCTCGTACACCCTCAGCCTGATGTCATGCGGCGACACGACCTGCATGAAGCCGGCGTTGACCCGTTTCGGGAAGCGCGGGTGATGCTCGATGAGCGGGCCCAGGCGCTCCACCGGGGCGCCGTCGACGTCGTCCACCCGCAGCACCGCGTGAGGATTGCCCATTGATACCACGCCGACCTCGAGGGTCTCGCCCTCGACGGTGAGCGCGTGTCGCGGGCGATCCTCGTCGGCCTCGAAGGGCAGCGCCTCGGGGGTGAAGCGCGGGGTGCCCATGTCGACGCGCACCCGCTCGTCCTCCTCGACCACCAGGGTCAGGGGGCCGCCGGCGGTCTCGACGCGGATCTCGTGCTTGTGGGTCAGGCGCTGGTCACGCACGAAGCGGGCGAAGCAGCGGGCACCGTTGCCGCAGTTCTCCACCTCGCTGCCGTCGGCGTTGTAGATCCGGTAGCGGAAGTCCATGTCGGGGTCGCGCGGCGGCTCGACCACCAGCAGCTGGTCGAAGCCGATGCCGAAGCGGCGGTCGGCCAGGGCGCGGATCTGTTCGTCGCGCAGCCGCGCCCGCTGGCTGATCAGGTCGACCACCATGAAGTCGTTGCCCAGCCCGTGCATCTTGGTGAACTGCAGCAGCATCAAGGCGTCTCCGCGCTGTCGTCCGGCAGCACCGCTTCGCCGGCCCACAGGTCCTCGAGCCGCTCGCGGCGGCGCACCAGGTGGGCGCGATCGCCGTCGACCATGACCTCGGCCGGGCGCGGGCGGCTGTTGTAGTTGGAGGCCATGACGAAGCCGTAGGCGCCGGCGGAGCGCACCGCCAGCAGGTCGCCCGGGGCGATGGCCAGCTCGCGGTCCTTGCCGAGGAAGTCGCCGGTCTCGCACACCGGGCCGACCACGTCGTAGGTGTCGCTGGCGCGCTCGCCGGTGGTGTCGACCGCCAGGATCGCCTGCCAGGCCTGGTACAGCGAGGGCCGGATCAGGTCGTTCATGGCCGCGTCGACGATGGCGAAGTTCTTGGTCTCGCCGGGCTTGAGGAACTCGACGCGGGTCAGCAGCACGCCGGCATTGGCGGCGATCGAGCGGCCCGGCTCGAACAGCAGGGTCAGGCGCTCGCTGCCCGGCCAGCACGACAGCCGCTCGAGCAGCGCGGAGGCGTAGTCGAACGGCTGCGGCGGGCGCTCGTCCTGGTAGGTCACGCCGAGGCCGCCTCCAAGGTCCAGATGCTCGATCTCGATGCCGTCCTCGCGCAGCTTCTCGAGCAGCACCAGCAGGCGGTCGAGGGCGTCGAGGAAGGGCGTGGTGTCGGTGAGCTGGGAGCCGATGTGGCAGTCCAGCCCGGCCACCCGGACGTGTTCCATGGCGGCGGCCTGGCGGTAGACCTCGTAGGCCTCGTCCACCGGGATGCCGAACTTGTTGTCCTTGAGCCCGGTGGAGATGTAGGGGTGGGTGCCGGCGTCGACGTCGGGATTGACCCGCAGCGAGACCGGGGCGACCTTGTCCGTGCCCCGAGCCACGGCCTCGAGGCGCTCAAGCTCGGCCCGCGACTCGACGTTGAAGCACTTGATGCCCACCGACAGCGCGCGCTCGAGCTCGTTCTCCTCCTTGGCCACGCCGGAGAACACGATCCTGGCCGGATCGCCGCCGGCCACCAGCACCCGCTCCAGCTCGCCCACCGAGACGATGTCGAAACCGGCACCGAGCCGCGCCAGCAGGTTGAGCACCGCCAGGTTGGAGTTGGCCTTCACCGCGTAGCAGATCAGGTGCGGGTGGCTGCCCAGGGCCTCGGTGTAGGCGCGGAAGTGACGCGCCAGGGTGGCCTTGGAATAGACGTAGCAGGGCGTGCCGAATTCCTCGGCCAGGCGCGGCAGGGCCACGTCTTCCGCGTGGAGCACGCCGTCGCGATATTCGAAATGGTCCATCAGTCTTCCTCGGCGCTGCGTGTGTCGTCGGCGTTGGCGTCGTCGCCCTGGGCATCGTCGTTGCCCTGGGCGTCGTCCTGCGGGTCATTCTGGGGCGCGTAGCGCTCCGCGGCGGCCTCGTCGCCGGGCAGGTAGAGCGGGCCCTTCTGGCCGCAGCCGGCCAGCAGGGCGAGCGTCAGCAGGGCGAGGGGGGCGAGGCGGCGCATCAGCCCTCGCCTCCCGGGGTGTCGGCAGCGGTCAGCGCGGCCAGGGCCTCGCGGGCCCGCTGGGCGGCGGCGCGTACCTGGTCCGGGGCGGTGCCGCCGATGTGATTGCGGGCGGCCACCGAGCCCTCGAGGGTCAGCACCTCAAACACGTCCTGCTCGATGACGTCGGAGAACTGGCGCAGCTCCTCGAGGCTCATGTCGGAGAGGTCCTTGCCCTCGCGCAGCCCGTAGGCCACGGACTGGCCGACGATCTCGTGGGCGTCGCGGAAGGCCACGCCGCGGCACACCAGGTAGTCCGCCAGGTCGGTGGCGGTGGAGAAGCCCTTGCGCGCGGCCTCGCGCATGCTGTCGGCCTTGGCCTCGATGGCCGGCACCATGTCGGCGAACGCCTTGAGGCAGTCCTGCACGGTGGTCACGGCGTCGAACAGCGGCTCCTTGTCCTCCTGGTTATCCTTGTTGTAGGCCAGCGGCTGGGACTTCATCAGCGTCAGCATGCCCATCAGGTGGCCGTAGACGCGGCCGGTCTTGCCGCGCACCAGCTCGGGCACGTCCGGGTTCTTCTTCTGCGGCATGATCGAGGAGCCGGTGCAGAAGCGGTCGGGCAGGTCGATGAAGTCGAACTGGGCGCTGGTCCACAGCACCAGTTCCTCGCTCATGCGCGACAGGTGCATCAGCAGGGTGCTGGCGAAGGCGGTGAACTCGATGGCGAAGTCGCGGTCGCTGACGGCGTCGAGGCTGTTCTCGGCGGGGCGGTTGAAGCCCAGCAGCTCGGCGGTCACGTGGCGGTCGATCGGGTAGGTGGTGCCGGCCAGGGCGGCGGCGCCCAGCGGCAGCACGTTGACCCGCTTGCGGCAGTCGAGCAGGCGTTCGTGGTCGCGGGCGAGCATCTCCTGCCAGGCCAGCAGATGGTGGCCGAAGGTCACCGGCTGGGCGGTCTGCAGGTGGGTGAAGCCGGGCATGATGGTGTCGGCCTCGCGGTCGGCCAGCGCGATCAGCCCCTGGCGCAGGCGGGCGAGTTCGGCGGCCACGGTATCGATCTCGTCGCGCAGGAACAGGCGGATGTCGGTGGCCACCTGATCGTTGCGCGAACGGCCGGTGTGCAGCTTCTTGCCGGTGATGCCGATCTTGTCGGTGAGCCGCGCCTCGATGTTCATGTGCACGTCCTCGAGGTCCACCGACCACTCGAAGGTGCCGGCCTCGATCTCCGCCTGGACCTCGTCGAGGCCTGCCAGGATGGCGTCGCGCTCGTCCTCGGTGAGCACCCCGACCCGTGCCAGCATGGTGGCGTGGGCGCGCGAGCCCTGGATGTCGTGGTGGGCCAGACGCTGGTCGAAGCCGACCGAGGCGGTGAAGCGGGCGACGAAGGCGTCGGTGGGCTCGCTGAAGCGGCCGCCCCAGGACTGGTTGGTGCTATCGTTCGTCGGGGTTTGGCTCATCGGGCTGGCATCCTGCATGACGGTAAGAGGGAGGCGGCGAGCGGCGGGCCGTGCCGGCTTGACATGGCGGAAAGTGTACCAGAGTCCGCGGGTCAGGCGAGGGGGCCGGGCGCTTCCCCGGCCGTCGCCCCGGCGCCCCGCGCATGCCTGGCGGCGACGATCGGAAGGCGGTCCTGGCGGGGCGGCGATTTTCCTGGCCTGCCGGGTCCTTTATGATGAAGTGATATCAGAGATCACCGGGCGCCCGCGCGATGGGAGGCGCCGGCGCTATGAACCGGGACGGAGAGAAGCCTGTGCAAGCCATGACAACGTTGCGTATCGCCACCCGCAAGAGCCAGCTGGCCCTGTGGCAGGCCGAATACGTCCGTGACCGCCTGATGGCGACGCACCCCGAGCTCAAGGTGGAGCTGGTGCCGATGTCCACCCGCGGCGACAAGATCCTCGACACGCCGCTGGCCAAGGTCGGCGGCAAGGGGCTGTTCGTCAAGGAACTCGAGGAGGCGATGCTCGACGGCCGCGCCGACATCGCGGTGCATTCCATGAAGGACGTGCCGATGCATTTCCCCGAGAGCCTGGGGCTGTCGGTGATCCTCGAGGGCGCCGAGCCCACCGACGCCTTCGTCTCCAACCACTACGCTTCCCTGGACGAGCTGCCCGAGGGTGCGCGCATCGGCACTTCCAGCCTGCGCCGCGGCCTGCAGATGCGCGAGGCGCGCCCCGACCTCGAGGTGCTGAGCCTGCGCGGCAACGTCCAGACCCGCCTCGGCAAGCTCGATGACGGCGAGTTCGACGCCATCCTGCTGGCCACCTCCGGGCTCAAGCGCCTGGGGCTCGGCGACCGCATCACCATGGAGCTGCCGCCGGAGGTCTGCCTGCCGGCCTGCGGCCAGGGCGCGCTGGGCATCGAGTGCCGCATGCACGACGCCGAGCTGATCTCGCTGCTGGCGCCGCTGGACGATCCGGCCACCGCCACCCGAGTGCGCGCCGAGCGCGCCATGAACACCCGCCTCGAGGGCGGCTGCCAGGTGCCGATCGGCGGCCATGCGGTGTTCGAGGACGACGGCCAGACCCTGTGGCTGCGCGCCCTGGTCGGCAACCCCGAGGGCACCGAGGTGCTGCGCGCCGAGGGCCGCGGCTCGATCCACGAGCCCGAGGCGCTCGGCATCCGCGTCGCCGAGGAGTTGCTCGAGATGGGCGCCGGCGACATCCTCGCCGAGGTCTACGGCGCCGGCTGATGGCGAGCGCGCCGGTGCTGATCTGTCGCCCCGGCCCCCGGGCCGCGGCGCTGGCCGAGGCCATCGCCTCGCGGGGCTTCGCCGTCGAGCACGGCGAGGCCATGGCCCTGGAGGCTCTGCCGGAAACCGCCGAGCAGCGGGCCGCCTGGCTGGACTTCGATCAGTTCCGGCGGGTGGTGGTGGTCAGTCCCTTCGCCGCCGAATGCCTGGCCGAGGCGCTGGACCGCTACTGGCCGCAGCTGCCGGTGGGCATCGACTACTATGCCGTGGGCGCGGCCACCGCCGAGGTGCTGCACCGCGAGCTGGGCGTGCGCGTGCATGTGCCGCCGGCCGGCGGCGGCGATACCAGCGAGGCGCTGCTCGGCCTGGGGTCGCTCGCGCGACTCGACGAGCAGAAGGTGCTGCTGGCGGCGGGCGAGGGCGGCCGGGCGCTGCTCGGCGAGACGCTCGCCGAAAGGGGGGGGCGACTGACCCGGCTGGCGCTCTATCGCCGCCGCCTGCTCGACCCCGACGCGGCGTTCGCCGGCCGGCTCGCCACGGGCGACTATCGCGCCCTGGTGGTGACCAGCGGAGAAATCCTCGAACATCTGGCAAGATGGTGCTCGCGCGCCGCCTTGCACCAACCGCTAATCGTGTCCAGTACCCGGTTGGCTACACTGGCCGGCACGCTGGGGTTTCGTCGCCCCGTGGTGGCGGCGGGAGCCACGCCCGCCACGCTGGCGAAGGCCGTGGCCGAGGCAGACCCGGAGAGGGCCGATGTCGATCATGACGATCTCGAAAAGGGCTAGCGACAGATGAGCAAGCAACAAAACGATCAGGACGAACAACAGACGCCCTCCGGCGCCGGGAATGGCGCCGACTCGTCGCCCCAGGTCGAGGCCGAGGCGAACCCGAGCAGCGGCACTTCCTCACGCCGGTCCCGGCGTCGTGGCAAGGGCGGCGGCGCGGCCAAGGGCAGCGAGTCGAACGGCGACAAGGCATCTTCTCAGCAGGCGTCCGCCAAGCCCGACGCGTCCGGTGGAAGCAAGGCCGATGCCGCCGCGCCGGCCAAGGACACCGCCTCCGCCGGCAAGAGCGGCGGGGCTTCCTCTTCAGGCAGTGCGAAGACGGGCGCGGCAAGCAGGCCGGCGTCGGGCAAGTCCGGCGGCAACGGCGGCGCGGCCAAGGCCGCCGGCGGGAGTGACGGCTCCGGCAAGGGCGGCGGCAAGGCCGGCGCCGTGGCGCTGGGCCTGGTGATCCTGCTCGGCGCCGGCGGCGCCTACTTCGGCTGGCAGGTCTGGCAGCGCCTCGACGCCCAGCGCCAGGACCTGGCCGCGCTGCCCGAGCAGCCCGCGACCCAGGGCGCGCTGGATGACCTGGCCTCGCGGCTGGAGAACGGCCAGAGCGAGCGCGATGCCGCCATCAGCGACCTGCGCAGCGAGTTCTCCGACTACCGCGGCAGCGTCGACGACGCCCTCGACCGGGTGCTCGAGGAGCTGGCCAGCGAACAGCAGACCGACGAGCGCGACTGGCTCCACGCCGAGGCCGCCTATCTGCTGCGCCTGGCCAACCAGCGCCTGCAGCTCGAGCGTGACGTCGAGGGTGCCATGGCGCTGCTGCGCACCGCCGATGCCCGGCTGCGCGAGGCGGACAACCCGGCGCTGCTGCCGGTGCGCCGCGAGATCGCCTCCGAGCTGGCCGCGCTGGAGGCCGTGCCCCGGGTCGACCGCACCGGCCTCTACCTGGCGCTCAACGCCCAGCAGGAGCGGATCGCCGGACTGCCGCTGGCCCAGGACATCGAGGAGATCGCCGCCAACTCCACCATCGAGGAGGCGCCGAGCGGCGGCTGGCAGCAGCAGCTCTCGCGCTTCGGCGAGGAGCTCAAGGACCTGGTCACCGTGCGCCAGCATGGCGAGGCGATGGAAGCGCTGATCACGCCGGAGCAGGAGTCCTACCTGCGCCAGAGCGTGCGGCTGATCCTCGAGCAGGCCCAGCTGGCACTGCTCAAGGAAGAGCAGGAACTCTACGACGCCAGCCTCGACAAGGCGTTGACCCTGATCGACGGCTACTACGATACCGACGACGAGGGCGTGCAGGCGGTCCTGAACCAGCTCGAGGCGCTCCAGGGTCGCACCATCCGCCCCGAGCTGCCGGACATCAGTGCCTCCCAGCAGGCGCTGGCCGAGTTCGTCGATCGTCGCTTCGAGGCTAGCGGCAACGGCCAGGGAGGCGCGTCATGAGAAAGCTGATCCTGCTCATCGTCGTCGGGCTCGCGGTGGGGGCCCTGTTCGGCCAGCTGATGATGTCGGTGCCCGGCTACTGGCTGGTGCGGGTCGGCGACACCTCCTACCAGACCTCCTTCTGGTTCGGCCTGGTGCTGCTGCTGGCCGCCTTCATCGTGCTGCACTTCGCGCTGCGCCTGCTGATGCGCCTGTCGCGGCCGGTGTCGCGCTTCAAGGTGTGGAACAGCCGCTCACGCAACCGCACCGCCATGAAGCGTACCGTGCGCGGCCTGGTGGCGCTGGCCGAGGGCCGCTGGAAGCGCGCCGAGAAGTCGCTGGTCAAGGCCGCGGACGATTCCAGCACGCCGCTGGTCAATTACCTCTCCGCGGCGCTGGCGGCCCACTACCAGGGCCGCTACGAGCAGGCCGACACCCTGCTCAAGCGCGCTCACCTCAGCACCGAGGGCGCCGACACCGCGGTGGGCATGATGCAGGCCCAGCTGATGCTGGATCGCCAGCAGTACGAGGAGGCGCTGGCCATCCTCACCCGCCTGGACCGCCATCTGCCCAATCACCCGCAGGTGCTCAAGCAGCTCAAGCAGGCCTACATCAGCCTCAGCGACTGGGACGGCCTGCGCCGCCTGATGCCGCGGCTGGGGGCCCAGCAGCTGATCTCGCCGGAGGAGCGCGATCAGCTCGAACTGCAGGCCTACCGCGAGCTGATCGGCCGCGAGGCCCGTCAGCCGGGCGATATCGAGCGCGTCCGCAACCTGTGGGCCGACATGCCCGAGCCGCTGCGCAACAACGTCGAGCTGATCGTGCTCTACGCCGAGGCGCTGGTGCGCGGCAACGAGCAGGGCATCGCCGAGCGCCTGCTGCGCCACTCGCTCAAGGAGCAGTGGGACAGCCGCCTGGTGCTGCGCTACGGCCTGCTCGAGGTGGACGCCGCCCGCCAGCTGGTGGTGGCTGAGAAGTGGCTGCAGGAGCGGCCCAATGACCCGGACCTGCTGCTGACCCTGGGTCGCCTGTCGTTGCGCAACGCCTACTGGGGCAAGGCCCAGGAGTACTTCGAGGCCAGCCAGCGTCAGCGTCCGAGCGGGGTGGTGTGCGCCGAGCTGGCGAGGCTCTACGCTAACCTGGGCGAGCACAACAAGAGTCAGCTCTACTACCGCCAGAGCGTCGAGATGCTCGACAAGTCGCTGCCCTCGCTGCCTCAGCCCACCGAGCCCGAGGATACCCTGGCGCGCAACGGTAGCCGGCAGGCCTCCTGAGTCGACGGGCGACACCCGCGAAGCCAGCGGAAACGAAAGAAGGGGCTGCCGACCGGCAGCCCCTTCTTCATTGCGGCTTGAGTGTCTCGCTGGCGCCCGATGGGTGCCGAGCGTTCGGGGCTCGGCAAGGCCCCGGACGGCCTCAGCCGTCCTCGTCGTTGTGGACCTCCTGGGAGTTCTGGGTGTCGGCGGGGCCGAAGTGCACCTCTTCCTCCACGTCGCTCTGGCTGCTCTGGCGCGATGCTTTTTTCTCGAGCACGCGCACCCGGGCCGGCGGTGCGCCGCCGTCCTTGTCCTCGCCGAAGTACAGCGTGGTGTGCGGGAAGGGGATCTCGATGCCGGCGGCGTCGAAGTGCAGCTTGACCAGCCGGTTGAAGGCGCGGCCGGTGGCCCATTGGGTGCCCGGCGTGGTCTTGATCCGCACGCGGATGTTCACCGAGCTGTCGGCCAGTGCGATGACTCCGGCGACCTCCAGCGGCTCCAGCAGGTTGACGTTGTGCTCCTCGTCGGCCTTGAGATCCTCGAAGGCATTGCGAAGCACCTGGATCGCCTCGTCGATGTCCTCGCGGTAGGCGATGCCGTACTCGCCGACGTGGTAGGCGAAATCACGCATGTAGTTGGACACGGTGTCGACGCTGGAGAAGGGCACGATGTGGTAGGTGCCGTTCAGATCGCGGATGCCCACCGAGCGGATGCTCAGCTTCTCGGCCACCCCGGTGACGCCGCCCACCGTGATCACGTCGCCGGTGTTCATGGCGTTCTCCACCTGGATGAAGACGCCGGTGATGATGTCCTGCACCAGCTTCTGGGCGCCGAAGCCGATGGCCAGGCCCAGTACACCGGCGCCGGCGATCAGCGGCCCGATGTTGATGCCGATCTCGGACAGCACGATCATTGCCGTCAGCGTGACCAGGGCGATGGCCAGGGCGTTGCGGAACAGCGCCAGCAGCGTCTGGGCGCGGGCCGAAGGCACGCCGCCGCCGGTCTCGGGGTTGAGTTTGTGCTCGATCAGGCTGGCCAGTCCCAGCCAGGCGGCGGCAGCCACCACCAGGATCACAAACACGCTGAGCAGCTTGCCGATCAGGCCGCGACCCGCCTCGGAGGCGTACCAGGCGGCGAGGTCGAAGGCGCCCCAGGCGTTCAGCACCAGCATTGCCACCACGATCAGGATCACCGCGCGCACCACTCGCAGCGCGGTGGGCACGTAGTGGTTGAGTCGCGCCTCGAGCATCGGCAGCTTGCGGCGCAGGTCATCGCCCAGGCGGATGCGCCGGCCGATGGTCTGTGTCAGGAAGGAGGACACCAGCATGCCCGCCAGCACCGTGACCAGCGTCTTGAGGGTGGCCAGCAGCACGAAGGGCAGGGCGGTCTCGGGCCGGGTCAGCGTCAGCACCAGCACCACCGTGAAGTAGGCCAGGGCGAACAGGTGCCAGGTACGAGCGAACAGCTGCAGCGAGACCCGGCTGGCGGTCATGGTGGTCTGCCCGGCCTTATGGTTCAGGGCCTGGCGCAGCGCCTGGCGATTGCGCATCACCACGGCCACGGCATAGACGTAGGCGCCAAGCATGATCAGGGTGCCCACGGCGCTGCCCAGCGCCGGTGACAGGTAGGCGTTGACCAGCGGCACTACCACCATCAGGCCGTAGCCGGCCAGGCCGATCAGCCGGGCGATCCAGCGGTTCCAGTAGCTGGCGTTGGCGGCGCCGATGGGCAGCAGGCGCAGCCCCTCGTAGTGCGAGGCGAACAGCATGCGCACCGCGGCCTTGAGCAGTTCGATGACCAGGAAGGCGTTGAGGAACAGCGAGGCGCGGGTCGACAGCTCGCCGCTCTCGCCCACCGCGAAGGTCGCCACCAGGTTGCCGCCGACGTAGGCCAGCGCCACCACCAGGGCGTCGATCAGCGCCGCCACCGCAACGCAGATCACCAGCCGCAGCAGCGGCTGCAGGCCCTGGCCGTTCAGCGACCACTGGCTGAGCCGAGTGAAGAATGGCCTGGCGAGGCGGCGGATGGCGAGGAACAGCACGAAGGTCGCCAGGATTACCAGGCCCAGGTTGATGGCGGCGCTGGTGACGGCGCTCATGTCGAAGCCGCCGTCATCGACCAGGTTGCCGCCGAACAGGCCGGCCAGGGTATCGACCGCGCCGCCGATCTGGCCGCCTAGCTCATCGACGATGTGGCTGGTGGCGTCGGCCAGCTGGCGGGGCAGCGAGGGCTCGCTGGCGACGTCCTGGGCCGCCTCGGTGGCGGCCTCGGCCGGCGCCTGGGCCTGGGCGCGCAGCTGGTCGATCAGCTGCTGACGGGTCTCGGGGTTCTCCAGCAGGCTGGCCAGGGTGGCGTTGGCCGCCTGCTGGCCCTCGGGCGACTGCGCCTGCAGCGGGCCCGAGACCAGCAGCAGGCAGGCCAGCAGCCAGCCGCTGATCAGATAGAGGGTTCGTCTGGGGAGCGTCACGCGATGGGCCTCCTTGTCGTGGCGTGGGTGTGAAGCATGGCAATAGTCGGCATCTTCCCAGTCTGGGGGAAAGGCGTCGAGTCTCGGCGGTATTACAATGGTGTACGAGAGTTGTACATATGTCGAATATTGTGTCACCTTGGTCTTCAAGCCTGAACGGCGACGTTTCCTGCAAGCAAGCATGACGTTGCGCCATCCCTCCCCGGGGTGGCGTTTTTTGTGGTGCCTTCTCGGCTCGGCTAGCATGGTCGCGAATTCACGCGGAGACGCACCATGAGCGTCGGTATCCTGGGGCTGGGCCTGGTGGCGATGGGAGGCGCGCTGGGCGGCATGGCCCGTCTGGCGGTGGGCGAGCTGGCGGCACGCTGGCTGGGGCGCGGTTTCCCCTGGGGCACCCTGGCGGTGAACGTGCTGGGCTGTCTGGCGATCGGCGCCCTGGCGCCGGCGCTGGGCTGGCCGATGACGGCATCGCCCGCCTGGTCGCTGCTGGCGGTCGGCGGGCTGGGCGGCTTCACCACGGTGTCGTCCTTCAGCCTGCAGACCCTGACCCTGTGGCAGGAAGGGCGCCCCGGCCCGGCCGCGGTCAACGTGCTGGTCACCCTGATCGCGGGCGTGGCCGCTGCGGCGCTGGGCTGGTGGCTGGCCGGAGGCGGCGCATGACGGGCTGGCGGAGCTATCTGGCGGTAGGGCTCGGCAGTGGTCTGGGGGCGCTGGCGCGCCATCTGGTGGGGCTCGGCGTGATGCAGGCGCTGGGCAGCGCCTTCCTGTGGGGGACGCTGGCGGTCAACCTGATCGGCTCCTGGCTGATCGCCGCCTTCGCCGCCCGGGCGGCCCGCCGCCTCACCGGCCATGCTGCCCGCTGGCAGCCCTTCCTGGTGGCCGGCTTCTGCGGCGGTTTCACCACCTTCTCGCTGTTCGGCCTGGAGACGCTCTATCTGCTGGAGACGTCGCGCCCCGGGCTGGCGCTGGCCTATGGCGTCGGCAGCGTGCCGCTGTGGCTGGGCGCCGCCTGGTGGGGGCAGCGGGTCGGGAGCGGCGCTTTATAGGCGCCCGCCCCCCGCGTCTGAGGTTATAGGCGCCCGAAGCAACGCCTCAGGTCACCGGCGTTCGCCCCATGTCTGAGGATCATAAGCGCCCGAAGCCCTGCTTCGGTTCATCGCGGCATCAGCTCGAGGCCTTGTTGCGCTTGGGTTTCGGTTCCGGCTTGGCCTTGGGGGCCTCGCCGGCGTCGGCCTGGCGCTTCTGGCTCGGGAAGTGCTCGCGCACGAGGGTCAGCAGGCCCTGGGTGGAGCCGTCGAAGTCCTGGCTGTGCTCGTCGATGCGCTCGCTGATCTCGCCGGCGATGCGCTTGCCCAGCTGCACGCCCCACTGGTCGAAGGAGTTGATGTTCCAGATCACCCCCTGGACGAAGACCTTGTGCTCGTACAGGGCGATCAGGGCGCCGAGGGTCTTCGGCGTCAGCTCGTCGAGCAGCAGGGTGCTGGAGGGGCGGTTGCCCGGGCAGCTGTAGGGGTCCAGGTCGCTGCCCTTCTGGCTGCCCTCCATGAAGGCGTTGGCCTGGGCCAGCATGTTGGTCAGCAGCGCGAAGTGGTGGTCCTCCATGCCGGGCTCGGGCTTGAGCGAGGCGATGAAGTCGATCGGCACGTAGCGGGTGCCCTGGTGCAGCAGCTGGAAGAAGGCGTGCTGGCCGTTGGAGCCGGTCTGGCCCCAGACGATCGGCCCGGTCTTGTAGTCGACCGGATGCCCGAAGATGTCCACCGACTTGCCGTTGGACTCCATGTCGAGCTGCTGCAGGAAGGACGGCAGCTGATGCAGCGCCTGATCGTAGGGCACGATGGCGTGGGTCTCGGCGCCGGCGAAGTTGATGTACCAGATCCCGATCAGCGCCATCAGCACCGGCATGTTGGCGTCGTGGGGCGCGTTCAGGAAGTGCTGGTCCATCTCGTAGGCGCCTTCGAGCATCTCCATGAAGCCCTCGAAGCCCACGGCCAGGGCGATCGGCAGGCCGATCGACGACCACATGGAGTAGCGCCCGCCGACCCAGGCCCAGAATTCGAAGACGTTCTCCTCGCGGATGCCGAACGCCATCGCCGCCTTGCGGTTGGTGGAGGCGGCGACGAAGTGCGCGCCCACGTCGGCGTCCTCGCCGGCGTGCTCAAGGAACCAGCGCCGCGCGGTCTTGGCGTTGAGCAGCGTCTCCTGGGTGGAGAAGGTCTTGGTGGAGACGATGAACAGCGTGGTGGCCGGATCGAGACCGCTGAGCACCTTCTGGATGTGGGCGCCGTCGACGTTGGAGACGAAGTGGAAGTTGAGCTCCGGGTGGCGGTACTTGAGCAGCGCGCGGCAGGCCATGTTGGGGCCCAGGTCCGAGCCGCCGATGCCGATGTTGACCACGTCCTTGATGCGCTCGCCGCTGTAGCCCTTCCACTCGCCGCTGCGTACCGCCTCGGAGAAGCGCTGGATCTGCTCGCGGGTGCGCTGGATCTCCGGCATCACGTCCTGGCCGTCGACCATCAGCGGCCCTTCGCCGACGTTGCGCAGCGCGGTGTGCAGCACCGGGCGGTCCTCGGTGACGTTGATGATGTCGCCGGAGAACATCTGGGCGCGGCGCTGGACCAGCGCCGAGTGATCGACCAGCTCGAGCAGCTTCTCCAGCACCGCCTCGGAAATATGGTGCTTGGAGTAGTCGAGGAACAGGCCGCCGACGCGCAGGCTCATCTTGTCGAAGCGCTGCGGATCGGCGGTGAAGTAGTCGGCGATGCGATCATGGGCCGTGTCGGCATGCAGACGCTTCAGGGCCTGCCAGGTGACGCTGCGGGTGAGCTGAAACATGCAAGGTGTCCTCGTTGTGGTCGTTCTCGTGTCGCTTCTTGGCGGCGATTAGTCGGTGCGCGCGGAGATCCAGCCGCCGGCATCGGGGATGTCGATCTCGACGTCGCGGTCGAGACAGGACGAGCTGAGCAGGAAGTCCGCACTGGCCGGGTTGCAGGCCACCGGCACGTTCCACAGCGCGGCCAGGCGCAGCAGCGCCTTGACGTCCGGATCGTGGGGCTGGGGCGCGAAGGGGTCCCAGAAGAACACCAGCAGGTCGAGGCCCTGTTCGGCGATGCGCGCGCCGATCTGCTGATCCCCGCCCAGCGGCCCGCTCATCAGCGGCTCGATCTCGAGCCCCAGCTGCCGGGCCAGCCGTGTCGCGGTGGTGCCGGTGCCGACCAGTTCGTGGCGGGCCAGGGTGTCCTGCCAGCGCTTGGCCCAGGCCAGCATCTCCGGCTTCTTGCCGTCGTGGGCGATCAGCGCGATGCGCTTGCGGGCCGGCAGGGTGCGGCGGATGTCCCGCCGCGGGCGTGTCTCATTCATGCTGGGCTTCCACCTCGAGAATCCTCAGGGTATTGGTGCCGCCGTGGGCGTTCATGTGATCGCCGCGGGTGAGGATCACGTGATCCCCCTGGGCGGCGATGCCCTGAGCCACCACCCGGGCCAGGGCCTGGTCGTTGAGCTCGTCGGCCGACATCTCGCTGGTGTCGAAGGGCAGCGAGATCACCCCACGATACAGCGCCATGCGCCGCTGGGCGACGGGGCTGTGCGCCAGCCCGACGATCGGCAGCCCGGAGCGGATGCGCGAGGCGATCAGCGGCGTATAGCCGGTCGAGGTCATGCAGGCGATGGCGGCCACGCCTTCCAGGTGGTTGGCGGCATACATCGCCGACAGGGCGATGGTCTCGTCGATCTGCGAGAAGCCCTCGTGGATGCGGTGGCCGGAGGACTGGGCGATGCGCTCGCGCTCGGCGCCCAGGCACACCCGGGCCATGGCCTCCACGGTCTCCACCGGGAAGTCGCCGGCGGCGGTCTCGGCGGAGAGCATCACCGCGTCGGTGGCGTCGAGCACGGCGTTGGCCACGTCGAACACCTCGGCGCGGGTCGGCAAGGGCGAGTCGATCATCGACTCCATCATCTGGGTGGCGGTGATCACCGCGCGGTTGAGGCTGCGGGCGTGCTTGATGATGCGCTTCTGGGTACCGATCAGCGTCTCGTCGCCGATCTCCACGCCGAGATCGCCGCGAGCCACCATCACCGCCTCGCTGGCCTCGATGATGCCGTCGAGGGTGGTGTCGTCGGCCACCGCCTCGGCGCGCTCGAGCTTGGCCACCAGGCCGATGTCGCGGCCGGCCTCGCCCAGCAGGTCCCGCGCCTCCTGCATGTCCGCGGCGCTGCGCGGGAAGGACACGGCCAGGTAGTCGACGCCGATGGCCATGGCGGTCTCCAGGTCGGCCTTGTCCTTGTCGGTCAGCGCCGGGGCGGAGAGGCCACCGCCCTGCTTGTTGATGCCCTTGTTGTTGGACAGCTCGCCGCCCACCGCCACGGTGGTGTGGATGGCGCTGCCGTCGACGCGTTCGACGTCGAGCACCACCCGGCCGTCGTCGAGCAGCAGGCGGTCGCCGGCGGTGACGTCGTCGGCCAGCTCGCGATAGTCGCAGCCGACGCGGCTGGCGTCACCGGCCTGGCCGTCGAGGGCCACGTCGATGACGAAGGGTGCGCCTTCCTCCAGCACGACCTTGCCCTCGGTGAAGCGGGCGATGCGGATCTTGGGCCCCTGCAGGTCGCCGAGGGCGGCGACGCTTCTGCCCTGGCGGGCGGCGATCTCGCGCACCGCACTCAAACGGCGGCGATGGTCGTCGGCGGCGCCGTGGGAGAAGTTGAGGCGCACCACGTCGACGCCGGCGGCGATCATCTGCTCCAGCACGCCCTCCCGGTCGCTGGCGGGGCCGAGAGTGGCGACGATCTTGGTGCGGCGGAGGGGGGTGGGGCGATCAGACATGCCGGTTCTCCTGTGGGCGCGGCCGTTGCGGCGAGGCGAGAAGTGAAAGGGTCAAGATAGCGTAGTAGTGGTGATATTACGAAACAAAGCGTCCGCGACGAAAGTCGAGCCCGAGGCGCCGTGTTGCGGCTTTCTTCATTGAAACCCTTTGGTTTCGCGATTCTAACCGGGGGGCGTAGGGGTGGCGAGGGGGTTTGTGTTGTAAAATTACTAAAAACAACTTGTCTCGGGCGTCATCCTGATCCACATTGGAGGCATGACGAGCCTTCGAGCCGCCCACGAGACGGCAGGCGCCTCTGCCCGCCGCCTGCCCTGGTTCGACACGCTCCCACCTGACAAGTCGGCAACTGGTTTCGAGAGGATCACGCCATGACGCTCAAGATCGCCATCAACGGTTTCGGTCGTATCGGTCGCAACGTGTTTCGTGCCCTGTACGAGGGTGGCTATCGCGACCGGGTGCAGGTCGTCGCCATCAACGACCTGGGCGATCCGGCCCTCAACGCCCACCTGCTGCGCCACGACACCGTGCACGGCCACTTCCCGTTCGAGGTCTCCCACGACGAGAGCAGCCTGACGGTCGACGGCGATCGCATCGAGATCCGCTCCGAGCGCGACCCGGCCCAGCTGCCCTGGGAGCGCCTGGGCGTGGACCTGGTGATGGAGTGCACCGGCCTGTTCACCAAGCGTGCCGATGCCGGCAAGCACCTCGAGGCCGGCGCCGGCCGCGTGCTGGTGTCCGCGCCGAGCCCGGACGCCGATGCCACCGTGGTCTTCGGCGTCAACGAGGACGTGCTGACCGCCGAGCACAAGGTGGTGTCCAACGCCTCCTGCACCACCAACTGCCTGGCCCCGGTGGCCAAGGTGCTGAACGAGACGGTGGGCATCGAGAACGGCCTGATGACCACGGTGCACGCCTACACCAACGACCAGAACCTGTCCGACGTCTACCACACGGACCCCTACCGGGCCCGCAGCGCCACGCACTCCATGATTCCGACCAAGACCGGTGCCGCCGCGGCGGTGGGGCTGGTGCTGCCGGAGCTGGATGGCAAGCTCGACGGCCTGGCGGTGCGCGTGCCGGTGATCAACGTCTCGCTGGTGGACCTGACCTTCACCGCGGGTCGCGACACCACCAAGGAAGAGATCAACGCCATCGTCGCCGAGGCGGCCCAGGCGTCGCCGGTGCTGGCGGTCAACGCCCAGCCGCTGGTGTCCATCGATTTCAACCATGACGCCAACTCCTCCACCTTCGACAGCAACCACACCCGCGTGACCAACGGTCGCCTGGTGAAGGTCATGGCCTGGTACGACAACGAGTGGGGCTTCTCCAACCGCATGCTGGATACCGCCCTGGCGATGCACGCCACGGCCTGATTCCTCCAGCAGAAGCGCCGAACCGAGCGACGCCGGGCCACGCGAGTGGCCCGGCGTCGCCGTGTCTGGCCATGAGAAAATGAGGTCGCGCTAGACGCCGCGCCGCCAGCGGCTCTCCAGCGTCATCGGTCGGGTGGGGCCGTAGCGGGCGGCGGGATGGTCGCCGTAGTGGGCCCACAGCGGGTCGCCGAGGTCGAAGTGCCACCACTCACTCGGCAGGTTGGTGAAACCCTCGGCGGCCATGGCGTGATACAGCAGGCGGCGATGGTCGCGGGCACGGCGTTGGGCATCGTCGGGCGCGTCCCGGCGTTCCAGGGCGGCGCTGTGCGAGGCCGGCACGGCCTCGTCGAACAGCGTGCCCATGTCCAGCGGCAGGCCGTCGGCATCGCACAGGGTGACATCCACGGCGCCGCCGGTCAGGTGCGGGCTCGGCGCCTCCGGCGACTGGCTCGGCAGGGCGACGAATTCCCGGGTGCGCGCCGCCAGGGCCTCGGCATCGAGCTCCGGATGGCGTGCCTGAATCGTCTCCTGCAGCGTGTCGAAGAGGTACTGCTGCACCCGCCAGGGCCGCCAGCCGTCCAGCACCAGCAGGCTGAGCCCCTCGGGCAGGGCGCGGGCCACCGCCAGCAGCCGGCGATAGACGCCCTCGCGCACGTAGCATTCGTGGACGGCGCCGGGAATGCCGAGCCGGGCGTAGACGGGATAGGCACGAAGCGGCGCGGGCGCCAGGCTGACCGGCACCAGCGGCTCGTCGCATTCGAGGATCGGTCGGCGCTCGACGGCGGCCCAGTCGGGTTCGGGGCATTCGGGGATGGGCGGAAGATGGTCGGCCATGCGGGGCTCGCGTCCGGCGGTGGAGGACTCATCATATCGCAGTGGGTCACGCCCCAGGCAAGCTAGGTTCTATACGTGATATCCCGTCAGCACTGGGTGTGCCCAAACGAAAAAGGCCAGTCGCGCTGGGGGCTTTCTCTGAGCTTGGTAGAGGCGGTGGGGATCGAGCCCGGGTTGTCGAGAGAGGGCCGACACCGCGTCGGCGGGTTGGGGATGCGCAAACGAAAAAGGCCACCCGTGGAGGGTGGCCTTTCTCTGAGTCTGGTGGGGCGGCGGAATCGACTCCGGGTTGTCGAGAGAGGGCCGACACCGCGTCGGCAACGCCTGGTTCTTCTCAAACGAAAAACGCCACCCGGGTGGGTGGCGTTTCTCTGGTATTGGTGGAGGCGGCGGGAATCGAACCCGCGTCCGCCGACACTCGCCCATCGGCTCTACATGCTTAGTTCCGTCATTTGATTTAACGTCGCTGGCTCCGACGGGCAGGATCCAGAAACGCGATTCCTCTAAGATTTAACGGTTGACGCGAGGACAAGGCCAACCGCGATCCCATCAATCTGAGCTCGTGCCCTTTGGTGATGAATGGGCACATCACCGCCGGGTAGGACTAGAAGCTAGCGGCGTTTAAGCTGCCAGCGCGCCCTGAGCGTAGTTGTCGTCGTTTGCGACTATTTAATCGTGATGTTGGATTTACGAGATACATCACGCTCTCGGCATGCACCTCAGGGGTTGTCATCGGCGTCGAAGCCATGTCGCCCCCAAAACGTCGCCATCTTATCAGGATGGCCGAACTTATGACACCTCAGGCGCGGTTTTGTTCGCGCATGATACGGCCCTTCTGACGCTGCCAGTCACGGTCCTTCTCCGTGGCTCGCTTGTCGTGCAGCTTCTTGCCCGAGACCAGCGCCAGCTCGCACTTCACCTTGTTGCCCTTCCAGTACAGCTTGAGCGGCACACAGGTGTGTCCCTTGTCCTGGGTGCGCGAGAAGATCCGGGCGATCTCCTTCTTGTGCAGCAGCAGCTTGCGCGTGCGGGTCGGGTCGGCCACCTCATGCGTGCTGGCGGTGTTGAGCGGCGTGATGTGGCTGCCCAGCAGCCAGGCTTCGCCGTTCTTGACCAGAATGTAGGTGTCGGTGAGCTGCGCCTTGCCGGCGCGCAGGCTCTTGACCTCCCAGCCGGCCAGCGACAGGCCGGCCTCGAAGGTCTCGTTGATGTGGTACTCGAAACGCGCCTTCTTGTTCAGCGCGATGGCGTTGCTGCCGGGACCCTTGCCTTTACCTTTCTTGCTGGCCATGGAACCTCGTGTCTGTGCTTGCCGGTGGCGGCCTGCCCCCTCCGATATGGGGGGAAGCGTGATACCATTCAAGGCCGAAATAACCGCTCATGATACGCCCTGGGCCCCTTGAAGTCAGCGGAGAGGTCAATGCCAACGGTCAATCGGTCCGCCCTGGTGCGGCACACCCCCCAGGAGATGTTCGATCTGGTCAACGATTTCGAGCGCTACCCGGAGTTCCTGCCGGGTTGTCGCCGGGCGCGGCTGATCGAACGGGATGAGGTCCATCTGGTCGGCGAGATGACCCTGGGGCGTGCCGGCATCGAGCAGAGCTTCACTACCCGCAACGACCTGCACGAGCCCGATCGCATCGAGCTGTCGCTGGTCGATGGGCCCTTCAAGCGGCTGCGCGGCCGCTGGCAGTTCCTGCCCATGGGCGATGGCGCCTGCAAGGTCAGCCTGGAGATGGAGTTCGAGTTCGCCAACCGCCTGCTGGGCATGGCCTTCGGCAAGCTCTTCCAGCAGGTGGCGGGCCAGCTGGTGGACTCCTTCACCCGTCGTGCCGACGAGCTCTACGGCCGAGGGAGGTACTGAGATGCCGCGTGTCGAGGTGGCCTTCGCCCTGCCGCAACGCCAGCGCATCGTCGAGCTGACGGTGCCCGAGGGCACCACGGCCCGCGAGGCGGTGGCCTGGGCCGGGCTCGAGACGCTCTTTCCCGAGGTGCCGGCCGAGACCTTCCGCGAGGCCGATCTCGGCATCTTCGGTAAGGCGCTGCGCGATCCCGAGACCCGTGCGCTCGAGGATGGCGACCGAGTGGAAGTCTACCGCCCGCTCGAGCTCGACCCCAAGGCGGCGCGGGCGGCCAGGGCCGCCCGCGCATCGCGTTCTTCCTGAGGTCTTCCTCGTCTATTCCTCGTTCGGCACCACGTTGAAGAGGTTGCCGCGCGAGCCGTCGGTCTCGCCAGCGGGGCCGATGCCCTGCTTGGAGATCAACGCCGGCGGCCGGGAGAAGTCGCCTTCGTGCTCGACGGAGGCCAGGCGGTTGCCCTGGAAGGTCAGCGTCAGACGGCGCTGCTCGACGTCGCCGTAGGCCTTGTCCAGGCGATAGACGTAGTCCCACTGGTTGGCATCGAAGGGTGCCTCGAGCAGCGGGCTGCCCATCAGATCGATGACCTGCTGGCGTGTCATGCCGGCGTGCAGCTGTTCGGTCATCGCCGGGGTCACCAGGTTGCCCTGGGCCAGGTCGCGCTTGTAGACGCCGAAGTAGCTGCAGCCGCTGATCAGCGTCAGGGCGACGGAAAGGGTGACAATTCTGCTCAGCTTTTGCATTTGCGGCCGTTCTTCACTATCGTGGTTTCGGTCGATCATAACCGACCCTACCCGATACTGCGAAGAGCAACCATGGCCGACCAGAACCATGAACTGCGCAAGGCCGGTCTCAAAGTGACCCTGCCGCGCGTCAAGATCCTGCATATCCTCGAGAATGCCACCAATCAGCATCACCTGAGCGCAGAAGACGTCTACAAGACGCTGCTGGACGCGGGTGAGGACGTGGGGCTCGCGACCGTCTATCGGGTGCTGACTCAGTTCGAGTCCGCCGGCCTGGTGACCCGCCACAACTTCGATGGCGGCCACGCGGTCTTCGAGCTGACCCAGGAAGAGCACCACGACCACATGGTGTGCCTGGACAGCGGGGAGATCGTCGAATTCTTCGACGAGACCATCGAGCGCCGCCAGCAGGAGATCGCCGAGGAGCACGGCTACGAGCTCGTCGATCATGCGCTGGTGCTCTACGTACGCCCGAAGGGCTCCAAGGCGACCCGTCAGGAACTCAACCTGAAGAAGTAAGCCCCGGCACGAGCACCGCCGAACAGCGAACGGCCCCGATCCACTGGATCGGGGCCGTTTTCGTTGATGGGAAGAATGACGTGACGGCGAGCGCTGTGGCTCTAGTGGCGGGCGCGCTGGCTGGCGTCGAGCATCTCCCGGGCGTGGGCCAGGGTCTGGTCGGTCAGTGTCATGCCGCCGAGCATGCGCGCCAGCTCGCCGACGCGACCGGCCTCGTCGAGCAGCGCCATGCGGGTCAGGGTGGTGTCATCCTCGGCTTGCTTGGCGATGTGCAGGTGCTGGTGGGCCTGGGCCGCCACCTGGGGCAGGTGGGTCACGGTCATCACCTGGCCATTGCCGCCCAGCCGGCGCAGCAGCTGGCCGACGATCTCGGCGGTGGCGCCGGACACGCCGACGTCGACCTCGTCGAACACCAGGCTGGGGATGGTGGAATGCTGGGCCGCCACCACCTGGATGGCCAGGCTGACGCGGGACAGCTCGCCGCCGGAGGCCACCTTGGCCAGCGGGCGGGCCGGCTGACCAGGGTTGGCGCTGATCAAAAAGCGCACCCGGTCGAGCCCCTCCGGTGCCGGGGCATCGCGCTCGCTGACCTCGACCTCGAAGCGGGCCTTGCCCATGGCCAGGAAGGCCAGCTGGTCCTGCACGGCGGTGCCGAAGCGTGCGGCGGCGTCGCGGCGGCTGGCGCTCACGTCCTCGGCCTGTTGGCGCCAGTGGGTCTCCAGGGTGTCGACCTCGGCGGCGAGCGCCTCCAGATCGTCGCCGCCGTCTTCCAGCTCGGCCAGCTCGGCGGCCAGCCGCTGGTGCAGGGCGACCAGTTCCTCGGGCGAGATGTGGTGCTTGCGGGCGATGCGGTGGACCTCGGCGAGGCGCTCTTCGACCCAGGCCAGGCGTTCGGGGTCGAGTTCGACGCCGGCGGCGAAATGGTTGAGTTCGCGCCCGGCTTCCTCGACCTGGATGCAGGCGTCGCCGAGCATCGTCAGCGCCTCGGCCAGGGCGCCGCGGTCGCTGCCGGGCAGTGCGGACAGATGATTCACCGCTCGCTGCAGCAGCGGCAGGGCGCCGCCCTCCTCGCCGTCGCAGCAGGTGGCGGCGAACTGGGCCTCGCGCAGGCGCTCCTCGGCGTGGGCCAGCTCCTCCTGTTCGGCCTCCAGGCCGGAAAGCTCGTCTTCGGCCAGCGCCAGCTGGTCGAGCTCCTCGACCTGGTAGCGCAGCAGCTGGCGGCGGGCGCGCAGCTCGTCGCCGTCCTCGGCCAGCCGCTTGAGACGACGCTTCGCCTCGCGCCACTCGCGGAAGGTCTCGGCGAGGGCGGTCACGGCGTCGTCGTGGCCGGCGAAGTCGTCGAGCAGCCGCAGGTGGGTCTCTTCACCGAGCAGCGCCTGGTGGGCGTGCTGGCCGTGGATCTCGATGAGGTGGCCGCCCAGCGCCTTGAGATCGGCGACGGTGGCGGGCTGGCCGTTGATCCAGGCCTTGGAGCGCCCGCCCCGGGTCACCACGCGGCGCAGCAGGCAGTCGTCCTCGGGCAGCTCGCGGCCGGCCAGCCATTCGCGGGCGGCGGGCAGAGCGGCGATGTCGAAGCGCGCGCTGAGGTCGGCACGCTCGGCGCCGTGGCGCACGCTGCCGGCATCGGCGCGCTCGCCGAGGCACAGCCCCAGGGCGCCGAGCAGGATCGACTTGCCGGCCCCGGTCTCGCCGGTGATGGCGGTCATGCCGCCGCCGAGCTCGAGCTCCAGATGGTCGACGATGGCGAAGTCACGAATGGCGAGCTCTGTCAGCATGATGCCTCCCGGGGCCGGTTTCGGAACGACTGGCGAAACTACTGGTTATTCATCCACTGGCTTGTGCGTTTATACAGTAGTTCAGCCGGAGGAACAACGCACGGCCCGATTCCCGCGACTCGCGTCCCTTGAGATCGACGCGGCCAGCCCCATATAGCTGGCAA
This sequence comes from Halomonas sp. HG01, assembly GCF_000968715.2. NCBI lineage: Bacteria > Pseudomonadati > Pseudomonadota > Gammaproteobacteria > Oceanospirillales > Halomonadaceae > Halomonas > Halomonas sp. HG01. Next base: position 3,312,435 of record NZ_CP022134.1, on the reverse strand, counting down.
CGGCTTTTTTCACCGACATATCAGTCTCGCTGGCGGCGCTGCCGCCGGCCGGCATTTCAGGAGAGACGCATGGCCAAAGATCCGCAGACCCCGCTGGACGACGAGCTGGCACGCCAGCAGGACGAGGCCGACACCCAGGTCGAGCCGGAGCCCGTCGAGGGCGAGCTGGAAGGTGCCGCCGAGGCCGCCGAAGAGGGCGCCGAGGCGGCCTCCGACAACCCGGAGGCCGAGATGCTGGCGGCCAAGGTCGAGGAGCTCGAGCAGGCCCTGGACGAGGCCAAGGACCAGTCGATGCGCACCGCCGCCGAGGCCCAGAACGTGCGCCGCCGCGCCGAGCAGGAGGCCGAGAAGGCGCGCAAGTTCGCGCTGGAGAAGTTCGTCAAGGAGCTGCTGCCGGTGGTCGACAGCCTGGAGAAGGCGCTCGAGGCCATGGGCGAGGACGCCACCGAGGCGCACCGCGAGGGCGTCTCCATGACCCTGAAGATGCAGATCGACGTGCTGAACAAGTTCGGCGTCGAGCAGGTCGAGCCGTCCGGCGAGCCCTTCGACCCGCAGTACCACGAGGCCATGGCCATGGTGCCGAACCCCGAGCTCGAGCCCAACACCGTGATGGACGTGATGCAGAAGGGCTACCTGCTCAACGGTCGCCTGGTGCGCCCGGCGATGGTGGTGGTCAGCCAGGCCGCCGAATAAGCCGAGGCGAAATCGGCGCGAGGCCCTTGAAATGGCGTCGAGGGCCCCCAGATAGACAGCATCCCGCGGTAAACGCCGCGAACGAACGAATCACGTAACAGCAAAATTTCGAGGATTTCCTATGGGACGCATCATCGGTATTGACCTGGGGACCACCAACTCTTGCGTGGCCGTGCTCGACGGCGACAGCCCCAAGGTGATCGAGAACGCCGAAGGCGCACGCACGACCCCGTCCATCATCGCCTATACCGACGACGGCGAGACGCTGGTGGGTCAGGCGGCCAAGCGCCAGGCAGTGACCAACCCGCAGAACACCCTGTTCGCCATCAAGCGTCTGATCGGTCGCCGCTTCGCCGACGACGTGGTCCAGAAGGACATCAAGATGGTGCCCTACACCATCGCCGAGGCCGACAACGGTGACGCCTGGGTCGAGGTCAAGGGCAGCAAGCTGGCGCCGCCGCAGGTCAGCGCCGAAGTGCTGAAGAAGATGAAGAAGACCGCCGAAGACTACCTCGGCGAGTCCGTGACCGAAGCGGTCATCACCGTGCCGGCCTACTTCAACGACAGCCAGCGCCAGGCCACCAAGGACGCCGGCCGCATCGCCGGTCTCGAGGTCAAGCGCATCATCAACGAGCCGACCGCGGCCGCGCTGGCCTACGGCATGGACAAGGCTCGCGGCGACAAGACCATCGCGGTCTACGACCTGGGTGGCGGCACCTTCGATATCTCCATCATCGAAGTGGCCGACGTCGACGGCGAGACCCAGTTCGAGGTGCTGGCCACCAACGGCGACACCTTCCTGGGCGGTGAGGACTTCGACCTGGCGCTGATCAACTATCTGGTCGACCAGTTCAAGTCCGACAGCGGCATCGACCTGTCCGGCGACAACCTCGCCATGCAGCGCCTCAAGGAAGCCGCCGAGAAGGCCAAGATCGAGCTGTCCAGCGCGCAGCAGACCGAGGTCAACCTGCCGTACATCACCGCCGACAACACCGGTCCCAAGCACCTCAACGTGAAGGTGACCCGGGCCAAGCTGGAGTCGCTGGTGGAAGACCTGGTGACCCGTTCGCTGTCGCCCTGCAAGACCGCACTGGCCGACGCCGGCCTGTCCGCCTCCGAGATCGACGACGTCATCCTGGTCGGCGGCCAGACCCGCATGCCGATGGTCCAGTCCAAGGTCGCCGAGTTCTTCGGCAAGGACGCCCGCAAGGACGTCAACCCGGACGAGGCCGTGGCCGTGGGCGCCGCGATCCAGGGCGGCGTGCTGGGCGGCGACGTCAAGGACGTGCTGCTGCTCGACGTCACCCCGCTGACGCTCGGCATCGAGACCCTCGGCGGCGTGATGACCCCGCTGATCGAGAAGAACACCACCATCCCGACCAAGAAGACCCAGACCTTCTCGACCGCGGATGACAACCAGACGGCCGTGACCATCCACGTGCTGCAGGGTGAGCGCAAGCAGTCCAGCGGCAACAAGTCGCTCGGCCGCTTCGACCTGGCCGACATTCCGCCGGCGCCGCGCGGCGTGCCGCAGATCGAGGTCGCCTTCGACCTGGACGCCAACGGCATCCTCAACGTGTCCGCCAAGGACAAGGCCACCGGCAAGGAACAGTCGATCGTCATCAAGGCCTCCAGCGGCCTGTCCGACGAAGAGATCGACCAGATGGTCCAGGACGCCGAGGCCCACGCCGACGAGGACAAGAAGTTCGAGGAACTGGTGCAGCTGCGCAACCAGGCCGACGGCATGATCCACGCCGCTCGCAAGACCCTCGAGGAAGCCGGCGACAAGGCCACCGACGAGGAGAAGCAGGCCATCGAGAGCGCCGCCTCCGAGCTCGAGGAAGCGGTCAAGGGCGACGACCAGGAAGACATTCAGGCCAAGCTCGACAAGCTGACCGAGGCCTCCGGCAACCTGGCGCAGAAGATGTACGCCGAGCAGGGCGAGGCCGCCCAGGGCGCCGACGCCGCCGGCGAGGCCGGTGCCAAGCAGGAAGACGACGTGGTCGACGCCGAGTACGAGGAAGTCAACGACGACCAGAAGAAGCAGTAACCACGACGCCTGAAACCCAGGTGACGCCAGCGCGGGGGCCAGACTCCCGCGTTGGTGTTTCCGCAGCAGCGTCGCGACGGAGGCGGACAGACTCATGTCCAAGCGTGATTACTACGAGGTACTGGGCGTCGAGCGTGGGGCCGATCAGAAAGAGATCAAGAAGGCCTATCGACGCCTGGCCCAGAAATACCATCCGGATCGCAATCCGGACGACGAGACCTCGGCGGAGAAATTCCGCGAGGTCTCGGAAGCCTATGAGGTCCTGACCGACAGCGAGAAGCGCGCGGCCTACGACCAGTTCGGCCATGCCGGCGTCGACGGCCAGGCCGGCGGTGGCGGCGGCTTCGGCGGCGCGGGAGCCGGCGGCTTCAGCGACATCTTCGGCGATGTCTTCGGCGACATCTTCGGCGGGGGCGGCGCCCGGCGTCATCCCAACGCCCCGCAGCGTGGCAGCGACCTGCGCTACAACCTCGAGCTCGACCTCGAGGACGCGGTGGCCGGCACCAGCGTCGACATCCGCGTGCCGCGTCACGTCGAGTGCGAGCGCTGCGACGGCGACGGCGCCGAGCCGGGCTCCACCAAGGAGACCTGCCCGACCTGTAACGGCATGGGTCAGGTGCGCATGCAGCAGGGCTTCTTCGCCGTGCAGCAGACCTGCCCGACCTGTCACGGCAGCGGCCAGCACATCAAGGTGCCGTGCCACGGCTGTCACGGCGAGGGTCGCGTGCGCGAGACCCGCACCCTGTCGGTGAAGATCCCGGCGGGCGTCGACACCGGCGATCGCATCCGCTTGAACGGCGAAGGCGAGGCCGGGCTCAACGGCGGGCCGGCCGGCGACCTCTACGTGCAGGTGGCCATCAAGCCGCACCCGATCTTCGAGCGCGACGGCCGCCACCTGCAGTGCGAGGTGCCGATCAACTTCGTCGACGCCTCCCTGGGCGGCGAACTCGAGGTGCCGACCCTGGACGGCCGGGTCAAGCTGAAGATTCCGCCCGAGACCCAGACCGGTAAGCTGTTCCGGCTCAAGGGCAAGGGCGTCAAGCCGGTCCGTGGCGGCCCCGCCGGCGACCTGCTGTGCAAGGTGGTCGTCGAGACCCCGGTCAAGCTCAGCGAGGAGCAGAAGGACCTGCTGCGCCAGTTCCAGGACAGCCTAGAAGGCAGCAACAGCCATCACTCGCCGAAGAAGACCAGCTTCTTCGACGGCGTGAAGAAGTTCTTCGAGGACATGAAGCCGTAAGGCGACAACCTCGGTGGCACGCTCGAGGCCCCGCGCTCCTCAGGGAGGCGGGGCCTCGTCGTGTCTGGCTCAGCGCTGCAGCTGTGCCAGTCGCCAGGCGAGCGCCTCGGGAGAGGGATGGCGCTGTTCGTCCCGTGGCATGGAAAGAGGTGCGTTATCCAGTTCGCACAGCCAGCGATTGTCCGGCACCAGGGCGTCGATGACGGGACTGACGTGCCAGCGCTTGTCCGGCCCCGGCGCGATCAGATGATTGTCCATGGCCCAGTGCAGGTTGGGTGTCAGGGCCAGGCCGTTCACGGGACGGTCGTCCTGGCTGACGGAAAAGGGAATTAGGTGGGCGGCCTCCACCAGATAGCGGTAGTCCGGCGTGATGTAACGCAATCGGGTGGCCGCGCATCGATAGTCATAGGCCTCCAGCACCAGGGCGCGAAAAGCCGCGGAACGGGCATATTGCTGCTGGCTTGCTTCCTCGACGCTGCCGAGCATTCGATCCGGCTGTCGCTCGTATGCGCCGCTGGCGAGGGCGACGCGAAGATATTTCTGTAGTCGGCCGAGGGCATCCGGTTCCAGCGCGAGATGGTGGTGGGCGATCAACTGGCAGGCCGTTTCTGCCGTGCCGGGGGCTTGTAGTGATTCGAACAGTTCGGCGTCCAGGCGTGCGGAGGAAAAGCGTTCGAACAGCTGGTTCAGCGATTTCGGTTGCCCCAGTTGTCTCGCCAGCGGTGCGATCTCGGGGGAATAATCGGGTGTCCATAGCGGCCCCGATGGCCCCTTGTCGCTGCTGAGGTGCCACAGCGGCAGCCAGGGACTCGCGTTGCTTCTCTCACCCTTCAGGGTTTCGTAGATATCGTGGTAGCGCGCCAGCAGGCGATCGTCGAGATCGACTCGGGGTGATGTGATGTGCCCTGCCTGAATCTCGCAAATGATAGCCATCATGAGGCCGGGCTTGTGGAAGGGGCTGCTCGTTCGCAGGCGCTTGAGGCATTCGAGTCGCTCGTCCATGTGCGCTGCCTTTCCGATCGTCATGAGAGCGGACAACGTATCGCGCACAGGCGATGGCTGTCATGCCGCTTTCCGGAGGAGAGGTGAAAAATGCCAGCTTTCAGATGGGAATCATTCCCGTCGAGGGTGTACCATGTGGGGCTATTCCGGGCGCGGTGATCGCCGGGCCCGACCGATCCAATCACTCACAGGGGCGCTCATGGATAACGCCACGGATCGGCCGCTGGCCGGCATCGTGCTTCGACTGATGTCGGGCATTCTTTTCACGGGCATGATGGTGTGCGTCAAGGCGGTGAGCGATGCGGTACCGCTGGGCCAGACCGTGTTCTTCCGCTCGGCCTTCGCGCTGCTGCCGATCGTGATCTTCATGACCTGGCGGCGTGAGTTTCCTCGGGCCCTGGCGACGCGCAAGCCGCTGGGGCACCTGGTGCGCTCGGGGCTGGGGGCGGCGGCGATGTTCGCCTCCTTCGCCGCGGTGGCGCGGCTGCCGGTGGCCGAGGCGACGCTGCTGGCCCAGCTGTCGCCGGTGGCCATGGCGGTGGGGGGCGTGCTGCTGCTGGGTGAGCGTTTCACCCTCCACCGGGCGGCGGCCTTCGCGCTGGTGCTGGCGGGGGTGGCGGCGCTGGTGGTGCCCGACCTGGGCGAGTCCCGCGGGCAGGTGATGGGCTACGGCCTGGGCGTGCTGGCCGCGCTGCTGACGGCGGGGGCGCTGGTGACGGTGCGCCGCATCTCGCGTACCGAGACGGCGGCGTCCATCGCCTTCTATTTCGTGCTGGTCACGGCGCTGGCGGGGCTCGCCACCCTGCCGCTGGGCTGGGTGGCGGTGTCGGGACAGACGCTGGCGCTGCTGGTGCTGGCGGGGCTGTTCGGCGGGGCCGCGCATATCTGCATGACCCTGGCGCTGCGCTATGCCGAGGTCTCGCGCCTGGCGCCCTTCGAGTACGTGGCGCTGATCTGGCCGGTGCTGGCCGACCTGGCGATCTTCGGCCTGGCGCCGTCCGGCGGCTTCCTGGTGGCCCTGCCCCTGGTGCTGGGCGGGGCGGCCCTGGCGGCGCTGGAAGGGCGTCGCCTCAGACGGCCTCTTCGACAATGAGCTGAGGCTGGCCCCTCGAGCAGCGTTCGATGCGCGCGGTCACCTGATAGACGCGATGCAGCAGCTCGGGGGTCACCACTTCCTCGGTCGGGCCGCAGGTGATCAGCTCGCCGTGCTTGAGCACCATCGCCTGGTCGGTGAAGCGCAGCGCGTGGCCCAGATCGTGCAGGGCGGCGATCACCAGCATGCCGCGCTCCTTCGCCAGCCGGCGCAGGATCGACAGCAGCTGGATCTGGCGATGCAGGTCAAGCGCCGAGGTCGGCTCGTCGAGCAGCAGCACCTCCGGGTTCTGTACCAGCGCCTGGGCCGCGCCCACCATCTGCCGCTGGCCGCCGCTCAGGTCGCCGATGTCACGCTCGCCGAGCGCGGCGATGCCCAGCGCGTCCAGGGCGCGATCCACCTCGGCCAGGTCCTCGGGCTTCACGTTCAGGCGCCGGCCCTGCATGCGCGCCAGCAGCACCGACTCGTAGACCGTCAGCACCGCATTGACGCCGGTGTCCTGCGGCATGTAGGCCACCGGGCGCTCGCGGGTGGCGCCCTCGATGCGCACCGTGCCGCCGCCGTCGAGCAGCCCGAAGATGCGCCGGAAGAGGGTCGACTTGCCCGCGGCGTTGGGGCCGAGCACGGCCACCACCTGGCCGCCCTCGAGGGGCGGGGTGGTGATCTCGGAGAGAATGCGGCGGCGGCCGTAGCGGGCCGACAGCCCGTCGAGGGTGAGCGTTACCATGAGGCCTTCTTGTTGCTGAGAACGAGGAACAGGAAGAAGGGGATGCCGACCAGCGAGGTGATGATGCCGATCGGGATGACGGTCCCGGGGATCAGCACCTTCGACAGCACCGAGCCGATGGACAGGATCAGCGCGCCGCACAGCGCCGCGCCGGGCAGGAAGAAGCGCTGATCCTCGCCCAGCAGCAGGCGGGCGATGTGCGGCCCGACCAGGCCGATGAAGCCGATGGTGCCGACGAAGGCCACGGCGATGGCGGCCAGCAGCGAGACCAGCACCAGCACCTCGAGGCGCAGTGCGCGGGGCTTCACGCCCAGGCTCTCGGCCTTGGCGTCGCCCAGGCGCATGGCGGTCAGCGCCCAGCCATGGCGCGCCAGCAGCGGCATCACCACGGCCAGCACGCCGAGTGCGATCCACAGCTTGGGCCAGGTGGCCTTGGTCAGGCTGCCCATGGTCCAGAACACCACCGCGGAGACGGCCTGCTGGCTGGCGAAGAACTGAATCAGCGCCATCAGGGCGTTGAAGATGAAGACCATGGCGATGCCCAGCAGCACGATGGTCTCGATGGTCACGCCGCGGCGCATGCTCAGGGCATGGATCGCGAAGGCGGTCAGCATGGCCATGACGAAGGCGTTGATCGGCACCATGTAGTCGACCGCCGCGGGCACGATCACCACGCCGAAGGCCAGCGCCAGGGCGGCGCCGAAGCTGGCGCCGGCGGAGATACCGAGCGTGAAGGGGCTAGCCAGCGGGTTGCTGAGGATGGTCTGCATCTGGGCGCCGGCCACGGACAGGCTGGCGCCGACCACCAGCGCCATCAGCGCCACCGGCATGCGGATCTCCCACAGGATGACGCGGGCCTGCTGGCCGACGTCATCCGGGGAGAACAGCGCGGTAATCACCTCGCCGAGGCCGAAGCGGGCCGGTCCCAGGGCCAGGTCGACGCACAGGCTCAGGAACAGCGCCAGGGTCAGGGCGGCGAGAATCAGCTGGCGGCGGACCACCAGGGCGCGATAGAAGTCTCGCCCCTCCTCGGCGGAGGGGGCGGCGGACGGTGCGCTGGCCGACATGTCAGTCATCCTTCAGCGAGACCCAGTAGCCCGGGGCGTAGTCCACCGGCAGGAAGCGTTCATGCAGTTCCTGCAGCGTCGCCTCGGGGTCGAGATCGGCGAACAGCTCGGGGTGGAACCACTTGGCCAGCCGCTGCACGGCGACGAAGTAGTAGGGGCTGTTGTAGAACTGGTGCCAGATGGCGTGGAAGTCATCGTTCTCCACGGCCTCGATGCCGGTCATGGCGGTGCGCTCGGTCAGCCCCTGGAGCTTGGCCCGGGCGGCCTCCATGTCGGCGCCGGGGCCCACGCCCACCCAGGCGCCGCCGGGCACGTAGGCGTCCCAGTTGCCCCCGGTCACCACCACCTGCTGCGGGTCGGCGGCGATGATCTGTTCCGGGTTCAGGGTGCCGAAGGTGTTGGGGATGATGCCGTCGGCGATGTTGCTGCCGCCGGCGAGCTCGACGTACTCGCCGAAGTTGCCCGGGCCGAAGCTCATGCAGCACTCCTCGGAGTAGCCGCCGGCGCGGTCGATCAGCACCCGCGGGCGTTCCGGCTCGGCGGCGGCAATGGTCTCGGTGACCCGCGCCATCTGTGCCTCGGAGAAGTCGATGAAGGCCTCGGCGGCGTCTTCCTCGCCCAGCAGCTCGCCCATCAGTCGCATCGAGGGCGTGGTGTGTGCGAGCGGATCTTCGCGGAAGTCCACGTAGACGATCGGGATGCCCAGCCGGGCGAGCTTGTCGTCGTAGGCGGCATCCTCGGTGGCGGTCCTGGCCTCGAGGTTCATCAGCACCACGTCGGGCTGCAGCGCGGCGGCCTGTTCGACGTCGAAGGTGCCGTCCTTGAAGCCGCCGAAGGTCGGGATGTCTTCCAGTTCGGGGAACTTCGCCGCGTAGCTGGCGTAGTTGTCCGGATCGGCCTGGGAGAAGTCCTCGCGCCAGCCCACCACGTGCTCGAACGGGTTCTCCGGCTGCAGCGCGCCCAGCAGGTAGATCTGACGCCCCTCGCCAAGGATCACGCGATCCACGGGGGCGTCGACGGTGACCTCACGACCGGCGACGTCGGTCACGGTGATTTCCTCGGCCAGGGCAGCCGTGGAACCGAGGGCGATGGCCGTGCCGGCGACGGCTTTCAGCAAGGGGCTGGACATGGGCGGTATCGGGCTCGTTTCGTGTGTCGGAATGCGCGAGGTGCGCCGGTGCTGCCTGCTGGTGGTTACGTATCATTCCTATTCGCAGGCGATGGTCAGTATGCCCGCATCTCTCGGCGGCGTCGAGACAGGCGGAACGTCGCGTTCCGCCCCGGCGGGCGGCCCTCGGGTACCGCAGTGGCGAACATGAGGTTGCCGGATAGGGACTGGCGCGCGAGGGTGCCCACGTCATAGGCTGGAGGCCTATCCACTCTGGAACGCGGAGGGCAGAGATGCCGATTTCACGAGCCGATATCGCCACCGAGTCCGGCGACAAGCTGATCAACCGACTGTGCAAGCACTGGGCCCACAAGCTGGAAGTCGAGCAGGAAGAGGGCAAGGGGCGCGTGACCTTCGAGGCGGGCAGCTGCCTGATGACCAGCGAGCCGGGCAAGCTGCACGTGGCCATCGAGGCCCTGGACGAAGAGGCGCTGGACCGGCTCGAGGGCGTGGTGGCGAGCCATCTCGAACGCATGGCCGGCAAGGAGCCGCTGGAGATCGTCTGGGAGAACTGATGGCCTCCCGTGCCCCGGTCCGCCGCGCCCACCTCGGCATGCTGGCCTGGGCGCTGCTGGTGGGGCTTTCCTTTCCCATCGTGGGGCGGCTCGGCGAGCTGCCGCCACTGTCGCTGACCGCGCTGCGCTTCGCCATCGCCTGCCTGGGGCTGTGGGCACTGGTGCACCGCTCCCCCGAGCGCCTGCCCGCGCGGTGCGCCTGGCCGTGGCTCGTCGCTATGGGGGCGTGCCTGGCGGGGTTCTTTGGCGCGATGTTCTGGGCCGCCCATCACGCCACGGCGCTGTCCATGTCCACGCTCTACGTCAGCGTGCCGCTGCTGGCCTATGGCATGGGGCTGGCGGTCGGCGTGGAACGGCTGGCCTGGCGGCTGCCGGCGATCCTTGCGCTGGGCGCGCTCGGGGCCCTGGGGCTGGCCGGCGCCGAGGCCTGGCAGCGCGGCGGCCAGTGGCGCTTCGGCGCCGGCGAGGCGGTGTTCTTCCTCGGCTGCCTGTGCTCGGCGCTGTATCCGGTGCTGTCGCGTCGCGGCCTGGTCGCCGGGCACCTGCCCGCCTCGGCGGCGGTGCGCACCTTCTGGAGCCTGGCGCTGGGCGGCGTGCTGGTCGGAGCGCTGGGGATCGTCGTGGAGCCGGTGGCCAGGCTCGCCACCATGAGCGGGCGCGACGCCCTGCTGATCGTCTATCTGGGGCTCGGCTCCAGCGCCTTGACCTTCTGGCTGATGCAGCGCGCCACGGCGGTGCTCGGCCCGGCCAGCATTACCGCCTACGGCTATCTGGTGCCCTTCGTCTCGATGCTGTGGCTGTTCGTTGAGACACCGTCGCGGCTCGACTGGGTCTGGCTGCCGGGCAGCGCCCTGGTGGTGCTGGCCATCGGCCTGCTGCTGGCCGGCGGCGAGGAAGGCGCCGATGACGGCCACGCTGGCGCGGCCGAGGGTGGCGAGCGTCGCGGCTGACGGCGCGGTCTCCCTCGGGGCTCTGATATACTCCCGGCCATCTTTCGATCCGCCAATGTCAGGAGTCTCCGCATGACCCGTATCGCCATCGTCGGTGTCGCCGGCCGCATGGGCCGCACCCTGGTCAACGCCGTGCAGCAGGATGCCGAAGCCACCCTGGCCGGCGGCATCGTCGAGCCGGGCAGCTCGCTGGTCGGCGCCGATCTCGGCGAGCTGTCCGGTCAGGGCAAGCTGGGGGTCGCCGCGGTCGATTCCCTGGCGCAGATCGTCGACGACGTCGACGTGCTGATCGACTTCACCACGCCGCAGGTGACGCTTTCCAACCTGGCGATCTGCGCCGAGCACGGCAAGCGCATCGTGATCGGCACCACCGGCCTGTCCGACGACGAGCTGGCCGAGCTGGACGGCTACCGCGACCGCGTGCCGATGGTCTTCGCGCCCAACATGAGCGTCGGCGTGAACCTGACCCTCAAGCTGCTCGAGACCGCCGCCAGGGCACTGGGCGACGAGGGCTATGACATCGAGGTGATCGAATCCCACCACCGCCACAAGGTCGACGCGCCCTCCGGTACCGCGCTGAAGATGGGCGAGGTGATGGCCGATGCCCTGGCGCGTCCGCTGAAGGAATACGGTGTGTTCGAGCGCGTCGGCCAGTGCGGGCCGCGCACCGACAAGGAGATCGGCTTCGCCACCGTGCGCGCCGGCGACATCGTCGGCGAGCACACCGTGATGTTCGCCACCGAGGGCGAGCGCATCGAGATCACCCACAAGGCCTCCAGCCGCATGACCTTCGCCAAGGGCGCGGTGCGCGCGGCGCGCTGGGTGAGCGAGCGTCCGGCCGGGCGCTACGACATGCAGGACGTCATCGGCCTGAATTGAGCCATCGGTATGCGTGAGGGGGTAGTCGAGCGGGCTCGGATGCTTTAAAATCCCCCAAATTTTGGCCGGGCGACGGCCCTTCGCCGCGCAAGCGCTTGTTGCGTCGGCCCAGCATTCCGAGCGAATGACAACAAGCGGGATGAAACCGGTCTTCCATGTCGGGTTTCGTCCCGCTTTTTTACGGGCCGAAGGGCGGTGGGGCGTTTTACCCGTCGGGTGCCTGCCGAGCCTATCCTTGACGAGCTGTCTCTTGAAGTCGTCTGTGAACATATGGGAGGACGTTGCATTGAACAAACCCGCGATACTGGCCTTGGAAGATGGCAGTGTGTTTCATGGCACCGCCATCGGCGCCGATGGACAAACCAGCGGTGAGGTGGTGTTCAATACGGCCATGACCGGCTATCAGGAAATTCTCACCGACCCCTCCTATACCCGTCAGATCGTCACCCTGACCTATCCTCACATCGGCAACACCGGCATCAACGCCGAAGACGTCGAATCCGGTGCCATCGCCGCCGCCGGCCTGGTGATCCGCGACCTGCCGCTGCTGGCCAGCAACTTCCGCTCCGAACAGTCGCTCTCCGACTACCTGGTCAGCCAGAACGTGCTGGGCATCGCCGACATCGACACTCGCCGCCTGACCCGCATCCTGCGCGACAAGGGCGCCCAGAACGGTGCCATCCTGGCCGGCGCGGACGCCGAGGGCGAGGACGCCGAGGCGCGCGCCCTGGCCGCGGCCAACGCCTTCCCGGGCCTCAAGGGCATGGACCTGGCCAAGGTGGTGTCCTGCCAGTCCGCCTACGAGTGGAGCGAGGGCGAGTGGGCCCTGGGCGCCGGCTACGCCGATGCCGCCGAGGCCGAGCGTCCCTTCCACGTGGTCGCCTACGACTACGGCGTTAAGCGCAACATCCTGCGCATGCTGGCGTCCCGCGGCTGCCGCCTGACCGTGGTGCCGGCCCAGACCCCGGCCAGCGAGGTCATGGCGCTGAATCCGGACGGCGTCTTCCTCTCCAACGGCCCGGGCGACCCCGAGCCCTGCGAGTATGCCATCGCCGCCATCCGCGAGCTGCTCGAGACCGAGCTGCCGATCTTCGGCATCTGCCTCGGCCACCAGCTGCTGGCGCTGGCCAGTGGCGCGACGTCCGAGAAGATGAAGTTCGGCCACCACGGTGCCAACCATCCGGTCCAGGATCTCGATACCGGCCACGTGATGATCACCAGCCAGAACCACGGCTTCGCCGCGGACGAGGCGTCCCTGCCCGAGACCCTGCGCGCGACCCATCGCTCGCTGTTCGACGGCACCCTGCAGGGCATCGAGCGCACCGACCGTCCGGCCTTCAGCTTCCAGGGCCACCCGGAGGCGAGCCCGGGGCCGCGCGACGTCGCGCCGCTGTTCGATCGCTTCATCGAGATGATGAAGGCCAAGCGCTAACCGTCCGATCGTCGCCCCTCGTCCGTCACCTTTTTTGCGGGAAGCACCATGCCAAAACGTACCGACATCCAGAGCATCCTGATCATCGGCGCCGGCCCCATCGTCATCGGCCAGGCCTGCGAGTTCGACTATTCCGGCGCCCAGGCCTGCAAGGCCCTGCGCGAAGAGGGTTACCGGGTCATCCTGGTCAACTCCAACCCGGCCACCATCATGACCGACCCGGTGATGGCCGACGCCACCTACATCGAGCCGATCACCTGGCAGGCGGTGGAGAAGATCATCGAGGCCGAGCAGCCCGATGCCGTGCTGCCGACCATGGGTGGCCAGACCGCGCTCAACTGCGCCCTCGACCTGGACAAGCACGGCGTGCTCGCCAAGCACGGCGTGGAGATGATCGGCGCCAACGCCGACGCCATCAACATGGCCGAGGACCGCGACCTGTTCGACCAGGCCATGAAGCGCATCGGCCTGGAGTGCCCCAAGGCCAAGGTCGCCCACACCATGGACGAGGCCTGGGGCATCCAGGGCGAGCTGGGCTTCCCGGTCATCATCCGCCCGTCCTACACCATGGGTGGCTCCGGCGGCGGCGTGGCCTACAACAAGGAAGAGTTCGAGGAGATCTGCACCCGCGGTTTCGAGCTCTCCAACAACCACGAGCTGCTGATCGACGAGTCGCTGCTGGGTTGGAAGGAATACGAGATGGAGGTCGTTCGCGACAAGAACGACAACTGCATCATCGTCTGCGCGATCGAGAACTTCGATCCCATGGGCGTGCACACCGGTGACTCCATCACCGTGGCCCCGGCCCAGACGCTGACCGACAAGGAATACCAGAACATGCGCGACGCCTCCCTGGCGGTGTTGCGCGAGATCGGCGTCGAGACCGGCGGTTCCAACGTCCAGTTCGGCGTCGACCCGAAGACCGGCCGCGTGGTGGTCATCGAGATGAACCCGCGGGTGTCGCGCTCCTCGGCGCTGGCCTCCAAGGCCACCGGCTTCCCGATCGCCAAGATCGCCGCCAAGCTGGCCGTCGGCTACACCCTGGACGAGCTGCAGAACGACATCACCGGCGGTCGCACCCCGGCGTCCTTCGAGCCGTCCATCGACTACGTCGTGACCAAGATTCCGCGCTTCACCTTCGAGAAGTTCCCCCAGGCCAACGACCGTCTGACCACCCAGATGAAGTCGGTGGGCGAGGTGATGGCGATCGGCCGTACCTTCCAGGAGTCGCTGCAGAAGGCGCTGCGCGGCATGGAGACCGGCAACGACGGCCTCGACCCGAAGATCACCCGCTTCACCGACGAGGCGATGGCGCAGATCAAGGGCGAGCTGCAGGCCGCCGGCGCCGACCGCATCTTCTACGTCGCCGATGCCATGCGCAGCGGCATGAGCGTCGAGGACGTGTTCGCGCTGACCAACATCGACCGCTGGTTCCTGGTCCAGCTCGAGGATCTGATCCTGACCGAGCAGGCCCTGGCCAGGCGCTCGCTCTCCGAGCTGAGCGCCCGTGACCTGTGGCAGCTCAAGCGCAAGGGCTTCTCCGACGCCCGCCTGGCGGCGCTGCTCGGCGTGGCCGAGAAGGAGTTCCGCAAGACGCGGCAGAAGGCCGGCATCCGCCCGGTCTACAAGCGGGTCGACACCTGCGCGGCCGAGTTCGCCTCCGACACCGCCTACATGTACTCCACCTACGAGGAGGAGTGCGAGGCCGAGGTCAGCGACAAGCAGAAGATCATGGTGCTCGGCGGCGGCCCGAACCGCATCGGCCAGGGCATCGAGTTCGACTACTGCTGCGTCCACGCCGCCCTCGCCATGCGCGACGACGGCTACGAGACCATCATGGTCAACTGCAACCCGGAGACCGTCTCCACCGACTACGACACCTCCGACCGCCTCTACTTCGAGCCGGTGACCCTGGAGGACGTGCTGGAGATCGCCGACAAGGAACAGCCGGCCGGCGTGATCGTGCAGTTCGGCGGTCAGACCCCGCTCAAGCTGGCCCGCGAGCTCGAGGCCGCCGGCGTGCCGATCATCGGCACCACCCCGGACGCCATCGACCGCGCCGAGGACCGCGAGCGCTTCCAGACCATGATCGACAAGCTGGGCCTCAAGCAGCCGCCCAACGCCACCGCGCGCAGCTTCGACGAGGCCTTCGCCAAGGCCGAGGCGATCGGCTATCCGCTGGTGGTGCGCCCGAGCTACGTGCTCGGCGGCCGGGCCATGGAGATCGTCTACGATGCCTCCGAGCTGGAGAACTACATGACCCACGCGGTCAAGGTCTCCAACGACTCGCCGGTGCTGCTGGACCACTTCCTCAACGCCGCCATCGAGGTCGACATCGACGCCGTTTCCGACGGCCAGCAGGTGGTGATCGGCGGCATCATGCAGCACATCGAGCAGGCCGGCGTGCACTCCGGCGACTCCGCCTGTGCGCTGCCGCCGTACTCGCTGCCGGCCGACGTGCAGGACGAGATGCGCGACCAGGTCAAGCGCATGGCGGTGGAGCTCGGCGTCAACGGCCTGATGAACGTGCAGCTGGCCTGGCAGGACGGCGAGATCTACGTCATCGAGGTCAACCCGCGCGCCTCGCGCACCGTGCCCTTCGTCTCCAAGTGCATCGGCACCTCGCTGGCCCAGGTGGCGGCGCGCTGCATGGCCGGCATCAGCCTGGCCGACCAGGGCTTCGTGGCCGAGATCGTGCCGACGACCTACAGCGTCAAGGAAGCGGTCTTCCCGTTCAACAAGTTCCCGGGCGTCGACCCGATCCTGTCGCCGGAGATGAAGTCCACCGGCGAGGTGATGGGTTCCGGCGAGACCTTCGCCGAGGCCTTCTACAAGGCGCAGCTGGGGGCCGGCGAGGCGATTCCGTCGCTGGAAGGTGAGCGCAAGGCGTTCCTGTCCGTGCGCGAGCCCGACAAGGCGGGTGTTATCGAGGTGGCCCGTTCTCTGTTAACATTGGGCTTCACCCTCTGTGCGACCCGTGGTACGGCGGCGGCCCTTCAGGCGGCCGATCTGCCCGTGGAGATCGTGAACAAGGTCTACGAGGGTCGTCCGCACATCGTCGATCTGCTCAAGAACGACGAGGTCGCCTACATCGTCAATACCACCGAGGGCCGTCAGGCCATCAATGATTCCTCGGTGATCCGTCGCACCGCCCTCGCCCGCAAGGTTCCCTATGCCACCACCCTGGCAGGGGCCAAGGCCGTTTGTCTGGCGCTCGAGTACGGCAATGCCATCACCGTGCGGCGGCTACAGGAACAGCATGCAGGAGTCAGTCAATGAACAAGGTCCCGATGACCGTCGTCGGTGAGCAGCGTCTTCGCGACGAGCTCGATCACCTCAAGAGCGAGGCCCGTCCGAACGTGATCGCGGCCATCGCCGAGGCGCGCGAGCACGGCGACCTCAAGGAGAACGCCGAGTATCATGCGGCCCGCGAACAGCAGGGCTTCATCGAGGGGCGTATCCAGGAGATCGAAGGCAAGCTGTCCAACGCACAGGTCATCGATGTCACCAAGCTGCCCAAGACCGGCAAGGTGATCTTCGGGGTGACCGTGGAGCTGATGAACCTCGATACCGACGAAGAGGTGACCTACCGCATCGTCGGCGAGGACGAGGCCAACATCAAGGAAGGCCAGATTTCCGTGACCTCGCCCATCGCCCGTGCCCTGATCGGCAAGGAAGAGGGTGAGGTGGTGCTGGTGCGTACCCCCGGCGGCGACGTCGAGTACGAGATTTCCAGCGTCGAGCACCTGTAAGCGCCGAGCGTCAAGCTGCAAGCGTCAGGCCGCTCGGTGACGGGCGGCTGGTGTAGAGGCGGTAAATCGGCATAAAAAAAGAAGCCCCGCTGACTCTCGTCGGCGGGGCTTCTCGTTGGGCGGCCGTTAGCTATTCTTGGCCGCTTGGCCGCTTGGCCGCTTGGCCGCTTGGCCGCTTGGCCGCTTGGCCGCTTGGCCGCTTGGCCACCTTAGCGCCGGCCGTGGTGCTCCTCGAAGCGCTTGATGTTGGACAGCTTCGGATTGACCTTGGGGTTGTGGCGGTAGAAGAGGGCGACCTTGCCGATCTTCTGCACCAGCTCGGCGCCGCTCTCGGCGACCAGGGCCTCCAGCACGGCGGCGCGGTCCTCGCGCTCGGCCAGCGCCAGCTTGACCTTGACCAGTTCGTGGTCGGTCAGCGCCCGGTCGAGTTCGGCGAGCACGCCCTCGCTGAGGCCGTTCTCGGAGACCATGACGACGGGGTCGAGATGGTGGCCGATGCTGCGAAATGCTTTCTTTTGTGCCTGTGACAAGCTCATGGTATCTTGCTTCTTCCCGGTTGGCGCGCAGCGCACATGGTACGGTGAATCGCCTCGCGGCGAAAGCGCGGCCGGCTCTCACCGCCTCCTCGACCGGCCCGCAAGGTCAGCTTCCCCATCCCCGTTTATCGGAATCCGCTCGACCCCCTGTCATCCAGATTTCTCACAGGTGATGCCGTGGCATCTTCCCATGACGCCCGGGACAAGGGCTCCAAGCGGCGCGGCGCCAGCAAGAGCAGCGCCGGCTGGCTGAAGGAACACTTCGACGACCGCTACGTCCAGCAGAGCTGGCAGGACGGCTATCGCTCGCGGGCCAGCTACAAGCTGCTGGCGCTGGACGAGAAGGACAAGCTGCTGCGTCCCGGCATGACGATCATCGACCTGGGAGCGGCCCCCGGCGGCTGGAGCCAGATCGCCGCCGAGAAGGTCGGCGACAATGGCGTCGTCATCGCCTCCGACATCCTCGAGATGGATGCCCTGGCCGGGGTCGATTTCGTGCAGGGCGACTTCACCGAGGAGGCCGTGCTCGACGAGATCCTCGGCCGCCTCGGCGATCGTCCGGTCGACCTTGTGATGTCGGACATGGCCCCCAATATGAGTGGGATGGCCGCCATCGACCAGCCCCAGGCCATGTATCTGGTGGAGCTGGCCCTGGACCTGGCGCGTCAGACCCTGTCCCCCGGCGGCACCTTCCTGGCCAAGGTCTTCCAGGGCGAAGGCTTCGACGAATATCTGAAGGAGCTGCGCGGCAGCTTCAAGCGGGTGGTGACCCGCAAGCCGGAAGCGTCCCGGGCGCGTTCCCGCGAGGTCTACCTGCTGGCGGAAGGGTTTCGCGGCTGAGCGCCGTGGCGGGCCGCCGATGAAGGCGCATCGATAGCGTCAGGCTAAGGATGCCATGGCCGGACATCATCGCGTGTCTGTGTCACAGTGGAGACAGGAGCCGCACCTTGGGCCCTGCCAGCGAACGGGCGTGGTAGGGTAGTGTCGAAGGGCCAGGTGGTTACGGCCGACAGATTCTTGCAATTGAGGGTAGTCCCTTGAACGACATGGCGAAGAACCTGATTCTGTGGTTGGTCATCGCGGCGGTGCTGCTGACGGTGTTCAACAACTTCAGCGTCGAGAATACACCGCAGACGATGAACTATTCCCAGTTCGTCGAGCAGGTGCAGAACGAGCAGGTCCGGAGCGTGACCATCGATGGCTATACCATCAATGGCGAGCGCAAGGACGGCTCCCAGTTCCAGACCATCCGCCCGGCGGCGGAAGATCCCAAGCTGATGGATGATCTGCTGGCCCACGACGTCACCGTGATCGGCCAGGAGCCCGAGCAGCAGAGCCTGTGGACGCGGCTGCTGATCGCCAGCTTCCCGATCCTGCTGATCCTCGCCATCTTCATGTTCTTCATGCGCCAGATGCAGGGGGGCGGTGGCGGCAAGGGCGGCCCGATGAGCTTCGGCAAGTCCAAGGCCAAGCTGCTGTCCCAGGACCAGATCAAGACCACCTTCGCCGACGTGGCCGGCTGCGACGAGGCCAAGGAGGAGGTCGAGGAGCTGGTCGACTTCCTGCGCGATCCGACCAAGTTCCAGCGCCTGGGCGGCACCATCCCCCGCGGCGTGCTGATGGTCGGCCCGCCCGGTACCGGCAAGACGCTGCTGGCCAAGTCGATCGCCGGCGAGGCCAAGGTGCCGTTCTTCTCGATCTCCGGCTCCGACTTCGTCGAGATGTTCGTCGGCGTGGGCGCCTCGCGCGTGCGCGACATGTTCGAGCAGGCCAAGAAGCAGGCGCCCTGCATCATCTTCATCGACGAAATTGATGCCGTGGGCCGCTCGCGTGGCGCCGGCATGGGTGGCGGCAACGACGAGCGCGAGCAGACCCTGAACCAGCTGCTGGTCGAGATGGACGGCTTCGAGGCCAACGAGGGCATCATCGTCATCGCCGCCACCAACCGTCCCGACGTGCTCGACCCGGCGCTGCTGCGTCCGGGCCGCTTCGACCGCCAGGTCACCGTGCCGCTGCCCGACATCCGCGGTCGTGAGCACATCCTCAACGTGCACCTGCGCAAGGTGCCGCTGGGCGACGACGTCAAGCCGTCGCTGATCGCCCGCGGTACCCCGGGCTTCTCCGGCGCCGACCTGGCCAACCTGGTCAACGAGGCGGCACTGTTCTCGGCCCGTCGCAACAAGCGCCTGGTGGGCATGGAGGAGCTGGAGCTGGCCAAGGACAAGATCATGATGGGCGCCGAGCGCCGTTCCATGGTCATGACCGAGAAGGACAAGCTCAATACCGCCTATCACGAATCGGGCCACGCCATCATCGGCCTGGTGATGCCCGAGCACGACCCGGTCTACAAGGTCACCATCATCCCGCGCGGCCGCGCGCTGGGCGTGACCATGTTCCTCCCCGAGGAGGATCGCTACAGCCTGTCGCGTCAGCAGATCATCAGCCAGATCTGCTCGCTGTACGGCGGCCGTCTCGCCGAGGAGATGACGCTGGGCCCGAACGGCGTGACCACCGGGGCCTCCAACGACATCAAGCGCGCCACCGAGCTGGCCCACAATCTGGTGGCCAAGTGGGGCCTGTCCGAGGAAATGGGCCCGATCATGTACGACGAGGACGAGTCCCACCAGTTCCTCGGCGGCCCGGGCCAGAGCGGCGGCAAGCTCAAGTCCGGCGAGACGGTCACCAAGCTCGACAAGGAAGTGCGTCGCATCATCGACGAGTGCTACGCCCAGGCCAAGCAGATCCTCGAGGACAACCGCGACAAGCTGGATGCCATGGCCGAGGCGCTGGTGCAGTACGAGACCATCGACGCCGACCAGCTCAAGGACATCATGGACGGCCGCACCCCGCGTCCGCCCAAGGGCTGGGATGACGACGGCCCCGGCCCCGGTGCGCCGATCGGCGAGGCGCCCCAGGAGGATGCCAAGGGCGATGACGGCGACGACGAGGAGGAATCCTCGGGCCGCCGTCCCTCCGACCCCCTCGGTGGTCCGGCCGGCAGCTGACCCCTCGCGAGCGAGACGATCAACGGGCGCCCTGCGGGGCGCCCTTGCCGTGGCGGGGCGACCGCTCCCCGCCACCCGAACAGCTTCAGGACAACGATGCACAACAGCGTTCCCACTTCCCTGCAGTGTGGCCGGCAGCGGCTCGACCTCTCCTTTCCCCGCGTGATGGGGATCCTCAACGTCACTCCCGACTCCTTCTCCGACGGCGGTCGGCACAACGCCCTCGACGACGCCCTGCGGCGCGCCGAGCGGATGCTGGCCGAGGGGGCGGCGATCATCGACGTGGGCGGCGAGTCCACGCGTCCCGGCGCCGCGGCGGTGCCGGTGCAGCAGGAGCTCGATCGTGTGGTGCCGGTGGTCGAGGCGCTGGTGCGCGAGTTCGATGCCCTGGTCTCGGTGGACACCAGCGCCCCCGAGGTGATGACCGCCTCGGCCGAGGCCGGCGCCGGCCTGCTCAACGACGTGCGCAACCTGCGCCGCGAGGGCGCCCTGCGCGCCGCCGCCGCCAGCGGCCTGCCGGTGTGCGTGATGCACATGCTCGGCGAGCCCGGCGACATGCAGGACGCGCCCTGCTATGAGGTGCCGGTGGAGGAGGCGGTGGCCGACTTCCTCGAGCGCCGGGTGGCGGAGTGCGAGGCCGCCGGCCTGCGTCGCGAGCGGCTGATTCTCGATCCCGGCTTCGGCTTCGCCAAGAGCGTCGAGCACA
Source organism: Halomonas sp. HG01 (assembly GCF_000968715.2). Taxonomy (NCBI): domain Bacteria; kingdom Pseudomonadati; phylum Pseudomonadota; class Gammaproteobacteria; order Oceanospirillales; family Halomonadaceae; genus Halomonas; species Halomonas sp. HG01. The sequence continues at coordinate 3,291,623 of NZ_CP022134.1, read as the reverse complement.
ACCTGCGCCTGCTCCATCGCATGGAGCGTCTGGAGGCGCTCGGCCTGCCGCTGCTGGTGGGCATGTCGCGCAAGAGCATGATCGGCAAGGTGCTGGATCGTCCGGTGGAGGAGCGGCTCCACGGCGGACTGGCGCTGTCGGCCCTGGCCGTCGAGCGCGGCGCACGGATTCTTCGCGTCCATGACGTGGCGCCCCACGTGGATGCGATCAACATGGCCTGGGCCGTACTCAAGGAGGGTTGCGACCATGACTAGGCGCTATTTCGGGACCGACGGCATTCGCGGCACGGTGGGCGAGCCGCCCATCACCGCCGATTTCATGCTCAAGCTGGGCTGGGCCACTGGCCGGGTGCTGGCGGAGAAGGGCGGGCGGCCGCGGGTGGTGATCGGCAAGGATACCCGTATCTCCGGCTACATGTTCGAGTCGGCCCTGGAGGCCGGCCTGTCGGCCGCCGGGGTCGACGTGATCCTGCTCGGCCCGATGCCGACCCCGGGCATCGCCTACCTGACGCGGGCCTTCCGCGCCAGCGCCGGAATCGTCATCTCGGCCTCGCACAACCCCTTCGCCGACAACGGCATCAAGTTCTTCTCCGCCGCCGGCACCAAGCTCGGTGATGCCGTCGAGGAACGCATCGAGGCCATGCTCGAGGAGCCGCTGACCACGGTGGCACCCGATGCCCTGGGCAAGGTGCGGCGTGCCGACGACGCCGCCGGCCGCTACATCGAGTTCTGCAAGTCGACCATTCCCGATCGCGTCGACCTGCACGGCCTGAAGATGGTGATCGACTGCGCTCACGGCGCCACCTATCACATCGCGCCCAGCGTGTTCCGCGAGCTGGACGCCAGGGTCGAGGTGATCGGCGCCGAGCCGGACGGTCTCAACATCAACCACGAGGTCGGCTCCACCCATCCCGCCGCGCTGCGCGCCGCGGTGATCCGCAGCGGCGCCGACCTGGGCGTGGCCTTCGACGGCGACGGCGACCGGGTGCTGATGGTCGACGCCGAGGGGCGCGAGATCGACGGCGACGACATCCTCTACATGATCGCCCGCGATCGCCACTCCCGCGGCGAGCTCGGCGGCGGCGTGGTCGGCACCCTGATGAGCAACTTCGGCCTGGCCGCCGCGCTGGAGACGATGGGCGTGCCCTTCGAGCGGGCCAGGGTCGGCGACCGCTACGTCATGGAACGCCTGGACGCCAACGGCTGGCAGCTCGGCGGCGAATCGTCGGGGCATATCGTCTGCGGCCACGTCCAGACCACCGGCGACGGCATCGTCTCCGCCCTGCAGGTGCTGGCCATCATGGTGCGCGAGGGCAAGCCGCTGGGGCGGCTGCTCGACGGGCTGGAGAAGGCGCCCCAGGCGCTGGTCAACGTGCGCCTGACGCCGGGCACCGACGCCCGGGCGCTGATGGATGAGGCCTCGCTCAAGTCCGCGGTGGCCGCCGTCGAGGCCGAGCTCGGCGACCAGGGGCGGGTGCTGCTGCGCCCCTCCGGTACCGAGCCACTGATCCGGGTGATGGTCGAAGGGCGGCCGCACCTGGACGTCGACGGCCTGGCTCGTCGCCTGGCGGCCGACGTCGAGGGGCTGCTGACCTAGGTCGGTTGTCTTGACAGGGCCGCTCCTATACCATTTCGCTCCACCTTGAAAGAGGGAAGCTGCATGCCTACGCCGCTGATCGCCGGCAACTGGAAGATGAACGGGTCCCGCGCGCTGGTCGACGACTTCGGTCGTGCCTTCGGCGATGCCGAGCTGCCGGAGAACGTGGCGGTGGCGCTGATGGTGCCTTTCCCTTATCTGGACGCCGCGAGTCGCGCCTTCGAGGGCACGCCGCTGGCCCTCGGCGCCCAGACGCTGAGCGACCGGCCTTCCGGGGCCTTCACCGGCGAGGTCAGCGGCGAGATGCTGCGCGACTGCGGCGCCCGGATGGTGCTGGTCGGCCACTCCGAGCGGCGCACGCTGTTCGGCGAGGACGATGACGCCGTGCTGGCCCGCGTGCGCGCCGCGCTCGACCTGGGGCTCGCCCCGGTGCTGTGCCTGGGCGAGACCCTCGAGGAGCGCGATGCCGGCCGCACCGAGGCGGTGGTGCTCGGTCAGCTCGAGGCGGTGTTCGATGCGCTCGGCGCGGACGAGCGCGCCCGGCTGGTGCTCGCCTACGAGCCGGTGTGGGCCATCGGCACCGGCCGCACCGCGACACCGGCGCAGGCCCAGGCGGTCCACGGCGCCATCCGGGCGCGTCTTGCGCGCTACGACGCCGGGCTCGCCGCCGATACCCAGGTGCTCTACGGCGGCAGCATGAAGGCCGCCAACGCCGCCGAGCTGCTCGCGCAGCCGGACATCGACGGCGGTCTCATTGGCGGCGCTTCCCTGAACGTCGACGAATTCCTAGCCATTTGCCAGTCAGCAGGTTGATAACCATGCAAGTTGCCATTCTCATGATCCATGTGGCGATCGCCATCGCCCTGGTCGTCCTGATCCTGCTGCAGCAGGGCAAGGGCGCCGACGCCGGTGCCTCCTTCGGTGGCGGTGCCTCCCAGACCGTGTTCGGCTCCAGCGGCAGCGGCAATTTCCTGTCGCGCGCCACCGGGCTGCTGGCCGCGGCCTTCTTCGTCACCTCCCTGGCCCTGGCGTATTTCGCCTCCCAGGCCGGTCAGGCGCCGGAAGAGACAGGCATTCCCGATGCCGAGCTGATCGAACAGCAGCAAAATGCCGTGCCGTCCCTTGACGAAGGGTCATCGGGTATGGATAATACTGCGCCAGTGCTAGAGGATAGCGGCAGCAACTGAGCCGCGAATCTGGCCTCCCCTGATGCCGAAGTGGTGGAATTGGTAGACACGCTATCTTGAGGGGGTAGTGGCCTTACGGCCGTGCGGGTTCAAGTCCCGCCTTCGGCACCATTCCTGAAGCCGGTCTGGCGATCTCATCGCCGAGCATCGGATCTTCATCGCAGGATTGGCGAAACGGTGTGATGCGGCTTGACGGAAGCGCCGAGTCAGCATAGAATCACCGACCTAGATTGATGCGGGGTGGAGCAGTCTGGTAGCTCGTCGGGCTCATAACCCGAAGGTCATCGGTTCAAATCCGGTCCCCGCTACCATCTTCCTGTCGGGCATGCAGGACCCTTGAGGGGCATGCCAGGCGTCGAGAAGTGGTATACAGGTTTCTTGAAAAGCCCCTTCCTGTGAAGGGGCTTTTTGTTAGCGGCCAGCTCGCCGGCAAGCATCGGCGGCGCTGATCCGGGCAACGCCAATCAGCCACCTGACTCTCCTGTTCACTCCCGGCCAGGTGCCTGATGCAACGGCTGTAGGAGCTTTCTTCCGTGGCAACCAAGGATGCTGCGCTGCACGCGCTGATCGAACCGGTGGTCTCGGCCATGGGGTTCGAGCTGTGGGGCATCGACTATCTGTCCCAGGGCAAACACTCTCGTCTGGTGATCTACATCGATCACGCCGATGGCGTGAGCGTGGATGATTGCGCCGACGTCAGCCGCCAGGTCAGTGCGGTGTTCGACGTCGAGGATCCCGTCAGCGGTGAATATCGGCTCGAGGTGTCCTCTCCGGGGATGGATCGCCCCCTGTTCACCCTCGAGCAGTTCGCGCGCTATGCCGGCCACAAGGTGGCGGTGAAGCTGCGGGTGCCGTTCGATGGGCGGCGCAAGTTTCAGGGCCTGCTGGCCGGCGTCGAGAACGATGAGGTGCTGGTGCGGCTCGACGACGAGGAATACTGCTTTCCCATCGAGAGCATCGATCAGGCGCGGGTCGTGCCGCAGTTCGAAGACTGAGGTCGATGCACAAGGACGGGTTTACTGGCGAGGCTAAGGCATGAGTAAAGAGATTCTGGCGGTCGTCGACGCGATCTCCAACGAAAAGGGTGTCCCCCGCGAGGTAATCTTCGAGGCCGTCGAGGCGGCGCTGGCCAGCGCGTCACGCAAGCGCTTCGAGGACGAGGAAGCCAGCGTGCGGGTTCATATCGACCGCATCACCGGCGACTACGAGACGTTCCGCCGCTGGGAGGTCGTCGAGGACGACGACTTCGACGGCCCGGACGCCCAGATCAAGCTGAGCTATGCCGAGCGTCGCGATCCGCCGCTGGGCCTCGGTGACGTGGTCGAGGAACAGATCGAGAACGCCGCCTTCGGTCGCATCGCGGCCCAGACCGCCAAGCAGGTCATCGTGCAGAAGGTGCGCGAGGCCGAGCGGGCCGAGGTGGTGCGCCTCTATGCCGACCGCGAGGGCGAACTGGTCGCCGGCATCGTCAAGAAGACGACACGAGATGGCCTGATCATCGACCTCGGCGAGAACGCCGAGGCCTTCCTGCCGCGCAGCGAGATGATCCCGGGCGAGCGCTACCGCATGAACGAGCGCGTCCGCGCGCTGCTGACCAAGGTCGATCCGGAGGCCCGCGGCGCCCAGCTGATCCTGTCGCGGACCTGCCCCGAGCTGATCATCGAACTGTTCAGCATCGAGGTGCCGGAAATCGCCGAGCAGCTCATCGAGATCAAGGGCGCGGCCCGCGATCCGGGCTCGCGGGCCAAGATCGCGGTCAAGACCAACGACCGCCGCATCGACCCGGTCGGCGCCTGCGTGGGCATGCGCGGTTCCCGGGTCCAGGCGGTGTCCACCGAGCTCCAGAACGAGCGCGTGGACATCGTGCTGTGGGACGACAACCCGGCCCAGCTGGTGATCAACGCCATGGCGCCGGCGGATGTCGCCTCGATTCTCGTCGACGAGGATTCCCACGCCATGGACGTGGCGGTCGCCGAGGACAACCTGGCCCAGGCCATCGGCCGTAGCGGCCAGAACGTGCGTCTGGCCTCCGAGCTCACCGGGTGGCGTCTCAACGTCATGACCGAAGCCGACGCCGAGGCCAAGCGCGACCAGGAGGTCGATAGCCTGGTCGAGCATTTCATCCAGCACCTGGACATCGACGACGACGTGGCACGCCTGCTCGTCGAGGAAGGCTTCACCTCCCTGGAGGAGGTCGCCTATGTCCCGGCGGAGGAAATGCTGGAGATCGAAGAGTTCGACGAGGATCTCGTCGAGGAGCTGCGCGCTCGTGCCAAGGACGAGCTGCTGAACCTGGCCATCGCTTCCGAAGAGGAGCTCGACGGTGCCGAACCGGCCGACGACCTGCTTGAGATGGACGGCATGGAGCGTCACCTGGCCTATATCCTGGCCAGCCGGGGCATCAAGACCATGGAGGACCTCGCCGAACAGTCCGTCGACGATTTGACGGATATCGAGGAACTGGACGAGGAGCGCGCCGCGGCACTGATCATGACTGCCCGTGCGCCTTGGTTCGAGAGCGAACAGTAAACGGGTCACGGGCTGAGGAGGGTCGTAATGTCAGAAATGACCGTTAAGGATTTTGCAGCGAAGGTGGGGCGTGAAGTGCCCCGTCTGCTGGAACAGATGAAAGAAGCCGGGCTCGAGCACAAGTCCGAGGGCGACGCCGTGTCCGAAGAGGACAAGCGTCAGCTGCTGGACTACCTCACCAAGAGTCACGGCGGGAGCGCCGAGAAGGCCGCGCCCAAGAACCGTATCACCCTGACCCGCAAGACGCGCAGCCGCATCAAGAGCGGCGACCGGGGCAAGAGCATCGAGGTGCAGGTCCGCAAGAAGCGCACCTACGTCAAGCGCGAGGAAGAGAAGCCCGCCGAGGAGCCGAAGTCGCAGGATCACGGTCCGCGTCAGCTGGTCGGTGACATGGCCGAGGCCGAAGCCAAGCGTCAGGCCGAGGAAGAGCAGCGCGCCGCCGAGCAGGCGGCCCGCGCGGCCGAGGAAAAGGCCCAGGCCGAGAAGGCCAAGGCCGACGCCGAGGCGGCCGCCAAGGCCGAGCCGGAGATCCCGGTGCCGGAGCTGGAAACCCCGGCGCCGTCCGAGCAGCCGCCGGCCCCGCCGAAGGAAGGCCGCACCGACCGCCGCGCCGCACCGGCCGGCAAGAAGGCCGGCAAGAAGGGCCGTCACGAGCGTGAGGACGACCGTGGCGATCGCGAAGAGCGTCGTCGCGGCGGCAAGAAGGCCAAGCGCGCCGAGCGTCGCGGCGGCCGTCGCGGTGGCAGCCAGGGCGGCGGCAAGCACGGCTTCCAGAAGCCGACGCAGCCGATCGTCCGCGAGGTCTCCATCCCCGAGTCGATCAGCGTCGCCGACCTGGCCGACAAGATGTCCATCAAGGCGAACGAGGTCATCAAGACCATGTTCACCATGGGCGCGGCGGTGACCATCAACCAGACCATCGATCAGGACACCGCGGCCATCGTGGTCGAGGAAATGGGTCACAAGCCCAAGCTGGTCAAGGACGATGCGCTGGAGACCGAGGTCCTCGAGAACATCTCCTATGAAGGCGATGAGATCACCCGTTCGCCGGTCGTGACCGTCATGGGTCACGTCGACCACGGCAAGACCTCGCTGCTCGACTACATCCGTCGCGCCAAGGTCGCCACCGGCGAGGCCGGCGGCATCACCCAGCACATCGGCGCCTACCACGTCGAGGACGATCACGGCGGCGTGACCTTCCTCGATACCCCGGGCCACGCGGCGTTCACCGCCATGCGTGCTCGCGGTGCCAAGGCCACCGACGTGGTGGTGCTGGTCGTGGCTGCCGATGACGGCGTCATGCCCCAGACCATCGAGGCCATCGAGCACTCGAAGGCCGCCGGCGTGCCGATGGTCGTCGCGGTCAACAAGATCGACAAGCAGGGCGCCGATCCGGACCGGGTCAAGAACGAGCTGTCCCAGCACGGCGTGATCTCGGAAGAGTGGGGTGGCGACACCCAGTTCGTGCACGTCTCCGCCAAGTCCGGCGATGGCATCGAGGGCCTGCTCGAGTCGATCCAGCTGGTCTCCGAAGTGCTCGAGCTCAAGGCCGTCCCCGAGGCGCCCGGCAAGGGCGTGGTGGTCGAGTCTCGCCTGGACAAGGGCCGTGGCCCGGTGGCCACCGTGCTGGTCCAGAACGGCACCCTGAAGAAGGGCGACATCGTGCTCGCCGGCCTGCACTACGGTCGCGTGCGTGCGCTGATCAACGAGCTCGGCCAGCAGGTCGACGACGCCGGTCCGGCCATGCCGGTCGAGATCCAGGGCCTGGACGGCACCCCGGAAGCGGGTGACGACTTCATGGTCCTCGACGACGAGAAGAAGGCCCGCGAGGTCGCCAACTTCCGTCAGGGCAAGTACCGCGAGGTGCGCCTGGCTCGCCAGCAGAAGGCCAAGCTGGAGAACATGTTCTCCCAGATGGGCCAGGAAGAGGTCGCCAAGGTCAACATCGTCCTCAAGGCCGACGTCCAGGGCTCCCTGGAGGCCATCAAGGGCGCGCTCGAAGAGCTGTCGACCGACGAAGTGCAGGTCGCCGTGGTGTCCTCCGGCGTGGGCGGTATCACCGGTACCGACGCCAACCTGGCGCTCGCCAGTGACGCCATCGTGGTCGGCTTCAACGTGCGTGCCGACGCCGCCGCTCGCGAGATCATCGAGCGCGAAGGTCTCGACCTGCGCTACTACAGCGTCATCTACCAGCTGATCGACGAGGTCAAGCAGGCGATGAGCGGCATGCTCGCGCCGGAGTGGAAGGAAGAGATCGTCGGCGTGGCCGAGGTTCGCGACGTCTTCAAGGCACCGAAGATCGGCGCCGTCGCCGGCTGCATGGTGGTCGAGGGCACCGTCTATCGCCACAAGAAGATCCGCGTGCTGCGCGAGAACGTGGTGATCTACGAGGGCGAGCTCGAGTCCCTGCGCCGCTACAAGGACGACGTCAACGAGGTTCGCAACGGTATCGAGTGCGGTATCGGCGTGAAGAACTACAACGACGTCCAGGTCGGCGACAAGATCGAGGTCTTCGATCAGGTCAAGGTCGAGCGGACGCTCTGACCGCGAGGAGCCGATCATGCGCGAGTTCAAGCGTACCGACCGGGTAGCCGACCAGCTCCAGAAGGAGCTGGCGGTACTCATCCAGCGCGAGATCAAGGATCCGCGCCTGGGCATGGTCACCGTCAGCGGGGTCACGGTCAGCCGTGACCTCGGCTATGCCGACGTCTACGTGACGCTGCTCGGCGAGCAGGATGCCGAGCGCATCAAGGAAAACCTCGGCGTGCTCAAGCGTGCCGCCGGTTTCCTGCGCGGGCAGATCGCCCGTCGCATCAAGCTGCGTCACGTCCCGGAGCTGCGCTTCCACTTCGACGAGAGCGTGGTGCGCGGTCAGCAGCTGTCCTCGCTGATCGACGAGGCGGTGGCGAGCGATCGCGACCGTCACGACGACGAGACCGAGGGTGGCGACGGCGAGCGCGGTGAGGGAGAGCGCGACTGATGGCGCGTCGCCGTCGCGGACTGCCGGTGAACGGTGTGCTGCTGCTGGACAAGCCTCAGGGCGCGTCCAGCAACCACGCGCTGCAGCGGGCCCGGCGCCTGTTCCAGGCGCAGAAGGCCGGCCACACTGGCACCCTCGATCCGATGGCCACCGGGCTGTTGCCGGTGTGCTTCGGCGAGGCGACCAAGTTCTCGGCCTTCCTGCTCGACGCCGACAAGGCGTATCGCACCCGGGTCGAACTCGGGACGATTACCGACTCCGGCGACGCCGAGGGCGAGGTGGTCGAGCGTCGCGAGGTGCCGCCCCTCGAGGAGGCCGACCTGCGCGGCGTGCTCGAGCGCTTCACCGGCGAGATCGACCAGGTGCCGCCGATGTATTCGGCGCTCAAGCACCAGGGGCGCAAGCTCTACGAGCTGGCCCGCGAGGGCAAGAGCGTGGAGCGTGCAGTGCGTCGCGTGACGGTGTATGATGCGCGCCTTCTCTCGTTCGAGGGCACGGCCTTCGAACTCGAGGTGCGGGTCAGCAAGGGCACCTACATCCGGACCCTGGCCGAGGACATCGGCGAGGCGCTCGGCTGCGGCGCCCATATCAGCGTCCTGCGACGGCTGGCCACCGGCCCTTTCGGCGCCGACGGCATGCTGACGCCGGAGGCCCTCGAGGCGCTGCCGGATCAGGCCGCACGCGAAGGCGTGCTGCTGCCGGTGGACGTGCTGGTGGCCGACCTGCCCAGGCTGGCCCTGGACGAGGCGGCGGCCAGCCGCCTGCTGCATGGCCAGAGCGCCAGGTGCGACACTGGTGAACTGCCGGTCGACGGCCTGACCAGACTCTACCGCGACGAGACCTTTCTGGGGCTCGGCGTGGTGAGAGCGGCGGGGGAGATCGCCCCGCGCCGCCTGCTGAGCACCGCCGAGGCGGACTCGGCATGATCCGGCCCTTCGGGGCCGGCGTGGAGACTGCAAATATGCGTGGTCTCCGACATTCACATCATTCAGGCATATTGCTGAACTGGAGAGACAGATGGCACTGACAGCCGAGCAGAAGGCCGAGATCGTCAACGAATACGGCCGTGGCGACAACGACACCGGTTCCCCCGAGGTGCAGGTGGCCCTGCTGACCGCCAACATCGACGGCCTGCAGGATCACTTCAAGACCAACAAGCAGGATCACCACTCTCGTCGTGGTCTGATCCGCATGGTCAACCAGCGCCGCAAGCTGCTGGACTACCTGAAGCGCAAGGACTTCGAGCGCTATCAGTCCCTGATTCAGCGCCTCGGCCTGCGTCGCTAAGGAAAAGGGTAATTCGCTACTGCGCTCGATAGCCTGGCCGTCGGCGGTGCTCGGAATCCTCATGTAGCAGGCTACATTCCGGTTCCTGCGCTCCGGCGGCGACCAGTCTCTCGTCGCTCGCAACGCGAATTCCTCCTTTTCTCGACGTAGACGTGAAACGGGCAGCCCTCCGGGGCTGCCCGTTTCGCGTTTATGGGGCGGGCATGGCCGCTTTGATCGAGGCGCCGGGGGCAGGTCGCAGCGAGGGTTTTTGCCATGGATGGCAAAAGTAGCGCCCAGGGATGGGTTCACAGCGCCTCGCGGAGGCCTGTCCCCGGATCAGCCTCGAATGCTCATGATTTGCGCAAGCAGTCGATGGGGAAATCTCACCCCCTGGTGGCCGCGCCGGGCGACACCCCCTAAAATGGTCGCCGAGTCGAAACGACCCGAACATGAATCGAAAAGCTGAAGGAAGTCGCCGTGAACCCGGTCAAGAAAACGTTTGAGTACGGTCGCAGCACCGTCACCCTGGAAACCGGGCGCATCGCCCGCCAGGCCTCCGGTGCCGTGATGGTCACCATGGACGACACCGTGGTGCTGTGCACCGTGGTGGCGAAGAAGGACGTCAATCCCGCCCAGCCGTTCTTCCCGCTGTCCGTCCACTACCAGGAGAAGACCTACTCTGTCGGCAAGATTCCCGGCGGCTTCTTCAAGCGTGAGGGGCGGCCCACCGAGAAGGAGACCCTCACCTCGCGCCTGATCGATCGCCCGATCCGCCCGCTGTTCCCGAAGGGCTTCATGAACGAGGTCCAGGTCATCTGCACGGTGCTCTCCGCCGACCGTAACCAGGACCCGGACATCGCCGCCATGATCGGCACCTCCGCCGCCCTGGCCGTCTCCGGTGTGCCCTTCAACGGCCCGATCGGCGCCGCCCGCGTCGGCTTCACCGAGGACAAGGGCTACTTCCTCAATCCCAGCGTCGAGGAGCTCGCCAGCTCCGAGCTGAACATGGTCGTCGCCGGCACCGAGAAGGCCGTGCTGATGGTCGAGTCCGAGGCCAGCGAGCTGCTCGAGGACGAGATGCTGGGCGCCGTGCTCTACGGCCACCAGGAGATGCAGGTCGCCGTCTCCGCCATCAACGAGCTGGCCGCCGAGGCCGGCAAGCCGCGCTGGGACTGGCAGCCGGCCGCCGAGAACACCGCCCTCAAGGACGCCGTGGCGCTGGGCTTCGAGGCCAAGGTCGGCGAGGCCTATCGGATCACCGACAAGATGGCCCGCCAGGATGCCCTGTCCGCGCTGAAGGACGAGGCCGTGGCCCAGCTGGCCGGTGAAGAAGAAGGCCAGTTCGCCGCCGACGAGGTCAAGGGCGCCTTCGCCGGTCTCGAGAAGCGCGTCGTGCGCTCCCGCGTCATCCAGGGCGAGCCGCGCATCGACGGCCGCGACCACAAGACCGTGCGTCCGCTGGACATCGAGGTCGGTGGCCTGCCCAAGACCCACGGTTCGGCGATCTTCACCCGCGGCGAAACCCAGGCCGTGGTCGTGGCCACCCTCGGCACCCTGCGCGACGCCCAGCTGATCGAATCGCTGGAAGGCGAGCGAAAGGACCGCTTCCTGCTGCACTACAACTTCCCGCCCTACAGCGTGGGCGAGGCCGGCTTCATGGGCGGTCCCAAGCGTCGCGAGATCGGCCACGGCCGTCTGGCCCGCCGCGGCGTCCAGGCCATGCTGCCGAGCGAGGACGACTTCCCCTACACCATTCGCGTGGTGTCCGAGATCACCGAGTCCAACGGCTCCAGCTCCATGGCCTCCGTGTGCGGCTCCTCGCTGGCCCTGATGGACGCCGGCGTGCCGATGAAGGCCCCGGTGGCCGGCATCGCCATGGGCCTGGTCAAGGACGATGACGGCTACGCCGTGCTGACCGACATCCTCGGCGACGAGGACCACCTCGGCGACATGGACTTCAAGGTGGCCGGTTCCGCCGAGGGCGTCACCGCCCTGCAGATGGACATCAAGATCGAGGGCATCAACGAGGAGATCATGGAGCAGGCGCTCCAGCAGGCCAACGAGGCCCGCCTGAGCATCCTCGAGCAGATGAACACCGTGATCGCCAAGAGCCGCGAGGAGGTCTCCGACAACGCGCCCTCCATGGCCACCATCAAGATCGATCCGGAGAAGATCCGCGACGTCATCGGCAAGGGCGGCGCCACCATCCGCAAGATCTGCGAGGACACCGGCGCCTCCATCGACCTGGACGACGACGGCACCGTACGCATCTACGCCGAGGAGAAGTCGGCGGCCAAGGCGGCCATCGACACCGTGCTGGCGATCACCGCCGAGCCGGAAATCGGCAAGCTCTATCGCGGCAAGGTGGTGCGGATCGCCGACTTCGGCGCCTTCGTCAACATCATGCCCGGCACCGATGGCCTGGTGCACATCTCCCAGATCGTGCCCGAGCGCGTCAATGACGTGCGTGATTTCCTCAACGAGGGTGACGAGGCCGTGGTCAAGGTGCTCGACATCGACAACCGCAACCGGGTGAAGCTGACCATCAAGGAGATCACCCCGGAAGAGAAGGCCGCCTTCGAGGCCGAGGAAGCCGAGACCGACGAGCTCTAAGCGAGCGGTCATTGAGCCGAACGCCCCCGTGGCTCACGCCGCGGGGGCGTTCTCGTTCCGGGGCCCTGGCCCCGCCATCGATCAGGGACGACCCATGACGCGCCACGAATCCGCTCCGTCATCCACCGCCCCCAGGACCGTCACCCAGCGTCGCGACTGGCTGGGCGTGGGCGCGGTGATGATCGGTATCTTCCTGCTGGTCACCGCCGAGCAGCTGCCCATCGGGCTGCTGTCCCAGGTGGCCGACTCGCTGTCCGTGACTTCCGGTACCGCCGGCCTTTTGATCACCGTGCCCGGTGTGGTGGCAGCCTTCGCCGCGCCGCTGCTGCCGGTGGCGGTGGGCCGGCTCGACCGCCGCTGGCTGTTGACCGGGCTGATGACGCTGATGACCCTGGCCAGCCTGCTGGGCGCGCTGGCCGACGACTTCGCCATGCTGCTCGTGACCAGGGTGCTGGTGGGCGTGTGCATCGGCGGCTTCTGGGCCATCGCCGGCGGGCTGGCCTCGCGGCTGGTGGCCCTGGAGCAGGTGCCGCGGGCCATGTCGCTGATCTTCAGCGGCGTGGCCGGGGCCTCGGTGCTCGGCGTGCCGGCGGGTACCTGGCTCGGCGAGCACACCGACTGGCGCATCGCCTTCGGCTCGCTGGCCGGGCTGAGCCTGCTGGTGACCATTGCCCTGTGGCGGCTGCTGCCGAGCCTGCCGGCGCAGCAGCCGGTGCGGCTGTCCAACCTGGCCGGCCAGTTCGCCAGCCGCGGCGTGCGGGTCGGCGTGGCCGCCACCGCGCTGATCGTGATGGGCCACTTCGCCGCCTACACCTTCGTCAGCCCGATCCTGCAGGAGATCGCCGGCATACCCCTGGCGAGCGTCAGCGCCCTGCTGCTCTGCTACGGCGCGGCCGGGCTGCTGGGCAACTTCCTCGCCGGCACCGCCGCCGGGCGACGGCCCTACGCCACGGTGCTGGTGATTCCGCTGCTGCTGGCGATCGCGACCCTGGCCTTCCCCTGGCTGGGGCGCGAGCCGGCGGCCGCGATCGGGCTGTTGATGCTGTGGGGCGCGGTGTTCGGCAGCATCTCGGTGAGCCTGCAGACCTGGATCCTCAAGAGCGCCCTGAATACCGAGGCCGCCACCGCGCTGATGGCCTTCGTTTTCAACCTGTCGATCGGCATCGGGGCCATGGCCGGCGGCCGGGTGGTGGATGCCATCGGCCTGAGCGGCGTGCTGCTCGGCGCCGGCGGACTGTTCGTGCTGGCCGCGGCACTGGTGGCACGCACGCCCTCGCGGGTGGTCGGGCCGCCTCAGGGCTGAAGACGAGAGACACCAGCCAGAACGCAAAAGCCCCCGCTCATCGGAGCGGGGGCTTTTTTCGTGGTGAGGCGTCGTGGCAGTCGCTTAACGTTCGATCGCCAGCGCCACGCCCTGCCCGCCGCCGATACACAGCGTCGCCAGGCCCTTCCTGGCATCGCGGGCGATCATCTCGTGCACCAGGGTCACCAGGATGCGGCAGCCGGAGGCGCCGATCGGGTGGCCCAGCGCGATGGCGCCGCCGTTGACGTTGATCATCGAGGTGTCCCAGCCGAGCTCCTTGTTCACCGCCAGCGCCTGGGCGGCGAAGGCCTCGTTGGCCTCGACCAGGTCCAGGTCCTCGAGGCTCCAGCCGGCCTTGTCGAGGCAGCGGCGGGTGGCCGGGGCCGGGCCGATGCCCATGATCGCCGGGTCGACGCCGGCGTTGGAATAGGCCTTGATGCGGGCCAGCGGCTCCAGGCCCAGGGCCTTGGCCTTCTCGGCGGAGCACAGCATCACCACGGCGGCGCCGTCGTTGATCGAGGAGGCGTTGCCGGCGGTCACGCTGCCGTCCTTCTTGAACGCCGGGCGCATGCCGCCGAGCTTCTCCGCGGTGGTCTCGCGGGGGTTCTCGTCGGTGTCGAACACCAGCGGGTCGCCCTTGCGCTGGGGAATCTCCACCGGAACGATCTGGCCCTTGAACTTGCCTTCCTTGATCGCGGCGGAGGCCTTCTGCTGGGAGCCGGCGGCGAACGCGTCCATCTCCTCGCGGGTGATGCCGTACTTCTCGGCCAGGTTCTCGGCGGTGATGCCCATGTGGAAGTCGTTGAAGGCATCCCACAGGCCGTCATGAACCATGGAGTCGATGGCCTTCCAGTCGCCCATGCGCTGGCCGGTGCGCGAATTGGGCAGCACGTGCGGAGAGAGCGACATGTTCTCCTGGCCGCCGGCCAGGATCAGCTCGGCGTCGCCGCAGCGAATCGCCTGGGTGGCCAGGTGCAGGGCCTTGAGGCCCGAGCCGCAGACCTTGTTGATGGTCATGGCCGGCACCGCGTCGGGCAGTCCGCCCTTGATGGCGGCCTGGCGGGCCGGGTTCTGGCCGGTGCCGGCAGTCAGCACCTGGCCGAGCAGCACCTCGTCGACCTGCTCCGGGGCCACGCCGGTGCCGGCGAGGATGTCCTTGATCACATGGGCGCCTAGGTCGCTGGCGGGGATGCCGGCGAGGGAGCCGCCGAAGGCGCCGACGGCGGTGCGACGGGCGGCAACGATGACCACTTCTTGCATGAGGCTTACTCCTGAAGATTCGCGGACGAGCGTCCGCTCAGCATAGGGGACTTTTGTGCGCTGCGGCAATCCCCGCCGAGTCGGCTCGGCTAGAACTTCAGTATAGGCACGCGGGAGAAGGACGAGAGGAGAGGCCGGGGCGGGCGCCCCGGCCGGGGAGCATCAGGCCAGCTGGACGGGGATGGCGTTGCTGGTGTGGCTGACGACGTTGCCTTCCTTGAGGTAGACCAGCGAGGGCTGGTGATCGTCGAGCTCGGCCTGTTCGTACTGGGCGTAGCTGCAGATGATCACCCGCTCGCCGGCGTTGGCCAGGTGGGCGGCGGCGCCGTTGACCGAGATCACCTTGGAGCCTTCCTCGGCGCGGATGGCATAAGTGGTGAAGCGGTGGCCGCTCTCGACGTTGTAGATCTGGATCTGCTCGTTGTCACGGATGCCGGACATGTCGAGCAGCTCGCCGTCGATGGCGCAGGAGCCTTCGTAGTTCAGCAC
Organism: Halomonas sp. HG01; assembly: GCF_000968715.2. NCBI lineage: Bacteria > Pseudomonadati > Pseudomonadota > Gammaproteobacteria > Oceanospirillales > Halomonadaceae > Halomonas > Halomonas sp. HG01. Next base: position 3,276,397 of record NZ_CP022134.1, on the reverse strand, counting down.
CGAGTGGGTGACGCGGGCCATGTGCAGCTTGGCCTTGAGCATGGTGGTCAGCATGAAAGGGGAACTCCTTCGTGGCGTGGCCGGGCCCTCAGCGGGGGAGGGTCAGCGACAGGTTGTCGATCAGTCGGGTCGGGCCCAGGCGCGCCGCGGTGAGCAGCACGGCGTCGCGCGTGGTGTCGCCAACCGGGCCCAGGTCGGCGGCACGCAGTTCCAGATAGTCGGGGACGAAGCCCGCCTCGCGCAGCCGCTCGAGGCCGCGGGTCAGGCTGTCGTCGACCGGCTCGCCGCCCTCCAGCGCCTCGCGCAGGGCGCACAGGGTGCGATACAGCTCGGGCGCCACGGCGCGCTGCGCCGTGTCCAGATAGCCGTTGCGCGAGGACAGCGCCAGGCCGTCCTCGGCGCGCTCGATCGGCACCCCGACGATCTCGAGCGGCAGGTGCAGGTCGGCCACCAGGCGGCGGATCACCGCCAGCTGCTGGTAGTCCTTCTCGCCGAAGCAGGCCAGGTCCGGCTGCACCAGGTTGAACAGCATGGTGACCACGGTGGCCACGCCGTCGAAGTGACCGGGACGGTCGCCGCCGCACAGCCCCTCGGAGACCTCGGGCACGCTGACCCGGGTCTGGGCGTCCAGGCCGCGCGGGTAGACGGTGGCCACGTCGGGGGCGAACAGCAGGTCGCAGCCGGCGGCCTCGAGGTGGGCCTGATCGTCGGCCAGGGTGCGCGGATAGGCGTCGAGGTCCTCGTTCGGCCCGAACTGCATCGGATTGACGAAGATGGTCGCCACCACCACGTCGGCGCGGCGCCGTGCCTCGGCGACCAGCGCCAGGTGGCCGGCGTGCAGGTTGCCCATGGTCGGCACCAGGCCGATGGTGCGGCCGGCGCGGCGATGCTCGGCCAGCATCTCGCGCAGCGTGGCGACGTCGTTCAGGGTCTGCATCAGAAGCCGTGCTCCTCGGCGGGGAAGCGCCGTGCCTTGACGTCCTCGTGGTAGCGGCGGAAGGCGCCCTGGACGTCGTCGGCCTCGGCCAGGAAGTTCTTCACGAAGCGCGGCTTGCGGCCGGCGGTGACGCCGAGCACGTCGTGCATCACCAGGATCTGGCCGTCGGTGCCGGCGCCGGCGCCGATGCCGATCACCGGCACGTCCAGGGCCTCGCTCACGGCGCGGCCGAGGCTCGCCGGCACGCACTCGAGCAGGATCACCGAGGCGCCGGCCTCGGCCAGGGTGCGGGCATCCTCGAGGATGCGTTCGGCCTGGCCGGCGTCGCGCCCCTGGACCTTGTAGCCGCCCAGCTGGTGGACGGTCTGCGGGGTCAGGCCCAGATGGGCGCACACCGGCACGCCGCGGCGGGAGAGCTCGCGGATGCCGTCGGCCATCCAGGCCTCGCCTTCCACCTTGACCATCTCGGCGCCGGCACGCATCAGCGCCCCGGCGTCCTCGAGCAGGCGTTCGGTGGTGGTGTTGCTCATGAAGGGCAGGTCGACCATCAGCAGGCTCGCGCCCTTGCCGCGGGCCACGCAGCGGGTGTGATAGCAGACGTCGTCCAGGGTCACCGGCAGGGTGCTGGTGTGGCCCTGCAGGACCATGCCCAGGGAATCGCCGACCAGCAGCACCTCGATGCCGGCCTCGCTGGCGGCATGGGCGAAGGTGGCGTCGTAGGCGGTCAGGCAGCTGAAGGTTTCACCGGCGCGCTTGAAGGCCTGCAGCGTGCTCAGGGTGACGGTTTTCATGGCGTGCTCTCGTGTCGTGATCCGGCGCTCGGCGAAGGCCGCGCTCTTGTGTAACCGCGCATTGTTACCCGAACCGGTCGAGGGTGTCGATAGGTAACAGGCGGGGCGTCACTCGGCGGTATCGGGTAACACTCGGCGCAGTCCGGCCTGGTCGAGGTCGGCGGCCAGATGCGCGACGGTTCGGCCGTTGGGCAGGCGCAGCGCCGGGGCGAGCTCGGCCATTGGCACCAGCACGAAGGCGCGGTTCGCCATTTCCGCGTGGGGCAGCGTCAGTCGTGGCGTCGTCATTTCGTGATCGTCGAACAGCAGCAGGTCGAGGTCCAGGGTGCGCGGCCCCCAGCGGCGGCCACGGACACGTCCGTGGCGCTGCTCGAGGGCCTGCAGCTGGTCGAGCAGGGCCAGCGGCGACAGCCGGGTCTCCAGCTCGGCCACGGCGTTGACGAAGTCGGGCTGGTCGGCCGGGCCCAGCGGGCGGCTGGCGTAGCGCCACGAGGCCCGGCGCCGCCGGGTCAGCGGCAGGGCGTCGAGCTCGGTCAGGGCGCGCTCGACGTGGCCGTGGGGGTCGTCGAGGTTGCTGCCAAGCCCGATCCAGGCACGGTGTGGGGCGCTCATGAGTCGTCGTTGGACGGCTTGCGGCGACGACGGCGGCGCCGGCGCTTGTTGCGTGGGGCGGGGGTGCCGGCGGGGTCGGCGTCGACCTTGCCCAGCAGGCGACGCTGCTCGTGCTCGTCGGCGTCCTGGAAGGCGGTCCACCAGTCGCCGAGGCCGGGCTCCATCTCGCCGGCGGCTTCGCGCACCAGCAGGAAGTCGTAGGCGGCGCGGAAACGCGGGTGCTCGCGGGTCTGGAAGACGCGTTTGCCGCGGCGCAGCTGCAGGCGCTGCTGCAGGTCCCAGATGTCGCGCATCGGCAGGCTGAAGCGCTTGGGAATGGACACGTGCTGCAGCTGGCGCGAGATGACCTGCTGGGAGGCGGCCTGCTGGGCCGGGATGGGCGGCATGCCGTCGGCCTCCAGGGCCTGCTGGCGCAGCTGCACCGGGCCCCACAGCAGGGCGGCGAACAGGAAGGCCGGCGTGACCGGGCGATCGTCGCGGACGCGGCGGTCGGTGCTGGTCAGGGCGCGCTCGATGACTGCCTCGGCCCAGGGCAGCTCTTCCATGGCCTCGTCGGCCTCGGGGAACAGCATGGCGAACAGGCCGTAGTCGCGCAGCAGATGGAAGGTCTCGACGCCGTGGCCGCTCATGAACAGCTTGAGGACCTCGTCGAACAGTCGCGCCGGCGGTACCTGGAGCAGCAGCTCGGCCAGCTCGGCGATCGGCGCCTCGGTGGCCGGGGCGATGTCGAAGTCGAGCTTGGCGGCGAAGCGCACCGCACGCAGCATGCGTACCGGGTCCTCGCGGTAGCGGGTCGCCGGGTCGCCGATCAGCCGCAGGGTGCGATCCTCGATGTCCTGGACGCCGCCGGCGAAGTCGTGGATCGAGAAGTCGGCGATGTTGTAGTAGAGCGCGTTGATCGTGAAGTCGCGCCGGATGGCGTCCTCCTCGATGTTGCCCCAGACGTTGTCGCGCAGCAGCATGCCGTCGTCCGACTGCTGGGCGATATGGTCGGCGTGATCGTCGCTGGGCTTGCCGCGGAAGGTGGTGACCTCGATCACCTCGCGGCCGAAGCGCACGTGGACGATACGGAAGCGGCGCCCGACGATGCGCGAGTTCCGGAACAGCTCGCGGACCTGCTCCGGGGTGGCGTCGGTGGCCACGTCGAAGTCCTTGGGCATGCGGCCGAGCAGGGAGTCGCGGATGCAGCCCCCCACCAGGAAGGCCTCATGGCCGGCGTTGTGCAGCCGGTACAGCACCTTGAGGGCGGCGTCGCTGAAGTGCTGGCGAGAGACCGGGTGCTCGTCGCGGGGAATGATGCGCAGCTCGGGGAGGGCGGCCGACGGCTCCTGAGGGCCGAACAGCGACCGGAGGCGCTCGCCCGGGCTCTGCAGAAAGCGGGTAAATCCTTTGATCATGCGGCGTTGTCGACTCGCGGGGTACAAAAGAGGGTACGAAAGGCGTTGAGTGTAGCGAACACCCGACACCTTGCAAAGCGTGGGGCCGCTGACCCGCCGCCTGGAAATGGAAAGGGGAGGCTCGTGAGCCTCCCCTGAAAGCAGGATGCAGCATCCCTGCTGCTGATTCTTCTTCGTGATGGCGCATCGCCTTGAATACGCACCACAGTCACCAAGGAGCTCAGGCAAGCAATGTTGTTGTCATTGTGGACGTTCCTGAAAGTGACCGTCTCGTATTCAAAACAATAATCCAACCACGACGGCATGTGATTGCCTCCCCCCGACGTCTTGTTGTTGTTGACGGGGGTGCACCTCTGACGGCCCTTGTTGTTGTTGGCGGCCGGGTCGGGTGCGTCGCGTCCTGATTCCGGACTTCGAGCGTCTTGTTGTTGTTGCCTCGAAGGACTCGCGCCCGCTGCCGCTGTTGTGCTTGTTGTCGGCAATGGCGCTCGTGTGTCTTCCGGCCCGTGGTCTTGTTGTTGTTGGGCGGGCCTGTCACCGCGCGCGGGCCTTGTTGTTGTTATTGGCCGCGGGTGGCATCCGGCATTGTTTTTCTTGTCCTGTATGTAGCAGGCGGTGTGCCACAATCCATTAAGCTCATTTAAATCAATAAGATATGTTATCCACCGTCGAGTGCTCTCGGCGTGAGGCGGGAAAGTGTTACCCAGGGTGCGCGCTTATGGGGCAAAGGCTGTGTGGGAAGGTAACAAATGGTGCGTGTGCGCCGTCGAACGCCTCAAAAACGACGCCCGCGGGGTCGGCCGCGGGCGCTAGTGCTTTGGTCGTAGAGGCGGGCGGCGTCCGGTGCCCGTCGCCTCAGCCGGTGCTGCGGCGAGGGCCCTTCTTGCGCGGGATGCCGAGGCGCTGACGGCGCTCCCACAGGCACTTGCGGCTGATGCCGAGCTTCTGGGCCAGCTCGGTCTCGCTCATCTGGTCCTGGTGCTCGAGCACGAAGTGCTGGAAGTAGTCCTCGAGGGACAGGTCCTCTTCCTCCTCGTCCGGTCGTTCGCCGCCGCCGGACGCGGGCGGCTCGTCGTCGGGAACGGGCGGCGCCGGCGGGGCCGCACCGGCATGGGGCGGGGGGCCGATCCCCAGATCGTCGGGGTGAATCAGGTGGCCCTCGGCCAGGATCACGCCGCGTTCCAGGGCGTTCTCCAGCTCGCGCACGTTACCGGGCCAGGGGCAGTCGCGGATCACCCGTCGGGCGGCCCGCGACAGCTTGAGCCCTTCGCGTTCGTGGCGCCGGCAGGCCTTCTCCAGCAGCACGTCGGCGATTTCCAGGATGTCGTCCTCGCGGTCGCGCAGCGGCGGCAGGTCGATCTGCATCACGTTGAGGCGGTAGTAGAGGTCCAGGCGGAAGCCGCCGGTGCGTGACAGGGCGTGCAGGTCGCGATGGGTGGCGGCGATCAGGCGCACGTCGACGTGGCGGGTCTCCACCGAGCCGATCTTGCGGATCTCGCCCTCCTGCAGCACGCGCAGCAGGCGGGCCTGGGCATCCAGCGGCAGCTCGCCGATCTCGTCGAGGAACAGGGTGCCGCCGTCGGCGGCCTCGACCAGGCCGGTGCGGGCGGCGCTGGCGCCGGTGAAGGCGCCCTTCTCGTGGCCGAACAGCTCGGACTCGATCAGCGTCTCGGGGATGGCCGCGCAGTTGACGCACACCAGAGGGGCGGCGGCGCGCCGGCTCTGCTGGTGCAGGGCGCGGGCCACAAGCTCCTTGCCGGTGCCGGACTCGCCCTGGATCAGCACGGTGACGTCGGCCGGCGCGGTCTTGCGGATGCGGGTGTAGACCGCCTGCATGGCGGGACAGTTGCCGATCATCGGCTGGCGTTCGCCGCCGGGGGCGGTGACGTCAGGCGGCTCGCCCTGCTGCAGGGCGCGCTGGTGGAGCACCCGGGCCACGGTCTCGAGCAGCTCGTCGTGATCGAAGGGCTTGGCCACGTAGTCCACGGCGCCGAGCTTCAGCGCCTCCACCGCCGAGCGCATGCTGGCGTAGCTGGTCATGATCAGCACCGGCACCGGGGCGACGCGGGCGACCAGCTCGGTGCCGGGATCCCCGGGCAGGCGCAGGTCGCTGATCACCAGGTCGAAGCCCTGGGGATCGAGGGCCAGCGCCTCGTCCACCGAGCCGGCCTCGCTGACGCGGTGGTCATGGCGTTCCAGCAGGCGCTTCAGGGCGCTGCGGATGATGGCTTCGTCTTCAACGATCAGGATCCGGCTCATCGGTACTCTCAGCATCCTCTCGGTGGAGGGGCAGCCACAGCAGGATACGGGTGCCATGGGCCTGCCCGGCGGGCGGGGACTCGATGTCGATCTGGCCGCCGTGCTCGGCGACGATGCTGTAGACCAGCGGCAGGCCGAGTCCCGTGCCCTCGCCGGCGGGCTTGGTGGTGGTGAAGGGCTCGAAGAGATGATCGCGGACCCGGGCGTCGATGCCGTGGCCCTCGTCGGTGACCGTGACCCGAAGCCGTTCGCCGTCCGCCTCGCCGGCGACGACCACTCGCCCGCCGGGCACGCTGGCGTCGCGGGCGTTGCCGAGCAGGTTGATCATCACCTGCTGCAGGCGCTGGGCGTCGCCGGACACCCGTGGGTTCGGCGGGCAGCGGTTCTCGAAGCGGATATCCTCCCCCGAGCGGGCGAGGTGGATCAAGTTCAGGGCCTCGTCGGTGACCTCGGCCATCGACACCGGCGCGAAGGCGGCGCCGGTGACGTGGCGCCCGCCGTGGGCGAAGCCCACCAGCGAGCCGACGATGCGCGAGACCCGGTCGGTGAGCTGCTGGATCTGGTCGGCAGTCTCCCGGAGCTCGGGGTCATCGGTGTCGTAGCGCAGATTCTGGGCCAGCGAGGAGATGCCGGTGATGGGATTGCCGATCTCGTGGGCCACGCCGGCCGCCAGCTGGCCGATGGAGGCCAGGCGAGCGGCGTGCACCAGCTCGTCCTCCAGCCATTTCATCTCGCTGTGGTCCTCCACCAGGATGACGTTGCCGCCGTGGGCGTCGCGCTCGTCCTGATGTTCGGCCCGGTGCAGGCTCAGGAAGCGCTGGCCGTTCGCCAGCGTCACCGGCTGCTTGTAGAGCTGGCTGGCCGGTTCGGCGAGGATGCGGCCCAGCAGCTCGTCCCAGGGTGGCGGCAGGGTATCGCGGTGGGCGCCGATCACCGACTCGCCGGGGATGCCGGAGAGCTCGGCGAGGGCGTCGTTCCACATCAGCAGCTCGCCGTCCTCGCCGAAGGCGCACAGCCCCACCGGCAGCCGCGTCAGGGTGCGGCGATGATAGCGGCGCAGGCCGTCGATCTCACGGGCCAGGCCGTTGAGCCGCGGACGATAGTCCTCCAGCCGGTTCTCGACGAAGTGGATGTCCTCGGTGGCGCCGGGACCGTCCTGGCGATAGGGCAGGAAGCGGTCGACGATGTCCTGGGCCACCGAGGGGCCCATCAGCCCGGAGAGGTTGGCCTGGATGCGGTCGCGCAGCCGGCGCAGGGCATAGGGGCGGCCATCGAGAGGCGACATCTGCAGCGCCGCCAGGGCGCGCTCCACCTCGCGCTCGGCGACCTCCTGACCCAGCGCCCGGGACAGGTGGCGCTTGATCTCCAGGCCGTTGGCGGCCACCAGCGGCAGACGCATGGGGCGCACCACGGCGTCCACCGAGCAGGCCTCGGCGGCGGCCCGCTCGCCGGCCGAGGTGCGGGTGGCCAGCGAGACGAGGATGAAGGCGAGCACGTTGGCGGCCAGCGAGACCAGCGTGACGAGATACCAGTCGGGCTCGTCGGCCAGCGTCTCCAGTCCCGGGGGGATCGGAGGGAGCCAGGGCGCGCCGCCGAGCAGCGACGGCCAGAGGCCGGCCAGCCAGATGGCCACGCCCACCGCGAGGCCGGTGACCATGCCCTTGCGGTTGGCGCCGGGCCAGTAGAGCAGCGCCAGCATGCCCGGCAGGCACTGGGCCATGCCGACGAACGAGGCGATCGCCAGGGTCGACAGGTCGTGGTGCACGCCCACGGTGCGATAGAACAGCCAGCCGCCAACGATCACCGCGCCGATCAGGGCGCGCCGCAGCCAGCGCAGCCAGCGGTAGAGGTCGGGCTGGGCGATGGGCGGGTGGGCCACCAGCACCAGGTGGTTGAGGATCATCCCCGACAGCGCCAGGGAGATGATGATCATGGTGCCGCTGGCCGCGGCCAGGCCGGCGAGGAAGGCCAGGGCGCCGACCCACCACGAGGACGACAGGGCGAAGGCCAGGTAGGCGCTGCCGGTGGTCGCGGGGTCGACCCCGAGACGCTGGGTTCCCCACAGGATCAGCGGTACCGGCAGGGCCATCAGCAGCAGGAACAGCGGCACCACCCAGCCGGCGCGCAGCAGGGTGCGGCGCTCCAGCGGCTCGGCGAAGGTGATGTGAAACATGTGCGGCATCAGGAAGGCCGCGGCGAAGAACAGCATCAGCAGGGTGCGCCACTGGGCCGGGGGCAGCGACTGCGTCTCGGCCTGGGCGAGGTGGCCCGGACCGTCGAGCCAGGCCTGGAGGTCGCCGGGGCCGTCGAAGATCCCGAACAGCGCCACGGCGCCCAGCGCCAGCATGGCGCCTAGCTTGACCACCGACTCCAGGGCGATCGCCGCCAGCAGGCCGTCCTGGCGGGCATTGAGGTGGGTATGCCGGGCGCCGAACAGGATCGCGAACAGCGCGATCAGGGCGCTGAAGCCCAGCGCCAGCCACTCCCGCGAGCCGCCGCCGGCCAGCAGACGGATGGCGTTGGCCATGGTCTGCACCTGCAGCGCCAGCAGCGGCAGCACCGCCAGCAGGCTGACCAGGGTGACCAGCGTGCCCACCCAGCGTGAGCGGAAGCGGAAGGCGAACAGGTCGGCCAGCGAGGCCAGCTGGTAGGTGTGGGCCATGCGCTGGATCGGCACCAGCAGCATCGGCGCCAGCAGGAAGGCACCGGCCGCGCCCAGGTAGTAGGCCAGGTAGCCGTAGCCGCTGCGGTCGGCCTGCTCGAGGGTGCCGTGGATGGCCCAGGCGCTGGCGTAGACGCCCAGCGCCAGGGTGTGGGTCGCGGGATGGCGGGCGAGGCGGTTCGCCGCCCCGCCCCGTTCCACCGCCAGGGCGCACAGGGCGAGCAGCAGCAGGTAGCCCACGCCCAGGGCGAGCAGGCCGGCGAGGTTCATTCGAGGTCCCCCTGGCGTCGCTCGTCGAGGTGGCGCTTGCGCTCCAGCCACACGGTCAGGGCGATCAGTCCGCCCCAGATCAGGAAGGGCCGATACCAGGCGGCGCCGGGGCTGCCCCAGCCGCTCATCAGCAGCGGCGAGAACAGGTAGCCGGCGAAGACCAGGAACAGCACGATGCGGTAGACGTACATGCGCTCTCCTCAGTCGGCGGCGGTCAGGTGCCGCTCGGGATCGGCGCGCAGCCGCCATGGTGCCCAGCGGGCGATGGCGTGTTCGAGCTGCTCGGCCACCGGGGCCTCGGCCAGCGCGGCCGGCGGTGCCTGGTCGAGCAGCGTCAGGGCCCGATGCAGCAGCGGCCGGGCCTCGGGCTCGGCCTCCGGCAGCGCCGGGGCCAGGTTCTGCTTGGAGAGCTTCTGGCCGTCGTCGCCCATCACCAGCGGCAGGTGCAGGTAGCGCGGCTCGGGCAGGCCCAGGGCGTGCTGCAGCTGGCGCTGCCAGGGGGTGTTGTCGAGCAGGTCGGCGCCGCGCACCACCTCGTTGATGCCCTGGTCGGCGTCGTCGACCACCACGGCCAGCTGGTAGGCCCAGAGGCCGTCCTTGCGCTTGAGCACCACGTCGCCGAGCTCGGCCGGATCGAAGGCCTGCGGGCCGAACAGGCGATCCTGCCAGCGCACGGGGCGCAGGCCGAGGTCGCTACGCAGCCGCCAGGCCTGAGGCTGCTGCGGTTCGCACACGCCGTCGCGACACCAGCCGGGGTAGATCGCGTGATCGCGCCACTGCTTGCGCGAGCAGCTGCAGGGATAGGCCAGGCCCCGGGCCTCGAGGCGAGCCAGGGCGGCGGCGTAGGCGTCGTCACGCTCGCTCTGCCAGGCGACCGGGCCGTCCCAGTGCAGGCCGAAGGCCTCGAGCTGGCGCAGGATGGCATCAGCGGCGCCGGGCGGGCAGCGTGGCGGGTCGACGTCCTCGATGCGCAGTCCCCAGTGGCCCCGCGCGTGGCGGGCGTCGAGGAAGCTGGCGAGGGCGGCGACCAGTGAGCCGAAGTGCAAGGGACCCGAGGGGGTCGGCGCGAAGCGGCCACGATAGGCACTCATGGGCGGCTCCGGAGCGGAAGAGACAGGGCTGAAGCGACGGTGCGGACGGGCGCCGGCGGCGCCCGTCGCGGAAGCGGTGGCGGCCGGCCATCAGCCGCCCAGCTGCTTCTCCTTGAGCTCGGCGAGGGTCTTGCAGTCGACGCACAGGGTCGCGGTGGGACGCGCCTCGAGGCGGCGGATGCCGATCTCGACGCCGCAGGCCTCGCAGAAGCCGTAGTCGTCCTCGTCGATCTTCTCGATGGTCTCGTTGATCTTCTTGAGCAGCTTGCGCTCGCGGTCGCGGGTGCGGAGCTCGAGGCTGAAGCCTTCCTCCTGGGTAGCGCGATCCGCGGGGTCGGCGTAGTTGTTCGCCTCTTCCTGGAGATGGCGCACCGTGCGATCCACTTCTTCCATGAGCTCCTGTTTCCAGCCCAGCAGGATCTGGCGGAAGTGCTCGAGCTGCTTCTCGTTCATGTACTCTTCACCCGGTGCCGGCTCGTACGGGGTGAATTTCTTGGGCGCTTCCATCTTCTTTTCTGCTACTGGCATGGGACTGCCTCGTTACTTGTGTGACTGCTGATCAATACCCGATGAACTGCTCAAGGTATCTCACGCCAAAGGGATGCTTGTTTAGCGAAAAAACGCGGCCTTTGCAATCCCCCCGACGCGCCGGACTGCGCCAGCGCAACAAAAGTCGTAACATGCGAGCTTTGACCGTGAGCGGCCGAAAAGATGCCGGTCACGACTCGCCGTGCAAGGAGAAGCCCATGTCCTGGAGCTCGCGACTCGACGCCGTTGCTCCCTTCCGCGTGATGCGCCTGCTGGAGGCCGCCCAGGCCCGCGAGGCCGCCGGCCACGACGTCATCCATCTGGAGGTGGGCGAGCCGGACTTCCCCACTCCCGAACCGGTGCAGGCCGCGGGCCAGCGGGCCCTGGCCGAGGGGCAGACCCGCTACACGCCGGCGGCGGGGCTGCCGGCGCTGCGCGAGGCGATCGCCGGGCACTACGCGCGCCATTTCGGCGCCGAGGTCGATCCGTCCCGCATCATCGTCACTCCGGGCGCCTCCGGCGCGCTGCTGCTGGCCAGCCAGCTGCTGGTCGAGGGCGGCGATCGGGTGCTGATGGCCGATCCCACCTATCCCTGCAATCGCCACTTCATGGCACTGGCCGGCGCCGAGGTCGAGGCGGTGCCGGTGGGGCCGGCGAGCGGCTGGCAGCTCGACGCCGCGACCGTCGCCCGCCACTGGCGCGACGACACCCGGCTGGCGATGCTGGCCACGCCGTCGAACCCCACCGGGCACATGCTCGATGCCTCGGCCTTGGGCGCCGTGGCCGACACCGTCGCCGCGCGCGGCGGCCATCTGCTGGTCGACGAGATCTATCAGGGGCTGTGCTACGACCTGGCGCCGCTCTCCGCCGCCTCGGTGGCGCCGCAGGCCTTCGTGGTCAACAGCTTCTCCAAGTACTTCGGCATGACCGGCTGGCGCCTGGGCTGGCTGGTGGCGCCGGAGGCGGCGGTCGAGCCGCTGACCCGGCTGGCGCAGAACGTCTTCCTGTCGGCACCGACGCCGGCCCAGCACGCCGCCCTGGCGGCCTTCGAGCCCGAGTGTCGCGACATCCTCGAGGCGCGCCGCCGGGAGCTGGCGCAGCGCCGCGACGCCCTGCTGGCGGGGCTGGAGCGACTGGGGCTGGCGCCCGATCAGCCGCCCCAGGGCGCCTTCTACCTGTGGCTCGACGTGTCCCGCTACACCCGCGACAGCGAGGCCTTCTGCCGGCGCCTGCTCGAGGAGGAGAACGTGGCCATCACCCCGGGCACCGACTTCGCCCTCGAGGGCGGCGAATACCATGTGCGCATCGCCTTCACCACCGGCGTCGAGCGGCTGGAGGAGGCCGTGACGCGGCTGGGGCGGTTCCTGAGTCGCCAGGAGGGCGCCTGATGAACTATGCCGCGCCGCTGGTGGCGGGCGTGCTGCTGCGCCGCTACAAGCGCTTCCTGGCCGACGTGCGCCTGGCCGACGGCCGCGAGGTCGTCGCCCACTGCCCCAACACCGGCTCGATGCGCGCGGTCAACGTGCCGGGCTGCCGGGTGTGGCTGTCGCCAAGCGACGATCCGCGGCGCAAGCTGGCCTGGACCTGGGAGCTTATCGAGCTGCCTCGGCCCGAGGGCGGCGTCGACCTGGCCTCGGTGCATACCGGGCGGGCCAACCGCATCGTCGAGGAGGCGCTGGTGGCGGGCACGGTCGAGGCGCTGGCCGGGGCCGGTACGCTGAAGCGCGAGGCCAGGGTGGAGGGCGCGAGGCTGGATTTCCGGCTGGATGGCGATGCCGGCGCGACCACCTATGTCGAGGTCAAGCAGGTGACCCTGCGCGAGGACGACGGCCACGGCTACTTTCCCGATGCGGTCAGCGAGCGCGGGCGCAAGCACCTCGAGACCCTGGCCGCGCTCGCCGCCGAGGGCCAACGTGCGGTGCTGCTGTTCTGCGTCGCCCATGAGGGCATCCGCTCGGTGGCGCCGGCCGGCCACCTGGATCCGGCCTATGCCGAGGCGCTGCGTCGGGTGGCCGGCGAGGGCGTGGAGGTGCTGGCGCGGGCCTGCCGCTTCATGCGGGAAGACGGGCGGCCGGTGGCCGTGAGCCTGGGCGAGGCGCTGCCGGTCGAGCTCGAGCGCCGCTATCGCTGACGGGCACGAACCGGACGGGGCGGCGCCCCGTCCGCTCAGCGCCGGGTGACGCGAAAGATCGCGATCTCGCCGAACAGGTTGGGCCAGCGCCGCGAGGCCCAGTTGCCGCCACGGCTGCCGACGCCCACCGCCCGGTCGACGATCGACAGCCCCTTGTCGCGACACAGCTGCTCGAAGTCGTTGAAGGTCGAGAGGTGGATGTTGGGGGTGTCGTACCAGGCGTGGGGCAGCGACTTGGAGACCGGCATGTAGCCGCGCAGGCCCAGATAGGCGCGGTGACGCCAGTAGGCGAAGTTGGGGAAGGTGATGATGCACTCGTCGGCCACGCGCAGCATCTCGTCGAGCATGCGGTCCGGGCGGCGCAGCGCCTGGAGGGCCTGGGTCATCACCACCAGGTCGCAGGCGTCGTCCTCGAAGTTGGAGAGCCCCTCGTCGAGGTTCTGCTCGATGACGTTGACGCCCCGGGCCAGGCAGGCGGTGATGCCGTCCGGGTCGATTTCCAGGCCGTAGCCGGTGACGTTCTTGCTCTCGGCCAGGGCCGCCAGCAGGGTGCCGTCGCCGCAGCCCAGGTCGAGCACCCGGGCGCCGTGCGGCACCCAGTCGTGGATACGTTGCAGGTCGGCGCGCATCATGAGCGTTCCTCCAGTCCCTGGTCGCGGGCCACGCGTTGCATGAAGGCGGCGAACACCGCCAGGTAGCGGGGCTCGGGCAGCAGGAAGGCGTCGTGGCCGTGGGGCGAGTCGATGTTGGCGTAGCTGACCGCCTTGCCGGCGCGTATCAGGGCGTTGGCCAGTTCCTTCGAGCGCGACGGCGGGAAGCGCCAGTCGCTGGTGAAGCTGACCACCAGGAAGGGGCAGGCGGCCGGGGCCAGCGCCGCCGCCAGGTCGCCGCCGTGGGCTGCCGCCGGGTCGAAGTAGTCCAGCGCCTTGGTCATCAGCAGGTAGGTGTTGGCATCGAACGAGGTCGAGAAGGTGTCGCCCTGATAGCGCAGGTAGGACTCCACCTGGAACTCCACGTCGTAGCCGAAGTTGAGGTCGTCGCTGCGCAGGTCGCGGCCGAACTTGCTGCCCATGGCGTCTTCGGACAGGTAGGTGATGTGCCCCACCATGCGGGCGAGCTTGAGCCCGCGGCGTGGCAGGGTGGCGTGTTCGGCGTAGTGGCCGTCGAAGAATTCGGGGTCGGAGCGGATCGCCTGGCGGGCCACCTCGTTGAAACCGATGTTCTGGGCCGACAGCTTGGGCGTGGCGGCGATCACCGCGGCGTGGGCGACGCGCTCCGGGTAGGTCAGGGCCCACTGCAGCGCCTGCATGCCGCCGAGGCTGCCGCCGACCACCGCGGCGAAGCGCTGGATGCCGAGCCGGTCGGCCAGGCGCGCCTGGCTGTGCACCCAGTCGATCACCGTCATCATCGGGAAGTCGGGGCCCCAGGCGGTGCCGGTCTCGGGGTTCTCGCTGGTCGGCCCGGTGCTGCCGTGGCAGCCGCCCAGGTTGTTCAGCGAGACCACGAAGAAGCGGTCGGTGTCGATCGACTTGCCGGGGCCGATATGGGCGTTCCACCAGCCGGGCTTGCGGTCGTCCGCCGAGTGGTAGCCGGCGGCATGGTGATGCCCCGACAGGGCGTGGCAGATCAGCACGGCGTTGGTGCCCTCGGCGTTGAGGGTGCCGTAGGTCTCGTAGACGAGGTCGTAGGCCGGCAGCGTTCTGCCGCAGGCCAGCTCCAGGGGGTCGTCGAAGTGCGCCGTCTGCGGCGTCACCAGGCCGACCGAATCGCGTGGCTGCTCGGTCATCTGTCAGGCGTGTCCAGTCGTTTTTCGTTGGTATTCGGGGCGTGACGGGGGGCTCGGCTCGATCCGCGCCGGGGATGAGCCGGCGCGAGGGGGCTTGGCCATGGATGGGGTCAAGGCGCCCTCGCGACGGCTTGTCGCCGGAAACGCTCATCGCGAATCCCTGATCGTCGGCGACGTGCCTTCTAGAGCCCCACCAGCACGCCGACGACGCCGGCGGCGCGGATCAGCGAGCCCACCACGATGCCGTCGAGCAGGCTGATGGCGATGAACACCACGATCGGCGAGAGGTCGAGCATGCCCAGCGGCGGGATCACCCGGCGCACCGGTGCCATGATCGGCTCCACCAGCTGCATGACCAGGATCGCCGCCGGGTGGCTGGCGCGGGGCGACACCCAGCTGAGGATGATCATCACGATCAGCGCGAAGAAGTAGATCTTGAGAATGGCATTGGCCAGCGCCGCCACCGCGCCGATCGCCAGGCTACCGATCGGTGCCATGCCGTAGCCGGCGATCTGCAGGATGGCCACGATGGCGATCAGCTTGACCACCAGGCCGGCCGCCAGGGTGGCCAGGTCGAAGCGGTTCATCACCGGCCCCAGGAAACTCTGGAAGGGGCGTACCACCGGCTGGGTGATCTTCACCACCGACTGGCTGATCGGGTTGTAGTAGTCGGCCCGGGATGCCTGCAGCAGGAAGCGCAGCATCAGCAGGAACAGGTAGATATTGACGAGGGTGTTGACCAGCAGCAGGCCGGCGTTTCCCAGTTGACTGCCCATCGGGGCTCCTCCGTGTCTTGTGCGATCGGTCGCGGTGGCGCGGCGTTCAGTGCTTGCCGAGTTCGTCGGCCATTTCGCGGGCGCGGGCGGCGCAGGCATCCATGGCCTCGGCCACGATGCGGCGCATGCCGGCATCCTCGAGGTGCGAGATGGCGCGCTCGGTGGTGCCGCCGGGGGACATCACGTTGCGCTTGAGCTCGCCTGGGGTCTTGTCGCTGTCCATCGCCATGCGCGCCGCGCCGAAGGCGGTCTGCATGGCCAGTCGACGGGCGGTGTCGGCGGGCAGGCCGAGGCTGACGCCGGCTTCTTCCATGGCCTCGAACATCAGGAAGAAGTAGGCCGGAGCGCTGCCGGAGACCGCGGTCACGGCTTCCAGCAGGCCTTCGTCGTCGACCCACTCGACCAGGCCCACGGCCTCGAGCAGTTCGGTGGCGAGGTCGCGCTGGGTGTCGCTGACCTTGGCGTTGGCATAGAGCCCGGCGGCGCCGGCGCCGACCAGCGAGGGCGTATTGGGCATGCAGCGCACCACGGCGAGTTCGCCCCCCAGCCAGGCCTCGAGGGTCTCGGCGGGCAGGCCGGCCGCCACCGAGACGATCAGCGGCTTGCGCGCCTGGATCGCGTCGCGCATCCCGGCGCAGACGTCCTGCATGATCTGCGGCTTGACCGCCAGCACCACCACGTCGGCCTCGGCCACGGCGGCGGCGTTGTCGGTGGCGGTGTGGATGCCGTATTTCTCGCGCATCGGCGCGAGCATCTCGTCGCTGGGCGAGGTGGCGGTGATGGCGTCGCGGAGATAGCCGCTGTCGATCATGCCGCCGATGATGGCGCCGGCCATGTTGCCGGCGCCGATGAAGGTGACTTGGCTTGCCATGCGTTCAATCCTGTGTGGGTCGACGAATGGGCCGTCGGCATGCCGGCGGCGTCGTGAGTGATCAGGCGGAGGTGTCGCGTGCCCCGAAGATGGCGGTGCCGAGCCGCACCTGGGTGGCGCCCTCGGCCACGGCGGCTTCCAGGTCGCCGCTCATGCCCATCGAGAGGGCGTCGAGCCGTGCCTCGGGAAAGCGCTCGCGGAGGTCCTCGAGCGCCTCGCGCAGGCGGGCGAAGGGGCGGCGCTGTGCGGCGGGATCGTCGGCCGGGGCCGGGATCGCCATCAGCCCGCGCAGCCGGAGGTTCGGCATGGCCAGCACGGCCTCGGCCAGTGCCGGGAGATCGGCGACGGAGACGCCGGACTTCGAGGGCTCGTCGCTGATGTTGACCTGCAGGCAGACGTTCAGCGGCGGCAGCGCCTCGGGGCGCTGGGCATCGAGGCGGCGAGCGATCTTCTCGCGTTCCAGGCTGTGCACCCAGGCGAAGTGCTCGGCCACGTCGCGGGTCTTGTTCGATTGCAGCGGGCCGATGAAATGCCAGACGATATCGTCGAGATCCGCGAGCGCCTCCTGCTTCTCCAGCGCCTCCTGCAGGTAGTTCTCGCCGAAGTCGCGCTGGCCCAGCGCGTGCGCTTCGCGGATCATGGCAGCGGGTTTGGTCTTGCTCACGGCCAGCAGCGTCGCGCCGTCGGGCGCGCGGCCGGCATCGGCCAGTGCCGCGTCGAGGCGGCGGCGGGCGTTGGCCAGGGCGTCACGAAGTGCCAGGTTTGTCATGTCGCAAGCTTTACCATACTAAGAACACCTCTATCCCGGGAGCAGGGGAATCGCATGGATATTACCGAACTGCTGGCATTCTCGGCAAAGCAGAACGCCTCGGACCTTCACCTTTCGGCCGGCCTGCCGCCGATGATCCGGGTCGACGGCGACATTCGGCGGCTCAACGTGCCGGCCATGGACGATCGTGAGGTCCGCAAGCTGATCTACGATATCCTCGCCGACCGTCAGCGGCGCGACTTCGAGGAGTACCTGGAAACCGACTTCTCCTTCGAGGTGCCGGGCGTCTCGCGCTTTCGCGTCAACGTCTTCAACCAGGCCCGCGGCGCCGGGGCGGTGTTCCGCACCATTCCCTCCGAGGTGCTGACCATGGAGGATCTGGGCATGGGCGAGACGTTCCGCCGCCTGGCCATGCTGCCGCGCGGCCTGGTGCTGGTGACCGGTCCTACCGGCTCGGGCAAGAGCACCACCCTGGCGGCGATGATCGACCACATCAACGACAACCGCTTCGAGCATATCCTGACCATCGAGGATCCGGTGGAATTCGTGCATCGCAGCAAGCGCTGCCTGATCAACCAGCGCGAGGTGCATCGCGACACCCAGGGCTTCGCCCCGGCGCTGCGCAGTGCGCTGCGCGAGGACCCGGACGTGATCCTGGTCGGCGAGATGCGCGATCTGGAGACCATCCGGCTGGCGCTGACCGCGGCCGAGACCGGCCATCTGGTGTTCGGCACCCTGCATACCACCTCGGCGGCCAAGACCATCGACCGGATCATCGATGTCTTCCCGGGGGACGAGAAGGCCATGGTGCGCTCGATGCTCTCCGAGTCGCTGCAGGCGGTGATCTCGCAGACCCTGCTCAAGCGCCAGGGCGGCGGCCGGGTGGCGGCCCACGAGATCCTGATCGCCACCTCGGCCGTGCGCAACCTGATCCGCGAGGACAAGGTGGCGCAGATCTACTCGGCGCTGCAGACCGGCGGTAACCTGGGCATGCAGACCCTGGATACGGCGCTGTCGCGGCTGGTGGCGGACAACGTGGTCGCCCGTGAGGAAGCCCAGACCAAGGCGCGAGCCACGCTCGCGCATCAATGAGGCGGTGAGGCAGGAGGAAAGCGTCAATGACCGCGAAGGAATGGCTGTATCAGCTGCTCGACATCATGATCGAGAAGGAAGCCTCGGACCTGCTGATCTCGGTGGGCGCGCCGCCGACGCTGAAGATGGCCGGTCAGCTGATGCCCATGGGCGAAGAAGGGCTGTCGGTGGCGCAGGTCGGCGAGCTGGTGGCGGCGGCAATGCCTGAGAATCACCGGGCGCGCTTCGACGATGAGCAGGAGGCCAATTTCGCGCTCAGCCTGTCGGGGCGGGGGCGCTTCCGCGTCAGTGCCTTCCGCCAGCGTAACCAGCCGGCCATGGTGCTCCGTCGCATCGCCTTCGAGATTCCCCATCTCGAGGAACTGTCGCTGCCGGAGGTGCTCGGCGAGCTGGCCAACATCAAGCGCGGGCTGGTGTTCGTGGTCGGCGGCACCGGCACCGGCAAGTCGACGACCCTGGCGTCGATGATCCAGCAGCGCAACGAGACCGCCGGCGGCCACATCATCAGCATCGAGGATCCGATCGAGTACGTGCACCCCCACCGCCGAGCGATCATCAACCAGCGCGAGGTCGGCATCGACACCGAGTCGTTCGAGGTGGCGCTGAAGAACACCCTGCGCCAGGCCCCGGACGTGATCCTGATCGGCGAGATCCGCACCCGGGAGACCATGGAACATGCGCTGGCTTTCGCCGAGACCGGCCACCTGTGCCTGGCGACCCTGCATGCCAACAACGCCAACCAGGCGCTGGAACGCATCATCCACTTCTTCCCCCACGAGCGGCACGACCAGGTCTGGCTCGACCTGTCGCTCAACCTGCAGGCCATCGTCGCCCAGCAGCTGCTGCCGACCCAGGCCGGTGGCCGTTGCCCGGCCATCGAGGTCCTGCTGAAGTCGCCGCTGATCGCCGACCTGATCCGCAAGGGGGAGGTGGCGGACGTCAAGAACGTCATGGCCCGCTCCCGGGACATGGGCATGCAGACCTTCGACCAGGCGCTCTATGACCTCTACAAGAAGGGGGCGATCAGCGAAGAGGTCGCGCTGGTGCATGCCGACTCGGCCAACGATCTGCGCATGATGATCAAGTACGGCGACGAGCAGGGGGTGGGGCTGGCGCAGGCCAAGGAGGCGGCCAGTCATCTGTCCCTGCGCGGCGAGGACGACTATTGAGTCATCCCGTTTTGCGTGGCTTTCAGAAGGACGTATCCGGCGACAAAGCATCGCGAGGGCGCTATGAACCCATCCTTGGGCGCTACTTTGGCCATCCATGGCCAAAAACCCCTCGCGCTGCTTCGTCCCCGATGTGTCATTAGTAAGGCATTCGGCGGTGACGACTAAGGTGCGAACAGTCCGCCCAGCACTCGCGGGCCGGCGGCGCCGGTGACCGAGGGCAGGTTGCCGGGTTGGCCCTCGAGGCGGCACCAGGCCAGCCAGGCGAAGGCCGAGGCCTCGAGCCAGTCGGGCGACCAGCCGAAGGCCTCGGCGGTTTCCAGTCGCGTGTCGGGCATTCGGCGTGCCAGGCGGGCCAGCAGATTGGCGTTGTGGGCGCCGCCGCCGCAGGGAATCAGGCATTCGGCGGGCGGGGCGTCGTAGGCGTCGCGGGCCATTTCCACGGCCAGCGCCACGCTGGCGGCGGTCAGCTCGGCGAGGGTGGCCTGAACGTTCTTCGGGCGCTCGCGGCCGTCGAGATGTGAGGCCAGCCAGTCGAGATGGAAGACCTCGCGCCCGGTACTGCGCGGTGGCGGGCGATGGAAGAAGGGCTCGGCAAGCAGCCGCTCCAGCAGGGCTTCATCGACGCGGCCCGAGGCCGCCCAGGCGCCGTCGGCATCGAAGCTTCCGCGGCGATGGCGAGCGTGCCAGGCGTCCAGCAGGGCGTTGGCCGGACCGCTGTCGAAGCCCAGGGGTGGGCGGTCGTCCTCCCGCGGCGGCAGCAGGGTCAGGTTGGCGAAGCCGCCCAGGTTCAGCACCAGGCGCCACTGGCCCGGGGCGCGGAACAGCGCCTGATGAAAGGCGGGCGCCAGGGGCGCGGCCTGGCCGCCGGCGGCCAGGTCGCGACGACGGAAGTCGGCGACCACCGGGCAGCCGGTGAGCTCGGCCAGCAGGCTGGGGTTGTCGAGCTGCAGGGTATAGGGCGGCCCTCCGTCGTGGCCCCAGGGGGCGTGCTCGATGGTCTGGCCATGGCTGCCGACGGCGGCGATGTCGGCGGGAGCGAGCCCGGCATCCGCCAGCAGTCCGGTGACGGCTCGGGCCTGGGCCTCGCAGAAGCCTTGCTCGGCCGCGGCCAGTTCGGCGAAGCCGGCGCCGTCGGCGTGGCACAGCGTCCACAGGCGCTCGCGGAGCGTCGGCGGCATCGGCTCGCCGTGGGTGGCGATCAGGCGCGGGGGCTGTGCCGCCGAGCAGTCGACCAGGGCGGCGTCGATGCCGTCGAGACTGGTGCCGGACATCAGGCCGATGAAGTAGGGCATAAGGGCTCTCGCTGGGGCTCAACCGTCGATGGCTGGCATGGTAACATCCTCGCCCATTGCCAATGTCCTGCGTCGCCCGAACGGGCCGCCCTGCCGAGTGGAGAGGAGAGCATGACCGATGTCGCCGACGCGCTAGCGTTGCTCAAGCGTGGTACCCACGAGATCCTGCTGGAAGACGAGCTGGAGAAGAAGCTGGCCTCCGGCCGCCCGCTGCGCATCAAGGCGGGCTTCGATCCCACCGCGCCGGACCTGCATCTGGGGCACAGCGTGCTGCTGACCAAGATGCGCCAGTTCCAGGATCTCGGTCATACGGTCATCTTCCTGATCGGGGACTTCACCGGCCGCATCGGTGACCCCACCGGCAAGAACGTCACCCGCAAGCCGCTCACCGAGGAAGAGGTCAAGGCCAACGCCGAGACCTACAAGGCCCAGGTGTTCAAGATCCTCGATCCCGAGAAGACCGAGGTGCGCTTCAACGCCGAGTGGTTCTCCGCCATGAGCGCGGCCGACATGATCTCGCTGGCGGGGCAGAGCACCGTGGCGCGCATGCTCGAGCGCGACGACTTCGAGAAGCGCTACAAGTCCGGCCAGTCGATCTCCATTCACGAGTTCCTGTATCCGCTGGTGCAGGGCTACGACTCCGTGGCCCTGGAGGCCGACGTCGAGCTGGGCGGCACCGACCAGAAGTTCAACCTGCTGATGGGCCGCGAGCTGCAGAAGCACTACGGCCAGTCTTCCCAGGTCGTCATCACCATGCCGCTGCTCGAGGGCCTGGACGGCGTACAGAAGATGTCCAAGTCGCTGGGCAACTATGTGGGCGTCGACGATACGCCGGGCACCATGTTCAACAAGCTGGTATCGATGCCCGACAGCCTCATGTGGCGCTACTTCGAGCTGCTCTCGCTGAAGAGCAACGAGGAGCTCGAGGCGCTCAAGCGCGATGTCGAGGGCGGTGCCAACCCGCGCGACGTGAAGATGGAGCTGGCCCGCGAGCTGATCGCCCGCTATCACGGCGATGAGGCCGCCGCCAATGCCCACCGCAGCGCCGGCAACCAGCTGGCCGACGGCGAGCTGCCGGAAGACCTGCCGGAAGTGGAGGTCGATTTCGAGGGCAGCGAGCAGGCGCCTATTGCCGCACTGCTCAATCGCGCCGGACTGACCAAGAACAGCGCCCAGGCCAAGGACATGCTCAAGAACGGCCGGGTCAAGGTCGACGGCGAGGTCGTGGAGCCGAGCGCCATGCTGGATACCGGCAAGAGCTACGTGGTTCAGGCCGGGAAGAAGCGCTACGCGCGCGTCATCGTCGCCTGATGCGCTGACGAGTGCCGAGACGAACGCCCGCCTCGTGCGGGCGTTGTTGTCTCTGGGCGCCGGGCCTGAATTATCCACAGGCGGTCGAGCGGGCAGGCGGGTGTGGATAGCTTTCCGCGGGTGCCGGTGCAGGTGAGTGTCACGCCTTGTTCATCCCATCGTCACGATTCGGCAAATAGTTCTTGCGTCGCCCTCGGGAAATCCGTAAAGTACGCATCCGCTGCCGGCGACGGGCAACGTTGCAGGCGGTAATGAGTGGCAAAAGCGCTTGTTTTTCTTGAGATTTTTCGGCGATTGTCGGAATCGCTCGATTGACAGGGTCAGCGGAATCGGTAGAATGCCCGCCACTCACTACGGTAGCCCGCTGAGGGCTCGATCGGACCTCGCTTCACTCGCTGAAGACGAGCGCTCGGTCATCCGCTTCGCTCTCTCGAGAGCTTGAAGATCCCCGGTTGACACGACGCGCCGATCACGTAGAATACGCCTTCCTTGCGAGGCATTGGCCAGGCGGCCGGTAACGCAAGGTGCTCTTCTCCTTATTGAGTCGAGCTGCTCTTTAACAATCGATCAGATAATTCATGTGGGCGCTTGTCGGGATGTCGGTGACCAGTCACTAGATATCAAGACAAGCGACTCGTCAAAGAGACGTTTGAATCTTGAACCAGGTTTGGTTCCACCTTAGGAACTATCAAGCTTTTAACTGAAGAGTTTGATCATGGCTCAGATTGAACGCTGGCGGCAGGCCTAACACATGNGGAAGCCTCCTTCAAGATGAGATCTCCCCGAGGCCTCGAGCCTCCTGAAGGGCCCAGCGAGACGAGCTGGTTGATAGGTCGGGTGTGGAAGCGCTGCAAGGCGTTGAGCTAACCGATACTAATGGCCCGTGAGGCTTGACCATATAACACCCAAGTGGTCTGTGACTGACAACAGACGACGGCGGATACGCGAGAGACGATCTCGTCAGCATGATTCGCATTGCCTTTTTCGCCTGACGACCATAGCGTGCGGGAACCACCTGATCCCATGCCGAACTCAGCAGTAAAACCGCTCAGCGCCGATGGTAGTGTGGGAGTTCCCATGCGAGAGTAGGTCATCGTCAGGCACTTATCCCGAGAAAACCCCGAGCCCAAAAGGCTCGGGGTTTTTTCATGTCTGGCCGGTCGAGCAGGGCGCCGATGCCGAGCCTGAATCGATACCCGAAAAAACGCCCCGCCCTCTGCGATTGGAGGGGGCGTTCGTGTATCTGGCCCGAGGAAGATGATGCCCTGAATACCGTCACATGGCAGGTGTCACGGTCCGTCAGTATCGAAGGGGATAGGACCAGGGGCGAGAGCGCGGCTTGCTCTGAGGGGAATGACGAGCCAGGAGAGGCGTGTTGCGGTGGAGGCTCGAGAGGCTGATGAAGACCGAGGGCTGCGCCGATGGTGGAGTCTCTGAATGGCAAAAGGCCGGGCTATTGCCCGGCCTTTCTTGTGCCTGTCGTGGTCTGCGAAAGACGCGTATCAGGCGGGATTCTGCTCGATGCCCTGAACGTGCCAGGGGGCGCCTTCACGAAGCTCGCGCACCAGGTGCCAGGTCTCGTTGAAGGCGTTCTGCTCGCCGTTCTCGTCGAGAATGCCGTGGAAAAGCACCGTCGCCTCGGCCTGGGAGCCGATTTCCTGGATGCTGCCGAGCTCGGCGAACAGACGCACGACCTCGGTGCGGTTGTTCGCCGGCTGCTGGTCGCGTTCCTCGCGCAACAGGTTGTAGAGCTCCGGTGTCACGTAGTCCTGGATCTGCGAGAAGTCGTTGTTGTCCCAGGCGCGCTGCAGGGTCATGAAGTGCTCCTTGGCACCGCCGAGGAAGCGCTCACGGTCAAACCACGCCGGCTCCTTGGCGAGACCGCCGCCGAGTGAACCGGTGAAGGCCTGGGGCTGAGCCTGAGCCTGCTCGTGAGCCTCGCGTGTCTCCATGCCGGGGCCGCCTGCCGTTGCCGGGCGCCGCTTGCGGGCGAACAGCCTGAACAGCAGGAACAGCGCACCGCCGATCAACAGGATGTCGAAGAAGCGCAGGTCGTCGAAGGCGCCGCCGAAGAACAGCGAGGCCAGCAGGCCGCCGGCCAGCAGGCCGGCGAAGGGCCCGGCGAAGCGCGACAGGCCGCTGGACGGCTTGCGCTGGGTCGCGGCCGCACCGGCGGTGCCGTTGGTGCGCGTGCTGGTCGCGCTCGGCGAGTCCGCCGCGCGCGAATAGCTGCCGAAGCTCTTGCCGCCACCCAGGCGGCGCGCGTCGGCATGGTCGACGGCGAGGCCGAAGCCCAGCAGGCCGACGACGAGCATGACGAAGAGTTGACGCATCGTGTGTCTCCAGGGAATGTGACGGGAGAGCCCGCCGGGAAGAAGTCGAAGCCACCATTCTAGCGGCTTGGGGCGACACCGGCACCGTTTGCCGTGGAGGATCATCGATGCGTCTTGTTCGAGAGAAGAGCCTGCTGCTGATCGTCGACCTTCAGGCCGGGCTGCTGCCGGTGCTGGACGGCGGCGAGCAGGCCGTCGGGGAAGCGAGCTGGCTGGGTGGGGTCGCCTCTGCACTGGAGGTGCCGGTATGGCTGACCGAGCAGTATCCGGCGGGCCTCGGGGGCAGCGAGCCCCGGCTGCGCGAGGCACTCGAAGGCGCCCTTTATTGGGAAAAGAGCCGCTTCGATGCCCATGCGGAGCCTGACTTCGCCAAGGCGCTGGCCCAGAGCGGGCGGCACCAGGTGGTGCTGTGCGGGGCCGAGGCCCACGTCTGCGTGCTGCAGACCGGGCTCGGGCTTCGTGAGGCGGGCTACGAGGTCTTCTGGCTGGCCGAGGCCACCGTCAGCCGGCGGCGCGAGGAAGCGTCCCTGGCCCGGCGGCGGATCGAGCGGGCCGGCGCCTGGGCGGTGAGCGCCGACATGGCGGCCTATGAGTGGCTCGAGCGCTGCGACGATGCCTGCTTCGGGGACGTGCATCGCCGCTTCCTCAAACCGCGCTCTCCGCGGCCGCTGCGCTTCTTCGACTGAGGTACGTTACGGGCGATCCTGTTCGGCGCGGCAGAACACCAGGGTATTGCCCTGGGACTGCGCGGCGCTGTAGCGATAGCCGGCCACGTCGAAGTCCTTGAGGCCTTCCGGATCGTCGAGGCGCTGCTGGATCATCCAGGCCGCCATCAGGCCGCGGGCCTTCTTGGCGTAGAAGCTGATGATCTTGTACTGGCCGTTCTTCTCGTCCTTGAACACCGGGGTGATCACACGGGCGTCGAGCTTCTTCGCATCGACGGCCTTGAAGTACTCGTTGGAGGCCAGGTTGACCAGTACCTTGCTGCCGCTCTCGGCGATGGCCCGATCGAGGGCATCGGTCAGGGTCGGCTTCCAGTAGGCATAGAGATCCTTGCCGGCCGGGTTGGCGAGCTTGGTGCCCATTTCCAGCCGGTAGGGCTGGATCAGATCCAGCGGTCGCAGCAGGCCGTAGAGGCCGGAGAGGATGCGCAGGTGCTCCTGGGCGAAGGCGTTGTCGCCTTCGTCGAAGGTGGCGGCTTCCAGCCCCACGTAGACGTCACCCTGGAAGGCCTGGGCGGCGGGCTTGGCGTTGTCCGGCGTGAAAGGCGTCTGCCACTCGGCGAAGCGGGCCGCGTTGAGCCCGGCGATCTTGTCGCTGACGCCCATCAGCTCACCGATCTGCTGGGGCGAGAGGTCGCGCAGGATGCCGATCAGCTCACGGCTGCGGTCGAGAAAGTCGGGCTGGGTGGCCTGGGCCGTGGTCGCCGGGGTCTCGAAGTCCAGTGTCTTGGCGGGCGAGATCACGCTCAGCATGGGGCGCTCCTGTGCCTGAATTGAGTCGGCTACGAGTATATCAGGCAGTGTCCCGGGCCGGGGCTATCGCGCTCATAGCCTTGGCCCGGGAGGGAGCATCGGCCTCAGGGGCTGGGGTTGGGGTGACGCTGGTGCACGGCTTCGATGGCCGCGAGCACCTCGTCGTCGAGGCGCAGCGACTCGCTCTCCAGGTTGCTCTCCAGCTGCGCCATGGTGGTGGCGCCGATGATATTGCTGGTCAGAAAGGAGCGCGAATTGACGTAGGCCAGGGCCATCTGGGTCGGGTCGAGGCCATGCTGGCGAGCGATCTCGACGTAGGCGCGGGTCGCCTCCTCGGCCTGCGGCGAGTTGTAGCGCTGGAAGCGCTCGAAGAGCGTCAGGCGCGCGCCTTCCGGCCGAGCGCCGTCGAGGTATTTGCCGGACAGCTTGCCGAAGGCCAGCGGCGAATAGGCCAGCAGGCCGACGTCCTCGCGATGGGCGATCTCGGCCAATCCCACCTCGAAACTGCGGTTGAGCAGGCTGTAGGGGTTCTGAACCGAGGCGACCCGCGGCAGGTCCTGGCGCTCGGCCAGCTGGAGGGCATGCATCACGCCCCAGGGCGTCTCGTTGGAGAGGCCCACGGCCCGGATCTTGCCGGCCTGCACCAGCTCCTGCAGTGCCGACAGGCTCTCCTCGAGGGAGGTGGCGTCCTCTTCGGCGTCGTGCTCGTAGCCGAGACGGCCGAAGAAGTTGGCACGGCGGTCCGGCCAGTGCAGCTGGTAGAGGTCGACGTAGTCGGTCTGCAGCCGCGCCAGGCTGGTGTCGATGGCCTGGTGCAGGTGTCCGCGGGTCAGGCGCGGGCCGCCGCGGATGTGGTCGAGTCCCGGGCCGGCGGCCTTGGTGGCGATGATGACGTCGTCCCTCGCGCCGCGGGCCTTGAGCCAGCTGCCGACGTAGGACTCGGTCAGGCCCTGGGTCTCGGCCCTGGGCGGCACCGGGTACATTTCGGCGGTGTCGATGAAGTTGACGCCGAAGGCCACGGCGCGGTCGAGCTGCTCGTGGGCCTCGGCCTCGCTGTTCTGCTCGCCGAAGGTCATGGTGCCGAGGCACAGCCGGCTGACGTCGAGGCCGGTTCGGCCCAGGGGGCGGGTCTGCATCCGTTTCTCCTCATCAAGGGGGGCAGTGCCCTGGCATGGTAGCGCCGGGGGAGCGATATCGTAAACGCCGAGGGGTTGAGTCACTGCCGGGGCGGGCGTATGCTGCGCATCCGCTGCCTGGGAGGAGCCCACAAGGCGGCCGATTTTTCCGTACAGGACGCCGAGCACGGGAACATGCTCGACGTCATCAACCGACCCCCAGGACGCAAGGTTGTTTGTCATGCCGCAGGCATCGTCACTGTTCACTCGGCTCGAGTACCATCTGGCGCGCCAGCTGTTTCATACGCGCTGGCTGCCTCGCTCGCCGCGCACGCAGCGCCTGACCATGCATCTCTTCCAGCGCTGCGCGGATGCCGGCCACCCGGCCGCCCTGTCGCTGTACGGCCATATGCTGTTCCATCGCGCCGTCACGCCCCAGGACAAGGCACGCGGTGCCCGCTATGTGCTCGAGGCCGCCCAGGGGGGCGACCTGCATGCCCAGTATCAGGCCGGGCAGATCTACGAGCATGGCTGTGCCCAGTATCCGCATCGCGCCGACCGTGCGGTGACCTGGTACGCCCGGGCCGGCGAGGCGGGACATCGTCTGGCGGCGGAGCGCCTGGCGCGGGCTTACCGCGACGGCGAGCTGGAGCTGCCGCAGGATCCCGAACGTACCGCGCACTGGACGGCGCTGGCCGAACGCAACGCCGTGCCGGTGGCGCCACTGGACAGCGACGAAGCCGGGACGCGACACTAGGATGATGGCGCCTCATCCGGGGCAGTGACTTCGGCCGCCAATGATCGGCGGTCCTACATCATCAAGGACTCAGCAGCCCGTGACGTTACCGACACTGCTGGATATCGAAGCGTCCGGATTCGGACGCGGCAGCTACCCCATCGAGGTCGGCCTGGCTCGCGCGGACGGCAGCACCTGCGCCTTCCTGATCCAGCCCCTGGACGAGTGGACGCACTGGGATCCCAAGGCGGAACTCCTGCATGGCATCTCGCGCAATCGCCTGGCGCGCGAGGGCCACCCGGTACGTCAGGTGGCGCGCTGGCTCAACGACGAGCTGGCCGAGGTCGGCGTGGCCTACAGCGACAGCTGGGGCTACGACAACACCTGGCTGTCGCTGCTCTTCCACCACGCGGGCATGCTGCCCGCCTTCCGCCTCGAGGCCCTGCGCCGCCTGCTCAGCGAGGCGCAGATGGCGCGCTGGAGCGACATCAAGGAAGCGATCATCGAGGAGCGTGGCATCCATCGCCACCGCGCCGGGGAAGACGCCCTGCTGCTGCAGCTCACCTACCAGCGCACGCTGGAGATCGCCGACTGAGACGGCGATGACGCCCCGTGATGCTCTCGACCGCCCGGCCCCGTGCCGGGGGGCTGCGTCGTGGGGCGTGAAACGCCTCAGGCGACGGCCAGGCGCGCCTCCAGGGCGTCGAGCAGCGCCTCGGGCGCCTCGGCGGCGAGCAGGTCCTGGCGGGTGCGGGCGTTGAGGAAACCGTGCTCCACGGTGCTGTCGAGGAAGGTCAGCAGCGGCGAATAGAAACCGGCGGTGTCGAGCAGGCCGATCGGCTTGTCGTGCAGCCCCAGATAGCGCCAGGTCCAGGCCTCGAACAGCTCCTCCAGGGTGCCGATGCCGCCGGGCAGGGCGATGAAGGCATCGCAGTGGGCGGCCATGCTGGCCTTGCGTTCGTGCATGTTGCGCACGCGGATCAGCCGGGTCAGCGCCAGGTGCGCCTGCTCGCGCTCCACCAGATGATCCGGCATCACGCCGATCACCTCACCGCCGGCCGCCAGCACGCTGTCGGCCAGCTCGCCCATCATGCCCACGCGGGCGCCGCCGTAGACCAGCGAGTGGCCTCGGCGGGCCAGCGCCTCGCCCAGCGTCCGGGCGGCGACGAGAAAGCGCGGGTCGTGGCCGTCCCGCGAGCCCAGGTAGACGCAGAATCTCGACATGATGTCCTCCTTGATGCGTGGTCGTCGGCGTGCCGACGCAAGAAGGGCGCCGTCAGGCGCCCTCGTGTGATCTCGCCATGCCACGGCCGACCGCTCAGGGCAGCAGGTCGATGACGCCGTATTCGGCGTCCACCCACTGACCGATGACGTTGTGACCGCACAGATGATGGGCGTACTGGGTGTGCAGGCAGCGCACCTGGTCCCAGTTGGCGATGCCGCCGATGCCGCGCTGGCGAAGCACGTCGCCGTAGCCGCGGCGCTCGACCTCGGCGCGCTGGGCCTCGCTCATGTAGCCCCAGCGGGCG
Source organism: Halomonas sp. HG01 (assembly GCF_000968715.2). Taxonomy (NCBI): domain Bacteria; kingdom Pseudomonadati; phylum Pseudomonadota; class Gammaproteobacteria; order Oceanospirillales; family Halomonadaceae; genus Halomonas; species Halomonas sp. HG01. The sequence goes on along the minus strand of NZ_CP022134.1, from coordinate 3,247,462 downwards.
GCCACGTAGTCCTCGTGGCTCTGGTGATAGGCGGCCAGGAACTCGGGGTCCTCCTTCAGCCGGGCCTCGAGGGTCTTGATCACGCCGGCGGCCTCGATGCGCGACAGCTCGATCTTGAGCCGCTCGTCGCTCAGCCAGTAGAGCGTCGGGAAGGGCGTTTCGTCGACGATGGGCGCCATGCGCAGCACCAGCGGCGTGCCCTCGCCATCGGTGGCGGCCAGCGCCTCGATGCCGCGGGGCGCGCGGCCGAGCTGCGCGGCGATGACGGCGAGCTGGCGCTCGTCGGGCAGGGTGTCAGGTTGAATCACCATCGTCGGGGTCGTCTCGTATGAACTTGGTCGAGCGTCCCACGGCGCGAAAGAAGGTGCGGTTGAGCTGCTCGGGGGTGGGCACGTAGTGCCAGTGCCGTTCGCAGTACTCCCCGCCGCGCGCGATCAGGACATCGTAGAGGCGGTTGAAGGGCGCATCATAATCGTAGGGGTCTGCCCCGAACAAGCGGATATGCGGGTAGTCGGCGAAGCGCTCGAGGAAGAAGTTCTCCAGGTCGGCCTCGACGGCGCGATGGCGAGCGACGTCATCGGGATCGAGCCAGAGATCGTAGCGGATGGCCATGGGGCTTCCTTGGGATCGATGGGGCGGATACGACTGGGACCGCAGACGGCGGCGTTCGGCTCAGCGTGCCAGGGGGGCGAAGGTCGCCGACAGCAGTCGCGCCAGGTCGGCCGGGGCGAGGGCGAGCTCCAGGCCGCGGCGTCCGCCGCTGACGTGGAAGCGCGCCAGCGCCTCGGCGCTGGCGTCGATGAAGGCCGGCAGGCGCTTCTTCTGGCCCAGCGGGCTGATGCCGCCGACCACATAGCCGGTGGCGCGTTCGGCCTCGGCGGACTCGGCCATCTGCGCCTTGCGGGCACCGGCCGCCCGGGCCAGCGCCTTGAGGTCGAGCTGGCCGGAGACCGGCACGATGGCCATCGCCAGTCGGCCGTCGTCGAGGCGTGCGAGCAGGGTCTTGAACACCGACTCGGCGGGCAGGCCCAGGGCCTCGGCAGCCTCCTCGCCGTAGGCGGGGCGGCGCGGGTCATGCTCGTAGCTGGCCGTCTCGAAGGCCACGCCGGCCTTTTCCAGGGCCTTGATGGCGGGGGTCATGCGTCCTGGGTCTCCGTGTCTTGCAGGTGGGCGGCGAGGGCCTCGCGGAGCGCGCCCTCGAGGGGGACCGCCCCCTTGGCCTGATGATCGTAGTGGACCAGTACGGTATGCCCCAGGTTGGCCAGTCGGCCCGACTGCCAGGCCTCCTGGGTCACGGTGAAGGAGCTGGTGCCGAGGCGAGTGAGATAGGTGCGGATCTCGATGTCCTGGCCGTAGTAGAGCTCGGCCCGGTAGTCGATCTCCATGCGCGCCATGATCAGCCGCCAGCGGCCCGGGTCGAGGTCCGGCGTGAACAGCCGGAAGAGGTCATTGCGCGCCAGCTCGAACCAGGCCGGCAGGCGGGTGTTGTTGATGTGCCCCAGGGCATCGGTGTCGTAGAAAGCGGGTTCGATGGTGCGCGTGAACATGGGCGTCCTCGTCGATCATGGCCGGCCTGTCAGCATCGCCGCCGAGCAAGCGCTTGGTCAATGGGCGGGTCGGCGGCCCTTTCAGCCGCGCGCCGACGGCGTGCGGCGCTCGCGCCACCAGCGCTGCAGCCGGGTCCAGCCGAGCAGCCACAGCGTGGCCGCGGCGAAGCCCAGCAGCGTGCCCGGCCACAGGCCGAGGCTGTCGTAGGTCAGCGAAACCACCAGGGCGTACCACAGCAGCGAGCCGAGCCCAGCGGGATAGTGCTTGATCACGGTAGCCGTGGGCGCGGCACCCTGGGTCAGGTGCAGGATCACCAGGAACGGATACATGGTCACCGGGAAGGCCGCCATCACCCCGGCCCAGGCCGAGGGCACCACGTGGGCGAGGCCGGTGATCAGGAAGATGATGCCCGCGGCGAGGCCGGCGCGCAGCGCCAGGGCGGGCCAGGAGAAGCCGCCCTTGGGACTGGCCTTGATGTCCGGCACCCGGCGATAGAGCCAGGTGAACACGGCGATGGCGGCCAGCGTCGTCAGGGTGCCGGTGACGCGATCGAAGTCGATCCGGGTCAGCACCAGGCTGGTGGCGAGCCAGCAGGCGAGCCCCGTCAGGGTGCCCAGCGCGATGCCCGCCAGGCCGTCGCGACGGCCGCCGAGCAGGTAGCCGCCGCCCAGCGCCAGGGTCGCCGTGAACCCGGCCAGGGTGTGCACCGCGCTCTCGGCGGCGAAGACGGGCGAGAGCTCGAGGCCGATGAAGAACAGCGCGATGGCGGTGCCCAGCGGATAGCCGGAGAGCAGTCCGGCGACGCGGGTGCTGACGCGCTCGGCGATCATCGACAGGCCGAGCACCACGCCGATCGAGACCGCGAGCTTGGCCAGCTGCCAGGTAAGCGGAACGTCCATGTGATTTTCCTTATCCTAGAGGCATGTATCGTCGTGGAGAGGGCCATGGTCGGACACGATCTCTCGCCGCCGCCCCGCCCCGAGGGCTGCGAGCTGTGCGGCCGGGCGGCGCCGCTGACCCGGCATCATCTGATTCCCCGCGCCCTGCACGGCAAGGCGCGCTATCGGCGTCGATTCGATCGTGCCGAGCGGCTGACGGCGATCCTGTGGCTGTGTCACGCCTGCCACAAGCACATCCACGCGGTGCTCGGCGAGCGCGAGCTGGTCGAGCATTATCGCAGCCGGGAGGCGCTGCTGGCGCATCCGGAGGTTCGTGCTTTCGTCGAATGGCTGGCCACCAAGCCGGCGGGCTTCAAGCCCAAGAAGGCCGCGCGCCGGCGCTGATGTGGTGGTCGGGCGTTACACCAGCCGGAGGCCCTGGCGGTTCGGCCAGGCCGCCTCCTGAAGACATGGGCGCGGCGTCATACCAGGCGCAGTCCTTGGCGATCCGTCCAGGCGGCCTTGAGGGCGGCATCCAGCGGCTCGCGAAGGTGCTCGGGGAGGGCGTCGCGGGCGGCCTCGTAGCTGTCCGGGTCGCGGTTGCGCAGCCAGCAGTAGGCCCAGGCGCAGGCCTCGTCATCATCGACCGGCAGCGGCCGGGCCGGCATCTGCACCAGCAGGAACAGCGCGGTGCGGCCGGCCCACAGCGGCACTTCCTCGGGCGCCTCGGGGTCTGCCCAGGCGGTCAGGGTGGCGGCGTCGGGCGTGGCTGCGGGCTCGCCCAGCTTGGCCACCCGGGCGGTCTCGGCCAGGATCAGCGCCAGGCGATCCGGCGAGTCGCGGCCGATGTCCTGCCAGCGGGCGATGAGGCCGGGCAGGCCGCGGCGTACCTTGGCATAGAAGCCGCCTTGCGGCATGGTTTCAGTCATTGTTCATGGCCTCTGGGAGCAGGGAACGCAATGGAGTTCGATTTTGCCACGCCCGTGGAGCGACGCCACCCGCCCGAGGGCGACTGGCCGTCACAGAAATGGCATCGGTACGGCGAGGACGTGCTGCCGCTGTGGGTCGCCGACATGGACTTCCGCTCGCCGCCGGCGGTGATCGAGGCGCTGCGCGCCCGGGTCGACCACGGCGTCTACGGCTACGGCCGGGTGCCGGATAGCCTGCGCCAGGCGCTGTGCGACTGGAGTGCCACGCACTACGGCTGGGACATCGCGCCCGGCTGGCAGCTGTGGCTGCCGGGGGTGGTGCCGGCGCTGCATCTGGCCAGCCTGGCGCTGACCGAGCCGGGCGACGGCGTGCTGACGGTGACGCCGATCTATCCGCCCTTCCTGCAGGTGGCCGAGCGCACCGGTCGCCTGGCCCAGCAGGCCGCGATGCGTCCGCCCGAGACGCCGGGCGACGATTGGCGGCTGGACCTCGACGCCCTGGAAGCGGCGATCACCCCCAAGACCCGGCTGCTGCTGTGGTGCCAGCCGCATAATCCCACTGGCCGCGTGTGGCGCGACGACGAGCTCGACGGCTTGGCCGAGCTGGTCGAGCGCCACGATCTGATCGTGGTCTCCGACGAGCTGCACGCCGACCTGATGCTCGACGAGGGGGCACGGCACCGGCCGCTGGCCGCCGCCTATCCGCAGCTGGCCGAGCGGATCCTGACGCTGTGGGCGCCGTCGAAGACCTTCAACCTGGCCGGGCTGACCGCCGCCTGCGCGGTGATTCCCGATGCCGGCCTGCGTCGCCGTTTCGCGGCCATGGCCAAGGGGCTGCAGCCGGACGGCAACGTGCTCGGCCTGGTGGCCGCCGAGGCCGCCTATCGTCACGGCGATCCCTGGCGCCAGGCGCTGCTCGAGACACTGCGCGCCCATCGGGCGCGGCTGATTGAGCGCGTGGCGCGCTGGCCGGGCGTGACCATGACGCCGCCCGAGGCCACCTATCTGGCCTGGCTCGACCTGCGCGAGGCGCCGGCACTGGAGGGCGTGGCCTCGCCCCAGCGCGTGCTGCTCGACCGCGCCGGGGTGGCGCTGTCCGACGGGGCGCCCTTCGGTCGGCCGGGCTTCGCGCGGCTCAACTTCGGCACCACCGCGACCCAGCTGGAAGCGGCGCTGGCGCGGCTGGACGGCGTGCTGGGGGCCTGACGCGACGCCGCCGCCCTCCGGAGAAGGGCGGCGGCGTTCGCTCGGTCCAGTCGCGGCTCAGTAGAGCAGGGCGAACAGCTTGCGGCGGTAGGTGGCGGTCAGCGGATGATCGTTGCCCAGGGCGTCGAAGACCCGCAGCAGGGTCTTGCGCGCGGCATCGTCGCCATAGGCGCGGTCCTGCTTCATCAGCGTCAGCAGCGCCTCGAGGCCGGCCTCGTACTGGCCGTCGGCCACCTGGCGCAGGGCGCGCTGGTACCGGGCCTCGCTGTCGTCGCGGCCTTCCAGGGCGGCCATTGCCTCGCGGGACGGGGCCTCCTCACCGAACTCGATGCTGGCGCGCACGCCGCGGGCCGGCGCGGCGTCGCGCTCCTCCGGCGGCAGGGCGTCGAGCAGCGCACGGGCCTCGTCCGACTCGCCGGCGGCCACCAGGGCGCGGGCCAGCTCCACCTTGTAGGGGCCGTAGTCCGGCCACTGTTGGGCGAGCTCGGCGTAGATCGCGCGGGCGGTCTCGGCATCGCCGGCCTCCAGCGCGGCGGCGGCCTGCTCCTCGGGGCTCTCCTGCACGCCCTCTGGCTCCGGGAAGTACTTACCCAGCCACTCGCGGATCTGCTTCTCGGGCAGCGCGCCCTGGATCTGGTCGACCAGGCCGCCCTGGCTGATCAGCTTGACGTCCGGCACCGAGCGCACGCCCAGCTGGGCGGCGATGTCCTGGTTGTCGTCGATGTTGAGCTTGGCCAGCAGGAAGGCGCCGTTGTACTCGCGGGTCAGCTTCTCCAGCACCGGCATCAGGTTCTTGCACGGCTCGCACCAGGGCGCCCAGCAGTCGAGCAGCACCGGCACCTGCATGGAGGTCTCGAGCAGCTGCTGGATGTTGCTGCGGTCGACATCGATGATCAGGTCATCGCGCTGCGCGGCCTGGCTTCCGCCCTGGGCGGCACCGGAGGCGGCGTCGGCCTGGCTGTCGGAGGTGAGCGGCTCACCGGTACGGGGATCGACGATCGGCATGGTGATCTGGCCTTGAACGGAATGAGTTTGCTCAGTAGATGCGGGCCCGAGTCGCCGACTTCAAGGGGCGTGGCAGGATCGACGGAGAAGCGGCGCGCGGGGCGTGCGGCGACTATGCTGCCGGTAGGGAGACGACCGGCACCGTGCCCTGGAGCGGTCCGGTGTCGTCTGCCGATGGCAGGGAGGAGTCGACGTGGGGAGATTCGTCGTTCATGGCGTCTCGGCCGGGCGTCGGCCGCCTCGCTGGTTCATCGGGTGTCTGGCGCTTGCGCTGATGGTCGGCTGCGCCGTCGCTCGGGCCGCCGAGCCCCCCGGCCTCTGCGTGCTGCCGGAGCTTGCGACCGACGAGCGTCCGCTCCCCGACGGGCCGCCCACCACGGTCGAGGTGGGCTGGGGCATCGTCGACGTGCTCGATATCGACGACGTCAATCAGCGCCTGGAGGGCGATTTCCTCCTGACCCTGGCCTGGGTAGACCCGCGGCTCGAGGAGCTGGAGGGCTGTCGCTTCCAGCGTTCCCGCGTCTGGGTGCCGCGCGTCACGCTGTTCAACTCCTTCTCGCTCACCGCACGGCGCGCCAACCTGCTCGATCAGGTCGTGGTCGAGACCGAGGGGCGGGTGGTCTACCAGCAGCGCTATGGCGGCAGCATCTCCACCTATCATCCGCTGAGGGATTTTCCTTTCGACCGCCAGGCATTCCTGTTTCGGGTCGGCTCGGTGGAATCGGGACCCGATCAACTGATGCTGGCGCAGATGTCGGAGCGCACCTTCCTGGCCCGGCGGCTCAATATCGAGGGCTGGCGGGTCACCGGGCTCGAGACGGCGGCGGCGACCGAGGCGGTGCCGGCGCTCAACGCGGAGCGCAGCATCTTCACCGCGACGCTCGAGGCCGAGCGGGTCTCCAGCTACTACGTGTTCAAGATCGTCCTGCCGATGGGCTTCATCGTGATGATGTCCTGGGCGATCTTCTGGGTGCCGCCCCAGCGCTATGAGTTCCAGATCGGCCTCGGCGCCACCTCGATGCTGACCCTGATCGCCTTCCAGTTCTCGATGTCCGGCTATCTGCCCAGGCTCGGTTACTTCACCATCGCCGATCGACTGGTGGTGTGGGCGACCATCATGGTGTTCCTGGCGATCCTCAACGGGATCGTGACCGGAGTGCTGGTCGGCGCCGATCGCGAGGCCACCGCCGTGCGAGTGGATCGCCTGAGCCGCTGGCTATTTCCGCTGCTGTTGTTGCTCGGCTGGGGCAGCGTGCTGCTGTAGGCAAAGGCGTTTATCCCTTCTTGGATTTGTGAAGCGGCGAGCCTGACGAGCGGTATGTCGGCATTCAGCACAAACGAAAAAAGCCAGAACCCGCAGGTTCTGGCTTTTCTCTGATATTGGGTGTCTGGGCTCGGGTTTGAGCCGATGATCTTCCCGGGGTTGTGAAGAGCCGAGACCGACGAGCGGTATGCCGGCATCCAGCACAAACGAAAAAAGCCAGAACCCGTAGGTTCTGGCTTTTCTCTGATATTGGGTGTCTGGGCTCGGGTTTGAGCCAATGACCTTCCTGGGGTTGTGAAGAGTCGAGCCCGGAGATCGGGTTGATGACATCCGCAAAAACGAAAAAAGCCAATGTCCTGAGACATCGGCCTTTTTCTTATGTTTGGTAGCGGGGACCGGATTTGAACCGATGACCTTCGGGTTATGAGCCCGACGAGCTACCAGACTGCTCCACCCCGCATCAACGTGAGGCACATTATACAGAGAACCTGACCTGCGTCAACCCCGCCTCGAGCCGTCTCCGGGGGCCTCGTGTTGTCCGCTTCACCTGGTCCATACTCGAGACGAGCTGTCACGAAAATGACAGCCGGGCAGACGAGACTGTCTCGAGGGGCCGGGCCCGCCGCCCGGCCGCAGGTTGTATATCACCAGGGAGAGCATCAATGACAACATCCACTGCCGTAGCCTGGGTCACCGGAGGCACCGGGGGAATCGGAAGCGCCATCTGTCGTGCGCTGGCCGATGCCGGTTACCAGGTCGTCGCTGGATATCACAATCCCGAGAAGGCCCAGGCCTGGCTCGAGCAGCAGAAGGCCGACGGCTACGAGAATATCGCCCTGTCCGGCGTGGACCTCTCCGACTTCGATGCCTGCATGGCCGGCGCCAAGGAAATCCGCGAGACCCATGGGCCGATCAGCGTGCTGGTCAACTGCGCCGGCATCACCCGCGATGGCACCCTGAAGAAGATGAGCTCGGAGCAATGGAGCGAGGTCATCGACACCAACCTCAACAGCGTCTTCAACACCTGCCGCAGCGTGATCGAGGACATGCTCGAGCATAACTACGGGCGCATCGTGAACATTTCCTCGATCAACGGCCGCAAGGGGCAGTTCGGCCAGGTGAACTACGCCGCGGCCAAGGCCGGCATGCACGGCCTGACCATGTCACTGGCCCAGGAGACCGCGACCAAGGGCATCACCGTCAACACGGTGTCGCCGGGCTATATCGCCACTGACATGATCATGAAGATTCCCGAGAAGGTGCGCGAGGCGATTCGCGAGACCATTCCGGTTAAGCGCTACGGCACGCCGGAGGAGATTGCTCGCCTGGTGGTGTTCCTGGCCGATCAGGAGTCCGGCTTCATCACCGGTGCCAACGTCGACATCAACGGCGGCCAGTTCATGGGCTGAGCCGAGAACAACAAGCGGCCCGACGAGGCCGTGCCCGGCAGGAGAAGAACGCGAGGCCAAAGGCCTCGCGTTCTCGTTTCGGGATAGTACACAGGCGCCGCGGTGTCTGGATGCTGCGCGGTGGGTCAGGGCGGCGGCAGCCGTGTCAGGGTCTCGAGGGTGTGATCGAGTTCGCCGACCTCGCGCTCCCACAGCGTCGGCGAGACCGGGCCGGTGGCCAGCAGCTCGATCAGCACGCCTCGCAGTTCCTCGGCGCGGGAGGGCGTGTGCCCGAGGTTCTCGTTGAGCCGTTCGACCTGGATGGCCAGCCGCAGCGGGTCGTCCTGGCGGTGGCTGGTGTCGCCGGCCAGCAGCGCCAGATGGACGCGCAGGCGCGCCAGACGCTCCTCGACCTCGGTGGCCGGCGGCGGATCGCGGCGGGCGGCGTTGCGCGCGTCGTGGGCGTCCTTCAGCGTGTCGGGCAGCTCGGCGGGGGCCGGCACGTCCTGGCATTCGCCGCCGTTCTGCGCGGCCGCGTCCGCTTCCAGGTGGGCCTCCAGCAGCGGGCGTGCCCGGCGCCAGCGCTCGACCACTTCGGCGAGCGCCAGGCGCGCCAGGCGCTCGCGCCTAGCGCGCACGATGCCGGACCAGCGGCGGCGCATGCCCTCGCTGCGGCGCCCGGCGGGCAGCGGCTCCAGCGCGGCGGCTTCCTGGACGGCCTCGTCGAGCGACGCCGTGTCGTCGCTGCGCGCCGGCTGCCAGGCGTCAATGCGGTCGATCAGCGCCTGCATGGCGTCGAGCCGGTCGCGGTGGCGCTGGGCCTGGTCGCTGCGGTCGGCGTCGCGCTGGGCGAAGATCTCGTCGCACAGGTGGCGAAACTCGCGCCACAGCGTCTGCTCCTCCCCCTTGGGCGCGCGGCCCAGCTCGCGCCAGCGGCGCTGCAGGGCCTTGGCCTGCTCCGCACGGCGCTTCGCCGGCTGGTCGCCGTCGCGCAGGGCCCGGGCCTCCTCGATCAGCCCGCGCTTGGCCTCGGCGATCTCGCCGGCGCGCTTCTCGATCAGCGCCTGAAGAGCGTGGCGGATGCGGCCGAAGCGCCGGCCGATGGCCTCGGCCTCACTCCGCGGCACCGGTGACAGTCGTCGCCACTGCTGGCGGGCGCGGTCGCGAATCTCCCGTAGCGCGTCCGGATCGGCCGCGGCGGCGGGCTGGTCGAGCAGGTGCTCGAGCTGGTCGCACAGGGTCTGACGGGCCGTCAGATTGGTCTGTCGCTGGCGGTCCTGGTGAGTCCGCCACTCGCGCAGGCGTTCGTGGATGCGGTCCGAGGCGGCCCGGAAGGCCGTGGACTGATCGCGGTTGGCGGCGGCGTCGCCCAGGTCGCGCCATTCCTTCACCAGTCGGCGGTGGCGCCGGTCGAGCTCGGCGTCGTCCAGCTCTTCCTCCTCGGCCAGGGCCTGGATGGCCTCGCACAGCTGGGTGCGCTTGGGGCCGGCGACGAAGCCGCGCCAGTCGCGCAGCTCGGCCAGTCGGGCGCCGAGGCGCTTGAGCCGGGCGGCCGGTTCGCTGCGCCGGGCCTCGGGCAGGTAGTCGATTTGCTGGCGCAGGCTCTGGTGGAGCCGGTTCGCGCCCTTGAAGGCACCGTTGTCGAGCAGGCGTTCCAGGCGGTCCAGGTCATCGCCCACGCGGGCCAGGCGCGCCTCTAGATCACCGGGCTCGGCCGCTTCGCCGGCCTCGTCGGCCAGGCGCCAGCCGGCGCGCTGCAGCAGCGGGGATGGCGGCAGGTCGTCGGGCCAGTCGCAGTCCTCGACGAGTTCGGCCAGCCGGACGTCGTCGCCGTCGCGCAGCGCCTTTTCGATGGCCTCGGCACGCTCGTCGAGGCGCTCCCGGGCCTCGACGATGCGGGCGAAGTCCGCCAGCGCCGCGTCATAGCGCTGGCGCAGCGTCTCGTCGGCGAGATGCTGTTCGGAGAGCGCCTGCCAGCGGGTCGCCAGCAGCTGTTTCTGGGCGCGCAGGCTGGCGATGTCCTGATCGGCGAGGCGCTGGGCGTTATGTAGCCCGTCGAGGCTTTCCTCTAGGGCGTCGATCAGTGCCTCGCGGGCCTGGTCGGCGTCCTCGCGACGTCGCTCGGCCGCGTCCTGGGCCTGTTCGTGGGCCTCGTGGTCGCTGAGCGTCTTGCGGCAGCGCAGGCAGGCCTCCTGATAGCGACGTTCCTGCTCGGCGCTCGGCATGTCGGACAGGCTCGCCCATTCGCGCATCAGGTGGCGGAAGCGGGCACCGAACATCGGCTCCCAGGCGGAGTGGCCGAGGGTCTCCAGCTTGCCCAGCAGCGCTTCGCGGCGTTCCCGAGCCGCGGCCAGCGAGGCCGCGTCGGCACGTCGCCGCTGCAGGCGCTCCCGGGCCTGGCGCACCACCTGGCGGTCGCGTCTTGCGCCCTGGATCAGCCGCTGCAGGCCGGCCTCGCTCTCGACCCGGGCCGCGGCCGCCTGGCGCACGGCGGCGATGCCGTTGTCGCAGGCCTGGCGGATCAGGGCCTCCTCGTCGTCGAGGCGAGCCAGGGCGGCCAGGCGCAGTTGCTGGTTGTCGCCCTCCAGGACGAGGCGCTCGGCCAGATCGGCGTCGTCCAGGGATTCCGCCAGGGCGATGCGGGCGGGCAGGTCCAGCTGGCCGTCGCGGCCGCTCAGCAGGGCCACCAGCCGCTCGCTCAGTTCCGCGCTCTCGCCCCCCTCGTGTCGCAGGGCCAGCAGCCGCTGCGGTTCCTCGAGCCGCGCCAGCGCCTCGCGACGGACGTCGGGATCGGCGTCCGTCGCCAGGCGCTCGAGCCGGGCGAGCTGAGCGGTCTGTGCGGGATCGAGGCGGGCGATGGCCTGGCGGCGTACCTCGGGATTCGGGTGCTGCCAGCGGGGGGCGAACAGGCGGCGGAGGAGTCCTGGCATGGGAGATCCTGAGAGTGGTCGGCGAGCCTGGCATGACGGACCGGCGCGCTGATGCGTGAGACGCGCCGCAATGGCGCGCTATCATTGAATTATCTAAGCATGCGGCGTGCCGGCAGAAAAGGGCGCGATGTGCGACTGTAGCCGTTACGAGACACTGACAAGCCGCCCGGGCGTGACATATGATCGGTTGCGGGATCGGGGGGACTCGCATAGCTTGTGAGCAGGTCCCCGACCATCATCCGACGTGGAGTTCGGCCATGAGCCTCAAAGTGGACAGGGATGGGATGGCTTTCACCTTCAAGGGCGGCATGCTGCCGATGACGGTCATGGAACTGACCAGCGCCGACCCCGAACGCATTCGCGAACAGCTTGCCGGCAAGCTCAGCCAGTCACCCGCTTTCTTCCAGCATACCCCGGTGGTGCTCAGCGTCGAGCAGCTCGACGAGCCGCATCTGGCGCTCGAGCGGATCTGCGCCGTGTGCCGGGCCCACAAGCTGCTGCCGGTGGCGGTGCGGGGCGGTGCCGACCCCGTCAAGCAATCGTCCTGGGCGCTGGGGCTCGGCTGGTTCCCGCCCCAGGAAGCCGGGCGACCGCGCACCCTGGAGAGCGTGCCCGTCGGCGACGACGCTCCGGCGGCCGAGGCGCCCATCGCGGACGAGGCGCCCATCGCGGACGAGCCGGCACCGTCGACCGGCGCGGTGGGGCGCATCTATCGCGGCACCGTGCGTTCCGGACAGCAGGTCACCGCGCCCGAGGGTGATCTGGTGGTGGTAGGCGCGGTCAACGCCGGCGCCGAGGTGCTGGCCGGCGGCAGCGTCCATGTCTACGGGGCCCTGCGCGGTCGGGCCCTGGCCGGCATCCATGGCGATGCCGGGGCGGCGATCTTCTGTCGCGAGCTGCGCGCCGAGCTGCTCTCGGTGGCCGGCAACTACAAGCGGCTCGAGGATATCGATCCCCGGCTGCTGGGCACCGGGGTGCAGGTGCGCCTGAACGACGACCAGCTGGGCATCGCCCCGCTGGACTGACGCGCGGGCGACGATGCGGCGGCCCGTGACCGGGCCGCCCTTTCCATTACATGACAGACAGGATGTGACACTTGGCCAAGATCATCGTTGTGACCTCCGGCAAGGGTGGGGTCGGCAAGACAACCAGTGCGGCCGCCATCGCGACGGGCCTGGCGCTGCGGGGCCAGAAGACCGCCGTCATCGACTTCGACGTGGGGCTGCGTAACCTCGACCTGATCATGGGCTGCGAGCGGCGCGTGGTCTATGACCTGGTCAACGTCATCCAGGGTGAGGCCGGGCTCAACCAGGCGCTGATCCGTGACAAGCGGGTCGACAACCTGCATATCCTGCCGGCCTCCCAGACCCGCGACAAGGACGCCCTGACGCTGGAAGGCGTCGAGACCGTGCTCAACACGCTGAACAAGGACTTCGACTACATCGTCTGCGATTCTCCGGCGGGCATCGAGCGCGGCGCCCAGCTGGCCATGTACTTCGCCGACGAGGCGATCGTGGTCACCAACCCCGAGGTGTCCTCGGTGCGTGACTCCGACCGCATCCTCGGGCTGCTGGCCTCCAAGACCCGGCGCGCCGAACGCGGCGAGGAGCCGATCAAGGAGCACCTGCTGATCACCCGCTACAACCCGAACCGGGTGGACAGCGGCGACATGCTCAACCTCGAGGACATCCAGGAGATCCTGGCCATCAAGCTGGTCGGCCTGATCCCCGAGTCCGAGGCGGTGCTACGGGCCTCGAACCAGGGCGTGCCGGTCACCCACGACGATCAGAGCGACGCGGGCCAGGCCTATTCCGACACCGTGGCCCGCCTCATGGAAGAAGACGTGCCGCTGCGCTTCCACCAGTATCAGAAGAAAGGGCTGCTCAGCCGCATGTTCGGAGGAAATCGCCGGTGAAGCTACTCGAATTCCTGAAGCGCGAGCGCAAGAAATCCGCCTCCGTCGCCAAGGAGCGGTTGCAGATCATCGTCGCGCACGAGCGCAGCCAGCGCGGCCAGCCGGACTACATGCCGATGCTCGAGCAGGAGCTGCTGGAGGTGATTCGCCGCTACGTCCAGGTCGACGATGAAGCGGTCAACATCTCCCTCGACAGCGAGGACAACTGTTCCGTGCTGGAGCTCAACGTCACCCTGCCACGGGGCTGAGCAGCGGCTGAGTCGTCGTGCCCCCTGTGCTAGGCTTGGGGGCCGTTTTCCTATGCCCGCTCGGAGAGCTCGCCCATGGCGAAGTCGCAAGCCGCCCCCCTGACCTTCCTCTGGCACGACTACGAGACCTTCGGGGCCGACCCGCGCCGCGATCGGCCCTCCCAGTTCGCGGCGATTCGCACCGACGCCGAGTTCAACGAGATCGGCGAGCCCATCGAGCTGTTCTGCAAGCCCGCCGACGACTACCTGCCGCATCCCCAGGCCTGCCTGATCACCGGCATCACGCCGCAGCAGGCGCGCCGCCGCGGGCTGCCCGAGGCCGAATTCGCCGGCCGGGTGATGGACGCCATGAGCCAGCCCGGCACCTGCGTGGTGGGTTACAACAACGTGCGCTTCGACGACGAGGTCGGTCGCCACCTGTTCTACCGCAACCTGCTCGACCCCTATGCCCGGGAGTGGCAGAACGGCAACTCGCGCTGGGATCTGATCGACGTGGTGCGGGCCTTCCACGCCCTGCGCCCCGAGGGCATCGAGTGGCCGACCCGCGAGGACGGCTCGCCGAGCTTCAAGCTCGAGCATCTGACCGCCGCCAACGGCATCGAGCATGCCGGCGCCCACGATGCGCTGGCCGACGTACGGGCGACCATCGCCCTGGCCCGCCTGCTGCGCGACTGCAACGCCAACCTCTTCGATTACCTGCTGGCCCAGCGCGGCAAGCGCCAGGTGGCGCGCCAGCTCGACGTGCCGGGCCGCAAGCCGGTACTGCACGTTTCGCGGCGCTACCCGGCCAGCCGCGGCTGCAGCGCCCTGGTGATGCCGCTGGCCGAGCATCCGACCAATCCCAACGGGGTGATCGTCTACGACCTCTCGGTGGACCCCGAGCCGCTGCTGACGCTCACGCCCGAGCAGATTCGCGAGCGGGTCTTCGTCAGCAACGACGACCTGGCCGAGGGCGAGTCGCGGATCCCGCTCAAGGTCATCCACATCAACAAGTGCCCGGTGGTGCTGCCCGCCAGCGCGCTCAAGGACGTCGCCGGCCCCCGCCAGGGCGAATACGGCGACATCGTCGAGCGCCTCAGCCTGGACATGGCCGCCTGCCGCCGGCACTGGAAGACCCTGACCGATCATCCCGAGGTGATCGCTCGGGTCAGCGAGGTGTTCGCCGCGCCGCCGCCCGAGCCGCCCCACGATCCCGATCTGATGCTCTACGCCGGCGGCTTCTTCTCGCCCTCGGACCGCCAGCAGATGGAGCGGGTGCGGGCCACCGATCCCTGGGATCTGGTGGGGGCGGGCTTCGCCTTCCAGGATCCACGGCTGGAGGAGATGCTGTTCCGCTATCGGGCGCGCAGCTACCCGGACACCCTGACCGGCGAGGAGCAGGCGCGCTGGGAGGCCTTCCGCTGGGAGCGCATGAACGACGCCGCCGTGGCCGGCTTCACGCTCAAGGAGTTCGCCCGCGAGATCGACCGCCTGAACCAGGGTGCGCTCGGCGACCGCGAGCGTCAGATCCTCGAGGAGCTGGTGATGCACGTGGAGGCGATGATGCCGGCCCAGGCCTTCGGCTGACCGGTCGCGCCTTTTCGCTGCCCTGACCCTTTGCCCCTGAACGACGACGCCCGGCCAATCGGCCGGGCGTCGTCGTGTCGGGGAAGGCGATGCCTCAGTCGTCGCCGTCGGGCAGCGGCGGGAGGTCGGCCTTGAGCGCCATGACGTCACTGGCGGCGTCGCCCGGGTCGTGAGTGATCTGCACCGCGGCGCCGTCGATCAGGTTCGGCCACAGCTCGCGCAGCGCCTCGGGCGTCACCGTCAGGGCGCGCTCGGCCAGGCGCCGACGACGTTCGAAGTCGCCGCCGCTGATCGCCAGTGCCTGCCACAGCCGGTTGGTGCGGGCCGAGAGGCTGGGATCGCGGGTCAGCAGGTCGTCGTGGACTGCCTGGCGATAGGGCGTCAGGGCCTCGTCGCCGAGTTCGCCCAGCCGATCGCCGAAGCCGGTCAGGAAGGCGTCGATGCGCTGCTGGATGGTGGCGCTGTCGGTGCCGGGCGATTGCACGAGGAAGCCGAGGCCCGGGGCGTCGAGCAGCGGCCGGTAGCCGGCGTTGACGATGTAGCCGAGTTGCTGTTCGGTGCGCAGCTGCTGATAGAAGGGCGTCTCCAGCAGGCGGCCGAGCACCGCCAGCCGGGACTGGCTGTCCAGCGAGCGGTCCGGCCCCTGGAGGTAGCGCATCACCAGGTATTCATCGCGGGCGGTGTCCGGGGTCAGCGCCGGCAGGCCCTCGCCGACGCGCAGCGGCGTCAGCTCGGGGATCGCCGAGGTTTCCAGCCGCGGCGACAGCGCCTCGGCCACCGCTCTGGCCTGGCGGGTCGCGGCCTCGGTGTGCTGGTTGCCCACCGCCATGGCCTCCAGGTGCAGGTTCGCCAGGAAGTCGTCGCGGAAGTCGCGAAGCGCCTCGGCGTCCAGCGCGTCGCTGGCGTCGAGCAGCGCCTCCGGCGACCACTGCGGGCGGATCAGCGCCTCGGTCAGGGTACGGCCGGCCTGGCGATAGAGGTCGTCCTGGGGCGCGTTGCGCCACCGCTGGCGCAGCTGATGGCGGACCCGGGCGACGTCGGCGGCCTCGATCGTGCCGTGCCGCAGCTGATCGAGCACCCGCGCGATCAGCGCCTGCTGGCCGTCCCGCCAGCCGGAGAACGACAGGGTGATGCCGCGGGCGTGGGCATAGGCCTCGAAGCCGTGACCGGCCAGGCGGGCGGGGTAGAGCGCCTCGTTGAGGCTGTCGCCGAGCCAGCCGGCGAGCAGGCGCGACAGGGCGGCGTCCCGGGCGTTCCGGCTGGCATCGGGATACTGCAGGCTGAAACGCCATTCGACCCGCGGCGTGCCGAAGCTGTCATCGCGCATCTGCCAGAAGGCGAACTCGGGCGTGTCGATGCGCTGCACCGGCGCCTCGTCCTTGCCCTCCAGCAGGGTGAAGTCCTCGGCCACGTAGGGGTTGGGCTCGGGCAGGGCGAGGCCGGCCAGGGGCTCGGCCTCGCCGACGCCGGGGTCGGCCGGCGACCAGCCGACGTCGAACCAGGGCGTCTGCGCGTCGCCCTCGACCTCGGGGCCGCTGTACAGGCGCAGCATGTTGGCGGGGCGCAGCGCGTCCAGCCAGTCGTTGATGCGCTCGGCGTCGAAGCCGTCCATGCGATAGGGGGCGTAGATGACGTCCTTGAGCGGATAGCGGGAGAGGCCGGTGGCCAGGCGCATGGCGGTGCTCAGGGCGCTGCCGTGCTCCTGGAAGCGGAAGTCCTGCTCGGCGAGGCGGGCCTGCTCCTCATAGCGCCAGGCCTCGACGCCGTGGTCGCGGATCGCGCCGATGGCGGCGAACAGGCTGGCCTGGATGCGTTCGCGGTGCTTCGCGCCCTCCGGCGTCAGGCTGATGTCGACGCTGAACAGGGCGTGGCGACCGTCGCCGCGGGTGGTGCCGGCGGAAAGCCCGTCGGCCCAGCCGGCCTCGCGCAGGGCGTCGAGCAGGCTGCCTTCGCCCTCGTGGCCCAGCAGGTTGGCCAGATAGCTGGCCGGCTTCAGGCGATAGGCCGCCTCGGGATCGGGGACCGGGAAGTAGAAGGTCAGACGGCGGTCGTCACGCAGCGAATGCAGCTCGGCGGCGGCGGGCGTCTGCGCCGGTGTCGCCAGCGGGGCGGCGATCTCGGGGCGCGACAGGCCGCGGTCGGGAACGTCGGCGAAGTCCTCCCGCACCAGGGCCTCCATCTCGTCCAGGGGCTGGGGCGCGACCACCGCCAGGTGCATGACGTTGGCCCCGTAGTGGCGCTCGTAGAAGTCGATCACCCGCTGGCGCAGCGGGAGCTCGCCCTCCGGTCGATCGGCCAGCGTCTCGTTGCTGCCCACGGAGAAGCGCGTCGTGGGGTGCTCGGGATTGAGCATCTCCTCGAGCACCGAGGCGTGGCGGCGGCCGGCGTTGCGCTTGCGGGCCTGATACTCGGAGTGCACCACCTGGCGCTCGCTGGCCAGCTGATCGGCGTTGAACAGCGGGTCGACGAAGAAGTGGCTGAAGCGATCCAGGGTGCCGTCCAGGGCCTCGGGGTCCACCGAGAAGAAGTAGTTGGTGTCCTGGGAAGCGGTGTAGGCATTGTGCTGGCCGCCGTGGCGCGACAGATAGCTTTGGTAGGCGTCGGCCTCGGGATAGGCCTCGGTGCCCAGGAACAGCATGTGCTCCAGGTAGTGGGCCAGGCCGGCCAGGTCGTCCGGGTCCTGGGCGCTGCCCACGTCCACGTTCAACGAGGCGGCGGCCTTGTCCGCCTCGGGGTCGCTGACCAGCAGCACGGTGAGGCCGTTGTCCAGGGTCAGCGCCCGGTAGTCGCGGTCATCCGAGGGGCTGGCGATCGGCACGTCGATCGTCGCCTGGGTATCGGCGGCGGCCGGGACGGCGACGAGCGTCGGCTGCAGGGCCGCGGCCAGGGCGAGGGACAGTACCCGGTGAGGGCGGCGGTGTCGGGTCATCTTCACTCCTTCGATGGACGGCGCAGCATGGGGCCGACGGGATGGGCGCAGGCGGCCTCCTGGCAGCCGGGATCGTTCACACGTCTTGATACCGGAAAGGCGCCCAACAGTTCCCCGGGCGCCGGTGCCAGCAGCGCGTGAAGCGTCGCCGGCGGGGTGGCCGGATCGAGCCACTGCCCGGCCTTGGCGGGGGGGATCACCGCCGGCAGGCGGTCGGTGAGCGGCGACAGCAGGTCGTTGGCCGGCACCGTGATCAGCGCCAGGGAGTCATGGAAGGCGGTGAGATCGGTGTGGAAGCGGCACCACAGCCCGGCCAGCAGCAACGGGCCGCGGTCGGCCCGGGTCACCAGGAAGGGCTGCTTGGCCCGGGGCTGGGGCTTCCAGACATAGACGCCGGCCGCCGGCACCAGGCAGCGCCGGGCGGCGAAGGCCTCGCGGAACATGGGGCGCGAGGCGATCGACTCGGCCCGGGCGCAGTGCGGCGCGTGGTCCAATACGTCCAGCCAGGGCGGGGTGAGCCCCCAGAAGGCCTGGCCCAGCCGGGGGCGGCCGGCCTCGAGACGGATCATCGACAGCGGGCGGCGCGGGGCCAGATTGACGCCGGTGATCGGCGTCTCGTCCATGCCCAGGTCGGGCATCAGGCGGGCGAGGTCGAGAGGCGGAATATAAAGACGGCCGGCCATGGAACCTCCGCGGGCTGGGTGCGTCAGGGTAACCAAGACGTCTCGGCCTGGAAAGCGTCGTGGCGTGGTGGACTTGCGTTGCGCTTCAGGCGCGATATGCTAGCGGAAACAGTGTTTTCATTTCAGATCGTGGCCGGCGCCGCCCATGGTGGTGCCGCGCCGTCCCGGCCCGCGAGGATGTCGATGGCTCGTCCCAGACAGCACGCCCCCGAGGCGCTTCATGCCCAGGTGATGGCCGCCTGCGATGCCTGGCTGCAGGAGCGGCCGGTGCATACGCTGTCGCTGCGTTCCCTGGCGCGTGACGTCGGCTGCGCTCCCAGCACCTTGCTCAAGCTGTACGGCAGCTTCGGCAACCTGCTGCAGCACGTGAACATCGAGTCGCTGGCGAGCCTGCGCGCCGCCATCGACCCGCTGCTCGACGAGGCGGCACCGGATGGTCGCCTCAAGGCCCTGGCTCGGGCCTACTGGGAGTTCGCCCGTCACCAGCCGTTCCGCTGGCAGCTGATGTTCGATTATCCGCTGGCCCAGGAGGGCGAGCTCGACCAGCGTCAGAGCGACATGATCGAGGCGTTGTTCCTGCGCGTCGAGAACACCCTCAAGGAATACCAGCCGACCCTCGACGACCTCGAGGCACGCCGGCTGGGGCGTACCCTGTGGGGTAGCGTCCATGGCCTGGTGCAGCTGGGGCTCAACGAGCGCCTCGGCTACTGGCAGAGCGAGCCGCTGGAGGTCGAGGAGCTGCTCGACCAGCTGCTGACGACCCTGCTGGCCGGCCTGAAGGCGGGGTCCGACATCTCTTGACCGGTCTGCCGACCTGGGCGCTCCCGGCGCTGGCGGCGACCGCCGCGCTGGGCTGGTGCCTGCGCTCGCCGCGCCGCATGCTGCGCCGGCTGGTGTTCCTGATCATCCACCTGCTTTACCGGCTGCGCTTCCGTGGCCGCCGCCACATTCCTGCCCACGGCCCCGCCCTGGTGGTCTGCAACCACGTCAGCTTCGTCGACGCCCTGGTGGTGGGCGGCGCCAGCCCGCGACCGCTGCGTTTCCTGATGGACCGGCCGATCTACGAGTCGCCCTGGCTGCACTGGCTGTTCAAGCTGGTGGGGGCGATCCCGGTGGACTCCGAGCGCCGGGATCCGGGCGGGCTGCGCCGTTCGCTGGATCAGGTCAGCCGGGCGCTGCGCGCCGGCGAGGTGGTGATGGTGTTTCCCGAGGGGCGCTTGACCACCGACGGCGAGATCCATCGCTTTCGGCGTGGGCTGGACCTGATCCTCGCCCGGGATCCGGTGCCGGTGGTGCCGGCGGGGCTGGCCGGCCTGTGGGGCTCCTGGACCTCGCACTACGGCGGTCGGGCGTTGACCAAGCCGCCGCGCCGCTTCCGGGCTCGGGTGGCGCTTTACTTCGGCACCCCGCTGGCGCCGGCCGAGGCCGATCGCCAGCGGGTCGAGGAGGGCGTCCGGGCGCTCAAGGCCGAGGCCGATCGCTGGGTCGCGTCTCGCGGGCGTTGAGTCAGACGTTCGCCGCTGCTGGCAGGCGTACCGCCTGCCAGCAGCGCGCCGAGGTGATCAGGTTGTCGCGCACCTCGAGGATCTCCATGCGCACCGCGCCGATCTGCAGGCACGCCGGGCCGTCGGGGAAGGATTCCAGGTGCTCGAGGATCAGCCCGTTGAGGGTCTTGGGGCCGTCGGTGGGCAGCTGCCAGCCCAGCGACTTGTTGATGTCGCGGATGTTGGCGGTGCCGTCGATGACGTGGCTGCCGTCGTCCTGCGGGTGAATCTCCTGGTCCTGGCCGGCCACGTCGGTGGTGAACTCGCCGACGATCTCCTCGAGGATGTCCTCCAGCGTCACCAGGCCTTCCACGTCGCCGTACTCGTCCACCACGATGCCGATGCGCCGCTTCTGCTTCTGGAAGTTGAGCAGCTGGGTGTGCAGCGGCGTCGACTCGGGGATGAAGTAGGGCTCCCTCGCCTCCTGGACGATGGCCGCCTTGGTCACCTCGCCACGGGACAGGAAACGCGCCGCGTTGCGCAGGTGCAGCATGCCGATGATGTTGTTGATGTCGCCCTTGTAGACCGGCAGGCGGGTGTGCTGGCTGGTGCGGATCTGGGTCAGGATGGCGTCGAGGTCGTCGTCCAGATCGATGCCCATCACCTCGTGGCGGGGCACCATGATGTCGTTCACCGTGACGTTCTCGAGATCGAGGATCGATACCAGCATCGCCTGGTGGCGGCGCGGGATCAGCGGCCCGGCCTCATGGACCACGGTGCGCAGCTCGTCGCGGGTCAGGTTGTCGCCGCCGCCCTCGAGGGTCTTGACCCCGAGCAGTCGCAGCAGGCCGTTGGAGATGGCGTTGACCAGCCACACCAGCGGGTAGAGCAGCTTGAGCAGCGGCTCCAGCACTCGCGAGGCCGGATAGGCGATGCGCTCCGGCTTCACCGCGGCGTAGGTCTTGGGCGTGACCTCGGCGAAGATCAGGATGGCAATGGTCAGGAGGCTGGTGGCGACGGCGGGCCCGGAGACCTCGCCGAAGAAGTGGATCGCGATGATGGTGGCGATCGAGGCCGCGAGGTTGTTGACGAAGTTGTTGCCGATCAGGATCACGCCGATCAGGCGATCGGGGCGGCCGAGCAGACGCATCACCCGCTGGGCCCGGCGCTCGCCTTCGTTGGCCCGGTGGCTCAGGCGATAGCGGTTGATCGACATCATGCCGGTCTCGGAGCTCGAGAAGAAGGCAGAGAGGCAGATGAGCAGCAGCAGCAGGCCGAACAGCAATCCCAGGGGGAAATCGTCGTTCAAGTCGAAGGATCCTCAATCGCGTATCAAGGCTTGAGTTGTAGGGACGGGGACCGGTGGTGTCAAGGACGCGCCAGCAGGATCTCGAGCACGAACTTGCTGCCGAAATAGGCCAGCAGCAGCACCAGGTAACCGCCCAGGGTCCAGCGTACCGCGCGCATGCCGCGCCAGCCCAGGCGATGGTGGCCGGTCAGCAGGGCGGCGAAGATCACCCAGGCGACCAGCGACAGTACCGTCTTGTGGACGAGGTGCTGGGCGAACATGTTGTCGACGAAGGCGAAGCCGCTGGCGATCGACAGGGTCAGCAGGATCATGCCGCCCCAGAGCAGCTCGAACAGCACCCGTTCCATGGTGGTCAGCGGCGGCAGCGACTGGACCACGCCGCGGATGTGGTGGTGACGCAGCGCCTGGTTCTGCACGCCGAGCAGCACCGCCTGGACGGCGGCGATGGCCAGCAGGGCGAAGGCCAGCGCCGCGCTCAGGGCGTGAAGGGCGATGCCGGGCGTCATGGTGCTGCCCTTCTCGGGGCTCGGCCACTCGATGGCCAGCAGCAGTACCGCGCCGGCCAGCGGGAAGAGCCCGGTGGCGACGTTGAGCACCGGCTTGAACAGGCTGACGAGCAGCAGCACCAGAACGGCGAGGGCGCCGGCCAGCACCACGCTGGTCGAGAAGCCTGGCTGCAGTGAATCGCCTGCGTCGAGCAGGCCCACGGCCAGCGGCAGGTGGCAGAGCAGGCCGGCGGCGCCGAGGCCGCGGACCAGGGTGTCCCGCGGTGCCACGCGTCGAAACAGGGTCAGGCCCTGCCAGGAAGCGGCGGCGATGTAGAAGATGAAGGCCACCAGGGCCAGGGGGAGCGCGTACATCGATGGCTATCCGTGCGCCTTCGCCAGCGTCCAGCAAGAGGAAATGGAGGTGCCACTATACCGAATCCTCCACGCGCCGCCCAGCCGGGCCCGGGCCGCTGCCATGGAGACTCGCGGCCACAAGGCGTATAATTTCGTCCCATTATGGGAAAGTCCCGCCCGGACGCGTCATGCCGGGGGCTGATGCGGCTTCCCAGGCCATCGTTTGCGGAGAGGCCCCATGTTTCAGAATCTCAGCGATCGTCTGTCCCAGACGCTCAAATCGATCAAGGGTCAGGCGCGCCTGACCGAGGACAACGTCAAGGACACCCTGCGCGAGGTCCGGCGGGCGCTGCTCGAGGCCGACGTCGCCCTGCCGGTGGTCAAGGCGTTCATCGACCGGGTGCGCGAGCGTGCCGTGGGCCAGGAGGTCTCGAAGAGCCTCTCGCCGGGCCAGCAGTTCGTCAAGATCGTCCAGCAGGAGCTCGAGGCGATCATGGGCGAGGCCAACGAGGGGCTGACCCTCAAGGGTCGCCCGGCGGTGGTGCTGATGGCCGGCCTGCAGGGCGCGGGCAAGACCACCTCCGTGGCCAAGCTGGCGCGCTACCTGCGCGAGCGTGAGAAGAAGAAGGTGCTGGTGGTGTCCGCGGACGTCTACCGCCCGGCGGCCATCGACCAGCTCGAGACCCTGGCCAAGGAGGTCGAGGTCGACTTCTTTCCGTCGAGCAGCGACCAGCAGCCGGTGGCCATCGCCGAGGCGGCGATCAAGCACGCCAAGATCCAGTTCCACGACGTGGTGCTCGTCGACACCGCCGGCCGTCTGGCCATCGACGAGGCGATGATGGCCGAGATCCAGGCCCTCGAGAACGCCGTGTCGCCGGACGAGACGCTGTTCGTGGTCGACTCCATGACCGGCCAGGACGCCGCCAACACCGCCAAGGCCTTCCACGAGGCGCTGCCGCTGACCGGTGTCATCCTGACCAAGGCCGACGGCGACGCCCGTGGCGGTGCGGCGCTGTCGGTGCGTCACGTCACCGGCAAGCCGATCAAGTTCATGGGCGTGGGCGAGAAGGTCGACGCCCTCGAACCCTTCCATCCGGACCGCGTGGCCTCGCGCATCCTCGGCATGGGTGATGTGTTGTCGCTGATCGAGGAGGCCGAGCGCACCGTCGACAAGGGCAAGGCCGAGCAGCTGGCCAAGAAGGTCAAGAAGGGCGACGGCTTCGATCTCGAGGACTTCCGCGACCAGCTCCAGCAGCTCAAGAAGATGGGCGGCATGGGCGGCCTGCTCGGCAAGCTGCCCGGCATGGGGCAGATGGCCGAGATGGCCCAGGGCCCGGGTCCCGAGAAGGAGATGGGCAAGCTCGAGGCGCTGATCAACTCGATGACGCCCAAGGAGCGCCGCAACCCCGACATCATCAACGGCTCGCGCAAGCGCCGCATCGCCGCCGGTGCCGGCCTGCAGGTGCCGGACCTCAATCGCCTGCTCAAGCAGCACAAGCAGATGCAAAAGATGATGAAGAAGGCCGGCAAGAAGGGCGGCATGCAGAAGATGATGCGCGGCATGTCCGGCATGATGGGCGGCGGCGGCCCGGGAGGCCCCGGCGGCATGGGTGGCCCGGGTGGAATGGGCGGTCCCGGCGGCATGGGCGGCCCGGGCGGTGGTCTGCCGCGGCGCTGAGGCGCCCGGCTCGCGGCCCAAAAAGGTTTCCAAGCCGGGGAGATTTCCGTAGAATGCGGCGTCTTCACTGGCAGGTCCGCGTTTTTCGCGGGCCTTCTCGTGACCGAACACCCGGCGGCGCACCCTCCGGGGTGCGGTCGATCCGACTGTCGAGGGCCTGGCCCCGACCGACAACCTCCGTAACTCAACCGAAGGACAGTCAACGCATGGTTACCATTCGTCTGGCACGTGGTGGCGCCAAGAAGCGTCCCTTCTACCACCTCACCGTGACCGATTCTCGCAAGGCCCGTGACGGCCGTTTCATCGAGCGTCTCGGCTTCTTCAACCCGGTCGCCCGCGGCCAGGAAGAGCGTCTGCGCGTCGACCTCGACCGCGTTCAGCACTGGCAGGACCAGGGCGCCCAGCTGTCCGGCCGCGTTGCCGAGCTGGTCAAGGAAGCCCGCAAGCAGGCCTGATCGGCCTGATGCCCCGAATGTCTGAGGCAGGATCGCGATGAGCGCAGGCGTCGAGCCGACACCGGCCAATGAGCACGTGGTGCTGGGCAAGTTGACCAGCCCCTACGGTGTGAAGGGCTGGCTGAAGGTGTATTCGTACACCAGCCCGATGGAAGGCATCCTCGAGTACGACGAGTGGGTGCTGCGTCATCAGGGCCGACTCGTGCGCTATCGTCTCGTCCAGGGACGCCCGCAGGGCAAGGGCCTGGTGGCCCGCCTGGAAGGCGTCGACGGTCGAGATCAGGCCGAGGCCCTGGCCGGCGCCGAAGTGCTGCTGCCCACGGCCGAGCTGCCCGAACTCGACGGCGACGACGAGTTCTACTGGTACCAGCTGGAAGGCCTGCGGGTCGTGACCCGCGACGGCGTGACGCTGGGCCGCGTCGACTACCTCTTCGAGACCGGCGCCAATGACGTCATGGTCGTGAAGGGGCATGACGCCATCGACGATCGCGAGCGACTGCTGCCCTTCCTGCCCGACGAGGTCGTGCAGAAGGTGGATCTCGAGGCCGGCGTGATGACCGTCGACTGGGATCCGGACTTTTGAGTCGCAGCGACGCCTCCATGTGGGTCGGTGTGGTATCGCTGTTCCCCGAGATGTTCGAGGCGCTGACCCGTCAGGGCGTGACGGGCAGAGCGGTGGACAAGGGGCAGATCGCCCTGGAGTTCTGGAATCCCCGGGACTACGCCACCGACCGGCATCGCACCGTGGACGACCGCCCCTACGGCGGCGGACCGGGGATGCTGATGAAGGTCGACACCCTGCGCTCGGCCATCCACGATGCCCGCGAGCGGGCCGAGGACGCCACCGGGCAACGCCCGAAGGTGATCTATCTTTCGCCCCAGGGGCGTCAGCTGGATCAGCGCGGCGCGCAGGAGCTGGCGGAAGGCCCACCCCTGGTGGTAGTGGCCGGACGCTACGAAGGCATCGATGAACGGGTCGTTGAAGCCGACATCGATGAAGAATGGTCGATCGGCGACTATGTGCTGAGCGGCGGCGAGCTGCCGGCGATGGTGCTGATCGATGCCGCGGCAAGGCTGGTGCCTGGCGTGCTGGGCCATCAGGATTCCGCGGTCGAGGACTCCTTCAACGACGGACTGCTGGACTGTCCGCACTACACGCGCCCCGAGGTGATCGACGGGCGGCGGGTGCCGGATGTCCTGCTCAGCGGCCACCATGGCGCCATCCGGCGCTGGCGGCTCAAGCAGTCCCTGGGGCGGACCTGGCTCCGGCGACCCGACCTGCTCGAGGGCAGGACGCTGGACGCCGAGCAGCAGGCTCTGCTCAAGGAGTTCATCGAGGAGTACGTGCCGGCCGAAGGCGACTAGGCCGGGCGGAGGTGCAGGACACGCCACGAGAGGCGGTGACCTGCGTCACCAACAGGACTCCCGCGCGTCGAGGCATTCGAGCGCCGGGATCACGATTCGTCGGCCATCCACTGCCGGATCGGCGAATCATGTATGTTATCGAGGAGTTAAGTCATGAGCAGCAAGAACAAGGTGATCCAGGCGCTCGAAGCCGAGCAGATGAGCAAGGAAGTGCCGGAATTCGCCCCGGGCGACACCGTGACCGTCCAGGTCAAGGTCAAGGAAGGCAGCCGCGAGCGTCTGCAGGCCTTCGAAGGCGTCGTCATCGGCAAGCGTAACCGCGGCCTGAACTCCGCCTTCACCGTGCGCAAGATCTCCCACGGTGTCGGCGTCGAGCGGACCTTCCAGACCTACAGCCCGCTGGTCGACTCCATCAGCGTCAAGCGCCGCGGCGACGTTCGCCAGGCCAAGCTGTACTACCTCCGCGAGCGCAGCGGCAAGTCCGCCCGCATCAAGGAAAAGCTGGCCTGAGGCGACGCCTCGCCGGCCAGTGGTGACGCGGCTTGTCAGTCCGCGTGACATCGCAACCCCGTCACCGCAGTCGCGGGGCGGGGTTTCGTCGTTCAGGGGGCGAGGAACGCCATGACGACCATCGCTGACGAGGCCCTGGCGCTGATCGAGGCCTGCCTCGATGACCTGTGGCTGGGAGAGGGCGCCAGCGACAACACCCTGGCGGCCTATCGCCGTGACCTGACCGCCTGGGCGGCCTGGCTAGACGGGCGCAACGCCACGCTGCTGGCGCCCGGCGCCGAGGCCCTGCCGGCCTGGCTCGACGCCCGGCGTGACGACGGCTACAAGCTGCGCAGCAATGCCCGGCTGCTGTCGAGCCTGCGACGCTTCTACCGCTGGGCGCTGTCCGAGGGGCGCATCGACCACGACCCGATCGCCGAGGTGAAGCTGCCGCCGGCCCGGCCGTCGCTACCGGACACCCTGGAAGAGGACGAGGTGGAGCGGCTACTGGCCGCGCCGGACCTCGGCAGCGACCTGGGGCTGCGCGATCGCACCATGCTCGAGGTGCTCTATGCCGCCGGGCTGCGCGTCAGCGAGCTGGTCGGGCTGACCACCGACGCCGTCAACCTGCGCCAGGGCGTGGTGCGGGTGCGCGGCAAGGGCGACAAGGAACGCCTGGTGCCGCTCGGCGAAGAGGCGGTGGACTGGCTGTCGCGCTACCTGCGTACCGGGCGTGCGGCGCTGATGGACGACCCGTCTCGGCCGGCGCTGTTTCCCGGTCGGCGTGACGCCTGCCTGACGCGCCAGGCCTTCTGGCACCGTATCAAGGCCCATGCCCTGGTCGCCGGCATCGATCGCCCGCTGTCGCCGCACACCCTGCGCCACGCCTTCGCCACCCATCTGTTGAATCATGGGGCCAATCTGCGTGTCGTACAGCTGCTGCTCGGTCACAGCGACCTGTCGACCACGCAGATCTATACCCATGTCGCGCAGGCCCGGCTCGAGGTCCTGCACGCCGATCATCATCCCCGAGGCTGAATCATGAGACCCATCTCCCGTGTTGTCGCCGGCGGTATGCTCGCCGCTCTGTCACTCCCCGCCCTGGCCCAGGACCCGGCCATCGAGCGGCTGACCGAACGTCTCGAGGTCGACGGCCAGCAGATGCCGGTGGAGCATATCGAGGAGACCCCGCTGGCGGGTTTCTACGCGGTGCGACTGGAAACCGGCGAGCGCTTCTATACCGATGCCGATGGCGGCTACTTCCTGGTCGGCGACCTCTACGAGAACGCCGAGGGAGGGCTGGTGAACCTCTCCGAGCAGGCGCGCAACGCCGAGCGGGCCGCCCGCGTCGCGGCGATCCCTGACGAGGAGCGGGTGATCTTCCGCGGCACCGACGAGCCGAAGGCGCGGGTCACGGTGTTCACCGACACCACCTGCCCCTACTGCCGCCGCCTGCACGAGGAGGTGCCGCGCCTCAACGAGATGGGTATCGAAGTCGACTACCTGGCCTTTCCGCGCGGCGGGATGAGCTCGCCGGGGGCCCGTGAGCTGCAGCAGGTCTGGTGCGCCGACAATCCCAGCGAGGCGATGTCGACGGCCAAGCGCGAAGAGGCGCTCGAAGGCAACGCAAGCTGCGACAATCCGGTCGAGGAACAGTATCATCTGGGCATGCAGCTGGGCGTGCAGGGCACCCCGGCCATCGTGCTGCCCGACGGGCGCCTGGTGCCCGGCTACGTGCCGGCCGAACGCCTGGCGACCATGCTGGGCCTGAACGACGAATAGGCGCGCCATCGAGCGCGCGGGCCTTCGGGCCGAACATCGCTGAGACACCAAGCAGTAACGAGGGGAAAGACATTGAAACCGGTGAGAGTGGGAATCTGTGGCCTGGGCACCGTCGGCGGCGGGACCTTCAACGTACTGACGCGCAACGCCGACGAGATCGCCCGTCGGGCGGGGCGTCCGATCGTCATCGAGCAGGTGGCCTTCCGCACGCCGAACCCCGAGTGTGACGTCACCGGCATCAAGACGACCCATGACATCTTCGAGGTCGCGGCCAATCCCGACATCGACGTCGTCGTCGAACTGATCGGCGGCTACGACGTGGCCCGCGAGCTGGTGCTGACCGCCATCGAGAACGGCAAGCACGTGGTCACCGCCAACAAGGCGCTGATCGCGGTGCACGGCAACGAGATCTTCCAGGCCGCCCACGAGAAGGGCGTGATCGTGGCCTTCGAGGCCGCGGTGGCCGGCGGCATCCCGGTAATCAAGTCGCTGCGCGAGGGTCTGGGCGCCAACCGCATCGAGTGGCTGGCCGGCATCATCAACGGCACCGGCAACTTCATCCTCACCCACATGCGCGACGAAGGCCGCGCCTTCGAGGACGTGCTGGCCGAGGCCCAGGCGCTGGGCTACGCCGAGGCCGACCCGACCTTCGACGTGGAAGGCATCGACGCCGCCCACAAGCTGACCATCCTGGCCTCCATCGCCTACGGCGTGCCGCTGCAGTTCGAGAAGGCCTACACCGAGGGCATCTCCCGGGTCACCGCCGAGGACGTCGAGCAGGCCGACAACCTGGGCTACATCATCAAGCACCTGGGCATCTCCAAGCGCACCGACGAGGGTCTGGAGCTGCGCGTGCATCCGACGCTGATTCCCAAGGAGCGGCTGCTGGCCAACGTGCACGGCGTCAAGAACGCCATCGCCGTGATGGGCGACGCCGTGGGCCCGACCCTCTACTACGGCGCCGGTGCCGGCGCCGAGCCGACCGCCTCCGCGGTGGTCGCCGACGTGCTCGACGTGGCCCGCGACATCGCCACCGACCACCACTACCGCGTGCCCTACCTGGCCTTCAGCGGCATCGGCGAGAACGCCGACCAGCCGCCGATCCTGGCCATGGAAGAGATCAGCACCGCCTACTACCTGCGTCTGCTGGCGGTCGATCGTCCCGGCGTGCTGGCTCGCGTCGCCACCATCCTCTCCGAGGAAGGCATCTCCATCGAGGCGCTGATCCAGAAGGAGGCGACCGAGGGCGAGCTGGTGCCGATCATCCTGATGACCCACCGCACCCGCGAGAAGCACATGAACGAGGCGATCCGCAAGATCGAGGCCATGGCCGACATCGCCGGTTCCGTCACTCGCATTCGCGTCGAGTCGCTGGAAGAGAATCAATAACCATCGGCCGCGTGCCTCGGGCAGCGGGCGGCGGGCAGCGATATGCCCGTAGCCCGTAGCCCGTAGCTCGAGTCCCACGGAGTGGAATGATGCGCTATATCAGTACTCGCGGGCAGGCGCCCGCGCTCTCCTTCGAGGAGGTCGTGCTCACCGGCATGGCCAGCGACGGCGGCCTCTACGTGCCCGAGACCGTCCCCCAGCTGAGCCACGAGCAGCTGGCCGACATGGCTGGCTGCTCCTACGCCGAGATCGCCTTCCGGGTGATGCAGCCCTATGTGGGCGGCGAGATCGACGACGACACCTTCCGCGAGATCGTTCGCGACGCCTACGCCACCTTCAGCCACGACGCCGTGGTGCCGCTGAACCAGCTCGATGCCAACCACTTCCTGCTCGAGCTGTTCCACGGCCCGACACTGGCGTTCAAGGACGTGGCCCTGCAGCTGCTCGGCCGGCTGCTCGACCACTTCCTCAAGAAGCGCGGCGAGCGTGCGGTGATCATGGGCGCCACCTCCGGCGACACCGGCTCGGCCGCCATCGAGGGCTGCCGCCACTGCGACAACCTGGACATCTTCATTCTGCACCCCCACGAGCGGGTGTCCGAGGTCCAGCGTCGCCAGATGACCACCGTGCTGGCGGACAACGTGTTCAACGTCGCCATCGAGGGCAACTTCGACGACGCCCAGGCCATGGTCAAGGCCAGCTTCGCCAACCAGGACTTCCTGAACGGCACTCGGCTGGTGGCGGTGAACTCGATCAACTGGGCGCGCATCATGGCCCAGATCGTCTACTACGTGGCCTCCGCCGTGGCGCTCGGCGCGCCGCACCGCAAGGTGAGCTTCTGCGTGCCGTCGGCCAACTTCGGCAACGTCTTCGCCGGCTACATGGCCTACCGCATGGGCCTGCCGGTCGAGCGCTTCGTGATCGCCACCAACGCCAACGACATCCTGCACCGCACCCTGGCCGACAACGACTTCTCCAGGAAGGAACTGGTCGCGACCCTGGCGCCGTCCATGGACATCGTGGTGTCGTCCAACTTCGAGCGTCTGCTGTTCGAGGCCTATCAGCGTGACGGCGCGGCCGTGGCCGAACTGCTCGAGCGCTTCCAGGACGAGCCCTCGGCGCTGGCCGATGCGCCGCTGGCGCGGCTGCGCGAGATGTTCGCCAGCCACAGCATCGACGACGCCACCATCCTGGAAGTGATCCGCGAGGCCCATCACCGCACCCAGGAGATCCTCGACCCGCACACCGCCACCGGCTATCGCGCCGCCGAGCGCGAGCGCGGTGACGGCAGCGTGCCGATGGTCACCCTGGCCACCGCGCATCCCGCCAAGTTCGCCGAGGCGGTGGTCAAGGCCGGCTTCCCGGGCGTGCCGCTGCCGCCGCACATGGACGACCTGCTGGAGCGCGAGGAGCGCTACAGCGTGCTGCCGGCCGAGCTCGCCGCCGTGCAGCAGTTCGTGGCCGACAACCGGCGCTGAGTCGGTCCCGGCTCGCAGGCCGCTCCGGGGGCGCCCGTCTCCGGCGGTTCCCCGGTATCACCGTTGCCCCCATGACGCCCGGTTCGCCGGGCGTCTTGCCGTCATCTCCAGGAGTTTCCGTGGACGCTACCCCGACGCCCGTATCCGAAGACGCGTTGACGACCCGTATCCTGCCGCGCCCCCGCGACGAGGCCCTGGAGGCCCGTGCCCTGGCGGAGGGGCTGACGCCGCTGCAGGCCCGCGTGCTGGCCGGGCGTCTGTCTGGTCATGCCGGCGAGCTTGCGCCGCTGGTGTCGCCGAGCCTTCGCCACCTGGCGCACCCCGAGCGGCTCAAGGACGCGCGCCCGGCGGCCGAGCGCATCGCCCAGGCGGTGGTCGAGGGCGAGCACATCGGCATCCTCACCGACTACGACGTCGATGGCATCACCTCCCACGTGGTGATCCGGCGCACCCTGAACGAGCTGTTCGGCGTGCCGGAAGACAGGCTGCACAGCCTGATCGGCCACCGCATCCACGACGGCTACGGCATCAGCCTGCCGCTGGTGGAGCGCACGCTGAAGCTCTCGCCGCGGCCGAGCCTGGTGATCACCGCCGACTGTGGCAGCAGCGACGAGCCGCGCATCGCCCGGCTCAAGGCCGCCGGCATCGACGTGGTCGTCAGCGACCACCACGCACTGCCGGTGGAGGGGCCGCCGGCCTCGGCCTTCGCCACCGTCAACCCGACCCGCGACGACTGTGACTACCCGGACCCGACCATTGCCGGCTGCATGGTCGCCTGGCTGACCATGTCGCTGGCCCGGTCGGTGCTGATCGAGTGGGGCGTGCTGGCGGCCGCCACGCCCAAGCTGTCGCCCTGGCTGTCCTACGTGGCGCTGGGCACCGTGGCCGACTGCGTGTCGCTCGGCGGCAGTGCCGCCAACCGCGCCGTGGTCACCCAGGGACTGGCGCTGATCAATCGCATGGAGGCGGCCTGCTGGCGGACCATGGCCGAACGGCTGGGCGCCGACAGCGTGCCCTTCGACGCCGAGACCCTGGCCTTCCAGATGGGCCCGCGGATCAACGCCCGCTCGCGGCTCGACGATCCCTACGCCGCGCTGCACTTCATGCTCGCGGCGGACGACGCCACGGCGGCGCGGCATCTGGAAACGCTCGACCAGGACAACCAGTCGCGCAAGGCCATCGAGGCCGACATGGCCGAGCAGGCGCGGGCACTGGCCCGGCCGCAGCTCGCCGACGACGCGCCGGCGCTGGTGGTCTATCTCGAGGATGGCCATCCCGGGGTGCAGGGCATCGTCGCCTCACGCTTGGTGCAGGCCTTCGGTCGGCCGACCCTGGTGCTGACCCCGGCCGCCCAGGCCGGCATGCTGACCGGCTCGGGGCGCTCCATCGAGGCGCTGCACCTGCGCGACGCCCTGCAGCGCACCTTCGAGCTCGCCCCCGAGGCGCTGCCGCGCTTCGGCGGCCACCGCGGCGCCGCCGGCGTCGGCGTGCCGGTGGAATCCCTCGAGGCCTTCCGCACCGCCTTCCTGCAGGCGGTTCGCGAGCAGCTCGGCGACACCGAGCTGTTTCCCAGGGTCTTCACCGACGGCGAACTGGCACCGGCCCAGCTGAGCCTCGCCACCCTCGACGAGCTGGAAGCGCTCGGGCCCTACGGCCGCGAGTTCGACCCGCCGCTGTTCGAAGGCGAGTTCCTGGTCGAGTCGCTGCGCCCGGTGGGCGCCGAGGGCAATCACCTGATGATGGAGCTCTCGGCCGGCCCGGTGTCGACCAGGGCGATCTGGTTCCGGGCGCTGACCCCGGGCGAGGTGCCGGCCTTCGGCGTCGGCGACCGGCTGCACTGCGCCTACAAGCTCAACCGCAACCGCTGGCGCGGCCGCGAATCGCTGCAGCTGATGGTCGAGCACGCCGCGCCGGTGCGTTAAGCGGTCAGTAGGTTGGCCATACCCCCGGGGTCGCCAGCTCCAGCAGGTGGCCGTCGGGTCGCGGTCGAATAAAGAGCACGCTCTCCCGAGAGCGGCCTCAGTAGGTTGGCCACACCTCAGGGGTCGCCAGCTCCAGCAGGTGGCCGTCGGGTCGCGGTCGAATAAAGAGCACGCTTTCCCGAGAGCGGCCTCAGTAGGTCGGCCATACCCCCGGCGTGGCCAGCTCCAGCAGGTGGCCGTCGGGGTCGCGGCCAAATAAAGAGCACGCTCTCCAGAGAGCGGCCTCAGTAGGTTGGCCACACCTCAGGGGTCGCCAGCTCCAGCAGGTGGCCGTCGGGTCGCGGTCGAATAAAGAGCACGCTTTCCCGAGAGCGGCCTCAGTAGGTCGGCCATACCCCCGGCGTGGCCAGCTCCAGCAGGTGGCCGTCGGGGTCGCGGAAATACACGCTCTCACCGCCTCGCGGCCAGTGGGTGCGGCCCTCGATCCCGACGCCGTGCTCGCCCAGCTGGGCCTCCCAGTCGGGCAGCGCCGGCGCGGCGATGGCGAAGGCCATGTGCACCCGGCCGGCGCCGTCGTGGGGCGGGATGGTGCCCATCTCGCCGGGCAGCACCACCGTCTCGCTGGTCTCGCCGTCGAGAAACAGCAGCAGCACCGTGCCGGCGCCGGCGTCATAGGCGGTGAAGCGATGGTCGGCGTTGAAGGGGCTGAGCCCCATCACCGTCTCGAAGAAGCGCCGGGCCCGGGGCATGTCCGCCACGTAGAGGGCCGTTTCCAGCACGCCGTTGAGTTCGGGCATCGGGGATCCTCCCTTTGGCTTCGTCTCTTAAGCGTAGCGCCGGCGGTCCCGGGCGTCGGTCAACGCTGGCCCCAGAACCACCAGGCGATCAGGGCGATCAGCGCCAGGCCGGCGAGATTGACGATCCAGCTCATGCGGATGCCTCCTGTTTGCCGGAAGAAGAGGTCTCGTCGGGCGCGGCGACCCCCTGGGGGCGGAACCAGCGCAGGCGACTGGCGTTGCCGACCACGGTGATCGACGAGGCCGACATGGCGGCGCCGGCGATCACCGGCGACAGCAGGCTGCCGGTCAGCGGGTAGAGCGCGCCGGCGGCGATGGGGATGCCGAGCACGTTGTAGCCGAAAGCGCCCACCAGGTTCTGCTTGATGTTGGTCAGGGTGGCGCGGCTGATGGCGATGGCGTCGGCCACGCCGTGCAGCGAGTCGCGCATCAGGGTGATGCCGGCGCTCTCGATGGCCACGTCGGTGCCCTGGCCGATGGCGAAGCCGACGTCGGCGCGGGCCAGGGCCGGGGCGTCGTTGATGCCGTCGCCGACCATGCCGACCGTCTCGCCGTTGGCCTGGCGCCGCTCGATCTCGGCGTGCTTGTCCTCGGGCAGCAGCCCGGCGCGGACCTCGTCGATGCCGACCTCGTCGGCGATGGCGCGGGCGGTGTGCGCGTTGTCGCCGGTCAGCATCACGAGGGTCAGCCCCTCGTCTCGCAGGCGCGTGACGGCGGCCCTGGCATCGGCGCGCAGCGGATCGCTGACGCCGAACAGGGCGACGAGCTCGCCGTCGACGGCCAGCTGGACCACGGTGCGCGCCTGGCCCTCGAGCTCGGCGACGCGCGCCTGGCCCGAGGCCAGATCGATGCCGGCCTCCTCGAGCAGCCGGGCGTTGCCCAGCAGCAGCGTTCGGCCGTCGGCCGTGCGGGCGCGCACGCCGCCGCCGGTCACGCTGGTGAAGTCCTGGATCTCGGCCGCTTCAGCGTTCTGCGCTTCGGCGTGGGCGAGCAGGGCGGTGGCCAGCGGGTGCTCGGAGCCGCGCTCCAGCGCCGCCACCCAGCCGAGTGCCTCCTGCTCGTCGCCCGTCAGCACTTCGGCCTCGGTCAGGCGCGGCTTGCCCTCGGTGAGAGTGCCGGTCTTGTCCACCACCAGGGTGGTGAGATGGCTGGCGGTCTGCAGCGCCTCGCCGCTTCTCACCAGTACGCCGTGCTCGGCGGCCTTGCCGACGCCGATCATGGTGGAGATCGGCGTGGCCAGGCCCAGTGCGCAGGGGCAGGCGATGATCAGCACGGTGCTGGCGGTGACCAGCATGTGCAGCACCCGCGGTTCGGCGCCGACGTTGAACCAGATCAGCGCGGTGAGCACGGCGATGATCATCACCGACGGCACGAAGATGCCGGAAATAGTGTCGGCGAGCCGGCCGATGGGCGGCCGCGAGGCCTGGGCGCGGGCCACCTGCTCGGTGATGCGGCCGAGCCGGGTGTCGGCGCCGACTCGGGTGGCCCGATAGACCAGCCCGCCCTGGCCGTTGACGGTGCCGGCGCTGACCTCGTCGCCGGCCGCCTTGGCTACCGGAGCGGGCTCGCCGGTGAGCATGGACTCGTCGAGATGGCTCTCGCCCTCGAGCACCTCGCCGTCCACCGGCAGGCGCTCGCCGGGGCGCACGCGCAGCCGGTCGCCCTCGCGCACCTCGTCGATCTCGACCTCCTGCTCCTGGCCGTCGCGGATCACCCGGGCGGTGCGGCTCTGCAGGTCGAGCAGGCGGCGCAGGGCGTCGCTGGTGCGGCCCTTGGCCTTCAGCTCCAGGGCGTTGCCCAGCAGCACCAGGCCGATCACCATCGCCGAGGCCTCGAAGTAGAGGCCGCGGGCCATTTCGGGCAGGGCCTCGGCGAAGGCCACCACCGCCATGGAGTAGAGCCAGGCGGTGCCGGTGCCCATGGCGATCAGGGTGTCCATGTTGGCCTGGTGATGGCGCAGGTTCTTCCAGGCGTTGCGGAAGAAGTGCCGGCCGGGCCCGGCCATCACCGCCAGGGTCAGCAGGCCCACTGTCAGCCAGAACCAGCGCCCGGCGCCGAGCGGCTGGGGATGGTAGACGAACATGCTGACCATCAGCGGCACGGCCAATGCCAGCGACAGGACGCTGCCGCGCAGCCGGCGGCGATACTCCTCGACGTCGCGCTCGGCCCGGACCTGCTCGGCCTGGCGCAGGTCGAGGATCGGCTCGGCGCCGTAGCCCACCGCGTCCACGGCGTCGATCAGCGCCTGGGTGTCGGCGCTGCCGCGTACCTGGGCGGTGTGGTTGCCGAGGTTGACCGTGGCCGATTCGACCCCCGGCGTGCGCTCCAGCGCCTGCTGCACGCTCTTCACGCAGCCGGCGCAGGTCATGCCGGTGATCGACAGGCGTTGAGTGGTGGCGCCGTCGCCAGCGGACGCCGCCGTCGATGTCGGCGCCGGTTCCGGCGCGGAGTCGGGGGCCGGCTCGGCATTGGTCTCGGCGTTGGCGGTCGGCTCGATGGACGACGTCTCGGCGGGATAGCCGGCGTCCGCGAGCACGCGGTCGAGCTCGGCATCGCCGAGCGAGGAGGTGACCTGGAGGCGATGCTCGGCCGGCGTGCCGGTGACCTCGGCCTCGGCGTCTTCGGCCTGGATGGCCTCGCGCATGCGCTTCACGCAGCCCTGGCAGCTCATGCCGGGCACGGTGCGCTCGAGGCGTGTCGTTGTGCTCATGACGATGTCTCCTTGGGCGCCGCTTTCCTGTTGGTAGGCTCCAGCGGCTCGGGGAAGCTCTCGATCAGGCGGCACAGGCTGTGGCCGTCCGGGATGCCGTCGGGCAGGTGCTCCCAGGCTGCCAGCGCTTCCTCCATGCGCTCGGCCAGGGCCTCGAGCTCGCGGATGCGGTGGCGGATCTCCGGCAGGCGCCGGGCCAGCAGATCGCGCACCAGCGGGCAGGGGGAGTCGCCGTGGTCGGACTGCTCGAGGATCTCGCGAATCTCGGCGACGCCGAAGCCCAGGGTGCGGGCGCGTTGGATGAAACGCAGCCGGCGCAGGTCGGCATCGTCGAAGAGCTGGTAGCCGTTGTCCGGGTTCCGCTCGGGTCGCAGCAGCCCCTCGCGAGTGTAGTGGCGCACGGTCTCGGCGGTGACGCCGGCCTGGCGGGCGAGTTCGCTGACCTTCATGCCTTGCGTCTCCTGATAAGGGAATACTCAGAGTGTAAAACCCTTGGGTTACACAAGGGTCAAGATGGAGGCGCAGGGCTCGGAAGGGTGGGCAGGATGAGAAGGCAAGTCATTGTTGCGCATGAAGATGAAACGAGCGTGCCACCAAAGTATTAGGAAAAATCGGATTTAAACGGTCGTTTGTCCTTGATCCTTGCGATGAGTTCTGACGACACTGTCGGGCAGCCGCGTCATCACCATAACAACAGCAACGTTAGGAGCCGCGCCATGCCCCTGCCTTTCACGTCTCGCAAGCTCGCCGCCGCCGTCGCCCTGGCCTCCGCGGCGCTCGTTTCCGCCCAGGCCTCCGCCGCGGGTTTCCAGGTGCGCGAGCAAAGCGCCAAGACCCTGGCCAACGCTTTCTCCAACACCGCCGCCGGTGCCGAGGACGTCAGCTTCATGGCCTACAACCCGGCCGCCATCGGCAACATCGACGGCAATCAGATCGCCGGCGGCGTGTCCTATATCGATGCCACCTTCGAGCTGCACGACGCCGAGGCTTCGAACGTGGCCGGCATCCCGTACACGGCCGGCGCCTCCGGCGAGGGGGGTGAGTCCGCCTGGGTGCCGAGCTTCGCCGCCAAGACGCAGTTGAACGATCAGTGGGACCTGGGGCTAGCGATCTACTCGCCCTACGGCCTTTCTACCAAGTACGACGAGGACTGGATCGGTCGCTACCACGCCGTGGAGACCGAGCTGACGACGATCGATATCCAGCCGACGCTCAACTATCGCGCCACCGAGCGGCTCAATCTGGCCGTGGGGCTGCGTGCCCAGTACGCGGATGCGACTTTGTCCAATGCACTGGACATGGCAACGATCGGGGGGAATCCGATGGCGGCTGGGGCGGCAAATGCCATGGCTGAAGTCAAAGGAGACGACTGGGGCTATGGCTATACCCTCGGCGCCCTCTTCCAGGCTACCGAGCGCACCCGCTTCGGCGTCAGCTATCGCTCGGAGATCGATCTGACGCTCGATGGTGACGTCGATTTCAGTTCCGATAGCGCCGCCGGCCAGCAAGCGCTGGCTGGTGCCCAGTTGACGAATACTTTCACCAATGGCGGTGGCAAGGCGGAGCTGACCACGCCGGCCAACCTGAATCTGGGCGTCTATCACCAGCTGACCGATCGGCTGGCGCTGATGGCCAACGCCGAGTGGACCGAGTGGAGCAGCTTCGACGAGCTGACTGTCGAGTTCAACGACAATACGCCGGATAGCACCACCACCGAGAACTGGGACGATACCTGGGCCTTCTCGGTGGGGGCGAACTACGCGCTGACGCATCAATGGACGCTGCGCGGGGGCCTTGGCATCGACCAGACCCCGGTGCCGGATGCACGGCATCGCACCCCGCGGGTGCCGGACGCCGATCGCCGCTGGGCCTCTCTCGGTGCCACCTACCAGCCGACCGAGAACCTCGGCATCACCGCCGGCTATCTGCGCATCTTCGGCGACGACGTCGAGATGGACCAGGACGCCACCCTGACCAACGAGAACACCAGTCGCGGTAACCTGTCCGGTGAGTACGAGGTGGAAGCCGACGTCTTCGCGCTGTCGGTGGACTATCGCTTCTAGCCGCCTTGTCAGACACCGCGGACGCTCCGCCTCGCGCGACCCGGCCACCGGCCGGGTCGCCGTCTTTGTGCCGCCGCGCGGGATGGCCGCTGGCGGCGCATTTCGCTACAATGCTCGTCTTTTCTCCGCCGCTGGCGCCCGGCGCCGGCGCGCGCCTCATCTCCCTTGGATTCAGGCGAACCCCATGCTGGAAACCAATCCGATCAACCACCTCATCAAGGACCTGTCTGAGCGGACAGACGTCCTGAGGGGGTATCTTTGACTATGCCGAAAAGAAAGATCGGCTAGAGGAAGTCACCCGCGAGCTCGAGGACCCCGACGTCTGGAGCGATCCGGACCATGCCCAGAAGCTGGGCAAGGAACGGGCGACCCTCGAGGCCATCGTCGCCACCATCGATGAGCTGGACCAGGGGCTGGCGGACAGCCAGGACCTGCTGGAACTGGCCGAGATGGAGGAGGACGAGGGCACCGTCGAGGAGGTCCAGCGCGAGCTGGAGAACCTCCAGGCGAGCCTCGAGAAGCTCGAGT
This sequence comes from Halomonas sp. HG01, assembly GCF_000968715.2. NCBI lineage: Bacteria > Pseudomonadati > Pseudomonadota > Gammaproteobacteria > Oceanospirillales > Halomonadaceae > Halomonas > Halomonas sp. HG01. The sequence continues at coordinate 3,208,682 of NZ_CP022134.1, read as the reverse complement.
TCCGGCGCATGTTCTCCGGCGAGATGGACGAGAACAACGCCTATCTCGATATCCAGGCGGGTTCCGGCGGCACCGAGGCCCAGGACTGGGCCAACATCCTGCTGCGCATGTACCTGCGCTGGGCCGAGCATCACGGCTTCAAGGCCGAGATCACCGAGCTCTCCGCCGGCGAGGTGGCGGGCATCAAGTCCGCCTCCGTGCATATCCAGGGCGAGTACGCCTTCGGCTGGCTGCGCACCGAGACCGGCGTTCACCGCCTGGTGCGCAAGAGCCCGTTCGACTCCGGCGGCCGCCGCCACACGTCCTTCGCCTCGGTGTTCCTGTCGCCCGAGGTGGACGACAGCTTCGAGATCGAGATCAATCCCTCGGACCTGCGTGTCGATACCTATCGTTCCAGCGGCGCCGGCGGTCAGCACGTCAACACCACCGACTCGGCGGTGCGTATTACCCACGAGCCGACCGGCATCGTGGTGGCCTGCCAGAGCCAGCGCAGCCAGCACGCCAACCGCGACTTCGCCATGAAACAGCTCAAGGCGAAGCTGTGGGAACACGAGATGGAGAAGCGCAACGCGGCCAAGCAGGCCGCCGAGGACTCCAAGGCCGACATCGGCTGGGGCAGCCAGATCCGCTCCTACGTGCTGGACGACCAGCGCATCAAGGATCTGCGCACCGGCGTGCAGTCCAGCAACTGCGACAAGGTGCTGGACGGCGATCTGGACCCGTTCATCGAGGCGAGCCTCAAACAAGGCCTATAGCCTGCTGCGCTCGCCGATACGGCGTTGCCCCTCGGCCAGAGATGCTCATTGACGACTCGTCAACTCCGCGCTCTGTCCGAGGGGCGCCTTGTCTCGGCGTCGCTCGCGCGGCTCTAGGTGAGATGTCTCTGTATTCGACACCATGATTTAACAGGTAGCGACATGGCTAACCAGGACACTTCCCAGGACGAGAACCACCTGATCGCGGAGCGCCGCGGCAAGCTGGCCGAGCGCCGCGAGCGCGCCGCCACCGACGGCGGCAGTGCCTTCCCCAACGATTTCCGTCGCGACAGCACCGCCGCCGAACTGGCCGCCGAGCTGGGCGACAAGGACAAGCCCGAGCTCGAGGCGCTGGCGCGTCCCGCGGCCGTGGCCGGGCGCATCATGCGCAAGCGCGGACCGTTCATCGTCATCCAGGACGCCAGCGGCCAGATCCAGCTCTACGTCGACAAGAAGGGCCTGCCGGCGGACGTGCTCGAGGACATCAAGGGCTGGGACATCGGCGACATCGTGGCCGGCCGCGGCCCGGTGCACAAGTCGGGCAAGGGCGACCTCTACGTGATGATGGAAGAGGCGCGCCTGCTGACCAAGAGCCTGCGCCCGCTGCCGGACAAGTTCCATGGCCTGACCGACATGGAAGCCCGCTATCGCCAGCGCTACGTGGACCTGATCATGAACCCGGATTCGCGCGAGGTCTTCCAGACCCGCGCCGGCGTGATCAGCGCCATGCGCCGCTTCTTCGAGGATCACGGCTTCATGGAAGTCGAGACCCCGATGCTGCAGCCGATCCCCGGCGGCGCCACGGCCCGGCCCTTCATCACTCACCACAACGCGCTGGACATCGACATGTACCTGCGCATCGCGCCGGAGCTGTATCTCAAGCGCCTGGTGGTGGGCGGCTTCGAGCGCGTCTTCGAGATCAACCGCAACTTCCGCAACGAGGGGCTGTCGACCCGGCACAACCCCGAGTTCACCATGGTCGAGTTCTACCAGGCCTACGCCGACTACCAGGACCTGATGGATCTGACCGAGGCCATGCTGCGCGAGGTCACCCAGCGGGTGCTGGGCAGCACCGTGGTCACCAACACCGTGCGCGACGCCGAGGGCGAGGTGCTGGAGAGCTACGAGTACGACTTCGGCCAGCCGCTGCGCCGGCTGAGCGTGTTCGACGCCATTCTCGAGTACAACCCGGACATCCATGCCGAGTCGCTGGCCGACGAGACCGCCGCGCGCCAGATCGCCGAGCGCCTGGACATCGACGTCAAGGACGGCTGGGGCCTGGGCAAGGTGCAGATCGAGATCTTCGAGAAGACCGTCGAGCATCGCCTGCAGCAGCCGACCTTCATCACCGACTATCCGACCGAGGTCAGCCCGCTGGCGCGTCGCAAGGACAGCGATCCCTTCGTCACCGAGCGCTTCGAGTTCTTCGTCGGTGGCCGCGAGATCGCCAACGGCTTCTCGGAGCTCAACGACGCCGAGGACCAGGCCGAACGCTTCGCCGCCCAGGTGGCCGAGAAGGAGGCCGGCGACGACGAGGCCATGTACTACGACGCCGACTACGTGCGCGCGCTGGAGTACGGCCTGCCGCCGACCGCCGGCCAGGGCATCGGCATCGACCGGCTGGTGATGCTGCTGACCGACAGCGCCTCGATCCGGGATGTGCTGTTGTTCCCGGCCATGCGCCCGCAGGTGGACTGACACGGTCCGACGTTCCAAGGCTGGCACGGGGATAAGCGAACCTCCTTCTTCAGGGGTGAGGCGATAGCCGAACGGGGTGACCACGGATGGTCACCCCAGGCCCTGCAAGCGAAGCAGGATGCGACAGCGCAGCAGGAAGAAGGGAGCGCCCAGGGAAGGGTTCACAGCGTGTTCGCGTTGCCCTGTGCCAGCCGACGTCGCCGACTTGGTCTAGCTCGCTGCCTTCCGCGTGCTGGAAGACGTTTGTTTGGCCCCAGCGCAGTCAGGTTGTTTGGGAAGTGTTGGTAAGGAGCGCTCCTGGCACCCATAATGGCAGCGTTTCGACGTCGAGGAGACCGTGATGAAACTGCTCAACCGTTCCGCCCTGAGCGTCAGGCCGACCCAGCACTTCGTCGACTGGGTCAACGCCCTGGAGCCCACCCTGGGTGACGACGACCTCTCGCTCGGCGACGTCGAAAGGGAAAGCACCGTCTATCTGATCCCCGAGATGGATACCCCCGAGGCCCTCGAGGCCTTCGTCCGCGAGCGCTATCTCGAGATCCTCGAGACCGAGCTGCGCGCCTGGGAAGAAGACGAGCGTCAGTGGCCCGAGACCCTCGACTGGGCGCTGTTCCAGCGCTTCCTGCACTTCGAGTACAGCTACCTGGCCGTCGACCTCGATGACGAGGCGGCCCTGGAAGTGGCCGAAGTGGACGATAATCTGCTGCTGGAAACGGACCAGGACTGATTCTGCTTCCATCCGGCAGGTAAACCTCGAGAAAACCGGCTTCGGCCGGTTTTCTTGTCAGCGACGATCACACATGAGCCGACTCTTCTCGAACCGCCCCGGTGACGATGGCCTGCCGGGTTCCGAACGCCGTCTCGCCGTGCTGGCGCTGATCCTCGGCACCACCATGGCGGTGATGGACAACTCCATGGTCAACCTGGCGCTGCCCTCCATCGCCGCCGATCTCGAGGTGGCGCCGGCCGACGCGGTGTGGGTGACCAACCTCTTCCAGGTGACCTGCGCGGCCTTCCTGCTGGTCTTCGCCGCGCTGAGCGAGCTGGTCGGCCGGCGCCGGATCTACATGGGCGGGCTGGTGCTGTTCGCCGTCGCCGCGCTGGGCTGCGCGCTGTCGCGCAGCCTGGAGGCGCTGCTGGCGTTCCGCGCCCTGCAGGGCGTGGCGGCGGCGGCGACGCTGTCGATCGGGCCCTCGCTGTATCGCGCCATCTTTCCCTCGCGGCTGCTGGGCAGTGCCCTGGGGCTGAGTTCGCTGGTGGTGGGCATCGGTTACGCCGCGGGACCCGCGCTGGGCGGTTCGATCCTCTCGGTGGCCCGCTGGCCGTGGCTGTTCGCGCTGCCGGCGCTGCCGGCGATGGGGGCGGTCGTGCTGGCCTGGCGGGCGCTGCCCAGGGAGCCGGGCCGCCGCGGCGGCTTCGACGGCTGGGGGGCGCTGCTGGCCATGGTCACGCTGGGCGGTTTCTTCGTGGCCATGGACGGCAACGGCGCCGAGCTCCCCGGTCTCGAGACGCTGGGCTGGCTTGCCCTCAGCCTGATCGCCGGCGCCGCCTTCCTGGCCCGCCAGCGCCGCGCGCCCTATCCGCTGATGGCGCTGTCGATGTTCGCCGAGCGCCGCTTCAGCCTGGCGGTGTCCTCCCAGGGGCTGGCCTTCGTCGGCCAGGGGCTGGCTTTCGTCGCCCTGTCCTTCCTCTACCAGCAGGAGATGGGCTTCTCGCCGCTGGAGACCGCCTGGCTGTTCACCCCCTGGCCGCTGACGATCATGGTGGCCGGGCCGCTCGCCGGTCGGCTGGCCGATCGTTTCAACCCCAGCCTGTTGAGCTCGGCGGGCCTGGTGCTGCTGATGATCGGCTTGGGCAGTCTGGCGATGCTCGATGCCGACGCCGAGGTGATCGACTGCCTGTGGCGCACCGCGCTGTGCGGGCTCGGCTTCGGCTTCTTTCAGCCGCCCAACAATCGCGAGCTGATGGGCAGCGTGCCGGCCGAGAAGAGCGCCAATGCCTCCGGCGTGATGAGCACCACGCGCACCGTGGGGCAGTCCCTGGGCGTGGCGCTGGTCGGCGCCTGCCTGGCCGCCGGGGCACCTGTGCAAGCGACGCTGTGGGCCGGCATGGCGGCCACCGGCCTGTCGCTGCTGGCCAGCCTCGGGCGTGTCTCGCTGGCCGGCGAGGCGCTGCGCGCCCGTCGTCGCGCCGCGGCCGAAAGCGTACAATGATCCCCGACACTCACCAGCGGAACGCCGAGATGAGCATCCAGTCGACCATCGAGCACAAGCTCCAGGCCCTCGAGCCCACCTACCTGACGGTGGAGAACGAGAGCCACATGCACCATGTGCCGCCGAATTCCGAGACCCACTTCAAGGTGACCGTGGTGTCGCCGCGTTTCGCCGGCATCATGCCGGTCAAGCGTCACCAGCAGATCTATGCGCTGCTGGCCGACGAGCTGGCCGGCCCCGTGCACGCCCTGGCGCTGCACCCTTACACCCCGGAGGAGTGGCAGGCCCGCGGCGCAGCGCGCCCGGACTCCCCGAACTGCCGGGGCGGCGGTCAGTCGTGACCACCGAGCCCCAGCGGCTGCAGTACCTGGAGGCCATGGGCCTGACGGCCTGGACGGCGCGCTACCGGCTGCCCAACGCCCGAGAGACCGAGGCCTGCGAGTGGGAGCTGCCGACGCCGGACGATGGCGCCCGGCAGGCGCCCGGCGAGCGCCTTCAGGCGTTGCTGGACGCGCCCGCGGAGGCGTCTCCTGCACCGACCGTCCCCGCGTCGCCCGCGGCGGAGGCGCCCGTGCGTCCGCCGCCGGGCGAGCGCAAGGCGCGTGCGCTGCTTGGCGGGCTGGTGCCCGAGGCGGCTCCCGAGGAGACGCCGCCGCCCGTCGCGTCGGCTCCTGCCCGGGAGGCTGCCGCCGACGAGTCCCGGGAGGCCCTGCGCTTCGCCCTGCAGGTGGCCTGCCTGGACGGGCGCTGGCTGGTGGTACAGCCCGGCGAGGCGTCCCCCTCGCCGCTGGCGCAGCGGCTGCTGGTCAACCTGCTGCGGGCCGCCGGTGTCACCCCGGAGCATGCGCCGGCCTTCGAACCCTTCCACTGGCCCCAGATCGAAGGCCTGGAGGTGCAGGCGCCGCTGGACGAGGCGCGCCAGGGGCTCGGGGCCTTCCTGGCCGGCCGCGCGCGTCGCGGCTGGGCGCCGGAACGGCTGCTGGTATTCGGTGACGACGCCACCCTGACGCGGGTGCTGGCGATCGACGACGGGCGCTCGACGGCTCTGGACCTGCCGGCCTGGCAGGGGCCGGCGCTGGAGACCCTGGGGGGAAGCGCCGAGGCCAAGCGCGATCTCTGGCCGCGGCTGCTCGACTGGCGTCGTGAGTGGAATGGTGAGGCTCAGGGCGAGGCGAAAGGCGATGCCTGAGCCTCGCCTGCGCGCGCTGGGCCTTCCCGATCTTTCGGCGCTGATCGAACTTGAGGCGAGCGGCCAGGCTCATCCCTGGTCGGCGACGCGGCTCGAGCAGGCGCTGGCGGCGGCGGAATACGCGGTGCTGGGGCTGGAAGATGCGGCAGGGCTGATCGGCCACGCGGTGGTGTCGCGTCAGCCCTTCGATGCCGAGCTCGAGAGCATTCTCATCGCACCGGAACGGCGCGGCGAGGGGTTGGCGGGAAGGCTGCTGGCCGCGGTCGTCGAACGCGCCCGCGAAGGGGGCGCCGAGCGGCTGCTGCTGGAGGTCAGGGCAGGCAATGCCGCGGCGATCGCGCTGTATCGGCGGGCGGGATTCGCGGAAGACGGGCGCCGGCGCGGCTACTATCCGCCGCTGGCCGGCACCGAACGCGAGGACGCGTTGCTGATGTCTCTCCCCCTGGCCTGACGAACGACGGACCGGCCAGGGGCGGAGCGGTCCGGGACGTCAGCCGGCCTGCTGTTCGGCGGTGTTGCCGGTCTCGACATCGTCGAACTTGCCCAGCAGCGCGGACAGGCGACGCTCCCATTCCTCACGCTCCTGCTTGAGGCGAGCGTTTTCCTCGCGCAGCTCCTCGGCTTCCAGTTTCATCAATTCCAGTGCCTCGACGGCGCTGGATACCTTCTGTTCGAGCTGGTTGAAGAGTTCGATGCTCATCCGTTTCTCCTGACGATGTCGGCGGGGCGGGGCCCGTGATTGGCGTCCTGCAGCGGCAGACTAACGCCGTGGAGGGGGCTCAGCAAGCGTCGTCGTCGGGCGACGCGCCGGCCGTGTCCGGGCGGTGATAGAGCCGCCCGGTGCTGTCGCCGGCCCGCACCTCGCGATGCAGCCGCCAGCCGCTCGGCACCGCCGGCGTGAGCTCCGACTCGGTCTCCACGTAGATCCAGGCGTCCGCCGCCAGCCAACCGGCCTCGAGCGCGCGGCAGCAGGGCGCGGCGAGGCCCTGGCGGAAGGGCGGGTCGAGGAACACCAGCGAGAAGGGCGACCGTTCCTCGGCGAGCCCGGCCTCGAGATAGCCGAGCGCATCGGCGACGCTGACCTCGGCGGACGCGATGCCAAGCGTCGCCAGGTTATCGGACAGCGCCCGGGCGACCCGCGCGTCGCGCTCCACCAGCGTCGCCTCGGCGGCACCGCGGGAGAGGGCCTCCAGGCCCAGCGCGCCGGTGCCGGTGAACAGGTCCAGCACCCGGGCGCCGGGCGTGGCCATGCCCAGCCAGTTGAACAGCGTCTCGCGGACGCGGTCCGGCGTGGGGCGCAGGCCCGGGCTGTCCAGCACCGGCAGCCGGCGGCGGCGATGTTCGCCGCCGATGATGCGCAGCTGCCCGGCGGGGCGGGAAGTCGCCTGCTTGCCGCGGCCGCGGGCAGGCGTCGAGGAACGGGAGGAGGGGCGTCGTCGGCTCATGGGCGCCGATTGTAGCGGGCGCCTTGTCCACAGTCATGGTGCGCGATGGTAGGATGTGGCGATTCGTTCACCCGCGAGGCTGAATCCCCCCATGTTCGGTTTTTTCAAGCGCAAGAAGAAGCAGCAAGAGCAGCAGCAGGAGTCCCAGCAGGCCCCCGAGGTCGAGCAGGAGGAGGCGCCTGATGCCGCGACGGCCGAGCCGGAGGCCGAGACGCCGACCGAGGCGCAGCCCGCCCCGGCGACCGAGCCCGCCCCCGTCGCCGAGCGCGACGATGAAACCGAGGCGTCCGCAGCGCCCGAGCCGGTCGAGGAGCCCGAGACGCCCGCGGCAGATGCCGAACCCGCGCCGGTAGAGGCGCCTGAGACGCCCCGGGCAGCCGACGTCGAACCGGAAGCGTCCGAGCCCGAGACGCCCGAGGTGGCAGACGCCGAACCGCAGGCCGCGGAGCCCGAGGCCGAGCCCGCCGTCCAGTCGCCAGCCGAGCCGGAGCCCGAGCCCGCTCCTGAACCCGAACAAGCCGCCGCGCCCGAGCCCGTCGTGGAGCCAGAACCGGAGCCCGAGCCCGCTCCGGCGCCGGGGGAGACGCCCAGGGCCGAGGCCCGCGAGAAGCCCCAGGGCAAGAAGAAGGGCCTGTTCGCGCGCATGCGCGAGGGGTTGGGCAAGACCCGCGCCAACCTGACCGAGGGGCTCGCCGGCCTGTTCATGGGCCGCAAGCAGATCGACGACGATCTGATGGAGGAGCTCGAGACCCAGCTGCTGATGGCGGACGTGGGCATCGAGGCCACCACCGAGATCATCGACCGGCTCACCGACCGCGTCTCGCGCAAGGAGCTCAAGGACCCCGAGGCGCTGTACAAGGCCCTGCAGGAGGAGCTGGCGACCCTGCTCGAGGGCGTCACTGGGCCGCTCGAGCTGCCGCCCAAGGGCGAGGGGCCGTTCGTGATCCTGGTGGTCGGCGTCAACGGTGTCGGCAAGACCACCACCATCGGCAAGCTGACCCAGCGCTTCCAGCGCGAGGGCCGCAGCGTGATGCTGGCCGCCGGCGATACCTTCCGCGCCGCCGCCGTGGAGCAGCTCAAGGTCTGGGGCGAACGCAACGACGTGCCGGTGGTGGCGCAGCACACCGGCGCCGACAGCGCCTCGGTGGTCTACGATGCCCTGGCCGCGGCCCGCGCCCGCGGCGTCGACGTGCTGATCGCCGACACCGCCGGCCGGCTGCACAACAAGGCGCACCTGATGGAGGAGCTCAAGAAGGTGCGTCGGGTGATGGGCAAGCTCGACCAGCAGGCGCCCCATGAGGTGATGCTGGTGCTGGATGCCGGCACCGGTCAGAACGCGTTGTCCCAGGCGTCCACCTTCAACGAGGCGGTGCCGGTCTCCGGCATCACCCTGACCAAGCTCGATGGCACCGCCAAGGGCGGCGTCATCTTCGCCCTGGCCCAGCAGCTGGGCACGCCGATCCGCTTCATCGGCGTCGGCGAGACCCTGGACGATCTGCGTCCCTTCCATGCCCGGGAGTTCGTCGACGCCCTGTTCGACCGCGACGACGCCTCGGCATGATCGCCTTCGAGCACGTCGGCAAGCGCTACGGCGGGCGCTTCGAGGCGCTCGCCAATCTCGACTTCCGCGTGCGCCGCGGCGAGATGGTGTTTCTCACCGGCCACTCCGGGGCCGGCAAGAGCTCGCTGCTGCGGCTGCTGATGCGCCTGGAGCGGCCCAGCCGCGGGCGCATCCTGGTCGCCGGTCATGACATCGACCGCCTGCATCACAGCCAGGTGCCGTTCTACCGGCGCCAGATCGGCGTGGTGTTCCAGGATCACCAGCTGTTGTTCGACCGCTCGATCTATCACAACGTGGCGCTGCCGCTGGAGATCCAGGGCGCCGAGCCGAGGGAGGCGGCGCGGCGGGTGCGCGCCGCGCTGGACAAGGTGGGGCTGCTGCACCGCGAGAAGGCGCTGCCGATCGAGCTTTCCGGCGGCGAGCAGCAGCGCGTGGGCATCGCCCGGGCGGTGGTCAACAAGCCCTCCCTGCTGCTGGCCGACGAGCCCACCGGCAACCTGGATCCCCAGCTTTCGGCGGACATCATGCGCCTGTTCGAGGATTTCCACCGCATCGGCACCACGGTGATGATCGCCAGCCACGATCTGGCGCTGATCGCCCGGCTGCGCCACCGTACCCTGCGCCTCCACGAGGGGCGCCTGGTCGCCGACGAGGAGGCCTCATGAGCCGAGAGACGCCTGCCCGCCGTGGCGCCCGTGCCCAGCGTCCGTCCTCCGGCGGCCGCTGGCGCAGCTGGCTGCGCCACCACCGGGCCATGGCGCTGGACAGTGCCCGTCGGCTGCTGCGCCACTCGCTGAGCAGCCTGCTGACCATGCTCGCCATCGCCATCGCCCTGGTGCTGCCCGCGGGGCTGTGGCTGACCCTGGACGGGGCACGACTGCTCGATGCCGAGCTCGACGAGAGTGCGACCGTCACCGTTTACCTGGAGGATCGCGTCGGGGACGCCGAGGCGGGGCGCATCGTCGAGGCCCTCGCCGCCCACGATGGCGTGGCCGGCACGCGCCTGATCACCGCCGCCGAGGGCATGGCCGAATTCCAGCAGGCGCTGGGGCTGGAGGATGCCCTGGCGCGGCTGCCGGGCAATCCGCTGCCGGCCAGCGTGGTGATTCGCCCCGACGACCCCGCGCCGGCGGCGGTGAAGCGCCTGGCCGGCGACCTGGAGGAGGTGGCCGGGGTCGAGGAGGTGCGCCTGGACCTGGCCTGGCTGGAGCGCCTCGGTCGCCTGGCCGAGCTGGGCCGCCGGGTCGGGCTGGGGCTCGCCGTGCTGTTCGGCCTCGGGGTGCTGCTGGTGGTCGGCAACACCGTTCGCCTGGCGGTGGAGAATCGACGCCAGGAGATCGAGGTGGTGACCCTGATCGGCGCCACCCATGCCTTCGTGCGCCGTCCCTTCCTCTACAGCGGGGCCTGGTATGGCCTGGGCGGCGGCCTGCTCGCCTGCGGGCTCTTGACCCTCGGCGGCAACTGGCTGGCGGCGCCGATTTCCGCCCTGGCGGCCAGCTACGGCGCGACGTTCACGCTGCCGGGGCTCGGCTTCACGGGGTCGGCAACCCTGCTCGGCTGTAGTACACTGTTGGGCTGGCTGGGCGCCTGGATCGCCGTGAGTCGCCACCTGGCTCAGATCCGGCCCCGCTAGCGACGCATTTGCGAATCGGGAATACTGCCGGAACCAAATCGGTAAGCCGCTATCCAATGCGGCGACTCAGGTTCCCAGTACGGGTTTCCATACAAGGGATTCCACACACGGGCTTCAACGGAGACATTTTGCACATGAGCACCAGTCTTCTGCCGGTGGGCCACCTTTCCCCGGGCCACGACCTCAACGGCTACATCCAGGCGGTGAACGGCATCCCCATGCTGACCGTCGACGAGGAGCGTGACCTGGCCTTCCGTCTGCACGACGAGGGCGACCTCGAGGCGGCGCGCCGTCTGGTGATGTCGCATCTGCGCTTCGTCGTACACATCGCGCGCAGCTATTCCGGCTATGGCCTGGCTCAGGCCGACCTGATCCAGGAAGGCAACGTCGGCCTGATGAAGGCGGTCAAGCGTTTCGATCCGCGCCAGGGCGTGCGTCTGGTGTCCTTCGCCGTACACTGGATCAAGGCCGAGATTCACGAGTTCGTGCTGCGCAACTGGCGGATCGTCAAGATCGCCACCACCAAGGCGCAGCGCAAGCTGTTCTTCAACCTGCGCAGCGCCAAGAAGCGCCTGGCTTGGCTGAACACCGACGAGGTCGAGGCCATTGCCAAGGATCTCGACGTCAAGCCCGAGGTCGTGCGCGAGATGGAGGGGCGCTTGTCCGCCCACGACGCCGGCTTCGATGCCGCGCCGGGGGAGGACGAGGAGACCGCCTACCAGGCGCCGGTCCACTATCTGGACGACGCCAGCCAGGATCCGGCGACCCAGCTCGAGGACAGCGACTGGGAGGCCGACGCCACCCGCCGCCTGCAGATGGCGCTGGAGGGGCTCGACGAGCGCTCCCGCGACATCCTCCAGCAGCGCTGGCTGAGCGACGACAAGTCGACCCTTCACGAGCTGGCCGACGTCTATGGCGTATCCGCCGAGCGCATCCGCCAGCTCGAGAAGAACGCCATGAAGAAGATCAAACAGCAGATCGGCGAGACCCTGGCGGCCTGACGGTACGGGCCGCCGCGCCGCACGAAGAAAACCCCGAAGGCTGGTGCCTTCGGGGTTTTTTGTTGCCGGTTCTCGCGGCGAGCGGCGTCAGGCGGTCTGCACTGCCTCGCGCAGTAGCCCCGCCGATAATACCGGCCACTGGTCATCCCAGTGCGCGGTGGGCAGGTGGCGGAAGTCGCTGCGCACGTACTGGGCGATGCGTCCCTCGACCTGAGCGACCAGCAGGTTGGCGGCGGCGGGAATCGGCAGCGACGGGCGACGCCCCTCGCGCAGTTCCGCCTCCCGCAGCACCTGCTTGAGCTGGGTCTCGAGGCGCTCGAACAGCTGGTGGATGCGCTGGCGCAGCCGCGCCGTCTCGCCGGTCAGGGCGTCGCCGCCGAGTAGCCGCGACAGGCCCGGGTTCTTCTCGGCGAAGGCCAGCACCAGGGTGAGGATCTGGCCGCAGCGAGGCAGTGCCTCGGGCACCTCCTCGAGGATGCGGCCGATGCGTTCGAACAGCGTCTGTTCGATGAACTCGATGAGCCCCTCGAACATGCGTGCCTTGCTGGGGAAATGGCGGTAGAGGGCGGCTTCGGAGACGCCGACCTGGCGCGCCAGGGCGGCGATGGTGATGCGCTTGCCGCTGTCTTCCTCCAGCATCAGCGCCAGCCCCTGGAGGATCTGCTCCCGGCGGCTGGGGGTGTGAGTTGCCTGCGTCATGATGTTCTTTTCTTGTCGGTCCTTGATAAGAGGGGCAGCCGGGGCGTCGGCCCCGGCATCATCATCGGTTCGCGTTGGTGATCAGCGTGCCCACTCCCGCGTTGGTGAAGATTTCCAGCAGGGTCGCATGGGGCACCCGGCCGTCGACGATGTGAGCGCTCGCCACGCCGCCCTTCACGGCGTCCAGGGCGCAGCGGATCTTCGGCAGCATGCCGCCGTGAATGGTCCCATCGGCAATCAGGGCGTCGACTTGAGCGGTGGTCAGGCCGGTGAGCACCTCGCCCTCGGCGTTCATCAGGCCGGAGACGTTGGTCAGCAGCATCAGCTTCTCGGCGTCCAGCGCCTCGGCCACCTTGCCGGCCACCAGGTCGGCATTGATATTGTAGCTGCGCCCGGCCTCGTCGACGCCGATCGGTGCGATCACCGGAATGAAGTCGCGCTCGGCGAGCATCTCGATCAGGTCGGTGGAGATGTGCTCCACCTCGCCGACGTGGCCGATGTCGATGATTTCGGAGGCGGCCATGTCCGGCGTCTGCTGTTCGACCTGGAGCTGGCGGGCACGGATCTGGCCGCCGTCCTTGCCGGTCAGGCCGATGGCCTTGCCGCCGCTCTGGTTGATCAGGTTGACGATGCCCTTGTTGACCAGCCCGCCCAGGACCATCTCGACCACGTCCATGGTCTCGGCGTCGGTGACGCGCATGCCGTTGACGAAGCGCGACTCGATCTTGAGCTTGTCGAGCAGGTCGCCGATCTGCGGGCCGCCGCCGTGGACCACCACCGGATTGATGCCGACCTCCTTCATCAACACCATGTCGCGGGCGAAGGAGTCGATCAGGGTGTCCTCGGTCATGGCGTTGCCGCCGTACTTGACCACCACGGTCTTGCCGGAGAAGCGCTGGATGTAGGGCAGGGCCTCCGACAGCACCTCCACTACCTGGCGCGGGTCGCGGTTCTGTTCGCTCATGTCTTCCTTCCTGGTCGTGTCTTTGTCGTGGCTCACAGCGCGAGCTCGAGGTCCGGGGCCACCTGGGCGAGGGCATCGGCGAAGCGGGCGCGGATGCGCTCGAGCGCCGCGTCGCTCTTGCCCTCGAAGCGCAGCACCAGCACCGGCGTGGTGTTGGAGGCGCGGCACAGGCCCCAGCCGTCCGGATAGTCGACGCGGATGCCGTCGAGGGTGGTCTTGACGCCATCGTCGCCGAAGTCGCCTTCCCGGGCCAGCCGCGCCACCAGCTCGAACTTGGTCTCGTCGGTCACCGCGACGTTGATCTCCGGGGTGCCGATGTCCTGCGGGTAGCGGGCGAAGAAGGCATCGGCGTCCTCTTCATGACGCGACAGCACCTCCAGCAGCCGGGCGGCGCCGTAGAGGCCGTCGTCGAAGCCGTACCAGCGCTCCTTGAAGAAGATGTGGCCGCTCATCTCGCCGGCGAGCTGGGCGCCGGTCTCCTTCATGCGTGCCTTGATCAGCGAGTGGCCGGTGCGCCACATCTCCGGGGTGCCGCCGGCCTCATCGATGACGCGGGCCAGGTTGCCGGTGCACTTGACGTCGAAGATCACCCGCGCGCCGGGGTTGCGCTCGAGCATGTCCTCGGCGAAGGCCATCATCAGGTGATCGGGGTAGATCAGCTGGCCCTGGGGTGTGATCACGCCCAGGCGGTCGCCGTCGCCGTCGAAGGCCAGGCCGATGTCGGCGTCGTGCTCGCGCACGGCGCGGATCAGGTCCTCGAGGTTCTCGGGCTTGCCCGGGTCCGGATGGTGGTTGGGGAAGGTGCCGTCGATCTCGGCGAACAGCGGGATCGTCTCGGCGCCCAGGCGCTCGACCAGCTTGGGGCCGAGCTCGCCGGCCACGCCGTTGCCGCAGTCCACCACCGCCTTGAGCGGGCGGGCCAGGCTCACGTCGCCGAGGATGCGCTCGAGATAGGCCTCGCGCACGTCTTCCTGGTGCACCTCGCCGGCGCCCTCGGCCAGGTCGCCTTCCTCGATCCGGCGATGCAGGTCGGTGATCGTCTCGCCGGACAGCGTCTCGCCGCCGAGCACGATCTTGAAGCCGTTGTAGTCCGGCGGGTTGTGGCTGCCGGTGACCATCACACCGGAGGCGGTGCCGTCCAGTACGTGGGTGGCGAAGTAGAGCACCGGGGTCGGCACCATGCCGATGTCGATCACGTCGCAGCCGCTGGCGGTCAGGCCGCGGGTCAGGGCGTCCTTGAGCCGCGGGCCGGAGAGGCGGCCGTCGCGGGCCACCACCACCCGGGATTCGCCGCGGGCGAGGGCGGCGCTGCCGATGGCCTGGCCGATGCCCTCGACGCCGGCCTCGGTGAGGGTGTCATCGACGATGCCGCGGATGTCGTAAGCGCGGAAGATCGAGGCCGGAGCCTGGCAAGAGCCATTCTGAGTCATGTCATCGTTCCTGTGTGAGGAAATCGTTGTCGGTGGCGCCAGCAACGTCAGTGGCGGCCCGAAGCATCAGTGGCGACCGGAGTGGCCGAAGCCGCCGCCGCCGCGCAGGCTCTCGTCGAAGTCGTCGACCAGCTCGAGCTCGGCCTGCACCACCGGCACCAGCACGTACTGGGCCAGGCGCTCGAAGGGCTCGAGGGTGAAGGTGGTGCTGCCGCGGTTCCACACCGAGATCATCAGCTCGCCCTGGTAGTCGGAGTCGATCAGCCCGACCAGGTTGCCGAGCACGATGCCGTGCTTGTGGCCGAGCCCGGAGCGGGGAAGGATCATGCCGGCCAGACCCGGGTCGGCGATGTGGATGGCGAGTCCGGTGCGCACCAGCTGGCAGTCGCCAGGCTCGAGGGTCAGCGGCTCGTCGAG
This sequence comes from Halomonas sp. HG01, assembly GCF_000968715.2. Lineage (NCBI taxonomy): Bacteria > Pseudomonadati > Pseudomonadota > Gammaproteobacteria > Oceanospirillales > Halomonadaceae > Halomonas > Halomonas sp. HG01. The sequence goes on along the minus strand of NZ_CP022134.1, from coordinate 3,193,677 downwards.
CAGCGCGCGCAGGTCCATGCCGGCGGAGCCTTGGGTGGCGTAGTGGGGCAGGTGGTCGCGCATCCGCTCGTCGAGCAGCTTGACGGCGAGGCGGGGGCGGTCGGCGGTGGTCGGCATGGTGTGGCTTCCAGAAATAGAACGGTAAAAGACGAACGGAGTCGGGGATCAGCCGGCGTCGCCGACCGATGGGGTCAGGCGTGCCAGGGCGCGTCGGATCACGGCCTCGGCGAGCTCGGCCTTGGGCTGGGGCGGCAGGTCGTCCTGGCCGGTGGTGTCGCCCTCGCGCCACAGCAGCAGGGCGGCGTTGTCGTCGGCGCCGAAGCCGAGCCCGGCGCGGGAGACGTCATTGGCCACCACCATGTCGAGCCCCTTGCGCGCGAGCTTGTCGTGGGCGTAGGCGGCGAGGTCCCGGGTCTCGGCGGCGAAGCCGACGACGAAGGGGCGGTCGGGACGCGCGGCGACGGCGGCAATGATGTCGGGGTTCTTGACCAGGCGCAGGGTGAGGGTGTCCTCGCCTTCCTGTTTCTTGAGCTTGTGCTCGGCCGGCGCCTCGGCGCGGTAGTCCGCTACCGCGGCGCAGCCGATGAACAGGTCGCAGTCGCCGGCCAGGCGCTGGGCGGCGTCGTGCATCTCCCGGGCGCTTTCCACGTCGATGCGCGTCACGCCGGCCGGAGTGGGCAGCGCCACCGGTCCGCTGATCAGCGTCACCCGGGCGCCGAGGGCGGCGGCGGCGGTGGCCAGGGCGTAGCCCATCTTGCCGGAGCTGTGGTTGGAGAGGTAGCGCACCGGGTCCAGCGGCTCGCGGGTGGGGCCGGCGGTGATCACCACGTGAAGACCTTCGGCGGGGCGGTCGGCGGGCGCGCTCAGGGCGGCGAGGATGGCGTCGGGCTCGAGCATGCGGCCGGGGCCCACGTCGCCGCAGGCCTGGTCGCCGCTGTCCGGGCCCAGCAGTGTCCAGCCGTCGTCGACCAGCCGACGGGCGTTGCGGGCGGTGGCCGACTGGCGCCACATGGCCTGGTTCATGGCCGGGGCCATGGCCTTGTCGGCGTCACTCGCCAGGCACAGGGTGGTGAGCAGGTCGTCGGCGTGGCCGTTAGCCAGTCGCGCCATCGCGTCGGCGGTGGCCGGGGCGATCAGGATCAGGTCCGCCCAGCGGGCCAGCTCGATGTGCCCCATGCCGGCTTCGGCCTCGGGGTCGAGCAGCGAGGTGCGCACCGGTTCGCCGGTCAGCGCCTGCAGCGTCAGCGGGGTGATGAAGGCCTGGGCGCCGTCGGTCATCACGACGCGCACCTCGCAGCCGGCCTGCTTGAGCAGGCGGGCGAGCTGGGCGCTCTTGTAGGCGGCAATGCCGGCGCTGATGCCGAGCAGAACGCGGCGTGGAAGGGCTGTCGACATGGTCGTATCCGCGGCTGAATCCGGCCGTCTACCTTACCATTCGGCCGCACCCTTGCGTAGCCGCGCTCCTCGGCGTTGCCGGTGCCACGCCTTCCGGCTATCGCCTGCCGGTCTCGGGGCTACACTATCCTGAGGATGAAAAACGGGCAGGGAGGCCGGGATGTCGATTCGTGACTGGCCGGAGGGCGAACGCCCCCGGGAGAAGCTGCTGGCGCTGGGTTCCGAGGCGCTTTCCGACGCCGAGCTGCTGGCGATCTTCCTGCGCGTGGGCGTGACCGGGCGCTCGGCGGTGGATCTGGCCCGCGACCTGCTGTCGGCCTTCGGCGGCCTGCGGCCGCTGCTGGAGGCCGATCGTACGCGCTTCTGCGCCGAACGCGGGCTGGGCGAGGCCAAGTTCGTGCAGCTGCAGGCCACGCTGGAGCTGTCCCGGCGCCACCTGGCCAGCCAGCTGGCGCGGGAGGATGCGCTGACCTCGCCGTCGCTGGTGCGCGCCTATCTGGCCTCGCGGCTGCGACATCTCGGCCACGAGGAGTTCGCGGCGCTGTTCCTCGACAGCCAGCATCGGGTGATCCGCTTCGAGTCGCTGTTCCGTGGCACCCTCGACAGCGCCTCGGTGTATCCCCGCGAGGTGGTGCGCCGCGCCCTGGAACTGGGCGCCGGGGCGATCATCTTCGCTCACAACCATCCCTCCGGGGTGGCCGAGCCCAGCGATGCCGACCGGCGCATCACCGAGCGTCTCAAGGAGGCGCTCGGGCTGTTCGAGATCCGGGTGCTGGATCATTTCGTGGTCGGTGACGGCGAGGTGGTGTCATTCGCCGAGCGAGGGCTGCTATAATCCGCCGCGATCAAAATCCGCAGACGCAGTCGTGCTCGCCCGAGACTGGCCCCGAGGCCACGTCGGCCGGCGATGCCGCTGCACATTTCTGCACGTCGCTTGTCTGGCAACGTTGACTCTGGTATAAAGTGCAGCCTTTGAATTCCCTTGGGTCAAATGACAGCGGGGTCGTCCCGGTTTTGCCCGACAGGTTTTGAACAATCAGGTATTCGTACCTGGCCAAGCGGTTGGAGGCTCTCATGTCCAAAGTATGTCAGGTTACCGGCAAGCGCCCGGTGACTGGTAACAACGTTTCACACTCCCAGCGCAAGACGCGTCGTCGTTTCGTGCCGAACCTGCACAGCCACCGTTTCTGGGTGGAGTCCGAGAAGCGCTTCGTCAAGCTGCGCGTCTCCTCCAAAGGCATGCGCATCATCGACAAGAAGGGCATCGAAGCGGTGCTCGGCGACATTCGCAAGCGTGGCGAAACCGTCTAAGCGTTTCCATAAGGGAGAAGACTCATGCGTGACAAGATTCGTCTGGTGTCCAGCGCCGGTACCGGCCACTTCTACACCACCGACAAGAACAAGCGGAACACTCCTGACAAGATGGAGATGAAGAAATTCGATCCGGTTGTTCGCAAGCACGTGATGTACAAGGAAGCCAAGATCAAGTAAGTCGGGATCCCCGCGGTTCCCGAGATCGCTTCCGCCGCAGGCCTCGGCCTGTCCCCAAGAACCCGGCCCGATGGTCGGGTTCTTGCGTATGATCGCCGCACGCCGCCGATAGCAGGTCATTCCATGCCCGAGTTGCCCGAAGTCGAGACCACCCGGCGCGGCATTGCCCCGCACGTGGAGGGCCGCGAGATCACCGAGGTGATCGTGCGCCAGTCCCGCCTGCGGGTGCCGGTGCCGGAAGACCTGATCGACCGCCTGGTGGGCGCGCGCATCGGCTCGCTGGGGCGTCGCGCCAAGTACCTGCTGATCCCCGTGGAGGGCGGCGGCGGCACGCTGCTGTGGCATCTCGGCATGTCCGGCAGCCTGCGCATCGCCCGGGTCGGCGAGCTGCCCAAGAAGCACGACCACGTCGACCTGGTGCTCGACGACGGCGCGGTGCTGCGCTATCACGACCCTCGGCGCTTCGGTTTCGTCGACTGGCTGGCCGGCGATGCCGAGCACGACGCGCGCCTCGCGAAGCTGGGCCCGGAGCCGCTCTCCGAGGCCTTCGACGGCGGGCGGCTGTACGAGCTGTCGCGCCGGCGGCGCATGGCCGTGAAGCCCTTCCTGATGGACAATGCCGTGGTCGTCGGCGTCGGCAACATCTACGCCGCCGAGGCGCTGTTCCTGGCCGGCATCGATCCCCGGCGCGCCGCCGGGCGCATCTCGCGCGAGCGCTACGACCGCCTGGCGGCCGCGGTCAGCGAGGTGCTGGCCGCCGCCATCACCCAGGGCGGCACCACCCTGCGCGACTTCGTCAGCGGCACCGGCGAGCCGGGCTACTTCGCCCAGCGGCTCAACGTCTACGGCCGTGACGGCCAGCCCTGCCGGCGCTGCGGCGCCGAGCTGCGCCTGGTGACCCTGGGCCAGCGGGCCAGCGTCTTCTGCGGCGAGTGCCAGACCTGAGCGCCGCCACCCGATTCGATTTCGATGCCCGGGCCCACGGCCGGCATTCCCCGAACGTCCCCACGACCTCCATGATGAGAGCCACGACATGACCGCCCTACGCTCACTGCGCCTGAAGAAGAACGCCGATCGCCGCCTCAAGGCGGGACATCTCTGGCTGTACTCCAACGAGATCGACATCCAGGCCACGCCGCTCAAGGACTTCGCCCCCGGCGAGCAGGCCCAGGTCGAGGCCGCCAACGGCAAGGCGCTGGGCGTGGCCTACGTCAACGCCCACTCGCTGATCTGCGCGCGCCTGGTGTCCCGCGACCCGGCCATGCAGCTCGACCGCTCGCTGCTGGTCCACCGCCTGAACCAGGCCCTGGCCCTGCGCCAGCGCATGTTCGACAAGCCGTTCTATCGCCTGGTGCACGGCGAGGGCGACCTGCTGCCGGGGCTGATCATCGACCGCTTCGGCGACGTGCTGGTGGTGCAGCTCAACACCGCCGGCATGGAGGCCCAGCTCGAGCCGCTGCTCGATGCCCTGGACAAGGTCGTCTCCCCGAGCGCCGTGGTGCTGCGCAACGACACCTCCGGTCGCCGTCAGGAAGGCCTCGAAAGCCAGATCGAGGTGGTCAAGGGCACGCTGCCGGAGGCGGTGGAGCTCGAGGAGAACGGCGTGCGCTTCGTCGCCCCGGTGCTCGACGGCCAGAAGACCGGCTGGTTCTACGACCACCGCGTCAATCGCGCCTGGCTCAACCAGCATGTGGCCGGCAAGCGCGTGCTCGACCTGTTCAGCTACGTCGGCGGCTGGGGCGTTCAGGCCGCCGCCAGCGGTGCCAGCGAGGTGCTGTGCGTGGACGCCAGCGCCCCGGCGCTGGAGCGGGTCGCCGATAACGCCGCCCTCAACGGCCTGCACGAGCAGGTGGCGGTGGGCGAGGGCGATGCCTTCGAGGCCATGGCCGCGCTCAAGGCCGACGGCGAACAGTTCGACGTGGTGATCCTGGATCCGCCCGCCTTCATCAAGAAGCGCAAGGACACCACTGCCGGCGAGCGCGCCTACGGCAAGCTCAACCGCGAGGCCATGCGCCTGCTCGGCCGCGACGGCCTGCTGCTGTCGGCCTCCTGCTCGATGCATCTGGCGCCGGAGCGTCTGGTGGACACCGTGCGCGGTGCCGCCCGCCATCAGGATCGCCACGCCCAGATCCTGTTCCAGGGCCACCAGGGGCCGGATCACCCGGTGCACCCGGCGATTCCCGAGACCGCCTACCTCAAGGCCCTCGGCGTGCGTGTCTTCCGCGACTGATCGAGGCCCGATGAAACGGGGCGCGCCATCCGGCGCGCCCCGTTTTTCCTTAACGCGAGCGCCCATGAACGACTTCGCCTTCGTCCGTGTCTTCTCTCACGCCAATCCGCTGCTGGTCGGCCACGTGGCCAACCTGCTGGAGGTCGCCGGCATCCCCGTCGAGCGGCGCAACCTGACCCTGGGTGGCGGCGCCGGTGAGCTGCCGCCGGGCGACTGCGAACCCGAGGTCTGGGTCGCGCCCCACAACCGGGCGCGGGCCGAGGCGCTGATCCACGACGCCCTCGAAGGTCGCGTGGACCGCCCGGCCTGGACCTGCCCCGGTTGCGGCGAGCGGCTGGAAGGCGCGTTCGATGCCTGCTGGAACTGCGGCCGCTCCCGGCCCTGATGTCGGGCAACCGCAGGGCGGCGGCGGTTTCGTCGAGCGAATTGTGGTGAGAAGGCCGTTTTGCCGAACGACGTTCTGTACCTTTCGGCACTTTCCTGAAAATCCTGTCTTTTTAAGCGCGCCTGTCTGCGTGATCGTTCTGCTGTGCTGTAATGAGGTGGTGAGCCATTCTCATCCATCGGCCAACCGCGAGGATCGTCCATGCAGATCGCCGTTCCGAAGGAAATCAAGAACCATGAATACCGCGTCGCCCTGACGCCCAGCGGCGCCCGCGAGCTGATCGGCCGCGGCCACGCGGTGGTCGTTCAGGCCGGCGCCGGGGAGGGCGCCGGCTTCAGCGATGCCGACTACGAGGCCGCCGGCGCGCGCCTCGAGCCCGACGTGGCCAGGGTGTGGGCCGAGGCCGAGTTGATCCTCAAGGTCAAGGAGCCCCAGCCGGAGGAGGTCGCGAGGCTCTCGAAGGGGCAGACGCTGTTCACCTACCTGCACCTGGCCGCCGAGGAAGAGCTGACCCGGGGGCTGATGGAAAGCGGCGCCACCTGCATCGCCTACGAGACCATCACCGCGGCCGACGGCGGGCTGCCGCTGCTGGCACCGATGAGCACCGTGGCGGGCCGCATGGCGGTGCAGGCCGGCGCCCACAGTCTCGAGAAGGCCCAGGGCGGCGCCGGCGTGCTGCTGCCGGGCGTGCCCGGCGTGGCGCCGGCGCGGGTCACCGTGATCGGCGGCGGCGTGGTCGGCGAGAACGCCGCGCGCATGGCGCTGGGGCTGGGCGCCGAGGTGACGGTGCTGGACAAGTCCATCCCGCGCCTCGAGACCCTCGACGACCGCTACCAGGGCCGCATGAAGACCGTGTTCTCCACCGCCGACGCCCTCGAGGAAGCGGTGCGCGAGTCCGACCTGATCATCGGCGCCGTGCTGGTGCCCGGCGCCGCCGCGCCCAAGCTGATCACCCGCGCCATGCTGGCGGAGATGAAGCCGGGCAGCGTGCTGGTGGACGTGGCCATTGATCAGGGTGGCTGCTTCGAGACCAGCCGGCCGACCACCCACGCCGAGCCCACCTACGTGGTCGACGGCGTGGTGCACTACTGCGTGGCCAACATGCCCGGCGCGGTGGCGCGCACCTCGACCCAGGCGCTGACCAACGCCACCCTGCCGTTCGTCGTCGCCCTGGCCGACAAGGGCTGGCAGCAGGCGCTGGCCGACGATGCCCACTTCGCCGCGGGCCTCAATGTCCACGACGGCCAGCTGACCTATCGCGCCGTGGCCGAGGCCTTCGGGCTCGACTACGTGGAGGTCGATCGACTGATTGGCTGATTCCCGTTACCGAGTCGATAGCTGGCGGGCGCCGGGGACAGGTCGAAGAGGAGGTCCTACGCCAAGGATGGCGTCGGTAGCGCCCAGGGAGGGGTTCACAGCGCCTCCTCGATGGTCCGGCACCCCGGGACCTGTCGCCGGATCAGCCCGCGGGCGGCCTCAGGCAGGTCGCCTTGGCCGGGGCGCCGCGTTACCATAGCGGGCATTCGAGAGTCAGCTGAGTCCCGCTTTCATGACCGCATCTTCCGACAAGACCCGTGTGCTGACGGGGATCACCACCACCGGCACGCCCCACCTCGGCAACTACGTCGGGGCCATCAAGCCCGCCATCGCGGCTAGCCAGGACCCGAGCGTCCAGTCCTACTACTTCCTCGCCGACCTGCACGCCCTGATCAAGTGTCAGGACCCCAAGCGGGTCCAGCAGTCGCGCCTGGAAATCGCCGCCACCTGGCTGGCGCTGGGCCTCGACACCGACAACGCGATCTTCTACCGCCAGTCGGACGTGCCCGAGATCGCCGAGCTGAACTGGATGCTGTCCTGCGTCTGCGCCAAGGGCCTGATGAACCGCGCCCACGCCTACAAGGCGGCGGTGGCGGAGAACGAGGAAGCCGGCAGCCCCGATCCCGATCGCGGCATCACCATGGGCCTGTTCGGCTATCCGGTGCTGATGGCGGCGGACATCCTGATGTTCAACGCCAACAAGGTGCCGGTCGGCCGCGACCAGATCCAGCATATCGAGATGGCGCGCGACATGGGCGGACGCTTCAACCACCTGTTCAAGGGTCAGTACTTCACCCAGCCCGAGGCGGTGGTGGACGAGCGGGTTCAGGTGCTCAACGGCCTGGACGGGCGCAAGATGTCCAAGAGCTACGAGAACACCATTCCGCTGTTCGTCTCCGAGAAGAAGCTGCAGAAGCTGGTCCGCAAGATCAAGACCAACTCGCTGGAGCCCGGCGAGCCCAAGGACCCGGACACCTGCACCCTGTTCCAGATCTACTCGGCCTTCGCCAGCGCCGAGGAGACCGCGGCCATGCGTTCCGAGTACGAGAACGGCATCGGTTGGGGCGACGCCAAGAACCGCGTCTTCGAGTACCTGAACGCCCACCTGCGCGAGCCCCGCGAGCGCTACCAGGCGCTGCTGGAAGACCCCGCCCACATCGAGGCCGTGCTGAAGCAGGGCGCCGAGCGTGCCCGGGCCGAGGCCGCCCCCTTCATGGATCGCCTGCGAGAGGCGGTCGGCCTGGGCCGGTTCGTCTAGGCACGGTGTCCCAAGGTGGAGATCCACAACGGCGCCTCCGACCCTGGTCGGGGGCGCCGTTGTGGTAGAGTACCGACCAAGGCGCCGCAGAGCGCCACGGCCCGCATTCCCGACATGGAAAGAGAGAACTTGATGACCAGCGAAGCCAAGCGCCCCCTCTATGTGCCCTACGCCGGGCCGCCCCTGCTCGAAATGCCCCTGCTCAACAAGGGCAGCGCCTTCACCCGGGAGGAGCGCCTCGAGTTCAATCTGATCGGCCTGCTGCCGCAGAACGTCGAGACCATCGAGGAGCAGGCGGAGCGGGCCTATCGCCAGTATCGCCAGTGCCAGACCGACCTGGATCGCCACATCTATCTGCGCGCCATCCAGGACGACAACGAGACCCTGTATTTCCGGCTGGTCTCCGAGCATCTCGAGGAGATGCTGCCGATCATCTATACGCCGACGGTCGGTCAGGCCTGTGAAGAGTTCTCCAACATCTACCGCAACCACCGCGGCCTGTTCGTGTCCTACCCCGACCGCGACCGCATGGACGACATCCTGCGCAGCGCGACCAAGGACAACGTCAAGGTGATCGTGGTCACCGACGGCGAGCGCATCCTCGGCCTGGGCGACCAGGGCATCGGCGGCATGGGCATCCCGATCGGCAAGCTGTCGCTGTATACCGCCTGCGGCGGCATCAGCCCGGCCTATACCCTGCCGATCCAGATCGACGTGGGTACCAACAACCAGACCCTGCTCGACGATCCCATGTACATGGGCTGGCGCCATCCGCGTATCTCCCAGGAGGAGTACAACGTCTTCATGGCCGAGTTCATCACCGCCGTGAAGCGCCGCTGGCCGAACGTGCTGCTGCAGTTCGAGGACTTCGCCCAGGCCAACGCCCTGCCGCTGCTCGACCGCTACCGCGACGAGCTGTGCTGCTTCAACGACGACATCCAGGGCACCGCTTCCGTCTGCGTCGGCACCCTGATGGCGGCCTGCAAGGCCCGCGGCGAGACCGTCAGCGACCAGCGCGTGGCGGTGGTCGGCGCCGGCTCGGCCGGCTGTGGCATCGCCGAGCAGATCGTCGTGGCCATGCAGACCGAGGGCCTGTCCGAGGCCGAGGCGCGCCAGCGCATCTACATGGTGGACCGCGAGGGCCTGGTGACCGGTGACCAGGCCTGGCTGCGCGACTTCCAGCGCCGCCTGGCCCAGGAGGCGACGCTGGTCGCCGACTGGGACGGCCAGTCGCTACTGGAGGTGGTCAAGCGGGTCAAGCCGACCGTGCTGCTCGGGGTCAGCGGCCAGCAGGGCATCTTCACCGAGGAGGTGATCCGCACCATGCACGCCGGCTGCGCCTCGCCGCTGGTGATGCCGCTGTCCAACCCGACTTCCCGCGCCGAGGCGGTGCCGGCGGACGTGATCCGCTGGACCGACGGCCAGGCGATGGTCGCCACCGGCAGCCCCTTCGCCCCGGTGGAGCACGGCGGGCGCTCCTACCCGATCGCCCAGTGCAACAACGCCTACATCTTCCCGGGCATCGGCTTGGGCGTGGTGGCGTCCGGCGCCAAGCGCATCACCGACACCATGCTGATGGCCGCCTCCCGGGCGCTGGCCGATGCGGCGCCGGTGGCGAAGACCGGCGAGGGCGCGGTGCTGCCGGCGCTGGCCGACATCCGCGAGCTGTCCAAGGCGATCGCCTTCGAGGTCGGCGCCGAGGCCCAGCGCGAGGGCGTGGCGCTGAAGTCCGATGAACAGACCCTGCGCAATGCCATCGAGCGCAACTTCTGGACGCCGGAGTATCGCGCCTATCGTCGCCGCTCCTTCTGAGGCGCGCCGATCGAGCTCAGTATCGACCGCACAAGAAAGCCCCCGCCGGGTCAACGGCGGGGGCTTTTTCATGGTGCTGTGGAATCAGCGAATCAGGCCGAACCGATCATCTTGCGCAGCACGTAGTGCAGGATGCCGCCGTGGCGGTAGTACTCCAGCTCGTTGGCGGTGTCGATGCGGCACAGCGCCTCGAGCGTCTGCTCGCCCTTGTCGCTCTCGATGGTCACCTCGACCTTGCCGCCCGGGGCGAGATCGTCGAGGCCCTTGATGGAGACACGCTCGTCGCCGGTCAGGCCCAGGGTCTCGCGGGTCTCGCCCTCGGGGAACTGCAGCGGCACCACGCCCATGCCGATCAGGTTGGAACGGTGGATGCGCTCGTAGGACTCCGCCAGCACGGCGCGCACGCCGAGCAGCCGGGTGCCCTTGGCGGCCCAGTCGCGGGAGGAGCCGGTGCCGTATTCCTTGCCGGCGATCACCACCAGCGGGGTGCCTTCCTGCTGGTACTGCATGGCCGCGTCATAGATGGCCATCTGCTTGCCGGAAGGCACGTGGCGGGTCTCGCCGCCGACCACGCCGTCGAGCATCTCGTTCTTGATGCGCACGTTGGCGAAGGTGCCGCGCATCATGATCTCGTGGTTGCCGCGCCGCGAGCCGTAGGAGTTGAAGTCCACCGGCTTGACGCCGCGCTCCTGCAGGTAGCGACCCGCCGGGCTGTCGGGCTTGATGGCGCCGGCCGGCGAGATGTGGTCGGTGGTCACCGAGTCGCCGAGCATGGCCAGCACGTGGGCGCGGTGGACGTCCTCGGTGGGGGCGGGATCGCGGCCCATGCCCTCGAAGAACGGCGGGTGCTGGATGTAGGTGGAATCCTCGTTCCACTGGTACACCTCGCTCTCGGGCACATCGATGGCCTTCCACACCTCGTCGCCCTCGAACACTTCGGCGTATTCCTTGCGGTACATCTCGGTGCGGACCTGTTCCACCGCCTCGGCGATCTCGGCCTGGGAAGGCCAGATGTCCTGCAAGTAGACCGGCTGGCCGTGGCGGTCGACGCCCAGCGGGTCGCGGGCCAGGTCCTTGCGCACGTTGCCGGCCAGGGCATAGGCCACCACCAGGGGCGGCGAGGCCAGCCAGTTGGTCTTCACCTGAGGATGGACGCGGCCCTCGAAGTTGCGGTTGCCGGACAGCACCGAGGCCACGGTCAGGTCGCCGTCGGTGATCGCCTGCTCGATAGGCTCCGGCAGCGGGCCGGAGTTGCCGATGCAGGTGGTGCAGCCGTAGCCGACCAGGTTGAAGCCCAGGGCGTCGAGGTCGTCCTGCACGCCGCCGGCGGCCAGGTAGTCGGTGACCACCTTGGAACCGGGCGCCAGCGAGGTCTTGACCCAGGGCTTGGTGTCGAGCCCGCGCTCCCGGGCGTTACGCGCCAGCAGGCCGGCGGCCATCATCACGCTGGGATTGGAGGTGTTGGTGCAGGAGGTGATGGCGGCGATCACCACCGCGCCGGGGTCGAGGCGGAAGGCCTCGCCCTCGAGGTCGACCTCCTGGCTGTCGTGGTGCTCGTAGCTCTCCTCGACGCCCACCGCGGTCTGGCCGCCCTCGGACATCAGCTTGCCGTTCTCGGTGGAATCGCCGAGCGGCTTGCCGTCGTCCTCCATCACCTTGGCGAAGGCCGTCGGCATGTCGGCCAGGGTGACGCGGTCCTGGGGGCGCTTGGGGCCGGCCAGGCTGGCCTCGACGTCGCCCATGTCGAGCTCCAGGGTGTCGCTGAAGACGGGCTCGGCGCCGGGCTCGCGCCACAGGCCCTGGGCCTTGCAGTAGGCCTCGACCAGGGCGATCTGCTCCTCGTCGCGGCCGGTCAGGCGCATGTAGGTGAGGGTCTCGTCGTCGACCGGGAAGAAGCCGCAGGTGGCGCCGTATTCCGGGGCCATGTTGGCGATGGTGGCACGGTCGGCCAGCGGCAGGTCCTTGAGGCCATCGCCGTAGAATTCGACGAACTTGCCGACCACGCCGCGGCTGCGCAGCATCTGGGTCACCGTCAGCACCAGGTCGGTGGCGGTGATGCCCTCGCGCAGCTTGCCGGTGAGCTTGAAGCCCACCACCTCGGGGATCAGCATCGACACCGGCTGGCCGAGCATGGCCGCCTCGGCCTCGATGCCGCCGACGCCCCAGCCGAGCACGCCCAGGCCGTTGATCATGGTGGTGTGGGAGTCGGTGCCGACCAGGGTGTCGGGATAGGCGAAGGTCTTGCCGTCCTCCTCCTTGGTCCACACCGTCTTGCCCAGGTACTCGAGGTTGACCTGGTGACAGATGCCGGTGCCCGGCGGCACCACGCGGAAGTTGTCGAAGGCCTGCTGGCCCCAGCGCAGGAACTCGTAGCGTTCGCGGTTGCGCTCCATCTCGATGGCGACGTTGTCCTTGAAGGCGCTGGGGTCGCCGAAGTGGTCGACCATCACCGAGTGGTCGATCACCAGGTCCACCGGCGACAGGGGATTGATGCGCGACGGCTGCTCGCCGAGGGTCTCGACCGCGGCGCGCATCGAGGCCAGGTCGACCACGCCGGGGACGCCGGTGAAGTCCTGCATCAGCACCCGGGCCGGGCGGTAGCCGATCTCGCGATCGGACGAGGCGGTCTTCTGCCAGTCGACCAGCGCCTGCATGTCCTCGCGCTCGACGCCTTCCTGATCGGCGAAGCGCAGCTGGTTCTCCAGCAGGATCTTCAGCGTCATCGGCAGGCGATCGATGTCGCCCAGCGTCTCGGCGGCCTTGGGCAGGCTATGGTAATGGAAGGTGGTGCCGGCGGCGTCGAGGGTCTGCAGCGTCTCCGGTAGGGACGAAGTGCTCATGGGGTCCTCCTGTCACGGCGGGAAAGATCGAACCATCCTGGTCCGCTATCGATTACATGGTCATGATAGATGGCCTTTTCAACCATCGCGCCGACGGCGGGCCCGGCGCCCTTGAAAAGACGGCCGCGGCGCCCCATCTAACGAGGCATTGACCCGGCCGGGGGGAGACAGACGTGCACGAGGAAGCGCTGGACAGCCACGCGGTGCGCTGCCCCTACTGCGATACCGGCTTCGACCTGCTGGTCGACCTTTCCCAGGGCAGCCACACGACCTGGGAGGACTGCCCGCAGTGCTGTTCGCCGATCCAGATGCGCATCGAGGTGTCGCTGGTCGGCGGCGAGCTCGAGTCGCTGACCCTGGGACGCGACGACGAGGTACTGTGAAGACAAGTGCTGTGAGCCGCCGCGGCGTGCGTGCGCGCCGCGGCTGCCGGTCATCGATTTTGCCTATCCGTGCCATTGACTCGCTTCGGTGGTGCGGCGAGGATGCCTGACCTAGCGTAGGCATTCCGCTTTTACTCCCATGAATGCCATCACTCACTCAAGGAGATCTGCATGAGCGTACTGGTTGGACGTCAAGCACCCGATTTCGAAGCCGCCGCCGTCCTCGGCAACGGCGAGATCGTCGATAACTTCAAGCTGTCCGACAGCAACGGCAAGCTCCGCGTGCTGTTCTTCTGGCCGCTGGACTTCACCTTCGTGTGCCCGTCCGAGATCATCGCCCACGACAACCGTCTGGCGCAGTTCAAGGAGCTCGGCGTCGAGGTGATCGGTGTCTCCATCGATTCCCAGTTCACCCACCACGCCTGGCGCCTGACCTCGCCGGAGAAGGGCGGCATCGGTGAAGTCGGCTTCCCGATCGTGGCCGACGTCAAGCACGAGATCACCCAGGCCTACGGCATCGAGCATCCGGAAGCCGGCGTCGCCATGCGCGGTTCCTTCCTGATCGACGAGAACGGCGTCGTCCAGCACCAGGTCGTCAACAACCTGCCGCTGGGCCGCAACGTCGACGAGATGCTGCGCATGGTCAAGGCCCTGCAGTTCCACCAGAAGAACGGCGAAGTCTGCCCGGCCGGCTGGGACGAAGGCCAGGAAGGCATGAAGGACACCGCCGAAGGTGTCGCGAGCTACCTGGGTAACCACGCCGGCGCTCTCTAAGCCCGTGTGATGTCCCCCGGGGCGGCCTGCGGGCCGCCCCTCGCGTCCCCGACAGCGGCCTTCGCGATGCCGACGGCTCGCCGCCATCGCCAAGCCCGTTGCTCCACCCCTTTCGAGACCTGCGAGGTTCCCCATGAGCGAAGCGCGCCACGAACGCCTGATCATCCTCGGCTCCGGCCCCGCCGGCTACACCGCCGCCGTCTACGCCGCCCGCGCCAACCTGAAGCCGCTGCTGATCACCGGCATCCAGGCCGGCGGTCAGCTGACCACCACCACCGACGTGGACAACTGGCCGGGCGATGACACCGGCGTGCAGGGCCCCGAGCTGATGGAGCGCATGAAGCGCCACGCCGAGCGCTTCGACACCGAGGTGCTGTTCGACCATATCCACGAGGTCGAGCTGCGCGAGACGCCCTACACCCTGAAGGGTGACAACGGCACCTACACCTGCGATGCCCTGATCATCGCCACCGGCGCCAGCGCCCGCTACCTGGGCCTGGACTCCGAGCAGAAGTTCATGGGCCAGGGCGTGTCCGCCTGTGCCACCTGCGACGGCTTCTTCTACCGCAACCAGGAAGTGGTGGTGGTCGGCGGCGGCAACACCGCCGTGGAAGAGGCGCTGTACCTCTCCAACATCGCCTCCAAGGTCACCCTGGTGCACCGCCGCGACAGCCTGCGCGCCGAGAAGATTCTGCAGGACAAGCTGTTCGAGAAGGCCGAGAACGGCAACGTCGAGCTGATCTGGAACCACACCCTGGACGAGGTGCTGGGCGACAACACCGGCGTCACCGGGGCGCGGCTGAAGTCCACCGAGGACGGCAGCTCGCGTGAGATCGGCGCGCCGGGCGTGTTCATCGCCATCGGCCACAGCCCCAACACCGGCATCTTCGAGGGCCAGCTGGACATGGCCGGCGGTTACATCAAGGTGCAGTCCGGCCTCGAGGGCAACGCCACCGCCACCAGCGTGCCGGGCGTGTTCGCCGCCGGCGACGTCATGGACCACGTCTACCGCCAGGCGGTGACCTCCGCCGGCACCGGCTGCATGGCGGCCCTGGACGCCGAGCGTTACCTGGAAACGCTCTGAGGCTTGAGGCCCGCCTGTCGGGCTCTGGCATCACGCTAATCGCTAGTAATGCGGCGGCACCTCGTCCTCCGGGCGGGGTGTCGCTGTGTCCGCTTCCTGGAGTGCCTGGCGCTGTTCGCGCAGCTTGTGCTGCATCAGCTCGTTGAGGCGTTCCAGCTGCATCAGGCGCTTTTCCTGGGCGGCCACCGTGCGGTCCAGGGTATCCAGCCAGTGTTCCTGGTAGGCCAGCCGGCTCTCCAGGGCCTCCAGCCGCGCCGCGGCGTCGGAGGGCGTGTCGTCGTCGTGCATGATAGACTCCTTATACCGTGTCAAGGCTCGTCCTGGTGCGGTCTGTCGTGGCCCCGTTCGCCGATGCATCGAACGCGGCCGGCGCAGTCGGGTCGAGGGCGGCCTGCGGGCCGTTCGGTGCCTCGCCCCCATCACATCCGTTCCCAATGACAAGAGAGCATCCGAGGTTTATGAATCGAAAGGTCGTGTTTCGTTGCAGTATCGTCAGTCTGCTGCTGGCCGCACCGGCGCCGCTGCTGATCGCGCTGTTCGTCCATCTCACCGGTGGTGAGCTGTCCCGCGAGCTGTTCGCCAGCCTCGAGGTCGGCGGTCTGGCGGTGGTCTATGTCGCGGCGGCCCTGGCGGTCTTCCTGCTGATGCTGGTGGCCACCCTGGCGATCAACGCCCTGACGCCGCAGCTGTCCAACATCGCCGAGGTCGAGGACGACGGCCGCGAGATCGGCGAGGTCAAGTGGTTCAACGTCAACAAGGGCTATGGCTTCATCACCCGTGACAGCGGCGAGGATGTCTTCGTCCATTTCCGTGCCATCCGCGGTCGCGGTCATCGCACCCTGGCCGAGGGGCAGAAGGTGAAGTATCACGTCTCGCGCAATGACAGAGGTTTGCAGGCCGACGACGTCACCGTCATTACGTGAGAGGAAAGCGGCTGCGCTCGGCCATACGGCGTTAAAAATCGACTCAAAGTACTCATTTACTTCAGTAAACTCCGTCTTTTCGTCGATTTTTGCCTTGTCTGGCCTTCGCTCGCCAGCTTTCTGGTAGCTCTATATCTCAGCACTTAACGACATCGCCCCGCATCCGCGGGGCGATGTCGTTTCGGCTCACTGCCCCGAGTCGGGCCAGTCGATGGTGGCCTCGGCGCCGTCCGGCAGCACCTGCAGGAAGCGGTCCGGGTCGTCGCCGGGCTGCCAGCCGCCCAGCGAGCAGCGCACCTCGCAGCCGAGTCGCGCGGCGGCGGCGCGGGCGAGGTCGCTGTCGGTGGGCCAGGGCGATTCGGCGCTGTCCAGCCACAGGCTGGCGAAGCCGTCGGCGGCCTTCTCGACCAGCAGCACCGGGATCTCGGCCCCGTCGTGGCGGCCCTGGGTGCGCCAGCGGTGCTTGCCGGCCGGCTTCAGCGGCGCGGCGTCGAGGGTCTCGCCGAGCCAGGCGTTCAGGGCGTCGGGCTCGACGCGGGCCAGATAGATCTCGATGTCGGGATAGCGTTCCATGGTGTCCTCAGGGGCGTGACGTGCCGTCGACGAACAGCCGGGTCATGATCGCTTCATAGACCCGGCTGAGGTCGTCGAGGTCGGCGGCGCGGACCCGTTCGTTGACCTTGTGGATGGTGTCGTTGCGCGGGCCGAGCTCGACCACCTGGCTGCCCAGGGTGGCGATGAAGCGGCCGTCGGAGGTGCCGCCGGCGGTGGACAGCTCGGGGCGATGGCCCATCACGTCCTCGACGCCGCCGACCGCGGCCTCCACCAGCGCGCCTTCCGAGGTCAGGAAGGGCTCGCCGTTGAGCGTCCAGTCGATGTGGAAGTCCAGGCCGTGGGCCTCGAGGATCGCCTCGGTGCGCTGGCGCAGCGTCTCGTGGGTCAGCGCGGTGGAGTAGCGGAAGTTGAACACCACCTCCACCTCGCCCGGAATCACGTTGGTGGCACCGGTGCCCGAGCGGATGTTGGAGACCTGGAAACTGGTCGCCGGGAAGAATTCGTTGCCGCCGTCCCAGTGCTCGCGCACCAGGGCGTCCAGCGCCGGGGCGACCTCGTGGATCGGGTTGCGCGCCATGTGCGGGTAGGCCACGTGGCCCTGCACGCCCCTGACGTGCAGCACGCCGCCCAGCGAGCCGCGCCGGCCGTTCTTGATCACGTCGCCGAGTCGGTCGGTGGAGGAGGGCTCGCCGACGATGCAGTAGTCGAGGCGGTCGTGGGACTCGCGCAGGTGCTCGACCACGGCGCGGGTGCCGTCCACCGCCGGGCCTTCCTCGTCGGAGGTGATCAGGAAGGCCAGGCGCCCCGGATGATCGGGATGGGCGGTCACGAAGCGCTCCACGGCGGTGACCATGGCGGCCAGGCTGCCCTTCATGTCGGCGGCGCCGCGGCCGCACAGCATGCCGTCGTCATCGATGCAGGGCGCGAAGGGCGGGTGCTCCCAGTTGACCTCGGGGCCGCTCGGCACCACGTCGGTATGGCCGGCGAAGGCCAGCACCGGGCCGTGATGGCCGCGCACCGCCCAGAAGTTCTCGACGTCGCCGAACGGCAGGCGCTCGATGGCGAAGCCCAGGCGTTCCAGGCGTTCGATCATCAGGTCCTGGCAGCCCAGGTCATCGGGGGTCACGGAGGGGCGGCGCATCAGCGCCATGGCGAGTTCGAGGGTCGGGGAGAGCGTAGGGTCGGAGCTGGTCGAGGTCATGCGGGATTCCGGCGGGCCGTCCCCCGGCGCCGTGAGGCGCCGGGGCAGGGCTCAGTTGTGGGCGTGCAGGGCTTCGTTGAGCGCGATGGCGCTCTTGTTGGTCAGGCACTCGATGCGGCCGTTCTGGGAATTGCGGCGCAGCAGCAGGTCGTCCTGGCCGGCCAGCTCGCGGGCGGCCACGACCTCGACTTCCTGGCCCTGGTCATCGAGCACGGCGACCTTGGCGCCGGCGGTGATGTAGAGGCCGGCCTCGACGGTGCAGCGATCGCCCAGCGGGATGCCGATGCCGGCGTTGGCGCCGATCAGGCAGCCTTCGCCGACCTTGATGATGATGTTGCCGCCGCCGGACAGGGTGCCCATGGTGGAGCAGCCGCCGCCCAGGTCGGAGCCCTTGCCGACCATCACGCCGGCGGAGATGCGGCCTTCGATCATGCCCGGGCCTTCGGCGCCGGCATTGAAGTTGACGAAGCCCTCGTGCATCACGGTGGAGCCCTCGCCGAGGTAGGCGCCCAGGCGCACGCGGGCGGTGTCGCCGATGCGCACGCCGGTCGGCACCACGTAGTCGGTCATCTTGGGGAACTTGTCGACGCAGTCCACCGACAGGGTGCGGCCTTCCAGGCGCGCCTTGAGGCGACGGGCCGGCAGCTCCTCGATGTCGATCGGGCCTTCGCTGGACCAGGCGATGTTGCGCAGCAGGCCGAACATGCCGGTCAGGTCGGTGCCGTGGGGCTTGACCAGGCGGTGCGACAGCAGGTGCAGCTTGAGGTAGACCTCCGGAGCACTCTGCGGCGGCAGGTCCTCGGCGATGAAGGTCGCCACCAGCGGACGCTGGCTGGCCGCCATGGCCTCGGCGAGCTCGGCCTGGTCGGCGTGGCCGGCGGCCTTCAGGGCCTCGGCCAGCGCGGCGCACTGCTCGGGCAGGAAGCTGACGGCGGCGTTGCCGGCGGGGGCGTCGAGCACCTTGGCGGCGGCCTCGACCAGGGCGGCGTCCGGGTTCAGCAGCGGCGCCGGGTAGTAGATCTCCAGCCAGTCGCCCTGGGTGTTCTGGGTGCCGATTCCGAGTGCAAAGCTGAGCATGTGGGGGTCCTCTCGATGGAGTTCAGGTCGGCCGGGGGCCGCCTAGAGATTGTCGTAGTCGCCGTCGCGATAGCCGACGAGGATGTCGTCGCCGGTATCGAGCAGCGGTCGCTTGATCAGGGTGGGGTTGGCCATCATCAGCCGGCGGGCCTTGTCGCCGTCGATGTCGGCCTTGTCCTCGTCGGGCAGCTGGCGCCAGGTAGTGCTGCGCTTGTTGAGCAGGGTCAGCACCGGCACCCGCTCGAGGATGTGCTCGAGCAGCGGGGCGGACAGGCCGTCCTCGCGCAGGTCATGAAACTGAAAGGGCTGACCCTTGCCTTCCAGGGCCTTGCGCGCCTTGCGGCAGGTATCGCAGTTCTTGATGCCGAACAGCGTCATCATGGCGGTCTCTCCTGAATCAGGCGTGTCGTTCGACGTGGCGGCGCAGGCGGCGGGCGGCCTCGACGGTGGCGTCGAGTTCGTCCACCAGCGCCAGGCGGATGCGGCCGGCGCCGGGGTTCACGCCGTCGGCGCCGGGGCGGCCCATGTAGCTGCCCGGCAGCACGCTGACGTGCTGCTCGGCGAACAGCGAACGGGTGAAGGCCTCGTCGTCACCGCCGGGCACCGCCGGCCACAGGTAGAAGCTGGCCTCGGGCGCGGGGAAGTCCATCACCGGGGCGAGGATCTCGGTCACCGCGGCGAACTTCTCGCGATAGGCGCCTCGGTTGGCGAGCACGTGGGCCTCGTCGTTCCAGGCGGCGATCGAGGCGTGCTGCAGCGGCAGCGACATGGCGCAGCCGTGATAGGTGCGGTAGCGGCGGAAGGCCGCCAGCAGCTCGGCGTCGCCGGCCACGAAGCCCGAGCGCAGCCCCGGCAGGTTGGAGCGCTTGGACAGCGAATGGAATACCAGGCAGCGCCGGTAGTCGTGGCGGCCGAGCTCGGCGCAGGCCTGCAGCAGGCCCGGGGGCGGGGCGGCCTCGTCCAGGTAGAGCTCCGAGTAGCACTCGTCGGCGGCGACGATGAAGTCGTGTTCGTCGGCCAGGGCGATCAGTTGCTTGAGCTCGTCGAGCGGCGTCACTGCGCCGGTGGGGTTGCCCGGCGAGCAGGTGAAGACGATCTGCACGTCGCGCCAGGTCTCGGCCGGCACGGCGTCCAGGTCGGGGCGGAAGCCGTGCTCGGCGCGGCAGTCCAGATAGAGCGGCGTGCCGCCGGCCAGCAGGGTGGCGCCCTCGTAGATCTGGTAGAAGGGGTTGGGCACCGCGACCCGCGCCGGGCGGCGGCGGTCCAGGGCCGCCTGGACGAAGGCGAAGATCGCCTCGCGGGTGCCGTTGACCGGCAGCACCTGGGTGCCGGCGTCGAGGTCCTCGAGGGCGAAGCGCCGCTTGGCCCAGTCGGCGATGGCGCCGCGCAGCTCGGGCGTGCCGGGGGTGGCCGGGTAGCGGGCCATGTCGTCGATGTTCGCGGTCAGCGCCTCCAGGGCGCCGGCATAGGGCGCGTGGCGCGGCTCGCCGATGGTCAGGGGGAGGTGCACCAGGCCCTCGGGCGTCGTCACGTCGGCCTTGAGGGCGGCGAGCTTCTCGAAGGGGTAGGGCTGCAGGGCGTCGAGATCGGGGTTCATGGCGCGTCCAGTGGGGGCCGTTGTCGGCGTCGTTATGATGCTGGTGGTTCGATCGAGCGCTGGGCAAGACGCCGATTATAGGGAACCCCCGGTGGGGCCTCAAACGAGGTCTCAGCCGCGGATGTCGAGCGTCTCGATCAGCCGCTCGCGCAGGCGCTGCTGGCGCTCGGGGTCGGTGATCGGCTCGCCGTCCCGGTCGGTGATGAAGAACACGTCCTCGACCCGCTCGCCCAGGGTGGCGATCTTGGCCGCCGAGAGCGCGATGTGCTGCTCCATGAAGATGCGCCCGACCCGGGCCAGCAGGCCGGGACGGTCCGGGGCGGTGAGCTCCAGCAGGGTGCGCCCGCCGGTCGGATCCTGCTCGATGGTGACCTGGGTCGGCACCCGGAAGTGCTTGAGCTGGCGCGGGGTGTGGCGGCTGACGATCTGCGGATAGTCGTCCGGGTCGTCGAGTTCCTCCACCAGGTGGCGATGGATCTCCTCCAGCCGGGCGGGCTCGCGGATCGCCAGGTTGTCGTCGTCGAGCACGATGAAGGTGTTGAGCGTCCAGTCGTTGCTCGAGGTGGCGATGCGGGCGTCGTGGATCGACAGGCCCAGCTGCTCCATGGCCGCGGAGGTGGCGGCGAAGAGGTTGTCCACCGAGCGGGTGTGGATGAAGACCTTGGTGCCGCCTTCGGCCATGTCGGCGGTGGGGGCACTGATCATCACCAGCGGCAGCGCGCTGTCCCGGTGGGCGAGGATGCCCTGGGTCTGCCAGGCGATCTCGCTGGGGGCGTACTGCAGGAAGTACTCCTCGCCGAGCGATTCCCACAGTCGGTCGACGCGGGCCATGTCGGCGCCCACCGTGGCCAGCAGGGAGTGGGCCTCGTCGCGGGTCTCGCGCACCGAGTCGTCGCGCTCCAGCGGGTTCTCGAGCCCGCGGCGCAGGGCGCGTTTGGTCTCGGCGTGGAGCTGGCGCAGCAGCGAGGCGCGCCAGCCGTTCCACAGCGTCGGGTTGGTGGCGGTGATGTCGGCCACGGTCAGCACGTAGAGGTAGTCCAGGCGCGTCTCGTCGCCGACCTCGCGGGCGAACTCGCTGATCACCTCCGGGTCGCTGATGTCGCGCTTCTGGGCGACCATCGACATCAGCAGGTGGTGCTCCACCAGCCAGGCCACCAGTCGGGTGTCGCGGCCGGACAGGCCGTGCAGGGCGGCGAAGGCCTCGACGTCGCGGGCGCCGATCAGCGAGTGATCGCCGCCGCGGCCCTTGCCGATGTCGTGGAACAGTCCGGCGATCCACAGCAGTTCCAGCTTGGGCAGCTGCGCGATGAGGGTGGCGGCCACCGGGTAGGTCTCGCGGGCCTCTGGCTTGCGGAAGTTGTGGAAGCACTTCAGCAGCCGCAGGGTGTGGGCGTCCACGGTGTAGATGTGGAACAGGTCGTGCTGCATCAGGCCCACGGCCTGGCCGAACACCGGCAGGTACTTGCCGAGCACCCCGTAGCGGTTCATGCGCCGCAACTGGCGGGCGACGTTGCCGCTGGAGCGCAGCAGGGCCATGAACAGCCGCTGGTGGCGCGGGTCCTCGCGGTAGCGGTCGTCGATCAGGTGGCGGTGGTCGCGGATCAGTCGGATGGTGTCCGCGCGCACGCCCTCGATCTCGGGGTGTTCGGCCATCAGCAGGAACAGTTCGAGCAGCGCCGAGGGCGCCTCGCGGAACACCGTTCGCGTGCGGGCCTGGATGTAGCCGCCGGTGATCTCGAAGCGGGCGTTGAGCGGCACCGTCTCGAGGGGCTCGCCGCCGCGCAGGATGGCCTCGTCGAAGTGCAGCAGCAGCATGTCGTTGAGGCCGGCGAGCGCGGTCACGTGCCGGTAGTAGCGCTTCATGAACTGCTCGACGGCGAGGCGCTCCGGGGTGTCCCGATAGCCGAACAGCTCGGCAATGGTGGCCTGGTGGTCGAACAGCAGGCGGTCCTCGGCGCGCCCGGTGAGCATGTGCAGGGCGTAGCGGACCTGCCACAGGAAGGCCTGCCCCTGGCTGAGGATGCGCAGCTCGGCGTCGTTCATGAAGCCGATGTCGACCATGTCCTCGTAGCGCTCGGTGGCGAAGTGGCGCTTGGCGACCCAGCCGATCATCTGGATGTCGCGCAGCCCGCCGGGCGAGCTCTTGATGTTGGGCTCGAGGTGGTATTCGGAGTTGTTGAAGCGGTAGTGGCGGGCGATCTGCTCCTGCCACTTGGCCTCGAAGAAGCGATCCGCCGGCCACAGCCGCTCGGTGGCGATGCGGTCCTGCATCGCCTCGCGCAGCCGCTCGGGGCCGGCCAGGGTGCGCGACTCGAGCAGGTTGGTGATCACCGTGACGTCGGCGGCGGCCTCGCGCTCGCAGTCCGACAGCGAGCGCACGCTGTGGCCGATCTCCAGGCCGATGTCCCACAGGAAGGTGATGAAGGCGGTCAGCGGCTCGCGGAAGGGCTCGTCGTCCTCCTGTTCGAGCAGCAGCAGCAGGTCGATGTCGGAATGCGGGTGCAGTTCGCCGCGGCCGTAACCCCCCACAGCCAGCAGGGCGATGCCGTCGGGCCAGTCATGCTGCTGCCAGGCCAGCGCCAGCAGGCGGTCGAGGCACCAGGCGCGGCCGTGCACCAGATCGCGGATGTCGGCGCCGGCGTGGAAGCGCTCGTCGAGGCGGGCCTGGATCTCGGCCAGCGCCGCCTTGAACGGCGCGATCGGCGAACGGCTGCCGCTCAGCTCGTCGCGGAACGCCTCGACGTCGAACAGGCTTTCGTCGGGCGTGAAGGCGTAGTGGTGCAGCAGCATGGCGGCCGGCTCAGTGGGCGAGGAAGGCGAGGTCTTCGTCGCTGCGCGCGGTCAGCACCTCCACGCCGTTGGCGGTGACCAGCAGGGTGTGCTCCCACTGGGCGGTGAGCCCCTTGTCCTTGGTGACCGCGGTCCAGCCGTCGCGCAGCACCTTGGTGCGATGGTCGCCCACGTTGATCATCGGTTCGATGGTGAAGCACATGCCTTCCTCGAGGGCGATGTCCGCCTCCGGGGCGTAGCCGTCGTAGTGCAGCACCTGCGGGTCCTCGTGGAAGCCGGCGCCGATGCCGTGGCCGCAGAAGTCGCGCACCACCGAGTAGCCGTTGGCCTCGGCGTGCTGCTGGATGACGCGGGCCAGTTCCGAGAGGTGGACGCCGGGGCGCACCAGGGCGATGCTCTTGTAGAGACACTCCTGGGTGACGCGGCACAGGCGGCTGCCCTGGATGCTCTCGCCGACGATGAACATCACGCTGGAGTCGCCGTGGTAGCCGTCGGGGGTCTTCACCGTGACGTCCAGGTTCATGATGTCGCCCTTCTTCAGCTTCTTGCCGTCGTCGGGGATGCCATGGCAGACCACGTGATTGATCGAGGTGCACACGGACTTGGGGAAGCCGTGGTAGTTCAGCGGGGCGGGCGTGGAGCCGAGCTCGCCGACGATGTAGTCGTGGCAGCGCCGATCGATCTCGCCGGTGCTGACGCCGGCCTGGACGTAGGGGGCGATCATCTCGAGCACGCTGGCGGCCTGGCGGCCGGCTTCACGCATCTTCTCGATCTCGTCGGGCGTCTTGATGGGTACGTTCATGGAATCTCGGAATTCGGAGGTGGTGTCGCCGGGGTCGAGGGCGCGGGAGGCGTCGGGCGACTTCATCTTGAGAGTGATCCATGGTATAAAGCTGCGCGCTTTCCTGCAATCGCCGATCCCCCGCCGCCCGAGCGGCGCCTCGGCGTTGTCAGGGCGCGACTGTATTTATCAACGCAATGCCTTGAAAACACACATGCACCGGCACATGGTCCCGGGTGCCGTCGGCGCGTCCGTCGGTCGGATCCATGGGGTGCATGGAGGCCTAACCCGATTTACCAGGAGTCATCCATGGCACACGTCAACATGCGTGACCTGCTGAAGGCAGGCGCCCACTTCGGTCACCAGACCCGTTACTGGAACCCGAAGATGAGCAAGTTCATCTTCGGCGCTCGTAACAAGATTCACATCATCAACCTCGAGCATACCCTCCCGGCCCTGAACGAGGCCATCGAGGTGATCGAGAAGATGGCCGCCGCGAACAACAAGATCCTGTTCGTCGGTACCAAGCGCAGCGCCAGCAAGATCGTCAAGGAAGAGGCCAACCGCGTCGGCCAGTCCTACGTGAATCATCGCTGGCTCGGCGGCATGCTGACCAACTTCAAGACGATCCGTCAGTCCATCAAGCGTCTGCGCGAACTCGAGACCATGCACGAAGATGGTACCTTCGAGAAGCTGACCAAGAAGGAAGTCCTGATGGCGACCCGCGAGCAGGACAAGCTCGAGCGTTCCATCGGCGGTATCAAGGACATGGGCGGCCTGCCCGACGCGCTGTTCGTGATCGACGTCGATCACGAGCGCATCGCCATCAACGAGGCGAACAAGCTGGGCATCCCGGTCATCGGCGTGGTGGATACCAACTCCGATCCGGACGGCGTCGACTACGTGATCCCGGGCAACGATGACTCCATCCGCGCCATCCAGATCTACGTCAAGGCCATCGCCGACGCCTGCGCGCGTGCGAAGGAAGGTCGTCCCGACGAGTTCGTCGAGGTCACCGAAGACAACGCCAGCGACGCCGCCGCCGAGTGATCGTCGGCCCGCCCGGGTGCCGGCCGGCGAACGCGTCGGCCGGCGTCGGGAGCGGCTCAAGCGCCGCGCCTCAGGGCGGGTAATGGACGTGCCGGGCTCAGGCCCGGTTTCCACATTCCAGGTCGAACCATTCAGAGGACACTACCATGGCAGCTATCAGCGCCTCTCAGGTCAAGGAACTTCGCGAGCGCACCGGGCTCGGCATGATGGAGTGCAAGAAGGCCCTCACCGAGGCCGGCGGTGACATCGACACCGCGATCGAGAACCTGCGCAAGAACTCCGGTCTCAAGGCCGCCAAGAAGGCCGGCCGTACCGCCGCCGAAGGCGCCGTCGTCACCCGCGTTGCCGAAGACGGCAGCTACGGCGTGATGGTCGAGATCAACTCCGAGACCGACTTCGTCGCCCGCGACGACAACTTCACCGCCTTCGCCGACCGCGTGGCCGATGCCTTCTTCGCCGCCAAGAGCGAAGACGTCGCCGCCATCATGGAAGGCGAGCTGGAAGAAGCTCGCGAGCAGCTGGTGCAGAAGATCGGCGAGAACATCGGCGTGCGTCGCAGCGTCGTCGTCGACGCACCGGAAGGCGGTCTCGTGGGCGCCTACGTCCACGGCGGCCGCATCGGCGTGCTGACCACCCTGAAGGGTGGCACCGCCGAGGCCGCCAAGGACGTGTCCATGCACGTGGCCGCCATCAACCCGGCCGTCGCGCTGCCGGAAAACATGCCGCAGGACAAGCTGGACGCCGAGAAGGCGATCATCCTGGCCCAGCCGGACATGGCCGGCAAGCCGGAGCAGATCGCCGAGAAGATGGTCCAGGGCCGTCTGAAGAAGTACCTGGCCGAGAACAGCCTGACCGAGCAGGCCTTCGTCAAGGATCCGAACCAGACCGTGGCCGAGTACGTCAAGGCCGCCGGTGGCGAGGTCATTGGCTTCACCCGCTTCGAAGTGGGTGAGGGCATCGAGAAGGAAGAGGTCGACTTCGCCAAGGAAGTCATGGAACAGGCTCAGCGCAGCTAAGGCGCCAGCCGGTTCCAGCATGAAGATGGCGTGCGCGAGAGCGCACGCCTTCGCGTATCCGGCCGGTGCATCCGGCCATCCAGATTCCTCGAGTTTCCGGGAGACATGCCATGAGCAGTGCCGAGCCACTTTCCACCAAGACCGACAAGCCTCGCGCCGAGGTCTCTAAGTACAAGCGCATCCTGCTCAAGCTGTCCGGGGAGGCCCTGACCGGCGACGCCGAATTCGGCATCGACCCCAAGGTGCTGGACCGCATGGCGCTGGAGATCGGCCAGCTGGTCGGTATCGGCGTCCAGGTCGGCATCGTGGTCGGCGGTGGCAATCTGTTCCGCGGCGCCGCGCTGCACGAGGCCGGCATGGAGAGGGTCACCGGCGACCACATGGGCATGCTGGCCACGGTGATGAACGCCCTGGCGATGCGCGACGCGCTGGAGCGCTCCAACATCCGCTCGCGGGTGATGTCGGCGATTCCCATGAGCGGCGTGGTGGAGCACTATGATCGCCGCACGGCGATTCGCTACCTGACCTCCGGCGACGTGGTGATGTTCTCCGCGGGGACCGGCAATCCCTTCTTCACCACCGACTCCGCGGCCTGCCTGCGCGGCATCGAGATCGACGCCGACGTGGTGGTCAAGGCCACCAAGGTGGACGGGGTGTACGACAAGGACCCGGTCAAGTATCCCGATGCGGTCAAGTACGAGCAGCTGTCCTACGATGACGCGATCGACCAGAAGCTCGGGGTCATGGATTTGACCGCCATCTGCCTGGTGCGGGACCATGACATGCCGGTGCGCGTGTTCAACATGAACAAGCCGGGGGCGCTGCTGAACCTGGTGGTAGGCGGCCGGGAAGGCACGCTGATTGATAGAGGGTGAGAACGTGATTGACGAGATCCAGAAGGACGCAGAGAGTCGCATGAAGAAGAGCCTCGACGCTCTTCATCACAACTTCAACAAGATCCGCACCGGCCGGGCGCACCCCAGCATCCTGGAGGCGGTGACCGTCGATTACTACGGCGGCCAGGTGCCGATCAACCAGGTGGCCTCGGTCAACATTGAGGATGCCCGGACCCTGACCGTGGTGCCCTGGGAACAGCAGATGGTGCCGAAGGTCGAGAAGGCCATCATGACCGCCGAGCTGGGCCTCAACCCGGCGAGCGCCGGCAACGTGATCCGCGTGCCGATGCCGATGCTCACCGAGGAGACCCGCAAGGGCTACATCAAGCAGGCGCGTCAGGAAGCCGAGAACGCCCGGGTGGCGGTGCGCAACGTGCGCCGCGACGCCAATGGCGACATCAAGGCGCTGCTGAAGGACAAGGACATCACCGAGGACGAGGCACGTCAGGGTGAGGACGCCATCCAGAAGCTGACCGACAAGGTCGTCGCCGAGATCGACAAGACCCTGGAATCCAAGGAACACGACCTGATGCAGGTCTGACGGACGGGCCGGCGGCCCCTTCGGGGTCGCCGTTCATGGAGCGCCCCGTCCCACCCGCCATGCGAGACATCATGACGTCACCCCAGTCTCCCCAGCCCCGTGCCGACGGGGATCGCCTGCCGCATCACGTCGCCATCATCATGGACGGCAACAACCGCTGGGCCAGGGCGCGCGGCATGTCCGGCGTGCGCGGCCATCATGCCGGCGTCGAGGCCGTGCGCGCGGTGATCCGCCGCGCCGCCGAGCGCGGCATCGAGACCCTGACGCTGTTCGCCTTCTCGAGCGAGAACTGGAAGCGGCCCGCCGTCGAGGTCAACGCCCTGATGGAGCTGTTCCTGATCGCGCTCAAGCGCGAGGTCAAGAAGCTGCACCAGCACGATATCCGCCTCTCGGTGATCGGCGATCGCAGCGGTTTCTCGACGTCCATTCAGAAGCACATCGAGCAGGCCGAGGCGCTGACCGGCGACAACCGGGGGCTGCACCTGGTGATCGCCGCCAACTACGGTGGCCAGTGGGACATCGCCCAGGCCGCCCGGCGGCTGGGCGAGCGGGTCGCCGAGGGCGAGCTGGCCCCCGAGGCGATCGACGAGGCGTCGCTCGGCGCCGAACTGAGTCTCACCGCCCCTGTGGACCTGTGCATCCGTACCAGCGACGAGAAGCGCATCTCCAATTTCCTGCTCTGGCAGCTGGCCTACGCCGAGCTGTACTTCTCGCCGCTGCTGTGGCCCGACTTCGACGGCGAGGCCTTCGACGCGGCCCTGGCCGACTTCGCCGGGCGCAAGCGCCGTTTCGGCATGACCGACGAACAGGTCGAGGCTCAGCAAGGTGCTTAAACAACGCATTCTTACCGCCGCCTGGCTGGCCCCGCTGGCGCTGGTCGGGCTGTTCGGGCTCGACGGCATCGCCTTCGCGCTGTTCACCGCGGCCATCGTGCTGCTCGGGGCCTGGGAATGGGCCAACCTGGCCGGCCTCGAGGCCGGCGCCCGTCGCTGGAAGCCGGTGCTGGGCCTGGGCGCGCTGATGGCGCTGCTGGGCCTGACCGGCCAGCACCTGGCGAGCTGGCCGCTGTGGCTCGGGGCCCTGGGCTGGCTCGTCAACCTGCGCTGGGTGGTCGGCTATCCGGCGCGCCTCGCCCAGTGGCGCTCCACTGCCATGCGTCTGGCCATGGGGTTGTGGGTGCTGCTGCCGGCCTGGGTCGGCTTCAACGTGCTGCATGAGACCGGCGGCGTGTGGCTGCTGTTCGTGCTGCTGCTGGTGTGGGGCGCCGACATCGGCGCCTACTTCGTCGGCAAGTCGCTCGGCAAGCGCAAGCTGGCGCCCCGGGTCAGTCCCGGCAAGACCCGCGAGGGCGTCATCGGTGGCCTGGTGGTGACCGGGCTGCTGGCGCTGGTGTTCGCCGACTGGCAGGCCCTGTCGTTCGGCGCGACCCTGGCGCTGGTGGCCGCCACCGCCGTGGTCACCCTGGCCTCGGTGGTCGGCGACCTGCTCGAGAGCATGCTCAAGCGCCATCGCGGCATCAAGGACTCCAGCCAGCTGTTGCCCGGTCACGGCGGGGTGCTCGATCGCATCGACAGCCTGTGCGCCGCGGTGCCGCTGTTCGCGCTGCTGGCGGGAGGGCTCGGCGCATGAGTCGGCCGCAGTCCGTCATCGTGCTCGGCGCCACCGGGTCGATCGGCGTCAGCACCCTGGACGTGCTGGCCCGCCATCCCGAGCGCTACCGGGTCCATGCGTTGACCGCCCATCGCTCCCGCGAGACGCTGCTGGCCCAGTGTCGTGTCCACGCCCCGGCGCTGGCCGTGCTCGAGCGCGAGGAAGACGCCGCCTGGCTGCGCGAGCGGCTGGGCGAGGCGGGGCTTGTCACCGAGGTGCGCTGCGGCCCGGAGGCGCTGGTCGAGGTCAGCGAGGCCTCGGAGGTCGACGTGGTCATGGCGGCCATCGTCGGCGCCGCCGGACTGCTGCCGACGCTCGCCGCGGTGCGGGCCGGCAAGCGGGTGCTGCTGGCCAACAAGGAAGCGCTGGTGATGTCCGGGGCGCTGTTCATGGACGCGGTGGACCGTCACGGCGCGACCCTGCTGCCGATCGATTCCGAACATAACGCCATCTATCAGTGTCTACCCGTCGAACATCGCGGCGGACTCGCGCGCCACGGCGTCACCCAGCTGCTGCTGACCGCCTCGGGCGGCCCTTTCCGCGGCTGGTCGGCCGAGGCGCTGGCCGGCGTCACCCCCGAGCAGGCCTGCGCCCATCCCAACTGGTCGATGGGGCGCAAGATTTCGGTGGACAGCGCCACCCTGATGAACAAGGGGCTCGAGCTGATCGAGGCCTGCTGGCTGTTCGACGCTCGGCCGTCGCAGATCCAGGTGGTGGTGCATCCGCAGAGCGTGATCCATTCCATGGCCGCCTACGCCGATGGCTCGGTGCTGGCACAGCTGGGCAACCCGGACATGCGTACCCCGATCGCCTACGGACTGTCCTGGCCCGAGCGCCTCGATGCCGGCGTGGAGGCGCTCGATCTCTTCCAGGTCGCACGGCTCGACTTCGAGCCCGCCGACGAGGCCGCCTTCCCCTGCCTGCGGCTGGCCCGCGAGGCCATGGAGGACGGCGGCACGGCGCCGGCGGTGCTCAACGCCGCCAACGAGGTGGCCGTGGAGGCCTTCCTCGACGGCCGGCTGGGCTTCGCCGGAATCGGCGAGCTGGTCTCGCGGGTGCGCGAGGCCTGCCCGCCGGAGCCGGCCACCGAGCTGGCGGGCATCCTCGACGCCGATGCCCGGGCGCGCCGCGAGGCCGAGGCCCGGCTGGGGCGCCGCTAGCGCCGACTTTCGACAACTTCACCGGAGATAGCCATGGGTCTGATCCAGAACGTGCTGGCCGTGATCGTGGTGCTCGGCCTGCTGATCACCTTCCATGAGTTCGGCCACTTCTGGGTCGCCCGGCGCTGTGGCGTCAAGGTGCTGCGCTTCTCCGTGGGCTTCGGCAAGCCGCTGTGGTCGCGGGTCGACCGCCACGGCACCGAATTCGCCGTGGCGGCGATTCCCCTGGGCGGCTACGTCAAGATGCTCGACGAGCGCGAGGCGCCGGTCCCCGACGACGAGCGCCACCTGGCCTTCAATCGCCAGGGCGTCTGGCGGCGCATCGCCATCGTCGTTGCCGGGCCGCTGGCCAACTTCCTGCTGGCGCTGGTCGCCTACTGGCTGCTGTTTGTCGCCGGGACCACCACCGTGGTGCCGGTGATCGGCGAGGTCGCGCCTGACTCGCCGGCCGCTCGCGGCGGTCTCGCCGCCGGGCAGGAGATCACCGCGGTGCGAGGGGCCAGCGTTCGCTCCTGGGAAGACATCAACCTCGAGCTGGTATCGGCCATCGGGGCCAGCGGCGAGCTGACGGTGAGCGCCCGCGACGAGGGCGACAGCCGGGTCCGGGAGCATCGCCTGCCGGTGCAGGACTGGCTGGTGCGTCAGGATCCGCCTCGGCCGCTGGACACCCTCGGCGTGACGCCCTGGCGCCCGCAGATCCCCGCGGTGCTCGGCCAGGTGGTGGACGGCGAGCCGGCGGCCGAGGCAGGCCTCGCGGCCGGCGACGAGATCCTGGCCGTCGACGGCGAACCGGTGGCCGACTGGGGCGGCTTCGTCCAGCGGGTCCGCGGGCGGCCCGGTGAGGCCCTGTCGCTGAGCGTGGCGCGCGACGGCGAGCGTCGCTCGCTGTCGCTGACGCCGCGCCCTCGGACCCTCGACGACGGCACCACCATCGGACATGTGGGGGCCGGCGTGGCATCGGTGCCCTGGCCGGAAGAATACCGCCGCGAGATCCGCTACGGCCCCCTGGCCGCCGTGGGGCAGGCCGTGTCGCGCACCGGCGAGATGACCGTGCTGACCCTGGATGCGATCCGCAAGATGCTGGTCGGGCTGATCTCGCCGTCGAACCTCTCCGGACCGATCACCATCGCCCGTATCGCCGGCGACTCGGCCCGCTCCGGGCTCGAGAGCTTCGTCAGTTTCCTGGCCTACCTGTCGATCAGCCTCGGCGTGCTCAACCTGCTGCCGATCCCGGTGCTCGACGGCGGCCACCTGCTGTATTACCTGGTGGAGGCGGTTCGCGGGCGGCCGGTGTCCGAACGCACCCAGGCCATCGGTCTGCGCGTCGGCCTGGCGCTGGTCGGCACCCTGATGCTGATGGCGCTGTATTTCGACCTGATGCGGCTCTGGTAACCGGCTCCTGGCTTGTCAGTTGCCCGTGCAAATGTATAAGGTGCCTGTCTGGACAGGTAGGCAGATCAACGCGAGCGAATCGACTGCATGAAGATCAAGACCATCGGACTGGCGGCGCTGCTGCTCGCCGGTGCCGGCACGGCACAGGCGGAAACCTTCGACGTAAAGGACATACGAGTGGAGGGGCTGCAGCGCGTATCGGCGGCCTCCGTCTTCAATGCCTTTCCTGTCAATGCACCCGATCGGGTCGATGACCGCGAGCTGGCCGAGGCGGCCCGACAGCTGTTCGCCACCGGCCTGTTCGAGGACATCCAGCTGGCCCGTGACGGCGACGTGCTGATCATCGAGGTGGAGGAGCGCCCCACCATCACCAGCCTCAACATCGAGGGCAACAGCCAGATCCCCGAGGAAGAGCTGCGCCGTGGCCTGCGCGAGGCCGGCCTCGACGAGGGCCAGGTGCTGCAGCTCTCGACCCTGGAAGAGATCCAGCGCGAGCTGTCCGGCGTCTATCAGGCCCAGGGCCGCTACAGTGCCAGCATCGACACCGAGGTCCAGGACCTCGGCCAGGGTCGCGTGCAGGTCGACATCGACATCGACGAGGGCGCGGTGGCCAAGATCCGCCAGATCAACATCGTCGGCAACCAGGCCTTCGACGACGATACCCTGCGCGACGTCCTCGAGCTCGAGGACAAGCCGGGCTGGTTCTTCGGCTGGTTCTCCAGCGACGAGTACTCCCGTCAGGCGCTGTCCGGCGATCTGGAGCGGCTGCGTTCGTACTATCTGGATCGCGGCTACGTCAATTTCACCATCGATTCCACCCAGGTCTCGATCGGTCCCGGCAAGTCGAAGATCTTCATCACCATCAACGTCAGCGAGGGCGAGCGCTACCGCCTCGGCGACATCGCCTTCGCCGGCGACCTGCGCATCCCCGAGCGCGAGGCCCGCAATCTGCTCGAAGTACAGAGCGGCGAGACCTTCTCGCGCAGCGACGTGACCGCCTCCTCCGAGGCGCTGCGCTCGCGGCTCGGCGCCGAGGGCTTCGCCTTCGCTAACGTCGACGGCATCCCCGAGACGCGCAGCGACGGCACCGTCGACCTGACCTTCCGCGTCGAGCCGGGCAGCCGCGCCTACGTGCGTCGTATCGAGTTCGTCGGCAACACCACCACCCAGGACGAGGTGCTGCGCCGCGAGATGATCCAGATGGAGGGGGCGCCGGCGTCCACCGAGTCGATCAGCCAGTCCCGGGAGCGCCTGGAGCGGCTGGGCTTCTTCAAGCAGGTCGAGGTGCAGACCGAGCCGGTGGCCGGCTCCAACGACCAGCTCGACGTCACCTACAACGTCGAGGAGCAGCCGTCCGGCTCGATATCCGCAAGCATCGGTTTCTCCCAGAGCGCCGGCGTGATCTATGGCGCCTCGCTGTCCCAGAACAACTTCCTGGGCACCGGCAACCGGGTCAACATCGGCGCCCAGCGCAGCGACACCTACACCAATCTGAACTTCGGCTTCACCGATCCCTACTGGACCCTCGACGGCATCTCGCGCGGCTACAACCTGTTCTACCGCGAGACCGACTACGAGGATTCCGACATCTCGACCTACTCGACGGATGCCTATGGCGGCGGCATCAACTTCGGCTACCCGATCAACGAGCTGACCCGGCTCAACTTCGGCGCCGACATCGAGGACCTGACCATCGAGACCTATCGGGACACGGCCTCGGAGATCCAGCGCTACGTCGATGACCAGGGCGACAACGCCCAGGCCTTCAAGCTGACCGCCAGCTGGACCCGCAACGCGCTGAACCGCGGCATCATGCCCACCGCCGGCAACTACCAGCGCCTGTCGCTGGAGACCGCGGTGCCCGGCAGCGACGCCGAGTACTACAAGCTGCGCGCCCGCGCCCGGCACTTCTTCCCGATCAACGAGGAGCAGACCTGGTCGTTCAAGCTGCGCGGCGAGGTCGGCTACGCCGACAGCATCGGCAACGATCCCTATCCGTTCTACGAGAACTTCTACACCGGCGGCCTGGGATCGGTGCGCGGCTTCACCAGCAACACCCTGGGGCCCAATACCACGCCGCCCGTGGGTGGCGACGCCGACGAGGACCGGACCCTGGGCGGCAACGTGCTGGTCGAGGGCGGCGCCGAGCTGATCTTCCCGATGCCCTTCGTCGAGGACAAGCGCTCGGTGCAGCCGTCGGTGTTCGTGGACGCCGGCAACACCTTTCTCACCGACTGCTATGCGGTGCGCGACGAGGAAGCCGGTCAGTCCAGTTGCAGCTCCGGCGTCGACCTGGGCGAGCTACGCTACAGCGTGGGTCTCGGCATCTCCTGGCTGACGCCGGTGGGGCCGCTGACCTTCAGCATCGCCGAGCCGCTCAACGCCAAGAGCGACGACGACACCCAGTTCTTCCAGTTCTCGCTGGGCCAGACCTTCTAACAGGGTCCGTCGGCGCGCCGCCTCCTCGCGGGACGGGGAGGCGGCGATTCATGCCACGGTCCCGGGGCCTCGACTCGCGTCATCGACGGAGTCGGGGCCCGTCGATATCGAACCGGCGCGGCGCTCGCCGCCAGCGCAGAGTGTTTTCACCACCGACATCGGGTTCCCATGACTCAAGACTCTCCTTCCCTGACGCTGGCCGAGATCGCCACGCAGCTGGGGGCCGGCCTCCAGGGTGACGGCGAGCGCCGTGTGCGTGGCCTGGCCACGCTGCGCGATGCCGGGCCCGATCAGATCGCCTTCCTGGCCAATCGCGCCTATCTCAAGGACCTGCCTGGAACCCGGGCCGCGGCGGTGCTGCTGCACCCGAGCCATGCCGACGAGTGCCCCGTGGCAAGCCTGACCCTCGACAACCCCTACCTGGGCTACGCCCAGCTGTCGCGGCTGTTCGACCCGCTGATCGGCCGCGAGACCCCGGGCGTGCACGCCTCCGCTGTGGTCGCCGAGGACGCGCGGCTGGGCGACGGCGTGGTGGTCGGCCCCCAGGCGGTGATCGAGGCGGGCGTCGAGCTCGGCGACGGCGTGGTGATCGGCCCCGGCTGCGTGGTCGGCGCCGACACCCGGATCGGGGCCGAGTCGCGACTGCATGCCAACGTGACCGTCTACCATGGGGTGAGCATCGGCGCCCGGGTGATCCTGCACAGCGGCTGCGTGATCGGCGGCGACGGCTTCGGATTCGCCCACGATGGCGCCGGCTGGCACAAGATCGCCCAGCTCGGCGGGGTGGTGCTGGGGGACGACGTCGAGGTCGGCAGTGGCTCGAGCATCGACCGCGGCGCCCTGGGCGATACCGTGATCGGCGAGGACGTGAAGATCGACAGCCAGGTGCAGATCGCCCACAACGTGCAGATCGGGGCCCACAGCGCGCTGGCCGGTTGCGTCGGCATCGCCGGCTCCACCCGCGTCGGCCGGCACTGCATGCTGGGCGGTGGCGTGGGCCTGTCCGGCCACCTGACGGTCTGTGACGGCGTCCAGGTCACCGGCATGAGCCTGGTCACCAACTCGATCCACGAGCCGGGCGTCTACTCTTCGGGGACCGGCGCCATGGAGAACGCCCAGTGGCGGCGCAGCGCGGTGCGCTTCAAGCAGCTCGACGACATCGCCCGTCGCCTGCAGCGTCTGGAAAAAGCCGGGCGCGATGCTTGAGGCCGCTCCTTCGGGCGGTATAATCCCCCGCCCGTCCGTCGCCATGCGCGCGGCGACGGCCGCGCCCGCGATGCGGGGCATTCTGTCATTTCAGAGGTCGCTACGATGGTAATGGACATTAACGAGATTCGGGAATATCTGCCCCACCGCTATCCTTTCCTGCTGGTGGACAGGGTGACGGAGCTCACCCATGGCGAATCCATCGTTGCCTACAAGAATGTCAGCATCAACGAGCCGTTCTTCAATGGCCATTTCCCGCATCATCCGATCATGCCGGGCGTGCTGGTCGTCGAGGCGCTGGCCCAGGCCTGCGGCATCCTCGGCTTCAAGACGGTCAACAAGCTGCCCGCCGACGGCTATGTCTACTATCTCGTCGGCAGCGACAACGTGCGCTTCAAGCGCCCGGTGATGCCCGGCGACCAGCTGGAGCTGCGCGCCGACGTGATCCGCGAGAAGCGCGGTATCTGGAAGTTTCAGTGCAAGGCCAGCGTGGCCGGCGAGGTCGCCTGCGAGGCCGAGATCACCTGTGCCGAGAGGAAGGTCGCTTGATTCATCCCACCGCCATCGTAGATCCGGCCGCGCGCCTGGCCGATGATGTCGAGGTCGGCCCCTTCAGCGTCATCGGCGCCGACGTCGAGATCGGCGCCGGCTCGCGCATCGGCCCCCATGTGGTGATCCAGGGCCCGACGGTGATCGGCGAGCGCAACCGGGTCTTTCAGTTCGCCTCGGTCGGCGAGGAATGCCAGGACAAGAAGTACGCCGGCGAGCCCACCCGCCTGGTGATGGGCGACGACAACGTCGTGCGTGAGGGCGTGACCCTGCACCGTGGCACCGTACAGGATCGCGGCGAGACCACCATCGGCTCGCGCAACCTGTTCATGGCCTACGTTCACGTCGGCCATGACTGCGTGATCGGCGACGACTGCATCCTGGCCAACCAGGTGACCCTGGCCGGCCACGTCAAGCTGGGCGACTTCGCGATCATCGGCGGGCTGTCGGCGATCCACCAGTTCTGCCACTTCGGCGAGCATGCCATGGCCGGCGGCGGTTCGATCATCACCAAGGACACGCCGGCCTACGTGATGATCAACGGCAATCCCGCCGCGGCCCACGGCCTCAACCTGATCGGCCTGCGCCGCCGCGGCTTCTCCAACGAGGCGATCCGCGCCCTGGGCGAGGCCTACAAGCTGGTCTATCGACAGGGCCTGACCGTGGAGCAGGCGCTCACCGAGATCCGCGCGCAGTACGCGCTGCCGGAAACCGAGACCTTTGTTGCCTCCATCGAGGCCTCGACCCGCGGCATCGTGCGCTGACGCCATGACGATCGCGCGCGTCTACCTGGTGGCCGGCGAGCTTTCCGGCGACATCCTCGGTGCCGGGCTGATGCGCGAGCTCAAGGCCCGCCACCCCGGCGTCGAATTCCGGGGCATCGGCGGGCCGCGCATGATCGCCGAGGGCATCGACAGCCGCTTCCCGCTGGAGACCCTCTCGGTGATGGGGCTGGTCGAGGTACTCAAGCACCTGCCGGGGCTGGTGCGCGTGCGCCGCACGCTGCGCCAGGACGCCCTCGACTGGCGGCCCGACATCGTGATCGGCATCGACGCGCCGGACTTCAACCTGGGGCTCGAGCGCCAGCTGCGCGAGGCCGGCCTGACCACCGCCCACTACGTCAGCCCCTCCGTGTGGGCCTGGCGCCAGGGCCGGGTCAAGGGCATCGCCCGCTCGGTGGACGCGATGCTGACCTTCCTGCCCTTCGAGGCCGCCTTCTACGTCCGCCATCGGGTACCGGTGGCCTTCGTCGGCCACCCGCTGGCCGACGAGCTGCCGCTGGTCAACGACCGGGGCGAGGCTCGCGAGGCGCTGGGGCTGTCCGCCCGGGGCGTGTCCGACGCGGCGCCGCTGCTGGCCGTGCTGCCGGGCTCCCGGGCCAACGAGATCCGCTTCCTGGGGGCGATCTTCCTCGACGCCGCAGAGCGGCTGTGCCGGGAGCGCGAGGCGCTGCGGGTGGTGATTCCCGCCGCCACGCCGGCGCGGCGCGCCGAGCTCGAGGGGGTATTAGAGGGCCGCGAGGCGCTGCGCGAGCGGGTGATCCTGATCGACGGCCAGTCCCGTGAGGCCATGGTGGCCGCCGATGCCGTGCTGCTGGCTTCCGGCACCGCGGCGCTGGAGGCCATGCTGTGCCACCGCGCCATGGTGGTGGCCTATCGCATGGCGCCGATGACCCACTGGCTGGCCAAGCGGCTGGTCAAGACCGAATGGATCTCGCTGCCCAACCTGATCGCCCGGGAGGCCCTGGTGCCGGAGCTGATCCAGGACGACGCCAGCCCCGAGGGCATCGCCGCCGAGCTCGCCGCGCTGCTCGACGACGCCGAGGCGCGCCACGCCCTCGAGGCGCGCTTCGCGGCCATGCACGAAGGGCTGCAGCGCGACGCCAGCCGCCGCGCGGTGGATGCCGTCGAGGCGCTGGTGGCGCGCCGCGCGCTGCCCGCCTCGGTGGCGCCCGAGGCGCTGGAGGAGGGCACATGAAGGCCGAGGACTTCCCGCCGCTGGTCGTCGACTATCGCGGCACGCATCTGGCCGGGGTCGACGAGGTCGGGCGCGGCCCGCTGGTCGGCCCGGTGGTGGCTGCCGCGGTGATCCTCGATCCGGCCGCGCCGATCGACGGGCTGACCGACTCCAAGAAGCTGACCGCCAAGCGCCGCGAGGCGCTGGACGCCCGGATCCGCGAGCGGGCGCTGGCCTTCGCCGTGGCCGAGGCCAGCCCCGACGAGATCGATGGCCTGAACATCTACCACGCCACGCACCTGGCCATGCGCCGCGCCATCGATGCGCTGTCGCCGGCCGCGGAATATCTGCTGGTGGACGGTAATCGGCTCCCCGGGCATCATGTGCCGGGCCAGGCGGTGGTCAAGGGCGACGCCCGTCATCCGGCGATCGCCGCGGCCTCGATACTGGCCAAGGTGGCGCGCGACGCCGACATGCTGGCGCTGGACGCGCGCCATCCCGACTACGGCTTCGCCCGCCACAAGGGCTACCCGACGCCCGAGCACCTGGCCGCCCTGACGCGCCTCGGCGCGCTGCCCGAGCACCGTCGCTCCTTTGCGCCCGTCAAGCGCCAGCTGAACCTGCTCTAGATCATCTAGCCTGTGGGCGGGGCGTCGAGACGGGCCGTGCCGGCCGGTCTTCGTTTCCGTGACAGCGTCGACCCATTTCCCATCATCAAGCCCGAGTCCGCCATGACCGCTCCCTTCGTTCATCTCCGTGTGCACAGCGAATTCTCCCTGGTCGATGGCCTGGTGCGTCTCAAGCCGCTGATCAAGGCGGCGGGCAACCAGGGCGTGCCGGCACTGGCGCTCACCGACGAGGCCAACCTCTTCGCCCTGGTCAAGTTCTACGGCGGCGCCCAGGGGGCCGGCCTCAAGCCGATCATCGGTGGCGACTTCTGGCTCGCCAACCCCAACGACGAGGCCCATCCCTACCGCCTGACGCTGCTGGCCATGAACGACGTCGGCTATCGCAACCTCACCGAGCTGATCTCGCGGGGCTGGGTCGAAGGGCAGAAGGACGGCGTGGCGCTGCTTCAGCGGGGCTGGGTGCTCGAGCAGAGCGAGGGGCTGATCGCCCTGTCCGGCGGCCGCGAGGGCGACGTCGGCCGTCACCTGCTGACCGACCACCACGCCGAGGCCCGGGCCCTGCTCGACGAATGGCAGGCCGCCTTCCCCGGACGCTACTACCTGGAGCTGACCCGCACCGGCCGGCCGCTGGAGGAGGAGTGCGTGCACCTCTCGGTGGATCTGGCCGTTGAGACCGGCACCCCGGTGGTGGCCACCAACGACGTGCGCTTCCTCGAGCGCGAGGACTTCTGGGCCCATGAGACCCGGGTCTCGATCGGCGAGGGCAAGGCGCTGGACGATCCGCGCCGCGAGCGTCGCTATACCGAGGAGCAGTACTTCAAGAGCCCCGAGGAGATGGCCGAGCTGTTCTCGGACATTCCCGAGGCGCTGGAAAACAGCGTGATGATCGCCGCGCGCTGCAACGTCGACGTGCGCCTGGGCGAGATCTTCCTGCCGGAATACGGCATCCCCGAGGGCATGACCCAGGAGGAGTTCTTCCGCAAGATCTCCCACGACGGCCTGACCGAGCGCCTGGACTTCCTCTACCCGGTGGACAAGTATCCCCGTGACGGCGACGAGTACGCCGAGATCGATGCCCGCTACCGCAAGCGGCTCGACTTCGAGCTCGACATCATCCTGCAGATGGGCTTCCCGGGCTACTTCCTGATCGTGATGGACTTCATCCAGTGGGCCAAGGACAACGACGTCCCCGTCGGCCCGGGGCGGGGCTCCGGTGCCGGCTCGCTGGTGGCCTATGCGCAGAAGATCACCGATCTGGATCCGCTCGAATACGACCTGCTGTTCGAGCGTTTCCTGAACCCCGAGCGTGTCTCGATGCCCGACTTCGACGTCGACTTCTGCATGGAGAAGCGCGACCGGGTGATCGACTACGTGGCCGAGCGCTACGGTCGCGACGCCGTCTCGCAGATCGTCACCTTCGGCACCATGGCCGCCAAGGCCGTCGTGCGCGATGTGGCCCGCGCCCAGGGCAAGCCCTACTCGCTGGGCGACAAGCTGTCCAAGCTGATCCCCTTCGAGGTCGGCATGACCCTGGCCAAGGCCATCGAGGACGAGCCCCAGCTCAAGGAGTTCCTCGACGCCGACGAGGAGGCCCAGGAGATCTGGGACATGGCGGTGAAGCTCGAGGGCATCACCCGGGGCACCGGCAAGCACGCCGGCGGCGTGGTGATCGCGCCGACCAAGCTCACCGACTTCTCGCCGTTGATCTGCGACGAGGACGGCAGCGGCCTGCGCGTGCAGTACGACAAGAACGACATCGAGGACGCCGGGCTGGTCAAGTTCGACTTCCTGGGCCTGCGCACCCTGACCATCATCGACTGGGCGCTGGAGATGGTCGACAAGGTGCGCGCCGCGGAAGGGCAGGGGCCGCTGAACATCGACGCCATCCCGCTGGACGACAAGCCGACCTTCGAGATGCTCAAGAAGGCCGAGACCACGGCGGTGTTCCAGCTCGAATCCCGCGGCATGAAGGAGCTGATCAAGCGCCTGCTGCCGGACTCGCTGGAGGACATGATTGCCCTGGTGGCGCTGTTCCGTCCGGGGCCCTTGCAGTCGGGCATGGTCGACGACTTCATCAACCGCAAGCACGGCCGGGCCGAGGTCGCCTATCCGCACCCGGACTACCAGCACGAGCTGCTCAAGCCGGTGCTCGAGCCCACCTACGGCATCATCCTGTACCAGGAGCAGGTGATGCAGATCGCCCAGGTGATGGCCGGCTACAGCCTGGGCCAGGCCGACATGCTGCGCCGTGCCATGGGCAAGAAGAAGCCCGAAGAGATGGCCAAGCAGCGTGCCGGCTTCATGGAGGGCTGCGCCGAGAACGGCATCGACAAGGACCTGGCGGGCAACATCTTCGACCTGGTGGAGAAGTTCGCCGGCTACGGCTTCAACAAGTCGCACTCGGCGGCCTACGGCCTGGTGTCCTACCAGACCGCCTGGCTCAAGGCGCATTATCCCGGGCCCTTCATGGCGGCGGTGATGTCCACCGAGATGGACAACCTCGACAAGGTGGTGCCGCTGATCGAGGAGTGCCGCCATATCGGGCTCACGGTGACGCCGCCGGACGTCAACGTCGGCGGCTACAAGTTCACCGTCGATGACGAGGGCCGGGTGGTCTATGGCCTGGGCGCCATCCGCGGCGTCGGCGAGGGCCCCATCGGCGCCATCGTCGAGGCCCGGGAGGAGGGCGGCGCCTTCCGCGACCTGTTCGACTTCTGCAAGCGGGTCGACCCCAAGCGCATGAACAAGCGCACCCTGGAGGCGCTGATCCGCTCCGGGGCACTGGACAACCTGGGCCCGAGCCGCGCGGTGATGGCCGCCTCACTGGAGGCCGCGCTCAAGGCCGCGGCCCAGAACCAGGCCAACCAGAACCTGGGCATGATGGACATGTTCGGCGAGGCCTTTGCCGCCTCCGATGAAGAGGACGACACCGACGTCTACGCCGACTATCGCGGTGCCCGCGACTGGACCGACAAGGAGCGCCTGGGCGGCGAGAAGGATACTCTCGGGCTGTATCTGACCGGTCATCCCATCGACGAGTACGAGAAGGAGCTCGAGCGCTTCGTCTCCACCCGCATCGGCGACCTCAAGCCGTCCAGGGAGTCGCAGCGGGTCGCCGGGCTGGTGGTCGGCATGCGCACCATGAAGTCCAAGCGCGGCGACACCATGGCCTTCGTCACCCTGGACGACCGCACCGGCCGCATCGAGGCCTCGCTGTTCGGCGAGCTGTTCGATCAGGTGCGCAACCGCCTGGACACCGACCAGGTGCTGATCGTCGAAGGCGAGGTGCAGAGCGACGACTATTCGGGCGGCCTGCGCCTGCGTGGCAAGGAGATCACGCCGATGGTCGACGCCCGCACCCGCTACGGCCAGGCGGTGGAGCTGGCGCTGGACGGCGAACGCGCCAACGGCCGGCTGGTGGACAGCCTGCGCGACAGCCTGGCTCCCTACCGCAGCGACGAGGGCCTGCCGGTGCGGCTGCGCTACCGCAGCGCCACGGCCAGCGGCTGGCTGGAGCTGGCCGAGGAGTGGCGGGTCACGCCCTCCGACGAGCTGCTGATCGCCCTGCGCGAGGTCGAGGGCCAGGACGGCGTGCGCCTGCGCTACCGTTGACACGCGACGCACCGACAATGTGCAGGCACCCTGGCTCGCCTTGCGTGGGCGTGTCAGGGTGCGATAATGAACACCGTTTGACGCTTCCCCCCGGTCGCCTCTTCGGCCGACGAGACAAGGCTATCCCATGAACCCCAACTACCTAGACTTCGAACAGCCCATCGCCGAGCTTCAGGCCAAGATCGAGGAGCTGCGCCTGGTCGGCAACGACAGCCAGGTCAACCTGAACGACGAGATCGGCCGGCTCGAGGAGAAGAGTCGCAAGCTCACCGAGTCGATCTTCAAGGATCTGACCGCCTGGCAGGTGTCGCAGCTGTCGCGTCATCCCCAGCGTCCCTACACCCTCGACTACCTCGAGCACGTCTTCACCGACTTCGACGAGCTGCACGGCGACCGCAACTTCGCCGACGACGCCGCCCTGGTCGGCGGCGTGGCGCGGCTGAACGACAAG
Organism: Halomonas sp. HG01; assembly: GCF_000968715.2. NCBI lineage: Bacteria > Pseudomonadati > Pseudomonadota > Gammaproteobacteria > Oceanospirillales > Halomonadaceae > Halomonas > Halomonas sp. HG01. The sequence continues at coordinate 3,151,237 of NZ_CP022134.1, read as the reverse complement.
CCGGTGATGGTCATCGGCCACCAGAAGGGCCGTGACGTCAAGGAGAAGGTGCGCCGCAACTTCGGCATGCCGCGGCCCGAGGGCTACCGCAAGGCCTGCCGCCTGATGGAGATGGCCGAGCGCTTCAGGATGCCGGTGCTGACCTTCATCGACACCCCGGGCGCCTACCCGGGCATCGACGCCGAGGAGCGCGGCCAGTCCGAGGCCATCGCCTACAACCTGGCGGTGATGTCGCGGCTCAAGACGCCGATCGTCTCCACCGTGGTGGGCGAGGGCGGCTCCGGCGGCGCGCTGGCCATCGGCGTGTGCGACGAGCTGGCCATGCTGCAGTACTCCACCTATTCGGTGATCTCCCCCGAGGGCTGCGCCTCCATCCTGTGGAAGAGCGCCGAGAAGGCCTCCGAGGCCGCCCAGGCCATGGGCATCACCGCCGAGCGCCTCAAGGAGCTGGGCTTCGTCGATACCCTGATCCCCGAGCCGCTGGGTGGCGCGCATCGCAAGCCGATGGACACCGCCGAGCGCATCCGCACCGCGCTGACCGAGAGCCTCGAACGCCTCGAGGGCATGGAGACCGACGAGCTGCTCGAGCGGCGGTACAAGCGCCTGATGAGCTACGGCGCCCCTGTGTAAAGCCCTTTCTGCGCTCGGCCATACGGCGTTAAAAATCGGCTGGTGCGCCAGCCCGGACGAAATGCTCATTTACCGACGAGTAAACTGCGCTTTCTTGCCGATTTTTGCCTTGCGACCCACACGGATGTGGGAAGTGCGTAGGCCCGTCGGGAACGGGCCTAGCCCTTGCCTTCGCTCGAAGAGGGCGCTGGCTTCGGGGCATCCGTTGCCGGTATCTGGCGTGGGGAAGCTTCCCCTTCAACATGCCTGAGCGTTCTCCCTGCCCATGAGCCTCGCGTCCTCTTCCCTGCAAGCCACGATCGACAGCGCCCTGGCGGAGACCCCGCCGGGGCGCTGCGTCTGGGTGGCGCTCTCCGGCGGGCTCGATTCCGCGCTGCTGCTGACCCTGGCCGCCGAGGCCTGCCGGCGTCATCCGCGCCCGCTGCGGGCGCTGCACGTGCATCACGGCCTGCAGGCCGCCGGCGACGACTTCGAACGCCACTGCCGGTGGCTGTGCTCGCGGCTCGGGGTGCCGCTGTTCGTGGAGCGTGCCGCGGTCGATGCCAAGGCGGGGCTTGGGCTCGAGGGCGAGGCGCGGGCCGCGCGCCATAGGGCCTTCGCCCGGCGCGTCGGCGCCGGCGAGACCCTGTGGCTGGCCCAGCATCGCGATGATCAGGCCGAGACCTTCCTGCTGGCGGCGCTGCGCGGCGCCGGCCCACGCGGGCTCGCGGCGATGCCGGCGGTGCATGATCTCGCCGGGCGCCGCCGCGTGCGCCCGCTGCTCGACGTTTCCCGCGCGGCGCTGGAAGCCGAGGTCCGGCGTCTGAATCTCGCCTGGGTCGAGGATCCGAGCAACAGCGACACCGCGCTGGATCGCAATTTCCTGCGCCATCGGGCGCTGCCGCTGCTGGCCGAGCGCTGGCCGCACGCCGCGGCGGGGCTGGCCCGCAGCGCGGCGCATGCCGGCGAGGCCGATGGCCTGCTCGAGGAATTCGCCGCCGAGGACCTGGCACGGCTGGGGGGCGAGCCGTCCTGCCTGCCCCTCGACGACCTTCTGGCGCTCTCGGCGCCGCGCCGTCGCCTGCTGATCCGCCACTGCCTGGAGCGACGGGGGCTGCCGCGGCCGCCGGCCGCTCGGCTGGCGACGTTGCTTGAGCAGCTCGAGGCGCGCCGCGACGCCGAGGTGCGCGTCGTCTGGGCGGGCGCCGAGGCGCGGGTCTGGCGCGGGAGCTTGTATCTGCTGGCGCCGGTCGTGTCGCTGCCGGCCGAATGGCGCGCCGACTGGGATGGCCGCGTGCCGCTTGTGACACCCTTGGGGCCGCTCGAGCGCGGCCTGTGCCGCCAGGATGGCCGGCCGGCGACCCTGTCGCTGGCGCCGCGGGTCGGCGGCGAGCGGCTGCGCCTGGCGGGCCGAGGGCGCCGCGATCTCAAGCGCCTGTTGCAGGAGTGGGGGCTGCCGCCCTGGGAGCGGACCGGGCTGATCGTCGCCTGGCATGGCGACGACGCGGTCGCGGTGGGGCGGCCCTCGGGCTGGCTGGCCTGCGCCGAGGGCTGGCGACGCGGCTGAGCGGGCTCAGCCGGGGCCAGGGTCAGTCGGTGGCAAGGATCAGCGTCAGGTCGGCGGCCTGCTGGTAGGCGACTTCCTGCTCCAGGTCGGCGAGCAGCAGGCTGGGGTCCTGCTCCGCCTCGAGGTGCAGTCGCAGGGCGTCCCCGTCGTCGGTCGTGAGCGTGGGTGTCTCGGGCGGCTGCTCGGGGCGCGAGTGGTTGAGGATCACCGCCAGGCGCAGCAGCCGGGCCAGCCGTGACATCGCGGGGCGCTCGGCGGCGGGCAGGGCCTGCCATTCCTTGTGCGGGAACTTGCGCCGGTGGGCGCGGACCAGGAAAGCCAGCTGCCGCTGCTCGGGGCGCGAGAAGCCGGCCAGGTCGGAGTGCTCCAGCAGGTAGGCGCCGTGGCGGTGGAACTGGCTGTGGGAGATGGCCAGGCCCACCTCGTGGAGCCGGCTGGCCCATTCCAGGAAGCGCGCCTGATCCTCGTCCAGCCGCCAGGCCTCGCGCACCTGTGCGAACAGTGCCAGCGCCGTGGCGGCGACGTTGTCGGCCTGACGGGCGTCGACGCCGTAGACGCGCTCGAGATTGGCCAGGGTCTTGAGCCGCGAGTCCTCGGGGCTGTTGCGGCCAGCCAGGTCGTAGAGCACGCCCTCGCGCAGGGCGCCGTCGGAATAGCGCATCTCCTCCAGGTCGAAGGCCTCGAAGATGGCGCCGAGGATGGCGATGCCGGCGGGGAAGACCCGGGCGCGATCGGCCTTGAGGCCGTCCATGGCGACCCTGTCCAGGCGCTTGCACTTGAGCAGCCGCTTGCGCAGGTCGGCCAGGCCCTGGCGGGTGATCACGCCCTCGGGCGACTTGCCGGCGGCGGCGATCACCGCCGCGGCGGCCTTGATGGTGCCGCTGGAGCCGACCGGGTCGCTCCAGCCGAGCTTCTGGAAGGGCTTCTGGATGTTGGCGAGCTCGGAGAGGGCGGCCAGCTCGGCGCGGCGCATGCGCTTCTCGGTGATCTCGCCGCCGTCGAAGAAGCGACGGGTGAAGGTCACGCAGCCCATGCTCAGGCTCTCCAGGGCCTGGGGCTCGAAGTGCTCGCCGATGATGAACTCGGTGGAGCCGCCGCCGATGTCGATGATCAGACGGCGGCCGTCCTCGGCCACCGCGTGGGCGGCGCCCAGATAGATCAGGCGGGCTTCCTCGCGGCCGGCGATGATCTCGATGCGGGTACCCAGCAGGGCCTCGGCGCGATCGATGAACTCCTGGCTGTTGTCGGCGTCGCGCAGGGCGTTGGTGCCGACCACCCGCAGGTCGGGCGGGGCGATGCCCTCGAGGAAGGGCGCGAAGCGGGCCAGGCAGTCCAGTGCCCGGGTCATGGCGTCCTCGTTGAGCTGACCGTCCTCGTCGATGCCGGCGGCCAGCTGGACCTTGTCGCCCTGCCGGGCGACGACCTGCAGGCGGTCGTCGCGATAGTTGGCGACCAGCAGGTGAAAGCTGTTCGAGCCGAGATCGATGGCGGCGAGTCGGCGGGGGGCGAGCTCGAGCTCGCTGGCATCGGCGTCGTGCCGGTCCTTGGGCGCGGTCATGGCGGGTCCTTCAGGGAGACTGGCCAAAAAGGTTGCGGTCGTCCATCGGGCTTGTCAATCGCGCCGGAGCGGGCTCGGCGCGGGTATTGCGTTTCCCGTCGCCCTTGACTAGTATCGGGGCGTTCGCCTGTTCCGAATGCTTCCCGACCGCCCATGGCCACCACGCCACGGTCATTTTTTCCAAGTCGTCAGATAGCCCTCTGCAATCAGCCCTCTTCCCGGCCCATGGCCCGCTGCGCTGATTTCAGGCGAAAACGAACCTGCTCCCTCGCTCCCGAGACTGGCCCGGCACCCTCAGCGGTCGCCCGCCCGTGGCCATGACCCGCATCCGACGAGAGGCAGCCTGTCCGGGCTCTGAACGCATCCACGCGGCGTTAACGTCTCGCCTCTTTATCCCATACGGCGCACGACTGCCCGGCTTTCACGAGCAACTTCTGAACACACCGATGAATCTTACCGAACTCAAGCAAAAGCCCGTGCCGGAACTCCTGGAGATCGCCCGCGAGATGGGCATCGACAACCTGGCGCGTTCCCGCAAGCAGGACATCATCTTCGCCATCCTCAAGAAGCACGCCAAGAGCGGCGAGGCGATCTACGGCGACGGCGTGCTGGAGATCCTGCAGGACGGGTTCGGCTTCCTGCGCAGCGCCGACAGTTCCTACATGGCCGGCCCCGATGACATCTATGTGTCGCCTTCCCAGATCCGGCGCTTCAACCTGCGCAAGGGCGACTCCATCTCCGGCAAGATTCGTCCGCCCAAGGAAGGGGAGCGTTACTTCGCGCTGTTGAAGGTCAGCGAGATCAACTTCGACAAGCCCGAGAACGCCAAGCACAAGATCCTCTTCGAGAACCTCACGCCGCTGTTCCCCCAGGAGCGGCTGCGCATGGAGATCGGCAACGGCTCCACCGAGGATCTCACGGCGCGGATCATCGATCTGACCGCCCCCATCGGCAAGGGCCAGCGCGGCCTGCTCGTCTCGCCGCCCAAGGCGGGCAAGACGCTGATGCTGCAGAACATCGCCACCTCGATCACGCGCAACAATCCCGAGTGTCACCTGATCGTGCTGCTGATCGACGAGCGGCCCGAGGAGGTCACCGAGATGTCGCGCACCGTGCGCGGTGAAGTGGTGGCCTCGACCTTCGACGAGCCGCCGGCCCGCCACGTGCAGGTCGCCGAGATGGTGATCGAGAAGGCCAAGCGCCTGGTCGAGCACAAGAAGGACGTGGTGATCCTGCTCGACTCCATCACCCGCCTGGCGCGCGCCTACAACACCGTGGTGCCGTCCTCAGGCAAGGTGCTGACCGGCGGCGTCGACGCCCACGCCCTTGAGAAGCCCAAGCGCTTCTTCGGCGCGGCGCGCAACATCGAGGAAGGCGGCAGCCTGACCATCATCGCCACGGCACTGGTCGATACCGGCTCCAAGATGGACGAGGTGATCTTCGAGGAGTTCAAGGGCACCGGCAACATGGAGGCCCACCTGGACCGCAAGCTCGCCGAGAAGCGCGTCTATCCGGCCCTCAACATCCGCCGCTCCGGCACCCGCCGCGAGGACCTGATCGCCTCCGAGGACGAGATGCAGCGCATGTGGATCCTGCGCAAGCTGCTCAACCCGATGGACGATACCGCGGCCACCGAGTTCCTGATCGATCGTCTCAAGGACACCAAGACGAACCTGGAGTTCTTCGAGGCCATGAAGCGGCGTTGACGCTACGCTGCCTTGGTGGGCGACGAGGACCGCCGCCGGCGCCACGCCGAGCGAAACCCTGATGCGTCGTTTGCGGCCTGCGCGTCGCGGTACAACATAATCCCTCACGGGTACCGCTCGCTCGCCATCCTTGGCGAGCGCCGCGCGCCGCTTCACTCTGCATCAGCGCTCGGCAAAGGCTTGCGCGTCGGTCCTCGCCGCTCTTTCCGTCTTCGATTCGTTCGGCCGGGGCGAGGGCTCAGGCGCAGCATCCCGAAGGGGCAGCATGCTATGCTGCCCCTTTTGCGTCGTTCGGGATAACGGGAAGGCCGCATGAAGTACAAGGACCTGCGCGAGTTCATCGCCGCGCTGGAAGAGCAGGGCGAGCTCAGGCGCGTGACCGCCGAGGTGGACCCCTACCTGGAGATCACCGAGATCTGCGACCGCACCCTGCGGGCCGGCGGACCGGCGCTGCTGTTCGAGAACGTCAAGGGACACGACATGCCGCTGCTCGGCAACCTCTTCGGCACGCCGAAGCGGGTCGCCCTGGGCATGGGCCAGGAGTCCGTCACCGCGCTGCGCGAGGTCGGCGAACTGCTGGCCTTCCTCAAGGAGCCGGAGCCGCCCAAGGGCTTCCGCGATGCCCTCGACAAGCTGCCGGTCTACAAGCAGGTGATGAGCATGGGCCCCAAGCGGCTCAAGCGCGCGCCGGTGCAGGAGGTGGTGCTCGAGGGCGATGACGTCGACCTCGACCGCCTGCCGATCCAGCACTGCTGGCCCGGCGACGCCGCGCCGCTGGTCACCTGGCCGCTGGTGATCACCAAGGGGCCGCACAAGTCGCGCCAGAACCTCGGCATCTACCGCCAGCAGAAGCTCTCGCGCAATCGCCTGATCATGCGCTGGCTGTCCCATCGCGGCGGCGCCCTGGACTTCCAGGAATGGTGCCGCGAGCATCCCGGCGAGCCCTTCCCGGTGGCGGTGGCGCTGGGCGCCGACCCCGCGACCATCCTCGGCGCCGTGACGCCGGTGCCGGATTCGCTCTCCGAGTACGCCTTCGCCGGGCTCTTGAGAGGCTCGCGCACTGAGCTGGTCAAGTGCGGCCACGCCGACCTCGAGGTGCCGGCCTCCGCCGAGATCATCCTCGAAGGCTTCCTCTATCCGGACGACACCGCTCTGGAAGGCCCCTACGGCGATCACACCGGCTACTACAACGAGGTGGAGACCTTCCCGGTGTTCACGGTCACGCGCATGACCATGCGCCGCGACGCCATCTATCACTCCACCTACACCGGCCGCCCGCCGGACGAGCCCGCGGTGCTGGGGCTGGCGTTGAACGAGGTATTCGTGCCGATCCTGCGTCGCCAGTTCCCCGAGATCGTCGACTTCTACCTGCCCCCGGAAGGCTGCTCCTACCGCATGGCGGTGGTGACCATGAAGAAGCAGTACCCCGGCCACGCCAAGCGGGTGATGATGGGCGTGTGGAGCTTCCTGCGCCAGTTCATGTACACCAAGTTCGTGGTGGTGCTCGACGACGATGTCAGCGCCCGCGACTGGCAGGACGTGATCTGGGCCATCACCACCCGCATGGACCCCGCGCGGGACACGGTGATGGTGGAGAACACCCCCATCGACTATCTGGACTTCGCCTCGCCGGTGGCGGGGCTGGGCTCCAAGATGGGCCTGGACGCCACCGACAAGTGGCCCGGCGAGACCGATCGCGAATGGGGCACGCCCATCGTCATGGACGAGGCCGTCAAGGCCCGCGTCAGCGAACGCTGGGACGAGCTGGGCATCGACACCCCTGATAACGACAAGAGGCATTCATGACGGCAAGGACCCTGACCTGCCAGGTCGTCGAGGTCGAGGACCTCACCCCCGACGTCTTCCGGGTGCGCCTGGAAGGCCGCGCCGAAGCCATGGCCCATGCGCCCGGCCAGTATCTGGAGATGGCGCTCGACCCCGAGACCTGGGTGCCGTTCTCCATCGCCAATGCCCATGCGGGCGACGGCCGGCTGGAGCTGCACATCCAGCACTGGCCGGAGCGCTCCAACTCGGCGCGGCTGCGCGAGCTGCTGGTGGAGGCGCAGCACCTGACCCTGCGGCTGCCGAGCGGCGACTGCGTGCTCGATCCGGACAGCACCCGCCCGCTGCTGCTGGTGGCCGCCGGCACCGGCTTCGCGCAGATGAAGGCGATCGTCGAGGCGGCGCTGCACGCCGACCCGGCGCGCGAGATCGCCCTGTGGTGGGCGGCCAAGGAACGTCGCGAGTTCTATCTCGAGAGCCTGGCCCGGGAGTGGGCGTCCCAGCATCCGAACCTGACCTTCCACGGCGTCAGCGAGCAGGGCATGGGCGACGACTTCGCCGACGAGCGCGTCCAGGGCCATGCCGGGCGCATCGACGCGGCGCTGGGCGAGGCGCTCGACGACGTCGACGTCTCCGGCCATGACGTCTATCTCTCCGGCTCGCCGGGCATGGTCTATGCCTGCGTCGACGTGCTGGCCTCGCTGGGGCTCGAGCCGTCGCGGGTGTTCTCCGACGTCTTCGCCTATGCGCCGCGCGACCCGCTGGTGCCTACCGTGGGCAGCCTGGTGAGGGCAGGCCGGGCATGAGCGCCTCGCCGATCCTGATCACCGGCGGCGCCCAGCGCCTGGGGCGCCACTGCGCCGAGCGGCTGATCGACGAGGGCCATCCGGTGATCGTCAGCTACCGTCGCGAGCGCGAGGCGCTCGAGGTGCTGCGGCGCCGTGGCGTCGTCACCCTGCAGGCCGACTTCGACAGCCAGGCCGGCATCGAGGACTTCCTCGAGCGGCTCAAGGCCGAGACGTCCTCGCTGCGTGCCATCGTCCACAACGCCAGCGACTGGGCGCCCGATGTGGCCGGGCCCGAGGCCGGGGACAACTTCGAACGGCTGTTTCGGGTGCACATGCTGGCGCCGTACCTGATCAACCTCGGCGCCCGCGAGCTGCTCGAGGCTTGCAGCGAGCCGATGCGCGACATCGTTCACATGACCGACTTCGTCGCCAGCAAGGGCTCGCGCAAGCACGCCGCCTATGCCGCCTCCAAGGCCGGGCTCGAGAACCTGACGCTGTCGTTCGCTGCCATGTACGCGCCGTCGATCCAGGTCAACGCCATCGCCCCGGCGATGATCATGCTCAACGAGGACGACGACGAGGCCTACGCCGAGAAGGCTCGGGCCAAGTCGGCGATGGGGCTGATCCCGGGGCCGGGCGTGATCCATCAGAGCCTGCGTTACCTGCTGGATAACCGCTACGTGACGGGCATCACCCTGCCGGTCGACGGCGGACGGCATCTTCGCTAGTGGGTCGGCTCGCCGATCCGGCGAGCAGCGCCTAGACTGGCGATAGCCGCCGACGATGCGAGGAGGGGCCCATGGCGCAGCATGACGATGACGTCAAGGACGACAGCGGGCTGCTGTCCGTCTTCCTGGGGCTGGTGGTGCTGATCGGCATGAGCGGCCTGCCGGGTACCATCGCCTGGATCCGGCTCGCCACCGGCTGAGCCTTGCCATCCGGCCCGGGAGCGGGCAGGATGGAGTCTGATATTCAGGATCACCCTCACGCGAACCGTCGCGAAACATCGAGAGTCCCATGACACCGAGCCTGTCCCTGATCCCGCGCCGCCCGATGACCGCCTTCCCGGCGGCGATGGCCCGTGGTCACGAGACCGTCGTCGGTGACGCTTATTATTGGCAGGGCTATTGGTTTAGCGCCGGCGTGCCGGCGGCCGTGTCCTGATCGTACAGGACGACGCCGCGAGGCACGCCCGCCCAGGGTTGCCTCCGAGACTCAGAACCCCCGGACGGCAGCCCCGCCCGGGGGTTCTGCGTTTCTGGTATTCAACACTCGAGGAGAGTTTCATGACCGCATTCGATCGCCACCACGCCGAGTTCCGCATCCTGGGCCGGGACTATTACGGCTATGGCTGGCGATTTATCGACGAGCGGTCGGCTCAGTGCGCCACCTCCGACCGTGGGCTTGCCGGTGGCATGACCTTGTCCCGACCTTCACGCTCACGGAGTTGATGCCCCATGAATGCCCCCGTTTCCCTCGCCACCACCGCTGAATCCGCCCCGGCCCGCCGCACCGCCAATCCGCTGCCCACGCCGGCCGAGCTCCACCACGCCCTGCCGCTCGAGCCGGCCCTGGCCCGGCGCATCGAGGGTCAGCGCCAGGCCATCCGCGATATCCTGGCCGGGCGTGACGACCGCCTGCTGGTGGTCGTCGGGCCCTGTTCGATCCACGATCCCGAGTCCGCCCTCGAGTACGCCCGCCGCCTGGTCGAGCTGGCGCCGCGGGTCGAGGATCGCCTGCTGCCGGTGATGCGGGTCTACGTCGAAAAGCCGCGCACCACCGTCGGCTGGAAGGGGCTGGCCTACGACCCGGACCTGGACGGCGGTGGCGACCTGGCTCGCGGCCTCGAGCTCTCCCGCTCGCTGATGCGCGAGATCGCCGGGCTCGGCCTGCCGGTGGCCACCGAGCTGCTGCAGCCGATGCTGGCGCCCTACCTTGACGACTTGTTGAGCTGGGTGGCGATCGGCGCCCGCACCACCGAGTCCCAGCTGCATCGTGAGCTGGCCAGCGGCCTGGAGGCGGTGGTCGGCTTCAAGAACGCCACCAGCGGCGACCTGCAGGTGGCGGTCGACGCCATGCGCGCCGCCGCCCATCCCCACCAGCACTTCGCCATGGGGCCCGACGGTCGCCCCGAGGTGTGTGAGACCCCCGGGAACCCGCATACCCATGCGGTACTGCGTGGCGGTCACGGCGAGCCCAACTTCCGCGAGCCCCAGGTGGCGGCGGCGCGACGGACCCTGGAGGACGCCGGCCAGCCCCCGCGGCTGATGGTCGACTGCAGCCATGCCAACGCGCGCAAGGATCATCGCCGGCAGAGCGAGGTGATGCTCGACGTGCTCAACCAGCGGCTGGCGGGCGACGGCTCGCTGATGGGGCTGATGCTGGAGAGCCACCTCCACGAGGGCAAGCAGCCGCTGGTGCCGGGCGCGCTGCGCCACGGGGTCTCGGTCACGGACGCCTGCATCGGCTGGGAGACCACCGAGCATCTGCTGACCACGGCCGCGGAGAAGCTGCGCGAGACCGCCTGACCGGCATGGCCGTCGCGGAAACGAAGACGCCCCGCCATTGGCGGGGCGTCTTGCGTCGGGCGGCCTCCAGCCGTCAGGCGTGGGCGGCGTAGGCGTAGAGCAGCGTCTCCTGGGCGCTGATCGGTGCGGCGTCGCCGGGCGCCTGCTTGACGTAGGTGCCGTCGGGCTGCAGCAGCCAGCTCTGGCAGTTGTCGACCAGGTAGGTCTCCAGGTCCTTGCGCACCTGGGCCGCGAGTTTCTTGTCAAGCAGCGGGAAGCAGGTCTCGACCCGGTGGAACATGTTGCGGGCCATGAAGTCCGCGCTGGAGCCCCAGGTCTCGGGCTTGCCGTCGTTGTGGAAGTGGAACACACGGGTGTGCTCCAGGAAGCGGCCGATGATCGAGCGCACCCGGATGGTCTCGGAGATGCCGGGCAGGCCGGGGCGCAGGCAGCACATGCCGCGGATGATCAGGTCGCACTCCACGCCGGCCTGGGAGGCCCGGTAGAGGGCCTGGATCAGCTTGGGCTCGGTGAGCGAGTTGCACTTGATGATCAGATGGGCGCGCTTTCCCTTGCGGGCAAATTCCGCCTCGCGGTCGATCATTGCCACGATGCGCTCGTGAAGGGTGAAGGGCGCATGCAGCAGCTTCTCGATCTGGCGCGCCCGGCCCATGCCCGAGAGCTGCTGGAAGACCTTGTGCACGTCCGCGCACAGCACCGGGTTGGCGGTCAGCAGGCTGTAGTCGGTGTAGAGCTTGGCGGTCTTGGAGTGGTAGTTGCCGGTGCCCAGGTGGGCATAGTGGCGCAGCTGGCCCTTCTCGCGCCGCACGATGTGCATCATCTTGGCGTGGGTCTTGTAGGCCATCACGCCGTAGATGACGATGGCGCCGGCCTCCTGCAGGCGCGAGGCCAGGGCCAGGTTGTCGGCCTCGTCGAAACGCGCCCGCAGCTCGATCACCACCGTGACTTCCTTGCCGTTGCCGGCGGCCTCCACCAGGGCGTTGACGATGGGGGAGTCGGCGCCGGTGCGGTAAAGGGTCTGCTTGATGGCCAGCACCTCGGGGTCTCGGGCGGCCTCGCGCAGCATTTCCTCCACCGGGGAGAAGGAGTGGAAGGGATGGTGCAGCAGGATGTCCTGCTCGGCCATGGCCTGCAGCACGCTGTCGCGCTTGCGCAGCGCCTTGGGCAGGCCGGGCGTGAAGGCGCGATAGCACAGTTCCGGGCGCTCCACCTCGCCCAGCACCGACATCATGCGGGTCAGGTTCACCGGGCCGTTGACCCGGTAGAGATCGGCCTCCTCGAGCTTGAACAGCTTGAGCAGGAACTCGGTCAGCTCGTCGGGACAGTTGTTGGCGACCTCGAGCCGCACGCCGCTGCCGTAGCGGCGCGAGAGCAGCTCGCCGCGCAGCGCCGAGGCCAGGTCGGAGACGTCCTCGGGGTCCACCGAGAGGTCGGCGTTGCGGGTCAGACGGAACTGGTAGCAGCCGTTCACCTTCATGCCGGGGAACACTTCCTCGGCGTGGGCGTGAATCATCGACGACAGGAAGACGTATTCGGTGAAGCCTTCCTCGCAGAGCTCGTCGGGCAGGGCGATCACCCGGGGCAGCGAGCGCGGGGCGGGCAGGATGGCCAGGCCGCCCTCGCGGCCGAAGGCGTCCTTGCCCTCGAGCTCGACGATGAAGTTGAGGCTCTTGTTGACCAGGCGCGGGAAGGGGTGCGAGGGATCGAGGCCGATGGGGCTGATCACCGGCATGATCTCGCTTTCGAAGTAGTCCTTGACCCAGGCGCGCTGGGCCTCGTTCCAGTCGCCGCGGCGGCGGAAGCGCAGGCCCTGGCCCTCGAGGGCGGGTAGCAGGGTGTCGTTGAGGATGCGGTACTGGCGATCGACCTGTTCGTGGGCGATCTGCGAGATCTCGCTCAGTATCGAGCGCGGCGAGCGACCGTCGGCGCCGGAGGAGGCGTCGCCGACCATGATCTGGTTCTTCAGGCCGGCCACGCGAATCTCGAAGAACTCGTCCATGTTCGAGGAGAAGATCAGCAGGAACATCAACCGGTTGAGCAGCGGATGCGCCTCGTCCAGGGCCTGCTCCAGCACCCGCACGTTGAACTGCAGATGGGAGAGCTCGCGGTTGAAGTAGAGGCCGGGATCGGCGAGGTCGGCCTCGGGGTCCGGCAACGCCTTGGGCTTGATCCCTGTGCGGGTCTGGTTGATGCGCGGTGTGGGCATCTCGCTCTGGAGCTCGCCTGTCGCGGCGGGCTCGGAGGTGACCGAGGTGTCGGGGTTACGTGAATCGTCCATGGAAGTACCCTGTCGTCGGCCCGCGGGCGGCCGCGTCGCTCGTCGGGCGTTATCGTTCATGATGCCGTCCTGCCCGTGGCGCCGGGAGGCGTCGCGCATCGTCTGTTGCCGGAGACGATCAGGGGCAGGCGGGGCCGGGCTCGGCCGCCGTGGCAAGTCTGGTGCCAATAAATGACAAAATGATGACAGTCGTCCGGTAGCAGGACTCTCTCGAGTATATCAGCGCGCCCCGGCGCCGAAAGACGCGTCTTGTCGCGCTACCGGCGACTCTCTAAAGTGGTGACTTCATGTTCATCGGCCCCGTCGACGACCGGCGGGGGGCGCACAAGGAGACGCATAATGAGCAAGCAGGTGGCGGTCATTCTGTCGGGATGCGGTGTTCAGGATGGCTCGGAGATCTACGAGACCACCCTGACCCTGTTGCGTCTGGACCAGCTGGGCATCGGCTATCGCTGCTTCGCCCCCGACATCGACCAGAGCGACGTGATCGACCATCGCAGTGGCGAGGCGGTCGAGGAGCGGCGCAGCGTGCTGGTCGAATCGGCGCGCCTGGCGCGCGGCGAGATCTCTCCGCTGGCCGAGCTGGAGGCCGACGAGTTCGACGCCGTCATCCTGCCAGGCGGCTTCGGTGCGGCCAAGAATCTCTCCAACTTCGCCGAGGCGGGCGCCGACATGGTGATCCATGAGGGGCTGGTGGACGTGCTGGGCGAGTTCCACGAGGACCGCAAGCCGATCGGCCTGATGTGCATCGCGCCGGTGATGGTGCCGCGGCTGCTGGGGCCGGGCATTGCCGTCACCATCGGCCACGATCCGGGCGTGGCGGGCGCCATCAGCAGCATGGGCGGCCTGCATCGCAGCTGTGGCGTGGAGGACATCGTGGTCGACTTCGAACATCGCGTGGTGACCACGCCGGCCTACATGATCGCCACCCGCCTGGGCGAGGCGGCCACCGGCATCTTCAAGCTGGTGGATCGCATCGACGAGCTGATGGACCTGTAAGCGCCGAGCCACGAGCTACAAGCGCCGAGCGACAAGAAAAACCCCGAGGGCCTGGGCCCTCGGGGTTTTTCATGTCATGGATGATGCGCGTGCCTATTCCTCGGCGGCTTCCTCGTCGGCGGCGTCCCGCTCGCGCTTGCGACGCACCAGCCGGCCGAACAGCAGGCCGACCTCGTAGAGCAGATACATCGGCACCGCCAGCAGGCTCTGGGAGACCACGTCCGGCGGGGTCATCAGCATGCCGATCACGAAGCAGCCCAGTACCACGTAGGGGCGCTTCTTCGACAGGCTCTCCACCGTGGTCGCCCCGCTCAGGATCAGCAGGAAGGTGGCGATCGGGATCTCGAAGGCCACGCCGAAGGCGAAGAACAGCTTGAGCACGAAGTTGAGGTACTGGTTGATGTCGGTCATCACCGCCACGTCCTCCGGCCCGGTCTGGGTGAAGAACTGGAACAGCAGTGGGAAGACCACGTAGTAGGCGAAGGCGGCCCCGGCATAGAACAGCGCCACGCTGGAGGCCAGCAGCGGCAGCGCCAGGGCCTTCTCGTTGTCGTACAGCCCCGGGGCGATGAAGGCCCAGGCCTGGTGCAGCACGAAGGGCACGGCGATGAACACCGCCACCACCAGGGTCAGCTTGAAGGGCGCCAGGAACGGCGAGGCCACCTCGGTGGCGATCATCCGCGAGCCTTCCGGCAGCAGCGCCATCAACGGCTGGGCGACGAAGGCGTAGATGTCGTTGGCGAAGGCGTAGAGGCCGAGGAAGATCACGAGTATCGCGATCACCGCGCGCAGCAGCCGCGAGCGCAGCTCGATCAGGTGCTCGATCAGCGGGGCCTGCGCCTGTCCGGGGCCCTGGGAATCGTCGGTTTGGCTCATCGGGAAGAGGCGTCCTCGTGGGCGTCGGCGTCGGAATCATCGGCCTGCCGGCGAACGCGCCCCAGGGCGTCGTCGAGGCGACGCTCGGGCGAGGCCTCGGCGTGTTCCTCGGGGGTGGCGCCGGCGCGGCGATCGCCCTGATCGGCGGGCGTTTCCACCGAGCGTTCGACGTCGCGCTTGACCCGGTTGATGCCCTCGTCGAGCTTCTTCTGCTGCTCGTTGAGCTTCTGGCGCAGCTCCTCCGCCTCGAGCTGGGCGTTGATCTCGCGCTGCATGCCGGAGACCGTGCGCTTGATGCGGCCGACCCACAGCCCGGTGGTGCGGGCGGCCTTGGGCAGGCGCTCGGGACCCAGCACCAGCAGCCCCACCACGCCGATGAACAGGAGTTCGAGAAAGCCGATGTCGAACATGGCGGCTTACTTGCGCTCTTCCGATTCCTCGGCCTTGCGCTCGGCGTGGACGTCGTAGGTCCGGCCCTCGTCGTCGTGGCGCACCTGGGCCTGGGACTTGTCGCTATCGTCGCTCTTCTCTTCCTCGCCCATGGCCTTCTTGAAGCCCTTGACCGCGCCGCCCAGATCGCCGCCGACGTTGCGCAGCTTCTTGGTGCCGAAGATCAGGATGATGATGCCGAGGACGATCAGGAGTTGCCAGATACTGATGCCGCCTAACATAGGGAATACCTCAGGTTGGGGCGCCGGGAGCCCGGCGTCGGTGTCTAGGTTCTGTACGAAAACTGTCTGCGCTCGTCCATACGGTGTTAAAAATCGGCTCTAAGTACTCATTTACACCGCGTAAACTCCGTCTTCTCGTCGATTTTTGCCTTGTCTGGCCATCGCTCGCCGACTTTTCGTCCAAAACCTAACGTGGCCGCGCGGCCTTCTCGTCGTGGCCGGACAGGCCGAAGCGGCGAGACAGCTCGTCGAGGACCTCGCGATGGCTCAGCCCCATGTGCGACAGCATCACCAGGCTGTGGAACCACAGGTCGGTCGTTTCGGCGACCAGCGCCTGACGGGCCGCCTCGTCGCCCCGCTCGGCGTCCTTGGCCGCGAGCAGCGTCTCGGTGGCTTCCTCGCCGACTTTCTCGAGTATCTTGTTCAGGCCCTTGTGATGCAAGCTGGCCACGTAAGAGTCGTCGGGCGCGGCCTGGCGACGGCTGGTCAGGACCTCGTCGAGGCGGTCGAGAATATCGCTCATATGAGACGTTTCCGTTGCAGTAGGTGGATCAGTTCCAGGCCAGCAGCAGGGCGCCGATGGCCGCCGCGCCGAGCACCGGCCAGGGCTGGCCGTCTGCCCATTGGACCAGCGGCTGCCAGGCGAGTGCCGCGGCCGCGATCAGCAGCCCCAGGCGCAGGCGGCGCTGGCGGCGGGCCTGGCTTTCCAGGCCACGCTGGATGGCGCCAAGGGCCTCGCCCTGTCGCTGGCGCTGCTGGTGGCCATGCTCGGCTCGGGCCAGCGCCTGGTGGGCGAGCACCGGCAGCTCGGGGAGCTGGCGCGAGAGCTCGGGCGCCTGGCGCTTCATGGATTCCCACAGCCCGCGGGCGCCGGCGCGCTCCTTCATCCAGTCTTCCAGGTAGGGCTTGGCGGTGGCCCACAGGTCGAGGTCCGGATACAGCTGGCGGCCCAGGCCCTCGATGTTGAGCAGGGTCTTCTGCAGCAGCACCAGCTGCGGCTGGACCTCCATGTTGAAGCGCCGGGCGGTCTGGAACAGGCCCAGCAGCACCTGGCCGAAGGAGATGTCCTTGAGCGGCTTCTCGAGGATCGGTTCGCACACGGTGCGCACCGCGGCGGCGAACTCGTTGGCCCGGGTGTCCTCGCTGACCCAGCCCGACTCGATATGCAGCGCCGCTACCTCGTAGTAGTCCTGGTGGAAGAAGGCCAGCAGGTTGCGCGCCAGGTAGTCCTGATCCTCGCGGGTCAGGCTGCCGACGATGCCGCAGTCGATGGCGATGTACTGGGGGTTCCACGGTGTCTCGCGGGACACGAAGATGTTGCCCGGGTGCATGTCGGCGTGGAAGAAGTTGTCGCGGAACACCTGGGTGAAGAAGATCTCCACGCCGCGCTCGGCCAGCCGGCGCAGGTCGGTGCCCTGGGCCTCGAGGGCCGCGAGGTCGGCCACCGGGATGCCGTGGATACGTTCCTGGACCATCACCCGGCGGCGGGTCAGCGCCCAGTGGATCGTCGGCACGAACAGCAGCGGCGAGCCCTTGAAGTTGCGCTTGAGCTGGGAGGTGTTGGCCGCTTCCTTGGTCAGGTCCAGCTCGTCGAACAGGGTCGACTCGTAGTCGCGGACCACCTCCACCGGGCGCAGCCGGCGCGCCTCGGGAATGCGTGCCAGGCCGGCGGCCAGCCGGTACATCAGGGCCATGTCCTGGCGCATCACGCGCTCGATGCCGGGGCGGATGATCTTGACCACCACTTCCTCGCCGTCGGGCAGTCGGGCGGCATGCACCTGGGCCACTGAGGCCGAGGCCAGCGGCTCGGACGAGAACTCGGCGAAGGCCTGTTCCAGCGGCATGCCGAGCTCCTCCTCGACCAGCCCGCGGGCGAGGTGGCCGGGGAAGGGCGGCACCTGGTCCTGCAGGCGGCGCAGCTCGTCGCCGATGTCGTCGGGGAACAGGTCGCGGCGGGTCGACAGCACCTGGCCGAACTTGACGTAGATCGGCCCCAGGGTCTCCAGCGCCAGGCGCAGCCGCTCGCCCCGGGGGCGCTGGCCCACGGGGATCAGCCGCAGCGGCGACAGGGTCAGCAGGCCGCGCAGCCACCAGGGCAGCCGTTCCTTGGGAATCAGGGTGTCCAGGCGATAGCGGGTGACCACCCAGGCGATGCGCGCGAGCCGCCGGATCATGCGCCGTCTCCCTCCGCGGTGAGGCGTCGGCGCAGGCGCTCCAGGCGTGCCTCGAGTCGGTCGGTGGCGACCTCCAGCTCGGTGAGGTGGTCGCGCAGTCCCTCGAACTGGTGACGGCCGGGCAGCAGCCGGGCCTCCTCGAAGACGTACTCGGAGACGTCGGCGCACAGCTCCTGGCGGGTGCGCAGGCCCCAGCGGCCGAGGCTACGCATGCCCTCGGCCAGGCTGTGGGCCGGCACGTCGCCGAGCCAGCGGGCCAGCTCGCCCTCCCAGTCCAGGTCGAGGTCGAGCAGCAGGTCGCGGGTCGCCTCGAGCAGCGGGATATGCCCGCGCACCACGAGCTTGCCCTGGAACATCAGCCGTTCCACCGAGGCGCCACCGAGCAGCTCGCCCAGGGTTTCCGGGTCGAGCTCGACGACGGCGTCGAAGGCGTTCTCGGGCTCGTCATCCGGGCGCAACAGGTCCACGCCCTGGGCGTGGTAGGCCATGGCCACGGCCAGCGAGGAGGCCTCGAGGCGCACCAGCAGGCGCTGTCCGGCGAGGCGTTCCAGGCGGGCGGGGGCGGCGGGGTCGCGGGCGAGCAGGGCGTTGAGGCTGCGCTCGAGGCCGCCCAGCAGCAGGGTCGGTGTCAGCGCCATCTCGTCCTCACAGCTTGATGCCGCGGTGCAGGGCGACGATGCCGCCGGTGAGATTGGTGTACTCGACCCGCTCCAGGCCGGCGTCTTCCATCATGCCCTTCAGGGTGTCCTGGTCGGGGTGCATGCGGATCGACTCGGCGAGGTAGCGGTAGCTCTCGGCATCGCCGGCCACCAGCTCGCCCATGCGCGGCAGCAGGCGGAAGGAGTACTGGTCGTAGGCCTGGCTCAGCAGCGGGTTGTCGGGCTTGGAGAACTCCAGCACCAGCAGCCGGCCGCCGGGCTTGAGCACCCGCGCCATGGAGCGCAGGGCGGCGTCCTTGTCGGTGACGTTGCGCAGGCCGAAGGCGATGGTGATGCAGTCGAAGGTGTTGTCCGGGAAGGGCAGGGTCTCGGCGTTGGCCTGGACGTACTCGACGTTGCCGCCGACGCCCCGATCGAGCAGCTTGTCGCGCCCGACCCGCAGCATCGACTCGTTGATGTCGGCCAGCACCACGCGCCCCCGGGGACCGACCAGCCGCGAGAACTTCAGCGTCAGGTCGCCGGTGCCGCCGGCGATGTCGAGCACGCTGTGTCCCGGGCGGACGCCGGCGCGTTCGATGGTCAGGCGCTTCCACACCCGGTGGATGCCGAACGACATCAGGTCGTTCATCACGTCGTAGCGGGCGGCGACGGAGTGGAAGACGTCGGCCACGCGTGAGGCCTTCTCGTCGACCGGAACTTCCTGGTAACCGAAGTGTGTGGTGCGCTTGTCGCTGGGGGTCATGCGAGGGAGGCTCCCGGGTCAGCTGCACTATGGGGGCGAGGCCGACGGCCCCGCGTGTTGGGCCGCATTGTAGCGCCCCCCGGGGGGGCTTGTCTTGACGGCGGAGGCGGTTGCCGGAGGGCTGATTTGCCGGATGCTGGCAGGAGGGGCGCCGCCAAAGGGGCGTAGAGGGGGTTTTTGGCATGGGTGAGGCGAATTCGCCGAACGGGCTGGCCATGGAAGGCCAGCACCGGTCCTGCAAGCGGAGCAGGATGCGAGAGCGCCGCAGGGCCAAAGCAGCGCCCAGGGACGGGTTTATAGCGCCCCTCGAAGGCCCTTCGGCGGGTCAGCCCGGACCATCTTGGGACGCCCCTGGAGCCGTGCCGACGCTTAGAGTTGCTTGATCTCGATGCCGAGCGCTTCCCGCGAGGCCCCGGCGTCTTCGAGGCGCTGCAGGTAGTCGGCCCAGTTGGCCTCCTGGTGCTCGATCAGCTCGTGCAGGTAGTCCCAGCTGTAGAGGCCGCTGTCGTGGCCGTCGTCGAAGTGCAGCTTGAGCGCGTAGCGGCCGGCCTGGGTGATGTTGGCCAGGCCGACGTGCTTCTTGCCGACCTGCAGGGTCTCCTGACCCTGGCCGTGGCCGCGCACCTCGGCGGAGGGGGAGAATACACGCAGGTACTCCACCGACAGCCGGTGGCTCTCGCCGCCTTCATAGGTCAGCTCCAGCTCGCGGGCCTGTTTGTGGTAGTGCACTCGGGTTGGGATCGGGGCCGTCATGATTAGACTCCTGGCTTCGAGCTTCGAGCTTCGAGCTTCGAGCTTCGAGCTTCGAGCTTCGAGCTTCGAGCTTCGAGCTTCGAGCCGCTCGGGGCCCGAAGCCCGTCGCTCATGGCTTAGAGGATATACCGCGACAGATCCTCGTCCATCGCCAGCTCGCCGAGCTGGGAATCGACGTAGGCGGCGTCGATGGTCAGCGGGCTGCCCAGGTCGCCGCCCTGGTAGGAGGCCTCCTCGAGCAGGCGTTCCATGACCGTGTGCAGGCGGCGGGCGCCGATGTTCTCGGTGCCTTCGTTGACCTTCCAGGCGATCTCGGCGATGCGCGCGATGCCATCGTCGGTGAAGGTCACGTCCAGGCCCTCGGTGGCCATCAGCGC
Organism: Halomonas sp. HG01; assembly: GCF_000968715.2. Lineage (NCBI taxonomy): Bacteria > Pseudomonadati > Pseudomonadota > Gammaproteobacteria > Oceanospirillales > Halomonadaceae > Halomonas > Halomonas sp. HG01. The sequence goes on along the minus strand of NZ_CP022134.1, from coordinate 3,131,170 downwards.
CTGGTACTGGCGCGTCAGCGCCGCGGACGGCTCGGTGAGGATGCGCTTGAAGTCGTCCGGCGTCAGGGCGTCGAGCTCGACGCGGATCGGCAGGCGGCCCTGCAGTTCGGGGATCAGGTCCGACGGGCGCGACAGGTGGAAGGCACCGGAGGCGATGAACAGCACGTGATCGGTCTTCACCATGCCGTACTTGGTGGACACGGTGGAGCCCTCGATCAGTGGCAGCAGGTCGCGCTGCACGCCCTCGCGGGAGACCTCGCCGCCGCTGGAGTTGGCGCTGCCCTTGGCGACCTTGTCGAGCTCGTCGAGGAAGACAATGCCGTGCTGTTCGACGGCCTCGATGGCACGCTGCTTGATGTCGTCCTCGTTGACCAGCTTGGCGGCCTCCTCGTCGCGCAGCAGCGCGAAGGCGTCCTTGACCGCCACCCGACGGGTCTCGGTCTGTTGCTTGCCCATGCTGGAGAACAGGTTCTGCAGCTGACTGGTCATCTCCTCCATGCCCGGCGGGGTGTTGATGTCCATGCCCTGGGCCTGTGGCGTCACCTGGATGTCGATTTCCTTGTCGTCGAGCTGACCCTCGCGCAGCTTCTTGCGGAACGACTGGCGGGTGGCGTTCTCGGTGCGCGGCTCGTTCTCCTGGCCGCGGGGCGGCGGCAGCAGGGCGTCGAGGATGCGGTCCTCGGCGGCGTCCTCGGCGCGATGGCCGACCTCTTCCTTGGCCTGCTCGCGGACCAGCTTGATGGCGGCCTCGGTGAGATCGCGGATGATCGACTCGACGTCGCGGCCGACGTAGCCCACCTCGGTGAACTTGGTGGCCTCGACCTTGATGAAGGGCGCGCGGGCCAGCTTGGCCAGACGGCGGGCGATCTCGGTCTTGCCCACGCCGGTGGGGCCGATCATCAGGATGTTCTTGGGCGTGACCTCCTGGCGCAGCTCGTCGTCGAGCTGCATGCGGCGCCAGCGGTTGCGCAGCGCCACGGCCACGGCGCGCTTGGCGTCCTGCTGGCCGATGATGTACTGGTCCAGGGCGTGGACGATCTCGCGCGGGGTCATCTGGGTCATGATCAGAGCTCTTCCAGCGTGACGTTGTGGTTGGTGAACACGCAGATGTCGCCGGCGATCTCCAGCGATTTCTCGGTGATCTCGCGGGGCGACAGCTCGGTATTCTCGAGCAGGGCGCGGGCCGCGGACAGGGCGAAGTTGCCGCCGGAGCCGATGGCGATGATGCCGCGCTCGGGCTCCACCACGTCGCCGTTGCCGGTGATGATCAGCGAGGCGTTCTTGTCGGCCACGGCCAGCAGCGCCTCGAGGCGGCGCAGGGCGCGGTCGGTGCGCCATTCCTTGGCCAGCTCCACGGCGGCCTTGGTCAGGTGGCCCTGGTATTTCTCGAGCTGGGCCTCGAAGCGCTCGAAGAGGGTGAAGGCGTCGGCGGTGCCGCCGGCGAAGCCGGCCAGTACCTGGCCGCGGTACAGGCGACGCACCTTGCTGGCGTTGCCCTTCATCACGGTGTTGCCCAGCGACACCTGGCCGTCGCCGGCCAGCGCCACCTGGTCGCCGCGACGCACGGAAACGATCGTGGTCATGGAGGGGACTCTCCTTGAGGGAGCGTTCGGCTCCCGATGACTTGGGAATGGCGGAACACGGGGCGCGGGCGAGGCATGTCGCGCCGCTCGCCGGTGCGTGCCGGCGATTCCCCTGCGGCGCCGCGAGGGGCGGCGCCGTGCATGAGCTACTGGGGAGGTGTGGGCGCCGGGCCCGGAATTCAAGCGCGGCGCGTCACTGCAGCTGGATGAGCAGCGGCTCGATGCCCTGGGTGGACATCAGGTCGCGGGCCCGGGACAGCTCCCGGCGGTCCCGGTAGGGGCCGACCTGGACCCGATGCCAGGTCGCGCCGTCGCCGGTCTGGACCTCGCTGATGTTGGCCAGCAGGCCGAAGTCCTTGAGGCGGCCGGCCAGCTGCCGGGCGTCGCCGGACTGACGGAACGAGGCCGCCTGCAGCACGTAGCGCTTGCCGTCCTCGGCGCTGCGGGTCGTGTCCTCGGCCGGCGCGCTGTTGGCGGCGATCACCTGGGCGATCGGGTCGTCGGCCGAGACGGACCCGGCGCTCGAGCCCTCGTCCTCGTTGCTGGCAGGGCGCGGCGGTGGCGTGGCCGTGGAAGAGGCCGCCTGCTCGCCCGGGGCGATGACCTCGGACTCCGGCAGCAGGGTATAGAACTCGAAGGTCGGCATCGGCGGCTCGTCGTCCGCCGGCGCCGCGTCGCCGGGACGGGCGGACGGGGGTGGGGCCTCGCCGGTGGCGATGGGCGTCGGCGAGGCCGGGCCGTCCTGCCAGGGGGCGGTGCCGTGCTGGTGCTGCGAGATCAGGAAGCCGGCCACCAGACCGGTCAGTCCCCATAGCCAGCCGGGCACGCCGCGCCGCGGGGCGGATGCCTTGGCGGGGGCCTTCCGGGAGCTGGTGGCGCCTCGCTTGCGGCTGTTGGCGGCGGGCTTGCGGCTGGCCATGGCTTACATCTCCTCGGGGGCGCCGACGCCCATCAGGTCCAGGCCGTTGCGCAGCACCTGGCGGGCGGCGAGGAACAGCGCCATGCGGGCGTTGCGCAGGGCGTCGTCCTCGACCATCACCTTCACCGCGTTGTAGCAGGTGTGGAACTCGGCGGCGAGGTCGAGCAGGTACTGGGCGATCTGCTGCGGCTCGCGGCTGGCGGCGGCGTGGGCGACCACTTCCGGGTAGCGGGCCAGGCGGTTCATCAGCGCCTTCTCCTGCTCGGCCTCCAGGCGCGCCAGGTGGTCCATGGCCTGGGCGTGGTCGAACGGCTGCTCGAGCGACTCGGCCTTGCGCAGCATGCTGCACACGCGGGCGTGGGCGTACTGCACGTAGTAGACCGGGTTGTCGTTGGACTGCGAGCGGGCCAGGTCGATGTCGAAGGTCAGCTGGGAGTCGGCGCGGCGCGCGGCGAGGAAGAAGCGCGTGGCGTCGCGGCCTACCTCGTCGATCAGGTCGCGCACGGTGACATAGCTGCCGGCGCGCTTGGAGAGCTTCACCTCCACGCCGGAGCGGGTGACCATCACCATCTGGTGCAGCACGTAGTCGGGCCAGCCCTGGGGAATGCCGGCCTCCAGCGCCTGCAGGCCGGCGCGCACGCGGGTCACGGTGGAGTGGTGGTCGGCGCCCTGCTCGTTGATCACGGTGGTGAAGCCGCGCTGCCACTTGTCGAGGTGGTAGGCGACATCGGGCAGGAAGTAGGTGTAGTGGCCGTCCTGCTTGCGCATCACCCGGTCCTTGTCGTCACCGAAGTCGGTGGTGCGCAGCCAGGTGGCGCCGTCCTGCTCGTAGGTGTGGCCCTTCTCGGCGAGGCGCTCGGCGGTGGCCGCCACCTTGCCGTCGCGGTACAGCGAGGACTCGAGGAAGTAGACGTCGAACTCGACGCCGAAGGCGCGCAGGTCGAGGTCCTGCTCGCGGCGCAGGTAGGCCACGGCGAACTCGCGGATGGCGTCCAGGTCGTCCGGGTCGGCGGCGCCGGTGACGTGGCGGTCGTCGGCGTGGATGGTGTCGCCGGCCAGGTAGCTGTTGGCCACGTCGATGATGTAGCCGCCGCGATAGCCGTCGGCCGGCCAGCCGTCGTCCTCGGGGTCGATGCCCTTGACGCGGGCCTGCACCGAGAGCGCCAGGTTGGAGATCTGGGCGCCGGCGTCGTTGTAGTAGAACTCGCGGGTGACGTCATAGCCTACCGCCTCGAGCAGGCGGCAGATGCTGTCGCCGATGGCCGCGCCGCGGCCGTGGCCGACGTGCAGCGGACCGGTGGGGTTGGCGGAGACGAACTCCACCTGCACCTTCTGGCCCTGGCCGCTGAGGCTGCGGCCGAAGGTGTCGCCTTCGTCCAGCACCTGACGGATGACCTGGGCCGCGGCGTCGGTGGCGGCGAAGAAGTTGACGAAGCCGGGGCCGGCGATCTCGACCTTCGACACGGCGTCGCTTGCCGGCAGCGCCTCGACCAGCGCCTCGGCCAGCTCACGGGGCTTCCTGCCGGCGGGCTTGGCCAGCATCAGCGCCAGGTTGGTGGCGTAGTCGCCGTGGGCCTTGTCCTTGGTCGGATCGACCTTGATGGTCGGGGCGAGCTCGGAGGGCAGGACGTCCTGGCGCTTGAGTTCGTCCAGGGCGCCCTCCAGCAGGGAGATGATGGTGTCTTTCATGGGGAGTCTGATGTCCTGTGGCGCGGGCGTGTCGGTCGCCCGTCGGCGGGCATTTGGCCGCACATTATCGACAATTGCGCGCGGGCTTTAAACCCTAGCCGTGGCTTCGGGCTTCGGGCTTCGGGCTTCGGGCTTCGGGCTTCGGGCTTCGGGCTTCGGGCTTCGGGCTTCGGGGTAAGCTGGTGCCTCCGCCTCCGCCTCCGCCTCCGCCTCCGCCTCCGCCTCCGCCTCACGCCAGCGTCTGCGGATCGATATCCAGCGACCAGCGCACCCGCCGCGCCGCCGGTTCGGCTTCCAGCCAGGCGGCCAGCCAGGCGCCGGCCTCGTGGAGCCGGCTGCGTTTCCCGGCGCCGAGCATCAGCTGCAGATGGTAGCGGTTCTGGCGGCGCTCCATGGGGGCCGGTACCGGGCCCAGGCAGTCCACGTCCAGCTCGCGTACCCTCAGGTGCTCGCGCAGCGCCTCGGCGGCGCGGCCGCCGAGCCCGGTGACCGCCGCCTCCTGGGCGCCCTCCAGGCGCAGCAGCGCCAGGAAGCGAAACGGCGGCAGGGCGGCGACGCGGCGTTCCTCCAGCAGCTGCTCGGCCAGGGCGTCGTAGCCGCGGGCCGAGAGCAGGCGCAGGTGCGGGTCGTCGGCGTGCATGGTCTGCACCAGCACCCGGCCCGGGTGAGCGGCGCGGCCGGCGCGGCCGGCCACCTGCTCGAGCAGCTGGGCGCTGTGCTCCAGGGCGCGGAAGTCGCTGGCATAGAGGCCGGCGTCGGCGTTGACCACCACCACCAGGGTGACGTGGGGCAGGTGATGGCCCTTGGCCAGCATCTGGGTGCCCACCAGCAGGCAGGGTTCGCCGCGGCGCACCTCGGTGAGGGTCTGCTCCAGGGCGTCGCGGCGTCGGGTGCTGTCGCGGTCGATGCGGTGTACGGGAATGTCGGGGAAGCGCTCGGCCAGCGTTTCCTCGGTGCGCTCGGTGCCGCTGCCCAGCGGGCGCAGGTCGGCGCTGCCGCAGTCGGGGCAGGCGTCGGGCAGGGCGCGGCGCTGGTCGCAGTGGTGGCAGGCCAGCAGCGGCGGCTGGCGATGCAGGGTCAGGCGGGCGTCGCAGTGGTCGCACTCGGCGAGCCAGCCGCAGGCGTGGCAGCTGAGCGTCGGGGCGAAGCCGCGGCGGTTGATGAACACCAGCACCTGATGGCCGGCGGCCAGGGTCTCCTCGACGGCCTCGAGCACCGGCGGAATCAGCCCGCCCCGGCGGGGGCGGCCGCGCAGGTCGACCAGCTCCAGGCGTGCCGGGGCGTGGCGGCTGGCGCGCTGGGTCAGGCGCAGGTGGCGGTAGTCGCCGCTCTGGGCCCGGTGCAGGGTCTCCAGCGACGGCGTGGCGCTGCCCAGCACCAGCGGAATGCCGTGATGATGGGCGCGGGCCACGGCCAGGTCACGGGCGTGGTAGCGCAACCCCTCCTGTTGCTTGAAGGAACCGTCGTGCTCCTCGTCGACGATGATCGCGCCGGGCGCGGCCAGGGGCGTGAAGATCGCCGAGCGGGTGCCGATGACGATCGGCGCCCGGCCGCTGGCCGCCGCTTCCCAGGCGTCGAGCCGCTCGTGATCGGTGAGCCCCGAGTGCAGCGCCACCACCGGCACCCGGAAGCGGCGCTTGAAGCGTGCCAGGGTCTGCGGTGTCAGGCCGATCTCGGGCACCAGCACCAGGGCCTGGCGGCCACGGCCGACCACCGCCTCGATCAGCTGCAGGTAGACTTCGGTCTTGCCGCTGCCGGTGACGCCGTGCAGCAGGCAGGGGTGATAGGCGTCGAGGCCCTCGTGAAGCGCGGCCAGGGCGGTGGCCTGTTCGCGATTGAGCGGCAGCACCGGCTCGGCCAGCAGCGGGCCGCTGGCGTCGGCGGGACCGGTGCGCGGCTCCTCGCGCCGGGCGACCAGTCCCTTTTTCTCCAGCGCCTGAAGCTGGGGGCGGGTGAACGACTGGGCGAGAATGGCCTGGGCAAGCATGCCGTGGGGATGCTGGCGCAGCATGGTCAGCAGCTCGGCCTGGCGCGGCGCCCGCCCGAGGCTCTCCGGCATCTCGCCGGCGCCGGCCTCGGTGACCCGCCAGCGCTCCCGGGTGCGTGCCTCCAGGGCGCGGCCCTGTCGCAGCAGCGCGGGCAGCGCCTGGTGCAGGGTGTCGCCCGGGGCGTGCTGGTAGTAGCGGGCGGTGAAGCGGCACAGCCACAGCCAGTCCGCCGGCAGCGGGGCGTCGTCGAGGCGATCCTCGATCGGCTTGAGCCTGGCCAGCGGCAGGTCGCTGTCGTCGCGGCACTCCACGACCACGCCGACCACCCGGCGAGGGCCGAAAGGCACCCGCACGCGCAGTCCCGGCTGCCAGCCGCCCTCCGGCGGCGCGCCGGCGGGGCGGTAGTCGAACAGGCGGCGAAGCGGTGACGGTACGGCGATGCCCAGCACGGCGGGCGAGGAAACGGACAATTGGCCTCCGGGGGCGGCTCTGCTAGAATGCTCGGCCGCCGCGTCACCCTGTGTGGGGCGGCGCCCGGTTTGAACGTTCAGACAATCCGTATGCGGTGCCTGGCATGGGATCAGGTGGCGGCATACAGCGTAGCGAGGCTCAAGATGAAACAAGGTATCCACCCGAATTACAAGACGGTCAACGCGACCTGCTCCTGCGGCGCCACCTTCGAGGTCGGCACCACCAACGATCAGGACCTGTCCCTTGACGTCTGCTCTCAGTGCCACCCCTTCTACACCGGCAAGCAGAAGCAGGCGACCACCGGTGGCCGCGTCGAGCGCTTCAACAAGCGCTTCGGTGCCGCCGTCAAGCGTTGATGCGTCGCCGGCGCCCTGCGCCGGCGTTGGCAGCAGCCGAAAGAACCCGCCCTGGTGGCGGGTTTTTTTACGTCCAACGATCGGGCGTCGCTTCGATAAGGAATCCTTTATGACAGAGCGGTGAAATATAAGTTACGGCAAATGGTGTCGAACGTCTGCGAAAGCGGTTGCTAGATTGTGTAACTTTACTAAGTTGAGAAGTGGAAGTTTTTTTTATAATCTCGCTGGCCCTCAATACCATTCGAACCGGATCCTGAGCATGACAGACGCGAAGAGACAGGCGGCACTGGACTATCACGCGAAGCCCATTCCCGGGAAGCTGTCGGTGGAGCTGACCAAGCCCACCGCGACCTCCCGGGATCTGGCCCTGGCCTACAGCCCGGGCGTGGCCGAGCCGGTGCGCGAGATCGCTCAGGATCCGGAGAACGCCTATCTCTATACCGGCAAGGGCAACCTGGTGGCGGTGATCTCCGACGGCAGCGCCATCCTGGGGCTCGGCAACCTGGGCGCGCTGGCCAGCAAGCCGGTCATGGAGGGCAAGGGCGTGCTGTTCAAGCGCTTCGCCGGCATCAACTCCACCGACCTGGAGGTCAACGCCGAAAGCCCGCAGGCCTTCATCGACACCGTGGCCCGCATCGCCGATACCTGGGGCGGCATCAACCTCGAGGACATCAAGGCGCCGGAGTGCTTCGAGATCGAGCGCGCGCTGGTCGAGCAGTGCAGCATCCCGGTGTTCCATGACGACCAGCACGGCACCGCCATCGTCACCGCGGCGGGCATGCTCAACGCCCTGGACATCGCCGGCAAGTCCCTCGAGGAGGCGAAAATCGTCTGCCTCGGTGCCGGGGCGGCGGCGATCGCCTGCATGAAGCTGCTGGTGTCCTGTGGCGCCCGCGCCGAGAACCTGGTGATGCTGGACCGCAAGGGCGTGATCCACAGCGGTCGCGAGGACCTCAATCAGTACAAGGCGATGTTCGCGGTCGACACCGACAAGCGCACCCTGGACGACGCCATCGACGGGGCCGACGTCTTCATCGGCCTGTCCGGCCCCGGCCTGATGAGCGCCGACCACATCCGCAAGATGGCCGACCATCCGGTGGTGTTCGCCTGTACCAACCCGGATCCGGAGATCCATCCGGACCTGGCTCGCGAGACGCGCCCCGACGTGATCATGGCCACCGGCCGCTCCGACTACCCGAACCAGGTCAACAACGTGCTGGGCTTCCCGTTCATCTTCCGCGGCGCCCTGGACGTGCGGGCGACGCGCATCAACGAGGAGATGAAGGTCGCCGCGGTGCATGCGCTCAAGGACCTGGCCCGCGAGCCGGTACCCCAGGCGGTGCTGGAGGCCTACGAGGCCGAGAGCATGAGCTTCGGTCGCGACTATATCCTGCCTACCCCGGTGGACGTGCGGCTGCTCGAGCGCGTTTCCTCGGCGGTGGCCCAGGCGGCGGTGGATTCCGGCGTGGCGCGCAAGCCGTATCCCGCGCACTATCCGCTCAAGACCGTGGACGACGTCTACGGCGGTTGATCGCCAAGGTGGTGCGTGAATGACGACGCCGGCCCTCGGGCCGGCGTCGTTGCGTCTGGAGGGCGCGTCAGGACAGTGCCTCGAGGCGCTTACCAGTCGTAGAGCAGCGAGACGTTGGTGATGCGATCGGTGCGTGCCGTGGCGCCGTCGGGTGGCCGGGTGTTGTGCTTGAGCTCGTAGGAGAGCTTGAGCGCCAGGTGCTCGTTGAGGCGTGACGTCAGGCTGGAGAGCGAGCGGGCGGTCAGGTTGCGATCGGTGCCCTCCAGCGACAGTTCCTGAGCGAAGGAAGCGGTGTCTGAGAGGTGCCAGCGGTAGTCCATGGCGCCGTAGGCCACGCCGAGTCGCCGGGTCGGCTCATCGGTCACGCTATCGACCCGGTAGCCGGGCCCGGCCTCCAGCGACAGCACGTGGCGCTCGTTATCCAGCACCTGACGGCCGTAGCCGCCGATCACCGTGGCCTGATAGTCGTAGCCGCTGAAGCGGTCGTCTTCCCAGCGGGCGAAGCCGAACAGGTAGTGCGGGCCCTCGATGTCGTAGCGTTCGCGGGCGGCCAGCAGGTACTGCTCGGCGCTGGTCTCCTCGTCCTGGGTGACGTGGCGGGCCTCGCCGCGCAGGCTGTGGGTGAAAGCGCCATCCAGCCACACCAGGCGGCCCTTGGCGATCAGGGTCTGGCTGTTGGTATTGCCCTGCAGATGCGTGAAGCCGAGCTCGGCCTCGCCGGTCAGGGGCGGGGAGTCCTCCTTCGGCACCGGGGGCGCATAGAAGGGGGAGGCCAGGGTGTCGCCGGCCAGCATCAGCAGGCCAAGCCCGCAGGTGGCTATCACCTTGGAGCGCATGGGATGTCTCGCGGTCGGTTCGGGGAAGAGCGAAGCAGAGGGCCGGTGCGGCGGCGGGCCACCGCACCGGCGAGACGACGATCTAGAAGATGGCTTCGTAGGCGCCGGTGCCCTGGGAGCCGCTTTCCTGTTCCACGGCGCGGTCGACGCGGCGCGGCTGGTAGCTGGGCAGGTGGTCGGCGCGGAAGAGCTCCTCGATGCCGCCGGACTGGTCGTCGTGCAGCAGGCGGCCGGTGTCGGGGTCGACCCGGCGCGTCACCACGCCGTCCGGGCGCTCGGGCCAGTGTTCCGGGGTGCCGGCCAGGGCGCTGCCCATGAAATCGACCCAGATCGGCAGCGCCGCCTGGGAGCCGTATTCCGCGGTCGAACTGTTGTCGTCCTTGCCGACCCAGACGGTGGCGGCGAGCTCGGTGTTGAAGCCGGCGAACCAGGCATCGCGCTGGTCGTTGGTGGTGCCGGTCTTGCCCACGATGTCGCCGCGCTCGAGGGCCAGGGCGCGGCGGGCGGTGCCCCGCTCGACCACGTCGCGCAGCATGTCGCGGAGCAGGAAGGCCGCCGCCGGATCGACCACACGCGGCGCGACCCGGTAGGTCTTGCCATCACGCTCGACGGTCTCCTGGTCGGCAGCGCACTCGCGGCAGGCCACCAGCGGATCGGCTTCCTGCACCACGGTCTGGGCCTCGCCGCGGGTGATCTCCTGGATCAGCCAGGGTTCGATGGCGAAGCCGCCGTTGGACAGCACCGCATAGCCGCGGGTCATCTCCAGCGGGGTCAGGCTGGTGGTGCCGAGCGCCAGCGACAGGCCGTGGGGCAGGCGCTCGGGGTGGAAACCGAAGTTCTCGAGGAAGCCGATGGTGCGCTCGAGCCCCAGGGTCTGCAGCAGACGGATGGTGACCAGGTTGCGCGAGCGGGCGAGGCCGACGCGCAGGCGGGTCGGGCCGAGGAAGTCGCCGCTGGAGTTGTTGGGGCGCCACAGCTCGCTGCTGCCGTCCTCCATCACCACCGGGGCGTCGTTGATGATGGTGGCGGGATTCACCTCGCCGCTGTTCAGGCCGGCCAGGTAGATGAACGGCTTGAAGATCGAGCCCGCCTGGCGGCGCGCCTGGAGCGCGCGATTGAACTTGCTGGCGTCATAGTCGAAGCCGCCCTGCAGGGCCAGGATGGCGCCGGTGTCGGGGTCCAGCACCACCAGTGAGCCCTGGGCATCGGGCTGCTGGGACAGGCGCCAGCTGCCGTCCTCGCGCTGCAGGATGCGCACGAGGTCGCCGGGACTGGCGATATCGGCGGCGGAGTTCGGTGCCGCGCCGCGATAGCGGGCGTTGCGGTAAGGCTGGGCCCAGTCGAGGCCGTCCCAGTCGAGGGTACGGACCTCGCCGCCGCGGGCCAGCACGCGCATCTCGCGACCCTCGGTGGAGACCACGATGGCCGGTTCCAGCGGGCCCAGCACCGGGGTGCGATCCAGCACCTGCAGCCAGTTACTGACGTCGCCGTCGATGCCGTCGACCTCGGTCTGGCTGCGCTCGGCGGCCTGGCGGGCGGTGCTCATCACCTCTGGGGATTCGGCCAGCTCTTCCTCGAGGCCCTCCGGGTCGGTGTTCTCCTGGGCTTCCGCCAGGCTGCGCGGGATATCGGACTGCTCGGCGCCGCGCCAGCCGTGGCGGGTGTCGTAGGCGATCAGGCCGTTGGCCAGCGCCTGGCGAGCCTGGGGCTGCAGTTCGCTGTCCAGGGTCGTGGTGATGCGATACCCCCCGGTGTAGGCGTCGTCGAAGCGGTCGACGGCGTACTGTCGGGCCATCTCGGCCACGTAGTCGGCGGTGACCTCGGCCTTGGTCTGATGGCGGCGGGCGGTGATCGGCGCCTGGACGGCCTCGTCGTAGGCGGCCTGGTCGATATAGCCCAGGTCGCGCATGCGGAACAGGATCCAGTTGCGGCGGATCAGGGCGCGTTCGGCGTTGGCCAGCGGGTTGAAGGCGGACGGTGCCTTGGGCAGGCCGGCGATCATGGCCTGCTGGGCCAGGGTCAGGTCGCCGAGCGGTTTGTCGTAATAGACCTCGGCCGCGGCGGCGATGCCGTAGGCACGGTGGCCGAGGAAGATCTTGTTGACGTAGAGCTCGAAGATCTCTTCCTTGCTGAGGATCTGCTCCATCTGCAGCGCCAGCAGGATCTCGCGGATCTTGCGGGTGAAGGTCTGGTCCAGCGTCAGCAGGTAGTTGCGCGCCACCTGCATGGTGATCGTGGACCCCCCGGACCGGATGTCGCCGCCGCTGGCGGCCAGCTGGACGGCGGCGCGGGCCAGACCCTTGGGGTCGACGCCGTGATGGTCGAAGTAGGACGCGTCCTCGGCGGCCATCAGGGCGTCGACCATGGTCGGCGGAATCTCGTCGTAGTTCACCGGCTGGCGGCGTTCCTCGCCGTACTCGCCGATCAGCTTGCCGTCACGGGTGAAGATGCGCAGCGGGGTCTGCAGCTCGAAATCCTGAAGCTGCCGGACGTCGGGAAGGCCGGGGGCGAAGTAGAGGGCGGCCCCGGCCACGGCCAGCACCGAAGCGGTGGACAGCGAAACCAGCAGCCAGAATGCCGAGAAGGCCAGGGTTCTGAAGAACTTCATGAAAAAACGGTATCCATGCGGTGAACGAGTGCGAAGCGGCGGGGGCGAACGAGGGTGCAGATGCGCCGGCCATTATAGGAAGCCGTCAGCGCGACCACCAGCGTTGACGTCTGGCGACACCCGTTCGTGTGAGATCAGGCGATTTCATGTAGCCTCCGCTGACAGAAGAATTGGCATGACGCTTATCCTGTCTTCAGTATTTGGTCGGTGCCGTATTATAACGAGTGGTTTTACGCAGGCATTCAGTCGGGAGCATGACCTAGATGCGAATCGGTGCAGCCGGCAAGGGGCTCATCGGGGTCGATATCACCTCGGCCACCGTCAAGCTGATCGAGCTCAAGTGGGGCGGCGGGGGCTATCGCGTCGAGAGCTATGCCGTGCGGCCGCTGCGCGAGGGCGCGGTGGTGGAGCGACGCATCCGCGACATGGGCGAGGTCGTCGATGCGCTCAAGCGCGCCGTGGATCATGCCAAGCCGACCAGCCGGCGTGTCTCGGTGGCGGTGCCGGCCAGCGCGGCGATCACCAAGACGCTGACGCTGCCGGCGACCCTGTCGGACGACGAGATCGAGACCCGCATCCAGCTCGAATCGGACAAGCACGTTCCCTTTCCGTTCAGTGAAGTGGCCTTCGATTTTCAGCGGCTCGGGCTCAACGAGCGCTACGGCGATCAGCAGGACGTGCTGCTGGTCGCCTGCCGCCAGCAGGACGTCGGCCAGCTGACCGAGGCGGTACATCAGGCGGGGCTGGCGCCGGCCGTGGTGGACGTCGAGACCTTCGCCATGGAGCGTGCCTACACCGAGCTCGCGACCCAGCTGCCGGCCACCGTCGCCCAGGACGGTGGCGTCGCCCTGGTGGATATCGGGGCTCACATGAACGCCTTCCACGTGCTGCGCGAGGGTCGCATCACCTACAGCCGGGACACCGTGTTCGGCGGCCGGGCGCTCACCGAGGAGATCCGCAACCGCTACGGGCTGAGCCTCGAGGAGGCAGGCCTGGCCAAGAAGCGTGGCGGCCTGCCGGACGACTACCAGCGCAGCGTGCTGGATCCCTTCATCGAGACCCTGGTGCAGCAGGTCGGGCGTTCACTGCAGCTGTATTACACGGCCGGCCGCAAGCAGGAGGTGCGGCGCATGATCCTGGCCGGCGGCACCGGGGTGCTGCCCGGCCTGGCGGACCGCCTGGCGGCGGAAACGGGGATGGAGGTGGTGATCGCCAACCCCTTCCGGCGCATGAAGGTGAGCTCGCGGGTCGATGTCGAGACCCTGGCCGGCGACGCCCCGGCCATGCTGACGGCCTGCGGGTTGGCGATGAGGGTGCGTGGATGACCATCGAGATCAACCTTCTGCCCTGGCGCGAGGCGCAGCGCCAGCGGCGCAGCAAGCGCTTCCATCTGGCCCTGGCGCTGGCCGCCCTGATCGGGCTGGGCGGTGGCTATGCCGTGACCTGGTACCACGAGCAGCAGCTGATGGCCCAGCAGCAGCGCCATGCGCTGATCCGCCAGCGCACCGCGGAGCTGGATCATGACATCCGCACCGTCAGCGAATACGAGTCACGGCTCGAGACGCTCGACCGTCGCATCGAGGTGCTGCAGGAGCTGCAGGCCGAGCGTCCCCAGACCGTGCACGTCTTCAATGCCCTGGCCGCCAGCCTCGAGGAAGGGGTGTACTACGTCGACCTCCAGCGTCAGGGGGATCGCCTGCACCTGACCGGCCTGGCGCCGGACAATCGTCGCGTTTCCGACCAGCTGCGGGCCCTCGAGGCCTCGCCGGTGCTCGACGTGCCGGTGCTGTCCGAGGTGGAGGCCGAGGGAGGCGAGCGCCGCTTCGATCTCAGCGTCGGCCAGCACATGCCGGGGGCCGCGAACGACACCGCCAGGCAGGAGGTGACGCCATGAACCTCGCCGCCGAATGGCGTCGCCTGACGGACGTGGAACTGAGCGAGCTGGACATCAAGGAGGCCGGCGGCTGGCCCGTCCTGCTGCAGCTGATCTGCTGTCTGCTGATGGTCGGGCTGACCTTCGCCGGGGTCTACTGGTACCTGGCGGCGCCCAAGGCCCAGGCGCTGGAAAGCGCTCGGCAGGAAGAGGCGCGCCTGCTGCGGGACTACCGCAGCAAGGCGGCTCAGGCGGCCCATCTGCCGGGGATGCGCGAGCAGGTGGAGGCGCTGGACGGTCGTCTGGAGGTGCTGGTGGGCATGTTGCCGAGCGGCCCCGAGATCCCGTCGCTGATCGACGACATCAGCGAGGCGGCGGTCGACAGCCAGCTGACCATCGACGCCATTCGCCTGCGCAGCCCCGTCGAGCGGGAGTTCTACGTGGAGCGGCCGTTCGATATCCGGGTGAGCGGCGACTACCATCGCATCGGCTCCTTCCTTGCCGCCGTCGCCGATCTGCCACGCATCGTCACCCAGCATGACTTCACCCTCGCGCCGTCCGACGACGGGCGGCTCGAGCTGTCGATGCTGGCGCGGACCTACAGCTATCGGCCGCCGCAAGAAGCGCCCTCCGGCGAGGAGGAGGCGCCATGAGGGTCTGGGAGCGTGGCCTGGCGCTGCTGGGCCTGATGCTGTCGCTCGGCGCCTGCCGCGACGCGGCCAGCGGTGATCTCGATCGGGAACTGGCCGCGCTGCGGGCCGCCCCCGGCGAGCTGACGCTCGAGCCGCTGCCGCCGATGCCGGTCTATCACGCCGTGGACTACCGCTTCGCCGACCGGCGCAGCCCCTTCCAGGCGCGGCTGCCGGAGAGCCGCGCCCTGCCGGAGGGCGATGCGGAGCTGGCGCCTGACCGGTCGCGATCGCGGGAGCCGCTGGAGGCCTATGAGCTCGGCCAGCTGGAGCTGGTGGGCACGCTGACCGTGGGCGGCACGCCCTCGGCGCTGATCCGGGCGCCGGGCGGCAAGGTGCACCGGCTGCGCGTCGGCGATCACATGGGCTCGGACTTCGGGCGCATCGTCGGTATCACGTCCGCCTCGGTGCAGCTGGTGGAGATCGTGCCCACCGGAGGCGGCGGCTGGATCGAGCGCAGCACCCAGCTGTCGCTGGACGGCTAGACCAGAAGCGTGACACGGCCCGTCGGGAGCGGCGGGACCTGCAAAGAGGGGACCATGACATTGATGAAAAGAATGCTCGCGGCGCTGGCCATGCTGGTGGTCTCCACCTCTGTCATGGCGGCCTCGACGCTGACCGGCCTCGACTATCGTCAGGCAGCCGGGGGTGCCCTGGAGGTCGATCTGTCCTTCGACGGTGGCGTGCCCGAGGTGCGCGGCTATCGTCTCGACGATCCGGCGCGGCTGACCATCGACCTGATGGCGACACGCAGCGCCCTGGAGCATCGTCGTCAGGCGCTGGGGGTCGGTGGCGTCGAGCGGGTCACCGCCCTGGAGGCGGGCAGCCGTACGCGGCTGGTGTTCGACCTGGAGGGCCCGCTGCCCTACGACACCGCTCGGCAGGGCGACCGCCTGCGGCTGTCGATCGGCGGCGGTGTCGCGCCCCCGGCGGCCACCCGCTCCGCCGCCTCGCCTGTCGGCAGCGCGCCAGCGGCCGGACCGGGCATCACCGACATCGATTTCCGCCGCGGTGACGACGGCGCCGGCCGCCTGGTGGTGTCCTTCGACCGCAGCGGCGTGGATGCCCGGGTCAGCGAGAGCGGCAGCTCGGACATCGTCGCGCGGCTCCCCGGCGTTCGCCTGCCGGCCTCGCTGGATCAGGTCTATGACGTCACCGATTTCGACACACCGCTGCGCCGCATCACGCCACGGGTCGATCGGGATGGCGTCACGCTCGATATCCAGGGCAGCGGCGATTTCGCCATGCTCTCCACCCAGAGCGGCCGTCAGCTGACCATTACGGCCCAGCCGGCCACGCCCCAGGAGCGGGAGCGCCAGGCGCGCGATCAGTTCTCCTATACCGGCGAGCGGATCACCCTGAATTTCCAGGACATCGAGGTGCGTTCGGTGCTGGCGATCATCGCCGACTTCACCGGGATGAACCTGGTGGCCAGCGACAGCGTCACCGGCCGTGTCACGCTCAACCTGCAGGACGTACCCTGGGATCAGGCGCTGGACCTGGTGCTCAAGAGCCAAGGGTTGGCCAGCCGTCAGGAGGGCAACGTCATCGTGGTGGCGCCGGCGGAGGAGCTGGCGGCCCGGGAGCAGCTGGAGCTGCAGACCCGCGAGCAGCTGGAGACGCTGGCGCCGCTGGAGACCGAGTACATCCAGGTCAAGTACGCCAAGGCCGAGGATCTGGCGCGACTGCTGCGAGGCGAGAGCACCGGCGGCGGGGCGAGCGGCTTCGGCCTGCTGACCGAGCGCGGCCGGGTCGCCGTGGACCCGCGCACCAACACCCTGCTGGTGCAGGACACCGCCGAGCAGATCGGCAGCATCATGGAGACCCTGGAGCGGCTCGACGTGGCGGTGCGTCAGGTGCAGATCGAGGCGCGGATCGTGATCGCCCGGGACAGCGCCACCCAGGAGCTGGGCGTCAACTGGGGGCTGTCATCGCCTCGAGGCGACGGTCGGCTCGATCTGGGTGGGGCGTCTTCCGGTCAGCCGGTGGCGACCTACGGGGATGACTTCAGTGGCCAGCGCGAGTCCAGGGGGCAATTCACCGGGGCGTACGGTGATCCAGATGGGCAGCTGTTTCAGCGTGGTGGGCTGGCGGTAGACCTGGGGGGAGCCAATCCCATGACCAGCTTCGGTTTTGGTTATCTATCAGGGGATGTGTTGCTCGACCTGGAGCTGCGGGCGCTGGAGAGCGAGGGCAAGAGCCAGACCATCTCCCAGCCGCGGGTGATCACCGCCGACCAGAGCACCGCGGTGATCAAGCAGGGCACCGAGATTCCCTATCAGGAATCGACCTCCAGCGGGGCGACCGATACCGAGTTCAAGGAGGCGGTGCTGTCGCTGGAGGTGACGCCGCAGATCACGCCGGACAACCGCATCATCATGGACCTGGCGGTCAACAACGATACCGTGGGTGAGCTGTTCAACGGGGTGCCGTCCATCGACACCAACGAGATCACCACCCAGGTGCTGGTGGACAACGGCGAGACCGTGGTGCTCGGCGGTATCCTGACCACCGAGCAGGTGCGCAGCCTGTTCAAGACGCCCTTCCTGGGCGACATTCCGGTGCTCGGAAACCTCTTCCGCTATACCGAGGACTCCAGCGATAAGGTAGAGTTGCTGGTATTCATCACGCCCCGAATACTGGATGACAACCTGGCGATTCGCTGATGCCGGCACTACCCAATCTGATATTGATCGGCCCCATGGGGGCCGGAAAGAGCACCATCGGCCGCCTTCTGGCGGCCGAGCTGTCCCGAGACTTCTACGACAGCGATCATGAAATTCAGGATCGCTGTGGCGCCGACATCCCGTGGATCTTCGACGTCGAGGGCGAGGCGGGCTTCCGCGAGCGCGAGACGCAGATGATCGACGAGCTGTCGGCGCTGGAAGGCGTGGTCATCGCCACCGGCGGCGGCGCGGTGCTGCGCGAGGAGAATCGGCGCATGCTGCGTGACAGCGGTACGGTGATCTATCTCTACACCACCGTCGAGCAGCAGCTGCGGCGTACCGCCAAGGACCGCAACCGGCCGCTGCTGCAGCGCGATGACAAGGCCGAGGTGCTGGAGCAGATGTTCCAGCAGCGCGACCCGCTGTACCGGGCCACCGCCGACATCGTGGTGCGCACCGATCGTCGCGGTCCGCGGGCCGTGGTCAACGAGATCGTGCGCCGCGTGGAGCGGCTGATCGATCCCCTGCATTGCAAGGCATGAACATGACGCGATCCATCGATGCCCGGCGCACCCTGACGGTGGCCCTGGGCGAGCGCAGCTACCCCATTCATATTGGCCCCGGGCTGCTGGGCGATCCGCAGTGGCTGCGGCCGCACCTCGCCGGCCGCCAGGTGATGATCGTCACCAACGAGACGGTGGCGCCGCTCTATCTGGAGCGGCTCAAGGCCGGCCTGGGCGATGACCTGACGGTGCGCGAGGTGGTGCTGCCGGACGGCGAGGCGACCAAGACGCTCGCCAGCGTCGAGCGCATCTGGGATGCCCTGCTCGAGGCCGGCTTCAACCGTCGCTGTACCCTGGTGGCCCTGGGCGGCGGTGTGATCGGCGACATGACCGGCTATGCGGCGGCCAGCTATCAGCGCGGCGTGGCCTTCGTGCAGGTGCCGACCACGCTGCTGTCCCAGGTGGACTCCTCGGTGGGTGGCAAGACCGGTGTCAATCACCCGCGCGGCAAGAACATGATCGGCGCCTTCTGGCAGCCTCGGGCGGTGCTGATCGATACCGATACCCTGTCGACCCTGCCGCGGCGCGAGCTGTCGGCCGGCCTGGCCGAGGTCATCAAGTACGGCCTGATCCGCGACGTCGGCTTCCTGACCTGGCTGGAGGACAACATGGCGGCGCTGCGAGGTCTCGATGCCGCGGCCCTGGCCTGGGCCATCGAGCGCAGCTGCAGCCTCAAGGCGGAGATCGTCGCCGAGGACGAGACCGAGCAGGGCGTAAGGGCGCTGCTCAACCTGGGGCACACCTTCGGCCATGCCATCGAGACGCATCAGGGCTACGGTCGCTGGCTGCATGGCGAGGCGGTCGGCACCGGCATGCTGCTGGCCGCCGAGCTGTCGCGGCGGCTCGGCTGGCTGTCGGACGACGAGGTGGCGCGCACGCGTGAGGTGCTGGCGGCGGCCGACCTGCCCCTGGCCGCGCCGGTCGACATGAGCGTGGACGATTTCCTGTCGATCATGCGCCTCGACAAGAAGAACCTCGACGACCGGCTGCGGCTGATCCTGCTGCGCGGCCTCGGCGACGCCTGCATCCATGACCAGACCCCGCCCGAGACCCTGGTGACCCTGCTGGAGGACTTTCCCCGGCAGTGATCGCTCGCTTCTCTATCGTGCGCGATCGTGCGCGCCTCGACGCCCGCTGCTTCGGCAGCGGGCGTCGTCGTTTCGGGCGGTGTCGGGGAACGTGTCCGGCGCGGAAATGCGTGAATCTGTATGCCATATGCAGCATCGGTATGGGGTTAGGGTGTCATTTGCGACTAAAGTCTAATGAGGGTGTCGTGCCGGGAATGTTCCACGTCGTTGGCGTGCAACTCGTTGAGTTAGCGTGATTTTTTTATTGTTCGCTTAGACAAGTTGCGGATTTGTCGAAGGTTTTTGGCGTGGCGGCGGCGTGGCGGCATTGCGCGAGCGAGGGGGCGTGGCTATTCTGTGGAGCCTTTTGCCGCGCAGTTTTGATGCCGCAATAGAGGCGTCAAATAAAAAGAAAAACCTTTAAGTATATCATAAGAAACTGCGAAGTACACCTTTTCAACCTGAGGCACGCCCATGAACAGAGGTCTTCATCAACCCGGCGAGTTTCGTGACAACTGCGGGTTCGGTCTGATCGCCCACATGGAGGGCCAGGCCAGCCACGATCTGCTGCAGACCGCCATCGAATCGCTGACCTGCATGACCCACCGCGGCGGCATCGCCGCCGACGGCAAGACCGGCGACGGCTGCGGCCTGCTGCTGAAGATGCCCGAGGCCTTCATGCGCGAGGTGGCCCGAGAGGCCCTGGGCGTGGAGCTGGGTGGCCGCTTCGCGGTGGGCGCGATCTTCCTGCCCGACGACGACGCCCGCGAGGCCGCTGCCCGCGAGACTCTCGAACGTGAACTCGAGGCCCGTGGCCTGATCGTGCAGGGCTGGCGCGACGTGCCGGTCGACCCGAGCGTCTGCGGTCCCATGGCGCTGGACTGCCTGCCGCGCATCCGCCAGCTGTTCGTCGAGCCCGGCGAGACCGCCGCGGACACCTTCGACGTCGAGCTCTTCATGGCCCGTCGTCGTGCCGAGCAGGCGCTGCGCGACGACGAGGACTTCTACGTCAGCTCGCTGTCCTCCGAAGTCGTTTCCTACAAGGGTCTGGTGATGCCGGTCGACCTGCCGGCCTTCTATCGCGACCTGGGTGACGAGCGCCTGGAGACCGCCATCTGCGTCTTCCACCAGCGCTTCTCCACCAACACCGCGCCGCGCTGGCCGCTGGCCCAGCCGTTCCGCCTGATGGCTCACAATGGCGAGATCAACACCATCGAGGCCAACCGCGGCTGGGCGAACTCCCGCAAGGAGAACTTCGTCAGCGAGCGCCTGCCCGACATCGCCGAGCTCGACGAGATCGTCAACACCACCGGCTCCGACTCCTCGAGCATGGACAACATGCTGGAAGTGCTGCTGACCGGCGGCATGGAGCTGCATCGCGCGGTGCGCATGATGGTGCCGCCGGCCTGGCAGAACGTCGAGATCATGGACGGCGACCTGCGTGCCTTCTACGAATACAACTCCATGCACATGGAGCCGTGGGACGGCCCGGCCGGCGTGGTCATGACCGACGGCCGCCAGGCGGTCTGCATGCTCGACCGCAACGGCCTGCGTCCGGCGCGCTGGGTGATCACCAAGAACGGCTACATCACCCTGGCCTCCGAGATCGGCACCTACGACTACAAGCCCGAGGACGTGGTGGCCAAGGGTCGCGTCGGCCCCGGCCAGATCCTGGCCGTGGACACCCAGACCGGCGAGGTCCTGCACACCCAGGACATCGACTCGCGTCTCAAGTCCGCCTATCCCTACAAGCGCTGGCTGAAGCAGGAAGCCAACTACCTCGAGTCCGCGCTCACCGAGCTGGCCCGCTTCCAGAACATGGATGCCGAGACCCTGGCGGTGCGTCAGAAGATGTTCCAGGTCAGCTTCGAGGAGCGTGATCAGGTGCTGCGCCCGCTGGCCGAGAGCGGTCAGGAAGCGGTGGGCTCCATGGGCGACGACACGCCCATGGCGGTGCTGTCCGGCAAGAAGCGGCTGCTGACCGACTACTTCCGCCAGAAGTTCGCCCAGGTCACCAACCCGGCCATCGATCCGCTGCGCGAGTCGATCGTGATGTCGCTGGAGAGCTGCATCGGCGCCGAGCGCAACGTCTTCGCGGCGACGCCCGATCATGCCCATCGCCTGGTGCTGACCACGCCGGTGCTGTCGCCGCGCAAGTTCACCGCCCTGGTGACCCACGAGGATCCGGCCTTCAACAGCCATACCCTGTCGCTGGCTTACGACCCCGAGACCACCGGGCTCAAGGCCGCACTGCAGGCGCTGTGCGACGAGGCCGCCCAGGCCGCCCGCGATGGCAAGGTGCTGCTGGTGCTGTCCGACGCCGAGGTGGCGAAGGGCCAGCTGCCGATTCATGCCGCCCTGGCGGTCGGTGCCGTGCACCATCATCTCGGCCGGCTGGCGCTGCGCCCGCGGGTCAACCTGATCGTCGAGACCGGCTACGCTCGCGACGCCCACCAGATGGCGGTGCTGTTCGGCGTGGGCGCCACCGCGGTCTATCCGTGGCTGGCCTACCAGGTCATGGCCGACATGCATCGCACCGGCGAGCTGGTCGGCAACCCGGCCGACGCCCGCGAGAACTATCGCAAGGGGCTGCAGAAGGGTCTGTTCAAGATCCTGTCCAAGATGGGCATCTCGACCCTGGCCTCCTATCGTGGCTCCCAGCTGTTCGAGGCGGTGGGCCTGGCCTCCGAGGTCATGGACCTGTGCTTCACCGGCATGGCCTCGCGCATCGAGGGCACCGGCTTCGCCGAGCTGCAGCTGCAGCAGGAGCTGCTGGCCAAGGACGCCTGGTCGCCGCGCAAGAGCATCTCCCACGGCGGCCTGATGAAGTACGTCCACGGCCACGAGTACCACGCCTACAATCCGGACGTGGTCAAGGCCCTGCAGGAAGCGGTGCAGGAGGGCGATTACGCCAAGTGGAAGACGTTCGCGGGCCTGGTCAACGACCGTGAGCCGGCCACCATCCGCGACCTGCTGCGCCTCAAGCCGGCCGAGACGGCGCTGCCGCTGGACGAGATCGAGCCGGTCGAGGACCTGCTGCCGCGCTTCGACAGCGCCGGCATGTCGCTGGGCGCGCTGTCGCCGGAGGCCCACGAGGCCCTGGCCCAGGCCATGAACGAGGCCGGCGGTCGCTCCAACTCCGGCGAGGGCGGCGAGGATCCGGCGCGCTACGGCACCGTCCGCAGCTCCAAGATCAAGCAGATCGCCTCCGGCCGCTTCGGCGTCACCCCGGCCTATCTGGCCAACGCCGAGGTGCTGCAGATCAAGGTGGCCCAGGGCGCCAAGCCCGGCGAGGGCGGCCAGCTGCCCGGCGGCAAGGTCAACGGCCTGATCGCCCGGCTGCGCTACGCGGTGCCCGGCGTGACCCTGATCTCGCCGCCGCCGCACCACGACATCTACTCCATCGAGGACCTGGCGCAGCTGATCTTCGACCTCAAGCAGGTCAATCCCAGCGCCCAGGTGTCGGTGAAGCTGGTCTCCGAGCCCGGCATCGGCACCATCGCCACCGGCGTGGCCAAGGCCTATGCCGACCTGATCACCGTGTCCGGCTATGACGGCGGCACCGCGGCCAGCCCGCTGACCTCGATCAAGCACGCCGGCAGCCCCTGGGAGCTCGGCCTGCCCGAGGTCCACCAGGCGCTGCGCATCAACGGCCTGCGCGACAAGATCCGCCTGCAGACCGACGGCGGCCTGAAGACCGGCCTCGACGTGATCAAGGCGGCGATCCTCGGCGCCGAGAGCTTCGGCTTCGGCACCGCACCGATGGTCGCCCTGGGCTGCAAGTACCTGCGCATCTGCCACCTCAACAACTGCGCGACCGGCGTCGCCACCCAGCATCAGGCCCTGCGTGACGAGCACTTCCGTGGCACCGTCGACATGGTCAAGCACTACTTCCGCTTCATCGCCGAGGAAGTGCGCGAGCTGATGGCCCTGCTGGGCGTGCGTCAGCTCACCGACCTGATCGGCCGCACCGACCTGCTCGAAGCGATCGAGGGCGTGACGGATTCACAGCGCCGCCTGGACCTGTCGCCGCTGATGACCAACGACTTCGTGCCCGCCGAGGCGCCGCAGTTCTGCGAGGTCAGCCGCAACGAGCCCCACGACCCGGGGGCCAAGAACCAGGAGATGCTCGAGGCGCTCAAGGCCGCCATCGAGGCCAGGTCCGGCGGTGAGTTCGACTTCACGATCACCAACTGCGACCGCTCCGTCGGTGCGCTGGTCTCCGGCGCCATCGCCAAGCGTTACGGCGAGGCGGGACTCGAGGACGCGCCGCTGACCGCGCGCTTCACCGGCGTGGCCGGTCAGAGCTTCGGCGTGTGGAACGCCCGTGGCCTCAACCTCTACCTCGAGGGCGACGCCAACGACTACGTCGGCAAGGGCATGAACGGCGGTCAGGTGACCATCGTGCCGCCCCGCGGCAGCGGCTTCGAGAGCCACAAGACGGCGATCATCGGCAACACCTGCCTCTACGGCGCCACCGGCGGCACGCTGTACGCCGCGGGTACCGCCGGCGAGCGTTTCGGGGTGCGCAACTCCGGCGCCCAGGCGGTGATCGAGGGGGCCGGCGACCACTGCTGCGAGTACATGACCGGTGGCCTGATCACCGTGCTCGGCGAGGTGGGCGTCAACTTCGGTGCCGGCATGACCGGCGGCTTCGCCTACGTGCTGGACGAGGACCGCAGCTTCGTCGACAAGTACAACCATGAACTGGTGGAGATCCACCGCGTCAACACCGAGGCCATGGAGGCCCATCGGCGACACCTGAGGGAAATCATCGAGGAATACGTTGCGCAGACCGGCTCCCAGCGCGGTCGCGACATCCTCGAGGACTTCAGCGACTTCATCCGTCATTTCTGGCTGGTGAAGCCCAAGGCGGCGAGCCTCGCCAGCCTGCTGGATGAATCCCGTCGGCGTCCCGAGTAAGCCTGGAGAGAGGAGCGAGTAACATGGCCAACCGTTTGAACAACGACTTCCAGTTCATCGACGTGGGTCGCCAGGACCCCGAGAAGAAGGCGGCGTCGACGCGGGCGAAGCAGTTCGCCGAGATCTACGAGCCGTTCCAGCCGCAGGATGCCGCGAGCCAGGCACACCGCTGTCTGTCCTGCGGCAACCCTTACTGCGAATGGAAGTGCCCGGTTCACAACTACATTCCCAACTGGCTGAAGCTGGTCAGCGAGGGCAACATCCTGGAGGCCGCCGAGCTCTCCCACCGCACCAACTCGCTGCCCGAGGTGTGCGGCCGGGTATGCCCGCAGGATCGCCTGTGCGAGGGCGACTGCACCCTCAACGACGGCTTCGGTGCGGTGACCATCGGGTCGGTGGAGAAGTACATCACCGACACCGCTTTCGCCATGGGCTGGCGCCCGGACATGTCCCGGGTGACCTGGACCGACAAGAAGGTGGCGATCATCGGCGCCGGCCCGGCGGGCCTCGGCTGTGCCGACATCCTGGTGCGCAACGGCGTCAAGCCGGTGGTGTTCGACAAGAATCCCGAGATCGGCGGCCTGCTGACCTTCGGCATTCCCGAGTTCAAGCTCGAGAAGACCGTGATGGAGCGTCGTCGCGCCGTCTTCGAGGAGATGGGCGTCGAGTTCTGCCTGGGGGTCGAGATCGGCACCGACATGCCGTTCGACAGGCTGCTCGAGGAGTACGACGCGGTGTTCCTCGGCATGGGCACCTACAAGTACATGGAAGGCGGCTTCCCGGGCGAGGACCTGCCGGGCGTGCACAAGGCGCTCGACTACCTGATCGCCAACGTGAACCACTGCCTGGGCTTCGAGAAGGATCCGGCGGACTACGTCTCGCTGGACGGCCAGAAGGTCGTGGTCCTCGGCGGCGGCGACACCGCCATGGACTGCAACCGCACCGCCATTCGCCAGGGGGCCGAGGCCGTGACCTGCGCCTACCGCCGCGACGAGGACAACATGCCCGGCTCGCGCAAGGAGGTGGCCAACGCCCGCGAGGAGGGCGTGGAGTTCCTGTTCAATCGCCAGCCGGTGGCGGTGGTCGGCGAGGACAGGGTCGAGGGCGTGAAGGTCGTGCGCACTCGCCTCGGTGAGCCCGACGAGAACGGTCGCCAGCGTCCCGAGGTGGTGCCGGGCTCCGAGGAAGTGGTGCCCGCCGACGCCGTGGTCATCGCCTTCGGCTTCCAGCCGAGCCCGGCGCCCTGGTTCGAGACCGTGGGTATCCAGGTCGACGAGAAGGGCCGGGTCAAGGCGCCGGAGCAGGGCGCCTACGCCTTCCAGACCACCAACGAGAAGATCTTCGCCGGTGGTGACATGGTGCGTGGCTCCGACCTGGTGGTCACCGCCGTGTACGAGGGCCGCCAGGCCGGCGAGGGCATCCTCGACTACCTGGACGTCTAGGCGCCGAGCTACAAGCGCCGAGCTACAAGCGCCGAGCTACAAGCGCCGAGCTACAAGCGCCGAGCTACAAGCGCCGAGCTACAAGCGCCGAGCTACAAGAAACCCCGAAGGTCAGGCCTTCGGGGTTTTCTTTGGCTCTGGGCGATCACACGCTGCTGACTTGCAGCTTGCAGCTTGCAGCTTGCAGCTTGCAGCTTGCAGCTTGCAGCTTGCAGCTTGCAGCCCAAATTGAGCCGGGGACCGCACTCTGCTATTCTGTCGTCCCATCCTGGCGCGGCTTCCTGCCGGGCCTACCGATCACGTTTCGACAGGTTCTCCATGACACGATATATCTTCGTGACCGGCGGCGTTGTGTCCTCTCTCGGCAAGGGCATCGCGTCGGCTTCGCTGGCGGCGATTCTCGAGGCACGGGGCCTCAAGGTCACCATGCTCAAGCTCGATCCCTACATCAATGTGGATCCGGGCACCATGAGTCCCTTCCAGCATGGCGAGGTGTTCGTCACCGAGGATGGGGCGGAAACCGACCTGGACCTCGGTCACTACGAGCGCTTCATCCGCACGAAGATGAGCCAGGCCAACAACTTCACCACCGGGCGCGTCTACGAGCACGTGCTGCGCAAGGAGCGCCGCGGCGACTACCTGGGCGGCACCGTGCAGGTGATTCCGCACATCACCGACGAGATCAAGCATCGCGTCTATGAAGGCGGCAAGGGCGCCGACGTCGCGCTGGTCGAGATCGGCGGCACCGTGGGCGACATCGAGTCGCTGCCGTTCCTCGAATCGATCCGTCAGATTCGCAGCGAGCTGGGCGCGAGCCGAGCGATCTTCATGCACCTGACCCTGGTGCCCTACATCCAGACCGCCGGCGAGACCAAGACCAAGCCGACCCAGCACAGCGTCAAGGAGCTGCGCTCGATCGGTATCCAGCCGGATATCCTGATCTGTCGCAGCGAGGTCGAGCTCGAGGAGACCGAGCGCCGCAAGATCGCGCTGTTCACCAACGTCGAGGAGCGGGCGGTCATTCCGCTGCAGGACGCCGATACCATCTATCGCATTCCGCTGATGCTGCACGAGCATGGCCTCGACGAGTTCGTCTGCGACAAGCTGCGCCTGGAGGCCAGCGAGGCCGACCTGTCCGAGTGGATCCGCGTGCTCGACGCCAAGCTCAATCCGCTCAAGTCGATCAACATCGCCATGGTCGGCAAGTACATGGAGCTGCTCGACGCCTACAAGTCGCTCAACGAGGCGCTGGTGCACGCCGGCATCCAGACCCGGGTCAAGGTCAACATCGACTACATCGATTCCGAGGACATCGAGCGTCACGGTCCGGAACGCCTGGCCGGCAAGGACGCCATCCTGGTGCCCGGTGGCTTCGGCGAGCGCGGCGTGGAAGGCAAGATCGCCACCGCCCGCTTCGCCCGCGAGAACGGCATCCCGTATCTCGGCATCTGCCTCGGCATGCAGGTGGCGGTGATCGAATTCGCCCGTCACGTGGCCGGCTGGGACGACGCCAATTCCACCGAGTTCACCCACGATACCCAGCACCCGGTGGTGGGCCTGATCACCGAGTGGCTGACCCCGGAAGGCAAGATCGAGCTGCGCGACGAGGCTTCCGACCTGGGCGGCACCATGCGTCTGGGCGGCCAGGTCTGCCACCTGGCGACCGGCTCCAGGGCTCGCGAGGCCTACGGCAACGAGGAGATCGTCGAGCGCCACCGTCACCGCTACGAGGTCAACGACCAGTTCGTCGCCGACCTCGAACAGGCCGGCCTGGTGGTCTCCGGCCGCAGCGTCGACAACTCCCTGGTGGAGATGGTCGAGCTGCCCGATCATCCCTGGTTCGTGGCCTGCCAGTTCCACCCGGAGTTCACCTCCACGCCGCGTGACGGTCACCCGCTGTTCACCGGTTTCGTGAACGCGGCGCTGGAGCACAAGGCGGCGCGCACCCGCGCCCAGAGCACCCCACAGGAGTGAGCGTCATGCCCGTCCCGGAACGCCCGATCGACATTGCCGGCCTCCGGGTCGGCAATGACCAGCCGCTGACGCTGTTCGGCGGCATGAACGTGCTGGAATCCCGCGAGCTGGCCCTCGAGGTGGCCGAGGCCTACGTCGAGGTCACCGGCCGGCTCGGCATGCCGTACGTGTTCAAGGCCAGCTTCGACAAGGCCAACCGCAGCTCCATCCACTCGTTCCGCGGCCCCGGTCTCGACCGGGGGCTGGCGATCCTCGCCGAGGTGAAGGAACGCTTCGGCGTGCCGATCATCACCGACGTGCACGAACCCTGGCAGGCGGCACCCGCCGCCGAAGTGGCGGATGTCATCCAGCTGCCGGCCTTCCTCGCCCGCCAGACCGACCTCGTCGTGGCGATGGCCGAGACCGAGGCGGCCATCAACATCAAGAAGCCCCAGTTCCTGGCGCCTCACGAGATGCGCCATATCCTGCGCAAGTGCGAGGAGGCCGGCAACGACCGGCTGATCCTGTGCGAGCGCGGCACCAGTTTCGGCTACAACAACCTGGTGGTCGATATGCTGGGCTTCGGTGAGATGAAAGAGACCGGCTACCCGCTGCTGTTCGACGTCACCCACGCCCTGCAGCGGCCCGGCGGTCGCTCGGACAGCGCCGACGGGCGCCGTGCCCAGGTCGCCGAGCTGGCTCGCGCCGGCGTGGCCGTCGGGCTCGCCGGAGTGTTCCTGGAGTCCCACCCGGACCCGGACAACGCCAAGTGCGACGGCCCCTGCGCCCTGCCGCTCGATCGTCTCGAGCCCTTCCTGGCCCAGCTCAAGGCGCTCGACGAGTTGGTCAAGGGGTTCGCGCCGCTCGAGATTTCCTGATTTCCCCAACGCTGACTCACTAAGGACGAGACAACATGACCAAGATCGTCGACGTTCGCGCCCTCGAGGTGCTCGATTCCCGCGGCAACCCCACCGTTCAGGCCGAGGTGCGTCTGGAGAGCGGTGCCGTGGGCACGGCCTGTGCCCCCAGCGGAGCCTCCACCGGCTCCCGCGAGGCCCTCGAGCTGCGCGATGGCGACAAGGCCCGCTACCTGGGCAAGGGCGTGTTGAAGGCCGTGGAGGCCGCCAACGGCGTCATCCGTGAGCGTCTGGTCGGCATGGACGCGCGTGACCAGCGTGCCCTGGACGAGGCCATGCTCGAGCTCGACGGCACCGACAACAAGGCCACCCTGGGCGCCAACGCCATCCTCGCCGTGTCGCTGGCCGCCGCCAAGGCCGCCGCCAACGCCAAGGGCGCGCCGCTCTATGCCCACATCGCCGAGCTCTACGGCCAGCCGAGCCGGTTCCGCATGCCGGTGCCGATGATGAACATCCTCAACGGCGGCGAGCATGCCGACAACAACGTCGACATCCAGGAGTTCATGATCCAGCCGGTGGGCGCGCCGAGCTTCCGCGAAGGCCTGCGCATGGGCGCCGAAATCTTCCACGCCCTGAAGAAGGTGCTCGCCGGTCGTGGCTTGTCCACCTCGGTGGGCGACGAGGGCGGCTTCGCGCCGAACCTGGCGTCCAACGCCGAGGCCCTGGCGGTGATCAAGCAGGCGGTGTCCGACGCCGGTTACGAGCTCGGCCGCGACATCACCCTGGCCCTCGATTGCGCCTCCTCCGAGTTCTACAAGGATGGCGTCTACGATCTCGCCGGCGAGGGGAAGCAGTACGACGCCGCCGGCTTCGCCGACTACCTGGCCGAGCTCTGCGACCAGTATCCGATCGTCTCCATCGAGGACGGCATGGACGAGTCCGACTGGGACGGCTGGAAGGCGCTGACCGACAAGGTTGGCGACAAGGTGCAGCTGGTCGGCGACGATCTCTTCGTCACCAACACGCGCATCCTCAAGCGTGGCATCGACGAGCAGATCGGCAACTCCATCCTGATCAAGTTCAACCAGATCGGCTCGCTGTCCGAGACCCTGGACGCGATCAGGATGGCCCAGGACGCCGGCTTCACCGCGGTGATCTCCCACCGCAGCGGCGAGACCGAGGACACCACCATCGCCGACCTGGCCGTGGGCACCGCCGCCGGCCAGATCAAGACCGGCTCGCTGTGCCGCTCCGACCGCGTCGCCAAGTACAACCGCCTGCTGGTGATCGAGCAGGAGCTGGGTGAGCGCGTGGACTACCCGGGCCGCAGTGCCATCAAGGGGCAGTAAGCGGCGCCGATCGGCGGTCCTCGTGTAGGAAATCGCCTACACGGGCCCGGCGACATTCGTGACATCTCGCCCGACAATACCGGCGCCTTCCAGGCGCCGGTATTTTTTATCCCGTTGTTTTTAAATGTTTTTTTCTGAATGTGGTGAGGGTGGCGTCGTGTCGGGCGCGAGAAGGCCCGGTTGAGAAGTCGCGCAAGACTGCCAGAATGGTCAGCGGGACAAGGGAGAGCGGAGTCTCTCCCGGCAGGACGCCACGGGATGCAGTCTCAAGCCGAGCCCGGTGTCGCAGGACGCGGCTTCCGGGCAGGGAAGGCTAGGAGTTCGAGCGGAAGGAACCGCTCAAGGATGGCTGGGAGCGGGCGACCTTCGGGTCGCCTTCCTTTTGCCTGGGTGTTCTCCTTCATCGCAGTGCGAAACGACGACGCCGAATGTCGAGAGACATTCGGCGTCGTCGTGTCTGGGCTTCGCTCGAGCGTCTTGCCCGGGGCTCAGCGCTCCAGCTGGTCCGCCTTGCCGGGCTTGCCGTCCCATTCCTCGGCGTCGGGCAGCGGGTCCTTCTTCTCGGTGATGTTCGGCCACGTCTCCGCCAGCTCGGCGTTGATCTCGATGAACTGTTCCTGGCCTTCCGGTAGCTCGTCCTCGGAGAAGATCGCCTCGGCCGGGCACTCGGGCTCGCACAGCGCGCAGTCGATGCACTCGTCGGGGTGGATCACCAGGAAGTTGGGTCCTTCATAGAAGCAGTCCACCGGGCAGACCTCGACACAGTCGGTGTACTTGCACTTGATGCAGTTTTCGGTGACGACGAATGTCATGCCAGTCTCCCTTCCTCGGCCGGGGCGCGCCGCGGCCAGTCGGTCTTGAATGTCGAATTGAGTTATAAAAACTTCTGCTTTTATAATAAGTAGAACTTGATCGAACCATTTTAGTCGGCCCGCCATGCTGCCCGCAAGCCGTGGCGCGTCGAGTCGATGGCATCGCCGCCGCCCGAGGGCGGCGGCGATGACCGGCGCTTGTATCGGTCTTCCGTCCTACAGGTTCTCCTGCCACCGGTACAGCCATTCCAGTGCCTGGCGTGGGCTCAGCTCGTCCAGCGCCAGCCCCGAGAGGCTCTCCACCATCGGATGCGGGGCGCTGGCGAACAGATCCGCCTGCTGCGGTGACGCCTCTTCGCCTTCGCGGGGTTCCACCGGCGCGCGCTGGCCCTGGTCGACTTCCTGCTGCTCCAGCGTCGCGAGCTTCTCCCGGGCCCGGGCGATCACGCCCTGGGGCACGCCGGCCAGCTGGGCGACCTGCAGGCCGTAACTCTGGCTGGCCGGGCCGTCCTCCACTCGGTGCATGAAGACGATGCCGTCGCGGTGCTCCGCCGCCGTCAGATGCACGTTGGCCACGCTCTCGGCCTGTTCGGCCAGCGCGGTCATCTCGAAGTAGTGAGTGGCGAACAGCGTGAAGGCGCGGGTGCGGGTCAGGTGTTCGGCGCTGGCCCAGGCCAGCGACAGGCCGTCGAAGGTGCTGGTACCGCGGCCGATCTCGTCCATCAGCACCAGGCTGTGGTCGGTGGCGTTGTGCAGGATGTTGGCGGTCTCGGTCATCTCCACCATGAAGGTCGAGCGGCCGCCGGCCAGGTCGTCGGAGGAGCCGATGCGGGTGAAGATGCGATCCACCGGGCCGATGCTCGCGCTGTCGGCCGGCACGAAGCTGCCGGTGTGGGCGAGCAGGGTGATCAGCGCCGCCTGGCGCATGTAGGTGGACTTGCCGCC
This sequence comes from Halomonas sp. HG01, assembly GCF_000968715.2. Taxonomy (NCBI): domain Bacteria; kingdom Pseudomonadati; phylum Pseudomonadota; class Gammaproteobacteria; order Oceanospirillales; family Halomonadaceae; genus Halomonas; species Halomonas sp. HG01. The sequence goes on along the minus strand of NZ_CP022134.1, from coordinate 3,100,050 downwards.
CATGTTGGGGCCGGTGATCACCAGCATGCGCCGCGCGTCGTCCATCACCATGTCGTTGGGCACGAAGGGCGCCTCGCTGACCCGCTCGACCACCGGGTGGCGGCCGCCGCGGATGTCGAGGCCCGGCGCCTCCGGCAGCGCCGGGCGAGCCAGGTCCAGCGAACGCGCGCGCTCGGCCAGCGCGGCCAGCACGTCCAGGGCGGCCAGGGAGCGGCCGGTGGCCTGCAGCGGGGCCAGTTCGGCGTTGAGGTCGTCGAGCAGGCCGTCGTAGAGCAGCTTCTCCCGGGCCAGGGCGCGGGACTTGGCCGACAGCGCCTTGTCCTCGAACTCCTTGAGCTCGGGGATGATGAAGCGCTCGGCGTTCTTCAGCGTCTGGCGGCGGATGTAGTCCACCGGCGCCTCGCGGGCCTGGGCGCGGGGAATCTCGATGTAGTAGCCATGGACCCGGTTGTAGCCGACCTTGAGGCCGGTCAGCCCGGTGCGCTCGCGTTCGCGGGTTTCCAGCTGCACCAGGTAGTCGCCGGCGTGCTCGGCCAGGCCGCGATGCTCGTCGAGCTCGGCGTCGAAGCCCTCGGCGATCACGCCGCCGTCGCGGATCACCACCGGCGGGTTCTCGACCAGCGCGCGGCCCAGGGTGTCGGCGAGCGCGGGATAGGGGCGGATATGGCGCTTGAGCTCGTCCAGCGCGGTGCCGTCCTCGTACTCGGCGAGCTCGGCCTCGAGTTCGGGCAGCGCCGCCAGGGCGTCGCGCAGCCGGGCGAGATCCCGGGGGCGGGCGCTGTACAGCGCCACCCGGGCCAGGATGCGCTCCACGTCGCCGATCGCCTTGAGCGTCTCGCCCAGCGGCAGGTAACCGTCACGGTCGAGCAGGGCGGCCACGGCGGCCTGGCGGGCGCCGACCTGATCGCGGTCGCGCAGCGGGCGGTTGAGCCAGCGCTTGAGCAGCCGCGAGCCCATGGCGGTGGCGGTGGTGTCGAGCACGCTGGCCAGAGTGTTGTCGCTGCCGCCGCCCAGGTTGACGTCGATCTCCAGGTTGCGGCGGCTGGCGGCGTCGATCACCACGGCGTCGTCGCGGCTCTCCACGCCGATGGCGGTGACATGGGGCAGCTGCGAGCGCTGGGTGTCGCGGGCGTAGTCGATCAGCACCCCGGCGGCGGTGAGTGCGGCCTCCAGATGGGCGCAGCCGAAGCCGCGCAGGTCCTGCACGGCGAACTGGTCGCACAGGGTGCGGGTGGCCGATTCCAGGTCGAACAGCCAGTCGCTCTGGCGGCGCAGGCCGCGACGCTCCTCGAGCGACGGCGGAAGGCTCAGGCAGTCGGCCACCAGCAGCTCCGCCGGATCGAGGCGGGTCAGCTCGGCCAGCATCTCGGCCTCGCCCTCCACCTCGAGCACGCTGAAGCGCCCGCTGGAGAGTTCCAGCCAGGCAAGCCCCCAGCGCTCGCCGGTCGAATGGATCGCCACCACCAGGTTGTCGCGGCGGGCGTCGAGCAGCGCCTCGTCGTAGAGGGTGCCGGGGGTGACGATGCGCACCACCTTGCGCTCCACCGGGCCCTTGGCGGCGGCCGGGTCGCCCATCTGCTCGCAGATGGCCACCGACTCGCCGGCGGCGACCAGGCGCGCCAGGTAGCCCTCGGCGCTGTGGTAGGGCACGCCGGCCATGGGAATCGGCTGGCCGGCCGACTGGCCGCGCTGGGTCAGGGTGATGTCCAGCAGCGCCGCGGCGCGCTTGGCGTCGTCGAAGAAGAGTTCGTAGAAGTCGCCCATGCGGTAGAAGAGCAGCACCTGGGGATGCTCGCGCTTGATCTTCAGATACTGGGTCATCATGGGCGTGTGCGGCTTGGCGCTGGCCTGTGACATGGGCTTCCTTGGCTGGCGGTGGAGACGGTGAGAAACGCGAATATCGGGATGGCGTGAGGTGCCATGCATCTCGCGGACAAAGCCAGTATTCTACGCCCAAGGATGGCCTTCGTCAGGGGCGTTTGGGTCATGCTCGAAGCGTTGCCGACAGCGAGGAGCGCCGGGGGACAGGTCGTAGTGGGGGTTTTTGCCATGGGTTAGGCGAATTCGCCTAACGGGCCGGCCAGGGATGGCCGGGACCGGTCCTGCAAGCGGAGCAGGATGCGAGAGCGAAGCAGGGCAACAGTAGCGCCCAGGGATGGGTTCACAGCGCCCCGCGCAGGCCTGTCGCCGGAACAGCTCCGAGCGTTCGGTGGGGAGCGCCTAAGGGTCAACAGGGAGAGGATTCCATGTCCGTATCGCCCGAGACGCGCCGTCTCGCCGAACGCCTCGGCGCGCTGTGCCGCGAGCGCGGCGCGAGCGTCGCCACCGCCGAGTCCTGCACCGGCGGCGGGGTGGCGAATGCCATCACCGAGATCGCCGGCAGCTCGGACTACTTCGAGACCGGCTACGTGACCTATTCCAACGCCGCCAAGACGCGCCTGCTGGGCGTGCCCGAGGCGCTGCTCGAGCGCGTCGGGGCGGTCAGTCACGAGGTGGTCGAGGCCATGGTGGCCGGCGCCTGCGCCGAGAGCGGCGCCGATCTGGCCGTGGCCATCAGCGGCGTGGCCGGCCCCGGCGGCGGCAGCGCCGAGAAGCCGGTGGGCACGGTGTGGCTGGCCTGGGGCGCCCCGGGCCGGGTGCGCACCGAGCGTCACCACTTCGCCGGCGAGCGTGACGCGGTGCGCGATCAGGCCGTGAACGCCGCCCTCGAGGGGCTGATCGCCGAGCTGGAAAACGGCTAGTTCGGCCTCGGCCGATGCGGTCGGTTCGGGGTGGCCGAGCGGCCGCTTTTTCGTCATACTACTGTGCAGTCATACAGTGCTTTTCGGCGGCCGTCGCGCCGTCATTCCGCCAATGTTTCGTCATCGCCGTGCGTCACGGCGATCGCTTAGGAGACCCTCATGGCTCAGGACGACAATCGTTCCAAGGCGCTCAACGCCGCGCTTTCCCAGATCGAGCGCCAGTTCGGCAAGGGCACCGTGATGCGCCTGGGCGATACCCCGCGCGTGGTGATGCCGTCGGTATCCACCGGTTCCCTGGGGCTGGACATCGCCTTGGGCATCGGCGGCCTGCCCTTCGGCCGCGTGGTCGAGATCTTCGGCCCGGAATCCTCGGGCAAGACCACCCTGACCCTGTCGGTGATCGCCCAGGCCCAGAAGCAGGGCAAGACCTGCGCCTTCATCGACGCCGAGCACGCCCTCGACCCGAGCTACGCCGAGAAGCTCGGCGTCAACCTCGATGACCTGCTGGTCTCTCAGCCGGATACCGGCGAGCAGGCCCTCGAGATCTGCGACATGCTGGTGCGCTCCGGTGGTGTCGACGTGATCATCATCGACTCGGTGGCGGCGCTGACCCCGCGCGCCGAGATCGAAGGCGAGATGGGCGACTCCCACGTCGGCCTGCAGGCGCGGCTGATGTCCCAGGCGCTGCGCAAGATCACCGGCAACATCAAGAACGCCAACTGCATGGTGGTGTTCATCAACCAGATCCGCATGAAGATCGGCGTGATGTTCGGCAGCCCCGAGACCACCACCGGCGGCAACGCGCTCAAGTTCTACTCCAGCGTGCGCCTCGACATCCGCCGCACCGGCTCGGTCAAGCAGGGCGACGAGGTCACCGGCAACGAGACCCGGGTCAAGGTGGTCAAGAACAAGGTCTCGCCGCCGTTCCGCCAGGCCGAGTTCCAGATCCTCTACGGCAAGGGCATCTACCACGCCGGCGAGGTGGTCGACCTGGGCGTGCAGTGCGGCCTGGTCGACAAGGCCGGCGCCTGGTACAGCTACCAGGGCAGCAAGATCGGCCAGGGCAAGGCCAACGCCGCCCAGTTCCTCGAGGACAACCCGGCGATCATGGAAGAGATCGAGAGCCAGATCCGCGCCCAGCTGCTGTCCACGCCGGAGCCCAAGGAAGAGAGCGCCGAGGCCGAGGCGGACACCGACGCGGGCGGCGAGTCGTCCTGATCCATGGCGGGCCCTGTGCGATCGGAGGATACCACGCCCCGCGACGATGCCATCCGCCTGCTGGCCCGGCGCGAGTATGCCCGGGCCGAGCTGCGCGACCGCCTGGCTGCCAAGAGCCACGCGCCCGAGGCGGTCGAGGCATGCCTCGACGCGCTGGTCGAGCAGGGGCTGCAGTCCGACGTGCGCTTCGCCGAGAGTTTCCTGCGCTCCCGGGTCGCTCGCGGCCAGGGGCCGGTGCGCATCCGCGCCGAGCTCTCCCGCCGCGGCGTCGATGACGCCACCGCTCGTGGCGCCTTCGACGAGGCCGGCGGCGAGGTCGACTGGTTCGAGCTCGCCGCCACGACCCTGGCCCGGCGTTTCTCCGGCCCCGGCCAGGAACCCCGCGAGCGTGCCCGTCGCGAACGCTTCCTGGCCGGCCGCGGCTTCGATTTCGACCAGCTCCGGCATGCCATGAACCATGCCTGGGACGACGCCTGAACGCCCCGCCCTTTAGTCGCTTGACGACTGCGCTATAATGGGTCCCTTTGCGAACGCCCCGGGTGGCAGTCCGATGATGGCTGCCGTGCCCGTCCTGCGGGCCACCACGCCTATCGCCACGGATACCCCATGAAAAGCGCAGACATCAGACAGGCCTTTCTGAGTTACTTCGAGGAGCAGGGCCACACCATCGTGCCGTCCAGCTCCCTGGTGCCGAGCAACGACCCGACCCTGCTGTTCACCAACGCCGGGATGGTGCCGTTCAAGGACGTTTTCCTCGGCCGCGACCCGCGTCCCTACGTCCGTGCCACCTCGGCCCAGCGCTGCGTGCGCGCCGGCGGCAAGCACAACGACCTCGACAACGTCGGCTACACCGCCCGCCACCACACCTTCTTCGAGATGCTGGGCAACTTCAGCTTCGGCGACTACTTCAAGCGCGACGCCATCCGCTTCGCCTGGACCTTCCTCACCGAGGTGCTGGGGCTGCCGAAGGAGAAGCTGTGGGTCACCGTGCACGTCAGCGACGACGAGGCCGAGCGCATCTGGAAGGACGAGATCGGCGTCGATCCGGAGCGCTTCTCCAAGCTCGACGAGGACAACTTCTGGCAGATGGGCGACACCGGCCCCTGCGGCCCCAGCTCCGAGATCTTCTTCGATCACGGCGCCGAGGTCTGGGGCGGCCCTCCCGGCAGCCCCGAGGAGGACGGCGACCGCTACATCGAGATCTGGAACCTGGTGTTCATGCAGTTCGATCGCGACGCGGCCGGCGAGATGCATCCGCTGCCCAAGCCGTCCATCGACACCGGCATGGGCCTGGAGCGCATCGCCGCGGTGATGCAGGGCGTGCACTCGAACTACGAGATCGACCTGTTCCAGAACCTGCTCGAGGCGGCGGCCCGGGCCACCGGTCATGACGACACGTCCACGCCCTCGCTGCGCGTGATCGCCGACCACATCCGCTCCTGTGCCTTCCTGATCACCGACGGCGTGCTGCCCTCCAACGAGGGGCGCGGCTATGTGCTGCGTCGGATCATCCGCCGCGCGGTGCGTCACGGACACAAGCTGGGTGCCCAGGGTCGCTTCTTCCACAAGCTGGTGGGCGCGCTGGACGCCGAGATGGGCGAGGCCTACCCGGAGCTGCGCGAGGCGCGCCACCAGATCGAGCGCGTGCTGCTGAAGGAAGAGGAGCAGTTCGCCCGCACCCTGGATCACGGCATGGGCTTGCTCGAGGAGGCGCTGGCCGGCCTCGAGGGCGACACCCTGCCGGGCGAGACGGTGTTCAAGCTCTATGACACCTATGGCTTCCCCTACGACCTGACCGCCGACGTCTGCCGCGAGCGCGGCGTGATCCTCGACGAGGCCGGCTTCGAGCGCGAACTGGAGGCCCAGCGCGAACGCGCCCGGGCGGCCAGCCAGTTCGGTGCCGCCTACGAGGCCTCGCTCGATCTGGAAGGCGAGACCGACTTCACCGGCTACGAGCGTCTCGAGGACCAGGCCGCGGTCACCGCCATCGTCGACCGCGAGGGCAATCCGCTGGACGGCCTCGAGGTCGAGCAGCGCGGCATGGTGGTGCTGGATCGCACGCCCTTCTACGCCGAATCCGGCGGTCAGGTGGGTGACACCGGTTACCTCGAGTTCGACGGCGGCCGCTTCCTGGTCACCGATACCCAGAAGCAGAGCGGTCACCACCTGCATCACGGCGTGCTGCTCGAGGGCGCGCTGGCGGTGGGCGACGCGGTGACGCCGCGGGTCGATGCCAGCCTGCGCGCGGCCAGCGTGCGTAATCACTCGGCGACTCACCTGATGCACGAGGCGCTGCGCATCGTGCTCGGCGAGCACGTCGAGCAGAAGGGCTCGCTGGTGACGCCCGAGCGCCTGCGCTTCGATTTCAGCCACTTCGAGCCGGTGACCGCCGAGCAGCTGGCCGAGATCGAGCGACTGGTCAACGAGCAGGTGCTGGCCAACGCCGACACCCGCATCGAGCACATGACCCTGGACGAAGCCAAGGCGAAGGGCGCCGCGGCGCTGTTCGAAGCCAAGTACGCCGACAGCGTGCGGGTGCTGACCATCGGCGCCGACGACTTCTCGATCGAGCTGTGCGGTGGCACCCACGTGCGTCGCAGCGGCGACATCGGCTGCTTCCATATCGTCAGCGAGGCCGGCGTGGCCTCCGGCGTGCGCCGCATCGAGGCCATCACCGGCGAGGCCGCGCTGGCCTACTTCCGCGAGCAGGAAGCGCGGGTGTCACGCATCGGCGAGCGTCTCAAGGCCAAGCCCGAGCAGGTCGAGGAGCGCGTCGAATCGCTGGTCGAGCGCAATCGCGGCCTGGAGAAGGAGCTCGAGCGGCTCAAGGCCAAGCTGGCCAGCGCCGCCGGCAACGACCTGCTCGACGAGGCCCGTGAGGTCAAGGGCGTCAAGGTCCTGGCCAAGCGCCTGGAAGGCGTCTCGGGCAAGGAGCTGCGCGGCATGCTCGACCAGCTCAAGAACAAGCTGGGCTCCGGCATCGTGGTGCTCGGCGTGGCCGACGAGGCCGCCGGCAAGGTCAGCCTGATCGCCGGCGTCACCGACGACCTCACCGCCAGGGTCAAGGCCGGTGCGCTGGTCAACCACGTGGCCGGCCAGGTCGGCGGCAAGGGCGGCGGCCGACCCGACATGGCCCAGGCCGGCGGCAGCGATGCCGCGGCCCTGCCGGCGGCGCTGGAGAGCGTCCCGGCCTGGGTCGAGGAGGCGCTCTAGGCGTCACGGGGCCGAAGACGGCAGCGTCTTCGGCCCCTCGTGTATCCGGCCTCGCTTACCTTTCATCCATTCCAACGCTAAATCGACAGAGGGACAACGACGCATGGCACTATACGTACAGAAGTTCGGCGGTACCTCGGTGGGCTCCGTGGAGCGCATCAAGGCCGTGGCCGAGAAGGTCAAGGGCTTCCGTGACGCCGGCCATCAGGTCGTGGTCGTGGTGTCCGCCATGAGTGGCGAGACCAACCGCCTGATCGGCCTGGCCAACGACATCAACGACGAGCCGACCCCGCGCGAGCTCGACATGCTGGTCTCCACCGGCGAGCAGGTGACGATCTCGCTGCTGACCATGGCGCTGCACAAGCTCGGCGTGCCGGCCACCTCCTACACCGGCTCCCAGGTCGGCATCATGACCGACAGCGCCCACACCAAGGCGCGCATCCAGCGCATCGAGACCGAGGACATGCGCCAGGACCTGGATGACGGTCAGGTGGCCGTGGTCGCCGGCTTCCAGGGCGTCGACGAAGAGGGCAACATCACCACCCTCGGTCGCGGCGGCTCCGACACCACCGGCGTGGCCCTGGCCGCGGCGCTGAACGCCGACGAGTGCCAGATCTACACCGACGTCGACGGCGTCTATACCACCGACCCGCGTGTCTGCTCCCAGGCCCAGCGCCTGGACACCATCACCGTGGAGGAGATGCTGGAGCTGGCCAGCCTCGGCTCCAAGGTACTGCAGATTCGCGCCGTCGAATTCGCCGGCAAGTACAACGTGCCGCTGCGCGTGCTGTCCAGTTTCCAGGACGGCCCCGGCACCCTGATCGTTGCAGACTCCGACAAAGACGAGGACTCCATGGAAGAACCGCTGATCTCCGGTATCGCCTTCACCGCCAACGAGGCCAAGCTGACCCTGCTCAACACCCCGGACGTGCCGGGCGTGGCCTCGAAGATTCTCGGCCCGATCGCCGATGCCAACATCGAGATCGACATGATCGTGCAGAACGTGGCGCCGGCCGGCGACTACACCGACTTCACCTTCACCGTCGCCAAGGGCGACTACAAGCAGACCCTGAAGATCCTCGAGGAACAGGTGCTGCCGGCGCTGGGCGAAGGCGAAGTGAAGGGCGACGACAAGATCGCCAAGGTCTCGCTGGTCGGTGTCGGCATGCGTTCCCACGCCGGCGTGGCCTCCAAGATGTTCCGCGTGCTGTCCGAGGAGAACATCAACATCCGCATGGTTTCCACGTCCGAGATCAAGATCTCGGTGGTGGTCGACGAGAAGCAGATGGAGCTGGCGGTGCGTGCCCTGCATCAGGCCTTCGGCCTGGACAAGAACGACATCGAGAGCGAATAAGGCGTCGCAGCCTGCCGTCAGCTTCTACGCTTGTAGGGAAGTCCATGGCAGCGCCTGCGACAGAGCTTTCATTCAACGAAGCTTCTGGGGTGTCATGGGCGATGTCTGCGATCGGAGGGGCGGGCACGAGCCGGTCCCTCTGCCGTGACAGCGCATCCCGCAGTCAGAAGTCTGAGAAGGAGATCAGTCATGCTCATTCTGACCCGCCGTGTCGGAGAAACCCTGATGATCGGTGATGACATCACCGTGACCGTGCTGGGCGTCAAGGGAAACCAGGTCCGTATCGGCGTCAACGCCCCCAAGGACGTCGCCGTGCATCGTGAGGAGATCTACCAGCGCATCCAGCGCGAGAGAACCGACGACGATGACGACGGCGAGGGGAGGGGGTAACGCGCCTGCGATCCGTCGGTGAGTCCGGGAGGCGAGAAAAATTGCCACCCCCTATGGACAAACCCCAATCGGATCGGTAGGATACGCACCTGTCGATGAGGGAGAGGTGGCCGAGTGGCTGAAGGCGCTCCCCTGCTAAGGGAGTAAGGGGTTTATAGCCTCTTCGAGGGTTCGAATCCCTCCCTCTCCGCCATCATCGATAGATGGAAGACAAGCGCCCGTAGCTCAGCTGGATAGAGTACCTGACTACGAATCAGGTGGTCGGAGGTTCGAATCCTCCCGGGCGCGCCATCTTCCTCCGGATGATGTTTCATCATCCCGCGATGAGCCTGCTCATTGCCGAAAGCGCCCGTAGCTCAGCTGGATAGAGTACCTGACTACGAATCAGGTGGTCGGAGGTTCGAATCCTCCCGGGCGCGCCAGATTCCGGACCCGCTCTCCTCGCGAGGGCGGGTCTTCTGTCTTTTGTACCCCGCTTTTTGCTAGCCGGACACCGTGCCCAATGAGGGGTCGGTGCCCGTGATCGTTCAGGCGCCGTCGCATCGCGACGTGCGCCTTTTTTTTGTTCGCCTGGCGGCGACTGTCTCTTCCCGGTCTCTCTTCCTGTTCCTTCTCTTCTCTCTTCCTGGCGCCCTCAGGCGCTGGTGACGTCGAGCCTGCCGGTCGGCACGGCGCTCCCCGCCGCGAGGCCGGCGAGGAAATCGTCCAGGTCGGTGACTCGGCGCAGTGCCTGAAAGCGTCGTGCGGCTTCGGCGTCGCGACTTCGCATGTGGTTCAACCATTGTTTGAGTAGCGAGACCACGATCTTGCTGGGTAACATGATTCGCTGCGACGCAGCATAGTCGCGCAGGACGCGGGCGCGCTCGGTCCAGGTCGTCGCCGGCAGGCGCTCGCCGGTGGTCTGCCAGTGGCGGATGCGCGGTGCCAGCCCGGGATCGGCCAGGGCGCCGCGGCCGAGCATCACGTCTCGGCAGCCGGACAGGGTGCGCGCCTTCCAGTAGTCCTCCAGCGTCCAGATGTCGCCGTTGGCGATCACCGGGATCGTCAGCCGGGCGCGGATGCGGCCGATCCATTCCCAGTGGGCCGGCGGCTTGTAGCCTTCACGGCGGGTGCGGGCGTGCACCGCCAGCTGGCGAGCGCCGGCGTCCTCGGCGGCCAGGCCGCAGGCCAGCGCCAGGCGGCGGTCGTCGAAGCCGAGCCGGATCTTGGCGGTCACCGGGATGGCATCGCCCACCGCGTCGTGTACGGCGGCCACGGCGGCGTGTACCCGGCGCGGGTCGCGCAGCAGCGAGGCGCCGCCGTCGTGGCGGTTCACCAGCTTGGCCGGGCAGCCGAAGTTCAGGTCCAGGCTGCTGACGCCGAGCTTCAGCGCCTGACGGGCGTTGGCGGCCAGCGCCGTCGGGTCCGAGCCCAGCAGCTGCAGGTGCACCGGCACGCCGGTCGGCGTGGCCGGGCGGCCATCGGCCAGCTCCGGGCAGTGGCGATGGAAGACCCGCGGCGGCAGCCGCGTGTCCACCACGCGCACGAATTCGGTGACCGTCCAGTCGAATCCCGGCGCTCGCGTCAGCATCTCGCGAGTGACGGCATCGATCACGCCCTCCATGGGGGCTAGGCCGATGCGGCCGGGATGTAGTAATTTAACAACGTCAGCTTCCACCATGGTGCCATCGCGATCCTTTGGGAGTGTGGCAGCTTATACGCTCAGCGTTCATGCGCAACTCGCGCGCCCCCTCGCCGGGGTGCGGCGGGGCGCTCGAGGAGGTCATCCATGCAGGATCCGCAGCTATTGAACGAGGGCCTGGCCCTGATGGGCCTCGGCATGGGGTTCGTGTTCGTCTTCCTGACCGTGCTGGTCATCGTCACCACCCTGATGTCGAGGGTGATCGGGCGCTTCTTCCCCGAACCCGCGGCCGAGGCCGCCCCGGCGCCCGCCAGTCGTGGGCCGGCCGTGCCGGACGAGGACCTGACGGCGGCGATCAGCGCCGCGATCCACCGCTATCGCCGTGAGCATCGCCGTTAGATCACGACACCCTCTCACTCCATCAACGACAACGACAAGGAACTCCCATGACGGAGAACGCTCGCCCGCTGGGCATCACCGACGTGGTCCTGCGTGACGCCCACCAGTCCCTGTTCGCCACCCGGCTGCGTCTCGACGACATGCTGCCGATCGCCGAGAAGCTCGACCGGATCGGTTTCTGGTCACTGGAATCCTGGGGCGGGGCGACCTTCGACGCCTGCATCCGCTACCTGGGCGAAGACCCCTGGGAGCGGATTCGCGCGCTGAAGGCCGCCATGCCCAACACCCGCCAGCAGATGCTGCTGCGGGCCCAGAACCTGCTCGGCTATCGGCACTATGCCGACGACGTGGTCGACCGCTTCGTCGAGCGCGCCCGCACCAACGGCGTTGACGTGTTCCGCGTCTTCGACGCCATGAACGACCCGCGCAACCTGGAGCGCGCCATCCAGGCGGTGCGTGCCAACGAGGGCCATGCCCAGGGCACCCTGTCCTACACCCTGAGCCCGGTGCACACCCTCGATGGCTGGGTCGAGCTCGGCGAGCGCATCGCCGCCATGGGAGCGGACTCCCTGGCGATCAAGGACATGGCCGGCCTGCTCAAGCCCTACGACGCCTATGAGCTGGTCTCGCGCCTGAAAAAGGCCGTGGACATCCCGATCCACATGCAGTGCCACGCCACCACCGGGCTCTCCACCGCCACCGCGCTGAAGGCCGTGGAGGCCGGCATCGACAACGTCGACACCGCCATCTCCTCGATGTCGATGACCTACGGCCACAGCCCCACCGAATCGCTGGTGGCGATGCTGCAGGGCACCGAGCGCGATACCGGCCTCGATCTCGAGGCGCTGGAGGACATCGCCGCCTACTTCCGCGAGGTGCGCAAGAAATACGCCGCCTTCGAGGGCTCGCTCAAGGGCATCGACTCGCGCATCCTGGTGGCTCAGGTGCCGGGCGGCATGCTCACCAACATGGAGAACCAGCTCAAGGAGCAGGGCGCCGGCGACCGCCTCGACGACGTGCTGCAGGAGATCCCGCGGGTGCGCGAGGACCTCGGCTACATTCCGCTGGTCACGCCGACCTCGCAGATCGTCGGCACCCAGGCGGTGATGAACGTGATGATGGGCGAACGCTACAAGTCGATCTCCAAGGAGGTCCAGGCGCTGCTCAAGGGCGAGTACGGCGCCGCCCCCGCCGCCTACAACGCCGAGCTTCAGGCCCGCGTGCTGGAAGGCGGCGAGCCGATCACCTGCCGCCCGGCCGATCGTCTCTCCCCGGAAATGGACCGGCTCGCCGCCGAGCTCAAGGAGAAGGCCAGGGCCGAGGGCATCCGGCTGGCCGAGGGCGAGCGCGAGATCGACGACGTGCTGACCTATGCGCTGTTCCCGCAGATCGGTCTCAAGTTCCTCAAGCATCGCGACGACCCCGACGCCTTCGAGCCGGTGCCCTCTGCTCCCGCGCCCCAGGCCGCCGGACAGGCGCCTGCCCCGGCCGGCGGGCCGGAGACCTACACCGTCACCGTCAACGGCAAGTCCTACGTGGTCGAGGTCGCCGAGGGCGGCGAGATCGAGCGCATCCAGGAGCAGGGCGGCGGTGCGGTTTCGACCGCCTCCGCGGCGCCGGCGGCCTCCTCGGGCGAAGCGTCGCCCGGCGAGACCATCAGTGCGCCGCTCGCCGGCAACATCTTCAAGGTCAACGTCAAGCCGGGTGATGTGGTCGCCGAGGGCGACGTGGTGATCATCCTCGAGGCCATGAAGATGGAAACCGAAGTGCGCGCCGCCAGCGCCGGCACCGTCTCGGCGGTGAAGGTCGGCGAAGGCGACAGCGTCACCGTGGGCGACGCCCTGGTCGTGCTCTAAAGGACGAACCCATGATCGACAAGTTACTGACCCTGTGGACCGGCTCCGGCCTCTACAACCTGAGCTTCGGCCAGGCGGCGATGATCGCCGTGTGCCTGCTGCTGCTGTGGCTGGCCATGGCCAAGAAGTTCGAACCGCTGCTGCTGGTGCCGATCGGCTTCGGCGGCATCCTGGCCAACATTCCCGAGGCGGGGCTGGCGCTGTCGGCCGCCGAGCAGGCCGCGCACATGGCGGGCCCTGACCTGCTTCAGCAGCTGGCGGCCTCCCTGCAGCTGAACCTGGCCCCGGGCGGAGACGTCGAGGCCTGGCGGCATGCCGTCGGTGAGTTGCTGCATGGCGACACCGCCCCGGAACTGATCCGTGCCGCCAACGACGTGGCCCTGGGCGCCGGCTTCGCCCACGGCATGCTCTACCAGTTCTACAGCGTGGCCATCGCCTCCGGCATCGCGCCGCTGGTGATCTTCATGGGCGTCGGCGCCATGACCGACTTCGGGCCGTTGCTGGCCAACCCGCGCACGCTGTTCCTGGGCGCTGCGGCGCAGTTCGGCATCTTCGCGACCCTGATCGGCGCGGTGGGGCTGACCGCCATGGGCGTGATGGACTTCTCGCTCAACCAGGCCGCCGCCATCGGCATCATCGGCGGCGCCGATGGCCCCACCTCGATCTACGTCTCGAGCATCCTGGCGCCGGAGCTGCTGGGGGCCATCGCCGTGGCGTCCTACTCCTACATGGCGCTGGTGCCGCTGATCCAGCCGCCGATCATGCGCGCCCTGACGTCCAAGGGCGAGCGCGAGATCGCCATGACACAGCTGCGGCCGGTGTCAAAGCGCGAGAAGATCGTCTTCCCGCTCAGCCTGCTGATCCTGGTGGTGCTGTTCCTGCCGGATGCCGCGCCGCTGCTGGGGATGTTCTGCTTCGGCAACCTGATGCGCGAGTGCGGCGTGGTGGAGCGGCTCTCCGACACCGCTCAGCACGCCCTGATCAATACCGTGACCATCTTTCTCGGCCTCTCGGTGGGCTCCAAGCTGATGGCCGACCGCTTCCTGGCCGTGGAGACCCTCGGCATCCTCGGGCTCGGCATGGTGGCCTTCGCCATCGGCACCGCCTGCGGCATCCTGATGGCCAAGTTGCTCAACGCGGTCAGCAAGACGCCGATCAACCCGCTGATCGGCTCTGCCGGGGTCTCCGCGGTGCCCATGGCGGCCCGGGTGTCGAACAAGGTGGGGCTGGAGTCCAACCCCCACAACTTCCTGCTGATGCACGCCATGGGGCCCAACGTGGCCGGCGTCATCGGCTCGGCGGTGGCCGCGGGCGTGATGATCAAGTACCTCGGCTGATGCGCCCCGGGCTTGCCCCGGCCGCATCGCTCGCCGCCGTCTTGGGCGGGACTCGGCACGGCGCCCCTCGGGGCGCCGTGCGTCGTTCCGGACCGCCATCGTCCTGTCACCTGCCGCGCCTAGCCTGACGACATCGGCGTCGAACGGCGCGTCAGGCGATGAGGAAGCGGCATGATCGATATCGAAGGGGCCCTGCGCGACAAGGCGCCGGGGCTGGCGGCGCGGCCGCCCTGGCTGTTCGGGCCGCTGGTGGCGGGGCTGCGTCGGCTGGTGCACGAACGCGAGATCAACGATTTCCTGGCCCGCCACGGCGAGCTCGGCTGGTGCGAGTTCATCGATCGGGTGTTCGAGCATCTCGACGTCGGCTACACGCTGTCGACCAGGGATCGCGAGCAGATTCCCGAGACCGGCCGGTTGGTGGTGGTCGCCAATCACCCGCTCGGTGCCCTGGACGGCTTGGCGTTGCTGCGCATGGTGGCCGAGGTACGCCCCGACGTCAGCATCCTGGCCAACGACCTGCTGCTGCAGCTGGCGCCGCTGTCGGACGTGATCGTGCCGGTGGACAACCTCTCGCGGCGCGGGCTGCGCCGTAGCCTTACGCGCCTGACCGAGGCCCTGGAGGCGGAGCGGGCGGTGATCGTCTTTCCCGCCGGGGAGGTCTCCCGGGCCGGGCCCCGCGGCGTGCGCGACGGCAAGTGGCATTCGGGCTTCCTGCACGCCGCGCGTCGCACCAACGCGCCGCTGCTGCCGGTCCATGTGCGCGGGCGCAACTCCTCGCGCTTCTATGCCCTGACGTCGCTGCGCAGCGATCTGGGCACGCTGCTGCTGCCCGACGAGATGTTCCGCCAGCGCGGTCGCCATATCGCCCTGCGGGTGGGCGGGCCGATTCCGCTGGCGCAGTTCGATCGCGATGACCTGACCACGCCGGTCAAGCTCAAGTTGCTGCGCAAGCATGTCTATCGTCTGGGGCGCGGCAAGCGCGGCGTGTTCGTCGGCGAGACTGGTATCGCCCGCCCCGAGCCGCGCCAGCGCCTGCGCGAAGAGCTGCGCGACGCCGAGACGCTCGGCGAGACCGCCGACGGCAAGCGCATCCTGCTGGTCGACAGCCGGCCGGATTCGTCGGTCATGCGCGAGATCGGTCGCCTGCGCGAGGTGGCCTTTCGTCGGGTAGGGGAGGGC
Organism: Halomonas sp. HG01; assembly: GCF_000968715.2. Lineage (NCBI taxonomy): Bacteria > Pseudomonadati > Pseudomonadota > Gammaproteobacteria > Oceanospirillales > Halomonadaceae > Halomonas > Halomonas sp. HG01. The sequence goes on along the minus strand of NZ_CP022134.1, from coordinate 3,084,742 downwards.
ACCGGCCGCAAGCGCGACCTGGACGCGTTCGACGACTACTACCGTCATCTGGTGCTGTGGGACGATCGCGACCTGGAGATCGCCGGCGCCTATCGACTCGGCGAGGTAGGGCGGATCCTCGATCGTCATGGCATCGAGGGGCTCTACGGCGCGACCATCTTTCATCTGGAGCAGGCGCCCTGGGCGCAGTGGCGCCACGGCCTGGAACTGGGGCGCAGCTTCGTTCAGCCGCGCTACTGGGGGCGGCGCAGCCTGGACTACCTGTGGGTCGGCCTTGGGGCCTACCTGCGTCGCCATCCCGAGGTGCGCTGGCTGTTCGGACCGGTGACCCTGCCCAATCACCTGCCGACCCTGGCCAAGGAGCTGCTGGTCAGCTACTACCGCCACTACTACGGCGATGGCGATAGCCAGGTGCGTCCGCGCGCCCCCTGGCGCCTCTCCCGGGCCGGGGAGCAGGAGGCGGAGCGGCTGTTTCGCGGCGACGATGCGAAGGCGGACTTCCAGCGCCTGCGTCACGGGCTGCAGGCGCTGGGGGCCAGCGTGCCGGCCCTCTACAAGCAGTACGCGGAGGTCACCGAACCCGGCGGCACGCGTTTCCTGGCCTTCGGCGTGGATACGGCCTTCGGTTACTGCACCGACGGCCTGGTGGCGGTGGACCTGGCGCGCCTCAAGCCGGAGAAGCGGGCGCGCTATATCGGCGCGGCGGACGAGAGCGCGCGGGCCGTCTCCGGCGAGGCGGCCTCAGGCCGCGTCGGGGTCCAGGGTCTCGAGTCGTCCCTTGAGGCGGGACGTGAGGGCTGAGAGGTCGCGTTCGGTGTCCCGGGGCCAGCCCAGCGTCAGCACCACGCCGTCGGCAGCGTAGTCGGCGGCGTCCACGGGGATGTCGCGCTCGGCGCACCAGGCCCGGGCCTGGGCCTCGCCGGCAAAGTCGATCTTCAGGCGCAGCGGGTCGCGCTCGGTGACCTCGCGGGTCGGCAGGGTCTCCAGCGCCTCGCTCACGGCCTGGCCGTAGGCGCGTGCCAGGCCGCCGGTGCCGAGCTTGGTGCCGCCGAAGTAGCGGGTCACCACGCAGCCGGCCTGGCCGATGCCGGCGCCTTCCAGCACCTGATACATCGGCCGCCCGGCGGTGCCGCCGGGCTCGCCGTCGTCGGAGAAGCCGATGGCGTTCTGCTCGCCGGGCGGGCCGGCGATGAAGGCGCTGCAGTGGTGGCTGGCATTGGGATGCGTGCGCCGAGCCTCGGCCAGCAGTGCCTCGAAGGCGGCGGCCTCCGGGGCATGGCAGACCCAGGCGATGAAGCGGCTCTTCTCGACCTCGAGTTCGGTCTCGCGCCACTCGCCGGCAGGCAGGTCGGGAACGGGATAGCGCATCAGGCGGCCAGGTCCGTCTGGCGCACCACGCCCATCACCAGTCCCAGCACCTGGATGTCGCTGTTCTTGAGGTAGATGGGCGGCATGGCCTCGTTGGCCGGCTGAAGACGCACGCCGGACTTCTCGATGTAGAGCTTCTTCAGGGTGACCTCCTGATCGTTGATCATCACCACCGCGGTCTCGCCGTTCTCGGCGCTCTCGCGACGTTCGATGATGATCACATCCCCGTCGAAGATGTTGCAATCGATCATCGAGTCGCCGCGCACGCGCAGCGCATAGGTGTTGCGCTTGACCATGCGCTTCGGCACCTCGACGCTGCCGGCATCGATGCAGGCGTCGATGGGCACGCCGGCGGCGACGCTGCCCAGCAGGGGCACTTCGACCAGGTCGCGGTCATCGAGCGGCATCCAGGCCTCGGCGAGGGGCAGGTTGGGCTGGCGGAGCAGGTACTGTGGGGCGAGTGACATGCGCGGCATCTCCCGTCGGCAGTGACTGTTGATACATACAGTACTTGGCCAGCATAGCAGGCGATCGGCATCTGGCAAGGGCGGCGTTTCCAGCCGGGGGCTGATGCAGGTCAGCCCCCGGCGCTTCCGGGCCGGGGCCCGGCTGGCGATGAAAACCCTTTCCGTGTAGAGTGCCGAGCCATGTTATCCGCGCCTGGAGAGTGCCTTGAGCCTGCGTCTGCAAGCCCGGCGGCTGGCCTGTGAGCGAGACGACCGCTGGCTGTTCCACGATCTCGATCTGGAGATCCGGGCCGGCGAGATCCTGCGCGTCGAAGGCCCCAACGGCAGCGGCAAGACCACCCTGCTCAAGATCCTCTCCGGCCAGCTGATGGACCACGAAGGCGAGGTGCTGTGGAACGACGCCCCGCTGCGCCGGGTGCGGCGCGACTTCCTCGCCAGCCTGCTGTACCTGGGGCACGCCCCGGGGGTGAAAGCGACGCTGACGCCGCTGGAGAATCTGGCCTGGTATCAGGCGCTGGCCGGCGAGCGGGGCGACGAGCCGACGCGCCTGGCGGCGCTCGAGCGGGTCGGGCTGGTCGGCTTCGAGGATCTGCCCGCCGCCCAGCTTTCCGCCGGGCAGCAGCGCCGCGTGGCCCTGGCACGGCTGGAGCTGACGCCGCGACCGCTGTGGGTGCTCGACGAGCCCTTCACGGCCATCGACCGGGACGGCGTGGCCGCCCTCGAGGCGCGCCTCGAGGCCCATACCGCCCGCGGCGGTGCCGTGCTGGTCACCACCCATCACGAACTGCGTGCCTCGGCCGGCCTGCGCCGCCTGTCGCTGGGCGAGGGAAGCGACGATGTCGAACGCTGAGTCGCGGCCGGCCCCGCTGCCCGAGGCCGGTGAGCCGGCGGGCGGGCTCGCGGTCGCATGGCGGGCGACCCTGCACCGCGATCTGGTGCTGCGGCTGCGCCGCCCCGGCGAGGTGCTGAATCCGCTGGCGTTCTTCGCCCTGGTGATCACCCTGTTTCCGATCGGCATCTCGCCGGAGCCGGTGCTGCTGGCGACCATCGCCCCGGGCCTGCTGTGGGTGGCGGCGCTGCTGGCGGCGCTGCTGTCCCTGGAGGGCGTGTTTCGCGACGACGCCGAGGATGGCAGCCTGGAGCAGCTGCTGCTGTCGCCCCAGCCGTTGCCGGTGCTGGCGCTGGCCAAGGTGGCGGCGCACTGGCTGCTGACCGGCCTGCCGCTGGCGCTGATGGCACCGCTGCTGGGCGTGATGCTGTCACTGCCGGCGGGCAGCTACGGCGTGCTGGCGCTGTCGCTGGCGCTGGGCAGCGCCAGCCTGAGCCTGATCGGCGCCATCGGCGCCGCGCTCACCGTGGGCGTGGCTCGCGGCGGAGTGCTGCTCTCGCTGCTGGTGCTGCCGCTCTACATACCGGTGCTGATCTTCGGCGCCGGCGCCGTTCAGGCGGCGATCCAGGGCGGGGTCGTGGCGGCTCATCTGGCCATTCTCGGTGCGCTGCTGGCGGCGGCGCTGATCTTCGCGCCCTTCGCCATCGCGGCGGCGCTGCGCATCGCGCTCAACGGTTGAGGAATCGACGGTAATGTGGGCCTTCCTTCACAAGCTCGGCTCCCCCAAGGGGTTCTACGCCATCACCGCGCGATGGCTCACGCCGCTGTGGCTGGCGGCGGTGGCGCTGATCCTGATCGGCGGGCTCTGGGGGCTGGCCTTCGCGCCCGCCGACTACCAGCAGGGCAACAGCTTCCGCATCATCTACGTCCATGTGCCGGCGGCCTTCCTCGCCCAGTCGATCTTCGTCGCCATGGCCGCGGCCGGGCTGATCTTCATGGTCTGGAAGATCAAGCTGGCCGACATGGCGGCGGCGATGATGGCCCCGCTGGGCGCCGGCATGACCTTCGTGGCGCTGTTCTCCGGCGCCGTCTGGGGCGTGCCCACCTGGGGCACCTGGTGGCAGTGGGACGCCCGGCTGACCTCGATGCTGATCCTGCTGTTCCTCTATATCGGGGTGATCGCCCTGCGCGGCGCCTTCGTCAGCCGCGACGGCGGCGCCCGGGCGGCCTCGGTGCTGGCCATGGTGGGCGTGATCAACATCCCGATCATCAAGTTCTCGGTGGACTGGTGGTACACCCTGCACCAGCCGGCCAGCTTCTCGATCATCGAGAAGCCGGCCATGCCCGTCGAGATGTGGCTGCCGCTGCTGCTGATGGTGCTCGGCTTCTACGGCTTCTTCATCGCCGTGACCCTGACGCGCACCCGCAGCGAGATCCTGCGCCGCGAGTCGTCCAAGCGCTGGGTGCGCGCGCTGGTCGAGGAGGGGCGCTGATGGCCTTCGATTCGCTGGCCGAGTTCCTCGCCATGGGCGGCCACGCGCCCTATGTCTGGAGCGCCTATGGCGCCACCGCCGCGCTGCTGCTGGCCGTGGGCTGGCACGCCCGGGCCGAGCGCCGCCGGGTGCGGCGCGACCTCGAGCGCCGGGTCCGCCGCGAGCGACGCCAGGCCGAGGCCACCGACGCTTCCACCGACGAGAGGCCTGCCCGATGAGAGCCAAACGCAAGCAGAAACTCTATGCGGTCCTGGGGCTGGTGACGCTGGCCGCCATCGCCGTGGGTCTGACGCTCTACGCCCTGCGCAGCAACATCAACCTGTTCTTCAGCCCGGTGCAGATCGCCGAGGGCCAGGCCCCGCTGGAGCGCTCGATCCGCGCCGGCGGCATGGTCAAGGCCGGCAGCGTGGCCCGGGACCCGGAGAGCCTGGCCGTCTCCTTCACGGTCACCGACTACGTCGAGGACCTCGAGGTGCGCTATCGCGGCATCCTGCCGGACCTGTTCCGCGAGGGGCAGGGCGTGGTGGTGCTCGGCCAGCTGCAGCCCGAGGGCTGGCTGCGGGCCGACAAGGTGCTGGCCAAGCACGACGAGAACTACATGCCGCCCGAGGTGGCCCAGGCCCTGGAAGAGGCCGGCTATGCGCCGGAGGACTACCAGGACAAGGCCGCCGAGGTGGCCAAGCGGCTCGAGGCCGAGGACTGACCCGGAGACGCCATGCTGACCCCGCTGATTCCCGAGATCGGTCACTTCGCGCTGATCATCGCGCTGGCGATGGCCGCCCTGCAGGCCATCGTGCCGCTGGCCGGGGCGGCGACCCGCCGCCCGCTGTGGATGGCCTATGCCCGGCCCATGGCCACCGGGCAGTTCCTGTTCCTGATCGTCGCCTACGCCTGCCTGACCGCGAGCTTCCTGCTCGACGACTTCAGCGTGTCCACCGTGGCCGACAACTCCAACTCGCTGCTGCCCTGGTACTACAAGGCCAGCGCGGTGTGGGGCAATCACGAGGGCTCGGTGCTGCTGTGGAGCCTGATCCTCGGCGCCTGGACCTTCGCCGTCAGCCGCTTTTCCCGCGAGCTGCCCCGCGACATGCTGGCCCGGGTACTGGGCGTGATGGGGCTGGTCTCCACCGGGTTCCTGACCTTCGTGCTGGTCACCTCCAATCCCTTCGCCCGGCTGCTGCCCAACCCGCCCGCCGACGGCGCCGATCTGAATCCGCTGCTGCAGGACATCGGGCTGATCATCCATCCACCGATGCTCTACATGGGCTACGTGGGGTTCTCGGTGGTGTTCGCCTTCGCCATCGCGGCGCTGCTCGGCGGCCGCCTGGACGCGGCCTGGACCCGCTGGGCGCGGCCCTGGACCAACGTGGCCTGGGCCTTTCTCTCGGTGGGCATCGCCCTGGGCAGCTGGTGGGCCTACTACGAGCTGGGCTGGGGCGGCTGGTGGTTCTGGGATCCGGTGGAGAACGCCTCGCTGCTGCCGTGGCTGGCCGGCACCGCGCTGATCCACTCGCTGGCGGTCACCGAGAAGCGCGGCGCCTTCAAGAGCTGGACGGTGCTGCTGGCGATCTCCACCTTCTCGCTGTCGCTGCTGGGCACCTTCCTGGTGCGCTCCGGGGTGCTGACCTCGGTGCATGCCTTCGCCAACGATCCATCCCGGGGGCTGTTCATCCTGGTGCTGCTGGGCCTCACCGTGGGTGCCTCGCTGCTGCTGTTCGCACTGCGCGCCCCGCGGGTCAGCCAGCGCGCCGGCTTCACCTGGCTGTCCCGGGATGCCCTGCTGCTGGTCAACAACATCCTGCTGGTGGTGATGACGGTCACCGTGCTGCTCGGCACCGTCTATCCGCTGCTGCTCGATGCCCTGAACCTGGGCAAGATCAGCGTCGGCCCGCCCTACTTCAACGCCCTGTTCGTGCCGCTGACGGTGATCTTGTGCCTGTTCATGGGGCTCGGCCCGCTGGCCAACTGGAAGCGCACCCGGCCCCGTGAACTGTTCCGTCGGGTGTGGCTCTCCGGTGCCGTGGCGCTGGTCATCGGCCTGCTGGCGCCGCTGGCCTACGGCGGCGAGTGGAACCTCGCGGTCACGCTGGGGCTGGTGGCGGCGCTGTGGGTGGTGCTGCCGCTGGTGCGGGACCTGTGGACGAAGAGCCGCCACAGCGACGGGCGTCTGGCCGGGCTCAAGCGGCTGTCGCTGGCCCACTGGGGCATGGTGCTGGGCCACCTGGGCCTGGCGGTGACCATCGTCGGCGTGACCGTGGTCTCGAACTACGCCGTGGAGCGCAACGTGCGCATGGCGGTGGGCGACAGCGTCGAGGTGGCCGGCTACACCTTCGCCATGACCGACCTCGGCCATCGCCGCGGCCCCAACTTCGTCGCCGACGTCGCGCGCCTCGAGGTGAGCCGCGGCGACGGCCGCCGTCGCTTCACGATGGCGCCGGAGAAGCGCATCTATCTGGCCCGTGGCATGCCGATGACCGACGTGGCACTGCGCCCGGGGCTGCTGCGCGACCTCTACGTGGCCATGGGCGAGGACCTGGGCGACGGCAGCTGGGCGCTGCGCATCCAGTACAAGCCCTTCGTGCGCTGGCTGTGGCTGGGCGCGCTGCTGATGGCGCTGGGTGGCGTGCTGGCGGTGGTCGACCGCCGCTACCGGCGCGCCGCCACCGCGCCCGACCCCGAACGCCACGCCCGGGAGGTGAGCGCATGACGCGTCGTCTGTTGCTGCTGCTGCCGCTGGCCGGTTTCCTGGTGCTGGCGGTGTTTCTCTACCGCGGGCTGTCGATCGATCCCGTCTCGCGCGACTCGGCGCTGATGGCCAGGCCCTTCCCGGCCTTCAGCCTCACGACCCTGGAGGACCCCGGGCGGACCCTCGACGAATCGCTCTTGAAGGGCGAGGTCACCCTGGTCAACGTCTGGGGCGAGTGGTGCCCGACCTGCAAGCAGGAGATGCCACAGCTGCTCGAGCTCGCCGAGCGCGGCGTGCGCCTGGTCGGCGTCGACTACAAGGACACCCGGGAGAAGGGCCGCGAGTTCCTGGCCGAGTTCGGCAACCCCTTCGAGGTCAACCTGTTCGACCCCGAGGGCAGCCTGGGCTTCGACCTCGGCGTCTACGGCGCCCCCGAGACCTTCCTGGTCGATGCCGAAGGCGTGATCCGCTACCACCACACCGGGTACATCACGCCCCAGGACGTCGAGCGGGTGATCCTGCCGGAGGTGGCGAAATGGCAAGACTGATCCGTGCGCTGCTGATGCTGGCGCTGCTGACACCGGCCCTGGCGCAGGCCGCCATCGAGGTGCGCGAGTTCGACGACCCGGTGATGCGCGACCGTTTCGAGTCGCTGACCGCGACCCTGCGCTGCCCCAAGTGCCAGAACCAGGCGATCGACGACTCCGACTCGCCGATCGCCGGCGACATGCGCCAGCGCGTCTTTGAGCAGCTGCAGGCGGGGCGCTCCGACAAGGAGATCCTCGACTTCATGGTGAGCCGCTTCGGCGACTACGTGCTCTACAACCCGCGCCTGGAGGGCCGCACCCTGCTGCTGTGGGGGCTGCCCGCGGCCCTGGTGCTGGGCGGCGGCCTGCTGGTGGCGTTGCTGGTTCGCGCGCGCCGGCGCGCCTCGGCCAGGACGCTCAGCGACGAGGAACGTGCCCGGCTGGACGCGCTGCTCGAACGGGAGGATGACCGATGATCGCGCTGTGGATCGCCTTCGCCCTGCTGCTGGTGCCGGCGCTGTGGCTGCTGGTGCTGCCGCTGCGCCGCGCCGGGCCGGTGGCGCGTGCCCTGGCCGATGATGAGGCCGGCGATCGCACCGCCCGCCAGAACGTCGCCGTCTACCGGCGGCGCCTGGCGTCGCTGGAGGCCGCCCGCGACCGCGGCGAGATCGACGCGGCGCGCTTCGACGAGGACCGCCTCGAGCTCGAGCGCAGCCTGCTCGACGACACCGCGGCCTCGACCCGCTCGCCGCTGAAGCCCGCCCGCGCCGGGCGCTGGCTGGTCCCCGTGACGATGGTCGCCCTGGTGGTGGCCAGCGCCAGCTGGTACCGCTGGGAGGGCGCCGAGGGCGACCTGGCGCTGTATCGCCTCCAGCAGCAGGTGATGGACGACCCCGAGGCCTCTTTGCCCCGGCTGCTCGAGCGACTGGAGGCCGAGGCCGCACGTCAGCCCGACAACCCCAACGTCTGGCGCTCGCTGTTTCCGCTGTATCGCGACAGCGGCCGCCTGGAGCGCGCCGACCACGCCCTGACCCGGCTGCTCGCGCTCGAGGAGCGAAGCCCCTGGCTGCTGGCCGAGCTGGCCCAGTTGCGGTATTTTGCCGCCGGCCGCGAGCTGACCCCGAACGTGCAGGCGCTGGTCGACGAGGCCCTGGCCGCCGATCCGGCCCAGCCCACGGTGCTCGGGATGCTCGGCATCGAGGCCTTCGAGAGCGCCGACTACGAGACCGCCATCGACCGCTGGCGCCGGGCCATCGCCGGCATGAACGACGCCGAGTCCGCCGAGGCGCTGCGCCAGGGCATCCGCACCGCCCAGCGCCGCCTGGGCCAGACGCCCGAGGCCGTCGAGGGCCCGGGCCTGCGCGTGCGCGTGAGCCTGGCGCCCGAACTGGCCGGCCGCCTGGGCGCCGACACCGCGGTGTTCGTGGTGGCCCGGGACGCCGCCGGCGAGCTGCCGCCGCTGGCGGTGGCGCGCACCACCCTGGGCGCGCTGCCGACGAGCCTGACCCTCGACGACGGCGATGCCATGGCGCCCATGGCGCGGCTGTCCCAGGTCGACGAGGCGAGGCTGGTGGCGCGGGTCTCGGCCAGCGGCCAGGCCGATCCGCAACCCGGCGACCTCTTCGGCCGCCACGCGGCGGTGGCGGTCGGCGAGCACGACGGCGACCCGGTAGAACTGATCATCGACAGGATCGTGGAATAACGCATGCGACTGAAGTCGATACGCCTGGTGGGCTTCAAGTCGTTCGTCGACCCCATCACCGTGCCCTTCGACGGCAACATGACCGCCGTCGTCGGGCCCAACGGCTGTGGCAAGTCCAACATCATCGACGCCGTGCGCTGGGTCATGGGGGAATCCTCCGCCAAGACCCTGCGCGGCGAGTCGATGACCGACGTCATCTTCAACGGCTCCACCGGGCGCAAGCCGGTGGGCCAGGCCTCCATCGAGCTGCTGTTCGACAACCGCGACGGCACCATGGGCGGCCCCTACGCCCAGTACGCGGAGATCTCGGTCAAGCGCCAGGTCACCCGCGAGGGGCAGTCCACCTACTTCTTCAACGGCCAGAAATGCCGCCGCCGGGACATCTCCGACCTGTTCCTCGGCACCGGCCTGGGGCCGCGCTCCTACGCCATCATCGGCCAGGGCATGATCTCGCGGCTGATCGAGTCGCGCCCCGAGGAACTGCGCGCCACCCTCGAGGAAGCCGCCGGCATCTCCAAGTACAAGGAGCGCCGCCGCGAGACCGAGAACCGCATGCGCCGCACCCAGGAGAACCTGGAGCGCCTGGAGGACATCCGCGAGGAGCTCGACAAGCAGCTCGAGCGCCTCAAGCGCCAGGCCGATGCGGCGCGCCGCTATCAGACCCTCAAGCAGGAGGAGTACCGGCTCAAGGGCGAGCTGGCGCTGCTGCGCGGCCGCGCCCTGCGCGCCAGCCAGGGCGAGGAGGAGAGCCGCGTGCGCGAGCTCGAGACCTCGGTGGAGCGCGAGGTGCTGGGTCTGCGCCAGTGCGAGACGCGCCTCGAGGAGGCCCGCGCCGAGCACGACCGCCTGGCCTCCGAGCTCGAGGGCTACCAGAACCGCTTCCACGAGACGACCACCGCCATCGCGCGGCTCGAGCAGGACCTGGAACACACCCGCTCCCGGGACCAGCAGCTGGCCCAGGACCTCGAGGCCGCCCGTCGCGAGCTCGCCGACCTCGACCGCCTCGGCGAGGACGATGGCGAGCGCCTGCTGCGCCTCGACGAGCGCCTGGAGACCCTGGGCCCCGAGCAGGAGGAGGTCGCCGAACGCCTGGCCGAGCTGGAGGCCGCCCTCGAGGAGGCCGAGCCCCTGGCCGAACAGGCCGACGCCGACTGGGAGGCCTTCGGCGAGACCTGGCAGGCCGACAGCCGCGAGGCCGAGCGCGCCCAGGACCGCCTGCGCGAACAGGAGGCGACGCTGGAGCGCCTCGAGGGCGACGCCCGCAAGCGCCGCCAGCAGCGCGAGGAACTGCCCGATATCGCCGGCCTCGAAGCCCAGCGCGCCGAGGTCGCCGAGCGGCTGGCCGAGCTCGAGGAACGCCTGGCCGGGCGCGAGGAGCAGCGCGAGCGCTGGCAGGCCGAGCGCGACACGGCCCGGGAGGCGGTGCGCGAGGCCGAGGTCGACCGCGAGACCGACCGCCAGCGGCGCAGCACCCTGCAAGGCGAGCTGGCCTCGCTCGACGCGCTGATCCAGGCCGCCCTGGCCGATCACGACGAGACCCTCGACGCGCACTTGCGCGGCCACGGGCTCGGCGAGGCCCCGCGCCTCGGCGAACGTCTCGAGGTCGAGAGCGGCTGGGAGGACGTCGTGTCCTGGGTGCTGGCGCCCTGGCTACGCGCCCGGCTCGCCCCGCTGTCCGAGGGTGGCAGCGTGCTGTCCCCCGAGCTGGCCCCGGAGCTGGGGCTGCTCGAGGACGCCGAACGAGAGGCCCCGGCCGGCAGCCTGGCCGCGCGGGTCAGCGGTGCCGGTGCCGCGGCCCGCTGGCTCGCCGGGGTGCGCTGCGTGGACAGCCGCGAGCAGGCCTGGGCCGAGCGTGATGGCCTGGCCCCCGGCGAGAGCCTGATCACCGCCTGCGGGCTGTGGGTCGGTGACGGCTGGGCGCGCCACCGCGGCCGTGACGAGGGCCCGGATGCGCTGCTGGTCAGCCGCCGCCGCGAGGCGGAGGTGCGCGAGGCGCTCGCCGCCGTGGAAGAACGCCTCGAGGCCCAGGAAACACGCCTGGCCGAGGCCGGCGAGCGCGTGGAAAAGGCCGAGGAGAGCCTCGAGGCGGTGCGCCTCGAGGAGCGCGACCTCGAGCAGCAGCGTCAGCAGCTGGCGGTGCAGGACAGCGGCCTCGCCAGTCGGCTCGAGCATCTCCAGGGGCGGGCCGGCGAACTCGCCGAGGAGCTCGAAGGCCTGGCCGAGTCCGCCGAGGAGACCCGCCTGGCCATCGAGGAGACCCGCGAGCACTGGCAGGCGGCCATGGAGCGCCTGGAGCGCGGCGCCGAGACCCGCGAGCGCCTGGAGCGGGCGCGTCAGGAGGCCCGCGAGCGGCTGACCCAGCTGCGCAGCCAGCAGCGGCCGCTGGCCGAGCAGTCCCAGCGGCTGGCGCTGGAGCATCAGCGGCTGACCACCGAGCGTGCCGGCCTGGCCGAGCAGCAGGGCCGCGCCGGCGAGGCCAGGGAGCGCCTCGAGCTGCGCTGTGCCGAACTCGAGGAGGCCCGCGAGGGGCTCCACGAGCCCGACGAAGAGCGTCGCGAGCGCCTCGAGGAGCTGCTGCATCGCCGCGAGCGCGAGGAGCGCGAGCTCAACGCGGCGCGCTCACGGGCCGCCGAGCTGGTGGAGCGGCTGCGCGAGGACGAGCAGTCCCGCCAGGGCCACGAGCGTCAGCTCGAAGGCATCCGCGAGCGGCTGCAGGAAGCGCGCATGCAGGTCCAGGCGCTGGCGCTCAAGGCCGACACCCAGGACGAGCAGCTCAAGGAGCTGGGCCACGACGCCGACGGCCTGGCCGAGGGGCTCGACCCCAACGCCACCGAATCGGCCTGGCAGACCCGCCTCGAGGAGGTCGGCGAGCGCATCCGCCGGCTGGGCGCCATCAACCTGGCGGCCATCGAGGAGTACGACCAGCAGGCCGAGCGGCGCGACTACCTGGAGGCGCAGCATCGCGAACTCAGCGAGGCGCTGGAGACCCTCGACCGGGCGATCCGTCGCATCGACCAGGAAACCCGCACCCGCTTCCGCGACACCTTCGAGCGGGTCAACGTCGGCCTGCAGACGCTTTTCCCCAAGGTCTTCGGTGGCGGGACCGCATGGTTGACGCTGACCGGCGACGATTTGCTGGAGACCGGGGTGGCCATCATGGCGCGCCCCCCCGGCAAGAAGAACAGCACCATTCATCTGCTCTCCGGGGGAGAAAAGGCGCTGACCGCGTTGTCCATGGTATTCGCGATCTTCCAGCTCAACCCGGCACCTTTCTGCATGCTCGACGAGGTCGATGCCCCGCTCGATGATGCCAATGTCGGTCGCTATGCCAAGCTGGTGAAGGAGATGTCGGACTCGGTGCAGTTCATCTACATCACCCACAACAAGATCGCGATGGAAGCCTCCGAACGATTGATGGGGGTGACCATGCAGGAACCCGGGGTATCACGTCTGGTGGCGGTGGGGGTCGATGAGGCAGCGGCCCTGGCCGAGGCGTGATGGACTTGAACGCCATGGGCAAACGGGTTAACAAGGAACAAAAGCGAGATAGCACCACATGGTGACGAAGGGATTCTTGAAGGGCGATTGCACAGGACCGAGGCAAGTGCGGCCACAAAAAGGCCAGCTTGACAATCAAAATTATTGGTCCTTTTTTGGGCAATCGCGCTATGCTGTTCACGGAAACCATCAGGCATGGCGCCTTAGCAAAAAGGCATGACGACCCATGGAACTTAGAGAGTGGCTGATCATACTGGGACTGGCACTGGTGACGCTGATCGTCATCGATGGCGTGCGTCGCCTGCAGCGCCAGCGCAGCGTGCCGCGCCTTGACCAGGCCGGACACGACGCCCCGAGCCCCGCGGGGGGCGAAGAACAAGACCCCGACGAGGCGGCTCGTGAGGCGGAACTCAACTGGGAATTGCCCAACGGAGGGGCGCGCGTCGTCAGGCCTGCGGAAGAGCAGGGCGTGAAGGCCAAGCCCAAGCTCGAGCGACAGGACCACCCCGGCCCGTCCCGGGTGTTGTCGGAATTCCGCCGTCAGCAGGGCGAGGCGCCTCAGACCGGGGCGACGGAGGCGGTGTCCGCTTCGCGCCGGCCCGAGCCGGCCGAACGGGCCGCACCGGCGGCGAGTGCCGAGGCCGAGCGTCGCGAGCCCGCCCAGGAGGACGCCGGTCGGCAGCCGCCGGCCGCCGAGCCGCTGGTCGCCGATCCGGCCGATCACGACGGCTACGACGAGGAGCACTACCGTCTGGTCGACCTGGAAGGCGTGGGCGATTCGCTGAAGAACGGCTCCAGGCGTGTCGGTTCCTCGGTCCAGCGCTTCGGTGCCTCCCTGCAGAAGGGCATCGCCGAGCGTCGCGACCAGAAGAAGGCGCGTCGCGAGCAGGAGAAGGCGGAAAAGGCCGAGAAAGCCGAAAAGGCCGAGCAGGCGCGTCGTGAACAGGCCGCTCGCCAGCAGCAGGAAGCCGATGAGGCGGCCCGCCGCCAGCGCGAGGCGGAGGCCCTGGAGGCCGAGCGTCGCCAGGCCGCGGCCGACGACAACGACCCGCTGTTCGCCCCCCGCCACGAGGCGGCCCCCGAGGCCTTTGCCGAAGCAGAGGCGCCGCGAGATGACGTGGTGCGCTCGCATCCGGTGCTCGAGAAGGCGCTGCGTCACGGCGTTCAGGACGAGCATGCCCGCGACGCCCTCGGCGGGGCCGAGGAGCTGATCGTGATCAGCGTGATGGCCCGTGAAGAGGGCGGCTTCGCCGGCAGCACCCTGCTCGAGCTGATGATGGCCTGCGGCCTGCGCTACGGCCGCGACATGAACATCTTCCACCGCTTCGAGACCGAGGAACCGGGCAGCGCGCTGCAGTTCTCGATGGTCAACGTGGTCAAGCCGGGCACCTTCCCCCTCGAGGCCATGGACGAGTTCTCCACGCCGGGCGTCACCCTGCTGATGCCGTTGCCGAGCGCCACCGATACCTCGGCGGCCTTCGAGGCCATGGTCGAGACCGCCATGGTCATCGTCCGCCACCTCGGCGGCGAGCTGAAGGACGAGAACCTGAGCGTGATGACCGCCCAGACCGTCGAGTTCGCCCGTCAGCGGGTGCAGGAGTTCGAGCGGCGCCATCGCCTGCATCGTCAGGTCAACTGACGCTCGCCTGCCATACGGCGTCCAGACGCCCCCCGACGGTATCCCGTCGGGGGGCGTTGCTTTGGTAAGCTAGCGCCACCCGGCCTCGCGCGACGAGGCCCTCGCTATCGATCGAGAACCAGACATTCCCATGACCCAGCCCGACCCCGCGATTCAGGACGAGGCGGCGCGTCTGCGCGCCGAGCTCGAGGACGCCAACTACCGCTACTACGTGCTCGACGAGCCGCGCATGACCGACGCCGACTACGATCGTCGGCTGCGTCGCCTGCAGGAGATCGAGGCCGAGCATCCCGCGCTGGTGACGCCCGACTCGCCGACCCAACGGGTCGGTGCCGCGCCTGCGGCAGGCTTTCCCGAGATCCCGCACGCGGTGCCGATGCTGTCGCTGGACAACGCCTTCGACGAGGACGAGCTTTCGGCCTTCGCCAAGCGGGTCGCCGATCGCCTGGAGACCGACCCCGACAGTGTGGCCTTCTGCTGCGAGCCCAAGCTCGACGGCGCCGCCGTGTCGCTGGTCTACGAGAACGGCGAGCTTTCCGCCGGCGTGACCCGGGGCGACGGCCGCACCGGCGAGGGCATTACCTCCAACCTGCGGACCCTGAAGTCGATCCCGCTGAAGCTGCGCGGCGAGGGCGGGCCCGAGCTGCTCGAGGTGCGCGGCGAGGTCACCATGCGCCACGCCGAGTTCGAGGCCATGAACGAGAAGGCGCGCGCCGAGGACACCAAGGTCTTCGCCAACCCGCGCAACGCCGCCGCCGGCAGCCTGCGCCAGCTCGATCCGCGCGTCACCGCCACCCGCCCGCTGGAGTTCAGCGCCTACCAGGTGGCGCGCATCGAGCCGGACGCCGGCGATGCCAGCCATAGCCAGCTGATGGCACGCCTCACCGGGCTCGGTTTCCGCACCAGCGCCGAGCTCGAGGTGGTGGAAGGCGCGGCGGGCATCGTCGACTACTGCCGCCGCCTCGGCGAGAAGCGCGACGGCCTCGGTTACGACATCGACGGTGCGGTGATCAAGGTCGACGACCTGCGCCTGCAGCGCGAGCTGGGCTTCGTGGCCCGGGCGCCGCGCTGGGCGATCGCCTTCAAGTTTCCCGCCCAGGAGCAGATCACGCGGCTCAACGACGTCGAGTTCCAGGTCGGCCGCACCGGCGCCATCACCCCGGTGGCGCGTCTGGAGCCGGTCTCGGTGGCCGGCGTCACGGTGTCCAACGCGACCCTGCACAACGCCGACGAGATCGCGCGCCTCGGGGTGATGATCGGCGACACCGTGGCCGTGCGCCGGGCCGGCGACGTCATTCCCCAGGTGGTGCGCGTTCAGCTCGACGAGCGCCCCGAGGACGCCCGCGAGATCGTCTTCCCCGAGCGCTGCCCGGTGTGCGACTCGCAGATCGAGCGCCTCGAGGACGAGGCCGTGGCACGCTGCTCGGGCGGGCTCTACTGCGCCGCCCAGCGCAAGGAGGCGCTCAAGCACTTCGCCAGCCGCCGGGCGCTGGACATCGAAGGCCTCGGCGAGAAGCTGATCGACGGGCTGGTGGAGCGCGACTGGGTGAAGACGCCGGCGGACCTGTTCGCCCTCGAGGCCGAGCGTCTCGCCACGCTGCCGCGCATGGGCGATAAATCCGCGAACAATCTGGTCGCGGCGCTGGAGAAGGCCAAGGCGACCACGCTTTCGCGCTTCATCTACGCGCTCGGCATCCGCGAGGTGGGCGAGGCCACCGCCGCCAACCTGGCGCGCCACTTCGGCACCCTCGAGGCGCTGATGGCGGCCGGGCGCGAGGCGCTGGAAGCGGTCGACGACGTCGGCCCCATCGTCGCCGCCCACGTGCACACCTTCTTCCAGCAGCCGCACAACCGCGAGACGATCCAGGCGCTGCTGGATGCCGGGCTGCGCTGGGAAGAGGCCGAGGTCGAGGCCGGCCCCACGCCGCTGGAGGGCCAGACCTGGGTGCTCACCGGCACCATGGAGGCCATGACCCGCGACCAGGGCAAGGCGCGTCTGCAGGCGCTGGGGGCCAAGGTCTCCGGCAGCGTGTCGAAGAAGACCGCCTGCCTGGTGGCCGGCGAGGCCGCCGGCAGCAAGCTGACCAAGGCCGAGCAGCTCGGCGTCGAGGTGATCGACGAGGCGACCTTCATCGAGCGCCTGTCGAGCTGGGAAAGCGGCCAGACACCACAGGACATGCAGGAGAACGACGCATGAGCGGAGACCGTTTCGTCGAAGTGCCCTATCGCATGCTGCCGGGGGAGACCCTGGACGGCCTGCTGGAAGCCTTCGTCACGCGCCAGGGCTACGACACCACCGACACCGGCGAGGGCATGAGCGGCTGGGTCGGCGAGCTGCGCCGCCAGCTGGAGTGCGGCGAGCTGATCATCGCCCATGACCTGCGCACCGAGACCACCGAGGTGATGACCCTGGCCCAGTGGCGGGCCTTCGGGCGGGATCTGGCCGACGACGAAGAGGAAGGTTGATCCCGCGAGTCGAGTGCTCGAAACACAAACGGCGCCCCGAAGGGCGCCGTTTGCGTCGCTGGCAGGCTCGCCTCAGGCGAACAGCAGCGGCACGACCACGCTGGAGATCAGCAGGATCAGGGCGCCGCCCAGCCGCGAGGAGATCTGCGCGAAGGGCATCAGCGACATGCGGCGCGCCGCGGACAGCACCGCCACGTCGCCGGTGCCGCCCATGTTGGCCATGCACAGGCCGGCGGTGATCGCCGACTCGATGGGGTAGAAGCCCACCAGCTTGCCGACCAGGCCAGCGCCGAAGGCCGCCCCGGCGACCACGGCGAACACGATCAGCACGTAGGTCAGCGAAATGGCGTCGATCACCTGGCCGAGGTCGGTGTAGGCGATGCCGATGCCGAACAGCAGGGCGAAGGTCCAGTTGCGGGCGACGAACTGGAACCACTGGGCGGCGGATTCGGTGACCGATGCCGGCAGCACGTCGAGCACCTTGAGGGCCGCGACCAGCACGATCATCAGCGCGTAGGGGTGCAGCGGGACGAGGGTGCCGAGGATCTGGCCGGCGGTGAACAGCATCAGGGCGGCGACGACGCCCACGCCCAGCTTGCCCAGGTCCAGGGTATGCTCGGGTTCCTCGACGTCGACGCCGGGCATCATCTGGCCGTCGCCGGTCAGTCCCGGGAAGCGCTTGCCGAGGCCGTTGAGCAGGCCGGCGATGATGATCGCGAAGACGTTGCCCAGCGCCAGGGCCGGCACCAGGATCGAGATGTAGTAGCTGGCCGGCTGGCCCAGCAGCTGCTCGTAGATCTGGCTCATCGGCACCGCGCCGGCGCCCATGCCGCCGCCGAGGATCGGCATGGCGATGACGACCACCGCGTCCTGGGCGGAGAAGCCGAGCAGCGCGCCCATGGCCACGGCGAACAGCGAGGCGCCGAGCACCGCGCAGCACAGCGGCAGCGCGTAGCGCGAGCCGACCTTGATCAGCACCTTGGCGTCCATGCCGAGGATGCTGCCGGTGATCAGCGCGGCGATGTAGAAGTTGAGGAAGCCGCCGCCCTTCATGAAGTCGGTGACGTTGTCGACCACCGGGGCGGGCAGCCACTCCAGATAGACCACGGCGGCGGCGCCGAAGATCGCCAGGATGGCGCCGCCGCCGAGGTAGGTCTTGACCACCGGCAGGCGGTCGCCGATGAAGCCCATCAGCTCGCCGAGCAGCATCATCACCAGCAGGGCGCCGATCATGCCGGTGGGCAGGCTGTCGGTGGCGATCGCTACCACCATTACCGCCAGGGCGAGGGCGAAGAACGGCAGCGGCATGCCGAAGATACGCTGGGCGAGCCAGGCGCGGGGGGCCACGGACGGCGTCGCGACGGTATCCGTCAGAGATCGACTCATGGGAGCGCTCCTTGGGGATCGGCCTCGCGCGAGTCGCGCGGGACATCGTTGTTCGAAACTCGCCCTGGCGGCTTGGCCGCCAGGGCGCAGGGCTGGCGACGAGCATAGGCCCGCCATCTCTGGCGCCAAGATTGCGCAAGTTGTTAAAGCGTTCTGAAACTATTGAAAATATCGGCGTTCTTGACGGCACACCGTCACCATGTGGGGAATGCCACCAAGGTCGAATTCCGGCCGACAATCCCCTACGATCGCACCCACCGGAGTCTCCCCATGCCCCGTCCTCGCCTGCGTCTGAACACCTGGATCTCGCTGCTGGTCGCGGTGATGGTGGTGCTCTCGCTGGGTCTGGCGCTGTGGCTGTTCACCGCCCAGCTGCGCGCGACCCTGGAGGAGGATCAGGCCACGCGGGTCACCGATCTGGCGCAGACGCTCGCCGCCGATCCGGAGGTGCAGGCGGCGCTCCAGGGACGCATCGAGGCGCCCGTCGACGATGGCGCCCTCCAGGCACGCATCGACGGCCTGAGGCGCGCGCTCGGCGTCGACTTCATCGTGGTGATGGATGCCGGTGCGATCCGCCTGACCCACCCGGACCCCGAGCGCATCGGCCGGCACTTCCAGGGCGGGGACGAGGGTCGTGCGCTGGCCGGCGAGACCTATCACTCCCGGGCCGAGGGCACCCTGGGGACCAGCATCCGCGGCTTCGCCCCGGTGACGGCCGGCGACGGCGAGGTGGTCGGCGCGGTCTCGGTGGGCGTCACCCTGTCATCGCTGGCCCCGCTGCTGGCCGACAACCGGCGTGACGTGATGCTCGGCGTGCTGGTGCTGATGATCGTCGGCGGGCTGGGCGCCCGGGGGCTGGCCCAGGCCATCAAGCGCGTGCTGCTGGGCCTCGAGCCGCACCAGATCGCGCGGCTGGTCGAGGAGCGCCAGGCGATGCTGGCCTCGGTCCACGAGGGCATCCTGGCGGTGGATCGCCAGGCGCGTGTCACCCTGGTCAATCCGGCTGCCCGCCGGATGCTGGCCGAGGCCGGGCTGGGGGAGCCGGCGGTGGGAACGGCGGTGGCCGACTGTCTGCCGCACAGCGGCCTCCCCGAGCTGCTGAGCGGCGGCGAAGGCGGTGAGGGGGGGCGCGAGCTCGATCGCGAGATCGATCTCAACCTCGACGGCCGGGTGGTGCTCGCCAACCGGCGGCCGATCCGCCATCGCGGGCGGACGATCGGTGCCATCGCCACCTTCCGCGACAAGAGCGAGGTCAACGCCCTGGCCGAGCAGCTCACCGGGGTCAGCCGCTACGCCGAGGCGCTGCGCGCCGCCACTCACGAGTTCAAGAACCAGCGCCACGTCATGTCGGGCTTGGCGCAGATGGGCGATCTCGATAGCCTGCGCGGCTACCTGGACGAGCTGGCCGACCATCGCCTGGCGCCGGGCATGGCCGTGGTGGAAGGCGTGGCCGATCCGGTGCTGGCCGGCTTCCTGCTCGGCAAGCGCAGCGAGGCCCGGGAGCGCGGGGTGGAATTCGAGGTACGTCTCGAGACGCCGATGCCCGAGCTCGGCGAGGCGACGCTGGTCCACGTCCTGGTCACGGTGCTCGGCAACCTGCTGGAGAACGCCTTCGATGCGGTCGAGGGACGCGACGAGCGGCGGGTGATGTTGACCGTGGAGGCGGACGCGGCGCTGCTGCTGCTGCAGGTGCAGGACACCGGCGGCGGCATCGACCCGAGCATCCGCGAGCGGCTGTTCGAGGCCGGCGTGTCCACCAAGGGCGAGCGGCGCGGCCTGGGGCTCGCCGCGGTGCGCGAGCGGATCGACGCCTGCGGCGGCCGCGTGGCGGTCTACTGCGAGGCGGGCAGGGGCACCCTGTTCGAGGTCGAGCTGCCCCGCGCGCCGGATACCGACGATGACGTTTGAGAACCCTGCCCGAGGGCGACGAGGAGAAACATGATGCGCGTACTGATCGTCGAGGATGACCCCATGGTCATGCGCCTCAACGTCGAGTATCTCAATCGGCTGGACGACATGCGGCTGGTCGCCCAGTGCGAAAGCGTGCCGGCGGCGCTGGAGGTGCTCGAGCGCGAAGACGTCGACCTGGTGCTGCTCGACGTCTATCTGCGCAACCGCAGCGGGCTGGAGGTGGCGCGCTACCTCCAGCGCAGCGGCCGCGACGTGGGCGTGGTGCTGATCACCGCCGCCTCGGAGCTCGACACGGTGCGCGAGGCGTGGCGGCTGGGCGTCAGCGACTACCTGGTCAAGCCGTTCGCCTTCGAGCGCTTCCGCGACGCCGTGCTGGCCTGCCGCCGGGCCCGCGACGCCCTGGACGAGCTGCCGGGCGAAGTGGCCCAGCGCGACATCGACCGGCTGTTCCAGCCCACCGCGCCGGCCAGCCCGCGCCGCCCGGGCGACCTGCCCAAGGGCCTGACCCTGCCGACCCTGGCCCGGGTGGCCGCGGCGATCCTGGCCCTGGACGACGAGGCCTTCGGCACCGAGGCGCTGCTGCCCGCCACCGCCATGTCGCGGGTCTCGGTGCGCAAGTACCTGAAGTATCTGGCCGAGGTCGAGCTGCTCGACGAGTCCTTCCACTACGGCCAGGTGGGCCGCCCCTCCTTCACCTATCGCTGCCTCGACCGGGGCGCGCTGCAGGCGCTGGCCACCTCGGCCTGACGGCTCAGGCCGAGGTCCCGCTCAGGAAGACCTCCGTGCAGCGGCGCGCGCGGGCCTCGCACTGCGCCGCGTCCCATTCCATCGGCCGGCCGAGCAGGGCGTCGAAGTGCCACTCGCCGAGCAGCATGCCCATGAACAGGCCGGCCGCCTCGCGCGGGTCCTCGAGGGTCAGGCGGCCGCGCGCGGCCTGGTCGGCGAGATAGTCGGCCAGCGCCGCCCGGGTGCGGTCGGGGCCGCGGGTCAGGAACAGCTCGCCGAGCTCGGGCACCCGTTCGGCCTCGAAGGCCAGCCCCCGCACCAGGCGGATCACGCCCGGCTGCAGCACCAGCGCCAGCATGCGTCGTCCGAGCTCGAACAGCACCTCTTCCGGGGCCTGACGGTCGCGCTGACCGGCCTCCAGCACCTCCCAGGCGGTGGCGATGTGGCGCTCCATGGCCGCGGTGAACAGCCCCTCCTTGTTGCCGAACTGCTTGTACAGCGTGGCCAGCGAGCCGCCGGCCCGCGCCACCACCTCGTTGACGCTGGCCGCCGCATAGCCCTGCTCGAGGAAGACGTCGCGGGCGGCGTCGAGCAGCCGTTCGCGGCGGGCCACGCCGCGTGGCGTGAGGGGGGTGTCGGCGCTGTCGGGAGCGTGGCGGGACATCGTGACTCCTGGGACGAGTGGCGGAGAGACGGGCGCATTGTATCGCAGCCGTGATGCGCGGCGCTGGTGGTCATGTAGTGTAGCATTCATTACACTTGTGATTTGCCCACCGATCAGGAGACGTCATGGCAGCCGAGGACAAGCAGGTCGCGAACGCCGGCGAGACAGTCGGCGAGGGCGGCAGCGAGGGCGGTGGCGCACGCCGCTCGCGGGGGCGGGTCGTGGCCGGGCTGGTGACGCTCGTCGCGCTGGCGGCGCTGATCTGGTGGGCGATCGGCTGGTGGCAGGTCGGGCGCTTCGTCGAGGAGACCGACAACGCCTATGTGCGCACCGACAGCGTGGCGGTGCGTGCCGAGCTCTCGGCGCGGGTCGCCGAGGTGCTGGTGGACGACAACCAGCACGTCGAGCGGGGCGATCTGCTGGTGCGCCTGGACGACGAGAGCCATCGGGATCGGGTGCAGCAGGCCGAGGCCCAGCAGGCCGTGGCGGTGGCGTCGCTGACCCAGGCGCGTCGTCGGGTGGCACTGCAGCAGGCCGCCATCGATCAGACCCGGGCACAGCGCGACGCGGCCCAGGCCGACGTCGACCAGGCCCGCCAGCACCTCGAGCGCTCCTCGTCGCTGGCGGCCAGCCAGTACGGCTCCCGTCAGCAGCGCGAGGACGACCAGGCCGCGCTGCGTGTCGCCCGGGCCAATCTCGCCGAGAGCGAGGCGGCGCTGGTGTCGGCGCGTCGCCAGCTGGCGGTGGCGGAATCCGAGGTCGGCCAGGCCGAGGCCAACCGCGACGCCGCGGCCGCGGATCTCGCCTATGCCCGCCATCAGCTCGACAAGACCCGCCTGCGCGCGCCCCGTACCGGCGTGGTCGGCAACCTCACCGTGGAGGCCGGCACCCTGGCGCAGCCATCGCTGACGCTGATGCAGCTGGTGCCGATCGAGTCGGCCTACGTGATCGCCAACTTCAAGGAGACCCAGCTCGAGCGGATGCGCGTCGGCCAGCCGGTCGAGGTGAGCCTCGACGCCTATCCCGACGTGACCTTCGAGGGCGTGGTCGACAGCCTGGCGCCGGCCACCGGCACCGAGTTCAGCCTGCTGCCCCAGGACAACGCCACCGGCAACTTCAACAAGATCGTCCAGCGGGTGCCGGTGAAGATTCGCGTCGTCGGCCCCGAGGACGCGCTGCCGCGGCTGCGCGCCGGCCTCTCGGCGGTGCCCGGCGTCGATACCCGCGATCTCGATCCCGAGCCTGCCCGGGGGACTGAACGCGAACCGCGCGTCGCCGATGCCAGCGAGGTGGCCGAGGCCGGGAGCGGCTCGTGAGCGAGGTGGCGGCCGGCGCCGAAGCGCGCCCCGATGACATGCCGCCCTGGCCGCAGCGGATCGGCTTCATCGCTGCGGTGTTCGGCATGTTCATGGCAATCCTCGACATCCAGATCGTCGCCAGCTCGCTCAACGAGATCCAGTCGGGGCTCTCGGCCAGCGAGGACCAGATCTCCTGGGTGCAGACGTCCTACCTGATCGCCGAGATCGTGATGATCCCGCTGTCGGGCCTGCTGATGCGCATTCTCTCGACCCGGGTCGCCTTCACGCTCTCCTGCGCCGGCTTCACCCTGGCGAGCCTCGGCTGCGCGCTGGCCGGCTCCATCGAGCAGCTGATCGTGCTGCGCGCCATCCAGGGCTTCGCCGGCGGGGCGATGATCCCGATCACCCAGGCGGTGAGCTTCTCGATCTTCCCGCGCCGGGTGATGGGCAGCGTGCAGGCGGTGATCGGCATGGTGGTGACCATGGCGCCCTCGGTCGGACCCACGGTGGGCGGCTTCGTCACCGAGTCGCTGAGCTGGCACTGGCTGTTTTTGGCCAACGTGGTGCCCGGCGTGCTGGTGTGCTGGGCGGCCTGGACCTTCCTCGACATCGACCGCGCCAACCACGCCCTGGCCAAGCGCCTGGACCTGATCGGCCTGGTGCTGATCGCGGTGTTTCTGGGCTCGCTGGAGTTCGTGCTCGAGGAGGGGCCGGGTGACGACTGGTGGGCCAGCGACCTGATCCTGGCCATGTCGCTGATCTGCGCCGCGGCCGGGGTGTGGTTCTTCGCCCGCACGCTGCGCCACGACCATCCGATCGTCGACCTGCGTGCCTTCGCCAACCGCAACTTCGCCATCGGCGCCGGCATGGGCTTCATCCTCGGCATCGCGCTCTACGGGCTGGTCTACCTGATGCCGCTGTTCTTCGGCTACGTGCGCCACTTCTCGAGCCTGCAGATCGGCCAGGTGATGTTCGTCACCGGGCTGACGATGTTCCTGTGCGCGCCGGTGGCCGGTCAGCTCTCCAACCACCTCGACCTGCGCGGGCTGCTGTTCCTCGGCCTGCTGCTGGTCGGCATCGGCACCATGATGAACGCCAACCTGACCGTGGAGTCCGGCTTCTGGCAGTTCTTCCTGCCCCAGGTGGTGCGCGGCATGGGGCTGATCCTGTGCATCATCCCGGCCTCGCGCATCGCGCTCGGCACCCTGCCGCCCGCCGAAGTGGGCAACGCCAGCGGGCTGTTCAACGTGATGCGCAACCTCGGCGGCGCCATCGGGCTGGCGCTGATCGACACCGTACGCGACGTGCGCGAGGACTTTCACTGGAACCAGCTGATCCCGGCCATCGACACCGGTCGCGAGGTGGTGGTCGCCGAGATCGCCCGCTACGAGGCGATGCTCGCGGGCTCGGTGCCCGACGCCCACCAGGCGGCCCTCGGCATGCTGTCGCGGCGGGTGATGGAGCAGGCCCAGGTGCTGGCCTTCAACGACATCTTCCTGTGGATGGGTGCGATCTACCTGCTTAGCGTGCCGCTGGTGTTCCTGCTGCGGCGGATCGAGGCGTGAGGCCGTGCCCGCAACGGAGGTGAGTGCTCACCGACCACGAATCAGATCGCGGATCACGCGCCGCCCGGGATGCAGATGGTCGGCCAGCGGCGCCTCCAGCGGCAGCGGCTCGTCGCAGATGCGTGAAGCGATCAGCTCGGCGCACAGCGGCGCGCTGGAGAGTCCGCGGGAGCCGTGGGCGGCGCTGATCCACAGCCCCGGGTGATGGCGGCCGGGCGTCGCCGGGATCAGGGTGGCGTCCTTGGCCATGGCGGCATAGTCGTGACGCCAGGCCTCGGCGTCGGGCACCGGGCCGGCATAGGGCGACTTGTCGGGGCTGGCGGCGCGCACCGCGGCGCGCCCGTCCAGCGCTTCCGGCGAGAGATCGGCGCCGGCCTCGGCCAGTGCGGCGGCGTAGCCGGGCAGGGTGCGCTCGAGCTCCGCGAGGTTGAAGGCGTGATCGGCCTCGCGGGTCGTCGCGTCGGCGTCGTTGGGGGCGAAGCTGGCGCCGAAGGTCAGGGTGCCGTCGATCGGCGGCATGACGTAGCCACCGGCGCACACCACCCGCGCCGGTGCGGGCGCGCCTTGCGGCAGCGTCAGCCGCGAGATCTGCCCGCGCACCGGCTGCAGGGGCAGGGCGGCGGTCTGGGCGAAGCCGTTGGAGGCGCTGGCCGCGGCGATCACCACCTGATCGACCTCGAGCGTGTCGACTTCGTGGTTGGCGTCGTCGCCGCCTGACAGCGTCAGCCGCCAGCCGCCTTCCTCGTTTTCCCCCGCGATAGGCGAGAGCTCGCGCACCTCGCCCAGGTAAGCGCTCACTCCGCCGCTCGCCGCCAGCCGGCGGCACAGCGCATCCGGACGCACCCAGCCGGCCAGTGGGTAGTCGAGCCCGCCGTGGGACAAGCCGAGCCCGCCGAGGGGCAGGTCGAGTCCGGCGAGCCGGGCGGCTTCCTCGGCGTCGACGCCGCGCACCACGCTCGCCGGCAGCGGATGGTTGGTGAGGAAGCGGGCCTGGCGGCGCACCTCGCGTTCGCCGGTGGCCATCTGCAGCACGCCGCCGGGCGACCACAGCGTCTGCTCCGGGTCCAGCGCCTCGAGCCAGCGACGGGCATACAGCAGCCCGGCCAGGTAGGTGCGGCTCTGCGGGTTGGTGTCGGCGGCGAGCTTCACGTAGAGCGCGCCCTGGGCGTTGCCGGAGGCGCCGGCGCCGGGCTCGTCGCGGTCGATCAGCGTCACCGCCACGCCGCGACGGGCCAGGGCGGCGGCCACGGTGGTGCCGGCCAGACCGGCGCCGATCACCGCCACGCGGCGGGCTGTTTGTACCGCGGGAGGTGTGAACCAGGGCGTGGACCGGCGGCGTTCGTCCGCCGGGGGCGTCTCGATCTCGCCGGCCAGCATCTCGCGCTTGCGGCCGAAGCCCGGCACCTTGCGCCAGGCGAAGCCGGCGGCCCTG
This sequence comes from Halomonas sp. HG01, assembly GCF_000968715.2. Taxonomy (NCBI): domain Bacteria; kingdom Pseudomonadati; phylum Pseudomonadota; class Gammaproteobacteria; order Oceanospirillales; family Halomonadaceae; genus Halomonas; species Halomonas sp. HG01. The sequence continues at coordinate 3,059,085 of NZ_CP022134.1, read as the reverse complement.
AGGCCGCGCTTGACCACCCCGGCGCAGGTGAAGGTGGCGAAGGTGGCGCCCGGGCGCGAGCGTGCGGCCATGGCGGCGAACAGCGCGTCGTGCCACATCTCGGGATTCTTGGAGGGCGCGAAGCCGTCGAGGAACCAGGCGTCCACGGCGCCGTCGAGCAGCGCCAGGCGCTCGGTGGTGTCGCCGAAGTGCAGGTCCAGGGTCACGCGCTCGTCGAGCCACAGGCGATGCACGCCGGCCACCGGCTCCGGCCATTGGGCCACCAGCGCGGCGGCACGCTCGGCCAGGTCCGGCCAGGCCGCCAGCGCCCGGGCCAGGTCGTCGCGGGCGAGCGGAAACTTCTCGGTGGAGACCAGGTGCAGCCGGGCGCCGGCCGGGGCGTGAGCGTCGAAGCAGGCCCAGGCGCAGAGCATGTTGAGTCCGGTGCCGAAGCCGGTCTCGCCGATGACGAAGGGGCGCGGCGCCTGCCAGTCGCGGAAGCGCTCGGGCAGGCGGTTGGCGGCGAGGAACACGTGTTCGGTCTCGGCGCGGCCGTCGTGGCGCGAGAAATAGACGTCGTCGAAGGCGCTGGAGTGGGGGGCGCTTTCGCCGCTGTCGTCCTGGCGCCAGTCGAGGCGGGCGCTCTCCAGGCCGGCCAGCGGCGGCAGATGATCGGGGGCGGCGGTCAAGATCGGCTCCGGACGTGAATCGGCTGGTCAAAAAATGATCGATTTCGCCGCGGCGCCTTTGCGACCGGGCTGGCGCCAGGACTCCGCGGCGTTTCAACAATGTTATCCACAGGAACTGTGGGGAAAACCCTTGTTGACAAGTAGCTTCGCGGCCGTTTTCGAGGGACGCAAAAAGCGAGCCGGCGACAGCTGCCGCCGGCTCGCTTCGTGGAGAAGGCGGTTCGGCCTAGGGCAGGGCTTTCTTGAAGGGCTTCACCGTCACCTGGGCGTAGACACCGGCGATGATGTAGGGATCGGCGTCGGCCCAGGCCTGGGCGCTTTCCAGGTCGTCGAACTCGGCGACCACCAGGCTGCCGCTGAAGCCGGCTTCGCCCGGGTCTTCGCTGTCCACGGCGGGATGGGGACCGGCCAGCACCAGGCGGCCCTCGTCGCGCAGCTGCTCGAGGCGAGCCAGATGATCGGGGCGGGCGGCCAGGCGCCGTTCCAGGCTGTCGTTCACATCTTCACTGATGATGGCGTAGAGCATCTCGGAATATCCTCGGCTGAGCGGCTCGCGCCGCGGGAGCGAGTGGCTCGGTTGACCAGGGTGGGTCGGGCGAGCACCATGGGTGTCTATTCTGTCAAAGACACCTGCCCGCGTCATGCCGAACCCCGCACTTCCCGCGCGCTTCGAGGGAAGCGATGCCCTCACCATCGATCTGCACATGCATTCCACTGCCTCGGACGGCGCCCTGTCGCCCACCGATCTGGTGGCGCTGTGCGTCGAGCGCGGCCTCACCCATATCGCCCTGAGCGACCACGATACCGTGGCCGGCGTGGAGGAGGCGGTGAGTGCCGGCGCGGACGCGGGGCTGGCCGTGCTGCCGGCCACCGAGCTCTCGACCCAGTGGCGCGGCATCAACCTGCACGTGGTGGGGCTGCTGCCCGAGGGCGCCAGCGGCGCGCTGGCCGACGGGCTCGTCGCCCAGGCCGAGGCCCGGGAGCGGCGGGCGGTGACCATCGCCGAGCGCATGGAGAAGATCGGCCTCGACGACGCCCTGGCCCGGGCCCGCGAGCAGGCCGGCTCCGACCGCCCACTGGGCCGGCCGGACTTCGCCAAGGCCCTGGTCGCGGCGGGCCTGGTGCCGGACATGTCCACCGCGTTTTCCAAGCACCTGGGCAACGGCAAGGCCGGCGACATCAAGGCGCTGTGGCCGCATCTGGCCGAGGGCGTGCGCTGGATCCTCGAGTCCGGCGGCGTGGCGGTGCTGGCGCATCCGCTGCGCCACAAGCTGACGCGGCGCAAGCGCGGCCTGCTGCTGGACGACTTCCGCGAGGCCGGCGGCCGCGCCGCCGAGTTGATCAGCGGCTTCCAGAACGCCGACGTCACCCGCGACCTGGCCCGCCAGCTTCACGAGCGCGACCTGATGGCCTCGCTGGGCAGCGACTTCCACTTTCCCGGCGGCCACCTGGCCCCGGGCAGCATGAGCCCGACGCCGCGCACCTCGGTGGCGCCGGTCTGGACCCACCCTCGGCTGGCGGCCTGGATCGACCGAGCGGCGACCGCCGCCTGATTCGCCGTTTCACTCGTCCGACGTTCACAAGAACAGGGAGCGCCCATGAGCCAGTTCTTCCAGGTCCATCCGGACAACCCGCAGAAGCGCCTCATCGACCAGGCGGTCGAGATCATCCGCAAGGGCGGCGTGATCGCCTACCCGACCGATTCCGGCTACGCCCTGGGCTGCCACCTGGGCGACAAGAAGGCCGTCGAGCGCATCAAGTGGTTGCGTTCGCTGGACGACAAGCACAACTTCACCCTGGTGTGCTCCGACCTTTCGGAGATCGGCACCTACGCCAAGGTCGACAACGCCGTGTTCCGGCTGCTCAAGGCCCACACGCCGGGACCCTATACCTTCATCCTGAATGCCACCACCGAGGTGCCGCGACTGCTGCTGCATCCCAAGCGGCGTTCGATCGGCGTGCGGGTGCCCGACCATGACATCACCCGGGCGCTGCTCGACACTCTCGGCGAGCCGCTGATGAGCGTGACCCTGATCCCCGAGGGCGAGGAGCTGCCGATGACGGATGCCGAGGAGATTCGCGATCGCTTCGGATCGCATCTGTCGCTGGTGATCGACGGCGGCGCCTGCCACCTGGAGCCGACCAGCGTGATCGACCTGCGCGAGCTGCCGCCCACCGTGGTACGCGAGGGCCGCGGCGACGTCGCTCCCTTCCAGGACTGACCTTCCAGGACAGAGCAAGCCTCTCTTCCGCTTTCGTACCGGCTCGGCCTTCTGGTCGAGCCGGTTTTTTTATGGCTGCCGGCGCTCGGGCCGGGGCGGCAGTGGCGCCTTCCAGTGTTATTTGAACAGTCGATTAAAATAAAATATGATCGAATCGATTTTCTTCAATAACAAGGCGTAATCGGGTGCGAGTCGATGTCGTATCCGAGCGCGCCGATCACAAGGAGAACACCATGCCGATGTCCGCTTACCGCCGTGCCGGCGGTGTCGCCGCCCTGGCCGGTCTCATGGCCCTGCCACTGGCCGCGCCGGCCGTCGCCGACGATTCCATGGTCTGTGCCCAGGCCGCCTATGCGATGGGCCTGCGTTACCAGCAGCAGTCGGCCGAGGTCGCCGCGCTGCAGCGCCAGGGCTTCGCGCTCGCCCGCTATCGGCTGGAGGATCGGCTCGAGGCGCTGGGTGAGGGTGTCGCACCGGCCATCATCACCGACCTCGACGAGACGGTGCTGGACAACAGCGCCCTGCTGGCTCGTGACATGGCCGAATGTCACGACTACACCACCTGGGACACCTGGAAGCACTGGGAGCGGGAGGGCGAGCCGCGCCTGATCCCCGGCGCCAAGGCCTTCCTGGACTACGCCGACGAGCACGGCGTGGCCATCTACTACGTCTCCGACCGCTACCAGGAGAACGAGGCCGACACCATCGCCACCCTGGAGACCCTGGACCTGCCGCAGGTCTCCGAGGACAGCGTCATGCTGCTGGGCCCGCCCAAGGCCGAGCGCCGCGCCAAGGTGGAAGAGGGTCACACCCTGGTGATGCAGCTCGGGGACTCGCTGCACGACTTCTCCGGCGCGTTCGCCGATGCCGATCTCGCCGGTCAGCACGCTCTCGTCGAGCAGAACGCCGAGCGTTTCGGCCAGGACTGGATCGTGTTCCCCAACGCCGGTTATGGCGACTGGAGCGAGGCCGAGCTGGACGCCTGGGACGCGCCGCTAGAGACCGAGTGAGTCGACCGCTTCGAGAACGCGCCCGCGAGACGCCTCGGGATCACTCCCGGGGCGTTTTTTCGTCCGTGGGCGTGTCGTCTGAAGGTTCGTTGCTCGAGGATCGGTCGTTCGAGGCTTCGCGCGGGTCGGGCGTCTCCTCGTCCAGCCAGGTGCCGCACTTGAGACAGTAGCGGGCGTTCTTCTCGTGGCGTTCATGGCCGCAGCCGGGGCAGGCTTCTTCCGAGTAGCGGTCGGCGCGGATCGAGCGGATCACCTCGGCGGAGAACACCCCGGTAGGCACGGCGATGATCGAGTAGCCGATCAGCATCACCATCACCGAGATCGCCTGGCCCAGCGGCGTCACCGGGGTGATGTCGCCGTAGCCCACCGTGGTCAGGGTCACCACGGCCCAGTAGATGGCGGTCGGAATGCTGGTGAAGCCGGCCTCGGCGGGCTCGATCAGATACATCAGCGAGGCGAAGATGGTCACCAGCATGAACACGGTGAACAGGAACAGGAAGATCTGGTGGCTGCTGCGCACCAGGGCGCCGATCAGCAGCCGCCCTTCGCCGACGAACTCCATCAGCCTCAGCACCCGGAAGATGCGCAGGGTGCGCAGCAGGCGGACCACCACCAGCGACTGGGCGCCGGGCACCACCAGTGCCAGCCAGGTGGGCAGGATGGCGATCAGGTCGATGACGCCGTAGAAGCTCTTGAGGTAGTGCCAGGGGCGTTCCAGGCAGTAGAGCCGGATCGCCAGCTCGGCGGTGAACAGCAGCGTGAAGCCCCATTCGAACAGCCGGAATCCCTCGCCATGGGCGTCTTCCAGTTGGGGCACGCTCTCCAGCATCACCACCAGCACGCTGGCCAGGATGGCACCGATCAGCGCGATGTCGAAGCCCTTGGCCAGCGGCGTGTCGGACTCGAAGATGATCTGGAAGACCCGGGTGCGCAGGTCGCCCGCGGCGGGTTTGAAGCGATCGTGATTCACGGCGTTCCCTCGTGCTGTTCACCCGTGACGGGCGGCGTCCCTGCCCGGGCGTTCAGCCCAGCGCGACCGCGTCGGGCAGGTGGCGTGACAGGGCGAGCAGCGTCCGGCCGGTGTCGGCGTTCAGCCAGTCGTCGTGCCTCAGGGCCTCGGCCAGCCGGCGGGCCATCGGCTCGACGTCGGCGTGCCGTTCGGCCAGCTGCAGGAAGGCCTCGCGGGCAGCCTCACGGAAGGCGGCGTCGCCGGTGTCGGCGTGGGCGTCGAGGGCCACCACGGCGCGATGCAGCCAGGCGGGGGCCGAGCCGCCGTCGGGCAGCGTCCAGCGTCCGGCGAGCAGGGCGGCGCCTCGGGCGGCCTTGCTGGTGTCCGAGGGGCGCAGCGGCACGCGCTCGGCCAGGGCTTCGGCCAGCTCGATCAGGGTGGCGGGATCGCCGTCCTTGAGTTCGAGCTCCAGCTCGCGGATCGGGACGCTGTGCGCGTCGCTTTCGATCTCGCCGAGGTCCAGGGCGATCTCGATGGCGGTGCCGTCCTGTTCCCACCACCAGATCTCGCGGGCGAAGTCGGTGGCGAAGCGCGGCCTGAGCTCGCCCAGCACGCCTTCACCGAGGGCTTCGATCGGCGGGAGGTCGGCCAGCCGGCCGAGGTCGAGGCCCGGGCCCATCACCTCCCACTCCCACTCGCCGCGGGTGGAAAGGCCGCCGCTGCCCTGGCCGCTGGTCTTCAGCGTCTGCAGCAGCCGGCCATCGGCGTGACGCAGGCGCAGCGCCATGCGTTCGCTCTCCAGCCGACCGTCAGGAGTGTCGAAGTAGGTGTTGCCCAGCTGGGTGGTGCGCGGTTCGAGGCCGGCGAGCCGGGGATGCCGGCGCAGCGCTTCCGGGCCCGCGGGGGCCAGGGCGAGCTTGAATTCGATCTCTTTTGCCATGGGAAAGGCCGCCTTGTTTCATGTTCGTGAAGATTAGATGATTTTCTCATGACGACAGCCCGGGCAGTCACTATACTGACGCCGCCATTTCCAAGTGCCCAGATGCCCCCATGGTGACATCCAATCCCTTCTCCGCGATGTTCGGTCGCTCGCCATTCCAGCCGCTGCTGGCTCATATCGTCAAGGTCAGCGACTGCGCGGAAGCCCTGCCGCCGTTCTTCGAGGCAACACTCACGGGAGACTGGCAGGAAGCCGCCCGACAGCGTGAGTCGATCACTCGACTCGAGCACGAGGCCGACGAGCTCAAGACCGAGCTGCGCCTCAATCTGCCCAACACCATGTTCCTGCCGGTGTCGCGCTCCGATCTGCTGGACCTGATCAGCGTCCAGGACCAGATCGCCAACAAGGCGCGCGACATCACCGGGATCATGCTCGGTCGCAGCATGCAGGTGCCCGACGAGCTCGCCCAACCGATGCGCGACTACATCCGTACCTCGGTGTCCTGTGTCGCTCAGGCCCGCGTCGCCCTGGAAGAGCTCAAGGACCTGCTCGAATCCGGGTTCGGTCGCAACGTGTCCGACGTGATGCAGACGCTGATCCGCGAGCTGCACACCCTGGAACAGAAGACCGACGAACAGCAGGTCGCCATCCGTCGCCAGCTGTTCGCCCTCGAGAGCGAGATGCCCCCGGTGGACGTGATGTTCCTCTACAAGATCATCGACTGGGTCGGTGAGCTGTCCGATCGCGCCGAACGCGTCGGCAGCCGCCTTCAGATCATGACGGCCAACTGAGCGGGACTCTCCCGCAGCGATAACCGCCACCTTCTGACCCGATACAAGGTTTCCGTCCTATGTCGATCATCGCGCAATACGGCGACATCTTCATCCTCCTCGCCTGTGCCTTCGGTTTCTTCATGGCCTGGGGTGTCGGTGCCAACGACGTGGCCAATGCCATGGGCACCTCCGTCGGCTCCAAGGCCGTCACCATCAAGCAGGCGATCATCATCGCCGTGATCTTCGAGTTCCTCGGCGCCTGGCTGGCCGGGGGCGAGGTCACCAACACCATCCGCAAGGGCATCATCGACCCGACCCTGCTCGCGGATGAGCCGCAGCTGCTGGTCTACGGCATGCTGGCCTCGCTGCTGGCCGCCGCGACCTGGCTGCTGATCGCCTCGATGCGGGGCTGGCCGGTCTCCACCACCCACTCCATCGTCGGCGCCATCGTGGGCTTCGGCGCCGCCGGCCTGGGCGTCTCCACCGTGGACTGGGGTGGCGTCGGCAAGATCGCCGCCAGCTGGGTGGTCTCGCCGCTGATGTCCGGCACCATCGCCTTCATGCTGTTCAAGTCGGTCCAGCACCTGATCTTCGAGAACCGCGATCCCTTCGCGGCGGCCAAGCGCTACGTGCCGATGTACGTCTTCCTGGTCGGCTTCATCGTCGCCATGGTCACCTTCACCAAGGGGCTGAAGCACGTCGGCCTCGAGGTCGGCTTCGGTGAGAGCCTGCTCTATTCGATCGTGATCGGCATCGGCGTGATGCTGCTCGGTGGCCTGCTCGAGCGCCGCGTGGGCGCCGAGAAGCGCCAGGGCGACGCCTTCGGCTACGACGGCGTGGAGCGCGTGTTCGGCGTGCTGATGCTGTTCACCGCCTGTGCCATGGCCTTCGCCCACGGCTCCAACGACGTGGCCAATGCCGTCGGTCCGCTGGCCGCGGTGATGACCGTCGTGCAGAGCGGCGGTCAGGTTGGCGGGGAAGCGCTGGTGCCGTGGTGGGTGCTGGTGCTCGGCGGCGGCGGCATCGTCGTCGGCCTGGTGACCTACGGCCACAAGGTGATCGTCACCGTCGGCACCGGCATCACCGAGCTGACTCCGAGCCGCGGTTTCGCCGCCACGCTCGCGGCCGCCACCACCGTGGTGCTGGCCTCCGGTACCGGCCTGCCGATCTCCACCACCCAGACCCTGGTGGGCGCGGTGCTGGGCGTGGGCCTGGCCCGCGGCATGGCGGCGCTCAACCTGCGCGTGATCGGCACCATCGTGATGTCCTGGCTGATCACCCTGCCGGCCGGCGCCATCCTGGCGATCATGTTTTTCTTCATGTTCAAGGGCATGTTCGGCTAAGCGACAAGCGCCGAGCGACAAGCGCCGAGCGACAAGCGCCGAGCGACAAGCGCCGAGCGACAAGAAACCCCGAAGGTCAGGCCTTCGGGGTTTTCTTTTGCTCCTGGCGATCTCACGCTGAAGCTTGCAGCTTGCAGCTTGCAGCTTGCAGCTTGCAGCTTGCAGCTTGCAGCTTGCAGCTTGCAGCTTGCAGCTTGCAGCTTGCCGGTGCCGCCGTTTTTTTGCGTCTGGTATAGTCAAGGCTCTCATTTCCCTTCATCTGCTGCCGGAGCGCGGCCCTTGGACACTCGTTTTCCCTTCGTCGACTGGTTCCGCAATTCCTCGCCGTATATCAACGCGCACCGAGGATGTACCTTCGTCATCCTGATCGAGGGCGAGGCCGTGGCGCAGGGTCGAGGCGAGCAGCTGATCCAGGACCTGGCGCTGCTGCATACCCTGGGCGTGCGTCTGGTGGTAGTGCTGGGCATCCGCCCCCAGGTGGAGCGGGCCCTGAACGAGGACGGCATCACGCCCCGCCGCCACGGCGGACGCTGGGTGGCCGACGAGGCGATCATGGCCCGGGTCGAGCGGGTGGCGGCCGAGCAGCGACTGTGGCTGGAGTCGCGGCTGTCGCTGGGGCTGCCCAACACGCCGCTGCACGGCGTCGAGATGACGGTGGTCTCGGGCAACCTGGTGATGGCCAAGCCGCTGGGTGTGCGCGACGGTATCGATTTCGACCGCAGCGGCGAGGTGCGTGGCGTCCGCGACGAGGCGATCCGCGGCCTGCTGGATCGGCGTTCGCTGGTGCTGCTGCCGCCGCTGGGCTACTCCAGCACCGGCGAGGTCTTCGACCTGGACGCCGCCGAGGTCGCGCGCCATACCGCCACGGCCTTGTCCGCCGACAAGCTGATCCTGCTCGGCGAGGCCTGCGGCCTGTGCGACGACAGCGGCCAGCTGCGTCGGCAGCTGGCGCCGCTGGAGGCCGAGCCGCAGTTGGCCGCCGCCGACCCCGGCAGCGAGATGGCCCGCCACCTGGGCGCCGCCGTCGGTGCCGCTCGCCACGGGGTGGCCCGCACCCACCTGCTATCGTGGCAGGACCACGACGCTCTGCTCGGCGAGCTGTTCACCCGCGATGGCGTGGGCACCATGATCACCCAGCATCGCTACGAGCAGTTGCGTCGCGCCGGGATCGACGACATCGGCGGCCTGCTGGAGCTGCTCGAGCCGCTGGAGCGTCGTGGGATGCTGGTGCCGCGTTCCCGGGAGCGCCTGGAGTATGAAATCGACGACTATGTCGTCATCGAACGCGACGGCATGGTCATCGGCTGCGCCGCGCTGCATGCCTTTCCCGACGCCCGGATGGGCGAGCTGGCCTGCGTCGCCGTGCACGGCGACTATCGCGGCGGCGCCCGTGGCGACCTGCTGCTCGGCGAGGTGGAGCGTCAGGCCCGGTCGCGCGGGCTCGATGCGCTGTTCGCGCTGACCACCCATACCGCCCACTGGTTCTTCGAGCACGGTTTCGGCCTGGCCGACGTCGACGATCTTCCTCCCCTCAAGCGGGAGGCCTACAACCAGGCCCGGCGCTCCAAGATCCTGATAAAGCCCCTCGAATGAGCGCTTATCTCGCCTTGGTGTCGCTTCTCGCCATCACGCCGATGACGCGATGTCGCCGATTGGAGACGCTTTAAAGCCCTGTTTAAACAGGGCTTTTTATTTTCTCGGAGAAAGGTGTCTCCAATAGGCAACGAAAATGGCGAGCTGAAGCCCGTTTATCAGGAGGCGTTGGCGCGTGCCAACGTTTTGGTTTTTTTAAGTTATTGATTTTATAGTGTTTTTTTGGTTATGGCACGAGGATCGCAATACTCATGGGGAGCAAGCGGGAAGCGGTTCAAACGGCTCGAACCGCTTCCCGGTCGCCAAGAGGCAGCTGACGACACTGCCCTGTGCCCCTGGCCTCTCGGCGACCAACGTCTGCTCCAGCGATGTGTGACTTTAGGTTGCGATGAGACGGTACCGACGACCTCGTCATGGACGGGTACCGAGAGGGCAAGGATGCCCTGGCAAGGATGCCTCTCCCCCGCGAGGGGGACCAATTGCACGGCCACGCCCCGGCGGGGCCGTCAGAGGAAGCGAGACGGTGAGCCGTCTCAGGAATCCCACCCTGACTGAAAGGGGATTCCGCCGCTTCATGGGCCCTCGGGCCCCGGGTAAACGATCGAGTGGCGCCAGCGGCGTCATCGAACGCTTTCCCACCCCTTCAGTTCCCTGCGTATTGGGCCGGCTATGCCGGCCTTTTTTTTGCCTGCTCGGCCGCGATGCGGCGCGGGTGACAGGCCGAACTCTGGTATCCTCGGGTAGACGATAGTGGTTGCCGACTCACTCCTTTTCCGAACGCTGGCCATGACATCTGCCGTTTCCCGCCGCTGGCGGCCGCGCTCGCTGTTGCAGCTGGTGCTGCTGGCCTTCCTGATGGTGATGCTGCCCCTTGCCGTGCTGATGTTCCAGGCCGGGCAGGCGCTGTCAGAACTTTCGCGCCTCGCCGACCAGAGCGCACGTCAGGCGGTCGAGGAGACCCGGCGTGCCCGCACGCTCGGCGCCCTGGCGCTGGAGATGGAACGTGGCGCGCGTCAGTATGCGGTGGTCGAGCAGGAGAGCCTGCTCGAGATCTATGACGAGCGCCTGGCGGAGTACCGCCGCCTGCTGGCCAAGCAGCGCGAGCTGCTGCCCGACGACCCGGACGTCGAGGCGCTGTCCGGGCAGCTAGACCGGCTCGCCGAGCTGCCGGAGCTACCGCTGGAGGCGTTCAAGCAGCGACTGACCGACTTCCTGCCCTTCGCCGAGCACACCGAGGCCATGCGTCACGCCACCAACCGGCGCATCGACGATCGCCTGGACCTGATTCGCCAGCGTGCCGAGACCGTGCAGCATCGTCTGTGGTGGCAGACCGCGGCGCTGGTGTCGGCCAGCCTGATCCTGATGCTGCTGTTCACCCGGCTGATCGTACGGCCGGTGCGCCAGCTCGAGCGGCGGATCCTGGGTATCGGCAGCACCGGCAGGAGCGCCCAGCCGTCGCCGGTGCAGGGGCCCGCCGAACTGGTCAGCCTCGACGAGCGGCTCGACTGGCTGTCGTCGCGGCTCGACGAGCTGGAGGAACAGAAGCAGCAGTTCCTGCGCCACATGTCCCACGAGCTCAAGACGCCGCTGGCCAGCGTCCGCGAGGGCTCCGCGCTGCTGGCCGACGGCGTGGCCGGCGATATCACCGATCATCAGCGCGAGATCCTCGAGCTGATCGACGCCAGCGGCGGCGAGCTGCAGCAGCTGATCGAGCAGCTGCTCGACTACAACCTGCTGCAGCACAACCAGCGCCTCGAGATCGAGCGTCTGGACGTGGCCACCGTGGTCAAGGAGGTGCTGGCCAAGCATCACCTGGGCCTGCAGCAGAAGGGCATGTCGGTGCACTGCTTCGACGGCCCGCTGATCTGGCGGCTCGACCGCACGGCCACGGCTCGCCTGCTCGACAATCTGGTGTCCAACGCCGTCGCCTACGGCGAGGACGGCGGCGAGCTGGAGATTCGCGCCCGTGCCACCCACGGCTGTCTGGTCGTCGAGGTGGCCAACAGCGGCGAACCGATCCCCGAAGAAGATCGGGCGCGGCTGTTCGAGGCGTTCTATCAAGGGCGCATTCGCCGCAAGGGAGCGCTCAAGGGGTCCGGCATCGGGCTGTCGGTGGCCGCCGACTGCGCTCGCCTGCAGCACGGCAGCCTGGTGCTGGCGGAGGACGACCGCCTGGCGGTGTGTTTCCGCCTGACGCTGCCCGCGCCGGACGCTGACCATCAAGAATCGCTGACCGCTCCGGCGGTAGCCGACGCAAGGAACGACCCATGAAGATCCCACGCCCCCTGCTGCTGTGCCTGCTGTCGGCTGGCCTGACCGGCTGCCAGTGGCTGCCGGCGCAGCTGGCCGGAGAGCCCCGCGAGCCCGTGGTGGAGGAAAGTGCCGGCTGCTACGCCGAGATTCCGGATTTCGGCGAGACGACATGCCTGCTGCCGGAGTGGGTGGCCTTCGGCCTCGCCTCCCAGCGGGGTGACCGTGAGTGGCGCGACGTCACGCTCACGCGGGTCTCCGGCGACTCGCACGATCAGCGCCTGGCCCGGGCGGTCGTGCTGGCCTGGGGCAACGAGCGCGAATGGGATCAAGCCTCCGAACTGTACAAGGCCGACCTCCATGCGGCCCCGCCGCGGCTGCAGCCGCTGCTGCGCTACTGGCTCAACGAGCTGGAGGGGCGGCGCGCCCTGGGGCGGCGCCTGGAAGAGAGCCGCCGGGCCCAGCGGTCGCTGGAGGACGAGAAGGCCGAGCTGGGCGAGAAGCTGGACGCGCTCACCGACATCGAGCGCAACATCAACTCGCGACAGCAGACCGAGTAAGCGGGAGACACGAACATGATGCCAAGCGGAAGCCCTCAAGCCCCGAATCAGGGGGCCAACATCCTCCTGGTGGATGACGACCCCAGCCTGCTCAAGCTGCTGGGCATGCGCCTGGAAAGCCGCGGCTATCGGGTGACCACCGCCGAGAGCGGACGCGCGGCCCTCAAGCACCTGGACGCCGGCAACCCGGACCTGGTGCTGTCCGACATGCGCATGGACGAGATGGACGGTCTGGCGCTGTTCCAGGAGATCCAGCGCCGCCTGCCGGGCCTGCCGGTGATCATCCTCACCGCCCACGGCTCGATTCCCGATGCCGTGAGCGCCACCCGTCAGGGCGTGTTCGGCTTCCTGACCAAGCCGGTAGACCGCGAGGAGCTGTTCACCACCATCGACGAGGCCCTGAGCCAGTCCAGCGCCGCCGGCGGCAACGACGGCGACGACCGCTGGCGCGAGGCGATCATCACCCGTAGCCCGGAGATGGAACGTCTCCTCGAGCAGGCGCGGATGGTGGCCACCTCCGACGTCAGCGTGCTGGTCACCGGCCCCTCCGGCTCGGGCAAGGAGCTGATGGCCGAGGCGATCCACAAGGCGAGCCCGCGCGCCGACAAGCCGTTCGTCGCCATCAACTGTGGCGCGCTGCCCGAGCAGCTGCTGGAGAGCGAGCTGTTCGGCCACGCCAAGGGCGCCTTCACCGGCGCGATCAGCGAGCACAAGGGCCTGTTCCAGGCCGCCGACGGCGGCACCCTGTTCCTCGACGAGATCGGCGACATGCCGCTGCCGCTGCAGGTCAAGCTGCTGCGCGCCCTGCAGGAGCGTCAGATCCGCCCGCTGGGCTCCACCACCTCGGTGCCGATCGACGTGCGGCTGATCTCGGCCACCCACCGCGACCTGGGCCAGGCGATGCACGACGGCGAGTTCCGCGAGGACCTCTTCTATCGCCTCAACGTGGTCAACCTCAAGCTGCCGCCGCTCAAGGAGCGCGCCGAGGACGTGCCGCTGCTGGCCAAGCACCTGGTGGCCCAGGCCGCGGAGCGTCACAAGCCGTTCGTGAAGGGCTTCTCGCGCGAGGCGCTCAACCTGCTGGCGGGCTGCGCCTGGCCGGGCAACGTGCGCCAGCTGGTCAATGTGGTCGAGCAGTGCGTGGCCCTGACCAGCGCGCCGATGATCCCCGAGGCGCTGGTCGCCCAGGCGCTGGCCGCCGAGGAAAACGCGCTGCCGACCTTCAGCGACGCCCGCGCCGGCTTCGAGCGCAGCTACCTGATCAAGGTGCTGAAGATCACCGAGGGCAACGTGACGCAGGCCGCGCGTATCGCCGGGCGCAACCGCACCGACTTCTACAAGCTGCTGGCGCGCCACGAGCTGGAGCCCTCGACCTTCAAGCCGGGCACCGCGCACAGCGAGGCGTCCTGAGGCGAGACTGTCAGGCGCGGGGAGCTGTCAGTCGGCGTCTTCGCCGGGCAGCACTTCCAGGGCCAGCCGCCCCTCGCCGAGCCGCGCCGTCAGGCGCTCCCCGGGCCGGGTATCCGTCGCATGGTGGATCACCCGGCCTTCGTCGTTCTCGAGGATGGCATAGCCGCGGCCCAGCACCGCCAGCGGGCTGACCGCCTGCAGCTCGCGGGCGACGGCGGCCAGTCGCTCGCGCTGATGGGTCAGCGTGCGGGGCATGGCCTGGTGCAGGCGCTGACGGGCCAGCGTCAGGCGACGGGTCTCCTGCTCGAGGCGCCGCTCGGGCGAGCGCAGCGCCAGGCGACGCTCGAGGTCCGCCTCGTGGCGACGGGCGGTCTCCAGCCGCGCCTGCATGGCCCGCCGCAATCGCCCCTCCAGCTGCTCCAGCTGGCGGCGCCGGAAGGCCAGCACCTCGCCGGGATGGCGTAGCCTGGCGCGCAGGTGATCGAGCCGTTGGGCCTCGGTGTCGAGCCGCGCGCGCTGGGCGCGCAGCAGCCGGCTTTCCAGGGCCTGCAGGCGCTGCAGCAGCTCGCGGCGGTCGGGCACCAGCTGCTCGGCCGCCGCCGAGGGCGTGGGGGCGCGGTGGTCGGCGGCGAAGTCGGCCAGCGTCACGTCCACCTCGTGGCCCACCGCCGACATCACCGGCAGCCGGGAATGGAAGATCGCCCGCGCCAGGTGCTCGTCGTTGAAGGCCCACAGGTCCTCCAGGCTGCCGCCGCCGCGAGTGAGCAGGATGGCATCGCGTCCCGGGTCCAGCGCCGCCTGGCGGTTGAGCAGGCCCAGCGCGGCGATCATCGCCGGCGCCGCCTCGCGGCCCTGCACCGGCACCGGGATCAGCGTCACCTGGGCCAGCGGCCAGCGCGCCGCCAGCACCGCCAGCACGTCGCGGATCGCCGCCCCGGTGGGCGAGGAGAGCACCAGCAGGTGGCGCGGCGGAAAGGGCAGGGCGCGGCCATTGGCGAACACCCCCTCGGCGTCGAGCTTGGCCTTGAGCCGCTCATAGGCCGCCAGCAGCTCGCCTTCGCCCGCCGCCTGCACCGCCTCGGCGATCAGCTGGTAGTCGCCCCGCGGCTCGAACAGCGACACCCGGCCGCGCACCTTGACGCGATCGCCGTCGCGCATCGGCGCGGCGACGAAGCGCGCGCGGGTGCGGAACAGCGCGCAGCGCAGCTGGGCGCGCTCGTCCTTGAGGGTGAAATAGACGTGGCCCGACGACGGCCGTGACACGCCGGACAGCTCGCCCTCCACCCAGACGTCGCCGACGTCCTGCTCCAGCGCCTGACGGGCGCGTCGGTTGAGTTCGGTGACCGAGAGGGCGGTGTCGTCGCTGGGGGGCATGGGCATCCTGGGTTGGGAGAGTCGGTGGCAGAGTGCCGGCGCCCCGTACTGTAGCGGATGCCCGAGACTCGCCGCTAGGCGCTAGGCGGCGCCAGCCGCTTGAGGAGCGTCGGCAGGATCAGCACCAGCACGCTGATGCGCAGCAGGTGGTGGGTGGTGACGAAGGCCGGGTCGATGCCCAGTGTCAGCGCCACCAGGCTCAGCTCCGGGGCGCCGCCGGGCATGTAGGCGAGCAGTGCGGCGGCGGGGGAATAGCCGGTCAGCAGGTGGCCGGCCCAGGCGGCCAGCACGGCGATCGCCAGCAGCACCAGCGCCTGGGCGACGGCCATCACCAGGGCGTGGCCGACCCGGGCCAGCGAGGTGCCGGCGAAGCGCACGCCCACCGAGACGCCGATCAGCACCTGGGCCAGGGCCAGCAGCGTCGGCGGCACCGCGGCGTGGGTGACGCCGGAGAGATGCAGCGCCGCCGACACCAGCGCCGGGCCGAACAGCAGCGCGTTGGGCAGCCGCAGCAGCCGCCCGAGGGCGAGCCCGCCGAGGCCCGCCGCCGTCAGCCAGGCCGCATCCGCGAGGCCGGGCAGCCACAGCCACTGCGAGAGGTCCGGCGTGGCGCCGGCCAGGTCGACGTGGCCGATCGCCTGCAGCACCGGGGGAATCGCCACCAGCAGCACCAGGATGCGCACCGCGTGGGTCATGCCCACCACCCGCAGGTCGGCGTCGGAGGCCATGGCCATCACCGTGACCGTGGAGACCCCGCCCGGCACGCCGGCGTACAGCGAGGTCTCCCGCGTGTGGCCGGCCACGCGCTGCGAGAACCACACCGAGAAGGCCATCATCGCCGCCGTGGCCACCAGCATCACCGCCAGGCTCAGGCTCCACAGGCCCAGGTCGCCGGACAGCTCGGGCGTGAAGGCCGAGCCCAGCATCACCCCGATCACCACCAGCACGCCCTTGCGCCCGCGGCCCGGCGAGCGCAGCCGCACGCCTGAGAGGCTCGCCACGGTGGTGGCGATCATGGCGCCCAGCAGCCACGGCAGCGGCAGGTTGACGGCGAAGGCCAGCGCGCCGCCGGCAATGCCCAGCGCCAGGGTGGGCAGGAAACGCAGCAGCGGCAGTAGAGGAAAGGACGCGAGGGTAGGCAAGGCGAGGTGTCTCCATTCACAACGCATCGGGCCCGCGTAAGCGGGCCCGATGCGTGGGTCAGCCGGCGTGGCGGCGAGAGCGACCGGCGAGCAGCTTCGGCACCAGCCAGGGCAGTACCAGCAGCGCGGCGGCGGCGATCCACAGCCCCAGCGAGATGCCGGACTGCCACAGGATACCCGCGTCGCCACCGCTGATCGACAGCGCCCGGCGCAGGTTCTGCTCCATCAGCCCGCCCAGCACGTAGCCGAGGATCACCGGCGCCAGCGAGAAGCCGAGCTTGCGCAGCAGGTAGCCGAACACGCCGATGATCAGCATCAGGTAGATGGCGGTCAGGTCGGAGTGCAGCTGGTAGACGCCGACGAAGGCCAGAATGGCGATGGCCGGCACCAGCACCCAGCGCGGGATGGTCAGCACCCGGGCGAACACGCCGGCCAGCGGCAGGTTCAGTGCCAGCAGCACGATGTTGCCGATGTAAAGCGAGGCGATCAGGCCGCCGGCCACCTCGGGGCGCTCGGTGAACATCATCGGGCCCGGGGTGATGTTGTAGAGCATCAGAGCGCCGAGTAGCACCGCGGTGGTGCCGGAGCCGGGGATGCCCAGCGTCAGCATCGGCACGAAGGAGCCCGCCGCCGAGGCGTTGTTGGCCGCCTCCGGGGCCGCCAGGCCGCGCATGTCGCCCTTGCCGAAGGTGCCGTCCTTGTCTGAAAGGCGCTTCTCGGTGGTGTAGGACACCGCGCCCGCCACCGAGGCGCCGGTGCCCGGCAGCACGCCGATGATGAAGCCGAGCAGGCCCGAGCGGCCCATGGCGCCCTTGCAGTGCAGCACTTCCTTGAGGCTGACGAAGACCCGGCCCAGCGGCGGCATCTCGTCGTCGGCGTCGCGGCGGTGGGCGTGTTCGAGCATCAGCAGGATCTCGCTGATGGCGAACAGGCCGATGATCATCACCACGAAGTCGACGCCGTCATAGAGCTCCGGCATGCCGAAGGTGAAGCGCATCACGCCGGTGCCGCCGTCGACGCCCACGGTGGCGATCAGCACGCCCAGCACCGCGCCGATGGCGGTCTTGACCGGGTCCTTGCCCATCATCACCGCCATCGACGAGAAGGCGAAGATCATCAGCGCGAAGAATTCGGCCGGGCCGAACATCACCGCCACTTCGGCCAGCAGCGGCGCGAACAGCGTCAGGCCGATGATGGCGATGGTGGCGCCGACGAAGGAGCTCACCGCCGACAGGCCCAGCGCCGGGCCGGCCAGGCCCTGCTTGGCCAGCGGATGGCCGTCCAGGGTGGTCATCACCGCGCCGGCGTCGCCGGGCACGTTGAGCAGGATGCTGGACATGCGGCCGCCGTACTCGGCGCCGGTATAGATGCCGGCCAGCAGGATCAGCGCCGACTCGGCGGGCAGGCCCAGGGTGTAGGCCAGCGGCATCAGGATGGCGATGCCGTTGATCGGGCCGATGCCCGGCAGCGCGCCGAACAGGGTGCCCAGCAGGGCGCCGAGGAAGGCCAGCCCAAGGTTCAGGGGGCTCAGCGCGACGCCGAACCCCTCGATCAGGAAATCGAACATCTCGCAGCTCCGTTAGAGGATGTCGGCCAGCCAGGTGCCGTCGGGCAGGCCGATGCCGAGCCCCTCGGTGAACAGGAAGTCGCTGCCCGCGGCCATCAGCGCGGCGGTCACGAGGGCCTTGGGCCAGCTGGCGTCGAACAGCCGGGCCAGGGTCGCCACCACCAGGAAGGAGGCGGGAATGAAGCCCAGGCGGGTGAACAGCAGGGCGTAGACCAGCAGCAGGCCGAGCACGCCCAGCAGCCGTAGCGCCAGGGCAGGAGCCGGCCACTCGCCGTCCTCGCCGGGCTTGAACACCAGCACCAGTGCCAGGGCGGCGAGCAGGGCCGCCAGCCCCAGCGGGAAGGCTTTCGGCCCCACGGGCTCGTAGCTGAAGGGCACCTGCAGCTGAAGGGACTGGACGGCGATGAACGCCGCCAGACCGATCAGGGCCAGGCCCAGCAGTCGGTCGGCGGCGATTCTCATTTCAGACCCACTTCTTCGGCCAGTGACTGGAAGTCGGCGACCTGGTCCTTCACGTAGGCGTCGAAGTCGTCACCGAAGCGCGCCATCGGGAACAGCCCGCGCTCCTCGCGCATCTCGGCGAAGCCGGGGTTGTCGGCCAGCTCCTCGAAGCGCTCGATCCAGGCCTGGTAGGCCTCGTCGCTGACGTCCGGGCCCATGTAGTAGCCGCGCCAGATCGGCCACTCGACGTCGTAGCCCTGCTCGGCGGCGGTGGGGATGTCGGCGTAGGGGCCGCCCATGCGCTCCTCGGAGAGCGAGGCCAGCAAGCGCACCTTGCCGCTCTCGAGCTGGGACTGCAGCTCGGACAGGTCGCCGGTGAACACCTGGATGTGGTCGCCCAGCAGTGCGGCCAGCGCCTCGCCGCCGCCCTCGAACGCCACGTAGCGCAGCTGGCGCGGGTCGACGTCGCCGGCCTTGGCGGTCAGCGCGGCTTTCATCCAGTCCTGGCTGCCCACGGTGCCGCCGGCGCCGAAGGCCACCGAGCTCGGGTTCTCCTTCAGGTCGGCCATCAGCTCGTCGAGGGTCTGCCAGGGGGCATCGGCATTGACCACGATGGCGCCATAGTCGACGCCCAGGGCGCCGAGCCAGCGCACTTCGCCGGCGTCGTACTGGCCGAACTTGCCCAGCGCCAGGTTGACGGCGGCGCCGGTGCTGGCGGCGACGATCAGGTTGTCGTCGTCGCTGCGCACGCCGTTGACGTGGTTGTAGGCTACCGCGCCGATGCCGCCGGGCATGTAGGTGACCAGCATCGGCTCGTCGATGAGCTCGGCGGCTAGCAGGCCGTTGGCCGCCAGGCGGCAGGTCAGGTCGTAGCCGCCGCCAGGCTTGGCGGGCGCGATGCATTCGGCTTCGTCGGCGGCCTGGGCCTGGCCGGCGAGCAGGGCGCCGCCCAGCAGGGCGATGCCGGAGGCGTGGCGGATGGCCGTGTTGATCTTCATGGCGAACTCCTGTTCTCTTGTTATGCGGCGCGAGGCGCTGCCTCGAGAGCCATCTCTGTGATGGCCCGAGCGATGCTAGGCCCGCCACCTTTCATCAACCTGTCATCCCGCCCGTTACCGTCTGAGACATTGGTCTAATGCGCCTGCTGGTCATCGAGGACGATCCGCTGATCGCCCGCTCCCTGGAACACGCCCTGTCCCCGCTGGGCAACACCATCGACGTCTTCGCCACCCGCGCCGAGGCACGGGCCGCGCTCCGTCACGATCGCTTCGATCTGATCCTGCTCGACCTCGGCCTGCCCGACGGCGACGGACTCGAGCTGCTGGGCGAGCTGCGTGGCCGCGGCGACACCACGCCGGTGCTGATCCTCACCGCCCGCGACGCCGTCGACGATCGCGTCTCCGGCCTCGACCTGGGTGCCGACGACTACCTGGCCAAGCCGTTCTCGCTGGCCGAGCTGGAGGCCCGGGTGCGCGCGCTGCTGCGGCGCAGCCAGCAGCGCAGCGACAACCGCCTGCGCCTCGGCCGGTTGGCCTTCGATCCCGAGACCGGCAGCGCCAGCCTCGACGAGGCCCCGCTGGAGCTGCCGCGCCGCGAGCTGCTGCTGCTCGAGGGCCTGCTGCTGCACGCCGGCAGCATCACCCCGCGGGAGACCCTGGAGCGGCGGCTGTTCGGCTTCGACGAGGTGGGCACCAATGCGCTTGAGGTCTACGTCAGCCGGCTGCGCAAGCGGCTCAAGGACAGCGGCCTGCGCATCCGCACCTTCCGCGGGCTGGGCTACCGGCTGGAGGACGACGCCGGGTGATCGAGGTCGCGGGCTCGCTCAAGCGCCGCCTGGCGGTATGGCTGCTGGTCACCGTGACCGGGCTCGGCGCGCTGCTGATGGTCGAGGCCTGGTGGAGCAGCCGGCGCGCCGCCGAACGCGCCTTCGACAGCCAGCTCGAGGCCGCCGCCCTGACCATCGCCGAGGCCGTGCAGTGGCAGCACGGCGAGCCGGTGGTGACGATTCCCGCCGCGGCGCTGCAGATTCTGGCCACCCGCCATCAGGAGCGGGTGTTCTACGCCGTGCTCGACGCCGAGGGTGAGGCGGTCTCGACCAACATGCCCCTTGCCATCGCCCCGGGCTGGCGCGAGCGCGTCGATCGCGCGCCTTGGGCGCTGACCACCGGCTTCGACGGCGCCTCCTGGCGGCTCTACGGGCGCGAATATGACTCGGCCGGCTGGGTCTCCCAGGAGCCGGTGCAGATCTGGGTCGGCCACACCCGCGAGGGGCGGGTGGCGCTGGCCGACGAGCTGTTCGAGCGCGCCGTCAGCCGCTTCGTGGCCATGGTGCTGCTGGCCGGCGCCCTGATAGCCATGGCGCTGCGCGTGGCGCTCGGCCCCATGCGCCGACTGCGCCGCCAGCTGCGCCTGCGCGAGGCCGACGACACCCGGCCGCTCGACGCCAGCGTGCCCGAGGAGATGCGCGAGCTGGCCCAGACCCTCGACCACCTGTTCGCCCGCCAGCGCGAGAGCCGCGAGGCGTTGCTGCGCTTCACCGCCGACGCCAGCCACCAGCTCAAGACGCCGCTGGCGGGGCTGCAGAGCACCAGCGAGCTGGCGCTGAAGAGCCCCGAGCCCGCCGACTGGCACGCCGCCCTCGGCGCGGTGCACGACGGCGCGGCGCGCACCAGCCGCCTGGCCGGCCAGCTCTTGAGCCTGGCGCGGCTGCGCCATGTGGCCGAGGCGGGGGAGGTCGCCCCGCTGGACCTGGCCGCGCTGCTGCGCGAGACGCTGCTCGACTGGGCAGGGCGCGAGGCGGCGCGCGATCACGACCTGGGGCTCGACGAGTTGCCGGCCGGCCCCTGCCGGGTGCGCGCCGAGGCCTGGGCGCTGCGCGAGCTGCTCGGCAACCTGATCGACAACGCCCTGCGCTACACGCCGCCCGGCAGCACCATCACCCTGGGGCTCGTGCGCGAGGCCGAGGCGGTCGAACTCTACGTGGAGGACGACGGCCCCGGCGTGCCGGCCGAGGCCCGCGAGCGGCTGCTGCGGCCCTTCGAGCGCGGCGGGCGCCAGGACACCGACGGCTCCGGGCTGGGACTCGCCATCGTCGACTCCATCGCCCGGCGCCTCGGCGGCCGGCTGAGCCTCGCCGAGCGCGCGCCCCACGGCCTGATCGTGCGCCTGCGGCTGCCGCGCTGTGGCGACGACGAGACAGGGAGGAACGCATGAGGGCAGGACGGTGTGTCGTGAAGTGGTTCGTGGGTGGCCTGCTGGCGCTGTCGCTGGGCCTGGGAGGCGTGGCCTCGGCCCAGACCGCCACGCCGCTGGTGGTGGAGGCGGCCCTGGACCGAGAAGTGGTCACGCCGCTGCTCGACGCCTTCCGCGACGCCCATCCCGAGATCGCGCTGGACTTCCGCGACCGCTCGACGCTGGAGGTCGACGATCTGGTGGCGTCGGCCGACCCGCCGCCGGACGTGGTGATCAGCTCGGCGATGCCGTGGCAGATGGCGCGGGTCAACGAGGGCCGGGCGCGGCGGCTGGACTCCGCCGAGGTACGCGACTGGCCGGCCTGGGCCAAGTGGCGTGACGAGGTGTTCGGCTTCACCTTCGAGCCGATCGTGATGGCCTACCGGCTCGACCTCTCGCGGCGCATGCTGCCGCCGACGACCCACGCCGACCTGCACACCCTGCTGACCACCGAGCGCGAGGCGCTTTCCGGGCGGGTGACCAGCTACTCGCCGCTGGGCAGCGGCGTCGGCTATACGCTGTTCCAGCAGGATGCCCGCTACACGCCGCGCTTCTGGGACCTGGTGGCCGGCATGGGCGGCGTCGAGGCGCAGCTCGAGAACAGCACCCGCGCCATGCTCGAGGGCCTGAGCGACGGGCGCTACTGGCTCGGCTACAACCTGCTCGGCTCCTACGCCATGGTCTGGGCCCAGGATCACCCCGAGGTGATCGTCCAGGTGCCCCAGGACTACGCCCTGGTGCTGATGCGCATGGCCTTCGTGCATCGCGACGCCCCGCATCCCGCCGCCGCCGAGACCTTCGTCGACTTCCTGCTCAGCCACGCCGGACAGCGGGTGCTGGCCGGCGAGACGCCGCTGTTCAGCGTGCGGCCCGACGTGATCGGCCCCTACACCGCCCAGCGCCTGCGCGACCAGGTCGGCGAGCGGCTCTATCCGATCCCGCTCAACGCCTCGCTGCTGGCCTTCGTCGATCCCCAGCGCCGCGACGCCTTCCTGGCCCGCTGGCGGCGCGAGTTCACCCCCGATGACTGAAGCGTTTGCGACGTCGACTGGATTGCTGTAGGGCGGCCCCGGGCGTTATAATGGTTGATTAACTTCACCTCCCTCCTTCCCACCAGCGCACTGGGTGTTGCCGACTATGCTACGTATGGCCCAAGAAGCTCTTACGTTCGATGACGTAT
This sequence comes from Halomonas sp. HG01, assembly GCF_000968715.2. Lineage (NCBI taxonomy): Bacteria > Pseudomonadati > Pseudomonadota > Gammaproteobacteria > Oceanospirillales > Halomonadaceae > Halomonas > Halomonas sp. HG01. The sequence goes on along the minus strand of NZ_CP022134.1, from coordinate 3,036,432 downwards.
TACTCGTTCCCGGCTATTCGGAGGTCCTGCCCAAGGACGTCAGCCTCCGGACACGCCTGACCCGCGACCTATACCTCAACATCCCGCTCCTCTCCGCCGCCATGGACACCGTGACCGAGGCCCGCCTGGCCATCGCGATGGCGCAGGAAGGAGGCATCGGCATCATCCACAAGAGCATGACCATCGCCCAGCAGGCCGCCGAGGTGCGCAAGGTCAAGAAGCACGAGAGCGTGATCGTGAAGGACCCGGTCACCGTCGGCGCCAAGGCCAAGCTGGCCGACCTGCTGGCCATGGCCCGCGAGCACGGCTTCTCCGGCTTCCCGGTGGTCGAAGGCGAGACCCTGGTGGGCATCGTCACCGAGCGTGACATGCGCTTCCAGCCGAACCACGGCGACAGCGTCTCCGACATCATGACCCCGCGCGAGAAGCTGGTCACCGTGGCCGAGGGCACCGGCCTCGACGTCATCAAGGGCAAGATGCAGGAGCACCGCGTCGAGAAGATGCTGGTGGTGGACGACGAGTTCCGCCTGCGCGGCCTGGTCACCTTCCAGGACATCGAGAAGGCCCGCACCTTCCCGCACGCCGCCAAGGACGAGGACGGCCGCCTGCTGGTCGGCGCCGCCGTCGGCACCGGCCCCGAGACGCCTGACCGCATCGCCGCCCTGGCCGACGCCGGCGTCGACGCCATCATCGTCGACACCGCCCACGGCCACTCCCGCGGCGTGATCGAGCGCGTGGCCTGGGTCAAGGAGCACTTCCCGCAGATCCAGGTGATCGGCGGCAATATCGCCACGGCGGAAGCCGCGAAAGCGCTCGCGGAAGCGGGTGCCGACGGCGTCAAGGTCGGCATCGGCCCCGGCTCCATCTGCACCACCCGCGTCGTCGCCGGCGTCGGCGTGCCGCAGATCACCGCCGTCTCCAACGTCGCCGCGGCGCTCAAGCCCTACGACATTCCGCTGATCGCCGACGGCGGCGTGCGCTTCTCCGGCGACCTGGCCAAGGCCATCGCGGCCGGCGCCAGCGCGGTGATGGTCGGCGGCCTGCTGGCCGGCACCGAGGAAGCCCCGGGCGAGGTCGAGCTCTACCAGGGCCGCACCTACAAGGCCTACCGCGGCATGGGCTCCATGGGCGCCATGTCCCAGACCCAGGGCTCCAGCGACCGCTACTTCCAGGACAAGGAAGCCGGCGTCGAGAAGCTGGTGCCGGAAGGCATCGAAGGCCGCGTGCCCTACAAGGGCGTGATGGGCGCCATCGTCCACCAGATGATGGGCGGCCTGCGCGCCTCCATGGGCTACACCGGCTGCGCCAGCATCGAGGAGATGCGCACCAAGCCGGAGTTCGTGAAGATCACCGGCGCCGGCTTCAACGAGTCCCACGTCCACGACGTGCAGATCACCAAGGAAGCCCCGAACTATCGTGCCGGCTGATGCCAGCCTGACGCCGTAGAACGATGAGCTGGAAGCGCGCCGCCGGGCGGCTTCCAGCTTTTCGCTTCCGGCCCGCGAAATTCGCTCCCCGTTTTGCCCGCCTCGTATAGGAATGGCCAGATGACCGACATTCACGCCCACAAGATCCTGATCCTCGACTTCGGCTCCCAGTACACCCAGCTGATCGCCCGCCGGGTCCGCGAGATCGGTGTCTACTCCGAGATCCGCGCCTTCGACATCACCGAGGAAGAGATCCGCGAGTACGCCCCCAACGGCATCATCCTCGCCGGCGGCCCGGAGTCCGTCACCGAGCTGGACTCGCCCCGCGCCCCGCAGTGCGTGTTCGAGATGGGCCTGCCGGTGCTCGGTATCTGCTACGGCATGCAGACCATGGCCGAGCAGCTCGGCGGCGCCGTGGAAGGCTCCAACAAGCGCGAGTTCGGCTACGCCCAGGTGCGCCTCGACGTCGAGACCGCGCTGTTCAAGGACATCTCCGACCACATCGACGCCGAGACCGGCAAGAGCCTGCTCGACGTGTGGATGAGCCACGGTGACAAGGTCGCCCAGGTGCCGGCCGAATTCAGCGTGACCGCCTCCACCCCGAGCTGCCCGATCGCCGCCATGGCCTGGGAAGAGAAGCGCTTCTTCGGCGTGCAGTTCCACCCCGAGGTGACCCACACCCTGCAGGGCCAGCGCATCCTCGAGCACTTCGTGCTGGATATCTGCCAGAGCGAGCGCAACTGGACCCCGGCCCAGATCATCGAGGACCAGATCGCCCGCGTGCGCGAGCAGGTCGGCGACCGCCACGTGCTGCTCGGCCTGTCCGGCGGCGTGGACTCCTCCGTGGTCGCCGCGCTGCTGCACAAGGCCATCGGCGACCAGCTGACCTGCGTGTTCGTCGACAACGGCCTGCTGCGCAAGGACGAAGGCAACCAGGTGATGGAGACCTTCTCCCAGCACATGGGCGTGCGCGTCATCCGCTCCGATGCCGAAGACCTGTTCCTCGGCAAGCTCGAGGGCGTGGCCGACCCGGAAGAGAAGCGCAAGATCATCGGCAACACCTTCATCGACGTGTTCGACGAGCAGGCCGCCAAGATCGAAGGCGTGGACTTCCTCGCCCAGGGCACCATCTACCCGGACGTGATCGAGTCCGCCGCCAGCAAGACCGGCAAGGCCCACGTCATCAAGTCGCACCACAACGTCGGCGGCCTGCCCGAGACCATGAAGCTCAAGCTGGTCGAGCCGCTGCGCGAGCTGTTCAAGGACGAGGTGCGCAAGCTCGGCGTCGAGCTCGGCCTGCCCTACGACATGGTCTACCGTCACCCCTTCCCGGGGCCGGGCCTGGGCGTGCGCATCCTCGGCGAGGTGAAGAAGGAATACGCCGACATCCTGCGCGAGGCCGACGCCATCTTCATCGAGGAGCTGCACAACGCCGGCTGGTACCACAAGACCAGCCAGGCCTTCGCCGTCTTCCTGCCGGTCAAATCGGTCGGCGTGGTCGGCGACGGCCGCCGCTACGAGTGGGTCATCGCCCTGCGCGCCGTGGAGACCATCGACTTCATGACCGCCCGCTGGGCGCACCTGCCCTACGAGCTGCTGGAGAAGGTCTCCAACCGCATTATCAACGAGCTCTCCGGCGTCTCCCGCGTCACCTACGACGTGAGCAGCAAGCCGCCCGCCACCATCGAGTGGGAGTGATCGCCAGGGCAGGGCGGATGAACGCCGCCTAGCCCCAAAGCATCACTTGCGTCATACGAAAGCCTGCCGTTATCGGCAGGCTTTTTTTGTTGCCAAACGTAACCAGGCTAAGCTTAACTAGGCTTCAGCGGCCTAGGCTGTGGCCGATAGAACGGAGCAGGAAAGCACAATGCGAAGGGAGTCGCAGGGAAAGGATGTGATCCCCGGGCTGCAGCGTGTCTTTCTGCGAGGGTTCTCGGTCACTCGTGGGATTCCGACCCCAGAAGGGCTTGCCCACGCCATGGCGAATATTCCTACCCCTGTTATGCCGCCGGCACGATGATTGGTGTTATGACGCCTAGCTATAATTAATTTGTTTTTAAATCAATGGGTTGGGTCTTAGACAGAGTGCGGTATAACACGAATGAACGTGCCGACGCGTTCAAGTGGATAAACGCGCCGGCTATCTAATACCTGTTATGTTTGAGGGAGAGTAATGAGCATTTTAGCACTTGATCTACTGATTGATGCAGGACTGCTTACTGCGAGTGGGAAAGCTGTCGATCTCTCGTTGCTATCAGATAATGAGGTTTCATCTAGGATCTCACAGTACTCTAATGCCCGAATTCAAACAGCAACGACAGAGGTGGAAAAGGAATATGATGGCAAACATTTAAGTGCTTTGTTCAGCACTAGCTCAGCAGACGTTAGCCAGAACAAGCTACTATCTTCTGCTTTGGTCTATGAATCAATTGCTATTGATGATCCACTTGTATCTTCAGCCTCAACTATAAGTTATGACAAATTAAAAAAGGGGTTGGATTTATTTTCGTGGGCATTTGAATTGATTAAATCTGGCTTCATTAAAGTAATTCCTATCTCGTTTTTTAATAAACCGAGTGAAGAAATTCCCTTGTTGCATTCAGATGATGCTTTCAAATCTTCAATTCCGGAAAAGATTCATGATTTTGTTCACGATAATGCGATATTAAGGTCTGTCCTTAAAGATGATAGGGAACGAATGTTAGTTCTTCGTGAGGGTGCTGAAGTCAGTCGGCGAACAGCGTTAAATGTTAGCTTCAAGGATGATTATTGGCATTCAGGTGTAAGTCTATATCTGTTTCAAACTCTCGAGAACGGGACCGTCACTTGGGATAAAGATGGCACTCTTACGGAAGAAAAGTATAAGCAGTGGGCATATCAGACAATAAACCAGGCCATGAGAGCTAGGCTAATTGGTATTTATAACGAAACCTACTTAGCTTCGAGAACAGGACATACATACATAACTGAATCTTCATTCGAATCAAAGTTTTTAGCAATGTCTGGAAATTCAGAGTTCAGTAATGGAGCAATTTCAGCAAAATTTCTAGAAGCGAATAATAGTTTCATAAAAATTGAATCCCCGAAAACTATTATTGAGCTGAGAGATAAATACTCGACAGCCTTTGAAAGGTTTAATTACTCTTTGTTGAGCGTTACTGAAGAACTCTGTGATGTTGCCCCTGAGAACTTTGAAACGAAAGCTGAATTGCTTTTCCATAGGGAGATTATGCCTCAGATAGATGAGATTCGAGATAATGTAAATTCAATCTCTAGTTCTGGGGTTAAAGGTGTATTAGGCAGTTTGGTAGGCTTGTCAGCTGCTGTAGCTACTGGTTCTTCTCTGCCTTTGATTCCAGCTCTTATGAGTAGTGTATCTGCAGGGATGACAGAGGCTTTCCCATCGATATCTCAACAACAAAGATTAAAGAATAGGCCTGCATATATATGGCACCGAGTTACAAAAACATAACAAGCGCAAGCACTCGGAACAATTTTCAGCTACGCTCCAAATTGTCCGGTGTTGCGGGCGTTATGTTGAAGAGAGATTATGGCACTTAATCTAGATAAACTAATAAAAACACACCAATTTAATTTTGAGACAAAAGCCTTAGGGGAGTTGATTTGCAATAACTTCTCTGTGTCAGTAATGAGTGAAGCTGGAAAGTGGCTAGCCGACAAAGAAACAAGAGACTCAGTTGAGTTTGCCAGATATTTTACAACTCTCCTATGCCAACCAGCTAATAAGGAGAAAGATAAGAGCTGTCGGATTAACGAAGAGCAAGCAGAATTGCTGACTCATAATGAGCTCGCGGATTTTGCAAGGCAATTCATTGAGAAAAATAGCTACCTTTTAGATGACAAGGATAAGCAGGAAGCAATAAGAAAAAAGAACGACCAAGGAGAAGTTGTCGTTTCGATCAAAAATCATATTTCAGATGAGCTTCTCAAAAAGAGCGACGAATCGGAAACAGATCATTTGCTTCGGGTGGTTGATGTATATATCGCTCAATCCAACAAAAGAACAAAGGAGATATTTGAAAGTGCTACTAAAGGTCTTTTTTCAAGCACCACGTTAGGCCTTTTAGAGGAAAATAAGCGAATATCCAATAGTTTGGGAAGCTCTCTTGGTCATCACAAATCTTTCAAGCTTCCTGAAATACCAGAAAACCCTGTTTTTGAAACCAACCGTCAGTTAGCTTTATTTGGCAAAGAGTTGAACGAAGTAGCTTCGCTTATAAAGAATATGAACGATCTGGCTGTTCAAATGGCTATGGATTCAGTAGTAGCAACTGCACGGACAAAGTTTTGGAATAACGTAATGTTCGTGTTGGGCTTGATTACCCTAATTGTTACAGCGGTATTTTCATACCTTGGTTATTCTTCATCAAATGAATCATCGAGCCAGGTCGAAAGTTTACTTGTTGAGCAAAATGCGCTTATGAAGACGCAAGAGATAAGCCAAAAAGAATTGATAGATGTAATATCTTCAATACCTCCTGTCTTAGATAGATCTATTTTACAGAACCAAGATCAGGAAAGAATCATTCATTCTATTTCAACGCAGGTAAACAACATAACAAGTCAATTCAGTTCGCAGCCTTCGGCTGCTAGGACGCCGCAAAGCGGTGCCACTGATTGAAGCGTTAAATAGGACACCCACCTCAAACTCTGGCGAGATGAACCAGTCGGGGACCGACCCTGAGGGATCCCCAGGAATCTTACAAGAAAATCAAGATATTAGGATTGAAGAAGGCCTGCATGGGAAGGCATGTTGTTAATCGCCAAACCAACAATATGCCGAGACCCCCATGCAGACGACTCGATTCTTGCACAAGATCCTGTCGGGTTCAGCCCAGATTATCCATGCACTGCGCCTGAATGCCGTCTTTGATGCCGTACAGGCGCTACTGAGCAGTCAGCGCTTGGGATTGACCGCTTTAGGCCGCCATCTTCCTGGAAATACCACCCCAAAGCATGCCATCAAGCGTATGGATCGGCTGCTTGGGAACTCTCACCTGCATCAGGAACGCCCTCTGTTCTATGACCAGGTGGCCCGACTGCTCATCGGTAACATGAAGCATCCGAGAATTCTGGTGGACTGGTCACCGATCGATGATCGTGGTCGACACTTTTTGCTGCGGGCCTCGCTTCCATTAGCAGGTCGCTCGTTCCCGCTCTATGAGCGGGTGCATCACAAGGATGCCTGTCCGCTCTGCCAGCGCCATTTATTGGATGCCCTCGCCTTGATGCTACCGGAGAGAAGTCGCCCGATCCTGGTGACCGATGCCGGATTTCGAGGGCCTTGGCTGCGAGAAGTGGCCGCTCGCGGCTGGTATTACGTGGGGCGTTTGCGTCGACCGACCCTGGTTCGATTTGCTGGCGAGGACTGGCAGTCTGTCGGGAACGTATTTGCATCAGCCAGTCGGACACCAGAACGCCTGGGCGTGGCCGAGATCGCTCGGCGGGCGCCTGTAGAAACGTGGTTGTACCGAGTTCGCCATACGCTCAAAGGACGTCGCCACCTCACCAAGCAGGGTCAGTCCTCACGCGCCAAGCGCAGCCGGAAAGCAGCCAAAGGCAAGCGAGAACCATGGGTATTGGTCAGTAATCTGCCCCCTTCGTCCACGACTGCCAAGAAAGTGGTCGCGATCTACCGCCAGCGGATGCAGATCGAAGAAGGGTTTCGTGATCTCAAGAGCCCCTTGTTTGGCCTGGGCTTCGGCATGCATCAAACCCGCCATGCGCGGCGCATCGAAATTTTGCTGCTGATCGGCATGCTGGCTAGCTTGGTGCTGTTCGCTATGGGGCTGAAGACCCAACGTGAAGGAAGTGCTCAGCAGTTTCAGAGCAACAGCCTGCGGTCACGATCCGTTTTGTCTATTTGGCGGCTGGGGAAGGAGGCCATTCAGACCTCTCTCCCTTGGCAGTTGCGCTATCGATGGGATGAGTTGGTGCCATTGCTGCACGAAGAAGCCTTGGCACAGCATGGTAATACTTCATGAGGGGAAAACGTGGGGATCCCTCAGGGACCGACCCCAATTAATGGCTATTGGCGAGTCGCTGGCGAAACCTCGGTAGACTCCGGGCCACCGGCGGCAAGCGGGTCGCCATGATCAGGGCGGACGCCAAGGCGTACAGGGTCCACTCCCCGAGGTCGGCGCGCACCACCCAGAGGAAGTGCAGGAGGATCAGCCCCAGGATGGGGTAGGAGAGCTTGTGCAGCGGCTTCCAGCGTTTGCCGAGCTTTCGCATCGCCCAGCGGTTCGAGGTCGCGCCTAGGGCCGCCAGGCCGGCCAGGGCGAGCATGCCGACGATGATGTAGGGGCGCTTGACCAGCTCGCTGCCGAGCATCGCCCAGTCGAGCCCGAGGATGAACAGGGCATAGCTGAGCAGGTGCAGGCTGGCGTAGGCCAGCGTCCAGAGGCCGAGCTGCCGGCGGATCAGCGCAAAGCCCTTCCAGCGGGTGAGTTTGGTCAGCGGCGTCAGGCTCAGGGTCAGCAGCAGCATCCACAGCCCACCCAGGCCGAGATTCAGCAGCAGGTAGCGCCCCGGCTCGGGGCCGGCGGCGTTGTTGGCGACCTGCCAGCCCCACAGCAGCAGGGGCGCCAGCGCCGCCAGGAACACGCCGATGCGCCAGAGCCGCCATTTGCCCCGCGCCGTCATCAGAAGTGCTCCCGCAGGTCCATGCCCGCGTACAGCTGTGCCACCTCGTCGGCGTAGCCGTTGAACAACCGCGTATCGATGGTGTTGGGGCTGAACAGGCTGTTAGGCAGGCGCCGCTCGCTGGCCTGGCTCCAGCGAGGGTGGTCGACCCGAGGATTGACGTTGGCGTAGAAGCCGTACTCCTCCGGGGCGATTCGCTGCCAGGAGTTGACCGGCTGCTCCTCCACCAGCGAGATGCGCACGATCGACTTGATGCTCTTGAAGCCGTACTTCCACGGCACCACCAGCCGCAGCGGCGCCCCATTCTGGTTGGGCAGCTCGCGGCCGTACATGCCGAGGGCCAGCAGCGTCAGCGGGTGCATGGCCTCGTCCAGGCGCAGCCCCTCCACGTAGGGCCAGTCGATCAGCGAGAACGAGGAGCGCTGGCCGGGCATCTGCTCGGGATCGACCAGGGTCTCGAAGCGCACGTACTTGGCCTTGCTCGTCGGCTCGGCGCGCTTGATGACCTCGGCAAGGGGAATGCCCAGCCAGGGAATCACCATCGACCACGCCTCGACGCAGCGCAGGCGATAGATGCGCTCCTCGAAGCGGGAGGGGCGGGCGAGATCCTCCAGGTCGAAACGGCCGCCGTTGTTCACCTCACCGTCGATCACCACGCTCCACGGCTGGGTCTCGAGATCGCCGGCGCGGCGGGCCGGGTCGGACTTGCCGGTGCCGAACTCGTAGAAGTTGTTGTAGCCGCTGGCGTCGTCGAACGGGGCGATCGCGTCCTGCTCGGGGTCGTCCGGCACGATGGCTCGCCGACGGGAGGCATCGAGCTTTTCCTTGAGCCAGGCGGGCGCATCGCCGCTGGGAACATCGGAATAGTCGGCGCTGGCCCGGGCCCGGCCGGACAGGGCGAGCCCCGCCCCCAGGCCGGCCATGCCGCCCATGAAGCGGCGGCGTGAGAAGTAGATGGATTCCGGTGTCACATCGGATTCGCGCAGATCGCTGGGCTTGGCGATGTTGATCAGCATGGGAGGCCTCCACTGGCGGGGACGTGGGCACGACGAGTCTAGTCATCGTGACACCTCGGCCCCGTGAAAACCCTGACGGCAAGATGACAGCTTTGTAATGTGAAGTGCTCGCTCTGATGCTGCTCAGGTGCCCCACCATGCCGATCCCCTCTCACCGCTAGGTCCTCGGGACGATGATCGCGTGGGCGTGGCGACTTTGAACGTCGCCACCGGTGCAGTGGCGATCCCTCGAGTAAACTTAGGCGTTGTTTTCGCTGGGCCACGCATCCTGTCAGCTCTCAAGGTGTTAGTCATATGGAAGCAACTCTGCGAACTCCACAGACGGCCGATTACGAGGCTATTGCTTCTTGGGTGGTCGATAAGAAGGCTTGTGCTCGCTGGGCCGGCCCCTTAGTGCCGTTTCCGTTTTCGTCGGAGAACTTGCCTGAACTCCTCGAGGTGGAAGGCTGCGCTAGCTACTGTTTGGTTGATAGCAACAACCAATGTGTTGGTTTCGGTCAGTTCTGGATGACGGATCATGGAGCCGTGCACATAGGGAGAATCATTGTTTCACCCGAAGCTCGGGGGGTAGGTGCGGGTCGTCTCTTGTGCGAGAGGCTCATGGATAAAGCGCTTCGCTCAACCGGCGCTCACATGGTGACTCTTCGTGTATATCGAGATAACCATACGGCACGTTCCTTGTACTCAAGCTTGGGATTCGTTGTTGTGAACTCAGAATCTACGGGCGACATTTTGTTTATGCGTGCGATGCCTGACAAGGCACGAAAGGCAGACGCATGAGACGCGCCGCTTCGTTTTTGCGCTATATCAGCTCTGCCGAATACCCTCGACCAAGTTCAGACGAGGGACAGAACCTGATGACCTCACCATGAGATGACTCCACAGGAACCCGCCCAACGGCGGGTTCTTTTTTGCCATGCGCCTGACACCCCGTCTACTCTGCTCGCTCCCATTTCGCCGAACCCCACCCAGGAGCCCCACCATGCCGACCCTCTCACGCCGCCAGGTCCTCGGGACGATAAGCGCCGCCGGCGCCATGCTCGCCGCGGGCCAGCCGGCGCTCGCTAGCGCGTCTACCACATCCGCCGAGGCAGCTGATCTGGAGCGGGAGTTGGGAGAGCTGGAGCGGTCGGCCGACGACCGCGTGGGCGTGGCGCTGATGAACGTGGCCACCGGTGCGGTGACGAGCCATCGCGGCCACGAGCGCTTCCTGTTCAACAGCACCGGCAAGTGCTTCATCGCGGCGGCGGTGCTGGCCCGGGTGGACGAGGGAAGCGAGACGCTGGACCGCCGCATCGTGATCGAGGAGGGCGATCTCGTCGGCTGGACGCCGGTCACCGAGAAACGGCTGGGCGAGCCCGGTCTGATGGTCGCCGAGCTGTGCCAGGCGGCGGTGGCCTGGAGCGACAACGCGGCGGCCAACGCGCTGATCGAGAGCGTCGGCGGGCCGGAGGCGGTCACCGCCTTCCTGCGCGCCATCGGCGACGACACCACCCGGCTGGATCGCGTCGAGCCCGCGCTGAACACCCACGACCACCCGGGCGACGAGCGCGACACCACCACGCCGCTGGCGATGATGGCGACGCTGCGCACCCTGCTGCTGGGCGATGCCCTGTCGCCCTCGTCGCGGCACCAGCTCGCGTCCTGGATGATCGAGGGCAAGGTCGGTGACGCCCGGCTGCGCGCCGGCATGCCGTCGTCGTGGCTGGTGGGCGAGAAGACCGGCACCAACGGCGTGGGCAACGCCAGCGATATCGGCATTGCCTGGCCGGGCGATCGTGGCGCGGTGATCGCCGTCGCCTATACCCTGATGCCCAACGCGACCGGGGCCGAGCGCGACGAGACCATTGCCGCCGTCGGAAGGCTGGCCGCCCACGTATAATGTCGCCCAGCGCGCCATCGGGCAGGGCTCGAGGGCGCGACCGTGAACACCGCCGTGGCATGAGTGCGTCATGCCGCGCGCCATGAACGCAGCAACGAAAGGGGATGGGCGACCCAATGAGCACCACATCGTTCGAGGCGCTGGCCTGCCCGTTGGACGGCGACCCGCTGGAGTGCCGCGACGGCGCCTGGCGCTGCCCGGCCGGGCACAGCTTCGATATCGCCCGCCAGGGCTACGTGCACCTGCTGCCGGTGCAGAACAAGCGCTCCCGTGATCCCGGCGACAGCAAGGAGATGGTCGCGGCGCGGCGGCGCTTCCTCGAGGCCGGCCACTATCGGCCCATCGCCGAGGCGGTCGGCCGGGCCGTGCTGGCCGAAGCGCCCGCCGGCGGCACGCTGAGCTGCCTGGATGCCGGCTGCGGCGAGGGCTTTTATCTACGAGCGCTGCGCGAGCTTGCCAGTGTGGCGACCGAGAGTGAGACAGCGCAGGGCGGGGCGGCCACGCTGTCGCTGCTGGGCGTGGATATCTCCAAGTGGGCGGTGCTGGCCGCCGCCAAGCGCGAGAAGGCCGCCACCTGGGTGGTGGGCACCAACGCCCATCTGCCGGTGCAGGCAGAGAGCCTGGACCGCGTGCTGTGCCTGTTCGGCTTCCCCGTCTACCCGGAGTTCGCCCGGGTGCTGAGGCCGGGCGGCGAGCTGCTGCTGGTCGAGGCCGGGCCGGACCACCTGCGCGAGCTGCGCGAGATCATCTACCCCAGCCTCAAGCCGCCCCGCGAGGACGACGAGGCCGCGCCCGAGGGCTTCACGCGGCGGCCCGCCGAGACGCTGCGCTATACCATCGCGCTCGAGGGCGCCGAGCCCATCGCCGACCTGCTGGCGATGACGCCGCACCTGCACCGCGCCAGCGCCGAGGGGCGCGAGAAGGCCGCGGCGCTGACCTCGCTCACCCTCACCGTGGATGTGCGGCTGACGCGGCTGGTGCGCGAATAGCACGGGTCGGCCGCGTGCCAGCGTTTTCCTCCGGTGAGGCGAAGGGTCGCAGTTGATAGGGCGCTAACGTGGCGCCATGTTAGCGTAGACGCCTGACCCATCATTCCCAGGCCCTATCGCGGCGCCGAGGCGCGACGCGAGGGGCCGACAAGCGGAACCTAGAACATGAGCCAACTCGAAGTCTCCCCCCTGCGTCGTCCCCGCCGGCTGCGTCAGTCGCCGGCCATTCGTGATCTGGTCCGGGAGCACGACTTCTCCCTCAACGACCTGGTGCATCCGATCTTCATCGAGGAAGGCATCGACGAGCCCAAGGACGTGTCCGCCATGCCGGGCATCGTCCGCTACCCGGAGGCCATGGTCGAGGCCGAGATCAAGGAGCTGGCCGCGCTGGGCGTGCGCTACGTGATGCCGTTCGGCATCTCCCGCCACAAGGACGAGCTGGGCAGCGACACCTGGAACGACGAGGGCCTGCTGGCCCGCATGATCCGCACCATCAAGCAGGCCTGCCCGGAGATGGTGGTCATCCCGGACATCTGCTTCTGCGAATACACCAGCCACGGCCACTGCGGCGTGGTCGAGGACGGCCACGTCTGCAACGACGCCACGGTGGAGAACCTGGTGAAGCAGAGCGTCGCCGCGGCCCGGGCCGGCGCCGACATGCTCGCGCCCTCGGCGATGATGGACGGCCAGGTGCGCGCCATCCGCGAGGGCCTGGACGCCGCCGGCTTCGAGCAGGTGTCGATCCTCGCGCATTCCGCCAAGTTCTCCTCGGCGTTCTACGGCCCCTTCCGCACCGCGGTGGACAGCGAGCTCAAGGGCGACCGCAAGGGCTATCAGCTCGACATCGCCAACGGTCGCCAGGCGCTGGTCGAGGCGCTGCTGGACGAGGACGAGGGCGCCGACATCCTGATGGTCAAGCCGGGTACGCCTTACCTCGACGTGCTGGCCAACCTGCGCCAGCGCACCGATCTGCCGCTGGCCTCCTACCAGGTCGGCGGCGAATACGCCGGCATCAAGTACGCCGCCCTGGCCGGGGTGCTGGACGAGCAGCAGGTGGTGTTCGAGACCCTGGTCGGCTTCAAGCGCGCCGGCGCCGACCTGATCGTCAGCTACTACACCAGGCAGGTCGCGGAGTGGCTGGCGGGGAAATAGGCCCCGGCCAGCGCCGCGCACTGCCGCTAAGACGAAGAACCACCGCTTGAGAGGGCGGTGGTTTTTTGTGTGCGTGGCTGGGTGTCGGTCCGTGCCCCAATGGCGTGGATAATCGAGGCGGATGGCGAACGATAGACGGCCGCTAACGGGTTGATAGGATGCTAACGTGATCCCACGTGTTAGTCTGACGTCCATCATCCGATAGCCAGGAGGTCCCATGAGCCAAGGTAACGAGTACGTTCCGCCGAAGGTCTGGAGCTGGGAAAAAGCCAGCGGCGGCACCTTCGCCAGCGTCAACCGGCCCGTCGCCGGGCCGACCCACGACAAGCCGCTGCCGGTCGGGAAGCATCCGTTCCAGCTCTACTCCATGGGCACGCCCAACGGGGTGAAGGTCACCATGATGTTCGAGGAGCTGCTCGAGCTGGGCTACCAGGACGCCGAGTATGACGCCTGGCTGATCCGCATCGGCGACGGCGACCAGTTCGGCAGCGGCTTCGTCGAGGCCAACCCGAACTCGAAGATCCCGGCGCTGGTCGATCACGGCCCGGCCGAGCCGATCCGGGTGTTCGAGTCCGGCTCGATCCTGCTCTACCTGGCCGAGCGCTTCGGCGAGTTCCTGCCGGGCGATCTCAGCGGCCGCACCGAGACCATGAACTGGCTGTTCTGGCAGATGGGCAGCGCGCCCTTCGTCGGCGGCGGCTTCGGCCACTTCTACGCCTACGCGCCGGAGAAGCTGGAATACCCGATCGACCGCTACGCCATGGAGACCAAGCGCCAGCTCGACGTGCTGAACCGGCGCCTGGCCGAGTCGCCCTACCTGGCCGGCGACGAGTACACCATCGCCGACATGGCCGCCTGGCCCTGGTACGGCCAGCTGGTGCTGGGTCGCCTGTACGACGCCGCCGAGTTCCTGAGCGTGCACGAGTACGAGCACGTGCTGCGCTGGGCCAAGGCCATCGATGCCCGCCCGGCGGTGCAGCGCGGCCGCATGGTCAACCGCACCTTCGGCGAGCCGGAAACGCAGCTGCACGAGCGTCACGACGCCAGCGACTTCCAGCACAAGACTCAGGACGTTATAAGCTCCTAACCATCTGATCTTTGCACCCCGAGCGCCGTGGGCCTATGGTCCGCGGCGCTTATCGTTTCCGAAGAGGTCCAGATGTTCACTTTCCTGTTACCCCTGTGGCGTGGCTATCGCGACAGCTCACTGATCCTGCGCGTCACCGTCGCCCTGGTGCTGGGCGCCGCGGTCGGCCTGATCGGCGGGCCCGCCGTCGGCGAGGCGCTGGCGCCGCTGGGCGAGCTGCTGATGCGGCTGCTGAAGTTCATCATCCTGCCCATCGTGCTGTTCACCCTGATGTCCGGCGTCAACCAGGGCCGCAGCGGTAGCCTGGGACGCATCGGGCGCAAGGTGTTCTTCTACTACCTGGTGACCTCGGCGCTGGCGATCGTCGTCGGCCTGGCCGTGGCGAGCCTGCTGTCGCCGGGCGAGGGCATGACGCTCGAGGGCGCCGGTTCCATGTCGGTGCCGGAGAATCCCGGCATCCTCTCGGTGCTGCTGGGTATCGTGCCGACCAATATCGTCGAGGCCTTCGCCGACCAGAACCTGCTGGGCATCATCTTCACCGCCCTGGTGTTCGGCCTGGCCGTGGCCCGGCTGCGCCAGTCCGAGGCCCACGCCGAGCTGGGCGAGCGCCTGCACGGGCTGATCGAGGCGCTCAACGCCGCGACCCTCAAGGTGATGAGCGGCATCCTGCACGTGGTGCCGGTGGGCGTGTTCGCCATCGTCGCCGGCACCGTGGCCCAGCAGGGCCTCGGCACGCTGCTGTCGCTCGGCGACATGGTGGTGGTGCTCTACGTGGCGCTGGGCGTGCAGCTGCTGGTCTATCTCGGCCTGCTCAAGGGCTTCGGCGTGTCGGCGCGGCGCTTCTTCCGCGAGGCGCGCACGCCCATGGCCACTGCCTTCGCCACCCAGAGCAGCTCCGGTACCCTGCCGCTGACCCTCGATGCGGCGCGCCGGCTGGGACTCTCGCGCGGGCTCTACGGCTTCAGCCTGCCGCTGGGCGCGACGCTGAACATGGACGGCGCGGCGATCCGCATCGCCATCTCGGCGGTGTTTGCCGCCAACGTGGCGGGCATGTCGCTGGATCTGGCCAGCATGGCGCAGATCGTGGTGGTGGGCACCCTGATCTCGGTGGGCACCGCCGGGGTGCCGGGCGCGGGCATCGTGATGATCGCCACGGTGTTCTCCCAGGTCGGCCTGCCGATCGAGGCCGTGGCGCTGCTGACCGCCATCGATGCCCTGGTCGGCATGGGCTGCACGGCGCTGAACGTCACCGGCGACCTGGTCGGTACCGCCGTGATCGGCCGCAGCGAGGGCGAGCGCCTCAGCGAGCGGCCCGTCGAGGACGGCGAGTCGGCAGCGACGGCAGACGCCCGCGCCTGAGCGAGCCAGCGGCGGCGGGACACCCGCCAAGCGAGCATGAAAAACCCGCCATCCGGCGGGTTTTTCCGTTCTTCGCAGCGCGGTGACGCGGGGGCAGGGCGGCCGGGCCCTCAGCTCGAGGCGGCGTCGCTCGCCGGCGCCTGTCGCGCATAGCGCCGGGCCAGCACCGCGCAGACGAACAGCTGAATCTGGTGGAACAGCATCAGCGGCAGGATCATGGTGCCGATGGTCTGGGGCGGGAACAGCACGTTGGCCATGGGCACGCCGCTGGCCAGCGACTTCTTGGAGCCGCAGAAGACGATGGCGATCTCGTCCTCGCGGGTGAAGCCCAGCCGGCGGCTGGCGGCGATGGTGATGCCCAGCACGCAGGCCAGCAGCAGACAGTCGGCCACCACCATCACCGCCAGGTCCGAGGCCGACAGCCGCTGCCACAGCCCGGCGACCATGGCCTCGCTGAAGGCCAGGTAGACCACCATCAGGATCGAGCCGCGATCGACGACGCCGAGCCACGACTTGTTGCGCCGGACCCAGTCGCCGATCCGGCGCTGCAGCACCTGCCCGAGCAGGAAGGGCGCCAGCAGCTGCAGCAGGATGGCGCCCATGGCCTCCAGCCGGAAGCCGCCGCTATCCCCGGTGGCCATCACCACGCTGACCAGCAGCGGGGTCAGGAACATGCCCAGGATGTTCGAGGCCGAGGCCGCGCAGATCGCCGCCGGCACGTTGCCGCCGGCCATCGAGGTGAAGGCGATCGACGACTGCACGGTGGAGGGCAGCACGCACAGGAACAGGATGCCCATGGCCAGCGCCGGCGGCAGCAGGCCGGGGGCGAACAGTCCGATCAGCAGCCCCAGCAGCGGGAACAGCGCGAAGGTGCAGGCCAGAATCACCAGGTGCAGGCGCCAGTGGGTCATGCCCTGGATCACCGTGCGTGGCGACAGTCGGGCGCCGTGAAGGAAGAACAGCAGCGCGATGGCCAGTTTGGTCAGCCAGCCGAAGGCATCGGCGGCCTCGCCGTCGATCGGCAGCAGAGCGGCCAGGATGACGGTGGCGATCAGCATCAGCAGGAAACGGTCGATAGGCAGGCGTTGCAGCAGCGTCATGGGAGCCCTGGCGGCGAAGGATGAGCCATCATTCTATAAGGCTTGCCTGCTAATCGTAAGCCGTCGCAGCGGGGGGGCGTCGACGGCGCCGCGCTGGCCACGCAACTGGTGGGGCGCGCACAACGAAAAGGGCCCGCCGAAGCGGGCCCTCTTGCAGTGAACCCTGAGGTTCACCGGGTCATCGTGATCCGGGGATCAGTCGATGGCCTTGATGTTAGAGGCCTGAAGGCCCTTCTTGCCCTGAGTCACGTCGAAGGAGACCTGCTGGCCTTCCTGCAGTGACTTGAAGCCTTCAGCCTGAATTTCGGAGAAGTGGGCGAACACGTCATCGCTGCCGTCGGACGGAGAAATGAAGCCGAAACCCTTGGAATCGTTGAACCACTTGACGGTACCAGTAGCCATTTGAAAATCCTCTCGCGCTAAGCGCCTTGTAAAGTTTCTGGAATTACCCAGGAATCAGTAGCGGGTACAACAAGAAATACAATTACAGGCGGTCGAAACGAGTCGAATGCTTCTGGAACCATGCTGCTTGCTCACCAACTGGCGTCACAGTGTCACGCTGGCCGCCTCAGGTCAAAGACTTTCGAGCATTATTTTTCCGGGGGCGTCGACGAGGCGGGGTCGGCGGCCCGCCGAACGGGGCCGCGGGCACCTATACTGACAAGCCACAGGGCGACTCCCGGGAGGACACCATGGGCAGTCGGTTGATGAGAGGCATGATGGCCGGGTTCGTCGCCACCTTCGTGGTCTCGATGATCCTGGTGTTGCGCCTGGCAGCGGGGATCATGCCCTGGTACGACCCCATCGAGATCATGAACCTGGCCATGCAGGATGCGTTCGACACGCCGGACAGCCGTGAGCTGGCCTGGGGGATCCATTTTGCGGTGGGCACCCTGATCTGGGGCTTCCTCTACGGGCTTGTGACGCCCTACCTGCCGGGCCGCACCCACCTGCTGCGCGGGCTGGCCTTCGGGCTGATCAGCTGGCTGGTGGTGATGGTCACGGTCTTCCCGCTGGCGGGCTCCGGCCTGTTTGGCCTGGGCTTCGGGGCGATCGCCCCGCTGTCGATGCTGCTCGCCCACGTGGTGTTCGGGCTGGTGATCGGTGCCGTCTACGGGCGCACGCGCGGGGTGGTCTAGGCCCGGCACGAGCCGCCGCGGGTCAGCCGCCGACGCTGAGACGCCCGTCGGCGATGCGCCCGCTGGCCCCGTAACGCCAGGGGCGGTTGTGCAGGCCGTGGCCGCTGGGCAGGCCGGTGTAGAGCGGCAGGCCCAGCGGTGCCAGGGTCTCGGCGACGATGGCCTCGAGCGGCGTGTCGCCGTAGGGCCGGCAGCCTTCGAAGGTGCCCAGGCACACCGCGGCGGCGCGGTCCAGGGCGCCGCCGTGCACCAGCTGCCACAGGGCGCGCTCAAGGCGGTAGTAGGGCTCGCCCACGTCCTCGAGGATCACCAGCGAGCCGGGCGGAGCGCGGAAGCCGGCGGGCGTGCCGACCAGGCTGGCGAGGGTGGCGAGATTGCCGCCCACGACCGGCCCCTCGAGGGTGGTCGGCGCCTCCGCCCTGGGCGCGATGGGGTAGTCGAGAACGGTCGGCCCGGCGATCAGCGCCAGGGTCTCCTCGAACTGCTGGCGCACTATCCGTCGTTCGTCGTCGCTTCCCTCGAGCATGCCGGCGGCGGCCTTGGCCACCGGGCCGTGGATGGCCGGCACGCCGTGGCGGTGGCAGTGGTCGAGCAGCACCGTCACGTCCGAGTAGCCGATCAGCGGCTTGTTCGAGCGCGCCAGGCGACGCCAGTCGATGCCGTCGATCAGCTGGGCGGCCCCGTAGCCGCCACGCACCGCCCATACCGCCTGGGTCTCGGGATCGCCGAAGGCGGCGTGTAGCTGGTCCAGGCGGTACGCGCGGCTGCCGGCCAGGTAGCGCTGCGGTGCCTGCAATGGCGTCTCCAACCGCACCTCGACGCCCAGCGCCTCCAGGCCGCGCAGGCCGGCATCGATGGCCTCGGGGGCGGTGAAGGACGATGGGGCGATCAGGCTGACGGCGAGCGGCATGGCAGACTCCTCGTGGGGCGAAGGCTAGGCTCGGCATTGTCGGCGGGATATGGCCGGCTGTCACGGGCGTCCCCGCCGCATGTCATGCCTTCGACTGGCATGGCTCATCCCTTGTGACTGAGACGTTCTCAGGTGGCCCGCCGTAGCCCCCTTGGCTTGACTGAGAAGGCAGCGAGACGCGCTGCGCGACCGGTTCAGCGAGGGGAGGGCAAGCAGATGATGACGGCAATCGCGAAAAGAGCGCTGGCGGGGCTGGCCCTGGCAGGCCTGTCCGTCAGCGGTGTCGGGCAGGCCGAGGAAGTGGCGTCGATGAGCCTGCTGGAGGATGCCCTTGGCGCCACCTGGCCGGGCATGGTCGAGGGGGCCACCGTGGTCGACTGGCAAGGCGAGGTGCTGCAGGAGGGAGACAACGGCTATACCTGCATGCCCACGCCGCCGAGCATGAGCGGGCGGGCGCCCATGTGCCTGGACGAGGCATGGATGGCCTGGGCCCAGGCCTGGCAGAATCGCGAGCCCTTCACGGCGGAGCGCCTGGGCATCGCCTACATGCTGGCGGGCGACGAGGGCGCGAGTAACCTGGACCCGTACGCCGAGGGACCCACCGAGGACAACCAGTGGGTGGTCGAGGGGCCGCATCTGATGATCATCGGGCCGCCGGCGCTGCTGGAGGCCTTCCCTGCCGATCCCGACAACGGCGGCCCCTACCTGATGTGGAAGGGCACCGACTATCAGCATCTGATGGTGCCGGTGGACGCGCGCCCCTAGGCCGTGTGCGGGCGGTGTCGAATTCGGCGGCTGGAACACACCGCCTGAGCGGCGTCGGGGGACGAGCGCATGGAGGCTGTCGCTAGGTCAGTCGCGATCGGCGTCTTGCCGGTGGGGCCGAGGGGCGTCGAGGAAGTCGGCCAGGGCCTCCAGGGCGAGGGTCTGGAGGCGGGCGGCGTCGGCCCAGCATTTCAGGACGTAGCTGTCGAAGATCACGGAGTCGGACGGCATGGTGGCGGTCCTCTCTGGGGGGAGGTACCGTCAGTGTAGCGCGTTTTGCTGCGGTGCAGCATGATGATTCGATGACCGCTCGCCGCCCCGCCCGTGGCAGGGCGGCGGATCGCGCTCAGGGTTTGGGATCGGTGGCGGCCCGCTCGAAGAGTTCCGCCTTGGCATCGCGCATGATGTCCTCGCAGGCGGCCTGCTGGGTGAGTTCGGTGAGCAGTTCCTGGGCCATGAGGAAGCCCTTGCCGAGGCAGTCGTCGACGTCCTCCCGGGCCACCCGGGGCTCGGTGTGGCAGTCGAGCTTGATCGTTCTTCCACCGTCGTCCAGACGGTCGGCCAGCCGCCTCAGTCGCCAGGCGAGGCGAGTCCTCCAGCTGGCCGATGTTTCCGCGCCTTCGGTCACGCTCAGGGTGCAACGCCATTCGGGCTTGTAGACCTTCATGCGAACCTCCTTATCGGCTTTGGCTTGGAATGAATGATCGATCGTGGGGCAGGCTCCGTCGGAAGAAGAACACAGCGGCCGGCTCGGGGCCTGGCACCGTCTGCTCAGGTTAGTTGCACCTCGCCCAGCGCGCTTGTCAGTCGTTCCAGCAGCGCGCCGCTGTGGCGCCAGAAGTGCCAGTAGAGCGGCACCTCGAGGCAGTGCGACGGGGCCAGGCTGGCGAGTCGCCCGGCGTCCTCCAGCTCGGCCACCTGGCGTCGCGGCATCATGCCGTAGCCGATGCCGGCGGTGGCCAGGCGCACGAAGCCCTCCGACGAGGGGCAGAGGTGATAGGGAAAGGCGCCGTGATAGCCGCACTGGGCGAGGAAACGGTGCTGCAGCTGGTCGTGAGGGCCGTAGACGATCGCCGGAGCGTGGCGGAAGGCCGTCTCGGTGGGGCCGTCCGGGAAGTGGCGGGCGATGTAGGCCGGGGTGGCGTAAGGGTGGTAGACCATGGTGCCGAGCGGTACGCAGCGGGCGCCGGCGATGGGCTGGTCGCTGGCACACAGGCAGGCGGCCACCTCGCCGTCGCGCAGCCGCTTGAGGCCCACGTCCTGATCCTCGATGACCAGATCGAGCAGCAGCCCCTCGTCGCGGCACAGGTCGGCGACGGTCCCGGCCCACCAGGTGGCCAGGCTGTCGGCGTTGATGGCGATGCGCATCCGTGGCGAGGCGGCGTCCAGGGTCGGCAGGGCGTTGCGCAGGTCGCGTTCGAGCAGCTGCACCTGCTGGTAGTGGTTGAGCAGCTGGCGCCCCGCCGGGGTAGGGGCCAGCTGCGGATGGCGGATCAGCACCGGCTGGCCGAGGCGGATCTCCAGGGCCTTGATGCGCTGGGACACCGCCGACTGCGAGAGTCCCAGCGCTTCGCCGGCGCGCTCGAAGCCGCCGGTCTCGATCACCGTGGCCAGTGCCTCGAGCAGCTTGTAGTCGATCATAAGCAAAACTGATGCAGTATTAAGAAGATGATTTTTCAGTATAGCGATCCGCGGCTAGTCTGGCGCCATCGAAGGCCCGGGATTGCCCGGTGCCGTGAGGGAATCACCGGGAGATCGGGAGGATCGATGCTGGAGAGTTATCTGGCCGGGCTGGTGGTGTGCGGCGGGATCATCGTCGCCATCGGCGCTCAGAACGCCTACGTGCTGGGGCTGGCCGTGCGGCGCCGCTATCACTGGTGGTCGGCCGGTCTGTGCATGAGCACCGACCTGCTGCTGCTGACCGCGGGCATGTTCGGTATGAGCACGCTGCTGCTGGCGTTTCCCGGCACCCTGGCGGCACTGCGCTGGCTGGGGGTGGCTTTCCTAGGCTGGCTGGCCATCCAGGCGCTGTACCGGGCCGCCGCCGGACGAGCCGGCCTGGCGGTGGAGGCGGATGCGGCCAGGGACTCCGGCATCGCCCGGGTGCTGCTGGCGACGCTGGCGGTGACGGTGCTCAATCCCCAGGTCTATCTCGATACCCTGTTGCTGATTCCCTCCATCGGGGCCCAGCAGGACAGCGCCGTGGCCTTCGTGGTCGGCGCCGGTAGCGCCTCCATCCTGTGGTTCAGCCTGCTGGCCTGGGGTGGGGCGCTGCTCTCGCCCTGGCTGTCGCGGCCGCTGGCCTGGCGCTGCATCGACGGGGCCATCGGCATGATGATGGCGGCCATCGCCCTGCAGCTGGCCATCGCCCCGCCCGGGGCCATGGCCTGAGGATCGATCCTTAATATTAGCTTTTAATTATATGGAGATGGCGACTGGTTGGCCGACGTTCCGCCACAACTGGCGCGTCGCCAGTGCCCCGTGTCATGCGCTACAGTGACGGACTGGTGCCCGATCGGGATCGCGGGCGAAGCGGGAACACAACAAAGGATCGAAAATGGCCGGATGCCAATCGATCGTCCGGCTTGCCGGGCTGGTACTGGGGCTATGGATGGCCGCCGTGTCGGGAGGCGTGCTCGGTGCCTCGAGCGACTTCGTGAGGGTCGACGAGTACATGCAGCGCCACCCCGAGCAGCAGGCGCTCATGGCGGACCTGTCCGCCCGGGTCAGGGGGCCTGCGGTGCCGCTGTCCACGCCTCCTCTTCGCGAGATTCGCATTGCTGTCATCTACCCGGCCCTTCAGGCCTCGGACTACTGGCGACGCAGCCTGGCGTCGATGGAAGCCAGGCTGCGCGCACTGGACATGCCGTACCAGCTGAAGGTCTACATGTCGCGGCCGACGGTGGACGTGAACCTCCAGGCCCGACAGCTCACCAACGCCCTTCAGTGGCGCCCGGACTACCTGGTGTTCACCCTGGATACCGTGCCCCACCTGCGCATGATCGAGCGGGTGCTGGCGCTGGGCCGTCCGCGACTGATCCTGCAGAACGTCACCACGCCGCTGGCCGAGTGGGAAGACGATCCGCCCTTTCTCTACGTCGGCTTCGATCATGAGGAAGGCTCGCGCCTGATCGCCGAGTGGATGCTCGAGCAGGCCGACTATCGGGGCAAGTACATGACGCTGAGCTTCTCGTCCGGTTACGTCGGCCGCATGCGCAGCGACACCTTCGTGGGCATGGCGGGTCGCCATCCCGGGCTGGAACGGGTGGCCAGCATCAGCGCCGACGGCGACCCGGAAAGGGCCTACCGCGAGACCCTGCGCACCCTGGAGGCGCATCCCGACCTGACGATGATCTTCGCCGCCTCCACCGACGTGGCGCTGGCGGCGCTGCGGGCGCTGCGCGAGACCGATCGCCTGGATGTGCTGATCAACGGCTGGGGCGGGGGCTCGGCGGAGCTCGAAGCGCTGGGGCCGGGCGGGCTGGACGTCACCGCCATGCGTATCAACGACGACAACGGCGTGGCCATGGCCGAGGCGATGCGCATGGTGATGCTCGGGCAGCAGGCCCGGGTGCCGGCGATCTTCGCCGGCGATATCGTTCGCGTGACCCGCGACACGCCGCCCGAGCGCATCGACGAGCTGAAGCGGCGTGCCTTTCGTCTGAGCGAGTCGTCCGACGATGGCTAGCGCCGGCATGCGCTGGTGAACCCGGTCGGCCCGATGGCACGTGATTGCTACACTGAAGCCGTCACGCTCGCGGATGGCCGCCCGGCAGACATCGGGCGCAGGACCGTCCTGACACTTCCAGCTTTCTTCTATCGAGGTATCGCCATGCGTCATTGGTTTGCAGGATGCATCGTCTCGCTGGCCGCCGCGCTGCCGGCCGTCGCCCTGGCCCAGATGGAGCCCGTCGCGGCGCCGTCCGACGCCGAGGTCTACTTCATCTCCCCCGAGGATGGCGCCACCGTCAGCGGGCCCGTCACCGTGCGCATGGGGCTCGAGGGCATGGGCGTGGCCCCGGCCGGCACCGAGGCCGAGGCCACCGGCCACCATCACCTGCTGATCGACACGCCCCTCGAGGAGGTCGATCTTTCCCAGCCGCTGCCCTCCACCGAGCAGACCCGCCACTTCGGCGGCGGCCAGACCCAGGTCACCCTGGAGCTGCCGCCCGGCGATCACACCCTGCAGCTGCTGTTTCTCGACTATCGCCACCTGAGCTTTGAGCCGACCGTGGCCTCCGAGCCCATCACCGTTCACGTGGAGTAGGCGGCAGCGAGGGCGTACGCGACGCCTTTTTCCCCTTGCCCCGGAGCCGGCAGCTTTTTCCCTTGCCCCGAAGCCGGCAACTTTTCCCCTTGCCCCGAAGCCGGCAACTGGGTAGCGTCGCCCTCCCGCTTTCATGCCGTTCCAGACAGGTCCATCCCGTGACTGATGCCCCCTCCCAGGACGCCGCCGTCGGCGCCTTCTCTCGCCTGCCGCTCTCCGCCGAGCTGCTCGCCAACCTCGACTCGCTGGGCTATCGGCAGATGACGCCGATCCAGGCCGAGAGCCTGCCGGCGATGCTCGACGGACGCGACGTGATCGCCCAGGCCCGCACCGGCTCGGGCAAGACCGCGGCTTTCGGGCTGGGCCTGCTGTCGCGGCTCGCGCCGGCCAGTTTCCGGGTGCAGGGGCTGGTGCTGTGCCCGACCCGTGAACTCGCCGATCAGGTCGCCGAGGAGCTGCGCCGGCTGGCGCGTGGCCTGCCCAACATCAAGGTGCTGACGCTGTGCGGCGGTGCGCCCCTGGGGCCGCAGCTGGCCTCGCTGGCCCACGGCGCCCATCTCGTCGTCGGCACCCCGGGCCGGGTGGAGGAGCACCTGCGCAAGGGCAGCCTGGCGCTGTCGGACCTCGACACCCTGGTGCTGGACGAGGCCGACCGCATGCTCGACATGGGCTTCCAGGCGACCCTGGAGGCGATCATCGCCGCGACCCCCGAGAGCCGCCGGACCTGGCTGTTCAGCGCCACCTACGGCGACAGCGTGCGCCCGCTGGCCGAGGAGCGCACCCGCGACCCGGTCGCGATCTCGATCGAGGAGCCCCACGACGAGGACACCATCCGCGAACACTTCTACCGGGTGGCGGACGACGCGGCGCGCTTCGAGGCCCTGCGCCTGCTGCTGCTGCACCGGCGCCCGACCGCCAGCGTGGTGTTCTGCAACACCAAGCAGGAGACCCGCGAGCTCGCCGCCGCCCTGGACGACGCGGGCATCAGTGCGCTGGCGCTGCACGGTGACCTGGAGCAGAAGGACCGCGACCGCCTGCTGGTGCTGTTCGCCAACCGCAGCGCCTCGGTGCTGGTGGCCACCGACGTGGCGGCCCGGGGGCTGGACATCGCCGCGCTCGACGCGGTGTTCAACTACCGCATCGCCCGGGAGCTCGAGGTGCACGTGCACCGGGTCGGGCGCACCGGCCGGGCCGGCCACCAGGGCGTGGCCTTCACGCTGGTCGGTGAGAACGAGGCACATCGACTGGAACGGCTCGAGGCCTTCCTCGGCCAGTCTCTGGAGGCCGAGGCGCTGCCTCGCCTGCGGGGCGAACCGGCGCCCCTGCGGGCGCCCATGGCGACCCTGCAGCTCGGCGCCGGCAAGCAGCAGAAGATCCGCCCCGGCGACATCCTCGGCGCCCTCACCGGCGAGGGCGGCCTCGACGGGGCGCGGATCGGCAAGATCAAGGTGCTCGCGCGCAGCACCTACGTCGCCGTCGAGCGCGAGCTGGCCGAGTCCGCCCTGGCGCAGCTGAACGGCGGCCGCCTCAAGGGCCGT
Source organism: Halomonas sp. HG01 (assembly GCF_000968715.2). Classification (NCBI taxonomy): domain Bacteria; kingdom Pseudomonadati; phylum Pseudomonadota; class Gammaproteobacteria; order Oceanospirillales; family Halomonadaceae; genus Halomonas; species Halomonas sp. HG01. The sequence goes on along the minus strand of NZ_CP022134.1, from coordinate 3,011,135 downwards.
ACCTTCCGTGCCCGCCGCATCAGCCGCTGACGGCCGGGCGGCGAACCTTGGGGCATCACGCTGGTCGAAAGCACGCTTTTTGACTCATCAAACAGGACGATGGCCCATGAAACGACTCTTTCAGTTTTCCTATTTCCTGGTGGTGGCGCTGTGGCTGGCGGGGTGTGCGGCCGTCGAGCGTTCACCCCAGGCCGAAGCGGCGCTCGGCGAGCTGCCGGCCAGCTATCGCGGCGAGCTGCCCTGTGCCGACTGTGCAGGGATTCACTACCGGCTCTCGCTGTTCCCCGACGGCGTCTACACCCTCTCGTCGGTGTATCTGGGCGACGACGACGGGCGCCGCTTCCATGAGCAGGGCGAGTGGTCGCTGGATGCCAGCGGCGAGACCCTGACGCTGAGCGGTGGCGGGCAGGGGCCTCGCCAGTGGCGAATCGTCGACGGGGGCGTTGCCCTCGAGATGCTCGATCTCGAGGGCAACGCGATCGAGTCCTCGCTGAACTACCGTGTGCAGCGCACGGGGCAGTTCGTCAGCGAGACCCTGGAGGATAGTTACTGGAAGCTGATCGAGCTGGGCGGCGAGCCCGTCGACGTGGCCGAGGGCGCGCGCGAACCGCATCTGGTCTTTCACGGCGAGCAAGGGCGGCTGGCCGGCTTCAGCGGCTGCAACCGCCTGGCCGGCGAGTACCGTCGCGAGGGCGATACCCTGAGCATTGGCACCGTGGCGAGCACGCGCATGGCCTGCGTGCCGGGCCACGATCTCGAACCGCGTTTCCTTGCCATGCTCGAGCACGTGGCCGGCTATCGGGTGCGGGCCGACTGGCTCGAGCTGCTCGACGCCGAGGGCGAGGTGATCGCGCGCTTCGAGGTGCGCCATCTGACCTGACGCCTGCGTGATCCGCGTCACCAACGACAAGCGGCCGGCTCCCTGGGGAGCCGGCCGCTTTCGTTCCTGCGCTGTCGTTGCTGGGCTTTCGTTGCTGGCCCTGGGGCTCAGGGATCGAGGCTCAGGGCAGCTCGGCGCTGTGGTAGACGTTCTGGACGTCGTCCACGTCGTTGAGCATGTCCAGCAGCTTCTCGAACAGCGCCACGTCGTCGCCTTCCACCGGAGTGGTGGCCTGGGGCAGGAACTGAATCTCGTCGGTCTCGAAGTCCAGTTCGCCGAAGGCGTCGATCAGCGCCTGCTTGGCCTTGGCGTACTCGGTGTGCGGCGCGAAGACGGTGATGTGGCCGTCCTCGTTCTCGATGTCGGTGACGTCGACGTCGGCTTCCATCAGCGCCTCGAGCACGGCCTCCTCGTCGCTGCCCTGGAAGGCCAGGATGGCGCAGTGGTCGAACATGTGGCTGACGCTGCCCGGGGTGCCCAGCTTGCTCTTGGTCTTGGTGAAGCAGGTGCGCACGTCGCCGATGGTACGGTTCGGGTTGTCGGTCAGGCACTCGACGATGACCATGGCGTTGCCCGGGCCGAAGCCCTCGTAGCGCGCCGGCTCGAAGTCCTCGCCGCCGGCGCCGCTGGCCTTGTCCAGGGCCTTGTCGATCACGTGGGACGGCACCTGGTCCTTCTTGGCGCGCTCGATCAGGCCGCGCAGCGCCAGGTTGCCGTGGGGGTCGACGCCGCCCTGCTTGGCGCAGACGTAGATCTCGCGGCCGTACTTGCTGTAGACCTTGGTCTTGGCGGCGGCCGTCTTGGCCATGGATTCCTTGCGGTTCTGGAAGGCCCTGCCCATTGCGTTTTCCTGTTGCGACTGTTCTCGGCACTGGATTCTACGAGACAGCGGGCGCCGGTGACAGCCCTGATTTTTCCCGCCGCCGGCGTCTACACTGGCCTCAGGCCACCCGCTGGAGTCCGCCGCATGGATCATCACGCCTATCGCCACGCCCTCGCCGAACGCCTGGCCGGCAGCGAGGTGCCGGTGCCCGAGGCCGAGCTCGACGCCCGCTGCCGGCGTCTGCGCGAGGCCATGGCCGACGCCGGACTGGACGCGCTGCTGCTCACCGATCCCGCCGATCTCTACTATCTCACCGGCTACCACACCTTCGAGGTCTCGGTGCACGCCTGCCTGGTGGTCGACGCCGCGCGCCTGGTGCTGCAGGTGCCATCCATCGAGACCGGCCCGGCGGTGGTCACCGCCCGGGTCGACGAGATCCTCGGCTATCGCTGGGAGAGCCCGGAGGAGGTGATCGCGCCGCTGGCCGAGACCCTGGCGCCCCATCGCGCCATCGGCCTCGACCCGCTGAGTGCCGGGCTGCGCCACGGCGTGCTGGCGCCGCTGCAGCAACGGCTCGGCGCCGAGCGGTTTCGCGACGATGGCGGGGCGCTGGTCGATGCGCTGCGGCTGGTGAAGAGCCCGTGGGAACTCGACTGCCTGCGCGAGAGCGCGCGGATCACCGGGCTCGGCATCCGCGCCGCCCGGGACGTCGTCGCGCCCGGCGTCAGCGACGGCGCGGTGGCGGCGGAGGGCGCCCGGGCGATGCTGGCGGCGGGCAGCGAGTTCATGAGCCTGCAGCCCATCGTCACCGTGGGGCCGCGCTCCGGCACCATCCACGTCAACCACAAGCGGCGCACCATCGGCGCGGGCGAGCCGGTGTTCCTGGAGTTCGGCTCGGCCTTCGAGCGCTATACGGCGCCGATGATGAGCACCGTCGTGGCCGGCCGCGCCGACGACGAGATGCGGGCGCTGCGCGACGCCTGCCGGGCCGCCTTCGAGGCGCTGTGCGCGGCACTGCGGCCGGGCAACACCTTCGACGATGCGGCCCGGGCCGGCGAGGCGGCCATCGCCGGCTTGAACGCAGGGATCGCCGAGCGAGCCTTCTTCTCCGGCGTCTTCGGCTACTCGGTGGGCGCCCAGTTTCCGCCCAGCTGGGTCGAGGGCACCGGCTATCTCGCCCGCGGCCAGCCCCGTGAGCTCGAGGCCGACATGGTCTTCCACCTGCCGCTGTGCCTGCGCCTGCCGGGGCGCTTCGGCATCGGCGTGAGCGATACCGTGCGCGTCACCCCGGGTGGGGGCGAGCCGCTCACCGACAACGACTGGCAATTGCACGAGCGGCCTTGAAGCTCGCGCGTGTAGCCCTCATTGTCGAGTACGTTAGCAAGCTATTTATTGAATCAGGAGGCAGCATGCAGGTCGTGACTCTCAAGGCCCCGGGCGGGCTCGATCATCTCGAACTCGGCGAACAGCCGGCACCCGGCGAGCCCGGCCCCGGCGAGATCCGCGTGCGCCTGCACGCCAGCTCGCTCAACTTCCACGACTACGGCGTGGTGGCCGGCGCGATGCCCACCGAGGACGGCCGTATCCCGATGTCCGACGGCGCCGGCGAGGTCGAGGCGGTCGGCGAGGGCGTGACCGAGTTCGCCGTCGGCGATGCGGTGGTCTCCACCTTCTTCCCCGAGTGGCTGGACGGCCCGGCGCGCCACGGCGACTTCACCAGCGTGCCAGGCGACGGCGTCGACGGCTATGCCCGCGAGGCGGTGGTGCGGCCGGCGACCTGGTTCACCCGCCAGCCCGAGGGCTGGTCCCACGCCCAGTCGGCGACCCTGACCACCGCCGGGCTGACCGCCTGGCGCGCGCTGGTGGGTGACGGCGGCCTCAAGGCCGGCGATACCGTGCTGGTGCTGGGCACCGGCGGCGTTTCGATCTTCGCCCTGCAGTTCGCCCGCATGATGGGCGCGCGGGTGATCGCCACCTCGTCGTCCGAGGCCAAGCTCGAGAAGCTGCGCGAGATGGGCGCCGAGCACGTCATCAACTACCGCGAGGAGCCCGAGTGGGGCCGCAAGGTGAAGGCGTTGACCGGCGGCGGGGGCGTCGACCATGTGATCGAGGTGGGCGGCCCGGGCACGCTGCCGCAGTCCATCGAGGCGGTGCGCATCGGCGGCCATATCTCGCTGATCGGCGTGCTGACCGGCCGCGGCGGCGAGGTGCCCACGGCCAAGCTGATGGCCAAGCAGGCGCGCCTGCAGGGGCTGATCGTCGGCAGCCGCACCCAGCAGCAGGAGATGATCCGCGCCATCGAGGCCAACGGCATGGTGCCGGTGATCGATCGCGAGTTCCCGCTCGGCGAGATCGCCGACGCCTTCCGCCACCAGGAAGCCGGCCGCCACTTCGGCAAGATCTGCCTGACATGGTGATCCTTCCCGCCTGAACCTCCGCGGGTAGCCCCGTTGCGCCGCCGCGCCCTTGCCGGGTGTCGGCGGCGCGCGCATTCTGGGGGCATGCCCGCTGCCCGGAGGTGCCGATGTTCCGCTTCTTCGAGACCCTGGTCGATCCCTATCCCGAGCGCGAGATGGGCGTGCCACCGCGCGGGCTGTTCGCCTTCATCCGCTTCTACTCGCGCCCGGTGGCGGGGCTGCTGGTGGCCATGTCGGTGGTCGCGGGGCTGGTCTCGGCGGTGGAGCTGGTGTTCTTCCACAGCATGGGGCAGCTGGTCGACTGGCTCTCCAGCGCCGAGCGCGAGGGCTTCTTCGCCGCCCACGGCTGGCGCCTGGCGGGGCTCGCGGCGCTGGTGCTGGTGGGCCTGCCGCTGCTGGTGTTGCTGCGCTCGCTGCTGACCCACCAGGGCATCTTCGGCAACTACCCGATGCTCGGCCGCTGGCTGTCGCATCGCCAGATGCTGGCCCAGAGCATGGCCTTCTTCCAGGACGAGTTCGCCGGCCGCGTGTCCCAGAAGGTGATGCAGACGGCGCTGGCGATCCGCGAGACGGTCATGAAGCTGATGGACCTGCTGGTCTACGTGGTCGTCTACTTCGTCGGCGCCATGTGGCTCTTGGGCAGCGCCGAGCCCTGGCTGGTGGCGCCGCTGGTGCTGTGGCTGGCCGGCTACGTCGCCCTGATGCGGATCTTCGTGCCGCGGCTGCGCGCGGTGTCCATGGCCCAGGCCGACGCCCGGGCGCGCATGACCGGGCGCATCGTCGACAGCTACAGCAACATCCAGACCATCAAGCTGTTCGCCGACCGCCGCCGCGAGGAGGCCTACGCCCGCGACGCCATGGAGGGCTTCATGACCACGGTGCACGGCCAGATGCGCCTGGCCACCTGGCTGTCGGTGTCGCTGACGGCGCTGAACTCGCTGCTGCTGGCCTCGGTGGCGACGCTGGCCATCGGCGCCTGGTATCTGGAGATGGTGTCGCTCGGCGTGATCGCGGTGGCCATCGCCCTGGTGATGCGCATCCGCTTCATGTCCGACTGGATCCTGTGGGAGGTAGCGAGCCTGTTCGAGAACATCGGCACCGTGCAGGACGGCATCAACACCATCGCCCGCACGCCGGCGGTGCAGGACGCGCCGGACGCGGGCGAGCTTTCCGTGAGCCGCGGCGAGATCCGCTTCGAGGCGCTGCGCTTCGGCTACGCGCGCCCCGGGGCGGCGCTGGAACGGCCGGTATTCGACGGCTTCGACCTGACCATCGCCCCGGGCGAGAAGGTCGGGCTGATCGGCCGCTCCGGCGCGGGCAAGTCGACGCTGGCGCATCTGCTGCTGCGCTTCTACGACCTGCAGGGCGGGCGCATCCTGATCGACGATCAGGACATCGCCGGCGTCACCCAGGAATCGCTGCGCCGCCACATCGGCATGGTCACCCAGGACACCTCGCTGCTGCACCGCTCGGTGCGCGACAACATCCGCTATGGCTGCCCGGAGGCCGACGACGAGGCGATCATGCGCGCGGTGCGCCAGGCCCACGCCGACGGCTTCCTCGACGACCTGGTCGACCCCAGGGGCCGGCGCGGCCTGGACGCCCACGTCGGCGAGCGCGGCGTGAAGCTCTCCGGCGGCCAGCGCCAGCGCATCGCCATCGCTCGGGTGCTGCTCAAGAACGCACCGCTGCTGGTGCTCGACGAGGCCACCTCGGCGCTGGACTCCGAGGTCGAGGCCGCCATCCAGGAGCAGCTCTACGCGCTGATGGCGGGCAAGACGGTGATCGCCATCGCCCACCGGCTGTCGACCATCGCCATGCTCGACCGGCTGGTGGTGGTCGACGAGGGGCGCATCGTCGAGGTCGGTAGCCACCGCGAGCTGCTGGCCCGCGACGGCCTCTACGCGGCGCTGTGGCGGCGCCAGTCCGGCGGCTTCCTGGGGCTCGAGTGCGACGAGGCAGAGGCCGCTCGCGCCGAACCCACCACGGAGCGCTGAGCCTTCATCGAGGCGCGGCCTCGTCGTCCATCCCGACCACCTGCGCCAGATAGCCTCGGGCGTAGCGCCCCAGCTGCCGGGCCAGCGGATCGTCGCTGGCGCTCAGCCCGGCCAGCACGCCAGCCCGATCCTCCTTGGATCGGTGCTGGCCCAGCTTGGCGGTTCCCTGCAGGTCATCCAGCCGAATCCGGAAACCGACCACGCCGGCGAGCAGTCGCCGCCGATAGGCCACGCTCATGAGCGTCGCATCGTTCAGCAGCTCGGGCTCGTACCGGGCCACCAGGGCGTCCATCGAGGCCAGGGTGGCGGCATCGTCGAGGCATTCGACGCTGCCGCGGGCGTGCACGGCCGCGTAGTGCCAGGTCGGCACCGCCGGCCCGGCGGCGTACCAGCGCGGCGACACGTAGCCGTGTGGACCCTGGAAGACCGCCAGCACCCGCCGGCCGTCCAGCTCGTGCCCGTGCGGATTGGCGCGGGCGAAGTGGCCGTAGAGGGTGCCGAGCTCGCCCTCGTCGCGCTCGAGCACCAGGGGCAGATGGCTGACCCGCAGGCGGTCGTCGGTGAGTGTGGCGAAGCCGTGGGCGTCGATCAGCGCCCGGGCCTGCGCCAGGGGCATGTGCGTATCGCGAGGGTGATGACCGGGGCGTGTCGATGTCGTGTCATGCGCCGGGGAAGTCGCTGTCCTCGTGCCTTGCATGGTGATCTCCTTGGACTGAGTGGCGATGGGCGATGACAGCCTCGGAGTCTGTGGGCATAGTGGTTCCCTGATAAGAACCACTATTGGAGAAAACGATGGAACCGGTTGTCGCCGCGCGGGCCGACTGGCTCGGCGAGGCGCTGGGCATGGTATTGAGCGAGTCCTCCTCGCTGCCGCTGACGCGCCGCCTGTATCGGGCGCTGCGCGACTGGGTGCAGTCGGGGCGCCTGGCCAGCGGCGCCCGGCTGCCGTCCTCCCGCCGCCTGGCGCGGGAGCTGGGCGTGGGGCGCAACACCGTGCTGGACGCCCTCGACCAGCTGGTCGCCGAGGGCTTCCTGGAGGCCCGACCCGGCGCCGGCACCTACGTGGCCGATCTGCCGTTTTCTCATGTCGATGCGCCGTCGCAGGAAACGTCGGACGACCCACCGCCGGCGGCGGCGCTGTCGGCACGTGGCGAGCGGCTGCTGCGACTGAGCGGCGCCGCGGCCGGGCATCACGAGGCCTTTCCGCCGGGCGTGCCGGCCCTCGACCGCTTCCCCGACGAGCTCTGGCAACGCCTGCTCCGGCGCCACCGGCGGCGAGCCCCCGAGGCCTGGCGGGACTATCGCGCCGAGGGCGGCGTGCCGGCGCTGCGCGAGGCGCTGTGCGATTACCTGCGGCTGTCGCGCTCGGTGCGCTGCCGCCCGGAGCAGGTGCTGGTGGTACAGGGGGCCCAGCAGGGGTTCGAGCTGATCGCGCGGATGCTGGCCGATCCGGGCGAGGCGGTGTGGATGGAGGAGCCCGGCTATGGCGGCGCCCGGGCCTGCTTCGAGGCCTCCGGCCTTTCGCTGGTGCCGGCTCCGGTGGACGACGAGGGCCTCAATCCGGCGCGCGTGCCGGCGGGCCACGGCGCCCCGCGGCTGATCTACCTCACGCCCTCCCACCAGTATCCCTGCGGCGTGACCATGAGCCTTGCGCGGCGACTGGCGCTGCTCGAGGCGGCCGAGGCGCATGGCGCCTGGATCGTGGAGGACGACTACGACAGCGAGTTCCGCTACGGCCAGCGGCCCGTCGCCGCCCTCCAGGGGCTCACCGAGGCGGCGCGGGTGATCTACGTCGGCACCCTCAGCAAGGTGCTCTATCCGGGGCTCCGGCTCGGCTATCTGGTGCTGCCGGCGCCGCTGGTGGAGCCCTTCCGTCGCGCCAACGCGAGGCTGCATCGCGAGGCTCAGTACCCGGTGCAGGCGGCGCTGGGCGAGTTCATCGCCGCCGGGCACTTCTCGCGGCACGTGCGCCGCATGCGCGAGTGCTACCGCCAGCGCCAGGCGCTGCTGCGGCGGGCGCTGGCACCTGCCGTGGCGCGGGGGCTGGTGCTCTCGGAGGGGCAGGCCGGCATGCATCTGGTGGCCTGGCTCGACGATCCCGCCCTCGAGGCGGCCCTGGTCGAGCGCGGCGAGGCGGCCGGCATCACTCTGTCGCCGCTGTCCGGTTTCTATCAGCAGGCGCCGGGGCGGCCGGGGCTGGTGCTGGGCTACGCCGGCACCCGCGACGAGGAAATCCTGCGCGCTGGACGCTGGCTGGCCGAGGCCTGGCTGGCGCTGGTCGATGGCGTCGATCGACGGAACTGATCGAAGGGCACGGCCGAGCCCCCGGCGCCGGGCTCCACTATCCTCTGACGGAAGGCGGCCGGCTTCGAGGGAAGGCGGCCGCGCGATTCTCGAGAGGAGGGCGACATGCTCAAGGCCGTACTGCTCGACATCAGCGGCGAGCTGCACGAGGACGGCCGGGCGCTGCCCGGCGCGGTGGAGGCGGTGGCCCGGCTGCAGGCACGCGAGCTGGCGCTGCGCTTCGTCACCAATACCTCGCGCAAGACCAGCGAGCGGGTCCATGCCGAGCTGCGCGAGCTCGGTTTCGCGGTGGCGCCCGAGCAGGTCTTCACCGCGCCGGCGGCGATCCGGGCCCATCTGCTCGCTCACGAACTGCGGCCCTACCTGCTGATCCATCCCGACCTCGAGCCCGAGTTCGCCGGCCTCGATACCGCCGATCCCGACGCCGTGGTGCTGGGCGATGCCGCCGAGCGCCTCGACTACCGCCATCTGGACGCCGCCTTCGGGCTGCTTCAGCGCGGCGCGCCGCTGCTCACCGTGGGCACCAATCGCTATTTTCGCCAGGGCGGCGAGCTGCACCTGGACGTGGGCCCCTTCGTGCGCGCCCTGGAGTACGCTGCCGAGATCGAGGCGACGGTGCTCGGCAAGCCGGCCGCGGGCTTCTTCCGCGCCGTGCTGGAGGATGCCGGCGTCGAGCCGCATGAGGCGCTGATGGTCGGCGACGACGTCGAGTGCGACGTGGCGGCGGCGCTCGAGCTGGGGCTCGAGGCCTGCCTGGTGCGCAGCGGCAAGTATCGCGACGGCGACGAGGCGCGGGCGCCCGGTGCGGCCTGCGAGGACGACCTGGCGGCGCTGGTGGCGCGCCGGTTTCCCGAGTGAGCGGCGTCACTGCCACCAGGCCACGCCCAGCCCGACCAGCAGCGACAGCAGCATCGGCGGGGCGACCCGCTTGCCCAGCGCCGCGCTGCCAAGCCCGGCGGCCATGCCGGCCTTGATCACGTTGTTGACCGAGGCGGCCAGGATGATGCCGAGCACCGCGGTCGAGGGCGGGATGGCATCCTGAGAGAGCCGGGTCAGCGACAGGGTGATGGCGTCCACGTCGGCCACGCCGGAGGCCGCCGCCAGCAGGTAGATGCCGGCGTCGCCGAGCCAGGCCTGGAGCCACTGGCCGAGCAGCATGATCGCCGCCAGCAGCACGCCGAACAGCAGCGCCATGCGCAGCTCCAGCGGGTTCTGATGGCGCTCGGGGCGCTCGATGCGCGCTCCCTGGCGATGACGGCGCCACAGCAGCAGGGCCGGCAGATAGAGCAGCAGGGTCATCAGCGCCACCGGCAGCACCAGGCTGGGCAGCAGCGCCGGGTTGATCACCAGGCAGTAGAGCAGGATGCGCGGGAACATGGTGCCGCATGCGATCAGGATGCCCGCCGCCAGCAAGGGGGTGAGCGCGGCCTGCTGGCGCGACAGGCGGCTGAAGTGCAGGGTCAGGGCGGTGGAGGAGCTGAGCCCGGCGAACAGGCTGGTGAACAGGATGCCCTTGGCGGCGCCGCCGAGGCGCATGGCGAAGTAGCCGATGAAGGAGATGCTGGCGATCATCACCACCATCCACCATAGCTCGCGCGGATTGAGCGCCTCGCCGGGGCCCAGCCCGCGGTCGGGCAGCAGCGGCAGCATCACCACCGTGATCAGCAACAGCTTCAGGCCCGCGTCCAGCTCGTGGGCCTGCAGGCGATTGAGCAAGCCGTGGATCTCGCGCTTGTTGTCGAGGATCAGCGCGGTGACCACCGCGCAGGCCGCGGCCAGCGCCAGGTCCACGGCCACCGCCACGGCGCCGAAGCAGAAGGTCAGCAACAGGCCGATCAGGCCGGTGATGCTGTAGTCCCGGCTCTGGGGTAGCCGCGCGCGATAGGCGCTGCCGGCCAGCGCGGCGACGACGACCAGCAGCAGCGGAAAGGCCCATTCGGTGACGACCTCGGCGAGCAGGGCGGCGAGGCCGCCAAGCAGGCCGACCAGGGCGTGGGTTCGTATGCCGGCGATGCGTTCGCCGGCCTTCTGTTCGCGTGCCACCCAGCCGCGCTCGATGCCGATCAGGGCGCCGAGCAGCAGGGCCACGGCCAGCCGGATGGCGGTGTCGTGCCCGGCGAGGAACTGCTGCGTGACTTCTTCCATGAGACGCTCCCTGCGTGATGCTTCCCGTTGCCTCAGCATAGGTCTTCCCGACGATCGCGCCTTAAACGAGAGGCGGCCCCGTGCGGGACCGCTTGGATGGCGGATGACGGTGCCGGTGGTTCAGTCGATGGTGACTGCGGCATGTGAATCTCAACCTGTACCAGGTCAAGGATTGCCGTCATTCGTGGTGCACGGGGCTGCTAGTCTGAGAAGGAGACGGCCGGGACGGGGCGCCCCGAGACCCATCCCGACGCGCGTCGCCGATCCGGCGTCTTCAGACCCTTTCACGACACAGGGGAGGGGATTCCCATGCCCATGGAGCGCGTCAGACGCTTTCTCGACGAGAACGGCGTCAAATATGTCATCCAGCAGCATTCGACGGCCTACACCGCCCAGGAAGTCGCCGAGGCGGCCCACGTGCCCGGCCGCCACTTCGCCAAGAGCGTGATGGTCGAGATCGACGGCCGGCTGGCGCTGGCGGTGCTGCCGGCCACCGACCGGGTCGACCTGCAGCGCTTCGCCCGGGCCGTCGGTGCCAGTCGCGTCGAGCTGGCTAGGGAAGCGGATTTCCAGGACCGCTTCCCCGACTGCGAGCCGGGGGCGATGCCGCCCTTCGGCAACCTCTTCGACCTGGAGGTGTTCGTTTCGCCGCACCTGGCCGAGGCCGACCTGATCGCCTTCAGCGCCGGCAGCCACCACGAGGTGATGCAGCTGGCCTTCGGCGTGTTCGAGGACCTGGTGAAGCCGGCCGAGGTGGCGATGTAGGCCAGATCGAGAGGTAGGCCAGGCCGAACGGAGAGACTTGCCAGTCGGTCATCGCTCTCGGATACTGTATATAAATACATTATTCGAGGGAGGTGGCCATGGCGTCGCCGATTCCCGGCGCCGCGGGCGGGCGAGCCGCGGCGCCGTCCTCTTCGGGGGCCGTCCAGCCGCTGCTGGGGGCGCGGGTGCGGGCGGGCTTCCCGAGCCCCGCCGACGATCATCTGGACGTGGAGCTCGACCTTCACGCCCACGTGGTGCGCCGCCCGGCCTCCACCTACTTCGTGCGCGCCGAGGGCGATTCGATGCTCGGCGACGGCATTCATGACGGCGACCTGCTGGTGGTGGACCGCAGCCTGGAGCCGCGGCCCGGGCGGGTGGTGATCATCGCCGTGGACGGCGAGCCCACGGTCAAGCGGCTGGCCCGGCGCGGCGACGCCCTGGTGCTGGAGGCCAGCAACCCGCGCTACGCGCCGATTCCGCTGGCCGGCCGCGAGTGCCACGTGTGGGGCGTGGTCACCCACGTGCTGCACGCCCTGCCGGGAGCGGCGCCGTGATCGCCCTGGTCGACAGCAACAACTTCTACGTCAGCTGCGAGCGTGTCTTCGATCCCGGCCTCGAAGGCCGGGCGGTGGGCGTGCTCTCCAACAACGACGGCTGCGTGGTGGCGCGCTCGGCGGAGCTCAAGACGCTGGGCGTGGCGATGGGCATGCCGGCCCATCAGATTTCGCCCGCGCTGCGCCGCCGGATGACGCTGCTGTCCAGCAACTACGCTCTCTACGGCGACATGAGTCGGCGCGTGAACCGGGTCCTGGGTGAGTTTTCGCCGGAGATCGAGGCCTATTCCATCGACGAGAGCTTCGTCGGCCTCGACGGGCATGAGCCCGACGACCTCGAGGCCTGGGGCCATCGGGTGCGCGGGCGGGTGCTGCGCGATACCGGCATTCCGACCTGCGTGGGGCTGGCGCCGACCCGGGTGCTGGCCAAGACCGCCAATCGCGTCGCCAAGTCGCGCCCCGAGCTGGGCGGCGTCTGCCGGCTGGCGGCCGATGCGCCCGAGACCCGCCGCGTGCTCGAGGCGCTGCCGGTGCACGCGCTGTGGGGCGTGGCGCGGCGCAGCGCCGAGCGGCTGGCGCTGCAGGACATCCACACCGCCTGGCAGCTGCGCCAGGCCGATCCCAAGCAGATCCGCCGTACCTTCTCGGTGGTGCTGGAGCGGCTGGTCTGGGAGCTGCGCGGGCGACCGGCCATCGCCCTGGACGACGTCACCGAGCCGCGCCAGCGGATCATGGTGTCGCGCTCCTTCGGCCGGCTGACCGGCGAGGCGGCCGAGCTCAAGGCCGCGATCCGCCAGCACGGCGCCCGGGCCGCCGAGAAGCTGCGCCGCCAGGGCAGCCGGGCCTGTGCGGTGCTGGTGTTCGTGCGCAGCGACCCGCACCGGCTCGGCGAGCGTCAGTACCGCAACAGCCAGGTGGTGGCACTGCCCGGCCCAAGCGACGACACCCGGGAGCTGATCGCCGCCGCCCAGCGCGGCCTGGCGGCGATCTTCCTCGACGGCGTGCGCTATCAGAAGTGCGGGGTGATGCTGCTCGACCTGGTCGACGCCGAGCGTCATCAGCTCTCGCTGCTGCAGGCCGGCCACGGCCCCGAGCGGCGGCGCGGCGAGGCGCTGATGGCCACCCTCGATCGCCTCAACGCCCGCATGGGCCGCGATACCGTTCGCTTCGGCGTGCCCGGCGAGCACGCCGCCTGGCCGCTGCGCTGCGAGCATCTCACCGCCCGCTACACCACCCGCTGGAACGAGCTGATGAGGGTCAAGGTGCGGTGACGCGAGAGATCGGTGGGACGTGGAATGTTGCACTGCGTCACGATTAGACTAAAGTATATAGACAAAGGTATAATGCCTTCGACATCCACCGACGCAAGGATCATCTACCATGACGACTGCTACCGCCACCGCCCGTCCTTCCCTGGCCAAGCGTTTCGGCAAGCGTGCCTACCGCGTGCTGGAAGTGATGACCGAGAACGCCTATCGCAACTTCCAGAGCCGCATGGCCTACGCCTACATCTAAGGCGCAGGGCTCGACCGGCACCTGATCCTGGCGGTCCGCGACCTCGCGGACGCCGGGTGCCGGCCACCTCTTCCTTTCCTGCGTTTCCTCTGCCGTATTTCACCGAACGTCCATCCCTGCAACGGGGAGTCTCCGCGGACGCGGTGCCCGCTCAAGCTTCTCCCATCCTGGCCGATACTCTTCCGATGCATTAGGGAAGGGCGACTCGTGCCGTGAGGGGATGCCAGTCAGATGATCGATCGTGAAACCCGGAGTGGACGCCGACGCGGCGCACGCCTGCTGGCCTGCCTGTCGGGCGCGCTGCTGTTCTGGAGCCTGATGGCGCTCGGCGGCGAGGTGCAGGATCTGCGACTGCGCAGCGAGGCGGCGCATACCCGGGTGGTGCTGGACCTTTCCACGGCGATGGCGAGCGATGTCTTCACGCTGCGCGGGCCGGACCGGTTGGTCATCGACCTGGCCGAGGGACGTCTGGTCGGCGAGCTGGGGGATGTGCCGCTGGCCGGCAGCCCGATCACCGGCATTCGCACCGGGGCCCGCGGCGACGGCACCCGGGTGGTGCTCGACCTGAGCGGCCCCGTCGAGGTCGAGAGCCATGAGCTGCCGCCCGCAGGCCTTCAGGGGCATCGGCTGGTACTGGACCTCGCCGAGTCCGGCCCCGCGTCCGCGCCGCCGGCGCCGGTCGATCCTGCGCCTTCACTGCCGACCGGTGGTGGCCGCGATATCGTGATCGCCGTGGATGCCGGTCATGGCGGCAAGGACCCGGGCGCCGTGGGTCCGAGTGGCACCTACGAGAAGGACGTGGTGCTGGAGCTTGCCCGGCGACTGGCGCGCCGCCTCAACGAGGCGCCGGGCTTTCGCGCGGTGCTGACCCGGGATCGCGACGTCTACGTGGGGCTGCGTCGACGGACGACCATCGCCCGCGAGCATCGCGTCGATTTCTTCGTCTCGATCCACGCCGATGCCGTGGACCGGCCGGGGCCCCACGGCAGTTCGGTCTATGCGCTGTCGACGAGCGGTGCCAGCTCGGAGTCCGCCCGCTGGCTGGCCAACAGCGAGAACCGCGCGGTGATCGCCGACGACGAGGCCTTCATCGCCCTGGCCGAGCAGGACATGGCCACCCGCAGCGCGTTGCTCGACCTCTCCATGAACGCCACCCTCAACCAGTCGCTGGCCGCCGGCGGGCGCATCCTCGAGCGGTTGGGGCGCATCAACGACCTGCACAAGTCACAGGTCGAGCAGGCCGCCTTCGTGGTGCTGAAGTCGCCCGACATTCCCTCGCTGCTGGTCGAGACCGGGTTCATCTCCAATCCGAACGAGGAACGTCGCCTGCAGAGCGGCGCCCATCAGCAGGCGCTGGTGACATCCATCGTCGAAGGGCTACGGGCGCACTTCCAGGCCGAGCCGCCGGAGGGCACCCTGCTGGCGGCCAGCAGCGGGCGCTGAGGCCTCTTGGCAGCGCGGCGTGTCGGGCCGTATGATGCGGCGCAAAGCCGGTGTAGCTCAGCTGGTAGAGCAACGCACTCGTAATGCGTAGGTCGGTGGTTCGAGTCCACTCACCGGCACCACTTCTCGCGACGCCGCCCCTGATATCAGGGGCGGCGTCGTCGTTCATGGCCCGGGTCGCGACGTCCCTGGCTCAGTCCTCCACGCGGGTCAGGCCCTCCTGGGCGCTGGAGGCGACCAGGCGGCCCTGGCGGTCGTAGATGCTGCCACGGGTGAAGGCGCGGGCGCCGCCGGCCCAGGGGCTGTCCATGTCGTAGAGCAGCCAGTCGTTGACCCTGACGTCGCGGTGGAACCACAGCGAGTGATCGAGGCTGGCGATGCGCAGGTCGGGATCGCCGAAGCGCTTGCCGTGGGGCACCAGCGCGGTGGTCAGCAGGTGGAAGTCGGAGCTGTAGGCGAGCAGGTAGCGATGCAGAGCCGGGTCGTCCGGCAGCTCGCCGGCGAGGCGGAACCACAGCCGCTTGCGGGCCGGGCGCCCCGGCTCGGCGTCGTCCTCGATGTGGCAGAACTCGATGGGGTGGCCAGGGAAGCGCTGGTGCAGGTTGGCCCGGTCGAGGGCTTCCGGGGAGGGCACCTCGGGCATCGTCGGCTGGTGGTCGAGGCCGCTCTCCTGGCCGTGGAAGGAGGCGCTGCAGAAGAAGATCGGCCGGCCCTTCTGGATGGCGGTGATGCGGCGGGTGGTGAAACTGCGGCCGTCGCGCACCGCGTCGACCTGGTAGATCACCGGGCGGCTGGCGTCGCCGGGGCGCAGGAAATAGCCGTGCAGCGAGTGCACGCGCCGGCTGGCGTCCACGGTATGAGTGGCCGCGGAGAGCGCCTGGCCGAGCACCTGGCCGCCGAACAGTTGGGGCAGGCCCAGATCCTGGCTACGGCCGCGGAACAGGTTCTCCTCCAGGGGCTCGAGGCGCAGCAGGTCGGCCAGGTCGTTCAGGGCGTCGCTCATTCCGGGTATCCTCCATGGGCCACGGCATCCGCGCGTGGCGGGCGTTCATACGAATGTTTCATTCTGAGTAGTCTACGGGAGTCGGCGGTCATGCGCAGCGACGAGTTCTACATGCATCGTGCCCTCGAGCAGGCACGGCTGGCCGGGGAGGCCGGGGAGGTGCCGGTCGGCGCGGTGGTGGTGGACGCCGCCGGCGAGATCGTCGGCGAGGGCTACAACGCGCCGGTGGCGGGCCATGACCCCAGCGCCCACGCCGAGATCCGTGCCCTGCGCGATGCCGGCACGCGCCTCGGCAACTACCGCCTCGATGGCTGCACCCTGTTCGTGACCCTGGAGCCCTGCCTGATGTGCACCGGGGCGATCATCCACGCGCGGCTGGCGCGGGTGGTCTACGGTGCCGCCGAGCCACGCACCGGCATGGTCGAGTCGAAGGCCAACCTGTTCGCCCAGCCCTGGTACAACCATCGAGTGACGGTGGAGGGCGGGGTGCTGGCCGCCCGGGTCTCGAAGCTGCTCAAGGCCTTCTTCGCCGAACGCCGTTCAGGGGCCACCGACGGGTAGGTCGGCCGGCGAGATGGCCCGCTCGATGCGGTCGCGCCCCAGTGACTTGGCACGGTAGAGGGCGTCGTCGGCGGCCTGGAGCAGCTCATCGGCCACCAGCGGCCCCTCGTCGAGGGTCGCCACGCCGACGCTGAGGGTCACCGGTGTGCCGTCCTGATGCGTCAGCCGACTCTCGGCGAGGGCCGCCTGCAGGCGCCTCGCCACCGCTTCCGCGTCTTCCGCGCTCGACCCGGGCAGGCAGGCGACGAACTCCTCGCCGCCGAGCCGGGCGAAGACGCCGCCGGCGGCATCGAGCACCGCGTGGCCGAGTCGGCCCAGCTCGGCGAGATAGCGGTCGCCGACCAGGTGACCGAGCCGGTCGTTGACCAGCTTGAAGTGGTCGATATCGCACAGCAGCACGCTCAGCGGCCGCACCCGGTCGTGTTCCGCCAGCACCTGGAGGAAGCGGCGTCGGTTGGGCAGCCGGGTGAGTTCGTCGTGGGTGGCGAGCCACTCGACTTCCTGCTGCAGCCGGGTGCGGTTGCGCACCTCGCGGCGCAGCTCGCGGTTGGAGCGCCGTGCCTGACGGTGCTGCAGTTGCATGTAGCGGCGGGCGAACAGGGCCAGGTAGAGCAGGTAAGCCAGCGTCAGCCCCGCCGCCAGGGTGACCACCGGCAGTCGTGGGCGCCGGGCCAGCAGTGCATCGTGGCCGGGGCGGGTGATCAGGGTCAGCGACAGGTCGTCCAGCATCAGCGGCGAGGCATGGCGCCAGGGGCCGGGGCGCCGGGCGGTGCCCTGGTGGGCGAGCAGCCGTTCGCCGTCCAGCAGCGTCAGGGCGGCGGTGTCGGGGGCGACCTGACGGAACAGCGTGTCCGCCATCGAGCGCAGGCCGACCACCACGCCCACGGCGCCGAGGATGCGGGCGTCCCGGGCCTGGATGACCGGCAGGTAATGGACCATGCCGGGCTGGCCCTGGAGCAGCGCGATGACCCGGGTCTGGCCGATGGTGCCATCGTGCAGGGCCTTGCCCAGCGCCTCGCGTCCGTCCGGCTGAGCCTCGAACAGCCGGGTGCCGAGCAACGGCGTGTTGTACGCATTGGCCGGATGCACGTGGAGGATACGGCTTCGCGGGTCGATGAACGCGATGTTGAGCAGGTACGGGAAGTCCTGGTGGTACAGCTCGGCCTGATAGGCCCACTGGTCGGCGGAGGTCGGTGCGTCCTGCCAGCGCCATGACGCGGCGAAGCGACGCATGGCGGCCAGGTGGTCGTCGATCTCGTCCGAGAGCCGCTGGCCCAGCCGTTGCCCGAGCTCGGCGATCGCCTGCTGCTGCTGGCGGTCGGCGTCCCGATGCTGGTGATACCACAGTCCCATCGTCAGCGTGGCCAGCAGCAGCGAAGGCCACAGGGCGCGCAGGATGCTGTTTCGCGAGGTCCGCCAGCCACCGAGGATGTCGACCAGCTGGGCGAGCAGCAGGCAGGCCTGGGCGGCGAGCAGTGGGCCGTCGGGGCTCAGCGCCAGCGGCCCGTCCGTGGGGTGAGGGGCCAGCAGTTGAGCGAGCAGCGCCAGGCCGGCGGTGCCCATCAGCAGCGGGGCGCCGAGGTTGGCTCGGGTGCGGGTCAGCAGGCTGAGGTTCAGTAGGCCCAGGCACAGCAGCATCAGCAGCGGAGGGCGCCAGTCGTCGATGTGGCTCCCCGCCATCAGGCGCCCCGCCCAGCGGTTCCAGTCGGCCTGGGACACCCAGGCTTCCGGCAGCTGATAGCTGAGCAGGGCGATGGCCAGCCAGGCCAGCGTCGGCCATGTCACCAGCCGCGACAGCATCAGGTGCCGCAGGTGCCAGGCCAGCTGGCCGGCGGCGGTCAGGCCGATGAGGATCAGTTCCATGCCGGCTCCCGCTAGGGGCAGGGACGCCATCAGCAGGCCGAGCAGCGCCACCAGCGGGGCGGCGGCCGACAGCGGCAGGGCGCCAAGCCGGTATTTCATGAGCGGATCTCAGCCGCTCGGCGGGGCGCCAGCGTCGTCCGCGCCAGAGGGCTGACGGGCGCTGAGGCGATGGAACTGCTGACGGCTGCGGTCCACATAGGCGAGGATCTCGTGGTAGCGACGAATGTTGCGAACGTAGATGACCGGCTCGCCGCCCCTGGCATAGCCGTAGCGGGTCTTGCTGTACCATTCGCGCTCCTGCAGCAGGGGCAGGGCGTCGCGCACGTCTTCCCAGGTGTCGGGGTCGCCGCCGCGCATCTCCGCGAGGCGACGGGCATCGTAGAGATGGCCGAGGCCCACGTTGTAGGCGGCCAGGGCCATGAACAAGCGGTCGTCCCCGGTTATCGACTCCGGCAGACGATCCTTTAGCGAGCGCAGGTAACGCGCGCCGCCATGGATGCTCTGGGCCGGGTCGAGGCGGTTGTCGACGCCGAGCTCCCCGGCGGTGGCATTGGTCAGCATCATCAGCCCGCGCACCCCGGTAGGCGAGGTGGCGTCGGGCCGCCAGTGGGATTCCTGATAGCCCACCGCGGCCAGCAGCTTCCAGTCGAATCCGCTGTCGCGAGCGGCCTCGCGGAACAGGGCGTCGTAGGTGGGCAGCCGTTCGTGGACGTGACCGATGAAAGTGCGCGCGCCGACGTATTCCAGATAGTTGTCGCGACCCAGATAGCGGGTCTCGAGGCGGGCCAGCAGGCCGCTGTCCTGCAGCGTCTCGAGGAAGCGATTGGCCTCGCGCAGCAGGCCGAGCCCGCGCTCGCTGGGGAAGGCCCAGGCCAGCGACAGCGGGCGCCCCAGCCGGAAACCGTCCTCCACCTCGGGGAAGAACAGCCGGTTGAGGCGGAACTGGCGCTCGAAGACCACGGCGGCGTCCAGGGTGCCATCGGCAACCCGGCCGAGCAGTGCCGAGACCTCGATGTCATCGGCCTCCTGCCAGCTCAGCCAGGGGTGCTCGGCCTTCAGTTCGTGCATCACCCGATCGGTGCCGGTATTGCTCAGGGTGCCGATCGCGAGACCCTCGAGGTCGGCAATCTCGCCGGGGGGCGGCAGCCCGCGGCGATACACCAGCACCGGTTGCAGCGGCAGGATGGGGCGGCTGAACATCAGGCCGTCCAGGGTGGGGTCCAGCGGCAGGGCCGCGGCGCCGAGATCGCCCTCGTGGCGGACCGCCTCGAGGACGCCTGCGATGTCGTGGTCGGCGTCCAGGTTGAGGCTGACGCCCAGGAAATCGGCGAAGCGCCGCATCAGCTCGTATTCGAAGCCGGTCGGCCCCTGGCGGCCCTCGTAGTAGGTCGTGGGGGTGTTGCGGGTCTGGACGTTGAGGAAGTCCCGCGTCCGTACCTCCTCGAGCAGAGGTCCGGGGGCGCGGTGGGGGCGATCGGTGATCAGGCCCAGCCCCAGTAACGCGCACAGGGTCGCGTAGTTGCGCCGGCGGCGGCGCAGGTGGTCGAGCAGGGATGCCAGCATAGTGATGTCGGGATGCGATGAGTACCGCCACCTTACCCAGCGCCTCGCAGGCTGTCATCCACGCCGATTTCTCGCCGCCCGCGCTTTCCAGTATCATGTGCGCTCATTGCCGCCGGCCGCGGCCCCCGTCTTTACCGCATTCTGCTTGTTTCAGAGGCCCCAGGATATGCTCGAACTGCGTGGCGCGCCCGCCCTCTCCGCCTTCCGTCATGCCAAGCTGCTCGAAGCGTTGCACGCCGTGGCTCCACAGGTCGAGGCGCTCGGCGCCGACTACGTGCACTTCGTCGACCACGACGGCGAGCTGGAGGGCGAGGATCGCCGCCTGCTCGAGCGCCTGCTGGACTACGGCCCGGCCCACGATACCGGTGCCCGGGGCGACGGTCGCCTGTTCCTGGTGGTACCCCGCATCGGCACCCAGTCGCCCTGGTCCTCGAAGGCCACCGACATCGCCCGCAACTGCGGCCTGAGCCAGATCCGTCGCCTCGAGCGCGGCATCGCCTACCGGGTGCGCTTCGCCGGCGAGCTCTCCGAGGAGGCCTACGAGGCCGTCCTCGCGGCGCTCCACGACCGCATGACCGAGACGGTGCTGTTCGACGCCTCCGATGCCGCCAAGCTGTTCGCCCACCACGAGCCGGCGCCGCTCGGCCAGGTGGACATCCTCGGCGGCGGTCGCCCGGCGCTGGAGGAGGCCAACGTCGCGCTGGGCCTGGCGCTGGCCGAGGACGAGATCGACTACCTGTGCGAGGCCTTCCAGGGCCTGGGCCGCAACCCGGCCGACGTCGAGCTGATGATGTTCGCCCAGGCGAACTCCGAGCACTGCCGGCACAAGATCTTCAACGCCGACTGGGTGGTGGACGGCGAGGCCCAGCCGCGCTCGCTGTTCAAGATGATCAAGAACACCTATGAGGCCTCGCCGGACGACATCCTCTCGGCCTACAGCGACAACGCCGCGGTGATCCGCGGAAGCCGGGCCGGCCGCTTCTTCGCCGCGCCGCTGACCGGCGACGCCGCCGAGCGCGCCGTCTACGCCGCCCACCAGGAGCCGGTCAACATCCTGATGAAGGTGGAGACCCACAACCACCCGACGGCCATCGCTCCGCATCCGGGCGCGGCCACTGGCGCTGGCGGCGAGATCCGCGACGAGGGCGCCACCGGCATCGGCGGCAAGCCCAAGGCGGGCCTGACCGGCTTCACCGTCTCCAACCTGCGCATCCCCGAGTTCGTGCAGCCCTGGGAAGCCTTCGACTACGGCAAGCCCGAGCGCATCGTCGACGCCCTCGAGATCATGCTCGAGGGGCCGATCGGCGGCGCCGCCTTCAACAACGAGTTCGGTCGCCCCAACCTGACCGGCTACTTCCGCAGCTACGAGCAGGACGCCTTGGGCGCCAACGGCGTCGAGCGTCGCGGCTTCCACAAGCCGATCATGATCGCCGGCGGCTACGGCAACATCCGCGAGGACCACGTCCAGAAGGGCGAGATCCCGGTCGGCGGCAAGCTGATCGTGATGGGCGGGCCGTCGATGCTGATCGGCCTGGGCGGCGGCGCGGCTTCCTCCATGGCCTCCGGCGCCTCCAGCGCCGACCTGGACTTCGCCTCCGTGCAGCGCGACAACCCCGAGATCGAGCGTCGCGTACAGGAAGTGATCGACCGCTGCTGGGCGCTGGGCGACGACAACCCGATCTGCTTCATCCACGACGTGGGTGCCGGCGGCCTGTCCAACGCCCTGCCGGAGCTGGTCAAGGACGGCGACCGCGGCGGCCGCTTCGAGCTGCGCGAGGTGCCCAACGCCGAGCCGGGCATGAGCCCGCTGGAGATCTGGTGCAACGAGGCCCAGGAGCGCTACGTGCTCGCCGTGGCCCCGGAGAACCTCGCGGCCTTCGATGCCCTGTGCCAGCGCGAGCGCTGCCCCTACGCCGTGGTCGGCGAGGCCACCGAGGCGCATCACCTGGAGGTCCGCGACGGCCACTTCGACACCAGGCCGGTCGACCTGCCGATGAGCGTGCTGTTCGGCAAGCCGCCCAAGATGACCCGCGAGTTCAGCCGCGAGAGCCGCGAGATGCCGGGCATCATGCTCGACAACCTCGACCTGCGCGAGGCCATGGACCGCGTGCTGCGCCTGCCCACCGTGGCGTCCAAGAACTTCCTGATCACCATCGGTGACCGCTCGATCACCGGCCAGGTGGCCCGTGACCAGATGATCGGCCCGTGGCAGGTGCCGGTGGCCGACGTGGCGGTGACCACCGCGACCTTCGACACCCATGCCGGCGAGGCCATGGCCATGGGCGAGCGCCCGCCGGTGGCGCTGATCGATCCGGCCGCCAGCGCCCGCCTGGCGGTGGCCGAGACCATCACCAACCTGGCCGCGGCGCCGATCGCCAAGCTCGGCGACGTCAAGCTCTCCGCCAACTGGATGAGCGCGGCCAGCCATCCGGGCGAGAACCAGGCGCTGTATGACGCCGTGCATGCCGTGGGCATGGAGCTGTGCCCGGCGCTCGGCATCGCCGTGCCGGTGGGCAAGGACTCCATGTCCATGCGCACCGCCTGGCAGGCCGAGAACGACAAGGGCGAGGTCGAGGACAAGAGCATCACCTCGCCGCTGACCCTGGTGACCACCGGCTTCGCCCCGGTCACCGACGCCATGAAGACGCTGACCCCGCAGATCGACCTGACCCAGGACGAGTCCGACCTGATCCTGATCGATCTCGGCGGCGGCAAGAACCGCCTCGGCGGCTCGGCGCTGGCCCAGGTCTACGGCCAGGTGGGCGACGAGTGCCCGGACCTGGACGATCCGGAGGACCTCAAGGCGTTCTTCACCGTGATCCAGGGCCTCAACGCCGACGGCAAGCTGCTGGCCTACCACGACCGCAGCGACGGCGGCCTGCTGGTGACCCTGCTGGAGATGGCCTTCGCCGCTCACGCCGGCCTCGAGATCAAGCTCGACTGGCTGATCGACGAGCCCGCCGATGCCTTCAACGCGCTGTTCGCCGAGGAGCTCGGGGCGGTGATCCAGGTGCCGCGGGCGCACACCGAGGAAGTGCTGGCGCAGTTCGCCGGCGCCGGCCTCGAGAGCTGCGGCGTGATCGCCCGTCCGCGCTACGACGACCAGGTCCGCGTGACCCTGTTCGAGGAGCCGCTGCTCGAGACCACCCGGCTGCTGGCCCAGCGCACCTGGAGCGAGACCAGCTATCGCATGCAGGCGCTGCGCGACAACGCCGAGTGCGCCAAGAGCGAGTTCGACGGCCTGCTCGACGGCCGCGACCCGGGCCTCTCCGCCCAGCCGAGCTTCGACGTGAACGAGGACATCGCCGCGCCGTTCGTCAATACTGCCAGGCCGGCGGTGGCGGTGCTGCGCGAGCAGGGCGTCAACGGTCATCTGGAGATGGCCTGGTCGTTCGACAACGCCGGCTTCGAGGCCGTCGACGTGCACATGAGCGACATCCTCGAGGGGCGCGTCGGCCTGGAGGACTTCAAGGGCCTGGTGGCCTGCGGCGGCTTCTCCTACGGCGACGTGCTGGGCGCCGGCGGCGGCTGGGCCAAGTCGGTGCTGTTCAACGACCGGGCCCGGGAGCAGTTCGCCGGCTTCTTCGGCCGCGACGACAGCTTCGCCCTGGGCGTGTGCAACGGCTGCCAGATGCTCTCCCAGCTCAAGGAGCTGATCCCCGGCGCCGAGGCCTGGCCGCGCTTCGTGCGTAACGAGTCCGAGCAGTTCGAGGCCCGCGTGGCCATGGTGCGCGTGGAGGAGAGCCCGTCGATCCTGCTCTCCGGCATGGAAGGCTCGCTGCTGCCGATCGCCGTGGCCCACGGCGAGGGCCGCGCCGAGTTCCGCGACAGCGCGCACCTGCGCAGCATGCAGGGCTCCCCCCAGGTGGCGCTGCGCTACGTGGACAACTATGGCCAGGTGACCACCCGCTATCCGGCCAACCCCAACGGCTCGCCTTCCGGCATCACCGGCCTGACCACGCCGGACGGCCGCGTCACCGCCATGATGCCGCACCCCGAGCGCGTGGTGCGTGCGGTGACCAATTCCTGGCGTCCGGCCGAGTGGACTCAGGACGGCGCCTGGATGCGTCTGTTCCGTAATGCTCGTCGCTGGCTGGGCTGATCGGTCCCGCTGACCGACGCGAGACGCCCGGGCCACTGGCCCGGGCGTCGTCGTTGGCGGGGTCGCCGTCGGCGGCGGATCAGGTCAGGAAGCGTCGTCGCCGGAGCGCTCCTGCTCCTTGAGATGGGCTTCCACGTCGTCGAGCAGGTGCTTGAACTGGGCCTGCAGGTAGTCGTAGCGGCCGAAGTCGTGGCCGCAGTCATCGCAGTAGACGTGGTACTGGTCCTGACGCCCCGGAGGCAGTCGTTTCATGCGGCTGCCGCACTTCGGGCACTCGGGGCTGGTCTTCACTTTCATGGGCGACTCTCCTGTGTCGACGAGGAAGGTGACATGTCTCCTAGATAGCATGGCAGAGCCTGTCCGGGTCAAGTCTCACGCTGGAACGACGCTTCGCGCTGACGCGGACCCGCGCGCTCGTTAAGATGGCGCCTGCATCGTCGAGAGGCCCGTCATGACCGAAACCGCTCCGCCCAGCCTGCGCCCCTACCAGCAGCAGGCGGTGACCCGCGTGGTCGAGCACTTCCGCGCCGGCGACGACCCCGCCGTGGTGGTGCTGCCCACCGGCAGCGGCAAGTCGCTGGTGATCGCCGAGCTGGCGCGCCTGGCCCGCGGCCGGGTGCTGGTACTCGCCCACGTGCGCGAGCTGGTCGAGCAGAACCACGCCAAGTACCAGGCCTACGGCCTCGAGGCCGATATCTTCAGCGCCGGCCTGGGCCGCAAGGAAAGCGGCCGCCAGGTGGTGTTCGGCTCGGTGCAGTCGGTGGTGAGGAACCTCGACGGCTTCGGCTCGCCTTGCGAAGGGCAGGGTGCCTTCACGCTGCTGGTCATCGACGAGTGTCATCGGGTGTCGCTGGACGAGGATTCCAGCTATCGGCGGGTCATCGCCCATCTGCGCGAGCGCAATCCGCGGCTCAAGGTGCTGGGCCTGACCGCCACGCCGTACCGGCTGGGCCAGGGCTTCCTCTATCACCGTCACTATCACGGCATGGTGCGCGGCGACGACGACTGCTTCTTCCGCGACTGCGTGTTCGAGCAGCCGCTGCGGCTGATGGTCAAGCAGGGCTATCTGGCCGAGCCGCGGCTGGTCGATGCCGCCGTGGAGCGCTACGACTTCTCGGCCCTCGCGCCCGGCAGCGGCGGCCTGTTCCAGGAGGCGGAGCTGAACCGGGTGGCGGCCGGCAACCGGGCGACGCCGGCGATCCTCGAGGAGGTGATCGCCCACGCCGCCGAGCGCGCCGGGGTGATGCTGTTCGCCGCCAGCGTGGCCCACGCCGAGGAGATCATGGGTTACCTGCCCGCCGACGAAGCGGCGCTGATCACCGGCGCCACCCCCGCCGCCGAGCGCGAGGCAATCATCCAGGCCTTCAAGGCTCGCGAGCTCAAGTACCTGGTCAACGTGGCGGTGCTGACCACCGGCTTCGACGCGCCCCACGTGGACCTGATCGCCATCCTGCGGCCCACCGAGTCGGTGGGGCTCTACCAGCAGATCGTCGGCCGCGGCCTGCGCCTGGCGCCGGGCAAGCGCGACTGCCTGATCCTCGACTACGCCGGCAATCCCTGGGATCTCTACGCTCCCGAGGTGGGCAGCCCCAGGCCCGCCGGCGACACCGAGCCGGTGCAGGTCGAGTGCCCGCAGTGCGGCCACGCCAACCTGTTCTGGGGCCGGCGCGACGGCGAGATCGTCATCGAGCACTTCGGTCGCCGCTGTCAGGGGCTGGTGGTGGAAGAGAGCGGGGATGGCATGGCATCGGGCGCCGGCAAGAGGCAGCAGTGCAGCTTCCGCTTCCGCTTCAAGGTCTGCGATCAGTGCGGCGCCGAGAACGACACCGCGGCGCGGCGCTGCCACGGCTGCGAGTCGCTGCTGGTGGACGCCGACGACAAGCTGCGCGAGGCGCTCAAGCTCCGCGATGCCCGGGTGCTGCGCGTCTCCGGCATGCAGCTCGAGGCCACCGTCAACGGCCGCGGCCTGCCGCGGCTCAAGGTCGTCTACCACGACGAGGACGGCGCCACCCTGGCCGAATGGTTCGCCCTGGAGACGCCGGCCCAGCGCGGCGCCTTCGCCGCGGCCTTCCTGCGCGAGCACCTGCGTGCCCCGGGCACGCGCTGGTCGCCGACCACGCCGGAGGAGGTGGTCGCCGAACGGCACCGGCTGCGTGCCCCGGACTTCGTGATCGGCCGCAAGGCCGGCCGCCACTGGCAGGTGCGGCGCAAGCTGTTCGACTATACCGGCCGCTATCGTCTCGCCGCCGAGGCGGGATGAGTCACGGCTTACCCTGATCTTCGCCGCTTGGTAGACTGTGCGGTCGATCATTCGCCGCCCCACCAGCTACCGGAGGCCTGCCCCGCGTGAGCGAGACGCCCCCGTCCACCGAGACACCCGACGACGCCCCGGGGTCCCCCGCCGACCCGACCGTCGCCGAGGGGGCCGGGGCGAGCGACGCCGAGGCGCAGGCGCTCAGCCAGAGCGCCGCGGTGCTGGGCCGGCTGTTCGACGAGCCGATCACCGAGCTGCCGGAGGATCTCTACATCCCGCCGGAGGCGCTCAAGGTCTTCCTCGAGGCCTTCGAGGGGCCGCTCGACCTGCTGCTGTACCTGATCCGGCGCCAGAACCTGGACATCCTGGCCATCGACGTGGCCGCCATCACCCACCAGTACATCGAGTACGTGGAGCTGATGAAGGCGATGGAGATCGAGCTGGCCGGCGAGTACCTGCTGATGGCGGCGATGCTGGCCGAGATCAAGTCGCGCACCCTGCTGCCCAAGCCGCCGAAGGAAGGCGGCGACGAGGACGAGGAGGATCCGCGCGCCGAGCTGATCCGCCGCCTGCAGGAGTACGAGCGGCTCAAGAACGCCGCCGAGGCGCTGGCCGAGCTGCCGCGGCTGGGGCGCGACTGGTTCCCGGCCCGGGCGGCGCTGCCGCCGCTGGAGAGCCGGGTGGTGCATCCCGACGTCGAGCTCGACGAGCTGCTCGGCGCCCTGGCCGGCATCCTGCGCCGCGCCGAGCTCAACCAGGCGCACCAGGTCAGCCGCGAGACGCTCTCCACCCGGGAGCGCATGCTGGCGATCATGGAGCGGCTCGACTTCGAGCGCTACACCGCCTTCGAGGCGCTGTTCACCCTCGAGGAGGGCCGCGCCGGCGTGGTGGTGACCTTCATGGCGATCCTCGAGCTGGCCAAGGAGTCGATGATCGAGATCGTGCAGAACGCCCCGCTGTCGCCGATTCACGTGCGCGCCCGGGGCGGCCCGCAGGACGACGAGGCAGAAGAAGACGCCTACGCTGACGACGAGCCAGAAGGGGAGAGCCCCTTCGCGGATGACGACGACCAAGGGAGCGAGTCGCCATGACCGCCATGGAAATCCCCGATGCCCTGGACGAGATCCTCGAGGCCGCGCTGCTCGCCGCCGGCGAGCCGCTGTCGCTGGAGCGGCTGGAGAACCTGTTCGACGACCATGAGCTGCCGCCCCGGCGCGCCCTGCGCGAGGCCCTGGGGCGCCTCGAGACGCGCCACCAGCGCGGCGCCATGGAGCTGCTGGAAACGGCCTCGGGCTACCAGCTGCGCATCCGGCCGCGGCTCTCGAGCTGGGTCTCGCGGCTGTGGGACGAGCGCCCGCAGCGCTACTCCCGGGCGCTGCTCGAGACCCTGGCGCTGATCGCCTATCGCCAGCCGGTGACCCGCGGCGACATCGAGGAGGTGCGCGGCGTCACCGTCAGCGGCCAGATCATGCGCACCCTGGTCGAGCGCGGCTGGGTGCGGGTGGTGGGGCATCGCGACGTGCCGGGTCGCCCGGCGGTCTACGCCACCACCCGCAGCTTCCTCGACGACTTCGGCCTCAAGACCCTCGACGAGCTGCCGCCGATGCACGAGCTCAAGGGCTTCGAGGAGGCGGAGCAGACCCTCGAGGACACGCCGCCGCCGCCCCAGCACGACCTGCTGGCCCAGGCGGACGAGCCCGTCGACGAGGGCGACGAACGGGAAAAAACGCACGAGGAAGTGGCGGAAACGGACGATCGTGCCGACACTGCCACCCGCGATGACACCTTTGAAGAGAAGACCGCCGCCGAGGCTTCCGCGCCTGCGGCCGGCGAGTCGACGGCCGGGACGGCCGACGATGACCACGCCGGGACGGCGTCCGAGCGGACAGGCCTGAGCTTCGCCGATCTCGAAGCCCGCCTGTCCGAACGTGCCCGGGGCCGCGTCGACGATGACGCTGCCCCGGGGGCGGAATCCACTACCAGCGAGACTGACGACTGATGAGCACCACCACCGAGAAACTGCAGAAGGTCCTGGCCCGGGCCGGCATGGGCTCGCGCCGCGAGATGGAAGCGGCCATCGCCGACGGCCGGGTCAAGGTCAACGGCCAGGTGGCGACCCTGGGCGACCGCATCGAGCCCCGCGACAAGGTCGCCCTCGACGACCGCCCGGTGACGCTGCGCGCCGCCGAGGAGGTGCCGCGGCGGGTGATCATGTACAACAAGCCCGAGGGCGAGCTGTGCACCCGCAAGGATCCGGAAGGGCGGCGCACCGTGTTCGATCGCCTGCCGCGCCTCAAGGGCGAGCGCTGGATCGCCATCGGCCGCCTCGACATCAACACCAGTGGCCTGCTGCTGTTCACCACCGACGGCGAGCTGGCCAACCGGCTGATGCACCCCTCGACCCAGATCGAGCGCGAGTACGCCGTGCGGGTGATGGGCGACGTCCAGCAGTCCCACGTCACGGCGATGGTCGAGGGCGTGATGCTCGACGACGGTCCGGCGCGTTTCACCGACGTGCAGGAGTTCGGCGGCGAGGGCATCAACACCTGGTTCCACGTGGTGATCATGGAGGGCCGCAACCGCGAGGTGCGCCGCCTGTGGGAATCCCAGGGGCTGACCGTCAGCCGCCTCAAGCGGGTGCGCTACGGCAACATCTTCCTCGACAAGCGGGCCAAGGCCAGCGAATGGGTCGAGCTCTCCCAGGAGGAGATCGACGACCTCGCCGGCATGGCCGGGCTGCCGGCGCGCAAGGTGCCTGAGCTGACCCCGGACGAGAAGAACCGCTGGAGCCGCGACAAGAACAAGCGTCGTCCGGTGCAGGCGATGCGCAAGCCCAAGTCGCGTCGTTAGCAAGGCGCGCGGGCCTGCCCGCCCCGGCAGGCGAGAAAATTCGCCTAAAGGTGAAAAAGCGCTTGCCATGCCGGGGGCATATCCGTATTATCTGCACCCGTTCGGAAGGGTCGTTAGCTCAGTTGGTAGAGCAGTTGGCTTTTAACCAATTGGTCGTAGGTTCGAATCCTACACGACCCACCAACCGAACCTGGATTCATGGCGACTGAGCCGCCATGCATCATGGGTCGTTAGCTCAGTTGGTAGAGCAGTTGGCTTTTAACCAATTGGTCGTAGGTTCGAATCCTACACGACCCACCAGATTCGACGCCCCTGCCTCCCTGAGGCAGGGGCGTTTTTCGTGCGCGCCCGGTCGGTGGCGCGCCTTGCAAGGGCGGCGGGACGGCGTCATGCTCGACGACTGTCCTTTCGTCTTGCAGGACGCGTTCGGCGCGTATTCCGGCTAGAATGAAGGCGGGTTGGCCAGGGCGGAAGACGCCGCGGTTGACCCACGGTGTGTCGCGGCGTGCGGAGCGCACGCGTGTCGGCACCTGGTGCAATGCAGGGGGAGCCCCTGCCGGTCACAGTGGTAGACACGATGACGATCATGACTTCCCGTGCCGAGCTGCGAGAGCAGCTGGCGCGTTCCTATTGCCCCACGCGCATTCCCGCCGAGGACGAAGCCCGCATCGAGGAGATCAAGCGTCTGCTCGAGGCCAACAACGCCGTCCTGGTGGCTCACTACTACACCGATGACGCCATTCAGCAGCTGGCCGAGGAAACCGGCGGCTGCGTGGCGGATTCCCTCGAGATGGCTCGCTTCGGCGCCCGTCATCCGGCCGACACCCTGGTGGTGGCCGGCGTGCGCTTCATGGGCGAGACGGCCAAGATCCTGTCGCCGGAGAAGCGCGTGCTGATGCCGACGCTCGAGGCGACCTGCTCGCTGGACGTGGGCTGCCCGGCCGACGAGTTCAGTGCCTTCTGCGACCAGCATCCCGATCGCACCGTGGTGGTCTACGCCAACACCTCGGCGGCGGTGAAGGCGCGCGCCGACTGGGTCGTGACCTCGTCGATCGCGGTGGAGGTGATCGAACACCTCCAGGCCCGCGGCGAGAAGATCCTGTGGGCGCCGGACAAGCACCTCGGCGGCTACATCCAGAAGCAGACCGGCGCCGACATGCTGCTGTGGGACGGTGCCTGCATCGTCCACGAGGAGTTCAAGGCCAAGGGCGTCGAGGACCTCAAGGGCCTGTACCCGGACGCCGCGGTGCTGGTGCACCCCGAGTCGCCGTCCTCGGTGGTCGAGCTGGCCGACGTGGCGGGCTCCACCTCCCAGCTGATCAAGGCCGCCAAGGAGCTGCCCAACGAGGAGCTGATCGTGGCCACCGACCGCGGCATCTTCTTCAAGATGCAGCAGGCGGTGCCCGAGAAGACCCTGTTCGAGGCGCCCACCGCCGGCAACGGCGCCACCTGCCGCAGCTGCGCCCATTGCCCGTGGATGGCGATGAACGCCCTGGACAACCTGGCCGGCGCGCTGCGCGAGGGCACGGGCGAGATCCAGGTCGGCGACGAGCTGCGCCGGGCCGCGCTCAAGCCGCTCACGCGGATGCTCGAGTTCAATCGCTAGGCGTCGCCCGGCGCTTGAAGAGCGGCGCTTCGTGCCTGGACGCTGGAAGAAAAAACGCCCCCGGACGCGCGTCCAGGGGCGTTGCGTTTTGCCCTGTCTTCCAGCTTCCGGCTACTTGAACTTCTCCATCGTCTCCCGGTAGCCGACGAAGGCCTCGCGGCGCTGCTCGACGCGGGCCAGGGTATTGGGGTCGCCCTCGATCTTGGCGATGTCGCTCGCGACCTCCAGCTGTTCGATGCCGCGGTCGATGCGGCCGGTCAGCTGCAGCTGCTCGGCTCGGGCGAGATGCCCCCAGGCGCGGTGGCCGCTGCGTCCGGCGGCCTCGGCCAGCAGGGTGAAGACCTGGGGGTTCTCCGGCTGGCGGGCGGCCAGTTCGCGCAGCACGCGGTAGGCCTCGCCGGGATCGCGCTGCAGCAGGGCCTCGCCCAGCAGCAGGCCCGCCGGCGCGTAGCCGGGCATCAGTCGCAGCTGGTGGCGGCTGCGGCGGATGGCGTCGTCCACCCGGCCGGCGTCGAGGGCGACCTCGGCGGCGGTGGCCGGGAGCAGGGCCAGGTCCGGCCACTGTGCTGCCAGGGCCTCGAGGGTGGAGAGCGCCGCGTCGGTCCTGCCTTCCTGGGCGTCGATCAGCGCCGTGACGTAGCGGCGGGCCGCGGGTGGGGCGTCGTCGCGCTGCAGCCGCGTCAGCGCCTGTCGCGGTTCCTGGTCGTGGATGGCGAGCAGGGCCCGGGCGCGGACCATCTGGTATTCGGTGTCATCGCGGCGGTTGTCGCCGGCCGGCAGCTGGGCGACCCGCGCCTGGGCGTCGCTGATGCGTGATTCGGAGACCGGGTGGGTCAGCAGGAATTCCGGCGGTTGCCCGCCCTGCAGGGCCGCCATCTGCTGCATGGCGCGGAACATCTCGACCATGGCCTGCGGATCGTAGCCCGCGTTGGCCAGCGTCTGCAGCCCCAGGCGGTCGGCCTCGCGTTCGAAGCGTCGCGAGTAGGCCAGCTGGTCCTGGAACAGGGCGGCCTGGGAGCCCATGGCGGCGGCGATGCCGGCGTCACCGCCGCCGCCGGCGGCGAGCAGCATGCCTGCGAGCATGGCGGCCATGGCCGGGAGGCGTGTCTGTTCGGCGCGCCGCTGGCCGCGGGCGTAGTGGTTCTGCGAGAGATGGCCGAGCTCGTGGGCCAGCACCGAGGCCAGCGGCCCCTCGCCCTGGGCGAAGGCGAACAGCCCGGCATTAACGCCGATCACCCCGCCGGGCACGGCGAAGGCGTTGAGCCGCTCGCTGGCGACCAGGGTGATGACCGGGTCGATGCCGCCGACCTGGCTGTAGGGCAACAGCCTGGCCACCAGCGAGGAGAGGTAGTGCTCGGCGAGCGGGTCCTGCCACAGCGGGGCGTGGGCGCGGAACTGGCGCAGCCAGGCGCGGCCGAGCCGTGTTTCCTCGCCGCTGACCGCCTGGGTGTCACGTTGGGTCAGGCTCGGCAGCTCGAAGGTCGGCGAGTCGTCGAAGGTCGAGGGTGACGCGGCCTGATCCGGCAGCTCGAGCGACAGCGTCTGGCCGGCGGCCGGGGCGCTCAGTGCCAGGCTCAGGGTGATGGCGGTCAGGCAGGGCAGGGGGCGACGCAGCATGGCCATCCTCGGTCGTCGGGCGCTTGGGGGTGTTCCCTCCGACATTGATTCAGCGGGGAAAGTGCCTTTAAATCGCAGGCATTCATGCCGTTCGCGACGATGAGCGCGACGGCTTCAGGCATTCTCGCGGGAGACGACATGGCTGTGCAACCCGACGACGTCCTCGATGCCAGAGGGCTTTCCTGTCCGTTGCCTCTGCTCAAGGCCAAGCAGGCGCTGTCGCGCCTGGCGCCCGACCAGGTGCTGGAAGTGATGGCCACCGATGCCGGTTCCTGGCGCGACTTCGAGACCTTCATCGCCCAGAGCGCCCATGAGATGCCGGCCCGCGAGGAGCGGGGCGAGGTCTATCACTACTGGATCCGCAAGGGCGGGGAGGCCTCCTCATGACGCTGCGTTCGCTGCTGCGCGGCTGGGTCGATCACTATCTCTCCGACGAAGAGGCGGTGATCCTGCTGGTGGTCCTGGTGCTGGGCTTCGCGGTGGTGATCTGGCTGGGCCAGATGCTGGCGCCCTTCCTTACCGCGCTGGTCATCGCCTTCCTGCTGCAGGGCGGGGTGAATGCCCTGACCCGGCGACGGGTACCGCACTTCCTGGCGGTGATGCTGGTCTATCTGGGCTTCGTCGGCGTGGTGCTGGCCATGGCGCTGGTGCTGCTGCCGCTGATCTGGACACAGCTGGTCAACCTGCTTCAGGAGACGCCGCGCATGTTCGCCAGCGGCCAGCAGCTGCTCGCTGATCTCCAGACCCGCTATCCCGACCTGGTGACGCCGGCCCAGATCCAGGACTGGGTGGGGATGGCGGGCCGCGAGGTGACCCAGCTCGGCCAGCGGGCGCTGACGCTGTCGCTGGCCTCGCTGGGCAACATCGTGGGGCTGATCGTGTACCTGGTGCTGGTGCCGATCCTGGTGTTCTTCATGCTCAAGGACCGCGACCGGCTGGTGGGTTTCGCGGTGTCATTGCTGCCGCGCCGGCGGGGGCTGATGACCCGGGTATGGCAGGAAATGGATGCCCAGATCGCCAACTACGTGCGCGGCAAGGTCACCGAGATCGTGATCGTCGGCGGCGTGGCCTTCTTCACCTTTGCCTTCTTCGGGCTGCCCTATTCGGCACTGCTCGGCGTGCTGGTGGGGCTGTCGGTGCTGGTGCCCTACATCGGCGCCGCGGTGGCGACGGTGCCGGTGGCGGCGGTGGCCGGCTTCCACTTCGGCGTCGGCGACCAGTTCCTCTACGTGCTGATCGCCTACGGGGTGATCCAGGCGCTGGACGGCAACGTGCTGGTGCCGGTGCTGTTCTCCGAGGCGGTCAACCTGCATCCGGTGTCGATCATCCTGGCGGTGCTGTTCTTCGGCGGCGTGTGGGGCTTCTGGGGCATCTTCTTCGCCATCCCGCTGGCGACCCTGCTCAAGGCGCTGGTGTATGCCTGGCCGCGGGGCATTCAGCAGCATCGTCAGGAAGAGGCCGCCCACCACGCCCCGAACGGCGCCGACGAGGCCTGACAGCGCTGCGCCGTCCCGGCCGGGACGGCGCGTTCGCCTGGCTTACTCGCTCGCTGCCGGTTCGCCGGCGTGAAGGGCCTGGGCGGCCTCGAGGACCTCGTCCACGTGGCCCTTGACCTTCACCTTGCGCCACTCCCGGGCGAGCCTGCCCTCGGCGTCGATCAGGAAGGTGCTGCGCTCGATCCCCAGGTGTTCCTTGCCGTAGAGCTTCTTGAGCTTGATCACGTCGAACAGCTGGCACACCGCCTCGTCCTT
The DNA here is from genome assembly GCF_000968715.2 of Halomonas sp. HG01. NCBI lineage: Bacteria > Pseudomonadati > Pseudomonadota > Gammaproteobacteria > Oceanospirillales > Halomonadaceae > Halomonas > Halomonas sp. HG01. The sequence goes on along the minus strand of NZ_CP022134.1, from coordinate 2,977,122 downwards.
GTCGGACAGCAGCGTGAAGTTGAAGTCCTGCTTGGCCTTGAAGTTCTCCTGGGCGCGGATGCCGTCCCGGGAAACGCCGACGATCACGGTGTTGGCGGCGTCGAAGGCGTCCTTGCGGTCGCGGAAGTCGCCGCCCTCGGTGGTGCAGCCCGGAGTGCTGGCCTTGGGGTAGAAGTAGATCACCACCTGGCGGCCGCGCAGTTCCGAGAGGCTGAGGGTGGTATCGCCGGTGGCGGTGGCGGTGAAGTCGGGCACCGGCTGACCGAGGCTGACGCTCATGATGGGGCTCCAATCGGGGAATGAACGTCATGATTACACGCAACCCGCCGGCGACTGTAAAGTCGCCGCTGTACAGGCTCTCGAGCCCTGAGTACCATTTGGCCCCTGGCATCGCGCCCACGGGCGAGGGCGGGTTTTTCTTGGCGGCCGAGCCCTGCGGTCGCCGACAGGCAGCGAGAGGACAAGACGAGGATGATCACGGGTAGTATCGTCGCGCTGGCGACACCGATGAAGGTCAACGGCGATATCGACTGGGAAGCCCTGCGGGCCCTGGTCCATTTCCATCTGGACAATGGCACCGACGCCATCGTCGCGGCGGGCACCACCGGCGAGCCGACCACCATGTCGTTCGCCGAGCACTTCGACGTCATCCGCGCGGTGGTGGAAGAGGTCGGTGGCCGGGTGCCGGTCATCGCCGGTACCGGCGCCAACGCCACCTCCGAGGCGGTCGAGCTGGCGCGCTATGCCAGCGAAGTGGGGGCGGACTACTGCCTGTCCGTGTGCCCCTACTACAACAAGCCGACCCAGGAAGGCCTCTACCAGCACTTCAAGGCCGTCGCCGAGGGCAGCAACCTGCCGGTGATCCTCTACAACGTGCCCGGCCGCACCTGCTCCGATCTCTACAACGAGACCGTGCTGCGCCTGGCCGAGGTGGACAACATCGTCGGCCTCAAGGATGCCACCGGCAACCTGGAGCGCGCCGAGGACCTGATCGCTCGCCTCAAGGGCAGCGGCTTCATGCTCTACTCCGGCGATGACGGTACCGCCTGCGACTTCATGCTGATGGGCGGCCACGGCGACATCTCGGTGACCGCCAACGTGGCCCCCCGCGCCATGCACGAGCTGTGCGCCGCGGCGGTGGCCGGCGACTCGGAGAAGGCGCACCAGATCAACACCCGTCTGATGCCGCTGCACACCAATCTCGGCATCGAGGCCAACCCGATTCCCGTCAAGTGGGCGCTGAATCGCATGGGGCTGGCCGAGGCGGGCATCCGTCTGCCGCTGACCTGGCTCTCCGAGAAGTACCACTCCACCGTCAGCGAGGCCCTGCAGCTGGCCGGCGTGATCGACGACTGAGGTCGACGAACCGAGAGTGACGACTGACGCGGCGCGAGACGCCGCGACTTGGACAACTTGAGCAAGGTGGACGCATGAGCTCTGCGCTGAAATGGATGCCGCTGGTGGCGGCGCTGGCCCTGGCCGGCTGTGCCCGCGACGGCTACTACGACGACCGTGGCACCGACTACGTCGACGCCGAGTCGAGCGCCTCCCTGGTGCTGCCCGATGCCCGCGACGACCGCCGCTTCGGCAATGCCATGCCGGTTCCCGAAGCGCAGGGCAGCTTCGTCTCACAGGGTGAGGACTTTCGCGTGCCGCCGCCTCGCGCCCTGGGCGCCGGGAGCGGCGTGCAGGCCGGCGGCGTGGCGCTGCGCGAGGCGGCCGGCCAGCGCTGGCTGGTGATCGGCGCCGCACCCAGCGTCGTCTGGTCCGAGCTCGAGGACTTCGTGGCCGAGCGTGGCCTCACGGTCGTCCAGCGCGACGCCAACCGCGGCCTGCTGGTCACCGATCAGGCGCGGCTCAGCGTCCGGCCCGGCCTGCAGCAGGGGGCCAGCGAACTGCGCTGCGAGCAGGGCGGTTCGCCCCAGCAGCGCTGCCTGCGCGCCCTGCAGCGTCGCTTCGAGGCCCGTGGTGCCACCGCCAGCGCCTCCTCGCTGGCGGTCCAGCGCCCCGGTGATCAGGCCAATCCGCTGCTCACCCGGTCCGGCGGTGAATGGCGCCTGGAGCTGCCCTATGGCGTGGATCGCACCTGGGCCGAGCTGAGCTACCAGCTCGAGGCGGACTTCGCGGTGCAAGAGCGTCGCGAGCTGCTGGAGCAGGATGCCGAGGCCCGCACCTTCCTGGTCGACTACCTGACGCTCAGCGCCCGCAGCGAGGGAATCTGGGACACCCTGACCAGCTTCGGCGGGGCGGACCCCCAGCGCATTCGCCTGTCGCTCGAGGCCTCGGGGCCGCAGAGTGCCGTGCTGAAGGCCGATTCCGCCGACGACCGCGAGCTGTCCGACGAGGATCGTCGCGAGCTGCTCGAGCGGGTGGCGGGCCTGCTGGGCTGATGACGGAGGTCGCGACGCGGCGGCTGCAGTTCGCCTCGCTCGGCAGCGGCAGCAAGGGCAATGCCACCCTGGTCAGCGATGGCGAGACGCGCCTGCTGATCGACTGCGGCTTCGGTCTCAGGGAGACCGAGCGTCGCCTGGCGCGCTTCGACCTCCATCCTCGCCAGCTCGATGCCGTGCTCGTCACCCACGAGCACGGCGATCACATCCGCGGGGTCGGTCCGCTGGCGCGGCGTCACAAGGTGCCGGTCTATCTCACGCCCGGCACCTGGCTGTCGGGCAAGCTCGGCGAGGTGCCGCACCGGCACTGGATCACCCCCCAGGCGCGCTTCGCCGTGAAGGGCATCGAGATCGACCCGGTCACGGTGCCCCACGACGCTCGGGAGCCGGTGCAGTTCCGGCTGGCCGCCGCCGGTCGCCGCCTGGGCCTGCTCACCGATCTGGGCCATCCCAGCGAGCACGTGGTCGAGGCCTTCCGCGGCTGCGACGCCCTGGTGCTGGAGTGCAACCACGACGTCCATCTGCTGGAGACCGGCCCCTACCCGCCGAGTCTCAAGCGCCGGGTCGGCGGCCAGTGGGGACACCTGGCCAACGCCCAGTCCGCCTGGCTGCTGCGGCGGCTGGGGCTGGACGGCCTGCAGCGCATCGTCTGCTCGCACCTTTCCGAACACAACAATCGCCCCGAGCTGGCCCTGGAGGCCCTGGTGCCACTGCTCGACGGCGACGATTCGCGCCTGACGGTGGCGGCCCAGGATCAGGGGCTGGACTGGCAGGCGATCACCTGAGATTCCAGAATTCCATCTGACTGTTGCCTGTGGAGGCTCCCATGGAAAAGCGCCAAGAACTCTATGCCGGCAAGGCCAAGTCCGTCTTCGCCACCGATGACCCGGATCGCCTGATCTTGCACTTCCGCGACGACACCAGCGCCTTCGACGGCGAGCGCATGGAGTCGCTGGAGCGCAAGGGCAAGGTCAACAACCGCTTCAATGCCTTCATCATGGGCAAGCTCGAGGAGGCCGGCATCCCGACCCACTTCGAGGGCCTGCTCGGCGACAACGAGTGCGTGGTCAAGAACATGGACATGCTTCCGGTCGAGTGCGTGGTGCGCAACATCGCCGCCGGGGGCCTGGTCAAGCGCCTCGGCGTGGAAGAGGGCAGCGAGCTGAATCCGCCGACCTTCGAGCTGTTCCTCAAGAACGACGCCCTGCATGACCCGATGATCAACGAGTCGCTGGCCGAGACCTTCGGCTGGGCGACCCCGGAGCAGCTGGCCGAGATGAAGGCGCTGACCTTTCGCGTCAACGAGGTGCTCAAGGCGCTGTTCGCCGCCGGCGACCTGCTGCTGGTGGACTACAAGCTCGAGTTCGGCGTGTTCCAGGGCCGGATCGTGCTGGGCGACGAGTTCTCCCCGGACGGCTGCCGCCTGTGGGACGCCGAGACCCGCGAGAAGCTGGACAAGGACCGCTTCCGCCAGGGGCTGGGCGGCGTGATCGAGGCCTACGAAGAGGTGGGCAAGCGGATCGGCGTCGACTTCTCTTGAAGACGTCTGCCATGCCGAACGAAGGGCCCTGCGGGGCCCTTCGTCGTTTCTGACATCCGGCACTCGGCATAGGCGAGATGCGCGCGGGGCAAGGTGGCGCGAGGGGTTTTTGCCGTGGGTGAGGCGATTCTCGCCGAACGGGCTGGCCAGGGATGGCCAGCACCGGTCCTGCAAGCGAAGCAGGATGCGAGAGCGCTGCAGGGCAAAAGTTAGCGCCCAGGGAAGGGTTCACAGCGCCCTCGCGACGCCTTGACGCCGGACAAGCGCATCAGCTGGCCTACGCCGCCACGATCTCGACGACCTCCAGTGCTGTCTCGCCGGTCTCACTGGCGAGGGCTTGGAAGCGCACGTCGACGTCGCGCAGCCGCACGCCGTAGATGCGTTCCTCGGCGCCGCGGCGATAGGCGGGGCGCGGGTCCTGGGCCAGCACCTGCTGGATCAGTGCGCGCAGCGAGGCGCCGTCGGGGCGGGCGGCCAGCGCCGCCTCGGCCATCGGCGTCAGGCGCACGGGCAGGGCGCTCGGCGCCTCGGGGGCGAAGCCGGCCCGGGCCTCGGGGCGCGATTCCGCCCAGGGCAGGTAGGGCTTGATGTCGAGCACCGGGGTGCCGTCGACCAGGTCGGCGCCGCGCAGCCGCAGGCGCACGCCGTCGTCGGTGTCGATGCCCTCGAGCTCGACCAGCGACAGCCCCAGGCGGTTGGGGCGGTGGGTGCTGCGGCTGGCGAACACGCCCACTTTCGCGTTGCCACCCAGGCGCGGCGGCCGCACCAGCGGCGTCCAGCGTTCGGGGCTCAGGTGGAAGACGAAGGTTACCCACAGGTGGCTGAAGGCCTCCAGGCCGCGCACCGCCAGCGGATCGTCGTGGGGGGGCGTCAGCACCAGGCTGGCCCGGGCGGCGTCGGCCAGCCCCGGCTGGCGGGGAATGCCGAACTTGTCGGGGTAGTCGCTCTCGATGCGTCCGATGGGCGTCAGGTCGAAGGTTCGGGGCGTCTCGTTCATGCGCGTGTCCGCCGGTCGCCGGGGCGATGATGCGCCGCCCCTGCCATGGGCATTGGCGCGGCGGCATCGCTTCGGTAGTCTCTGGGCGTCTTCATCTTCGCAGGGTGTCCCTCATGGGTCAGTTCGAATCTCCGCACGACGCGGCGCCGCGCATTCTCTACCGCGAGGCTCGCGCCCAGGACGGCGGCGATCAGGCCGAGGTCTTCCATCATGCCGTCATGCAGGGCGCCATGAGCCACTACACGCTGGCCGCCCGGCAGGCCTGGGCGGCGGTGCTGCCCCGCGAGGGCAGTGCCTGGGTGGCGCGGCATGCGCTTTACACCACCCTGGTGGCGACCTGTGACGGTCGCTGCGTGGCCTTCCTGGAGCTGGACCTGCCCCGCGGCCATGTGGAGTCGCTCTACGTCTGGCCGTCGCTGGCCCGGCGCGGCATCGGCGGTGCCCTGCTGGGGCACGCCGAGCGCCTGGTGCGCGAGCGCGGTGGCGAGCGATTGAGCATCGACGCCAGCCTGGTGATGGCCGATGGCCTGGAGCGCCGCGGCTGGTCCCGGGTGCGCGAGGAATGGGTCGAGCGTGGCGGCGAACGGCTGCCGCGCCGGCGCCTGGAGAAGCCGCTGGCGCCGCAGCCGGCCTGAGTCGGGCGCCGCCTAGGCGCCTTGTTCCAGGAAGCGCATCGACAGGTCGATCGCCTTGACGTCCTTGGTCAGGGCGCCGCTGGAGATGCGGTCGACGCCGGTCTCGGCGATGGCCTGGAGGGTCGTCTCGTCGACGTTGCCCGAAGCCTCGAGGATGGCGCGCCCCTCGTTGCGGCGCACCGCCTCGCGCATGTCGTCGAGCGAGAAGTTGTCGAGCATGATGATGTCGGCCTGGGCGGCCTGCGCCTGGTCGAGTTCCTCGAAGGTCTCCACCTCCACTTCCACCGGCAGGTCGCGGGCGATGCGTCGGGCTTCCTCGACCGCCGCGGCGATGCCGCCGCAGGCCGCGATGTGGTTCTCCTTGATCAGGAAGGCGTCATAGAGGCCGATGCGGTGGTTGAGGCCGCCACCGCAGGTCACGGCGTATTTCTGCGCCAGGCGCATGCCGGGCAGGGTCTTGCGGGTGTCGAGGATGCCCACGCCGGTGCCGTCCAGCAGGTCCACGTAGTGCCGGGTGCGAGTGGCGGTGGCGGACAGCGTCTGCAGCAGGTTCAGCGCCGCGCGCTCGCCGGTGAGCAGGCTGCGTGCCGGCCCCTCCAGCTCGAGCAGCGGCGCCCCGGCCTCGAGGCGGTCGCCGTCGGCGGCCTGCCAGCGCAGTGCCACCCGGGCGTCGAGGCGGCGGAACAGCTCGTCGACCCAGGCCACGCCGCACAGCACCGTCGGCTCGCGGGTGATCACCCGGGCCCGGGCCCACTCCTTCTCGGGGATCAGCTCGGCGGTGATGTCACCGGGGCCGACGTCCTCGGCCAGCAGCCGGGCGGCGCTGTTGCGGATCTCTTCGGCGAGGGCGTCCTGATAATGCATGGTGGCGTGGCCTCTGTGCGGGGAAGCTAGGGGCGTTCATTATAGGGGAAAGGTCAGGACCGACGTCAGGGGGAAAGATGCCGATTCACGAAGGCTGGCTGGCGGATGCCCGGCGGGTGCCGTCGCCCAACCACAACGCACGTCCGGCCGGCGAGGTTTCGCTGCTGGTGCTGCATTCCATCAGCCTGCCGCCGGGCGAGTTCGCCGGCGATGCCATCGAGCGGCTGTTCACCAATCGCCTGGAGCCGGACGCCCACCCGTTCTTCGCCGAGATCGCCGGGCTTCGGGTCTCCGCGCACCTGCTGATTCGTCGCGACGGCGAATGCGTGCAGTTCGTGCCCTTCCACGATCGGGCCTGGCACGCTGGCCGCTCGCGCTGGCGGGACGGCGGGGTCGAGCGCGAGGGGCTGAACGACTTCTCGGTGGGTATCGAGCTCGAGGGCGACGAGGTTTCGCCCTATACCGCGGCCCAGTACGAGGCGCTGGCCCGGGCGACCCGAGCGCTGCTGGCGGGCTATCCGGCGATGAGCGAGGCGCACATCACCAGCCATGCCCATGTCGCGCCACTACGCAAGACCGACCCCGGGCCGGCCTTCGACTGGGCCTATTTTCGCCAGCGCCTGGCCGCCACGGCCATTCTTTCGTAATAAAACTGTTTTATAAAAGCCCATGGCGTGTCGAGGAAACGTGTCGGCGAAGCGGCGATGAAATCGGATAACGCCGTCGATCTGGCTCGATTCAGCAGGAAACGGGGACTGGCATCCGATTTCAAAGTTTTGAAAAGGCTTTCCATGTCTGCTTCAATTGGCAGTCGGCAGCGTTTGCGGTATCGTCGGCGCACCCGCCGACTTTAGTCGTGCTGACTTGTAAAACGACTACAACAGAAATATTCCGGCATGGAGGTGATCCTTCCATGACCGTCATCATGCGCCACACCCCCTTGCTGGGGGCTGTTGCCCCCAACGTCATTCGGAGAGACGTCTATGAGTCTTGAGACAAGAGAAGATCTCGATCCGGTCGAAACCGCGGAATGGTTGGATTCCCTGGAATCGGTACTGGATCGCGAGGGCGAGGAACGTGCCCGGTATCTGATGACCCGCCTGGCGGATCGCTATCGCCATGACGGCATGCAGGTGCCTTTCTCGGTCACGACGCCGCACCGCAACACCATTCCGGTGCACCGCGAGGCGCCGATGCCCGGCGATCTCTTCATGGAACGTCGTATCCGCTCGCTGATCCGCTGGAACATGGCAGCGATGGTGACCCGGGCCAACAAGGCCAACAAGGGCATCGGCGGCCACCTGGCCAGCTTCATGTCCTCGGCGACCCTCTATGACGTGGGCTTCAACCACTTCTTCCGCGCGGCCAACGGCGACTTCAAGGGCGACCTGGTGTTCATCCAGGGCCACAGTGCGCCGGGCATCTATGCGCGCTCCTTCCTGGAAGGGCGCCTCACCGAGGCGCAGATGGACAAGTTCCGCCAGGAAGTCGACGGCGACGGCCTGTCCTCCTATCCGCACCCCTGGCTGATGCCGGACTACTGGCAGCTGCCCACCGTGTCCATGGGCCTCGGCCCGATCATGGCCATCTACCAGGCCCACGTCATGAAGTACCTGGACCAGCGTGGCCTGCAGCCGATGCAGGACCGCAAGGTCTGGGCCTTCCTGGGCGACGGTGAGTGCGACGAGCCGGAGACCCTGGGGGCGATCCACCTGGCCAGCCGCGAGAAGCTCGACAACCTCAACTTCGTCATCAACTGCAACCTGCAGCGTCTCGATGGCCCGGTGCGTGGCAACTCCCGCATCATGGACGAGCTCGAGGGCGTGTTCCGCGGTGCCGGCTGGAACGTCATCAAGGTCGTCTGGGGTCGCCACTGGGATACCCTGTTCGAGAAGGACAAGAAGGGCGTCCTGCAGAAGCTGATGGACGAGACCGTCGACGGCGAATACCAGAACTGCAAGGCCAACGGTGGCGCCTATACCCGGGAGCACTTCTTCGGCAAGTACCCGGAAACCGCCGAGATGGTCAAGGACATGTCCGACGAGGACATCTGGAAGCTCAACCGCGGCGGCCACGACCCGTTCAAGGTCTATGCGGCCTACCACGAGGCCTTCCACAACGACAGCGGCCGTCCCACCGTGATCCTGGCGCACACCGTCAAGGGCTACGGCCTGGGGGCCGCTGGCGGCGAAGCCGACATGGAAGCGCACCAGATCAAGTCCATCGACGATCAGGACGTGCTCAAGAGCTTCCGCGACCGCTTCGGCATCCCGGTGTCCGACGAGGCCATCGAGAACGAGATGCCGTACTACAAGCCGGGCGACGACAGCCCGGAGATGAAGTACATGCATCTCCAGCGCGAGCGCCTGGGCGGCTACCTGCCGGCGCGCAACCCGGATTTCGAGGCGCTCGACATCCCGGGTCTCGACGACAAGATCTTCGCCTCCCAGACCGCCGGCTCCAAGGGCCGTGAGGTCTCCACCACCATGGCCTTCGTGCGGATCCTGAACGGTCTGGTCAAGCACAAGGGCTTCGGCAAGCAGGTCGTGCCGATCGTGCCCGACGAGGCGCGGACCTTCGGCATGGAAGGCATGTTCCGTCAGCTCGGCATCTACACCTCCGAGGGCCAGAAGTACGAGCCCATGGACAAGGGCCAACTGATGTTCTACCGCGAGGACAAGGCCGGCCAGGTGCTCGAAGAGGGCATCACCGAGGCCGGCGCCATGTCCTCCTGGATCGCCGCCGCGACCTCCTACAGCAACCACGGGCTGCCGCTGCTGCCGTTCTACATCTACTACTCGATGTTCGGCTTCCAGCGCATCGGTGACCTGGCCTGGGCCGCCGGCGACATGCAGGCGCGCGGCTTCCTGGTCGGCGGCACCGCCGGTCGTACCACCCTCAATGGCGAGGGCCTGCAGCACCAGGACGGTCACAGCCTGATCCAGGCCTCGACCATCCCCAACTGCCGCAGCTACGACCCGACCTACGCCCACGAGGTCGCGGTCATCGTGCAGGACGGTCTGAAGCGCATGTTCGCCGACAAGGAGAACTGCTTCTACTACCTGACGGTGATGAACGAGAACTACGAGCAGCCGGCCCTCGAGGAGGTCCCTGCCGACGACATCATCAAGGGCATGTACCTGCTGCGCGAGACCCAGGGCGACAAGCGGGTCCAGCTGATGGGCTCCGGCACCATCCTGCGCGAGGTCGAGGCCGCCGCCGAGATGCTCGCCGAGGAGTGGGGCGTGGGCGCCGACATCTGGAGCGTCACCAGCTTCAACGAGCTGCGTCGCGAGGCCCTGGAAGTCGACCGTCAGGCGTTCCTGCATCCGGCCGACGAGCCGGGCAAGCCGCACGTCACGCGCTGCCTGGAAGGCCGTGAGGGTCCGGCCATCGTCTCCACCGACTACATGAAGCTGTACGCCGACCAGGTCCGCGCCTGGGTGCCGACCGACTATCATGTGCTCGGAACCGACGGTTTCGGCCGCTCCGATACCCGCGAGAAGCTGCGTCACTTCTTCGAGGTCAACCGCTACTTCGTCACCGTGGCCGCGCTCAAGGCGCTGGCCGACCGCGGCGAGATCGATCGCAAGGTCGTCGGCGAGGCCATCGAGAAGTACGGTATCGACCCCAGCAAGCCGAGCCCGCTCTCTGTCTGAGGCGTCGACCGACCGGTGGCATGGCGGGCCTGCCAGCAGGCCCGCCCCGTGAAGAGTTTGAAGGAGCGCGACCTTGAGTAGCGAAATCATCAAAGTGCCCGACATCGGTGGCGACACCGATGTGGAAATCATCGAGATCGCGGTGGCGGTCGGCGACGTCATCGCCGCCGAGGACTCCCTGATCACCCTGGAATCCGACAAGGCTTCCATGGACGTGCCGTCGCCCAAGGGCGGCAAGGTCGTCAAGGTGCTGGTCAAGGAAGGCGACACCGTCTCCGAGGGTGACGACATCGTCGAGCTGGAGGTCGAGGGCGGCGGCGACGCCGAGCCCGAGCAGCCCGCCGAGGCCGCCGAGCCCGCCTCGAAAGCGCCGGCCGAGCCGGCCGCGGAGTCCAAGCCGGCGCCGGCCGCCAAGCCCGCGTCCGGCGGCAGCCAGACCGTGGACATCACCGTGCCCGACCTGGGCGGCGCCAGCGACGTCGAGATCATCGAGGTCGCGGTGTCCGAGGGCGACGAGGTGGCCGCCGAGGACACCCTGATCACCCTGGAGTCCGACAAGGCCTCCATGGACGTGCCGAGCCCGCACGCCGGCAAGATCGCCAGCTTCACCGTCAAGGAAGGCGATACCGTCTCCGAAGGCGACGTGATCGGCACCATCCAGATCTCTGGTGGCGCCGACGAGGCGCCGGCCGAGGAAGCCGAGTCCGCACCCGCCGAGCAGGCTCCGGCCGCCGAGGCCGCCCCGGCCGAGGAAGCCAGCGGCGAGCCCGAGCGTCGCGAGGTTCGCGTGCCGGACCTGTCCGGTTCCAGCGACGTGCCGGTGATCGAGATCGCCGCCAGCGTCGGCGACGAGGTGGCCGAGGAAGACCCGCTGATCACCCTGGAGTCCGACAAGGCCACCATGGACGTGCCGAGCCCGTTCGCGGGCAAGCTGGTCGAGCTGACCGTCAAGGAAGGCGACACCGTCTCCGAAGGTGACCTGATCGGCTACATCGAGACCGCCGGCGCCGCGCCGAAGGCCGCTCCTCAGCAGCAGAGTGCGCCCAAGGCCGAGGCCCCGGCCAAGTCGGAACAGCCGGCCAAGGCCGCCGCGCCCGCGAGTGCCCCGGCCAGCGCCGAGAAGCCGCGTGACGGCAAGCGCGTGCACGCCGGTCCGGCGGTGCGCATGCTGGCTCGCGAGTTCGGCGTCGATCTCGCCCTGGTCAAGCCCAGCGGTCCCAAGGAGCGGGTGCTCAAGGAAGACGTCCAGGCCTACGTCAAGCAGGTGATGTCGGGTCAGGCCAAGGCACCGGCTGCGGCGCCGGCCGCGGCCGAGGGCGGTTCCGGCATTCCGCCGATCCCGGACCAGGACTTCAGCCAGTTCGGCGAGGTGGAAGAGAAGAAGATGGGTCGCCTGATGAAGATGGGCGCCACCAATCTTCATCGCAGCTGGGTCAACATCCCGCATGTCACCCAGTTCGACGAGGCCGACATCACCGAGCTCGAGGCCTTCCGCAAGTCGATGAAGGCCGAGGCCGAGGCGCAGGGTGCCAAGCTCACGCCGCTGCCGTTCCTGATCAAGGCCTGCGCCGTGGCGCTGCAGAAGTTCCCGCAGTTCAACGTCAGCCTGAAGAGCGACGGCGAGACCGTGGTGCAGAAGAAGTACGTGCACATCGGCATCGCCGTGGATACGCCGGACGGCCTGATGGTTCCGGTGATTCGCGACGCCGACCAGAAGTCGCTGATCGATCTGGCCAAGGAGTCCGTGGAGCTGGCCAAGAAGGCGCAGTCGAAGAAGCTCAAGCGCGAGGAGATGACCGGTGGCTGCTTCACCATCTCCAGCCTGGGCTCGATCGGCGGCACCGCCTTCACGCCGATCGTCAACCCGCCGGAAGTCGCCATCCTCGGCGTCTCCAAGGCGTCGATGAAGCCGGTGTGGGACGGCGCGGCCTTCCAGCCGCGGCTGATCATGCCGCTGTCGCTCTCCTTCGACCACCGGGCGGTCAACGGCGCCGACGGGGCGCGCTTCACCGCCTTCCTCGGCCAGATGCTGACGGACATCCGTCGCCTGCTGCTCTGATCGAGAACGAGTGAGCCACGACCGACGGCGCCGCAAGGCGCCGTCGGCGTTTCCGGGCCGGGGAATACCAAAGTGCTAGAACCGCCAGCTCCTTGATCGCACGGGATTTTCTCGCGCACTCAGGGCCTTGTGGCCCGTGTGTCGCTTGTGTGACGACGGTCGCCCCGGTATGGTTCGCTATTCTCCATTTCTCCTCTTTTTCGAATCCACCACCACTTCCAAGGAGCAGTTCGATGCGAGTGATCCTGTTGGGCGCGCCGGGCGCCGGCAAGGGAACCCAGGCCCAGTTCATCTGCGAGCGCTACGGCATTCCGCAGATTTCCACCGGTGACATGCTGCGTGCCGCCGTCAAGGAAGGCAGCGAGCTGGGCCTCAAGGTCCAGGAGATCATGACCACCGGCGGCCTGGTATCCGATGACATCATCATCGCCCTGGTCAAGGAGCGCATCGCCCAGCCGGACTGCGCCAACGGCTTCCTGTTCGACGGCTTCCCGCGCACCATTCCCCAGGCCGATGCCATGAAGGAAGCGGGCGTGAAGCTCGATCACGTGCTCGAGATCGCCGTGCCCGACGAGGAAATCGTCAACCGCCTGGCCGGCCGCCGCGTGCACCCGGCCTCCGGCCGCGTCTACCACGTCGACCACAATCCGCCGAAGGAAGAGGGCAAGGACGACGTCACCGGCGAGGCGCTGATCCAGCGCGACGACGACAGCGAAGCCACCGTGCGCAATCGCCTGTCCGTCTATCACGAGCAGACCGCACCGCTGGTCGACTACTACCAGCAGTGGGCGCAGCAGGAGCCCGACGCCGCGCCGGCCTACCACAAGGTGGAAGGCGTGGGCAGCGTCGACGACATCACCGGGCAGGTGATCGCCGCCCTCGAGAGCTGATCCGTCCTTGGAGTGGGTCCGGCGACAGGTCTTCGAGGGGCGCTGTGAACCCTTCCCTGGGCGCTACCGACGCCATCCCTGGCGTAGGACCCCCTCTGCGACCTGTCCCCGGCGCCCCGCTTCCGGCCTGAAGACGAGCTGCCGATCAGATGACCACGGCCCGCATCGCGCGGGCCGTTGTCGTATAATGCCCCGACACTTCCCGCACCGTTAGAGACCCATGCCGATCCTGCTGGCCCTGGATGCCTCCTCGAGCGCCTGCTCCGCCGCCCTGCTGCGGCGTCGCGAGGGCGTCGACGACGAGGTGATCTCCCGCTTCGAACTCACTCCCCGAGCCCATACCCGCCGGTTGATGCCGATGGTCGACGAGGTGCTGGCCGAGGCCGGCGTCGCCCCGGCCGAGCTGGACGCGGTGGCCTATGGCCATGGCCCGGGGTCCTTCACCGGCCTGCGCATCGCCGCCGGCACCGCCCAGGGCCTGGCCTTCGGCCTCGACCGCCCGCTGCTCGGGGTCTCGACCCTGCAGGCGCTGGCCCTGGGCGCGCATCTTCGCCATCGCTACCGCTATCTGGTCACCGCGCTGGATGCGCGCATGGGCGAGATCTACGCCGCCGCCTGGCAGTGCTTCGACGGCCGCGTCGAGTGCCTGGCCGAGGAGGCGGTGCTGCCGCCCGAACGGCTGCGCCTGCCCGAGGCCCATGCCGATCACGACTGGGTCGGCGTGGGCTCCGGCTGGACCCTGTGGGACGCCATGCCGGCCGACGTGCAGGCCGGCATGAGCCTGTGCCTGCCCGATCAGGAGGCCGCCGCCGAGGACATGGTGCGCCTGGCCGCCGATGCCTTCGAGGCCGGTGAAGGGCGCCCGGCCGCCGAGGTGCAGCCGGTCTACCTGCGCGACCAGGTCGCCTGGCAGAAGAGCCGATGAGCGCGGTCGCGGCCAACGACGCGGCCCTGGCCGCGCGCTGGGGGCTGCCCGACGCCGATGCGCTGGCATCTGGCGAGGCGCCGCCACTGCGGCTCGGCCGCGAGAACGGCCGGCTGGTGCTGGCCGGCGATGCCAAGCGTTACGGCAAGCCGCTGGCGGTGGACTTCGTCGAGGGCAAGGCGGCCCACCGGCGCCGCTTCGGCGGCGGCCGCGGCCAGCTGATCGCCAGGGCCTGCGGGCTCGGCAAGGGCGCCACGCCCTCGGTGGTGGACGCCACCGCGGGGCTCGGCCGCGATGCCTTCGTGCTGGCGACGCTCGGCGCCGAGGTGCTGATGGTCGAGCGGGTCGCGTCCATCGCCGCACTGCTCGAGGACGGCCTGGCGCGCGCCATGGCGGACCCGGACACCGCCGAGATCGCCGCCCGGCTGCATCTGGCCCATGGCGACGCGAGCCGCGAGCTCGCCGACCTGGTGGCGCAGTCTTCCATCGCGCCCCAGGTGGTCCATCTGGACCCGATGTTTCCCCATCGCGAGAAGTCGGCGCTGGTGAAGAAGGAGATGCGGCTGTTCCGCGAGCTGGCCGGAGACGACGCCGACGCGCCCAGGCTGCTGGAAGCGGCGCTGGACGTGGCGACCCATCGGGTGGTGGTCAAGCGGCCACGCAAGGCGCCGCCCATCGAGGGGCCTGCGCCGCGCCACGTGCTGGAGGGCAAGACCAGCCGTTACGACCTCTATGTCCATCGTGCCCTGAGCGACTAGTCCCCGCTAGTCGCCCGGCGTCGCCGCATGCTCTCCGGAGGCTCCTCGCGCGGCGATCCGCTCCAGCCGATGGCGCAGCGCCGGGTCGAACAGCGTCCGGCTGCGCCGCGCGGCCTCGCGCAGCGTCTCTTCATAGTGCAGGCGGTCGTCGCGGACCGTCAGCCAGCCCTCGCGTTCCAGGCTTTCCAGCAGGCCGTCGAACAGCCTTGCGTCGAAGAATTCCGGGGCGTCGCGCCCGGTGAGCCGTGCCAGGCGCTCGGCGAGCTGGCGGGCGTGACTCGCCAGGCCGTCGTGGTCGAAGTGGCCCGGCGCCTCGCCGAGCAGGGCAGCGACCAGCAGGTAGCCGCGTTCCAGCGTCGGACGGATCAGCCGTCCCAGCATGCGCAGCTGTTCGGCCTCGGCCAGCCCCTCGGCGCGTCGCCATCCCTGTCCTTCCTCGATCAGCAGCCCGGCCTCGGCGAGCTGGGCGAGGGTGGCGTCCAGCGCCGCCTCGAAGTCGGCCGGCGCCTCGATCGACAGCTCGTGCTCCAGCACCGGCCAGCCCGGTGCCAGCAGCGCCGCCAGAGCGTCGCGGCCATGGCGGGCCTGATGACGAAAAGCGAAGGCGACGAGGCCGGCCAGTGCGTAGAGGTGCAGCACGTTGTTGCGATACCAGGCCAGGCGGCCCGCCTGGTGGTCGTCGGCGGCCACCAGGTCGCCCAGCGGGTGCGGTCGGTAGTCGAGCAGTCCCAGGGCGCGGGCGTGATCGATCCAGTCCCGTGGGCTGCCGGGGGGCAGGGGGTGGCCCTCGTCGCCGGGGCGCGGGCGCTTGAGCTCGGCCAGCAGCGCGAGCTGGCGTTCGAGCAGCTCGGCCTCGATGGCCCGGTGCGGCGTGGCCAGCAGCCCCAGGGCGACCAGGTTCACCGGATTGAGGGTGGCGGCGGCGTTGATGCGCCGGGCCAGGGTCTCGCCCAGCCGGGACACCGCCGAGGCGCGCCAGGTCGGACGGGGCTCGCCGATGGCCGCGCGCCAGTCCGGTTGATGGGTGTCCAGGAAGGTCGCCAGGTCCAGCGGCTCGCCGACGTTCACCGTGACCCGGCCGTAGGGCTCGCGCAGCCTGCCCAGCACGCCGAGCAGCGCCAGCGGACTCTCCTTGCGCTTGGCGCCGCCGGCCAGCTCGCGCCGGTAGCTGGCCTCCTCGAGGATGCGCTCGTAGCCGATGTAGACCGGCACGAACGACAGCGGCCGGCCGGCGGCGGGGCGACGCAGGAAGGAACCCAGGGTCATGGCCAGCATGCCCGGGCGTGGCGCCAGCAGCCGGCCGCTGCGCGAGCGCCCGCCCTCGATGAAGTACTCGAGGCTGTGGCCGCGGGACAGCAGGCGGTGCAGGTACTCGTCGAAGACCCGCGCGTAGAGCGGCTGACCGCGGAAGCTGCGGCGCAGGAAGAAGGCGCCGCCACGGCGCAGCAGGGGGCCGATCACAGGCATGTCCAGGTTGCGGCCGGCGGCGATGTGCGGCGGCATCAGCCCCTGTTCGTAGAGCACGTAGGACAGCAGCAGGTAGTCGATATGGCTGCGGTGGCAGGGCACGTAGACCAGGGTGTGGTGCCCGGCCAGCGCCTTGACGCGCTCGATGCCGCGCAGGTCGATGCCGTCGTAGAGGCGGTGCCACAGCCGGCCGAGCAGGCCGTCGAGGAAACGCAGCGCCGGGTAGCTCATGCTGGCGGCGATCTCGCGGCCGTAGCGCCCCGCACGGCGGCGCAGCCGCTCCCGACGGGCCTCGTCGCCGCCGGCCTGCTTGTCGATGGTGGCCTGGACCTCGGGGCTCGCCACCACGCCGGCGATCAGGGTGCGGCGGTGGGACAGGTCCGGCCCGAGCACCCGCTCGCGCACGCGCCGGAAGTGGACGCGCAGCAGGCGGGCGGCCTTGCGCTCGAGGAGGGCCGGATCGCGTCCGTCAGCCAGCTCCGAGAGGCGCAGCGGTGCGCCCAGGTGCACCTCCAGGTCGCGGCCGTTGACCAGCACCGCCAGCAGGCGCCGAAGCCGCCCGGTGAGCCGCCAGTCGTCGGCGGCCAGCAGCGGCCAGAGGCCGAAGCGCTTGCCCGGGGCGCGCCCCCAGAACACGCTCACCGGCACCAGCTGCACGTCCTCGCCGCGCTCGATCAGGTGCCGCAGGAGGGTCGGTTTTCGCTGCCGCCGGCGCGGGTCGGGCAGGGCCAGCAGGGGAGGCGGTGCCTCATCGCCCTTGGACCGACGCACCGCCGCGGACGGCAGGCCGTCGCGCTCGGTCAGGCATTCGAGCAGCAGGCGGTCGGAGAGCGCCGGGCGGGGCAGCACGTAGACGGTCGGCAGCTCGGGATCGAGGCCCAGCGCCTCGGGGGCGGGTTCGCGGTGGCGCACCCGCACCCAGGCATGGAGCAGTCGGCGCAGCGGGCGCCAGCGGGAGTCGGCCATCCGATTGCCTGTGTGGTCGCATGTGCGGCCAGTATACGCATGCCGGCCGCACCGGGTCAGGCGTTGGCGGTCCGGCTTTTCCCGCCTCGGCAAACGTGCGTCAATGGCCGCCTGTCATCATGGCCAGGGAGGCGTCATGCACGGCATGTGGCGAGAGGGGAATCGGTTCGAGTTGCTGCCCGAGGCGTCGCGCTTCCTGCCGGCCATGTTCGAGGCCGTGGATGGCGCCCGCCACTCGGTGCTGGTCGAGCTCTACCTGATGGAGTCCGGGCGCCTGGCCAGTGCGGTGATCGAGTCGCTGAGCCGCGCCGCGGCGCGCGGCGTGACGGTGCTGGTGCTGCTCGACGGCTATGGGGCCATGGGGCTTTCCGCCGAGGACCGCCGGCGGCTCGAGGCGGCCGGCGTGGCGCTGCGCTGGTTCAATCCGCTGAAGTGGCACTCGCTGGCGCGCAATCTGACCCGCGACCATCGCAAGCTGGTGGTGGTGGACGGCGAGGTGGCCTTCACCGGCGGCTTCGGCCTGGTCGACGAGTTTCTCGAGGCCTGGTACGAGGTGGCGATGCGCATCGAGGGGCCGGTGGTGGCGGACTGGGTGCGGCTGTTCTCGAGCCTGTGGGACTCGCCGCTGAGCCGCGGCGCGGGCGCGCCGGCGCTGGTACACGGCCTGGGCGGCGACAGCCCCGTTCGTGAGGGCTATCACGGCATGCGTGGACGCGTGGTCTGGGGCCAGGGCTATCGCTACCAGGCGATCCGCCACTCGCTGCAGCGGCGGGTGAGCGGGGCGCAGCGGCGCATCTGGATCTGCACGCCCTATTTCGTGCCGACCCTGAGCCTGCGGCGTCGTCTGGTGCGCGCCGCCCGCCGCGGTGTGGAGGTCTGCCTGCTGCTGCCCGGGGCCAGCCACGACCACCCCGGGGTGCGTTACGCCGGTCAGCGCTTCTACGGGCGGATGCTGCGCGCCGGGGTACGCATCTTCGAGTTCCAGCCGTCGTTCATCCACGCCAAGTTCACCCTGGCCGACGACTGGGTCAGCCTGGGGTCGTGCAACTTCGATCACTGGAGCCTGCAGTGGAACCTGGAGGCCAATCAGGAGGTGGATGACGCGCGGCTGGCCGGTGAGGTGGCTGAGCTGTTCCAGCGCAACTTCGCCGCCAGCCGCGAGATTCACGTCGAGGCCTGGGCGCGCCGGCCGCGGCTGCAGCGCCTCAAGGAGTGGCTGTACGGCACCCTGGATGGATGGCTGACGCGGCTGCGCTAGCCAGGCGTCGCCCGGAGCTGGAAGAACGCCCGCTTCGCGGGCAGAAGCTGGAAGCTTGAAGAAAATCCGTGACCCCGAGGTCGTCGGGCTCATGCGGTCTTCCAGCTTACTTCTTGCGCTTCGGTTTTCCCTTGCCCTTGCCCTTGCTCTGGCCGGCGGGCTGCTTGCGGCGCGGCTTGGGCTTGGGCGTTTCCGGCGGCACTCGGAAGTGGAGATAGAGATCCAGCACCAGCTCGGGCAGCTGGGCGGTCAGGCTCTCGAGGCGGTCGCCGTCCTTGGCCAGCTCGGCCATGTCCGGCTCGTCGCCGAACAGCCCGGAGAGCAGCATGAAGGGCAGCAGCAGGGTGGCGGCGGTCTCCTCGTCCTCGGCGAACCAGGCCGGCTCGTCGAGGAACACGCCTTCCATGAAGCCGGCGCACCAGTCGCCGATCGGCGTCTCCTCGGGCGGCACGCCGCCAAGCTCGAGATCGAACGGCAGCTCGGGCAGGCCGCCGCCCTCCAGGACCTCGATGGCGGTGGCACGCAGCTGCTCCAGCAGCCCCAGCACTTCCTCGCGCTCGGCGTCGTCGGCGAAGGTCGGCTCGCCGTGGAAGAGCTCCGGTACCCAGGTGGCCGGGGGCACGTCGCTGGGCGAGACGGCGAGGGCGACCAGGAAACCGTGGGCGCCGATCAGGTCCAGAGCGTCGGCGTCGACGCCGTCCGACTCGAGAAAGTCGTCCAGGCGGTCCAGGGCCTCGTCGTCGAGGAGCGGCAGGGGCTGTGGCTTGTCGTCTGACATGTCTCTCACTCGCTGGTGTCGGCGGGGCTTTACGCCATCTAAACGGAGCGCCATTCTAGCATCCCATGACCGCTCCCGCGCTGCCCGACCCCGACCCGCACTGGCT
This sequence comes from Halomonas sp. HG01, assembly GCF_000968715.2. Lineage (NCBI taxonomy): Bacteria > Pseudomonadati > Pseudomonadota > Gammaproteobacteria > Oceanospirillales > Halomonadaceae > Halomonas > Halomonas sp. HG01. Next base: position 2,957,830 of record NZ_CP022134.1, on the reverse strand, counting down.
GGCCGGCCTCGATGCCGAGGCCGGGCGGGCGGCACTGCGCGAGCGGGTCGAGGCCGCCTATGCGCTGTGCCGCGAGGTGCATCCGGCCCTGCCGCGGCCCGGCGTGTGGCTGGACCTGCGCGGCCGCTCGGCGGGGCAGGCACATTTCGGCCGCGGCGGACTGCGCTTCAATCCGGTGCTGTTCGACGAGAATCGCCACGCTTTTCTGGTCGAGGTGGTGCCCCACGAGATGGCCCACTGGCTGGTGCATCACCTCGAGGGCGGCCCCCAGGCCAAGCCTCACGGCCATGAATGGCGCACCGTGATGCGCCGGCTGTTCGGGCTCGCGCCCCGCACCACCCATCGCTTCGACACCGGCCGCGCGAGCCCCGCGCCGCATCGCTACCGCTGCGGCTGTCGCGAGCACGCCTTCACCGCGCGGCGCCATGACCTGGCCCGCTCCGGGCGCGCCTACCGTTGTCGACATTGTGCCGAGACCTTGGTCTATATGGGCCTAAGGGATCTTTATGAGCCCTCTTAAGGTATTGTTATAGAAAAGAAAAACGTTCATACCAATGTCTAAGGGGAAGGCGCGTCAACGGAGGAGTATGCTGAAATCATCTTATGGCGCCGGTCGCCGCGATCGGCATCGTCAACCTGAAGGGACCACCCCAAGGACAGAGGCAACTCCATGAGTGATCAACCGCACGTCTATCCGGTACCCGATGACTTCGCCAGCAAGGCCTGGGCCGACAAGGCGACCTACCAGGCCATGTACCAGCGCTCGCTGGACGATCCGGAGGGCTTCTGGGCCGAACAGGCCGAATGCCTCGACTGGTTCAAGGCGCCGAGCAAGATCAAGCACACCGTCTTCGACACCCATGACGTCGACATCCGCTGGTTCGAGGACGGTTGCCTCAACGTCAGCAGCAACTGCCTGGATCGCCACCTCGAGACCCGCGGCGATCAGACCGCGATCATCTGGGAAGGCGACGATCCCAAGGACTCCAAGACCCTGACCTATCGTCAGCTGCACGAGCGTACCTGCCAGCTGGCCAACGCCCTCAAGGACATGGGCGTGAAGCGCGGCGATACCGTCACCCTCTACATGCCGATGATTCCCGAGGCCGCCATGGCCATGCTGGCCTGCGCCCGCATCGGCGCGGTGCACTCGGTGGTGTTCGGCGGCTTCTCCCCGGACGCCCTGGCCCAGCGCGTGAAGGATGCCGGCTCCAGGGTGGTGATCACCGCCGACGAATCCGTGCGCGGTGGCAAGCAGGTGCCGCTCAAGGACAACGTCGACGCCGCCCTGACCCGCGAGGGCAGCGACGTCTGCGAGAAGGTGCTGGTGGTCCAGCGCACCGGCGGCGAGATCGACTGGCACGAGGGCCGCGACCTGTGGTTCCACGAGCAGGTCGACCCGCAGTCCACCGACTGCCCGGCCGAGGAGATGGGGGCCGAGGACCCGCTGTTCATCCTCTATACCTCCGGCTCCACCGGCGCGCCCAAGGGCCTCAAGCACACCACCGGCGGCTATCTGCTGCACGCGGCCCTGACCCATCGCTACGTGTTCGACTATCACGACGGCGATATCTACTGGTGCACCGCCGACGTGGGCTGGGTGACCGGCCACAGCTATATCGTCTACGGCCCGCTGGCCAACGGCGCCACCACCCTGATGTTCGAGGGCGTGCCCAGCTACCCGACCAACGGCCGCATGGGCGAGATCGTCGACAAGCACCAGGTCAACATCCTCTACACCGCCCCCACCGCGGTGCGCGCGCTGATGGCCCACGGCGACGACGTCATGGATTCCAGCTCCCGCGACAGCCTGCGCCTGCTGGGCTCGGTCGGCGAGCCGATCAACCCCGAGGCCTGGGAGTGGTTCCATCGGGTGATCGGCAAGCAGCGCTGCCCGATCGTCGATACCTGGTGGCAGACCGAGACCGGCGGCATCATGATCGCGCCGCTGCCCGGCGCCACCGACCTCAAGCCCGGTTCCGCGACCCTGCCGTTCTTCGGCGTGCAGCCGGCGCTGGTGGACAACGAGGGCAACATCCTCGAGGGCGCCACCGAGGGCAACCTGGTGATGCTCGACGCCTGGCCGGGCCAGGCACGCTCGATCTGGAACAACCACGAGCGCTTCCTGCAGACCTACTTCAGCACCTACAAGGGCATGTACTTCACTGGCGACGGCTGCCGCCGCGACGAGGACGGCTACTACTGGATCACCGGCCGCGTCGACGACGTGCTCAACGTCTCCGGTCACCGCATGGGCACCGCGGAGATCGAGTCCTCGCTGGTGGCCCACGAGTCGGTGGCCGAGGCCGCCGTGGTCGGCTTCCCCCACGACATCAAGGGGCAGGGCATCTACATCTACGTGACCCTGGCCGACGACGTGGAGCCCAGCGACGAGCTCAAGAAGGAGCTCACCAAGTGGGTACGCAAGGACATCGGGCCGATCGCCTCGCCGGACGTCATCCAGTGGGCGCCGGGGCTGCCCAAGACCCGCTCGGGCAAGATCATGCGCCGCATCCTGCGCAAGATCGCCGCCAACGAGTGCGATGGCCTGGGCGATACCAGCACCCTGGCCGATCCGTCGGTGGTCGACGACCTGATCGAGCATCGCGCCAACCGTTGATGACGGCTCCCCCCGGGGAGTCTTACAATCCTGAAAGCCGGCCTGCGGGCCGGCTTCTTCATGGCACGAGGCAAGATTGTCGACAAGCTGGCGACGATCGCTTGGGCATCTCCTCGGCCATGGGGTAACATGCCGATAACAAACACTGCGTCCCGAAGGCGGCGGACGGCCCCCGCTGCTCCCGGATCCGGAGGAGAATCCATGGCCTTTGCCCAGAAGTTCATCGTCGCCGACGATCATCCGCTGTTCCGCGCGGCCCTGACCCAGGCGCTGCGCCAGGTCGCCCCCCAGGCGGAAATCGTCGAGTCCGATACCATGGAGGCCACCACCGAGGTCGTCACCCGGCATCCGGACGCCGATCTGATCCTGCTCGACCTGCACATGCCCGGCGCCCACGGCTTTTCCGGGCTGATCCAGCTGCGCGGCCAGACGCCCGACATCCCGGTGGCGGTGGTCTCCGGCAGTGACGAGCTGCACGTGGTACGCCGCGCCATCGACTATGGCGCCTCGGGCTTCATCCCCAAGTCGTCGTCACTGTCGCTGATCGCGGAAGCGGTGGGCGAGATCCTCGACGGCGAGGTATGGCTGCCCGAGGAGATGGCCGATGCGCTGGGCGAGGCCGACGAGGAGGAGGCGCGCTTCGCCGAGGCCATCGCCTCGCTGACGCCGCAGCAGTTCCGGGTGCTCAACATGCTCACCGAGGGCCTGCTCAACAAGCAGATCGCCTATGAGCTGAACGTCTCCGAGGCCACCATCAAGGCCCACGTCACCGCCATCCTGCGCAAGCTCGGCGTGCACTCCCGCACCCAGGCGGTGATCGCCGCCCAGAAGCTCGAGGTCGAGCCGCCCAAGGTGGAGCAGTCCTGAGCCGGGATCGAGACGCCGGAAGAACGGCGCCTCGCGTCCACCAGCTTGAGGCTGGAAGAAAAGTCGCCCCCATGGCCTTGCCGTGGGGGCAGTTTCATTTACGCAGCTTTCCAGCTTTCCAGCTTTCCAGCTTTCCAGCTTTCCAGCTTTCCAGCTTTCCAGCTTCCAGCTTCCAGCTAGGCGCTAGGCGCGCGGCTGGCCTGCAGGGTGCGGGTCAAGAGCGCGCGCAGGGCGGCGGGGCGCACCGGCTTGAGCAGCAGCTGGTAGCCGGCGCGCTTGATCTCCTCGGCGACCTCCTCGGTGCGGTCGGCGGTAATCACGATGCCCGGCACCGCGCCCTCGAGTCGTTCGCCGAGCGCCTCCATGGCCATCAGGCCGGTGACCTCGTTGTCGAGGTGATAGTCGGCCAGGATCGCGTCGGGGTCGGCGTCCAGGTGGCGCAGCACCGACTTGGCGCCGCCGATCGAGGTGGCGGTGAAGACCTCACAGCCCCAGCCGGAGAGCATCGCCTTCATGCCTTCGAGAATCAGCGACTCGTTGTCGATGCACAGGATGCGCTTGCCGGCCAGCTTGTTGCCGGCGCGCTTGGGCCTGGCTTCCTCGCGGCGTTCCTCCTCGCGGGCGGCCACCGTCGGCACGCTGACCGAGAACACGGTGCCCACGCCCTCCCAGGAACGCACCCGGATCGGGTGATCGAGCACCCGGGCCATGCGATCGGCGATCGACAGCCCCAGCCCCAGGCCCTTCTCGCTCTCCTTGTGACGCGAGGTCTGGTCGAGGCGTCGGAACTCCTGGAAGATCTCGGCCTGCTTGGCCTCGGGGATGCCGGGGCCGGAGTCCCAGACCTCGATCGACAGCCGCTCGCCCTGGCGCCGGCAGCCCAGCATCACCCGCCCCTCCTGGGTGTAGCGGATGGCATTCGACAGGAAGTTCTGCACGATGCGCCGGAGCATCTGGGCGTCGCTGTCGACCCACTGGCGGGTGGGGACCACCACCAGGTCGAGGCCGCGGTCCTCGGCCATCACCTCGAACTCGGCGCGCAGCGGACGGAAGACGTCGGCCAGGGCGAAGTGGCTGCGCCGCGGAGTCAGCGCCCCGGCGTCGAGCTTGGAGATGTCGAGCAGAGTGCCGAGCAGCTCCTCGGCGGCCTGCAGCGAGTTGTCGATATGGCCGATGGTGCGGCGCATCTCGTCGGCCTGCATGTCCTGGGACAGCGCCGAGGTGAACAGCCGCGCGGCGTTGAGCGGTTGCAGCAGGTCGTGGCTGGCGGCGGCCAGGAAGCGGGTCTTGGAGGCGTTGGCGTCTTCGGCGACCTGCTTGGCCTGGCGCAATGCCTGCTCGGCCTCGGCGCGTACCCGGTTCTCCTGGCGCAGCGCGGCGTTGGCCTCGGACAGCGCCTGGGTGCGCTCGCGCACGCGCTCCTCCAGGGTCTCGTTGGTCTCCTGCAGGGCGATCTCGGCGCGGCGGCGCTCGGTGATGTCCTGGTAGAGGGCGAAGAAACCCAGGATCGCCCCGCTGTCGCCGAAGTGCGGCGTGTAGGTCACCAGCATGTAGCGGATGCCTTCGGCCAGGGTCAGCGAGACCTCGAAGCTGACCCGCTCGCCGTCCAGGGCGCGCTCGATCCAGGGCGCGCGCTCGCGGTGCATGTCCGACGGCAGCACCTCGTGCAGCGGGCGGCCGATCACCGCGTTGCGGTCGATGGAAAAGGCCTGCTCGTAGGCGCGGTTGGTGAAGAGGTAGCGGCAGTCCTTGTCGAAGTAGGCGATCAGCGCCGGCACGTTGTCCGTGTAGATGCGGATGTTGTTCTCCGAGCGGATCAGCGCCTCCTCGGTGCGCTTCTGCTGGGTGATGTCCTGGTAGGTGTAGACGAAGCCGCCGCCGGGCATGGGGTTGCCCTGGACCTCGAGCACGCTGCCGTCCTGGCGGTAGCGCACGTAACGGTGCGGCTGGCCTTCGCGGATGTTGTCGAGCAGCAGCTGCACGTGTTCCTCGGGGTCGCCGGGGCCGTACTCGCCGTTGTGGGCGTTGTAGCGGAAGATGCGATCGATCGGCGCGCCGACCCGGATCAGGTGGTCGGGGAAGCGGAACAGCTCCAGGTAGCGCTGGTTCCACACCACCAGGCGCAGGTTCTGGTCGACCACGCTGATGCCCTGGTTGATGTTCTCGATGGTGGCCTGCAGCAGGGCGCGGTTGAATTCCAGCACCTGGGAGGCCTCGTCGACGATGGAGATCACGTCGGAGATGCCGATGCCGCGGCCCTGCAGGGCGGAATTGACCACGATGCGTGCCGAGGACGCGCCGAGCACCGAGGCCAGGAAACGCTCGGTGAACTGGATGACGTCGATCGAGGCCCTCGCGTTGTCGTCCAGCGGGGTGCCGGTGCGCCGCGCGTAGTCGTCGAAGGCCCGGCCCACCTGGTCGGCGCTCAGGAAGCGCTGGCACAGCACCTTGAGGTCGCCGACCGTGGTGGCGCCGGTCCAGGGGCGGTTCACCGAGGTCTGGCGGGTCTCGACGCTGTCGACGAACAGCGAGGCCTGGATGCGTTCCACCACCCGCTGTGGCGTCATCTGGGAGACGAAGATGTAGGCCACCAGGTTGACGCCCAGCGACAGCATCACCCCGTGGGTGAAGCCGTCGCCGACGTTGAGACCGAACAGCGAGGTGGGCGACAGCCAGCCGATGCCCATCGGGCCGCCGTCGAGCCAGGCCTGGGGCAGCACGCCGGCGCCGATCATCGCCGGCAACAGCAGGCTGTAGGCCCAGATGGCGAAGCCGGCGTTCATGCCGACGATCACGCCCAGGCGGTTGCCGCGTTTCCAGTAGAGCCCGCCGATCAGCGCCGGGGCGAACTGGGCGGCGGCGGCGAACGACAGCATGCCGATGGCGGCCAGCGAGCTGAAGTCGCCGATCAGGTGATAGGCCCCGTAGGCCAGCGCCAGGATCGCGGCGATGGTGATGCGCCGCGCGCGCAGCACCAGCCGGCCGTAGTCCCGGGCCTTGGTGTCGAACCAGCGCAGCCGGAACAGTGCCGGGATGACGATCTCGTTGGAGATCATGATCGAGACCGCCACCGCGGCCACGATCACCATGCCGGTGGCCGCCGAGAAGCCGCCGATGAAGGTCAAAAGCGCCAGCCATTCGCTGCCCGCGGCCATGGGCAGGGCCAGCACGTAGCTGTCGGGGTCGACGCTGCCGTCGGGGAACAGGGTCAGGCCGGCCGCGGCCAGCGGCAGCACGAAGAAGGCGAAGGCCGCCAGGTAGAGCGGGAACAGCCAGCGGGCCTTGGCGGCGTCGTCGCGATGGGTGTTCTCGACCACCGCGACGTGGAACTGGCGCGGCAGGCACAGGATCGCCAGCATCGCCAGCAGGGTCTGGGCCCAGAAGCTCTGGCCGAAGTCCTGCTGGGCCAGCTGGCGCTGCAGCTGCAGCTGGATGTCGGCGAAGGCCAGCAGGTCGCCGAGGCCGTCGAACATGCCCCAGGTGACGTAGGCGCCGAGCACCAGGAAGGCCACCAGCTTGACCAGCGACTCGAAGGCCACGGCGTGGATCAGTCCCTCGTGGTGCTCCGTGGCGTCGGTGTGGCGGGTGCCGAAGAGGATGGCGAACAGGGCCATGACCGCGGCGACGTAGAAGGCGGTGTCGCCGAACAGCGGCGCCCGGGTGATGTCCGAGGCCTCGGTCAGCACGCTGAACGACGTCGAGACGGCCTTCAGCTGCAGCACGATGTAGGGCAGGGTGCCGATCAGCGCGACCAGGCTGGCGAAGGCCGCCAGCGACTGCGTCTTGCCGTAGCGCGAGGCGATGAAGTCGGCGATGGAGGTGACGTTCTGGTGCTTGGCGACGCGGATCATCTTGGCCAGCACCGGCCAGAACAGCAGCAGCGTGAGGATCGGTCCGACGAAGATGCTGGCGAACGACCAGCCCGAGGTGGCCGCCTGGCCGACGGCACCGTGGAAGGTCCAGGAGGTGCAGTAGATGGCCAGCGCCAGGCTGTAGATCACCGGCCGGCGGCGGCTGGCGCCGTGGCGGCGGGCCATGCGGTCGCCGCGCCAGGCGATGGCGAACAGCACGGCGATATAGAGCAGTGAAACGGCGATCAGCAGCCAGCCAGCGAACATGGTCATCTCCCTCGGGTTCCCGCCCATTCTAAGGCCCGGTGGAATGCTGTCCATGTTCGAGGGTGCATCAGCATCGGGACGAGACGACTCGTCAAGTGGCGCCGTGGGCAAGCCGAAGCGGAGCTCCTGCGCCATGGGTGAGGAAGTCCCTTGCGAACGGGCTGGCCATGGATGGCCAGCCCCGGGCCTGCAAGCGGAGCAGGATGCGAGAGCGCCGCAGGGCGCCGGGAGCTACAGGGATGTATTCATGCGTCTCCGCGGAGGCTTGCTGACGGCCGGTTCGACCCTGGCGGAGGTGCCCTTCATTGATGCCCGAGCATCAGGCTTTCAGGCGGCGGTGCAGACCGCCTGGCGCAGCGGGTCGCCGTCGTCGAGCCGGCGCATGGCCTCGGTCTGCGCACGGCCGCTCGCGTCGTCGAGCGGCACCAGCTCGCCGGAGGCGCAGTTCAGCAGATGCGGTCGGTGCACCAGCCGGTCGGCGGCGCCCATCTCGAAGCGGTAGAGGATGAACTCCACCAGCGGCTGGTCGTCGGCCCGCGAGCGCGACAGCCCGTCCTCGTCGATCACCGTGAAGGCCGTGGTCAGCGGCACCACGTAGGTCCAGGGGCGCCAGAAGGCCGGCCGCTGCTCGCTGGCCACCACTCTGGTGGAGTCGGGCAGCTGAGCGCGCTTGTGGTCGAACCAGGTGTATTCGTGGTGGATCTGGTAGGCGATCATGCCCAGGCCGGCGAAGGCCGGCACGATCCAGCGAGGCAGCCGCTTGGCGGTCAGGGTGCGCAGCAGCAGGGCGATGCCCGCTGCGCCGAGTCCGGCGAAGACCGCCGCGATCAAGTGCCAAATCATCGAGGTCGTCCTGATACGCGTCGGGCTTCCCGAAGGAAGCCCGACATGGAAGAGTGGGCCGGCGCCCCGTGGGCGCCGGAAGGATTATGACTCAGTGGTCGACGGCGGTGCCAGCACCCTTGGGATAGCGCACGCTCTCGACCAGGTCCTGGATCTCCTGGGGCGGCTCGGCGGTCGCCTTGGAGACGGTGAAGGCCACGGCGAAGTTGATGATCGCACCGACCGCGCCGATGGACAGCGGCGAGATGCCCATCACCCAGTTCTCCGGGGTGTCCGCCAGGTTGTTGGTGCCCGGAATGAAGAACCAGCCCTTGTAGACGAAGATGTAGACCAGGGTGAAGACCAGACCGGTGACCATGCCGGCGATGGCGCCGTGGTTGTTCACCCGCTTGGAGAAGATCCCCATCATCAGCGCCGGGAACAGCGAGGCCGCGGCGATACCGAAGGCCAGGGCCACCACCTGGGCGGCGAAGCCCGGGGGGTTGGCGCCCAGGTAGGTCGCCACCACGATCGCCACCGACATCGAGATCCTGGCTGCCATCAGCTCGCCCTTCTCGGTGATGCGCGGATTGATGGCCCCCTTGATCAGGTCGTGGCTGATCGCCGAGGAGATGGCCAGCAGCAGGCCGGCGGCGGTCGACAGTGCGGCCGCGAGACCGCCGGCGGCGATCAGGCCGATGACCCAGCCCGGCAGATTGGCGATCTCGGGGTTGGCCAGCACCAGGATGTCGTTGTTGACCGACAGCTCGTTGCCTTCCCAGCCGCGCTGTTCGGCGGTCGGCGCGAAGGCCTCGGTGTCGTTGTAGAGCTGGATGCGGCCGTCGTCGTTCTTGTCCTCATACTGGATCAGGCCGGTCTCTTCCCAGGTGCGGATCCATCCCGGGCGCTCCTCGTAGAGGATCGGATTGGCGGTGGCATCCTCGACGTTCTCGACCTGGCCGGCCATGTCGGGATAGACGGTGGTCGCGATGTTGAGGCGTGCCATGGAGGCCACGGCCGGGGCGGTCAGGTACAGCAGGCCGATGAACACCAGGGCCCAGCCGGCGGACCAGCGTGCGTCGGCCACCTTGGGCACGGTGAAGAAACGGATGATGACGTGGGGCAGGCCGGCGGTACCGATCATCAGCGACAGGGTGAACAGCACCATGTTCAGCTTGTTGTCCACGTCCGCGGTGTACTCGTTGAAGCCGAGTTCGGTGATCACCTCGTTGAGCTTGGCCAGCAGCGGCATGCCGGATTCGCTGTGTTCGGAGAACAGGCCCAGCGCCGGGATCGGGTTGCCGGTCAGCTCCAGCGAGATGAACACCGCCGGGATGGTGTAGGCGATGATCAGCACGATGTACTGGGCTACCTGGGTGTAGGTGATGCCCTTCATGCCGCCCAGCACCGAGTAGAAGAAGATCACCACGGCGGCGATGATCAGGCCGGTGGTGGCGTCGACTTCCAGGAAGCGCGAGAAGGCCACGCCGGCGCCGGCCATCTGGCCGATGACGTAGGTCACCGAGGCCACGATCAGGCAGACCACCGCGACCATGCGCGCCTGCTTGCTGTAGAAGCGATCACCGATGAATTCCGGCACCGTGAACTTGCCGAACTTGCGCAGGTAGGGGGCCAGCAGCATGGCCAGCAGCACGTAGCCGCCGGTCCAGCCCATCAGGAAGGTGGAGTTGGCGTAACCGCCGGCGGCGATCAGGCCGGCCATGGAGATGAAGGAGGCTGCGGACATCCAGTCGGCGCCGATGGCCATGCCGTTGGTGATCGGATGCACCCCGCCGCCGGCAACGTAGAAGTCCTTGGTCGACCCGGCCTTGGCCCAGATGGCGATGCCGATGTAGAGGGCGAAGGAGGCGCCGACGAACAGGACGTTGATGGCAAATTGACTCATGCTGAGTTACTCCCCGAGCCCGAATTGCTTGTCCAGCCGGTTCATCTTCCAGGCATAGAAGAAGATCAGGCCGATGAAGGTCAGGATGGAACCCTGCTGGGCGAACCAGAAGCCCAGGTCGGTGCCGCCCACGGCAATGCCCGCCAGCAGCGGTCGAAGCAGGATGGCCGCGCCATAGGAGACGGCTGCCCAGACGACCAGACAGCCGGTAATCAATCTAAGGTTGGCCTTCCAGTAGGCCTCGGCATTGGGGGTCTCTTCAGCCATGATATTGCTCTCCACTTGTTGTTGGGGTCGGGAAGTTGCTCACAGCATTCATGGGTCGCCGCGTGGCCTTCCCGGTGTCCGGCGAGCGGACCGCGGCGGCGTGCCGGATGATGAAGTGCCCGTCGAAGAGGGGTCGCATCTCGGCGGGATGGCATCACCCGATGATCATCGTCAATGCTGGTCAACAACGCCGGAAAAAACATCGCAGACTTTCGTATCATGAGCGTAAAACGATTCAATTAGTGATCGTAAGTTTGTTGTAAATCAATATATTACGAACCTTCTGGAAGGATTTGACTCGAGAGGAGGCGGCAAAGGTTGGACGATCGTCTATCCCCGTGTCCGAATGATGACTCGGCATCCGATCTCGGCATAACGTCATGACACATGAGGTCACGGTCGTGGGCTATGACTTTGGTATAAAGCCGAGATTCGTCGGGTCGGCCTGCGGCGGAATACCTAACACCATGGTCTAGATTCTGGTCGCGAGAGGGGGTTGCTACTCTGGACCCGAGCCCTGCTGTCCCCGGTTCTTCGTCTCGCGCGTGGCCCATGCCCCGTTCGGTGCGCGATCCGGGGCGGCGATTCCCGGCACGAGGACCCGCTTCCATGGTCGATGTCGATCTCTCCCACGCCCCCTTCAGCCTGCTCGACGAGGCCGGGCGGGAGCGCGTGCGCGGCGGTCTCGACCTGGCCTACTTCGATTGCGACGAGATCATCCTCGAGGCGGGGCAGCCCGGCGAGAACGTCTTCCTCATCCACAAGGGCGAGGTCGCCGAGCTGGACACCACCCAGCCCGGCGAGCGCCAGCGCATCGGCCACTACACCGGCGGCGATCTGTTCGGTGCCATCAGCATTCTCAATGGCCAGAGTCGCTATCGCTTCCGTGCCGAGCAGGAATCGCTGTGCTACCTGCTGCCCCGGGCGCTGTTTCTCGAGCTGTGCGACGCCTATCCGGCCTTCGATGCCTTCTTCCGCCAGCGTCTCGCCGACAAGGCGCGGCTGCTGACCGAGCAGCGCGCGGCCGGCGGGGTGACCATGGCCGGCTTCATGCTGGCGCGGGCCCAGGACTGCATGCGCCCGCCGCGCTGCCTGGGCGGCGAGACCACCATCGCCGAGGCGGTGCGTCTGCTGCATGACGAGGCGGTCGACAGCCTGCTGGTGCAGGGCGAGGCCGGGCCGGGCATGGTCACCAAGACCGACCTGCTCGACGCCCTGGTGCTCGAGGGGCTCGGCCAGGAGACACCGCTGTCGTCGCTGGCCGGGGAGGAGCTGATCACCGCCCGGCCCGATCAGTACCTGTTCGAGGTGCTGGTGCTTATGACCCGCCGGCGCATCGAGCGGGTGGTGATCGTCGAGGACGAGGCGCCGGTGGGCGTGGTGGAGCTGACCGACGTGCTCAGCTACTTCTCCAGCCGCAGCCACGTGGTCAGCCTGCAGGTCGAGCAGGCCGGCGACCTGAAGCAGCTGGCCTCCGCCAGCCGCCGTACCGCCGAGCTCGCCGGTGCGCTGATGGCCCAGGGCGTGAAGCTGCGCTTCGCCATGGGGCTGCTGGCCGCGCTCAACGGTCGCATCATCCACAAGGCCTGGGACTTCTCGATGCCCGAGTCCCTGAGGCGCGACAGCTGCCTGATGGTGATGGGCAGCGAGGGGCGCGGCGAGCAGATGCTCAAGACCGACCAGGACAACGGCCTGATCCTCGACGACGACCTGGCGTGGCCGGACTGCATGGAGCGCATGGCCGAGTTCACCGAGACCCTGGTCTCGCTCGGCTACCCGCGCTGCCCCGGCAACATCATGGTCTCCAACCCGGACTGGGTGGGCACCGAGCGCCAGTGGAAGGCGCGCATCGCGCGCTGGGTCGAGGCCCGCGACGGCGACAGCCTGATGAAGCTGGCGATCATGCTCGACGCTCATGCGGTGGCCGGCAATCCGGCACTGCTCGAGCGGGTGAGGGAGACGCTGTTCGAGGCGGCCTCCCGTGACGAGCTGCTGCTCTCCTACTTCGCCCGGCCGGTGATGCGCTTCTCCACGCCGCTGACCCTGTTCGGCTCGCTGAAGAAGCCCCAGCACGGCATCGACATCAAGAAGGGCGGCATCTTTCCCATCGTGCATGGCGTGCGGGTCATGGCGCTGGAGCGCGGCATCCTCGCCACCGGCACCCTGGATCGCCTCGATGCCCTGGCCGCCGACGGGCGGCTCGAGGAGCGCTTCGCCGAAGACCTGGGGGAGGCGCTGTCGCTGTTCACCCAGCTGCGCCTCGAGCAGCAGCTGGCGCGGCTGGAGGGCGACGGCGGCGACGAGAGCGGCGAGCCAGACCGGGTCGTGGTCCAGTCGCTGTCGTCGCTGGAGCGTGACCTGCTGCGCGAGGCGCTGCACATCGTCAAGGACTTCAAGCAGCGGATTTCCCATCGTTATCACCTCGAATACACCTGAGGTGGCCGGCCGCCGCCTCTCGACACGACAAGGACATCGACATGCTCAAGACCCTGCGCCGCCTGGTCGACCGCCACCGCCACGCCCATGGCCAGTATGGCTGGCTGTTCCGCCCCTATACGGGGGAGGAGCTGGTGGCGCTGGCCGTGCAGTCGACCGGCGGCGACGTGCGCAGCGCCGAGCCGCTGGCGATCGCCGCGGTGCGCCTGCGCGGCGATCGGGTGCTGACCAGCGAGTCGCTGGAGCTGCGGCTGACGCGCCCGGAAGGCGTGGACGCCGAGGTGCTGCGGCGTCACGGCCTGCGCGGCATCGATCTCGACGACGGCGTGACGCTCGACCAGGCCCTGGCGCGGCTGCTCGACTTCGTCGGCAATCGCCCGCTGGTCGGCTGGCGGCTGGATCGCGACCTGGCGTTGCTGAACCGCCCGCTGCGCGCCCGATTCGGCTTCGACCTGCCCAATGCCGGCATCGACCTGGTCCAGCGTTACCAGCGTTACCATCATCATTCGCGGCTCGAGGTGGCACCGGCCTTCGAGCGGGTCGCCGCGCAGCTCGAGGTGCCGCTGATGGGGCGCCACAGCGTGCTGGGCACCGCCGTGACCACGGCCCTGATGCACCTGCGGCTGGACCGCGACGCGCTGCTCGAGCGCCGCAGCGGCTGAACGCGCGCCACGTCGCCAGCCTGGCGGCAGGGTGGTAGGATAGGCGCCCTTTCCCTTTCCCCGATTGCCCTGGCAGCGCCCCGACCATGCAAGATGCCGTGACCTTCGATCCCCGTCCCGCCGATGAGGCCGCTTCGGCCGAGCCGTCGACCCTGTCCGCCGAGGCGCCCGACGCCAAGGCCAAGCGCGAGTTCAACAAGCTGCAGAAGCGTCTGCGGCGCCAGGTCGGCAACGCCATCATCGACTTCGACATGATCCGCGAGGGCGACAAGGTGATGGTGTGCCTGTCCGGCGGCAAGGACAGCTACACCATGCTGGAGATCCTGCGGAATCTGCAGCGCAACGCGCCGGTGAACTTCTCGCTGGTGGCGGTGAACCTCGACCAGAAGCAGCCCGGCTTTCCCGAGCACGTGCTGCCCGAGTACCTGGACGGGCTCGGCGTCGATTACCATATCCTCGAGCGCGACACCTACTCGGTGGTCAAGGAGAAGACCCCGGAAGGCAAGACCACCTGCGCGCTGTGCTCGCGGCTGCGCCGCGGCTCCCTCTATGGCTATGCCGAGGAGATCGGTGCCACCAAGATCGCGCTCGGTCATCATCGCGAGGACATCCTCGAGACGCTGTTCCTCAACATGTTCTTCGGCGGCAGCCTCAAGTCGATGCCGCCCAAGCTGCTCTCCGACGACGGCAAGAACATCGTCATCCGCCCGCTGGCCTACTGCCGCGAGGCCGACATCGCCGAGTTCTCGGAGCGCATGGCCTTCCCGATCATCCCCTGCAACCTGTGCGGCTCGCAGCCGAACCTGCAGCGTCAGGTGGTCAAGGAGATGCTCGCCGAGTGGGAGGCCAAGCATCCCGGCCGTCTGGAAAGCATGTTCAAGGCGGTCACCAACGTCGCCCCCTCGCAGCTGGCCGACCGCGAGCTGTTCGACTTCGCCGGGCTGGAGGACAAGCAGGCGAAGATGCAGGCCGACCGCATCGATCTGCACCAGGAGCGATAAGCGGGAAGCTTGGAGCGCGGCACTTCGTGTCGGGAGAGGGAAGAACCTAACAAAGACCGCCCCCATGTGCTGCCGGCCATGGGGGCGGTGTGTTTTCCGGCTTCCCGCTCGCGGCGAAGGCGCGTCAGCGGCAGCCCTCTTCCTCGGCCAGCTTGGCCAGGGCGTCCAGGTCGAGGATGTTCACCTCGCGGCCGGAGACGGCCACCAGGCCCTGCTGCTGGAAGCGGCCCAGGATGCGGCTGACGGTTTCCACGGCCAGCCCCAGGTAGTTGCCGATGTCGGCCCGGGACATGGAGAGCCGGAAGCTGTAGGCGGAGTAGCCGCGGCGCCGGAAGCGGTCGGAGAGGCTGGCGAAGAAGGTGGCCAGCCGCTGGTCGGCGGTCTTGCGCGACAGCAGGCGCATCATGCGGCGGTCGTCGCGCATTTCCTTGCTCATGCTGCGGTAGAGCTGGGCGCGCAGCTCCGGCAGGCTTTCCGACAGGGCATCCAGGCGATCGAAGGGGATCTCGCACACGGTGGTGGTCTCGAGCGCGATGACCGAGCCGGGATAGGTCGACTCGTCGATGCCGTCCAGCCCCACCAGTTCGCTGGGCAGATAGAAGTTGGTCAGCTGATCCATGCCGCCGCCTTCGCTGGTGATCTGCTTGAGGCTGCCGGAGCGAACCGCATAGACGCTGGTGAAGGGGCTGCCCTGACGGAAAAGCGACTCGCCCTTCTTGAGCGGCGGACGGCGGCGGATGATGGCATCGAACTGATCGATGTCCTCGAGTTCGAGGGCCAGGGGCAGGCACAGGGAACTCAGGCTGCAGGTCCGGCAGCGGGTCTCGTGCAGCAGTGAGCGGCGCCTGCCGGCTGCGATATCGGGCATGCTGTCCTCCTTGATCGGGGCTTGCCTTCCCCATTATGGCGGATAGCACCCGCCCGGGCATAGCATCCCTTAGCCGTGTCCCGCGCCCGAACGGCGGCAGCGCGACCAGTGCCCCGATGCGGTGGCCAGTCGCCCCTCATCCAGCGCCGCGGCATAGTCCTCGGCCGAGCCGGCGTTGCAGGCCACGGCGTCGGGCAGCCGCGAGATGGCACCGGGGCCAAGCCCCAGCCGGTCGCGGGCCTGCTCGCGTCGCGTCTGCGCCCGGGCGTCCTCCAGCGCGGCGCCGTGGCGGGCGTAGAACCCGCCTCCCAGCGACCGATAGCCGTTTCCGGCCAGGCGGTCCTCGATCCGAGCCAGCAGTGTCGCCGGCAGCGTCGACTCGCCTTCCTGCCAGGCGGGGTCCGGGCGCAGCGAGAGGCGTGGCGGCGTCATGGCCATCAGCGTGGCGAGCGCCGCGGCGGCCTCCTGCTCGGGCGTCGCCGGCGGCACGATCAGCACCAGGTTCAGCGAGTGCCAGCCCATGCGGACGCTCTCGTCGAGCAGCGGCTCGATGCGTGACTGCAGCCGCGTCAGGGCTTCCGGGCGGTCGGCCCTCGGCAGGCGCATGACCAGCTTCAGGCGGTTGAAGCCCAGTGCCTCCAGATGGCGCAGGGTGAGAAGATCCGTGGCACGGGGATCGAGTTCGACGGTGAAGTCGCGCCAATGTCCCGATTCGAAGGGAAAGCGCGAGGCCAGCCGATCGACCAGCCCGCTCATCCGCGACAGGCTCAGCCAGGGGGGCAGGCTGCCGCCCCAGTGCAGGGCCTCGATCCGTCGATCGGGGGCGAGGCAGCGTCGCACCAGCACCATCTCGCGATCCAGTCGGGCCAGGTCGACTTCGAACGGGTCCATGCCCTTGGCGTGATCGACGCGCGCGTCGCCATCGTGGCGCAGCGGCAGGCGCAGATGCAGCGACAGGGGACGGGCGTCGGCGTTGCTGGCGGCCAGCGCCGCGGCGTAGTCGTCGGCGCCGAAGTCGGAAGGAGCGGTGACGGGCATGGCAGGATTCCGGGAGTGCATGCCATCAGGCTAGCGGTCGCGGAAGCGGGCGGTGTTGCGCTGGGTCAAGCGCGACGGCGAAAGCGGTTCAGTGCTGCCCGGCGTGGCCGGCCTCGTGGGGCATCGCGCCCGGCCACAGCCCCCACAGCTGCCACAGGGCGAAGCCGATGATCGTCAGTGCCGCCAGGGTGCGGGTGGCCGGGTGGCGGATCAGGCCGCCCAGCCGACGCGCGGCCAGGCCGGTGGCCAGCAGCGCCGGCAGGGTGCCGAGTCCGAAGGCGCCCATCAGCGCCGCGCCGCGCAGCGGATCGGCGCTGGCCAGGCTCCAGGTCAGCATCGAGTAGACCAGTCCGCAGGGCAGCCAGCCCCAGACGGCGCCCAGGGCCATCGCCTGGGGCACCGTCACGACCGGCATCAGTCGCCGTCCGAGGGGCTCCAGGCGGCGCCACAGGCGCTTGCCGAGGGCCTCCAGCCTCAGCAGCCCCTTCCACCAGTCGGCGATGTAGAGCGCCATCAGGATCAGCATCGTCGCGGCCAGGACCTGCAGCGCCAGGCGCACCCCGGGGGCCAGCCCGACCAGGGTGCCGAGCCCGGCGGCCAGGGCGCCCGCGAGCACGTAGCTGGCGATGCGCCCCAGGTTGTAGCCCAGCAGCAGGCCGCCGAGCCGGACCGGATGGCGCAGGCTGGGCGGCACGGCGAAACTCAGGGCGCTCATGATGCCGCCGCACATGCCGATGCAGTGGGCGCCGCCGAGCAGGCCGAAGACGAAGGCCGCGGCCAGCGGTGGCAGGTCGAGTCCGGTGGGGTTCATCGGGCGTCCTTGTCGCTGTCCTTGTCCCGGGTTCGGTCACGGTCGTGGGCGGCGTTCGGCTCGCCCGCATCGTGCGCTGGGCCTGGCCCTTGCGGCGGGTCGTCATCGTCGAACAGGATGCGATGCGCCGGGCCTTCCAGGTCCTCGAACTGGTCGTGGCGCACGGCCCAGAAGAAGGCCCAGACGGCCAGGCCGAGCAGGATCAGCGACAGCGGTATCAGCAGGTAGAGAATGCTCATGATGCCTCCCGGGCGAGGGTATTCTCGGCGCGCCGCTGGCGGGCCAGCCTCAGGGCATTGGCGACCACCACCAGCGAACTCGCCGACATGCCCAGCGCCGCCAGCCAGGGGGGCACCCAGCCCAGCGCCGCCGGGGGCAGGGCCAGCAGGTTGTAGGCCAGCGCCCAGCCCAGGTTCTGGCGGATGATGCGCCGCGTGGCGCGGCCGACGTCGAGCGCTTCGACCAGCCGCCCGAGATGGGGGCCGAGCAGCACGGCGTCGGCCCGGGTGCGGGCCAGGTCGGTGGCCGCGTTCATGGCGAAGGCGATGTCGGCGCCGGCCAGCACCGGGATGTCGTTGATGCCGTCGCCGACCATGGCCACCCGCTGGCCCTCGGCCTGGCAGTCGCGCAGCCGAGCGAGCTTGTCCTCGGGGCTCGCGCCGGCGCGCCACTCGGCGATGCCCAGTCGCTCGGCCAGCGCCCGGGTGGGCCCCTCGGCGTCGCCGGACAGCAGTTCCACCGCGATGCCTCGCGCCGCGAGGGCGGCGACGGTGGTGGCGGCATCTTCCCGAGGCTGGTCGCCCAGGGCGAACCAGGCCCGTGGCTCGCCGTCCTCGGCCAGCAGCAGCCAGTGGCCGATCTCGGCACCGCTGTCCGGATTCGTCGGCACTCGGTCCGGGGCCGCGAAGTCGGGCCGGCCGAGCCGCCAGGGACGGCCGTCGATCTCGCCGGCGAGGCCCAGGCCGGGGCGGGCGGTGACGTCGCGGGCACTGATGCCGGCGCGGCGATGGGGGCGAAAGGCGCGGGCGATGGGATGCTCGGAATGGGCCTCCAGGGCCGCGGCCAGCGCGGTGAGACGCTCGGGGTCGTGTTCCGCCAGCGGCACGGTGCGCTCCAGCCGCATCTCGCCTTGGGTCAGGGTGCCGGTCTTGTCGAAGATCATCCGGTCGAGGCGCGGCAGGGTCTCCAGAGCGTCGGCACGGGTCAGCAGCACGCCGCGGCGGTAGAGCCTGCCGTGGGCGGCGGTCAGGGCGGTGGGCGTGGCCAGCGCCAGGGCGCAGGGGCAGCTGACCACCAGCACCGAGAGGGTCACCCAGAAGGCCCGCTCGGGGTCGACGAATGACCAGACCCATCCGGTGGCGGCGGCGATCAGCAGCACCTGGATCACGAAGTGATGGGCCAGCCGGGCCGCCCGGCGCGCGATGGGCGGGCGTTCGGCGAAGGCGCGGTCGGTGAGGTCGAGCAACCGCGCCGCTCGGGCATCCCGTCCGGCATGGGTCACCCGCACCGTCAGCGGGCTTTCGACGTTGTGGCTGCCGCCGGTCACGGTATCGCCCACGCCGCGCGCCACCGGCAGCGCCTCGCCGGTGAGCATCGATTCGTCGAGGCTGGAGGCGCCCTGTTCGATCACGCCGTCGGCGGGCACGCCGTGGCCGGGCCTGACCAGCACCCGGTCGCCCGCGACCAGTTCGCTGGCGGGCAGGAGGCGCTCCTCGCCGTGCTCGCCGAGGCGGATCGCCGACAGCGGCAGGATCTCGGTCAGGGCGTTGCCGCGGCGCCCGCTGCGCCGCCGGGCGCGCACCTCCAGGAAACGGCCGAACAGCAGGAAGAAGGTGAACATGGCCGCGGAGTCGAAGTAGACGTCGCCATGGCCGACGAGCAGCGCCCAGGTGCTGGCGAGGTAGGCGCCGGCGATGGCCAGCGACACCGGCACGTCCATGCCCAGCTGTCGGTTGCGCAGGTCGCGCCGCGCCCCGGCGAAGAACGGCTGGGCCGAGTAGAGCACCACCGGCGTGGTCAGGGCGAAGGCCAGCCAGTGGAAGAGGGTATCGAAGTCGGCGCCCAGGCCGCCGTCGCCGGCCACGTAGAAGGGGATCGAGAACATCGCCACCTGCATCATGCCGACCCCGGCGACGATCAGCCGGCGCACCTGGCGGCGTTCCTCGCGCTGCAGGCGTCGTTGGGCCTCGTCGGGCTCATAGGGCTGGGCCGGGTAGCCGATGGCGGCCAGTTCGGCGAGCAGCCGCGAGAAGGCGATGCGCTGCGGGTCCCAGGCGACGCGGACGCGGTGGTGGGTGAGATCGACGGCGCTGGCGCTGACGCCGTCGAGGGCGTTGAGGCGATGCTCGATCAGCCAGGCGCAGGCGGCGCAGGTGATGCCCTCCACCGCCAGGGTGGCATGCACGCCCTCATCGTCGGCATGCACGAAGCGCCGCTGCAGGCCCGGATCGTCGAACAGTGCCCAGGTCTCGGCCTGGGCGGTCCGGCGCTCGTCGGGCCGTGTCGGCAGCTCGCTTCGGAAGCGGTAGTAGCCGGCCAGGCCGCCGTCGACGATGGCGTGGGCCACCGCCTCGCAGCCGGGGCAGCACAGCGGGTGTTCGGCGTCGTCGAGGGTGATCGTCCAGGGGGCGTCCTGTGGAACCCGGGCGCCGCAGTGATAGCAGGCGGCGCGCTCGACGGGCGCGGTGGCGGTGGTCGCGGTCATGGTGCCGCTCAGTCTCCGGGCGCCAGGACGATCTCGGCCTCGGCGGGGAAGCGGGCCTCGCCGGTGAGGCGCCAGGCGGGCTCGCTGCCGTCGCCGGGTTCCAGGTGCAGGTACCAGCGGTGGCGCAGGGGCGTCTCGAGCATGGTGACGTAGCGGCCGGCGCGCACGTGCTCGAGCGTCAGCCGCCGGTCGCGCTCGCTTTCGGTGGGAAAGATCAGCTTGAGGGTCAGCCGCTCCGGGCGCGACTCCCCGGTCAGGTCGACCACCAGGTCGCCGGTGGCCGGGTCGGCGTTCAGGGCAGCCGAGAGCCCCAGCGTGCGGGCCTGTTCCTGCTTGGCGATCTGCTCGTTGATGGCCAGGCCTTCCTTGTAATAGTCCTCCGCCACGGTGCCGTCGAAGTAGTGGATCGAGAGGGCCAGGTAGACCAGGCTGAAGCTGACCGAGGCCCCCAGCAGGCCGATCATGAACCAGGGCCAGAACTGCTTGTACCAAGGGGCGATGGGCGGTTGTTCTGCCGTCATCAGCGGGTATCTCCTATGAAGCGGCCGTCGCGCTCGAGGGCGATGTCGGGGGCGTCGACGGCTTCCAGGCGCAGCCGGATCTCGTGACTGGGGCGCTGGAGGGCGTCGGGCGGGGCGGTGACTTCCACCACCAGCCGGCGCGACTCGCCGGCGGGCACGCTGACGCGTCGGGTGTCGAGGGTCAGCCCCTCCAGGCCCGTGGCGGCGAGCCGGTAGGCGTGGTCCTCGCGGTCCAGGTTGCGCACCGTCAGGGTATAGACGTTACGGATTCTGCCGTCGTCGGTCATCTGAAACAGCTGCTGGCGGCCGCGCTCCACCTCGAAGCCCAGCGGGATGCGGTCGCTGACCGTCCAGGCGAACAGGCCGATCATCACCAGCAGCACGGCCAGGTAGCCGAGCAGGCGCGGACGCAGCAGATGCGACGGCTTGCCCTCGAGGGCGTTCTCGGTGGTGTAGCGGATCAGCCCGCGGGGATAGCCCATGCGGTCCATGACGCTGTCGCAGGCGTCGATGCAGGCCGCGCAGGTGATGCATTCGTACTGCAAGCCGTCGCGGATGTCGATGCCGGTGGGGCAGACCTGCACGCACAGCTCGCAGTCGATGCAGTCGCCGTGGCCGGCTTCCCGAGCCTCGTCGTGGCTGAGGCGCTTCCTGCGCGGGCCGCGCGGTTCGCCCCGGGCGGCGTCGTAGGAGACGATCAGGGTGTTGGCGTCGAACATCACCGACTGGAAGCGGGCGTAGGGGCACATGTAGATGCACACCTGCTCGCGCAGCCAGCCGGCGTTGAGGTAGGTGAACAGGGTGAAGAAGCCGACCCAGAAGTAGGACCAGCCGTGGGCCTCGAGGGTCGGGAGTTCCAGCACCAGGTCGCGGATCGGCGTGAAGTAGCCGACGAAGGTCAGGCCGGTGGCGGCGGCGATGACCAGCCAGATGGCGTGCTTGGCGAGCTTGCGGCGCAGCTTGTCGGCGCTCCAGCCGTGCCGGTCGAGCCGGATGCGACGGTTGCGCGGTCCTTCGGTGCGATGTTCCACCCAGATGAACAGGAAGGTCCAGACGCTCTGTGGGCAGGTGTAGCCGCACCAGACGCGGCCGGCGAACACGGTGATGAAGAACAGCCCGAAGGCGCAGATGATCAGCAGCCAGGAGAGCAGCATGAACTCCTGGGGATAGAAGGTGGCGGCGAAGATGTGGAACTCGCGGCCGGGCAGGTCGAACCACACCGCCGGGCGGTCGCCCCAGGGAATCCACGGGATCAGGAAGTAGGCCAGCATCAGCGCCCAGTTGGCGCTGCGCCGCAGGCGCTGGAAGACGCCCTTGATCTCGCGCACGTAGAGGTGCCGGCGGCGGGCGTACATCGCCTGGCTGACGGTGTCGCCGGCGTCGGTGATGTCGCGGTGGGGAATCTTGTCGCTCATGGCGGTTTCTCGACAGGCGGCCTGTGCATCGATGGCGGCGGCGGGGTGGGTCCGCCGCCGGGGCTCAGTCGCGTCGGCTGAGGCCGTACACGTAGGCGGCCACCAGGTGGACCTTGTCCTCCCCGATGTAGGCGGCCTGGGCCGGCATGTGGCCGTTGCGGCCGTTGCGCAGGGTCTGGCGGATGGACGCCTCCAGCGGCTGGCCGGGCTGGCGATAGAGCCAGGCGTCATCGGTCAGGTTCGGCGCGCCGAGGGCCTGGTTGCCGGTGCCGTCGGGGGCGTGGCAGGCCGCGCACACCGAGGCGAACAGCGCCTCGCCCTGTTCGGCGCGCTGCGGGTCCTCGGCCTGGCCGGACAGCGACAGCACGTACTGGGTGAGGCGTCCGATGTTGTCCTCGCCGAGCTGCTGCCAGGCGGGCATCAGACCGTTGCGCCCGTTGGTGAGGCTGGTCACGATGGCCTCGGGCGTGCCGCCGTAGAGCCAGGCGTCGTCGGTCAGGTCGGGAAAGCCGTAGCCGCCCTGGGCATTGGCGCCGTGACAGATGGCGCAGTTGTTGAGGAACAGGCGTTCGGCAACCTGCATGGCCTCGGCGTCCTGGGCCAGCGCCGGGATCGGGACCTGCTGGTACTGCTCGAAGATCGGCGCGTAGCGCTCCTCCGCCCGGGCCACCTCAGCTTCCCACTGGCCTTCCTGGGTCCAGCCCAGCAGGCCGGCGAAGTTGCCGAGGCCGGGGTAGAGCAGCAGATAGCCGAGCGCGAAGATCACCGTGCCGACGTAGAGCTGGAACCACCAGCGCGGCAGCGGGTTGTCGTATTCCTCGATCTCGTCGGCCGCGTGGCCGGTGGTCTCGACGTTGCCCTCGGCGTCGGCGACCTTGTCGGTCTTGCGATTGGCGAACAGCAGCCAGGCGCTGATGACGATGGTGCCCAGCGTGATGACGATGATCCAGACGCTCCAGAAGCCGGGCAGGACGTCATTCCATAATGAGCTCATGAGTCACGGTCTCCCTGTTCTTGACGAGCCTGATCCCGCCGGGCGTCGTCCCGGTGGGCGCCGGTGTCGCGGGACGAGGGCTCGTCGTCGTCGGCGAAGGGCAGGTTGGCCGCTTCGTCGAAGTCCGGCTTGCGCCGCTTGGAATAAGCCCAGCAGACCAGGCCGATGAAGCCGATCAGCAGCAGGCCGGTGATGATGCCGCGTAGCGTTCCCATATCCATGTCAGCGGGTGTCCTTGAGCACGGTGCCGAGCTGTTGCAGGTAGGCCACCAGGGCGGTGATCTCGCGCTCGCCGCGTACCGCGTCACGGGCGCCGGCGATCTGCTCGTCGCTGTAGGGCACGCCCAGGGTGCGCATGGCGCGCATCTTGTCGGCGATGGATTCGCCGTCGAGAACGTTCTCGAACAGCCAGGGGTAGGCCGGCATGATCGATTCCGGCACCACGTCGCGGGGGTTGTAGAGGTGCGCGCGATGCCAGTCGTCGCTGTAGCGGCCGCCGACCCGGGCCAGATCCGGGCCCGTGCGCTTGGAGCCCCACAGGAAATTGTGCTCGTAGACCGACTCGCCGGCCACGCTGTAGTGGCCGTAGCGCTCGGTCTCGGCGCGGAAGGGGCGGATCATCTGCGAGTGGCAGCCCACGCAGCCCTCGCGGCGGTAAATGTCGCGGCCGGCCAGCTCGAGCGGTTCCAGCGGCTCGAGCCCTTCCACCGGCTCGGTGGTCTGCTTCTGGAAGAACAGCGGCACGACCTCGGCCAGGCCGCCGAAGCTGATCACCACCAGCACCAGCACGGCGAGCAGGCCCACGTTCTTTTCGACGATCTCGTGTCTCATGGCAGTCTTCTCGTTCCCTGTTGTCTCAGGCGGCGGCCTGGGGCTGCGGCTGCTGGAGGCTCTGCTGGCGGCGCACGGTCATGAAGACGTTGAAGGCCATGATCAGCATGCCGACGACCCAGCACAGCCCGCCGACGGTGCGCACGACATAGCCCGCGCCGCTGGCCTCGACGGACTCGATGAAGGTGTACATCAGGGTGCCGTCGGGATTCACCGCGCGCCACATCAGGCCCTGCAGGATGCCGTTGACCCACATGGCGGCGATGTAGAGCACGGTGCCGACGGTGGCCAGCCAGAAGTGCACGGCGATCAGCGACACCGAGTACATCTCGGTGCGGCCGTAGAGCCGCG
Organism: Halomonas sp. HG01; assembly: GCF_000968715.2. Lineage (NCBI taxonomy): Bacteria > Pseudomonadati > Pseudomonadota > Gammaproteobacteria > Oceanospirillales > Halomonadaceae > Halomonas > Halomonas sp. HG01. The sequence continues at coordinate 2,933,598 of NZ_CP022134.1, read as the reverse complement.
GGATCAGGTGGTACATGGAGCCGATGGTGATCATCGCGACCCAGCCCAGGGCGCCGGCATGGACGTGACCGATGGTCCAGTCGGTGTAGTGGGAGAGGGCGTTCACGGTCTTCACCGCCATCATCGGCCCCTCGAAGGTCGACATGCCGTAGAACGACAGTGCCACCACCAGGAAACGCAGGGTGGGATCGGTGCGCAGCTTATGCCAGGCGCCGGAAAGGGTCATCATGCCGTTGATCATGCCGCCCCAGGAGGGCGCCAGCAGGATGATCGACATCACCATGCCCAGCGACTGTGCCCAGTTGGGCAGGGCGGTGTAGTGCAGATGGTGAGGGCCGGCCCACATGTAGATCATGATCAGGGCCCAGAAGTGGACGATCGACAGCCGATAGGAGTACACCGGACGCTCGGCCTGCTTGGGCACGAAGTAGTACATCATGCCCAGGAAACCGGCGGTCAGGAAGAAGCCCACCGCGTTGTGTCCGTACCACCATTGGGTCATGGCATCCACGGCGCCGGCGTAGATCGAGATGGAGTACATGGCCGAGACCGGCAGCGCCGCGTTGTTGACGATGTGCAGCACCGCCACGGTGAGGATGAAGGCGGCGTAGAACCAGTTGGCGACATAGATGTGCGAGGTTCGGCGCTTCTTGATGGTGCCGAGGAAGACGATGGCGTAGGCGATCCAGACCACCGCGATCAAAAGGCTGATCGGCCATTCCAGCTCGGCGTATTCCTTGGTGGTGGTGTAGCCCATGGGCAGCGTCACCACCGCCGAGACGATCACCGCCTGCCAGCCCCAGAAGGTGAAGGCGGCCAGCCGGTCCGATATCAGGCGCGTCTGGCAGGTTCGCTGCACCACGTAGTAGGAGGTGGCGAACAGCGCCGAGCCGCCGAAGGCGAAGATCACGGCGTTGGTGTGCAGCGGGCGAAGGCGGCCGAAGCTGGTCCAGGGCAGTCCCAGGTTCAGTTCCGGCCAGACCAGCTGGGCGGCGATCGTGACACCGAGGACCATGCCCACGATGCCCCAGACAACGGTCATGATCGCGAACTGTCGCACGACCTTGTAGTTGTAGGTGGGGTGTTCCAGTGCTGTGCTCATGTCGGGTTCCATCGAACGCGTTGGAGGGAGTCGCGCTTGGGCAGCAGTCTAGCTCAAGGCTTTCGCCCACATGATGATGACGGTCAAGTCGGGAGCGGGCGGCGTGTCGATCTTGCGCTGCCGCCTGGCGTGAACCGTCGTTCTTGTATGTTATACGGCCAGATTAAATGTATTCATTAAGTGTATACAATGAGTGAGTTCAGAAAAAGTTTCCATCTCGACGCCCTCGGGCCGCTGGACGTCACCGGCGAGGCGCGCCATGGCCAGCTGCTGCTGGCGCATGGTGCCGGCGCCGGCCAGGACGCGATGTTCATGCAACGCCTGAGAGCGGCGCTGGCCGAGCGGGGCGTGCAGACCCTGGCCTTCGAGTTCGCCTATATGCAGCGCATGCGCGAAGAGGGACGGCGTCGGCCGCCGCCGCGGGTCGAGCGGCTGGTCGACGAGTACGCCGCCTGGCGCGATGGCGTACGGCATCTTGCTTCGGGGCCGCTGTGGCTGGGCGGCAAGTCCATGGGCGGCCGGGTGGCCAGCCTGCTGGCGGCCCGCGACGGCGCCGATGGCCTGGCGCTCTGCGGCTATCCCTTCCACCCGCCGCGCAAGCCCGAGTCGCTGCGTCTCGATCACTGGCCGAGCCTGGCTTGCCCGACGCTGGTGGTGCAGGGCACGCGGGATCCCTTCGGCACTCGCGAGGAGGTGGCGCAATATGCGCTGCCCGCCGGCGTCGAGCTGCACTGGCTGGAGGACGGCGAGCATGACTGGAAGCCACGTCGAGCCTCGGGACGCGATCAGGCCGCCCTGATCGCCGAGGGGGCGACGGCCATCGCCGAGGCCATGGCGCGGGATGCGTCCGGGGACTGATAGCGGCCAAGTGGATGAATGGCCTGCCGTTCTGCGCCGCCCGTTCGCCACGGGGATGAAAAAAACGCGTTGACAATGAACGCAGTTTCCGTAGAATGCAGCGCCATGTGACCGGGGGTGGTTAGCTCAGCTGGGAGAGCACCAGCCTTACAAGCTGGGGGTCACAGGTTCGATCCCTGTACCACCCACCACTGTCGAAGACAGTGGCCGATTGCATCGCAGAAACGAGTGCGGACCGGTAGTTCAGTTGGTTAGAATGCCGGCCTGTCACGCCGGAGGTCGCGGGTTCGAGTCCCGTCCGGTCCGCCAGCGTTTTCTGTACCGCATCATCACTTGCGGACCGGTAGTTCAGTTGGTTAGAATGCCGGCCTGTCACGCCGGAGGTCGCGGGTTCGAGTCCCGTCCGGTCCGCCACGATGACGCACAATCTAAGCAGTACCGCGTGGGCGATTAGCTCAGTTGGTTAGAGCACCAGCCTCACATGCTGGGGGTCACTGGTTCGAGTCCAGTATCGCCCACCACGCGGACCGGTAGTTCAGTTGGTTAGAATGCCGGCCTGTCACGCCGGAGGTCGCGGGTTCGAGTCCCGTCCGGTCCGCCATCTGCTCAGAATTCCAAAGCCCCGTGGCTCACGCCACGGGGCTTTTCTGTTGTCTGGAACCTGGTTTTTTCGTTCGAATGCCTCGGGCTTTTCCTGGCGAATGCCGAGGCGGCTTTTGCGCTGCCCGCGGGACTGTCATACAGTTGTTTTAATTTCCTGTCGACGCTCCGAGGTGGCTCGAACGTGGCTGACTTTCCGCATCTGTTTCGCCCCATCGAACTGGGCCCGCTGCGCCTGCCCAACCGGGTGGTGATGGGCTCGATGCATACCAACCTGGAGGAAATGCCCGGCGGTTTCTCGCGCCTGGCCGCCTTCTATGCCGAGCGTGCCCGGGCCGGCGTATCGCTGATCGTCGGCGGCGGCATCGCGCCCAACGCGGAGGGTGCCGTGTTCGACGGCGGCGCCACCCTGGAGCGCCCGGAGCAGGTGGCCGAGCACCGGCGCCTGGTCGAGGCGGTGCATGTCGAGGGCGGTCGCATCTGCCTGCAGATCCTGCACGCCGGCCGCTACGCCTACACCGATGCGCCGGTGGCGCCCTCGGCGATCCGCGCGCCGATCAACCCTCGCCCGCCTCGTGCCCTGAGCGCGGCGGAGATCGAGCGCACCCTGGACGACTACGTGCGCTGCGCACGCCTGGCCCGGGAGGCCGGCTACGATGGCGTGGAGGTGATGGGCTCCGAGGGCTATCTGATCAACCAGTTCGTCTGCCGGGGGACCAATCATCGAGAGGACGAGTGGGGCGGTCGCTTCGTCAACCGCATCCGCTTCCCGGTGGAGGCAGTGCGGCGCATCCGCGAGGCCCTGGGGGCCGAGGCCCTGATCCTGTTCCGGCTGTCGATGATCGACCTGGTGGAGGAGGGCAGTACCCATGACGAGGTGGTCGCCCTGGGGCGCGCGGTGGCCGAGGCCGGCGCCGATGCGATCGACGGCGGCATCGGCTGGCACGAGGCGCGGGTGCCGACCATCGTCACCAGCGTGCCGCGGGCGCTGTTCGCCGAGGTGTCGCGGCGCATGCGCGACGCGCTGCCGGTGCCGCTGATCGCCACCAACCGCATCAACATGCCCGAGGTCGCCGAGCGATTGCTGGCCGAGGGCCATGCCGACCTGATCTCCATGGCGCGTCCCTTCCTGGCCGATCCGGCCTGGGTGACCAAGGCCCGGGAGGGACGGGTCGACGAGATCAATACCTGCATCGCCTGCAACCAGGCCTGTCTCGATCATACCTTCCAGGGCAAGCCGACCTCGTGCCTGGTCAACCCGAGGGCCGGCCATGAGACCGAGCTTGCCATCGTGCCGGCGGCGTCGATGAAGCGCGTCGCGGTGGTGGGCGGCGGTCCCGCCGGGCTCGCCGCGGCGGTCACCGCCGCCGAACGCGGTCATGCGGTGACGCTGTTCGAGCGTCAGGCCGAGCTGGGCGGCCAGTTCAATCATGCCCGGCAGATTCCCGGCAAGGAGGAGTTCGAGGAGACGCTGCGTTATTTCCGCACCATGCTGGAGAAGCGTGGTGTCAGCGTGCGGCTCGCGACCGACCCCGGGCTCCACGAGCTGCGTGGCTTCGACGAGGTGGTGCTGGCCACCGGCGTTCGGCCGCGGGCCCTCGAGCTGCCGGGCATCGATCATCCCAAGGTGGTGTCCTACCCGCTGGCCATCCAGCATCCCGAGCGGGTGGGCGCACGGGTGGCGATCATCGGTGCCGGCGGCATCGGCTTCGACGTGGCGGAGCTGCTGACCCATGCCGGCCATCCCGCCCTGGACGCCGACGCCTGGTGCGACGAGTGGGGGGTGGACCTGACGGTGACCGCGCCGGGAGGACTGCGCGCGGCCGAGCGGCCGCCGGTGCCGCGGACGGTGACCCTGCTGCAGCGCAAGACGTCGAAGCCCGGTGCCGGGCTCGGCGTCACCACCGGCTGGGTGCATCGCGCCTCGTTGCGCCATCGCGGCGTGGAGATGCTGGCCGGCTGCGAGTACGTCGGCATCGACGACACCGGCTTGCATGTCCGCGTCGAGGGCGAGCCGCGCCTGCTCGAGGTCGACAGCGTGGTGATCTGCGCCGGTCAGGAATCGGTGCGCGACCTGCTCGAGCCGCTGGGCGAGGCGGGCGTTTCGGTCCACGTCATCGGCGGCGCCGACCGGGCCGCCGAGCTCGATGCCAAGCGCGCGATCGACCAGGGCGTGCGGCTGGCTGCCACGCTCTAGAGGAGGGAATGAGCCGCGTTCGTTGAAAATCTGCACGCCCCGGGATGAACCGCTTCGGCTTCGCGGGCTCATAGGAAGTGTAGCCCTGCGTTGAAGATTTCGGGCGTCATCGTCCGGTCGCGCTGACTACGCTGAAGCTACCGACCCGGCCGAGAGGGCCAGGATTGCCAGGCCGGAGCCCCGGGCTTTAAGGAGGCATCGATGAGCATCTTCGATCATGTGCAGAACCGCTTCGAACGCACCCTGCAGGAGGAAATGAGCCTGCAGGAGTACCTGGAACTCTGCCGTGAGGACCCCTCGGCCTATGCCAGTGCGGCCGAACGAATGCTGGAGGCCATCGGCGAGCCCGAGGTGATCGACACGGCCAAGGACCCTCGCCTGTCGCGTATCTTCTCCAACAAGGTCATCCGTCGCTATCCGGCCTTTTCCGAGTTCTACGGCATGGAAGAGGCGATCGAGCAGATCGTCGCCTACTTCCGCCATGCCGCCCAGGGGCTCGAGGAGAAGAAGCAGATCCTCTACCTGCTCGGCCCGGTCGGTGGCGGCAAGTCATCGCTGGCCGAGCGGCTCAAGCTGCTGATGGAGCATGTGCCTTTCTATGCCATCAAGGGCTCGCCGGTGCAGGAGTCGCCGCTGGCGCTGTTCTCGCCGGAGCATGACGGCGAGCTGCTCGAGAAGGAATACGGCATCCCGCCGCGCTGCCTGAAGAGCGTGATGTCGCCCTGGGCCGCCAAGCGCCTCAAGGAGGCCGGTGGCGACATCAGCCAGTTCCGGGTGGTGCGGCTCTATCCGTCGCGGCTGAATCAGATCGCCATCGCCAAGACCGAGCCCGGCGACGAGAACAACCAGGACATCTCCTCGCTGGTCGGCAAGGTGGACATCCGTCAGCTCGAGCTCTACTCCCAGGACGATCCGGATGCCTACAGCTTCTCCGGCGGCCTGTGCCGGGCCAACCAGGGCCTGATGGAGTTCGTCGAGATGTTCAAGGCGCCGATCAAGGTGCTGCATCCGCTGCTGACCGCCACCCAGGAGGGCAACTACAACCCCACCGAGGGCATGGGCGCGATCCCGTTCGACGGCATCGTGCTGGCGCACTCCAACGAGAGCGAGTGGCAGGCCTTCCGCAACAACCGCAACAACGAGGCCTTCCTCGACCGGGTCTATATCGTCAAGGTGCCCTACTGCCTGCGGGTGACCGAAGAGATCAACATCTACAAGAAGCTGCTCGAGCACTCCTCGCTCAACGAGGCGCCCTGTGCGCCGGACACCCTGCGCATGCTGGCCCAGTTCTCGGTGCTCTCGCGGCTCAAGGAGCCGGAGAACTCCAGCGTCTATTCCAAGATGCGGGTCTATGACGGCGAGAACCTCAAGGACACCGATCCCAAGGCCAAGTCGATCCAGGAGTACCGCGACGCCGCCGGCGTCGACGAGGGCATGGACGGGCTGTCCACGCGCTTCGCCTTCAAGATCCTGTCCAAGGTGTTCAACTTCGACAACCACGAGGTGGCGGCCAACCCGGTGCACCTGCTCTACGTGCTCGAGCAGCGTCTCGAGCAGGAGCAGCTGCCCAAGGAGACCTTCGAGCGCTATCTGCGCTTCATCAAGGAGTTCCTGGCTCCGCGCTACGTGGACTTCATCGGCAAGGAGATCCAGACCGCCTATCTCGAGTCCTACTCCGAGTACGGTCAGAACATCTTCGACCGCTACGTCACCTACGCCGACTTCTGGATCCAGGATCAGGAGTACCGCGATCCGGAGACCGGCGAGCTGTTCGACCGCCAGTCGCTCAACGAGGAGCTGGAGAAGATCGAGAAGCCGGCGGGCATCTCCAATCCCAAGGACTTCCGCCACGAGGTGGTCAACTTCGTGCTGCGGGCCCGGGCCCAGAACAACGGCATGAACCCGAGCTGGCAGTCCTACGAGAAGCTGCGCGGGGTGATCGAGCACAAGATGTTCGCCAACACCGAGGAGCTGCTGCCGGTCATCTCCTTCAACGCCAAGGCCTCCACCGCGGACCAGAAGAAGCACGAGGATTTCGTGGCCCGCATGGTCGACCGCGGCTACACCGAGAAGCAGGTGCGCCTGCTCTCCGAGTGGTATCTGCGGGTACGCAAGTCGCAGTAGCCGTCGAGGGCCGCACGGGGCGCCGAGGCATGGCGCTCCGTGAGGACGCAGGGCAGCCCAGGAGGTCCGCATGACCTACTTCATCGACCGCCGTGCCAATGCCAGGCACAAGAGTGCGGTCAATCGTCAGCGCTTCCTCGATCGCTATCGCACCCATATCAAGCGGTCCGTCGAGGAGGCGGTCAATCGCCGCTCCATCACCGACATGGAGCGCGGGGAGAAGGTGTCGATTCCCGCCCGGGACATCTCCGAGCCGGTGTTCCAGCACGGGTCCGGCGGCAAGCGCTCGATCATCGCCCCCGGCAACAAGGAGTTCGTCGAGGGCGATCGTCTGCGTCGCCCCGGCGGGGGAGGCGGCGGCGGATCCGGCGAGGGCAGCGCCTCCAACCAGGGCGAGGGCATGGACGAGTTCGCCTTCACCCTGTCCCGCGAGGAGTTCCTGGACTTCGTGTTCGACGGCCTGGAGCTGCCGCACCTGGAGCGCAAGAACCTGGTCGACCTCGACGAGGTGCGCCCGGTGCGGGCCGGCTTCACCCGTGACGGGGTGCCGGCCCGTATCAACATCGTGCGCTCGATGCGCGAGGCTCATGCCCGGCGCATCGCCATGCGCGGGCCGATTCGCCGGGCCCTGCGCGAGGCCCAGGAGGCGCTGGAGGCCGAGGAACGCAAGGATCCGGTGCTGCGCAATCCGGCGCGCATCGCCGAGCTCAAGGCCGAGGTCGAGCGGCTCGAGAAGCGTCTCGAGGCGGTGCCGTTCATCGATACCTATGACCTGCGCTACAACAATCTGGTCAACCAGCCCCAGCCGTCGAGCAAGGCGGTGATGTTCTGCGTGATGGACGTCTCGGGCTCCATGACCCAGGCCCACAAGGACATCGCCAAGCGCTTCTTCCTGCTGCTCTACCTGTTCCTGGAACGCAACTACGAGAAGGTCGAGCTGGTCTTCGTGCGCCACCACACCGCCGCCAAGGAGGTCGACGAGGAGGAGTTCTTCTATTCCCGGGAGACCGGCGGCACCATCGTCTCCAGCGCCCTGACCCTGGTCGACGAGATCATCACCGACCGCTACCCGCCGACCCAGTGGAACCTCTACGTGGCCCAGGCCTCCGACGGCGACAACTGGGACGACGACTCCCTGACCTGTCGCGATCAGCTGGCCAATACCCTGATGCCGCGGCTGCAGTACTTCACCTACGTGGAGATCACGCCGCACGCGCATCAGGCCCTGTGGGAAGAGTACGAGAAGGTCGAGGCCGAGTATCCCGAGCGCTTCGCCATGCGGCAGATCGTCGAGGCCGGCGACATCTATCCGGTGTTCCGCGAGCTGTTCCGGCGCCGCACGGTCCAGTCCTGAGGCGAGGCCAAGGAGGCAGCATGACCGAACGCAAGCCCATCGCCAGCGGCTCCGACTGGAACTTCGAGGTCCTGGAGCGGTTCGAGACGGAGATCGCCCGGCTGGCCGACGAGTATCGGCTGGACACCTACCCCAATCAGATCGAGATCATCACCACCGAGCAGATGATGGATGCCTACGCCAGCGTGGGCATGCCGGTGGGCTATCATCACTGGTCCTTCGGCAAGCAGTTCCTGGCCGTGGAGCAGGCCTACCGGCGTGGCCAGATGGGGCTGGCCTACGAGCTGGTCATCAACTCCGATCCCTGCATCGCCTACCTGATGGAGGAGAACACCCTGATGATGCAGGTGCTGGTGATGGCCCACGCCTGCTACGGCCACAACTCCTTCTTCAAGGGCAACTACCTGTTCCGCACCTGGACCGACGCCGGTTCCATCGTCGATTACCTGCTGTTCGCCCGGCGCTACCTCGCCGAGTGCGAGGAGCGTCACGGCGTGACCGCGGTCGAGCAGCTGCTCGACGCCTGCCATGCCCTGCAGAACTACGGCGTCGACCGCTACAAGCGGCCCTCGCCTATCTCCGCCGAGGAGGAGGCGCGTCGCCAGCAGGAGCGCTCCGACTACCTGCAGGCCCAGGTCAACACCCTGTGGAGCACCATTCCCGGGCGGCCGAGCGAGGAGGGGCATCAGGAGGACGGTGATGCGGAGGATCCGCTCGGCCTGCACGCCGGCGGGCGCTACCCTCCCGAGCCTCAGGAGAATCTGCTCTACTTCATCGAGAAGAATGCGCCGCTGCTGGCGCCCTGGCAGCGGGAGGTGGTGCGCATCGTGCGCAAGCTCGCCCAGTACTTCTATCCCCAGCGCCAGACCCAGGTGATGAACGAGGGCTGGGCGACCTTCTGGCACTACACCCTGATGAATCGCCTCTACGACGACGGCCTGGTGGACGAGGGGCTGATCCTGGAGTTCCTGCAGTCCCATACCTCGGTGGTCCATCAGCCGGCCTTCGACAGCCCCCACTACAGCGGCATCAATCCCTACGCCCTGGGCTTCGCCATGTTCACCGACCTGCGGCGGATCTGTGAGCATCCCACCGACGAGGATCGGCGCTGGTTCCCCGAGATCGCCGGCAGCGACTGGCTCGAGACGCTGCACTTCGCCATGCGCAACTTCAAGGACGAGTCCTTCATCCAGCAGTACCTGTCGCCCAAGGTGATTCGCGACCTCAAGCTGTTCATGGTGCTTGACGACGACCGTGACGAGATGCTCGAGGTCACCGCCATCCATGACGACCGTGGCTATCAGCGCATCCGTGATGGCCTGGCCGTGCAGTATGCGCTCTCGGTGCGCGAGCCCAACATCCAGGTCTGGTCGGCGGACATCCGCGGCGACCGCTCGTTGACGCTGCGCCACGTGCAGGACAACCGTCGCCCGCTGGCGCGCAGCGTCTATCCGGTGATGCGCCACCTGCACCAGCTGTGGGGTTTCCCGGTGAAGCTCGAGTCTCTGGAGGACGACGAGGTGGTGCGTCGCTATCACTGGCCGCTGCCGGAGGACGAGCAGAAGGACGCCTGAGGCAGGCCCGAACCCGGCTCAGGCGTGACCGGCCCGCCCCTCGGGGCGGGCCGCTGGTGCTTGGGGTGGGCCGGTTGGAGGCGAGATGGGCGGTGGTCAGGCCTGGGCGGTCCAGGACTGGCACCAGCCGCCCGGGGCGACGCTGTTCTGCGGGAACAGCTGGCAGCCCTGGGTATCGGCCTGGTAGAACATGCAGTTGGCGCAGGTCTCGCCTTCGGCGTAGGCCGGATGATCGCTGGCGTCGGCGGCGATCTCGACGTAGTTCAGGGCCTTGGCCTGGTCGCTCTCGGGGTTCAGCGGTGGCAGATCCTGGGCGAAGCTGCGCGTCGACAGCACGCCGATACCCAGTGGCAGGGCGGCGAGGCCCAGCAGACTGTGGCGCATGAAGTCGCGACGGCTGGGGTTGGCCATGAGGGTTCCTCCTGAGGGTCACGGTTGATGTCAGGCTCGGCGGCCGGTGAGCCGGCTCTTGGCGTCTCGTTCCCGCCGTGTGGCGCGCGTGCGGCAGGCGGGATCGGCTCATTCAGCGTAGCCGAGCCCGGGAAGGGCGACGAGCGCTCGGGAAGTGCCGGGGCCCCCGTCGGGCGAGGACGCTGTTATACTCGCCGCCGTGAACCGCTATTCGAGGGAGATTGCCCCATGCAGAATGCCGTCATCCTGATCAACACCGAGAAGGGGCAGGTCAAGTCCGTGGCCGAGCGTCTGGCCGAGGTGGAAGGCATCAGCGAGGTCTTCTCCACCTGCGGGCGCTACGACCTGGTCGCCATCGCCCGGACCCGCGACTTCGAGGGGCTGGCGGAGCTGGTGACCGGGCGTCTCAACGACGTCGAGGGCATCCGCGAGACCGAGACCCTCAATGCCCTGCAGGTGCACTCGCGCCACGATCTCGAGACCATGTTCGCGCTGGGCTGGTAAGGCCCGCCGGTGCTGCAACGCCTCCTTCGCCTGCCTTCATGGCGCGGCTCGCTGCGCCGCCTGGGCATCGCCGCGCTGTTCGCGGCGGTGGGCAGTGGGCTGTGGTACATGGAAGAGCGCGAGGTGCGCGAGCGCCTCAGCTGGATGGGCGTGCCGACCTGGGAGCGGCTGACGCCGCTGAGCGTTCATCGCGTGCTGCGCAACGACGGCTTCCTGGTGGGCTGGTCGGACGTGCGGGTCAGCCCGCTGTGGGCCAGCTACGTGCTGTACGCCGATCGCGTGGCGGAGGTCGGCGATCGCCCGGGATTCCGTCGCGACTGGCGAACGCTCTGGCCCGTCACCCCGGACAGCTATCTGCGTAGCGGCTATGACCGCGGCCATCTGGCGCCCAACTATGCCATCGCCCGGGTGCATGGTCCGTCCGCCCAGCATGATACCTTCCTGATGAGCAACATGGCGCCTCAGCGACCGGATCTGAACCGCCGGCTCTGGCAGCGCCTGGAAGAAGTCGTGATCGACCGCTTCGTGCCGCAGTATGGCACCCTGCAGGTCATTACCGGGCCGATCTTCGCATCGGAGTTCACTCAGGGCATGTTGAATCGGGTTGGCCTGGTGGAGGTGCCCGTGGCCTTCTACAAGATCCTGGTGGTGCCGGGGGAGCATCCTCGTGCGCTGGCCTTCGTGATGCCGCAGAGCGTGCGTGGCGACGAGCCGCTGGATCGCTTCGTGGTCAGCATCGATCGCATCGAGACGCTGACCGGGCTGGATTTCTTCCCGGATCTCCCCGAAGCCGTCGAGCGCGAGCTGGAAGGGCGGGTGGATACCCGAGGCTGGGGACTCGAGGCGGTCGCCGATCTGCCGGGACGCTTCGACTGAGCGAGGCGAGCCGTCATCGATGGCGCAGCAGGGGAGCGGGCAGGGAGGATGAGTGCATCGTCGGTTTCCGGCGGCCAGAAACGCAAAAAACCGCAATGTGTGCGGCCGGAGATAATAAGACGATATAGCGATGTGGGGGTTCGAGGATATGGCCTCGAAGTACGGCTCTTGTCTGCATAACGCGAAATGGTGCCCAGGAGAGGACTTGAACCTCCACGTCCGTAAGGACACTAGCACCTGAAGCTAGCGCGTCTACCAATTCCGCCACCTGGGCGCGTCATGCATATTCGTCGTGTTCCGAGCCATCGCTTGAGCGATGAATGGTGCCCAGGAGAGGACTTGAACCTCCACGTCCGTAAGGACACTAGCACCTGAAGCTAGCGCGTCTACCAATTCCGCCACCTGGGCGAAACACGAGCGAATCGAGCTTTTAAAGAGCGTGATACCTGACGATGCTGCTGACAGTGTATCGAATTGGTGCCCAGAAGAGGACTTGAACCTCCACGTCCGTAAGGACACTAGCACCTGAAGCTAGCGCGTCTACCAATTCCGCCATCTGGGCAAGTGGCGCGTATATTACCGTAAATTTTCGGTGATGCAACCCCTCGTGTGTCGGCAGGTGGCTTTTTTTGCGTCTCCGGTCCCTTTATCGGCCGGCACATGGTTGGGTGCGCCCTTGCGCAACGCTATACTGCCGCCATGACAAGAGACCCCTATTGCATCACTGCATGCCCGCGGCGCGTGAGCGCCACCCTCCTTACGTCGTCCCCGACCCTGCCAAGGATGCTCTCCGCATGAATCACTGGACGCTCAGCGACGATCTGCACGCCAGCCGCGAGGCCCACAAGTACGACAAGCCGGCGCCCAGCCGCGAATACCTGCTGGCGCGGCTCGAGGAATACGGCAAGCCGATCACCCACGAGGCCATGAGCGAGATGCTGGGCCTCGAGGACGAGGATCTGCAGGAGGCCGTGCGCCGCCGGCTGTCGGCCATGGAGCGCGACGGCCAGGTGCTGCGCAATCGCCGCGGCGCCTATGCGCTGATCGACAAGCTCGACCTGATCAAGGGCCGGGTACTCGGCCACCGCGACGGCATCGGCTTCCTGCTGCGCGATGACGGCAAGAAGCCCGACCTGGTGCTGCCGCCGCGCCAGATGCGCCGCGTGTTCCATAACGACCACGTGCTGGTGCGCATCAGCGGCCGCGACCGCCGCGGCCGCGACGAGGCCACCATCGTCGAGGTGCTGGCGCGCAATACCCAGAACATCGTCGGCGTCTATCGCGAGAACACCCCCGAGTTCGGCGTGCTGATTCCCGAGAATCCGCGCATCGCCCAGGAAATCATCATTCCGCATAACGCCAACGGCGGCGCCCGCGACGGCCAGGTGATCTCGGCCGACATCGTCAAGCAGCCGGCCACCCGCGTGCAGCCGGTGGGCCATGTTACCGAGGTGATGGGCGAGCGGATGGATCCGGGGATGGAGATCGACATCGCCATCCGCAGCTACGAGATCCCGTCCGAGTTTCCGCCTGAGGTGCAGGACCAGATCGCCGGCATGTCCGCCGAGGTGGCCGAGGAAGACAAGGCGCACCGCGTCGACCTGCGCCACCTGCCGCTGGTGACCATCGACGACGAGTCCGCCCGCGACTTCGACGACGCCGTCTGCGCCTGGCAGACCAAGTCCGGCAGCTGGAAGCTGCTGGTGGCCATCGCCGACGTCTCCCACTACGTGCGTCCTGGCAGCCCCCTGGATCAGGAGGCGATCAGCCGCGGCAACTCGGTGTATTTCCCGGGTCAGGTCGTGCCGATGCTGCCGGAGCTGCTGTCCAACGGCCTGTGCTCGCTGAACCCGGACGTCGACCGCCTGGCGATGGTCTGCGAGATGAACATCTCCCAGAAGGGCGCCATCAGCCGCTATCGTTTCTACGAGGCGGTGTTCCGTTCCCACGCGCGCCTGACCTACAACAAGGTCGCCTCGATCCTCGACGACGAGGACGAGCAGGGCGACGCGCTGCGTGAGCAGTACAGCGAGCTGGTCAAGCCGCTGAACGACCTGCACTCCCTCTACAAGGTGCTGCGCGGTGCCCGCGACGAGCGCGGCGCCATCGACTTCGAGACCACCGAGACGGCGATCGTCTTCAACGACGAGCGCAAGATCGAGAAGATCGTGCCGCGTTCGCGCAACGACGCCCACAAGATCATCGAGGAGTGCATGCTGGCGGCCAACGTCGCCACCGCGCGCTTCCTCGACAAGCACGACCTGCCGGCGCTGTATCGCATCCACGAGCGGCCCTCGCCGGAGCGCCTCGACAAGCTGCGGCTGTTCCTCAACGAGCTGGGCCTGTCGCTGCCCGGTGGCGACGAGCCCACGCCCCAGGACTACCAGACCCTGGCCGAGACCATCCGCGGCCGCGAGGACGCCGACATCATCCAGACGGTGATGCTGCGCTCCATGAGCCAGGCGGTCTACTCGCCCCAGAACGAGGGGCACTTTGGCCTGGCCTATCCGGCCTATGCCCACTTCACCTCGCCGATCCGTCGCTACCCCGACCTGCTCGTGCACCGGGCGATCCGCTCGGTGATCCGCGGGCCGCGCCAGACCGCGACCGTGCTGCGCGAGGAGGGCGCACCGGTGGAGCCGCCGAGCAAGTGGTGCCCCTATACCTTCGAGCAGATGCTCGAACTGGGCGAGCACTGCTCGATGACCGAGCGGCGCGCCGATGACGCCACCCGCGACGTCGAGAGCTGGCTGAAGTGCGAGTTCATGTCCGACAAGCTCGGCGAGGTCTACAGCGGCACCATCGCCTCGGTGACCCAGTTCGGCATCTTCGTGCGCCTCGACGAGTTCTTCGTCGAGGGCCTGGTGCACGTCACCTCGCTGCCCTCCGACTACTACCACTACGAGGCCGAGAAGCATCGCCTCAAGGGCGAGCGCAGCGGCATGAGCTATCGCCTCGGCGACGGCGTTTCGGTGCAGGTGGCGCGGGTCGACCTGGACGATCGCAAGATCGACTTCGAGCTGGCCGACGACCAGCCCAGGCCGCAGCGCAAGTCGCGCAAGCGCGGAGGCTCGCAGGGCAAGGGTAGTGGTCAGGGCGGCGCCCAGGGCCAGTCCTCGGGCGACGGCGAGAAGAGCGGCGGCAACAAGCGTCGCCGCCGCGGCCCGCGTCGTCGCTGAGGCCGATGCCGGGATGTCGAGAAGAACCGAGATGTCGATGAAAGCGAAGAACAAGCCCGCGCCGCGCCGCGGGCCCAAGATGCCGAACGGCCTGGATGCCGTCTACGGCGTGCACGCGGTGCGGGCGCTGCTCGATCGGGGAGAAGCCCCGCGCGAGCTTTGGCTGCAGGAAGGGGAGGCCGGTGGCCGTCTCGTCGAGCTGGTCGATCAGGCTCGGGCACGCGGCGCCCGGGTCAGTGCCCATCCCCGCGACGACCTGGATCGCCTCGCCCAGGGGGCCGCCCATCAAGGCATCGTGGCCTTCTGCCCGCCGCTGGCCTTCGAGGCCGAAGCCGCGCTGTGGCATCGCCTCCAGGGCTGGTCGAACGCCGAGGCGCCGCTGCTGCTGGTGCTCGACGGGGTGACCGACGTGCACAACTTCGGCGCCTGCCTGCGCAGCGCCGACGCCGCCGGTGCCCACGGCGTGGTGGTGCCCAAGGACAAGTCGGCGCCGCTCAACGCCACGGTGCGCAAGGTGGCCTGTGGCGCCGCCGAGAGCGTGCCGGTCTATCAGGTCACTAACCTGGCTCGTGCGCTGGGCAAGCTCAAGGCGCTCGGCGTGTGGATCACCGGCACCGCCGGCGAGGCCGAGGCGAGCCTGTTCGAGGCCGATCTGGCCGGGCCCACGGCGCTGGTGATGGGCGCCGAGGGCAAGGGCATGCGCCGGCTGACCCGCGAGGCCTGCGACCAGCTGGTCAAGCTGCCCATGGCCGGCAGCGTCTCGAGCCTCAACGTTTCGGTGGCCACCGGCATCGGCCTGTTCGAGGCGGTCCGGCAAAGAAGCTTGAAGCCATAAGCTTAAAGAGCGGTGCTTCGCACCTGGAAGAACGCCCGCTTCGCGGGCTTGAGCCGGAAGCTTGAAGACAATCCTTGACCCCATGATGGCGGAGTTCATGCTGTCTTCCAGCTTCCAGCTTCCAGCTTCCAGCTTCCAGCTTCCAGCTTCCAGCTTCCAGCTTCCAGCTTCCAGCTTGCGCATCTGGCGCGCGCTCTTTAGAATACTGGCGCCCGTTCGTCCGACGAACGGACATCGTGTATTTCGATAATCACCTCCTTGCTTCCCCTGGGGCCTCACGCCTCTCTGGAAGCTGCCAAACCGCAAGGAGAACCCATGCGTCATTACGAAGTCGTGTTCATGGTCCACCCGGACCAGAGCGAGCAGGTTCCGGCGATGGTCGAGCGCTACACCAGCATCGTCACCGAGAACGGCGGTACCGTGCATCGCCTCGAAGATTGGGGTCGCCGTCACCTGGCCTACCCGATCAACAAGATCCACAAGGCTCACTACGTGCTGATGAACGTCGAGTGCCGCGGCGAGACTCTCGAGGAAATCGAGAACATCTTCCGCTTCAACGACGCCATCATCCGCAGCCTGGTCGTGCGCTGCAAGGAAGCCGTCACCGAGGCTTCCCCGATGATGAAGCCGGCGGAAGAGAAGCGCGCCCGTCGTGACGAGAAGCCGTCGCGTCCCGCCCAGTCCGCCTAAGCCACACATCGCACGCTAAGGAGTCTTTCCCATGGCACGCTTTTTCCGTCGCCGCAAGTTCTGCCGTTTCACCGCTGAAGGCGTGAAGCAGATCGATTACAAGGATCTGGACACCCTCAAGGCCTACATCACCGAGACCGGCAAGATCGTTCCCAGCCGCATCACCGGGACCAAGGCCCGTTACCAGCGTCAGCTGTCCACCGCCATCAAGCGGGCTCGCTACCTGGCGCTGCTGCCCTACACCGATAGCCACCAGTAAGACACTAGCGTGATGCTGCCCGTCGCCCGCTGGATGATGCGCGGTACGCCCCAGGCAGTCGCCGGGGCGGCCGCGGCCACACTGGTCCCCTGGCTGTTCTGGCTGGGCGCGGCGATCGCCGGCCTGGTCACGCTGCGCCGCGGCCTGGCACCGGCGCTCCCGGTGATCGTCGCCGCTGCCGTGCCGGCGGGCTGGTGGTGGACCCGGGGTGACGTCATCCCGCTGGCCTGCATCCTGCTGGTCACGCTGATGGCGGTGGTGCTGCGCTCGCGCCTGCGCTGGAGCGAGACGCTGATCGTCGGCGCCCTCGCCGGGGCGGCGATGATCCAGCTGGGCATCTTCGTGCCGCCGGGCGGCACCGGGCCCCTGCTGGAGCAGCTGCGCCAGGGCTCGCCGGAGTTCGCCTCGATGCTCGACGAGCTCTCGCGCCAGGGGCTCGAGACCGAACGGCTGGCCGAGATGCTGATCGGCGGCGTCACCGGGCTGATCGTGCTGCTGGCCTCGGTGGCCTGCCTGGCCCTGGCCAGGAGCTGGCAGGCGGGGCTCTACAACCCCGGCGGCTTTCGCGAGGAGTTCCAGGCCCTGCGCCTGGTGCCCCGCGAGCTGCTGGTGCTGATGGCGTTTCTCGTCATCGGCACGGTGCTGGTGCTGCCCGGCCTCGGCCTGATGCTCTGGGTGCCGTTGCTGGTGGCCGGCATCGCGCTGGTGCACGGTGTTATCGGATTGAAGGGAATGAACGGGCTGTGGCTGGTCGCCTTCTATGTGCTGCTGATCACCACCTGGCCCATGATTCTCATCGTGCTGCTTGCGGCCCTGATCGACGCGTTCGCGGATATTCGCGGACGACTCGGCCGCAGCGACTGACAAGAGGTTTACGAGATGGAAGTCATTCTGCTCGACAAGATTGGCAAGCTGGGCGGTCTGGGTGACCAGGTCACCGTCAAGCCCGGTTATGGCCGCAACTACCTGGTGCCCTACGGCCTCGCCGTGCCGGCCACCAAGGACAACATCGAAGCCTTCGAGGCCCAGCGTGCCGAGCTCGAAGCTCAGGCCGCCGAGCGCAAGGCCGAAGCCGAAGCCCGCGCCGAACAGCTCAACGACATCGAGCTGTCCCTGGTCGCCAAGGCCGGCGATGAAGGCAAGCTGTTCGGTTCCATCGGTCCGCGCGACCTGGCCGACGCCATCTCCTCTGCCGGCATCGAGGTAGAGAAGAGCGAAGTCCGCATGCCGGAAGGTCCGATCCGTCAGACCGGCGAATACGACATCGCGCTGCACCTGCACGCCGAAGTCGACGCCACCGTGCGCGTGGTGGTCGTGGCCGAATAAGCCCGACTCCCCCGCGGACGCCAGGGGCGCGAGGAGAAATCCTCGCGCCCTTTTTTGCTTGCCCGTGCCACGTTATCCCGGCTGGGGCGTCAGGCGTCCTTCGAGGTAGAATGTGCCGGCCCATGTTGCGGAGGTGCCCGCCCCAATGAACGAATCCCTCGAGCTCGATCAGGAAACCGCGGCGCTGAAGGTGCCGCCTCACTCGCTGGAGGCCGAGCAGTCGGTGCTCGGCGGACTGATGCTCGACAACCAGGCCTGGGACAGCGTGGCCGACCGGCTGGTGGCCAACGACTTCTATCGCTACGAGCATCGCCTGATCTTCAACGTCATGGCGACGCTGGCCGAGGAGGCGCGGCCGCTGGACGTGGTGACCCTGTCCGAGGCGTTGGAGGGGCGTGATCAGCTCGAGACCGTGGGCGGCCTGGCCACCCTGGCGGAGCTGGCACGCAACACGCCGTCGGCCAGCAACATCCGCGCCTATGCCGACATCGTTCGCGAGCGGGCCACCCTGCGCAAGCTGATCCATGCCGCCAACCAGGTCGCCGAGAGCGCCTTCGCGCCCCAGGGGCGGCCCGCCGACGAGCTCGTTAACGAGGCCGAGCGCCTGGTCTTCCAGATCAGCGAGGAGCGGCCCAAGGAGGGGGGCCCGGTCGGCATGAGCGACCTGCTGGCCAAGGCGGTGGATCGCATCGACGAGATGTTCAACATGCAGGGCGAGATGACCGGCCTGTCGACCGGCTTCCGCGACCTGGACGACATGACCTCCGGACTGCAGCCTTCGGACCTGGTGATCGTGGCCGGGCGCCCGTCCATGGGCAAGACCACCTTCGCCATGAACCTGGTCGAGCATGCGGTGATCTCCAGCGACAAGCCGGTGGTGGTGTTCTCGATGGAGATGCCGGGCGAAGCGATCATGCTGCGGATGCTCTCGTCGCTGGGGCGCATCGACCAGACCCGGGTGCGGACGGGTCAGCTCGAGGACGAGGACTGGCCGCGCCTGACCTCGGCGGTGAACCTGCTCAAGGACAAGCAGCTGTTCATCGACGACACCGCGGCGCTGTCGCCCAACGAGATGCGCTCGCGGGTGCGCCGGATCGTGCGTGAGCACGGCAACCTGGCGATGATCATGATCGATTACCTGCAGCTGATGCAGGTACCGGGTTTCTCCGAGAACCGCACCGGCGAGATCTCGGAGATCTCGCGCTCGCTCAAGGGTCTGGCGAAGGAATTCGGCTGCCCGGTGGTGGCGCTGTCGCAGCTCAACCGCTCGCTGGAGCAGCGTCCCAACAAGCGCCCGGTGATGTCGGACCTGCGCGAGTCCGGCGCCATCGAGCAGGACGCCGACCTGATCGGCTTCGTCTATCGCGATGAGGTCTACAATCCGGATAACCCCGACAACCAGGGACTGGCCGAATTCATCATCGGCAAGCAGCGTAACGGGCCGATCGGCACGGTGCACATGGCGTTCATCGGCAAGTACACCCGCTTCGAGGATCTGGCGCCGGACAGCTATGGCGACACCTTCGGCGAGTGACCCCCTTGAGCGGGGCAGCCGGCGCCGTATAATCCCCACCCCTCGAACAGCACACTGGAGAAGCACCATGGCAGGCGGATTTCAGCGCGGTAATCGGCGGCGCACCCCGAAGCTCGAGGCGCGCGGCGAATTGCAGTCCGTGGAACGCGAAGGGCCGTTCAAGGAGTGGCTGGGCATGCCGGATCTCTATCGCTACCAGCTGGTGGTGGACGGCGAGGACTACAGCTATCAGACCGAGGACTCGGAGCTGCCGGTCGCGGTCGGCGATCGCGTGGTGTTCCGCTACAAGGAGACCAAGGCCGGCAAGTGGGTCGACCGCAACTCCCTGGGCAAGGCGATCGATCCCGCCGACTACCAGTAACCGCCTTCGGCGGCTTCCCGCCGGGAACCCCGGTGCCCTCCATCGGTCTCAGGGCGATACGGTGCCGTCATCGTCGTGTCATACGACAGGACGAGACTGTATCAGCATTCATCCTGAGATATCCCGATGGAGGGATCATGGACTTCAATGACCTCAAGGCCTTCGTGGCCCAGCACGACAACTTCGAGATCCGCGTGATCAGCCATGCCGGCAGCCGCGTCTACCAGGTCGAACTGGAAGACATCGAGGGCCAGCGCCACCTGCTGACCCAGCGCGGCAAGCCGATGTTGTTCCGCGCCCTCGACGACGTCTACCTCGAGCTCAAGCGCGCCGGCATCCACCGTGCCTATCTGGTGCAGTACGTGGCGCACGACGAGATGATCGGTCGCGACGCGAACTACCACGACGCGCTCAGCTCTCGCATGCCGCTGGTGTTCTAGCCTGCGAGCCGCGCCTTTCCTCGATCACCATTCACCGACCTCCGGCATCGCGCCGGCCCACCGACTTGCCACCGTACGCCTCAGCGCGCTCCCCGACCCGACTGGTGGCATGTTTTCCCCCGCGTCTTCCGGCCTTTCCGGCCAGCCCGGTTTCCGTCGCGTTCTCGCCGTGCCCGATGGCGTCGCTCCCATCGCTCAGCGATCCGAGCGCCTCGTCCAGGCCTGCCAGCGCTGCCCCAGCCCGATCCGGTAGCGAGCGAAGACGGCATAGCCGCGATCGACGCCCCACGCCAGGCCCGGCAGCATCGACAGCGCCACCAGGCGACGATAGCCCAGCACCGCGTAGAGCGCCCGGCTGGCGTCCATGCCGACGAACCAGGTGCCGTCGGCGTCGCGCAGGTGAAGGCGGCCCATCATGACCTCGAACGAACGCCCCCATTCGGCGGCGACGTCGGTCGTCTGGATGTCGACCAACCTGACCCGCTCGCGGCGCGGGTGGCGCGCCAGCCAGGCGACTTCACGCTGGCAGAAGGGGCAGTGGCCGTCGTGGAAGAGTGTCACCGGCGAGACGGCGTGACGAGGCGAGGGGGCGCGACGTGTCGAGCGCGGGCGGTGCATCATCAGGGGGCTCCGTGGTCGGTGGCGTCATGATAGCCGGCGCGGTGCTCGCCTCGACCGTAGGCCGGCTCGGTTTCGAGCCCGGCGAGGAAGGCCTCGGCCTGGTCGCGCATCGCCGCCCGCTTGTCGTCCGACATGCGGTCCAGCGAGCCGTAGATCAGCTTCATGCGGTGGTTGCCCGACAGCGCCTCGCGGTGGGTCTCGAGGAAGCGCCAGTAGAGGCTGTTGAGCGGGCAGGCGTTGTCGCCGACGACCCGTTTGGGATCGAAGCGGCAGTGCCGGCAGTGGTCCGACATGCGGTCGATGTACTTGCCCGAGGCGCAGTAGGGCTTGGAGCCCATCAGCCCGCCGTCGCCGTGCAGCACCATGCCCAGGGTGTTGGGCAGCTCCACCCACTCGCAGGCGTCGGCGTAGACCGCCAGGTACCAGTCGCACAGCGCGTCCGGCGCCACGTCGCACAGCAGCGCGACGTTGCCGGTGACCATCAGCCGCTGGATGTGGTGGGCGTAGGCATTGTCGCGGGTCATCTCGATGGCACGCTTCAGGCAGCGCAGTTCGGTGTCGCCGGTCCAGTAGCAGGCCGGCAGCCCGCGGTTCGCCCCCAGGGCGTTGGCACGCTTGTAGTCGGGCATACGCGTCCAGTAGAGGCCGCGCACGTATTCCCGCCAGCCCAGTATCTGGCGAATGAAGCCCTCCGCCGCGTTGAGCGGCGCGCGGCCCTGACGATACTCGCGCTCGGCGCCCTCGCACAGCTCCCGTGGCGAGAGCAGGCCGAGGTTCAGTGCCGCCGACAGCCGTGAGTGGAACAGGAAGGGCTCGCTGTCGCTGATGGCGTCCTGGTAGCGGCCGAAGTCGGGCAGCAGTTCGGCGAGGAAGTGGCGCAGGTCGGCCAGGGCCTGGCGCCGGGTCACCGGCCAGTGAAAGCCCGCGAGGTCACCGAAGTGGTCTCCGAAGTGTTCTTCCACCAGCGTCATGACCTCGCGGGTCACGTCATCGCGGCGATGGCGGGGCGGGGCGGGCACCTCGATCCCCTCGGGCAGTGGCTCGCGGTTGTCGTGGTCGTAGTTCCAGCGCCCGCCGGCGGGCGCGTCGTCCTCCATCAGCAGGCCGGTGCGGCGACGCATCTCGCGGTAGAAGTACTCCAGGCGCGGTGACTTGCGTCCCTGCTCCCAGGCGGCGAAGTCGTCGGGGGTGGTGTAGAAGCGATCGTCCTCGATCAGCCGCCAGGGCAGGGCACTGCCCTGGCGTTCGCGCATGGCCTGCCACAGCCGCCACTCGCCCGGGCGCACCGCGCGGATCTCGTCGCAGCCGTACAGGCGTGCCAGTCGCTCGGCCTCGTCGAGCAGCGTCTGGGCGTTGTCGGGGTCGTCCAGGGCGCTGTAGTGGACGCGGTGGCCGCGGTCGCGCAGGTCGGCGGCGAAGTGACGCATGGCGGCCAGGACCAGGGCGATCTTCTGGGGGTGGTGGGGCACATAGCGGCCTTCCTCGGCGGCCTCGCACAGGGCGATGACGGCCTCGGGCGGCGCCTCGCGAAGGCTCGCCAGATCGACATCGAGCTGGTCGCCGAGCACCAGGATCAGCGGACGGGACATGGTTCACCAGAAATTGTACAAATCTAACCGATAGTATAACGATATTTCGCCCGAACGCCCGTGATGGTAGGCTAGGTCATTCAGTTTCGTCTCATGTCGACCACGGGGAACGCGCGCCATGCCAGCCTTAGAGCACTCATCCGATGCCGAGCGGGACTCACCGGGAGAGGGGCGGCTGCGGCATGCGCCAGCGGAACATCCCGCGCTGCCTCGCGCCAAGGTCGGTGTGGTGCTGGTCAATCTCGGCACGCCGGACGCCACGGACTACTGGTCGATGCGCCGCTACCTCGGCGAGTTCCTGTCCGACCGTCGCGTGGTCGACTATTCGCGCTGGCTGTGGCAGCCGCTGCTGCAGCTGGTGATCCTGACCCGGCGCCCCTTCATTTCCGGCAAGGCCTATCGCAGCATCTGGAACCAGGAGCGTGACGAGAGCCCGCTGCTGACCATCACCCGGGAACAGACGGAGAAGCTGAGCGAGCGGCTCGAGACGGCCTACGGCGACCAGGTCGAGGTGGACTTCTGCATGCGCTACGGCAATCCCTCCACCGACAGCGTGCTGCGTCGCCTGCAGGCCCGGGGCTGCGAGCGCATCCTGTTCTTTCCGCTCTATCCCCAGTACGGCTCGCCGACCACCGCCACCGCCAACGACCAGGCCTTCCGCACCCTGATGCGTCTCAAGTGGCAGCCGGCGATCCGCACCGTGCCCGCCTATTACCGGCATCCGGCCTACCTCGAGGCGCTCACCGCCTCGGTGCGCGAGGCCTATGCGGCCGCCGAGTCGACCCCGGAGGTGCTGGTGGCCTCCTATCACGGCGTGCCCAAGCGCTACCTCGACGAGGGCGATCCCTACTACTGCCACTGCCGCCAGACCACTCGGCTGCTGCAGGAGCGTCTGGGGGTCGACGATGCGGCGATCGAGACCACCTTCCAGTCCAAGTTCGGTCCCGAGGAGTGGGTGGGGCCGGCCACCGTGGAGCGGGTCGCCGAGCTGGCTCGCCAGGGGCGCAGGCATATCGCGGTGATCTCCCCGGCCTTCTCCGCCGACTGCGTGGAGACCCTCGAGGAGGTCCAGCAGGAGATCCGCGACGCCTTCCTCGCGGCCGGCGGCGAGACCTTCACCTACGTGCCCTGCCTGAACGCCCGCGACGATCACGTCGCGGCGCTCGAGGCCATCGTCCGCCAGGAGCTCGCCGGCTGGCTGTAGGCCGTCCATCACCAGCCGTCACAACACGAACGGGCGGCCCCGCAAGGGGCCGCCCGTTCGTGTCGAGCCGCGGTAGGCGTCGGCCGTTTCAGCGTCCCGGCGGGCGCTTCTCGAGCGTGATGGGGCCGCGGTCGGGGGGCGAACCGTGGGGCACCGGCGTCTGGCCGACCTCTTCCTCCTGCAGCTCCACGGGGCGCCCGCGGGTCTTGTCGACGTACTTGAGCTGCAGGTGCAGGCCGGTCTTGGCTAGCAGGTGGGCGCTCACCGGGGCGGTGATGAACAGGAACAGGGCAATCAGGATCTCCTGCACCACCGGCTCGCTGTCGGCGATGCCGAAGTAGAGCATCGAGGCGACCAGGGTGCAGCCGATGCCCATGGTGGTCGCCTTGGTCGGCCCGTGCAGGCGCATGTAGAAGTCGCGGAGGTGGGCCATGCCCAGCGAGCCGATGAAGGCGAAGGCCCCGCCGGCGATCAGGAACAGCGAGATGATGGCCTCGAGAATCACGTAGAACGTCATGCGGGGCTCTCCTATTCGATGATGTCGCCGCGCAGCAGGTACTTGCAGACCGCCACGGTGCTGATGAAACCGAGCATGGCGATCAGCACCGCCGCCTCGAAGTAGGTCTTGGTGCCGAGCCACAGGCCGAGCAGCACGATCAGCGCGATGGAGTTCACGTACATGGTGTCCAGCGCCAGGATGCGGTCGGGCAGGCTGGGGCCGACCGTCAGCCGGAAGGTGTTGAGCAGCAGGGCCAACATCACCAGCGTCAGGCTGATCTTCAGGGCGATGTCTAGCATTCGTAGATCTCCTTGAGCGGGCGCTCGTAGCGTTCGCGGATCTGCTCGATCAGCGCCTCGTCATCCTCCACGTCCAGGGCATGGATCAGCAGCGTCCGGCCGTCCATGCGCAGGTTGGCCGACACCGTGCCCGGCGTCAGGCTGACGGTGCTGGCCAGCAGGGTGATGGTGAAGCGCTCCTCCAGCATCAGTGGATACTCGACGAAGTGAGGCCGCGAGCGCTGACGCGGGTTGAGGATCAGCCAGGCCACCTGGAAGTTGGCGACCACGATGTCGCCGAGGACCCGCAGCACGTAGCGCAGCAGCAGCCCGGGTCGCTTGACGTTGGGCTGCACGTCCCAGAAGCGATAGGTGAGCAGCGGGATGGCGATGGCCAGGGCGCCGCCCAGCAGGAACTGGCCGAAGGCCAGGCTGCGCACCAGCAGCAGCCACACCACCAGCAGCAGCAGCGACAGCATCGGGATCGGAAGCCAGGAGCGAGAGCGGATCATGAGGCGTCTCCAGCGTCGGACAGCAGGGTGCGGACCATGGCGTCGGGGTTGGCTAGCTGCTCGGCGGCGGCCTGGGTGTAGTCGCTCACCGGGCCCGCCAGTGCCACCAGCAGCGGCGAGGTGGCCATCAGCAGGGTGACGCCGATCCACTGCTGGCGGGGCAGCGGCTCGCCGTCGCGCTCGCCCTTCTGGCTGCGCCAGAACAGCGTCGAGCCGGCCCGGGACAAGGCGATGATGGCGCCCAGTCCGCTGATCAGCAGCAGCGGCCACAGCCACGGCTGTTGCTCGGGCGTGGCGGCGTCAAGCAGCAGCGCCTTGCCGATGGCGCCGGACAGCGGCGGCAGGCCGGCCACGGCCACGGCGCCGGCCAGGAACAGCATCGCCAGGGCGCCGCCCTGGGTCAGCGGGCGGCCGCGGACGATGCGCGTGCCGGCCTTGCCGCGCTGCAGGCCGATCATCTCGGCGAGCAGGAACAGGCCGCCGGTGACCAGGGTGCTGTGCACCAGGTAATAGAGCAGCGAGGACGTGGCCTCGACTGTGCCCATGCCGACGCCGGCCAGCAGGGTGCCCACCGAGACCAGCACCAGATAGGCCACCAGCAGGCGCAGATCGCGGGCGGCCAGCACGCCGAGGGTGGCCACGGCCAGGGTCGCCAGGGCCAGCCACCAGACCCAGGGCTGCTGCAGGGCGGCCAGGCTGCCGGCCTGCTCGCCGAAGATCAGCGAGTAGACTCGCAGGATGGCGTAGATGCCGACCTTGGTCATGATGGCGAACAGCGCCGCCACCGGGGCCGGGGCCGCGGCATAGGCCCGCGGCAGCCAGAAGTAGAGCGGCAGGATGGCGGCCTTGAGGCCGAACACCACCAGCAGCAGCAGCGCGCCGGCGGTGACCAGGCCGCTGCGTTCGGCGGGCAGCTCGCCGATGCGGGCGGCCATGTCGGCCATGTTGAGGGTGCCGGTGGCGCCGTAGAGGGTGCCCACGGCGATCAGGAACAACGACGAGCCGGCCAGGTTCAGCACCACGTAGTGGACCGCGGCCTGGGTGCGCGACCTGCCGCCGCCGTGCAGCAGCAGGGCGTAGGAGGCCAGCAGCAGCACCTCGAAGAACACGAAGAGGTTGAAGAGGTCGCCGGTCAGGAAGGCGCCGTTGATGCCCATCAGCTGCAGCTGGAAGAGGCCATGGAAGTTGCTGCCCTGCTCGTCGTCGCCGCCGCAGGCGAAGATCACGCAGCCCAGGGCCAGCACCGAGGTCAGCAGCACCATCAGCGCCGAGAGCCGGTCGAGCACCAGCACGATGCCGAACGGCGGCTGCCAGTCGCCGAGGGCGTAGTAGGCGATCTCGCCCCCCGCCGCCCGGTCGACCAGCATCGCCGAGACCACCACCAGCGCCAGGGTGGCGCCGACGCCCAGCCAGCGCTTGTTGCGCGGATTGCCGTGGCGGGTGCGCAGCAGCAGCACCCCGGCGATCAGCGGCAGCACGACGGGCAGAACGATCAGATGTGGGCTCATCGACGGTTCTCCTCTCGGTCGTCGCGGTTGCGGCCGCCGTCGACATGGTCGTTACCCATGTCGCCCCGGGCCCGCATCGCCAGGATCACCGCGAAGGCGGTCATGGCGAAGCCGATGACGATGGCGGTCAGCACCAGCGCCTGGGGCAGGGGATCGGCGTAGGCGGCCTTGCCGTCGACGATGGCCGCGCCGTGGGTGGTCAGCCCGCCCATGGAGAACAGGAACAGGTTGACCGCATAGGACAGCAGGGTCAGGCCCACCACCACGGGGAAGGTGCGTCCCCGCAGGATCAGGTAGAGGCCACAGGCGCTGAGCACGCCGGTGGTGATGGCGTAGAGGCTTTCCATCAGCGTTTCTCCTTGCCGCTGGAGGTGGTGGCTGGGGTCTCGTCCTTGCCCGGCCGGTGGGGCGTGGTGACCTTGCCGAGGTTGGCCAGGATCATCAACGTCGCCCCGACCACGGCCAGGTAGACGCCCAGATCGAAGATCATCGCCGTGGCCAGCTCGAAGTCGCCGACCAGCGGCAGGTGGAAGTGGCCGAAGGACGAGGTCAGGAAGGGATAGCCGAACAGCCAGCTGCCCACCCCCGTCAGGGTCGCCAGGCCGACGCCGGCGATGGCCACCGGCTGGTAGGGGAAGTCGAGGCGCGCCTGGGCCCACTCCACGCCGCGCGCGATCAGCAGCAGGATCAGCGCCACGGCGGTGATCAGGCCGGCGATGAAGCCGCCGCCCGGCAGGTTGTGGCCGCGCAGGAAGATGAAGGCGGACACCAGCAGGGCCAGGGGCAGCAGCGCCTGGGAGATGGTGGTCAGGATCATCGGATAGCGGTCCGGGCACCACAGCCGGCCCTCGGTATCGCTGTGCGGCATGAACAGGCGCAGGCGATTGAGCAGCTTGAAGATCGCCAGGCCGGCGATGGCCAGCACGGTGATCTCGCCCAGGGTATCGAAGCCGCGGAAGTCGACCAGGATGACGTTGACCACGTTGTGGCCGCCGCCGCCGGACACGCTGTTGTCGAGGAAGAAGCCCGAGATGCCGGCGTTGTCGCGGGTCAGCACCGCGTAGTTGAGACTGGCGATGGTCGTGCCCAGGCCGCCGGCGAGGGCGATGTCGCGCAGGTTGCGCGGCATCGAGGACTCGCGGGGCGTCTTCTGGGGCAGGAAGAACAGCGCCAGCATCAGCAGGATGATGGTCACCACCTCCACCGAGAGCTGGGTCAGGGCCAGGTCCGGGGCGGAGAAACGGGCGAAGGTCAGCGACACCAGCAGGCCCACCATCGACAGCATCAACAGCGAGATCAGGCGGTAGCGGTGGGTGACCACGGTGGCGATACCGCTGAAGATCAGCAGCGCCGCACCGGTGAGCAGGATGCCGTCCACCGGTCGCTGTGGCGTCTCGCCGGCCAGGCTCGGCATCTTGCCGAGGCCCAGCGCGACGAAGATCAGGGACACCAGCAGCAGAAGCCCCACGTAGCGCTGCAGCGAGGCGTTGTCGAGGCGTTCCAGCAGGGCTTCGGCACGGTTTCCCGCGCGCTGCACGCCGGCTTCGAACACCAGGCGGGCATCCACCGGCTTGAAGCCGCGCAGGAAGCGTCGCAGGTGCGAGTGGGCGCTGTAGAGTCCGATGCCGACCGCCAGTGCCACGGCGCTCATCGCCAGCGGCAGATTGAGGCCGTGCCAGATCGCCAGGTGGAACTCCAGCGGCGCCAGCAGCACGGCGCGACTGGCCAGGTCGAGCAGGCCGCCGGCCAGCGCCGAGGGGAACAGCCCGACCAGCACGCATAGCGTGGCCAGCAGCGCCATCGGGGCACTCATCAGCCGCGGCGGCTCATGGGGCGTCTTGGGCGGCGCCTGGGTCGCTGCCTTGAAGAACACCGCGTGGACCAGACGCAGCGAATAGGCCACCGAGAGCACGCCGCCGGCGGTCGCCAGCACCGGCATCAGCCAGCTCAGGCCACCGAGGATCGGCGTGTGCAGGGTCTCGGCGAACAGCATCTCCTTGGACAGGAAACCGTTGAACAGCGGCACGCCGGCCATGGCCGCGCCGGTGATGGTGGTCAGCACGGCGGTCAGCGGCATGGCCCGGCGCAGCCCGCCCAGGCGCGACAGCTCGCGGGTACCGGTCTCGTGGTCGACGATGCCGGCCCCCATGAACAGCGCGGCCTTGAAGGTGGCGTGGTTGATGATGTGGAACAGCGCGGCCAGGACCGCCATGGGGCTGCCGATGCCCAGCAGCACGGTGATCAGACCGAGGTGGCTGACGGTGGAGAAGGCCAGGATGCCCTTGAGGTCGGTCTTCATCAGCGCGAACCAGGCGCCATAGAGCATGGTGATCATGCCCACCAGCGAGACCGTCAGGGTCCACAGCTCGCCGCCGGCCAGGGCCGGATGCAGGCGCGCCATCAGGAAGATGCCGGCCTTGACCATGGTCGCCGAGTGCAGATAGGCCGAGACCGGAGTCGGCGCCGCCATGGCGTGGGGCAGCCAGAAGTGGAAGGGGAACTGGGCCGACTTGGCGAAGGCGCCCAGCAGCACCAGGGCCAGGGTCAGCGGGTAGCGCGGGTCGGCGAGGATCGTCTCGCCGCTGGCCAGTACGGTGTCCATGTCGTAGCTGCCGACGATGTCGCCGATCAGCAGGAAGCCGGCCAGCAGCGCCAGCCCGCCGGCGCCGGTGACCGTCAGCGCCATGCGCGCGCCCTTGCGGGCATCGCTGCGGTGCGACCAGAAACCGATCAGCAGGAAGGACGAGAGGCTGGTCAGCTCCCAGAAGATCCACAGCAGCAGCAGGTTGTCGGACATCGCGATGCCGACCATGGAGGCCATGAACAGGATCAGGTAGGCGTAGAAACGCCCGTAGGGCTCGTCCGGATCCAGGTAGTAGTGCGCGTAGAGCAGGATCAGCAGGCCGATCCCCAGGATCAGCAGGTTGAACAGCAGCGACAGGCCGTCCAACCGGAAGGCCAGCTCCAGGCCCAGGGTTGGTATCCAGTCGACGGCGACACGCAGCGTCTCGCCGTCGAGCAGGGCGGGGATTTCCGCCAGCATCAGCAGCAATGCCAGGGCGGGCAGGGCGGCGGTGGCCAGGGAGCATTCCCGGCGTCTCAGTCCGGCGCCGAAGGCCGGCACCAGCACGCCGAGAAGGGGTAGCAGCGCTATCCACATCAAGGTCATCGATCAGTCATCCTGCTCGGTTGCGTCATGTCGGAGCGTCATCATGCCGAGAGGGCGGCCGCGCGCAAGAGGTCAGGCGCCGCCTCCGTCCCGGGGCCGATCGAGCCCCATGAAGTAGTTGAATCGCAATACCTTACCGTATCGGGCGGCGGCTCGCGCCATCTTGCCTTTCAAAATCGGGCTCTTTAAGGTTGGGTCACGTTTTCATCCGCTGGGACCGCGCGGACGCCAGGGAGGGATGCTCGATGCAACTGGTTGTGTTGGGAGGTGTCTTGCTCGCCGGGATGGCGCCGCTGCTGCATCGCTGGTTCGGCGCGCGCACCCCGCTGCTGATGGCGGCGCTGCCGGCGGGGATCGCCGCCTGGCTGCTGGCCCAGTGGCCGACCATCGTCGCGGGCGACACCCTGCGCCTGGAATGGGCCTGGGCCCCGGGGCTCGATATCAGCCTGACTTTCCTGATCGACGGCCTGTCGCTGCTGTTCGCCCTGCTGATCAGCGTGATCGGCGCCCTGGTGCTGGCCTACAGCGGCGAGTACCTGCGTGGCCATCGTGACCTGCCGCGCTTCCTGGTGGTGATCACCGCCTTCATGATGTCGATGCTGGGCCTGGTGCTGGCCGACAACCTGGTGGCGCTGTTCGTGTTCTGGGAGCTCACCAGTGTGACCTCCTACCTGCTGATCGGCTTCAATCATACCGATGCGACGGCCCGCAAGGCCGCCCAGCAGGGGCTGCTGGTGACGGTGGGCGGCGGCCTGGCGCTGCTGGCGGGCTTCGTCATGCTGGCCGTGGCCGGCGACAGCTGGTCGCTGGCGGCCCTGGTCGAGCGTGGCGAACTGCTGCGCCAGCACGATCTCTACACGCCGCTGCTGATCTGCATCCTGGTCGGGGCCTTCACCAAGTCGGCCCAGTTCCCCTTCCACTTCTGGCTGCCCAATGCCATGGCGGCGCCGACCCCGGTCTCGGCCTATCTGCACTCGGCGACCATGGTCAAGGCCGGGATCTACCTGCTGGCGCGTCTGCATCCAGCGCTTGGCGGCAGCGAGACCTGGACGCTCACCCTGTCGCTGGTCGGCGCCCTGACCATGGCCACCGGGGCCTTCCTGGCGATTCATCACACCAGCATCAAGAAGCTGCTGGCCTATTCCACGGTGATGGCGCTGGGCACCCTGACCCTGCTGCTGGGCATCGGCACGCCCGGGGCCCTGAGCGCCTTCGTGGTCTTCCTGCTGGCGCACTCGCTCTACAAGGGCACGCTGTTCCTGATCGCCGGCATCCTCGACCACGAGACCGGTACCAAGGACGTCACCGCCATGGGCGGGCTGCGTCGGGCCATGCCGCTGACCGCCACGCTGGCCGTGGTCGCCGGGCTGTCGCTGGCCGGCCTGCCACCGTTGCTGGGCTTCGTCGGCAAGGAGCTGATGTTCGCCTCGGTACTGGGCGCCACGGCCTGGCGCTGGCTGCTCCTGGCCCTGGCCTTCCCGGCCGCCTTCCTGACCCTGGCGGTGGCGGCGATCGTCACCCTGCGGCCCTTCTTCGGTGCCTCTCGGGAGACGCCCTGCACGCCCCATGAGCCGCCCTTCGCCATGCTCGTCGGCCCCCTGCTGCTGACGTCGCTGTCGCTGTGGCTGGGGCTGGCGCCGGGCGGGCTGGATGGCCTGACCAACGCCATCCTGGCGGGCATCGGCGCGCCCGGCGCCGGCGTGCACCTGGCGCTGTGGCACGGGGTCAACCTGCCGCTGGTGCTGTCCGTGGCCAGCCTGGTGCTGGGGGCGCTGGTGTATCGTCACTGGGATCGGCTGCGCGTCGCCCTGCGGCGGCTCGACCCGCTGATGGCGCGTGGCCCCGAGGCCGGCTATGCGGCGCTGATGGCGGGCCTGGTGTCGCTGTCGGCCTGGCAGACTCGCTTCCTGCAGAACGGCTATATGCGCAATTACCTGGTGATGACCCTGCTGGTCTTGCTGGGGCTGGTGGGGCACGCCTTCTTCTTCCGTCACGGCCTGGCGATCGAGCTCGGCCTGTCGGTCCACTTCCACGAGGCGGTGGTCGCCGGGCTGATGGTGGCTGGCGCGGTGGCCGCCTGCGTGATGCGGGCCCGGCTGGCGGCGGTGGCGGCGGTGGGGGTGATGGGCTTCTCCATCGCCCTGACCTTCGTGCTGTTCAGCGCGCCGGACCTGGCCATCACCCAGCTGCTGGTGGAGACCCTCACCGTGGTGCTGCTGGCGCTGGTGCTGTTCCGCCTGCCGCGCTTCGCTACCCTGTCGACCCCCCTCGAGCGGCTTCGCGACCTGGTGGTGGCGACCCTGACCGGGGGGCTTATCACGTTGCTGATGCTCTCGGTGCTGTCCGGGGAGCGCCTGCCGCGCATTTCCGACTGGATGGTCGCCAACAGCCAGCCGCTGGCGCACGGGCACAACATCGTCAACGTCATCCTGGTGGATTTCCGCGCCCTGGACACCCTGGGCGAGATTTTCGTCCTGGCCCTGGCGGCCGTGGGCGTCTATGCCATGCTGCGCTTCCACGCCGGCGAGTACGAGGCTCGCGATGACCGGCGCTCGGGAGGGCCGTCCGATGGTTAAGTCCGGCACCCTGATCCTGAGCGTCGCCGCTCGCCTGCTGCTGCCACTGCAGCTGCTGTTCTCGGTGTTCCTGCTGCTGCGCGGACACGACGAGCCCGGCGGGGGCTTCATCGCCGGCCTGGTGGCGGCAGGGGCCTTCGCGCTCTACCTGTTCGCCTTCGGTCGTCATGCCTTGCGCCGGGTGCTGCGGGTCTCGCCGCGCGATCTGGTGGGCGTGGGGCTGCTGCTCGGCGTGAGCTCGACGCTGCCGGCCTGGTGGAGCGGCGAGCCCTTCTTCACCGCCCACTGGTGGACGATTCCGGTGATCGACTTCAAGGCCTCGACGCCGCTGATCTTCGATATCGGCGTCTATCTGGCGGTCGTGGGCGTGGTGCTCACCGCCATCACCGCCCTGGTGGACACCGATCGACACGATGAGGGATAGCCTATGGAACCCCTGATGGCCGTGACCATCGGCGTGCTGTTCGCCACCGCCATCTACATGATGCTGCGGCGTTCCATCGTCAAGCTGGTGATCGGGCTGATGCTGCTGTCCAACGCCGCCAACCTGCTGATCTTCGCCACCGCCGGCATGCGCCGCGGGGCGCCGCCGCTGGTGCCGGAGGGGCTCGCTGCCCCCGAGTCGGCGGTGGCCGATCCGCTGCCCCAGGCGCTGGTGCTGACCGCCATCGTCATCGCCTTTGGCGTGCTGTCGTTCGCGGTGGTGCTGGTGCGGCGCGCCTGGGAGATCGTGCGCGCCGACGACCTTGACCGGATGAAGGATACCGATACGTGACCCCGCAGATCGCGCTACCCGTCCTCATACCGTTGTTCGCCGGGGCCCTGTCGCTGGTGTTCTGGCGGTCCCGCACGATGCAGCGCCTGATCGCGGTGGGCGGCACCGTCGGGCTGCTGGTCACCGGCATCTGGCTGCTGATGACGGTGAACCGCGACGGCATCCAGGTAATGCAGATGGGCGGCTGGCCGGCGCCCTTCGGCATCAGCCTGGTCGCCGACCTGCTGGGCGCGCTCATGGTCGTGCTGACCGGTATCATCGGCCTGGCGGTGGCGCTCTTCTCGCTGGCGTCGGTCGGCCGCGGGCACCAGGACTACGGCTATTTCCCGCTGATGCACCTGCTGCTGGCCGGCGTGGCCGGGGCCTTTTTGACCGGCGATATCTTCAACCTCTACGTGTGGTTCGAGGTGATGCTGGTGGCGTCCTTCGCGCTGCTGATCCTGGGCAGCGAGAAGCCGCAGATGGAAGGGGCGATCAAGTATGTCACCCTCAACCTGGTGTCGTCGGTGCTGTTCCTGGTCGCCGTGGGCCTGCTGTACGGCATGGTGGGCACCCTCAACATGGCCGACATCGCCCGCCGGCTGGCGACGCTGGACGATACCGGCATGGTCGATGTGCTGGCGATGATGTTCATGGTCGCCTTCGGCATCAAGGCGGCGGCCTTCCCGCTGTTCTTCTGGCTGCCGGCCTCGTACCACACGCCGCCGGTCGCGGTGTCGGCGCTGTTCGCCGGTCTGTTGACCAAGGTCGGGGTCTATGCGCTGTTTCGGGTGTTCACGCTGATCTTCCATCACAGCCCCGGCTATACCCATGAGATCCTGCTGTGGGGGGCCGCCCTGACCATGCTGTGCGGCGTGCTGGGGGCGGCGGCGCAGTTCGAGTTCCGGCGCATCCTGTCGTTCCACATCGTCAGCCAGATCGGCTACATGATCCTGGGGCTGGCGCTGTTCACGCCCCTGGCGATCCTCGGCGGCGTGTTCTATATCGCCCACCACATCATCGTGAAGACCAACCTCTTCCTGATCAGCGGTATCGTCCAGCGGCTGCGCGGCAGCTATCGCCTCGAGACGCTGGGCGGCGTCTATCGCGAGCATCCCTGGCTGGCGGTGCTGTTCCTGATACCGGCGCTGTCGCTGGCCGGCATGCCGCCGCTGTCGGGCTTCTTCGCCAAGTTCATCGTGATCCGGGCGGGCCTCGAGGCCGAGGCCTACGGGGTGACGGCGATCGCCCTGCTGGTGGGGCTGCTCACCCTGTACTCGATGATCAAGATCTGGAACGAGGCGTTCTGGAAGGCGCCGCCCGGTGGCGAGGCCGGGGGCGAGCCCCAGCGGGAGGTCGGGCAGCGCGAGCTGTGGCTGATGGGCGCGCCGGCGGTCGGCCTGGCGCTCTGCACCCTGGCGATCGGCCTGCAGCCCGACGCGCTCTATGCGCTGGCCGAGGCCTCGGCGGCGCAGCTGCTGGCGCCCGAGCGCTACATCGAGGCGGTACTCGGCGTACCGGGAGGGGAATCATGATCGGCGCGGCCTGGAACCTGATGCTCGGCGTCGCCTGGGTGGTGCTGACCGGCGACTTCAGCGGCGGCAGCCTGTTCGCCGGGCTGGTGTTCGGCTACCTGGTGCTGGCGCTGATCCAGCCCCAGGTGCCGGCGCTGGCCGGTTACGCCCAGCGGCTGCCGCGACTGATCCGCTTCGTCGGCTTCTTCCTCAAGGAGCTGGTGGTCTCCAACCTGCGGGTGTCCTACGACATCGTCACGCCGCCCTGGTACATGAAGCCGGGGGTGATCGCGATGCCGCTGAAGGCACGCACGGAATTCGAGATCGCCTTCGTCGCCAACCTGATCTCGCTGACCCCGGGGACGCTGAGCCTGGACGTCTCCGACGACCGCCGCGTGCTCTACATCCATGCCATGTTCCTCGACGACGAGCCGGCGCTGACCCGCAGCCTGGCCGAGCTCGAGCGGCGTGCCCTGGAACTCTTCCACTGACGAGGGGAGGCCTATCCCGTGTCGATCGTGATCCTGTTCAGCCTGGCCGTGATGTCGCTGGCCCTGTGCCTGGCGTTTGCGCGCCTGTTCCGGGGGCCGAGCCTGCCGGACCGGGTCGTGGCGCTGGAGCTATTCTCTTCGATTCTCGTCGGCATCATCGGCGTGGTGGCCATCGCCACCGACGTGTCGATCCTGCTTGACGTGGCCATCGTCATGGCGCTGATGGCCTTCATGGCGACCATCGGTTTCGCCCGATTCCTGGAGCGGGGAGGACCGCGAGATGACTGAGGCACTGACCGCCGCCGGCATGCTGACCGGTTCGACCTTCATGCTGCTGGCGGCCCTGGGGGTGGTCCGCCTGCCCGATCTGCTGACGCGACTGCACGCGACCACCAAGGCGGCCACGCTGGGCGTGTCGCTGATCATGCTGTCGGTGGCGGTGCACTTCGCCGAGACGGCGGTGGTGGCCCGGGCCCTGGGGATCATCCTGTTCCTCATGCTGACGGCGCCGGTGGCGGCGCACATCATCGGCCGCGCCGGCTACTTCGTCGGGGCCCGACTGTGGGATGGCACCGTCAAGGACGAGCTGCGCCCCCACTACGATCCGCTGACCCATCGCCTGCGCAGCGGGCGCGAAGGCGACGACGAACCGCCTGCCACGCCGCCCCATCGCGACTGACTTCCCCGCCCGCAAGACGCGTCTCGTTGCACCGAGGCGCGTCGCCCCCGAGACCCGCGACATCCACAGGCCGACGTCTCGATCACCACGTTCGGTTCATCCCACCCGCCTGCCGGCCCGCAGGGCGAATGCTGACCGCGTCGGCCGTTCCGCTTGCGTTCGCGGCCATGGGATATAACATGTACATAAGTTGTACCATTTTTTATCCCTGTCCATGTTAGGTGGAGCCATGCGTCGCAAGGCTGATCTGCCCTCCAAGCCGTGCCAGTGCTGCGGCCGCCCGTTCCGGTGGCGGCGCAAGTGGGCTCGCTGCTGGGCGGAGGTGCGCTATTGCAGCGACCGTTGCCGTCGCGAGGTCAGGCGCCTTTCACGACGCCAGGACGGGGCATGAGGGGGCCGTCATGAGTATCGATCTCGTCTGGCTGCGCCAGGACCTGCGCCTGGCCGACAATCCGCTGTTCGCCGGGCCGTTGGGAGAGCACCTGGCCTGCGCCTATGTGCTGGATGAGCGCTGGCTGAAGGAACGGCGCATCGGTGCGGCCCGCCTCGGCTTCCTGTGGCAGAGCCTGATCGAGCTGCGCGGCCGACTGCTCGCCCGGGGCAGCGATCTGCTGGTACGCCTCGGTGACCCTTCCGAGGAGGTAGCGGCCCTGGCCGCCGAGCTCGGCGCTCGGCGAGTGAGGGTGCGGTGGGATCCCGGCTGGGAGGAGACCCGCGCCGTCGAGCGGCTGGCGCCACGCCTCGCCGCGGATTGCGAGCTCGAGTGCCTGGAAGGGGGCATGCTGTTCACCGAGGACGACCTGCCCCGGCCCGTCGAGGCGCTGCCGCCCGGCTTCTCCGGGTTCCGGCGTCGGCTCGAGACCGTCACCCCGCAATACGCCGGTTCGATTCCCGTGACGCTGCCGCCCTGGCCGCCCCAGGCCTCACGCGGGCTGCCGCCGCTGCGCTGGGTCGACGTGCGGGCGGCGGAATGGAGCGCCTCGTCGCTCGGCGGCTTTCGCTTCACCGGCGGCGAGCGTGCCGGCCTCGCCCGGCTGAACGACTATCTGTGGGGCAGCGGGGCGGTGGCGCACTACGCCGAGACTCGCAACGGTCTGGTCGGCGCCGACGTATCCAGCCGGCTGTCGCCCTGGCTGGCGCTGGGCTGCCTGTCCGCCGCTCAGGTCAACGACGCCCTGGACGACTGGGAGGCGGAGAGCGGGGCCAGTGACTCGAGCCGTTGGCTGCGCTTCGAGCTTTGGTGGCGGGAGTATTTCCACTGGGCCGCCCGGCAGGACGGTCGGCGACTCTACGGCGGCGCCACGCCACCCGACGGGGGCGAGGACTTCGCGGCCTGGTGCCGCGGCGAGACCGGGCTGCCGTTCGTCGACGCCGGGATGCGCGAGCTGGCCGAGACCGGCTGGCTGTCGAACCGCGCCCGCCAGAACGTGGCCAGCCATCTCGTGCACGACCTGGGCGTCGACTGGCGACTGGGGGCGGCCTGGTTCGAGCGCTGCCTGATCGATCATGACGTCGCCAGCAACTGGGGCAACTGGGGCTACATCGCCGGCCGTGGTCGTCATGCCAGGGCGCATCGCTTCGATGTGCTGGACCAGGCCGAGCGCTACGATCCCCGGGGCGACTACGTGGCCCGCTGGTGCCCCGAACTCGCCGACCTGCCGCCCGGCAGCGCCCGCCATCGCCCCTGGCAGCACGATCCCGCGGTCTTCCTGCCGCCGCCCTCGCTGGCGATGTCGGCCCATCGGGACGTCGCGCCATGAACGCCGATCGCGATGACCTCGAGCGGGGCGCCCGCCGCCCCGGCATGATCGGGCTCGGCGTCGCCGGGCTGGCGCCGTTCGTCGTGACCCTGCTGGCGGCCTTCCTGGCACCGCCGCCGGGGCAGGCCCTGGCCATCCAGGCCTTCCTCGCCTACGGCGCGGTGATCCTGTCCTTCCTCGGCGGGGTGCACTGGGGGCTGGCGCTGGCAGGCGCCGGCGGCCCAGAGCCCGCGGGTCGCCGGCTGGTCGTGGGCGTGCTGCCGAGCCTGGTCGCCTGGCCGGCGCTGCTGCTCGATCCGCCGGCCACCGCCGCGACGCTGCTGGCCGGCTTCGCCGCCCTTCGCCTCTACGAGGCGGGCCCCGGCGCCGCGGGGCTGCCGAGCGACTATCGGCGGCTGCGCACTCGCCTGACCGCCGTGGTGGCGGCCTGCCATCTGGCGCTGATCGCCCGGCTGCTGCTACTGGCCTGAGCCGGCGTTCTGCGCGATCATCGGGGGCTCTTTTCGTCAAGGAACGTCGTCGATGTTGCCCCCGTTACTGCTCCTCGTGCTGCTCTGCGCCGGCCTGGCCGGCTGCCAGGGTATCGCCACCCCCCGCGCCGAAGCCGCCTCTTCTCCGATCTCGCCGATGGCGTCGCCCACGGCCGAGGTCGCCGCCTCGACGAGGCCGGAGGGCGGGGGGAATGCATCCGCCGAGCGCCCCGAGGCCGCGGGCGACTTCGACGACTGGCGCCGCGACTTCCGCGGCCTGGCCCGTGACGAGGGCCTCGGCGAGACTGCCCTGGCCCGCATCGACGCGCTGCGCTACCTGCCTCGGGTCATCGAGCTGGACCGGCGTCAGCCGGAGTTCGTGCGCCCGATCTGGGAGTATCTCGACGGCGCGGTGTCGGCGAGCCGGGTGAGCACCGGCCGCGACCGGTTCGACGCCTATCGCCGCACGGTCGAGCGCGCGGAGTCGCGCTACGGCGTGCCGGCCGAAGTGCTGGTGGCGATCTGGGGCATCGAGAGCAGCTACGGCGGCTATCAGGGCGAGGTCTCGACCCTCGATGCCCTGGCGACCCTGGCCTATGATGGTCGCCGGCGCGACTTCGCCCGCGGCGAGCTGCTGG
This sequence comes from Halomonas sp. HG01, assembly GCF_000968715.2. Classification (NCBI taxonomy): domain Bacteria; kingdom Pseudomonadati; phylum Pseudomonadota; class Gammaproteobacteria; order Oceanospirillales; family Halomonadaceae; genus Halomonas; species Halomonas sp. HG01. Next base: position 2,895,112 of record NZ_CP022134.1, on the reverse strand, counting down.
CGGCGCTGCGCATCCTCGAGGCCGGCGACGTGCCTGCCGAGCGCATGGTCGGCTCCTGGGCCGGCGCCATGGGCCATCCGCAGTTCCTGCCGTCGAGCTACCTGGCCCACGCGGTGGACGGCGACGGCGATGGCCGCCGCGATATCTGGGGCAGCGTCCCGGATGCCCTGACCTCGATCGCCGCCTATCTCGTCGAGGCTGGCTGGCGGGCCGAAGAGCGCTGGGGCGCCGAGGTGGTGCTGCCGGCCGACTTCGACTACTCGCTGACGGGCGATACCACGCGTCGCAGCGCCGACGACTGGGCCGCGGCGGGCGTGCACCCGCGCGCCGGTGAGGCGCTGCCCGCACTGAGCGAGGCCGCGCTGATCGCCCCGGCGGGTGCACGGGGGCCGGCCTTCCTGATCGGCCACAACTTCCGGGTCATTCGCCGCTACAACAACGCCACCAGCTATGCCCTGGCGGTGGCCACGCTCGGCGACGCCATCGCCGGCCGTCCCGCCATCCAGGGCGACTGGCCCCGCGAGGAGCCGGCGCTCAAGCGTACCCAGGTGCTGGAGCTGCAGCGGCGGCTCAACGCCCGCGGCTACGAGGTCGGCGAGGCCGACGGCATCCTCGGGCCCAACACCCGGCGTGGCCTGCGGGCCTTCCAGCGCGAGATCGGCGTGACGCCGGACGGCTTCGCCACCCTGGGCCTGCTGGAGCGGCTGCGGGAGGTGGGCTCATGAGGCGTGCGGCGTGGTGTCTGGCGGCGGCGCTGTGGTCGGGGCTGGCCCTGGCCGAGGCCCCGGATCGCAGCGTGGGCTGGGTCGAATCGGTGACCCTGATGCCCTGGAACCTGCCCTTCGAGGCCAAGCTGGACAGCGGGGCGCTGACCTCGTCGCTGGATGCGCGGGACATCGAACGCTTCGAGCGCGACGGTGAGGCCTGGGTGCGTTTCCGGCTGCAGTTCGATGACGACGACAAGGGCGAGACCTTCGCCATGACCCTCGAGCGCCCCCGGGTGCGGCGCCTGACGGTGCGCGGCGCCGGCGGTACCGACGACCGGCCGGTGGTGCTGCTGGATGTGTGCGTGGACGGCGTGCGCTACGAGGAGGAGTTCAGCCTGCGCGACCGCTCGGAGATGACCTACCCGATCCTGCTGGGGCGCCAGACCATCGGCCACCTGGGCCGCCTGGACGTGGCCAGCACTCACCTGACCGAGCCCGGCTGCGACGGCGACGCGCCGCGGATGCCCCATCGAGCCGATGATGAGGCGTCCGGCGATGACGGGGAGAACGGTGACAAGAGAGAGAACAGAGAGAGCGGGAAGGCCGATGGCGGTGAGGCATCGTCGTCATCGGCCGCCGAGTCCGAGACCGAGTCGGCGTCAGAATAGCCGCGCCAGCAGGGCGGTGACCGCGGTCTCCACGCGCAGGATGCGCGGCCCCATGTGGACGCCCTGGCAGCCGGCTTCGACCAGCTTCTCCACCTCCCAGGGGATGAAGCCGCCCTCGGGGCCCACCACCAGCAGTGTCGGCGCCTCGACCCCGCGGGGGCAGGCGTCCGGCATGCCGGGATGGGCCAGCAGCCCGCGGCGGCCGGCCAAGAGCCCCGGCAGGTCGTCCTCGACGAAGGGACGGAAGCCCTTGGCCAGGGTCACCCGCGGCAGACGGGTGTCCCGGGCCTGCTCCAGGCCCAGCTCCAGATGGCGGCGGATCTTGTCCTCGGACAGCTCCGGCGACTGCCAGTAGCTCTTCTCCACCCGCCTGGTGTTCAAGAGCGTCAGTTCCTTCACGCCCAGCGCGGTGACATGCTCGAGCGTGCGTGCCAGCATTCGCGGCCGCGGCAGGGCCAGCACCAGATGCACCGGCAGCGGCGGTGGCGGCGCCTGATCGAGCCCCGACACATCGAACACTGCCTCGTGCTCGCCGAGACTCAGCAGCTCGCCGCGCCCCAGGGCGCCACCCGCGATGCCGAGCGTCATCGTGTCCCCTTCGCGGGCCCGATGGACCTCCCTGAGATGGGCGAGCCGGCGCGGGGCGCGCACCCGGGCCAGGCGGTCGTTCTCGATGTCGTCGGGGGAGAGCAGGATCAGGTTCATGGGGCCTCGTGGTGCCGGTATGCCTTGCATGGTCGGTAAGGCGGTGCACAATACCTGCATAAGGAGGCATTCGCCCACCCGATTCGAACAAGGAGAGCGCCGTGCGCGTGATTCGCAAGTATGCCAATCGCCGGCTCTATGATACCGAACAGAGCCGCTATGTGACCCTCGAGGATCTGCGCAAGCTGATCCTCGACGAGGTGCCCTTCCGGGTCGAGGATGCCAAGAGCGGCGAGGACCTGACCCGGACCATCCTGCTGACCATCATCATCGAGCAGGAGCAGGCCGACGGCGACGCCCAGGTGTTCTCCAACGACCTGCTGGCCCAGTTCATCCGCGTCTACAACATGGCCCAGCCGCTGCCGCTGGCGCGCTACCTGGAGCAGGGCACGCAGCTGATGATGGAGCAGCAGAAGCACCTGCAGGACCAGTGGCAGCAGGCCATGCGCCACACGCCCATGGAGCTGATGCGCGAGCTGGCCGAGGAGAACATGCGCTTCTGGCAGCAGAACCTGGGTGGCAAGGGCCGCAAGGATGACGACGAGTCCTGATGGCGTACCGATGCTCTCGGGGCTGATCCGGCGACAGGTCGCCGAGGGGCGCTGTGAACTCTTCCCTGGGCGCTACTTTTGCCATGCATGGCAACCCACCCCCTCTCTGACCTGTCCCCGGCGCCCCGCGTGGCGCTTCGATAGGCCGGCGTATCGAAGCTGAAGGCGGCGCCGACGGCCGCTTTCTGACATAATGCGGCGACGTTTTTCCCGTGTTATCCCCCTGTAAGTGAGGTAGAGCAGCGGATGAAGGTTCTGATCATCGGCGGCGGTGGCCGCGAACATGCCCTGGCCTGGAAGGTCGCTCAGTCGCCCGAGGTCGAGACCGTCCACGTGGCCCCGGGCAACGCCGGCACCGCCCGCGAGCCGGGACTCGAGAACGTGGCGATCGGCGCCGAGGACCTGGACGGGCTGCTCGCCTTCGCCCGCGAGCAGGCCATCGACCTGACCATCGTCGGCCCCGAGGCGCCGCTGGTGGAAGGCGTGGTCGACCGCTTCCGCGAGGCCGGGCTGGCGATCTTCGGCCCCACCGCCGGTGCCGCCCAGCTCGAGGGCTCGAAGGCCTTCACCAAGGACTTCCTGGCCCGCCACGCCATTCCCTCCGCCGAATACCGCACCTTCGTGGCGGTGGAGCCGGCGCTCGAATACCTCGCCGAGAAGGGCGCGCCGATCGTGATCAAGGCCGACGGCCTGGCCGCGGGCAAAGGCGTGATCGTCGCCATGACCCGGGAAGAAGCCGAGGCCGCGGTCCACGACATGCTCGAGGACAACGCCTTCGGCGACGCCGGCGCCCGGGTAGTGATCGAGGACTTCCTGCAGGGCGAGGAGGCCAGCTTCATCGTCATGGTCGATGGCGAGACGGTGCTGCCGATGGCCACCAGCCAGGACCACAAGCGCGCCTACGACGACGACCAGGGCCCGAACACCGGCGGCATGGGCGCCTACTCGCCGGCACCAGTGGTCACCGACGAGATCCATGAGCGCGTGATGGAGCGCGTGATCCGGCCCACGGTGCGCGGCATGGCCGAGGAAGGCCATCCCTACACCGGCTTCCTGTACGCCGGCCTGATGATCGACCCCGAAGGCAACCCGCGGGTGATCGAGTACAACTGCCGCTTCGGCGACCCCGAGACCCAGCCGATCATGATGCGCCTGCAGTCCGACCTGGCCGAGCTGTGCCTGGCCGGCGCCCGCGGCGAGCTTTCCGGCCACGCCTGCGAGTGGGATTCCCGCGCCGCGGTGGGCGTGGTGATGGCCGCCGGCGGCTATCCCGGTAGCTATCGCAAGGGCGACGCCATCGAGGGGCTCGACGCCGCCGAGGCCACCGGCAGCAAGGTCTTCCACGCCGGCACCGCCCTGGGCGACGGCGGCGAGGTGCTGACCGCCGGTGGCCGCGTGCTGTGCGTCACCGCGCTGGGCGAGGGTGTCTCCGCGGCCCGCGACCTGGCCTACCGGGGCGTGGCCGAGATCCGCTGGCAGGACGCCTTCCACCGCGGCGACATCGCGCATCGCGCCATCGCCCGGGAAGGCGGCGAGGGCTGAGCCCGCGAGCCTGACCCACCCACGACGGCGCACATTCACCACCAGGAGGCGGCATGGAACGCGTGAAACTGGAGTTCCCCGAGGCGGACATCCTGCACCGGCATCCGCTGTCGGTGCGCATCACCGACATGAACTACGGCCGGCATCTCGGCCATGATGCCGTGGTGTCGTTGATGCACGAGGCCCGCGTTCAGGCCCTGGCCACCCGCTCGCTCGCCGAGGGCGACATGGGCGGCTACCCGTGCGTGGCCGCCGACCTGGCGGTGCAGTATCAGGCCGAGTCGCGCTGGCCCGAGGCGCTGGAGGTGGACACCGCGATTCCGGCGCCGGGGCGCCGCGCGATCGCCGTCTACCATCGCATCCGGCGCCTCGCCGACGATCGTCCCGTGGCCACGGCACGCATCAACCTGATGCTGGTGGACCCCGCCACCGGCCGCCCGGTGGCGGTGCCCGACCTCGTGCGCGAGCGTCTCGCGGGGGCGAGCTGATGTCGCGCGAGTATCCGATCATCGCCGTGACCGGCTCCTCCGGGGCCGGCACCACCACGGTCAAGCGCACCTTCGAGCGCATGTTCGCCCGCGAGGACCTGCATGCCGCCTTCGTCGACGGCGACGCCTTCCATCGCTACACCCGTCAGGAGCTGGCGCGGATCTTCCGCGAGGAGCCCGAGCGCAAGGACGAGCTGTCGCACTTCGCCGTGGAGGCCAACCTGCTGGAGGAGCTCGAGGCGCTGTTCCAGGAGTATGGCGAGCACGGCACCGGCACCTATCGGCACTATATCCACGCCGAGGACAAGTCGATGATCGAGGCCGGCTATCAGGTCGGCACCTTCACCGAATGGCAGCCGCTGCCCACGGGCACCGACCTGCTGTTCTACGAGGGGCTGCACGGTGGCCTGGTGACCGCCGAGCACGACGTCGCCCGCCACGTGGACCTGCTGGTCGGGGTGGCGCCGACCATGAACCTGGAGTGGATCCAGAAGATCGATCGCGACATGCGCTATCGCGGCTACTCCCAGGAGGCGGTGATCGACACCATCCTGGGGCGCATGGACGACTACGTGCGCTATATCCAGCCGCAGTTCTCGCGCACCCACATCAATTTCCAGCGGGTGCCCACGGTGGATACCTCGAATCCCTTCGAGGTCCAGGATATCCCCGCCGATGCCGAGTCCTTCGTGGTGATCCGCTTCCGCGATCCGGCCACGGTGGACTTCCCCTACCTGCTGGCGATGATCCCCGATGCCTTCATGAGCCGACCGCACACCCTGGTGGTGCCGGGCTCGCGCATGCCGCTGGCCATGGAGCTGATCCTGGGGCCGCTGGTGCGCCACCTGCTGGCCCAGCGCCGTTTTCGCTGAGCCTCTACATTCGCCGTTCGTCATCCGTCGAGGAGCCCGCCATGGACTGCCTGTTCTGCAAGATCATCAAGCGTGAGATTCCCGCCGACATCGTCTACGAAGACGACGAGGTGCTGGCCTTCAACGACATCGATCCCAAGGCGCCGACGCACCAGCTGATCGTGCCCAAGCGCCATATCGCCACCCTCAACGACATCGAGGAAGACGATCTGGCGCTGGTGGGTCGGCTGCAGTTCACCGCCGCCCGGTTGGCCCGCGAGGCCGGTTTCGCCGACGACGGCTATCGGGTGGTGATGAACTGCAATGAACAGGGCGGTCAGACCGTCTATCATATTCATATGCACCTGATGGGCGGTCGACGCTTTACCTGGCCGGCTGGGTAGTCGGCGCGCGGCGCCTGCCGCGGCTTGCGGTGTTCGACGCATCAGGTGCAGCCTTCCCGGGCCTCGCCCGACACCGTTTCCGTTCGACGCCGCCTCCGGGGCGGCGTCGTCGCATCCGGAGGCACTGCCGGCACCGGGGCGACTCGGTTACAATGAGCTCATCATCGATTCAGGGGGTGTCATGAACCGTCAGTATTCCCGTGCCGATCAACTGGTGCGCCAGGGCGATGCCGTGCTGCGCACCCTGGTGCCGGGCGCCGCCCAGCCGTCTCGTCCATCGCCGGCCACCCCGGAGGTGCGCGACGATGCCCTGGACGAGGCCGAACGACGCCACGCCGTGGGCCTGATGCGCATCAACCATACCGGCGAGGTGTGCGCCCAGGCGCTCTACCAGGGACAGGGGCTGACCGCCAAGCTGCCCGAGGTTCGTGAGCAGATGGAGGAAGCCGCCCAGGAGGAGATCGATCACCTGGCCTGGTGCGAGTCGCGTCTCGACGAGCTCGACGGTCACACCAGCCGTCTCAACCCGCTGTTCTATGCCGCCTCGTTTGGCATGGGGGCGCTGGCCGGGGCGATCGGCGACCGCATCAGCCTGGGCTTCGTCGCCGCCACCGAGGAACAGGTGGGTCGCCACCTCGACGCCCACATGGACGAGCTGCCGTCCGGCGACCACCGCTCCCGCGCGGTGCTGCGCCAGATGGCCATCGACGAGGCCCATCACGCCGAGCAGGCGCTGGAAGCCGGCGGCGCCCGCTTCCCGGGGCCGGTCAAGGCCGGCATGACGCTGATGTCCAAGGTGATGACCCGGTCGGTTTATAAGCTTTAAGCGCCGAGCTACAAGCGCCGAAAATAGCAGGGGTCAGACCCTTAAGCGCCCTTAGGGACGGAGTCCCTAAGGGCGCTTAAGGGTCTGACCCCGTGTGCCGATGATAGCGCGGGGCTAGTCCATGTTGCGCGAGTAGAAGATCTCCAGCATCTCCTTGCGCAGCCGGCTCTCGATGTCGCGGGCCTCCTCGAAGCTGATATCGCGCCGGGAGGTACCGAACAGGTAGTTGTCCAGCTCGAAGTCCTTGAGCAGCATCTTGGTGTGGAACATGTTCTCCTGATACACGTTCACGTCCACCATCTGGTAGGCCTGCTTGGTGTCGTCGGCCAGGTAGTCCTGGATCGAGGTGATGTCGTGGTCGATGAACAGCTTCTTGCCGTCCACGTCACGGGTGAAGCCGCGCACCCGATAGTCCACGGTCACGATGTCGGAATCGAAGCTGTGGATCAGGTAGTTGAGCGCCTTCAGCGGGCTGATCTGGCCGCAGGTGGAGACGTCGATGTCCAGGCGGAAGGTGCTGATGCCGTTGTCCGGGTGGGACTCGGGGTAGCTGTGCACCGTGACGTGGCTCTTGTCGAGGTGGGCCACCACGGTTTCCGGCAACGGGCCCGGGCCGGGTTCCATCTGCTCGGGGGCGGCCTCTTCCAGCTCGTGCTCGGCGATCAGGATGGTCACGCTGGCACCGTGGGGCTCGTAATCCTGGCGGGAGATATTGAGCACGTGGGCGCCGATGATGTTGGTGACATCCTTGAGGATCTGCGTCAGACGCTCGGCGTTGTAGAGCTCATCGATGTAGTCGATGTACGCCTTGCGCTGCTCCTCGGTCTTCGCATAGCAGATGTCATAGATGTTGAAGCTCAGGGAGCTGGTCAGGTTGTTGAACCCGTGGAGTCGGAGATTGTCGGTCACGTCCGAGCCTCCCAAAGTGGCAGATAGTGTCATCCCGACGGATGTCGCCGGAACCCCTGGCAATCGAGAGCCGCGTATTATGCACAGCCCACCGTGGCGGCGCACCCGCCGCCACGGTTTTTTTTCGCCGCCGCCGGGCGGGGAGCCGGACCTGGCGTCTCGGCCGTCAGGGCGCCGTGGGGGAAGGCTCGCTTACTCCTCGACGATGGTGAAGGAGTGGGTCACCTCCACGCCGCCCTTGGCCAGCATGATCGAGGCGCTGCAGTACTTGTCGGCGGAGAGCTCGACGGCGCGCTTGACCTGCTTCTCCTTGAGCCCCTGGCCGCTCACGGTGAAGTGGATATGGATCTTGGTAAATACGCTGGGCACGCTGTCGGCGCGCTCGGCCTCGATGCTGGCCACACAGTCCGCCACCGGGGCGCGCGACTTCTCGAGGATCTCCAGCACGTCGAAGGAGGTGCAGGCGCCCATGCCCATCAGCAGCATTTCCATCGGGCGCGGGCCGGTGTTGCGGCCGCCGTGGTCGGGCGGACCGTCGATGACCACGCTGTGGCCGCTGCCGGCTTCGGCGACGAACTGGCGACCGTCGGTCCATTTCACTGAGGCTTTCATGAACTGATTTCCTTGCTGTTGATTAAGTGCGTGGCTTCACCGCGGCCGCTGCCAGCTTTCCACATCCCCAGGCGACGAACTGGCGACCGTCTGTCCATTTGACGCTGGCTTTCATGTGCGGTGTTTCCTTGGTGCAGTGAGAGAGTGGAATGGCGCCAGCTTAGCAGCTGGCGCCGACCGGCTCAGCCCGGGAGGGCTCCGGCGATGGGTAGGCTGTCCGTCGACAAGCCGGCGAGGAGACACGACGGGTATGTCCCTCCAGGCTCCCGACGCCGTCCTGGCGTCGGAGCTCCTCTTCGGCTTGTCCCCGGTGCCCCGTGAGGGTCATGAAGGAAGTTGGGTGCGCAGGGCCCTATCCAGGCTCTCGAGGCGGGCCGGGGTGCCGACATCGACCCAGGCGCCGCGATGATGATGGCCGGCGACCCGGCCTGCCGCCATGGCCTCGCGCAGCAGCGGGGCCAGGGCGAAGGCACCGTCGGTCTGAGTGGCGACCAGCGCCGGATCGAGCAGCGCCAGGCCGGCGTAGGTCAGCCGCGGCTCGCCCTCGGCATGCACCCGACCGCCGGCATCCAGGTGAAAGTCGCCGGTGGGATGGTGATCGGGATTGTCCACCAGCACCAGGTTGGCCAGGTCGTCGCCGAGCGGAGGGAGCGCGTCGGGCGTGACATCGCACCAGACATCGCCGTTGACCAGCCAGAATGGCGCCTCGCCGAGCAAGGGTAGGGCGCGGCGAATGCCGCCGCCGGTTTCCAGCGGCGCGTCCTCGCGGCTCCAGGCGATGTCCACGCCGAACTCGTGGCCGTCGCCCAGCGCCTCGATGATCTGCTCGGCGCGGTAGCTGACGTTGATCACCACTTCACGGATACCGGCCGTGGCCAGGCGTTCCAGGTGGTGAACGATCAGCGGCTTGCCGGCCACCGGCAGCAGCGGCTTGGGGCAGTGGTCGGTGAGCGGGCGCATGCGCGTGCCGAGTCCGGCGGCCAGGATCATCGCCTTCATGCCGCGCCCTCCCGGTCGATGCCGTCCTCGTCCAGCTTCGCCGCCAGGGCGGGGCGGAAGACGTCGGCGAGCCAGGCCCTGAAGGCGTCGTGACCGTCGAGCTCGGCCAGGGCGTCCTCGAGATGGGCGAGGAAGTGCGGCAGGCGGGCGAGATAACCGTCGCGATGGTCGCGCAGGGTCAGCCGGCAGAAGATGCCCAGCACCTTGAGCGCGCGCTGGGCGGCCATGGCGGCCACCCGGGCGTGGAAGCCGGCCGCATCGATCTCGGCATCGAGGCGGCCGTCGGTCACCGCCCGCGCGCGAAAGCCCTCGATCCACTCGGTGCGCCGCGCGGCGTCGAAGCGGCAGTAGCGGCCGTGGAGCAGCGAGATCAGATCGTAGCTGATGGGACCTGCCACGGCGTCCTGGAAGTCGATCAGGTAGAGCGCCTCGTCGACCACCATCAGGTTCATGGCGTCGAAGTCGCGATGCACGGTGACCACGGGCTGATCCAGTGCGGACGCGATCAGCGCGTCACGCAGGGCGTTCCAGCCGGGCGGCGGGGCGACGTCGAGCCAGCGCGACAGGCACCACTCGGGGAAGAGATCGAGCTCGCGGCCCAGCAAGGCGGCGTCGTAGGCCGGCAGCGCGTCCGGCGAGGCGCGGTTCTGGAGCTCATGAATGAGCGCCATGGCGCCTTCGTGCCAGGCCAGGGTGGCCGGGTCGCGCTCGCCGTCGAAGCGGGTCTGCAGCGGCGTGTCGCCGAGATCGTCGAGCTCCAGGAAGCCGGCCTCGAGGTCCACGGCGTGCAGGTGCGGCACCGGCAGGCCGGCGGCTTCCCAGGCCCGGTCGATGGCCACGAAGGGCGTGCTGTCCTCGCGGTCCGGCGGCGCGTCCATCAGCATTCGTGTGGCGCCGTCGGGCAGTGTCAGCCGATAGTAGCGGCGAAAGCTGGCATCGCCGGCGGCCAGGCGCAGGTCCAGGGCCTGCGGGTCGAGTCCATGGCACTGCGCGATCCAGTGGCGCAGCGGCGTCTGGCGGGCGAGGGCATCGGCCTCTGGCATCATCACCTCTCGATGTCCGGTGGCGGGGCTCGGTTGACGGCCCCGAAGCGTCGCCGCATGCTGAGGCCCGACAGCGTCGGCGTGACAGGGACTCGTCGGCGGGACAGGTCGCATGGGGCCTGTATAATACCGATTCACTCCGCCAAGGACATCGTGGAACATGGCCAAGCGACCCTCCCGGACGGCCCTGGCAGGTCTGGTGACCTCGAACCTGATCATTGCCGCCCCTCTGCTGGCGGCGCCCCCCGAGCCGCTGCCCGCCGATCGGCTGGACTGGCAGCCCTGGGGCGCCGACCGGCCGGCCGATGCCGTATGCCGCGGGCGCTACGTGATGCCGGACTATCGTCTGGCCCCGCCGCCCGAGGGGCAGGTCACCAGCGAGGCGGACAGCGGCGAGTACGGTGCCGAGGGGGAGACCCGGCTCAGCGGCCAGGTGGTGCTGCGCCGTGGCGACACCCAGCTCGAGGCGCCGCGGGTCAACCTGCCGGCGTCCCGGGATCGGGTGCTGGCCGAGGGGCCGGTGGCGCTGCGCGACCAGAATCTGCTGGTGCGCGGCGACGCCGCCGAATTCTCGCTGGAAAGCGATGCGGCGAGCATCGATACCGCCCACTATGTGGCCCATGAGCAGCGCCTGCGTGGTGATGCCGTGCGCTTGGCCCGGCTCGAGGACGGCCGCTACCGGCTGCGCGAGGCCAGCTTCACCACCTGCGAGCCCGGCAGCGAGCTGTGGCGCCTGGTCGGCAACGACATCCTGCTGGACCGCGAGCAGGGGTTCGGCACCGCCAAGCACGCCCGCCTGGAGGTCGGTCACGTGCCGGTATTCTACTGGCCCTGGGTGCGCTTCCCGCTCGATGAGCGCCGCCAGACCGGCTTCCTGTGGCCGACCCTCGGCGCCACCGGCAGCGGGCTCGACTATTCCCAGCCTTTCTACTGGAACATCGCCCCCGACCAGGACGCGACCCTCACCCCGCGCTGGATCAGCGATCGTGGCCTGCTGCTGGGCGGCGAGTATCGCTATCTCTTTCCGTCCGACGCCGGCACCATCGAGGGGGCCTACATCGCCGACGACAAGCGTGCTGGCGACGAGGCCTCGAACGGCTCCCGTCTCGCGAACGGCGATGAGCGCTGGTACCTGGACTTCCGTCACGCCGGGCGTTTCGACGAGCGTACCGACTACCGGCTGCGCTACGGCGCGGCCAGCGACGGCGCCTACTTCGACGACTTCGGCCGCGACTTCGCCGAGCAGGACACCGACCACCTGTCACGGCTGGCCCGGCTCGACTATCGCGGCGATGTCTGGCGCCTGCAGGCCAAGGCCCAGGGGTACGAGCGGCTCGATGATCCTCTGAAAGAGGGCGACAAGCCCTTCTACCGCCTGCCGAGCCTGGATGCCCGGGCGCGCTGGTCCCAGGACAATGGCTTCTACGAGGAGTGGGCCTCCAACCTGACCTACTTCTGGCGCGACGTGCATACGGACGACGACGGCTGGTATGACTTCAAGGACGGTCGTCGGCAGATCTCGGAACGCGAGGCGGCCAACGGCACCCGGCTCAGGCTGGATCCGGCCGTGGGCTGGCGCTTCGACCAGAGCTGGGGCTACCTCGAGCCCCGCGTCGAGCTGGCCCATCGCTCCTACGACCTCGACTACGACAATCGCGAGACTACCCCCGGACGCAGCGACACGCCGTCGCTGACCGTGCCGGTGACCTCCGTCGACGGCGGCCTGGTGTTCGAGCGCGACCTGAGTCTCGGCGGCGGCGATTTCCGCCAGACCCTGGAGCCGCGGCTCAACTACGCCTACGTGCCGGCCGAGGACCAGACCGACTTCCCGGACTTCGACACCGGCGAGCGCAACTTCTCCTGGAACCAGCTGTGGTCGCCGGACCGCTTCTCCGGCGGTGACCGGGTGGGCGATCTCAATCGTATCTCCTACGGCGTCGAGAGCCGCCTGCTGGAGGACGAGAGCGGCCGCGAGCGGCTGTCGCTGGGCCTCGGCCAGGCGCTGTATTTCGACGATCGCACGATTGATATGAGAGGTAATCCCGACAAGCTTCCGGAAGACGAGGATTCCTACGAGTACTACGCCGCCACCCGCGACCGCTCGCCGCTGGTCACGCGCCTGAACTGGCGGCTGAGCGACGAGTGGCGCACGCGCTGGCAGTGGCTCTACGACGACCACCGCTCGCGCACCGAGAGTGCCAGCTGGGACCTGCAGTACCGTGCCGACGCCGGTCACGTGCTCAACCTGGGCTATCGCTGGCAGCTTCAGGGCTTCGACGTCTCCGAAGACGACTTCGAGGACCGGCTGGGCTACAACCGCGAGGAGTTCGACGTCTCCGGGGCCTACCGGGTCGGGCCACAGGTCGACCTGATCGGTCGCTTCGTCTACGACAACACCAACGACCGCAGCCTCGAGCAGATGGCGGGTGTGCAGTGGAACGACTGCTGCTATGGTCTGCAGCTGGTGTGGCGCGAGTGGGTCGACGACGAGGGCACCGCGAACACCATCGAAGACGACACCACCGATCGCGGGTTCTTCCTGCGCTTCGTGTTCAAGGGCCTGGGCGGCATCGGCGGAGACGCGGCCAGCTACTTCGACGGCGCCGTGCCGGGCTATCGCAGTACCGCCTTCGGCGCACGCTGAGCCGCGGCCGGCGCCCCGCCTGCCACTTCGTGGCGGTCGCTCGCCGGCCGCCACGAGACATCCGATATCGAAAGAGAGGAAACACCGACATGCGCAGCCGACACTTCGCCACCCTGCTGCTGGCCCTGCTGCTGGGGGCCGCGCCCCTGACCGGGCTGGCCCAGGCGCGCCAGCCCCTGGACCGTATCGTGGCGGTGGTCAACGACGGCGCCATCATGGCCTCCCAGCTCGAGGACCGCTTCACCCAGACCAAGCAACAGCTCGGGGCCCAGGGCGTCGACCTGCCGCCGGACCAGGTGCTGCGCGAGCAGGTGCTCGACCGCCTGATCGTCGAGGAGATCCAGCTGCAGATGGCCCGCGAGGCCAATCTGAGCGTCGACGACACCGAGCTCAATCGTCAGGTACGGGCCATCGCCCGGGGCAACAACATGACCCTGGACCAGTTCGCCGACGCCCTGGAGGCCGACGGCCTGTCGCTCGGCGTGGTGCGTGACCAGGTGCGTCGCGAGCTTTTGATGCGCGAGCTGCAGCAGCGCCGCGTGGGCGGTCGGGTCAGCCTCTCCGAGCGCGAGGTCGACCGCTTCATCGAGCAGCAGGGCGCCGGCATGAGCCGCGATCAGGCGCGCCAGGCATTGTTCCAGCGCAAGGCCAATGACGAGATGGAAGACTGGATCCAGGAGATCCGCAGCGAGGCCTTCGTCGACGAGCGTCTCGAGCCCGGCGCATGAGCGATGCGCCCGTCATCGCCCTGACCACCGGCGAGCCGGCCGGCATCGGCCCCGAGCTCGCGGTGATGCTGGCCACCGACGGTGCCACCGGCACGACCCCGGGGCACCGCCGAGTGGCGGTGGGCGATGCCGGATTGCTCGCCGAGCGGGCCGAGGCCCTGGGGCGGGCGCTCGAGATCGTCGAGCTGGCACCGGGCGAGCCGGTGCCCGAGACCCGGCCCGGGCGCTTGCCCGTGTGGCCGGTGGCGCTCGCCGCGCCCAGTCGCCCCGGGGTGCTGGATACCCGCAACGGCGACTACGTGCTCGAGACGCTGGATCGTGCCGTCGCCGGTTGCCGGGCAGGCGAGGCCGCCGGGATCGTCACCGCTCCGCTGCACAAGGCGGTGATCCGCGAGGCCGGCCACGCCGACTTCACCGGCCACACCGAATACCTGCGCGACGCCTGCGGCGTCGACGAGGTGGTGATGATGCTCGCCACCGACCGTGCCCTGCATGCGACCGGCCCAGACTGGCAGGGCCCGCGGTCGCTGCGCGTGGCGCTCGCCACCACCCACCTGCCGCTGCGCGAGGTGAGCGACGCGGTGACGCCCGAGCGGCTGACCCGCATCCTTCGCATCCTCGACGCCGACCTGCGCCGCTGGTTCGGTCTGGCCGCGCCGCGCATCGCCGTCTGCGGCCTCAACCCCCACGCCGGGGAGGGCGGCCACCTCGGTCGCGAGGAGCTCGAGGTGATCGTGCCGACGCTCGCGGCGCTGCGTCGCGAGGGCCTGACCCTTGACGGGCCGCTGCCGGCGGATACCCTGTTCACCCCGCGCCACCTGGCCGAGGCCGACGCCGTGCTGGCGATGTATCATGATCAGGGCCTGCCGGTGCTCAAGTACGCCGGCTTCGGCCGCGCCGCCAACATCACCCTGGGCCTGCCGCTGGTGCGCACCTCGGTGGACCACGGCACCGCCCTCGACCTGGCCGGCAGCGGCCGCGCCGATCCCGGCAGCCTGGCGGTGGCCGAGGCGCTGGCCGCCGACATGGCCCGCCGCGCCGCTCGTGACTGAGCGCGGCATCCCCGATTCGAACAGAAGGACAGACGCATGGCATCCCGCCCCCAGGGTCATCGCGCCCGCAAGCGCTTCGGCCAGAACTTCCTGCGCGACCCCGGCATCATCTCGCGGCTGGTGCGCGCCATCGGCGCCCGCCCCGGCGAGCGCCTGGTGGAGATCGGCCCCGGCCAGGGCGCCCTCACCGAGCCGCTGCTGGAGGCGGCGGGCGGCCATCTCGAGGTCATCGAGCTCGACCGTGACCTGATTCCCGGCCTGCGCGTGCAGTTCTTCGACCAGCCGGGCTTCGTGATCCACGAGGGCGACGCGCTCAAGGTCGACTTCCGCGAACTGCGTGGCGATGGCCCGGCGCTGCGGGTGGTGGGCAACCTGCCCTACAACATCTCCACGCCGCTGATCTCCCACCTGCTGCAGGCCGGCGACGCCGTGGCCGACATGCACTTCATGCTGCAGAAGGAGGTCGTCGACCGCCTGGCGGCCCCGCCCGGGGGCGGCGAGCGCGGCCGCCTCTCGGTGCTGGCCCAGTACTACTGCACGGTCGAGTCGCTGTTCATCGTGCCGCCGGAGTCCTTCGTGCCGCGGCCCAAGGTGGATTCGGCCATCGTGCGCCTGACCCCCCACGCCGAGATGCCGGATGTCGCCCGCGACGAGATGCTGCTGTTCGAGGTGGTGCGCGAGGCCTTCGCCCAGCGCCGCAAGACGCTGCGCAACAACCTCAAGGGACGGATCGACGCCGTGGCCCTGGAGGCGCTCGGCATCGAGCCGAGCCGGCGGCCCCAGACCCTGAGCGTGGCGGAGTTCGTGCGCATCGCCAACCACCTGGCCGAGGAGGGCGGCGCCTCATGACGACATCGATCCTGGGCGACGATATCCATGTCGACGTGGAGCCGGCCTTCCAGGCGGACGAGTCCGCCCCCGAAGAAGAGCGCTTCGTGTTCAGCTATACCATCACCGTGCACAATCACTCCGGCCACAGCATGCAGCTGCTGGCGCGCCACTGGAAGATCACCCAGAGCAGCGGCGAGACCCAGGAGGTGCGCGGCAAGGGTGTGGTCGGCCAGCAGCCGCTGATCGGCCCCGGCCAGACCTTCCGCTACACCAGTCGGGCGATCCTCGACGGCCCGGTGGGCGTGATGGAAGGCGCCTTCACCTGCGTCGACACCGCCACCCAGCGCCCCTTCGAGGTGGCCGTCGCCCCCTTTCGGCTGGCCGGCCCCAACCAGGTGCACTGAGGCGTTCGGCGAGCGCCGCTTCACCCCCGATCTTCCAACGAGACCGCGAGGACGCGCCATGACCACCTACGCCGTCGGCGATCTCCAGGGCTGTCACGAGGAATTCGTGGCCCTGCTTGAGCGCCTCGACTTCGATCCGCGCCGTGACCGGCTGTGGCTGGCCGGCGATCTGGTCAACCGCGGCCGCGGTTCGCTGGACTGCCTGCGCGAGGTCATGGCCCTGGGCGACGCCGCCCGGGTGGTACTCGGCAATCACGATCTGCACCTGCTGGCGGTGGCTCGCGGCGGCGCGCGCCTCAAGCGCAAGGATACCCTGGACGCCATCCTCGCCGCGGCCGATCGCGAGCGCGTGCTCGACTGGCTGCAGAGCCGTCCGCTGGTGGTGCGCGACGGCGATACCCTGATGAGCCACGCCGGCCTGCCGCCCCAGTGGACGCTGGATCAGGCCGAGCCGCTGGCCGCCGAGGTGGCCGAGCGGCTCGGCGGCGAGCGTGCCGGCGCCTTCCTCGAGCAGATGTATGGCAACGAGCCGGCCCGCTGGCGTGACGACCTGGACGGCCTCGACCGCCTGCGGGCGATCGTCAACACCTTCACCCGCATGCGCTTCATCGCCGCCGACGGCGCGCTGGACTTCAGCGCCAAGGAGGGGCTCGACAGCGCGCCGCCGGGCTTCGCGCCCTGGTTCCAGTATCCCCGCGACGACGATCCGCGGCTGCTGTTCGGCCACTGGGCCGCGCTCGAGGGCAAGACGCCGGGCAGCCGGGTGCGGGCCGAGGCGCTGGATACCGGCTGCGTCTGGGGCGGGGCGCTGACCGCCCTCGACCTCGAGAGCGGCGCACGCATCAGCGTGCCCAGCCGCTACTGAATTTAGCCCTTCCTTCCTGTTGCATTCCTGGAGAACCGATGAGCTTCCAGCACCTGGACATTCCCACCCTGGCCGAGTGGCTCGACGCCGGCTCGCCGCTGACCCTGGTCGACATCCGCGACCCGGCGAGCTTCGCCGCCGGTCATATCCCCGGCTGCCGCCATCTGGACAACGACAGCGTCACGGCCCTGCTGGCCGAGGCGCCTCGCGAGACGCCGCTGGTGGTGGTCTGCTACCACGGCCACTCCAGCCAGCAGGCCGCGGCCTGGCTGGCCGGCCAGGGCTTCGAGACGGTCTACAGCCTCGACGGCGGCTTCACCGACTGGCAGCACCGTCTGCCCGAGCGCGTGGAGGCCTGAGCATGGCGACCCGCGATGCCCGCCTCGATGGCCTGACGGTCTATCGGGTCGGCGGCGCCGTGCGCGACGCCCGTCTCGGCTGGCCGGTCACCGACGTCGACTGGGTGGTGGTCGGCGCCACGCCCGAGGCCATGACCCGGCGCGGCTTCCGCGCCGTGGGCCGCGACTTCCCGGTGTTCCTGCATCCGAAGACCCACGAGGAGTTCGCCCTGGCGCGCACCGAGCGCAAGGCCGGCCACGGCTATACCGGCTTCGAGGTCCACGCGAGCCCCGAGGTCAGCCTGGAGCAGGATCTGGTGCGTCGCGACCTGACCATCAACGCCATGGCCGAGACCCCCGAGGGCGAACTGGTCGACCCCTACGGCGGGCTTCACGATCTCGAGGCCCGGGTGCTGCGCCACGTCTCGCCGGCCTTCGTCGAGGACCCGCTGCGGGTGCTGCGCACGGCGCGCTTCCTGGCGCGCTACGCCGGGCTCGGCTTCGTGATCGCCCCGGCCACCCGCGAGCTGATGCGCCGGCTGGCGGAGAGCGGGGAGCTCGGCCACCTGGTGGCCGAGCGCGTCTGGACCGAGACCGAGAAGGCGCTGGGCGAGCCCTGGCCGGACGTCTACTTCCAGGCCCTGCACGACTGCGGCGCCCTGGCGGCGCTGATGCCGGAGCTGGCGGCGGACGCCGCGGCGCTGGACGAGGCGCTGGGGCGACTGGCGCGGCTGCCCGAGGACATCGCCGACGAGCAGGCGCCCCGCTGGCGCTGGGCGCGGCTGGTCGAGCATCTCGAGGCCGAAGCCCGCGAGCGCCTGGCCGAGCGTCTGAAGCTGCCCCGGACGCCGCGCCGGCTGGGCGATCAGGCGGCGGCGACGCGCCGGCTGGTGGCCGAGGCGCGGGCGGGCGAGCTGGACGGGGCGCGGGTGATGGCCTGGCTCGACGCCATCGGCGCCTGGCGCCAGGGCGAGCGGGTGGCCTCGCTGATCAGCCTGGTGAGCATGGAAGACGCGCGTCTGGCCGAGGACCTGGCCGTGGCCTGGCGCCTGGCGGGGCAGATCCTGCCCCGCGGGCTCGTCGAGGAGGGCTATCAGGGCCGCGAGCTGGGCGAGGAGCTGGCCCGGCGGCGCCGGGTAGCGATCGATGAGGTGCTGGCGGGCTGAGGGTCCGGTGTCCGATTCAAGCGACCGGATAAGACGGTCGGATCAGGCGTCGAGCGGCAGGGACTTTCCGCGCCACGGGAAGTCGGCCGGCCACAGGGCCTGGTCGTCGGCCTCGAAGGCCGTCCACAGCTCGGCATAGCGCCGGCCGTCCTCGGGGTGACGGACGTCGGGCAGCAGCTCCGCCAGCGGCTTCAGCACGAAGGCGTGATGACGGATCTCGGCCCGCGGCAGCGCGACGCCGTCGTGCTCGCCGGTCAGTTCGCCGACGGTGAGCAGATCGACGTCCAGGGTGCGGGGGCTGAACTTGGGGCTGTCGGCGCGGCGGCCGTTGGCGAACTCGAGCCGCTTGCACCAGGCCTGCAGCTCGCCCACCGACCAGTCGCTGTCGAACGCCGCGACCAGGTTGTAGAAGTTGCGGCCGTCCTCGAAGCCCACCGGTTCGCTCTCGTAGACCCGCGACAGGCGCAGGCCATCGAAGCGCTCGGCGAGGGCGTCGAGGCAGGCGGTCAGGTGCGTCTCGCGCTCGATGTTGCTGCCGATGCTGACGGTGACCAGGGCCATCAGGTCGCGCTCCGCTCGCCGCGCTCGATGCGCACCCCGACCGCATTGGCGGCGGGCACCGCGCCCGGCTTGCGCAGGGTCAGGCGTATCCAGGCGATGCCGTATTCCTGGCGCAGGGCGTCGACCAGGCGCTCGGCGAAGGTTTCCACCAGCTCGAAGCTGTGCTCGGCCCCGAAGCGGGCGATGCGCTCGCTGATGGCGGCATAGTCGAGGGTCTGGGCGATATCGTCGTCGGCCGCCGCGGGGCGAATGTCGGTGGCCAGCTCCAGATCCAGAACCAGGGTCTGGGTGAGGGTGCGCTCCCAGTCGTAGACGCCGATCACGGTGTCGACCTTCAGCGCTTCGATCAGTACGAGATCCATCTTGGGCTCTCCGAGCCGTGGCAAGGGGCGGCGGCAGTGCCGGATTGGGCGGCGATTGTACGCGAGGCGACCGGTCGGCGACAGCGTCGACGCTGTTCCCGTGGCATCGAGGCTGGCAGAATCGGGGCACTTTCCGCTTGAGGGTCGGCCGTGCTGAGCCAACTCGAACTCGTGCTGCCGCTGATGGCGCTGGGCTATCTCAGCGGCACCTGGCTGGGGGCGATCACGGTGTGTCGCCTGGCCGGCCGCGGCGATCCGCGCCTGGCCGGTTCCGGCAATCCCGGCTTCTCCAACGTGCTGCGCCTGCATGGGCCGCGGCTGGCCCTGGCCACGCTGCTGGTCGATGCGGTCAAGGGCATGCCGGTGCTGTGGCTCGCCATGCTGCTGGCGCTGCCGCCCTGGGGGCAGGGGCTGGTCGGGCTCGGCGTGCTGCTCGGTCACAGCTATCCGGCCTGGTATCGCTTTCGCGGCGGCAAGGCGGTGGCCAGCGCCTTCGGCGTGATGCTGGTGCTGACCCCCTGGGTGGCGCTGTGCTGCGCGACTCTGTGGTGTCTGCTGGCCTGGCGGGTGCGCACCGCGGCGGTGGCGTCACTGGCCAGCGCCGCGCTGGCCCCGCTGGCCGCGATCTGGCTGGCGCCCGACTACGTGCCGGTGGTGATCGGCTTCACGCTGCTGGTGCTGGGGCGTCATGCGCTGAATATTCGTCAGCTGGGGCGGGGCGACGAGCCGGGGTTGTAAGCCCGAAGAGCGGCGCTTTGCGCCTGGAAGAACGCCCGCTTCGCGGGCTTGAGCTGGAAGCTTGAAGAAAACCCGTGACCCCATGATGGCGGGGGTCATGCTGTCTTCCAGCTTCCAGCTTCCAGCTTCCAGCTTCCAGCTTCCAGCTTCCAGCTTCCAGCTTCCAGCTTCCAGCTTCCAGCTTCCAGCTTCCAGCTTTCAGCGCCCGGCCGGCGGCTCGAGCCCGTCCATCGGCCAGCGCGGTACGGCCTGCATCTGCCCCACGGTGTCGTGCTCGCCGGCCAGCAGGCGCTGGGCGCCCACATAGGCAATCATGGCCCCGTTGTCGGTGCAGAAGCGCCCGCGAGGATAGAAGACCTCGGCGCTGCGCTTGGCGGTCTCGAGGCCGAGGCGCTCGCGCAGGCGGGCGTTGGCGCTGACGCCGCCGGCCACCACCAGCCGCTTGAGGCCGGTCTGGTCGAGGGCGCGGCGGCACTTGATCACCAGGGTGTCGACCACGGCCTCCTCGAAGGCGCGGGCCACGTTGGCGCGGGCGGTGTCATCGAGTTCGCCGTCGGCCTCGAGCTTGCGGATCGCGGTCAGGGTATGGGTCTTGAGTCCGGAGAAGCTGAAGTCCAGCCCTGGGCGGTCGGTCATCGGCCGCGGGAAGCGAAAGCGCGTCGGGTCGCCGGTCTCGGCCAGGCGCGCCACGGCGGGGCCGCCGGGGTAGTCCAGGCCGAGCATCTTGGCGGCCTTGTCGAAGGCCTCGCCGGCGGCGTCGTCCACCGATTCGCCGAGCAGGCGATAGCGGCCGAGGCCTTCGACCTCGACCAGCTGGGTGTGGCCGCCGGAAACCAGCAGCGCCACGAAGGGGAAGGCGGGCGGCGCGTCCTCGAGCATCGGCGCCAGCAGATGGCCTTCCATGTGGTGCACGCCGAGCACCGGGATGTCGAGTGCCCGGGCCATGCCGTGGGCGGTGCTGGCGCCGACCATCAGTGCGCCCACCAGGCCGGGGCCGGCGGTGTAGGCGATGGCGTCCAGTTCGCCACGGCTCACGCCGGCATCGCTGAGCACGGTCTGGATCAGCGGCAGCAGGCGCCGGGTGTGGTCGCGGCTGGCCAGCTCCGGCACCACGCCGCCGTATTCGGCGTGCATGGCGATCTGGCTGTGGAGGGCGTCGGCCGCGAGGCCACGCTCGGTGTCATAGAGGGCGACGCCGGTCTCGTCGCAGGAGGTCTCGATGCCCAGTACACGCATGGTCATGGCTCGGTACAGCGGAAAGGGCGCCATTCTACGCCTTTTGGTCGCTGGGCGGCAGGGGCGGGGCGCGAAACGGTTTGCATGGTCGTGGTACGACGACTAGAATACTGTGCGCTGCAAGACTGGGTCGTGCGCCCAGGGGCAGGCTCCCTGTTTCTCCCTTCCATCGTTTCGGCCCGCATCGCGTGGTCGTCGGCGTCAGTGGGACATGGCGAGCGCCCCTGAAGGCGTGCGTTCAAACCGAACTCAAGTTTTTCAAGGTAGGTGAGTGCTTAATGCCTTCTGTTAAAGTACGCGATAACGAGCCGTTTGACGTCGCACTGCGTCGCTTCAAGCGTTCCTGTGAAAAAGCCGGTGTTCTGTCCGAGGTTCGCCGTCGCGAGCAGTACGAGAAGCCGACCGCAGAGCGCAAGCGCAAGGCGGCTGCCGCCGTCAAGCGTCACGCCAAGAAGCTTCAGCGTGAGCGCAAGCGTTTCGAACGGCTCTATTGATCCGTACTTGGGTCGGACCGCTGGCTAGCGGATCGACTCGGGAGGAGCGCCAAGCGGCCGCCGTTCGGTGGCCGCTTGTTTTTTCGCCCGTTCTCAGGGTCCTGGCTTTCAACCCATACTGGATTGCCTGATGGCCGGTCAGATCCCGCAGCGTTTCATCGATGACCTGCTGGCTCGCGTCGACGTGGTCGAGGTGGTCGGCGAGCGGGTCAAGCTCAAGAAGGCCGGACGCAATCATTCCGGTCTCTGTCCCTTCCACCAGGAAAAGTCGCCGTCCTTTACCGTCAGCGCCGACAAGCAGTTCTATCACTGCTTCGGCTGCGGTGCCCACGGTAACGCGCTGCGCTTCCTGATGGAGTACGACAACCTGCGCTTCCCCGACGCGGTGGAGCATCTCGCCGCCCGGCTGGGGCTCGAGGTGCCGCGCGAGGGCGCCGACGATCCGCGGGCCCAGGCCCGCGAGCGCAAGCGCAAGGAAGGCGTCAACCTGCTCGAGCTGTCGGCGAGCTTCTTCCGCGAGCGCCTGAAGATGCCCGAAGGGCAGGGCGCGCGGGAGTATGTCGAGCGTCGCGGGCTGTCGCCGGAGGTCGTGCGCGACTTCGGCATCGGCTATGCCCCGGGCGGCTGGGAGTCGCTCAAGCGGCATCTCGGCGAGCAGGGCATCGCCGAGCCGGTGCAGATCGAATACGGCCTGCTGGTGCACCGCGAGGACAGCGGGCGCACCTATGACCGCTTCCGCGATCGGGTGATGTTTCCGATCCGCGATATCCGCGGCCGCACCATCGCCTTCGGCGGACGGGTGCTGGGCGATGCCAAGCCCAAGTACCTGAACTCCCCGGAGACGCCGGTCTTTCACAAGGGGCGCGAGCTGTACGGCCTCTATGAGGCGCGTCAGGCCAACCCGCGTCTCGAGCGACTGGTGATCGTCGAGGGCTACATGGACGTGGTGGCACTCGCCCAGTTCGGCATCCGCAATGCGGTGGCCACCCTGGGCACGGCTACCACCGAGGATCATCTCGGGCGGCTGTTCCGCATGGTCGACGAGGTGGTGTTCTGCTTCGACGGCGATCGCGCCGGGCGCCAGGCGGCGAGCCGGGCGCTGGAGACGGTGCTGCCGCAGATGATCGACGGCCGTCAGGCGCGGTTCCTGTTCCTGCCCGATGGCGAGGATCCGGATACCCTGGTGCGCCGCGAGGGTCCCGAGGCCTTCGAGGATCGGGTCACCTGTGCCAGTCCGCTGTCGGAGTTCCTCTTCGAGCAGGCCGCCGAGGGGCGCGACCTGGAGCGGCTGGAGGAGCGCGAGCGCTTCGCCAGCCGGGTGCTGGCGGCCATCGGTCGCCTGCCCGAGGGGGTGATGAAGTCGCTGCTGCTGACGGAACTCTCCCGTCGCACCGGCGTCGATCAGTCAAGCTTCGAGTCGCTGATGTCCCGCGGCGAGAGTGTCGACGAGGCGCCGACCGCGGACGTGCCGCCGGAGTGGGCGGATGAGGCGCCGCCCCGAGGCGAGGCGCCGGCGGGGGCGCGGACGACCGGCGGTCCGGCGTCCCTAGGGCAGATGGCTCGGGCGCTGCAGCTGCTGGTGCATGAGCCGTCGCTGGTCGAGCGTCTGCCCGAGGACGACGACTGGTGCGACCAGAACGATCCGGATGCCGGGCTGTGTCGCGAGGTGGTGCGCCTGCTACGGGCCGGCGGCTACCGCAGCCCTCAGGTGCTGCTGGCGCACTTTCACGGCACGCCGGAGGGCGAGCGCCTGGCGATGCTGGCCCGGCGGGCGCCGCTGGTGCCGCGCGGGCTGCTCGGCACCGAGCTCGACAACTGGGTGGCTTATTTTCAGCGCCATCGTCGGCAGCAGTCGCCGCAGGAGGCGTATGACGCCCTGCTGGCTCGAATGCAGGCCGGCGAGTCGCTGTCGAAAGAGGAGCGGCAGCGGCTCAATGCGCTGCTGATGGAGCTCAAGGGGTGAGGGTCTGAGAGAGGCGTCGATTGGCGCCGGACTTGAATTTCCGCCTACCATCACCATATAGACAGCGTCCCCTGAGCGGAACGCAACCAGACACGCTAACACACCTGAATGACCGCGCAAATACGTCGAACTGGCAAAACGGCGGTCAAACCCGCTATACTGTTCGGCTTATCGAGTTTTCTCCGCCTCAGTGCTTCAGGTGCTTCATTCTTCTTCGTCGAGATAGGGTTTCTATGGCTGGAAATGCGCAGCAGCAGTCACGTCTGAAGGAGTTGATCGCGCGCGGCAAGGAACAGGGCTTCCTGACCTATGCCGAGGTCAACGACCATCTTCCCGAGGATATCGCCGACCCCGATCAGGTGGAAGACATCATCGGCATGATCAACGACATGGGTATCAATGTCGTCGAGGAAGCGCCTGATGAAGATACCCTGATGATGGCCGATCACTCCACCGATGAATCGGCTGCCGAGGAGGCCGTGGCGGCCCTGGCGGCGGTGGAGAGCGACGTGGGCCGCACCACCGACCCGGTGCGCATGTACATGCGCGAGATGGGCACGGTCGAGCTGTTGACCCGCGAAGGCGAGATCGAGATCGCCAAGCGCATCGAGGAGGGTACCCGCGAGGTGATGTCCGCCCTGGCCTATCTGCCGGGCGCCGTGGACTCCATCCTCGAGGCCTACGATGCCACTCAGGACGAGGAGGCCCCGGGCCGCCTGTCCGACCTGTTCTCCGGCTTCATCGACCCCGACGAGGGCATCCCTGGCGTCGCCGAGGCCGATGTGCCCGAGGAGCCGGTGGTCGCCGAAGGGGCGTCCGACGAGGATGACGAGGACGCCGAGGACGAGGACGACAGCGGCGGCGGCCCGGACCCGGAAGAGGCCCGCGCCCGCTTCGAGCAGATCCGCGAGCAGAACGAGTCGGCCCGCCAGGCCATCGACGCCAACGGCCGCGGCTCCGCCCAGGCGCAGGCCGAGCTGGCCCGCCTGGCCGAGCTGTTCTCGCCGATCAAGCTGGTGCCCAAGCACTTCGAGCGCCTGGTCGGTCAGGTGCGCATCAGCGTCGAGCAGATCCGGGCCCAGGAAAAGGCCGTGATGCAGCTGTGCGTCAAGAAGGCCAAGGTGCCGCGCAAGACCTTCATCAAGGCCTTCCCCGGCAACGAGTCGCGCCAGGACTGGCTCGACGACTTCATGGCCGAGCAGACCAAGTACGCCGACAAGCTTGCCGTCTTCAAGGGCGACATCCAGCGCTCCCAGCGCAAGATCGCCTTCGAGGAAGAGATGATCCAGCTGCCGGTGACCGACATCAAGGAGGTCAACCGTCGGCTGTCCATCGGCGAGGCCAAGGCGCGTCGCGCCAAGAAGGAGATGGTCGAGGCCAACCTGCGCCTGGTCATCTCGATCGCCAAGAAGTACACCAACCGCGGCCTGCAGTTCCTGGATCTGATCCAGGAGGGCAACATCGGCCTGATGAAGGCCGTGGACAAGTTCGAGTACCGCCGCGGCTACAAGTTCTCGACCTACGCCACCTGGTGGATCCGTCAGGCGATCACGCGCTCCATCGCCGACCAGGCGCGCACCATCCGTATCCCGGTGCACATGATCGAGACGATCAACAAGCTCAACCGCGTCTCCCGCCAGATGCTGCAGGAGATGGGGCGCGAGCCGACGCCGGAAGAGCTGGGCGAGCGCCTCGAGATGCCGGAAGACAAGGTGCGCAAGGTCCTGAAGATCGCCAAGGAGCCGATCTCCATGGAGACGCCCATCGGTGACGACGACGATTCGCACCTCGGCGACTTCATCGAGGACGGCACCATGGTGCTGCCGATCGACTCGGCCACCGGTGAGGGCCTGATCGAGGCCACCCGCAACGTGCTCGGCGGCCTGACCGCCCGTGAGGCGAAGGTGCTGCGCATGCGCTTCGGCATCGACATGAACACCGACCATACCCTCGAGGAGGTCGGCAAGCAGTTCGACGTGACCCGCGAGCGGATCCGTCAGATCGAGGCCAAGGCGCTGCGCAAGCTGCGTCACCCGTCCCGTTCCGAGCCGCTGCGCTCCTTCCTCGACGAGTGATCGTCGACCGGGCCGGCCGTTCGCCGGCCCCGGCATTCTTCGCATGAAATGCCCTGCTCGAAACGACGATGCCCGCGGCCATGGCCGCGGGCATCGTCGTTTCGGGGGAGTTGTCGAGGCGTCAGGCCAGGCGCTGTCGGCGCCAGCGGCGGGCCAGCAGCAGCAGCTCGATCATGGCGATGCACATCAGGGTGTAGCCGAACAGTTCGGTGACCTCCTCGGCGGCGTCCTTGAACACGCGGACGTAGTGCTCGCCGAGGACGGCCTTCCACATGTCGCCGCGGCCGTAGAGGCGCGAGAACACGTAGGTGCCGAGGAAGCCGGCGGCGAACAGGCCGCCGGAGAAGGTCATGGCATAGCGCTCGAGCTCGGCGGCGAAGGCGCGGCCGTGGCGGATCACCACGAACAGGATCGGCAGCACCAGCAGGCTGACCAGGATCTGCCAGGCGCCGTCGAAGACGTACTCGTCCAGCCAGGCGTCCTGTTCGCGGATCAGCGATGCGCCGAGCAGGCCGATCAGCAGCAGGGTGAGGTGCGGCAGGCGGTCGTCCAGGCGGCGGGCGATGAGTGCCATGATCGTGCCGGTCAGCAGCAGCAGCGACTGCAGGGGCTCGGTGAGGCCTCGTTCGGTGAAGCGCAGGTCCGGCATGTGCGTGGCTTCGAAGAGCACGATCTCGAGCAGCGCGGCAATCAGCAGCATGTAGCCGAAGCCGCGCAGGCACAGGTAGCGGAAGGCGATTCGGTCGGCGGAATGTTCGGGCATGGTCAGGCTTCTGTCGGAAGAATATTGAGTCAGCTAATTATACGTCTTGAGAGAGGTCGCTGTCTGCCACCACCGGGTGACGCGACGGGTGCTGGCGTCGCGCCTCCTCCAGCAGCCAGTCGTGGACCGCACAGATCCGGCGATCGTCCAGCGAGCCCGCGGCATGCACGATACCGTAGTGCATGCCGGTCGCCACGCGCTGGTCGAACGGTGCCACCAGGGCGCCGGTGTCCAGCTCGCTGGTGATCAGCGTCTGGCGCGCGATGGCCACGCCCATGCCGGCCAGGGCCGCCTCCATGGTCAGGTGGTTGCGGTTGAAGGTGTAGCCGCGCCGCACGTTGACGTCCGGGGCGCTGATGGCCTGCAGGTAGTGCTCCCATTCGCCATAGTCGTGGCTGCCGCGCCAGGCGGTGACGTCATGCAGCAGCGGGTACCAGGCCAGATCCTCGGGGCGGCGCAGCGGCGGACGGCCGCGCATCAGCGAGGGGGCGCAGACCGGGAAGATGGTCTCCTCCATCAGCGGCGTGATCGACATGCCCGGATAGTGGCCGTCGTTGAGGTCCAGCGCCAGATCGAACTCGCCCTCGCGCAGCGAGATGCTGCTGTCCTCCGAGAGGATATGCAGTTCGATGTCGGGGAAGCGCGCCTGCAGGCGCGGCAGCCTGGGCATCAGCCACTTGTTGAGGAAGGAGGGCACCACGCGCATGCGGATGATGCCGCTCATCACGCCGCTGCGCAGCCGCTTCACCTCGAGCCCCACGGCCTGGTAGGCCTCGTCGACCACCGAGGCCAGTCGCCGGCCTTCCTCGGTGAGCGCCAGGCAGCGCGGCAGGCGGCGGAACAGCTTGAAGCCGAGGCGATCCTCGAGCTGCTTGATCTGCTGGCTGACGGCGCCGGTGGTGACGTGCAGCTCCTCCGCCGCCCGGGTGAAGGAGAGGTGGCGGGCGCTGACCGCGAAGACCTTCAGCCAGGCGTGGGTCTGGGCATTGAGGAGTCGGCTCATGGTTTAGTCATTCTATAGCGTGGGCGAGATATTCTGGATTGCCGTGATGGGAGAGTCGCGACAACATTAAGGTCCAAGGCAAACGAAAGCCAGTTGGCTTTAGTGTAACTGACAACAAGACGGCGTCGGTACGTTCCGGCCCCGCCCGAGGTCCTCCCCATGTCCATCAGCGTCTTCGACCTGTTCAAGATCGGCATCGGCCCTTCCAGCTCGCATACCGTCGGCCCGATGCGCGCGGCTTACGACTTCGTGCAGGAACTGCGTCGGCAGGACCTGCTGGAGCGGGTGGCACGGGTCGAGGTGCATCTGCACGGCTCGCTGTCATCCACCGGCCAGGGGCACGGCACCGATCAGGCGACCATCATGGGCCTGATGGGCGAGCGCCCCGAGTCGATCAACCCGGACATCGTCACGCCCTGCATCGAGGAGCTGCTGGAGTCCCAGACCCTGCTGCTCGACGGTCATCTGGCGATCCCCTTCCTGTGGGCGCGTGACCTGCAGTGGCACGACGAGAGTCTGCCCTACCATCCCAACGCCATGACCCTGGTGGCCCATGGCCACTCCCAGGAACTGTACCGCAACATCTTCTATTCCGTGGGCGGTGGCTTCGTGGTCGACGAGGCTCAGGCGGCCAGCGGCGAGCTCGACAGCGACACCACCGCGCTGCCCTATGACTTCAACTCCGCCGGCGAGCTGCTGGCGCTGTGTCGCCTGCACGACATGCGCATCAGCGAGCTGATGATGGAGAACGAGAAGGCCTGGCGCAGCGAGGCCGAGATCCGCGCCGGGCTGTGGCGCATCTGGGAAGCCATGCAGGACTGCGTGCAGAAGGGCTTCGAGGGCGAGGGCGTGCTGCCCGGCGGGCTCAACGTCAAGCGCCGCGCCGGCGCCCTGCATCGCCGCCTCGAGGCCGTCGAGGATGACGGCAGCCTGATCGCCTCGACCTTCTCCGCCATGGACTGGGTCAACGTCTTCGCCCTGGCGGTGAACGAGGAGAACGCGGCCGGCGGGCGCATGGTCACCGCACCGACCAACGGCGCGGCCGGCATCATCCCGGCGGTGCTGCACTACTACATGAAGTTCCAGCAGGGCGCCGACGAGCGCTGCGTGGTGGACTTCCTGCTCACCGCCGGCGCCGTGGGGATCCTGTGCAAGAAGAACGCCTCCATCTCCGGCGCCGAGGTCGGCTGCCAGGGCGAGGTGGGCTCGGCCTGCGCCATGGCCGCCGCCGGTCTCACCGAGGTGCTGGGCGGGACCCCCGGCCAGGTGGAGAACGCCGCCGAGATCGGCCTGGAGCACAACCTTGGCCTGACCTGCGACCCCGTGGGCGGCCTGGTCCAGGTGCCCTGCATCGAGCGCAACGCCATCGCCTCGGTGAAGGCCATCAACGCCACCCAGATGGCCCTGCGCGGCGACGGCGAGCACTTCATCTCGCTGGACAAGGCGATCCGCACCATGCGCGATACCGGCGCCGACATGCAGGAGAAGTACAAGGAAACCTCCAAGGGCGGTCTGGCGGTCAACGCCATCGAATGCTGAATCAGTCTCTTTGTCGGGCGGCGGGTGCCGTCCTTGCCGGCGCGCCACTCGGGTGGCGCGCCTTTTTTTGTCTCGTCCCGGGTGATCCGGCTCGCTTTGCCCTGCGTCAGCCTCGTCGTGCCGGCAGGGTGTCGCCGATATGGGCGACCAGGTAGTCCAGGAAGCGGTGCACCTTGGCCGAGCGGTGGCGATGCTGGGGGTAGACGGCCCACACGGCGGTGTCGCCGTGGCGATAGGCGTCGAGCACGCTGATCAGCTCGCCGCGGGCCAGGTGTTCCTCGACGTAGTAGTCCGGTAGCTGGGCCAGCCCCAGGCCCTTGAGCGCCGCGTCGAGCAGTGCCGGCCCGGAGTTGCCGCTCAGCGGGCCGTCGACGCGGATGTCGCGGCGCACGCCGTCGACGTCGAAGCGCCAGTAGTCCCGCGAGCCGACCAGACAGCGGTGGCGCGACAGCTCCGAGAGGCTGTGGGGCTGGGCGACGCGGGTGAAGTAGGCGGGCGCGCCGACCACGTACTCGCGCCGTTCGCACAGGCGCCGGGCGATCAGCGAGGAGTCCTGCAACCGGCCCATGCGGATGGCGATGTCGAAACCCTCGTCGATGATGTCCACCTGACGGTTGGTGAAGTGCATGCGCACCTCGAGCCGGGGATTGGCGCACATGAAGTCATGCACCAGCGGCGCGATGAAGCGTTCACCGAAGGTGGTGGCGCAGGTCAGGCTCAGCAGGCCGGTGGGGGTGTCCTGCAGTTCCTTGACCGCGGTCTCGGCCTCGCGGAAGCCCTCGAACAGGTGCTGGCAGTGCTGGTAGTAGAGCCGCCCGGCCTCGGTG
This sequence comes from Halomonas sp. HG01, assembly GCF_000968715.2. Taxonomy (NCBI): domain Bacteria; kingdom Pseudomonadati; phylum Pseudomonadota; class Gammaproteobacteria; order Oceanospirillales; family Halomonadaceae; genus Halomonas; species Halomonas sp. HG01. The sequence continues at coordinate 2,865,218 of NZ_CP022134.1, read as the reverse complement.
AGGCGAATCCGTCGCGTGGTGCGATAGAGCAGGGTGGTGCCCAGCTGATTCTCCAGCTGACTGACCAGCCGGCTGACGTGGGAGCTCGAGACCTTTAGGCGTTCGGCGGCGGCCTTGAAGGCGCCCAGGCGTACGACCTCGATGAAGGCCTCGACGCGGTCCCAGCGTTGCATGCGGTGTGTCCTCCGGTGGTGGTGCGCTGGATTGTTGTCAAGTGGCAACAATGTCATGCGTTTAGTGCAGTTTATCCGAGTATGCGGTCTTGCCTAGACTGTGGGAAGGCCAACCCCATTGAGAGGAATGAATCATGAAGTCACGCGCCGCCGTTGCCCTGGAAGCGGGCAAGCCGCTCGAGCTGACCGAGATCGACGTCGAAGGCCCGAAGGCCGGCGAAGTGCTGGTGCGCATGGCCGCCACCAGCGTCTGCCACACCGACGCCTTCACCCTGTCCGGCGCCGATCCGGAAGGCCTGTTCCCGTCCGTGCTGGGCCACGAGGGCGCCGGCGTCGTCGAGGAAGTGGGCGAGGGCGTCACCGGCCTCAAGCCCGGTGACCACGTCATCCCGCTCTATACCGCCGAGTGCGGCAAGTGCAAGTTCTGCCTGTCCGGCAAGACCAACCTGTGCCAGGCGGTCCGCGCCACCCAGGGCAAGGGCGTGATGCCCGACGGCACCAGCCGCTTCTCCCTCGACGGCCAGAAGCTGCATCACTACATGGGCTGCTCCACCTTCAGCGAATACACCGTGGTGCCCGAGGTGTCCCTGGCCGTGGTCTCCAAGGAAGCGCCGCTGGACAAGATCTGCCTGCTGGGCTGCGGCGTGACCACCGGCATTGGCGCGGTCATGAACACCGCCAAGGTCGAGCCGGGCTCCACCGTGGCCGTATTCGGTCTCGGCGCCATCGGTCTGGCCGTGATCCAGGGCGCGGTCATGGCCAAGGCCAGCCGCATCATCGCCATCGACGTGAACCCGGAGAAGTTCGAGCTGGCCAAGCAGTTCGGCGCCACCGAATTCGTCAATCCGAAGGACTACAGTGACTCCATCCAGCAGGTCATCGTCGACATGACCGATGGTGGCGTCGACTACTCCTTCGAGTGCATCGGCAACGTCAACGTCATGCGTTCGGCCCTGGAGTGCTGCCACAAGGGCTGGGGCGAGTCCGTGATCATCGGCGTCGCCGGCGCCGGCGAGGAGATCTCCACGCGTCCGTTCCAGCTGGTCACCGGTCGGGTCTGGAAAGGCTCCGCCTTCGGCGGCGTCAAGGGCCGCACCGAGCTGCCGGGCTACGTCGATCGCTACATGAAGGGCGAGCTGAACATCGACGACTTCATCACTCACGACATGCCGTTCGAGAAGATCAACGAGGCCTTCGAGCTGCTGCACAAGGGCGAGAGCATCCGCACCGTGCTGCACTACTGATCAACGCGCCCGCTGCCGGGCGCAGGGCTCGACACGCGCCGGCTGCCGCATCGAGGGCTCGACGCGTGCCCGCCCACAGGCGGATGACGTGAGTCCGATCACCGCGGCAGCGGCAGTGCACGCCCTGTCTTCGGTGCCGGGTGTCGCGAATGCGACGCCCGGCATCTCTCGAACCCCATGAGGAGTCGCTCATGACCATGACCGAACAGCTCGAGCTGGTCTCGGCCAACCGCAGCTTCGGCGGCTGGCACAAGCGCTATCGCCATCGCTCCAGGGCGTTGGACTGCGAGATGACCTTCGCCATCTACCTGCCGCCCCAGGCGGAGACCGAGCGGGTCCCGCTGCTGTGGTGGCTGTCGGGACTGACCTGCACCGACGAGAACTTCATGCAGAAGGCCGGCGCCCAGCGCCTGGCCGCGGAGCTCGGCATCGCCATCGTCTGCCCGGATACCAGCCCCCGCGGGCTGAATCTGCCCGGCGAGGACGACAGCTACGACTTCGGCTCCGGCGCGGGCTTCTACGTCAACGCCACCCAGGCGCCGTGGAAGGACCACTACCGGATGTACGACTACGTGGCCGAGGAGCTGCCCTCGGTGGTGCGTCAGCACTTCCCGGTCAATGGTCGCGAGGCCATCAGCGGCCACTCCATGGGCGGCCACGGGGCACTGATCCTGGCCCTGCGTCGTCCAGGGCACTACCGCTCGGTGTCGGCCTTCGCGCCGGTGGTCAACCCGGCCCAGTGCCCCTGGGGCCGCAAGGCCTTCGGCAACTACCTGGGCGAGGACGTCAGCCAGTGGACCCAGTACGACGCCTGCGAGCTGGTGGCGCGCGGCGCCTCCCGCCAGCCGTTGTTCATCGACCAGGGTGAGGCCGACAATTTCCTCGAGGAACAGCTGTGCCCCGAGCGCCTGGAGGCGGTGTGCGCCGAGCACGACCATCCGCTGACCCTGCGTCGTCAGCCGGGCTATGACCACAGCTACTTCTTCATCGCCAGCTTCATCGACGACCACCTGCGCTACCACGCCGAGCATCTTCACGCTCAGCACTGAGTCGCGCCGGGACCTGTCGGCCGGGTCGCTCAGCGGCCCGCAGCGCGCCGCCTCCTCGAGGCGGCGCCTGTCGTTCCTGCCTTCCGTGTTCCTTGGCGACGTTTTCATGCCTGTGTGCGACTCATTGTCGTGATGTACCGGGAGAACGCCTCCCGATAGGCAAATTTGACATGCCAGAAAACGACACAGCCGGTAAATTTCGAAGCGTGCATGCCTGTCCGCGACAGGCGGGCCTCCAGGGCAAATGCCCCTGCCTGACTCGACAATAACGATGACAACACCACCGTGCTGGAGTATGGACGATGACAAGCGCTCCTCAGACCTCGCGTCATGCCGCCGGGCCCCAGACGCTCGGCTTCCTGTTGCTGGATAACTTCACTCTCATCTCGCTGGCCTCGGCCATCGAACCCCTGCGCATGGCCAATCAGCTGGCCGGGCGCGAGCTCTATCGCTGGTACACCCTGACCCTCGATGGCGGCCCGGTGCGTGCCAGCGACGGCCTGCAGATCACCCCCGACGCCTCCACCACCGTGCCGCTGGCGCTGGACATGGTGATCGTCTGCGGCGGCGTGGGCCCGCAGCGCAGCGTGCAGCGCGAGCACGTCGCCTGGCTGCAGTCCGAGGCACGCCATTCGCGCCGCCTGGGCGCCGTCTGCACCGGTTCCTGGGCCCTGGCCCGCGCCGGGCTGCTCGACGGCTTCGAGGCCAGCGTGCACTGGGAATGCCTGGCCGCCATGCAGGAGGCTTTCCCCAAGGTCTCGCTGACCACGCGGCTGTTCTCCATCGACCGCGACCGGGCCACCGCCTCGGGCGGCACGGCGCCGATGGACATGATGCTGACCCTGATCGGCCGCGACCACGGCCGCGAGCTGGCCGCCGGCATCTCCGAGATGTTCATCTACGACCGCGTGCGCAACGAGCAGGACCAGCAGCGGGTGCCGCTCAAGCACGTGCTGGGGACCACCCAGCCGCGGCTGCTGGAGATCGTCGCGCTGATGGAGGCCAACCTCGAGGAGCCGATCAGCCTCGACGAGCTGGCCGGCTACGTGAACGTGTCGCGGCGCCAGCTGGAGCGGCTGTTCCAGAAGAACCTGCACTGCTCGCCGTCGCGCTACTACCTCAAGCTGCGTCTGACCCGGGCCCGGCAGCTGCTCAAGCAGACGCCGATGTCGATCATCGAGGTGGCCTCGGCCTGCGGCTTCGTCTCCACGCCGCACTTCTCCAAGTGCTACCGCGAGTACTTCGGCATTCCGCCCCGCGACGAACGTCTGGGCTCCAGCGCTGTGGACCTGGTGCCGGTGCAGCTGGGCCAGGATGCCGCCGTCATGCTACAGTCCGCCTCTTTCGAGTCGGTGCCCGACACGCCGGTGTCCGCGGCCATGAGCGCCCTGGACCAGGCCCGGGGGGAGCCGACCTATGCCAGCGTCAGGCTGAGTTAGCGCCTGGCGCCGGGAGGGCGCATCCCCATCCTCGGGGAGTGCGCCCCTGACGAAGTGCCGGGCGGAGGTCGATGCGAAACGGATGGCGATGGCTGGCGCGGGCCCTGGGGCTCGCGCTGCTCGGCGGGATCGGGCTGAGCGTGCTGGCGGTGCTGATGTTCCGGGTGGTGCCGGTGGGCGGCTCCATGGTGATGCTCGAGCGCAAGGTACAGGCCTGGCGCGACGGCGATTCGCTGGAGATCCGCCAGGACTGGCGCCCGTGGAGCCAGCTGCCCGACAGCGCCAAGCTGGCGGTGATCGCCGCCGAAGACCAGCGCTTCCCCGAGCATCACGGCTTCGACCTGGTCGAGCTGCGCCGCGCCGTCGAGGCCAGCCTCAACGGCGGCGACCTGCGCGGCGCCAGCACCCTCAGCCAGCAGACCGCCAAGAACCTCTTCCTGTGGACCGGCCGCAGCTGGGTGCGCAAGGGCCTGGAGGCCTGGTTCACCCTGCTGATCGAGACGCTCTGGCCCAAGGAGCGCATTCTCGAGGTCTATCTCAATATCGCCGAGTGGGACGACGGAGTCTTCGGTCTCGAGGCCGCCTCCCGCCATTACTTCGGCGTACCGGCGTCGCGTCTGAGCAATGCCCAGGCCAGCCGGCTGGCCGCCATCCTGCCCAATCCCCGTGGCTGGAATGCCTCGCGCCCCAGCGGCTACGTGTTGCAGCGCAGCGCCTGGATCCGCGGGCAGATGCGCAATCTCGGCGGTGCCGCCTACCTCGAGCGTCTCTGACGCGACACCGATTTCCCGGCGTGTCGCGATCGCGACGGGCGTGACGCTTTTGGAATTTTCCCGGTCGTTTCCAGGCGCCGGGGCCCGCAGGGCGGGGGATATGCTGCCGGCGTGACCATGCGCTACCACGGAGCCCCCCGCCATGACCCCTTCCGAGCTGCACCAGGACGCCATCGTTATCGATGGTCTCGTTATCGCCAAGTGGAACCGCGAGCTGTTCGAGGACATGCGCAAGGGCGGCCTGACTGCCGCCAACTGCACCGTGTCCGTCTGGGAAGGCTTCCAGGCCACCGTCGACAACATCGTCAAGACCGACGCCCTGATGGCCGAGTCCAGCGACCTGGTGCGTCCGGTGCGCACCACCGCGGATATCACCCGGGCCAAGGAAGAGGGCAAGACCGGCATCATCTACGGCTTCCAGAACGCCCATGCGTTCGAGGACCAGATCGGCTACGTCGAGATCTTCAAGAAGCTCGGCGTGGGCATCGTGCAGATGTGCTACAACACCCAGAACCTGGTCGGCACCGGCTGCTACGAGCGTGACGGCGGCCTGTCCGGCTTCGGCCGCGAGATCGTCGCCGAGATGAACCGCGTCGGCATCATGTGCGACCTCTCCCACGTCGGCGAGAACACCTCCCGCGAGGTGATCGAGGCGTCCGAGAAGCCGGTCTGCTACTCCCACTGCCTGCCGTCCGGCCTCAAGGAACACCCGCGCAACAAGTCCGACGAAGAGCTCAAGTTCATCGCCGACAACGGCGGCTTCGTCGGCGTGACCATGTTCACGCCCTTCCTCCGTGCCGGCGTCGACGCCACCGTCGACGACTACGTCGAGGCCATCGAGTACGTGATGAACATCGTCGGCGAGGATGCCATCGGCATCGGCACCGACTTCACTCAGGGTCACGACAAGCAGTTCTTCGAGTGGCTGACCCACGACAAGGGCTACGCCCGTCGCCTGACCAACTTCGGCAAGATCATCAACCCCGAGGGCATTCGCACCATCGGCGAATTCCCCAACCTCACCGAGGCGCTGCTGAAGCGCGGCCTGAGCGAGCGCCAGGTGCGCAAGATCATGGGTGAGAACTGGGTCAATGTCCTGAAGGACGTCTGGGGCGAGTGAGCCCTCCGCGCCGGGCCGCGGCCCGGCGCCATCCGTGAATGTCACTGCCGCTCGACGCCGCTTGCCAACAGCCAACAACGCCCGAAGCCGCGCCTGCGAGCCCATTGAAGCCCGATAATAATCAGCAAGATTCGAGGAATAAGATCGTGACCAAGATGGCCCCTGAACTGCCGATCGAAGTGGATGCCGATACCGGCATCTGGACCACCGACGCCCTGCCGATGCTGTACGTGCCGCGTCACTTCTTCATCAACAACCACGTCGCCGTGGAAGAGGCCCTGGGCGCCGAGAAGTACGCCGAGATCCTCTACGATGCCGGCTACAAGAGCGCCTGGCACTGGTGCGAGAAGGAGGCCGAATGCCACGGCCTCGAGGGCGTCGACGTCTTCGAACACTACATGAAGCGCCTCTCCCAGCGCGGCTGGGGGCTGTTCATCACCGAGGACATCGACCTCGACGCCGGCACCTGCCGCGTGCGCCTCGAGCACAGCGCCTTCGTCTATCAGATGGGCAAGGTCGGCCGGAAGATCGAATACATGTTCACCGGCTGGTTCGCCGGCGCCATGGACCAGATCCTCGCCGCCCGCGGCAGCGATCTGCGCACCGTCGCCGAGCAGACCCAGAGCGGCGCCGAAGAAGGCTGCGACGTCGGCGTCTTCGTGACCCGTCCGATCGCCGACATCTCGAACAACGCACAGGGCTGAGGAGGCATCACCCATGGCATTCGACGCGATCTTCCAGCCGATCGAGATCGGCAACCTCACCATTCGCAACCGCGTGGTCAGCACCGCCCACGCCGAGGTCTACGCGACCGACGGCGGCATGACCACCGACCGCTACGTCAAGTACTACGAAGAGAAGGCCAAGGGCGGCTGCGGCCTGTGCATCTGCGGCGGCTCCTCGGTGGTCTCCATCGACAGCCCGCAGGCCTGGTGGAGCTCGGTGAACCTGGCCACCGACCGCATCATTCCGCACTTCCAGAATCTGGCCGACGCCGTGCACAAGCACGGCGGCAAGATCATGATCCAGATCACCCACATGGGTCGTCGCTCGCGCTGGGATGGCTTCAACTGGTCGACCCTGCTGTCGCCGTCCGGCATCCGCGAGCCGGTGCACCGCTCCACCTGCAAGACCATCGAGGAGGAGGAGATCTGGCGCATCATCGGTGACTTCGCCCAGGCCGCACGCCGGGCGAAGGAAGGCGGCCTGGACGGCGTCGAGCTGTCCGCCGTGCACCAGCACCTGATCGACCAGTTCTGGAGCCCGCGCGTCAACAAGCGGACCGACCAGTGGGGCGGCAGCTTCGAGAACCGCATGCGCTTCGGCATGGAAGTGCTTAAGGCCGTGCGCGCCGAGGTCGGCGACGACTTCACGGTCGGTCTGCGCATCTGCGGCGACGAGTTCCACCCGGACGGCCTGTCGCACGACGACATGAAGCAGATCGCCGCCTACTACGATGCCACCGGCCAGGTGGACTTCTTCGGCGTGGTCGGCTCGGGCTGCGACACCCACGATACCCTGGCCAACGTCATCCCCAACATGTCCTTCCCGCCGGAGCCGTTCCTGCACCTGGCGGCGGGCATCAAGGAAGTGGTCTCCAAGCCGGTGATCCACGCCCAGAACATCAAGGACCCGAACCAGGCCAGCCGCATCCTCGAGGGTGGCTACGTGGACCTGGTGGGCATGACCCGCGCGCACATCGCCGATCCGCACCTGATCACCAAGATCAAGATGGATCAGGTCGACCAGATCAAGCAGTGCGTCGGCGCCAACTACTGCATCGACCGCCAGTACCAAGGTCTGGACGTGCTGTGCATCCAGAACGCCGCGACCTCCCGCGAGTACATGGGCCTGCCGCACATCATCGAGCAGACCGAAGGCAAGAAGCGCAAGGTCGTGGTGGTCGGCGGTGGCCCAGGCGGCATGGAAGCGGCCCGCGTGGCCGCCGAGCGTGGCCATGACGTGACCCTGTTCGAGGCCTCCGAGGCCATCGGCGGGCAGATCACCACCGCCGCCAAGGCGCCGCAGCGCGACCAGATCGCCGGCATCACTCGCTGGTACCAGCTCGAGCTGGCCCGCCTCAACGTCGACCAGCGCCTCGGCACCTACGCCGACGAGGCCACCATCAAGGACCTCAAGGCCGACATCGTGGTGCTGGCCACCGGCGGTCAGCCGTACCTGGACCAGTATCCCGAGTGGGGCTACTCCGAGAATCCCGAGGAGAGCCTGATCGTCAGCACCTGGGACGTGCTCAACGGCAAGGTCGAGCCGGGCAAGAACGTGCTGATCTACGACGCCCTGTGCGAGTTCGCCGGCATGTCCGCGGCCGACTACCTGGCCGACAAGGGCGCCAAGGTCGAGATCGTCACCGACGACATCAAGCCCGGTGCGGCGGTCGGCGGCACCACCTTCCCGACCTACTACCGCAGCCTCTACGAGAAGGAGGTGATCATGACCTCCGACCTGATGCTGCATAAGGTCTATCGCGAGGGCGATTCCCTGGTGGCGGTGCTCGAGAACGAGTACACCGGCCAGCAGGAGGAGCGCGTGGTCGATCAGATCGTGGTCGAGAACGGCGTGCGTCCGGACGAGGACCTCTACTACGCGCTCAAGCAGGAGTCGCGCAACAAGGGCCAGGTGGATCTCGAGGCGCTGTACGACATCAAGCCGCAGCCCTGCCTGAGCGAGGACGGCGACGGCTTCCTGCTGTTCCGTCTGGGCGACTGCACCGCGCCGCGCAACACCCATGCCGCGATCTACGACGCCCTGCGCCTCTGCAAGGACTTCTGACGGCGCCCGGGGAACCACGGAAGGGGAGGGCTCGGTGCATGCCTCGCGGCCGCACCGGGCCTCGGTCGAACACCCTCGGTCACGGCGCGGAACGGCCCTCGGGCCCCCGCGCCGTTGTCGAGCCCTCCGCCGGTTGCCGGCCCGGGTTCCCCGCCCGTGTGGATCACTTCCGCTGACAGCTTAAAGCTACGGCTCTCGATATGAGGTGAGCGTCATGCTCGATATCCTATTGCCGATCCTGATCTTCGCCGCGCTGGGCCTGGCGGCGATCGGCGTCGTCCGGCGCGTGCGCCTGTGGCGCCAGGGGCGTCCCTCACCCGTGCCGCTGGTCAAGGGGCTGGCCTCCGTGCCGCGGCGCTACCTGGTCGACCTGCACCACGTGGTCGCCCGCGACAAGGTCATGTCCAACACCCACGTGGCCACCGCCGGCGGCTTCGTCGCCGCGGCGGTGCTGATGGTCCTGGTGCACGGCCTGGGCCTGGCCCAGGGCGTGCTCGGCTGGGTGCTGCTGGCCGCCAGTGCCACCATGTTCGTCGGCAGCTGCTTCGTGGCTCGCCGCCGCCGCAATCCACCGTCCCGGCTCTCCAAGGGCCCGTGGATGCGCCTGCCCAAGAGCCTGATGGCCTTCTCGCTGAGCGTCTTCGCCATCACCCTGCCCGCCGTGGGCCTGCTGCCCGAGGACTTCGGCAGCTGGGTGCTGGCGCTGGCGCTGTCCGCCGTGCTGGTCTGGGGCCTGGGCGAGATGGTCTTCGGCATGGCCTGGGGCGGGCCGATGAAGCACGCCTTCGCCGGCGCCCTGCATCTGGCCTTCCACCGTCGCGCCGAGCGCTTCGGCGAGGGCAACCGTTCCACCGGCCTCAAGGCCCTGAACCTGGACGACGAGAACGCCACCCTGGGCGTCGAGAAGCCCAGCGACTTCACCTGGAACCAGCTGCTCGGCTTCGACGCCTGCGTGCAGTGCGGCCGCTGCGAGGCCATGTGTCCGGCCTTCGCCGCCGGCCAGCCGCTCAATCCCAAGAAGCTGATCCAGGACATGGTCGTCGGCATGGCCGGCGGCAGCGATGCCCACTATGCCGGCAGCCCCTATCCGGGCCAGCCGGTGGGCGAGCATCAAGGCACGCCTCACGGCCCGATCGTGGCCCGCGAGGGCAAGGCCCTGGTGGATGCCGAGACCCTGTGGTCCTGCACCACCTGCCGCGCCTGCGTCGAGGAGTGCCCGATGATGATCGAGCACGTCGATGCCATCGTCGACATGCGGCGCTTCCTGACCCTCGAGCACGGCAATACCCCCAACAAGGGGCCCGAGGTGCTCGACAACCTGATCGCCACCGACAACCCGGGTGGCTTCGCCCCCGATGCCCGCATGCACTGGGCCGCCGACCTCGAGCTGCCGCTGATGGCGGATCGCGGCGAGGCCGAGGTGCTGCTGTGGCTGGGTGACGGCGCCTACGACATGCGCAACCAGCGCACCCTGCGCTCGCTGGTCAAGGTGCTGCGCGCCGCCGACGTCGACTTCGCGGTGCTCGGCAACGAGGAGCGCGACAGCGGCGACGTGGCCCGGCGCCTGGGCGACGAAGCGACCTTCCAGAGCCTGGCGAAGCGCAACATCGCCACCCTGTCGAAGTACCGCTTCCAGCGCATCGTCACCTGTGACCCGCACAGCTTCCACGTGCTCGGCAACGAGTACGGCGAGCTGGGTGGTCACTACGAGGTGCGGCACCACAGCACCTACATCGCCGAGCTGTACGAGGCCGGTCGCCTGCACTTCAAGCCCTGGAAGGGCGGCGGCGTGACCTATCACGATCCCTGCTACCTGGGCCGCTACAACGGCGAGTACGAGGCCCCGCGCAACGTGCTCAAGGCGCTCGGCATCGAAGTCGCCGAGATGGAGCGCTCCGGCTTCCGCTCCCGCTGCTGCGGTGGTGGCGGCGGTGCGCCGATCACCGACATCCCCGGTGAGCGCCGGATTCCCGACATGCGCATGAACGACGTGGGCGAGACCGGCGCCGAGCTGGTGGCCGTGGGCTGCCCGCAGTGCACCGCGATGCTTGAGGGCGTGGTCGATGCCACCGCCGAGGTGCGTGACATTGCCGAACTGGTCGCCAACGCGCTGACCGAGGCGCCCGAGGCGTCCTCCGGCGCGGCCCAGCAATCATCGAATCGGCCCCAGGCCGTGGAGGTGGCGTGATGAGCGATATCGTCCGTCGCGATCCGCGCAAGGATTGGATCGCCCGTAACCGGCTGCACCCGCAGCATCTGGAAGTCCTGGCCGAGCTCGGCCAGGGCGCGGCCAGCGAGTGGGTGGGACCCGCGGGCATCGTCCGCCGCAATCCGCACGCGGTGGGCTTCATGGGCCCCAATGGCCTCAAGCGCATCGACCGCAGCGGCGTCCAGCAGGGTGCCGGCGGCGGCGGAGCCGCCAAGACGACCGCCCAGAGCAAGCCGCTGGTCGAGATCGAATCGCCGGCCTTCCTGGTGGCGGTGGTGCCGGACATGGCCGGCGGCCGCCTCTCCGGCCATGACCGTGACCTGCTGGGCCTGGCACGGCAGCTGGCCGACGCCGACCCGGATGCCCGGGGTGCGGTGCTGGCGGTGGTCTACGGCGAGCACAAGGAAGACGGCTTCGGCGAAGCCGGCGTCGACCGCCTGCTGACCCTCGACGATCCCCGCTTCGACGGCTTCGCCCCGGAGGCCCGCCTCGGCGCGCTGCTGGCGGTGGAGGAGGCCTGGACGCCGCGCCACTGGCTGGTGCCGGACTCCAAGCTCGGCGGCGCCGATCTGGGCCGCCGCCTGGCGGCGCGTCTCGGCGAGCGCCCCGCCACCGGCGTGTGGCAGCTCGAGCCCGACGCCGATGCCGAACTGGGCTGGCAGTGCACCGCCCGCGGCGCGGCGGCCACCATCGACATCCAGCGGCCGCTGCCGCGCATCACCCTGGCGCTCGAGGAATGCGCCGAGCCGGTCGACGACAACCGTCACGCCGCCGATGCGCTGAGCCTGCCCCAGGAGCTGCCGTCGCCGATCTCGCGCATCGAGGATCTGGGCCAGGTGCCGGTGGACCCGTCGGGCGTGGCGCTGGCCGAGGCCGAGTTCATCCTTTCCGCCGGCAACGGCATCCGCGACTGGGATGGCTTCCACACCGCCGCCGAGGTGCTCGGCGCCACGGAAGGGGCATCTCGTGTCGCCGTGGATGACGGCTTCATGGCGCGCGATCGCCAGGTCGGGGCCACCGGTACCTGGGTCACCGCCCGGGTCTACGTGGCGGTCGGCATCAGCGGCGCCATCCAGCACCTGCAGGGGATCCAGACCTGCGACAAGGTGGTGGCGATCAACATGGACCCCGGCTGCGACATGATCAAGCGCGCCGATCTGGCGGTCATCGGCGATTCGGCCGAGGTACTCGGCTCGCTGGTGGCCATGGTCAAGCAGCAACGAGAGGAGAAGCGCGATGCGGCCTGAAGCCCAAGCCGATGCCTCGCTGGAGATCACCGTGCTGGTCTCCGTGGGGCGTCACCCCGTCACCGGTCGCGCGCGCCGCGCCGACCAGGACGCCCGGGCGGTGGAGCTGGCCCGCGGCGTGGCCGACGCCAGTGTCCAGCTGCTGCATGCCGGCGGCAAGGAGGCGGACAGCGAGCCGGCCCTGCGCGGCTACCTGGGCATGGGCTTCGATGCCCTGGCCCTGGTCGAGCAGCCCGAGGGCACCGACGTGCTGCCCGCGCTCGCCGAGGCGCTCGATGCGGCGCCGCCGCAGCTGGTCATCACCGGCGAGCGCGCCGAGCAGGGCGAAGGCTCCGGCCTGCTGCCCTACCTGCTCGCCGAGCGCCTGGGCTGGCCGGTGGTCAGCGGCCTGGCGGCGGTGGAGAGCGTCGAGAACGGCGTCGCGACCCTGCTGCAGGCGCTGCCGCGCGGCCAGCGTCGCCGGCTCAAGGTGCGCCTGCCGGCCATCGTCACGGTCGATGGCGCGGCCCCGGCGCCGCGTCAGAGCGCCTACGGCCCGGCCCGTCGTGGCCACCTGGCCGCGGTGCCCGGCAGCGTGACCGTGGACGAGGCCTGGGCGAGCTGGGAGACCCAGCCGGCCCGCAAGCGGCCCAAGCGCCTGAAGATCGTCAAGGCCGCCTCGGCCCGCGACCGCTTCAAGGCCGCGGCCGCCAAGGCCGAGGGCGGCGGTGGCCAGGTGCTCACCGACGTGACCGCGGAGGAAGGCGCGGAAGCGATCCTCAAGCTGTTGAAGGAAGAGGGCGTGCTGCGCTAGCCGCAGCGTCTCTCGCCAGGTACCAAAGCAAAAAGCCCCGGTCACCGACCGGGGCTTTTTACGTGGCGCGGAGCGCGCGACTCAGATCTGCTGGCTGGCGCTGGTGAAGCCCATCAGCGAGATGTTCAGATCGCGGCGACTGCCGCGCGGGTCGATCAGGCTCAGGGTGGCGTTGCTGCCGCCGCGCAGCTGCTGCATCAGCGACGGTTCCAGCGGCAGGTCGGCGCGGCAGCCCGGCTGGTCGCAGACCTGATAGGGGAAGGGCACGCCTTCGCCGCCGTCCACGCTCAGCTGCAGGCCCGGCGCCAGGCGCACGCCCAGCGGCAGCAGGAAGGTCATGATCGGCACTTCGGCCTGGGGCGGCTGGGCGATGATCACGCGCATCACCGGCTGGTCGTCGTCCGGGTTGGTGACCAATTGGGTCATGCTGCACGGGCCGCTCTGGGCGTCGGTGGGGCAGCGCACTTCCCAGCTCTGGTACTGCTCGCTCTCGAAGTTGCCGCCCTGGCCGGACATGCTGGTCTGGGCGAGGGCCGAAGACGCCAGCGGCAGCAGGCACAGCAGGCCGATCAGGCCCGACACGAGTCGTTTGGACATTGGGGTTCTTTCTCCTGACGGTTGAGACGGTTTGACGCTCGTGGCCCCGGACGCCGAGCGGTGCCCGGGCATGGTGCTACCACCATGCCCGTAACCGGCGGCAAGGTCGAGCCCCCGCGGGGCCGCAACGGGGAAACGGTAAGCAGGAACGCCGACGCCCCCGGCGGGAAGTCCCGGCCGGGGGCGTCGGTGTCGTTCAGCGAGGGGTCAGGCGGTCCGGGCGAGGCCCAGGGCGTGTTCCTCGCGCAGGCTCTTGACCAGCCCCACGGCCATCACCAGCAGCACCAGGGTGAAGGGCAGGCCGGTGGCCACGGCGCCGGCCTGGAGGGCGCCCAGGGCCTTGTCACCGCCGCCGTAGAGCAGCACGCCGGCGATCACGCCTTCCAGGGTGGCCCAGAACACCCGCTGGGTGCGCGGGGCGTCGACCTTGCCGCCGGCGGTGATGTTGTCGATCACCAGCGAGCCCGAATCGGAGGAGGTGATGAAGAACACCAGCACCAGCACGATGGCCATGGTCGAGGTCAGCGTGGTCAGCGGCAGGTGCTCGAGCATCTGGAACATTGCCAGCGAGACCTCGCCGATGCCATCGGACAGCGCACCGACGCCGCCGGCGGCCTGGGCCAGGGCGTTGCCGCCGAAGGCGCTCATCCACACGATCGTCACCAGCGTCGGGACCAGCAGCACCGCCATCAGGAACTCGCGCACGGTGCGGCCGCGGGAGACGCGGGCGATGAACATGCCGACGAACGGCGACCAGGAGATCCACCAGGCCCAGTAGAACACCGTCCAGCCGTGGAACCAGGTGTCATCCTCGCGGCCGACCCAGTTGGACAGCGGTACCAGGTGAGTCAGGTAGGCCATGCTGGTGTCCCACAGGCCGTTGACGAACAGCATGGTGGAGCCGGTGATCACCACGAACAGCAGCAGCAGCAGGGCGATCACCATGTTGATGTTGGAAAACAGCTTGACCCCGCCGTCGATGCCGCGCCACACGGAGAACAGTGCCACGGCGGTGACCGCCACGATGATGGCGATTTGGGTGCCCAGGGTATTGGGCACGTCGAACAGGTAGTTGAGACCGCCGGCGGCCTGGGAGGCGCCGAAGCCCAGCGAGGTGGCCAGGCCGAAGATGGTGGCCAGTACCGCCAGGATGTCCACCAGATGGCCGATCCAGCCGCGGGTGTGTTCGCCCAGCAGCGGCGTGAAGGCCGAGCGCAGGGTCAGTGGCAGGCCGCGGTTGTAGGCGAAGAAAGCCAGCGACAGGCCGACCACGCCGTAGATCGCCCAGGGGTGCAGGCCCCAGTGGAACATGGTGGCGCCCATGGCGGCGGTCGCGCCCTCCGGGGTCCGGGCGGCGACGTCGAGGGGCGTGCCGTACCAGTCGGTGTAGTAGGCGACCGGCTCGGCCACGCTCCAGAACATCAGGCCGATGCCCATGCCGGCGGCGAACAGCATGCTGAACCAGGACACCAGCGAGTGATCGGGGCGGGCGTCGGCCCCGCCCAGGCGAATCCGCCCCAGCGGCAGCACGATCAGCGCCAGGCACAGCACCACGAACACGTTGCCGGCGATCATGAACAGCCAGTCGAAGTGCTCGATGGCGAAGCCGCGCGCCGCGCCCAGCTGGGTGTTGGCGGCGTCGGGGTAGACCAGGGCGTAGAGAATGAAGCCGAGAATGGCCAGGGCGGAGAGGGGGAAGACGGGATTGTGGAAATCCAGCCCCAGTAACTGCTTGTTGTCCTGTCCGGGTGACAGGACAGGATCGTCATCATGAGTCATGCGTATTCCTCGGTTGTTATTGTGTGCCGCCACGGGCGGCGCCGATCATTCTTGTCGCCGAGGCGGGTCGAGGAGTGTCGTGAAAGCGACCTGCAGCTATGCGTCGACAGCATGTGGTCGAAGGGGGTCGCGGATGGATATGGCGAGGCCGCTCGCGGAGCGTTCCGGCCATGCAGGAGGGGTAGGGTCGTGGTGACGGTCTTGTACCGTGAGTCCACAAAAACCATGAAGGAAGCCAGCCACATGAGTTCAAACAACCGCGGAGTCGTCTACAAGGGCCCGGGCGAGGTCGCCGTCGAGTCCATCGCCTACCCGGAACTCGCCCTCGGCAATCGCAAGTGCGAACACGGCGTGATCCTCAAGGTCGTCACCACCAACATCTGTGGCAGCGACCAGCACATGGTGCGCGGTCGTACCACCGCCCCGGAAGGCCTGGTGCTGGGTCACGAGATCACCGGCATCGTGGTCGAGTGCGGTCGCGACGTCGAATTCCTGAGCCCGGGCGACATGGTCTCGGTGCCGTTCAACATCGCCTGTGGCCGCTGCCGCAACTGCAAGTCCGGCCAGACCGGGATCTGCCTGAACGTCAACCCGTCACGCCCGGGCGCGGCCTACGGCTATGTCGACATGGGCGGCTGGGTCGGCGGCCAGACCGAATACGTCATGGTCCCCTACGCCGACTTCAACCTGCTGAAGTTCCCGGACGCCGATCAGGCCATGGAGAAGATCAAGGACCTGACGCTGCTTTCCGACATCTTCCCGACCGGCTTCCACGGCTGCGTCACCGCCGGCGTCGGCCCGGGCTCCACCGTCTACATCGCCGGTGCCGGTCCGGTCGGTCTGGCCGCCGCGGTCTCCGCCCAGCTGCTGGGTGCCGCCTGCGTCATCGTCGGCGACATGATCGAGGAGCGTCTGGCCCAGGCCCGCAGCTTCGGGTGCGAGACCATCGACCTGACCGAAGACGGCGACATGGCCGACAAGATCGAGGTCATTCTCGGCGAGCGCGAGGTCGATGCCTTCGTCGACTGCGTCGGCTTCGAGGCCCACGCCTGCGGCTGCAACCACGGCCAGGAAGCGCCGGCCGCGGTGCTGAACTCCGCCATGTCGGTGACCCGCGCCGGCGGCCAGATCGGCATCCCCGGTCTGTACGTGACCGAGGACCCGGGCTCTGCCGACGCCGCCGCCCAGCAGGGCAGCCTGAGCATGCGCTTCGGCCTCGGTTGGGCCAAGTCGCACAGCTTCCACACCGGCCAGTGCCCGGTGATGAAGTATCACCGTCCGCTGATGCAGGCGATCCTGTTCGGCAAGGTCAACATCGCCGACGCGGTCAACGTGCAGATGATCAGCCTGGACGAGGCGCCGCAGGGCTACGCCGACTTCGATGGCGGGGCGGCCAAGAAATTCGTCATGGACCCGCACGGCAGCGTGGCGGCCTGAGACGTTGCGGTATGAGAGGCCATCAGGCTCTCTTCATGACGGCGCCCTTCGGGGCGCCGTCATGCGTTGGAAGGGGGGGGGGTGAACGGTGGCGAGCGGTTTCGCCTGGGGGAGCGCCGGCATTGCGGGCGACGTCGCGCGGTGCCAATCTTGAGGCTAGCCGAAGATCAAGAACAGGAGGAATCCACCATGATGATCGTCGACCTGATCGACGGGGATGATTTCCGCGACCGTCTGGTGGCGTTGGACATTCATGTCCCCGCGGATGCCAGTCCCGAGACCTGCGCCCATCTGGCGCGGCTCAAGCATAACGAGGTGGGCGTGCCGGGGCTCGAGGCCCTGGTCCGCGAGCTGATGGCCCAGAGCGACGTGATGCTGCCCGCGGTGCGCGAGGCCATCGAGCAGCATCTGATGGAGCTGCCGAACGGAGAGGGTGAGTCGGCCTGAGGGCCTTCGACGCCGGACTCTCGAGTCGCCGAACGCACGCGCCCCGCCCGGATGTCCGGGCGGGGCGCGTTGGTGTCTGGCCGACGCGACGGCATTCGATGCGACGATAAAAAAAGGACCCGCCGAGGCGGGTCCTTGCGATGGCGCGCTCGACCGGAGGCGAGATCAGCCGTTGGCGAGCTGCAGGTCGGGCTGGCTGTGGCCCAGGTTCTCCAGCATGCGCTCGCTGTACCAGTTGATGAAGTCGATGACGCCATACTCGTAGGTCTCGGAGTACGGACCCGGCTGGTAGCTCTTGGAGTTGATGCCGCGCTGGTTTTCCTCGGCCAGGCGGCGGTCCTGGTCGTTGGTGGCGTCCCAGACCTTGCGCATCTGCTCCGGATCGTAGTCGACGCCTTCCACGGCGTCCTTGTGCACCAGCCACTTGGTGGTCACCACGGTACGCTGCGGGCCGAGCGGCAGGACCCGGAAGACGAGGGCATGGTCGCCCATGAAGTGGTTCCAGGAGTTCGGCAGGTGCAGGATGCGCAGCGAGCCCAGGTCGGCGCTCTGCAGTTGGCCCATCAGCTTCTGGCAGGCGCGCTTGCCGTCCATGGTCATCGACTCGGCGCCGTCCAGCAGCGGGGTGCGGGTCAGGCGGTTGCGACGATCCAGACGGGTCAGCTTGTAGGGCACGCACTGGGCTTCCCAGTCGGCCTGCTTGCGCGCGACCAGCTCCTTGTAGGCAGGGGTGGCGCGGGGGTCGTCGGTGTCGTCGAACTCCTGCAGGGAGTTGAGCAGCTCCGGGTGCGCGCCGTTGCAGTGGTAGCACTCGCGGTTATTCTCGAGCACCAGCTTCCAGTTGCACTGCTCGACGATGCTGGATTCCACGGCGACCTTGAGGTTTTCCATGTCGTAAGGCGCCAGGTAGTGGTCCAGCGTCTCGAGGAAACCGTCGATCTCCGGGGCCTCGTCGGCCAGGCTGACGAAGATGAAGCCGCCGCCGGTGCGCACGTGAACCGGCTTGAGGCCGTGATCGGCGAGGTTGAACTCCTGGCCCATCTCGGTGCCGGCGAACAGCAGGCGGCCGTCCAGCTCGTAGGTCCACTGGTGGTAGGGGCAGACCAGCTTGGCGACCTTGCCCTTGTCGGTCACGCACAGGCGCGATCCGCGGTGGCGGCAGACGTTGTGGAAGGCGTGCACGTCACCGTCGTTGCCGCGCACGATCACCACCGGGTTGTCACCGACCTCCAGGGTCATGAAATTGCCCTTGGCCGGAATCTCGGAGGTCATGCCCGCGAACAGCCACTCCTTCTCGAAGATTTCCTGCATGTCGAGGGCGAACAGCCGCTCGTCGTTGTAGAACGGCTGCGGCAGCGAGTAGTTGTGCTGACGCTCCTTCAGCATCTCGGCGGTGGCCTCGCGTGCCGGGGCCAGGGGGTCATCCAGACGGGCAGGTGACAGTGAATCCATGGTGGGACGCTTCCTCATTGCTGGGCTGCTGTGACAGCCTCGGGATTGTTGAAATGCGGGCCAAGGTCTAGCGAATTCACGCCCCGGTGGGGCCGCGGCGGGTGAGGTGAGTTTGAAACAGCGTCTGGAGGGGGAGTTGTCCACTGACGACGCGTGGCGATGCAACAGCGACCAGGGGGTGTGATAAATGTCCTGCCGATGGACGTGATGGGCATGACCATGTCGTTGACAGACAAGTGGGGGCGCGCGGGGGTGCGCAAAATTCTGCCAACGGCAGGCGGTGTCTCCGCCGTCGGACCGCGAGCTTCACGCTGCAGCCCCAGGCGACCCCCAGGCGATACAATCATGACAATGAATTTTCTCAATCCCGTCAATCCCGTCACCACCCAGACCTGGACCAACGGCCGCCACCAGGTGCGTTGCGTCAAGGTGATCCAGGAGACCTGGGATACTCGCACCTTCTGCTTCATGGCCGAGCAGCCGGTGATGTTCTTCTTCAAGCCGGGACAGTTCGTGACCCTGGAGCTGGAGATCGACGGCGAGCAGGTGATGCGCTCCTACACCATCTCCAGCTCACCGTCCGTGCCCTACAGCTTCTCGATCACCGTCAAGCGCATGCCGGGCGGCGTGGTCTCCAACTGGCTGCACGACAACCTCAAGGTCAACGACGAGCTGGCCGTGCACGGTCCGGTCGGCAAGTTCAACATCATCGACTACCCGGCGGAGAAGTACCTGATGCTCTCCGGCGGTGTGGGCATCACCCCGCTGATGTCGATGGTGCGCTGGCTGTTCGACACCAACGCCGCCGTGGATCTGCAGTTCGTGCACAGTTCGCGTACGCCCCGGGACATCATCTTCCACCGTGAGCTGGAGCATATCTTCTCGCGGATCCCCGAGTTCAAGCTGCACATCGTCTGCGAGCGCAGCGACGAGCTGGGCGAGGCCTGGGCCGGTTTCCGCGGCTACCTCAGCCAGGCGATGCTGGAGCTGATGGCGCCGGACTTCATGGATCGCGAGATATTCTGCTGTGGTCCGACCCCGTACATGAACGCGGTCAAGCGCCTGCTCCAGGAAAACGGCTTCGACATGAGCCGCTACCACGAGGAAGCCTTCGGCGCCACGCCGGTGGACGTCCAGGAGGAGGTCATCGAGAACGTGGAGCAGGCCGAGGCCGAGGCCGAGGAGCTCGACGTCTCCGACATGCTGAGCGTCGAGTTCAGCAGCACCGGCAAGAGCGTGCGCATCCAGCCCACCGAGACCGTGCACACCGCCGCTGCCAAGCTGGGCCTGCATATCCCGAAGGCCTGCGGCATGGGCATCTGCGGCACCTGCCGCGTGGCCGTGACCGAGGGCGAGGTCGAGATGGAGCACAACGGCGGCATCACCGACGAGGACGTCGCCGAGGGCTACATCCTGTCCTGCTGCAGCACCCCCAAGACCAACCTGGTTGTGGACTACTGAGGCGGGTATTTCGAGCTCAAGCCTGAAACGGCATGGCGGCATGGGGCTCTTTCCTGACGGCACCTGCCGCGTGGCCGTGACCGAGGGCGAGGTCGAGATGGAGCACAACGGCGGCATCACCGACGAGGACGTCGCCGAGGGCTACATCCTGTCCTGCTGCAGCACGCCCAAGACCAACCTGGTCGTGGATTACTGAGGCAGACGCGCACGTCGTGGAGGCGTATGTCGCTTACGCGAATGTCTCTCGACGCGAAGCGCCCCGGGCCATGGCCTGGGGCGCTTGCGTTTGAGGTCTCTCGTGCTTGACCTCAGCGCTCGACGATGGCGCTGCCGTCGCTGACCCGCTCGCCGGGATAGCGGATCACCCGCTGGCCCGCCTCCAGGCCGTCGCGGATCTGCACCGCCAGATCGTTGCGTGCGCCGATCGTGACCGTCTGGCGCCGCGCCTCGCCGTCATCGGCGACGAACACCGCCCAGTCGTCGCCGTCGCGGAACAGCGCGCCGAGCGGCACCTGCAGCACCTCGCCCTCGAACAGCACGATGCCGACGTCGACTCGATAGTCGTGGCCGAGGCGCTCCCAGCGTGCCGGCGGGTCGCTCAGGTCGAGCACCACGTCGACTCGCTGTTCCTCGATGCCCAGCGCCGACACGCGAGTCACGCCCAGCGGCTCGATGCGGCGCACCCTGGCTGCCAGCTCGGGGCCGCCCCAGCCGCCGAGGATGGCCGCCTGACCCGGCGAGACGCGCACCGCGTCCTCGGAGAGCAGGTCGACCACCACTTCCAGGTCGGCCGGATCGCCGATCTCCATCAGCGGGGTGCCGGCGCCGACGATGCCGGCGCTGCGTCGCAGCACGCGCAGCACCACGCCGTGGGTCGGCGAGGTGACGGTCACACACTCGCAGCTGGCCTGACGGGCCTCGAGCTCCAGCGGCGATAGCAGCTGGACGGCGGCCCGCTCCAGCTCGTGTTCGCGGACCGCCAGCGCGGCCTCGCTGCGGGTCAGCTCGGCGCTGGCCACGCGGAAGGCCCGTTCGGCGTCCTCGAGGGCCCGGCGGGCCAGGCTCTGTTCCTCGGCCAGGCGTCGGGCCCGGTCGAGTTCGCGACGGGCGAAGGCCAGGTCCGCCGCCGCCCGCTCGCGCTCGGCGGCCGCCAGGTCCCGGGTCGAGCGCGCGGCCTCGAGGGCGGCGCGCTGCTCGGCCAGGCGTCGCGCGTCGAGCAGCGCGGGCGGGGCGGTGTCGATGGTGGCCAGCACCGTGCGGTCGGCCTCGACCGGGTCGCCGGCGTCGACGTCGATGCGCCGCAGCCGCCCGGCCACCGGCGCATCCAGGGTGAACACCTCGCGTACCCGGGTCATGCCTTCCTCGTCGACGGTGACGCGCAGCGGCGCGACCTCGGCGATGGCGAGATCCACCGGCACCGGCTGCGGGCGCAGGGCGACGCCGATGCCGACGGCCAGCAGCGCCAGCAGCGTTCCCCACAGCAGTCCTCGGCGTCCCTTCACGTCCATGGCGTCACTCCCGGGTCTTGAGCACCGCGATCAGGTCCAGGCGGTCGAGTCGACGGCGCACCACCGCGGCGCAGACGCCGGCGGAGGCCAGCGCGATCAGTACCGCCCAGGCGTAGGTGGCCGGGTGGATCACCAGCGGCACCCGAAACAGTTCGGTGGCGAAGGCGCTGGACAGGTACCAGGCCAGGGCGAAGCCCAGCAGGCAGCCCAGCGGCATGGCCAGCCAGGTGAGAAGCCCCGCCTCGCCGAGCAGGATGTAGGAGATCTCCCAGCGGCTGAAGCCGAGCACCCGCAGGGTGGCGAGTTCCCGGGCCCGCTCGGCCAGGGCGATGCGAATCGTATTGTAGGTCACCCCTACCGACAGCACGCTGGCGAAGGCGATGAAGAAGCCGGCGAAGATGAAGAGGGTCTGGCCGAGCGTGTCATGGAAGGTGTCGATGGCGGCCTGACGGAACTGCACGCCGCTGACGGCGGGCAGGGTCTTGAGCCTGGCGAGCAGCTCGGCGCGGCGGGCCGGATCGACGACGATCCGGGCGCCGCGCATCACCCGGCCGTCGCCCATGCGGCGGTTGAGCGCGTCGAGCGCCATATAGGCGGGCTTGCCGACGTCGGTGTCGAACAGCCGTACCACCGGCAGCGCGAGCCGCGGGCGCCGGCCCTCGAGCACCTCGACGATGAGCACGTCGCCGATCTCCACCTCCAGCATGCCGGCCAGCTGTTGCGATAGCAGCAGGCCGTCCGGCGGCACCGCCACAGGGCGTCCCTGGGCGTCGTGGACCGGGCTCAGCACGCCGTCGCGCGGCAGGCCGACGATGGCCTCGCGCTCTCTGAGCGAGCCGTGGTGAAGGCGTGCCGCCACGCCGCGCAGCGGCTCGGCGGCCAGTACCCCGGGCAGCCGCTCGACGCCGGCCAGCTCGCCGAGCGGGGTCAGGTCGTGGAAGCCCAGGGTGGCATCCTGGTGCTGGCTCTCGACGAGGACGCTGTTGACCAGCGCGTCGATGGCGTCCAGCCACTGCAGGGCCATCACCAGCACCGCCACCGACATGGCCAGGCCGGCGCTTGCCAGCAGCGCGCGCAGCGGCCAGCGCAGCAGGCGGCGGGCGATCATGCGCGTGGGCTCGTCCAGGTGGCGGGCCAGCGCCGAGCGCGACAGCCGGCTGCGCCGATAGACCGGCGGCGAAGGCGGCAGCATGGCCTCGGCCGGGGGCAGGGCGGCGGCGCGGCGCACCGCCCACAGGGCGCCGGCCAGCGCCGCGCCCAGGCTGACCAGCGTGGCCAGCAGGAAGCTCTCCGGCCCGGGGCGGTAGAGCAGGAAGGGGAAGCGATAGAACTCGGCGTACAGCCGGGTGTTCCAGTGTCCCAGCCAGGCGCCGAGCAGGGCGCCGATGACCACACCGAGCCCGCCGATCACCAGCACCAGCTTGACGTAGTGCCAGGCGATGGCCAGCCGCGAGTAGCCGAAGGCCTTGAGCAGGCCGATCTCGCGGCGCTCGGTATCGATCATGCGGCCCATCACCAGGTGGGTGAGGAAGGCCGAGACCGCCAGGAAGACGCTCGGCAGCAGCTGTGCCATGTTCTTCTGCTGGGCGATCTCGTTCTGCAGGAACCAGTTCGAGACCTGTTCGTCGCGAGGATAGGCGCCGGTGCCGCCGTAGCGGGCGAGCCGGGCATCGAGCCGCGCGACCACCTCGCGGGTGCTGGCGCCGGGCATGAGCGTCAGGCTGACGGCGTTGAAGGCGCCGTCGAAGTCGAAGGCGGCGGCCAGCGCCTCGCGGCCCATCCACAGCACGCCGAAGCGCGCGTCGTCGGGCATCAGCCCGCCGGGGGCGATGGCGTAGACGTACTCGGGGCTGAGCGCGATGCCGACCACCTCGAGGGTGCGACGCTGGCCGCGCAGCACGGCGTCGAAGTGGTCGCCCGGCACCAGACCGTGCGCCTCGGCGAAGGCCTCGCCGATCACCGCCTCGTCCGGCCGGTCGGGGGCGACCCGGCGGCCGCTGCGCAGGGTCAGGGCGTTCATCGGCTCGACGCCGCGCTCGGGCAGTGACACCAGCTGCGCTACCACCGGCTCGTCGAAGTCCGGCAGGTCAAGCAGCGCGCCCTCGATGATGCGCGTCGACACGCGCTGCACGCCGGGGATCTCGGCCAGCTCGCGGCTCAGCGATTCCGGCGCCCGGGTGACGTCGGCGAACACCTCGCCGAAGCGCGTGCGCTCGTAGTAGGCGACCGTGGTCTCCTCGAGGGCCTCGATGGTGGTCAGCGCCATGATCAGCAGGGCGTTGCCCGAGGCGATCACCAGGGCGATGGCCAGCACCTGGGCACGCAGGCGCCACAGTTCGCGCAGCAGCTTGCGGTCGAGGCTACTCACGGTGCATCTCCGGCTCACCACACCAGCTCGGCGGGCGAGCGCCGAGCGGTATTGGTGCGGCTGTCGACGATCTGTCCGTCGGCGAAGTGCAGTACCCGGTCGGCGACGTCGGCGATCACCGCATTGTGGGTGATCAGCGCGGTGGTGGTGCCGAGCTCGCGGTTGACGCGCAGGATCGCCTCGAGCACCACGATGCCGGTATCGCGGTCCAGGGCGCCGGTGGGCTCGTCGCACAGCAGCAGCTCGGGGCGCTTGGCGATGGCCCGGGCGATCGCTACCCGCTGCTGCTCGCCGCCGGAAAGCTGGGCGGGAAAATGGTCGAGGCGCGGGCCGAGGTGGACCATCTCCAGCGCCTCCTCGGGCGTCATCGGATCGCGGGCGATCTCGGTGACCAGCGCCACGTTCTCGCGGGCGGTGAGGCTCGGGATCAGGTTGTAGAACTGGAACACGAAGCCGACGTGCTCGCGGCGATAGCGGTCGAAGGCGCGCTCGCTGGCGCCGGTCAGCGGGTCGCCGTGGAAGCGGATCTCGCCCTCGGTGGGGGTATCCAGCCCGCCCAGCAGGTTGAGCAGCGTCGACTTGCCGCTGCCCGAGGGGCCGAGCAGCACCACCAGCTCGCCGGCCGCGAGGTCGAGGTCGACGCCGCGCAGCGCAGCCACTTCGACGGTGCCCATGCGGAAGATGCGGGTCAGATGGCGGGCCTCGAGCACCGTCGACGGGGAAGAGGCGGGTGAGGGCGTCGGCACTGCGGGGCTCCCTGCATGGCCGGTCGTCGTGACCTCTACCGGGAGTATAGCGAGCCGGCTCCGATGCGCCGGGCCCGCGTTGCGCCGCGCCGCGCCGTGCCGGACACTAGGGGCGATCCGGCGAGAGCGAAGAGTCCCCCGTCCCATGCGTCATTCCCACGACAACGAGCCCCTGTCCGTCGGCTTCGTGCTGCTGCGGCGTTTCACCATGATGCCCTTCGCGGCCTTCGTCGACTGCCTGCGTCTGGCCGCCGACGAGGGCGACCGCTCGCGCCAGCTGCGCTGCCACTGGGTGTTCATGACCAGCGGCGGGCACGACGCCATGTCCAGCTGCGGCGCCGCCGTCACGCCCTGCTCGCCGTTTCGCGATCCGCGCGACTTCGACTACATCGTGGTCATCGGCGGGGTTCAGGACGAGCACGACGCGGTGGACGAGGCGGCGCTCCACTACCTGCAGCGCGTGGCCGAGGCCGGCGTGCCGCTGGTCGGGGTGTGCACCGGCGTCTTCGCGCTGATTCAGGCCGAGCTGATGAACGGCCGGCGCTGCTGCGTGAGCTGGTACCACCACGGCGACCTGACGAGCCGCTTCCCCGATATCGAGCCGGTGGCGGATCGGCTGTTCATCGACGATGGCGATCGGCTGACCTGCGCCGGCGGCATCGCCTCGGCGGATCTGGCCGCCTACCTGGTCGAGCGCCACCTGGGCAAGGCCTGGGCGATGAAGAGCCTGCACATCATGCTGATCGACGAGGCGCGCCGCGGGGAGCATCCCCAGCCCCAGCCGGTGGTCTTCGACAAGGTCGCCGACCGGCTGGTGCGCCGCGCCATCACCATCATCGAGCAGCACCTGGGCGAGGCGATCACGGTGGACGAACTGGCGCGGCGGGTGGGGTCGTCGCGGCGCAACATCGAGCGCAAGTTCCGCGAGGAGCTGGGCATCGGGCCGCAGAAGTTCGCTCGTGACCTGCGCCTGCGCTATGGCCTGTGGATGCTGCACTACACCGCCAAGAGCGTCACCGAGATCGGCGAGCGCTGCGGCTTCGCCGACACCGCCCATTTCTCGCGCCACTTCCGCGAGGCCTTCGGCGACACGCCTACCGCCATGCGCAAGGCCGCGCAGCGCGGCGAGACGCCGGTGGATCCGTTCTTCCTGCATATCGCCTCCCGCGAGGGGGCGGGCGGCTAGGGTGGCGTATGGCGTCTCGACCGGGCGCGCTCATCTTCGGGGACGATGTCGTCGGCGCGACGATCGCGTGGGAGTCGCTCGAAGGGGCTTCAACGCTGGCGCTGTGAGGGTATCGATACTCCGCGTCAGGCAGGGATAAATACAAAAACCGTCTTTAAATTAAACTATTTAAAATCAGGTGCTTGAATATTATGGCGGGAATCTGTCGGTAAATTTGTCGCATTCATTCAATCTTTGGGCGGCGGCCTTGGCTATCAATATGGCCAAGGTGAAACGCGTGAGAGGCCGGTGTCTCGTTCAACGACGGCGGTGTCGTTTTCAGGATGCCTCGATCGCCACCAATCCTTAACGTTGTGACGCTAACCCGAGGGTGATGACGAATGAATGACAACAACCTGACAATGACCGATCCCCAGATCGCTGCCGCCATCGGTGACGAGGTGGCACGGCAGGAAGCCCACATCGAGCTGATCGCCTCCGAGAACTATGCCAGCCCGCAGGTGATGGCGGCTCAGGGCAGTCAGTTGACCAACAAGTACGCCGAGGGCTATCCCGGCAAGCGCTACTACGGCGGCTGCGAGCACGTGGACGTGGTCGAGCAGCTGGCCATCGACCGGGCCTGCGCCCTGTTCGGCGCCGACTACGCCAACGTCCAACCTCACTCCGGTGCCCAGGCCAACGCCGCGGCCTTCATGGCCATGGTCGCCCCGGGCGACACCGTGCTGGGCATGAGCCTGGCCCACGGCGGCCACCTGACCCACGGCGCCGCGCCGAACTTCTCCGGCAAGCACTACAACGCCGTGCAGTACGGCCTGAATCCGGAGACCGGCGAGATCGACTACGAGGAAGTCGAGCGCCTGGCCCACGAGCACAAGCCGAAGCTGATCATCGCCGGCTTCTCGGCCTACTCGCGCGTGGTCAACTGGCGCCGGTTCCGCGACATCGCCGATGCCGTGGGCGCTTACCTGCTGGTCGACATGGCCCACGTCGCCGGCCTGGTCGCCGCCGGCCACTATCCGAGCCCGCTGCCCCACGCTCACGTGGTGACCACCACCACCCACAAGACCCTGCGCGGTCCGCGTGGCGGCCTGATCCTCTCCGCCAGCGGCGACGAGGCGCTGTACAAGAAGCTCAACGGCGCGGTCTTCCCGGGTCAGCAGGGCGGCCCGCTGATGCACGTCATCGCCGCCAAGGCCGTGGCCTTCCGCGAGGCCATGAGCCAGGACTTCGTGCGCTACCAGGCCCAGGTCATCGACAACGCCCAGGCCATGGCCAGCGTGTTCGTCGAGCGTGGCTTCGAGGTCGTCTCCGGCGGTACCGACGACCACCTGTTCCTGGTCTCGCTGATCAAGCAGGGCGTGACCGGCAAGGACGCGGACGCCGCCCTGGGCCGTTCGCACATCACCGTCAACAAGAACGCCGTGCCCAACGATCCGCAGAGCCCGTTCGTCACCTCCGGTTTGCGCCTCGGTACCCCGGCCGTCACCACCCGCGGCTTCAACCAGGCCGACTGCGAGACCCTGGCCGGCTGGATCTGCGACATCCTCGACGTGCTGGAGAAGGAGGAAGACACCTCCGCCATCGAGGCCGAGGTCCGGGGCAAGGTGGCCGAGCTGTGCGCCCGCCATCCCGTTTATGCCAAGGCCGCGGTCGAGTCGACCGACACCGCCACCGCGTGAGCCCGTTCCCCGCCGGGCAGCCGGCGGGGCCCTTGAGGAGTAGACCCATATGCAACGTTATTCAGGTTTCGGGCTGGTCAAGCACGCGCTGAGCCACCACGAGAACTGGCAGCGCCAGTGGCGTAATCCCACGCCCAAGGCGTCCTACGACGTCATCATCATCGGCGGCGGCGGCCACGGCCTGGCCACCGCCTACTACCTGGCCAAGGAGCACGGCATCACCAACGTCGCCGTGATCGAGAAAGGCTGGCTGGGTGGCGGCAACACCGCGCGTAACACCACCATCGTGCGTTCCAACTACCTGTGGGACGAGGCGGCGGCGCTCTACGAGCATTCCATGAAGCTGTGGGAAGGCCTGTCCCAGGACCTCAACTACAACGTCATGTTCTCCCAGCGCGGCGTGCTCAACCTGGGCCACACCCTGCAGGACATGCGCGACATCCAGCGCCGCGTCAACGCCAACCGCCTGAACGGCGTCGACGGCGAGGTGGTGACCCCGGAACAGATCAAGGAGATCGAGCCGCTGCTGGACACCTCCAAGCGCGCTCGTTACCCGATCCTCGGCGCCTCCTGGCAGCCGCGCGGCGGCGTGGCCCGTCACGATGCCGTGGCCTGGGGCTTCGCCCGCGGTGCCGACGCCCTGGGCGTGGACATCCTGCAGCAGACCGAAGTCACCGGCTTCAAGATCCGCGACGGCCAGATCTACGGCGTGCACACCAACCGCGGTGACATCGAGGCCAAGACCGTGGGCTGCGTGACCGCCGGCAACTCCGGCGTGATGGCCAAGATGGCCGGCATCAAGCTGCCGCTGGAATCGCATCCGCTGCAGGCGCTGGTCTCCGAGCCGCTCAAGCCGGTGCTCAACACCGTGACCATGTCCAACCACGTGCACGGCTACGTCAGCCAGTCGGACAAGGGTGACCTGGTCATCGGCGCCGGCATCGACGGCTACAACGGCTACGGCCAGCGCGGCAGCTACCCGACCGTCGAGCACACCCTGCAGGCGATCGTCGAGATGTTCCCGATGTTCTCGCGGGTGCGCATGAACCGTCAGTGGGGCGGCATCGTCGACACCTGCCCGGACGCCTGCCCGATTATCTCCAAGAC
This sequence comes from Halomonas sp. HG01, assembly GCF_000968715.2. NCBI lineage: Bacteria > Pseudomonadati > Pseudomonadota > Gammaproteobacteria > Oceanospirillales > Halomonadaceae > Halomonas > Halomonas sp. HG01. The sequence continues at coordinate 2,836,614 of NZ_CP022134.1, read as the reverse complement.
CAAGGTCAAGGGCCTGTACTTCAACTGCGGTTGGGGCACCGGTGGCTTCAAGGCCACCCCGGGGTCGGCCAACGTGTTCGCGGCCAGCCTGGCCAAGGGCGAGATGCACCCGATCGCTGCCCCGTTCTCCATCGACCGCTTCAACACCGGAGCGCTGATCGACGAGCACGGCGCCGCCGGCGTGGCCCACTGATTTCCGCAGAGGAGAGCCGACATGTTCTATATCCATTGCCCCTACTGCGGCGAACACCGCGAGGAAGAGGAATTCCACCCCAAGGGTGAGGCGCACCTCATCCGGCCGGCGGATCCGGAGAACTGCAGCGACGAGGAGTGGGGCGACTACCTGTTCTTCCGCGACAACCCCCGTGGCATCCACCACGAGATGTGGGTACACGCCGTGGGCTGCCGCAAGTTCTTCAACATCACGCGCAATACCGTGACCTACGAGATTCTCGAGACCTACAAGATGGGCGAGCAGCCGACGTTCACCGCCGAGCACCCCGAGGGCCGGCCGTCTGCTGAAGCCGACCAGGCATCGCTTCGTGAAGGAGTCCGCGCATGAGCCAGCTCAATCGTCTCGCCCAGGGCGGCCGCATCGACCGCTCTCGTCAGCTGAGCTTCACCTTCAACGGGAAGACGTATCAGGGCCATGCCGGTGACACCCTGGCCTCCGCCCTGCTGGCCAACGGCGTCGACATCGTCAACCGCAGCTTCAAGTACTCGCGTCCTCGCGGCATCTTCGCCGCCGGCGCCGAGGAGCCGAACGCGCTGGTCCAGCTCGGTGCCACCGAGGCCGGCCAGGTGCCGAACGTGCGCTCCACCCAGCAGGCGCTGTACGACGGCCTGACCGCGCGCAGCACCAACGGCTGGCCGAACGTCCAGCGCGACCTGATGGGCCTGGTCGGCAAGCTGGGCGGCGGCTTCATGCCGCCGGGCTTCTACTACAAGACCTTCATGGCCCCGGCCTCCATGTGGATGACCTACGAGAAGTACATCCGCAAGGGCGCCGGTCTCGGTCGCAGCCCGATGGAAAGCGACCCGGACATCTACGATCACATGCACCAGCACTGCGACGTGCTGGTCGTGGGCGCCGGCCCGGCCGGCCTGGCCGCGGCGCTGGCCGCCGCCAGGAGCGGCGCGCGGGTGATCGTCGCCGACGAGCAGGAAGAGATGGGCGGCTCGCTGCTCGACTCCCGCGAGCTGCTCGACGACAAGCCGGCCGACCAGTGGGTTGCCGAGACCGTCGAGGCGCTGTCCGGCATGGACAACGTGACCCTGCTGTCGCGCACCACCGCCAACGGCTATCACGATCACAACTTCGTGACCCTGCACGAGCGCCGTACCGAGCACCTGGCCGATACCGCGCCGCTCAAGGACGGTCGTCGTCAGGCCCGTTCGCGGCTGCACCGCGTGCGTGCCGGCCGCGTCGTGCTGGCCACCGGCGCCCACGAGCGCCCGCTGGTCTACGGCAACAACGATGTGCCGGGCAACATGCTGGCCGGCGCCGTCTCCACCTACATCCGCCGCTACGGCGTGGTGCCGGGCAGCAAGCTGGTGCTTTCCACCAGCAACGATCACGGCTACCGCGCGGCGCTGGACTGGGCCGAGGCCGGCCGTGACGTGGTCGCCATCGCCGACGCCCGGGCCAACCCGGACGGCGAGCTGGTCGAGCAGGCCCGCGCCAAGGGCATCCGCATCATCGCCGGCTCCGCGGTCGTCGAGGCCAAGGGGGACTCCCGCGTCAGCGCCGCCCGCATCGCCAAGGTCGACCTCCAGGGCTTCCGCGTGGTCGGTGGCTCCGAGACCCTGAGCTGCGACACCATCGCCAGCTCCGGCGGCTACAGCCCGGTCATCCACCTGGCGTCCCACACCGGCAGCCGTCCGACCTGGAACGATGAGCTGCTCGGCTTCGTCCCGAACACCGTGAAGGGCGTCGCCGCCGCCGGTGGCGCGCGTGGTGTCTATGCCACCGGCGCGGTGCTGGCCGAAGGCGTCGAGGCCGGCCTGGAAGCGGCCACCGAGTCCGGCTTCTCCGCCGCCTCCGTGAGCCTGCCCCAGGTCGCCGAGCGCCGTGACGGCGCCGCCGTGGCGCTCTACCAGGTACCCCACGAGAAGGCGACCCTGCGCGCGCCGAAGCAGTTCGTCGACCTGCAGAACGACGTCACCGCGGCCGGCATCGAAGTGGCCACCCGCGAGGGCTTCGAGTCCATCGAGCACGTCAAGCGCTACACCGCCATGGGCTTCGGCACCGATCAGGGCAAGCTCGGCAACATCAACGGCATGGCCATCGCCGCCCGCGTCCTGGGTCGCTCGATCCCCGAGGTGGGCACCACGGTGTTCCGTCCCAACTACACCCCGGTGACCTTCGGCAGCATCGTCGGCCGTCACTGCGGCGAGCTGTTCGATCCCGAGCGCTACACCGCCATGCACCAGTGGCACGTGGAGCAGGGCGCCGCGTTCGAGGAAGTCGGCCAGTGGATGCGTCCCTGGTACTTCCCGCGCAAGGTCAACGGCAAGACCGAGACCATGCACGAGGCGGTGGTTCGCGAGTGCCGGGCGGTGCGCGAGAAGGTCGGCATCCTCGATGCCTCCACCCTGGGCAAGATCGACATCCAGGGCCCGGACGCGCGCGAGTTCCTGGGTCGCGTCTACACCAACAAGTGGGCCAAGCTGGCCCCCGGCCGCGTCCGCTACGGCCTGATGTGCAAGGACGACGGCATGGTGTTCGACGACGGCACCACCAGCTGCCTCGGCGACAACCACTTCCTGATGACCACCAGCACCGGCGGCGCCGCCACCGTGCTCGAGTGGCTGGAAGTCTGGCACCAGACCGAGTGGCCGGAACTGGACGTCTACTTCAACTCCGTGACCGATCACTGGGCGACCATGACCATCACCGGTCCGGAAGCGCGCAAGCTGATGGAAGAGGTCACCACCGAGGTCGATCTCGACAAGGACAGCTTCAAGTTCATGGACTGGAAGGAAGGCAAGGTCGCGGGCGTGCCGGCGCGCATCTTCCGTATCTCCTTCACCGGTGAACTGGCCTACGAGATCAACGTCCAGGCCAACTACGCCCTGCACGTCTGGGAGACGCTGTTCGCCCATGGCGACAAGTACGGCCTGACGCCGTACGGCACCGAGACCATGCACGTGTTGCGCGCCGAGAAGGGCTTCATCATCGCCGGTCAGGACACCGACGGCTCGGTGACCCCGGAAGACCTCGGCATGCACTGGGCGATCGGCTACGACAAGCCGTTCTCCTGGATCGGCAAGCGTGCCCTGACGCGTCCGGACACCTCGCGCGAGAACCGCAAGCAGATGGTCGGCCTCAAGCCGAAGGATCCGAAGGTGGTGCTGGAGGAGGGCGCGCAGATCGTGCTCGACCCGAACCATTCGATCCCGATGCCGATGGAAGGTCATGTGACCTCCAGCTACTACAGCCCGACCCTGGAATCAGGCTTCGCCCTGGGCGTGGTCAAGGGCGGTCACAAGAAGATGGGCGAGACCGTCTATCTGCCCATGGCCGACGGCCAGGTCCATGAGGCCGAGATCGTCAGCCCCATCTTCCTCGATCCCAAGGGAGAGCGTCAGAATGTCTAACGTTGCCACCTTCGATACCAATACCGAGGCCAAGATCCCGGTCGAATCGCCGCTCGCCTACAGCTATCGTCGTTCGGGGGCTCCGGCCCCCACCGCCAAGAGCCAGGTGGTGCTGCGCGAGAAGCCCTTCCTGGGGCACCTGGTGCTGCGCGGCGGCGCCGTGGTGCTCGACGGCGCGGTGCGTGGGGTGCTCGGCGTCTCCCTGCCTGGCGAGCCCCAGGGCCTGGTCCATGACGACGAGGGCAAGCGTTCGATCCAGTGGATCTCCCCGGACGAGTGGCTGGTCATCGTGCCCGGCGGCGAGGAGTTCGAGCTGGAAAACCGCCTGCGTGCGGCGCTGGGCGACGCCCACTTCGCGATCAGCAACGTCAGCGGCGGCCAGACCCTGGTCGAGCTCGAGGGTGAGGCCGCCCGAGAGGTGCTGATGAAGTCGGTGGTCTACGACGTCCATCCGAGCCACTTCCCGGTCGGCAAGGGCGTGACCACCATCTTCGCCAAGACCACCGTGGTCCTTCGCCGTCCGAGCGAGGAGCGCTGGGAGCTGGTGGTGCGCCGCAGCTTCGCCGACTATACCTATCGCTGGCTGCTGGATGCCGGTGACGAGTACGCTATCGGCGTCGAGCGCTGAGCGCGCCCGTCATTCAGCCGTGGTACCAGATCAGGCCGGGGCTCGCCCCGGCCTGCTTACGTCAGGAGACCTTCCATGAGCCGTAGCGCCGATACCTGGATTCTCACCGCCCAGTGCCCCAGCCGCCTGGGCACCGTCGACGTGGTGACCCGCTTCCTGAAGGAGAGCCGCTGCTACATCACCGAGCAGCAGTCCTTCGACGACCATCACGGCGAGCGCTTCTTCATCCGCACCGAGTTCCGCCCGCTGGAGCCCGACTTCGATGCCGAGGCCTTCCAGGCCGCCTTCGCCGCCCGGGCCGCCGAGTTCGAGATGGCCTTCGAGCTGACCGCCCCGGATGCGCGGATGCCGGTGGTGATCATGGTCTCCAAGGCGGATCACTGCCTGAACGACCTGCTGTATCGCTATCGTACCGGCCAGCTGCCGATCGAGATTCGCGCGGTGGTCTCCAACCACCCGGATCTCCAGCCGCTGGCCGACTGGCACGGGCTGCCGTACTATCACTTCCCGATCACCGCCGAGACCAAGGCCGAGCAGGAGGCCCGGGTGTGGGAGGTGGTCGAGGAGACCGGCGCCGAGCTGGTGATCCTGGCCCGCTACATGCAGGTGCTCTCCAGCGACATGTGCGAGAAGCTCTCCGGCCGCGCGATCAACATCCATCACTCGCTGCTGCCGGGCTTCAAGGGTGCCAAGCCCTATCACCAGGCCTTCGAGAAGGGCGTCAAGCTGGTCGGTGCCACCGCGCACTACATCAACGACGATCTGGACGAGGGGCCGATCATCACTCAGGGCGTGGAGCCGGTTGGCCACGCCGACGATCCCGAGGATCTGGTGGCCAAGGGCCGTGACATCGAGTGCATGACCCTGGCGCGCGCCGTCGATGCCCACGTGGCACGTCGGGTGTTCCTGCACGGCCGCCGCACGGTGGTGTTCTCGCGCTAGGAAAGCCAAGGGCGGGGGCGCCAGATCGAGTGCCCCTGATGCCTGTCGCCCGCGCCGTCGATGCCCACGTGGCGCGTCGGGTGTTCCCGCACGGCCGCCGCACGGTGGTGTTCTCGCGCTAGCCTTCCGGTTCGCGCTTGAGGCCGCCCGAGCGGCCTTGCACGGCCATCGCCTCCCCGGCGATGGCCGTCGTCTTTATCGTTCCGACTTCCCCGTCCTCTCTCCCCTCGTGGCCTCCCATCACTCGTTCAATAGTCGTAGGGACGTTTTTTCGCCTGCGCCGCCCCAGAGTCTGAATTTTTATATATAACAGCATGTTACTTCGTTATCGGTGCGTATCGTTGAGCGATGTACGTTGAAAGTCGCTGTTGGCCGGGGTCTCCGGGGACACTACGTTTTGATGCGGAAGGTATTTCCAGAGACATGGATCGTGTTGCCCATGCCGTCGGCGTCCCTCGGGCGCCGGCGGCATGGGGTGAAGCCAGAAGAAACAACAACAAGCCCTCCGTTCTCGCGCCGTGCGAGACGGACGCAACACCAACGAGGAGTCTTCGCCATGCAAGACGACCAGCAGCCCAAGCGCACTTCGTCCGCTAGCGTCGCGACATCGGGCAGCGGTGCCGGCAATCGTCGTAACTTCCTGAAGGCCGCCGCGATCGGCTCCGCCGCGGCCGTGGCGGCCCCCTGGATCGGCAATGTCCAGGCTCAGCAGGGCATTCGCATCCGCATGCAGTCCTCCTGGCAGCCGGGGACCGTGGGCTACCGCACCTTCGAGGCCTGGGCCAATGGTGTGGTCGAGGCCACCAGTGGCGAGGTCAGCATCGAGCCTTTCCCCGCCGGTGCCGTGGCCGGGGCCTTCGAGGTCGCCGATGCGGTGCGCAACGGCGTGCTCGACGGTCAGAACTGGTTCACCGTCTACTGGCCCGGCAAGATGCCGGCCGGCGTCTTCCTCACTGCATTCCCCATGGGGCTGTCGCTGCCCCACCAGTGGGACATGATGTTCGGCGCCTACGGCGGCTTCGGCATCGCCAAGGAACTCTATCGCAAGCAGGGCCAGGAGCTGCTGGGCTACGTTCACCACGACCTCAACCTGATCCACTCCAAGGTGCCGCTGAGAAGCTTCGACGACTTCGACGGGGTCAAGATCCGCATGCCCGGCGGCATCGTCGCCGAGACCTTCGCCGAGATGGGCGCACGTACCACGCTGCTGCCCGGTTCCGAGGTCTATCCGGCGCTGGAGAAAGGCACCATCGATGCCGCCGACTTCACCGGGGCGGCGGTCAACTACGAGCTCGGTTTCTGGCAGGTGGCCGACTACATCATCATGGGCCCGCCCTCCACGCCCTGCCTGCACCAGGCGGTCGACCTGATGGACATCTCGGTCAATCGCCGTGTCTTTGAACGCATGTCGCCCCAGGTGCAGGACCTGATGCACGACCTGGTGGCGGGCTATTCCCGCGAGCACTACGCGGCGATCCAGAAGGCCAACGCCGAGGCCTGGCCCAAGTACCGCGAGAAGGGCGTCGAGATCATCCACCTCTCCGAGGAGGACGCCGTCCGCTTCCGCGAGGTCGCCATCCCGCTGTGGTTCAAGTGGGCCAACAAGGACCCTGACGCCGCGCGCATGTTCCGGGCCCACCTGAGGACCATGATGGATCCGGCGGTGGCGCTGATCACCGAGGACGACATCAAGGACTTCGAACTCAACGTCTGATCCCTCTGCTTGCTTCATCCGGGGGCTGTGGGCCGAGCGCCGCAGCCCCGGTTTGCATGGGCGCCATGCCCTCAACCCTGCATCCCGTCGGCTAGATGATCCGTCGCCATCGCCGGGAAGCGATGGTATCGCGGAGGAGTTTTCATGAATCTCGAGATCAATTTCGTTCTGCCGCACTGGCTCTACTGGTCGGCACTGTTCTTCCTGCCGCTGCTGGTGATGTGGCTCGTCGACCGCAGTTTCCGGCGCGGCGGCACCATCAGCGGCGGCGACACCGGCGAGGTCCCCGGCGAGGCGCCGGTGGCGCGCTACCATCCCCCGGGCAACCTCTTCACCGCCCTGGTCGACCGCATCTCCGGTTTCTTCGGCCGCTACGTGGCCTACTGGGCGCTGATCGCCCCCTTCGTGTTCGCCTACGAAGTGCTGATGCGCTATGCCTTCAATTCGCCGACCAACTGGGCCCACGAGTCGATGACCCTGATGTTCGGCATGCAGTACCTGATCGCCGGGGCCTTCGCCCTGCGCGAGGGCGGGCACGTGCGCGTCGATATCCTCTACCAGCGTGCCCGGCCGGTGAACAAGGCGGCGCTGGACCTGCTGACCTCGGTGTCCTTCTTCATCTTCACCATCGCGCTGCTGGTGACCGGCTGGAAGTTCTTCTCCCAGTCGGTGAGTGATCGCTTCTTCTTCGGCGCCAGCTATGCCAACGAGACGTCCTTCACCGAGTGGGCGATCCAGTTCTACCCGGTGAAGTTCATGTTGTTCTTCGGGGCGCTGCTGCTGCTGCTCCAGGGCATCGCCCAGCTGATCCGTGACGTCCAGGCCTTCCGCCACCATCGACGGGCGCATGGCGGCAGCCATACCTTCTCGACCCTGCTGATCGCGCTGGGCATCGTCCTCGGGGCGTGGGTGCTGTTCGAGATGGTCAACATCGCCACCACCGACTACCAGAGCCTGGCCGGCAGCCTCGAGAACAGCCTCAGCGGCCTGGGCATCGGCGGTCTGACCCTGGTGATGTTCGGCACCCTGATGGTGGTGCTGGTGGCGGGCCTGCCGCTGGCCTTCGTCACCGGCGGCCTGGGGGTGGCCTTCCTCTACCTGGTGGGCGATCAGCACATGCTCAACCTGATGCCGTCGCGCATCTTCCCGATGATGACCAACTACCAGCTGTCGGCCATTCCGCTGTTCATCTTCATGGCCTCGGTGCTGGAGAAGGCGGGGATCATCGAGGAGCTGTTCGACGTCGTCTACAAGTGGATGGGCGGCCTGAAGGCGGGCCTGGCCATCGCCACCGTCATCGCTTCCACGCTGCTCGCCGCCATGGTCGGCGTGATCGGCGCCGCGGTGGTGACCATGGGCCTGATCGCCCTGCCGGCGATGCTCAAGCGTCACTACGACCCGGAGATCGCCATCGGTTCGATCATGGCCGGCGGCACCCTGGGCATCCTGATTCCGCCGTCGATCCTGGCGATCATCTACGGCGTCATCGCCCAGCAGTCGGTGGGTGAACTCTACCTCGGTTCGCTGATTCCTGGCCTGCTGCTGGCCTTCATGTACGGCTTCTACTGCTGGATGCGCGGCACCCTGAACATCAAGATGGCGCCGCCGATGCCGGTGGAGGACCGGGTCGACATGAAGGAGAAGCTGCGCCTGCTGCGCAACATGCTGGCCCCCATCGTGCTGGTGGTGCTGGTGCTGGGCATCATCTTCACCGGCATCGCCACGCCGGTGGAGGCGGCCGGTATCGGGACCTTCGGCGCCCTGGTCGTGGCGGCGCTGCACAAGCGCCTGACCTGGCCCAACCTGCACGCCGCCTGCATGACCACCCTGGTCGCCTCGGCGATGGTGATGTGGATCATCTTCGGCGCCAGCATCTTCGTCGGCTTCTACATCCTCCAGGGCGGCCAGACCTTCGTGCAGGAGCTGATCTCCGGCGCGGGGCTCGGCCCCTACGCGGTGCTGGCGCTGATGATGGTGCTGCTGGTGGCGCTGGGCATGTTCCTCGACTGGGTGGGCATCCTGCTGCTGGCGGTGCCGATCTTCGTGCCGCTGATCCAGTCGATGAGCTTCGACGGGGTATTCGGGCTGCCCGGCGTGTCGCCCGCCGACGTGTCGCTGTGGTTCGGGGTCATCTACCTCGTGAACATGCAGATGTCCTTCCTCAGTCCGCCGTTCGGCTACGCACTGTTCTACATCAAGGGGGTGTGCCCGCCGCACATCACCATGGGGCAGATCTTCCGTTCGTCCTTCCCGTTCCTGGGCATCCAGGCCCTGGGGCTGATCCTGGTGATCCTGTTCCCGGCGCTGGTCACCTGGCTGCCGAATCTCGCCTACGGCTAGGCGACGACGCGTGCCACCACCGACGACGCTCCCGACCGGGAGCGTCGTCTTTTCAAACTGTTACACGATGGTGGTGAACCCTTGTCGACGTGGCTCGTCACAGGAGGGCACCCCACGCATGCAAGACAATGTTTTCGGAGGTATCTATGCAACGTATCACCGCCCTGTTTTCCGCCGCCCTGCTCAGTGCCGGCATGATGAGCTCCATGGCGTATGCACAGGACAGTGCCGATGCCACCGCCAGCCAGGGCCAGGCCCCGGCCGAGGCGCAGGCCGCGACCCAGAACTTCTCCGACGCCCAGCTGCAGAAGTTCGCCGATGCCTCCGAGGAAATCGCGGTGATCTCTCAGGATTACACCCAGCAGCTGCAGAACGCCGAGGGTGAAGAGGCCCAGCAGCAGGTCCGTCAGGAAGCCAACGACCAGATGGTCGAGGCGGTCCAGAACAGCGGCCTCGAAGTGGAGACCTTCAACGCCATCGGCCAGGCGATCCAGCAGGATCCCGAGCTGATGCAGCGCGTCCAGGGCATGGCCCAGGGCAGCGGCGAGTCCGCTTCCTGATCCCGTCATCCCGCGAGATCCCTGTGCGATGAAAGGCCGCCCCTCGGGGGCGGCCTTTCCGCGTTCCGGCCCCCGTGATACAAGCTCTTTACACCGTCCTCGGCGCCTTTCAGACTTGGCCTATCCTCAACGACCGGGTAGGCACTGGGCCATGGATGTGGAACTGCTGGAAATTCGCCAGCATCTCGGGCGTTTTCCGCCCTTCGAGACGCTGTCCGACGAACTGCTCGACGAGGTGGCGAGCAACGTCCAGGTGGCCTACTTCAAGGCCGACACCGATATCCTGACGCTCGACCAGGAGCTCCACGAGCTGTGCTACATCCGCAGCGGCGCGGTGGAGGTCTATCGTCGCGGCGGGGAGCTCTACAACCGCCGGGGCGAGGGCGAGATCTTCGGCCAGTTCAGTCTGCTGCGGAACAACCGGGTCCGCTATCCCGTGCGGGCCATGGAAGACTCGCTGATCTACTTCATTCCCGAGACGGTCTTCCAGCATCTCTGTCAGGCTGACGACGACTTCGCCGACTTCGTCGAGCTGCAGCGCCCGCGGCTCGAGAGCGTGGTCGAGGAGCAGAAGAAGAACAACGACATGATGATCACCCGGGTGCGCAAGCTGGTCACGCGCTACCCGCTGATGGTCGAGGCCTCGACCACCGTCCAGGAGGCCGCCCGTCAGATCACCGACTTCCAGGCCTCGGCGGTGCTGGTGCTCGACGACCCCGGCGAAGAGGACAATCCGCGCTACACCTTCCGCGACAGCGAGGAGCGCGCCTGGCAGCTGCGCGGCATCCTCACCGACAGCGACTTCCGCACCCGGGTGGTGGCGGAAGGCCTGTCGCCGGAGACGCCGGTCGGCGAGGTGGTGGCCGGCAACGTCATCGCCGTGCAGTCCGACGAGTCGGTGCAGGAGGCGATGCTGGTCATGCTGCGCTACAACATTCACCACCTGCCGGTGATGTATCGCCGCCGCCCGGTGGGCATCGTGCACCTCTCGGACATCATTCGCTACGAGACCCAGAGCAGCCTGTACCTGGTCAGCAACATCTTCCACCAGCCCAACGCCGAGGGCCTGGCACGGCTGGCGCCGGACGTCAGTGCGGCCTTCGTGCGCATGGTCGAGGAGGGCGCCGACTCGCGCATGGTGGGCAGCGCCCTGTCGACCATCGGGCGCAGCTTCACCCGCCGCCTGCTGGAGCTGGGCGAGGAGCGCCTGGGGCCCCCGCCGGTGCCCTACTGCTTCATGGCGATGGGCTCCATGGCGCGCAACGAGCAGTCGATCGCCACCGACCAGGACAATGCCCTGGTGCTGTCCGACGATTTCGATCCCGAGCAGCACGACGCCTACTTCCTCGAGCTGGCGCAGTTCGTCAGCGATGGCCTGGATGCCTGCGGCTACCCCTACTGCAAGGGCGACATCATGGCCACCAACCCGAGCTGGCGGCAGCCCCTGTCGGTGTGGAAGCGCTACTTCACCGAGTGGATCGAGCAGCCCAATCCCGAGCGGCTGCTGCATAGCTCGATCTTCTTCGATCTCGACGCCGTCTACGGGGAGAACGTGCTGGTGGAGCAGCTCCAGGACCTGGTGGCCTACCAGGCCGCGCGGCATCCGCGCTTCCTGGCGGCGATGGCCCGCAACGCCCTGAACCGCACCCCGCCGCTGGGTTTCTTCCGCACCTTCGTGATGGAGAAGGACGGCAAGCACAACAACTCGATCAACCTGAAGCGCCGCGGCACCGCGCCGATGGTCGACCTGATCCGGGTGCATGCCCTGGCCTGCGGCTCCAGCGCCCAGAACAGCTTCGACCGGCTCGACGACATCGATCGCACCCAGCTGCTGGCCCCGGGGGTCAGCGATCGCCTGCGCTACGCCCTGGAGTTTCTGTCGATGTCGCGAATCCGCCACCAGGTGATCGATATCCAGCACGACCAGACGCCGGACAACAACATCGAGCCGGAGAACGTCTCGAGCAGCGAGCGTCATCACCTCAAGGATGCCTTCCAGGCGTTGAGCCACGCCCAGAAGTTCCTCAAGTTCCGCTACCCGATGCCCTCGCGGGCCAAATGAGCGAGGTGCCCGGATGCTGATGCGACGCAGGACCCAGATACCCGACTGGACGAGCTACCTGGCGCATCGCGCCGCGGCCGCCCAGGACCCGCGACTGTCGCGCTTCTTCACCGCCGGGGCCCCGGCGCCGGAGACGCCGATCGGCGAAGCCCCGCTGGTGGCGCTGGACATGGAGACCACCGGGCTCGATGCCCGGCGCAACTCCATCGTCAGCATCGGCCTGGTGCCTTTCACCCTGGGGCGTATCGCCGTCACCGAGCGTCGCTACTGGATCGTGCGCCCGCGGCGTACGCTGAACGCCGAGTCGGTGACCTTTCACCACATCACCCATGCCGACATCGCCAACGCCCCGGAGCTAGGCGACATCCTGGAGGACCTGCTCGATGCCCTGGCCGGTCGGCTGGCGGTGGTGCACTACCGGCACATCGAGCGCCCCTTCCTTGACGTGGCCGTCAAGGCGCGGCTGGGGGAGGGCGTGGTCTACCCGATGATCGACACCATGTCGCTCGAGGCGCGCATCCACCGCCAGTCGCTGGTGGCACGCTTCAAGCGCTGGATCGGGCGGCCGCCGGCCTCCATCCGCCTGTTTGACAGCCGCGCTCGCTACGGGTTGCCACCCTACCAGGGCCACCATGCGCTGACGGATGCGCTGGCCACCGCGGAGCTGCTGCAGGCGCAGATCGCCCACCACTACAGTCCCGAGACGCCGGTGGGCACGATCTGGAGCTGAGGCAGGCCCTGGCCAGTGCACACGCGTCGATCGACGCCGGCACGGCGTCCGGTGCGGTCAGTAATCGATGCCGCGTCGTGCCTCCAGGCCCGCATTGAAGGCGTGGCGCACCTCCGTCATCTCGGTGATGGTGTCGGCCATGGCCTGAAGCTCGCGGTGGGCGTTGCGCCCGGTGACGATCACCGTCTGCTCGACGGGACGGTTCTCCAGTGCCTGCCTGACCGTGGCAATGTCCAGGTAGCCGAACTTGAGCATGTAGGTGATCTCGTCGAGCACCACCAGGTAGACCTCGGTATCGGCGAGCATTCGCGCCGCCTCGGCCCATACCTCGCGGCAGGCCTGGGTATCGCTCTCGCGGTTCTGGGTCTCCCAGGTGAACCCGGTGGCCATGATCGCCACCTCGAGGTGGTGATCGTCCTCGAGCCGGTTGCGTTCGCCGCATTCCCACTGGCCCTTGATGAACTGCACCACGCCGACGCGATAGCCGTAGCCCAGCGCGCGAGTGACGGTGCCCCAGGCGGCGGTGGTCTTGCCCTTGCCGTTGCCGGTGAACACCAGCAGCTGGCCGCGGCGTTCGTCGGCGGCGGCGACCTTCTCGTCGACGCGGGACTTGAGGGTCTGCATGGCCTTGCGGTGGCGCTCGTCACGTTCGCTCATCTCGGCTCCTGTTCGTGTCGTGGGTCGGGCAGGCAGCCTACCCCAGGCGGCGAGCGGCGTCAGCCGCCGGCCACAGAGGGATGAGTCGAGTGCGGCATGGTGCGGTCGCAGACTGAAAAGATTTCATCGCTGTCGCCAAAGACAGCGTCATCCGACGACGTCAGAATCCGCAGGGAGTGACCCTGGAAGCCCTGTCATGTCTGCGATCCTGCGTACCGCGACCGCTCGCGATCTCGACGCGCTCTACGCCCTCGAGCAACTGGCCTTCAGCGGCGACCGCTTCACGCGTCGTCAGCTCTGGCACCTGCTCAACCGGGCCCATGCCCTGACGCTTTTGGCCGTGGACGAGGACGGCGCGCTGCTCGGCTACGGCACCCTGCTGTTTCGCCTGGGCAGCGAGCAGACCCGGCTCTATTCGTTCTGCGTGCATCCCCAGGCCCGCGGCGGCGGCCTGGGGCGCCGCATGCTCGAGCGGCTCGAGGGCATGGCCTGGGAGCAGGGCTGCGACTGGCTGGTGCTCGAGGTGCGCGTCGACAATCAGGCGGCGCTGACGCTCTATCGGGGCTCGGGCTTCGTACCGAGCGACTGGATGGCCGACTATTACGAGGACGGCTGTGCGGCCTGGCGGATGAGCAAGGCGCTGTTCGCCGGCCCCGAGGCCCAGGCCGGCTAGGTGTGGCCGGCTAGGTGCAGCCGGCTAGGCGCCGTGGCCCGTCGCGCTTAGAATGGCGCCATCGTTCATCATCGGGAATCCGCCATGCCCTCCTTCGATATCGTCTCCGAGTTCGACAAGCACGAGGCGAGCAACGCCGTCGACCAGGCCAACCGCGAGCTGCAGAGCCGCTTCGACTTCAAGGGCGTGACGGCCTCCTTCGCGCTCGAGGGCGAGACCGTCACCCTCGAGGCCGAGGTCGATTTCCAGCTGCGCCAGATGCTCGACATGCTGCGCAACAAGCTGATCGGCCGTGGCATCGATCCGCGCTGCCTGGAGATCGATGACCCCGAACTCTCCGGCGTTCGCGCCCGCCAGGCGGTGCGCCTCAAGCAGGGCCTGGAGCAGAAGGAAGCCAAGGACATCGTCAAGCGCATCAAGGACACCAAGCTCAAGGTCCAGGCCCAGATTCAGGGCGAGAAGGTGCGCGTCACCGGCAAGAAGCGCGACGACCTGCAGCAGGTCATGGCCCTGCTGAAGGGCGAGGACGGTCCCGACCTGGCGCTGCAGTTCGACAACTTCCGCGACTGAGCCCGTCATCGACACGCGGCCATAGCCCCGGGCCGTCATCCTCATTGGCGATGGCGATTGGCAGCGGGGGGTGGCTTGGGCTTCAATAGAGATGTGCCTGTCGCCAAAGGAGTGAGCGCTCGATGTCCCAAGCGCGCCGCATCTTCTACCTGATCCTCGCCGGGACCAGCTTCGCCCTGGGCGTGATCGGCGCCTTCCTGCCGCTGATGCCCACCACCTGCTTCATGCTGGTGGCGGTGTGGGCAGCCTCCCGGGGCTCGCCGCGCTTCGCCGGCTGGATCCGTGCGCACCCGCGCTTCGGCCCCACCATCGTGGCCTGGGAATCCGAGCGGGCGATCCCCCGCCATGCCAAGTGGCTGGCCGGAGGCATGCTGCTGTTCTCGATGGTGGTACTGGCCCTGGTGATCGGCGCGCTGTGGCTGAAGCTGGTGCTGATCCTCGGTCTGGCCGGGCTCGCCGGCTGGATCCTGACCCGCCCGGAGCCGGTCGTCGACTCCTGAGCGTCCCTCGGGCGGTATCGCCGTACCCCGTAGCGGAGTTGACGACGGCACTTTGAGGTCGAGGCAGAGAGGGCCGTACAATGGCCGGCAACCTTCACAGGAGCCATCCTCGATGTCCGAACCTCAGCCGATCCATCTCAGCGATTATCGTCCCCCCGCCTACCGCGTCACCCACACCGAGCTGACCTTCGACCTCGATCCCTCGGCCACCCGGGTGAAGGCGCGCCTGCACGTGGAGCGCCACCCGGAGCGTGAGGCCGGCGAGCCGCTGGAGCTCGACGGCGAGCAGCTGGCGCTGAAGGCCATCGCCATCGACGGCCAGCCGCTGGGCGACGACGAGTATGCGCTGACCGAGCAGGGCCTGCGCATCGAGCGGGCGCCGGAGCGTTTCCTGCTGGACACCGAAGTCGAGATCGCCCCCGAGGCCAATACCGCCCTGGAGGGCCTCTACCAGTCCGGCGGCATGTTCTGCACCCAGTGCGAGGCCGAGGGCTTCCGGCGGATCACCTTCTACCCGGATCGCCCCGACGTCATGGCGACCTTCTCCACCACCGTGATCGGCCGCCTCGACCGTGAGCCGGTGCTGCTCTCCAACGGCAACCCGGTGGAGCGTGGCGAGCTGCCGAACGGCCGCCACTTCGTGACCTGGGAAGATCCGCATCCCAAGCCCTGCTACCTGTTCGCGCTGGTGGCGGGCGACCTCGAGAAGGTCGAGGATCGCTTCACCACCATGAGCGGCCGCGAGGTGACGCTGCAGATCTGGGTCGAAGAGGAGAACCTCGGCAAGACCGATCACGCCATGGCCTCGCTCAAGCGCGCCATGCGCTGGGACGAGGAGACCTATGGTCGCGAGTACGACCTCGACCTGTTCATGATCGTGGCGGTCAACGACTTCAACATGGGCGCCATGGAGAACAAGGGGCTCAACATCTTCAACTCGGCGGCGGTGCTGACCCATCCGCACACCGCTACCGATGCCGCCTTCCAGCGCGTCGAGGGTATCGTCGCCCACGAGTACTTCCATAACTGGTCCGGCAACCGCGTCACCTGCCGCGACTGGTTCCAGCTGTCGCTGAAGGAGGGCTTCACCGTCTTCCGCGACCAGACCTTCAGTGCCGACACCAACTCCGCGCCGGTGAAACGCATCGAGGACGTGTCCTTCTTCCGCACCGCCCAGTTCGCCGAGGATGCCGGCCCCACCGCCCACCCTGTGCGGCCGGACCACTACATCGAGATCGGCAACTTCTACACCCTGACCATCTACGAGAAGGGCGCCGAGATCGTGCGCATGTTGCGCAACCTGGTGGGCTGGGAGGCCTTTCGTCGCGGCAGCGACCTGTACTTCTCGCGCTTCGACGGGCAGGCGGTGACCATCGAGGACTTCGTGGCCTGCATGGCCGAGGCGTCCGGTCAGGACCTCGACCAATTCATGCGCTGGTACTCCCAGGCCGGCACCCCGGAGATCGACGCCCACGGCGAATACGACTATGCCAACGGCGCCTACCGGCTGCTGCTGCGCCAGCGTACCCCGGCCACGCCGGGGCAGCCCGACAAGGCGCCGCAGCATATCCCGATCCGCCTGGGCCTGGTCGGCACCAAGAGCGGCCGCGACCTGCGCCTGACCCTGGACGGCGAGTCGCTCGGCACCGACGGGGTGATCCACCTGCGCGAGGAGGAGCAGGAGTTCGTCTTCACCGACG
This sequence comes from Halomonas sp. HG01, assembly GCF_000968715.2. Taxonomy (NCBI): domain Bacteria; kingdom Pseudomonadati; phylum Pseudomonadota; class Gammaproteobacteria; order Oceanospirillales; family Halomonadaceae; genus Halomonas; species Halomonas sp. HG01. Next base: position 2,819,938 of record NZ_CP022134.1, on the reverse strand, counting down.
TGGAGGAGGCCCCGGTGCCGTCGCTGGCGCGCGGCTTCTCGGCGCCGGTCAAGCTCAATTTCCCTTACTCGCGCGAGGACCTGGCCTTCCTGCAGACCCATGACAGCGACGGCTTCAATCGCTGGGACGCCGGCCAGCGCCTGGCGCTGCTGGCGCTGGACGACCTGATCGCCGCGCATCGCAACGGCGTCGAGAAGGTCATGGACCCGCGGGTGGTGGAGGCCTTCCGTGAGCTGCTCAAGCGCGAGACCGACGACAAGGCGGTGCTGGCCGAGATGCTCACGCTGCCCTCCGAGGCCTATATCGCCGAGCAGCAGCCGCTGGTCGACGTGGACGCCATCCACGCCGCCCGCCAGTTCGTGAAGCAGTCGCTGGCGATGGCCCTGCGCGACGACTTCCTGCGCGTCTATCAGGAGAACGTCGGCGACGCCCCCTATGCACCTGAGCCCGGGCAGATCGCCGCGCGCAGCCTCAAGAACGTGGCACTGTCGTACCTGGTCAGCATCGAGGACGAGGAGGGCATCGAGCTGGCCCGCCGCCAGTTCGAGGCCGACCACAACATGACCGACGTGCGCGCCGCCCTGACGCTGCTGGTGCATTCCAGTCGCGACGAGCTGGCCGACCCGGCGCTGCGCACCTTCGGCGAGAAGTGGGCCCACGACCCGCTGGTCATGGACCAGTGGTTCAGCGTCCAGGTGTCCCGCCCGCAGTCCGATGCCCTGGAGCGGGTCAAGTTCCTGATGGACCACCCGGCCTTCTCGCTGACCAACCCCAACAAGGTCCGCGCGCTGATCGGCGCCTTCGCCCAGAACCGGGTCAACTTCCACCGCCTCGACGGCGAGGGCTACCGGCTGCTGGCCGACGTGGTCATCGAGCTCAACCGCCTGAACCCCGAGATCGCCTCGCGGCTGGTGACCCCGCTGACCCGCTGGCGCCGCTTCGACGAGACTCGCCAGGAACTCATGAAGGGTGAGCTCGAGCGCATCCGCGAAGAAAAACTCTCGCCGAACGTGTATGAGGTGATCGAGAAAGCCCTCGCGTAATCGCGACATTCGCTCGCGAGAACGACAAGACGCCGCCCGGAAGGGCGGCGTCTTTTTGTGCGCGGGGCGAATGCTTCGGAGTGATCAGTTGATCAGCCAGCTCAGTACGCTGACGCCCAGCAGCACCCAGATCAGGGTGGCGACCACGGCTCGCCGGCGCAGGGCCGAGAAGGCCTTCCACAGCAGCCACAGGCCGAGCGCCAGCACCAGCAGGCTGAGCAGGTTGGCGGGAATGCCGAGGCCTCCGGCGATGCCGCCGATCAGGCTGCTGGCGGCGTCGTCCAGGCCGTTCAGGCCGGCGCCGAGCGCATCGACGATGAAGCGGATGACGTGGCCGATGAACTGGCCGATCGCGGTAAAGAAATCGTTCATGCGCGGGAGATCTCGAGACGAAGGGCGTCGGGGACGGCGCCATAGGGTACCACGCCCGCCGGGGCGTGCGTGGTGGCCGTCAGCCCAGCTGACTGGTGCGCGAGCTGAGTCCGGCCTCCTCGGCGGCGCTGTCGGCCAGCGCGCGGCCGGCCTCGTCGTAGACGTGGAAGACCGCGCTGGCGCCGAGCTCGCGGATCGGCTCGATCTCCTCGGGATATTCCACCACCGCGGCGATGCGCCCGGGGAAGTGGCGCGAGCGCAGTTGTTTCAGGGCGGCCAGATTACCGGCATGGTGGGGCATGGCCAGCACCACCAGGCGCACCTCGGAGGACATCAGCAGCTTGTCCCAGAACTCCGAGTCCACGGCGTCGCCCTCCAGGGCGTTGAAGCCCATGGCGGTGAGCCGCTCGATGCTCTTGGGGTTGCTGTCGATGCCCAGCACCTGCAGGCCGTACTCCTTCTGCAGGCGACGGTAGACGCCCTTGCCGATGCGGCCCATGCCCAGCACCACGGCTTCGGCGTCGCCGACCTCGATGGGGCGGTCGCTGGGGGTGAGGTCCCGTTCGTCGATCTCGGGCAGGCGCGGCTCCAGCCAGCGATAGAAACGCTCGCCGAAGCCGTTGACCACCGCCGAGGCGGCGAAGCTCAGCGCCACCGCCAGCGACAGCACCACCAGGAAGCGTTCCGGCAGCCAGCCCTCGGCAGTGGCGAGCGCCCCGACGATCAGGCCGAACTCCGAATAGTTGGTCAGGCTCAGGGCGGACAGCACCGAGGTGCGGTGGCGCATGCGGAAACGCATGAACACCAGCTGGTAGAGCAGGCCCTTGAGCGGCAGGGCCAGCACCAGCAGCAGTGCGGTGCCGAGCAGCTCCCAGCTGGGCATGGCGGTCAGGCCCAGGCTCAGGAAGAAGCCCACCAGCAGCAGCTCCTTGAGGCTGAACATCGAGCGTGCCAGGGCCTGTGCGGCCGGGTGAGGCGCCAGCAGCAGGCCGATGACCAGCGCGCCCAGGTCGCCCTTGAGCCCCACCGACGAGAACAGCGCATAGCCCATCACCAGCGCCAGCAGCATGCCGAACAGCATCTGCATCTCGCCGTGGCCCAGGCGGTCCAGCAGCGCGCGCAGCGCCGGGGCCAGGGGAATCAGCAGCAGCAGGCCCAGCGCCCAGGGGCTCGGCAGGGCGCCGGTGGAGGCGGTGAGGAAGACCACGGCGAAGATGTCCTGCATGATCAGCACGCCGATGGCCAGGCGGCCGTAGGCGGTCTGACTCTCGCTGCGCTTCTCCAGCACCTTGACCACGAACACCGTGCTGGAGAACGACAGCGCGAAGCCCAGCAGGGCCAGGGTCGACCAACCGGCCTCGGCCAGCAGCGGCAGGCTCAGCCATTTCAACAGCCCGAGCAGCGCCACCAGCGCCAGGCTGGAGAGCAGCATGTGCAGGGTGGCGCCACCCCAGACGTCGCGGCGCAGCAGGGTGCGGATGTCGAGCTTCAGGCCGATGCTGAACAGCAGCAGCGTGACCCCGACATCGGCCACCACCTCGAGCAGCGGGGTGGAGGTGAAGCCCAGGGCGTTGAGCACGAAGCCGCCGGCCAGGAAGCCTACCAGGGGCGGAAGGCGCAGGCACATGGCGGCGAGGCCGCCAAGGAAGGCCGCCAGGAGGAAGGCGGGTGCGATCATGACAACTCCCTATGTCGCGGTGGTCGATAAACGATGCGAGAAGACAGACAGTGTAAGGAAGTCATAGAGTGAATGGGATTCATCCATCGAGCATGCTGGCCGGCCGTGAAGCGGCCATGACGACGATCAAGGACAAGGAACGCGAGACCATGGCAATGCTGATCCTCAACGGCAAGTCGGCGCAACTGCCGGCGGTGCGCCAGGCGGTGAGCGCCTGCCGCGAGGCCGGCGCCGAGCTCGCGGTGCGGGTCACCTGGGAGGCCGGGGACGCCGCGCGCATGGCGGAGCAGGCCGGGCGTGACGGCCTTCGGCGGGTGATCGTCGGCGGTGGCGACGGCACGATCAACGAAGCGGTCAACGGCCTGATGCGTCTGCCGGCAGAGGACCGCCCGGGGCTCGGCCTGCTGCCGCTGGGCAGCGCCAATGACCTGGCCGGTGCCCTGGGGCTTGCCCAGGACCCCTTGGCCGCGCTGAAGGCGGCGCTGTCGTTGCCGTTGCGGCCGGTCGACGTGCCGGCGCTCGACGGCCGTTATTTCCTCAACATGGCCACCGGCGGCTTCGGCGCCGAGATCACCTCCTCGACGCCCAAGAGCCTCAAGCGACTGCTCGGCGGCGGGGCCTATTCCCTGATCGGAGCACTGAAGGCCTGGCAGTATCGTCCCTATCCGGTCCAGCTGCGCTGGGCGGAGGGCGAGCGCGAGGCGTCGCTGTTCGTGCTGGCGCTCGGCAACGGCACCCGCTCCGGTGGCGGTCAGCACCTGACGCCGGCGGCCCGCATCGATGACGGTCAGCTCGACGTGCTGATCCTGAGCGACTTCGCCTCGCTTGGCGACATGGTGCGGATGCGTCGCGAGCTTCAGCGTCGCCCCGGGGAGGGCACCTTCGTCGAGACCTTCCGTACCACCTGGCTCAGCATCGAGGCGGAGACCGACCTGCCGCTGACCCTGGACGGCGAACCCTGCCACCGCCGGGCCTTCCGGGTCGAGGTCGAGCCGCACGCGCTGTCGCTGGCGCTGCCGGACGACTGCCCGCTGCTGTCGAAGTAAGCGACTGGCCAGCCGGCCTCGGGCGCGGCATCATGAGGCCATCCTGGCTCAAGGAGACGTGCACATGTTGACCCCGTTCCATCTCGCCGTGCCGGTCCGCGACCTGTCCGAGGCGCGGCGCTTCTACGGCGAGCTTCTGGGCTGCCCCGAAGGGCGCAGCAGCGATACCTGGATCGACTTCGATCTCTACGGTCACCAGTTCGTCTGCCATCTCGACCCCGCCCTCGGCGAGTCGCCCCGGGAAACCCATCGCAACCCGGTCGACGGGCACGGCGTGCCGGTGCCGCACTTCGGCGTGGTGCTGGAAATGGCCGACTGGGAGGCGCTGGTCGACCGGCTGACCGATGCCGGCATCCGCTTCGAGATCGAGCCCTATGTGCGCTTCGCCGGTGAGCCGGGCGAGCAGGCCACCATGTTCTTCCGCGATCCCAGCGGCAACGCCATCGAATTCAAGGCCTTCCGCGACATCGCCGGGCAGCTGTTCGCGCGCTGAGGCCTGTCTTGCGGTGCCCGTCGCCCTTTGGTGCAATGACGTTCGACACCCATCGAAGAGAAGGAAGGCCATGACCCCCTGGAAACCGCTCGTTCTGGCGGTCGCGATCGCCCTGGCAGGCTGCGGCAACGACGAGGGCGAACCGAGCGACGAGACCGCGCCCGCCGGCGATGCCACGAACACTGCGCCTGCCGTCGAGGAGGGGAGTGCCTCCGAGGCTGCTGTCACGGCGGCGCCGGACCGGGACGATGGCGCCGACGCGGCGTCCGACGCCGAAGCGTCCGTCGAGGGCGAGGCCGAGGAAGCCGCGCCGGCCAGCGTGCCCGAGACCGCCGACGCCGTGCCCTCGGGCGAGATGGCGCCGCCTTCCGAGCAGGAAACCGAGGCCGAGGTCGAGCAGATCCTGAAGGACACCGAGCGTCGCTTCGAGGAAGCCAAGCAGAATATCGACAGCCAGTACGAGGAAGTCTCGCGGCAGACGCCCGACGAGGCGTCGCTGCCGGAAATGGACGCCGCGGACGCGAGTCAGCTGGACGATGCCCTCGACCCCGAGCCCATGGCGACGGATGGCATTGCGCCGACCTCCGATCCCGAGGTCGAGGCGATCCTCGAGGAGACCGAGCGCCGCTTCGAGGAGGCTCGCCGCAAGATCGACGAACAGTTCGAGCAGGCCGAGCAGGGCGTGCCGAGCGAGATTCGCGAGGCCACGGAGACCCCGCCGGATAGTGGCGACTCGCTCGATGACGAGGCGAGCGGTGGCGATTCGGCCTCGCCCTGAGACTCGAGCGCCCACGAAAAAGGCCCGCCGGACGGCGGGCCTTTTTCTACTCGAACCGCCGGCATGGCCGGCGGTCGATCGTCCTGTCGGTCGAGTTTACTCGGCGACGCGAACGTTGGAGGCCTGGAGGCCTTTCTTGCCCTGAGTCACTTCGAAGGAGACCTTCTGGCCGTCCTGCAGGGACTTGAAGCCTTCAGCCTGAATTTCGGAGAAGTGGACGAACAGGTCATCACCGCCGTCTTCCGGAGAGATGAAGCCGTAGCCCTTGGTGTCGTTGAACCACTTGACAGTGCCAGTTGCCATTGTCGATTTCCTTAACAAACTAAATATTGATGCTGGGTCGTATTGGCCGTTTCACACGGCACGAGCCCGTCTTGCGTGGGCAGACAAAGAAGAAGTGCGCACCGGGTGCATCGAAGGAATCGAAGTACAACTGACGACTTTCTACTTGCTAACCTACGCAGCGGATAGTGCATCAGCGCCAGGGTTGCGTCAACAACGTGCCGCAGTGAAACTGGTGCCTCCGCCCGCTAGGTCAATGTAGCCACTCAGCCCCCGGGCGTCCAGCGACCTCCAGGGCATCGACGAGACTTTTCCATGGAACACACTCGCATCGCCTCTCAGGATACCCACAGCAAGGCCATCGGCTATCTGCTGTGGCTCTTCGGCTTCCTCGGCGCACACCGCTTCTACTACGGCAAGCCGGTCACCGGCACGATCTGGTTCTTCACCCTTGGCCTGCTCGGCATCGGCTGGCTGATCGACCTGTTCCTGATCCCGGCCATGGACCGGCAGGCCGACCTGCGCTTTCAAGCCGGTCCCACCAACTACACCCTGGCCTGGCTGCTGCTGACCTTCCTCGGCGCCTTCGGCGTGCACCGCTTCTATCTGGGCAAGTGGGTCACCGGAGTGATCTACCTGTGCACCCTGGGGCTGTTCGGCCTGGGCGTGCTCTACGACTTCTGGACGCTCAACGACCAGATATCCATGCGCCACGCCAAGCGCGGCGTGTTCGGCGGGTGAGGGCGGCCTGATGTGGTTCGACGCCCAGTTCTGGCCCTTCCTGGTGGCCATCACCCTGCTCAGCATCACCCCCGGCGTGGACACCCTGCTGGTGATCCGCAACACCGCCCGCGGCGGCGTGCGTGACGGCGTGCTGACCAGCCTGGCGATCTGCGCCGGGCTGTTCGTGCATGCCACCGTCTCGGCGCTGGGCATCTCGCTGATCCTGCTGCAGTCGGCCTGGGCCTTCTCCGCGCTCAAGCTGGCCGGCGCCGCCTATCTGATCTGGCTGGGGATCGCCAGCCTCCGTGAGGCGCGCCGCGGCCAGGGGCTGCCGGTGGGGGCGGTGGACGGCGAGCGCCAGCGGGTGCCGGCCTGGCGGCCGCTGCGCGAGGGGCTGCTGTCCAACGTGCTCAATCCCAAGACGGTGGTCTTCTACATGGCCTTCCTGCCGCAGTTCATCGCCCCGGGCGATCCGGCCCTGGTCAAGTCGCTGTGGCTGGCCGGCGTGCACTTCGTGATCGCCAACGTCTGGCAGATCGCCGTGGTGCTGCTGGTCGGCCGTGCCGGCCGCTGGCTGGCGAGCCCCGTGCTCGCGCGCTGGCTCAACGGTCTCACCGGCGGCGTGCTGGTGGCCTTCGGCGCCAAGCTGGCGCTGACCCGGGCGCCGACATAGCGCTGACCCGGGTGCCGACATAGCGCTGACCTTGGCCCGGCCTAGCGCGAGGCGCTGATTCGCCGGTCCGGTATCCGGCCCTGAATCGATAAGGCCCGCCATTCGGCGGGCCTTCTTCTTTTCTACTTGTCGGGTCCCGTGTGATTGACTACCCGCTTGGTGAATAACTCCGGCCGCTTGGCCTGCCATTCCTTCATCGCTGCAATCGGTGATTGATGATGCAGCGCCTTCTGAGGGATGTGGTGATTGTACAGCCAAGCGTAGCGTTTGAGCGTCTGCTCCAGATCCTCGCCTGAGGTATAGCGCCGGGTCGCCAGCACGTCACTGATGCGGCCGTTGAACCGCTCCACCATACCGTTCGTCTGTGGCCTTCCCGGCTTGATCAGGCGATGTTCGATATCATGGGCCTGGCACTCCTGGTCGAAGGGGTGGCGGCCGCTGGGCTTGCGCTCACCTGCCCGTGTGAAGCGATCGGTGAACGACTTGCCGTAGTACCTTCGGAACAATCTGGTGAGCGGCAGCCATCGTGANGACGCGGTGAAGCGCCTGGCCGATGCCTGCCCCAACCTGATCGGCTTGAAGGATGGCAAGGGCGACATGCAGGCCCTCAACCGGATCATCCGCACCGTGGGCGACCGGCTGGCCTACGTGGGTGGCGTGCCCACCGCCGAGATCATGGCCGAGGCCTATCTGGCCGTGGGTGTGAACACTTACTCCAGCGCGGTGTTCAACTTCGTGCCCGACATGGCGGTGACCTTCTACAAGGCGCTGCGGGCCGGCGACAGCGACACCGTGCGGCGCATTTCCCGCGACTTCTTCCTGCCCTTCGTCGATCTGCGCGACCAGAAGTCCGGCTATGCGGTCAGCCTGATCAAGGCCGGTGCCGAGATCATTGGGCGTCCCGCCGGCAGCGTTCGCGCGCCGCTCGAGATGCCCAGTGTCGAAGAGCACAACAGGCTCGCGGCGCTCATCGAGAAAGCCAAGGCGCACTGATTCCTTCCATCGCTGCACGTGAGTGCCACGGGTCGCCCTCGATCGTTTACTGACGGGGAGGGCACCTCGCGAATCCTGCTGGAGAACCTCAATGCTGAGCCATAGCACGCCCACGATCACCGACATGCGTGTCATCCCGGTCGCCGGCCGCGATAGCATGCTGCTGAACATCGGCGGGGCGCACTCGCCTTACTTCACTCGCAACCTGATCATCCTCGAGGACAGTGCCGGCAATGTCGGCGTGGGCGAGTCGCCCGGGGGCGAAACGATCCAGCGTTCGCTGGAGCAGGCCCGCCCTCTGGTCGTCGGCCAGTCCATCGGCAAGCTGCGCTCCATGGTGTCGTCTCTCCAGGGAGCCGGGCAGCGTGCCGACTTCGAGGATTTCGGCAAGGGATCTTGGACCTTCGAGCTGCGCATCAATGCCGTGGCCGCGCTGGAAGCGGCGCTGCTGGATCTGATGGGCAAGTTCCTGGGCGTGCCGGTGGCGGAGTTGCTGGGCAACGGAAAGCAGCGCGACAGCGTCGAGGTGCTGGGCTACCTGTTCTTCATCGGCGACGGCCACACTACGCCGTTGGACTATCGGCGCGGCACCGAAGGCATGACGCATGACTGGTATCGGCTGCGCGATGAAGCGGCGATGAACCCGCAGCGTGTCGTCGAGCTCGCCCGCGCCGCCCATGACCGCTATGGCTTCAAGGACTTCAAGCTCAAGGGGGGCGCCCTGCCCGGCGAGCAGGAAGTCGAGGCGGTCACGGCGCTGCACGATGCCTTTCCCGAGGCCCGTACGACCATCGATCCCAACGGAGCCTGGTCGCTCGATGAAGCGATCCGTTTGTGCAAGGACCTTCATGGCGTGATCGCGTATGCCGAGGACCCTTGCGGCGCCGAGCAGGGGTTCTCGGGGCGCGAGATCCTGGCCGAGTTCCGCCACGCCACCGGGCTGCCGGTCGCCACCAACATGGTCGCGACCAACTGGCGCGAGATGGCTCATGCGCTGATGCTGCGCTCGGTCGACATTCCGCTGGCCGATCCGCACTTCTGGACGCTCTCCGGAGCGGTACGGGTTTCTCAGCTTTGCCAGGACCACGGCATGACCTGGGGCTCGCACTCCAACAATCACTTCGATGTGTCGCTCGCCATGTTCGCTCAGGTCGGTGCCGCCGCCGTGGGGCGCACCACCGCGCTCGATACCCACTGGATCTGGCAGGAAGGCGATGCTCGGTTGACCCGCAACCCGCCGCAAATCGAGGCGGGCCGCGTGGCGGTCACCGATGCCCCCGGGCTGGGCGTCGAGCTGGACATGGCGCAGGTAGAGCAGGCTAACGCCCTCTACCGCAGCCTGCCGGCCGGGGGACGCAACGATGCGATGGCGATGCAGTACCTGATCGATGGCTGGACCTTCGATCCCAAACGTCCGGCCCTGGTGCGCTAGGCGCGCCTTTCGGTCGTGGCTCCGGCAGGTGTCCGCCGGGGTGCAACCTTGATCTCCACTCAGGCAAGCCAAGAGGTGAATACAATGAAAAAACTGCTGAGCACGCTGGCGGTGACCGCCACCTTCGCTATCGGCGGTCATGCCATGGCGGATGACTATCCCACCAAGAGCGTCAACATGATCGTGCCGTTTTCCGCCGGCGGCGGAAACGACACCTTCGTGCGGGCCTTGCAGCCACTGCTCGAGGAGCAGCTGGGCGAGAGCCTGGTGATCCGCAACATTGCCGGCGGTGGCGGTGCCGTGGGCATGTCCCGTGCCGTCGCCTCCGAGCCGGATGGTTACACCCTGCTGGCGGCGAGCAATGCGATGCTGACGCTCGAGGCGATGGGTAACGTGCCGTTCACCCATGATGACTTCGACTTCATCGCCAAGGTCGTCGATGAGCCCTACCTCCTGGCGGTGGGAGAAGACAGCCCCTACCAGGATCTCGAGGCTCTGGTCGAGGCCTCCGCCGAAGGGCCGATCAAGGTGGGGACCTCCGGGGTGGGCTCCTCGGCCTACATCACCACCAGCGCCATCGCCAACCGGACCGGTGCGAATCTGAACCCGATTCCCTATCCCGGCGGCTCCGAGGCGATCTCCGCGGCGATGGGCGGGCACGTTGACGCCGTCGTGCTGGGCGGCGCCGAGCTGCGTTCGGCGTTGCAATCCGACCGCCTCGAAGCGCTGGCGACGACCTACGGAGAGCGCGGCGAGAGTCTGCCGGAGGTGCCGACCTTCAAGGAGTCCGGCTATGACCTCGTGCTGTCGGTCTGGCGCGGCATTGCAGCGCCGAAGGGACTGCCGCAGGAAGTGAAGGAAGAGTGGGTCGCGGCGGTTCAGCAGATCGTCGACGACGGCTCTTACGAGGAGACCGCCAGCAACCTGGGCACCAAGCTGTCACCGCTGTTCGGCGACGACCTCGACGCGTTCATCGACGAGTCCTCCGTCATCATGCGCGAAGCCGCCGGCGACCTGGCGAAGTAACGCGATGCTCGTCGCGTCGCCGTCCGGCGGCGCGACGACGATTCGCAAGGGTGGTTTGCACGGCCACCACACAGTGGCAAGTGGCTGGAGACTGGACCTATGCAACGTGATATCGGAAAGCCGCTTTTCGATCTGTTCCTGCTGATCACCTCGGCGGCCGCTTTCGTTGCCGCGACCGCGCTTCCGAGTATCGAGATCGTTGGCGACCTTTCGCCCGCATTCTTCCCCAAGCTTCTGTCGGGATTGATATTCCTGTTCGCGATTCCCTGTCTGATCAAGGACTTTCGTGAATGGTGGAGCGTCCGCAGCGCCGTCTCCACGACGCCGAGGTCGGTCAAGGTGCGTAGCGTCGCCCAGTGGTTGTTCATCGTGGCGCTGCTGATCGGCTACATGCTGGCGTTCGAGCGCCTCGGCTACGTCGTCAGCACGGCGTCATTCACGTTCTGCTGTGTGCTGGGGCTGGTTGTCCTGAGCGGAGTTTGGGGGGAGCAGTCGATGGCACAGCGCGGCAAGTCCGTGCTCGGCGCGCTCGTGTTTGCGGTCGTGCTGGCGGTAGCGGTGTTTTATGTCTTCAACGATCTATTCGAAATTCCGCTGCCGGCTTGAGAGGGCGGTGTAACCTGCGGTTGAGGAGATGCACATGATTTCCGGTTATCTCGATGGCCTTGGCATGGTGCTGCAGTTCGGCACCCTGCTGGCCATTGCCGGCGGTACCCTGCTGGGCATCATCATGGGGTCGTTGCCGGGGCTGACCTCGGCCATGGCGATTGCCCTGCTGCTTCCTGTCACGTTCGGTATGCCGCCGGTGGCCGGCATGGGCATGCTGTTGGGGGCGCTGTGCGGTGCCGGTGCCAGTGGTTCCATACCGGCCATCCTGCTGAATATCCCGGGCACGCCTTCATCGGTAGCGACCACCTTCGACGGCTATCCCATGGCCAAGAAGGGAGAGGCCGGCCGCGCGCTGGGATTGGCGATCGTGGCCTCTTTCTTCGGTGGCGTGGCCAGCATGGTCATCCTGAGTCTGCTGGCACCGCCCATTGCCGAATTCGCGCTGCGCTTCGGCCCCGCCGAATACTTCTCCCTGAGCATCTTCGGCCTGGTGATCATCGCTTCCGTGGCGGGGAAATCACTGCTCAAGGGGCTGATAGCCGGCCTGATCGGTTTCTTCATCTCGACCATCGGCACCGACCCGATCACCGGGGTGGGGCGTTTCACCTTCGACGAGCTGTCGCTGTTGACCGGTGTCAATCTGCTGCCGGCGTTGATCGGGCTGTTCGCGGTGTCTCAGGTCCTCAAGGATACGCTGGAGTACGACCCCTATGAGCGACTGCAGGGGAGTGCTCACCGCATCGATATTGCTCGACCGCGTTTCGTCGAGACGCTTCGGCACTGGAAGGCGATCGTGACCGGTGTGCTGTCAGGCTCGGTCGTCGGCCCCGTCCCCGGAGCGGGAGGGAGCATCGCCTCGCTGGTGGCCTACGATCAAACGCGGCGTTTTTCCCGGTCGCCGGAGAAGTTCGGTACGGGGCATGCGCCGGGCATCATTTCGGTGGAGAGTGCCAACAATGCGTTGCTGGGTGGCGCGCTGATTCCCACCCTGGCGCTGGGCATTCCCGGGGAAGCCGCCACCGCGGTATTGCTCGGTGGCCTGATGATCCAGGGCATCACGCCTGGGCCGCTGCTGTTCGACGACCAGAGCGGAACGGTCTATGGCATCTTCCTGGCCTATCTCGTCGCCAATGTCTTCATGCTGTTGATCATGTGCCTGGGCATCAAGCTGTTCATTCGCGTGCTCACCGTACCGCGCAAGCAGCTTCTCGCCACGATCCTGGTGTTCTGTTTCATCGGCGTGTACGGCGTCGATGGCGATGTCTTCAATCTCTATCTGATGCTCGGGTTCGGTGTGTTGGGATATTTCCTCAATCGCTACGATTTCGGGACGGCCCCGGTCATCCTCGGGTTGATCCTGGGGCCGATCGCCGAGTCGAACCTGAGACGTGGCCTGCAGTCCTTCCAGGGAGATTGGACGCCGTTCTTCACGCGTCCGATCAGTGTGACCTTTCTGGTCATCGCCCTGGGACTGCTGGCGCTGACGCTATGGCAGAATTACCGTGCCGGTCGACAAGCGTCGGTCTCGCGGGATGCCAGCGTGTGACGCGGCGAACCGGGTAGCCAGAACCTCGATTCGGTACGTATGAGATCCAGGGGACGTCACCCTGGCAAGAACGGGCAGACCGATCTTCGGTCTGCCCGTTTTTCTTGGGGGAGCCTTTCCCGGCGTGAGGGTCGGCATCAGGCGGCTCGAGGGGCGCTGGTGCGATGCTGCAGGTGATGCGACTTTAGTCTATACACGACTTTGGGCTTATTGCCAGGCCGGCGCAGGGTGACTAATTTCTCACTTTGTATGATGTATGACATGAGGAACCCGCCTCCTCGTGTTATCCCGAGTCTGACAAGAGGACGATCTGGTGACCTTTACCCGCGAAGATGTCAAACAAGCGATCAGCGATGGACTGCTGTCCTTCCCGATCACCGATTTCGACGCCGAAGGGCGTTTCGATGCCGAGAGCTATCGGCAGCGTCTGGAGTGGTTCATCAGCCACGAGATCTCGGCGGTGTTCGTCGCCGGCGGCACCGGGGAGTTCTTCAACCTGTCCCAGGACGAGTTCCGCGAGATCGTGCGTCTGGCGGTGAAGGTCGTCGACGGCAAGCTCCCGGTCATCGCCAGCGCCGGTCTGAGCGTGGCCACCGGCAGCGCCTTCGCGAAGATCGCCGAGGAAGAGGGCGCCGACGGCATCCTGCTGATGCCGCCGTACCTGACCGAGTGCCCCCAGGACGGTCTGGTGGAGTACGCGCGCCAGATCTGTGACNTAGGCCTGAGCGGGACAGTCGAGGGTTCAGGAACTCACGTGCCACGACGAGCAGATCATCCAGACCGAGGCGCAGGAATTCACGAGCGGCGATCAGCACCTCCTCCTGCTCAGACGAGAGGGTGGCGAGTAGGTTGTGACGCGTGTGCGGTCGGTCATGGACATCGTTGCGGTACCGCCAGCGGCGGATGGTCGCGTGGGAGACACCATACTGGCGGGCCAGCTCGCTATCCGTGATGCTGGACGGTGCCGCCTGGATTTCAGCACGGATCTTCGGTGTCGTGGTGGCCTGCTTATGCAGCTTGATGTCCATGAACCTGCTCCCGAATGAATTGCTTTAGAAGCTCTCTGGCTGCCAGCAGAGGATAACTCCTATAGCTCATTTGATCATCCGGGACCCTACATCTACTCTACGGCTGGGGCAGGGCACGAAGGTCAGCGGCGTGCCAGCAGCGAGCGGTCGTAGTCGCCCTGGCGCTCCGCCGGCGTCAGCATCGCCACGCCGCGAGTGTCGCCGCCATTGGCCAGGCTCTCGAAGATCACCCGGTAGGCCATCACCGCCTGCACGTAGCGGCGCGTCTCGCGGAAGGGGATCGACTCGACGAACAGGTCGAACTGCTGCGGGGCGTCGCGCAGCCAGCGGTCGACGCGGCCGGGGCCGGCGTTGTAGGCGGCGGTGGCGGCCAGACGGTTGCCGCGATAGCGGTCCATCATCTCGCCGATGTAGGCGCTGCCGAGGCGGATGTTGACCGAGGGCTCGAGGACGCCGTAGCGGCCCGGATCGGCCATGCCGAGCTGGCGGCTGACCTGGCTTGCGGTGCCCGGCATCAGCTGCATCAGGCCGCGGGCGCCGACCGGCGACAGGGCCTCCGGATTGTAGGCGCTCTCGCGCCGGGCGATGCCCATCAGCAGATAGGGGTCGACGTCGTGGCGCCGGCCCCAGTGCAGGAAGTCATCGCGATAGGCCTCGGGGAAGCGCCATTCCAGGGCGTCCCACAGCCGGGCGGCGATGGTGGTCTGGACCAGCCGGGCGGGCCAGTCGCGGCGCGCCGCGTAGTCGGCCATCGCCATGGCCCGGTCGGAGGAGACACGGGCCGCGGCGGCATACCACTCGCTGCTGGCCAGGCCCGGCTCGCCGATGCGCAGCAGCGCCTCGGTGCGCTGGACCGCCGGCATGGCGGCGATGTCCCGGCGGCGGGCCTCGTCGACCGAGGTGTCGGCCCGGTTCAGGGCGTAGGGCTGGCCGAGATGATCGGCGGCGGCGAAGCCGTAGAAGCTGCGCTGCTCGGCGGCACGGGCGTAGGCCGCATTCGCGCCGGCGTCGTCGCCGAGCTGTTCCAGGGCGCGGGCCTGCCAGTACTGCCAGCGGGCATCGCTGGCCTCTTCGGCGGGCAGACGATCGGCCCAGGCCAGCACGTCGGCCCAGTCGCGGTCGGCCAGGGCGACGCGGATGCGCAGCACGGTGAGGTCGGTGTCGTCGAGGCGCGGCAGCACGCCGTCGACCCAGTCGCGGTTGGGCGAGACGTCGCGCACCAGCGAATAGAAGGCCAGATCATGCTCGATCTCGTGACGATGGGCCTCGTCGATGGCCAGCTGTGGCGACAGCCGGCGCCAGGCCGCCAGCGCCGCCTGGGTGTCGGCGCGGGTGTAGTCGTGCATGGCCGCGGCGAACAGCGCCCCGCTACCGCGACAGTCCGGTCCGATGCAGCTCGGCACCCGGGTGATCGCCGATAGATCGTCGTCGAGGCGTTCCAGGGCGGCCCGGGCGCCGGCCCAGTCGTCGCCGAGCTGGCGGCCGAGGTAGCCGACCATGCCGGTCTCGCCGGCCTGCCAGGCCAGGGTGAGACGCTCCCAGACCTGCTCCGGGCCGATCTCGCCGCGGGCGCGCAGGGTGTTGAACAGCGGGTCGCAGGCATCCGGCTGCGAGTGGCCGGCCCGCCACAGCTCGCGGCCGCCCTCGGCGGCGGTGGCCGGATCGCTGCCGAGCAAGGCGGCATAGTAGTGGCACTGGCGCGCGGTGTCGCGGGGCTCGCCATCGGCCACCGCCAGCAGGTCCCGGTAGCGGCCGGCCTCGCCGTAGGCCGAAATGGCCTGACCGCGCATCCAGCCGGCCAGCGGGGAATCGGCGTTGGCGTCGATGAAGGCGTTGACCTCGTTCGGCGAGGTGCCGGGCAGCCGCGCCTTGAGGCGGTGATAGTCGACGTAGCCGGCCAGCGCGTGATCGGCGATGGCGGCCCGGTCGATGGCGGACCAGTCCTTGGCCCGCGCGGCCTGGAGGGCATCGCGCATGGCGCCGTCGCCGGGCTGGGCCTGGCCGGTGGCCGGCAGGCACAGCAGGGCGGCGGTCAGCAGGGGCTTCCAGGGGATGCGGAACGGGGTGTTGGGCATCGTGTCGCCTCTCGAGGGTGCGTGGAGCGGGCTCCCATGGTCGCCCATGGCGCGGCGCTTGAGTAGTGTCGCTCGGGGCCGACGGCTGGCATTCCGCCGGCACTCTCCTCATTCTGTAGCGGTGAATCCGACACTCGGCAAGGAGAGCGCTCATGGCCCGCCCCGATGGTTCCCCGCCGCTCACGCGCATCAAGCGCCGCGCCGGCGTCTTCCTGCGCATGCGCCGCGCCCTGCGCTGGTTCCCGCCGATGCTGGCCGACGTGGTGCGCGGACGCTATCGACCGGTGCCCTGGTCGGCGCTGCTGTGGATGCTGGTCGCCCTGGTCTATCTGATCTCGCCGCTGGACCTGATTCCGGACGTGCTGCTGGTGGTGGGGCTGGTCGATGATGCGATGATCGTCGGCTGGCTGCTGACCCGGGTCGACCGTGCACTGGAGGGCTATCGCGCCTGGCGCGAGAACGACGGTTGAAAAACCTTCGCCGGTCCCCATATCGACGGTATCCAAGCAACGGGTGGCCTCGCCACCGCCGAACCGTCGACAAAGGGTCCGCAAGAGATGACCACTGCTACTCGTGAAGAGACCCTCGGCTTCCAGACCGAGGTCAAGCAACTGCTGCACCTGATGATTCACTCCCTGTATTCCAACAGGGAAATCTTCCTGCGCGAGCTGATCTCCAACGCCGCCGACGCCTGCGACAAGCTGCGCTACGCCGCGCTGGACAACGACGCTCTCTACGAGGGCGACAGCGAGCTGCGCATCGAGATCGAGCATGACGCCGAGGCCGGCACCGTGACCGTGCGCGACAACGGCATCGGCATGAATCGTGACGAAGTGATCGAGAACCTCGGCACCATCGCCCGCAGCGGCACCGCCGAGTTCCTCAAGCAGCTCTCCGGCGAGCAGCAGAAGGACGCCCGCCTGATCGGCCAGTTCGGCGTCGGCTTCTATTCCGGCTTCATCGTCGCCGACGAGGTCACGGTGCGTACCCGCAAGGCGGGCACCGACCAGGGCGAGGGCGTCGAGTGGCACTCCCGCGGCGAGGGTGAGTTCAGCGTCGCCGACATCGAGCGCCAGGCCCATGGCACCGAGATCGTGCTGCACCTCAAGGAAGACGCCGGCGAGTTCGCCGACGACTTCCGCTTGCAGAACCTGGTGCGCAAGTACTCCGACCACATCGAAGTGCCGGTGCGCATGCCCAAGACCGAGACCGCCCGCGACGAGGACGGCAACGAGATCGAGGGCAGCGAGACCGTCAGCTGGGAGACCGTGAACGAGGCCACCGCGCTGTGGGTGCGCCCCAAGAGCGAACTTACCGACGACGAGTACAAGGCCTTCTACAAGCACGTGGCCCACGATTTCAGCGATCCGTTGACCTGGAGCCACAACAAGGTCGAGGGCAAGCTCGAGTACACCAGCCTGCTCTACGTGCCGGGCCGCGCCCCGTTCGATCTCTACGAGCGTGACGGCGCCCGCGGCGTGAAGCTCTACGTTCAGCGCGTCTTCATCATGGACGACGCCGAGCAGTTCCTGCCGCTCTACCTGCGCTTCATCAAGGGCGTGCTGGACACCCGCGACCTGTCGTTGAACGTGTCCCGCGAGCTGCTGCAGCAGGACCCGCAGGTCGAGAAGATCAAGAGCGCGCTGACCAAGCGCTCCCTCGACATGCTCAAGAAGCTGGCCAAGGATCCCGAGGCCTACCAGACCTTCTGGAACACCTTCGGCAGCGTGCTCAAGGAAGGCCCGGCGGAGGATCACGCCAACCGCGAGAAGATCGCCGGCCTGCTGCGCTTCTCCAGCACCCACACCGACAGCGCCACCCAGGACCAGTCGCTGGCCGACTACATCGGGCGCATGAAGGAAGGTCAGGAGAAGATCTACTACATCGTCGCCGACGGCTTCAACGCGACCAAGAACAGCCCGCACCTGGAGATCTTCCGCAAGAAGGGCATCGAGGTCCTGCTGCTCCACGACCGCATCGATGAGTGGCTGATGAGCCACCTCACCGAGTTCGAGGGCAAGCCGTTCGTCGACGTGGCCAAGGGCGACCTGGACCTCGGCGAGGTCGAGGACGAGGACGAGAAGAAGGCCCAGGAAGAGACCGCCAAGGCCAAGGAAGAGCTGGTCAAGCGCGTCAAGGAAGCGCTCGGTGATGAGGTCCAGGAGGTCAAGGTGACCCATCGCCTGACCGATTCTCCGGCCTGCGTGGTGCTGCCGGAGCACGAGATGGGCTACCAGATGCGCCGCATCATGGAAGCCGCCGGCCAGCCGCTGCCGGAGGTCAAGCCGATCCTCGAGCTCAACCCCGAGCACGCCCTGGTGGCGCGCCTCGAGAGCGCCGAGGGGGATGGCTTCGCCGATCTGTCGCGGATCCTGCTCGACCAGGCGATCATCGCCGAGGGCGGCCATCTCGACGACCCGGCGGCCTACGTCAAGCGCCTGAACGCGCTGCTCGGCGCCTGATCACGGTGCCATTGTCGTCGCCCTGAAGGGCGGCATGCCGGACGCGCCGATCTCCGCAAGGTGATCGGCGCGTTTCGTTTCGTGCTTTTTTTCCTTTTCCTCTCTTTTTTCCTTCCAGTCTTCCCCGATGCCGTCCACCACGGACATGACCGGAGCGCTCGATGACAGGCGCCGTGGCCTCGCGCCTCGTCGCTTGACCTTGACGTCCACGTCAATTGGATCGACGGATTTTCAAGGACATATCGTTTCCGACAGCGACGCTGTCATGGCCGTCATGCGGGTTGAGATTCCCGCATGCCTAGGCAAGACTGCGGTGTTTCGAAAGTTTCAATAACGCCAAAACGGGAGATCCAACGTGAAGATTGGTGCACCCAAGGAGCATGCCTCCGGGGAGGCGCGTGTTGCGCTGACCCCGGAAAGCGCGCAACAGATCCAGAAGCTGGGACACGAATGCCTGATCGAAGCCGGCGCCGGTGCGGCCGCCGGTTTCGATGACGACGCCTACCGTTCGGTCGGCGTCACCGTCGTCGACGGGGCCGAGGCGCTGTGGAACGCCGCCGAGGTGGTGGTCAAGGTCCGCGAGCCCGTCGAGGATGAGGTCGGTTACCTGGGCAAGGGCAAGACCCTGATCTCGTTCTTCTGGCCCGCCCAGAACGAGCCGCTGCTCGAGCGCTGCCGCGACACCGGCGCCAACGTCATCGCCATGGACATGGTGCCGCGCATCTCGCGGGCTCAGAAGATGGACGCCCTGTCCTCCACGGCCAACATCGCCGGCTATCGCGCGGTGATCGAGGCGGGCAACCAGTTCGGGCGCTTCTTCACCGGTCAGGTGACCGCCGCGGGCAAGGTGCCGCCGGCCAAGGTGCTGATCGTCGGCGCCGGCGTCGCGGGTCTCGCCGCCATCGGCACCGCGACCAGCCTGGGCGCCGTGGTGCGCGCCTTCGACGTGCGCCCCGAGGTGGCCGAGCAGATCGAGTCCATGGGTGCCGAGTTCCTGTTCCTCGACTTCGAGGACAGCCAGGACGGCTCGGGCAGCGGCGGCTATGCGGCGCCCTCCAGCCCCGAGTTCCGCGAGAAGCAGCTGGCGCTGTTCCGCGAGCAGGCCCCGGACGTCGACATCGTCATCACCACCGCGCTGATCCCCGGCCGCCCGGCGCCCAAGCTTTGGCTCGAGGACATGGTCAAGGCCATGAAGCCGGGCTCGGTGATCGTCGACCTGGCCGCCGAGAAGGGCGGCAACTGCGACCTGACCGTGCCCGACGAGCGCATCGTCACCGACAACGGCGTGATCGTGGTCGGGTACACCGACTTCCCGTCGCGCATGGCGACCCAGGCCTCGCTGCTCTACGCCACCAATATCCGCCACATGCTGACCGACCTGACGCCGGAGAAGGATGGCGTCATCCACCATGACATGGATGACGACGTCATCCGTGGGTCCACGGTGGCCTTCGAGGGCGACATCACCTTCCCGCCGCCGCCGCCCAAGGTGCAGGCGATCGCCGCGGCCAAGCCGAAGCCGAAGGAGCCCGAGCCGACGCCGGAGGAGAAGAAGGCCGCCGAACACGCCGCCTTCGTCTCCCAGACCAAGCGTCAGGCGACGCTGCTGGGCGTGGGCGGCGCGCTGATGCTGCTGCTCGGCCAGGTGGCCCCGGCGTCGTTCATGTCGCACTTCATTGTCTTCGCCCTGGCCTGCTTCGTGGGCTTCCAGGTGATCTGGGGCGTCAGCCACTCGCTGCACACCCCGCTGATGGCCGTGACCAACGCCATCTCCGGCATCATCGTGCTCGGCGCGGTGCTGCAGATCGGCTCCGGCAGTGCCCTGGTGAGCCTGCTCGCCGGCATCTCGGTGCTGATCGCCACCATCAACATCGTGGGGGGCTTCCAGGTCACGCGCCGGATGCTCGCCATGTTCCAGAAGTCCTGAGGCCGGAGATCAAGAGATGTTGAGTCAAGGATTCGTATCCGCCGCCTCGATCGCGGCAAGCGTACTGTTCATCCTCTCGCTGGGGGGCTTGAGCAACCAGGAGAAGGCCAAGCGCGCCGTCTGGTACGGCATCATCGGCATGGGCGTGGCCGTCTTCTTCACCGGCCTCGGGCCGGGCATCGGCGGCTACTGGTGGATGCTGCCGATGATGGCCATCGGCGCCGTCATCGGTGCCTACCTGGCGAAGAAGGTCGAGATGACCGAGATGCCGCAGCTGGTCGCGGCCCTGCACAGCTTCGTCGGCCTGGCCGCGGTGTTCGTCGGCCTCAACGCCGACCTGGAGCGCCGCCGCGTACTGGCCAGCCAGCTGGCCGGGGAAGGCACCGAGGGCTTCTCGGCCTTCGCCGCCCTGGTGGCGAAGAAGACCCCGGCGGAGCTCACCTTCCTGCAGATCGAGGTGGTGCTCGGCGTGTTCATCGGCGCGGTGACCTTCACCGGCTCGGTGATCGCCTTCGGCAAGCTGGCCGGCAAGGTCGACGGCAAGCCGAAGCAGCTGCCCGGCGGCCACCTGCTGAACGCCGCCGCCGCGGCCGCCTCCGTGGGGCTGGCGGTGCTCTACCTCAACGGGGCGGGCGTCTGGACGCTGCTGCTGCTGGCCCTGCTGGCGTTCTTCATCGGCTGGCATCTGATCATGGGCATCGGCGGCGCCGACATGCCGGTGGTGGTGTCGATGCTGAACAGCTACTCCGGCTGGGCCGCGGCGGCCATCGGCTTCACGCTGTCCAATGACCTGCTGATCGTCACCGGTGCCCTGGTGGGCTCCTCCGGTGCGATCCTCTCCTACATCATGTGCAAGGCGATGAATCGCAACTTCGTCAACGTGATCCTGGGCGGCTTCGGCGGCAGCCAGGGCCCGGCGGCGGAGATCGAGGGCGAGCAGGTCGCGATCGACACCGCCGGCGTGGCCAGCGCGTTGAACGATGCCGACAGCGTGGTCATCGTGCCGGGCTACGGCATGGCGGTGGCCCAGGCGCAGAACGCGGTCAGCGAGCTGACCCGCAAGCTGCGCAGTGCCGGCAAGGAAGTGCGTTTCGGCATCCACCCGGTCGCCGGCCGCCTGCCGGGGCACATGAACGTGCTGCTGGCCGAGGCCAAGGTGCCCTACGACATCGTGCTCGAGATGGACGAGATCAACGACGATTTTGCCAGCACCGACGTGGTGATCGTCATCGGCTCCAACGACATCGTCAATCCGGCCGCCCAGGAAGACCCCAACAGCCCGATCGCCGGCATGCCGGTGCTGAAGGTCTGGGAAGCCAAGAACGTGTTCGTCTGCAAGCGTGGCCAGGGCACCGGCTACTCCGGCATCGAGAACCCGCTGTTCTTCAAGGAGAACACCCGGATGCTCTACGGCGATGCCCGTTCGAGCATCGACACCCTGGTGCCGCTGATCGATTGATCCGCCCTGCGGGCCGCTCCGGCGGCCCGACACCAGCCGTCAGGACGCCCCCACTGGGGGCGTTTTTCGTTACAATCGCCGGACCATTTCCACTCCCGGGGCGACCATGTCCGACGATCGCAGCAATCCTGATCGCAGCAGCGATGATCGCAGTCAGCGGGTGGCGGTGCTCGGGGGCGGCAGCTTCGGCACCGCGCTCGCCAGCATCGCCGCCGACAACGGCTTCGAGGTGCGCCAGTGGCTGCGCGACCCCGCGCTGGTCGAGCAGATCAACCGCGAGCATCGCAACGGCCGCTACCTGCCCGACTATGCCATCAATCCCGCCGTGAAGGCCTCGAGCGCCTTCGAGGACGTGCTGCCCGGCGCCGGCCTGGTGCTGGTGGCGATTCCGTCCCAGGCCTTCCGTCAGGTGGTGCGTCAGGCGCTGCCTTGGCTGACGCCGTCCCAGATACTGGTCAGCACCACCAAGGGCATCCAGGAAGACGGCTTCAAGCTGATGAGCCAGCTGCTCGAGGAGGAGACCGGCTTCGCGCACATCGGCGTGCTCTCCGGCCCCAACCTGGCCACCGAGGTCGCCGAGCGCCAGCTCACCGCCACGGTGATTGCCAGCGACGACCCGCTGACCCGCACCCGGGTGCAGACGGCGCTGGGCTGTGACTATTTCCGCGTCTATGCCAGCAACGACCGCTACGGCGTCGAGCTGGGCGGGGCGCTCAAGAACGTCTATGCCATCGCCGCCGGAATGGCCGCGGCGCTGGGCATGGGCGAGAACACCCGCAGCATGCTGATGACCCGGGCGCTGGCCGAGATGAGCCGCTTCGCCGTGTCCCAGGGCGCCAATCCCATGACCTTCCTCGGCCTGGCCGGGGTCGGAGACCTGATCGTCACCTGCTCGTCGAGCCGTTCGCGCAACTACCGGGTCGGCTTCGCGCTGGGCGAGGGGCGCACCCTCGACGAGGCCGTCGAGGCACTGGGCCAGGTCGCCGAAGGCGTCAATACCGTGCGCCTGGTGCGCGACAAGTCCCGCGAGGAGGGCGTCTACATGCCGATCGCCGAGGGGCTCTATCAGGTGCTGTTCGAGGGCGTGCCCGCGCGTGAGATGGCGCGTCTGCTGATGCGTGGCGAACAGAGCAGCGACGTGGAGTTCGTGCTCTCGCGCGAGAACGTCCAGCAGGACCATCGCGACACCGGAGGCCCGCATGGCTGAACCGTTGTTGATCATGCGCCATGGCGAAGCGGGGCCGGGCAGCCCCGATGCGGCCCGCGAGCTGACCGTCCGCGGCCAGGAAGAGGCCGCGGGCATGGGCGCCTGGTTGGCGGGGCGAACGGATCTCGACCTCGCGCGCCTGCGGCTGGTGGCGAGCCCCTATCGCCGCGCCCAGCAGACCGCGGAGCGCGTGGGCGAGGCTCTCGGCGTGCCGGCGGAGACGCTGCCCTGCATCACCCCGGACGATCCGCCCCAGGCCGTGGTCGACTGGCTGCTCGAGCAGGACGACGACCGCCCGCTGCTGCTGGTCAGCCATATGCCGCTGGTCGGCGCGCTCACGGGGCTGCTGGTCGAGGGGCGCGGCGATCGCGGTCTCGGCTTTCCCACCGCCGCCGTCGCAGAGCTCGACGCCGAGGTGCGGGCCGCCGGCTGCGCGCGACTGGCCCGTTTCACGTCACCCGCCGACATCGCTTGAGTGAAGGAAGGGCTGAAACCATGAGCTATATCGTCAACAACCGCATCCATGTGAATCCGGGCTTCGAGGACGCGTTCGAGGCGCGCTTCCGGGCCCGCGCCGGGGAGATCGACAAGCAGCCGGGATTCGTCGCCATGCGCGTGCTGCGCCCTCAGGGCAACCAGGCCCCCTACGTGGTGGAGACCGAGTGGGAAAGCCAGGAGGCCTTCCGTGCCTGGGTCGGCAGCGACGACTTCAAGCGCGCCCACGCCAATCCGCTGCCGGCGGAGGCCACCGCCGAGGGCGGCGGCATCGAGCAGTTCGCGGTGGTCGAAGGCACCGTGGCCGGCGGCTATCGCTGATCCGCGATGCCTGCCATGCCAGCATCACGACGGCGCCCCAGGGGCGCCGTCGTCGTCTCGGGCGGCCGCCTCGGCTAGATCAGTCCGGCCAGCCTCAGCACGAAGACGCCTAGGGTCACGGTCACGCTGGCCATCAGCGTGGTCATGGCGATGATGTTGGCGGTCAGGGTCTCGTCGTTGCCCATGGCCTTGGCCATCACGAAGGCCGCCGCCGCCGTGGGACTGGCGAAGAACAGGAACATCACGCCCAGTGCCGGCCCGGTGAAGCCCGCCGCCACCGCCAGCAGCGTCGCCACGGCGGGCACGGCCACCATCTTGGCCAGGCTGGCGCTGACGGTGGTGCGATAGCCCTTCCTGAGGGCGCGGGTGGAGAGGGTGGCGCCGATGCAGATGAGGGCCAGGGGCAGGGTCAACGAGGCGAAGTAGTCGCCGGTGGTGGTCAGCCAGTCGGGCAGCGGCACCTCGAAGATGGCGAAGGGCGTGGCGGCAAGCACGGCCAGGATCAGCGGGTTGGTCACGATGTGGCGCACGATATGGGCCCAGTCGACGCCTCGTCCTCCCGTTTCGCGGGGCTGGTAGGTGGCCAGCACGATGACCGAGAGCACGTTGTAGCTGAGAATCACCACGCCGAGCAGCAGCCCCGCCAGCGAGATGCCGGCATCGCCGTACATGCCGGCGGCCAGGGCCAGCCCCACGATGCCGCAGTTGCCGCGGAACGCGCCCTGAACATAGACTCCGCGCAGCGGGCGCCGCACCCGCAGCAGGGCCCAGCCCCAGGCCGCGGCGAAGCTCAGCAGGGTGGCCAGGGTGAAGAACGCCAGCATCCAGGGGTCGAGCGTCGCCTCCAGATCGGTCCCGGCCAGGCCGAAAAACAGCAGGGTCGGCAGGGTGCCCCGAAAGACCAGCTTCGATGCCGTGTCGACGAAGGCCTGATCGATCCAGCGAAGACGCTTCAGCCCGATGCCGATGAAGACCATGGCGAAGACTGGCAGGGTGATGTTCAGCGTCGAGAGGAAGATATCGATCAGGGGCATGAGGCGTCCGGGGGTGGCGGCGGTTGTTAAACTAAAGTCGTATATGGTGTCGCCAAATCGATGTGTTGGCTAATAATTTCCCGCTATTGAATGCATGTCTCATGACGCACGTTCAAGTCTCATTGCCCGAAACGGCGCCGGCAGGGCGCTTGCACTTTAGTCTCGACTCATGCCGACTGACTTGCCCTACCATTAGGAGGCTCGATAGTTTTCTATTTTGTGTGATGTATGACATGAGCCCTGTGCCTCGTGTCGCCATGAGCCGGACGCAAGGAGGCATCGGCGACCGTCAGCCTGCCACCCCGGCGGCCTTCCTGGCCGTGCCTGGATGAGTTGCCCGGATGCGCCAAGCGTTCCGTCGATCGACAATGTGGTGGAGCCCGCAGTGATGAAAACGCAAAACCTGGTGGTCGTGCACGAGCTGTATCCGGCGCTCGTCGAGGCCCTCTCCGACGCGTTCAATCTGACGCATTTCACGCGGCTGGTCGACGATCAGGACCGCGCCGCCTTCGAGGAGGCCATGGCCCAGGCCGATGCCTATCTGGGGTCGAACGTGGCGTTCACCGAGGCACTGCTGGACAAGGCGCCCCGCCTCAGGGTGGTGGCCAGCGTTTCGGTCGGTGTCGACAGCTACCCGATCGAGGCCATGCGCGAGCGTGGCATCGTGCTGACCAACACGCCGGACGTGCTGACCGAATCCACGGCCGATACCGGTTTCCTGCTGCTGATGATGGCGGCGCGTCGCGCCGGCGAGATGCTGCGCAAGGTTCGCGGTCATGAATGGACGGCCTCGCTCTCGCGCGAGGACTTCGGCGTCGACGTCCACGGCAAGACCCTGGGCATCGTGGGCCTGGGACGCATCGGGCAGGCGGTGGCACGGCGCGGCCACGACGGCTTCGGCATGTCGGTGAACTATACCAACCGCTCGGCCAAGCCGGAGGTGGAAGACGCGCTCGAGGCCCGTCGTGTCGATCTCGAGACCCTGTTCCGCGAGTCCGACTTCATCTGCGTGACCGTCCCCCTGTCGGCAGAGACCGAAGGGCTGATCGGACGCGAGCACTTCGCGCTGACCCGGCCGCATGCCGTCTTCGTCAACATCTCCCGCGGCAAGGTGGTGCGCGAGGATGAGCTCGTCGCCTGCCTGCAGGACGGTACCCTCCACTGTGCGGGACTGGACGTGTACGAGCGGGAGCCGCTGTCCACGGCGTCGCCCCTGATGACGCTCGACAATGCCGTGTGCCTGCCCCACATCGGTTCCTCGACCTTCCAGACGCGTAATGCCATGTGCGATCTGGCGGTGGACAACGTCAAGCGGGTGCTGGCCGGCGAGGGAGCGATCACCGCCGTTTGAGCAAGACGATGCGTGGCGCTGTTTTTTCTACTGCCGGGCAGACCGATCTTCGGTCTGCCCGGTTTTTTTCATGGACACTTCCCGCCCGTCATGCGTCGGCGGTGTAACGAAGGATGAAGCGGCGCTTCAGGTCCGCATACGCGCCTAAGACTTTGGTCGACGCACGACTTTGGGCTTATTGTCAGGCCGGCGTCGGCCGGATAGCTTTCTATTTTGTATGATGTATGACATGAAGCCGTCTGCTTCGGTCGTCTTGAACCAGAGACAAGGATGTATCGGTGACCTTTACCCGCGAAGATGTCAAACAAGCGATCAGCGATGGACTGCTGTCCTTCCCGATCACCGATTTCGACGCCGAAGGGCGTTTCGATGCCGAGAGCTATCGGCAGCGTCTGGAGTGGTTCATCAGCCACGAGATCTCGGCGGTGTTCGTCGCCGGCGGCACCGGGGAGTTCTTCAACCTGTCCCAGGACGAGTTCCGCGAGATCGTGCGTCTGGCGGTGAAGGTCGTCGACGGCAAGCTCCCGGTCATCGCCAGCGCCGGTCTGAGCGTGGCCACCGGCAGCGCCTTCGCGAAGATCGCCGAGGAAGAGGGCGCCGACGGCATCCTGCTGATGCCGCCGTACCTGACCGAGTGCCCCCAGGACGGTCTGGTGGAGTACGCGCGCCAGATCTGTGACNGACGCGGTGAAGCGCCTGGCCGATGCCTGCCCCAACCTGATCGGCTTGAAGGATGGCAAGGGCGACATGCAGGCCCTCAACCGGATCATCCGCACCGTGGGCGACCGGCTGGCCTACGTGGGTGGCGTGCCCACCGCCGAGATCATGGCCGAGGCCTATCTGGCCGTGGGTGTGAACACTTACTCCAGCGCGGTGTTCAACTTCGTGCCCGACATGGCGGTGACCTTCTACAAGGCGCTGCGGGCCGGCGACAGCGACACCGTGCGGCGCATTTCCCGCGACTTCTTCCTGCCCTTCGTCGATCTGCGCGACCAGAAGTCCGGCTATGCGGTCAGCCTGATCAAGGCCGGTGCCGAGATCATTGGGCGTCCCGCCGGCAGCGTTCGCGCGCCGCTCGAGATGCCGAATGCCGAGGAACGGGAACGACTGGCTACGCTGGTCGAGACCGCCAAGGGCTACTAAGAGCAAGAGCCCGAACTTCACCCACTCTCAACAATGACAGCGAAGAGGTGAAACATGAGCATGCCCAGCATCTGCAAGACACTCGGAACCTCCGTCCTGATGGCCGGCATGGCGTTCGGCAGTGCCGCCGCCATGGCCGCCGACGGTCCGCTGCGCGGCAACGTGCGCGTGGTGATCGGCTCGACCTCCACGGGCGGTGATACTTACCAGAACTCCAGCATCGTCGCCGATGCCCTGGCCGAGCACCTCGACATCAACATGAAGGTGGATGCCGTCGGTGCGAGCTCGGCTTTCCGCTTTCTGGATCGCGATGCGCGCGGCAACACCCTGATGATCTTCCACGATCAGTCCTACCTCGGAAACCTGTACGGCGTTCAGGGGTACGACGACATCTTCGAGAAGTACACCATCGGGCCGACCGTCGCCATCAACCCGGGCAATGCCTACCTGGTGCCCAAGGACTCGCCCTACGAGACCCTGGACGACGTGATCGCGGCGGTCGGTAACGGTGAGGAAGTGCGTGTCGCCATCCAGCCCGGCGGCGTCTCGGAAATCGGCTTCAGCGCCCTGAAGAATGCCATCGCCATCGAGCATCCGGGCATGGAAGACAACCTGGTGGCCGTCAACACCGGCTCTCAGGCCGACAAGAACCAGCAGCTCTTCGATGACCAGGCCGACATGATCAATGGCACCGTGCAGGCCAACGAGCAGTACACGCGCCTGCCGGAAGACGACCAGAAGGCCATGCGCTTCCTGTGGCTGACCGCGCGTCAGGGCACCATCGAACAGGCGCCGGAAGACGGTCTCGGCCAGACCACTCGCGAGCAGCTGCTGCAGTACGTCGAGCCCAATGTGTCCGTGCCGATGGGCAACGGCAACAACTTCACCTTCGATAAGGAATTCTTCTTCCTTTACAACAAGGACATGGATCAGGCCATCGTCGACCAGATCGACCAGGCGCTCGCCGAGATCTATGCCGAAGGTGAGATCCAGGAGACCCAGAAGAACTCCTTCTTCATTCCCAACTTCAAGCCGTCCGACGAAGCCGCCCAGTATCTGGAGACCAAGATGTCCGTCTACGAGGACATCATCACCAACATCCAGTAAGGCAGGGTCGCCGGCGGGGAAGCCCGCCGGCGCTCGCGGCTGCTGCTTCATTCCCATAACGATCGAAAGGCCGCCTGACGAGAGCCTTCACCGGAGCCGCCATGGAATCAGGACTGTCATCCCTGCTGAGTGTCTCGATCGACTTCGAGACCTCCCATCTGTTCTTCCCCCATATCATTCACTGGGTGATGGGCATCCTCTTCGCCCTGGTCCTGGTGCTCAACGTCGTGCCTTTCCTCGCCGCCGTCAGGCGAGGTGACAGGACGCTGCCGATCCTCGGCGAGTCCATGGACAAGTTCCGCTTCTTCGGCACCCTGGCGCTGATCTCCGCCTATTTCTATCTGATGGCGGTGGTCGGCAACGTCTTCCCCTATACGGGCTACGGCTTTTTGTTCGTGTCGATGCCTTTTCTCTTCCTGATGTCGCTGATGTACATGCACACCAGGACCCGGCGCAAGGTCCTCACGGCCGGCATCAACGCGCTCGTGGCACCGACGCTGGCGTGGTTCATCCTCGCCAAGCTGTTCCAGATCACCCTGCCGTAGCGGAGTCCTTCCCATGCTCGATATCCTGTCGCTACTCGATATCACCTTCTTCCTGCTGGCGGCCCTGGGGGCCCTGGTCGGCATCGTCTTCGGTGCCATCCCCGGGATGACCGCGACCATGGCCGTGGCGGTGTGTCTGCCGCTTACCTACGCGCTCGGGCTCAACCACGGCCTGGCGCTGCTGCTGGGCCTCTATGTGGGCGGCATCTCCGGCGGCATGGTGCCGGCCGTGCTGCTCAACATTCCGGGCACGCCGTCGTCCATCACCACCACCTTCGACGGCTTCCCCATGGCCCAGAAGGGTGAGGGCGAACGCGCCCTGCGGGTCTGCGTGGTGGCCTCGCTGGTCGGCGGACTCATCAGCGCCGCCGTGCTGTTCCTGTTCGCGCCGCTGCTGGCCGAGTTCTCGATCAAGTTCTCCTACGTCGAGAAGTTCCTGATCATCCTGCTGGCGCTGACCGTCATCGCCTCCATGTCGCGCAACATGCTGGTGGGCATCTTCAGCGGTGTGCTGGGCATCTGGCTGAGCCTGATCGGTACCTACAGCATTTCCGACGGCGGCAACGGCCATACCCGTCTGATGTTCGACTTCCTCGAGCCCTACCTCTTCGAGGGCTTCTCCCTGCTGCCGGTGCTGATCGGCATCTTCGGCATCGCCACCATCCTTCTCGAGGCGGAGGAGGGCATCAAGGGCGGCCTGGGCGGCAAGCACGTCAAGTTCGGCAAGGGCGGCGGTTTCTCCTTCGGTATCTTCAGGGGCCGGCTGACCAACCTGGTGCGTTCCTCCTTCATCGGGACCTTCGTCGGCATGCTGCCGGGCGTCGGCGGCAGCGCCGCCTCGGTGCTGGCCTACACCCAGGAGAAGAACCTCTCGCGCGACTCCGACGAGATGGGCAAGGGCGCTCCCCAGGGGCTGATCGCTTCCGAGTCGGCCAACAACGCCCTGACCGGCGGTGCGCTGATCCCCCTGCTGTCGCTGGGCATTCCGGGAGATTCCACCACGGCGGTGTTGATCGGCGCCTTCACGCTCCAGGGCATCCAGGTCGGGCCGCTGTTCATCCCGGAGAACGCCGATACCTGGTACGTGATGATGACCGCCCTGGTGTTCGCCAACATCGTGATGTTCTTCCTGATGTTCTATGCCATCAAGCACATCGCCAAGGTGGTGCTGGTGCCCAAGTACATCCTCTACCCGATCATCGTGATGATGTGCGTGGTCGGTGCCTATGCGATCAACTACGGCATCATGTTCGACGTCTGGACCCTGCTGATCTTCGGCGTGCTGGGCTACCTGATCCAGAAGGTCGGCCTCGAGGTCGCCCCGCTGATCATCGGCTTCATCCTCGGTGGCCAGGCGGAGATCTACTTCGTTAAGAGCCTGGAATCGGCCGGTAGCTACGGCATCTTCTTCACCAAGAGCCCGATCGCCGTGGTGTTGTGGGGATTGATCGCCGCCTCCGTGGCCTTCTCGGTGATCATGAGCCTGAAGAGTCGCGCCCACCGCCGCATGGAGAGCCCCCAATGAGTGCCACGCAGACGTCGGACGGCCGCATGACATCATCGACGAACGCTCCCCGCGTGATTCGTGTCCATCCCGGTGACAACGTGGCGGTCGTCGTCCGCCAGGGCGGGCTGGCGGACGGGGATCGCATCGAGGGCGGTATCGTGCTCTGCCAGCCGGTGCCACAGGGCCACAAGGTCGCGCTGGTGGCGCTGTCGGAGGGCGACGCCGTGATCCGCTACGGCGAGGTCATCGGTACCGCCGCCGTAGGGATTCCCCAGGGCGGTCACGTCAACGAGACCAACCTGCACATGCCCACGCCGCCGGCCCTGGAAGACCTGCCGCTCGCGACGCGCCCTGCGCCCGAGACGCCGCCGCTCGAGGGCTATACCTTCGAGGGCTTCCGCAATGCCGACGGCAGCGTCGGCACCAAGAACGTGCTCGGCATCACCACCAGCGTGCAGTGCGTGGCCGGCACCGTCGATCACGTGGTCCAGCGCATCAAGCGCGAGCTGCTGCCGCGCTTCCCCAACGTCGACGACGTGGTGGGGCTCAACCACAGCTACGGCTGCGGCGTGGCGATCAACGCGCCGGCCGCGGTGGTGCCGATCCGCACCCTCAAGAACCTGGCCCGGAACCCGAACTTCGGCAACGAGGTGATGGTCATCGGGCTCGGCTGCGAGAAGCTGCAGCCCTCGACCCTGGTCGATGATCGCCCGGTGAAGCTCTATGAGAACACCGCGGCGGCCGACCCGGAGGCCAACGTCCTCAGCCTGCAGGACGAGTCCTTCGAGGGTTTCGGCGAGATGATCGAGGGCATCATGGCGATGGCCGAACGTCATCTCGAGCGCCTCGATCGTCGCCGCCGCGAGACCTGCCCGGCCTCCGAGCTGGTGGTCGGCATGCAGTGCGGCGGCAGCGATGCCTTCTCCGGGCTGACCGCCAACCCCGCAGTGGGCTTCGCCACCGACCTGATCGTGCGCGCCGGGGGCAGCGTGATGTTCTCCGAGGTCACCGAGGTCCGCGACGCCATCCATCTGCTCACGCCGAGGGCCGTGGATCCCGAGGTCGGTCAGGCGCTGATCGACCAGATGGCCTGGTACGACGACTACCTGTCCCAGGGCCAGGCGGATCGCAGTGCCAACACCTCGCCGGGCAACAAGAAGGGCGGGCTCTCCAACATCGTCGAGAAGGCCCTGGGGTCGGTGATCAAGTCCGGCGACTCGTCGATCGTCGACGTCATCGGTCCTGGCGAACGGGTGCGCAGGCGCGGCCTGACCTTCGCCGCGACCCCGGCCAGCGACTTCATCTGCGGCACCCTGCAGGCCGCCGCGGGCATGAACCTGCAGGTCTTCACCACCGGCCGCGGCACGCCCTACAACCTGCCGATGACGCCCGTCATCAAGGTCGCCAGCAATTCCACCCTGGGGCAGCGCTGGCACGACCTGATCGATCTCGACGCCGGGCGCATCGCCACCGGCGACGCCACTATCGAGGAGATGGGCTGGGAGCTGTTCCACCTGATCCTCGACGTGGCCAGCGGCCGCCGCCGGGTCGCCGCCGACCGGCTGGGCCTTTACAACGACCTGGTGCTGTTCAATCCCGCGCCGGTGACCTGACCGTCTGATGGTTATTTCGACCGTTACAAGAAGAGGCAATGCCATGTTTCCCAAGATCACCAAGATGAACATCGTGCCGGTCGCCGGCGAAGACGGTTTCCTGCTCAACCTGAGCGGCGGCCATGCGCCTTGGTTCATCCGCTGCGTGCTGGTGCTGGAGGACGAGTCCGGCAACCGCGGCGTGGGCGAGATTCCCACCAGCGAGGGCATCCAGAAGGGCCTGGACAAGTGCCGCGGCCTGGTCGAAGGCGCGCGCGTCAACGAGGTCAAGCAGGTGCTCAGCCGCTGCCGTGACCTGCTGGCTCAAGGCGGCCCCGAGGAGCGCGGTCGCCAGACCTTCGACCTGCGCGTGGCCGTACACGTCATCACCGCCATCGAGTCGGCGCTGTTCGATCTCTTCGGCCAGGCGCTGGGCATGCCGGTCGCCGACCTGCTGGGCCAGTACGGTCGCCAGCGCGACGAGGTCGAGGCCCTGGGCTACCTGTTCCTGCTCGGCGACCCGGACAAGACCGACCTGCCGTACCCGCGCGTGACCGACCCGGTCGATGCCTGGGACGAGGTCCGCTATCGCGAGGCCATGACGCCGGATGCCATCGCCAACCTGGCCAAGGCCGCCTACGACCGCTACGGCTTCAGGGACTTCAAGCTCAAGGGCGGCGTGCTGCGCGGCGAGGAAGAAGCCGACTGCATCCGTGCGCTGCACGAGGCCTTCCCCGAGGCGCGCCTGACCCTGGACCCCAACGGGGCCTGGAAGCTGGACGAGGCGGTGCGCGTGCTGGAGCCGATCAAGCACCTGCTCAGCTACGCCGAGGATCCCTGCGGCCAGGAAGGCGGCTTCTCCGGCCGCGAGACCATGGCGGAGTTCAAGAAGCGCACCGGGCTGCCCACCGCCACCAACATGATCGCCACCGACTACAAGCAGCTGCAGCTGGCCGTGCAGCTCAACTCGGTCGACATCCCGCTGGCCGACTGCCACTTCTGGACCATGCAGGGCGCCGTGGCCGTGGGTGAGCTGTGCAACGAGTGGGGCATGACCTGGGGCTCGCACAGCAACAACCACTTCGACATCTCCCTGGCGATGATGACCCACGTGGCCGCTGCCTGCCCGGGCGAGATCACCGCCATCGACACCCACTGGATCTGGCAGGACGGCCAGCGTATCACCAAGGATCCGCTCCAGATCCGCGACGGCAAGCTGAGCGTGCCGAAGGCACCGGGCCTCGGCATCGAGCTGGACGACGACAAGCTCATGGAAGCCCACGAGAAGTACAAGCGCCTCGACGTCACCCAGCGCAACGACGCCATGGCGATGCAGTACCTGATCAAGGGCTGGGAATTCGATCCCAAGCGTCCGGCCCTGGTGCGCTGAGGCGCGAGCGTCGACGAGAGCCGGCGGCAAGCGGCTCGATGGTATGGCATGTAGATTTAGCATGCTAACGTTTTACACTGCTAGACGGCGTGGCGACGGATGTCGCCCCGTCTGACCCGAACGGCGCCGATCCGGCGCCCTACGACAGGAGAAGCCGCATGACCCTGGAAGGCAAGCAACTGATCGGCCAGCAGGCCGTGCTCAGCGACGGCAAGGCGATCCAGGCCGTCGATCCCGCCACCGGCGAGACCCTGTCCCCGGTCTATCCCGGGGGTGGCCAGGCCGAGGTCGAGCGCGCCTGCGAGCTGGCCTGGGCCGCCTTCGATGCCTACCGCGAGACCGGCCTCGAGGCCCGCGCCGCGTTCCTCGAGACCGTGGCCGACGAGATCGAGGCCATCGGCGATGAGCTGATCACTCGCGCCATGGCCGAGTCCGGCCTGCCGCGGGCCCGCCTGGAAGGCGAGCGCGGCCGCACCTGCGGCCAGCTGCGCCTGTTCGCCAAGGTCGTGCGCGCCGGCGAGTGGCTCGACGTGCGCCTCGATCCGGCGCTGCCGGAGCGTCAGCCGATGCCCCGCGTCGACCTGCGCCAGCGCCACATCGCCCTGGGTCCGGTGGCCGTGTTCGGCGCCTCCAACTTCCCGCTGGCGTTCTCCGTGGCCGGCGGCGACACCGCCTCGGCGCTGGCCGCCGGCTGCCCGGTGGTGGTCAAGGCCCACTCCGCCCACCCCGGCACCTCCGAGCTGGTCGGCCGCGCCGTGCAGCGCGCCGTGTCCAAATGCGAGCTGCCCGAGGGCGTGTTCTCGCTGCTCTACGGCTCCGGCCGCGAGGTCGGCCAGGCGCTGGTGCGCGACGCGCGCATCAAGGCCGTGGGCTTCACCGGCTCCCGCGGCGGCGGCACCGCGCTGATGCAGGCCGCCCAGGAGCGCCCCGAGCCGATCCCGGTCTACGCCGAGATGAGCTCCATCAACCCGGTGTTCCTGCTGCCGGAAGCGCTCCAGGCGCGTGGCCAGGCGCTGGGCGAGGCCTTCGTCGGCTCGCTGAACATGGGCGCCGGCCAGTTCTGCACCAATCCCGGCCTGGTGATCGCCGTCAAGGGCGAGGCGCTGGATGCCTTCGTGGCGTCCGCCGCCGAGGCGGTGAAGGGCTCCGCGGCCCAGACCATGCTGACCCCGGGCATCCATGACGCCTACGTGCAGGGCGTCGACGGCCTGGTCGCCAGCAGCAAGGCCCGCGAGATCGCCCGCGGCAACGCCGGCGACGGCCCCAACGCCTGCCAGACCGGGCTGTTCGTGGCCTCCGCCGAGGACTTCATGAGCGATGAAGCGCTGCAGGCCGAGGTCTTCGGCGCCACCTCGCTGGTGGTCGAGTGCGCCGACCTGGACGAGGTCAAGCGCGTGGCCGAATCGCTGGAAGGCCAGCTCACCGCCACCCTGCAGATGGACGACGCCGACCTGGACGCGGCCCGCGCGCTGCTGCCGACGCTCGAGCGTCGCGCCGGCCGGGTGATGGCCAACGGCTGGCCCACCGGCGTCGAGGTGTGCCACGCCATGGTCCACGGCGGCCCGTACCCGGCCACCTCCGACGCGCGCACCACCTCGGTGGGCAGCGCGGCGATCCATCGCTTCCTGCGCCCGGTGTGCTACCAGAACCTGCCCCAGGGCCTGCTGCCCGAGGCCCTGCGCGACGGCAACCCGGCCGGCGTCAGCCGCCTGGTCGACGGCCAGCGCGAGGCCTGAGTCGCATCACTCTGATTGGCAAGCAGTAGTTTCTTGGCGGCCCTCGGGCCGCCTTTTTTGTAGGCCGGTGCCGTACCGCTGACTGACATGAGGCCCAGATACAGAGGGTCAGACGAGCCCGAGAGCCTTTAGCGCGAAGACGCCCGTGCTGATGGTGAAGAGGCTGATCAGGGTGCTGACCACGATGATGCTGGCGGCCAGCTCCGCATTGGCGCCGGCGCCACGGGCCATGACGTAGGCCACGGCGGCACTGGGGCTGCCCAGGAACAGGAAGAGGATGCCGAGTTCGGGGCCACGAAAGCCCATCGGCAGGGCCAGCAGGACGCCGAGAGCCGGCATCAGCAGGACCTTCCACAGGCTGGCTTCGAGGGACAGTGCGCTGCTCTGCTTGACGGCGGACACGCTGAGGCCGCCGCCGATGCAGATCAGCGCCAACGGCAGCGACAGTGAGGCCAGGTAGTCGCCCGAGGTCATCAGCCAGGCCGGCAGTTCCACACGCATATAGGTGAGGGGGAGTGCTGCCAGGATGCCGAGGATGAGGGGGTTGGTGGCGACATCCTTGAGAATGGCGAGCGGATGCGAGCTGATGGTGGGGCTGTAGACCGCCAGCACGATCGCGGACAGCACCAGATTGAGCACGATGATGGCGCCGGCCATGAGGCCGCCGAGGGACAGGCCGAGATCGCCGTACATGCTCGCCGCCAGCGCCAGGCCGACGATGCCGCAGTTGCCGCGGAAGGCGCCCTGGACGAAGACGCCACGGTCCTCGTGCCGGCAGCGGGGGAGTGCCCATAGCCATATCAGCCCAAAGGCCAGGGTCGAGATGCCCAGGTAAAAGCCGACCAGTTCGAGGTTGAGCGTGCGGCCCGGCTCCGCGCGCAGGATGCTCAGGAACAATAGCGTCGGCATGGTGGCCTTGAACACCAGGCTCGAGGCGGTATTCACGAAGGCCTGATCGATCCAGCCCAGGCGTTTCAGGAGTGCGCCGATGAACACCATGGCGAAAACGGGGAGGCTGACTTCCAGTGTCCCGTGTAGAACGTCGCCCATCTTGCTGTTTCCTCCCTGTTTGCTTTTGATACGCCGGCCAGAGCTTTGCGGGCGTTATTTATGTGTCTTATTTGTATGATGTATTACATAAGAAGGGGCGGCAAGTGTCTGATCGATTGAGGATCATGTTCGAATCGTCAGAGAAGGATGCTGTTTTGCGTCGTTTCGGAGTCGAAGCTGTCTTTTAGCACTTTGGTATAAATGACCTTGGAAACGCTTGTCAGTCATATGCGCCCCGACTAGCTTGTCATTCATATTATGTATTACTTGGAGTGTTTCCCTCTCGGTTTCGTGAAGAATCGTAATAAAAAGGGCCTCTTTAAACTTGATGAATCAAGCCGGTATCTCGGCGTTGTCATCGGTGAATGTCGTCGGGAGAGGCCGCTTCGCCACACCCTGAGTGGAATCCTCAATGGCCAGATGGCTTCCTGCCCAGTGCCCTCGGCATTGGGTTCGATCACCGGCGCATGGCGCATGTTTCTGACGGCGCATCTTGCTGGAGGGGATCTGTCAGGAAGCAACAGAACAGCCGATGAAGCTGTTGCATGTCGTCCGGCGACGGCAAGACAAAAAACCACAATACGCTATCTCATCCTGCACTCGAGGAGTTTGCCATGCTGACCAACAAGATCATCAAGACCAGCAGAACCCTGAAAGTGTTCGCCCTGGCCGGCATCGCGTCGGCCGTCTCGATGTCGGTACAGGCCGAGCAGTGGCGCGGTTGGAACATCCATCCGCCGTCCTATCCGAACAGCATGGCGCTGGAGAGCTTCGCCGAGGAGGTGGCGGAGAACACCGATGGCAGGATCGAGCCCAAGGTGTACCACAATGGCGTACTGGGCGCTCAGCCCGATGCCATCGAGCAGACCCGCAACGGGGCCCTGAATTTCGCCAACTTCAACATGGGCCCGATGGGGCCGATCGTGCCGGCGACGAACATCCTCTCGCTGCCGTTCATCTTCCAGAGCCCGGATGACATGTATCGGGTGATGGACGGGGACATCGGCGAACGCTTCGCCGAGGCGCTGGAAGAGAAGAACCTGGTGGCTCTCTCCTGGTTCGGCTCGGGGGCGCGCAGCCTCTACAACACCGATCATCCGGTGACAACGCCCGGGGACGTCGAGGGGCTCAAGGTCCGAGTCATGAACAATGACCTCTACGTGCAGATGATCGATGAACTGGGTGGCAACGCCACGCCGATGGCCTACAGCGAGGTCTATCAGTCGCTCAAGACCGGTGTCATCGACGGCGCCGAGAACAACTACCCCTCCTTCGAGTCCAGCGGCCACTACGAGGTGGCGAAGTATTATTCCCTCACCGAGCACCTGATCCTGCCGGAATGCCTGTGCGTGGCGAAGTCGAGCTGGGACGAGCTGTCCGAGCAGGATCAGGGCATCGTGCGTGAAGCGGCGCAGAACGCGGCCGTGGAGCAGCGTCGGCTGTGGGAAGAGCGGGCCGAGACCAGCCGCCAGCGGGTGCTCGATGACGGCGTGGAGATCAACGAGGTGACGGACAAGTCGGCGTTCCAGGCCGAGATGCAGCCGATCTACGACGACTTCGTCGCCTCGCATCCCGACCTCGAGGCGCTGGTCGAGGATGTTCAGGCCGCCCAGGAATGATCCTGTCCTCTCCCACGAGGGCCCCGGCGTCAGGCCGGGGCTCCCCGAAAGGATCCGACAACGTGAGCGCTTACTCTGATCACACGCAGGAAGCCGGGGAGGACGGCGGTGCTCGTTCGGTGATCGATGTGGGGCTGGACGGTATCGCCCACGCCTGCATCGTCGTGTCGGGCGTGCTGCTGGTCTTTCTGATCGCGTCCTTCGGCTGGCTGGTCTTCGGCCGCTACGTGCTCAACGACACGCCGACCTGGGTGGAGCAGTCATCGCTGCTGATCGTGGTCTACGTGACCTGCCTGGGGGCCGCCGCCGGGGTGCGCAACAAGAGCCACCTCAGCATCGAGTTCATTCGCGACGGGCTGCCGGCCCTGCCTCGTGCGCTGATGTGCCATGTGGCCGATCTCTTCGTGGCTCTGTTCGGGGTCTTCATGGCCTGGCAGGGCGGGATCATGGTGCTGGACAACCTCCAGCGGCCGATCCCGATGATCGGGCTCTCCGAGAGCTGGCGTGCGCTGCCGCTGGTCATCAGCGGTGGGCTGATGATGCTGTTCGCCGCCGTCAACATCGTCCAGCGCCTCGTCGCGCCTACCGGGAGGTGATCCATGGGACTCGCGATTCTCTTCGGCGTCTTCTTTCTGGGGCTGATCGCCGGCGCGCCGGTGGCCTTCGCCGTGGGCCTGGCGTCGGTCGTCACCTTTCTCTATGAAGGCTTCCCTCTGTTCGTCGGCTTCCAGCGCATTCTCTCCGGCATCTCGGTGTTCTCGCTGCTGGCGATTCCCTTCTTCATCTTCGCCGGCGAGCTGATGCTTCACGGCGGCATCTCCAACCGGCTGGTACGGCTGGCCTCGGCGGCGGTGGGGCGCATGCGTGGCGGGCTCGGCATGGTCAACGTCTCGTCGTCGATGCTGTTCGGCGGCATCTCCGGCTCGGCGGTCGCCGATACCTCGGCCTTGGGCTCGATCCTGGTGCCGGTGATGAAGGAGAAGGGCTACGATGCCGACTATGCGGTCAACGTCACCGTGACCTCCTCGGTGGCCGGGGTGGTGATTCCACCCAGCCACAACATGATCCTCTACGCCGTGGCCGCCGGTGGCGGCATCTCGGTGACCCAGCTGTTCATCGCGGGCATCGTCCCCGGCATCCTGATGTGCCTGGCCCTGGCCGTCGCGGCCTACGTGGTGGCCGTCAAGCGGGGCTACGCCGGCGAGGCCTTTCCGGGCTGGCAGGCGCTGGCCGTGAGCTTCGCCGCGGCGCTGCCCGGCCTGCTGACGGCGGTGATCATCGTCGGTGGCGTGCTGTCCGGCATCCTGACGGTGACCGAGTCCGGCGCCTTCGGGGCCATCTACGCCATCGTGATCACGGGGCTGGTCTATCGTGAACTGCGCTGGGCATCGTTCAAGCAGGCTGTCTACCAGTCGGTGCGCACGACCTCGCTGGTGATGATTCTGGTGGGCTGTGCCTCGGCGTTTTCCTACCTGCTGGCGCTGTACAGCGTGCCGGAGATGCTGAGCCACGCGCTGCTGGCGATCTCCGACAATCCCTACGTGATCCTGCTGATGCTCAACCTGCTGCTGCTCGGCCTGGGCATGATCATGGACATGGCGGCGCTGATCCTGATCTGTACGCCGATCTTCCTGCCGGTCGCCACCCAGTTCGGCATGGATCCGATTCAGTTCGGCATCATTCTGATGATCAACCTGGGGCTCGGGCTGTGCACTCCGCCGGTGGGGTCCTGCCTGTTCGTCGGCAGCGTGATCGGCAAGATCCGGATCGAGCAGGCGGTCCGCACCATCTGGCCCTTCTACCTGGCGCTGTTCGCGGTGCTCATGCTGGTCACCTACGTGCCGGCGGTGTCGTTGCTGCTGCCGTCCTTCTTCCAGTAAGGCTTCTCGTACACGAAAGGATTCCTCGATGAAGATCGAACGCGTGCAGACGCATGTTCTCGATGATCGGCTCGATCAGGCCTTCGAGAGCGCCTCGATGCGCTTCGAGCGGCGCCAGCACTGTCTGGTCGAGATCGTCTGCGACGACGGCACCGTGGGCTGGGGAGAATGCCTGGGACCGGCCAGGGCCAACGCCACCATCGTCAGGCTCTATGCCGACGCCCTGGTCGGGGCCGATCCCCTCGAGACCGAGAAGCTCTGGCTCGACCTCTACCACCGTCTGCGCGACCAGGGGCAGCGCGGCCTGACCATGACGGCCCTGAGCGGCATCGACATCGCGCTGTGGGACATCAAGGGCAAACGCTACGGTGCGCCGGTCAGCGAGCTGCTCGGCGGGCGCTTCCGCGAGGAGATTCGCGCCTACGCCACCGGCTCGTTCCGCCGTGACGGCGTGGACCGGGTGCAGGATGTCGCCGAGGAGGTGGCCGGCCATGCCCGGGAGGGTTTCCACGGCGTCAAGATCAAGATCGGCTTCGACGTCGAGGAGGACCTGCGCGTCATCGCCGCCGTGCGCGAGGCCATCGGCCCCGAGCGGCGGCTGATGATCGATGCCAACCACGGCTATGACGTGCTGGAGGCGATCGAGGTCGGCAAGCGCGCCGAGCGCTTCGGCATCGACTGGTTCGAGGAGCCGGTGTTGCCCGAGCAGCTCGAGGCCTATCGTGCCGTGCGCCAGGGCCAGCCGATCCCCGTCGCCAGCGGCGAGAACTGGCACGGCCGCTACGCCATGCTCGAGCCGCTGGCGACCCGGGCGGTGGACATCGTCCAGCCCGACGTCTGCGGCGTCGGTGGCGTCAGCGAGATGCGCCGCGTGGCCGACATGGCGGCGATGTTCGGCGTGCGCCTGGTGCCGCACGTCTGGGGCACGGCGGTCTGCATCGCCGCCAGCCTGCAGTGCATGGCCGCGCTGCCGCCCAATCCGCCGCGGCGTCGCCCCATCGAGCCGATCATGGAGTTCGATCGCACCACCAACCCCTTCCGTCAGGCCGTGGTCGAGGCGCCGCTCGAGCATCGGGACGGCGTCATGCGCATTCCCGACGGGCCGGGGCTGGGCATCGCCATCGACCGTGATGCCTTGCAGCGGTTCGCGCTAGTGGAGGAGGGCGCATGACCGGGTTGCCCGCCGGCACGCGGCGCGCTGCAAGGCTTCGACTCCGCCTGACAGCGGAGCGACGCTGATCCTGTTTTTCCATTCGCTTCCGTGTCCAAGAGGGCCGGTAGCGACTCGAACGCGAAGGAGGTAACAGATGTTGAATCGGATTCTGGTCACCGGCGCCGCCGGCGGCGTAGGCAAGGCCATTCGCCCCCATCTCTCGCGCTTGGCTCATCGAGTGCGCCTGTCGGACGTCGCCGACCTGGGCGAAGCGGCCGAGCACGAGGAACTCGTGCCCTGCGACCTGGCCGACGCTCAGGCGGTCAAGGCGCTGATGGCGGACTGCGATGGCGTGATTCACCTAGGCGGCGTGTCGGTGGAGAAGCCCTGGGAGGGGATCCTGCAGTCGAACATCATCGGGGTCTACAACCTCTATGAGGCGGCGCGCGACCTGGGCAAGCCGCGCATCGTGTTCGCCAGTTCCAACCATACGATCGGCTTCTATCCGCGCACCACGCGCATCGACAGTCGGGTGCCGCACCGTCCCGACTCCCTGTATGGCGTCTCCAAGTGCTTCGGCGAGGACCTGGCCAGCCTCTATCACGACAAGTTCGGCGTCGAGACGCTGAGCGTGCGCATCGGCTCCTGCTTTCCCAAGCCGGCGGACACCCGAATGCTGGCGACCTGGCTGAGCGTGGAGGACTTCGTCGCCCTGCTCGAGCGCGCCTTCGCCGCCCCGAAGCTGGCCTACACGGTGGTCTATGGTGCCTCCGCCAACGCCGAGCGCTGGTGGGACAACAGCCAGGCCGCGTTCCTCGGCTGGACGCCCCGCGACAGCTCTGAACCCTGGCGCGTGGAGGTCGAGGCCGAGGCCGGCGAGATCGAGCCCGACGACCCGGCGGTGGTCTACCAGGGCGGCAAGTTCGTGACCCTCGGCCATCCCGACGACTGAGCGATGCCTCGCTGGCGCCTCGCCCGATCGACGCGGCAGACCGCCGGCACTTGTCCTGGGGCGGGCGCCGCGCATGAGGCGCCAACCAACCAAAGAGGGGGAGCTGTCATGGACAAGACCGTCACCCTGTCGCTGGGCGCCCTGGAAACGCTGAGTCGGGAGCTGTTGACCCGGCACGGATTCGACGAGGCGCATGCCGATGCCATCACGCGCAGCGTCGTCGCGGCGCAGCGTGACGAGTGTCACTCCCATGGGGTCTATCGGCTGATCGACTGCGTCGAGACGCTGCGTCGAGGAGGCGTCAGCCCCGATGCGACGCCCTACGTCCTGGATGTCTCGCCCGGCATCGTGCGCGTCGATGCCGGCCAGGGCTGTTCGCTGCTGGCCTTCGAACGCGCCCGCCCGGCGCTCATCGACAAGGCCCGCGAGCACGGCGTGGCGCTTCTGGCGCTCAACAACGCCTTCCATTTCTCGGCGCTATGGCCCGAGGTGGAGTCTCTGGCGGACGCCGGGTTGGTGGCGCTGGCGATGACGCCCAGTCATGCCTTCGTCGCGCCGGCGGGCGGGCAGAGGCCGTTGCTCGGCACCAACCCCATCGCTTTTTCATGGCCGCGTCCCGATGGGATGCCCTTTACCTTCGATTTCGCCACCAGCGTGGTGGCCCGCGGCGAAATCGAGCTGCACCGTCGGGCCGGCGATACGATTCCCGAGGGCTGGGCGCTGGATGCGCAAGGGCGCGCCACCCTCGATCCTGACGCAGCGCTGAATGGCGCCATGCTGACGTTCGGAGGATACAAGGGATCGGCGTTGTCGATCATGATAGAGCTGCTCGCAGGCCCGTTGATTGGCGATCTGTTGGGTCATGAGACGTCGCCGGCCAACGAGGAGAGGGCCGGACGGCCCTGGCATGGGGAGTTGATCGTGGTGATCGATCCGCACAGGCTGCTTGGCGATGAGGCGGCGCGTCATCTCCAGCATGCCGAGGCGCTCTTCGCAGGCGTGCTGGAGCAGGGCGCTCGGCTTCCGTCA
This sequence comes from Halomonas sp. HG01, assembly GCF_000968715.2. Classification (NCBI taxonomy): domain Bacteria; kingdom Pseudomonadati; phylum Pseudomonadota; class Gammaproteobacteria; order Oceanospirillales; family Halomonadaceae; genus Halomonas; species Halomonas sp. HG01. The sequence continues at coordinate 2,777,182 of NZ_CP022134.1, read as the reverse complement.
CGGCGTCGTCATGAGGCCCGTCGACGCAGCCGGGAGCAAGGCGTGACGATCCCCCGAGGCCTTTATCAGGAGCTGGTCCGGCTGCGGGATGGCGCTCGAGGCTGAGGCGGCGAGGCGGAAGGTCTATTGGTATGATGTATGATGAATGCTGGTGGCGCCTGCGTCTGTCGTCGGTATCATGTCGGTCATGCGGTGAAACAGTTGGTAAAGGATTCGGAAATGGCGAGATCGTGGGAGGTTCAGCGAGTCAAACGTACGGGCAGCCTGTCCCAGGCTGTCGTGGAGCAGCTCGAGCGTCGCATCACCTCCGGTGAGGTCGCGGTGGGTAGCAAGCTGCCCACCGAGAGCGAGCTGTGCGACGCCTTCGGCGTCAGTCGCACCGTGATTCGGGAGGCGATCACCCATCTCAAGTCGCTGGGGCTGGTCGAGACCCGTCGTGGGGTCGGCACTACGGTGCTGCGCAACGAGGCGGCCGAGGCGCGTCCGGCGGTGCATGTCAGCCCGCGGACCGTGGAGGACATCCTGCAGGTGCTGGAGCTGAGGCTGACCCTGGAGCCGCGGGCCGCCGAGCTGGCTGCCGAGCGGCACGACGAGGAGGATCGTCGGCGGCTGGAGGCGCGTCACGCCGAGTTCATCGCCGCCCAGGCGGCGAACTCCCAGGCTCGGCGCGAGGACTTCGCCTTCCACCACGCGATCATCAAGGCGACCCACAACGACTGCTTCGACCGTCTCTACGAGCCGCTGAGCGACAGTGTCATTCCGCGGGCCAAGCTGCTCAGCGGCGATATCGACCCGCGCGGCACGGCGCGCTATCTGGAGCGGGTGAACGAGGAGCACGTGCGGATTCTGGAGGCCATCCTCGACCGGGACGGCCCGGCGGCGCGCGAGGCGATGCAGCAGCATCTCGAGCGTTCCCGGGCGATGTACGCCCGCTATCGCGAGAGTTGAGGAGCGCCCGAGGCGGCGTTCGGTGGGACGGGGAAGGCGTGCCGCGTCAGCGGGTCAGCCACAGGCCGACCACCACGGCGGCGATCACGGTGGCGAAGAACAGGCGGTTGCGCAGGCGGGTATCGCGGGACGGCTTGTGGGGATTCACGCGGGGCTCCGTTGGGCAGGGTGGCCAAAAGACGACTTGGCGGCCCATGGTATTCTCGTTAGCCTGCCATGGCCACTCGCGCCTCGACACGGATGATGCCATGCGCCGACACGCCCCCGATGCCCCCCAGCCGCTGGTCTTCGCCCATGCCAACGGCTTCCCGGGCCAGAGCTACCGCAGCCTGCTGGCGCCGCTGGCCGAGCGCTTCGACATCCATCCCCTGGACCGGCTCGGCCACCACCCCGACTTCCCCGTTGGCCACAACTGGCTGGCCCTGCGCGACGAACTGCTCGAGCACCTGGCCGAATTCGATGTCCCGGTGATCGGCGTCGGCCATTCCATGGGCGGCGTGCTGATGGCCATGGCTGCGGAGCAGGCGCCGGAGCGCTTCCGCTGCGTGGTGATGCTCGACCCGCCGCTGATGCTGGGGTTCGATGCCCTGGCGATGAAGGCGGTCAAGCGTCTGGGGCTGACCGACCGTTTCACGCCCGCGGGCCGCACCGTCGGCCGACGCGACAGCTGGTCGAGCCCCCAGGCGATGCGCGACTACCTGCGGCGCCGTCGGCTGTTCCGGCGCTTCACCGACCAGGCCCTCGACGACTACGTGGAGGGCGGTACCCGCACCCTGGATGACGGCCGTGTGGTGCTGCTGTTCGACCCCGACATCGAGGTGGCGGTGTTCCGCCATCTGCCCGACCACCTGGACGAGCTGCCGGACACGCTGCAGGTCCCGGTGGGCGTGCTGGCCGGCGGCGAGTCAGACCTGCTGACGCCGCACCGCTGCCGACGGCTGAAGCGGCGCGGCGTGCGTCTGGCCGAGGTGCCGGGTGGCCACATGTTCCCCATGGAGCATCCCGACGCCACCCGGCGTGCCTTGACGACGATGGTCGACGAGATGCTGGAGGCCTCGCCATGACGGCGCCGGAAGCGCTGCGGCTGGCCGACGGCCGCCTCGCCGCCCTGGCCTGGGGAGACGCGTCGGCGCCGACCTGGCTGGCGCTGCACGGCTGGCTCGACAACGCCGCCAGCTTCTCGCGGCTTGGCCCGCTGCTGGTCGAGCGCCTGGGCATTCGCCTGGTGGCGCTGGACTTCGCCGGCCACGGCTATTCGTCGCCGCAGCCGGGCGCGGCCGACGTGGCGCTTTGGGACTACTGCCACGATGTGCTCGATGTCATGGAGGCCCTGAACCTCGAGCGGACCACGCTGCTCGGCCACTCCATGGGCGCTGGCGTGGCCTGCCTGCTGGCCGCCGCCATGCCGGAGCGCGTGGCGGCGCTGCGCCTGATTGACGGGCTTGGGGTGCTGACCACCGAAGCCTCGGATGCACCGGGGCAACTGCGCAAGGGGCTGCGGGCCCATCGGCGGCCGATGTCGCGGGCGCCACGCTATCCTGATGAAGAGAGTGCCGTGGCGGCCCGGGTGGCCGGCGGCGTCACCCCGATCGACGCCGAGACCGTCCGCCCGCTGGTGAGGCGCAACCTGGCCGAGGAGGGCGATGGCCATCTGCGCCTGCGCACCGACCCGCGCCTGCTGCGGGCGTCGCCGGTGCGCTTCACGCCCGAGCAGGCCATGGCCATGCTGGCGGCGATCCGCTGCCCGGTGCTTTGCGTGGAGGGGGAGACGGGGATCCTCGGCGAGCGGGAACGGGCGCAGCGGGCCCGCGCCGCGGTGGTCGACCTGCAGCGGCGCGTGCTGCCGGGCGGGCATCACCTGCACCTGGAGCCGGGCCGGGTGGCGGCGGTGGCCGAGGCGATCGTGGCCGGCCAGGCGTGACGGGAGGCGAGCGATGAAGGCGAGGCAGGAGACCGGACAGGGGCGGCGCGTCTCGCTGACGCTGGGCAGTGGCGGCGCCCGGGGCTATGCCCATATCGGCGTGATCGAGGAGCTGGAGGCGCGCGGCTACGAGGTGGTGGCGCTGTCGGGGTGCTCCATGGGCGCGCTGGTGGCCGGCGTCTACGCGGCCGGGCAGCTCGACCGTTACAAGGAGTGGGTGTGCCGGCTCGACTACTTCGACGTGCTGCGGCTGGTGGACGTCACCTGGAGCCCGATGGGGGCCATGAAGGCCAGCAAGGTGATGAACAAGCTCGACGAGCTGATCGGCGATATCCGCCTGGAGGACCTGTCGATCCCGGTGACCACGGTGGCCACCGACCTGATCCGTCAGCGCGAGGTATGGTTCCAGCACGGCCCGCTGCTCGAGGCGATCCGCGCCTCCATCGCCGTGCCCGGGGTGATCACCCCGGTCCATCGCGGTGACCAGGTGCTGGTCGACGGCGGGCTGCTCAATCCGCTGCCGATCATGCCGACCGTGTCCACCCGCGCCGACCTGGTGATGGCGGTCAACGTCACCGCCCAGAGTTCCCAGCCGGTCACCCTGGAGGCTCTGCTGCCGCCCGACGAGGCGGCCGAGGAACAGGCTCGCGAAGTGGCGCGGGACAAGGGCGCGGTCGACTTCGGCGGCTGGATGGAAGGCGTGCGCGGGGCCACCCGGCGGCTGTTCGGCAACGGCAGCGAGGGCGAGCCCGCCGAGGCCGCGGAGTCAGAGCCGGGGCGCCGCGCCTGGGGGCGGCTGGACATGATCTTGGCCTCCTTCGACATCGCCCAGGCGGCGTTGGCCAAGTACAAGGTGGCGGGCTATCCGCCGGACGTGCTGATCGAGGTGCCGAAGACGGTCTGCGGCGCCTACGAATTCCATCGCGCCGAGGCGCTGATCGCGCTAGGGCGGCATCTGGCCCGTGAGGCGCTGGACCGCCGCGAGCAGGGGCTCGGGCGGGTGTCCGGACCGGAGGTGGTGGAAGCGCGGCCGGTCTCCGCCGAGGGTTCCGGCGAGGAGGCGTAGCGCCTCAGCGTCCGTCGCGCTGACGGCGCAGCATCACGTAGACGGCGCCGGTGCCGCCGTCGGCCTCGGTGGCCGAGCAGAAGGCCAGCACGCTGGGCCATTCGCGCAGCCAGGCGTTGACGTGGCTCTTGATCACCGGGTAATCGGCCTGGCCGGTCCAGGCCTTGCCATGTACCACCAGCACGCAGCGGGCGCGGTTGGCGGCGGCATCGGCGAGGAAGGTTTCCAGCTCGGCGCGGGCCTCTTCCAGGGTGTAGCCGTGAAGGTCGAGTCCCGCCTCCCAGGCGAGCTGGCCGCGCTTGAGCTGCTGGCGGTCGCGATAGGGCATGTCCGGCAGGAAGAAATCCAGATACTCCGAGGGGCGCACCGCCTCCACCCGGCCGTCGGAGGTGCGACCGCTGGCGGCGTCCTCGCCGGCCGAGGTGGCGGCCTCGCGCCGCGCCCGGGCGGCCTCGTCGGCGCGTCGCGGGCGACCCGGGTCGGCACGGTTGCTGCTCAGCGGACGCACGCCGGCGTCGCTCAGGGCCTGGCGGAAGGCGCTGATCTCGTCGTCGTCGGGGCGGTGGCGGCGTCGGCTCATGGGGCTCTCTCGGAGGTCGGCTGGCGATGGCGGTGGAAGAGGTGACGGAGACACGGTCCGAGGCGATGCCCTGCCGGGCAGGCGCCTCTCGAGCCATCCGAGTATACCGGCCCTGACGTGGCTGTGAACCGCCGCCGCGGGTACAATCAGGGCCTTGCCGATTTCCCCACCGTCAACCACAGGATGTCTCGTGGCCGAACCTTCCGCTTCCTCGTCCGCTTCGACCCTGACGCTCACCGATGAGGCCCTCGTCGAGGGGCTGATCACACTCAGGGACTGCCTGCGCTGGACCGCCAGCGAGTTTCACCTGGCCGGCCTGCACTACGGGCACGGCACCGACTCCGCCTGGGACGAGGCCGTGGCGCTGACGCTCGGCGCCCTGCACCTACCGTGGAACGTCGACCCCGGCGTGCAGGAGGCGCGGCTGCTGCCCATGGAGCGTGCGCGCATCGTGGCCCTGGTGCGCGAGCGCATCACCAGCCGTCGCCCGCTGCCTTACCTGCTCGGCGAGGCCTTCTTCGCCGGCCTGCCGTTCAGCGTCGACGAGCGGGTGCTGATCCCGCGCTCGCCCATCGCCGAGCTGATCGAGCACGGCTTCGGCGCCTGGTTCCCGATGGAGCCACCGGCCCGGGTGCTCGACCTGTGCACCGGCTCGGGCTGCATCGGCCTGGCCACCGCCCTGTACCTGCCGACCTGCGAGGTCGACCTGGCCGACATAAGCTCCGAGGCGCTGACCGTGGCGCGGCAGAACATCGCCCGCCATGACGTCGCCGACCGGGTGCGCGCCGTCGAGTCGGATCTGTTCGCCGGTCTCGAGGGCGAGCGCTACGACCTGATCGTCTCCAACCCGCCCTACGTGGACGAGCGCGACCTGGCCACCATGCCCGCTGAGTTCGGTCACGAGCCGGGCCTGGCGCTGGGCGCCGGCGACGACGGCCTGGATATCGTGCGGCGCATCCTGCGCGAGGCCCGCGACCACCTGACCGACGACGGCGTGCTGATCGTCGAGGTCGGCAACTCCGATCGCCACCTGGAGGCCGCCTTCCCCGAGGTGCCCTTCCTGTGGCTGGAATTCGAGCGCGGCGGCCAGGGCGTGTTCGCCCTCACCGCCGCGGAACTCGACGCCCATGCGGCGTCCTTCAGCTGAGCAGTCAAGAGGCACGCCCATGTCCGGCAATACCTTCGGCAAGTTGTTCACCGTCACCACCTTCGGCGAGAGCCACGGCCCGGCGCTCGGCGCCATCGTCGACGGCTGCCCGCCGGGCCTGCGGCTGACCGAGGAGGATCTGCAGCGCGATCTCGACCGTCGCCGCCCCGGCTCGTCGCGTCACACCACCCAGCGCCAGGAAGCTGACCGGGTGCGCATCCTGTCCGGCGTCTTCGAGGGCGTGACCACCGGCACCTCGATCGGCCTGCTGATCGAGAACACCGACCAGCGCTCCAAGGACTACTCGAAGATCAAGGACCAGTTCCGCCCGGCCCACGCCGACTACACCTACCAGCACAAGTACGGCATCCGCGACTATCGCGGCGGTGGACGCTCCAGCGCCCGCGAGACCGCCATGCGCGTGGCGGCCGGGGCCATCGCCAAGAAATACCTGGCGAGCCAGGGCATCACCATCCGCGGCTACATGAGCCAGCTCGGCCCCATCGCCATCGACTTCAAGCAGTGGGACGCCGTCGAGCAGAATCCCTTCTTCTGCCCCGATCCGGACCGGGTGCCGGAGCTCGAGGCCTACATGGACCAGCTGCGCCGCGATCAGGACTCGGTGGGCGCCAAGGTCTCGGTGGTCGCCGAAGGCGTGCCGCCGGGGCTCGGCGAGCCGGTGTTCGACCGACTGGACGCCGAGCTGGCCCACGGGCTGATGAGCATCAACGCGGTCAAGGGCGTGGAGATCGGCGACGGCTTCGTCTCGGTGGCTAGCCGCGGCAGCGAGCATCGCGACGAGATGACCCCGGAGGGCTTTCTCTCCAACCACGCCGGCGGCGTGCTGGGCGGCATCTCCAGCGGCCAGGCGATCGTTGTGCATCTGGCGCTCAAGCCGACCTCCAGCATCACCACGCCGGGGCAGTCCATCGACCTGGAGGGCAATCCGGTGGAAGTGGTCACCAAGGGGCGCCACGATCCCTGCGTGGGCATTCGCGCCACGCCGATCGCCGAGGCGATGATGGCCCTGACCCTGCTGGATCATCTGCTGCGCCATCGCGGCCAGAACGCCGACGTCAGCGTGAGCACGCCGCGGCTGTCCTGAGGCCGCGACTGCTACACTGATCGGCACAGCCACCCATCTTCGACAAGGCGGTCATATGAAGATCAACGTCGAGTTCGACCTGACCCCGGACGAGTTTCGCCGCGCCCTGGGCCTGCCCGACGTGGAGGCCTTCCAGCAGGACCTGCTGGCGCGCATCCAGAAGCAGATGGAATCCGGCGTCGAGGGCTACGACCCGATGAGCCTGATGCAGCCCTTCCTGCAGCAGTCGATGTTCCAGCAGCCCGGCTTCCAGCAGGGGTTGTCACAGGGGCTGGCCAGTTTCGGCAGCTACCAGCAGATGATGCTCGACATGCTCAGCAAGGCCGCCGCGGGAAACCGTGGCGGCGAGGAGGGCGGCAGCGCCGGAGGTAACACGAGCGGTGGTGCCGAGGGCGGCTCGGGCGGTGGCGCCTCGGCGGCCAGCGCCCGCTCCCGGAGCAAGCGCGAGGGCTGATCACGCGCGTGGCTCGCGCGTTTTTCCTGCGGGGCTTGACGCCTGTCATGCGCTTGCAACGACAGGCGTGCGAGACTAGTCTTTGTGCAGTGCAGCACGGCTTTCGTCAGTATTCCTTCGGGAGGAGTGACCATGCAGGACAAGACGTTCGATGCCTTCAACGAACAGACTCGCCAGTTCTTCGAGCCCATGCGCAAGCTGAATTCCCTGATGCTCCAGAACATGGAGCGCGTCAGCGAGTATCAGATGGAGTCTCTCAAGCGCTACAGCCAGATGGGGACCGAGCGCCTTCGCGACGCCACCGAGGTCACCGATGCCGAAAGCCTGCGCGACTTCGGCACCCGCCAGGCCGAGATGATGAACGCGCTCTCTCAGCAGATGCTGGAGGACGCCCGCACGCTCGGCGAGATGAGCCTGCAGTTCAAGGCCGAGCTCGAGCAGCTCTACACCGAATCCGGCCAGGCCTTTGCCGAGCAGGCCGGCCAGGCGGCCGAGGCAGCCAAGCCGGCCGCTGCCGCCAAGCCGGCCGCTGCCGCCAAGCCGACGGCGGAAAAGTCCGAAGCCGCCGAGAAGCCGGCGCCGGCCAAGTCCACCAGCCAGGCGACGCGCAAGCGCAGCGGCGGCAGCGCCAGCTGACCGTTCGACCCGGCATGTGATGGCCACCGCCTCGTGGTACCAGGGGCGGTGGTCCTGCGTTCATGGCAGCGCGACAGGAGGTGTCAATGCAGTCAGGGAGTGAAGCATTCTCGCAGGCCGACATGCAGGCCTGGCAAGCCCAGTTCCAGGCGATCGGCGAGGAGTACCAGGCCCTCCTGGAGGACCTGATTCCGCGGATGGTGCCGGACGATGCGGCCCAGTCCGTCTATGGGCACATGCGCGAGGCCTTCCAGGCCGGGGCGGAGTCGCTGATGCAGGACCCGACCCTGCTGTGGGAGACCCAGTCACGCCTGGTGCAGGATCAGTTCCAGCTGTGGCAGAACGGCATGCGCGCCCTGGCCGGCGAGGCGGTGGAGCCGCTGGTGATGCCTGCCAGGGGCGACCGCCGCTTCCAGGACGAGGCCTGGACCACCGATCCTCACTATCTCGCCATCATGCAGCAGTACCTGCTGTTCTCGCGCTGGGTCGAGGAGCTGATCGAGCGGCTCGACGGGCTCTCCGCCGAGCAGAAGCGCAACCTGGCCTTCTACGCGCGCCAGCTGGTCAACGCCATGGCGCCGACCAACTTCGTCACCACCAATCCCGAGGTGATGCGTCGCACCCTCGAGACCCGCGGCGAGAACCTGGTCGAGGGGCTGGCCCGGCTGCGCCAGGACCTGCTGAACTCCGCCGAGGGGCTCAACGTCACCATGACCGACCGCAGCGCCTTCGCGGTGGGGGAGAACATCGCCGTGACGCCCGGCTCGGTGGTGTACGAGAACGAGCTGATCCAGCTGATCCAGTATGCGCCGAGCACCGAGCAGGTCTACAAGACGCCGCTGTTGATCGTGCCGCCCTGGATCAACAAGTACTACATCCTCGACCTGCGCCAGGACAACTCGCTGGTCAAGTGGCTGGTGGACCAGGGGCACACCGTGTTCCTGATCTCCTGGCGCAACCCCGGCCCCGAGCAGGGCGACCTGACCTGGGCCGACTACATGCAGCTGGGCCCGATCAGCGCCATGGAGGCGATCGAGCAGGCCACCGGCGAGAAGTCGGTCAACCTGCTGAGCTACTGCGTCGGCGGCACCCTGGCGGGCTCCACGGTGGCCTACCTGACCAGCACCCGACGCGGGCGCAAGGTCAAGTCGGCGACCTACATGACCAGCCTGTGGGACTTTCGCGATCCCGGCGAGATCGGCGTCTTCCTCGCCGAGCCGGTGCTCAGCGGCATCGAGGCCAAGCTCGAGCGGGACGGTTACCTGGACGGCCGGATCATGGCCTACTCCTTCAACCTGCTGCGCGAGAACGACCTCTTCTGGTCCTTCTACATCAACAACTACCTCAAGGGCGACGTTCCGGCCCCCTTCGACCTGCTGTACTGGAACACCGACGGCACCAACCTGCCGGCGGCGACCCACGGCTGGTATCTGCGCCACCTCTACGTCGAGAACCGCCTGGTCGAGCCCGGCGGCATCGAGCTCGATGGCGTGAAGATCGACCTGCGCAAGATCTCGGTGCCGAGCTACTTCGTTTCCACCCGCGACGACCACATCGCCAAGTGGAACAGCACCTACCACGGGGCGCTGCTGCCCAAGGGGCCGGTCACGTTCGTGCTGGGCGGGTCCGGCCATATCGCCGGCATCGTCAACCCGCCGCACAAGAACAAGTACGGCTTCTGGACCAACGACGAGCTCCCTCCGACCCCGGAGGAGTGGCTGGAAGGGGCCAAGGCCCACGAGGGCTCCTGGTGGCCGCACTGGCAGGCCTGGATGACCGACAACGGCTACGCCGACGCCGAGAAGATGGTGCCGGCCCGCCAGCCCGGCGACGGCGAGCTGGATATCCTCGAGCCGGCGCCCGGGCGCTACGTGAAGATGACCATTCCCGAGGTGCTGGGCGAGCACCAGGCCTGAGTGGGAAGAGCGCCGCTTCGCGGCGGGAAGCACCGGGCTTCGCCTGACGCCAGAAGAGTTAAGAGCGGCGCTTCGCGCCTGGAAGCTGGAAGAAAACCGCCCCCAGGTACCTTGCCTGGGGGCGGTTCTTTTTACGCTGCGTTCCAGCTTCCAGCTTCCAGCTTACGACTTCCGGCGTCGCAGCCCCGGCAGCACCAGCAGCGCGCCGAGCAGCCAGATCGGCCAGCTGCCGATATGCGAGAAAGGTGTCAGGCCGGCCATCGGCGTGACCTCGCCGGTGAGCGTGGCGACCTCGAACTGCGGTGCCCGCTCGGTCACGCGGCCCTGGGCATCGATCAGCGCGGTGACGCCGTTGCTGGTCGCGCGGATCACCGGCCGGCCGTTCTCCAGCGCCCGCAGGCGAGCCATCTGCAGGTGCTGCAGCGGACCGATGGAGGCGCCGAACCAGGTGTCGTTGGAGACCGTGAGGATCACGTTCGAGCGCCTGGCCTGTTCGGCGACCAGATCGGCGTAGATGATCTCGTAGCAGATGGCATTGCCGATGCGGGTGCCGGCCGCCACCAGCGGTGCCTGCCGGGCCGGCCCGGGGGTCATGGCCGGCATCGGCAGGTCGAAGAAGGCGATGGCGCCGCGCAGCAGGCTTTCCAGCGGCAGGTACTCGCCGAACGGCACCAGATGGCGCTTGAGATAGCGCTCGCCGTCGGCGACGTCGAGCACGCCGTTGTAGTAGCGGCCGTCCTCGCGGGTCAAAATGCCGGTGAGCAGCGTGCTCTCCGGCGGCAGCAGGGTCTGGGCGCGCTCGAGGATCGGCCGGGCCTGGTCGGCGAACATCGGCAGCGCCGCCTCGGGCCAGATCACCAGGTCCGGGGCCTCGTCCAGCTCGGCGGTCAGCGACAGATAGGTGTTAGCGGCCTGGCGCCGGCCCTCCGGCGTCCACTTGATCAGCTGGGGCAGGTTGCCCTGCAGGAGGGCGACGCGCAGCGGATCGCCGGCGGGCGTCGTCCACTGGGCAGGCAGCGCCAGCGGCGTGAGCCACAGCACGGCCAGCGGCAGGGTGGCCCACCAGCGCCGGCGCAGCAGCGACACGCCGAGCGCGCCGGTGAGGGCCACGATCAGCGACAGCAGATAGACGCCGCCGACCGGCGCCCAGGGGGCCAGCGGGGAATCCACCTGGCCGCTGCCCAGCAGCAGCCACGGGAAGCCGGTGAACAGCCAGGTGCGCAGCGCCTCGCCGAGCACCCAGGCGCCGGCGAAGGTCAGCACCGACAGCCGCGGCCCGCACAGGCGCCGGTAGAGGCCCAGGGTGACGGCGAAGAACAGCGACAGGGCGGCGACGAACAGCACGGTCAGCGCCAGCGCCAGCGGCACCCCCGTGTAGCCGTAGTCGTGGATCGAGACATAGACCCAGGAGGCACCGGCGCCGAACAGGCCGAGCCCGTAGCACCAGCCGCGCCAGGCGGCCTGACGGGCATTGAGCGATGGCAGCCCGGCGTAGAGCAGGCCGGCCGCCACCGGGGCCAGCCACCAGAGCTGAAACGGGGCGGCGGACAGGGTGGTGAGCACGCCGGCGGCGATCGCCGCCAGGGGCCCGAGGAACCGATGAAGGCGAGAGGGCGTCATGGCACCGTCCTTGGTGAAGATGGCCAGAGGTAAAGAGGGTGAGAGGCGGGATCAGTCCTCGCCGGACGCCGAGGCCGGCTCGGCCTCGAGCAGGCGGATGCGTCGGTTGTCGGCGTTGAGCACCGTGAAGCGCCAGCCACCGATCTCGGTGTGCTCGCCGCGGCCGGGGAGGTGGCCGAAACGCTGCATGACCAGGCCGCCGAGGGTGTCGAATTCCTCGTCGGAGAAGCGCGTGCCGAAGCGCTCGTTGAAGTCCTCGATGGGGGTCAGGGCGCGTATCGCGAAGCGTGACTCGCCGAGCGCGCGGATGTCCTCTTCCTCGTCGGTGTCGTGCTCGTCCTCGATGTCGCCGACGATCTCCTCGAGGATGTCCTCGATGGTGATGATGCCGGCGGTGCCGCCATACTCGTCCACCACCACAGCCATGTGGTTGTGGGTATCGCGGAATTCCTTGAGCAGGCTGTTCAGGCGCTTGGACTCCGGCACGAACATGGCCGGGCGCAGCACCTCCTCGAGCTGGAAGGGATGGCCGTTATCCTGGCCCTGGCGCAGCAGCGGCAGCAGGTCCTTGACCAGCAGGATGCCCTTCACCTCGTCGAGGTTCTCGCCGACCACCGGATAGCGGGAGTGGCCGGTCTCGAGGATCACCGGCAGGTATTCCTCGAGGGGCTGGTCGAGGCCGATGGCGGTGATCTGCGAGCGCGGGATCAGCACTTCGCGGACCTGTTGATCGCTGATGTTCAGGGCGCCCTCGATGATCATCATGGCGTCCTGCTCGAGCTTGAGCCGGGTCGCCGCCTGGCGCAGAAAGGCCAGCAGCTCGTCCCGCGAGCTCGGTTCGTCGCTGTCGCTGGACAGGGCGCTGAACAACTTGTCGAACCAGGACTTGTTGCCCTGGCCGGTCGATCGGTCTTCGCTCATGCGTCGGCTCTCTCGTCATCGGGGTCGGAATCGCGATGCGGCGGGCCCGAGGCCCGGTAGGGGTCGCCGATGCCGAGGCCGGCGAGGATGTCCCGCTCCAGCGCTTCCATGACCTCGGCCTCGTCGTCCTCGATATGGTCGTAGCCCATCAGGTGCAGGGTGCCGTGAACCACCATATGAGCGTAGTGATCGCCGAGCGCCTTGTCCTGATCGCGGGCCTCGTCGGTCACCACCGGGTGGCAGATCACCAGATCGCCGAGCAGCGGCAGCGGCACGCCCGGCGGGCACTCGAAGGGGAAGGACAGCACGTTGGTGGGCTTGTCCTTGCCGCGGTAGTCGCGGTTGAGCGCCTGGCTCTCGTCGGCGTCGACGAAGCGCACCGTCAGTTCTTGACGGGTCTCGTCGGGCAGGCGGGCCAGCACGGCGCCCACCCAGGCCTCGAGCTCGGCCTGACTGGGCAGGCCCTCGGCGTCGATGGCCTGCTGGCGGTCGACCTCGGCCAGGCTCATTCCTCGTCCTCGCGGCCGTTCTGTCGCTCGAGGCGCTCCAGGCGGATGGCTTCGCGTTCCTGCTCGCGGGCCTCGCGCTTGGCGCGGGCCTGGGCCTCTTCCTCGGCTTCGAACTGGTCGTAGGCCTCGATGATGCGCTGTACCAGCGGGTGGCGGACCACGTCCTTGGCGGCGAAGTGGGTCACGCCGATGCCCGGGGTGCCGTCGAGCACGTCGAGCACCTGGATCAGCCCGGAGGCCTGGCCGCGGGGCAGGTCGACCTGGGTGATGTCGCCGGTGATCACCGCGGTGGAGCCGAAGCCGATGCGGGTCAGGAACATCTTCATCTGCTCGCGGGTGGTGTTCTGGCTCTCGTCGAGGATGATGAAGGCGTTGTTCAGGGTGCGCCCGCGCATGTAGGCCAGCGGGGCGATCTCGATCACCTGGCGCTCGATCAGCTTGGCGACCTGCTCGAAGCCGATCATCTCGTACAGGGCGTCGTAGAGCGGGCGCAGGTAGGGGTCGATCTTCTGTGCCAGGTCGCCGGGCAGGAAGCCGAGCTTCTCGCCGGCCTCGACCGCCGGACGCACCAGCAGGATGCGGCGCACCTGCTGCTGGTTCAGCGCTTCCACTGCGGCGGCGACGGCCAGGTAGGTCTTGCCGGTGCCGGCCGGGCCGATGCCGAAGTTGATGTCGTGGTCGCGGATGCTCGAGACATAGCTCTGCTGGTTGAGCCCGCGGGGCTTGATCAGCGCCTTGGGCGTGCGCAGCAGGACTTCGGCCTCGCCGCTGCCGCCTTCTTCCTCCTCCAGGGCCTCGAGGCCGGATTCCTGCAGGAAGAGGTGCACGGTGTCCGGGGTCAGCTCGCCGGCCTCGGTCTCGCGATAGAGGTGCTCGACGACGTTGGAGGCGGCCTTGACCCGGGGGCCGGGGCCGGCCAGCTGGAAGACGTTGCCCCGGTTGCGCAGGGTGACGCCGAGGCGTTCCTCGATCAGCTTGAGGTGCTCGTCCTGCTGACCGCAGAGGTTGGCCAGGCGCTGGGGATCGTTGGGCTCGAGATTCAGGGTGATGACGCGGTTGGCCGCGGAGGCTGCTGGCTGGCTCAAGACGGGCAAGTCCGTGAGTTGATGGATGTCGGGGTCAGCTTACTGCCCCGGCGCTTACTGGGGCAATGTTGGGTTGGCTGGAAGCCGAAGTGGGTTGTCCCCGGCGAGGGGCGCCGGGGACAGGTCGCAGAGGAGGTCCTACGCCAGGGATGGCGTCGGTAGCGCCCAGGGATGGGTTCACAGCGCCTCCTCGTAGACCTGTCGCCGGATCAGCCCCGAGTGCGGGATGAACAGGTTGTCTCTAACCGCTTCAGAAACGCTCCGGCGAGGCCAGGTCGCCGCGCAGCGAGTTGGGCAGCGCCTCAGTGATTTCCACGTCGACGAAGTAGCCGATCAGCTCGGTGGGGTTCGGCGCGCGGAAGTTGACCACCCGGTTGTTCTCGGTGCGGCCGGACAGCTGGCCCGGGTCCTTCGGCGAGAAGCCGGTAACCAGCACGCGCTGGGTGGTGCCCACCATGCGGCGGCTGATCTGCATGGCCTGCTGGTTGATGCGCTCCTGCAGGATCGCCAGACGCTGCTTCTTGACCGCTTCCGGTGTGTCGTCCTCGAGGCCGGCCGCCGGGGTGCCGGGACGGGCCGAGTAGACGAAGCTGAAGGACACGTCGAAGCCGATGCGACCGATCAGGTCCATGGTGTTCGCGAAGTCCTCCTCGGTCTCGCCGGGGAAGCCGATGATGAAGTCCGAGGAGAAGCTGATGTCCGGACGCAGCGCACGGATGCGCTCCATCTTGTCCACATACTCCTCGACGGTGTGACCGCGCTTCATGGCCGCCAGGATGCGGTCGGAGCCGGCCTGCACCGGCAGGTGCAGGTGGCTGACCAGCTCCGGGATCTCGCCGTAGGCCTCGATCAGGCTGTCGGAGAACTCCACCGGATGCGAGGTGGTGAAGCGAATGCGGTCGATGCCTTCCACCGCCGCCACGCAGGCGATCAGTTCGGCCAGGTCGATCTCCTCGCCGAGCTGGTTCTCGCCGCGGTAGGCGTTGACGTTCTGGCCCAGCAGGTTGATCTCGCGCACGCCCTGGTCGGCCAGGTGGATGACCTCGTCCATCACCGCCTCGAAGGGCCGCGAGACCTCTTCGCCGCGGGTGTAGGGCACCACGCAGAAGGTGCAGTACTTGGAGCAGCCTTCCATCACCGAGACGAAGGCGGTGGCGCCATCGGAGTTCGGCTTGGGCAGGTGGTCGAACTTCTCCACCTCGGGGAAGGTCACGTCGACCACCGAGATCTGGTTGTCCTGGCGGGCGTCGAGCATCGACGGCACCCGGTGCAGGGTCTGGGGGCCGAAGACCATGTCGACCTGGGGCGCGCGCTTGCGCAGCGCTTCGCCTTCCTGGCTGGCGACGCAGCCGCCCACGCCGATGACCAGATCCGGGTTGGCGTCCTTGAGCTTCTTCCAGCGGCCGAGCTGGTGGAAGACCTTCTCCTGGGCCTTCTCGCGGATCGAGCAGGTGTTGAGCAGGATGACGTCGGCATCACGCTCGTCGTCGGTGAGCTCCAGCTGGTGGGATTCGCCGAGCAGATCCGCCATGCGTGCGGAATCGTACTCGTTCATCTGGCAGCCATGCGTCTTGATGAAGAGTTTCTTCGCCATAAGAATAGGTCGTGGCGCCTGGGCCCGACGTTGCACCGGTGGATATTCGTTCGCAGGAGAGGCGGCCGGCAGGGCCGTCCGATTGAGAGCGGAGATTATACGCGCCCAGTCGGGACGGGGCCAGAGTGCCGGAACGCCCGGCGCGCGGGCCTGTGGTACCCTTGGCGGCTTCGGAGGCGCCGGCGAGGTGGTCAGGAAATGACCGAAACGTTGCCGTATCGGCAGCCATGCCGCCTGGCCGCGGGTTTCCAGCGGTTTTCCCGGCACTTGTCCACAGATGCTGTGGATGATCCGGAGACGCACTCTCATCTCGGCGGACCGGGCAGGGATGGTCCGGTCACGACCGCCATCGCCGCGAGCGGCGGACACAGAGCCTTGGACAGCCAGGACGACGCATGACGATGCAACGATACAAGACACTGATGACGCTGGGCGCACTGCTCGGGGCCCTGGCCCTGCCGGTGCAGGCCCAGCAGGACGACGCTCAGAACGCCGATGCACGCTGGGTGTCCGGCGACCTCACCACCTTCGTGCGCAGCGGCCCCACCGACGGCTATCGCATCGTCGGTACCCTGACCGCCGGCGACCCGGTCGAGCTGCTCGAGACCCAGGGCGACTACAGCCGCGTGCGCAGCCAGAGCGGCGACGTGGTCTGGGTGCCCTCGAGCGACCTGCAGGGCGAGCCCAGCGCCAAGGTCCGGCTGCCCGAACTGGAGGCGCGGGTGGAAGAACTGTCCGAGGAGCTCTCCGGCATCAACGAGACCTGGGAGAGCCGCATGGCCTCGGTCACCGAGACCCTCGACGTGCGTGAGCAGCGCATCGCCGAACTCGAGCGGCGCAATCAGGCGCTCGCCTCGGAGAGCGAGGAGGCCGGCGCACGGGTGCGCGAGCTTCAGGCACGCCTGGATACCCAAGAGGAAGACCTGCTGATGCGCTACTTCATGTACGGCGGCGGGGTGGCCGGTGCCGGGCTGCTGGTGGGCCTGATCGTGCCGCACCTGCCGCGTCGTCGCCGCAAGCGCGACCGCTGGTTCTGAGGCCCGGCCATGGACAACGAATGGCTCGCGCGCTGGCGCGAGGGACGCATCGGCTTCCATCGCCACGAGGCGCATCCGGCCCTGGTGCGTTACTGGCCGACGCTGAGCGTGGCACCCGGCACCAAGGTGTTGGTGCCGCTGTGCGGCAAGAGCCTGGACATGCGCTGGCTGGCCGGCGAAGGCTATCCGGTGCTGGGCATCGAGCTGGCCGACGAGGCCATCGAGCAGTTTCTGGCGGAGGGCGAGGGGGAGGTCTCCCGTTATCGGGGCGACGGCTTCGACATCAGCCGCCAGGGCAACGTGGAGCTGTGGCGCGGCGACTTCTTCCACTTCCACATCGAGGCCGCCGCCGAGCTGGGCGCCTTCTATGACCGGGCGGCGCTGATCGCGCTGCCCGAGGCGACCCGCCAGCGCTACGCCTTCCACCTGGCCCAGCTGCTGCCCCCCGGCAGCCAGGGGCTGCTGATCGGCCTGACCCGCGCCCCCGGCGACGAGGGCGGTCCGCCCTTCAGCGTCGACGCCGACGAGATTCGCGAGCTGTTTGCGGCCAACTTCGAGGTGGTGCACCTGGAAGAGGGCGAGCCCGAGCCGGGCAGCGGCTTCCGCGAGAGCGTCTGGTCGCTGACGCGTCGCGGTCCCCAGGGCGGCTGATCGCGCCGTTCACCCACACAGGCCCGTCGGCGTCGCGCCGGCGGGCCTGTGTTTTGGCGAGTGCGGCGTGATCAGCGCGCCAGCAGGCCGGCCAGCTCCGGGTCGCGGAAGGCGCGGTCCAGGGCGTCGGAGAGCAGCTCCTCGATCATCGCCTGGTTGGCCTCGCGATCCGGCTTCACCGCGTATTGCTGGGTGCGACGCGCGGTGTAGCTGCCGGTGTAGGTGGTGCCGTCGTTCTCGGCCCTGGCCTCCAGCACCGCCGTCAGGCGCACGCTGCCGACCATCGGCGGGGCGTCGCCGCGGCCGTAGTCGAGCCGCTTCAGGGTCAGCGTCAGGCTCGGCCGGCCCGGTGCGGTGTCGCCGACCGGCCGGAAGCCCATGTCGCGCACCGCGCGCTCGGCCTCGGCCTGCAGGCGCGGCGTCAGCTCGCCCGGATCGACGATCACCACCGCCGTGGAGCCGGCGCTGCCGGAGCGGGTGCCGATCACCGCGTCCTGGCGGGTGTCCCGGGCGGTCACGCTGACCTCCTGGCCCTGCCCGGCGGCCGGCACCTGGACGCTGCGCTTGGGGTCCGGCGTCAGATAGTGGGGACCGGCGCAGCCGGCGAGCCAGCTGGTGGCCAGCAGTACCAGGCCGAGGCCGAGAAGGCGTCGAGTCGTCATGGGCGGTCTCCTTGTCGATCGCAAAGGCCCGAGTATAGCTGTCGGGTCCCGTGTGATTGACTACCCGCTTGGTGAATAACTCCGGCCGCTTGGCCTGCCATTCCTTCATCGCTGCAATCGGTGATTGATGATGCAGCGCCTTCTGAGGGATGTGGTGATTGTACAGCCAAGCGTAGCGTTTGAGCGTCTGCTCCAGATCCTCGCCTGAGGTATAGCGCCGGGTCGCCAGCACGTCACTGATGCGGCCGTTGAACCGCTCCACCATACCGTTCGTCTGTGGCCTTCCCGGCTTGATCAGGCGATGTTCGATATCATGGGCCTGGCACTCCTGGTCGAAGGGGTGGCGGCCGCTGGGCTTGCGCTCACCTGCCCGTGTGAAGCGATCGGTGAACGACTTGCCGTAGTACCTTCGGAACAATCTGGTGAGCGGCAGCCATCGTGANTAGGCCTGAGCGGGACAGTCGAGGGTTCAGGAACTCACGTGCCACGACGAGCAGATCATCCAGACCGAGGCGCAGGAATTCACGAGCGGCGATCAGCACCTCCTCCTGCTCAGACGAGAGGGTGGCGAGTAGGTTGTGACGCGTGTGCGGTCGGTCATGGACATCGTTGCGGTACCGCCAGCGGCGGATGGTCGCGTGGGAGACACCATACTGGCGGGCCAGCTCGCTATCCGTGATGCTGGACGGTGCCGCCTGGATTTCAGCACGGATCTTCGGTGTCGTGGTGGCCTGCTTATGCAGCTTGATGTCCATGAACCTGCTCCCGAATGAATTGCTTTAGAAGCTCTCTGGCTGCCAGCAGAGGATAACTCCTATAGCTCATTTGATCATCCGGGACCCTACATATAGCGACTTCTCTTGCCGGCGCCGACGCATGAGGCTTTCCGCAGCGGGATTGGAAACACCGGGGAAAGTTGGAGCGAGGGGTTTTTGCCATGGGTGAGGCGATTCTCGCCGAACGGGCTGGCCCAGGGATGGCCAGCACCGGTCCTGCAAGCGAAGCAGGATGTGAGAGCGCCGCAGGGCAAAAGTAGCGCCCATGGAAGGGTTTACAGCGCCCTCGCGTAATTTTTCCCCGGTGTGGCCTGCCACTTTACGGCCGTCATCGCCTTTCTCAGAGCCCCATCGCCGAGGAGGTGGAACGGCGCGGGTCGGCGCCGCCGTAGAAGCGGCCGTCGTCGATCACGATCGACTGGGCGGCGCCCATGGCCGACTGCTGGCTGATGGTGTGGCCGCGGGCCTCGAGCAGCGACAGGGTGTCGGGGCTGAAACCGGCCTCGACGCGCAGCTCGTCGGGCAGCCACTGGTGGTGCAGGCGCGGGGCGCTCACCGCCGACTGAACGTTCATGCCGTGGTCGATGACGTTCATCAGCACCTGCAGGGTGGTGGTGATGATCCGCGAGCCGCCGGGGCTGCCGGTGATCAGGAAGTTCTCGCCGTCGCGCCTGACGATGGTCGGGGTCATCGACGACAGCATGCGCTTGCCGGGCTCGATCCTGTTGGCCTCGCCGCCGATCAGGCCGTAGGCGTTGGGCACGCCGGGCTTGGCGGAGAAGTCGTCCATCTCGTTGTTGAGCAGGAAGCCCGCGCCGTCCACGGCGATGCCCGAGCCGTAGCTGAAGTTGATGGTGTAGGTGTTCGAAACGGCCAGGCCGTCGTCGTCGGCGATCGAGAAGTGGGTGGTCTCGTTGGACTCATAGGGCGCCGGGTCGCCGGCGGCGATCTCGTCGCTGGGCGTGGCGCGGTCGATGGCGATCTGGGCACGCAGCTCGTCGGCGTAGCTTTCGGAAGTCAGGCCCTCGAGCGGTACGTCGACGAAGTCGGTGTCGCCCAGGTACTCGGCCCGGTCGGCGTAGGCGCGCTTCATGGCTTCCGCCATCACATGCATGGTGTCGGCGGCGCCGAAGCCCATGGTGCCGATGTCGTAGGCCTCGAGGATATTGAGCATCTGCACGATATGGACGCCGCCGGAGGAGGGCGGGCTCATGGCGTAGACGTCGTAGCCGCGGTAGCTGCCGTGGCTGGGCTCGCGGATCTCTGGCTGGTAGCCGGCCAGGTCCTCGCGGGTGATCAGGCCGTCGTGGCGCTGCATCTCGGCGACGATCAGCTCGGCGGTCTCGCCCTCGTAGAATTCCCGCGCGCCCTGCTCGGCGATGCGCTTGAGCGTCGCCGCCAGGTCCGGCTGGCGGAAGGTCTCGCCCACTACATAGGCGCTGCCGTCTGCCTTGTAGAACATCGCTTCGGTGGCCTCCCACTTCGTCAGCCGCTCGCCGGCCTCGGCCACGCCGTCGACAAAGCGCTGGGGCACCGTGAAACCGTCCTCGGCCAGGCGGATCGCCGGGGCCAGCGCCTCGGCCAGGCTCAGGGTGCCGTATTCCTTGAGCGCCAGCGCCAGGCCGGCCACGGTGCCCGGCACGCCGGCGGCGCGATGAGTGAAGCGCGACCATTCGGCGACGGCATTGCCGTCCTCGTCCTGGAACATGGTCTCGGTGGCGGCGGCCGGGGCGGTCTCGCGGTAGTCGATGGCGATCACCTCGTCGCTGTCCTCGTCGGAGATCAGCATGAAGCCGCCGCCGCCGATGTTGCCCGAGCGCGGCTGGGTGACCGCCAGGGCGAAGCCGGCGGTAACGGCGGCGTCCACGGCGTTGCCGCCCTCGGCCAAGACGTCATGGGCGACCTCGGAGGCCAGGAAGTGGCTGGTCGCCACCATGCCGCGCTCGCCGACCTCGGGGTGGAAGCGCTCGCCCTCGAGGATGGCGGACTGGGCGACGGCGAGCTGTGGGGCCAGCAACGCAGCGGCCAGCACGCCGGTGCCGAGGACCCGGGGCAGAAATCGATGGGGCAAAGCGGTGCAGGGCAGGGATCGACGGGGCAGGGCGGGGATTCGCATGGACGTCTCCGTGTCTCGAGGGCAAGGGGAACCTTCACTATCGAAGGCCCGCGGCCGGGGTGCAAGAACAGGGTGTAAGAAGAGGATGTACAAGCTGAGGCGGCAAGGGGAGAAGCGGCAGGCGCGGGCGCGGGATGCTGTTAGAATGCCGTCCACATGACCGTGACCCGACAGGACCCTCTTTCCATGAGCGATTCGACGACCGACTTCCAGATAGCCCCCTCGATTCTCTCCGCCGACTTCGCCCGCCTCGGTGCGGAGGTCGACGACGTCCTCGCCTCCGGCGCCGACATCGTGCACTTCGACGTCATGGACAATCACTACGTGCCCAACCTGACCATCGGCCCGATGGTCTGCGAGGCGCTGCGCAAGCACGGCGTGACCGCCCCCATCGATGCCCACCTGATGGTCAAGCCGGTGGATCGGCTGATCGGCGACTTCATCGATGCCGGCGCCAGCTACATCACCTTCCATCCCGAGGCCTCCGAGCACATCGACCGCTCGCTGCAGCTGATCCGTGACGGCGGCTGCAAGGCCGGCCTGGTATTCAACCCGGCCACGCCGCTGTCGTATCTCGACTACGTGATGGACAAGGTCGACATGGTGCTGCTGATGAGCGTCAACCCGGGCTTCGGCGGGCAGTCGTTCATTCCCGGCACCCTCGACAAGCTGCGCGAGGCGCGCCGGCGTATCGATGCCTCGGGGCGCCCGATCCGCCTGGAGATCGACGGCGGGGTCAAGGTCGACAACATCGCCGAGATCGCCCGCGCCGGGGCCGATACCTTCGTCGCCGGCTCGGCGGTGTTCAAGGCCCGCAACGAGGCCGACCCGAACCGCTACGACGGCGTCATCGCCGACTTCCGCCGCGCCCTGGCCGAGGCCTGAGCGTGACGGACGAGGCCGCTCCTCGCTGGCATCTCTATGTGATCGAGACGGCCGCTGGGGCCCTCTACACCGGCATCACCACCGATGTGACGCGGCGCCTCGGCGAGCATCGCGCCGGGCGGGGCGCCAAGGCGCTGCGTGGCAAGGGCCCGTTGCATCTGGTATATCACGAATGTATCGGTGAACACGGCGAGGCGCTGCGTCGCGAGGCGGCGATGAAGCGCCTCACCGCCGCGGCCAAGCGCCGCTGGCTGGCCGAGCGGCGAGCCATTCAGGCAAGCGGGGAATCCTTCCCCTAGGCTGTGTCGATAGTGCCGGCCGGGCGCCGGCGCGACATCCGACATGGCACGAACACGACAGGGAGAGCCTATGGACCTTCAAGGAATCATCGACTTCGTGCAGTTTCAGGGCACGAATCTGGCCGTCAATCTGGTGGCGGCGCTGGCGATCTTCGTGGTCGGCCGCTGGGTGGTGAAGCTGCTGCACTCGCTCAGCATCAAGGCCATGCAGCGCGGCAAGCTCGACCCGCTGCTGGTCAAGTTCCTGGGCAACATTCTCTACGCGCTGCTGATGGTGTTCGTGGTGCTAGCGGCGATCAGCCAGGTCGGCATCCAGACCACCTCGCTGATCGCGGTGATTGGTGCCGCCGGCCTGGCGGTGGGGCTGGCGCTGCAGGGCTCGCTGGCCAACTTCGCCGCCGGCGTACTGGTGATCATCTTCCGCCCCTACAAGATCGGCGACTACGTGGAGGCCGGCGGGGTGGCCGGCACCATCGACGACGTGCAGATCTTCACCACCGAGCTGAGGACCGCGGACAACCGCAAGATCATCGTGCCCAACGGCCAGATGATGAGCGGTGCCATCACCAACTATTCCAGCCACGACACCCGCCGGGTGGACCTGGTGGTCGGAGTCGGCTACGACGACGATATCGACGTCGTGCGCCGGGTGCTGGAAGGCGTGGTGGCCGACGATTCTCGCGTGCTGGCCGACCCGGCGCCCAACATCCGCATGAGCGCCATGGGCGACTCCTCCGTCAGCTGGATCGTGCGTCCCTGGGTCAAGGCCGCGGACTACTGGAGCGTCTACTGGGAGATGACCGAGGAGATCAAGCGCCGCTTCGACGCCGAGGGCATCAGCATTCCCTTCCCGCAGCGCGACGTGCACGTCTATCACCATCCCGAGAAGGACGGCGAGGCGAGCCTCGAGCGCTGAGTCTAACGCTCGGAAACGACACGGGCCCCGGCAATTTGCCGGGGCCCGTGTCGTTTGGCTGGAAAGAAGTCCCTCCGTTTCAGGGAAGCTCTGATTGATGTCGCGAGCGATGAGAGGTCGGCCGGCGCCGAAGCGCAGCCACCGGAGTGTAGCCTGCTACATGAGGATGGCGACGGTTCGACGCATCGACAGCGCCGGCGGCCGAGATATCGAGCGCAGCAATCAATCGGTGTTTCCCCTCAGTGAAGCTTGAGGCGCGGCTTGAGAAACTTGTTGAGGCCGTCGACGACGACCATCAGGCCGGTCTTCAGCGTGCCGTGGATCGCCCGCTGGTGCATGCGGTAGAGCGAGGCGTAGAAGAACTTGGCCAGGTGGCCCTCGATGAACAGGCTGCGCGCCGAGGCGCCACGCATCAGGCTGCCGATGGCGTCGAAGTGGGCCAGCGAGATCAGCGAGCCACGGTCGCGGAACACGAAGGGCTTGAGCGGCTTGCCGTCCAGCCGCGCCAGCAGGTTCCTGTACAGGCGGTCGGCCTGCTGGTGGGCCGCCTGGGCGCGCGGTGGCACCGTGGAGCCGTCCGCCTGGGGGCAGCTGGCGCAGTCGCCGAAGGCGAAGACGTGTTCGTCGTCGAGGCTCTGCAGGGTGGC
This sequence comes from Halomonas sp. HG01, assembly GCF_000968715.2. Classification (NCBI taxonomy): domain Bacteria; kingdom Pseudomonadati; phylum Pseudomonadota; class Gammaproteobacteria; order Oceanospirillales; family Halomonadaceae; genus Halomonas; species Halomonas sp. HG01. Next base: position 2,753,691 of record NZ_CP022134.1, on the reverse strand, counting down.
GTCGACCTTGAGGCGATGGTTGCGCTCGGTGGAGAGCCCCAGTTCGGAGAGCAGCGCCGGGGCCTTGATGCCGGCCGCCCAGACGCCCAGGTCGATGTCGATGCGCTCGCCGTCGGCGGTGATGATGGCCTCGTCGTTCACCTCGGTGACCCGGGTGCCGACGTGCACGTTCACGCCCAGACGCTCCAGCTCGTCGTGCACGGCGCCGCTGATGCGCTCGGGCAGGGCGGGCAGCACCTTGGGGGCGGCCTCGATCAGGTGGACCTCGAGATGATCGCTGTCCAGGGTGGTGAAGCCGTAGCTGTTGAGCATCTCGGAGGCGCCGTAGAGCTCGGCGGCCAGCTCCACGCCGGTGGCGCCGGCGCCGACGATGCCGACGACCATCTTCGCCGAGGGCTCCTGCGGCGCGTTGTAGCGCAGGAAGGCGTTGAGCATGGCCTGGCGGAACTGCTCGGCCTGGTGGGGGCTGTCGAGGAAGTGGCAGTGCTCGGCCACGCCGGGGGTGCCGAAATCGTTGCTGACGCTGCCCAGTGAGAGCACCAGCTCGTCATACGGCAGGGTGCGGGCGGGGAGCACCTCCTCGCCGTCGTCGTCCAGCACCGGGGCCAGGGTCAGGGTCCGGCCGTCGCGGTCGAGGTCGGTGAGGGTGCCCAGCTGGAAGCGATAGCCGTTGGCGCGGGCATGGCCCTGATAGGAGATTTCATCGAGGCCGGAATCCAGCGCGCCGGTGGCGACCTCGTGGAGCAGCGGTTTCCAGATATGGGTGGGGTTGCGATCGACGAGCACGATCTCGGCACGCTTGCGCTTGCCGAGCTTGCGGCCGAGCCGGGTCACCAGCTCGAGTCCGCCCGCACCTCCGCCGACCACCACGATGCGTGGTAGTGTCATGGAGTCTCCTGACTGAATGCATAAAAGGGACGTGGCAAAGAGTTGCCCGGGTCAGGGCTCGCCTCGATACGGCGGTCGGGCGTCACGGCAGGCGTCGTCGGCGTCCGGCCGAGGTAGGGGGCATGCCCTGTAGTCGGCAACGGCTGGTTTCAGCATAACGCTGCGACCTTCGCCTGCCTATGGGCGACAGGAAAAAGGCGCTATGTTTTCCGTAATATTACTTTCAGTGCCCCGGGCCGGTGCTCGACGGCCGCGGGGCCACGCTAACCCTGACATGGAGAGGCTCGCCCATGCACCCCTGCCTGGAAGGCATCACCCTGGTCGCCTTCGACCTGGACGGCACCCTGGTGGACTCGGTGCCCGATCTCGCCGCGGCGGTGGACGCCGCCCTGAGTGACCTGGCGCTGCCCGCTCCCGGTGAGGACAAGGTGCGCGACTGGGTCGGCAACGGCTCGCGCGTGCTGGTGGAGCGGGCGCTCACCGACGCCCTTGGTGAGGCGCCGGCCACGGCGTTTCTGGATACCGCCCATGAGGGCTTCCTGGCGCGCTACGGCGAGGCGCCCTGTGCGCGAACCCGTTTGTATCCCGGTGTGCGTGAGGCGCTGGAGGGACTCACCGCCAGCGGTCAACGGCTGGTGCTGGTGACCAACAAGCCCGAGGCCTTCATCGCGCCGATCCTCGAGGCCACCGGCATCGCCGGGCATTTCTCGCTGTGCCTGGGCGGCGACAGCCTGCCGCGCCGCAAGCCCGACCCGCTGCCGCTGACCCACGTCGCCGAGCGTTTCGGCGTCGCCCCCGGTCGCTGCCTGATGGTCGGCGATTCGCGCCATGACATCGCTGCGGGCAGGGCGGCGGGCTTTCGCACCCTGGCCGTGCCGTACGGCTATAACCACGGTGAACCGGTGGCGGCCAGCGGGCCGGATGCCACGGTTGAATCGCTGGCACAACTCGTTTACTGTAAATCGAATTGCGCTATAACGATGTAATAATTGATTATTTTTCGTTATATACGATTCCGCCATTGCCGATGGAACCCCGCATCATGCTGGCCTTTTTCGTATCCTCGACCCTTCCCCGCCTTCACCGTGCTACCGGCCTGCTCGGCGGCTGGCGATGGTGACGCTCGCTTCCTGAAACGGCGCCTTCCGGGGCGACCGTCGTCGCTTCACCGTCGCACACCCTTCATCGAGGATACGGGCCCATGATGACCCCCGAACGCTTCCAGTCCCTGGCCGAGGACGGCTACAACCGCATTCCGGTCACCCGCGAGGTGCTGGCCGATCTCGACACGCCGCTGTCCACCTACCTCAAGCTCGCCGACGCGCCCTGGACCTTCCTGCTGGAGTCCGTGCAGGGCGGCGAGAAGTGGGGGCGCTACTCGATCATCGGCCTGCCGTGCCAGGAACGCATCGAGGTGCGCGGCTTCCAGGTCACGCACATCGTCGACGGCGAGACCCAGGGCGTGACCGAGGTCGAGGACCCGCTGGCCTGGATCGAGACCTTCCAGGCACGCTTCAAGGTACCGCGCCTCGACGACCAGCCGCGCTTTGACGGCGGGCTGGTGGGCTACTTCGGCTACGACACCATCCGCTACATCGAGCCGCGCCTGCGCGGGGTGGAGAAGCCCGATCCTCTCGGCGTGCCGGACATCCTGCTGATGGTCTGCAACGACCTGGTGGTGTTCGACAACCTGTCGGGCCGCCTGACGCTATGGACCCACGCCGATCCGGCCGAGCCCGAGGCCTACGAGGGTGCCGTGGCGCGCCTGGCGCGCCTCGAGGAACGGCTGCGCGGCGCGGTCCTGGACGCCCACAGCCCCGGCACCGGCGGCCGGGCGGTGGAGGAGGGGCACTTCACCTCCGGCTTCACCGAGGAAGGCTTCAAGTCGGCGGTGGAGACGATCAAGGAATACGTGCTGGCCGGTGACATCATGCAGTGCGTGCCCTCCCAGCGGATGTCGATCCCCTATCAGGCGCCGCCGCTGGACTTGTACCGCGCGCTGCGCAGCCTCAACCCCTCGCCCTACATGTTCTACTTCGACCTGGGCGATCATCAGGTGGTGGGCTCCTCGCCGGAGATCCTGACCCGCCTCGAGGAGGGCGAGGTCACCGTACGCCCGATCGCCGGCACTCGCGTGCGCGGCCGCACCGAGGCCGAGGATCAGGCGCTCGAGGCCGATCTGCTGAATGACCCCAAGGAATGCGCCGAGCACCTGATGCTGATCGACCTGGGGCGCAACGACGTGGGCCGCATCTGCGAGACCGGCTCGGTGACCGTCACCGACAACATGGCCGTCGAGCGCTATTCCCACGTCATGCACATCGTGTCCCAGGTCACCGGCAAGCTGCGGCCCGGGCTGACCGCCATGGACGCGCTGCGCGCGACCTTCCCGGCGGGCACGCTCTCCGGGGCGCCGAAGATCCGCGCCATGGAGATCATCGACGAGCTGGAGCCGGTCAAGCGCGGCGTCTACTCCGGGGCCGTGGGCTATCTGTCCTGGCACGGCAACATGGACACCGCCATCGCCATCCGCACCGCGGTGATCAAGGACGGCGAGCTGCACGTCCAGGCCGGTGCCGGCGTGGTGGCCGATTCCGTGCCCGAGATGGAGTGGCAGGAGACCCTGAACAAGGGGCGCGCGCTGTTCCGCGCCGTGGCCATGGCCGAGCGGGGCCTGGACAATCTCGAGTAAGTCCCGCCGGAGTGCGCGCGAGGCCCCGTCACCGCGGGCCCCGGGCGTCTTGACACGGCCGGCCGCCGGCGAGCACTATGATGATCATGAACGTACCAGATCAGACATTCGGCCCGATGGCGTGGTGGCGCTCCTGAGCGAAGGGGCGGCACGCTTGCGACCGAAAAAAATGCCGCCGTCAGGGCGGCATTTTTGTGTCTATCGATCCCTGCACGGCTGGCCAGCCCGACGCGCCGCCCCGGGCAAGATGCTGGGTAACAATCACCGGATCACGAATCCAAGCCAAGGAAATCAGGACCTATCGCCATGTCCGTGCTGATGATCGACAACTACGACAGCTTCACCTTCAACGTCGTGCAGTACCTCGGCGAACTCGGCGCCGAGGTGGTGACCCATCGCAACGATGCCATCACCCTGGAGCAGATCGAGGCGCTGGCGCCGAGCCACCTGGTGGTGTCGCCGGGGCCCTGCACGCCCAACGAGGCGGGCATCTCCATGGAGGCGATCCGCCACTTCGCCGGTCGCTTGCCGATCCTCGGCATCTGCCTGGGCCACCAGGCCATCGGCCAGGTGTTCGGCGGCCGGGTAGGCCGCGCCCCGCAGGTGATGCACGGCAAGACCTCGCGCATCCGCCACACGGGCCAGGGCGTGTTCGAGGGCCTCGAGGATCCGCTGGAGGTGACCCGCTATCATTCGCTGGTGGTGGATCGCGACAGCCTGCCGGAGTGCCTGGAGGTCACTTCCTGGACCGACGCGGACGACGTGACGCCGGGACTGATCATGGGCATGCGCCACCGCGAGCTCGACATCGAGGGCGTCCAGTTCCATCCGGAATCGATCCTGACCCGCCAGGGCCACGAGCTTCTGGCCAACTTTCTCAAGCGTCGCTGAATCGCTGACACTGCCACAAGGAGACGACGGCCATGCAGATGCGGGAAGCCCTTGGTGCCCTGATGCGCCACGAGAACCTCAGCTTCGACCAGACCCATGCGCTGATGACCGCCATCATGACCGGGGAGGCCAGCGACGCCCAGATCGCCGCCTTCCTGATGGGCATGGCGATGAAGGGCGAGACCCCCGAGGAGATCAGTGCTGCCGCCCAGGTGATGCGCGAGCTGATGTCGCCGGTCACGCTGCACGTCGAGAACGTGGTCGACATCGTTGGCACCGGCGGTGACGGCGCCAACCTGTTCAACGTGTCCACCGCCTCGAGCTTCGTGGCCGCCGCCGCCGGCGCCCACGTGGCCAAGCACGGCAACCGCGGGGTGTCGTCGTCGTCGGGCAGCGCCGACCTGTTCGCCGTGGCCGGCATCGGCCTCGATCTGGACGCCGACCAGGTGGCGCGCTGCATCGAGGACGTGGGCGTCGGCTTCATGTTCGCCCCCAACCACCATCCCGCCATGCGCCATGCCATCACCGCGCGGCGCGAGATGGGCGTGCGTACCCTGTTCAATATCCTCGGCCCGCTGACCAACCCGGCCGGCGCCAGCCGCCAGCTGCTCGGCGTTTATTCCGCCGAGCTGGTGCCGCTGATGGCCGAGGTGCTCAAGCGCCTGGGCAGCGAGCACGTGCTGGTGGTCTGCGCCGAGGACGGCCTCGACGAGATCTCGCTGGCCGCGCCGACCCGGGTCGCCGAGCTCAAGGACGGCGAGATCCACGAGTACACCATCGCCCCCGAGGACTTCGGCATCGCCCGCCACGACCTCGACGCCCTCAAGGTGAAGACCGCCGAGGACAGCCTGCGGCTGGTGGAGCAGGCGCTGATCGGCGAGGGGCCGGCGGCGGACATCGTGGCGCTCAACGCCGGCGCGGCGCTGTATGCCGCCGACGTCGCCGATACCCTCAAGGAAGGCGTGGCCCTGGCGCAGGACGCCCAGGACTGCCAGCTGGCCCGCGAGAAGCTCAGGGAACTGGCCAACTTCACTCGCGTCTTCGCCCAGTAGTCGCCCATTCAGGGACTCATCCGCTCAGGACTCTTCGATGACCGCATCCAACGCTACTCCGACCATCCTGACCCGCATCCTGGCGCGCAAGGACGCCGAGGTCGCCGAGCGCCGCCAGGCCGTGTCCGAGGACGAGCTGCTGCGCCTGGCTGGCCTGCAGTCCGCGCCGCGCGGCTTCGTGACGGCCCTGGACGCGCGCATTCGCGACGGCGATCCGGCGGTGATCGCCGAGGTCAAGAAGGCGTCGCCCTCCAAGGGCGTGATCCGCGAGGATTTCCGTCCGGCCGAAATCGCCCCCCGCTATGCCGCGGGCGGTGCCGCCTGCCTGTCGGTGCTCACCGATGCCGACTTCTTCCAGGGGCATGAGGACTTCCTGGTCGAGGCCCGGGAGGCCTGCTCGCTGCCGGTGATCCGCAAGGACTTCATCACCCACGGCTACCAGGTCAGCGAGGCGCGGGCCATCGGTGCCGACTGCATCCTGCTGATCGTCGCCGCCCTGGACGACGCCCGGCTGGCGGACCTGCACCGCCAGGCCACCGAGCTCGGCATGGACGTGCTGGTCGAGGTCCACGATGCCGCCGAGCTGGAGCGCGCCCTGGCGCTGGACCTGTCGCTGGTCGGCATCAACAACCGCGACCTGCACTCCTTCGCGACCCGCCTCGAGACCACCCTGGACCTGCTGCCGCGGATTCCCGCCGGCGTCACCGTGGTCACTGAGTCCGGCATCCACAGCCGCGACGACGTGCTGCGCATGCGCGAGCACGACGTCCACGGCTTCCTGGTGGGCGAGGCCTTCATGCGCGAGGACGATCCCGGCGAGGCGCTGCGCCGCCTGTTCTACTAGCGCGTCTTCGACGCAGCACGACGCCCCCGGCGATTCATCGCCGGGGGCGTCGTGGTTTCAGGGCGCGCCGCTGCGTCAGTGGCGGTGCCGGACCAGGGTGGCGGAGGGGGATTCGCCGAACAGCCGGCGGTAGTCCCGGGCGAACTGCCCCAGGTGGTAGAACCCCCAGTCGGCCGCCGCCTGGCTCACCGTGGTCTTGGTGTCTGGCTCGCACAGGCGGCGGCGCACCCGGTTGAGCCGCGTCAGACGCAGGAACTGGATGGGGCTGATGCCGAGGATGCTGCTGAAGCTGTAGCGCAGGGTGCGCTGGCTGACGTGGGCGATCTCGCACAGCTCGTCGAGGCTGACCGGCAGCGCCGCACCGCTCTCCAGATGGTCGCGGATGCCGTCCACGACCTGGCGGCGGTGACGGTAGCTGGGCGGGCGCTCGGTATTGGGCGTCTCCTCGTGGAGGATCTCCTGCAGCGCCAGGCCGAGGATGTCCTGATGCACCTGGGGGGCGAGCCCTTCGCCCTGCAGGCCCAGTAGGCGCTCGATCAGGAAGGTCGTGGCCCGGCGCGTCCGGTGTGGCAGCTTCAGGCGCATCACCCGCTCCGGATCGGCGTCCAGCAGCGGGCGTGCCGCCTCGCCGCCCGCCCGGACCAGCCATTCGCGGCCGACCACCAGCCCGTAGATGCCGAAACCGTCCGGGGTCACCAGCTCGAAGTCGCGGTCGCCGGGCTGGCACATGATCTCCCGCTCGCCGACCTCGTGACCGTTGATGCGGCAGCTGCGTTCGTCGACCGGAATGCCGAGCCACAGCGAGTCGGGCCAGACGTTGCACTGCTGGCCCAGCGCATGGCTGGTGTATTCCTTGAACACCTGCATCGCCGGCAGGTGGACCTCGTCGATGCGGCCGTAGAAGCCGCCCTGGCCGAACTGGTCGTATTCCTGGGACCAGTCCGTCAGGTTGTGGGCGTGCTCGTTGGCATCCCAGGCCTCCCACATGCACTTCCTTGGTGCGCTCTCGGCGGTTCGAATCGTCTGTGACACGCGGCGTCACTCCTTCTGCCCCGGCCCTTTACGGTGCTCTATGGGGTAAGTTGTTGTTGGTATTGAACTATTGGCTTTTGCCGGAAATCGATAACGCCGGCCTTGGCGCCCTCGTTACCCTTTCATGAAGCAACATTCGTTCCGTTCCGGCGCCTCGCGGCGGCCCGAACGCTCGACCAGGAGACGCTCATGGCCAAGGCCTATCACCATACGCTGGGAAATCGGCGCTATCACTTCGCGAGTCTCGCCGAGCTGATGGCCAAGGCCACGCCGGCGCGTTCCGGCGACCGGCTGGCCGGCGTCATCGCCGAGTCCGCCGAGGAGCGGGTGGTGGCCCAGATGGCGCTGGCGGAGCTGCCGCTCTCTACCTTCCTCGAGGACCATCTGGTGCCCTACGGCGAGGACGAGATCACCCGCCTGATCGTCGATACTCACGCCGCCGCCGCCTTCGCGCCGATTCGACACCTGACGGTGGGCGACTTCCGCAACTGGCTGCTGAGCGATCTCGCCACGCCCGAGGCGATCGCCCGGGCGCGCGCCGGCATCACTCCGGAGATGGCCGCCGCGGTGAGCAAGATCATGCGCAACCAGGACCTCATTCTCGTCGCCCGCAAGTGCCGGGTGACCACCGCCTTTCGCAACACCATCGGCCTGCCGGGGCGGCTCTCCACCCGGCTGCAGCCCAATCACCCCACCGACGATGCCACCGGCATCGCCGCCAGCATCCTCGACGGCCTGCTCTACGGCAACGGCGACGCGGTGATCGGCATCAACCCGGCCACCGACAACGTCGCCCAGAGCATCAAGCTGATGACGCTGATGGACGAGGTGATCCAGAAGTATTCGATTCCCACCCAGTCCTGCGTGCTGACCCACGTCACCAACACCCTGGAGGCGATCGAGCAGGGCGCCCCCGTGGACCTGGTGTTCCAGTCCATCGGCGGCACCCAGGCCACCAACGAGAGCTTCGGCTTCGATCTCGCCACCCTCGGCGAGGCGCGGGACGCCGCCCGCAGCCTCCAGCGTGGCACCGTGGGCGACAACGTCATGTACTTCGAGACCGGGCAGGGCAGCTCGCTGTCCGCCAACGCCCATCACGGCCTCGACCAGCAGACCTGTGAGGCCCGCGCCTACGCCGTGGCCCGTCACTTCGAGCCGCTGCTGGTCAACACCGTGGTCGGCTTCATCGGCCCCGAGTACCTGTTCGACGGCAAGCAGATCATCCGCGCGGGCCTCGAGGATCACTTCTGCGCCAAGCTGCTCGGCGTGCCCATGGGCTGCGACATCTGCTACACCAACCACGCCGATGCCGACCAGAACGACATGGACAACCTGCTGACCCTGCTGGGCGCGGCGGGTTGCACCTTCATCATGGGCATCCCCGGTTCCGACGACATCATGCTCAACTATCAGACCACCTCCTTCCACGACGCCCTCTATGCGCGTCGGGTGCTCGACCTGTCGCCGGCCCCGGAGTTCGAACGCTGGCTGGACGAGATGGCGATCTTCGAGGACGTGGCCCGCCATCGTCCCAGCGGCCGGCTGCCCGACGCCTTCGCCCGTCCGCTGAGCCGCCTGCCCGAGGGAGGTGCGCGATGAGCGATGCGACTCCCACCCATGGCGTCATCGACAACCCCTGGCATCGGCTGCGCGAGTTCACCGACGCGCGCATCGGCCTCGGCCGCGCCGGCACCAGCCTGCCCACCCGGCGTTCGCTGGAGTTCCAGCTGGCCCATGCCCGCGCCCAGGATGCCGTGAATCTGCCGCTGGACGTCGAGGCGCTGTGCCGCGACCTCGACGGCCTGAAGACCGGTCAGTCGATCCATCGCCTGCACAGCCGGGCGGCCGACCGCGAGACCTACCTGCAGCGTCCGGACCTGGGTCGGCGCCTCGATGAGGCCTCCCGGGAGCGGCTGGCCGAGACCGACGACGCGCCGCGTCCCGCCGTCGATCTGGCCATCGCCGTGGTCGACGGGCTGTCGTCGCTGGCGGTGCAGCAGAACGCGCCGCCCTTCCTCGAGGCGCTGACCCAGGCACTGGCCGAGGACGACCAGGACTGGTCGCTGGCGCCGCTGACGGTGGTCGAGCAGGGCCGGGTGGCGATCGGCGACGAGATCGGCGAGGGCCTCAACGCCCGCGCCGTGCTGGTGCTGATCGGCGAGCGTCCGGGGATCAGCTCGCCGGACAGCCTCGGCCTCTACCTGACCTGGGGGCCGCGGGTCGGGCTCAACGATGCCGCCCGCAACTGCATCTCCAACGTGCGTCCGGCGGGCTTCGTCTTCGACGAGGCCAGCCGCCGGCTGATGTACCTGCTGCGCGAGGCCCGGGCCAGGGGCCTGTCCGGCGTGCAGCTCAAGGATCGTACCCAGGACGACGTCATCGCGTCCTCGGGCAGCGTCCAGAACTTCCTGACCTCCTGACACCGGCGGGTGTCGCACCCGCCATGCTCCACCGCAACCTCACGACCGACATCACATCGCGATTTCATAACAACAGCGCAAAGGTGACCCGATGAACGACGCGACCCTGGACCAGGACTACCTGGCCAAACGACAGCTGAAGAAGGGCAGCGCCGGCTGGCTGCTGCTGGCCGGCCTCGGCGTGTCCTATGTGATCTCCGGCGACTTCGCCGGATGGAACTTCGGCATCGCCGAGGCGGGCTGGGGCGGCTTCGTCATCGCCGCCGTCCTGATGGGCCTGATGTACTTCGCCCTGGTGCTGTCGCTGGCCGAGATGTCGGCGGCGATTCCCGCCGCCGGCGGCGGCTACAGCTTCGCCCGCCAGGCGATGGGCCCGGCCGGCGGCTACCTGACCGGCCTGGCGGTGCTGATCGAATATGCCCTGGCGCCGGCGGCCATCGTCATCTTCATCGGCGCCGCGGTGGAGGAGCTGCTGGGGCTCAACGGCCCCGCGATCTACGCGCTGTTCTACGCGGTGTTCATCGGCATCCATCTGACCGGCGCCGGCGAGGCGCTCAAGGTGATGATGATGATCAGTGGCCTGGCGGTGTTCGCCATCCTGGCCACCGCCCTGGCACTGTTCGGCGTCTTCGATGCCAGCAACCTGTTCGACATCGCGCCCAGCGATGCCGCCGGCGCCAGCGCCTTCCTGCCCTTCGGCTGGGCCGGGGTGTGGGCCGCGCTGCCGTTCGGCATGTGGCTGTTCCTGGCGGTGGAGGGCGTACCGCTGGCCGCCGAGGAAGCCAAGAACCCGGCCCGTGACGTGCCCCGCGGCATCATCGGCGCGATGCTGTTCCTGCTGGTCACGGCGGTGCTGGTGGTGGTGCTGCTGGCAGGGGCCGCCGGGGCCGGCGCCATCGGCGCGAGCGGCGTGCCGCTGGTCGACGCGCTCAAGGCCGCCGATCATCCGACGCTGGCCACTCTGGTCAACGTGCTGGGCCTGGCCGGGCTGGTCGCCTCCTTCTTCTCGATCATCTACGGCTACAGTCGCCTGGTCTTCGCCCTGTCCCGGGCCGGGTACCTGCCGAAGATGCTGTCGCTGACCAGTCGCCGCAAGGCACCGACCTGGGCGCTGGTGGTGCCGGGCGTGTTCGGTTTCCTGGTCTCGCTGAGCGGCGAGGGTGACCTGATCCTGGGCATGGCCGTGGTCGGCGCCACCGTGTCCTACGCGCTGATGGCGCTGAGCCATATCCTGCTGCGCGTGAAGCGCCCGGAGCTCGCGCGCCCCTACAGGACGCCCGGCGGCATCCTGACCTCCGGCGTGGCCCTGGTGCTGTCGCTGGTGGCGTTGTCCGGCGTGTATGCCTTCGATCCGCGGGCCTTCCTCTACACCCTGGGGCTGTTCGCACTCGGTGCGGCCTACTTCTTCCTGTACAGCAGGAACACCCTGGTGGCGAAGACCGCCGAGGAGGAGTTCGCGCTGGTGGCGGACGCCGAGGAGAGCCTCGAGGCCAGCGGCGGCACCGATGCCGAGACCGACACCAGGCCCAGCCCCGCAGGGTAAGTCTGAAGCCGGCCGATAACGCAGCGGGGCCGCCCATCTGGGCGGCCCCGCTGCATCCGTGCAGGCGACGAGCGCGACTAGATCGGGCTGGCGACCGTCTGCAGCGAGTGCTTGGGCGAGTCGGCGTAGACCAGGCTGATCAGGGTGTCGCCGCGTTTGGGCGACAGGCCGGTCTCGGCCGTCGCCAGGCGCAGCCGTCCGGCGGGGCCGATGCAGATCATCGGCAGCCAGCGGCCGGCGTGTCCCTGCCGCAGCGGTTCCATGCGGAATTTCTCGCCGCAGCGCTCCAGGTGCACTTCGCCACCTTCCGCCACCAGGCGCGACAGCTTGGCGAAGGTGACGTCGCGGCCGAACAGCAGCGGCAGATGATCCAGCGCCTGGCCCTGGGGGCGGTTGCCACGACGGCCCTCGTCCACCGCCAGGCGGAAGACCCGATCGCGGCCCAGCAGGTGCTCGAAGTGCAGCGCCGCCAGGTCGTTGAGCTCCCGGTACGGCGAGAGCGGCAGCAGGTAGCCGATGCCGCTGAGCTCCAGGTGCTGGGCGGCGTGCTCGGAGAGCGGGTCGCCGTAGTAGGTGGTCAGGCCTTCGTTGCGGGCCAGCTGGATGGCGTCCCAGCTGCTGTCGGCCAGTACCACGCTGACGCCGGCGTCGCGTAGCTTGCAGGCCAGCTGGCGTGCCACGGCGTTGGCGCCGATGATCAGCACGCCGTTGGGTGAGGGGCGCTGCACGCCCAGCCAGCGGGCCAGGGGGCGCGACAGCAGGCTCTGGCTGACCACGGTGCTGATGATCACCAGGAAGGTCACCGGCACCAGCATCTCGGCCCCGGGCATGCCTTCCTCCTCGAGGCGCAGGGCGAACAGCGAGGCCACCGCGGCGGCCACGATGCCGCGCGGCGAGATGAACGCCAGCAGCGCCTTCTCGCGCCATGCCAGGTTGCTGCCCAGGGTGCACAGCCAGACCGACAGCGGCCGGGCGACGCCCACCAGCACCAGCAGGAAGATCCAGGTCGGCCAGCTCAGCAGCGCCAGCTGCTCCACGGTGAGCCGCGCGGCGAGCAGCAGGAAGAGCCCCGAGATCAGCAGCACCGAGAGGGTTTCCTTGAACTCGATGATGGGGCGGGTCGGTACGCCGCGCATGTTGGCCATCCATACACCCATCACCGTCACCGTGAGCAGCCCCGACTCGTGGAACAGCTGGTTGGAGACGGTGAACAGCGTCAGCATCAGCATCAGGGTGCCGAAGCTGTGCAGCTGGTGGGGCAGCCAGTGCTGCCGAAGCACCAGGCCCCAGCACCAGCCGCCGGCGATGCCGAGGCCGAAGCCGATCAGCGCCGTCTGGGCGAACACCATCAACGTCTGGGTGGCCGCCTCGCCGCCGGCGCCCAGGGCCACGAACTCGTAGACCAGCACCGCGCCGATGGCGCCCATGGGATCGATCAGGATGCCTTCCCAGCGCAGGATCTGGGTCAGGTGCTCGCGGGCGCGCAGCGTCTGCAGCATCGGCAGGATCACGGTGGGGCCGGTGACCACCAGCAGCGCCCCCAGCACGCTGGCCATCTCCCAGGAGAGGTCCAGCAGCAGCCGGGCGGCCACGGTGGCGATGACGCCGGTGATCAGCGCGCCCCAGGTCACCAGCCGGCGCACCGTGCGTCCGTGGCCGCCGAGCTCGCGGAAGTTCAGCGTCAGGCTGCCCTCGAACAGGATCACCGCCACCGCCAGCGAGACCAGCGGGAACAGCAGGTCGCCGAACAGCGCATCGGGGTTCAGCAGACCCGTGACCGGGCCGGCGGCGATGCCGGCAACCAGCAGCGTCAGGATGGCGGGCAGCTTCAGCTGCCAGGCGAGCCATTGGCAGATCAGCGCCAGCAGGCCGATCATCGCCAGGTCGAAACCGGCATGCTCCATGGTCGTTCGCTCTCTCGTCAGGGTTGGGTTAAAGGGCGCGCAGCCTAGCGTCGCCGGCCCCGACATGCAATCGATGGAAGCGATGAATAACGTCGATAACGCGTCAACGTCGGAAAAGCCACAGCAGCAGCGTCAGTATGGCGCTGATCAGCAGCATGCTGGTGAGGGGGTAGAAGGTGGTGTGGCCGCGGCGGATCAGGATATCGCCCGGCAGCTGCCCCAGGGGCAGCCGACCGAGCCAGGGCCACAGCAGCCCGGCGGCGAACAGCAGCAGGCCGATGACGATCAGCGTGCGTGACATGGTCTCGCCTCCGGGCCGGGTGGAGTGAAGGCCGCCTTCAGGTGGCCCGCCTGATGGCGCTCAGAAGCCCCTGCAGCGGATGGGGCAGGGCGGCATCCGAGAGGCGCTTGGCCTGGCTGCGGCAGGAGTAGCCGCTGGCCAGCAGCCGGCCGGCGTTGGCCGGGTCCTCGACCTTCGGCTGCCAGGACTGGGCGTAGATGGTCTTCGAGGTCTCGAGGTTGCGTGCCTCGTGACCGTAGGTGCCGGACATGCCGCAGCAGCCGGTGGCGACCACCTCGAGCTCGAGGCCGAAGGCGGCGAACAGCCGCTGCCAGGCCTTGGGCGTGCCCGGGGCGTTGGTCTTCTCGGTGCAATGGGCGAGCAGCCGGTAGCCGGGATCGTCGAGGCTGGCGCCCTGCGGTGCCAGCTCGGGCGCTCGCTCGGCCAGCCGCTCACTCAGCCATTCGGGCAGCAGCTGTACCTCGGGCACGGCGTCGGCGCCCAGCGCCTTCACGTACTCCTGGCGGTAGGTCAGGGTCATCGCCGGGTCGATGCCGACCAGCGGCACCCCGAACTCGGCCAGCGTCCGCAGGCGCTCGGCCTGCTTCTCGGCGGTGCGCTCGAAGGCGCCGAGGAAGCCCTGCACGTGCAGCGGCTTGCCGTTGGGTGAGAAGGGCGCGACGAACACCCGCACGTCGAGGCGCTCGAGCAGCTCGACCACGTCCATCACAAGCCGGGACTCGAAGTGACTGGTGAAGGCGTCCTGCACCAGCACCACGCTGTTGGCCTTCTGCGTCTCGGTGAGCCGGCCGAGGGTGGTCGGCGTGGCCGGCGCCACGCCCCAGGCCGTGAGCTGCTTGTCCAGGCGCGCCCGGGACAGCTTGGGGCTGTCGACCATGCCCACGGGACCGGCCAGCAGGCGGCTGACCCAGCGGCTGTCCAGGGCGGCGTTGTAGAGCGGCGCGATGCGGGACAGCGCCGGCATCATGAACTCCAGCCCGCCGATCAGGTAGTCGCGGGGCGGACGCAGATAGCGGCCGTGATAGACCTCGAGGAACTGTGAGCGGAAGGTCGGCACGCTGACCTTCACCGGGCACTGGCCGGCGCAGGACTTGCAGGCCAGGCAGCCCGCCATGGCGTCGTAGACCTCGTGGGAGAAGTCGTCCTCGCCGCGGCGTTTGGCCAGGGTGTTCTTCAGCTTGCCGGGGAAGGCCTTGAGCGCGCCCAAGGCGCCGCCGCGTCGGGCGTCGCGCGAGGCCTCGAGCACGTCGACGCCGGCCTCGCCCTGCAGGCGCAGCCATTCGCGCATCAGGCTGGCGCGGCCCTTGGGCGAGTGGATGCGCTGGCGGGTGGCCTTCCACGACGGGCACATGGCGTCGTCGGGATCGTAGTTGTAGCAGGCGCCGTTGCCGTTGCAGTAGACGGCGTCGCCGTGGGCCTGCCAGACCCGTTCGTCGATGCGGCGGTCATGCTGGCCGCGGGTCGGCACGCCGTCGATGGCCAGCAGGTCCGGGTCGACCCACTTCACGGCCTGCTCGTCGTCGCTCGGCGTTGTCGGCTCGGAAGCGGAAGCCTGGGCCCTACCCGCGTCTTCGGGCGGGATAGATGGCGCCGCGTCTTCGGGCGGGTTAGCGAGCGCCGCATCTTCGGGCGGCTTGGAAAGAGCGAGCGGCGTCGCGATCTTGCCCGGGTTGAGCTGGTTATGCGGGTCGAAGGCGCCCTTGAGCCGCTGCAGGCTCGGGTAGAGCGGGCCAAAGAAGGCCGGCGCGTATTCCGAGCGCACACCCTTGCCGTGCTCGCCCCACAGCAGGCCGCCGTACTTCTGGGTCAGCGCGGCGACCTCGTCGGAGATCTCGCGGATCATCGCTTCCTGGGCCGGGTCCTTCATGTCCAGCGCCGGGCGCACGTGCAGCACGCCGGCGTCGACGTGGCCGAACATGCCGTAGGCCAGGCCGTGGGCGTCGAGCAGGGCGCGGAACTCGGCGATGTAGTCGGCCAGATGCTCAGGCGGCACCGCGGTGTCCTCGACGAAGGGCAGCGGGCGCTTCTCGCCCTGGACGTTGCCGAGCAGGCCCACGGCGCGCTTGCGCATGCCGTAGACCCGGGTGATCGCTTCGCGGCCCACGGCCTGGGTGTAGCCCAGCCGGATGACGCTGTCGTCCTCGGCGAGGTGCGCGCAGAAAGACGCGACCCGCGCGGCCAGACGCTCGGGATCGTCGTCGTTGAACTCGACCAGGTTGATGCCGTGGGTCGGCGTGTCGCCGGTGTCAGGAAAGAACTCGCCGACGCTGTCCCACACGAAGTCCTGCTGGGCCAGGCCCAGCACCTTGTCGTCCACCGTCTCGATGGAGGTGGGGCGCGCCTGCGGCTGCTCTGGTGAAGAGCGACTGCTGGACATCAGGGCCCGAGCGTCGCGCAGGGCGTCCATGAAGCCGGCGTAGCGCACGTTGACCAGGGTCGAATGCTTCGGGATCGGCAGCACGTTGAGCACCGCCTCGCTGGTGAAGGCCAGCGAGCCCTCGGCGCCGCACAGCACGCTGTTGAGATCGAACTTGCCGTCCTCGGTGCGCAGGTGCGCCAGGTCGTAGCCGGTCAGGCAGCGGTTGAGCGGCGGGAAGGTCTCGCGGATGCGTTCGCGCTCGGTGTCGATGATCTCGCGGGCCATGCGGTGCACCCGGCCCACGGCGTCGTCGCGCTGGCACAGCGCCTCGAGTTCGTCGTCGTCCACCGGGCGGGTGACCAGGCGCTCGCCGCCGAGCAGCACGCTGTCGAGTTCGAGCACGTGGTTGCGGGTCTTGCCGTACTCGCAGCTGCCCTGGCCGCTGGCATCGGTGGCGATCATGCCACCGAGGGTGGCGCGGTTGGAGGTGGAGAGCTCCGGGGCAAAGAACAGCCCGTGGGGCTTGAGCGCGGCGTTGAGCTGGTCCTTGACCACGCCGGCCTGGACGCGCACCCGGCGGGCCTCGACGTCGATGTCGAGGATGGCGGTCATGTGCTTCGAGACGTCGACCACCAGGCCGTCGGTCAGCGACTGGCCGTTGGTGCCGGTGCCGCCGCCGCGCGGGGCGAGTGCCACCCGGCGAAACTCGTCGCGGGCGGCCAGCCGGGCCAGGCGCTCCAGGTCGGTGGCATTCTTCGGATAGATGACCGCCTGGGGCAGGCGCTGGTAGATCGAATTGTCGGTGGCCAGCACCGTGCGGTTGGCGTAGTCGGGGGCGATCTCGCCCTCGAAGCCGGCGTCCGCGAGGGCCTCGAGAAAGTGCAGGTAGGGGGCGTTGGAACGGTCGGAGGCGCTGAGGCGCCCGGTGTCCAGTCTGGCGATCATGGCGTTTTTCGGTCGCTGTCGCTGCCGCGCGGGGCAGGGGGAGAAGGAAACCCTACTGTACCGCGACGGGCCGCAACACGCATCCTGGCGCGTGGCGCCGGGGCGGGCTTTTGCCTACAATGGCCGCCTTGCGTTTGTTGATTTCACCGACTGCGACGGACCGGATTCCATGCTCGATCCCAAACTGCTGCGCGGCGACCTCGAGATGGTCGCCCAACGACTGGCCACCCGGGGCTTTGCCCTCGACACCGCTCGTCTCGCCGACCTCGAATCCCGGCGCCGGGAGCTCCAGGCCGAGACCGAGCGCCTGCAGAACGAGCGCAACACCCGGTCCAAGGCGATCGGCAAGGCCAAGGCCGCCGGCGAGGACATTCAGCCGCTGCTCGACGAGGTCAGCGACCTGGGCGAGCGCCTGGACGCCGCCAAGGCGCGCCTGGCCGAGCTGCAGGCCGTGTGGGACGAGCAGATCAGCGGCCTGCCGAACCTGCCCCACGAGAGCGTGCCCCAGGGCGCGAGCGAGGACGACAACGTCGAGCTGCACCGCTGGGGCACGCCGCGCAGCTTCGATTTCGAGGTCCGCGACCACGTGGACCTGGGCGCCCGGACCGGCCAGCTCGACTTCGATCTGGCCTCCAAGCTGACCGGCGCCCGCTTCGCGGTGATGCGCGGCACCATCGCCCGCCTGCACCGTGCGCTCACGCAGTTCATGCTCGACAAGCAGACCCTCGAGCACGGCTACGAGGAGTGCTACGTCCCCTACATGGTCAACGACGACTCGCTGTACGGGACCGGCCAGCTGCCCAAGTTCGGCGAGGACCTGTTCCGCCTGGAGGACGAGCGCGGCTATCGCCTGATCCCCACCGCCGAGGTGCCGCTGACCAACTTCGCCCGCGACGAGATCCTCGAGCACAAGCGGCTGCCGATGCGCCTGACCGCGCACACGCCGTGCTTTCGCAGCGAGGCCGGCTCCCACGGCCGCGATACCCGTGGCATGATCCGCCAGCACCAGTTCGACAAGGTCGAGATGGTGCAGCTGGTCGAGCCCGAGACCAGCTACGACACCCTGGAGGAGATGCGCGGCCACGCCGAGGCGCTGCTGCAGGCGCTGGAGCTGCCGTACCGCGTGGTGACCCTGTGCACCGGCGACATGGGCTTCGGCGCCGCCAAGACCTACGACCTGGAAGTCTGGCTGCCGAGCCAGGACACCTACCGCGAGATTTCCTCGGTCTCCAACTGCGAGGACTTCCAGGCCCGTCGCATGCAGGCCCGCTTCCGTCATCCCGACGAGAAGAAGCCGCGGCTGCTGCACACCCTCAACGGCTCCGGCCTGGCCGTGGGCCGCTGCCTGATCGCGGTAATGGAGAACCATCAGAACGCCGACGGCTCGATCACGGTGCCCGAGGCGCTGCGGCCCTACATGGGCGGCGTCGAGACGATCAACGTCTAAGCCTCGAGCGGCAGGCGCCGAGCTACAAGCGCCGAGCTACAAGCGCCGAGCTACAAGCGCCGAGCTACAAGCGCCGAGCTACAAGCGCCGAGCTACAAGCGCCGAGCTACAAGAAAACCCCGAAGGCTTCCACCTTCGGGGTTTTCTTTTGCGGCGGACGATTCACGCTGCTGGCTTGCAGCTTGCAGCTTGCAGCTTGCAGCTTGCAGCTTGCAGCTTGCAGCTTGCAGCTTGCAGCTTGCAGCTTGCAGCTTGCAGCTTGCAGCTTTACCCCTTACTCCTCACCCTGTGGCCCCTCGATCTCCCAGCTGACGCTGACCGCGGCGTCGATGGAGAGAGTGCCGGGGCGATACTCGGTGGCGCCGCCGCTTTCCCGCGCATCGGCGCTCATCGCCATCATCCGCGGCTGGAACACCGGCGCCTGGTTCTCGCTGACCGACAGCACGTCGCCCAGCTCGACGTCGAGGGTGCCGGCCATCAGCTCGGCCTTGTGCTTCGCACGCTGAAGGGCCTGGTTCAGGGCCTCGTCGGTGGCCGCGTCGCGATCGGCGAGGTCGTAGGTGACGCCGTCGAGGGCGTCGACGCCGGCCTCGGTGAGGGCGTCGAGAATCGTCGGCAGCCGGTCGAGTTCGTGGATCTCGACTTCCATGGGGCGTTCGAGGCGGGTGCGCGAGAGCGTCTCGGTCTCGCCGTCGGGGCCGCTGGATTCGCGAATCATCTCGGGCTGCACGCGTAGCGAGCCGGCGCTGATGGCATCGCGATCGACGCCGGCCGCCTCGAGCGCCTGGATCAGCGTGGCGGCGCGCTCCTCGAGCCGGCTGCGAGCCTGGCTCAGCGCCAGGGCATCGCCGCCGCTGGCGTCGCGCTGGGCGATGGCCGGGGTGCGCTCCCACAGCCGGGAGCTGAGCGTGGCCTGGTCCGGCACCACCTCGACTTCGGCGCGGGCCTGGACGTCGAGGCGACGCGGCGCGGGCTGGCCATTGGCGGCGGCGGTCATCGGCAGGGTGGCGAGGGCCAGGGCGAGCAGGCCGCCCGAGAGGCGGGCAGGGGGGAGACCGCGGACGGTGCGACGAACGTGGCGCATGAGACTTTCCTTATCGGCGATGGGTTCGTTCGCTTTGAGCCGTCAGCATTGCCCGGGTTCCTTGGTGTCGGCGGTTTCCTTAGAGCTTGCACGTTGACGGCTTTCCGCCGCGTTGTGCGCCGAGGCGCCAGGCGTCATGATGGCGGTCTTTTCTATGGCGGAGTGGGCGGCATGGCGGCACCCGAGAACGATACCCCGAGCAGCATACCCCTTAACCTGACGCTGGCGCTGGCCGCCCTGGTGGTGATCGTCGCCGGGATGCGGGTCGGCTCCAGCCTGCTGGTGCCCTTGCTGCTGTCGGTGTTCATCGCGGTGGTGTGCACCGGACCGGTTCACTGGCTGAATCGCCTGGGGCTCGGGCTGCGGCTCTCGGTGTGGCTGACGCTGGTGGTGATCGGTGGACTGCTGTCGCTGCTGGGCCTGCTGCTGGTCAACAGCGTCGGCACCTTCGTCGATGCCCTGCCGGGCATAGAGGAGAAGCTCAATCAGTACTACCTGAGCCTGCTCGACGGCCTCGCCAGCCTGGGGTTGGCCATCGACACCGACCGGCTGGCCGAGCTGGTGGATGCCCAGCAGCTCGGCGACTGGATCCCGGCGCTGCTCGGTCAGGTCGGCAATCTGATGATGCAGAGCGTGGTGGTGGCGCTGCTGGTGATGTTCCTGCTGTTCGAGACGCTGAACTTCCGCGACAAGGTGTCTCGGGCGCTGGTCAACCCGGCGCCGAGTCTGCGCCGGTTCCAGGAATTCAGCATGACGCTGAAGCGCTACCTGGCGGTGAAGACGGTCATCAGCCTGGCCACCGGGGCGCTGATCTGGCTGGCCTGCAAGCTGATCGGGGTCGAGTTCCCGCTGCTGTGGGCGGTGCTGGCCTTCGCCCTCAACTATATCCCCAACATCGGCTCGGCCATCGCCGCGGTGCCGCCGGTGCTGCTGCTGTTGGTGTCGCCGGACGGCGGTATGTTCAAGGCGGTGATGCTGAGCGGTGCTTACCTGGGCGTGAACTTTGTGCTCGGCAACCTGGTCGAGCCGCGGGTCATGGGGCGGGCGCTGGGGCTCTCGACCTTCGTCGCCTTCCTGTCGCTGGTGGTGTGGGGCTGGATCTTCGGGGCGGTGGGCATGTTGCTGTCGGTGGTGTTGACCATGACCCTGAAGATCGCGCTGGACAGCCATCCCCAGACACGCTGGATCGCCCATCTGCTGGGCTCGGGCAGCGCGCCCCTCGAGACGGCCAATCGCCCGCCCTCCGAGCGCGACAAGGTGAAGGGGAAGACGAGCGCCGACTGACTCTCCGAAACGACGACGCCCCGGCCGGAGCCGGGACGTCGTGGAGACCGCAGCCTTGCGTCGATCGATCAGGCGTTCTGATCGATGAACTGGGTCAGCTGTGACTTGGACTGGGCGCCGACCAGGGAGGCGACCTTGGCGCCGGACTTGAACAGCATCACGGTGGGCACGCCGCGCACGCCCTGTTCGGCGGCGATCTCCGGGGCGTCATCCACGTTGATGCTGACGATCTTGAGGCTGCCGTCGCGTTCTTCGGCGACCTCGTCGACCACCGGTGCCATGACCTTGCAGGGGCCGCACCAGGGCGCCCAGAACTTCAGCAGCACCGGGGTCTCGGCGTTGAGGACTTCCTGCTCGAAGTTGGCATTGGTGACATCGACGTTGTTGGCCATGGGGATTCTCCAATTACTACGTAGCGCATCGTGCGCGGATGGTCTGGGCATGCTCTCAGGCATGCTAGGTGGCTCGATGTTAGCGGTCGGTTAGGATGCTGGCAAATCTCGCGTATCGGAACCTCGCCACGTCGACGGGCGTGTGTCGCCCGGCTTGCTATGCTATAAAGTAATTATGGATGATATTCTTATTTCGCATTGGTCTTTTAAAGGCCGGATGAGCCAGGGGGAGACGCGCGCATGAAGCTCCAGCAGCTGAAATACATCTGGGAAGTCTCGCGTCACAACCTCAACGTCTCAGCCACCGCCCAGAGCCTCTATACCTCGCAGCCGGGCATCTCCAAGCAGATTCGCCTGCTGGAGGACGAGCTGGGCGTGGAGATCTTCGCCCGTAGCGGCAAGCACCTGACCCGGGTCACGCCGGCGGGGCAGGCGATCATCGACCTGGCCGGCCAGGTGCTGCGCCTCACCGAGAATATCAAGCACGTCGCCCAGGAGCATAGCGACGAGCGGCGTGGCAGCCTGTCCATCGCCACCACTCATACCCAGGCGCGCTACGCGCTGCCGCCGGTGATTCGCGAGTTCACCCGCCGGTATCCCGACGTCGCCCTGCACATGCAGCAGGGCACGCCCAAGCAGATCGCCCAGATGGTCAGCGAGGGACAGGCCGACTTCGCCATCTGCACCGAATCCCTGGAGCTGTTCAACGACCTGGTGCTGCTGCCTTGCTATCGCTGGAACCGTTGCCTGCTGGTGCCCAAGGGGCATCCGCTGGCCTCGCTGGAGTCGTTGACCCTGGAGGCGCTGGCCGAGCACCCGTTGGTGACCTACGTGTTCGGCTTCACCGGGCGCTCGCAGCTCGATGATGCCTTCCGCGCCGAAGGGCTCACGCCCAACGTGGTGCTGACGGCCGCCGATGCCGACGTCATCAAGACCTACGTGCGCCTCGGCATGGGCGTGGGCATCGTCGCCCACATGGCGGTGGATCCGGAACTCGACGACGACCTGGTGGCGCTGGATGCCAGCCATCTGTTCGAGAGCTCCACCACCAAGATCGCCATCCGCCGCGGCACCTTCATGCGCAGCTTCATGTACGACTTCCTGCAGGGCTTCGCCGATCACCTGGACCGGGCACTGGTCGATGCGGCCCTGGCCGCCGGGCCGCGCCACGAGCAGGCGCTGTTCGACGACATCGTGCTGCCGGTGCGCTGACCCGGGGCGGCCCGGCCCGTACACGGAAAGAGAACGCCGGCGCCCGTCCAGAGGACGGGCGCCGGCGTCTTGCGTTTCAGCGTCGGCTCAATGCTGCAGGTGCAGGCCGCACTCGCGCTTCTCTTCCACCTTGGTGGGGTCGAAGTAGTCGAACTCGTTGGGCAGGCCGTGGGCTTCCAGGTACTGGTACATGTCGCGGGCGCTCCAGTGCAGCAGCGGGGCGACCTTCAGCAGGCCGTCGGCGTTGCGGCTGACCGGATCCATCTTGGCGCGTTCCGGGGTGTCCTCGGCGCGCAGCGCGGTGAACCAGACGTCCGGGGCCATCTCGCTCAGGGCGCGATTGAAGGGCTCGAGCTTGACCTCCTCGGTGAAGGCCGCGTGGCGCGGGTCGTCGATGCCCGGCATGGGGCCCTCGACGGCCTCGCGGTGCGCCCGGGTGCGACGCGGGATGTAGCTGACCAGGTTGAGGCCGAGCTGTTTCACCACGGCGTCGGCGAAGCGGTAGGTGGCCTCGGTGTTGTAGCCGTGGTCCATCCACACCACCGGAATGTCCGGCCGCACCTGGCTGACCATGTGCAGGATCACCGCCTCGAAGGGACGGAAGTTGGTGGTGACGATCGGTCGGGCGCCCTGTTCCAGGGCCCAGCGGACCAGGGCTTCGGGGTCCTGGCCCAGGTCGCGGTTGATGGCGTCGAGTTGCGGCTCCATGAGCGCCTCCAAGAATGATGGTGTTCTCGATGACGCTACCCTAGCAGAGCCGCCATGAGCGGCCCCAATACCGATTGCTTGGATATTTATTCCGCTAAGAATTAAAAGCGTGTTTTTCTTATTCCATGACGGACTGTTCGACCGGCGTGGCCGCGGAGTGTCCGGGCGCGGTCAGGCCGGATCGCTCAGCGCCGCCATCAGGTGGCGGATCTTGTCCAGGGTCTCGGTGTATTCCGCTTCGCCCTCGGAGTCCGCCACCAGGCCGCCGCCGCCCCACAGGTGCAGCCGGCCGCGGTCGGCCACGGCGGTGCGGATGGCGATGGAAGTGTCCATGTGGCCGCGCACGTCGACGTAGCCGAGGCTGCCGCAGTAGGCGCTGCGCGCCGAGGGCTCCAGCTCGTCGATGATCTGCATGGCGCGTACCTTGGGGGCGCCGGTGATCGAGCCGCCGGGGAAGGCGGCGGCCAGCAGCGCCAGGGGCGAGTGCTGCTCGGCCAGCTCGCCGATCACCACGCTGACCAGGTGATGGACGTTGGCATAGCTTTCCAGCCCGCACAGCTGGGGCACTCGCACCGTGCCGGGGCGGCATACCCGTCCCAGGTCGTTGCGCAGCAGGTCGACGATCATCACGTTCTCGGCGCGATCCTTGACGCTCGTCGTGAGTTCCTCCGCCAGACGGCGGTCCTCTTCCGGCGTGGCGCCGCGCGGCCGGGTGCCCTTGATCGGGCGCGTTTCCACTCGGCCCTCGGCGCAGTGCAGGAAGCGCTCAGGCGACATCGACAGGATCGCCTGCTCTCCCCATTCGAGGAAGCCGGAGAAGGGCGTGGGCGTGGCCCGACGCAGGCGGCGATAGGCCGTCCACAGGTCGCCTTCGTAGGGCGCGCTGAGTCGTTGGGCGAGGTTGATCTGGTAGCAGTCGCCGGCGCGGATGTAGCGCTGCACGGCATCGAAGCGTGCCAGATAGTCGTCCCGGCTCATCGCCGCCGTGAAGTCGCCGGTCAGGCGGAACGCGTCGTCATCCTGGCGATCGGCCGTCGCGTCGAGCCAGCCCAGCGCCTGGGCGCGGCGTTCCGGCGTGGCGACCAGCCAGGCCTCGCAGCGCTCGTGATCCTGGATCAGCGCCCAGTCGTAGAGGCCGACCCGAGCCGCCGGCAGCTCGGCCGCGGGCTGGGCGCGGCCGGGAATCGGCTCCAGGCAGCGGCCGAGGTCGTAGCTCCAATAACCGATCAGTCCGCCGAGGAAGGGCAGCTCGCTGTCGGGCACGTCCCGGGGCAGCCGCTCGAGCAGCGCGCGCTGGGCCTCGAAGGGCGACAGGTCCGCGGGCGCATCATCGACGTGGCTGCGGCCCTCGGCGTCGACCTCCAGTACGCTAAGCGGGTCGCAGGAGAGGATGTCGTAGCGGCCGCCCGGTGCGTCCGGACGGCCACTGTCGAGCAGCACGGCGTGGGGCCGGTGGCGCAGGGCGGCGAAGGCGTCCAGGGGCGAGTCCCGATAGGGGTAGGGGGTGATCTCGAGTGGTGATGTCATCGATGCGGTTTCCCTCGTCAGGCGGCACATTCTAGGCGCCAAGAAGGGCTTTGTCCCGTTGCCGCGCGGCCCGGCGCCGGCGGTGGCGTCGCGAGGCGGGGGATTCGCCCGTGAATCGCCCTGGTTGTTTACAACCAAAGGGGGATAGGTGCGATCATTGGCCGTATTGACCCCCGAGACGGCACTGGCTAGAGTGCTTACATCCCTTGATTGTCGACAATTAACATGACCAACGCCCAGATTCCATCGGACAACACGCCCGAGGTCCGCACCCTGGCGGAGCGGGTCTTCCAGCAGCTGCAGGACGCCATCGTGCGCGGCGAGCTGGCGCCGGGCAGCAAGATCACCGAACCCGGCCTGTCGCGCACCTACGGCATTTCCCGCGGGCCGCTGCGCGAGGCGATGCGTCGCCTCGAAGGGCACCGCCTGATCGAGCGGGTGCCCCATGTGGGCGCGCGGGTAGTGAAGCTGTCGATCAAGGAGCTGCTCGAGCTGTTCGACGTGCGCGAGGCGCTGGAGAGCATGGCCGCGCGGATCGCCGCCGAACACATGACGGCCGAGGAGATCGCCGGGCTGCGCGAGGTGCTGGCGCTGCACGAGCGGCAGAGCGACCTGAGCCGCGGCGAGGCCTATTACCAGCGCGAGGGCGATCTGGATTTCCACTACCGCATCGTCCAGGGCAGCCACAACCGGATGCTGATGGGCATGCTGTGCGATGACCTCTACTACCTGGTGCGGCTGTATCGCACCCAGTTCAGCGCCAGCGGTTCGCGCCCCCAGCGGGCCTTCGTCGAGCACCATCGCATCGTCGACGCCATCGAGGCCGGCGACGCCGAGCTCGCCGAACTATTGATGCGGCGCCACGTGAGCGCCTCGCGGGAGAACGTCGTCGAGCGCTACGCCGCCGTCCTCGAACAGGAACAGGCGGCCTCCTCCTGAGGGCCGCCGCCACCGACCGGAGAAACCCATGACCCAAGCGACTCCCGGCGCGCGCTTCCGCGTCGCCCTCGAGGCCAGCCGTCCGCTGCCGATCGTCGGCACCATCAATGCCTACACCGCGATGATGGCCGAGCGCGTCGGCCACCCGGCGATCTACCTGTCCGGCGGCGGCGTGGCCAATGCTTCCTTCGGCCTGCCGGACCTGGGCATGACCACCATGAACGACGTGGTCGAGGACGCCCATCGCATCTGCGGCGCCACCGACCTGCCGCTGCTGGTGGACATCGATACTGGCTGGGGCGGCGCCTTCAACATCGCCCGCACGGTGAAGGAGATGCAGCGCGCCGGCGTCGCCGCCGTTCACCTGGAGGACCAGGTGGCCCAGAAGCGCTGCGGCCACCGGCCCAACAAGGCTATCGTCTCCCAGCAGGAGATGGTCGACCGCATCAAGGCCGCCGCCGACGCGCGCCTCGATCCGGACTTCTACCTGATCGCCCGCACTGACGCCTTCCAGAAGGAAGGGCTGGAGGCCGCCATCG
The DNA here is from genome assembly GCF_000968715.2 of Halomonas sp. HG01. Lineage (NCBI taxonomy): Bacteria > Pseudomonadati > Pseudomonadota > Gammaproteobacteria > Oceanospirillales > Halomonadaceae > Halomonas > Halomonas sp. HG01. The sequence goes on along the minus strand of NZ_CP022134.1, from coordinate 2,727,688 downwards.
AGCGTGCCAACGCCTGTCTGGAGGCCGGCGCCGACGCCATCTTCGCCGAGGCCGTGCACACGCTGGACGATTACCGCGCCTTCTGCGAGCGCCTCGACGCGCCGATACTGGCCAACATCACCGAATTCGGCGCCACCCCGCTGTTCAGCCAGCAGGAGCTCGCCGAGGTCGGCTGTCGCATGGTGCTCTATCCGCTGTCGGCCTTCCGCGCCATGAACGCCGCGGCGCTCAGGGTCTATCAGAGCATTCACGAACAGGGCCATCAGCGCGACGTGGTGGACCAGATGCAGACCCGCGAGGAGCTCTACGATTTCCTCAATTACCACGACTTCGAGCGCAAGCTCGATGCCCTGTTTGCAGAGAACGCGTCTGCAGAGAACGACTCGGCATAGCAGGGGCGAGGGCGCGTCCGCGTCTCTTGAGCCGACTTCGAACAACAAGACCACGCCAAGCTCACGCAGCAAGAGGAGAGACACCATGGCAGACAAACCGATCGGCGGCGCCGGCCTGCGCGGCCAGAGCGCCGGCTCCACCGCCCTGTGCACCGTCGGCAAGAGCGGTGCCGGCCTGACCTATCGTGGCTTCGACATCAGCGAGCTCGCCGACAAGGCGCGCTTCGAGGAAGTGGCCTACCTGCTGCTCAAGGGCAAGCTGCCGAACCGGGAAGAGCTCGATGCCTACGTCGCCAAGCTCAAGGGCCTGCGCGGCCTGCCGCCGGCGCTGAAGGCCGTGCTCGAGCAGATTCCGGCCGACGCCCACCCCATGGACGTGATGCGCACCGGCGCCTCGATGCTCGGCAACCTCGAGACCGAGGAGAGCTTCGACCAGCAGCAGGACGTCGCCGACCGCCTGCTGGCGGCCCTGCCCTCGATCATCTGCTACTGGTATCGCTTCAGCCACGACGGCGTGCGTATCGAGACCGAGACCGACGACGCGTCCGTGGGCGGGCACTTCCTGCACCTGCTGCGCGGCGAGCCGGCCTCCGAGCTGCACGCCCGGGTGATGAACGTCTCGCTGATCCTCTATGCCGAGCACGAGTTCAATGCCTCGACCTTCACCGCGCGGGTCTGCGCCTCGACGCTCTCCGACATGCATTCCTGCGTGACCGGGGCCATCGGTTCGCTGCGCGGCCCGCTGCACGGCGGCGCCAACGAGGCCGCCATGGCAATGATCGAGCACTGGCAGTCGCCGGAGGAGGCCGAGCGCGAGATCCTCGGCATGCTGGAGCGGAAGGACAAGATCATGGGTTTCGGGCATGCCATCTACCGCGAGTCCGACCCGCGCAACGCCATCATCAAGAAATGGTCGAAGCAGCTGGCCGAGGACGTGGGCGACAGCGTGCTCTATCCGGTCTCCGAGCGCGTCGAGGCGGTGATGTGGCGCGAGAAGAAGCTGTTCTGCAACGCCGACTTCTTCCACGCCAGCGCCTATCACTTCATGGACATCCCCACCAAGCTGTTCACCCCGATCTTCGTCTGCTCGCGGGTGACCGGCTGGTGTGCCCACGTCTTCGAGCAGCGCGAGAACAACCGCATCATCCGCCCGAGCGCCGACTACACCGGGCCGGAAGACAGCGAGTGGGTGCCGATCGAGGAGCGAGACTGACGCTCCAGTTCGATGCCCGGCATGAGCTTCGCCGGGGACAAGTCTGCGCGAGGGCGCTGTGAACCCATCCCTGGGCGCTACCGACGCCATCCATGGCGTAGGACCCTCGCTTCGCCTTGTCCCCGGCTTCACTGCTGCTTCCGGCGCGTCTTTTCCTGTCCACGACCCGATCCGAGGGTGGCCACGCCATGAATACCGATTACCGCAAGCCCCTGCCCGGCACCGGGCTGGACTACTTCGATACCCGCGAGGCGGTCGAGGCGATTCGCCCCGGCGCCTATGACACCCTGACCTACACCGCCCGGGTGCTGGCCGAGCAGCTGGTGCGCCGCTGCGAGCCGGGCCTGCGCGACGCCGCCCTCGAGCAGATCATCGACGGCAAGCGCGACCTGGACTTCCCCTGGTACCCGGCCCGGGTGGTCTGTCACGACATCCTCGGCCAGACGGCGCTGGTCGACCTGGCCGGGCTGCGTGACGCCATCGCCGAGCGCGGCGGCGACCCGGCCAAGGTCAATCCGGTGGTGCCGACCCAGCTGATCGTCGACCATTCCCTGGCCGTGGAGCATGCCGGCTTCGAGAAGGATGCCTTCGAGCAGAACCGGGCGGTGGAGGATCGCCGCAACGAGGATCGCTTCGACTTCATCGACTGGACGCGCACCGCCTTCGAGAACGTCGACGTCATTCCCGCCGGCAACGGCATCATGCACCAGATCAACCTGGAGAAGATGTCGCCGGTGGTGCAGGCGCGCCCCGATGAGAATGGAAAGCGCATCGCCTTCCCGGATACCTGCGTCGGCACCGACAGTCACACCCCGCATATCGACTGCCTGGGGGTGATCGCCATCGGCGTCGGCGGCCTCGAGGCCGAGACCGTGATGCTGGGCCGCCCCTCCATGATGCGCCTGCCCGACATCGTCGGCGTGCGGCTGACCGGCCAGCGCAAGCCCGGCATCACCGCCACCGATATCGTGCTGGCGATCACCGAGTTCCTGCGCAACGAGCGGGTGGTAGGGGCCTACCTGGAGTTCTTCGGCGAGGGAGCGGCGAGCCTGACCATCGGTGACCGCGCCACCATCTCCAACATGACGCCGGAGTACGGGGCCTCGGCGGCGATGTTCTACATTGACGACCAGACCCTCGACTATCTCAGGCTGACCGGCCGCGAGCCGGAGCAGGTGGCGCTGGTCGAGCAGTACGCCAGGACCGCCGGCCTGTGGGCCGATGACCTGGCCGGCGCCGAGTACGAGCGGGTGCTGGAGTTCGACCTCTCCGGCGTGGAGCGCAACCTGGCAGGTCCCTCCAATCCGCACCGTCGCCTGCCGACCAGCGCGCTGCACGACCGCGGCATCGCCGTCGACTACGACAAGGCACAGGAAGAGGAGAAGGAGGGCAAGATGCCCGATGGCGCGGTGATCATCGCCGCCATCACCAGCTGCACCAACACGTCGAATCCGCGCAACGTGGTGGCCGCCGGCCTGCTGGCGAAGAAGGCCAACGCGCTGGGCCTCGTGCGCAAGCCCTGGGTGAAGTCGTCCTTTGCGCCGGGGTCCAAGGTCGCGCGCCTCTACCTGGAAGAGGCCGGTCTGCTGCCCGAGCTGGAGAGGCTCGGCTTCGGCATCGTCGCCTACGCCTGCACCACCTGTAACGGCATGTCCGGGGCCCTGGACCCGAAGATCCAGCAGGAGATCATCGACCGCGATCTCTATTCCACCGCCGTGCTGTCCGGCAACCGCAACTTCGACGGGCGCATTCATCCCTATGCCAAGCAGGCCTTCCTGGCCTCGCCGCCGCTGGTGGTGGCCTACGCCATCGCCGGGACGGTGCGCTTCGATATCGAGCAGGACGCGCTGGGCTTCGATCCCGACGGCCAGCCGATCACCCTCAAGGACCTGTGGCCCTCGGACGAGGAGATCGACGCCATCGTCGGCGAGTACGTCAAGCCGGAGCAGTTCCGCGAGGTCTATATCCCGATGTTCGATCTCGACGCGGTGGAAGCCGCCGAGAGCCCGCTCTATGACTGGCGCCCGCAGAGTACCTATATCCGCCGGCCGCCCTACTGGGAAGGCACCATGGCGGCCGAGCGCGGGCTCAAGGGCATGCGGCCGCTGGCGATACTGCCGGACAACATCACCACCGATCATCTGTCGCCGTCCAACGCCATCATGGCCGACAGCGCCGCCGGCGAGTACCTGGCGAAGATGGGCCTGCCGGAAGAGGACTTCAATTCCTACGCCACCCACCGCGGTGACCATCTCACCGCCCAACGTGCGACGCTGGCGAATCCCAAGCTGTTCAACGAGATGGTGCGCGACGAAGCGGGCGAGGTGATCCAGGGCTCGCTGGCGCGGATCGAGCCGGAAGGGAAGGTCACCCGCATGTGGGAAGCCATCGAGGCCTACATGGCACGTCGCCAGCCGCTGATCATCATCGCCGGCGCCGACTATGGCCAGGGCTCGTCGCGGGACTGGGCGGCCAAGGGCGTGGCGCTCGCCGGCGTGGAGGCGATCGTCGCCGAGGGCTTCGAGCGCATTCACCGCACCAATCTCATCGGCATGGGCGTGATGCCGCTGCAGTTCGAGCCCGGCACCACCCGTCATACGCTGTCGCTCGACGGCACCGAGACCTATGACGTGGAGGGCGAACCCGCGCCGGGCGCGACGCTGACGCTGGTGATTCATCGTGCCGCTGGCGAGCGTACGGAAGAGAGCGAGCGCGTGCCGGTGATCTGCCGCCTGGATACCGCCGAGGAAGTCTCCATTTACAAGGCTGGCGGCGTGCTGCAGCGCTTCGCCGAGGACTTCCTGGAAGGGGAAGAGAGCGAGGAGGCGACCCACGCATGACCCAGATTCGCATTCCCGCCACCTATATGCGTGGCGGCACCAGCAAGGGCGTGTTCTTCCGCCTGGACGACCTGCCCGAGGCCGCTCGAGTGCCCGGAGTGGCACGCGATGCGCTGCTGCTGCGCGTGATCGGCAGCCCCGATCCCTATGGCAAGCAGATCGACGGCATGGGCGGGGCGACCTCGAGCACCAGCAAGACGGTGATCCTGTCGAAGAGCGAGCGTCCCGATCACGACGTCGACTACCTGTTCGGCCAGGTGTCCATCGACGCGCCCTTCGTCGACTGGAGTGGCAACTGCGGCAATCTCTCGTCGGCCGTGGGGTCCTTCGCCATCGCCAGTGGCCTGGTCGATCCCGAGCGCCTGCCGCGAGACGGCATCGCCGAGGTGCGCATCTGGCAGGCCAACATCGGCAAGACCCTCGTTGGCCACGTGCCGATGCGGGGCGGCGAGGTCCAGGAGACCGGCGACTTCGAACTCGATGGCGTCACCTTCCCGGCCGCCGAGGTGGCGGTGGACTTCATGGATCCCGCGGACGGGGAGGGCGCCATGTTCCCCACCGGCAACGTGATCGACGAGCTCGAGGTGCCGGGTATCGGCACGTTGCAGGCGACCCTGATCGACGCCGGCATTCCTACCGTCTTCGTCGAGGCGGCGGCCATCGGCTATACCGGCACCGAGCTGCAGGAGGCGATCAACAATGACGCCGAGGCGCTGGCGCGCCTCGAGGCGATCCGCACCCAGGGCGCGTTGCGCATGGGGGTGATCGCCCGACCCGAAGAAGCGGCGCAGCGTCAGCATACGCCCAAGGTGGCTTTCGTGGCGCCGCCGGCCGACTATGTCGCCTCCAGCGGCAAGGCCGTATCCGCGGAGGATATCGACCTGCTGGTGCGGGCGATGTCCATGGGCAAGCTGCATCACGCCATGATGGGGACCGCCGCGGTGGCCATCGCCAGTGCGGCGGCGGTGCCGGGCACCCTGGTGAATCTCGCCGCCGGCGGCGGCGAGCGTACCTCGGTATGCTTCGGCCATCCCTCCGGCACGCTGCGGGTGGGCGCCGAGGCACGTCAGGCGGGCAGTGGCTGGACGGCGCTCAAGGCCACCATGAGCCGCAGCGCCCGGGTGCTGATGGAAGGATTCGTTCGAGTGCCAGAGGATAGCTTCTAGAGCGGTGAGCCAGGGCGATGCCGAAACGGCATGGGCATCGTCTTGGTCTGCAGGGTGGGCTGGACTATATTTTAAATAAGTCTTGCGTCGCCCCGGGAGAATCCGTAGAGTACGCATCCGCTGCCGGCGACGGGCAACGTTGCAGGCGGTGATGAGTGGCAGAAGCGCTTGTTTTTCTTGAGGTTTTTCGACGGATGTCGAAATCGCTCGATTGACAGGGTCAGCGGAATCGGTAAAATGCTCGCCACTCGCTACGGTAGCCCGCTGAGGGCTCGATCGGACCTCGCTTCACTCGCTGAAGACGACCGCTCGGTCACCCGCTTCGCTCTTTCGAGAGCTTGAAGATCACCGGTTGACACGGCGCGCCGATCACGTAGAATACGCCTTCCTTGCGAGGCGCTGGCCAAGCGGCCGGAAACGCAAGATGCTCTTCTCCTTATTGAGTCGAGCTGCTCTTTAACAATCGATCAGATAATTCATGTGGGCGCTTGTCGGGATGTCGGTGACCAGTCACTAGATATCAAGACAAGCGACTCGTCAAAGAGACGTTTGAATCTTGAACCAGGTTTGGTTCCACCTTAGGAACTATCAAGCTTTTAACTGAAGAGTTTGATCATGGCTCAGATTGAACGCTGGCGGCAGGCCTAACACATGCAAGTCGAGCGGAAACGATCCTAGCTTGCTAGGAGGCGTCGAGCGGCGGACGGGTGAGTAATGCATAGGAATCTGCCCGGTAGTGGGGGATAACTTGAGGAAACTCAAGCTAATACCGCATACGCCCCAAGGGGGAAAGCAGGGGATCTTCGGACCTTGCGCTATNGCACGGATCTTCGGTGTCGTGGTGGCCTGCTTATGCAGCTTGATGTCCATGAACCTGCTCCCGAATGAATTGCTTTAGAAGTTCTCTGGCTGCCAGCAGAGGATAACTCCTATAGCTCATTTGATCATCCGGGACCCTACATATAGACGCATTTCAGTAAAGTCTCAAAGCGAATGGCCATAATGGGCGGGTTTTGTCAGGTATGCTACTGTGAATGGCTTTATTGAAATAAAAAGGCATGCGCTAGCATGTCTTGTGTCGCCTTCGACCTCCTTAGCAAGGTGTCTACATGCTGTCGACGCCGTAGACACATTATGGTCGGCATAGGCGTGTGAGCGGCTTTGCAATGCATTGATATTGCTGGCGTTGGCAAATAGTGGCACGCCTTGGGGCTAACTCATAATCCCTTGGTCGCTGGTTCGAGTCCAGCTGGGCCCACCATCCTCGAAGTCCTCGGGTGCATGACTCCGGTGCTTCAAGAAGTCTCTCGTTGTTATCGTGGCGTCTCACCGCTACGCCCTCCGCTTGACCTCCGTCACCTCGCCGTCGTCGGCGCTTCCTATACTCGGGGATGGCCCGCCGCCCGGCGGGCGCGTTCCGTGGCGTGCACCCCGCGCCCGGGCCCATCGCCGACCGAGCGGAGATATCGATGTCGATTCGCAACCTGGATGCGCTGTTCCACCCGTCTTCCATCGCCCTGATCGGGGCCAGCAACCGGCCGGGGTCCGTGGGTGCGGTGCTGGCTCAGAATCTCTACTCGTCGGGCTTCGAGGGGCCGATCCTCACAGTTAACCCGCACGAGCGGGCGATTCGTTCGAGCCTCAACTACCACAGCGTCGCCGAGCTGCCGCTGGCGCCGGACCTGGCCATCATCGCCACGCCGCCGAAGAGCGTGCCGGGGCTAGTGCATGAACTGGGCGAGCGCGGCTGCCGTGCGGCGGTGGTGATCACGGCGGGCTTCGGCGAGGGCGGCCACGCCGAGGGTCAGGCGCTGGAGCAGGCGGTGCTGGATGCCGCCAGGCCCTACCTGATGCGCATCGTCGGGCCCAACTGCCTGGGTATCCTGGTGCCGCATCGCGGCATCAACGCCAGCTTCGCCCACCTCACGCCGCCGCCGGGGGAGCTGGCCTTCGTCACCCAGTCCGGCGCGGTGGCCACCGCGATTCTCGACTGGGCCAAGACCCGCGACATCGGCTTCTCCCACGTGGTCTCGCTGGGCGCGATGAGCGACGTCGACTTCGGCGACATGCTCGACTACCTGGCCCTCGACCCGAAGACGCGGGCCATTCTGCTCTACGTCGAGGCGATCACCGACGTGCGCAAGTTCCTGTCGGCGGCGCGCACTGCCTCGCGCAACAAGCCGGTGGTGGTGGTCAAGGCCGGGCGCAGTGCCGCCGGCGCCAAGGCGGCGCTGTCGCACACTGGCGCGCTGGCCGGCTCCGATGCCGTCTATGACGCGGCCTTCCGCCGCGCGGGCATGCTGCGGGTCGACTCCCTCGACGAGCTTTTCCAGGCCGCGGGCACGCTGGCCACCGGCATCCGCATCCAGGGCGACCGGCTGGTCATTCTCACCAACGGCGGCGGCATTGGCGTGTTGGCGGCGGACGCGCTGGAGGGCCTGAACGGCCAGCTGGCCGAGCTCTCCGAGCCGGCGATGGCACGGCTGGACGAGGTGCTGCCCCAGGCCTGGTCGCGGGGCAATCCGCTCGACATTCTCGGCGACGCCCCGGGCGAGCGGTACGCCAAGGCCCTGGAGGCGCTGCACGATGCCGGCGATGCCAACGCGCTGCTGGTGATCAACTGCCCCACGGCGGTGGCCGACCGCATGGAGGCGGCGCGGGCGGTGGTCGCATCGCTCGGCCCGCGCCATCCGCCGATCCTGACCTGCTGGCTGGGCGACGCCTCGCCGACGGCGGCCCGGCGGCTGTTCGCCGAGCACCGGATTCCCACCTACGAGACGCCGGAGCAGGCCATTCGCGCCTTCTGGCACCTGCATCAGTACTGGCGCAGCCAGCAGGCGCTGATGGCCACGCCGCCGGCGATCACCGAGCGCGTGAGTATCGACCGGGCCAGGGCCGAGGCGGTCATCGAGGCCGTGCGCGCCGAGGGTCGTCGGGTGCTCACCGAGCCCGAGGCGGCGGAGGTGCTCGCGGCCTACGACATTCCCACCGTGCCCGCGCGCCGGGTGGAAACGCCCGAGGAGGCCGGCGAGGCGGCTCGGGCGCTGGGCCTGCCGGCGGCGTTGAAGATCGTCTCGCGGGACATCTCGCACAAGTCCGACATGGGCGGCGTGCAGCTGAACCTGGCCTCGCCGGAGGCGGTGACCCAGGCCGCCGAGGACATGCTGGCGGCGATCCGCGACAAGGCGCCGGAGGCGCGGCTGGACGGCTTCAACGTGCAGCCGATGATCCGCCGCCCCGGCGCCCACGAGCTGATCCTCGGCATCGCCGAGGACCCGGTGTTCGGGCCGATCCTGATGTTCGGCCAGGGCGGCACGGCGGTGGAGGTGATCGGCGACCGGGTGATCGGCCTGCCGCCGCTCAACCCGCTGCTGGCCCGCGACATGATCGAGTCGACCCGGGTCTCGCGGCTGCTGCACGGCTATCGCGACCGGCCGGCGGTGGACCTCGAGGCGCTGACGCTGGCGCTGGTGAAGCTCTCCCAGCTGGTCGGCGACCTGGCGAGCGTGGCCGAGCTCGACATCAACCCGATGCTGGCCGACGCCGACGGGGTGATGGCGCTGGACGCGCGCATCGTGATCCGCCCGGCCGGCGAGGCGCGCCCGACGATGGCGATCCGGCCCTATCCGCAGCAGCTAGAGGAAACCATCGAGACCCGCGGCGGCACGCGCTACCGGCTGCGCCCCATCCGGCCCGAGGACGAGGCCGCGCTGGTCGAGATGCTGCGCCATTCCTCGGCGGACGACGTGCGGCTGCGCTTCTTCGCCGCCATCCGCCGCTTCGATCACGCCTTCGCCGCGCGGCTGACGCAGATCGACTACGACCGCGAGATGGCCTTCGTCGCGCTGCCGCCGGACGGCGCGGAGATCGCCGGGGTGGTGCGGCTGTCCGCCGACCCGGACAAGGAGCGCGCCGAGTTCGCGATCATGGTGCGCAGCGACATGAAGGGCACCGGGCTCGGCTACCGGCTGATGCAGCGCGTGCTCGACTACGCCCGCGAGATGGGCGTGCGCGAGGTCTTCGCCGACATCCTGCGCGTCAATCACGCCATGCGGAAGATGGCCGAGGAGCTGGGCTTCACCACCGAGGCCCGCGACGACGACGCGGAGACCGTGACCGTCTCGCTCACGCTCTGAGCATCATCGAGCGCTGCAAGGCATGTTCTGCCGACGCGACTGCCGGCGTTGCGGCATCGCGATGAAGGTGCGCGTCATGCGAGCTCGCTGATGGTTTTCACCAAAGACGTTATGTTATAACCTTCCGCCTTTCGCGAATGGCGAGACAGGAGCATGACGTGACATCACCGGCATACGACCCCGTCCTCAGGGTGGACGACCTGCGCATCCGGCTCGGCCAGCGGCCGGTGGTGGAGGGCCTGTCGTTCGACGTCGAGGCGGGCGAGCGGGTCTGCCTGATCGGCCCGTCGGGCTCCGGTAAGTCGCTCACCGCCGGGGCCATCCTCGGCCTGACGCCGCCCGCGGCCCGCATCGACGGTACCATCCGCCTCAACGGCCTCGAGGTCGGCGGGCTGCGCGCGACCCGGCGGCCCTCGCAGGCCCGCGCCGGCATGGTGTTCCAGAACACCCAGGCCGCGCTCAACCCGCTGGTCAGCGTGGGCGCTCAGCTGCGCGAGCCCTTCCTGCGCTTCCACGGGCTCTCGCGCCGTGAGGCGCAGCGAGCGGTCGTCGCGCTGCTGGGGCGGATGATGATCGTCGAGCCCGAGCGGGTCGTGCGGCGCTCGCCGGCGGAACTCTCCGGGGGGCAGCGCCAGCGGGTCTGTCTGGCGCTGGCGCTGGCCTGCCGGCCGTCGCTGATCGTCGCCGACGAGCCCACCACGGCGCTCGACGTGCTGACCCAGGCCGAGGTGCTGTCGCTGCTGCGCGAGACCACGGGCACTGCCGACACCCCCGCGCTGCTGTTCATCTCCCACGACATGGCCGCCGCCTCGCGGCTGTGCGAACGCGCACTGGTCCTCGACGGCGGCCGGCTGGTGGAGCAGGGGCCGTTGGCCGACATCATTGCCGCGCCGCAGCATCGCTTCTCCCGCGAGCTGGTCGCGGCGCTGGGCAACCGCGAGTTCCTCCCGGCGTCGGCCGAGCCCCAGCGTCAGATGGAAGAGCCGCGGCTGCGGGCCGTGGGATAACCCTATGACGACGATGCCCGAACTCAACGACGACGGCTCGCTGCTGCGGATCTCCGGGGTCAGCAAGCGAATGCCCGGCCCCCGCCGCTGGTGGGGCGGGCGGCAGTGGCGCCACACCCTGCGCGACATCGACTTTCGCCTGCACCCCGGCGAGCTGATCGGCCTGGCCGGGGTATCCGGCGCCGGCAAGTCGACGCTGCTGAACCTGATGCTCGGCCTGACCCGGGCCGACGGCGGCGAGATCGTCTGCCAGGGGCGGCGCATCGCCCCGGGCTCCGCGCGCTCGCTGCGCTGGTACCGTCGCGCGGTGCAATACATCCCTCAGGATCCGGCGGCCTCGCTGGACCCGCGCATGCGCGTCGGCGAGCTGGTCCGCGAGCCGCTGGTGCGGCTGGGCATCGAGGGCCCGCACGAGGCCCGGGTGGGCGAGGCGCTCGAGCAGGTCGGCCTGGACGGCGGTTATCTGATGCGCCGCCCGGCCGAGCTCTCCGGCGGCCAGGCCCAGCGGGTGGCCATCGCCCGCGCCATGGCCGTGCGCCCGCGGCTGCTGCTGGCCGATGAGCCACTCAGCGGCCTCGACCTGCCGCTCCAGGCCCAGGTGACCCGGGTGCTGAAGACGTTGCACCACGACGCCGGCATCGGCCTGCTGCTGATCTCTCATGACCTCTCGGTGGTCTGCCGGCTGTGCCAGCGCACCCTGGTGCTGGACGATGGCGCGATCATCGAGGATCGCCCCACCGAGGCGCTGTTCCGCGCGCCGGCGCACGAGCGTACGGCGGCGCTGATCCGAGCGGCGGCGATGCTGCCGGGCCAGGATCTTCCTCTCACTTCTTTACCTCCGAGTTCTCTTTCCGCCGCCACGCCGGCCCATCATTCCCAGGAGCTTGCCCCTTGAGCCTTCGTCCCTTGACCCTTCGCCACGCCCTGCCGCTTCCGTTCGCATTTCTCTCGCTGGCCCTGCTGGCCGGCTGCCAGCAGGAGGAATCGACCAATGATGAGCGCGCCAGTGAGAGCGCCGTCGAGACCGCCGATGCCGGCGATCGGCGCATCAAGGTCGCCATGCTGCAGCCGCCGCGCTCGGGGCTGAACCCGCTGACCGACGACGCCTTCAAGCTGTCGCGCTGGAGCACCGCCGAGACGCTGATCCGCCTCGATGACGACGGCAGCCCCGAGCCCTTCCTGGCCACCGAGTGGGAGCGGCTCGATCCACACAGCTGGCGCTTCACGATCCGCGATGACGTGACCTTCCACGACGGCACGCCGCTGACCGCCGAGCGCGTGGTGGCCTCGCTGACCGCCGCCACGAACGCCGCGCCCAAGCCGCGCATCCTCGACGGCGTGGACATGACGATCGAGGCCGACGGCGACGAGGCGGTGATCGTGCGCACCGCCGAGGCCGACCCGCTGGTGCCCAATCGGCTGTCCAGCCCGCAGCTGGCGATCCTGGCTGAGCGGGCCTATCGCGACAACGGCACCGTCAATCCGATCGAGGCCGGCACCGGGCCCTTCGTGCTCGAGGAGATCAACGGCACCCAGAGCGCGCGGCTCGACCGCTATGACGATTACTGGGGCGAGCGCGCCGAGCTTGCCGGCATCGACGCCGATTACGTGCCGGACGGCACGGCCCGGGGCGCGGCGCTGCGCACCGGCGAGGCCGACGTGGTCGAGGCGGTGCCGGTCTCCCAGGTCGCGCTGATCGATCCCGAGCTGATCCACGAGGTGCCGATGCCGCGCACCAACACGCTCTACCTCAACACCGCGTCCGGGCCGCTGGCGGAGCCGGCACTGCGCGCGGCGGCACGCGAGGCGGTCGACCGCGAGGCCATCGTGCGCACCGTCTACGAGGGCCGTGCCGACATCGCCAACGGCCTGCTGGGCCCGGCGCTGCAGTGGGCCGACGGCCTGCGCACGCCGGTGGAGGGGCGGCCCGAGGCCGCGGCCCCGAACGGTGTCGCCATCACGCTGGGCACCTTCACCGACCGGGCCGAGCTGCCCGAGGTCGCGGTGCTGCTGGAGCAGCAGCTCGAGGCGGCGGGCTTCGACGTCCAGCAGGAGGTGCGCCAGTACGCGCACATCGAGTCGGACATGCTGGCCGGCGAGTTCGATGCCTTCATCCTGTCCCGGGCGACCATGCTCGATTCCGGCGATCCGGTGGCCTACATGTTCAGCGACTTCGCCTGCGAGGGCTCCTTCAACATCGCCCAGCTGTGCGATGCCGAGGTCGACGCGGCGCTGGAGAAGGCCGCCGATCTGGAACCGGGGCCGGAGCGCCGTCAGGCGATCATCGACGCCGAGGCGGCGATCCTCGCCACCGACGCCGCGGTGCCGATGCTCCACGAGCGCGTCATCCAGGGCGAGGCCACGCACGTCGCCGGCGCCGTGCGCGACCCGCGCGAGCGCGAGCTGATCAACGAGCACACCCGGTTCATCGACGATGGCGCCGAGTAAGGTCGCGAGCATGCCGGCGCGGCGCTCGGTGCGGGGCCTGTCGCGGGGTTTGTCGATAGAGTGGGGGGCGCTGCTGCCGACCCTGTCGCGGCTGCTCACCCTCGGCGGCGTGGTGGTGCTGGTGGGCCTGCTGCCGTGGCTCTCGGGGCGCGACCCGGCGCTCAGCATCCTGCGCGCCCGGGCCGGCGATCAGAACCCGACCCCGGAAGCGCTCGCCGCCATCCGCGAACAGCTGGGCCTGGCCATGGGGCCGCTCGAGAAGTTGCAGCACTGGTTCACCGGCCTGCTGCACGGCGACGCCGGTACCTCCTGGATCTCCGGTACCCCGGTGCTGCCGGGCCTGCTCGAAGCGACGGGCGTCTCGCTGACGCTGATGGCGGCGGCGCTGGTCGTGGCGCTTTCCACCGCGCTGCTGATCTGCCTGCCGGCCCTGCGTCGCGGCCTCGACGGTCGTCCGGCGCCGACTTCGGGAGCGATGGCCGCGGCCATCACCGCGCTGCCGGAGTTCCTGCTCGCGGCGCTGCTGCTGGTGGTGTTCGCGGCCTGGCTGCGCTGGCTGCCGCCGTATGGCTGGGGCGAGTGGCGCCACCTGGTGCTGCCGGCGCTGTCGCTGGGGCTGCCGGCCGGCGGCCTGCTGGGGCGGCTGTTCAGTGATGGACTGACCTCGGCCTTCGCCGAGCGCTGGGTCGCGACCTGGCACATGGCGGGCTTTCCGCGGTGGCGCCTGGCGCTGGCCGCGCTCAAGCGCACCCTGCCGAGCCTGATGCCCCAGGTCGGGCTGGTGGTGGTGGGCCTGACCGGCGGGGCGATCGCCGTCGAGCAGGTGTTCTCGATTCCCGGCCTCGGTCGGGCCACGCTGGGCGCGGCCTCCGCCCAGGACCTGCCGGCGCTGCAGACAGGCATCCTGATCCTGCTGGCCATCGCGGTGGTGCTGGGCGGGCTCGCCAACCTCGGCCGCTCGCTGCTGCTGGGCCGGGCGATGCGCGCCGGCGCGGTGCCGATGGCGGCCCCGGTCGTCGGTGCCGGCCGCTGGCGCTGGCTCGTGCCGGCGGTGGCGGGCGCTCTGCTGCTGGTGATCGTGCTGGCGGGGCTGTCGCGCGACCCGATGACCTCGGCCTACCTGCGCCTGCAGCCGCCGGGTCCGGGGCTGCCGCTGGGAGCCGACGGCATCGGCCGCGACATCCTCGCCCGAGTCAGCCACGGCGCGCTCTCGACCATGGGCATGGCGCTGGCCACGGTGCTGGTCACCTTCGTGCTGGGGCTCGCGATCGGGCTGATGCCGCGGCTGGCGGCCGGGCCCATCGAGGTCACCAACGCCACGCCGCCGGTGATCGCCGGGCTTATCGTGGCCGGCCTGATGGGGCCGAGCGCCGCCGGCGCGGTGATCGCGGTGACGGCCGTGAGCTGGGCGCCGCTGGCCGCGCATACCTCGGCGCTGGTCAGCGAGACCCTGGCCCAGCCCCACGTCCGCGTTACCCCGGTGCTCGGCGTCGGGCGCTGGCGGCTGCTGTCGCGCTACGTGCTGCCCGCGCTGGTCGGGCCGGTGTTCCGCCACGCCATGCTGCGCCTGCCGGGTACCGCGCTGGCGCTGGCCGCCCTCGGCTTCCTGGGGCTCGGCCCGCGTCCGCCGGCGCCGGAATGGGGGCTGTTGCTCGCCGACAGCATGCCCTACCTGGAGCGCGCACCTTGGGCGGTGCTGGTGCCATCGCTGGCGCTGGTGCTGATGTCGATCCTGGCGGTCTCGCTCTCCGGCCTGTGGCGCGGGCGCGAGGCCGGCGGAGCGGGCCAGGCGCCGCGGCCACACTGACGAAAAAAGGGGCCCCTCGGGGCCCCTTCGCCGTTTTCCGGCGGTCTTTTCGAGCGGCTTACTGTGCGGTGATGGTGGCCGTCACCAGGTTGCCGTCGATCTTGATCGGGCCGTCTTCCGAGGCGCCGAGGGTGTATTCGAAGATGCCGGTCTCCATGCCGCCTTCCTCGCCGTGGACCATCAGCATCAGCTGGTCGCCGGCGCTGACATCCTCGGTGAGGATCGCGGTGACGTCCATGTTCTCGCCTTCCTTGAGCGGGGCGTGACCGACCACGGGGCCCGGTGCCATGCTGTCATCGGTGCGGTGCACCACCAGCCAGCCGTTGCTGCCCGCCATGACCTTTTCCGCGGTGACCGTGCCGCCGGCGACGGACTGGTCATCGGCCCAGACTTCCGGATGCATGTCGCCGTGCATTTCTGCCTGGGCCAGGGAAGCGCCGGTGAGCAGAGCGGCGGATACGAATGCGCTTGCCATGAACTTGGTCATCATCATTCTCTCCTTGAGTTCCGAGCACGCCCCATCGAAGCAAAGGGATTGGGATGGGCGTGCTCGAAGTTACGAGAGAAGCGCGACGGCGGTTTCACCCCGGCACGAAAAAAATCACAGCCGCTGCGACGAGGCGTCCCGACCGGTGGGGTAGAGATAGCCGTGGATCGCCGGGCCGGTCGGCTGGCCGGTGGGCGAGCCGCCGGGCGGCTCGATGCTGATGCCGAAGGTGGCGCGCTTGAGCAGATCGGGAGAGAAGTCGCTCAGGGCATCGGTCGGCAGGCTCAGGTCGTCGTTGAGCACGCCCACCGAGCGCGGGTTCGGCCCCAGCGAGGCGTCCTTGATCCACAGCTGATAGGCGCGGTCCGGCAGCGGCTCGGCCGTGACCGGCCGCACGTTCAGGCGGCGGCTGTCGAGGTCCACGGAGAGCATGAAGGCGGGTTGCTGGTCGTCCTGCTGGAACACCGCCACGAAGGGCGAGTCGCTCGGCCCCCGGTCGAGGGGCGCGATCAGCACCGCGGCCAGCACCAGCGCCGCAGCGGAGGCGAGCCCGGTGCTCCAGCGCCAGATGCGCAGCCGGCGGCGCAGGACATCGAGCTGGGAGACCTTGCCCTCATGCACGCCGGTGCCCGGGATGGCTTCCAGCGCCTCGATGCGCCGCTCGATCCTCGCCAGCAGGTCCGGCCCCGGTGACACCGCGGCGATCTCGTCGCCGAGGGGCGCGAGGCGGGCCTCCCACTCGAGGATGCGGGCGTCCAGCTCGGGCTCGGCCTGGCGGCGCCTCGCCACCTTGGCGCGCTCTTCGGCGTCCAGGGTGCCGAGCACGAACTCGGCGGCCAGCATGTCGATGTCGTCGCGGTCTGTCATGACGCCAGACACCCCTTGAGTTGCTTGAGGGCTCGATGGAGCCAGGTCTTGACGGTGTTCACCGGCTGCTCGAAGTGGTCGGCCAGGTCGGCCCGGGACCAGCCATCCAGATAGGCCAGACGCACCATGTCACGGCGGCTGCCCTCCAGCTCGGCCAGGCAGGCATGCAGGCGGCGGGCATTCTCGTCGCGCTCCGCGTGCTCCCGGGCGCCGGGGGCGTCGGAGGGCGTCTGATCCAGGGCGTCGTCCGACTCATGGGGCGCCCGGGGCCGTCGGCGCAGCTCGTCGATGGCGGCGTGCCGGGCGATGCTCGCCATCCAGGCGATCGCCGAGGCCCGGCCGGCGTCGAACTGCTCGGCCTTCTGCCAGATGGTGACGTAGACCTCCTGCATGACGTCGTCCGTGCGGCCGCGCTCTTTCAGGATACGCAGCACGGTGCCGTAGAGTTTCGCCGAGGTGGCGTCATAGAGTTCGGCGAAGGCCTGTCGGTCGCGCTGCGTCACGCGCTGTAGCAGGTCGTGCAGGCGATCACTGGACATTCCACATTCCCTGTTTGATGTCGGCGAGGGGCGTCTTGCCAAGGCAGACTGCCGCCTCGACGTCGTGGCGGTCAAGATGGCGCCTTTCCACGCTGCGCCCGGGCGTCAGGCGAGGGTGGCCAGGACTTCTACCAGGCCGTAGGCGGTGACGCCGGCGACCACCGGCCAGCCCAGCGAGCGCAGCCGATACCACACGCCCAGGGTCGCCAGCACGCCGGTCGCGGTAGCCAGCCAGGCGAGCGGGCCGGGAACGGCGGGGACCAGCGACACGCCGAGCACGGCGGCGACCATCATCGGGCCGAGCAGCGCGAGCCACTGGGGCATGGCCTCGACGCCGTCCTCGCCGCCGAGGCGACGAAGGCGGCGCTGCATCCACAGCAGCGGCAGCAGGCGAATCAGCAGGGTGCCGAGGGCCGAGGCCAGCAGGGCCAGCCAGAGGGCGCTACTCATGGGGCGCCTCCTTGTGCGGCGTGAAGCGGACCAGGGTGAAGCACAGGGCGCCGCAGCCGGCGGCGACGGGAATACCGATGTTGGTGTAGCCGACCAGGCTGCAGAGCATCGCCACGCCGATGCTGATGGCCAGCGCCAGGCTCCAGCGCTTCGAGGTGAAGCGCGGCGCCACCAGCACCAGGAACAGCGCCGGCAGGGCGAAGGGCAGGATCTCGCCCAGCAGCGGCCAGCGGGCCATCAGCCAGTCGCCGGCCAGGGCGCCGAGCACGGTGCCGAGGATCCAGCTGGCCCAGGCCAGCAGCGCGGCGCCGGTGAACCAGCCGAGGCGCTGCGATTCCGGCAGCTGCGGGAAGCGGTGCTGGGCCAGGGCGAAGACCTGATCGGTCAGGCCGTGCATCAGCACGGGCCACCAGCGGCTGCGGTCCATCCAGGGGGCCAGGTTGGGGCCGTAGACCGCGTGCCGCACGTTGATCAGCAGCGTCATGACCACCGCCAACCACAGCGGCGCGCCCCCGGCGATCATGCCGACGAACAGGAACTGCGAGGCGCCGGCATAGACCAGCGTCGAGATCAGCGTCGCCTCCCAGGGCGTGAAGCCCGCCTGCACGGCGATCAGCCCGAAGGAGATCGCCACCGGCACATAGCCGCCGAGCAGCGGAAAGGCCTCGCGCACGCCGGACAGACAGGCGCGTGAGGGCGCCGAGGTCGCTTGATCGATCATGACGTCTTCCTCTCGGCGTAGACGATGGTCAGGATCAGCGTCGCCCACTGCTCGCCGGTGCGATAGCGATGGGGGCGGTCGGCGCTGAAGGCGAGAGTGTCGCCGGCGTGCAGCGTGCGCAGGTCGTCCTCGGGGCCGGCGTCGAGCTCGCCACTCAGCACGGTGAGCGATTCCGTGGCGCCCGGTGTGTGACCCTCGGCATGGCGATCGGTATGGGGCGCGCAGCGCATCCAGTAGGCGTCGACCTGGCGGCTCCCCTGACCCTGGTCGATCAGCCGCACCTGCACGCCGTCCTCGCCGAGGGGCACGGTGATCGGCGCCACCAGGGTGCCGAAGGGCACGTTCAGCTGCACCGCCAGGCGCCAGATGGTGTCCAGCGTGGGGTTTCCGTTGCCCTGCTCGAGGCGCGACAGGTTCGACTTGGCGATGCCGGCGGCGGCGGCCAGCTGCGACAGCGACAGTCCACGCTCCTGGCGCAGGCGCTGAAGGTGCTGGCCCAGGGTGCCGAGGGCGAGGTGGTCCATGGGGTCTCCCGGCGTGAGGTAGCGTCCACGAATCGTTCGATAAAAAGAACGTTCTATAAAAGGAACGGGTGACTGTCAATAGCGACTGTTCAAGGCGGCCACTTGAGCCGGGGGGAGAGACGCGAGGAAAGAGGCCGGGAACGCCGTGAGGGCCCACGGTGACGCTAGGAAGCGAAGGTGAGTAGACGACGTCGAGAGACGCTGCGGTGAGTGGAGGAGAAGAAGGGGAAGAGGGGAAGAGGGGAAGAGGAAAGGGGATAAAGAAAAAAGGAACCCGGCCGCCGCAGCGGCCGGGCAGACGAGATTCAGGCCTCGTCGGTCCTGCCGTCGGCGCGGCAGGCCGCGGCGGTGAACAGCACATCGGTGGAAGAGTTCAGCGCGGTCTCGGTGGAGTCCTGTACCACGCTGATCACGAAGCCGATCGCCACCACCTGCATGGCCACGTCGGCGGAGATGCCGAACAGGCTGGCGGCCATCGGGATCAGCAGCAGCGAGCCGCCGGCCACGCCGGACACGCCGCAGGCGGCCAGCGCCGAGACGATGCACAGCAGCAGGGCGGTGACGAAGTCGACCTGGATGCCCAGGGTGTTGGCGGCGGCCAGGGTGATCACGGTGATGGTGATGGCGGCGCCGCACATGTTGATCGTCGCGCCCAGCGGGATCGAGATCGAGTAGGTGTCGGCGTGCAGCTTCAGGCGCTTGCACAGCTCCAGGTTGACCGGAATGTTGGCCGCCGAGCTGCGAGTGAAGAAGGCGGTGATGGCGCTGCCGCGCAGGCAGGTGAACACCAGCGGGTAGGGGTTGCGGCCGGTCTTCAGGAACACGATCAGCGGGTTGGTGACCAGCGCCACGAACGCCATGCAGCCGACGATCACCAGCAGCAGGCGGCCGTAGTCGAGCAGGGCGTCGAGGCCGGACTCGGCCAGGGTGTTGGCGACCAGGCCGAAGATGCCCAGCGGGGCGAAGCGGATCACCAGCTGGACGATGCCGGAGACGGCGTCGGACAGGTCCTTGAGCGCCGTGCGGGTGGTGTCGGCGGCGCGGCGCAGCAGCAGCCCGAGGCCCACGGCCCAGGCCAGGATGGCGATGAAGTTGGCCTCCATCAGCGCCTCGACAGGATTGGCCACGGCGTTGAGCAACAGGTTGCGCAGGATCTCGCTGACGCTGCCGGGGGGCGTGCCGCTGGCCGCCGGTGTGCTCAGCTCCAGGCTGGTGGGGAAGGCGAAGCTCGCCGCCACGGCCACCAGCGCCGCCACCAGGGTGCCGACGAGATAGAGCACCAGCACCGAGCGGATGTGGGTGGGCTGGCCCTGGCGGTGGTTGGCGATCGCCGCCGCCACCAGCACGAAGACCAGCACCGGCGCCACCGCCTTCAGCGCGGAGACGAAGACCTGGCCGAGCAGGGCGGCCGATTGGGCGGCATCGGGGGCGAGGGTGGCGAACAGGACGCCGGCGACGATGCCCAGCGCGATCTGGGGGATCAGCCCCAGCCGCAGCAGCGGGCGGCCCAGGGTGTTGAGGGTAGCGATCATGGGTGTCTCTTGTGGAATCACGGGGTGCATGAACGTGTCGTGCGTCCGGCTCGCCGTCACACCATGGAGATCGCGCCGCGGGGATATGGCGGCGGTCGAGGCGCTGGATGGGAGGGCCTGGCGACGCCCTGCCCGGGGTCTCCGGGCAAGCGCGCGCATTCTACCATCGCGGCGAAGCGATGGGGGTTACGACCTTGGTTTCTCTTGAGGTCAGCAAGAAAGGATGAAATGGCAGAAATTGGCAGAGAGATGGACTGGGCTTGCCGGTGAGTGAGCGGGACTCAGGGCGTCCGAAAATGCCGGCGGGGATTGTCGTGGTAGCTCAGGGGGGACGTGGCCTCGCAGTCGAGGCAGTGGCAAGTGCCCTGCTCGAAATCCGGCTGGAACCGTTTCCAGGCCGCTTCGCCACGTATCACTTCCTGGTTACTGCACTCGCACAGCAGGATGCGGGTGTCGTGGGGGCCGGGAGAGTAGAGGATCTTGCTGTGTGGCGGTGCATCCATGAGTGTATTCGCGGTGGTGAAGATCGGATCGTTCATGCGGCGTGACTTCCCTTGGCGCTGTCCGTCATGGTCATGACGTTACGCACTTTCCACGGCGGCGAATGCAGGCCTGGGGCGGTGTTGGCCGTTCGTGATGTCGCAGCGTCGCGTAGGAAAAAGCTCACGGTGTCGCAGGACGCAGGGTCGTGTCGCGCTCCTCCCGGGGCCGGTCTCGGATCGAGCGGCGGCTCATCGGGGGCGGTGTGAACAGACGGATTTTAAGTCAATTATCGGTGGCTGTCGCGCCGAGGATGTCAGGTGCGTCGTAACGGCTCAGCCGCCCCGCGGGGCCAGCAGGATGATGCCGGCGCCGGCCAGGCACAGCGCGGCGCCGAGCAGGTCCCAGCGATCGGGCAGGCGATGCTCCACCGCCCACAGCCAGGCGAGCGAGGCGACGATATAGACGCCACCGTAGGCGGCATAGGCCCGCCCGGCGTAGTCGGCGTCGCTCAGGCTGAGCAGCCAGGCGAACAGGACCAGGCTGGCCAGACCCGGCAGCAGCCACAGCGCCGAGGCGCCCTGGCGCCACCAGGCCCAGACGCTGAAGCAGCCGGCGATCTCGGCCAGGGCGGCCGCCACGTAGATCGGCAGCGTCAGCATGACGCCGCCGGGGCAGGTAAGTGCAGCATGAGGGAGGAAGGGGCGATCACGCGGTCAGGCGCGTCTCCACGGCGTCGAGGAAGCCGTGCATATCGACCACGGTTTCCTTGTCCGGCTCGGTGGTCTTGCCCTTGAGGTCGCCGGTGACGATGCCGTCGCCGATGGTGTCGATCAGTGCCGCCTTGAGGCGCGTGGCGTAGTCGGTGAGCGCCGCGTTGCCCTCGCGCTCGGCCAGGGTCTCCAGGGCGTTGCCCACGGCATAGATCAGCGCGGAGGAGTTGAAGTGCGCCTCCTGGCCGTCGCTCTCCAGGTATTTCAGGTAGAGGTCGTGGGCGGTGCCGTGGGGCGCCTCGAACAGCATGGTGCCGTTCTTGCTCTCGATGATGGAGCTGGCGGTGGCCAGGCTGCCACCGAGGGCGGCGGAGATGTCGGAGAAGATGTCGCCGTCCAGGTTCTGCGCCGGGTAGAGGGCGTTGCGGGGCGGGTCGGTGATCATCTTGATCAGCTGGCTGGAGGGCCGCATGATCATGAACGACGGCGGCGGGGTGTCATTGTGGGCCAGCTCGCGGCGAGCCTCGGTGATGACGTCGCTGAACACCTCGTCGTAGTCCATGTACTCGCGCTTGAGGCCGAAGTAGACCTCCTTGTCCTTGCGCGAGGCGTCGCGGAACACCTGCAGCACCCAGTCCTTGATCGCCTCGCGGTCGTTGGACATCAGCAGGATGGGGTCGCCCTTGTTGACGCGGCGGGCGTGCTTCTCCTCGCCGTCGACCACCACCTTGAGGATGCCGTCCTCCTCGGCGGGCAGGTTGAAGCTGCCGTATTGGTCGCCGCCACCGGCGCTCATGCGCGAGATCGACACCTGGGCCTTGCGGTCGGGAATGCCGTGTCGCTTGAGCTGCTCGACCAGCTTGTAGAGCTTGCGGCCAGTGTTGTTGTCCGGCACGCCCCACAGCGCGCGTTCGGGCGGGTTGGCGACCAGGCGCGCGGCCTGGGCGTCGATCAGCTCGTAGTGGTAGGCGAGCCCCAGCGATTCGGCCTCGGCCTGGTAGTGTTCGCGGTAGATCGCCTCGATGGCGGCGCGCATCACGCCGTCGTAGCCGGCGATCACGGTGTCCTTGAGGCCCAGGTAGATGTCGCGCTTCTCGTCGAGGGCGCGCCGGAAGAAACGGTGGGCCCAGGCCTTGACGTCCTCGAGGTCGTTGGTGGCCAGCAGCCAGGGGTCGCCCTTGTGAACCTCGCGGCGGTGCAGTTCGACCGGGTCGCCGCTTTCGCCCACGAACAGCAGCTTGACCACACCGGTGGCGCCGGACAGGGCATTGTAGCTGTCCTTGATGCCGCCGTGTTCCATGGTCTCGACCTCGATGTCGCGGCCGACCCAGGCCGGGCGCTCGACCTTGAGGTTGCGAAACTCGATGTCCTCGCGGGTGATGTTGCCGCCGATGCCCTTGCGGATGGCGCCGTTGGGCGACTTGGTGGCCAGCGGGTGCAGGGTGGCGGCGTCGAGCTCGGGATGCTGGGCGAGCAGGGCGTCGCGCTGCTCGCGATTGACCGTCATGCCGGCGTTCTTGATCCCGACCTGGTGGCGGTTGAGCGCATCGATGGCGTCAAGAACCGCCTGGCCGTTGGTGACCAGCCGGTTCTCGGCGGTCAGGTCGATCTCGACCAGCTCGATGTCCAGCGGTCGGGTCACGAAGGTATCGATGATCTTCTCGAAGGCCACCTGGGCCATCTCGTCGCCGTGCAGGATGACCAGCGGGGCCGCCACCTGGATCTTGTCGCTCATCACTCTTCCCGTGTTCGTGCTCGTGGAGTCCACCAGCCTGGCGTCCCCGGGCGAGTTGGCCGGAAGGACGATGGCTGCCGTGCGATCAGGGTGTCATTGTACACGCAAAGTGTCGTCCTCGGGACGGCCGGTGTCGCAGCGATCGGGCTCGCCTGCCAGTCGGACCCGCCGGGCCAGCTCGCTGACGTGGGTCTCGGTCACGCCGAGCTCGGCCAGTGCCGTCTCCAGGTGCAGCAGGTAGTCGCGATTGGGGCCGCTCGGGCCCTCGGCCCCGGCGATCTGGCGGGCCATGTCGTCGAGCGGCGCCGCGCCCAGGAAGGCGGCGTTGTCGGCGGTGGCCAGGTAGGTCAGCCCCATGGCGGTGGTGCCGTCCTCGAAGTGTAGCGGGGTGAGCTCGCGCAGGTAGCCGTTCTTCTCGCGCACGTCGAGCGGGCGCAGGGTCTCCGGCGTGATGCGGTAGGCCATCCCCAGACAGGTGGCACCTTCCTCGGCGATCAGGGTCGCCACTCGACCCGGGGCCTCGGGCGTGCCGCGATGGTCGTGGGAGCCCTGCCAGAAGCGACGCACCCAGCCATGGATGCGCGCCGGCCGGCGCTCCAGGTAGGGGAAGTCGGCCTTCCAGATCAGCGAGCCGTAGCCGAACAGCCACAGGTCGTCGTGGTCGTCGAAGTGGGTCATGCGCCGGTTGAGTGCGGTGGTGTCGAGCGCCATGGGGGACTGTCTCGTCCTTCGTTGCCGTCGTGGGCGTCCCATGATGCGCGGCGAGGCGCGGCTTGTCGAAGCCCTCGACATGTATTCATTTCACCGTAACCTTGTGCACAAAGCGCGATGACGTAGGATTGACGATCCGACCGACAAGACCGGCCGTGAGCCGGCCCATGAGGAGAACTGACATCATGAGCTTCACCGTTTACCTGTCCGGCGAGATCCACACCGACTGGCGCGAGGAGATCCGCCGCGGCGCCGAGGCCGCGGGCCTGGATGTGGCCTTCACCGCGCCGGTCACCGACCACGACGCCAGCGATGCCGCCGGCGATCACCTCGGCCCGCAGAGCGAGGGCTTCTGGCGCGACCACAAGTCGTCCAAGGTCAACGCCATCCGCACCAAGACGCTGATCGAGCAGAGCGATCTGGTGGTGGTGCGCTTCGGCGACAAGTACAAGCAGTGGAACGCGGCCTTCGACGCCGGCTACTGCGCCGCCCTGGGCAAGCCCTACGTGACCCTGCACGGCGATGATATCGTTCACCCGCTTAAGGAAGTCGACGCCGCCGCCATGGCCTGGGCGAGCACCCCGGCCGAGGTGGTGGAGATCCTGCGCTACGTGCTGCGCGGCTGATTCCGCGGCCGCCACCGAGGAGGAGCGATGGAAGCGCTATGGATGTGGCCGGCCACCGGCTTCGGTCTCGGCCTGTCGCCCTGGGCCTCGGGCACCGTCGGCTCGCTGCTGGCGCTGCCGCTGGCCTGGTGGCTGCTGGGCCGCTCGCGTCGCTGGCGGCTGGGGCTGGCTGCCGCGCTGCTGGTGGCGGCGATGCCGCTGTGCCAGCTGGCCTCCGACACCCTGGGCGGCAAGGACGACGGGCGTATCGTGCTCGACGAGATCGTCGCCTTCCCGGTGGCGATGCTCGGGCAGGCCGCGCCTCGCCATCCGCTGACCCTGGCAGGTACCTTCGTGGCCTTCCGACTGTTCGATGCCACCAAGCCGCCGCCGGTGAGCCAGGTGGAGGCGATGCCCGGGGGAATCGGCATCGTGCTCGATGACCTGGTGGCGGCGTTCTACGCCTGGGCGCTGATGGGGCTCGTGTCCCCCGTCGCTGCGCGGTGGCGGCGCGGGCGCGACGAGGCCGGGCGATGAGCGGTATCGCATGTGTCACGACAGAACGGCCGCGGCACCCTGTCGCGGTGGCTGTCGTCCCCGGCCATCCGGGCTATCATGAGGGCCTTTGTTCCGGCCGGGCCCGCCCATGATCCGAACGCTCGTCACTCGCCGCTATCGCCGATCGGTCGCGCGCCTCGCGCTGCTGGCGATGTGGCTGGTGGTGGCCGGGCCGCTGATCGGCCAGTTCAGCGCCGCGGAGCGGGTCCAGCATGGTTCAGGTCATCACGGCATGGCGCATCACGAGGCGATGGGCCAGGTCGCGCCGTCGGTGGCGGACGAGGCGGAGCCGCATCGGCACGAGGCCTGCGGCTACTGCTCGCTGTTCCAGCGGATGCCGGTGCTATCGGCGCTGCTTCCGGGCGTCGTTCCCTTGCCCTCCCATGCCATCACCGCCCCGGTGGTGGCGACCCGCGCGGCCCATGGCGGGCCCGCGGTCTTTCCTCAGGCGCCGACCCGTGCGCCACCCCGATATCGCTCGTGATCCCCCGATGTGAATCGCATCGCCTTCGTTCGCCGACGTCGACAGGACGCGCGGCGAGGGCGTGCGTCGTCATGACTCTTCGAGCGAGACTTCCATGAGCCACCCTTCCGCAAGCCGTCCTGCCATGCGCCACAGGGCGCAGGACCTCTATCGCGCCGTCTGGCGCTGGCACTTCTATGCCGGCCTGATCGTCCTCCCGTTTCTGATCTCCCTGGCGATCACCGGTGCCCTTTATCTCTTCCACGACGACATCGATCGCTGGTGGCACGCCGACCTGATGACGGTCGAGGCCCGCCAGACGGCCACGGTCGCCCCCAGCGCCCAGCGCGACGCGGCACTGGCCGCGGTCGACGGCGAGGCGTTCCGCTACGTGCCGCCGGCCAGCGAGACCCGGGCCGCCGAGGTCGACGTGACCCGCCCGGACGGCAGCCGGGTGGCGGTGTTCGTCGATCCCCATGACGGCGAGGTGACCGGCCAGATGCCCTACCGCGGCACCGTGATGTGGTGGGTCCGCCACCTGCACAGCCTCAGCCTGTTCGGCAGTGGGGCCAGCATGCTGATCGAGATCGTCGGCGGCTGGACCATCCTGCTGGTGCTGACCGGCATCTATCTGTGGTGGCCGCGGGGCCGGCGCGGCGGCGTGGTGTCGGTGCGCGCCCGGCCCGGCAAGCGGGTGTTCTGGCGCGACCTGCACGCGGTGACCGGGCTCTTCGTCGGTGGCTTCATCCTGTTCCTGGCCGTGACCGGCATGCCCTGGTCGACGGTGTGGGGCAGCAAGGTCAACGAACTGGCCAACGGCCACAACTTCGGCTACCCGGACGGCGTGCGGGTCAACGTGCCGATGTCCGACGAACGCCTGGCCGAGCGCGAGACCACCACCTGGTCGCTGGAGCAGGCCCGGCTGCCGACTTCCGAGGCCATGACGGATGCCGGCGCGGCGGCGCCCATCGGCCTCGACCGGGCGGTGGCGATCTTCGATGACATGGGGCTGGCGCCGGGTTATGCGGTCAACCTGCCGAGCGGGCCTGCGGGCGTCTACACCGGTTCCGCCTATCCGGACGACCTGAGCCGACAGCGCGTCGTGCACCTCGACCAGTACCGCGGCGAGACGCTGCTCGATATGCGCTACGCCGACTACGGCCCGCTGGGGCGCGGCCTGGAGTGGGGCATCAACGTGCACATGGGCCAGCAGTACGGGCTGGCCAACAAGCTGATCCTGGCCCTGGCCTGCGCCGGCATCGTGCTGCTGTGCGTCTCCGCGGCGGCGATGTGGTGGAAGCGCCGCCCGGCCGGGAAGCTCGGCGTGCCGCCGGCGCCAGCCGACCCGCGCCGGCTGCGCGGTGTGCTGGCGCTGCTGGCCATCGGCGGGGCGATCTTCCCGCTGGTCGGCGCCTCGATGATCGTGATGGCCGTGGTGGATGCGCTGGTCAGGCGCCGCGGGGCAGCACGGCGCGCGGCCACCGCCTAGTCCTTTTCCGGCTAGCCCTTCTCGGCAGGAGGCGGCGGGAAGCGCACGTCGAATCCCCGGGCATCCAGCTGGCGAATGTCGCTGGGGCGGCCCTGGTCGTCGAGTTCCACCAGGCCGATGCCGGCGCCGTTCCACAGCCGTTCGCCGGCCTTGGCGCGGTCGGGGTCGCGGGGGCGGATGTGCATCGGCCGGCGCTGGGTGAACCAGTTGAGCGGCGAGCGCGGCGCGTAGAGCCAGCGGTTGGCGCGGTCGAAGGCGTCGAGCAGGGTGTCGGGGAAGGCGTTCTTGAGCCCGCTGGAGGTGATCTGCCACAGCCGCGGGCCGCCGCGTCGGTGGCGGATGCGGATGTCGTAGGCGAAGGAGTAGTGCACGTCGCCGGAGAGGATGACGTAGTGCCCCGGGGTACGCGAGTGGCGGAAGATGTTGAGCATCACGCTGGCCGCGCCGCGGTGGGCCATCCAGTTCTCGGCGTCCACCAGCAGCGGCTTGCCGGCCAGGGTGAACAGCTTCTGGATGCCTTCGATCAGCTTGACGCCGAACATCGGCGCCGGCGAGACGATGATCGCCGAGGGCGCGTCGAGCAGCTGCTGCTGGAAGTCCGACAGTGCCTCCCAGTCCATCAGCCCCGAGGGCCGGCGTGGGCTGCGCTCGCTGCGCCAGCGGCGGGTGCGGGTGTCGAGCACCACCAGCCGCGGCGTGCCCGGGACCTGGAATTCCCAGCCCTCGAAGCGCTGCAGGCGGTGCAGGCAGGCGTCGTGGGCCTCGGCGGGCAGCCAGCCGCCGCTTTCCTGGGCGGCGTCCAGCAGTGCCGCCGCCTCGTCTAGTGGATCGGCCAGCCGCTCCGGGTCGTTGCCCCAGCCCTGACACAGCAGGTAGCCCAGCAGGGCGTTGCCGAGGATGCGCCGCGAGAAGGGATGGCCGTAGGCGCAGGCCTCCCAGTCGGCGGTCAGGTTCCAGTCGTCGGTGACGTCGTGGTCGTCGAAGATCATCAGCGACGGCACATGGGCCAGCAGTCGGGCGGCGGCGGGCAGGCCCGCGACGAAGCGCTCGAGGATCGCGGCCTCGTCGTCGAAGGCCGCGGCGTCGTCCGCGCCGAGTTCGGGCTTGTAGACCGTCACCAGCCGCCAGGGCACCGGCGACCATACCAGCAGGTACATGGCCATGACCTCGGCGAAGGTCATCAGGTGGTTGCGGGCGTGGGCCGAGGTGAACACCGGCTTGCGGGCGCCGGCGAAGACGCGCTCGCGCAGGTTGGCGTTGCTCTCCACGTCGGGCAGCAGTTCCTCGCGGCGATAGTAGGTCGACTCGGCGGCGTAGAGGCCCTGGCTGTCGGCCACGGTGGCGCCCTCGAGCGGCTCGTCGAACAGGCCCAGGCGGCGGATCAGCTCGTGGATCGCCACCAGGGTGGGGCCGGCCACGTCGTCGGCGTAGATCTGATCGCCGGTCATCAGCAGCCAGGCCGGCCAGGCCTCGGCGTCGTCGCGGCGCTCGGCCAGCCAGCCGTCGGCGCGCACCAGGGCATCGGGGCCGTCGTGGTGGGGGCGGCGGCAGGAGCCGTGCAGCAGGCGCTGGTGGCTCCCGGCCAGCACGAAGCGCGGGCGTCGGGCGCCCTCGTGCAGCAGGTGCGGGGCCCAGTCGGCGATGCCGGCCTCCTCGCCGCCGTCGCCGGCCAGCCGCAGGTCGTAGTCGATGGCCACGCCGGTGGGGAGCGGCGTCTCCAGCGCTACGTCGACCAGGTGCAGCACCGCGTGGCGGCCCAGCGGCAGCCGCCGCACCCGGCGCTCGTTCAGCGCCAGCCGGCGCGGGCCATGGCCCTCCGGGTGCAGCAGCAGCTTGCCCGTCAGCGGCTTCGAGCCCACCAGCCAGATCCGCACGCGGTCCGGGGCGAGGCGGCGCAGGATCGGGCCGGCGAGCACGTCCGGCAGCTCGGCGGAGGCGGCAGTATCGGGGCGGGCGGTATCGGCTGACGTCATTGTCGAGGCGCTCCCTGAAGGTGCTGATGAGGTCGGGAGGCGTGAATGAGCGACACGCCAGGCCCTGCTCGGGTCAGCCCATGGTAGCCGACAACGCGCCACGTAAGGGAGTCGCCGCCCGCCGACGCCTGGCCAACGCCTACCAGTGCAGGGGATAGCGGCGGTGGCGGGCCAGATTGTTGACCAGGATGGCGACCAGCAGCATCACCGTGCAACCGAGCCCGATCGGCACCAGCGGGAAGAGCCAGCCCAGCGCATGGACCTCGGGGCCGCCGATCACCGCGATCAGCGCCGAGGCCGCGCCCGGGGGGTGCACGGTTTCGGTCAGCTGCATGGCCAGCACCGACAGCGAGACCGCCAGGGCGACGGCCATCGCCGTGGCGCCCAGCCACTGGAAACAGGCCACGCCGATCACCGCCGACAGCATGCTGCCCAGCACCACGTTGCGGGGTTGCGCGAAGGGGCTCGCCGGGGCGGCGTAGATCAGTACCGAGGTGGCGCCGAAGGAGCCGACGACCAGTAGGTGGACGTCCAGCCACTGCTCGCTGAGCCAGGCCACCGCGCTCATGCCGGCGAAAGCGCCGAGCCATGACCAGCAGGCGTCGCGCCAGTCGACGTCGCCGCGTCGATAGCGGCTTCCGCGCATCTTGTTGAAGTAGGTCTTCATCGTCGTTGTCGTGCACAAAAAGGGCGCATTAAGGTGCCAAAATGCACCAGAAAGGTAAAGGTGCGCCCGCGCGACGGGCCTCGGGTTATGCTGGAAGGGCGCATTCAAGGACGACCAGGAGATAGGCCCGATGGCTCACCATCACGACCATGCTCACTCGCATGCCCACCCCCATGGGCACGGCCATCATCACGCCGGGGCCGACAGCCAGCGTCGCCTGGCCTGGGCGGTGGCGCTCACCGGCGGCTTCATGGTCGCCGAGGTGGCCGGCGGTATCCTGTCCGGCTCATTGGCGCTGCTGGCCGATGCCGGTCATATGCTCACCGACACCGCGGCGCTGGCCCTGGCCTGGTTCGCCGCCCGGCTCAGCCGGCGCCCGGCGGATCACCGCCGCACCTACGGCTACGACCGGGTGCAGATCCTGGCCGCCTTCGTCAACGGCCTGACGCTGATCGCCATCGTGGTCTGGATCGCCATCGAGGCGGTGCGACGCTTCCTCTCGCCGGTCGAGGTAGCCGGCACCCCGATGCTGGTCATCGCCGCGCTGGGATTCGTGGTCAACCTGGCGGTGTTCGCCATCCTCCACCTGGGCGACCGCGACAACCTCAACGTCCGCGGGGCGGCGTTGCACGTGCTGGGCGATCTGCTGGGCTCGGTGGCGGCCGTCGTCGCCGCGCTGGTGATCCTGGCCACCGGCTGGACACCGATCGACCCGTTGCTGTCGTTGCTGGTGGCGGCGCTGATCCTGCGCAGCGCCTGGCGGCTGACTCGCGAGTCCGGGCATATCCTGCTGGAGGGCGCGCCGGCCTCGCTGGACGTGGCGCGCATCGAGCAGGAGCTCCCCGAGCGGCTGGACGGCGTGCATGACGTGCACCACGTCCACGCCTGGTCGATGACGCCGGGGCGCCATCTGCTGTCGCTGCACGCCGCCGTGGAGGAGGAGGCCGACCGCGAGGCGACCCTGGTGGCGATCAAGGCGGTGCTGCTCGAGCGCTTCGACGTGGCCCATGCGACCATCCAGCTCGAGTCTCGCGGCCGCTGTGCCGACGCCCCGGGCCCCGCGGCGGCTGACGATCATCGCCACTGAGGCGGCTCGTCACGGTCCTCTTGTCGCAGATCTCTTGCCACAGATCCCCTGCCGCAGATCCTTACCACAGTCCCAGGTGTTCGGTGAGGATGGCGGTGCCGATGCCGATCAGGATCACCCCGCCGAGCACTTCGGCGCGCTGGCCGATCATCACGCCGAGGCGGCGACCCAGCATCACGCCCAGGGTGGCCATCAGGGTGGTGGCGGCGCCGATCGCCAGGGCGGTCAGCAGGATATTGACGTCCATGAAGGCCAGGCCGATCCCCACGGTGAGGGCGTCGAGGCTGGTGATCACGGCGGTGGCGGCGATCAGCCACCAGGCCTGACACCCCGGCTTGGCGGCGGGGGCGTCCTCGTCGGGGTCGGGGGTCTCGAGGCCGGCGCGGATCATGCGCACGCCGAGGACGGACAGCAGCACGAAGACGATCCAGTGGTCCCAGCGGGAGATGTACTCATGGGCGCTCTGGCCCAGGGCCCAGCCGATCAGCGGGGTCAGGCCTTCGATCACGCCGAAGATCAGGCCGGTGCGCAGGGCTTCGCGGAAACGCGGATGGTCGACGGCGGCACCCTTGCCGATGGCGGCGGCGAAGGCGTCGGTGGACATCGAGAAGGCCAGCAGGGTGGTGGACAGCGGGGTCATGGCAACGATCATACCGGCCGGGCGATTCACCACGACGATACGACACGCCCGGCCTTGGGCGCCGTACCGTCGATGGTCTCGCCGACCTGGCGCGTGGCGCTCACACGACAGGCGTGTGGAACGACGCGCCGGCTCACCTGCCACGGCGTTGGCCGACTATGTTGACAGGCGATCTCGCGCGGTGGGCGCGAGCCAGCTACTCCCCAGCGAGGGTCGTCCGGTCGCGATGATGGGGCGACGATAGCGTCCGCCCATGACCGGGATCGACGTAGCCTATCATCGTCGTGGGGCGGTTGCATCCCGGGCGTCGTCGAGGAATGCCCGGGCGTCGCTCACACCAGCTTGCTCTCGCGCAGCCGCAGCAGGCTGGCCGGCGCCGACCAGCTGTCGGCGCTGGCGAAGTCCCAGTAGTCGGCGAAGATCGCATGGCGAGCCGCATCGCCCTCGATCAGGGCATCGGGGGCCACGAAGTCGAACAGGGTCGCCAGGGTGCGAACCTCGTGGCGCGAGACGCGGCGGATGATGTGCTCCGGGCCCAGCTCTCCGGGGTGGCGGAGTCCGGCGGCGGCCAGCATCTCGGCCAGGGCCTCGCGGGTACCGGCCTGGAAGCGCGCGACCCGGTCGGCCTTGAGCGGCACGTCGAGCCGGCTGCCGCGCAGCGGGTTCTGGGTCGCCACGCCACTGGGGCAGCGATCGTTGTGGCAGCTTCGGGCCTGGATGCAGCCCAGCGAGAACATGAAGCCTCGCGCCGAGTTGCACCAGTCGGCGCCCAGCGCGATGGTGCGGGCGATGTCGAAGGCGCTGACCACCTTGCCCGCGGCGGCGATGCGCACTCGCTCGCGCAGGCCCGCGCCGACCAGGGCGTTGTGCACCAGCAGCAGGGCGTCGGTGAGAGGCATGCCCAGCCGATTGGCGAACTCCAGCGGCGCGGCGCCGGTGCCGCCCTGGCCGCCGTCCACCACCACGAAGTCGGGGTGTTCGCCTTCCTCGCGCATCGCCTTGACCAGCGCGAACCACTCCCAGGGATGGCCGATGGCCAGCTTGATGCCCACCGGCTTGCCGCCGGAGAGCTCGCGCAGCCGGCAGATGAAGCCGATCAGCTCCCGGGGCGTGGAGAAGGCGCTGTGGGCGGGTGGCGAGACCACGCTCTCGCCCTCGGGCACGTCGCGGGTCGCGGCGATCTCGGCGGTGACCTTGGCCGCCGGCAGGATGCCGCCGTGCCCCGGTTTGGCGCCCTGGGAGAGCTTGATCTCGATCATCTTCACGGCGTCATCGCCGGCGCGCTCGGCGAAGCGGTCGGGGTCGAAGCGCCCCTCGGCGTCGCGGCAGCCGAAGTAGCCGGAGCCGATCTCCCACACCAGGTCGCCGCCGCGGCGATGGTAGGGCGAGATGCCGCCCTCGCCGGTGTCGTGGTAGAAGCCGCCGCGACGGGCGCCGTCGTTGAGCGCGCTGATGGCGTTGGGCGACAGGGCACCGAAGCTCATCGCCGAGACGTTGAGCACGCTGACGTCATAGGGCCGTGCCCGGCCGGCGCCGACGGTCACGCGGAAATCGTCGTCGTCGATGGTCGTCGGGGCCAGCGATGGGTTCATCCATTCGTAGCCGGGGGCCTGCATGTCCTCGAGGGAGCCGAAGGGCTGCTTGTCGACGGTGCCCTTGGCGCGCCGATAGACCAGGCTGCGCTGCTCGCGGGAGAAGGGGACCTCCTCGGTGTCGCGCTGGATGAAGTACTGGCGGATCTCGGGGCCGAAGGACTCCAGCAGATAGCGCAGGTGGGCGGTGACCGGATAGTTGCGGCTGACGGTGTGTCGGCGCTGAAGGATGTCGTGGGTGCCCATCGCCGCCAGCACGGCAAGGATCAGGGCACCCAGTGCCCAGCCCCAGCCCGGGGCCAGCGCCAGGCCGAGCAGGCAGGCGGCGAGGCCGGCAAGCGTCAGCCCGTAGACGAGAAAACGGCGGGGCGGTCGAGACATCTTCGCACTCCATTGCGATGGGGAAAAGCCTATTGCAAGCCGCGGCCGGGCGAGTGTCAACGCCGGGCCGCCGCGGGACATCCCTTAAGGTTCTCTTAATCCGGGCGGGCGCAGGGTGGAGGCATCCGGCGTCGATCGCCGGCTCGACCAGAAAAGGAGACCACTCCCCATGCCTACCCTGACCGCCACTCCCGATCGCCTCGACGTGCTGCCGGCCCACACCCCGATCGTCAAGCCGATGCCGCCGAGGCTCTCCCCCGACAGCCCGGCGCTGACGGTGCTGACCGACTTCCAGCATGTCGTGCCGCTGAGCGTGCCCGCCGATACTTCCATCGTCGATGCCCGCAAGGTCATGGAGCACGGTGGCGTACGCCTGCTGCTGGTGGTCGACAACGACGGCGATTGCGTCGGCGTGCTCAACGCCCGTGACGTGATCGGCGGCCGCCTCATCACCCAGGCCATGCAGCGTCGCGGCATCGACCGCGAGGACGTGACCGTGCGCATGGTGCACACCCCCTGCGCCGAGCTGCACGCGCTGTCGATGGAGCGCCTGGCGGCCCTGTCCATCGGTCAGCTGGTGCGCGAGCTGGAAGCCTATGGCGATCAGCACCTGCTGGTGACCGAAGCCGACCGCCTGGGCCAGCAGCGCATCCGCGGCGTGATCTCGGCCGCCGACATCGGTCGCGCGCTGGGTACCGACGTGGCCACGCTGCCGGAGGCGCGCAGCTTCTCCGATATCTGCCGCGTGGTGCTGGGTCACGAGCTCTGAGGCCTCGATCCGCTCCCTCGACCAAGGCCGCAGTGACAGCTGCCGGAGGTCGCGCGACGCTGGATGCCGGACTCGACAAGGAGAACGTTGCCTGTGAGCGTCGTCGCGACCTTCGATTACATCATCGTGGGGGCCGGTACCGCCGGCTGCCTGCTCGCCAATCGCCTGAGCGCCGATCCCGGGGTCAGGGTGCTGCTGATCGAGGCCGGCGGTCGCGATCGCCACCCCTGGATCCACATTCCGGTGGGGTATCTCTATTGCATCGACAACCCGC
Organism: Halomonas sp. HG01; assembly: GCF_000968715.2. Lineage (NCBI taxonomy): Bacteria > Pseudomonadati > Pseudomonadota > Gammaproteobacteria > Oceanospirillales > Halomonadaceae > Halomonas > Halomonas sp. HG01. Next base: position 2,693,422 of record NZ_CP022134.1, on the reverse strand, counting down.
GCACCGACTGGTGCTTTCGCACCGAGCCGGCGCCGGGGCTCAACGGCCGCTCGCTGATCTATCCCCGCGGTCGGACCCTGGGCGGCTGCTCGAGCATCAACGGCATGATCTACATGCGCGGCCAGGCCCGGGACTACGACCACTGGGCCGAGCATACCGGCGACGACGCCTGGCGCTGGGAGCGCTGCCTGCCGGACTTCATGCGTCACGAGGATCACTACCGGCTGGACCCCGGCGGCGATGGCGACGCCGCGCATCGCGACTTCCACGGCCACGGCGGCGAATGGCGGGTGGAACGCCAGCGCCTCAAGTGGCCGGTGCTGGACGACTTCGCCGAAGCCGCCGTGCAGGCCGGCATTCCCCGCACCGACGACTTCAATCGTGGCTGCAACGCCGGCGTCGACTACTTCGAGGTCAACCAGCGCGGGGGCTGGCGCTGGAACACCGCCAAGGCCTTCCTGCGCGAGGCCGAGGCGCGCGACGGCCTGACCCTGTGGCACTCCAGCCAGGTACAGCGGCTGACCTTCGGCGCGGGGCAGGGCGGGCGGCCGCGCTGCGAGGGCGTGCGGGTCGCCCGCCAGGGCGAGCTCGTCGAGGCCCGGGCACGCCACAGCGTGGTGCTGTGCGCCGGGGCCGTCGGCTCGCCGCAGCTGCTGCAGCTCTCCGGCATCGGGCCGGCGGGACTGCTCGCCGAGCACGGCATCCCGAGGATTCACGCGCTGCCGGGCGTGGGCGAGAACCTGCAGGACCACCTGCAGATCCGAGCCGTCTATCGGGTCACCGGGGCCAGCACGCTCAATACCCTGGCCGCCAGCTGGGGCGGCAAGGCCCGCATCGGTCTGGAGTACCTGCTGAAGCGTTCGGGGCCGATGAGCATGGCGCCCTCCCAGCTCGGCGCCTTCGCCCGCAGTTCGCCGGAGCGTCCTCATCCGAACCTTCAGTACCATGTCCAGCCGTTGAGCCTCGAAGCCTTCGGCCAGCCGCTGCACGACTTCCCGGCGATCACCGCCAGCGTGTGCAACCTCAATCCCACCAGTCGCGGCTCGGTACGCATCGCCGCCGATAATCCGGCCACGGCGCCGCGCATCGCGCCGAACTACCTGGATACCGAGGAGGATCGCCGTGTGGCCGCCGACTCGCTGCGCCTGACCCGGCGGATCGTTGCCCAGCCGGCCTTCGCCCGCTATGCACCGGAGGAGGTCAAGCCCGGCGCGCACTACCGGAGCGACGAGGACCTGGCGCGGCTGGCCGGCGAGATCGGCACGACCATCTTCCATCTGGTGGGCACCACCGCCATGGGGCGTGACGACGACCCCATGGCGGTGGTCGATTCGCGCCTGCGGGTGCGCGGCGTGGACGGCCTCAGGGTGGTGGATGCCGGCGTCATGCCGACCATCACCAGCGGCAACACCAATTCACCGACGCTGATGATCGCCGAGAAGGCCGCCGCCTGGCTGCGCGACAAAACGTTGTAACGGGGCCGTCATGACTGAGGTATAGTGTCAGGTCTGCGCTCATCGGGGCGCAGGCCGCGTGCCGTGGAGCGGCGAAACGCCTTCACCGCGCGGATTCAACAGGCAATGCGAGGCATGCAAAATGGCGACCGGTACCGTCAAGTGGTTTAACGACACCAAGGGCTTCGGCTTCATTTCTCCGGACGACGGCGGGGACGACCTGTTCGCCCACTTCTCCGAGATCCAGGCCGATGGCTTCAAGTCTCTCCAGGAAGGCCAGAAGGTCTCCTTCGACGTCACCCAGGGCAAGAAAGGCCTGCAGGCGTCCAACATCAAGGCCATCGGCTGAGACGTTGCGTAACGGTTGGCCCCGTCGCCGAGGCGGGGCGAGCCATCATTCACTTTTCATCTAAGTGAATTTCTAAAAATAACTTTTTAGAATATGTGGCGACCGGCACAATAGGGCAGTTCGTACTCTCCCTGGAATGCCCGCCATGTCCCCGGACGCCTGGATCTCGCTCATCGTCGTCGCCGCCGTCTTTCCGATGATGGCGTTGACCCGCATCGGCCCCGACATGGTGCTGATGGGGGCGCTGGTCTTGCTGATCGGCCTCGGCGCGGTCTCCCCCGACCAGGCGCTGGCCGGCTTCTCCAGCAGTGGACTGTTCACCGTCGCCTTCATGTACGTGCTGGTCGCGAGCATTCGCGAGACCGGCGGCATCGATCTGATCATCCGCTACGTGCTGGGACGTCCCAAGGGCGAGCAACGTGCCCTGGCGCGGCTGGTGCTGCCCGTGGCCGGGCTGAGCGGCTTTCTCAACAACACTCCCGTGGTGGCCACCTTCATTCCCGCGGTGCTGAGCTGGAGCCGACGCCTCGGCCTGCCGGCCCATCGCCTGCTGATGCCGCTCAGCTTCGCCTCCATCCTCGGCGGCACCATCACCCTGATGGGCACCAGCACCAACCTGGTGGTGCACGGCCTGATGATCGAGCGCTATCCCTCGTTGTCCATGGAGCTGTTCGACATTGCCTGGGTCGGCGTGCCCGTGGCGGCGGTCGGCCTGGCCTATCTGCTGCTGGTGGGGCGGCGTCTGCTGCCGCCGCGCATCGGCGCCGGCGACGTGTTCGAGAACCCCCGCGAGTTCACCATCGAGATGGAGGTGGCCCCGAGCGGCCCGCTGGTCGACAAGAGCGTCGAGGAGGCCGGGCTTCGCCACCTGCAGGAGCTGTTCCTGGTCGAGATCGAGCGCGACGGCAACGTGGTCAGCGTGGTCGGTCCAGGCGAGCGCCTCAAGGGCGGCGACCGGCTGGTGTTCGCCGGCACCTCGGCGGGCGCCGTTGAGCTGCAGCAGATCCGCGGGCTGGTGCCCTCGCATCCCGCCGAGTCGAGCCTGCAGAAGGACTTCAAGGAGCGCCGCCTGGTGGAGGCGGTGGTCTCGGATCAGTGCCAGTTCATCGGCCAGCGCATCCGCGACGGCCACTTCCGCACCCTCTACGGCGCCGCGGTGCTGGCGGTCTGCCGCGGCGGCGAACGGGTGGCGGGGAACCTGGGGCAGATCCGCCTGCAGCCGGCCGACGTGCTGCTGCTGGAGGCACGCCCACCGTTCATCGAGCGCCACCGCCAGTCCCGGGACTTCCTGCTGATCAGCCAGGTCAACGGTTCGGCGCGGCCGGTCCACGAGCGCGCCTGGCTGGCCTGGAGCATCCTTGCCCTGGTGGTGCTGCTCGCCGCCACCGGTATCACCAGCCTGCTCAGCGCGGCCATGCTGGGGGCGGCGGCCGCGGTGCTCTCCGGCTGCTGCTCGATCGGTGCCGCCAAGCGCGGCATGGACACCCAGGTGCTGCTGACCATCGCCGCCTCTTTCGGCCTTGGCCACGCGCTGGAGGCCAACGGCGCGGCCTCGGCGCTGGCCCAGACGGCGCTGGGCTGGGCCGACGGCAATCCCTGGTGGCTGCTGATCGGCACCTACCTGCTGGTGGCGCTGCTGACCGAGCTGGTGACCAACAACGCCGCGGCGGTGATCAGCTTCCCGGTGGTGGTTGCCGCGGCCGAGCACCTGGGCGTGAGCCCGATGCCCTTCGTGGTGGCGGTGATGTTCGCCGCCTCGGCCAGCTTCCTGACCCCGGTCGGCTATCAGACCAACCTGATGGTCTACGGCCCCGGTGGCTACCGGGTCAGTGACTACCTGCGGGTGGGCGCGCCCCTCAACCTGCTGACCGCGGCGGTGGCGCTGGGGCTGATTCCCCTCATCTGGCCGTTCTAGTTCGCCGCCTGACGCCTCTCGCCGACGCGGACGCTTTGCGCTAGGGTGGCGCTTTTGTGCTGGAGACGAGCCATGAGCGCACCCGACGAGCTGATCATCGAGCCACGCAGCGGACGACCCGCCGAAGCCTGCGTGTTCATCCTCCACGGCCTCGGCGCCGACGGCCACGACTTCGAGCCCCTGGTGCCGGCCCTGGGGCTGCCGGACGATCTCGACGTCCGCTTCATCCTGCCCCACGCGCCGCGCCTGCCGGTGACCATCAACGGCGGCATGACCATGCCGGCCTGGTACGACATTCTCGAGGCCAGTCTCGATCGCCGCGTGGATGAGGCGCAGCTCAAGGCCTCCGCCGAGCGCATTCAGGGCCTGATGCACGAGCAGATCGCCCAGGGCGTACCCGCCGAGCGCATCATCGTCGCCGGCTTCTCCCAGGGGGGCGCCGTGGCCTATCAGGCAGCGCTGACCTTTCCCGAGCGGCTGGGCGGCCTGCTGGCCATGTCCACCTACCTGGCCACCGTCGACAGCCTCGAGCCCGCCGCGGCCAACCGAGACCTGCCCATCGAGATCCACCACGGCAACGCCGACCCGGTGGTGCCGGAGGCGCTGGGTCAGGCCGCCCGCGACCGTCTCGAGGCGTTGGGCTACCCGGTCCGCTACCGTCAGTACCCGATGCCCCATGCCGTCTGCCCGCAGCAGGTAGCCGATATCGGTCCCTGGATCGCCGCCCGGCTGGGCCGCTGAAAGTGGGGCGGCGCGTTCGGCGTCGCCACCGCGGCGCCTTGCCGAGCGGCGTGTTCAATCGCGTGATCGGACTCTGAACCTGTGGCACACGCGCGGCGAGTGCGTCAGGATGTCGTTCACGGAATCCCGAGGAAAGGAGAAGCCGATGACCCTGTCCGAAGACCTTCGCCTACCGGTGGCCTGCCCGGCCTGTGGTAGCCATGTGATGAGGGTGTCCAGCATCAAGAACCCTGACGATCGCGTTCACTGCGCATCCTGCCAGCGTTTCGTCTGCCTCTATCACGAGGCCTGCACGGTGCTCCGGAAGGGGGCCGGCAGCGAGAGCGAGGCGCTGATCGAGAAGGCCTTCAACCGCGGGCACTGATGCGGCTCTCGTCGCGGCGCCAGACGCCGTCTGCATGACAACGGGCCGGCACCGAGAGGTGCCGGCCCGGGTCGTTCAGGCGAGACGTTCGGGGGTCAGAGCAGCTCCTCGCCGGCCAGGGCCAGACGCGAGCGCTCGACGCTCTTCAGGGTGACGTGGCCGGCGTGAGGCCAGTCGCGGAAGCGTTGCACCACCGCCGCCATGCCGCAGGTGTTGGCGGTGAGGTAGGGCGTGTCGATCTGGCCCACGTTGCCCAGGCAGACGATCTTGGTGTTGCGCCCGGCCCGGGTCAGCAGTGACTTGAGCTGCTTGGGCGTGAAGTTCTGTGCCTCGTCGATGATCAGGAAGGTGTCGTTGAGGGTGCGGCCGCGCATGAAGCCGGGGGCGCGGATCTGCACCCGCGATCCCAGCAGCTGGCGCGTGGCCTCCTGGTTCCAGGTGGTGCTGCCGTCGTGCTCGTCGCGCAGCAGGTTGTCCATGTTGTCGTGGAAGGCGCCCATCCAGGGCGACATCTTCTCCTCCTCGGTGCCGGGCAGGTAGCCGATGTCCTCGCTCATCGAGATCGGTGCCCGGGTGAACACGATGCGCTCGAAGCGCTTGGAGTCGAGGGTCTGCTGGAAGGCGGCGGCGAGCGTCATGAAGGTCTTGCCGGTGCCGGCGCTGCCGGCGATGGTGACCAGGTCGACCTCGTCGTCCATCAGCAGGTTGAGGGTGAAGTTCTGGCGGCTGTCGTGGGCATGAACGCCCCACACGCTGGCGCCGTGCCGATAGTTGGTGAGCAGCTCCAGATGCGCGTGCTTTGGCCCCAGGTCGCGCACGATAGCCTCGAAGCTGGCCTCGTCGTCACTGTCGGAAACCAGCATGCCCAGGTGCCAGTCGGCGGGGATCTCGCCGCTCAGGCGATACACCACCTGGCCGCTGTCGTCGCGCTCGACCTTGACGTCGGCCTTGAGGCTCTCCCACAGGCCGCGGCCGTCGTGGCCCGCCTCGGGATAGACGCGGGCGCCGCCGAGCATGGCGTCGCTGTCGTCGAAGGCGCGATCGGTGAGGTAGTCCTCTACCGGCACGCCCACCGCGGCGGCCTTGACCCGCAGGTTGATGTCCTTGGTGACCAGGATCACCGAGGCGTCGGCGCGCTCATCACGCAGCCGGCAGGTCTCGGTGAGCAGGCGGTTGTCGGGGCTGTTCTCCAGGTGATCCGGGGTTTCGAGGTCGTCGTAGCAGAGCAGCCGCAGCCGGCCTTCGGGGCCGTTGAGACGCGGGATGGGAATGCCTTCGCGGATCTGGCTGAGATCGACGTTGGCGGTGAGGTCCGAGAGGGTCCGGCTGACCTGCCGGGCGGTGCGGGCGATCTCGCGGATGCCGTTCTTGTGCTTGTCGAGCTCCTCGAGCACGGTCATGGGGATGACCACTTCGTGCTCATCGAACTGGTAGAGGGCGGCGGGGTCGTGGATCAGGACATTGGTGTCCAGCACGTAAAGCCGGGTGGCTTTCTTGTCGATGCGTACCATCGGCGCGGCTCTCCTGATTGTCACCGGGACGACGTCACAACAGATGACGCCTCGATGTCGACACTGTCAGCGCGGGATGTCGGTTCCGTGACAGACGCGACGTGCAGGCCTGGGCTCCGGGCTCACCTCCTCGTTTGATGGCAGCGATCTCTTCATCAGACCGTCATAGGCGGGTTTCGATTCCAGCATGGGTCAAATCTGCTGCTTTGCACAATCGACGTTTTCTCAACGTACCAACGAGAACGACCGGCGCCCCCGGCGCCGGTCGTCGTCATTCGTGCGGTCAGCGTCAGGCCAGGATCTGCACCGCGTCGCCTTCGAGGCGCAACGGCCAGGTGCGCAGGCGGACCGTTTCGTCCTCCAGGCACTGGCCGTCCTTGAGACGGAAGTGCTGCTTGTAGAGCGGCGAGGCCACCACCGGCTCGCCCCGTGCATCGCCGACGATGCCGCGGGCGATGACGTTGGCGCCGGAGAAGGGATCGCGGTGATCCACGGCGTAGAGCTCGGTGGCGTGGCCGGGAAGGTAGAAGAGGGCCACCTGGGCCGTTCCCACGGTGGTCTCGATCCAGGCGGCGACGCCGGAGTGGGCCACCAGGTCGGCTCGGGTGCACAGGGTCTGCCAGGTCTGGGTCATGGTCGGGGCTGCTGCGGTTGCGGTGGTCATGGATATTCCTCGGGAGCGAATGGCCAGGTATCAATGGCGGTCGACTCTCCGGCGACAAGCCACGCGAGGGCGCTATGAACCCATCCCTGGGCGCTACTTTGGCCATCCATGGCCAAAAACCCCTCGCTTGGGCTTGTCCCCGGCGTCGATCCAGCTATCGGAAGCGCGATGCCTTACGCGGGTCTCAGCTGGCCGCGCTCTTCGGTGACGATGATGTCCGGATCGGGCCGTGCATCGTTGACGAAGCTGCGGAAGCGCTTGAGCTTCTCCGGGTCGTTGATGGCGCCCGCCCATTCGCACTCATAGTTGTCGATCACGGTCTGCATCTGCGCCTCGAGCTCCTCATTGATCCCCAGGCTGTCTTCGAGCACCACGGCCTTGAGGTAGTCCAGGCCACCCTCCAGGTTCTCACGCCACACCGAGGTGCGCTGCAGGCGGTCGGCGGTGCGCACGTAGAACATCAGCAGGCGGTCGATGATCGTGATCAGCTGCGCGTCGTCGAGATCGGTGGCGAAGAGCTCGGCGTGGCGCGGACGCATGCCGCCGTTGCCGCAGACGTACAGGTTCCAGCCGTGCTCGGTGGCGATCACGCCGATGTCCTTGCTCTGGGCCTCGGCGCACTCGCGGGTGCAGCCGGAGACCGCGAACTTGAGCTTGTGCGGCGAGCGCAGGCCCTTGTAGCGATGCTCGAGCCGGATCGCCATGCCCACGCTGTCCTGCACCCCGAAGCGGCACCAGGTGCTGCCGACGCAGGACTTCACGGTGCGCAGCGACTTGCCGTAGGCGTGGCCGGTCTCGAAGCCGGCCGCGATCAGCTCGCCCCAGATGTCGGGCAGGTCCTCCAGCCGGGCGCCGAACAGGTCGATGCGCTGGCCGCCGGTGACCTTGGTGTAGAGCGCGTACTTCTGCGCCACCTGGCCCAGCACCATCAGCTTGTCCGGGGTGATCTCGCCGCCCGGCACCCGCGGCACCACCGAGTAGGTGCCGTTCTTCTGCATGTTGGCCATGAAGGTGTCGTTGGTGTCCTGCAGCGGGATGTGCGCGGCGTCGGTGATCGGCTCGTTGAAGCAGGAGGCCAGGATCGAGGCCACCGCCGGCTTGCAGATGTCGCAGCCGAGTGTCGGGGCTGATGAAGCGCCCAGGCCCGGGGTTTCCGAAACGCCGTGCTTGTCGATCAGCTCGCCGAAGGTCCGGATGCCCTCGACCCGCACGATGTCGTAGAGCGCCTGGCGGGTGTGGGCGAAGTGTTCGCAGATCGACTGATCGACCTCCACGCCGCGGGCCTCGAGCTCGTGGTCGACCACGTTCTTGAGCAGCGCCGCACAGCCGCCGCAGCCGGTGCTGGCCTTCGTCTCGGCCTTGACCGCGCCGAGGTCCATGGCGCCGGCGTCGAGGCTCTCGCAGATCGCGGCCTTGGTGACGTTGTGACACGAGCAGATGGTGGCTTCGTCGGGCAGGGCGTCGGCACCCAGCGTCGGCGCGCCCTCGGAGGACGGCACGATCAGCGCCGCCGGATCCTCGGGCAGCTCGAGGCCGTTGGCGTAGACCTGCATCAGGGTGTCGTAGGCGTCGTTGTTGCCCACCAGCATGGCGCCGAGCAGCTTCCTGCCGTCACCGGAGACCACCAGCTTGCGGTATTCCTGCTTGAGCTCGTCGAGGTAGCGGAAGGTCCGGGCGCCGGGATTCCGGTTGCCGTGGGCGTCGCCGATGGCGCCCACGTCGACGCCGAGCAGCTTGAGCTTCGTGCTCATGTCGGCGCCGTCGAAGGTCAGCTCGCCGCCCAGCAGGGTATCGGCGGCCGCCTTGGCCATCTGATAGCCGGGGGCCACCAGGCCGAAGATGCTGTTCTGCCACAGCGCCACCTCGCCGACGGCGAGGATCGCCGGGTCGCTGGTCAGGCAGCGGTCGTCGATCACCACGCCGCCGCGCTCGCCGATGTCCAGCGCGCAGTCGCGGGCCAGCTGGTCGCGGGGACGGATGCCGGCGGAAAACACGATCAGGTCGGTCTCCAGCACCTTGTCGTCCTGGAACACCATGCGGTGGAAGCTGGCCTGGCCGTCCTCGATGCGCTGGGTGGCGCGGTCGGTGAGCACCTGCACGCCCAGCGCCTCGATCTTCTCGCGCAGCAGCTCGCCGCCCTCGGTGTCGACCTGCATCGGCATCAGCCTGGGGGCGAACTCGACCACGGCGGTGTCGAGATCCAGGCCGCGCAGGGCGTTGGCGGCCTCCAGGCCCAGCAGGCCGCCGCCGACCACCACGCCGGTGGTGGCGTCCGCGGCGGCCGCGCGGATGGCGTCGAGATCGTCCAGGGTGCGGTAGACCAGGCAGTGGTCGCGCTCGTGGCCGGGAATCGGCGGCACGAAGGGGAAGGAGCCGGTGGCCAGCACCAGTCGCGCATAGGGATAGCGGCCCCGGTCGGTGATCACCTCGCTCGCGTCGCGGTCGATGGCGGTGACCTCCTCGGCGAGGCGCAGCTCGATGCCGTGCTCGGCGTAGAAGTCGGCGTCGCACAGGGCCAGGGACTGGGCATCGCGGCCGGCGAAGTACTCGGAGAGATGAACGCGGTCGTAGGCGCGATGGCGCTCCTCGCCGAACACCGTGATGCGGTAGTGCTCGGTGGCGCCGCGTTCGATGAGCTGCTCGACCAGGTGATGGCCGACCATGCCGTTGCCGATGATGATCAGCGGGGGATTCGCTTGGCTGGACGTGTTCATGCGGCTTCCTCCTGCGGGGAGCGGTCCTGGGCGTGGGGCGTGGCGGGATTCGGTGTCGCGGAATGCGTGGCGTCGAGCAGGGCCCTGGCATCGGCCGGGCCGAACAGCAGCGTCTGGCGACAGGCGCCGAGGTCGCGGCCGGCCAGCGACTGCTCGAAGTACCAGGGGCCGGCCGCGGTATCGCCGTAGAGCACGGCGCCCTCGAGGCGGCCGTCGCGCAGCAGCAGCCGGCGATAGTCGCCATGCTGCGGGTCGTGGTAGGTCAGTACCTCGTGGGTGGCGTCGGGCTCGATGGGGCCGAAGGCGTACAGCGAGATGCCACTGATCTTGAGCCTGGTGGCGGTGGGCCGCTCGACGTAGCGCGGCGTCGTGTCGCCGGCCGCCGTGTTGCTGGAATGAGGTGACAGGTGGGCGGCCAGCACCTCGACCTGACGCCAGATCGGCTCGACCAGGCCATAGGTCCGACCCTCGAACTCGCAGCATTCACCCAGCGCGTGGATGGCCGGGTCGCTGCTGGTCAGGCTGTCGTCGACGACGATGCCGCGGTGGACCTCGAGACCGGCCCGGCGACCCAGTTCGACGCTGGGCGCGATGCCGATGGCCAGCACCACGCAGTCGGCGGCCAGCCGCCGGCCGTCGGCCAGGCGCACGGCGCAGACGCGGCCCCGGCCGTCGTCCTCCAGGCCTTCCAGGTCGGCGCCGGTGACGATCTCGAGCCCGCGGCCCTCGAGCTCGGCCTGGAGCAGGCCGGCGGCGGTGGCGTCGAGCTGGCGGTTCATCAGCCGCGAGGCGCGCTGGAGCACGTTCACCGACATGCCGTCCTGTTCTCGGGCGCGCTTGTGAAGCGCTCTTTTACGTAATCCCTCGGCGGCCTCCAGGCCCAGCAGGCCGCCGCCGATCACCACCGCGCGGCCACCCCGCTCGGCGACGCGGGTCAGGGCGGCGGCGTCGTCCAGATCGCGAAAGGCGTGGACGCCGTCGAGCTCAAGGCCGTCGACCGGCGGCAGAGCGGGGGTGGAGCCGGTGGCCAGCACCAGGCGGTCGTAGGCGATCTCGCGGCCGCCGGCGGTGGTCAGGCGGCGCGCGGCGCGGTCGATGCGCTCGACCCGCTCGCCGAGCACCAGCTCGACGCCGTGCTCGGCGTACCAGTCGGCGTCGCGCAGAGTCAGCGCCTCGCGTTCCATCTCGCCGGCCAGCAGCGGCGACAGCAGGATGCGGTTGTAGGCGGGGCAGGCCTCCGCGCCGATCAGGGTGATGCGGCGCGGCGCGCTCTCGCGCTGGACCAGCGCCTCGACCAGCCGCTGGCCGGCCATGCCGCTGCCGACGATCACCAGGTGATCGATGGTCGGCGGCCCCTCGTCGCGCGACGGGGCATCGGGTGTCGGGTCATCGGAGTGCATCACGGACTCCCTCCATAAACGCAGAAGACGCCTCGACGCTCCCCGGCATTGGGGAGCGTGGAGACGTCTTCGTCTGATACTTCGAGGTGCGATCGCCGTTGACCGCCGGGGGCCTGGGCCCGCCGTTCTGACCTGTTCCTATCAAGGATCGGGCCAGTCGCCAGTAAAGAACTGCAATGTCAGTGAGTTGGGTGAAATCTCCCGGGCGATGGCCGGCGCGGGACGGATGAAGTCGCGGTCGTCATGCACGCTCCTGGTGCGTCGCGGCATCGATATGCACGGGGCTGTAGCAGGTCTCGACCGCGGCACGGTCGAGCGGCTCGCCGAGCTGGCGGGCCAGATGCTCCACCACCCGGGCCAGCTCGTCGGCCCCGGGGCGCAGCCCGGTGAGGCGCTGCTCGATCGGCGGCTCGTCCAGCGGCAGCGTCGGCAGATGATCCATGGCGCGGTCCAGGTAGGGCGGCAGGGCCAGCCAGTCGCGCGCCAGGCGCCGGTGCTCGGGCGCCTCGGTCAGCCAGCCGGCGGCGGCGATCAGGGCGCGGATCAGGGCCGCGAGGGTGGCCGGGTGGCGCTCGGCCCAGTCATGGGTCACGCCGAGCACCTTCTCGGGATGGCCCGGCCACAGCGCGGCGCCGGTGGCGACGATGCGCCCGCCGCCGCGCTGTGCGGCCTGACTGCCCCAGGGCTCGCCGACGCAGAAGCCGTCGATGCGGCCCTGTTCGAGGGCTTCGACCATGCGCGACGGCGGCAGGGCGACCAGTTCGACGTCGGTGTCGGGGTCGAGGCCACCCAGGGCCAGCCAGTCGCGCAGCTGGTAGTGGTGGCTGGAGAAGGGATGCACCATGGCCAGCCGTGGGCGTGTGGTGCCGCGCCGGCGCAGCCGTTCGGCGAAGTCGCGGGCGTTGACGGCCGGATCCCGGCCGCCGGGGGAGTCGTCCAGGGGCGCGGCCATGCCCTCCGACCAGTAGGGGGACAGCACCAGCGTATTGCCGTGGCGGCCGAGTACCAGCGGCGCCAGGACGTCGCAGGGCGTGCCGGAGGCGCCGAGGCTCATGGCCAGCGGCAGCGGGGCCAGCAGCTGGGCACCGTCGAGCAGCCCGGCGGCGAGCTTGTCGCGCAGGGTCGACCAGGCGCTCTCCCGCGACAGCGTGACCTCGAGCCCCTCGGCGGCGAAGAAGCCGCCTTCCCGGGCGACGATCGGCAGGGCGGCGTCCAGCAGTGGCACGATGCCCAGGGTCAGGCGGGAAAGCTCGGGGGCTTGGGACATGCTCATAGGCCTTTCTCCAGTCCTTCGAGGATATCGATCACGTTGCCGGCCACCTCGCCGATGCGCTGGCCCCGGTCCATGGCCAGCTTGCGCAGCGTCTGATAGGCCTGGGGCTCGTCGCAGTCCTGGTGCTTCATCAACATTCCCTTGGCCTTCTCGATGCGCTTGCGGTCGGCCAGCTGGGTGCGGGTGCGGTCGAGCTCCTGGCGCATCGACTGGAAGGCGTCGAAGCGGGCCACGGCGACCTCGAGGATCGCCCGGACCCGGGTCGGCACCAGGCCGTCGACGACGTAGGCGCTGACGCCGGCCTTGAGGGCGGCCTGCATGGAGTCGGGGTCGTGCTGGTCGGCGAAGAACACCACCGGCCGCGGGTTCTGGCGGTGCAGCTGCGACATGCTGTCGAGGGTGTCGCGGTCGGGGGATTCCATGTCGATGATCACCACGTCGGGGGCGTGGCGCTCGACCATGTCGTTGAGGCTGGCCGGGCTCTGCAGGTGGCAGATCACTTCGTGCCCCTCCTGGCCGAGGGCCTCCTCGACCATGGCGGCGCGGACGCTCTCGTCGTCGACCAGCAGGATTCGCAAGGGCTGGGGCATGGCATAGGGCTCGTGATGGCGGAAACGGTCAACCCTGGTCATGCAAGAGACGTTCCAGCATCTGCGTCGCCAATGCCCGGGCGGCGAGGCATCCGCGTTGTGTCGAATCCTGCACCATGAGGGCGCGGAGTGCGGTGGAAAACGCGGCAGTCTGGTGCAGGCGACGTCGATACCCCGGACGCGCCGGTCTGAGAAGCGGCGCTTTTCGTCCGTCTGGCACACCGATTGCTTCTATCGGGGAAAGAGACTCCCGGATCGCCATGGCGGCGATCCACGGCAACGACGCCCACCCCCGCGCTTACCCGGCGCGGCGGTGGGCGTCGTCGTTTCGGGACCTGCGATCGCGATCGAGGAGAGCACCATGCAACAGGCGCGCACCACTTGCCCCTACTGCGGCGTCGGCTGCGGCGTGACCGCCGACATCGAGGGCGGACGAATCACCGACGTGGAGGGCGACGGCGACCACCCGGCCAACCACGGGCGGTTGTGCGTCAAGGGGGCGGCGCTGGCCGAGACCCTGGGCGATCATGGCCGCCTGACGCGGCCACGGGTCGATGGCGTCGAGGTCGATTGGGACACCGCGCTCGATGCGGTGGCCAGCCGCCTCCAGGCCACCCGAGCATCCGCCGGCGATCACGCCGTGGCGGCCTATCTCTCCGGCCAGCTGCTGACCGAGGACTATTACGTCGCCAACAAGCTGTTCAAGGGCTTTCTCGGCACGCCGCACCTGGATACCAACTCGCGGCTGTGCATGGCTTCGTCGGTGGCCGCCTACAAGCGTTCGCTGGGCGCCGATGCCGTGCCGTGCAGCTACGAGGACCTGGAGGAGGCCGAGCTGGTGGTGCTGGTGGGCTCCAACCTGGCCTGGAACCACCCGGTGCTCTACCAGCGGCTGCGCACCGCCAAGAGCCGCAACCCGCTGATGCGGGTGGTGGTGATCGACCCGCGGGTCACCGACAGCTGCGAGATCGCCGACCTGTATCTGGGACTCAGGCCCGGCACTGATGCCCGGCTGTTCACCGGCCTGCTGGCGTGGATGGCCGACAAGGGCCGGCTCGACGACGTCTATCTGGTGCAGCATACCGCCGGGCTCGACGAGGCCCTGGCCGCGGCCCGCGAGGACGACGTGTCCATCTCAGCCATCGCCGCCGACTGCGACGTCGACGCCGAGCGCCTGGAGACCTTCTTCTACTGGTTCGCCAGCCAGCTGCACGTGGTGACCCTCTATTCCCAGGGCATCAACCAGTCGTCCAGCGGCACCGACAAGTGCCAGGCGATCATCAACTGCCACCTGGCCGGCGGCAAGATCGGCCTGCCCGGCGCCGGGCCCTTCTCGATCACCGGCCAGCCCAACGCCATGGGCGGCCGCGAGGTGGGCGGGCTGGCCAACCAGCTCGCCGCCCACATGGACTACGACTCGGTCGGCGCCCCCGACCGCGTGACGCGCTTCTGGGCCACCGAGCATCTGACGCCGAGCCTGCCCGAGGCGCCGGGGCACAAGGCGGTGGCGCTGTTCGAGGCCATCGAGCGCGGCGAGATCCAGGCGCTGTGGGTGATGGCCACCAATCCTGCGGTCAGCCTGCCCGACGCCAATCGGGTGCGGGCGGCGCTCGAGAAGTGCCCGCTGGTGATCGTCTCCGAATGCATGGCCGACACCGACCTGCTGCCCTATGCCGATATCGTGCTGCCGGCGTCGTCGTGGTCGGAGAAGGATGGCACCGTGACCAACTCCGAGCGGCGCATCTCGCGCCAGCGCGGCATGCTGCCGCCGCCCGGGGAGGCGCGCCACGACTGGTGGATCGTCTGCGAGGCGGCGCGCCGGCTGGGCTTCGGCGAGGCCTTCGACTACAGCCACCCCGGCGATATCTTCGCCGAGCACGCGCGGCTCTCCGGCTTCGAGAACGCCCCCGGCGTCCCGGGCAGCGAGGCGCGGCTGTTCGACATCTCGGCGCTGGCGGAGCTCGACCGCGCCGGTTATGACGCCCTGGCGCCGATCCAGTGGCCGGTGACCGCCGCATCGCCCCGTGGCACCGCACGGCTGTTCGAGGACGGCCGCTTCGCCACCGCGGACGGCCGGGCACGACTGCTGCCGGTGCGACCGCGCGGCCCCGAGCAGGCGCTCAGCGCCGAGCGCCCGCTGCGCCTCAACACCGGCCGGGTGCGCGACCAGTGGCACACCATGACCCGCACCGCCCGGGCGCCGCGGCTGATGAATCACCGCGCCGAGCCCTTCATCGAGATCACTCCGGAAGACGCGGCGGCGTTCGGCGTGGGCGACCAGCAGCTGGCGAAGCTGACCGGCGCCGGCGGCGAGTATAGCGCCCGGGTAAGACTGACCAAGGGCCAGCGCCGCGGCGAGGCCTTCGTGCCCATGCACTGGACCGACCGCTTCAGCGGCGCGGCGCGCACCGGCAGCCTGCTCGCCGCCCATCTCGACCCGATCTCCGGCCAGCCTGAATCGAAGCACGGCGCGGTGAGCCTGGCGCCGCTGGCGGTGGGCTGGGAGGCGACCCTGCTGATCGCCCCCGGCGAATCCGGCGAGGCCGGCGACTTTGAGGGCCGCGACGACGGCGCCTACTGGGCGCGCATCCCGCTGGCCCACTGCCAGCGCTGGCAGCTGGCCGGGGGCGAGCCTGGCGACCAGAGAGACTGGCTGGCCTGGGCACGCCATTGGCTGCCTACGGCGCCGACCCTGTGGAGCGACGATCCGGCCGGCGGCCGGCTGCGCGCCGCGGGCCTCGAGGGCGGCCGGCTGCGCTGGTGGCTGATGGTGGCGCCGCCCGCCGAACTGCCGGGTCTGGCCTGGCTCGACGCGCGCTTCGCCGAGGACGCGCTCGAGGGCGACGCGCGCCGTCGGCTGCTGGCCGGCTGCGACGCCGGCGAGGCCGATGTCGGCCCGCTGGTGTGCAGCTGCCATCAGGTGGGCCAGACGACCATCGTCGAGGCCATCCGCGCCGGCGACGCCAGCGTCGAGGCGCTGGGTGCGCGGCTCGCCTGCGGCACCCAGTGCGGCAGCTGCATTCCCGAGCTCAAGTCGCTGCTAGAGGAGCATGCTTCGGACACCGTCGACGCCGGCGCCGATACCGATTCCCAGACGCCCGATGCCAATACACAAGAGGAGAGTGGCCATGCGCGCTCCGAGCAAGCCAAGACCCCCGTTCGCGTCGCCTGACGCCCTGCGCCGCGGTTTCTCTGCCCTGGCACGGCTGGGCTCGGCTAGGTTGGGGCTGGGCCTGTCGCCCCGCTGGAGGTCCGGTCGCGTCGGCGAAGCGGAGGATGATGCCGCGCGTCTCTCGCTGCGCGGCGAGTGTCGCCCCGGGCGGGTCTATCTGGTCGGCGCCGGCAGCGGCGACGTCGAGCTGCTGACGCTGAAGGCCGCGCGGCTGCTGGCTCAGGCCGATGCCGTGGTCTACGACCGGCTGGTCGGCGAGGAGGTGCTGGCGCTGATTCCCGCCGGCCGCGAGCGCTACTATGTCGGCAAGGCCAGCGGCCACCACAGCGTGCCCCAGGACGAGATCGGCGCGCTGCTGGTGACGCTGGCGGGGCAGGGCAAGTCGGTGGTGCGTCTCAAGGGCGGCGATCCCGGGGTGTTCGGCCGCATGGGCGAGGAGCTCGCCGCCCTGGCCGAGGCCGGCGTCTCGGCGGAGATCGTCCCCGGCATCACCGCCGCCTCGGCGGCCTGCGCCTCGATGGGCATCCCGCTGACCGATCGCGCCCATGCCCAGCAGCTGCGCTTCATCACCGCGCAGCTGTGCCGCGAGGGCGGGGCGCCGGATTGGCAGGCGCTGGCCCGCCGTGACGAGACCCTGGTGTTCTACATGGGCCTGGCCAAGGTCGAGGCGATCTGTGCCGGGCTACGTGGCGCCGGGCTGCCCGACGACTGGCCGATCATGCTGGTGGCCAACGCCAGCCAGCCCGAGCAGGCCGCGCTGGTCGGCACCCTGGGCGACATGCCGGCGCGCCTCGCCGAGACGCCGCTGCCGTCCCCCTGCCTGATCGTGGTGGGCAGCGTGGTGCGCATGGCCGATTGGACGCCGGCCCCGTGGCCGCCGGCGTGGGCCTCGCCGCTGGCCCAGCGTGCGTCATCTTCCTGTCACGCCCGTGGCGCATCATCCCGAGTCTGACTCGATGCCGACGATGCGGTGCAGGAAGGCGTCTCATCGTCGGCCGGATAAGAAGACGTCTGACCGTGAGGAGACCAGGATGAGCAAGGAAATCGAAGATCATCGCCTGTTGAACCCGAGCAGCAACGAGCCGTTCTCCTCGGTGCTGGAGAAGCATGTCTCGCGCCGTCGCGTGATGCAGGGCGGACTCGGCATGGCGGCCATGGCGATGCTGGGCGGCTTCGGCATGGGCGGTCTGGCCGGGCGTGCCGAGGCCGCGGGCGCCGAGAAGACGCCGCTGTCGCTGGCCTTCGAGGCCATTCGTGGTTCACGTACCGACGCCGTGGTCGTGCCGGCCGGCTATACCGCCCAGGTCCTGATTCCCTGGGGGACGCCGCTCAACGGCCAGGCCCCGGCCTGGCGCGAGGACCTGGCCTTTACCGCCGACATCCAGGCCAACAGCGTCGGCATGCACCACGACGGCATGCACAACTTCGCCCTGGACGAGGGCTCTGCCTCGCGCCGCTTCCTGCTGGCGATGAACAACGAGTACATCGACCAGGCCGCCCTCTGGGCGCCCAAGGGCGGGCCCACCAACGCCGAGCAAGGCAAGCGTCCGGCCGAGGAGGTGCGCACCGAGATCAACGCCCATGGCGTGACCGTGGTCGAGCTGCAGAAGATGGACGGCGGTCGCTGGGGCCACGTGGCGGATTCCTCCTATAACCGCCGCTATACCAGCGCCACCGAGATGGCGCTGAGTGGCCCGGTGGCGGGCAGCGACTACGTCAAGACCAAGTACTCCCCTGACGGCACCCTGACGCGCGGTACCAACAACAACTGCGCCAACGGCTATACCCCCTGGGGGACCTACCTGACCTGCGAGGAAAACTGGCCGGGCTACTTCGTAAAGAATACCGACCGCCAGCTCGACGACGATCGCCTCGGGATTTCCACCGGGCGTGGCCGCTACGGCTGGGAAACCGCCGCCGGCGATGCCAGCGAGCGCAACGACGAGTTCGCTCGCTTCAATGCCACCCCGACGGGCGACTCGGCCCTCGACGACTATCGCAACGAGCCGCGCACCTTCGGCTACATCGTCGAGATCGATCCCTACACCGGCGAACGCGCCGTCAAGCGCACCGCCCTGGGGCGCTTCCGTCACGAGGGCTGCTGGCCGGGCAAGCTGGTCGCCGGCGAGCCAGTGGTGTTCTACACCGGTCACGACTCGCGCAACGAGTACATCTACAAGTTCGTCTCCGAGGACCTCTGGGACCCGGCGGATGCCAACCGCCCGGGCGCCGACGTCGATCGCCTGGCGCTCGGCGCCAAGTATATGGACGCGGGCACCCTCTACGTGGCCCGCTTCGATGCCGACGGCTCCGGCGAGTGGTTGCCGCTGACCCCGGACGCCGAGACCCGCGACGGGCGCACCCTGGCCGAGGCCCTGGGCCTGGCCGCGGACGATCAGGCCGGCGTGATCATCCACACCTGCGACGCCGCCGACCTGATGGGCGCTACGCCCATGGACCGCCCGGAGTGGGGCGCGGTGGACCCGGCCTCCGGCGAGGTCTACATGACCCTGACCAACAACTCCCAGCGCACCGAGGAAGGTACTGCCGCGACCTACACCAACGACGGCGACGATATTCAGGAAACGGGTGTGGGCTATGCCACGGCGCCGACCAACGCCGCCAACCCGCGGGCCGAGAACGAGGGTGGCCAGGTGATTCGCTGGCGCGAGCATGCCGGCTCGACGCGCTTCGACTGGGAGGTGTTCGTGTTCGGGGCGGCGGCCGGCGATGCCGATAACCTCTCCGGGCTGACCGAGCTCAACCAGTTCGCCAGCCCCGACGGTCTGCACTATGACGACCGCGGCGACGGCCAGGGCATCCTGTGGATCGAGACCGACAACGGCTACGCGGGCGTGGCGGACTACACCAACGATCAGGTGCTGGCGGTGGTGCCTCAGAACGTCAGCCAGGCCGAGGGCGATGCCTCGGTGATCGGCGGCGGTGACCAGGCCCGGCTCAAGCGCTTCGCGGTCGGTCCCAACGGCTGCGAGGTGACCGGCATCTGCTTCACGCCGGACAAGACGGCGATGTTCATCAACATCCAGCACCCCGGGAACTGGCCAGCCGGCGATGACGCCACCGCCGAGACCCAGGGCAGCGTGCGGCCGCGGGCCTCCACGGTGGTGATCCAGCGCGAGGACGGTGGCCGCATCGGCGTCTGATCGCGCCGCCTCTTCCATGCCCCTTTCCTTGTCCCAATGCGAAGCGCCCCCGGCATCTGCCGGGGGCGCTTCGTTTCGTCGAGCAGGCGGCTGGGGCCGAAACCTAGCCGAGGCACGGCTTCAGTCGTCGCCTCGCTCGAAGGCCTCGAACACCTCGCGACCGGTGAGGTCGCGGGTGTCGTTGGCGAAGGCGTACCAGGGGGGCTTCTCGTCGATGAAGATCTGGCTGTCGAAGGTCCAGGCCTGGCCTACATCGACCAGCCCCGCCGGCACCGCATAGTGCTCGCCGGTCTTGAGGCGATAGAACAGATGCGTGCCGCAGTGGCGGCAGAAGGCGCGTTCGGCCCAGTCCGAGGAGGCGAAGACGGTGACGTTGTCCTCGCCCTCGAGATGGACGCTCGAGACTGATTCCAGCGCCAGCAGCGGCCCGCCGCCCCAGGTGCGACACATCTGGCAGTGGCAGGCGCCGATGTTCTGGCGCGAGGCCTGCACCTTGAGGGCCACGGCGCCGCACAGGCAGCTTCCGGTCAGGGTCATGGCGTCGTGCATGGCATGCCTCCTCGGGCCGGCTCAGCCCTTGAGATGGGCCAGGATGGCGTCGGCGCTGCTGGCCTCGATCACGCCCTTCTGGGTGTCGACGCCCAGATATTCCACCACGCCGTCGTTGGCGACCAGCGCGAAGCGCTTGCTGCGCGTGCCCATGCCGCCGCCGCTGGCGTCCATGTCGAGGCCCAGGGCGCGGGTGAACTCGGCGTTGCCGTCGGCCAGCATGGTCATCGCCTGGGCGTTCTGGTCCTTCTGCCAGGCATCCATCACGAAGGCGTCATTGACCGCCATGCAGGCGATGGCATCGGCGCCGGCGGCGAGGATGTCATCGGCGTGCACCACGAAGCCCGGCATGTGGGTGTTGGAGCAGCCCGGGGTGAAGGCGCCGGGCACGGCGAACAGCACGACCTTGCGGCCGGCGAAGAAGTCGCCGATGGCGAGGTCCTCGGGGCCCTTGGGACCGTTGGTCTTGATCGTGACGTCGGGGAGGCGGTCACCGGTGGCGATCGTCATGGGGTAGCTCCTTGTGATGAGGGGAAATCGGGATCACGCGTCGGACAGCGGCGGCGTGGGGCGAACCAGGATCTCGTTGACGTCCACGTGTGCCGGCTGGCCGAGTGCATAGAGCGCGGCCGCCGCGATATCGCGGGCCGCCAGGGCATGCTCGGGGGGCTCGTCGAAGAAGGGCGTGTCGACCATGCCCGGCTCGATCAGGGTCACGCGAATGCCGCTGCCACGCAACTCTTCCCGCAGGTTATAGCCGAGACCTGTCACCGCCCACTTGGTGGCGCTGTACATCGAGCCTGGGATGGTGGCGCGACCCGCGGCCGAGCCGGTGAGCAGCATGTGGCCGCGCGTCCTTCGCAGCGCCGGCAGGGTGGCCTGCACGGTGAGCCCCAGGCCATAGACGTTGGTCAGCAGCATCTCTCGCCAGGCCTCGTGATCGGCGCCGCTGAAGCCGCCGGGCGAGCCGCCGCGGCCGGCATTGGCGAAGACTGCGTCGAGGCGTCCGAAGCGCTCGAGGATCTGTTCCACCATGGCCTGCTGGGCGGCCATGTCGGTCACGTCCAGGGCCACGCTCAGCACGTTCTCCGGCCCCAGCTCCTGGGTCAGGGGCTCGAGGCGCTCGCGCGCCCGGGCCGTCAGCACCAGCTTGTAGCCCTCGCGCGATGCCGCGCGGGCCGTGGCCGCACCGATGCCGCTGGAGGCGCCGGTGATCAACAGTACCTGTTCCATTCCGCTCTCCTTGCCGGGGCACAGTGTCTTCCAGAATGGCCATATCCCTCGGGGTCTGCAAACCCGTGGCCTGCCAACGATGACGCCCCCGTCGCGGAACGACGGGGGCGCCGGCGGGACGAGACAGGGCTCAGCGCAGCGACAGCGCGCCTTCTTCCGCACCGCTGGCGGCCTCGCGGTAGGCGGCCTGTTCCTCGGCCTCGACCTCGGGCGAGAAGCGCACCACCAGGGCGCACAGGGAGGCGAGGATCACGGCGATGCCGAGATAGAACAGCCCCTGCTGGTAGGAGAGCGACTCGGCGCGGAACAGGAAACCGGCGGCGACCGCTCCGGCGTTGCCGCCGGCGCCGACGATGCCTGCCACCGCGCCCAGCGCCTTCTTGTTGATGAAGGGCACCACGCCGAAGGTCGCGCCCTCGGCCATCTGCACGAACAGGCTGAACACCAGCATGATGCCGATGGCCAGCGCCAGCACATGCATCTGCGAGAAGAACATCAGTGCCACGCCTTCGCACAGCATGGCGATGAACAGCCAGCGGACCCGGCCCTTGAGCCCGCCCTGGCGGGCGAACAGGTCGGAGAAGATGCCGCCCAGGGTGCGCGCGAAGAGATTCATCAGCCCGAACAGGCCGGCGATCATGCCGGCGGTGGCCAGGCTCAGGTCGAAGTTGTCGAAGTAATAGATGGCGGCGATGTTGTTGATGGTCAGCTCGACGCCGAAGCAGGCGGCGTAGACCACGAACAGGGCCCAGACGCGCACGTCCTTGGCGGCGGCCTTGAAGCTGGCGCCCATGCCGTGCTCGCCGCTGGCCGGCGGCAGCTCGCCGCGGGCGCGCAGCTCATCGAAGTTGCCGTCCGGGGCATCCTGGGTGAAGCGGTAGTAGGCGATGCCGGTGAGCAGCATCACGATCCCCGGCACGACCATCGCCAGGCGCCAGCCGAGGGTCTCGCTGACGCCGAGCATCAGGATGCCGGAGAAGATCAGCGGCATCACGATCTGGGTGGTGCCGCCGCCGAGGTTGCCCCAGCCGGCGGAGGTGGCGTTGGCGGTGCCCACCACGTTGGGGGCGAACATCACCGAGGTGTGGTACTGGGTGATCACGAAGGAGGCGCCGATGGCGCCGATGGCCAGGCGCGCCAGCAGGAAGGTCTCGAAGCTGTCGGCCAGGCCGATGCTCATCACCGGCAGCGCCCCCAGGCACAGCAGCCAGGTATAGGCGCGGCGCGGGCCGATGCGGTCGCACAGTACGCCGATGACCAGGCGCACCACGATGGTGATGGCCACCGAGGCGATGATGGTGTTGCCGATCTGGGTCTTGGTCAGCCCGAGGTCGTCTCGCACCACCGCCATCAGCGGGGCGATGCCGAACCAGCCGAAGAAGCAGAGGTGGAAGGCGAACCACGAGAAGTGGAAGGCACGCATCTGCGGCATCTTCCCGTTGAGCAGACGGATCCTGTTGGCCTTGTTGCGGATTTCCATGGGGGTACCTCGTCGAATGACGTTCGAACACGCGATCTCTTGGGCCTTCGCCGTTGAAGGTCGGGTCCGACGCACTCGTACCCCGAGGGGCCTGGTCCACGTCTGGCGCTTACTGCCGATACTTATGCATAAGCATTGCCAGGGTGTCGGGAATTCCGCTTATTCAGCACGTTAGATATTTTTCCGGGAGAGCGGGGGCGCCGAGGACGGCGCGGTATGGCGCATGACCGGGCCGGTCTGGCCCGGTCATGCGCCGATGTGGTGCTTGTGGCAGCGAGACGTGGCTGGGAGACGTCAGCGCGTCACGGACGCCAGCTGACGGTCGTCTCGGGGGCAGCGCAGGAAGGCCGAGTCGGCCAGCCACTCGGGATCGGGGTAGTAGGTGAAGAGGTACTGGCTTTCCTTGAGGCTGTCGATCAGCGGTACGGCGATCTCCTCGCGCACCGCCGGACAGCCGTGGCTGCGCCCCAGGCGGCCGGTGCGCTCGATGAATGCCTCGCTGACGTAGTCGGCGCCGTGCATGACGATGGCGCGCTGGAAGGCCTGGTCGTTGATGCCGGGCTCCAGGCCCTCGAGGCGCAGCGAGTAGCCGTTGCTGCCCTCGTAGCTGTTGAGGGTGCGGAACAGGCCGATGCTCGATTGATGGCTCTCCGGCACGTTGGAGAACTCGCTGGCCATGGCGTCACCGGAGCCCTGGCCGTGGGAGACCAGCTCGCGGAACATCAGCCGGTCGCGGACCAGGTCGAAGACCCACAGCCGCTGCTCGGTGGAGGGCAGCGAGAAGTCGATCACCGCCAGCCGCTCGGCGCCGGGATCGGCGCAGGAGAGGGCCTGGGCCGCCAGGCGCAGGACCTGCGGGTCGGCGGTGGGGGCGAGGTGCGTCAGGCGGTTCGCCAGCGGGGAAGGCGGTGCCAGCGGCGTGACCGCCCGGGAGAGGAAGTCCCGCGCCGAGGCGGGCGTGGCCAGCAGCAGGGCGGCGGCCAGCAGCGGGGCGGCGGCCAGCAGCGGGGCCAGGCGTCGGCCCCTTGAACGCGGCAAGGGCATACGGCGTCTCATGTCGTAAGGTGAAAGCTCATCTGTCGGTGTTCGGGGCCTCGCCGATCGGTCTTGTCGGGCGTAGAGGCGTCAGTTTGTCGTATTATGGACAAGGCGGTCAGGAAGACCAGTCTCGTCAGCCGAATGCCAGGAGGCCACATCATGCGAGTCGCGAACGTCCTACCACGATATCTACGCCGAGGCGGCATGATCATGCTGGTGGCGTTGTTGCCGATCACGGCGAACGCGGAGACGGCGTCGGAGGCTGACGCCGATGCCGTCGACGAGTCGGCCGCCCCGGCGTCTCTGCTGGACGAGCGTCTCGAAGCGGCTTCGCCGCGGCTGGCGCGTTTCTATGCGCTGCACGGCGGGCTGCCAGCCTGGCAAGATCGTGCGGCGGTGACCACCCTGGTCGCGCTGCTCGAGGCCCTCGAGGGCGACGGTCTCGACCCCGCCGACTACCGCCCCGAGCGCCTGGCGCGCGAGGCCGAGGCCGCGCTCGACCCGGCGGCCTCGGAAGCTGCCCGGATGCGCTTCGATCTGGACGCCAGCCGCACCCTGCTTGACGCCCTGACCCAGCTGCAGCGTGGGCGCCTCGACCCGCGCGATGTCTACCCCGACTGGGAGATTCCGGTGGCCCCGCCGCGCCTGGACCTGGTCGGCATCGAACGGGCCATCGCCGATGGCGACGTGGAGACGGTGCTGGCCCTGGCGCGCCCCGAAGGGGAGGAGTACGCCGGCCTCAAGCGGGCGCTGACGCGCTATCGCCATATCGCCGGGCTGGGCGGCTGGCCGATGCTGCCGGCGCGCCAGGCGCCGCTGCGTCCGGGCCACGTCGACGAGGACGTGGCCCTGCTGCGCCGACGCCTGGCGATGATCGGCGAGCTCGAGGTGATGGCCGCCGATGTCACGCACTATCTGCCCAACCATCCCGACATCGCCCTGGAGTCGCCGGGCCAGCATCGCTACGACGATACCCTGGCGGCGGCGGTGAGGCGTTTCCAGCGCCGGCACATGCTGGCGGAGGACGGCGTGATCGGGCCGAATACCCGGGCGGCGCTCAACGTGCCGGCCCGGGTGCGGATCGAGGCCCTGCGTGCCAATCTGGAGCGGGCCCGCTGGCTCTCCGGCGAGCGCTCCGGGTGGCGGCTGGAGGTCGATCTGGCCGGACAGCGTCTCGACTACCATCGCCCGAATGGCGAGCGCTGGGGCGCGCGGGTCATCGTCGGCCAGCCCGGCCGCGCCTCGCCGGTGCTGCGCTCCGAGATCACCTACCTGACCCTGAACCCCACCTGGACGGTGCCACCGACCATCATGCGCGAGGACGTGCTGCCCGCGGTGCGTCGGGACCTCGACTATCTGGCCGAGCACGACATGGAGGCGATCGATCCGCAGGGCCGACGCCTGGACCCCGAGGCCATCGACTGGCAGCGGCCGGGCGCGGTGATGCTGCGCCAGCGCGCCGGCCCGCGCAATCCGCTGGGTCGGCTGGTGCTGCGCTTCCCCAACGACCATCTGGTCTACCTGCACGACACCCCGTCGCCGTACCTGTTCGGCGAACCCCGGCGGGCGCTGAGTTCCGGCTGCATCCGCGTGGAAGGCGTCGCCGACCTGACCCGGCTGCTGATCGCCGACAGCCGCTCCGCGATCGACCTTGGCGGGCTGCTCGCCACCGGCGAGACCCGCAATGTCTCCCTGGCCCGGCCGGTGCCGCTGGCCCTCCACTACCGGACCGTCCAGGGCGACGCGAGCGGCCTGGCGAGCTTCCGGCCGGACATCTACGATCGCGACCCGGCGCTGATCGCCGCTCTGGCCGGGCCGCCGACGGCACGGCGAGTCGTCGATCCGTCAGACCGCTGATCCGCGATGCCAGTCGGCGGCGGTGCGGCGCAGGATCTCGCAGAAGCCACTGACTGGCTCGCCCTGGAACGTGTCCTTGCGGGTCAGTAGGCCGAAGGGGGCCAGGGCGCGTCCCAACGACAGCGGCAGGGGGGTGATCAGGCCTGCATCGAGGTGGTCGCGCAGCACGGTTTCCGCCATCACCATCAGGCAGTCGCTCTGCTGCACCAGCTGCAGGGCGGCGAAGATCGAGCCGCACTCGATGATGTCGCGGGGCGAGACCAGCCCCGCCGACTCGAACTCCTTCTCCAGCGCCTGGCGGGCCGGCGTGGCCATGGGCTGCAATAGCCAGGGCCATTCCTCCAGCAGTTGTGCCAGCGGCGGCAGCGGTGCTTGGCACAGCGGATGATCGCGACGCACCACGGTGACCAGGGTCTCGTTACCCAGCGGTTCGAAGTCGAACTGGTTGTGCTGGATAGAGGTAGCGTAGCGGGCGATGGCGATGTCGATCTTGCCCTGTTCGAGCAGCTCGACGAGCTGGTCGCTGGTCTCGCCCATCAGGCGGATCTGCAGCATCGGGCGCTCGCGCTTCAGCTGGATCACCGCCTGGGCGACCAGATCGGGGGCCGCGCCCATGATGGTGCCCACGGTCAACTGGCCGCGGCCGCCGAGCTGGTAGCGGTGGATCTCCTCGGCGCAGCGGTCGAGGCGGGTCAGGGCATTGTCGGCGAAGTCGATGAGCATCTCGCCCACGGTGGTGGGCGTCATGCCGCGGGCGGTGCGCTCGAACAGCCGGCAGCCGAACACCTTCTCGATCTCTCCCAGCATGCGCGTGGCCGCCGGCTGCGACATGTGCATGGCCGCCGAGGTCTGGTGCAGGTTGCGCAACCGCCCCAGCGTCGCCACCAGCAGCAGGTGTTTGTAGCGCAGGCGGCTCAATAGCGCCTGATAGCCCTCCATCGTGCGACCTCTTCGATACCTGGAAATTATGGAGTGTCACTCGTCTTTTCGGCTACGACATTGGTCGAATGCCGAATAAAGCGGAGTCTTGTGGCAATCAGCCTCAGCCAGCCTAGCATGCGGGCTACGGCTTTCCGATAACGAAAAGGTATCAAAAGGGCCGTGATTCTCATTGGTCGCCCTCGACACCCTTGGGTAGAACTTCCCCCAGCACCTACTTGCGTCCAACTCCAGAGGGGAAGCCCATGAGCGAGGTCACCATCAAGCAGGTTCGCGCCTACACCGTTCGCGGTGGCGGGGCGGACTACCACGACCAGGCCGAGGGCCACTGGATCGACTCCCAGATCGCCACGCCGATGAGCAAGTATCCGGAGTACCGCATGAATCGCCGTAGCTTCGGCCTCAACGTGCTCGGCACCCTGGTGGTGGAGCTGGAGGCCAGCGACGGGACCACCGGCTTCGCGGTGACCACCGGCGGCGAGATCGGTGCCTGGATCGTCGAGAAGCACCTGACGCGCTTCATCGAGGGTCAGCGGGTCACCGACATCGAGAAGATCTGGGACCAGATGTTCAATGCCACGCTGTTCTACGGCCGCAAGGGGGTGGTGATCAACACCATCTCCTGCGTCGACTTGGCGCTGTGGGACCTGCTGGGCAAGGTGCGCGGCGAGCCGGTGCACCAGTTGCTGGGCGGCCCGGTGCGCGACGAGCTGACCTTCTATGCCACCGGGGCGCGGCCCGATCTGGCCAAGGACATGGGCTTCATCGGCGGCAAGATGCCGCTGGTCCATGGCCCCGCCGAGGGCGAGGAGGGGCTCCGCCGCAACCTCGAGCACCTGGCCGAGATGCGCAGCGCCGTGGGCGATGACTTCTGGCTGATGTACGACTGCTGGATGAGTCTCGATGTGAACTACGCGACCCGCCTGGCCCAGGGCGCCCGGGAGTACGGCCTGAAGTGGATCGAGGAGGCGCTGCCGCCCGATGACTACTGGGGCTATGCCCAGCTCAAGCGGGACGTGCCCAAGGGCATGCTGGTCAACACCGGCGAGCACGAGGCGACGCGTTGGGGCTTCCGGTTGCTGATGGAGATGGACTGCTGCGACGTCATCCAGCCCGACGTCGGCTGGTGCGGGGGCATCACCGAGCTGATCAAGATCTCGGCGCTGGCGGATGCCCACAACAAGCTGGTGGTGCCGCACGGCTCCTCGGTCTACAGCTACCACTTCGTGATCACCCGCCACAACAGCCCCTTCGCCGAGTTCCTGATGATGGCGCCCAAGGCGGACGAGGTGGTGCCGATGTTCAATCCGCTGCTGCTCGACGAGCCGGTGCCCGAGAACGGCCGAATGGCGGCCTCGAAGCTCGACAAGCCCGGCTTCGGCGTGCGCCTGAACCCCGACTGCGAGCTGGCGCGGCCCTACACCCACTGAGCCGCCATGACAACGACGAGCAGGAGAGGACGACATGCCGATCCACGCCTTTCGCATGACCCTGCATCCCGGCCAGGAAGCCGAGTACCGGCGTCGGCATGATGCCCTGTGGCCGGAGCTCGCCGCGGCGCTGGGCGACGCCGGCATCGAGGACTATCGCATCTTCCTCGATGCCGAGACGCACCGACTGTTCGCCATCATGGTGCTGCGCGAGGATCACCGTGTCGAGTCGCTGCAGGCGCTGCCGGTGATGCGCCGCTGGTGGGACTACATGGCCGACATCATGGACACTCATGAGGACAACGCCCCCGTCAGCGTGCCGCTCGACGAGCTGTTCGCGTTCCGGCCCGGAGACCAATGATGCAAGTGATCGACCCCCATGTGCACTTCTGGGACCTTGCCCAGGGCAACCAGCCCTGGCTCGAGCATCCGTCTCCCAACCTGCTCGGTGACTACTCGCCCATGGCCCGTGACTATGGCCTGCGGGAGCTGCTGGCCGACGCCGGCGACATCGAGCTGCTCGGCGCCGTTCACGTCGAGGCCGATGCCGTCGATCCGCTGGCCGAGACCCGCTGGCTGGCCGGGCTGGCCGACGAGGGCACCGCGCCGGGGCTGCCCAACGCCCTGGTGGTGGGGGCCGACCTGTCCCGGCCGGACGCCGGCGAACGGCTCGCGGCCCAGTGTCTGGCGTCCGAGCGGGTGCGCGGCGTGCGCCAGATCCTCAACGTCCATGCCGACCCGCTGTATGACTATGTTGGCCGCCACTATATGGGCGAGTCGACCTGGCGCGACAACTTCGCCCTGCTGGCGCGTCATGAGCTGTCCTTCGACCTGCAGCTCTACCCTTCGCAGATGCCGCAGGCGGCGCGCCTGGCCGAAACCCATCCCGAGATCCCGCTGGTGATCAATCATGCCGGCATGTACGTGGATCGCCATGGAGTGGCCGGCTGGCGCGAGTGGCGCGACGGCCTGCGCCGGCTGGCTGAGCACGATCACGTCAGTCTCAAGCTCAGCGGTTTCGGCATGCTCGATCACCACTGGACGGAGGGCAGCATCCGCCCGCTGATCCTCGAGGCGCTCGATGCCTTCGGGGTGGAGCGCTGCATGTTCGCTTCCAACTTTCCGGTGGACGGCCTCTATGCCCGC
This sequence comes from Halomonas sp. HG01, assembly GCF_000968715.2. Classification (NCBI taxonomy): domain Bacteria; kingdom Pseudomonadati; phylum Pseudomonadota; class Gammaproteobacteria; order Oceanospirillales; family Halomonadaceae; genus Halomonas; species Halomonas sp. HG01. The sequence continues at coordinate 2,664,439 of NZ_CP022134.1, read as the reverse complement.
TATCCGGCGATCTGGCGGGCCTATGCCGAGATCGTCGCCGATGGCTCGCCGGACGAGAAGCGGGCCCTGTTCGTGGACAACGCCCGACGCCTCTATCGCCTGTAGGAACGACAACCCCCTTGCATCCGGTTCTGTCCCCGAGGGGCGGGACCGGCCTCAACCGCCAGTTTCAGGAGCCCGTCATGCTGCTCAACGATAAATCCGTCATCATCACCGGCGCCTCACGTGGCATCGGGCGGGCCGCCGCCCTGGAGTGCGCCCGCCAGGGCGCCAACGTGGTCATCGGCTACAGCGGCAGCGCCTCCAGCCGTCCTGCCGTCGAGGAACTGATCGCCGAGATCGAGGCGCTGGGCCGCCGCGCCTGTGCCGTCGGTGCTCCGGCCGGCGATCCGGATACCGGCGACAGGCTCGTCGAGGCGGCGGTGGAGCACTTCGGCGGCGTCGACGTCTTCGTCAACAACGCCGGCATCTGCCCCTTCCACGCCTTTCTCGACATGCCGAAGGAACTCTACCTGGAGACGGTCAACACCAACCTCAACGGCGCCTTCTTCGCCGTTCAGGCGGCCGCCAACCAGATGAAGCGACAGGGGCGCGGTGGCGCGATCATCGCCGTGAGCTCGATCAGCGCCCTGGTGGGCGGCGGCATGCAGACGCATTACACGCCGACCAAGGCCGGCCTGCTGTCGCTGATGCAATCCTGCGCCATCGCCCTGGGGCCCTACGGCATCCGCTGCAACGCGCTGCTGCCCGGCACCATCGAGACCGACATCAACAAGGACGACCTGGCCGACGTCGAGAAGCGCGAGTACATGGCCAGCCGCACCCCGCTGGGGCGCCTGGGGCGCCCGGACGACCTGGCCGGGCCCATCGTCTTCCTGGCCTCCGACATGTCGCAGTACGTCACCGGCGCCTCGCTGCTGGTCGACGGCGGGATGTTCGTCAACCTGCAGTAAGCCTGTCGACACGTCTTACCTTTGCTCATTCGCTGGCCGCGCGCCGAGGACACCCGATGCAGATGCCCCCCAACGCTTTCAAGGCCGCCCTGACCCGGGCGGACACCCAGTTCGGCCTGTGGGCCGGTTTCGGCACCGGCTATGCCGCCGAGATCTGTGCCACCACCGGCTACGACTGGCTGCTGATCGACGGCGAACATGCCCCCAACAGCGTGCCGTCCGTCCTCGCCCAGCTGCAGGCCGTGGCGCCCTATGACACGTCGCCGGTGGTGCGGACCGTCAGCCAGGATCCCGCGCTGATCAAGCAACTGCTCGACATCGGGGCCCAGACCCTGATGGTGCCGATGGTCGAGAGCGCCGAGCAGGCCGAGGCGCTGGTGCGCGCCATGCGCTACCCGCCCCACGGCATCCGCGGCGTCGGCGGCGGCCTGGCGCGGGCGACACGCTGGGACGGGGTCGCCGACTACCTGGCCACCGCCCACGAGGAGCTGTGCCTGATCGTCCAGGTGGAGTCGCGGCTCGGCGTCGAGAACGCCGAGGCGATCGCCGCCGTGGAGGGCGTCGACGCGGTGTTCGTCGGTCCCGCCGACCTGTCCATCAACCTCGGTTATCCCGGTGATCCGGGGCATCCGGCGGTGCAGGAGCAGATCGCCCATGTCATTCGCGTGGGCCAGGCCGCCGGCAAGGCGGTGGGCATCCTGGCGCCCCAGGAGGACGACGCTCGCCACTACGCCTCTCAGGGCTGTCGTTTCATCGCCGTGGGCATCGACATCAGCCTGCTGCGCCAGGCCGCCATCGCCAACCTGGGACGCTACCGGGAGCAGGGCGAGGCCGCTGCGCCTTCGCGCCTGTACTGAGGCCGACACGCATCACATCCGCCAACAACGCCAACGGAGACTCCGTCATGTCCAGCCAGCAACCGGTCTACCAGAACTACATCAACGGCACCTTCGAGTCGGCCAGCGAGCACCTCGAGGTCCTCAACCCCGCGACCGGCGAGACGCTGTCGCGGGTACCCGAGTCGCGCGGTGAGGACGTCGAGCGTGCCCTGGCCGCGGCCCGTGGCGCCCAGAAGGCCTGGGCGGCCAGGCCCGCCGTCGAGCGCGCCGCCTACCTGCGCCAGATCGCCGCGAAGATACGCGAGGACGTGCCGCGCCTGGCGCGCATCATCACCCAGGAGCAGGGCAAGGTCACGGCGCTGGCCGAGACCGAGGTCAACTTCACCGCCGACTACCTCGACTACATGGCCGAATGGGCGCGGCGCATCGAGGGCGAGATCATCGAGAGCGATCGCCCCAACGAGAACATCTTCCTGTTCCGCAAGCCGCTCGGCGTGGTGGCCGGCATCCTGCCCTGGAACTTCCCGTTCTTCCTCATCGCCCGCAAGATGGCGCCGGCGCTGGTGACCGGCAACACCATCGTCATCAAGCCCAGCGAGGAAACCCCCAACAACTGCTTCGAGTTCGCCAGGCTGCTCGACACGGTCGGCCTGCCGGCGGGGGTGTTCAACGTGGTCAGCGGCAGCGGTGCCACCACCGGCAATGCCCTGACCGCCAGCCCCGAGGTCGACATGATCAGCTTCACCGGCAGCGTCACCACCGGTTCGCGGATCATGACCAGCGCCGCCGACAACATCACCAAGCTCAATCTCGAGCTGGGCGGCAAGGCGCCGGCCATCGTCCTCGACGATGCCGATATCGGCCAGGCGGTCCGAGCGATCCGTGGCTCGCGCATCATCAACAGCGGCCAGGTCTGCAACTGTGCCGAGCGGGTCTACGTGCAGCGCGGCGTCGCCGACGAGTTCATCGAACGCATGGCCAAGGCGATGGGGGCGACCACCTATGGCGATCCGCTGGCCCAGCCCGACGTCGAGATGGGCCCGCTGATCAACCAGGCAGGCCTCGACAAGGTCGGTGCCATGGTCAAGACCGCGCTGGCCGACGGCGCCGAGCTGGTCACCGGCGGCGGCCTCGGCGACCAACCCCGCGGCTACCACTACCAGCCCACCGTGCTGACCGGCTGCCGGCAGGACATGCAGATCATGCGCCAGGAGGTGTTCGGCCCGGTGCTGCCGATCCAGGTGGTCGAGGACATGGACGAGGCCATCGCCCTGGCCAACGACTCCGACTACGGCCTGACCTCGTCGATCTACACCCGGAACCTGGCCAGTGCCATGCGAGCCTGCCGCGAGATCGACTACGGCGAGACCTACATCAACCGCGAGAACTTCGAGGCCATGCAGGGCTTCCACGCCGGGGTGCGCAAGTCGGGCATCGGCGGTGCCGACGGCAAGCACGGCCTCTACGAGTACACCCACAGCCATGTGGTCTACCTCGAGGCCTGAGGGCCCGCCTTCCCAACAATAACGAGAGGTGCACGCCATGAGTGACGACATGCAGGCGTCGGCGGCGGGGGAGACCCCCGCCGTCGGCGGCGAATACGAACGACATCCCGTCCCCGGCCAGGCGCGGATGGGCTTCAAGAGCTTTCTCGGCATGTACGCCGGCGAGCATACCGCCGGCACCGAGCTGATGATCGGGCCGCTGTTCGTGCTGGCGGGCGTGGCCGCCTTCGACGTGGTCATGGGGCTGCTGATCGGCAATGCCCTGGCGGTGCTGAGCTGGCTGCTGCTTACCGCACCCATCGCCACGCGAGTACGCCTGACGCTCTACTATCAGCTCGAGAAGATCGCCGGTCGCTATACCGTGATCCTCTACAACCTGGCCAACGGCCTGGCCTTCTGCTTCCTGGCCGGGGCCATGATCACGGTGTCCGCCACGGCCGTGGGGGTGTGGTTCGGCTTCCCGCTGCCGACGCTCTCGGATCTGATGCCCAACAGCGTCGGCTGGGTGCTGAGCGTGCTCGGTGTAGGCATCGTCATCACCCTGGTGGCCGCTTACGGCTATCGTTTCGTCTCCTGGTTCGCCAATATCGCCGCACCCTGGATGGTGCTGATCTTCCTGGGCTTCGGCATCGTCTCGCTGAAGTGGTTCATCGATGCCACGGGCACCGGGGGGGGATCTCCCGCCGACCTGTGGGCGCTGGCCGAGACGGCGATCTGGACCGGGGTGCAGGTGCCCGGGCAGCCGGATTTCTCGATCTGGCATGTGATCTTCTTCGCCTGGTTCGCCAACATGGCCATGCACGTCGGCATGTCCGACCTCTCGGTGCTGCGCTTCGCCCGCAAGAGCTGGTACAGCATCGCCTCGGCGGCGGGTATGTACGTCGGCCACTTCATGGCCTGGCTGGCCGCTTCCATGCTGTTCGCGTTCCAGATGTATGAGGCGGGGCTGACCTCCGACAGCGCCATGATCGCCGCGGCAGAGGCCGGGCAGATCCCCAATCCGTTGCCCGGGCCCCTGGCCGATCAGGCGTTGGGCGTTGCGGGACTGATCTGCGTGATCATCGCCGGTTGGACCACCGCCAACCCGACCATCTACCGCGCCGGGCTGGCCTTCCAGGCGGTGATTCCCCGGGTCTCCCGCTTCAAGGTGACCATCGGCACCGGCCTGTTGACCACCTTCGTGGCGATGTTCCCGGGCGTGGCGATGCAGCTGCTGGGGTTCGTGGCGCTCTATGGCCTGCTGCTGATGCCGATCGGCGCGGTGATCTTCATCGACTTCTGGGTGCTGCCGAAGCTGGGGCTCAAGAGCTTCTATGCCGAGTATGCCGGTCGCCGGATCACCTATCCGGTGCTAGGCACCTGGCTGATCACCCTGGCGATCTGCCTGTTCTTGGTGAAGTTCGCCGAGATCGAGATCTTCTTCGTCGCCCTGCCGGGCTGGTTCATCGCCGCGGCGCTGTTCATCGGCCTGAGCCTGATGGCTCAGCGATCGAGCGCTCACCCTGCCAGCGAGGGAATCCGGGTGGCCGGCAGCGCGTCTCCCATCGCCACGAACGCCTCGAGCAAGGAGTAACCCCATGCGCAAGCTGCTTCAGACCATCTCGATCGCGATGCTGGTATTGACCGTGTTGTTCCCCGTGCTCTACCTGGTCGACGCCATGGGTGAAACGGCGATGAAGTGGGCCATGCTGGTGGTCACGGTCGTCTGGTTCGCGGTCACGCCGCTGTGGATGGGCAGGGAAGACCACGCCGCCGCGGCCGGAGCGCCTACCGCAGAATAACCGCCCCGGGATCGCCGGCATCGCGGCACTTCCCGATCACTCGATACACGTTCTCATGCCCTCGCCAGTCCGGCGAGGGCGGGATTCCCTGTTGCCATGGGACGCCAATAACGCATCACTGGAGCACCACGGATATGGAAATATTGCATTTGGCGATCGCCATCGCCCTGATCCTGCTACTGATCCTTTACCTCAGGCTGAATGCCGCCATCAGCCTGATCATCGGCAGCCTTTATCTGGGGCTCGCCATGCAGCTGGGCATGACCGGCACGGTCGATGCCATCAGCAGTGGTTTCGGCGGCATCATGGCCGGAATCGGGCTACCGATCGGCTTCGGCGTGATCATCGGCCAGCTGATGAGCGACTCGGGCTCGGCCCACAAGATCGCCCACACTCTGGTGGCGAGTGCGCCGCGCAGTGCGGGGCTCTATGTGCTGGGGCTGACGGGCTTCCTGCTGTCGATCCCGGTATTCTTCGACGTCACCTTCGTGATCCTGGTACCGCTCGGGGTGGCATTGGCCCGAACGCTGGGCAAGCCGCTGCCTTATGCCATCGGTGCCCTGGTCATCGGGGCCGCGACGTCGCATACCATCGTGCCGCCCACGCCCAACCCTCTTGCCGCCGCCACGATCCTGGACTTCGATATCGGGGTCATGACCTTCGCCGGCCTGGGCGTTGGACTCATCACCTCGTTGATCGTGATGAAACTCTATTTCCTGCTGCTGGACTGCGGGATCTGGAATCAGCGCAAGGATGAGATGGGCGTGGCCCAGCAGGCGCCGGAAGACGACAGCCGTCGGGAGATCCCCGATATCCCGCTGTGGATGGCCCTCACGCCGGTGGCCCTGCCCATCCTGTTGATCCTCAGTGGCACCGTCTACGACTACTGTCAGCAACTGGGCCTGGTGGCGGGCGACGAACTGCCCGCGTTCATCGCCTTTCTGAGTGACCGTATCGTCGCCCTGATGGCCGGCGCCCTGGCGGCCTATGCGGTTGCGGCGCGAGACATGGGACGTCAGGCCCGGGACGATTCGGCCTCGCGCGGTCTGCAGACCGCCGGCGTCGTGTTGCTGGTCACCGGCGCGGGCGGCTCTCTGGGCAAGGTGATCGAGACCACCCAGATCGGCCAGATGCTGGTCGACAGCCTCTTCCAGGAGACCCAGTCGGCGCTCGGGATGGTCCTGCTGACCTACGCCCTTGCCGCCATTTTCCGCATCGCCCAGGGATCGGGGACCGTCGCCGGCATCACCGCCATGACCATCATGGCTGGCGCGGCATCGACGGGCGTCGTTGACCCGTTGTGGATCGCGCTGGCTGCCTTGTCCGGTGGCATCAGCATCGGCCACGTCAACGACAGTGGCTTCTGGATCACCACCCAGCTTGCCGGTTTCAGCGTCCGCGGTGGCTTCAAGACCTACACCCTGGGCGAGGCGCTGGTCTCGCTGATGATCCTGGCGTTGACGCTGGTCGGCGCCACGCTCTGGTCTTGAGCCTGCCCGACCGTCGTCGAGCCCAGACTGGGGCGCAGAAGTGCTCCAGTCTGGGGCTCCCTTGGCGTCGCGTCAGGGGGCAATGACAAGACAGTGGCCGCCTCCACCTTCGATTACAGTCGGGCGAAGTCGGGTTGGAAGCGATTCAGGAAAGCCATGACGTCCTCGAGATCGACAAGCTCGACCTCATCCAGGATGACGTTGAGATTCGGCTTGCGAGGGGCCAGCCACTCGAACAGGAAGGCATAATCGAGCAAGCCCTGGCCGACGGCAGCGGGTCGTAGAGCGCCATCCGATATGCGAACGTCCTTGGCATGCATCACGGCAATTCTATCCCCCCATGAGTCGAGCGCCTCGCGGAAGATATCCCGCTGCCGTGCGTAGTTATCGATGGTGAGGAAGTTGACCGGATCGAAGATGATCTGCAGGTTGGGAGAATCCACGCTGTCCAGCAGTCGCGTCACGGTCTCGGGAGAGTAGACGGGGTGGTTGACCCCAGGCTCGATGCCGACGATCACGCCGAAGCGTTCCGCCTCCTCGACCAGCTCCCTGACACTCTCGATGACCGCTTGCAAGGGAGCCTCGCGAAAATTGTCCTCGGTATAGACGATATCGGCATTGACGTTGCCGGTCTCCGTGCCCACTATGCCGCAGCCGAAGTCACGGGCGTGGCGCAGGTGTTCCTTGAAGCGAGTCAAGGCGCTGCGTCTCTCATCCGGGTCGGGATGAATGATATTGACATAACATCCCAGCACGGCGATCTGCACATCTTGGCGACGAAAAGCACTGGCGATACGATGAGCCAGGCCGGGGGTGAGGCTGCCGGGTGGGGTGGGAATGTCGAATGACTTGCTCGGCGCCAACTGGACCGAACCGAGCCCGCGTCGCGCGATGTCCGCGACCAGATCGTCAAGGGGCTGTGTCTCCAGATCGTGTGCCCTAATGCCAATGTTCACGTTTTCCTCCTGTTGGCTTGTGACTAGGTGGCTAGCGATGCCTGCGGTCGAAGTGAGCCCATACGTTGTCGCATCGACTGACGGCATTCTCGACAGCTATGCATGACTCAAAGTGAGCCCATGCCATGGAAAGTGACCGAGGGCTGCCGAATGGAACGGGCCGCCCTCGGTCGTGGGGTTACTTGTCGCTCAACTCTTTGATCTGTTGATAGAGCGCATATTTCTCTGGCTCATCCTGAAGACGGTCGTACATCGGTTGAACGGCCTCCTGGAAGGGTGCAATATCGACGTCATTGATTTCGACGCCGAAGTCGTTGCGGATCCGATCACGCGCCGCCGCGACGGCCTCCGACCAGCGCTCGGTCTGGAACTCGGTCGATGCCTCGATAGCCTCCATGACGGCGGCACGCTGGGTATCCGACAGCCTGGAGAGAGTGTTGCTGTTGAACAGGATGATATCGGGAATACGGGTGTGACCATCCAGGGAGTAATGACCGACTACCTCGCCATGACGCGCCGTGGTAAGAGCGAATTCGTTGTTTTCGGCACCATCCAGAATGCCCTGCTGGAGGGCCGTATAAACTTCTTCCTGAGCCATCACGACAGGTGAGGCTCCCAGCAGCTCCATGGTGTCGACCGCGGTCTGGCTCTGCATCACCCGTATCTTCTTGCCCGCTAGATCCGAAACTTCATCGACCGGGGTCTCCGCGGTGTAGAAGTTGCGCTGGCCAGAGTCGTACCAGCCCACACCGACGAAGCCTTGGTCCTGGGTGGACTGATAGACGTCACCCATGATGGCCTCTCTCTTCATGACTCTGTAGAAGTGATCCTGGTCATCGAACAAGTAAGGCATGGAGAAGACCTCATAGAGAGGAGAGAAACTTCCCATCAGGCCCCCAGATACCTTGGTCATATCGATGGCGCCCGTCTGTAACATCTCGACCAGTTCGCTCTCTCCCCCAAGCTGGCTGTCCGGGAAATAAGTGACCGTGATAGAGCCATCCGATTTCTCCTCCACGAGTTCGCCGAACCTGGCCAAGGCATCCTTGACAGGTTGAGAGTTCTGAGAATAGGCCAGCTTGAGATTGACGTTGTCATCGGCCTGTGACGAGACGGACACCAGCGACAGGGTAGCGATGGCTGCAGCCAGGATGGTCTTGGCGTGATGTGGCGTGTTCATGGTCGACTCCTTGGTTTTGTCTTGTTGGTTCGAGCATCATTTCTCTCCAATCGAAGAGAAAATCAGAGATACGTTCTCATGTATTCGGAAAGGCATAGGATGGCCATGGCCTGTCCGTAGGGCATGGATGTCAGTGGGATATCCCGGTAGTAGTCAAGGTCGTCGCCCATGGCAGTGCCGAACGAGACCTGCGCTATCTCCCCGTCCTCATTGACGTTGTCGATTACCCCTTGAACGGCCTTTTCCGCCATTTCGTAGTAGGTGGCATCGAGGTATCTTATCCGAATACCCTTGAGGATGCCGTAGGCGAAACCGGCCGTGGCCGACGCCTCCTGATAAGAGGAGGGGTCATCGAGCAGTGTGTGCCAGAGACCAGAATCTGCTTGCCATGTGGCGAGCGATTCGACCTGTGATTCCAGGACCTGAATCAGGTAGCGACGAAAGGGATCTCGGGCCGGTAGATCGAGGAGCTCAAGGAACTCGGGGATGACGATGGTCAGCCAGCTATTGCCACGCGCCCAACGGGCTTTGGCGAAATTATGGTGACCGTCGAATGTCCAGCCATGGAACCAGGCTCCTGTCTCGCGATCCATCAGATACTGCACATGGATCAGGAACTGGTACTTTGCCTCCTCGACGTAGTCTTCACGGCCGAGCAGTCGTCCAATCTTGGCCAGGGGAAGCACGCTCATCATCAGGGTGTCATCCCACAGCTGCTGGTGGTTTTCGCTGTTGTAGACGACGTGTTGAAGGCCACCCTTGTCGGTGCGAGGCATATCATGCATGACCCAGTCGGCCCAGGCTTGCAGGTACGGCAACCACTCCTTGCGACCCGTTTCCTCGTATCGGTAGGCGAGGGTCAGAAATGGGCACACAGTATTGACGTTTTTGGTAGCCAAGCGCTCCTGGAACCGGTCATGGAACCAGTCGTCGATGATGGATAATGCCTCGGTGTCGCCGGTCTGCTCATAGTATCTGTAGATGCCATACAGGCCGATGCCATGAGTCCACTCCCAGCCGGCCCACCCCTTGGTATCGATCGTACGCCCATCGTCAAGGTGGAGCAGGAATTCTCCTGTGTCATCTTGGATGTTGACCAAGTTGTCGATGGTCCGCTTGATCAGTCTTTTTACGTCACCTTGACTGATGAAGCGTTCTTCCTGCCTGAGCAGTGGGCTATGGCTAACGCTGAATGTTTTCATGTCTTTCTCACGTATGGGTGTGGATTTGATGTGTTTCAAAGCCCCATGGCGCGGGGAAGGAACATCGTGATCGATGGGATGTAGGTGATCAGTAGCAGCGTCACCAGGATCACCAAATAGAATGGAAGAAGTGGGAGTAATAAATTTTCGACTTTTTCTTTGGCGATTCCGGCGCCGATGAAGAGTCCCGTTCCCACGGGTGGGGTGATGGTGCCGATGCAGAGGTTGAATACCATGATGATGCCGAAGTGTATCGGGTCGATGCCGATTGCCGAGGTGATCGGCAGCAGGATTGGCGTGAAGATCAATATCGCCGGCCCGATGTCCATGAAGCAGCCGATGATCAGCAACATGGCCGTGATGATTAGCAGGACGATGACCGGGTTGTCGGAGAGTCCAAGGATCGCGTCGCTCAGGGCGGCGGGTAGGCCGGTGATGGACATGGCGAACGACATCGCGGAGGACGCGGCGAGAAGAAACATGATGACGCCGGTAGTCTCGGTTGCCTTGATCAACGAGACCAGGAGGCCTCTGAGGTCGATGGTCCGATAGACGACCATCGTCAGAAACATGGTGTAGATGACCGAGATGGCCGATGCCTCGACCGCGGTGAAGATGCCGAAGACGATGCCGCCGATGATGATTGCGATCAGCATCAGACTGGGCATGGCCTGAGCGATAACCGCCTGCACCGAGCTATCCCGCAGGTTCAGCTTCGTCGTATAATTCCGGGACTTGGCGATCAGGTAGGCCACCAGGATACAACCACCACCCCATAGACAACCCGCGACGAGTCCCCCGGCAAAAAGGGCGGATATAGAGGTGCCACCGCTGGCCAGGGCGTAAAGAATGAAGGCGGTCGTCGGGGGAATTAACATGCCTGTCGGTGCCGAGGCGATATTGGCAGATGCCGAGAAGGGCCGGCTATAGCCTTCTTTCTCCCCCATGGGAACCATGACGCCACCGATGGATGTCGAGGCGGCGATTGCCGAGCCAGAGATGGCCCCGAACATCATGTTGCCCACGATATTGGTATGGGCCAGTGAGCCAGGAATTCTTCCACTAAACAACTTGGCGAAATTGACCAGTCTTAGGGCTATGCCACCATTATTCATCAGCACACCCGAGAGTATGAAGAAGGGCACCGCCAGCAAGGTGAAGCTGTCGAGGCTGGAGACCATCTTCTGTGCCGTGGTGAAGATGGCGACATCGACAGGAAGTGCCAGGAGAACCGTTACCGCTGATGAGGCAGCGATGCAGATTCCGATGGGAACTCCGGCGATCAGGAGTCCGAGAAACGATAAGATCAATACTAAACCGGCATCCAAGATCATGATTATTGACTCCTGGATAGGTGGCAGGCGTGAAAAAGATCAAGGCAGTTCATCAGGCAGTAAGTCACGATAATGGAGCCAGAAGCTGGTAGCGATAGATAGAGGAAACCTTTGGGTATTTCCAGCATGGGATAGATTTGGCTCATGGTGTTGGAGGCCGCCTGTGCACCGCCATATATCATCACCAAACCGGCGAACGCGATGAACAGGATCTCGATGGACATATCCAGAGTGGCTTTCCAGATTCCACTTAGCCTATCCGTCAGCAAGGTCAGGCTCACATGCTCACGTCGCCCCGCTACATACGCGATGGCGATCATTGATAGCCATACCAGCGAGAAGCGAAGGAAGGCTTCCGATATCGTGCTGGGACTGTTGAGGGCATAACGGCTGATGACTTGCCAGCTTGCCGCTACCACCATGACGATAAAAAGTCCACAGCAAACGGCCTGAATGAACCTGTCAAGAAGGCTGCGCATGTGTACCATTCTGACTTCCTCATTGAGCGGAGGATTTAAAGTGATTCATGTCTCGTATCATGTCACCTTCCTCTCGTCCATCTCATGAATTTCAGGGAAGGGGATACCCCTTCCCTGGCTCGATTGAGATCAGAACTTGTATTGGTAGCCGATTAGCCATGAGTTGACTCGCTGGTTAGGGTCGGTGGCGGACTGGCTGCTGTTCCGGGCGCGACGAATATAGCCACCGAAGACGGTGTTGTGGTCATTCAGCTTATGAAAGGCCAGGAACTCGTGTTCCATATAATCGCGGTCACCGCTGCCGAAATCGGGAGAGTCGCTTTCCTGCTTGAAGTGGTAGTGGGGGTTATAGAGCAGCGTCCAGTCGTCAGCGATAGCATAACTGGCGTAGAGGTCGATACGCCCAGCGCGTCCTTCGACGGCTGTTTCGTGAGTCGTCTCGTGCTCGTAACGGTATCGGCCCGACAGGCTCCAGCCCTCTCCCCGATAGCCGAGCTTGAGAGCGGCCAGGGCGCGTGTCACGTTGGAGCGAAACTTGGCGCCAATCTGTGGCGTCAGCGACCATTGCTCCTGGCTGCCAAATGTCCATCGGGGCAGGGAATAGTTGACGAAACCTTCATCATGCTTAGGCCAGCCGCTCTCGTGAACGTCTTCCTGCCAGAACCAGGATTTTTCCAGGGTAAGCGACGAAGTGTCGTCGAACACGCGAGTTATGGCGATCTTGGGCAAGGTCAGCGCATGGTCATTGGTCGTGTGCTCGAGTTTCATCGTCAGGATGTTCTCGGCGGCTACGGCAGGCCCCGTCATGGTTAGTGCCAAACAGGTCGCGGCGGCACCGGTGACGCGTTTCGACGTGTGGGTGGCTCGCATGTCGTCTCCATTGTTGTTTCTTGTGGGTTGTCCGAGCAGGCGCTCCTGGCGTACCAGCGTGGGCGCCATCTTCTTTTCGGCATGTTGCTCCAAATAAAATGTATCGAAGTGCCAATAAAATTGAAACGCCGTTCCTAATAGACTTTGGTCGATAGTCGTTTGGTGTCTTGGGGGCCGAAGCATGGGAGGGAGTAGCGAGGGAAGACGTTTTGCGTTAAATTTAGACCGATATTCCGATTTTTATGAAACGAGGTGCTGAGGGTTATGGCTACATCGCAAAAACCCGACAATGTGGCGGCCGTCATGAAGGTGTTCTCGATCCTCGAGGGGCTGGCCGAGCAGCGAGATATCGGTCTTTCGGAGCTTTCCCAGCGCACCTTCATGTCGAAGAGCACCGCCTATCGCTTTCTGCAGACCATGAAGGAGTTGGGCTATGTGACCCAGGAGGAGGAGTCCGAGAAGTATGCGCTGACTCTCAAGCTCTTCGAGTTGGGAGCCACTGCGCTGCAGAATGTGGACCTGACCCGTTTGGCCGATGCTGAGATGCGCAATCTCTCCGAAGCGACCCACGAGGCTATCCACCTGGGGGTTCTTGATGACGATCCCCGGCAGATCATGTACATCCATAAGTACAATTCTCAGTACAACCTGTGCATGCAGTCGCGCATCGGTCGTCGTAACCCTGTCTACTCCACCGCCATGGGCAAGACCCTGTTGGCCTGGATGGAGCCGGAGCGCGCGAGAGGGGTGTTGGAGACGATCGACTTCGTGCCGCATACCCAGCACACTCTGGCCAGCGTCGAGGCCGTCATGGACGAGCTGCCGTCGATTCGTGAGGAAGGGGTTGCCGAGGACCGTGAGGAGGCCGAGCTCGGCGTACGCTGCCTGTCGGTACCGGTGTTCGACCGTTTCGGCCATGCGGTGGCGGCGCTCAGCCTGTCGTTCCCGGTGGTGCGCTATGACGAGCAGAAACGGGCGGAATACGTGCGCCTGTTGCACCGGGCTGGCATGCGTATCTCCGATGGTCTGGGATTCCACGATTATGCCTTTGCCGGTGTCGCCGAGACGGCCTGAGTCGTCTTCCTCCGTGCAACGCATGACGCGGCCTTCGGGCCGCGTCATGCGTTGGTGACGGGGCATGGCGTTTACCGTGCCAGCCAGCCGCCGTCCACGGCGAGGGTATGGCCATGGACGTAATCCGCGGCGGAGGAGGCCAGGAAGACCGCGGCGCCGGCCAGGTCCTCGGGATCTCCCCAGCGCCCGGCCGGGATGCGACCCAGGATCTCGCGGCTGCGCTCGGGGTCGTGGCGCAGGGCCTCGGTATTGTTGGTGGCCATGTAGCCGGGGGCGATGGCATTGACGTTGATGCCGCGGGCCGCCCACTCGTTGGCCATCAGACGGGTCAGCCCCAGTACGCCGCTCTTGGAGGCGGTGTAGGAGGGCACCCGGATGCCACCCTGGAATGACAGCATGGAGGCGATATTGATGACCTTGCCCCGACGCCGGCCGTCGATGCAGCGGCGGGCGAAGGCCTGGGAGAGGAAGAACAGGCTCTTGAGGTTGACGTCGAGGACCTCGTCCCAGTCCTGCTCGGTGAACTCCAGGCTGTCGGCGCGGCGGATGATGCCGGCGTTGTTGACCAGGATGTCGGCGCCGCCGAAGCGCGCCTCGGTCTGGGCGAGGATGTCGTCGATCGGTGCCGTGCTGGCCAGGTCGGCGTCCACGGCCAGGAAGCCCACGCCCAGTGCCTCGACGCGGCGCTGGGTCTCCTCGGGGGCGCGGCGGTTGACCGCGACGATGTTGCAGCCGGCAGCGGCCAGTCCCAGCGCCATGCCCTGGCCGAGGCCGGTGTTGCAGCCGGTGATGATGGCGGTCTTGCCGCTCAGGTCGAAAAGCGATGCACTCATGGGTCCTCCTCGCGGTTCAGCGCAGGTCCGCCATGGCGACATGGTCCATGTCGGGGAAGGTCTGGTTCTCGCCGACCATGGCCCAGATGAAGGTGTAGCTGCCGGTGCCGACGCCGGAGTGCAGCGACCAGCTCGGCGACAGCACGGCCTGGCGGTTGCGCACCACCAGGTGCCGGGTCTCCTGGGGCTCGCCCATCATGTGGAAGACCAGGTTGTCGTCGGCCATGTCGAAGTAGAAGTAGGCCTCCATGCGCCGCTCATGGGTATGGCAAGGCATGGTGTTCCACAGGCTGCCTTCCTCGAGCCGAGTCATGCCCATCAGCAGCTGGCAGGTGGGCAGCACGTCCGGCACCAGGAACTTGTAGATGGTGCGCCTGTTGCTGTTGGCGGTGTCGCCGAGGGTCTGGGGCGAGGCATCCTCCAGGGTCACCTTGCGTGTCGGGTGAGCCTGGTGAGCCGGGGCGCAGGCCATGTAGAAGGCCGCCGGGGTGGCTGGGTCCGTGCTCTCGAACTGGACATCCCGGCTTTCCTTGCCGATGTAGAGTCCTTCGTGGGTGCCGATCTCGTGGCGGGTGCCGTCGACGACGACCGCCCCGGGGCCGCCGATGTTGATGGTGCCGAGCTCGCGGCGCTCGAGGAAGTAGTCGGTGCCGGTCTGCTTGCCCAGCGAAGCGGGCACTACCACCGGCTCCTCGACGGGCTGTGCGCCGCCGACAATGATGCGGTCGATATGGCTGTACACCAGCTTGAGCTGGTTGTTGACGAACAACTCCTCGATCAGGAATTGGTCGCGCAGGCCCTGGGTATCCAGGGTCTTGGCATGTTCGCTGTGAATCGCCTGACGAATCTCCATGCGTCCTCCAGAACCGTTGGTTTTATAAAATCAAAACGAAGGTTCAAAATATCACCTGCACGTGTCTGCTTCAAGCGCGCTGCTGACGCGTCAAGGTTCTTCTTGCGGAAACGGCTAGGCGGCGTAGCAGGTCGCAGAATGGGCCTGACATGACGCGTGGAGGGGGAGGCGGGGGCGACACAGGTGCCATGAAAGCCTGGGCTGATACCCCGAGAAGGCCGCTCAGCGATACCCCTGAGCCTGCAGCCGGAACAGCCCGGCATAGCGGCCGTCGAGTTCCATCAGGCTCGCGTGGTCGCCGCGCTCGAGGATGCGTCCTCCGTCGATGACCAGTATCTGGTCGGCGGCGCGCACGGTGGAGAAACGGTGCGAGATCAGTACCGTCATCTTGTCCCGGGCATGGTCGCGGAAGTCGGCGTAAACCGCGGCTTCGGCGGCGGCGTCCATGGCCGCGGTGGGCTCGTCGAGCACCAGGATGTCGGCCTCCTCGCGCATGTAGGCGCGGGCCAGGGCGATCTTCTGCCACTGACCGCCGGAGAGCTCCTGCCCGCCCTTGAACCAGCGCCCCAGCTGGGTGTGGTAGCCGCCCGGCATGTCGGCGATGAAGTCCTCGGCGAGCCCGCGGTGGGCGGCCTCCTGCCAGCGGGTCTCGTCCTCGAAGGCGGCCACGTCGCCGGCGCCGAGGTTCTCGCCGACCTTGAGCTGGTAGCGCACGAAGTCCTGGAAGATCACCCCGATGCGCCGGCGCAGGGTCGCCCGGTCCCAGTCGCGCAGGTCGCTGCCGTCGAGCAGGATGCGCCCCTCGGTGGGATCGTAGAGGCGGGTCAGTAGCTTGATCAGGGTCGTCTTGCCCGAACCGTTGACGCCGACCAGCGCCAGACTGCCCCCGGGGACCAAGTGAAGGTCGATGCCTGAGAGCGCCGCCGTCTCGGCCCCGGGATAGGTGAAGCCCACGCCCTCGAAGCGGATGCCGTCGCCGGGTCGGACGCCCTTGGTGAGATGCCCGGTCTCTTCGGGCACCGGCTGCTCCAGGTACTCGTAGAGGTTGGAGAGGTAGAGGTTGTCCTCGTACATGCCGCCGATGGCGGTCAGGCTTGCCGATAGCGCCGCCTGGCCCTGCTTGAAGACCATCAGATACATGGTCATCTCGCCCAGCGTCAGCCGGCCGGCCACGGTGTCCGCCACCACCCAGGCGTAGGCGGCGTAGAAGGCCAGGGTGCCCAGCAGGCCGAGCAGGAAGCCCCAGGTCTCGCGGCGGATCGTCAGCCGCCGGTCCTCGGCATAGAGCGTCTCGAAGATGCGCCGGTAGCGGTCGAGCAGCAGCGGCTCGAGGCCGAACAGCTTGACCTCCTTGATGCTGTCCTCCCGAGCCAGCACGGTTTCCAGGTACATCTGCATGCGGGTCTGCGGCGAACGCCAGCGGAACAGTCGGAAGGCGTCGCCGGAGAAGCGTGCCTCGGAGAGAAACACCGGCAGGGCGCCGATCACCAGCACCAGCAGCGCCCAGGGCGAGAAGCCGACCAGCAGCACGCCGAAGCTGGCCAGCGAGATGGCGTTCTGAAGCAGCGAGAAGGTCTTGTTGACCAGCCCGAGGGGGCGGGTCGAGGCTTCGCGCCGGGCCCGGGTCAGCTTGTCGTAGAACTCGGAGTCCTCGAACTGGGCAAGCGACAGGCGACCGGCCTTCTCCAGGATCATGACGTTGACCTTCTGGCCGAGCAGGGCGCGCAGCAGCGACTGCTGGGCGGCCAGGCCGCGCTGGGCCAGGGCGATCAGCGCCACCACGCCGGCTTCCAGCAGCACGAAGCGCAGCACCGGCCACAGCTCTGGCAGGAGCGGCGTGCCGGCCTGGTGGCGTTCCATGCCGGCGACCACGCCGTCGACGATCAGCTGGCCGACCCAAGCGGCCACGGCGGGCATCACGCCGGCGACCAGGGTGCACAGGGCCAGCCCCAGCGTCAGGCGGCGCGAGGTCTGCCACACCAGGCCCAGCGCCCGGTGGCTGTAGCGGAACACTCCGAGCATGGCCAGGGGGGAAGAGACGGAGGAGGGCGGTGCGGCGCGCGAGGACAAGGGTGGGCTCCGTTGTCGGCAGGAAAGCCCCAGTCTAGCGGAGGCCGCGGCCGACGATAGAGAGGGACGATACGACGACGCCCCGCACGGGGCGGGGCGTCGTCATGGGGCCGGCGGCAAGGCCTGGCGGTCAGCTGCCATCGTCGGAGGCGTCGCTCGGCTCGGTGCCGGTACTGGCCACCGTGGTACCGGTCTCGCCGCTCTCCAGGGCCGCCAGCATGGGCTCGGCCTCGCGCTGGAAGGCGACCAGGGCATCGCCACTCAGGCCCTGATGCTCCGGCAGTTCCACTTTCATGGCGTCCACCTGGGTGTTGTTGACCATCACCTCGTAATGCAGGTGGGCACCGGTGCTGCGTCCGGTGTTGCCGGAGAGCGCGATGCGTTCGCCGCGTGTCACCCGCTCGCCGCGGCTGACCAGCGGCTTGGAGAGGTGCAGGTAGCGGGTCTTGTAGCCGTTGTCGTGGCGGATCACGATGTAGCGGCCGGCCAGGGGATGGTTGCCCACCAGCTCGACGCGACCGTCGGCCGGCGCGTCCACCGGCGTGCCGCTCGGCATGGCGAAGTCGGTGCCTTTGTGCGGGCTGATGCGCCCGGTCACCGGATGATGGCGACGCAGGTTGAAGTTGGAGCTGATGCGATAGTGGCCGCTGAACGGGTAGCGGTCGAAGGCCGGGTCCAGGCTCTCGCCATCCGGCGTGTAGAAGCGATTGTCCTCGGCGTTGCGCACCAGGGTCAGGTCCATGCGCGAGCCTTCGTAGCTGACCGCCAGCACGCGCGGATCGAGGTCCTCGCCGTCGATCAGGTCGGATTCCACCAGCACGCTGAAACGATCACCGCGACGGGTGTCGCGGCGGAAATCGAGTTTCTTCTCTAGCACGTGGGAGAGCTCGGCCACCTCGGCACTGTTCAGGCCGGTGGCCTGGGCCGAGCGCGCGAAGCTGCCGCTGACGGTGCCGGCATAGAGCCGCTGGGTGGCCTCGCCGGTGCGTTCGATGGTGGCCACGTCCAGCGCGCCCTCGTCGTCACGCTTGACCAGATAGCCGTCGCGGGCGTTCTTCATCATGCGCATCGACAGCAGCTTGCCCTGCTCGTCGAGCTGGTACTCGAAGCGGTCGCCGGCGCGCCAGTGGGTGAGCATCCGCGGCTCCGGGAGCGTCTCGAGCAGGGCGGTGACCTCGCTGTAGCCCAGCCCAAGGTTTTCCTGCGCCATGATCGCGAAGGTATCGCCGGGCTCGACCGTATAGGCCAGCCACTCGGGCACATAGGGCTCGTCGGCGTCGATCTCGTCCTCGAGCACGATGGGGCCATCGTCGAACAGTTCGAGTTCGTCCGAGGAGACGTCCTCGTAGGAAGTGGCGTCGGCGACCACCTGTTCGTCATCGGTCAGCATGCCGTTGCCGATCGTGCCGATCACGATGGCCAGGTGGCGCGCGGTGTCGTCGATCTGCGGGGCGGTGACCTCGGCGTCGTCGACCTCGCCGCTGGCCTGCGCGGCGCGGGCGAAGTCCACGTCGACGATCTCGGAGGCGGTCAGTTCGGAGAGGGGAATGGCTTCCCGGGTGGCATCCCGGGCGCGCGAGGCGAGTTCGATGGCCTCGGCGACCGGGGCGCGATCCAGGGCGATGGAGGGAACGCCGGGGCTGGCGTCTTCGCCGAGGGGAACCAGAACGGTGTCCTGATTCTGATGGCCCTGGCGGGCATCCTCGACGGAAGTCAGAATCTTGTGGGCGCCCAGCACGGTGACCATGGTGGCAACGGGCAACAGCAGCAACTTGTGCGTGCGGGGCAGCGAACGAAGGATTCGCATGATGGTTTTAGCCGTGTGAAATAGGTGTAAACGCATAAAAAGGCACTAGAACCTTAACCCATGACGATTAGGGTGCCTAGGCTGTACACCTATACAGCAGAGCGCGGACCCGGCCCGAGAGCGGGCGAGCCGAGTCCGTGAACAGTGTTTATTAATTCGACCTTGCCATGCTTCACCCGCCTTCGGCAACCCTGCTTCCGGCTTAGTCGGTGAGACTGCCATCCCGATAGTCGCGCAGTGCCTGGTCGAGCTCGTGGCGGTGATTCATCACGAAGGGGCCGTAATGGGCGATCGGCTCGCCGTGGGGTTCGCCCGCCAGCAGCAGGGCCTGGGCACCGGCGTCGCTTGCCAGGGACAGTCGTCCGCCATCACCGAGGCGCACGAGTTCGCCCCGGGTGACGCCATCGCCCGCTATCTCGAGTTGGCCGGCGAAGACGAACACCAGCAGGGTGCTGGCGTCGGCCTCGAGAGCGATGTCACCGCCGGCCTCTAGGGTGACGTGGGCCACGCCGGCCCGGCCGGCCAGGGCATCGAGAGGGCCGCTGACGCGCTCGCCGTCGGCCGCTACCCAGTCCCCGCCGAGGGCCGTTAGCCGGGCGCCCGGCCGGGCCAGGTGCGGCATCTCGTCGCCGGGCACGTCGCGATAGGTCGGTTCGCTCATCTTGTTGCTGGCGGCCAGGTTGAGCCACAGCTGGAAGGCATGCAGGCCATGCGCGTCGGCGAAGGGCGTCTCGCCGTGGATGATGCCGCGGCCGGTATGCATCCACTGGGCGCCGCCGGCGCCGATGCTCGAGTGATGGCCGAGGTGATCCTCATGGCGCAGGCCGCCGTGGAGGACGTAGGTCAGGGTCTGGATACCGCGGTGGGGATGCGGCGGAAAGCCACCGATGGCGTTGTCGTGGGGCGCCGCCTCGAGCTCGTCGAGCATCAGGAACGGATCCAGGCCGCCGCCGAAGTCGTGCAGGCGGTGGATGGCGACGCCGTCGCCGTCCTGGCTGGGATGGCTCTTCAGGCGACGCTGGGGGCGGCGGTCGATGGGCTGGGTCATCGTCTCGATCTCCCTGGGGAATGGAATGACTGGCATTCTAGGCCGATTTTTTCGAAGATTAAGCGCAACGTTTCGCGCATTACATTCGAGGAAATCGAACATGTCCCGTGTCACCCTCGCTCAGTGGCAGATGCTGGCCGCGGTGGTCGATCATGGCGGCTTCTCGCGGGCCGCCGAAGCCATCCACAAGAGCCCCTCGACGCTCAATCATGCGGTCCACAAGCTGGAAGAGCAGCTCGGGGTGGCGGTACTGGAGCCGATAGGGCGCCAGGTGCGGTTGACCGAGGCCGGCGAGATGCTGCTGAGACGCGCTCGTCAGTTGCTCGACAACGCCGCGTCGCTGGAGGACGTGGCCTCTCGCCTGGCCGAAGGCCTGGAGGCCGAGATCGTGCTGGCCATCGACCAGATCTTCCCGCCGGATGCCCTGGCGCGGGCGCTGGATGCCTTCTCCGCGGCCTTTCCCTATGTGCGCGTGCAGCTCCACGAGACGGTGCTCAACGGCGGCGTCGAGATGCTCCAGGACGGCGAGGCCGATCTGCTGATCTCGGGGCTCGGCGCCCAGGGGTTCCTGGGCGAGCCGCTGGTGACGGTGCGGTTCATCGCCGTGGCCCACCCCGACCACGAGCTGCATCGGCTGGGGCGCGAGCTCGATCTGCGCGACCTCGAGCAATACCGTCAGCTGGTGGTGCGCGACTCCGCCCAGGGCCGCTCCCAGGATTCCGGCTGGCTCAAGGCCGAGCAGCGCTGGACGGTCAGCCACCTCGACACCTCCATCGGCATGCTGGAGCGTAACCTCGGCTTCGCCTGGGTGCCCGAGACGCGGCTCGGCGACAGCCTGGAGGCCGGGCGGCTCAAGCCGCTGCCGCTGACGGCCGGCGGGGTGCGCGAGATTCCCATCCAGCTCATCCATCGCGACCAGGACCGCGCCGGGCCGGCCACTCGGGCCATGGCCCAGCAGCTGCGTGACAGCGTGCGCGAGGTCGGCGGCGGTGAGGAATGATGCGGCGTAGCGTCGCCGTGCCGCCTGATCTTTCGAAGAAAACGAACAATGACGGCCAAAAACTGCGCTTGAGCTTCGATTTACTCGGTTTAGGCTAGGTGCAAAAGTTCTGAAAGAGGAAATCGAGATGGGCTTGCTGATCGACGGCCAGTGGCACGACCAGTGGTATGACACCAAGGCGCACGGCGGCGAGTTCGTGCGCGAATCCGCCAAGCTGCGCGACTGGATCACGCCCGATGGTAGCCCCGGCCCCGACGGGCGCCCGGCGTGCGCCGCCCAGGCCGACCGCTACCATCTCTATGTGTCGCTGGCCTGTCCCTGGGCGCATCGCGTGCTGATCATGCGTCGCCTCAAGGGGCTCGAGCCGCTGGTCGGTGTCTCGCACACCAGCCCGCTGATGCTCGACCAGGGCTGGACCTATCATCGTGACGAAGGCTCGAGCGGCGATCCGCTCAACGGCGTCGACTTCCACCATCAGCTCTATACCCTGACCGACCCGCACTATACCGGTCGGGTCACGGTGCCCGCGCTGTGGGACCGGCAGGAGGAGCGCATCGTCAGCAACGAGTCGGCGGACCTGGTACGCATCTTCAATGACGCCTTCGACGGGCTGACCGGCAATCGACTGGACCTCTATCCGACGGATCTGCGCGAGACCATCGATGCCGTCAACGCCGACGTCTACGACCACGTCAACAACGGCGTCTACAAGGCCGGCTTCGCCACCGAGCAGGACGTGTACGAGCGCCACGTCGAGGCGCTGTTCGCCGCGCTCGACCGCTTGGAAACGCGGCTGTCCGAGTGGCGCTACCTGGCGGGAGAGTGGCTTACCGAGGCCGACATTCGCCTGTTCACCACCCTGGTGCGCTTCGACGCCGTCTATTACGGTCACTTCAAGTGCAACCTGCGCCGGATCGAGGACTACCCGAACCTCTCGAACTACGTGCGCGAGCTCTACCAATGGCCGGGGGTGGCCGAGACGGTGAACATGGATCATATCCAGCGCCACTATTACATGAGCCACAAGACCATCAACCCCAACGGCATCGTGCCGGCCGGACCGCTGCTCGGCCTCGAGCGTCCCCACGACCGTGAGCGTCTGCCGGGGCGCGGGATTCGCGATAAGGTCGGTAAGGCGTGAGGAGAAGAGGAGTGAGGGGGGAGTGCCTCACTCCTTCCTCCTCACACCTCACTTCATTACTGCTGTTTCGCCAACCATCTGTCCAGCGCGTTGGCGAATTCCCGGCGGTCGACGTCCGAGTAGCCCTTGGGTCCGCCGGTGTGCTCGCCGCTGGCACGTAACGTCTCCATGAAGTCCCTCATCTGAACCCGGGCGCGGATGTTGCTCTCGTTCAGCGCCTCGCCGCGGCTGGTCATCACGCTGGCGCCGCGCTCGATGGCGGCCAGGGCCAGCGGCAGGTCGGAGGTGATCACCAGGTCACCCCTGGCCAGGCGGTCGACGATCTCGTCGTCGGCGGCGTCGAAGCCGTGGCTGACCGCCATGCCCTTGACCCACTTCGAGGGCGGCAGCGGCACCTGGTGGTTGGCGACGAAGGTGGTCGGGGTGGCGGTGCGTTCGGCGGCGCGCACGATGATCTCGCGGGCGATCCGCGGGCAGGCATCGGCGTCGACCCAAAGGTTCGGCATGGGGGCTCCTGGAGGTAAGGCGGAAAAGGCTGGCCAGCCTGGGGCCGCGATGGTAGCATGCGCGCTTCCTCGCATGTGCTGACCCCACCATCATACTCAGCGCCGCTTCACGAATCGTGACTGCGACGCTCGCGAAGACGCCGGGCCAACCGCCCAACGCGTTCGGACTGTGAAGATGGAGCGCCGCCGAGAGTTCGCCACCCGGGCGAATTCGGCGCAGACGGTCGCCACGACGGTTCGCCTGCCATGGCGGGCTCGAACCGATGCCAGGTGCGACCGGCGTCCCCGACTCCGATGTTGACGACGACCTGCCTCGTGCAGGATCCCCGAGCGTATTACCGCGTCGGGGGCGCCACGATGTTTCTTGCCGGCGATGCCGGCCTACCAAGGTGTGATTCATGACCTCGACTTCCGTCGCCTCGCCGAGTTTCGGCGATCTGGCCCTGCTGCCTGCCGTTCTCTCCGCCATCGAGACCCTCGGCTATCAGACCCCGTCTCCGATTCAGGCACAGACCATTCCGGCCCTGCTGGAAGGCCGCGACATGCTGGGCCAGGCCCAGACCGGTACCGGCAAGACCGCGGCCTTCGCCCTGCCGCTGCTCTCGCGCCTCGATCTCGACAAGCGCGCGCCCCAGGTGCTGGTGATGGCGCCGACCCGTGAGCTGGCCCAGCAGGTGGCCGTCTCCTTCACCAAGTATGGCCAGAACCTCAAGGGCCTGGAAGTCGCCACCCTGTGCGGCGGCATGGAATATCGCGACCAGATGCAGGCCCTGCGTCGTGGCGCTCAGGTCGTGGTCGGCACCCCCGGCCGCATCATCGATCACCTGGACCGCGGCAGCCTGAAGCTCGACGGCCTCTCCGCCTTGGTGCTGGACGAAGCCGACGAGATGCTGCGCATGGGCTTCATCGACGACGTCAAGCGCGTGGTCGCCGACACCCCGCAGGACGCCCAGCGCGTGTTCTTCTCCGCGACCCTGCCGACCGAGATCGAGCGCATCGTCAACCGCTACCTGGTCGAGCCGGTCAAGGTTGCCATCGAGTCCCGCACCACCACCGGCGAGAACATCGAGCAGCGTCGCGTGCGCATCGATGGCGGTGCCAAGCAGGAAGCGCTGGCGCGCATCCTCGAGGTCGAGCCGGTCGATGCCGCCATCGTCTTCGTGCGTACCCGGGCCGCCTGCACCACCCTGATGGAGCAGCTCTCCGCCCGTGGCGTCAACGTGGCCAGCCTGTCCGGTGACCTGGACCAGAGCCTGCGCGAGCGCACCATCACCCGCCTCAAGCGCGGCAAGGTCGACGTGCTGATCGCCACCGACGTGGCCGCCCGCGGTCTCGACGTGCCGCGCATCACCCATGTCATCAACTATGACCTGCCCCAGGATGCCGAGGCCTACACCCACCGCATCGGCCGTACCGGCCGTGCCGGCCGCAACGGCGTGGCGATCACCTTCGCCGGCAACCGCGAAGGCCGCAAGGTCGGCTGGCTGGAGCAGGCCACCGGCCAGAAGATGAGCGAGATGGACCTGCCCGACGAGGCCGCCATTCGCGCCCATCGTGATCAGGTCTTCCACCAGCGCGCCGTCGCCGCCGTCACCAAGGGCGCCGAGGAGCAGCGTGCGCTGATCGAGCAGCTGATCGGTGAAGGCTACGATCCGGTCGACCTGGCCTGCGCCTTCTCCGCCCTGGCGCGCGCCGACGAGGCGCCGATCGGCCGCCTCCAGGCGCCGCGCAAGGAGCGCAACGAGCGCCGCGACGGCAAGCCGGCCCGCCGCGAGAGCGGTCCCCGTGATCGTGCGCCGCGCGAAGGCATGACCCGCTACCGCGTGTCCGTGGGTCACAAGGACGGCGTCAAGCCCGGCCAGCTGGTCGGCGCCCTGGCCAACGAAGGCGGCATCGAGGGTAACCGCATTGGCCGGATCGACATCCGCAATGCATTTTCCGTCGTCGAGTTGCCGAACAACCTGCCGTCGAGCATCCTCGACAAGATGGGGCGCGCCCGGGTCGCGGGTCGTCCGCTGGAAATCAGCGAAGACCGCGCGCCTGCCGAGCGTGCGCCGCGCCGCCGCCGCGACGATGACGGTCCGGTGCCGCGTCGCGAACGCGCTTGAGGCGATCTCGCTAGCGTGAGGCCTCGCTCCTGACGCAGGAGCGAGCGCCGCACGCACCGTCAAGCCGAGCAGGCCGGGGGAAACCCCGGCCTGCTCGTCGTTTGTCACCACCGATTCATCACCGTATTGCCGGCATGCTTGCCGAGGGGGAGAGCGACGATGTGGTCACGTTTGCCGTTTCGCCTGCGGGGCTATCTGATCACCATGATGGGGGTGCTGTTCCTGTCGCCGGATGCCCTGCTGGTCAAGGCCACCACGGTGGACATCGCCACTTTCATGTTCTGGCGCGGGCTGCTGCTCGGCCTCACCCTGCTGGGCCTCGCCTGGTGGCGCTACGGTCGTGAGCTGCCGGCGGCGGTGAAGGCCTGCGGCCCGGCGGCCTGGTGGTGCCCACTGGCCTTCGCCGGCAGTGCTTGGGCCTTCGTGATCGCCAACCGTCTCACCTCCGCCGGCAACGTGCTGGTAATGATGAACCTGGCGCCGCTGGTGGCCGCGCTGATCGGCTGGTGGGTCTTCGGCGAGCGGCTGCGCCGCCAGACCTGGGTGGTGATCGTGGTCTGCGTGGCCGGTGCCTGCCTGATGGCCAGCGGGGAGATCGGCGTCGGCAGCCCCCTGGGCCTGGCCGTGGCGCTGATCGTGCCGCTGTGCATCGCCATCAACACCACCGTGGCCAGCGCTCAGAAGAGCCAGTCCCGACGCGGGGTCGATACCACGGTGATCCTGCCCCTGGGCTGCCTGGCCATGATGCTGCCTGGCGCGCTACTGGGGGGCGTGCAGCTGCCGTCGGCGGTGGACATGCAGTACCTGCTGGCGATGGGCGTGCTGCTGACGGTCGCCTACTTCGGCATCCAGACCGGGCCGCGCTACCTGCCGGGCGCCGAGGTCAGCCTGGTGATGCTGCTCGAGACCCTGGTCGGCACCCTGCTGGTGTGGGTCTGGGTCGGTGAGGTGCCCACCGTGGCGGCCTTCATCGGTGGGGGTGTGATCGTGGCGGCGATGCTGATCAGCACCCTGCGGGATCTGCGTCGCCAGCGCGAGAAGGTGGCCGCCGGGGCGCCGGATTCGCGGGAGCTCCTCGAGGAGGCCGCTGTCGAGCCCTCCGTGGGCTCGCTCGTCGAGGGGCAGGGAGAGGGCGCCGGGCCGCGTTGATCCCGGCCCAGCCACGTGGCGGAACGGCGGCCGGGCGAGAGGCCGCGGCGGGTCGACGAGCCCTCGAACTATATGTTCGACATTTGCTCTGATATGGTCCGCTCACCATCAGCCATCCGTCAGGAACCGCCATGTCTTCGCTTTCCATCGGTCTCGTGGGTCTCGGCAAGATCGCCCGGGACCAGCACCTGCCGGCCATCCAGGCCAACCCGAACCTGCGCCTGGTGGCCGGCGCCGACCCCGCGGCCGGCATCGATGGCCTGCCGCACCATGCCTCTCTCGAGGCGATGCTCGCCGCCGAGCCCGGCCTCGACGCCGTGGCGATCTGCACCCCGACCCACCTGCGCTACGCCCAGGCGCGCCTGGCGCTGGAGGCCGGCAAGCACGTGCTGCTGGAGAAGCCGCCTGGGGCCACGCTCAGCGAGGTCGCGGCGCTGGTCGAGCTGGCCGAGCGTTGCCCGGGCACGCTGTTCGCCGCCTGGCACTCCCAGCAGGCCGGCGGCGTGGCCGCGGCGCGCGAATGGCTGGCCGAGCGCCGCATCGAGCGCGTCGCGATCGAGTGGAAGGAGGACGTGCGCGTCTGGCATCCCGGCCAGAGCTGGCTGTGGGCGCCTGGCGGCATGGGCGTCTTCGACCCCGGCATCAACGCTCTCTCGGTGGCCACCCGGGTGCTGCCGCGGCCGTTCTTCCTGCGCCAGGCGACCCTCGAGGTGCCGGCCAACTGCCAGACGCCCATCGCCGCCCGGTTGGCCTTCATGGATGCCGACGAGGCGCCGATCGCCGCCGACTTCGATTTCCGCCAGACCGGCGAGGTGATCTGGGAGGTGCGCGTCGAGACCGACGCCGGCCGCCTGCGCCTGACTCACGGCGGCAATCGCCTGCTGATCGACGACGAGGTGGTGGTGGATGCGCCCACCGGCGACGGCAACGACGAGCCATCGCGGCTGGCCGCCATGGTCGGCCAGGAATACGCCGGGCTCTACGCGCGCTTCGCCGAGCTGGCCGCCGCCGGTCGCTCCGAGGTGGACGTTGCGCCGCTGCGGCAGGTGGCCGATGCCTTCCTCTACGGGCGCAGGGAGAGCGTCGAAGCGTTCGAGGGCTGAGGTTCGGTCTGGAGTGAGCGTTGATGGGCCACCAGCTCGCGCAGGGTGCTCATCAGGGTCGCGGCACCGGGAGACAGGCGCCGGTCGCGCAGGCTTACCAGGCCGTAGGGCTGCACGCTCAGCGCCTCCTCGAAGGGCAGCCGACGGAAGCGCTGCGGCGCGCACAGCAGGTCGGCGGCCTCGCGGGTGGTCACGGTGAGGGTGTCCGACTTGTCGACCAGCGCCAGGGCCACCAGCACATCGGGGGTGTCGACGATCTGGCGCGGCGGTGCGACCCCGTGCTGCAGGAAGAGGCCGTCGACCCGCTGGCGCATCAGCGCCCCCGGGGGTTGCAGCGCCCAGGGATAGGCGGCCATCGCCTCCAGCGACAGCGCGGACTGTCCGCTCAGCGGATGGCCCTCGCGGCACACGAAGCACAGCGCCTCCTCGCCGATCTCCTCGAACACGAAGCGCTCGGCCGGGAAGCCGGCGGGGACGCGAGTGATGGCGAAGTCGAGCTCGCCCTCCAGCAGCCGGGGGATCAGGTCCCGGCTGACCCCCACGTCGACGCCAATCTTGAGGCCGGGCAGGTCGCGATGCACCCGCTCGATGGCGCTGGTCAGCAGCGTCACCGCCGGCGCCATTACCGTGCCGACGGAGACCACCCCGGCATTGCCCGCCTCCAGGGCGTTGAGTTCCTCGCCGGCGTGCTGCAGCTGGGAGACGATGCCGCGGGCATGGCGGATCAGGCATTCGCCGTACCAGTTGGGCGCGAGCCCGCGAGGATGACGTTCGAACAGCGCCACGCCGAGCTGCGTCTCCAGATCGCCGAGCAGCTTGGAGGCCGCCGGCTGGCTCATGCCGAGGCTCTCGGCGGCGCGATGCAGGTTGCGCTGCTCGTCGAGGGCGACGAACAGCTGCAGGTGGCGGAACTTTAGTCGAGCCCTCAGAAACCAGTCCGGTGGCAGGGCCTCGGGGGGATGCGTGGCCTTCATGGTGCGATAACGCTTTGTGTATCAACCGTCATGGCGAACATTATTGGTCCTTGTCGGTCGGCCTTGCCTAGGGTGGCATCGAGGAGCGCCTCCTGCGCCTCCCCGCTGCGGTCGAGACCCGTTCTACCGCAATGTGCCGATCCTGATAAAGGGGACTTTCCGCTATGTTCGACGCGACACGATGCCGGGCCTTCGTCGGGGCCGCCGGCTTGCTCATGATCGGTCATGGTGCCGCCATGGCCGACGAATCATCTCAACGAAGTGGGGAGAACATGCCGGATCATCAGCAGAAAAAGGGCGTCGAGGCCTCGTCGTTCGGCGCCTTGCCCGACGGCCGAGAGGTCACCCTGTATCGCCTCTCCAACGACCGCGGTCTGACGGTCGAGGTCATGAACTACGGCGGCATCATCGTGTCACTGCGGGCGCCGGATCGGGAAGGCAAGGTCGAGGACATCGTGCTCGGCTTCGATCGCCTGGATGGCTACCTGTCCGACGCCTATCGGCAGTTGAACCCCTATTTCGGCGCGCTGATCGGCCGCTATGGCAACCGCATCGACCAGGGGCGATTCACCCTGAACGGGGTGACTCACCAGCTGGCCACCAACGATGGGGACAATCACCTGCACGGCGGCCGGCAGGGCTTCGATCGCCGGCTGTGGGACGCCGAACCGTTCAGCGGCGAAGACGGCGAGGGCGTGATCCTGCGCACTGTCAGCGAGGACGGCGAGGAGGGCTACCCCGGGCGGCTCGAGGCGACGGTCAGCTATACCCTGACCGACGCCAACGCCCTGGAGGTCCGCTATCGCGCCGAGACCGACCGGCCGACGCCGGTCAATCTGACACAGCACAGCTACTTCAATCTCGCCGGCGAGGGCGATCCCAGCATTCTCGATCACGAGCTGACGATCCACGGCGATGCCTTCACCCCGGTCGACGCGACGCTGATCCCCACCGGCGAGATCCGCGACGTGGCGGACACGCCCTTCGACTTCCGCGGGCCGACGCCGATCGGCGCGCGCATCGGTGACGACCATCGCCAGCTCGAACGCGGCGGCGGCTACGATCACAACTTCGTGCTGGCCATGGACAGCGCTCCGCTGGAGGCACCGCGGCGCGCGGCCCGGGTCGTCGATCCCGGCAGCGGCCGCGTGCTCGAGATCGCCACTACCGAGCCCGGCCTGCAGTTCTATTCGGGAAATTTCCTCGACGGCAGCGTAACCGGCAAGGGCGGCGAGCCCTACGGCAAGCGTTCCGGCTTCGCGCTGGAGACCCAGCACTTTCCCGACTCGCCCAATCAGCCGGGTTTCCCCTCGACGATCCTCGAGCCCGGCGAGACCTATCGCTCCTTGACGGTCTATCGCTTCTCGACCGACGCCGACGACGGCTGAGATGAGCGCTGAGCAAGACCTGTGACGCCGCCCTCGATGGGGCGGCGTTTTTCGTCCAAGGCCCCGGCACGGCGGCGCGACAGCAACTTTAGTCGTGGTGGCCGTTGTGCGACGACGGCGGTCGGTCGGCCTGCAAGGGTGCTTCTTCTCGTCGTGATAGCAAAGCGCATATCAATCGTACGGCGTTTGCGTATTAGAAGGTTATGCCGGGCGCTGGCTAGGGTGAACAGCGTCTTTCGACCGACTCGATATCCCACGACAACGCTCTCCAGCGACAGCCACTTCCAACAACAATGACCCCGGCAGGGGCGAAAGGAGCACGGCATGACTCTCACGTCTCGATTCGCACGTCTGGCCCTCGGCGGCGCCATCGCCATGGCAGGTTTCACCGGTGCCCAGGCCCAGGACGACGTCACCATGGGCTTCATCGTCAAGAAGCCCGAACAGGCCTGGTTCATCAACGAGCAGCAGGCCGCCACCGCCGTCGGCGAGGAGCAGGGCTTCGAGGTGGTGCGCCTGGCCGGCGAGGACGGCCAGCAGGTGCTCAGCGCCATCGACAACCTCAACTCCCAGGGCGCCCAGGGCTTCGTGATCTGCCCGCCGGACGTGCGCCTGGGACCGGCGATCATGAACCGTGCCGAGCAGTACGGCATGAAGGTGGTCACCGTGGACGACCGCTTCGTCGGCCCCGACGGCGAGCCCATGGAGGGCGTGCCGCACCTGGGCATGTCCGGCTACAAGATCGGCCAGCAGGTGGGCGATGCCATCGCCGCCGAGATGGAGGCGCGCGGCTGGGACCCGGAGGAGGTCGCCGCGCTGCGCATCACCAACTACGAGCTGCCTACCGCCAAGGAGCGCACCGACGGTGCCACCGATGCGCTGCTCGAGTCGGGCTTCAACGAGGACAACATCTTCGACGCCCCCCAGCAGAACACCGACACCAGCAGCGCCTTCTCGGCGGCCTCGCCGGTGTTCGCCAAGCGCGGCGACTTCGAGCACTGGGTGATCTACGCCCTCAACGAGGAGAGCGTGCTGGGCGGCGTGCGCGCCAGCGAGCAGTACGGCCTGGGCGCCGAGGACGTGATCGGCGTGGGCATCAACGGCTCCGGCGCGGCCTTCGCCGAGTTCTCGCGCGAGACGCCCACCGGCTTCCACGGCACCGTGGCGGTGAGCTCCACCATGCACGGCCGTCAGACCGCGGAGAACCTCTATGCCTGGATCACCGAGGACGAGAAGCCCCAGGCCAACACCGTGACCTCCGGCACCCTGATGACCCGTGACAACTGGCAGGACGTGCGCGATGAGCTCGGCCTCTGAATCCGCCGGCCCGGGCCGTGAAGGCCCGGGATCGTTCATCGTGCAGGAGTCCGCTGCCATGACAGACCCGTATCTGCGCTTCGATGGCATCAGCGTCGAGTTCCCCGGCGTGCGTGCGCTGGACGGGGTGAGCTTCGCCGCCCACGCCGGCCAGGTGCACGCCCTGATGGGCGAGAACGGCGCCGGCAAGTCGACCCTGCTCAAGGTGCTCAGTGGCGTCAATCGCGTCACCGAGGGCGCCCTGTGGCTGGGCGGCGAACGTCACGTCTTCGCCAATGCCCGTCAGGCCCTGCGCCAGGGCATCGCCATCATCTATCAGGAGCTGACGCTGTCGCCGAACCTGTCGGTGGCCGAGAACCTGCTGCTCGGCCAGCTGCCGGCCCGGCGCGGCTTCGTCGACCGCCGCCGGA
Source organism: Halomonas sp. HG01 (assembly GCF_000968715.2). NCBI lineage: Bacteria > Pseudomonadati > Pseudomonadota > Gammaproteobacteria > Oceanospirillales > Halomonadaceae > Halomonas > Halomonas sp. HG01. The sequence continues at coordinate 2,633,069 of NZ_CP022134.1, read as the reverse complement.
TGCGCGACGAGGCGCTGCGCATCCTGCGCGATCTCGGCGAGGACGAGATCCACCCGTCGACCAAGGTCCGCGACCTGTCCATCGGCCAGCAGCAGATGATCGAGATCGGTCGCGCCCTGCTGCGCGACGCCAAGGTGATCGCCTTCGACGAGCCGACCAGTTCGCTGTCGGTGCAGGAGACCCGCCAGCTCAAGCGTATCGTCCAGCGGCTGCGCGACGAGGGCCGGGTGGTGCTCTACGTGACCCACCGCATGGAGGAGGTGTTCGAGATGTGCGATGCCGTCACGGTATTCCGCGACGGTCAGCATATCCGCACCCACGACAGCCTCGAGGCACTCGACCACGACACCCTGGTCAGCGAGATGGTCGGCCGTGACATCGACGACGTCTATGGCTACCGCGCCCGGGAGGCCGGCGAGGAGCTGATGGCCATCGACGCCATCGACGGCAAGGGGCTGAGCGAGCCGGTCAGCTTCAGCGTCCGTCGCGGCGAGGTGTTCGGCCTGTTCGGCCTGGTCGGCGCCGGGCGCAGCGAGCTGATGCGGCTGGTGTGCGGCGTCGAGCGCCAGAAGTCCGGCGAGGTGCGCTTCGCAGGCCAGCCCAGGCATTTTCGCACTCCCGGCGAGGCGATCCGCGCCGGCATCGCCATGTGCCCGGAGGATCGCAAGTCCCAGGGCATCTTTCCCATCGCCAGCGTCACCGACAACCTCAACGTCAGCTGTCGGCGCTTCTACAAGCGCTGGGGACTGTTCCGCCAGCCGTCGCGGGAGCTGGCCAATACCCGCGAGTACATCGACCGGCTGAGCATCAAGACCCCGGGGCCGCGCACCCGTATCAGCACGCTGTCCGGCGGCAACCAGCAGAAGGTGATCCTGGCCCGCTGGCTGTCCGAGGAGATCGAGCTGTTCGTGATGGACGAGCCGACCCGCGGCATCGACGTCGGCGCCCGGCGCGACATCTACACCCTGCTCTATGACCTGGCCGACCAGGGCAAGAGTGTGGTGGTGATCTCCAGCGACCTGGCCGAGGTCAGCTCGATCTGCGACCGCATCGGGGTGATGCGCGACGGCGCCCTGGTCGACGTGGTGGCACGCGACGAGGCCACGCCGGAGCGCCTGCTGGGCCTGGCGTTGCCGGCCTGATGCCTGCAATGACTTCTGAACGACAAGACACGAGAGAAACCGCTATGACGACGCAAAAGATCGCGCAGGGCGAGGGCGACGCCCCGGCGCGTCCCCAGGGCCGCCAGGGGCTGACCAAGCCGCTGCGCACCCTGCTCGACACCTCGGGACTGATCGCCATCTTCGCCGTGCTGTTCGTGGCGCTGTCGGTGTTCATCCCCGACTTCCTCACCGGCCGCAACATGGTCGGCCTGCTGCTCTCGGTGACGCTGATCGGCACCATCGCCACCACCATGATGCTGGTGCTGGCGCTGGGCGAGGTCGACCTCTCGGTGGCCTCCATCGTGGCCTTCGCCGGGGTGGTCGCCGCCGTGGCCACCTCGGCCTCGGGCAGCGTGATCATCGGCGTGCTGGGCGGCGTGGTCGCCGGCGGCGCGGTGGGGGCCTTCAACGGCTTCGTGGTGGCGCGCTTCGGCATCAACTCGCTGATCGCCACCCTGGCGGCCATGGAGTTCGTGCGTGGCCTGGCCTACATCACCTCCGGCGGCGACGCGGTGATGATCACCGTGCCGGCCTTCTTCGAGCTGGGCAGCGCCTCCTTCCTGGGGCTGACCCTGCCGGTGTGGACCATGATCGCCTGCTTCGTGATCTTCGGCGTGCTGCTCAACATGACCGCCTTCGGCCGCAACGTGCTGGCCACCGGCGGCAACGCCGAGGCCGCGGCCCTGGCCGGGGTCAACGTGCGGCGGTTGAAGATCATCGTGTTCGGCCTGCAGGGCGTGGTCGCCGGCATCGCCGGGGTGCTGTTGACCTCGCGCATGGGCCTCGGCGATCCCAACACCTCCCAGGGGCTGGAGCTCGCCGTGATCTCGGCCTGCGTGCTGGGCGGCGTGGCGCTGTCCGGCGGCATCGCCTCGATCACCGGGGTGCTGGTGGGCGTGATGATCATGGGCTGCGTGCAGAACGCCATGGGCCTGCTCAACGTGCCGACCTTCTATCAGTACCTGGTGCGCGGCGCCATCCTGCTGCTGGCGGTGATGTTCGACCGCTGGAAGCAGACCCGCCGACAGCGCGCCTGACCCGCCGCGGCCCCGCCGTCCGGCGGGGCCGCGCTTCGCTGACTCTCGAGCACGGAGAACCCCATGGTCGATGCCTCGACACTGGAATGCGTCTGGGCCGGTCGCGCCAGGCTCGGCGAGGGGCCGCTGTGGTGCCCCGAGCGCGGCGACGCCGGCCGGCTGCTGTTCGTCGACATCCTCGGCGCTCGCCTGCACGCCTTCGATTTGGCCCGCGGCGAGACCCGCGACTGGCCGCTGGACGAGGCCTGCTGCTGGCTGGCGCCCCGCGACGACGGCGACGGCTTCATCGCCGGGCTGCGCTCGCGGCTGGTCCACCTGCGCCTGGAGGCGGGCGGGCCGCGCATCGTCGCCGACTGGCCGACCCCCGACGACGAACCCGCCGGCAATCGCTTCAACGACGCCAAGGTCGATCGGGAAGGGCGGCTGTGGTTCGGCTCCATGGACGACGCCGCCGAGCGTTCCAGCGGTGCGCTCTATCGCCTGGAGGGCCGGACGCTGCGGCGGCTCGATACGGGCTACCGGGTCGCCAACGGCCCGGCGATCTCGCCTAACGGCCGCACCCTCTATCACAGCGACACCCCGCGGCGGGTGATCCACGCCTTCGATCTGGCGCCCGACGGCAGCCTCGCGAAAAAGCGCGAGCATATCCGCTTCGGCGAGACCCAGGGCTTCCCCGACGGCATGGCCTGCGACGCCGACGGCGGGCTCTGGGTGGCCCACTGGGAGGGCGGGCGCGTCAGCCGCTTCGCCCCCGACGGCCGCCTCGACGAGACGCTGCCGCTGCCGGCCTCGCGGGTCACCTCCTGCGCCTTCGGCGGGCCGGATCTCGACACGCTCTACATCACCACTGCGGCGGAGGCGCGCGACGCCGAGGGCCTGGCCGGCGGACTGTTCCGGGTCCGCCCCGGCGTGCGGGGCCTGGCGCCCACGCCGTTTCGGGTGGAGGCCGATCGCGAATCAGAGGCGTGGCGCGAGAGCGGATAGTCAAAGGTCAGGAAACGACGAGAGGAAAGAAGAAAGGGGCGGCCCGGATGGGCCGCCCCTTTTCATGTGGTGAGAGAGGCCGGGGACCCGCGTGTCCCCGGAGAATACCTCTCTATCTCCGTCTGGCCTGATCCGCCATCCACTGGCGGATGCCGTAGGTCCAGGGCGGCAGCCGGTCCGAGCGGTCGACGCGGTTGACCAGCGCGCCCAGCGAGGGCGTGGCGATGGTCACCGTGTCGCCCAGGTGGTGGGTGAAGCCCTGGCCTGCGCCGTCGCGATCCTGGATCGGCGAGAACATGGTGCCGAGGAACAGCACGAAGCCGTCCGGATACTGGTGATGCGCGCCGAGGGTCTGGCGCACCAGGTCCAGCGGGTCGCGACTGATCTCGGCCATGTCGCTGCCGTCTTCCAGCACGAAGCCGTCGTCGGCGCCCTCGATGCGCAGCGACACCCGGGCCCGGCGCACCGTGTCCAGGGTGAAGCGCTCGTCGAACAGGCGGATGAACGGACCGATGGCGCAGGACGCGTTGTTGTCCTTGGCCTTGCCCAGCAGCAGGGCGCTGCGGCCCTCGACGTCGCGCAGGTTGACGTCATTGCCGAGCGAGGCGCCGCGGGGCCGGCCGGCGGCGTCCACCGCCAGCACGATCTCCGGTTCCGGGTTGTTCCACTCGGAGGCCGGATGCAGCCCCACGCCGCGGCCAAAGCCTACCGCCGACAGCGGCTGCGCCTTGGTGAAGACCTCGGCGTCCGGCCCGATGCCGACCTCCATGTACTGGGACCAGGCGCCGCGGGCCTGGAGTTCGGCCTTGAGCGCCATGGCCGCCTCGGAGCCGGGCACGATCTTCGACAGATCGCCGCCGATCACCTGCTTCAGCTCCTCGCGCAGCTCGCCGGCCCGGGCCGGATCGCCGCCGGCCTGCTCCTCGATCACCCGCTCCATCAGGCTGACTGCGAAGGTCACGCCGCAGGCCTTGATCGCCTGGACGTCGCAGGGCGCGAGCAGGTAGGGCGCCTCGGGCGTCTTTGCCAGCGAACGCTCCAGCAGCGCGCCGACCGGGCCGAGGCCCTCGCCCTCGGCCGTGGCCACCAGCTCGGCCGCGTCGTCGCGCTCGAGCAGGTCGGCCATGCAGGCGACGCTCGCCGAGATGTCGACCACCCGGCCGTCGCGGACCACCACCAGGGCCGGGCCCTGGTGGGGCGCATCGCGCCAGACCCGGCCGACCAGCAGGGCCTGGTCGGCATCCTCGGGCAGGGCGAAGGTCATGCTATCGGACATGGACGTCTCCTCAGGCCTCGCGCTGGCCGTCGACCAGGCGGCTGACGCCGGCCGGGTTGCCGTCGCGCAGGGCCTCGGGCAGCAGGCCCTGGGGCAGGTTCTGGTAGCACACCGGGCGCAGGAAGCGATGGATCGCCGCGCTGCCCACCGAGGTGGTGCGCGCGTCGGAGGTGGCCGGGTACGGGCCGCCGTGGACCATGGCGTGGCACACCTCGACGCCGGTCGGCCAGCCGTTGGCCATCACCCGGCCGGCGCGACGCTCCAGGGTCGGCAGCAGCGCACGGGCCGCGTCCAGATCGGCGTCGTCCATCTGCAGGGTGGCGGTGAGCTGGCCTTCCAGGTGCTCGGCCACGCGCTTGACCTCGTCCAGGTCGGCGCACTCGACCACCAGCGAGGTGGCGCCGAAGACCTCGGCCTGCAGCGCCTCGTCGTTCATGAAGTCCTCGGCGGAGGCCACGAACAGCCCGGTCTGGCAGGCGTTGGGGCCTTCGCCGGTGGCGCCGCGGGCGATCTCGCGAGCCTTGCTGCTGGCGACCAGGCCGTCGACGCCCTGCACGTAGGCGTCATGGATGCCCGGGGTCAGCATGGTCTGGGCCGCGGAGCCCTTCACCGCCTCGGCGGCCGACGCCACGAAGGCATCCAGCGCCTCGCCCTTGACGGCGATCACCAGGCCGGGATTGGTGCAGAACTGGCCGGCGCCCATGTTCAGCGAGCCGACGAACGCCTCGCCGAGCACCTGGCCGCGCGCCTGGAGCGCTTCCGGCAGCAGGAACACCGGGTTGATGGAGCTCATCTCGGCGTAGACCGGGATCGGCTCGGGACGCTCCTGGGCGGCCTGCATCAGCGCGGTGCCGCCGCCGCGGGAGCCGGTGAAGCCCACGGCCTTGATGCGTGCGTCGCGCACCAGCGCCTGGCCGACCTCGCGGCCGGAGCCGTAGAGCAGCGAGAACACGCCCTCGGGCAGCTCGCATTTGGCCACGGCGCGCTGCACGGCGCGGCCGACCAGCTCGGAGGTGCCGGGGTGGGCGGAGTGGGCCTTGACCACCACCGGGCAGCCGGCGGCCAGCGCCGAGGCGGTGTCGCCGCCGGCCACGGAGAACGCCAGCGGGAAGTTGGAGGCGCCGAACACGGCCACCGGGCCCAGGGCGATATGACGCTGGCGCAGGTCGACGCGAGGCATCGGCTGACGCTCCGGCAGCGCCGGATCGAGGCGCACGTCGAGCCACTCGCCGGCGCGCACGACCTTGGCGAACAGGCGCAGCTGGCCGCAGGTGCGGCCGCGCTCGCCTTCCAGGCGGGCCCGCGGCAGGCCGGACTCGGCCATGGCGCGAGTGATCAGCTCATCGCCGATGGCCTCGATCTCGTCGGCCACGGTCTCGAGGAACGCGGCGCGGGCCTCGAGGCCGGTCTCGCGGTAGGCATCGAAGGCGGCCCAGGCCAGCTCGCAGGCGCGCTCGACCTCGGCCTGGCCACCCCCGGGATAGACCGGGGACAGGGTCTCGCCGGTGGCGGGATCGACGGCCTGGATCGCCTTGCCGTCGCTGAGCACGGCCTGCTGGCCGATCAGTTGCTTGCCTTCCAGTGTCATGGAACCTCCTGGGGTCACAGGGAATGAACGGGGGTGTCGGCGGCGACGTCCTCGAACGCCAGCGGGTTGCGCAGCGTGCGGCCGAAGGCCGGCAGATCGATCTCGAAGCGGTCGCCGTCGCGGGTCTGGACGCCGTCGGCGAAGCTCAGCGTCGCGGTGCCGAAGAAGTGCACGTGGATGTCGCCGGGGCGTCGGAAGCCCGGGTACTTGAAGTGGTGATGCTCGAGGTTGGCGACGGTGTGGGCCATGTTGGCCTCGCCGGTGAGGAAGGGCTTCTCCCACAGGGTCTCGCCGTCGCGCACGATGCGGCTCGTGCCCTCGAGGTGGTCGGGCAGCTCGCCGATCAACAGCTCCGGGCCGAAGCTGCAGTGGCGCAGCTTGGAATGGGCCAGCCACAGGTAGTTGAAGCGCTCGGTGACGTGGTCGGAGAACTCGTTGCCGATGGCGTAGCCGACGCGCCAGGGCTGGCCATCGTCGCCGATCACGTAGAGCCCGGCGAGTTCCGGCTCCTCGCCGGCGTCCTCGGCGAAGGCCGGCACCGGCATCGGCGCCTCGGGGGCCACCACGCAGTCGCCGTCGCCCTTGTAGAACCACTCCGGCTGGGCGCCGGTCTCGCCGGTGGCGGGCTTGCCGCCCTCCACGCCGAGCTTGAACATGCGCATGGAGTCGGTCAGCTCGGACTCGTCGGCCTGGGCCTTGGCGTGCATGGAGGCGCGGGTGTCGGCGCTGCCCAGGTGGGTCAGGCCGGTGCCGGTGACCAGGCAATGGGCCGGATCGTCATGGGTCAGCGGCGGAAGCAGGCGGCGCTCGTCGATCAGCTGGCCGTAGTCGAGGCGCGTCTCGGTCAGCGCCGCCTCGACGACCTCGGCCAGCGGGCGGCCGGCGGCGATGGCGCGCCGGGCCAGGGTGTAGGTGTCGGCCTCGGTCAGGCGGACCCTGTTGTCGTCTTCGACCAGGGCGGCGCGGGCGGCGCCGTCATGAAGGCACTGGATGATGCGCATGGCGTGTGTCCTCGGCTGTCGGGTCGGGGCGGCGAAGCACCGAAGTGGCCCCATCATAGCCCCGGCTCCCGGTGTATGTGCAACATATAATTTTATATGTTGATTCTATTGTGTCGTGATGATGGTGGCTGGCCGTTTCTCACCGGGCCGGCGGCAGGGTGTCCTCGCCGGCGCGGCCGAAGTCCGGGAAGCCTTGCTCGTCCCAGCGGATCGGCTTGACGTAGGTATGGCGGTTGGGGTCCCACAGGGGATCGCCCTGGATGTCGGTGTAGGTCCGGGCGTGATAGACGAGCAGGTCGTTGCCGTCCTCGTCGACCGTGAAGCCGTTGTGGCCGGGGCCGAAGATCTCGTGGGCCGGATCGCTGACCAGGATCGGCGTCGGTGACTTCGACCAGCTCGCGGCGTCCAGCGGGTCGCTGTCGGCATCGGCCCACAGGAGCCCCACGCAGTAGTTCTCGTCGGTGGCGCTGGCCGAGTAGGTCAGCAGCAGCCGGCCGTGGCGCTGCAGCACCGCCGGGCCCTCGTTGACCAGGAAGCCGCGTGTCTCCCAGTCGTATTCCGGCACGCTCAGCCTGGTCGGCGTCCCGGCCAGCCGGGTCGGGCCCGCCAGTTCGGCGATGTAGAGGTTCGAGTTGCCGGGAATGGCCGGGTCCTTCTGGGCCCAGACGTAGTAGTCGCGCCCGCGTAGCTGGAAGGTCGTGGCGTCCAGGCAGAAGCTGTCCAGCGGCGTCTCCATCTGCACAGGCTCGCTCCAGTCGCCGGCCAGCGGATCGTCCGCCGCGCAGGTGATGGCGTACATCCGGTGCTGGAAGAGGCCATCGACGATCTCGCGGGACGGCGCGGCGGCGAAGTAGATCACCCACACGCCGTCGACGCGATGCAGCTCGGGGGCCCAGATCAGCGCGCACAGCGGCCCCGTGTCGGGCTTGCGCCATACCGTGGTGGCCGGCGCCTTGGCCAGCCCGGCGATGTCGTCGGCGCGACGAATCTCCAGGCGGTCGTAGTCGGGCACCGAGGCGATGAAGTAGTAGTGGCCGGCGTGCGCGAGGATCCAGGGATCGGCGCGCTGCTCGACGAGGGGCTCGGGCGTCAGTGTCATGGAAGGCTCCTTGGCATGGGCGGACGAGCGGTTGGCGGTCATCACCGGGCCTGTCCGGTGGGGCAGGGCGACGGGCCTCGCCGCCCTGCCGGTGTCGTTACACCAGCCACATGGCGAGGTTCGGCCAGAACAGCAGCGCGAACAGCACGCACAGCTGTAGGGCGATGAAGGGCAGCACCGCGACGAAGATGTCCTTCAGGCTGACCTCGGGCGGCGCCACGCCCTTGAGGTAGAAGGCGGCCGGACCGAACGGCGGCGACAGGAACGACACCTGCATGTTCACCGCGAACAGGATACCGAACCAGATCGGGCTGTAGCCCAGCTGCTCGACGATGGGCACGAAGATCGGCAGCGTCAGCATGGCCACGCCGATCCAGTCGAGGAACATGCCCAGCACCAGCAGGATCGCCATCATCACCAGGATGATCACGATCGGCGCCACGTCGAGGCCCATGATCATGCCCGAGATGAAGCGGTTGCCGCCCATCAGGTTGTAGACGNTAGATCGAGCCCAGCACCAGGCCGGCGATCAGCGCCGGCACGATGATGGCGCGCAGCGCCTGCCAGCGGTTGGCGAAGCCTTCCTCGCGGTCGGCGTCGGTCATCGGCGGCCCCATCGCGGGATTCTTCAGGCAGCGCACCAGCACGTAGCCGATGTAGCTGGCCATCAGGATCACCGCCGGGGTGATGGCCGCGGTGAACAGGTCGGCGATCGACTGGGAGGCGATCAGGCCGTAGATGATCAGCACGATGGACGGCGGCATCATGGTGCCGAGCGCACCGCCGGCGCAGACCACGCCGATGGAGAGGTGCTTGTCGTAGCCCAGGCGCAGCATCTGCGGCAGCGCCAGGATGCCCAGCAGCACGATCTCGCCGCCGATGATCCCTGACAGCGCGGCCAGGAAGAAGGCCACCACGACGGTCTGTACCGCCACGCCGCCGGGCAGGCGACCGGCGAACACGCGCATGGCGTTGAACAGGTCCTTGGCGATCCCCGATCGGTCCAGTAGCGAGGCCATCAGCACGAACATCGGCACCGCCACCAGGGAGTATTCGGTGACGAAGCCGTAGACCCGGCTGGTGACCAGCGGCAGGGCGTTGGGCCCGAACCAGCCGAAGGTGAAGGCCAGTGCCACCAGGCCGGTGATGAAGGCCAGCGGCAGGCCGGTGACCAGCAGGGCGAAGATCAGCCCCACCATCAGCATGGTTCCGGTTGCGATATCCATCAGGCAGCGCCCTCCGTGTCATCCGGGGTGGGGGCGGGCTTGCCGCGCAGCGACTGCACCACGTGCAGCAGGGCCTGGATGCACATGATGGCCAGCGCCAGCAGGATCACGCCCTTCACCAGCGCCGGGAACGGCGGGTTCCAGGAGGTGCCGGAACGCTCCAGCTGCCACTCGCCCAGCGGGTTGTGCGAGGCGGACCAGAACATGGTGAAGGCGGCGTAGCTCATGGCCAGACAGAAGCCGAAGGTCACCAGGTCGTTGAAGCGATCGAGCCACAGCTTGAGGCGCGGTCCGGCGGCATCGTAGAGCACCTTGACGCGGATATGACGATCGCTGGCCAGTGCCGCGGGGCCGCCGAGCGCGAAGCCGACGGCGACCAGCATCACCACGCTCTCGTGGACCCAGGAGGTGGGGGAGCCGAAGCCGTAGCGCATGATGACTTCGTAGACGCTGATCGCCATGGCGATGAACACCAGCCAGGCGGCGGCGCGGGCGGCCATGACCACGCCGCGGTCGAAGGCGCCGCGAACCGGGGGCGCGGTGTCGCCTTCGGTCGCGGCGGGATCGTCGGGAAGGGGGGAAGACATGACTCCTCCGGGGGCGCACGGGGCGCCGTCATGAACGTCGTGGAAGACGGCGGCGTCGAGGCGCCGCCGTCCGGTGTGGCTCGTGAGCGGGGATTACAGCTGGCCGCGGGCCTCGAGGAAGGCGGTGGCCTGGTCGTAGATCTTCTGGGTCATCTCGTTGCGGCCGGCCCACTCGCTCCATTCTTCCTTGGCGGCCTGGCGGAACGCCTTGCGCTCCTCGGCGGACAGGTCGATCGGATGCACGTCCGGATCCTCGTTGAGCGCCTGCAGGGTCTCGATGTCCTGCGCCTTGAGCCGCGCGATCAGGTCATAGGCCATGCCGTCGAAGGCGGTCTCGAGGGTGGTCTGAATGTCCTCGGGCAGGCCGTCCCAGATGTCCTTGTTGATCGACACGGCGATCATCGGCATGGAGTGGAAGCCCGGATACAGCGGATAGGGCGCGAAGGCGTGGATGCCCATGGCGTCGTTGTTGGACAGCACCGTGGAGTCGGCGGCGTCGATCACGCCCTTCTCCAGGCCGGTGTAGACCTCGGAGCCCGGCAGGTTGACCGGGGTGGCGCCGATGCGCTCGAAGATGTTGTAGACCATGCCCTGGGGAGCGCGGATCTTGAGGCCCTGGAAGTCGTCGATGGAATCGACCTCGACGGTGGAGGGAATCGACTCCAGCGGGAAGGTGGCCGCACCGATCAGGTGAGTGCCATAGGGCTCGGCCAGCTCGTTGTAGAGCGCCTCGCCGCCGCCCTGTTTCATGAACTCCAGGAAGTCGTAGGGGTTGCTCCAGGCGCCGACCAGGTTGCCGATCATGCCGAAGGCCGGATCCTGGCCGGAGAAGTAGCTGGGATCGGTCATGTGGCCCTGGAGGATGCCCGAGGAGACCGCCTGCAGGGTCTCGGTGGGGCCGACCACGGCGTTGATCGGCAGCACCTCGATGCTCACGCGGCCATCGGTCATGGTCTCGATTCGCTCGGCCCATTCCTGCTTGATCTGGAAGCTGGGCTCGCCGGCGGTCTCGGAGGCCTGGAACTTCCACTCGTACTCCGCCGCCTGGGCGGAGGACAGGCCGAGCATCAGCGCGGTGCCCGTGAGCAGCAGGCCGGACGTCTTGAGGTTAGGCATCGGAACTCTCCATCGAAGCTGTTGTTGTGTCGCGGCGCTATGTGTGGCGTGCCGTCGCGACGACAAATGTTGTACATAGTCTTAATTTGTTCAACATATACTTTCGTATGTGTCGACTATGAGCCGCCAGGCGGCTACCGTCATGCCATGGCCGCGCCATCCGAGGGACATGCCTCGGAGCAGCGCTCGACACGAGAACAGGCCGCGAGACGCGACGAGGAGAGGCTTCCATGACCGATAACAAGCGCCGGCTGCGCAGCGCCGAATGGTTCGGCAGCGCCGACAAGAACGGCTTCATGTACCGCAGCTGGATGAAGAATCAGGGTATTCCCGACCACGAGTTCCAGGGCAAGCCGATCATCGGCATCTGCAACACCTGGTCGGAGCTGACGCCCTGCAACGCCCACTTCCGCAAGATCGCCGAACACGTCAAGAAGGGCATCCTCGAGGCCGGTGGCTACCCGGTGGAATTCCCGGTGTTCTCCAACGGCGAGTCCAACCTGCGCCCCACGGCGATGTTCACCCGTAACCTGGCGAGCATGGACGTCGAGGAGGCCATCCGCGGCAACCCGATGGACGCCGTGGTGCTGCTGGTCGGCTGCGACAAGACCACCCCGGCGCTGCTGATGGGCGCGGCCAGCTGTGACCTGCCGACCATCGTGGTGACCGGCGGGCCGATGCTCAACGGCAAGCACGAGGGCCAGGACATCGGCTCCGGCACCGTGGTGTGGAAGCTCTCCGAGGAGGTCAAGGCGGGCAAGATCTCGATTCACGACTTCATGGCCGCCGAGGCCGGCATGTCGCGCTCGGCGGGCACCTGCAACACCATGGGCACCGCTTCCACCATGGCCTGCATGGCGGAGTCGCTCGGCACCTCGCTGCCGCACAACGCGGCGATCCCGGCGGTGGATTCGCGCCGCTACGTGCTGGCGCATCTCTCCGGCAATCGCATCGTCGAGATGGTCGACGAGGACCTGAAGCTGTCGAAGGTACTGACCAAGGACGCCTTCGAGAACGCCATCCGCACCAACGCGGCCATCGGCGGCTCCACCAACGCCGTGATTCACCTCAAGGCCATCGCCGGGCGCATGGGCGTCGATCTGGAGATGGATGACTGGACGCGCATCGGCCGCGGCACCCCGACCATCGTCGACCTGCAGCCCTCCGGGCGCTTCCTGATGGAAGAGTTCTACTACGCCGGCGGCCTGCCCGCGGTGCTCAGGCGTCTCGGCGAGGCCGACCGGCTGCCCCACAAGGACGCCCTGACCGTCAACGGCAAGACCCTGTGGGAGAACGTGCAGGACGCGCCGCAGTACAACGACGAGGTGATTCGCCCGCTGGACAACCCGTTGCGCGAGGACGGCGGCATGTGCGTGCTGCGTGGCAACCTGGCCCCGGGCGGCGCGGTGCTCAAGCCCTCGGCGGCGAGCCCCGAGCTGATGCAGCATCGCGGCCGCGCGGTGGTGTTCGAGAACTTCGACGACTACAAGGCGCGCATCAACGACCCGGACCTGGACGTCGATGCCGACAGCATCCTGGTGATGAAGAACTGCGGGCCGCGCGGTTATCACGGCATGGCCGAGGTCGGCAACATGGGCCTGCCGTCCAAGCTGCTGGAGCAGGGCATCACCGACATGGTGCGCATCTCGGATGCCCGCATGAGCGGCACCGCCTACGGCACCGTGGTGCTGCACGTGGCCCCGGAAGCGGCCGCCGGCGGCCCGCTGGCCGCGGTGCGCAACGGCGACTGGATCGAGCTCGACTGCGATAGCGGCCGGCTGCATCTGGAGGTCGACGAGGCCGAACTCGAGGCGCGCCTGGCCGAGAGCGATCCCACCGCGGCATCCAGGGAGATCGCCCGCAGCGGCGGCTACCGCCAGCTCTACATCGAGCACGTGCTGCAGGCCGACGAGGGCTGCGACTTCGACTTCCTGGTCGGTTCGCGGGGCGCCGATGTGCCGCGCCACTCGCACTGAAGGGTGAAGCGGCCATGACGACCCAGCGACCCCGCATGACGCCCGACCAGCTGCGCTCGCGCGACTGGTTCGACAACCCGCACCATCCCGGCACCACCGCGCTGTGCCTGGAGCGCTACATGAACCAGGGCATCACCCTGGAGGAGCTGACCAGCGGCCGGCCGATCATCGGCATCTGCCAGTCGGGATCGGACCTCACGCCCTGCAACCGCCACCACATCGAGCTGGTGAAACGGGTCAAGGACGGCATTCGCGCCGCCGGTGGGGTGCCCTTCGAGTTCCCGCTGCATCCGATCCACGAGAACGTGCGCCGCCCCACCGCGGCGCTGGATCGCAACCTGGCCTACCTGGGCCTGGTCGAGGTGCTGCACGGCTATCCGCTGGACGGCGTGGTGCTGACCACCGGCTGCGACAAGACCACGCCGGCCAGTCTGATGGCCGCGGCCACGGTCAACATCCCGGCCATCGTGCTGTCCGGCGGGCCGATGCTCAACGGCTGGCGCGGCGCCGAGCGCGTCGGCTCCGGCACCGTGGTGTGGGAGATGCGCAAGCGCCTGGCCGCCGGCGACATCGACTATCCCGAGTTCCTCTCGCGGATCGCCGATTCGGCGCCCTCGGTGGGCCACTGCAACACCATGGGCACCGCCTCGACCATGAACTCGCTGGCCGAGGCGCTGGGCATGAGCCTGCCCGGCTCGGCGATGATCCCCGGGCCCTACAAGGAGCGCGGCGCGGTGGCCTACCAGACCGGCGAGCGCATCGTCGACATGGTGTGGGACGACCTGCGGCCAAGCGACATCCTGACCCGCGAGGCGTTCGAGAACGCCGTGGTCACCTGCTCGGCGCTGGGCGGCTCGTCCAACGCGCCGATCCACATCAACGCCATCGCCCGCCATGCCGGCGTCGCGTTCGACAACGACGACTGGCAGCGGCTGGGCCACGAGGTGCCGCTGCTGGCCAACGTGATGCCGGCCGGGGCCTATCTCGGCGAGGAGTTCCATCGCGCCGGCGGCGTGCCGGCGGTGATGTTTGAGCTGCTCGAGGCCGGGCGACTCCACGGCGAGGTGGCGACCGTCAACGGCCGCACCCTGGCCGAGAACCTGGCCGGCCGCGAGACCACCGACGACGAGGTGATCCGCCGCTACGCCAACCCGCTGGTCGAGTACGCCGGCTTCCTCAACCTCAAGGGCAACCTGTTCGATTCGGCGCTGATGAAGACCAGCGTGATCGCCGCGGACTTCCGTGAGCGCTTCCTCAGCGACCCCGAGGACCCCAACGCCTTCGAGGGCAGGGTGGTGGTGTTCGACGGCTCCGAGGACTATCACGCCCGCATCGACGACCCCGCGCTGGAGATCGACGCGCGCACCATCCTGGTGATGCGTGGCGCCGGCCCGGTGGGCCATCCCGGCGGCGCCGAGGTGGTCAACATGCAGCCGCCCGAAGCCCTCATTCGTGCGGGGATCGAATCCCTGCCGTGCCTGGGCGACGGCCGCCAGTCCGGCACCTCGGGTTCGCCGTCGATCCTCAACGCCTCGCCGGAGGCCGCCACCGGCGGGCCGCTGGCGCTGCTCGAGAGCGGCGACCGGCTGCGCGTGGACCTGGGCCGCTGCGAGGTGACGCTGAGGGTCGACGACGCCGAGCTGGCCGCGCGCCGCGAACGCCTGGAGGCCGACGGCGGCTATCGCTACCCGGGGCATCAGACGCCCTGGCAGGAGATTCAGCGCTCGATGGTCGAGCCGCTGGACCGCGGCATGACCCTGGCGCCGGCGACGAAGTATCGCGACGTGGCCCGGCTCAGCCCGCCGCGGGACAATCACTGACAAAAGAAGAAGGAAGAGGGAAGCAGAAAGAAGGAAGGTACGACGGCCGGCGCTCGGGAGGGCGCCGGCCGTCGTCGTCATGGGGTGTCCCGGCCGAGGGTCAGCTGGCGGCCCAGGGCGCTGTCGCCGGGCTCGATGCCGAGCGCCTCGGCGGTGCCGGCGAGTACCGCCTGGGCGGCAAGGAAGGCGTCCTCGGGGCGGCGGGCGCGGATGCATTCCATCAGCCGGCGATGGCGCTCCAGGCTCTCTTCGGGATCGCTGGCGCTGACGTTGGACGTCTCGATCAGCATGTAGATCGAGGGTCGCAGGATGTGCGAGAGCTGGGCCCAGACGATGTTGTGGGTGGCCTTGAAGATGGCGACGTGGAAGGCGACGTCGTAGTCGCTGTGCAGGCGGCCATCCTGGCCGTCGGGACCGTGCAGGTTCTGACCCATGCCATCGAGGGCCTCCTCGATGGCGACCAGGTCGCGGGCGGTGGCGCGCTTGGCGGCGGTCATCGCCACGTACGGCTCGACGTCGAGGCGGAACGACAGGATCTCCTGCTGGACGCGCGGATTGGGGGCGGCGTAGCGGGTCATCCAGTCGGTGACCTGGGGGTCGAGGATGTTCCACTCGGCGTATTCGCGCACCTTGGAGCCGTGGCCCGAGATGCGTTCGATGATACCCACGTCCACCAGCTGGCGCAGGTCGCTGCGCACCGCCGAGCGGTTGATGGCGAACTGCTCGCAGAGATCGACCTCCTTGGGCACGAAGTCCCCCGGCTGGTAGCGACCGGAGAAGATGGCCTCGGCCAGGAAGTCGGCCACGCTGGGCCGGGAGGCTGTCTTGCGCTGCTTGTCTTTCACGAGTCCCGCGTCCGCTGAAGTTTCAACATATCGTGTTTTATGTTGCACATTTCGTCAATATGACCTTGGTGTCAGGCCGGCCCGTCGAGATTCGACAGCCGCGTGCAGAAGCGGGCCAGCAGCGAGGTGGCCTCGGGGGTCGGCGACACCGCCGCCAGCAGCGACTCGGGATCGCGCCCCTGTTCGGCCAGCCCGGCGTACTGGTGGCGGAGATAGGCACGCATCACCGCCGGGGTGAACTCGGGATGGAACTGCACGCTCCACTGGTTCGCCCCGTAGCGCAGCGCCTGGAAGGGATCGTGGTCGTTCACGGCCAGCACCTCGGCGCCCGGCGGTGCCTGGAGTACCGACTGGGCGTGGGTCAGCTGGGCGGGAAAGGCCTCGGGCAGGGCGCCCAGCAGGCCGTCGCGCCGGCCGGCCTCGGTCAGTCGCACCTGATGGGTGCCGGTCTCGCGGCCCGCGGGATGATAGCCGCTGTCGCCGCCGAAGGCCGCGGCCATCAGCTGGTGGCCGTAGCAGACGCCGAACATGGCGACGCCGAGCTCGCGGGCCTCGCGCAGCCAGGGCTTGAGCGCCTCGCTCCAGGGCTCGGCGTCGCTGACCATGGCGTGGGAGCCGGTGATCACCAGGGCGTCGTTCGCGATCAGCGTCGGCGGCGTGCCGTCATGGCGGGCGTCGTACACCTCGAGGGTGAACTCGCCGCAGGCCGGGGCCAGCCGGTCCCGGAACAGCGCCTCGAAGTCGCCATGGTCGCGGACCACGTCGTCGAAGGCGTCGCCGGTCTTGACGATCAGCAGTCGCGGCATGTTCAGGCTTCCTTCTTCTCGAGTCGCTCGCCCAGGGCGCGCATGAAGGCCGAGCCGGCCTCCAGCTGCGCGATCTCCAGGTACTCGTCGGGCTGGTGGGCCTGGCTGATGCTGCCCGGGCCGCAGATCACCGTGGGCAGGCCGGCGCGCTGGAACTGGCCGGCCTCGGTGGCGTAGGCCACGGCCCCGGCGGGCGCTTCGCCGACCAGGTCCCGGCACAGGGAGAGCACCTCGGCGTTGTTGTCGTCGGCCAGCGCCGGCACCGTGACGTTGAGCCGCTCGGTGTGGATGCCGGCGTCCGGGGCGCGCTCGCGCATCTCGGCCTGCAGCCGCTCGGCACAGGCCTCGATGCGGCCGAACAGGTCCTCGAAGCGGTCCGACGGCAGGTGGCGGATCTCCCACTCGAAGCTGCACTCCCGGGCCATGATGTTGATGGCGGTGCCGCCCTGGATCTTGCCCACGTGCAGGCTGGAGTGGACCACGTTGAAGGCCTCGTCGACGCGACCCTCGGCGCGCAGCTCACTCATCACGTCCTCGATGTAGGTCACCAGCCGGGCGGCGACGTGGATCGCCGAGACGCCCTGGTTGACCTGGCTGGAGTGCGAGGCGCGTCCGGTCACGGTGGTGCGCAGGTTGGTGGCGCCCTTGTGGGCGACCACCGGCTCCATCAGCGTCGGCTCGCCGACGAACACCGCCGCCGGGCGCGGATGATCGGCCATCAGCCGCTCGATCATCCTCGGGGCGCCGACGCAGCCGATCTCCTCGTCGTAGGAGAAGGCCAGATAGATGGGAGCATCCAGCTCGAGCTCGACCCAGCGCGGCACCTCGGCCAGGGCGCAGGCGATGAAGGCCTTCATGTCGCAGGTGCCGCGGCCGTAGAGGCGGCCGTCGCCCTTGTCGGTCAGGGTGAAGGGATCGGTCGACCAGGGCTGGCCGTCCACCGGCACCACGTCGGTATGGCCGGAGAGCACCACGCCGCCCTCGACCGCCGGGCCGATGCGGGCCAGCAGATTGGCCTTGGTGCCGTCGTCGCTGTCGACGCGCCAGTGCTCGACGCCGTGGTCGTTGAGCCAGGCCTCGATGAAGGCGATCAGGTCCAGGTTGGAGTCGCGGGACACGGTGGGAAAGCCCACCAGTCTCTCGAGGAACTGGGCGGCGGTCATGGTCGGCTCCGAAGCAGGGTGACGTCGCCGCCTAGCCTATCATGCCGCCCGGCCCGGAGGGATGGGCCCGGCGGCATGAGTGAAGGCAGGAAAGAGGCGCTGCGTCGTTCAGGTCGAGCGGCGGCGCAGCCGGGGCACACGCAGCGGCTCGCCGCGCAGCCAGGGGCCCAGCAGCCGCGTCGACAGCGGGATGAACAGGAACACCATCACCGGGGTCAGCATCAGGGTGCTGGCCAGCACCTTCGGCACCAGCGGCAGCGTGGCCAGGGCGTCGCCGAACAGGATCTGGAAGGCCAGCGAGACCGGAAAGAACGCCAGCCAGATGGCGATGGCCTGTTTCCAGCGCGGCGGCGCGGGGCTGCCGGTTTGCTGGAACCAGCGGTCCAGGCCGGTGGCGCGGTGCTCGTGGGGCGCGTCGAAGAGCCCCTGGCCACGGGCCAGCCAGGCCCGGCGCGAGGCGGAATGCTCCCAGATCGCCAGGGTCTCGGCGTCGCGGAAGCGGAAGATGATCTGGTACTCGTCGTCGCCGGGCGGCGGTGCCAGCACGCCGGAACCGAGGTAGCCGCCGAAGTCGGAGGCCAGCTCGCGGCCCTCCTCGAGCCAGCGCATGAAGTCGCGATAGCGGCCACTGGCCACGCGGCGCGCCACCATCAGAGTGACGGGATCAGAGGACATGGTGGTTCTCCTGATGAACTCGTTGGCCCGGGTAAGGGCCGCCGAAGAAACGGCGGATCGGGTACATCCGCTGCCGGGAGAATCATATGCCATTCCGGATGAAATGGACAGATCATGTGGGTTTTGAGCTCGTTGCCAGCATGATGGTCTATTTTGGGGCGATAAAAGGGGGCGGCTAGAGAATTTGCACCATGCTGGTGCCGTTCACTCCCGCTCGCTTCGGACGACGCTCCGAGCTCGATGATTGCGTCGGAGCCATGCCTGTCGCGGCGGTCATGGCAGCCGCCAGGACGATGGCTACCCGAAGCGGCATGGCTTAGCATCGATGGCACGAATTATCGGGCAGTTCAGCAGGGCGTTCATCGATGTCAACAACGCGGGTTGATTCGGCACTCCTTTCCGATCGGCAATTGATCCGGCTCGCCGGCGAGGCCGCCTTCGGCCGTGGCGTAGCGTATTACCACGAGGGCATGGTGGTCGGCTGGCACCAAAGTGGCACCACTATCACCGCCGACGTGGAGGGCGGCGAGCGCTATCGCGTGGTGCTGGAGTTGAGTGCCCAGGGCCTGGATGGCAGCTGCGACTGCCCGGCGTCCCAGGGCATCGACTTCTGCAAGCATTGCGTGGCAGTAGCGCTGTCGTACCGGGCGAATGAAGCCGAGCAGGCGCGGCTGACGGAAGGCGATGCGACGGAGCGAATCCGGGACTATCTGGAGCAGATGGACAAGCCGTCACTGGTGGAGGCGCTGCTGTCGTTGATCGAGCATGACCCGATATTGCGCCAGCAGTGGTCGCTGCGGGCCGATGCGGTGCTCGGCGTGCTGGATATCAAGACGTTGAAGAAACGCATCACGGCGGCATTTCCCGTCAACCGTGACCTGTACCGTTACGAGCAGGTGAATGCCTATTTTGCCCGGGCGGAGGCTGTCGTCGAACAGCTCGCCGAACAGGCGCCACAACTGCCGGCGGATCAGTGCCTGACGCTGGTGGACTACGCGCTGTCGCGCATGGCCCGGGCGCTGGAAACCGTAGACGACTCGGGCGGCTTTCGCTTCCACTGTGAGCATATCCTGCATGACCTGCATGTCAGGACCGTCCGGCGCCTCGACTGGTCGCCCGGGCAGCTGGCCGCGTACCTCTACGACAAGGCCTTCGGCGGCAGCGAGGACAGCTATCCGCCGATTCCCGATGCCTACGCCGAGGCGCTGGGCGAGGCGGGTATGGCGGCCTATCACGCCTGCCTGCAGCGGGCCTGGGACGATCTGCCGGCCTTGCCGAAAGAGTCCGGATGGATGGTGAAGTATCGCTATATTCGCCTGCGCGCCCCCTTGCTCAAGCTTGCCGAGGCCGACGGCGACCTGCCGGCCATGCTGGCGTTGTACGAGAAAACTGCTAGCGATGAGAAGGACTGCCTGGACGCCGCGAAAGCATGCATTGCCCATGAGGCCTGGGATCAGCTGGAGACCTGGCTGGCACGGGCGAAGCGGGCGACTTCCCAGCAGAATCCCCACCAGCAGGTGGAACGTCAGCGGCTTGAGGTGCGCCTGTACCTGCAGCGTGGAGAGGGGGAGGCCGCCGCGGCGCTGCTATGGGACATCTATCGGCATACGCGGCAGCTGGAGGATTATCGTCGGCTGGTGACCCTGGCCGACGATCGGCAGCTGGCGACCGATTACCGCCGGTGTGCCCACGACTGGCTGGTGGAGGGGCTCGACGAGGAGTCTCAACGTCCTTTCGGCTGGGGCCCGCGGATGGTCGACAGCCTGCTGGAAGTCTATCTGTTCGAAGGGCGCCTGGATGAGGCCCGGGCGCTTTGTGCCGAGCGGGCGGTCATGCCCGCGCTGCTGCACCAGCTGGCACAGGCAACGAAGGAGCTCGACGAGAGCCTGCCGCTGTACCTGCGCCTGGTTCGCCACGAGGTGCAAAAGACCAACAACCAGGCCTACCGGGATGGTATCGCCCTGTTGCAGGAGCTGGATGGCCGGCTCGACTCCGCATCACAGCGCGAGACGTTCCAGGACGCGTTGATCCAGCTGCGAACCGAGTTCAAGCCCAAGCGCAACTTCATCAAGTGGTTGAAAGAGGCTTTTCCCGAGCCGTAGATCGATACGCCGGCGTGACATGTTCAAGAAACGATGTCCTTTCGACACGTTTTGGGAATTTGTCGATGGCATCAACATGTCTCCATGACATGTTTAAATATCCCACTTTTATCGACACGTTGCCTGGATAT
The DNA here is from genome assembly GCF_000968715.2 of Halomonas sp. HG01. Taxonomy (NCBI): domain Bacteria; kingdom Pseudomonadati; phylum Pseudomonadota; class Gammaproteobacteria; order Oceanospirillales; family Halomonadaceae; genus Halomonas; species Halomonas sp. HG01. The sequence goes on along the minus strand of NZ_CP022134.1, from coordinate 2,612,474 downwards.
GTCGATGCCATCGACATAAGCTGGCGACGTGTCGATCTTTCAGGGAAAAATGAACATGAACTGGTGCCCCGACCAACCTCACAATGACTTGCCGCCGCTGCCTCCGGCCGCAGAACTCGAGACGCCGGCGGTGCTGAAGGCCTGTATTCCGGCCCGTGCGGCGCTGGCGGAGCTCAAACAGGCAGGGGAACTGCTGCCAAATCAGGGGCTGCTGATCAACTTGCTGCCCCTGCTGGAAGCCCGCGACAGCTCCGAGATCGAGAATATCGTGACCACCGCCGATCGGCTCTTCCAGTTCGCCCAGGAAGACACCCATGCCGACCCGGCCACCAAGGAGGCGCTGCGATATCGTACCGCGCTGAGCCGGGGCTATCGTGAATTGGCCCGGCGGCCGCTCTGCACCAACACCGCGGTGGAGATCTGCAGCACCATCAAGGGCGTCGACATGGAGATTCGCCGGGTGCCGGGCACCACCCTGGCCCACCAGGTCTCCGGCGAGGTGATCTATACCCCGCCGATGGGAGAGAGCACCCTGCGAGAGCTGCTGGGCAACTGGGAACGCTATCTGCATGCAGACGATGACGTCGACCCGCTGATCAAGATGGCCGTGGCGCACTACCAGTTCGAGGCGATTCATCCCTTCACCGACGGCAACGGACGTGCCGGCAGGGTGCTGAACATCCTTTACCTGATCGAGCAACGGTTGCTGTCGCTGCCGATTCTCTACCTCAGTCGCTACATCATGCTCCACAAGTCCGACTACTATCACCTGCTGCTGGCGGTGACGCGTGAAGGGCAGTGGCAGGAGTGGCTGCTGTACATGCTCAAGGCCGTGGAATACACGGCTCGTTGGACCACCGACAAGATTGCGGCGACCCGTGCCTTGATCGAGGAAACCACGGCCTACATCCAGAAAGCGCTGCCCCGGGTCTACAGCCACGAGCTTGTGCAGGTGATCTTCGAGCAGCCCTACTGTCGCATCAATAACCTGGTGGAGCGCGACATCGCCAGGCGACAGACGGCATCGAGTTACCTGCAGCAGCTGTGTGAGATCGGCGTGCTCGAGGAAATTCGCGCCGGGCGCGAAAAGCTCTTCGTGCATCCCAAGCTGGTCAGGCTGATGACCGAGGATAGCAATGAGATAACACCCTATCAGGCGTCGTGAAGAACCTGGCGAACGTGTGTACGGCGGTGATGCCAGGAGTCTAGGGCGGCAAGCCGCCTTCTTACTCCCGCTCGCTCTTCGTCGCGCGCAGCAGCACCCGGTCCATGCCGCGCGTGCTCAGCATCCGCTTGAGCGCGGCGAACAGGTGGGTGGGGACGGTCACGGCGTAGCGGGGCCTGGGGCGACGGTGCTCGAGGGCGTGGATCAGCTTGTCGACGACCGCCTCGGGGCCGAGGGTGAAGGCGCCCTTTCCGTCCTCGCTGGCAAGGCGTGCCTCGACCTTCACGTAGGTGTCGGCGTGGGCGCTGTGGGCGGCGTCGATGTTGGCCCGATAGGCGCGATAGGCGTTCTCGCGAAAGCGGCTGGTGATGGGACCGGGCTGGATCAGGCTGACGTGGATGCCGCTGCCGGTGAGCTCCTGACGCAGGGTATCGCTCAGGCCTTCGAGGGCGAACTTGGAGCACACGTAGGCGCCGCGATAGGGCAGGGCGGCGAAGCCCAGCACCGAGCTGTTGTGCACGATGCGCCCGTGGCCCTGGGCGCGCATCATCGGCAGCACCTTGATGGTGAGCTCGTGGGTGCCGAGCAGGTTGGTCTCGAGCTGTTCGCGCAGCACGTCCCGGCTCAGGTCCTCCACCGCGCCGGGCTGGCCGTAGGCACCGTTGTTGAACAGCGCCGTCAGCCGCCCGCCGGTGCGCTCGCGCACCGTTTCCACCGCGGCCGCGATCGAGGCGCTGTCGGCCAGGTCCAGCCGCAGCGCTTCCAGGCCTTCCGCCTCGAGCTGAGCAACATCCGCCTCGGCTCGTGCGGTAGCGAAGACCCGCCAGCCGCGCTTGGCCATGGCGTGGGCCGCGGCATGGCCGATCCCGCTGGAACAGCCGGTGATCAGCAGGCTGCGCGTCGAGTCGCGGCGTTTTGGCATCTCATCTTCCTTTCCGTGTGTCCGATATGGACTAGTAGTGATAACGCAGCTGAGCAATCAGCAAGGCATCTTCCGTCACCTTGTAGACGAGGCGATGTTCATCGTTGATGCGTCGCGACCAGTAACCCGCGAGGCCATGCTTCAGGGGCTCCGGCTTGCCGATGCCCTCGAAGGGCGTGCGCTGGATCTCCTTGATCAGCTGGTTGATCCGGCGTAGCACCTTCTTGTCGGTCTTCTGCCAGTAGAGGTATTCCTCCCAGGCATGCTCGGAGAAGGTGAGCTTCATTCCTCGATGAGCTCCCGCTCCTGCCCGTCGCCTTCCTCCAACTGGGCGATGGATTCGAGCAGGCGGCGGGCGTTCTTCGGCGAGCGCAGCAGGTAGGCGGTCTCCTGCAGAGCCTCGTAGTCTTCCAGCGATATCATCACCACCGACGGCGCCTTGCTGCGGGTGATGGTGATGGGCATGTGATCGTCGCACACTTGCTGCATGGTCTTCGCCAGGTGACTGCGCGCCGCCGTATAGCTGATGGCTTCCATGAGTACTCTCCTGTACAGGATATTGTCCTGTACAGGATAGCGTGCAGGTAATGTCGCGACAATGGCGTTCGGTCTCACCCGCTGACCAGCCGTGCCTGGCTGGTGCCGTTGCCCAGCGGTTCGACGCGGATCTGCACCGGGATGCGCTCGTGCATCTCCTGGACGTGGGAGATCACCCCGACGCGGCGGCCCAGCGCCTGCAGGCCGTCGAGGGCCTCCATGGCCAGCGCCAGCGACTGCGGATCGAGGCTGCCGAAGCCTTCGTCGATGAACAGCGACTCGATGACCAGCTCGCCGGAGGCCATGGAGGCCAGCCCCAGCGCCAGGGCCAGCGAGACCAGGAAGGTCTCGCCACCGGACAGCGAGTGCACCGAGCGGCGCTCGTCGCCCATGTCGTGGTCGACCACCAGCAGCCCGAGCTCGCTGCCGCCGCGCACCAGCCGGTAGCGCCGCGACAGCCCGCCGAGGTGCGCGTTGGCGTGCTCCAGCAGCTGTTCCAGGTTGTAGGCCTGGGCGATGCGCCGGAACGCCTTGCCGTCGGCGGAGCCGATCAGCTCGCTGATCCGGCCCCAGCGGCGATGCTCGGCCCGCGCCGCCTCGAGCTCGGCCTGGGCCTCCTGCTGGCGCTGGCGCCGCCGGTCGTCGTCGTGCAGGGCGTGAGTGGCCTCGTCGCGCTGCTGTTGGGCGCTTTCCAGCCGCGGGGTGAGGCTCTCGCGCTCTTCGGCGAGTGCCTCGCGGCGACGGGCGATCTCGGCCTCGGCACTCGCTTCCAGCAGTGCCGCCTCATCGTTGGCGTCGACCAGGCCCTGCTCGCGACGATGATCGATCAGCGCCTGGCGGCGTTCCTTGAGAGCGGCGGCGGCCTGCTGGCGGGCCTGGTCGGCGTCTTCCAGCTGCCGACGCTGGCGCTCGGCCTCGTCGTCGGACTGGGCCAGCAGCCGGGCGAGGGTAGCGTCGTCCAGCTCGGGATGAGCCCGTCGCCATTCGGCCAGCTCGGCGGCGAGGGTATCGCGCTCCCGGCGCAGTGTCTCGAGCCGTTCGGCCTCGTGGGCCGCCTGCTGGGCGAGGCGTTGGTGGCGAGTCTGCGCCTCATGATGGCGAGCCAGGGCCGCGTCGCGCGCGCTGGCGGCGGCCTGCTGACGGGCGTCGAGGTGCTGCTGCCAGGCGTCCGGCGAGGCGTGCTCGCCGAGGCGGTCGCGCAGGTCGGCGGCCAGGGCCTCGCGGGCCTGGCGAAGCGGCGGCAGCCGTTCGGCCAGCCCGTCGAGTTCCTGCTCGAGCTCGTTCTGCTGGGAGCCGAGCCGGGCGAGCTCGATCTCGTCCTGATGCAGCGCCTGGTTCAGCGGCGCGAGCTCGGTCTCGGCCCGGGACAGCTCGTCGAGGACGCGCCGATGCTCGGATTTCCGTGCCTCGCTGGCCTGCCGCTGATGGTCCAGCCAGGCCTCGCGCTCCTCGGCGGCGATGGTGGCCAGCTCCGGCTGCAGCGGATGCGCGTCCAGCGTCCGCTGCGCCTCGGCGCGCTGCCGATCGGCGGTGCCGAGGTCCTCGCGCTGCTGGGCCACCGAAGCCTTCAGGGCGCGGTATTCGCCTTCGATGTCATGGCGCTGCTGGTAGGCCCGATCGCGCTGATCCTGCGCCTGTGCCAGCTGGCGATCCTCTTCTGCCTGCTGGGCGGCGAGCTGGGCCGCCTCCGGCGAGGCGGGTGGCCGGTGACGCCAGGGATGCTCGAGGCCGCCACAGACCGGGCAGGGCTCGCCGTCCGCGAGGCCCTCGCGCAGGCGGATGACGCTCTCGCTGCGCACGGCGCGGTTGCGCTCGACGAACGCCTGAACGCTCCTGAGATGGCGTTTGGCGTCGTCGAGGCGCTGGCGGGCGGCCTGGCCCCGGCCGAGCAGCGCCTCGAGGCGTTGTTCGCTCTCCGCCAGGCGTGTCTTCAGCGCCTGATGGGCCTGCTCGGCGCGGCAGGCTTCCTGCCAGCGGCCGTGCAGCTCACCCAGTTCGAGCCGGCGCTGGGCGGCTGCGTCGTGGGCCCGCTGGGCGGCCTGACGGGCAGCGTCCAGATCGTCATGGTCGCCGATCAGGCGTTCGAGGGCGGCGTGCCAGCGGTCGCGCTGTTCGCGCCGCTGGCCATGGGCCGCGTCGGCCTGGCGTCGCTGCTCGGCGAGGGCGTCGGTGCGTCGGCGGCGCTCCTGGTGAGTGTGCTCGAGCTCTGCCAGCTGCTGGTCCTGGGTCGCGAGGCGCTGGGCCCGTTCGCGGACCTCGCGCAGGGCGGGCTCGGCCTGCTGGCGTGCCCCGGAGGCTGCCGCCAGCGAGCGTTCGGCGGCCTCGCTGGTCTCGCGGGCGCTCTGCTCGGCGCTCTCGGCGTCGGTAAGCGCTCGCTGCGTCTCGGCGTGCGTCGCCGCCAGGGCCTCGAGTTCGCCGGGCAGCGCGGCCTGGCGCGTCAGTTTGTGGCGCCGGGGCAGGATCACCCGTCGCCAGGCCTGATCCCGCCGGGCGGGGGCGAGTGAACTCCAGGCGTCCTCGGCCGTGTCCAGGTCGCTCTGACCGCGCTGGAAGGTGGCTTTCAGTTGATCATCTTTTTCATGCCAGTGCTGCCTGGCCTGAAGCGATGCCGAGTGCGCCTGCAGGTCGGTGAGCGCTCGCTGGGTGGTCTCGGCGGCGCGTTCGAGCTCGGCGCGGGCCTCGGGCTCGGCGGGCAGGTCGTCGGTGAGCCGGGCCTCGATCCTGTCCACTGCCTTCCTGGCCTCGCTGGCGCGGCGATAGGCGGCGATGGAGATGGCGGAGTATTCGGTGGTGCCGGTCAGCCGCTCCAGCAGGTCGCTGCGCTCGTTGTCGTCGGCCTTGAGGAAGGCGGCGAACTCGCTCTGTGCCAGCAGCACGGCGCGGGTGAACTGCTCGAAGGTCAGGCCCAGGCACTCCGGCAGCAGGCGGTCGAACTCGCGTTTCTGGTTGGTGAGCAGTCGCTCGTCGTCGAGGTCGCGCAGCGACTGGTCGACCGCCTGCAGGCGGCCGCTGGCCTTCTCGCGGGCGCGGCGCACGGCCCAGCGGGCCTGGTAGCGGCGGCCGTCGCGGCCGAGAAAATCGACCTCGGCGTAGCCGCTGGCCGTGCCCCGACGCAGCAGGGTGCGCGGGTCGGCGGTGTTGAGGGTGGCGTCGCCGACGTCGGGCAGCGGCGCCTCGCGGCCGGGGGCCTGGCGCAGCCGGGGCGTGCCGCCGTAGAGTGCCAGGCACAGGGCATCGAGCAGGGTGCTCTTGCCGGCGCCGGTGGGGCCGGTGATGGCGAACAGCCCGGCATCGCTGAGCGGCGGCTCGGTGAAATCGAGCTCGAGCGGCCCGGGAATCGAGGCCAGGTTGGCCAGGCGCAGGGCGAGGATCTTCATGCGGAGTCCTCCTCGCCGGCGTCCAGCACGTCCTGACGCAGGCGGTCGAAGTCGGCCAGGATGTCGTCGTCCGGCGGCTTGCCCCAACGGCCCTGCCAGGTGCGCTCGAACAGCCGGCGGGGGCCGAGCGTCTCGAGATCGACGCGCTCGGGAGCGTGCTCGGCCGCGACTTGCGGCAGGCGCCGCTCGAGGCGCAGCAGGCGCAGTGGCTTGCCCTCGAGGGCGGCGTCGACCCGGGCGCGCAGGTCGGGCATCGGCGCCTCGAGCTCGACGCGCAGCTCCAGCCAGGGCCAGCGTTCTCTCGGCAGATCGGCATCGAGTTCCAGCGCCTCCAGCTCGGCCAGCACGGCGTCGAGCGGCGCGGGGCCGAGCCGGTGCATGGCCACCGGGCGCGGCACGGGCAGGGATTCGACCCCGGCCAGCCGCTCGCCGTCGAGGATCGCCTCGACCACCTGGTGGGCGTAGTTGAGCTCGCTGAAGTCCAGCGGCAAGGGGCTGCCGCTGTAGCGGATGCGCTCGTCGCCGACCTGCTGGGCGCGGTGCAGGTGGCCGAGGGCCACGTAGGCGATGTCGTCGGGGAACAGGGCGGCGGAGATCGACTCCTCGCCGCCGATCACGATCGGCCGCTCGCTGGCCTCGGAGACGGCGGCGCCGTGCAGGTGGGCGTGGCTCATGGCGACCAGCGCCTGGCCGTCGCCGTGGCGCTCGCGGGCGGCGTCGATCAGTTCACGATGGACGCGGTTGATGCCGGCGACGTAGTCATTGGGCGCTTCCTCTGTGTTACCGGTCTCGTTGGCGGTCATCTGGCCGGTGACCTCGGCGGGGCGCAGGAAGGGCAGCGCCAGGCACCAGGCGCGGGTTTCGCCGGCGGCGTCGGTCAGCGGCACCAGCAGGCGCTCGGCGTCGAGGCGGCCGTCGTCGAGCCAGCGTACCCGGCCCCGGGCGTGGGTGCGCAGGCGCTGCATCAGCGGGGCGGGCAGCTCGATGCGGTTGCCGCTGTCGTGGTTGCCGGCGATCAGCACGATGTCGAGCCGGGGCAAGCGCTCGTGGGCGCCGACGATGAAGTCGAAGAGCAGTTCCTGGGCGCGCAGCGAGGGATTGACCACGTCGAAGATATCGCCGGCCACCAGCAGGGCGTCGGCGTCGCGTTCGACCAGGGTATCGAGCAGCCATCTCAGGAAAGCGCGGTGCTCCTCATGGCGCTCCTGGCCGTGGAAGCTCTGGCCCAGGTGCCAGTCGGCGGTGTGGATCAGTCTCAGCATGGCGTCCCCGGTGTTCCGTCACACGGTCAAAAAGGCCTAGTCTAACCCGAGCGCCGCCGACACATCAGGAGCCCGCATGCCGTCCGTTCCCTTGCACGATTGGAACCTTTCCCCCGCCGAGGCCATCGCGCTGCAGAAGCGCCTGGCGGGGCGGGTCGAGCGCGAGGATCGGCTGGACACGGTGCGCCGCATCGCCGGGGTGGATATCGGTTTCGAGCAGGGAGGCGAGATCACCCGGGCCGCGGTGGTGGTGCTGGCCTGGCCATCGACGGGCGGGGGCGTCTTCGAGGTGGTGGAGCAGGCGGTGCACCGCGAGCCGACGCGCATGCCCTATGTGCCGGGGTTGCTGTCGTTTCGCGAGGTGCCGGCGGCACTGGCGGCCTTCGACAAGCTCGCGACCCGCCCGCAGCTGGTCATGGTCGACGGCCAGGGCATCGCCCATCCGCGCCGGCTGGGGGTGGCCAGCCACCTGGGGCTGTGGCTCGACCTGCCGACCATCGGCGTGGCCAAGACGCGGCTGTGCGGCCGCCACGGCGAGCCGGGGGCGGAACGGGGCGACTGGGCGCCGCTGGTCGACACAGGCTCCGACGGTGAGGAGACGATCGGCGCGGTGCTGCGCTCGCGGCAGGGCGTGAAGCCGGTGTTCGTGTCGCCGGGGCATCGGCTGTCGCTGGCCACGGCGCTGGAGTGGACGCTGGCCTGCCTGGGGCGGACCAAGCTGCCGGAGCCCACGCGGCTGGCCGATCGGCTGGCGTCGAGACGGGATCAGAAGCGGCGCTGAGCCGATCTTTTTCCACCTTGCTTGCCATTCAGGGCCGGGCGGCCGACCATGGCGCCCCTTCTTTCACCATCACCATCGAGATGCCCGCCATGACCGCTTCTGTTCCTTCCCCGCTCGAGGCCACCCGCGCCTGGGTCGAGACCTTCGTGGTCGGCCTCGAGGTGTGTCCCTTCGCCGGCCGCGAGGTCACCCGCGACAGCATCCGCTACGTGGAGGTGGACGCCTCCGATCCCGCGGCGGCGCTGATGAAGCTGATGGAGGAGTGCTGGCATCTCGACGAGCACGCCGAGACCGAGACCACGCTGATGGTGCTGAGCGAGGGGCTGGCGGACTTCGACGACTACCTGGACGCGCTGGGCATGGCCGAGGCGCTGCTGGAGGAGCAGGGCTACGAGGGCATTTATCAGCTCGCGAGCTTCCACCCGGACTATGAGTTCGAGGGCGAGGCCGGGGATTCGCCGCGCAACTTCACCAACCGCTCGCCCTGGCCGATGTGGCACCTGATCCGCGAGGCCGGGCTGGAGCGAGCGCTGGCTCACTACCCGGACCCCGAGGCCATCCCCGAGCGCAACGCGGCGCTGATGGAGGCCAAGGGGCACCAGGCGCTGGCCGCCTCGCTGGCGGCGCTGCGCGGGGCATCGGGGCAGGGCTAGCCCCGACGCCCGTCGCTCCAGTCGCGTCTCACACCACGTCCAGCGGTTCCTTGGCGAAGGGAGCCGGGAATTCCGCTTCCAGACGATCCACGGCCTGATCGTCCAGGGTGGCCTGGAGCACGGCGGCGTTGTCGCGGACGTGCTCGAGGTGCACGGCCTTGGGCAGGGCGATCAGGTCGCGCAGCCCGTCGACCGGGCGGATCGCCCAGGCCAGCATCAGCTGGGCAGGCGTCAGGCCCTGCTCGGCGGCCAGGGTGTTGACCACCTCGTTGGTGAGCGGGTCCTGCTGCAGTCGGCCGGCGCGCGCCAGCGGGCAGTAGCCCATCAGCGGCATGCCGTGCTGGCGATGCCAGGGGCGCAGGGCGTGCTCGATGCCCCGCGAGCCCAGATGGTAGAGCACCTGATTGATCGCGCAGCTGTCGCCGCCGGGTCGTCCATACAGGCCTTCCATGTCGTCGACGTCGAAGTTGGAGACGCCGAAGCGGCGGATCTTGCCGGCCTCGCGCAGTCGTTCGAAGGCTTCCAGGGTCTCGTCCAGGGGGATGCCGCCCGGCCAGTGCAGCAGGTAGAGGTCCAGGTGGTCGGTGCCCAGGCGCTCGAGGGTCGCCTCGCAGGCGGCGATGGCCGAGTCGCGGCCGGCGTTCCAGGGGTAGACCTTGGACACCAGGAAAGCCTCGTCGCGGCGCCCGGCGAGCGCCTGGCCGACGACCTTCTCGGCGCCGCCGTCGGCGTACATCTCGGCGGTGTCGATCAGCGTCATGCCCAGGTCCATGCCCAGCTGGAGGGCGCGGATCTCGTCGGCGCGGGAAGCGGGGCCTTCGCCCATGTACCAGGTACCCTGGCCGATGGCGGGCACTGCCACGGCCGGCTCGTGGGCCGTGGCCGGCAGGGTGACGCGAGCGGGTTGTGTCATGGCGCTTCCTGTCTGTTGTTGTCGAGGTCTTGCCTCCAGTCTGGAGATGGCGGCCCGGTGGCGCAATCCGCCCTTGTTCCACGGTGAGATCATCCCCATGGTCTATCGTGAAGAGGCGAGAATTCGACCACTCAAGCGCAAGGAGTCGACATGAGCATCCAGAAGAACGGCAGCGCCGTCTGGCAAGGCGGCCTCAAGGACGGAAAAGGCACGGTATCCACCCAGAGCGGCACGCTGAGCGAGGCGCCTTACAGCTTCGCCAAGCGCTTCGAGGACGAGGCCGGCGCCAACCCCGAGGAGCTGATCGGCGCCGCCCATGCGAGCTGTTATTCCATGGCGCTGTCGATGATCCTCGGCGAGGCGGGCTACACGCCGGAGCGCATTGCCAGTCGGGCCAGCGTCACCCTGGCGCCGGACGACAGCGGCTTCAGCATCAGCGCCATCCACCTGGAGACCCGCGCCAGCGTGCCGGGGGCCGACGAGGCGGCCTTCCAGGACGCGGCGGAGAAGGCCAAGGCCGGCTGCCCGGTGTCGAAGCTGTTCAATGCCGAGATCACCCTGGACGCCAGGCTGGACTGAGGCGCCAGGCGCGATCCACCCGACCACACACGTCAGTCAGCGAGGCCACCTTCGGGTGGCCTCGTGGCGTTCAGGGGGAGGTGTCGCGTGCCCGGTCGGCGGCCTTCACCAGGGCGCGGATCAGCCGCTGCTGGGGACGATTGAAGATCAGCCACTCCGGGTGCCACTGCACGCCGATCAGGAAGTCGTGCTCGCGGGACTCGATGGCCTGCACCAGGCCGTCGCGGTCGCGGGCGACGATCTCGATGCCCTGGCCGGTTTCCTGCACCGCCTGGTGGTGCAGGCTGTTGATGCGACACCAGGTCACGCGCAGGATGCGGTAGAGCCGGCTGTCGCCGACGATGTCCACCGTCTTGCGCGGCAGCACGGTGCGCCGCCGCTTGAGCCCCTCGTTGGTGGTGTAGATGTCCGGGTCCAGGGTGCCGCCCTGGTGCACGTTGATCAGCTGGGCGCCGCGGCAGATGCCGAGCACCGGCGTGCCGGCGGGAATGAAGCGCTCGAGCAGTGCCATCTCGAGCTGGTCGCGTTCGGGATCGACGCGCACGTCGAGCTGGATCTCGCCGCCGTAGTGGTGGGCCTCGATGTCATCGCCGCCACCGATGATCAGGCCGTCGAGTCCGGTGGGCCGCGGGCGCGCGGGCGACAGCCGCAGTGGGCGGCCGCCGTGACGCCACACGGCGAACCAGTCGAACCACCAGGCGATGCGGCTCTTGCGGTCGGAGGTCGTGATACCGATCAGCGGGCGCGGGTGCTGCCTCATGACTGCCCTAACCTCCGGCGCAGCGATTGCCACAGCCGCACCGGCCAGACCGGACGATGGCGGGCCAGATATTGGGCGCCGCGCTCGGCCAGCGTTTCCGGCGAGGCGGCCAGCACTTCCACTTCGAGCCAGCGATTCCACTCCTGGACGGCACCCCAGCCGGATTCGGAGAGCTGGGCGTTGGGCAGCCGGTAGTGGTAGGTCGGCCGCGGCTTGACCAGGTGATCGTCGAGCAGCTCGTGGGGATGCTCGGGATGCAGGTGGGCGAACAGCGGCAGCAGGTCGAGCTCGCGGTTGCGGGTCGGGTTGTCCTCGAGATAGTCGTCGATCAGCGTCTCGAGGTCCGGCGCGTAGTCCGGATCGAGCACCTTGAGCGCGTAGGCCCGCGGGAAGGGGTTGGCGTGGGGCAGCACCTCCCGGGTGATGTCGACCTGGATCTGTTCGCGCAGCCAGCGAGCGCTGAGCAGATAGGCGCGCAGGTGGGCCAGCAGGCTCTCGACGTCCAGGCTCGGCGCCTCTGGGTTGAGGTGCAGGCCGAAGCCGTAGAGCAGGCTGGCGTCGGTGCCCTTGGCGCCGCGCTGACGCAGCGCCTCGAACAGGGCATCGAGCTCCCCGAGCTCGTCCCAGGGCACCGGCGGGCAGACGATCTCGGTGGGCACCAGGCCGGTGACCACGTCGCCGATCAGCTCGCGGGTGCGCTGGTGGAACTCCTGGCGCATGCGCTCCCATTCGCTGTCCTGGCAGGCGTCGGGATCGACCCGCTCGGCGTCCGGATGGGCGTACTGGGTGTCCAGCTCGATGCCAAACTCGCCCCAGCGGGTGTCGGTGACCTTCAGGCGATGGGGGCTCAGCACCTCGACCTCGCCGCCGAACAGCTCCTGTACCAGATTGGCGGTGTCTCGCGGCGGCAGGCCGGCGAACTCGATCTCGACTCCGACCCGGCGGGGCCTTCCTTCGGCATTGTCGGGTACGGGTGGCGGTTGCGGCGTCATGACGGCATCCTGTGTGACGGTATCGGCAGCCTAACATCGCTGCCATGGATTCTGATATTGCGGTCACCAACGTACGGAGACTCACGTTGCCACGCGCGCATCGCCACTTCTCGTTCGCCCTGCGGGGCCTGCTACTGCTCTCGCTGCTGCTTCTGTCGCCGATGGCGGCCGCTCAGTCGCTGCCCATCTCCTCCCTGGGCGGCGGTCAGGAACAGAGCGGCGAGCAGCCGCCCGATCCCGAGGCCCTGCAGCAGGCGCTCGACCGCATCATCACCACGCTGGAAGACGAGAACCGGCGCGACCAGCTCTTGCAAAGCCTGGAATCGCTGCGCACCGCCAACAGCGAGGTCACGCAGGGGGAGGGCATCGCCGGGCAGCAGGGGCTGCTGGGGGCGCTGGCCGATACCCTCAACGAGCTTGGCGAGCAGGCCGAGTCCGGTAGCTCGCCGTTCAACGACTGGCAGCGGCAGTTCCGCGAGGGCTGGACGGACTTCACCGAGCTGACGCTTCGCACCGGCGACGGCACGCTGCTCAACTTCGTGGTCGAGATGACGGTGCTGGTCGGCATCTGGGCCGGGCTGCTGGTGATCCTGATCGCGCTGGGACGGCGGCTGGCGCAGCGGCGCGGCTGGCCGCTGGACCTGCCCCGCGAGCCCAAGGGGCTGTTGCTGGCGATTCACTTCCTGCGCCGCCTGTTGCCCTGGGCGCTGGCCTTCGTGCTGGCGCTGGGCGTGGCCCAGCTGGTGCCCGAGAGCCCCGGGCGCACCGGGGCGCTGGTGGTGGCCTATATCTCGCTGTGCGGGCGTACCCTGTCGGTGGTGGTGGAGACGGTGATCTCGGTGTTCACCCGCGGTCATCGCTTCGTCGCCGTGCAGATCCTCCAGCAGCGGGCGCTGCGGCCGCTGTTCGTGATCGGCGCGCTGATCGCCCTGGGCGATGCCCTCAATTCCACGCGGATCACCGACTCGATCGGCGACGACCTGGCCAACCTGCTGTCGGTGATCGCCAACGTGCTGGCCGCGCTGCTCAGCGGGCGCTTCGTGATCCGTTTCAAGCGGCCGATCACGCACCTGATTCGCAATCGCTCGTACAAGCATCGTCGCGACAGCAGCAACGCCGCCGACATGGCGCGTGCGGTGGGCGGGCTGTGGCACATCCCGGCGCTGCTGCTGGTGGGGGGCTCGCTGGTGGCGATCTTCGTCACCGGCGGCGACGTGGCCACCGCCCTGGCGCGCTCCATCGTCTCGGCCTCGCTGCTGGTGCTGACCCTGGTGGTGGCCGGGCTGATCCGCCGTCATTCCGAGCGCCGCACCAAGCGCCGCTTTCGCCGCGAGTATCGCCGCCGGCTGGAACGCTTCGGCTACACCCTGGCCCACGTGGTGGCCTGGATCGCCTTCGCCGAGCTTTTCCTGCAGGTGTGGGGCGGCTCGCTGATCGGCATCGGCCGCGAGGGCGTGGCCAGCGTGCGCATCGGCCAGGCGCTGCTCGGTATCGGCTTCACCGTGCTGCTGGCCTGGCTGGCCTGGATCTTCGCCGACACCGCCATCCAGCGGGCGCTGGCTTCCTCGGCGCGTGCCCGCGGCCGGCGCGTCAACCAGGCCCGGGCCCAGACCATCACGCCGATGATCCGCAACATCATCTTCGCCACCATCGTGATCATCGCCTCCATCGTCGGGCTGGCCAACCTGGGGGTGAACGTCACGCCGCTGCTGGCCGGTGCCGGTGTGATCGGCCTGGCGATCGGCTTCGGCGCCCAGACCCTGGTGCAGGACCTGATCACCGGCATCTTCATCCTGATCGAGGATTCGCTGGCGGTGGAAGACTTCGTGCAGATCAACGGCCACATGGGCACCGTCGAGGGGCTGACGCTGCGCACCGTGAAGCTGCGCGACCTGGACGGCATCGTGCATATCATCACCTTCAGCCGCATCGACTCGATCCATAACATGTCGCGCCAGTTCGGCATCGCGCTGATGAAGATCCGTATCCCCTACAGCATGAAGATCGACGACGCCATCACCCTGATGCAGGAGACCGCCCAGGCGCTGCGCCAGGACCCGATGATGCGCCACTACATCTGGTCGCCGCTGGAGATGCAGGGCATCCATGCCTTCGAGGACGGCTGCCCGATCCTGCGCATGCGTTTCCGCACCGCGCCGGAGATGCAGTGGGACGTGGCGCGTGCCTTCAATCTGCTGCTCAAGCGTCGCATGGAGGAGCAGGGCGTCGATCTGGGCGTGCCGCGCCTGAGCGTCAGCATGGAAGGCCATGGCGGCGGCCGGCTGGACGGCAGCGCCGAGTGGGGGCAGGACCACGATGCCGCCGGGCGCGAGCCCGGCGAGGCCGGCGTGGCGGACCCTCATCGCCAGACCAGCGCCAGCGGCGGCTCGCCCGACCCGGGCTAGGGCCCAGGCTGGCGCAGGGATCGCAGCGGAAAGCGTCAGAGCAGATAGCGGCCCAGGGCCACGCCGCCGGCCAGCGTCGCCAGCCACAGCACGAGCAGTGTGCCGCGGCGCCTGGGCCGGCGGTTATGCGCCCGGGCGGCCACGTTCAGGCGCTGCATCCATTCCTCGAAACGCGAGCCCGGCGGGCCCGGCGGCAGCGAGAAGTCGTCCGCCGGCCCGGCGCGCCAGTAGGGCGCGTGGGTCAGGCCCAGCCGCGCGCGCAGCCGGCCGATGTCGGAGAGGGTGTCGTGCAGGGCGTCGTATTCGGCGCGGCGCGAGTCGGCCTGCAGCACGGTGGCGGCGTCGGCCTTGAGGGCGCTGTGCTCGCAGCGCGCGATGGCCTCGGCCACGGCCGACTCGTCGGCATCGGCGGAGAGGTGCAGTCGCTGGTAGAGGTCGCGCATCTCAGCTCACCTTCATCAGGAAGTCATAGGCCCGGCGAATCCGCTGGAAGCGCCGCGAGGCGCTGGCGACGATGGCGTCGCCCTCCTGGTGGAAGCGGTCCGGATGATGGGCCTGGGCGAGGCGCCGGTAGGCCTTGCGGATCTCGCCGCGGCTGGCGCCGGGCTCCAGGCCCAGCACGGTCAGGGCGCTGCGGATGCGCGGGTCGGGCGCCGCGGGCCGCTCGTGGGCACGATGCGCGCCGTCATCGTGGGCACGCTGGTGGCCATGGTCAGAGCCCCGGTCACCAGAGCGTGAGTGCTGTTGCCGTTCACGATGGCCGCCGCGGCGGCGTTCCCGCTCTTCCTCTCGGTGTCGTCGCGCCTGTTCGCGCTCGGCCCGTTGGCGCTGCTTCTCGGCCTCGCGCCGAGCCTGCTGGCGGCGTTTCTCGGCGTCGCGTTCGGCTTTCTGCCGGGCCTTGGCCTGTGCCTTTTCCTCCTGTCGCTGGCGCCGCGCTTCCGCCTTGTCCTCGCGGGCCTGGCGGCGCGCCTCGGCCCGCGCTTCGCGAGCGCTTTCCTGCTCGGTTCGCTCGCTCTCGGCGGCCTGTTCCTGTCCGGGGCGCTCGTCGTTCTCCTCACCGGCCGTTTCACGACGACGGTCTCGCGTGCCCCGTTCGCGCTGCTGCCAGTAGTCGCGCCGGCTCGGGTCGCCCGGCTCGCGCAGCGCCCGGCCGGCCTGGGAGGCATAGAGCTCGGCGAACTCCAGCGGCGGCACGCCCAGCAGGTCGGCCAGGAAGCGCAGGATATGGTGGTTGGCCAGGGTCGGCTCGCCGTGCTCGGCGGCCAGGGTGACCGCCAGGCGCAGGAAGGCGCGGGCGGTGTCGCCATGCAGCTCCTTCTGCAGCACCTCGGCGGCGAGCTGGATGGCGCCCAGGTCCTGGCTGGCGGCGATTTCCAGCAGCGGGGCCAGCTCGTGGCCGTGGCGGAAGGCGCCGGTCAGCGAGACCAGCTGGGCGCGCTCGGCTTCCCCGACCGGCCCCTGCTGGGCCAGCACCCAGGCCAGCAGCAGCAGCGCGGCGCTGTCGGCCTGGTCGCGACTCTGGAGCAGCAGCAGTTCGAAGGTGGAGAAGCGCGCAGCGGTCATTCCCTGACTCTGGTTGGATATCTTGTTGAAGGGCCCCGTCGGTGGGCAGATCAGGCATCGATCATGTTCGTGCCGGGGCCTGGCCTTGGCAAGCCCGGCGCGGCGATGTGCTAGCGTAATGCCGGAAGCATCGGCCACGGCAGGCGCGCCGACGCGGGAGGCAACCCTTTGACATCGGCGGCTTGCGCCCGATCTTGATGCCGGGAGGAGAACATCATGCGATCACTGATCCAGACATTGCTGGCGCCGGTGGTGTGGGTGGCCGACAAGCTCGGCACCCGCCGCGAGGTCGCCCGGAACGACGCGCACCAGGCCGAGGTGGACGCCGCCTGCGAGGCCCTGGCGCTCTACCAGTTCTGGAGCGAGCCCGAGTGCATTCGCGTGCGCCGCGCGATCACCCGCCTGGGGCTCTCCATCGAGACCCGCGACGCCCGCCTCGACCCCGAGCACGGCCAGACGCTGAAGGAGCAGGGCGGCAAGCTCCAGGTGCCGTGCCTCTACATTCGTGAGGCCTCCGGCGAGGAGCGCTGGCTCTATGGCGCCCAGCGCATCATCGACTATCTGCAACGGCACTTCGGGGAGTAGGGCGGCATCCTTTCTCGATACGCTCAGCGGCCCTCCCCACCACGCCTGTCCCCCGTCAATGGTGCTCATGCCACGCTAGATCCTCAGCTAATTTAGTGGCAGGCTGAAGGAAAGGACGTAAAAGGTGGAAGGCACGATGATCGGTGTTATCGCGCCTAATTGTCATTAATATGCATGAAAATCAGTGGGTTGGGCGCATCAGGTGGGCCGTATAACATGGATGAACGTGCCGGCACGTTCAAGTCAATAAACGAGCCAGCTGCCTAATATCTGTTATAGGGTCCCATGCTGAGGAGAAGACAATGAGCCGTGGAGTGATTGCAGCGCCCGCAATAATTAACATTCAAGGCGAGGGCTTCACGATGGAGCGAGCCCTTTCACCACAGGAAATACGCTATTACGCCTTGTATTGGGATAGGGTCGTAATACCTGGAAACAATCTCGTCTATATTGGCCTGCCTGATGAAGAACTATTGATAGAAAGCGGTGTTATTGAGAGACCTCGCGTTGGGTTTCAAGGCGCTTTTGGGGGAGCCGAGGTTGGCCATGCTTTCGCCACGGCCCAATCCATGGTGGCAGAGAAGCTTATAGAAGAAGACAAATCAATCGACTGGGTTCTCCATCAGATCGGTAATAGGTTGAACATCCCGAATGCTTACATTGAGCAGAAACATTCACTACGATTTGAATTGGTTAATTTGTTACCAGTTCCGAGTGGCGATATTCCTATCCCAGATATATTGGAGTTCAAGGAGCGTCGAGCCGCGGAATTAGGGGAGTTGCACCAAGCGATTGAACTAGCGTATCTGGAAGCGCTTAGAAGTCCGGACCAGGACCTCGGACATGCTATCGCCATTCGAGAGTTAAAGAAAAGCATCGAAAGCCTTGATGCTGTAGCAAATGAGCGCTGGGAACGAACATCAAAATTTGATTTTGCAGCAGAGTTCAACCTTGATGGTGGGAGATTCGCTCAAGCAGTTGCCAGTGGTGCCGCATTCGACTTTTTTACCACTGCATTCACCATGCCGGTCGGAGCGGTTGCCGGCGGCATCGCTTCATTGTTTAGGCTGAAAGCCTCATATGGTACAAGCTTCAAGCCCGCCGCAAACAACACTACGCTTGCATTTTTATCCCATGCAAGTGAAGAACGGATCATTGTGAAATAGCCCTATTCAGGGCGTTATGTTTTAAGGAGGAAACTTGAAAACTGATGTAACTATAAGCTTGGCTCAAATCCCGATCGTGAGAGGCGATTTATGTGGGAATATTGAAAATCACATTAAAATGATCGAGAAATCATCTTCTTACAAAGCTGATGTTGTCGTTTTTCCGGAATTGTCATTGACGGGCTATGAGCTAGACTTGGTTGCTGAGCTGGCTTTTTCGCCTGAGCCGTTGAGTTTTAAAGAACTATCTCAAGCGTCAGTTGAAAATGAGATTATAGTTATTGCAGGTTGTCCGCTAAAAGCTAACAATTCCACAAAGCCAACAATAGGTGCGGTAGTTTGTTTTCCCGATGGCTCAGTCCAATTTTATTCAAAGCAATATCTACATGAAGGCGAAGACGAGTATTGTTCTTTTGGGACGACCGATTACTTTTTCACTGTTAATGGGCATCAAATCGCACTGGCTATTTGTGCCGACTTCACAACACCGGAACATTCTCAGCGGGTTAAAAAGCTTGGTTCAGATGCTTATGTTGTAAGTGCTCTAATTTCTGGTAATGGCTTTGCCCCTGATTCTAAAACCCTATCCGAAATTGCTTTAGAACACCAAATCCCTGTACTTCTAAGCAACCATATATCAGAAACAGGCGGTTGGGAAACTTGTGGTAAAAGTTCAGTTTGGAATTCGTTTGGGAAGCTCGTTGTTAGCTCTAGAGAAAAAGAAAGTGGTTTGGTTTTGTGTACTATTGCTGGCAATGAGATCGAGGCTGCTAAAACATAACAAACAATTTAAGAGTGATTCAGCACGCTTGGCATTTTTATTTTGAATCAAGTTTATTGATTGCGGCGTTAAATTTGGGTTTTGTGGTGGCGTGCTTCACACCTTAATTGGGCGTTATGTGGGCATTCCCATAGAGAATCCATATGGCATTCAGTGAGTTTGAATTGAAGAAAATTGAGCGGGCCGCTTCAGAGTTTCTGGAAAATCGGAGGCCGCCAGTCGATATCCGACCCAAGTTAGATATAGACGTTCGGGTGTCTGGCCAAAGCGTGCAAATTGTCGAGATCCGCCCTCATTTTCGGGAGCCGTCCACAATCATTGAATCACCGGTAGCAAAAGCTACCTACGTGAAGAAAGCGCAGCGCTGGAAAATCTACTGGATGCGTAGCGATCTGAAGTGGCATTTGTACACGCCAGAACCTGAGTCACGATCCATCGAGGAATTCTTTGCTATCGTGAATGGCGATGAGAATGGCTGTTTCTTCGGGTAGCACATAACCAGGCGTTGTAGTTCGCGGCCTGCGGCCGCCGGACGCCCTTTTCATTGCGGCTTCGCCTCCATTACAAGGTCGCCGCTAAGCTCTGCGTTAACTTTATAATTTCTTGAGGAGTTAGATATGTCTGAGCATTCACCAGAAAATACCGAGCAGCTCGGTGCGATCAATAAAAAGATCGTTGCCTCAGGGGAAGAGCTCCCGGCGGTGACGCTCAAGGATGGCAGCAGAGTACAGACAGGCACGGTGGCAACGATGCTGCGTAACGTCGCCCTGTATAATGGTTGCGAGCGCGGCGAAGTGGAGAAAGAGCTGGAAGCTGCCGTGCCGACTCTGGTCAAAGTGGGGCTTTTCGACTTGTTCTCGTTGGATGAATGGATTGGCGGGTCAAATCCCGGGCGTAGTTTCGTCGGGCGGTGCGCCCAAAAGTATCTCGCCGAGAAAAGCTGAGTAATCGTGCCAGGCGACCGCCCCACGTTGCCGTGCTTGGGGGCAGATGAACGCTGGCGCATCTCACGGGTTTCGTGGTGCCGAGAGCGGGCGGAAGATGCCGTCTCGTTGTTTGGCCTCGCCCCGTCGGGCAATGTGATGGGGACAAAGCAGGAGGGCGAGATGGAGCAACGAGAAGCGCTGATCATTATCGACATGCAGCGTGGAATGGGGGAGTCCACCGCTGGCGAGCGCAACAATCCAGAGGCCGAGCGGAATATCCAGGCGCTTCTTTCCGCCTGGCGCCAGAAGGGATGGCCGGTCGTGCACGTTCGTCATATCTCGCGAACGCCGGGGTCACCGTTCTGGCCGGGCCAGTCCGGGGCCGAATTCCAGCCCGAACTGGCGCCGCTGGCAGATGAGCATGTGGTCGAGAAGCACGTGCCCGATGCCTTCATTCACAGCGGTCTCGAGCGGTGGCTGCATGTGCGCGATCTTCGCCGGTTGGTGGTGGTCGGGGTGAGCACCAGCAACTCGGTCGAATCCACCGTGCGCACGGCAGGCAACCTCGGGTTCGAGGTGAGCGTGGTCAGTGACGCTACCTTCACGTTTGCTAAGGAAGATTACTCGGGAATTTCAAGGTCGGCGGAAGAGGTGCATGCCATGTCGCTGGCCAATCTGCATGGCGAATATGCTGAGATCGCGAGTACGTCGGACATGCTCAAGCATTTGTGATCGAACGCCGACGTGCTTCTTGCCCGTGACGGATGAGCGGTGACACATGCGGCCCCGGTTTTGTTACCGGGGCCCTATTCGTTGGACGTAACGCGTCTTACAGCGTCTCTTCCAGCAGCGTCAGCAGCCGCTTGTAGTGCAGCTCGTCGGCCTCGGCATGGTAGGAGCCGGTGGCGTCCTTGGCGGTGTAGCCGTGGGGAGCGCCCCGGTAGAGCTCGGTGGTGAAGTGCACGCCCGCGGCGGCCAGGGCCTCGTCCATGCGGGCGATCTGCTCCGGCGGCAGCAGCTCGTCACGGTCGGCGTGGCCGAAGTAGACGCGGCCTGCGATGTGGTTCACCACCTTCACCGGACTGTGCGCGTCGTCGGCCTGCGCCAGGTTGGCGGAGTGGAAGCCGGCTGCGGCGGCGATGCGCTCGGGGTGTTCCGCCGCCATGCGAAGTGCGAAGGCGCCGGTGAGGCAGTAACCCACCACGGCGACCTTGCCCTCGGCGAATTCCGGCGCGGCGTCGATGCCCTCGAGCCAGGCGACGAAGTCGCGGGACTGGGCGTCGGGCGTCAGGTGGCCGGCGTATTCGACCAGGGTGGGCCGCACGTCCGGGTCGCGGAACGACTGGCCCGCCGGCACGATCTCGCCGGCCGCGTCACGGTAGTAGATGTTGGGCATCAGTACGGCGTAGCCGGCGTCGGCGATGCGCTGGGCCTTCTCGTGATAGCAGGGGCGCAGGGCGCCGATATCGGTAAGCAGCACCACGGCCGGCAGCGGGCCGTCGGCGTTCTCGGGCGTGAAGACATGGGCGTCGATGGTGCCGTCGGCGGCGGGGATATCGATGGCGCGGGACATGGTCACTCCGGGGCTCGATGAGAAGAAGAATATCGTCAACGCTGAATGTAACCGCTGACGGTGGCCGCTGGCGAGGTCGTTACTGCCCGCCGCCGATGCTCAGCCGCAGGGCCTGGAGCCCGCCGAGCTCGAGCCGGACCTCTTCGGAGAACAGCGGATGGCCGTGCGCCGTCAGGTCGATGCTGGCGGCCGCGCCGCGGTAGTGCACGTCGGCGGTGACGTTCGCCTCGGTGCCGAGCGGGGCCAGCAGGTCGAAGCCGACGCCGTCGACGTCCACGGTGGTGAGCCCCATGTCGTCCAGTGCCTGCGCCACGTCCTGCTTCAGGGCCATGCCGTAGGCGAGGTAGAGCCCGCCGTACGCCAGCCCGGCGATCACGATCAGAGAAAAGAGACGGCCCATGGCGGGTTCCTTGTGTGAAGTGGGTGTCAGATGACGGACTGGCGGGGCTGCCAGCCGCCCTCGCGAATCACGGGGCAGCCCGCGACGTCGCGATTGTAAAGGTACAGCCAGGCCGGGCCGAAGGCGGTCGCATGCACGACCCGGTCGTAGGTGCCGCTCGCCGGCCGTCGTACACGGTAGTCCTCGAGCACGTCGAGCTCCTTGAGCCCCGCGGTATCGACGCGGAACACCTCGATCTCCACGCCCATCGAGCGTTCGAGCCGGGCGCCGGGGTAGGGGCCGAGGTCGAAGAGGGTGACGCCGGTGAGTACGTCCGTGCCCACGAAGTCGGCGCCGTTCAGCCAGTGGTGATTGCGCAGGCCGCGTTTGAGGGTGCCGTAGACGGCGACCAGCGGCGTGCGCGCGATGGCGATGGCGGGGCTGTGCATAGGGGCGGTCCTTTCCGCGGTCTAGCGGCTCCCCAGTTTACCAAAACGCCCCGCACGATGGCGGGGCGTCGAGGGCGAGCGGCAACGGTAGAGCGTGGCTCAGTCCATCGCCGAGTCGCGGCCCAGGTTCTCGGGGCCGAAGGAGTCGGGCAGCAGCTGGTCCATGGTGTAGCGGCGCAGCAGCGTGCCCTGGGCGTCGACCACGCGGATCAGGGTCTCGGGCGTGGCGAACTCCCGGATGCGCTGGCGGCAGTCGCCGCAGGGCGTGCACAGGTGCTCGCCGGGGCCGATCACGTAGACCTCGCGCAGCTCGCGCTCGCCGGCGCTGACCATGCTGGCGATGGCCGAGGCCTCGGCGCAGAGGCCCTTGTAGTGGGCGACCTCGACGTTGGCGCCGACGTAGCGGGTGCCGCTCTCGCTGACGATCAGCGCGCCCACCGGATGGTTCGAGTAGGGCGCGTAGGCGTGGTCGCGCACGCCGATCATCGCCTCGACGATATCGGGCTGGACCTCGCTCATGCCTGTGCCTCCCGGGCGGCGTCGTCGCGCAGCACGCTCTCCAGGGCGACGGTCATCATCTCGTCGAAGGTGGTGGCGCGCTCGTCGCTGGAGAGCGAGTCGCCGCGCACGATGTGGTCGGACACCGTGCAGATGGTGGCGGCCCGGGCGCCGAACTCGGCGGCCACGCCGTAGAGGCCGGCGGCCTCCATCTCCACACCGACGATGCCGTAGCGGCGCATCAGGTCGATCATCTCGGGGCGCGGATCGTAGAACAGGTCCGCCGAGAAGATGTTGCCGACCTTGACCGGCACGCCCTGGGCCGCGGCGGCGTCCACCGCGTGGCGGGTCAGCTCGAAGTCGGCGATGGCGGCGAAGTCGTTGCCGAGGAAACGGGTGCGGTTGACGCCGGAGTCGGTGCAGGCGCCCTGGCCGATGACCACGTCGCGCACCTTCACGTCGTCGCGCACCGCGCCGCAGGAGCCGACGCGGATCAGGCTCTTCACGCCGAACTCGGTGATCAGCTCCTTGGCGTAGATCGACACCGAGGGGATGCCCATGCCGTGGCCCATCACCGAGATCTCGCGGCCCTTGTAGGTGCCGGTGTAGCCGTACATGTTGCGCACGTCGTTCACCTGGCGGGCGTTCTTGAGGAAGTTCTCGGCGATGTACCTGGCGCGCAGCGGGTCGCCGGGCATCAGCACGGTATCGGCGAAGTCGCCGCGTTCGGCCTTGATATGCGGGGTGGCCATGTTCGGTCTCCTTGGTCTTGTCGGTCCGGGCGTCAGTGAGCCGGAAGAAAGCTCGTGCCGTCGTCCATGGGTGCCAGGCCGAGGTGTGCGGCCAGGCTCTGGCCGATGTCGGCAAAGCTCTCGCGGATGCCCAGCGAGCCGGGCGCGAGGCCGGCGCCGCTGGCCAGCACCGGGATGTGCTCGCGGGTGTGATCGCTGCCGGGCCAGGTCGGGTCGCAGCCGTGGTCGGCGGTGAGGATCAGCAGGTCGTCGTCCTCGAGGCGCGCCAGCAGCTCGGGCAGGCGGGCGTCGAAGGCCTCCAGGGCGGCGGCGTAGCCGGCCACGTCGCGGCGGTGGCCGTAGACCATGTCGAAGTCGACGAAGTTGGTCATGATCAGCGAGCGGTCGCCGGCCTCGGCCATCGCGTCCAGGGTGGCGTCGAACAGGGCGTCGTGCCCGCTGGCCTTGATGGTGCGCGAGATGCCGCAGTGGGCGTAGATGTCGGCGATCTTGCCGATCGCCACCACCTGGCCGCCGTCGTCGTGCAGCTTCTGCAGCACCGTGGGCGCGGGCGGCTCGACGCTGTAGTCGCGGCGGTTGGCGGTGCGGGCGAAGTCGTCGGCGCTCTCGCCCGTGAAGGGGCGCGCGATGACCCGGCCGATGTTGTAGGGCTCGAGCAGCCGGCGGGCGATCTCGCACAGCGCATAGAGGCGCTCGAGGCCGAAGGCGTCCTCGTGGGCGGCGATCTGGAATACTGAGTCGGCCGAGGTGTAGACGATCGGCCTGCCGCTGGCGACGTGCTCCTCGCCGAGCCGGGCGATGATCTCGGTGCCGGAGGCGTGGCAGTCGCCGATCACGCCGGGCAGGCCGGCCTCGCGTACCAGCGCCTCGAGCAGCTCGGGCGGGAAGCTGTGCTCGCGCTCGCTGAAGTAGCCCCACTCGAAGCGCACCGGCACGCCGGCGATCTCCCAGTGGCCGGAGGGCGTGTCCTTGCCGGAGGAGATTTCCCTGGCCGCGCCGTAGGCGCCGTCGACGCTCTGCGGCGGGGTGATGCCGGCGGCCCAGGCGCCGGTGCTCTCGCGGTGGGCGTGGAACAGCCCCAGCCGGCCGAGGTTCGGCAGCGCGAGCGGGCCGCGGGAGGTCGCGTCGGCGCATTCCCGGGCGATATGGCCCAAGGTGTCGGCGCCGGCGTCGCCGAAGGTCTCGGCGTCCGGTGTGGCGCCGAGGCCGAAGGAATCGAGAACGAGCACGATGGCGCGGGTCATGGGGCCTCCCGACGGATGGTGTCCTGAATCAGTGGTGGCGCGGGGCAGGGCGCGTCGCTCAGCGTGAGGGCGTCGTGCAGCCGGGCCTCGGCGCGCTCGGCGTCGGTCTCGCGGCGGGCGTGGATGCGCGCCAGCGGCTGGCCGGCGGCGACGGCCGCGCCCAGTTCGGCGATGTCGGTCAGGCCGACGGCCGGGTCGATGGCGTCCGCCGGATGACGGCGCCCGCCGCCGAGCTCGACCACCGCCATGCCCACGGCCCGGGTGTCGATGGCGCCGAGATGGCCCGCGCGTGCGGCGCGGACCTCGCGCACCACCGGCGCGGCGGGCAGGTGAGCGTCGGCGCGATCGAGCAGGTCGCTCGGGCCGCCGAGGCCGGCCACCATGCGCGCGAAGCGCTCGGCGGCGGCGCCGGAGGCCAGTCGCTCGTCGAGCCGGGCCAGCGTCGCGTCGCGGTCGGCGGCCAGGCCACCGGCCAGCAGCATCTCTGCGGCCAGGGTGCGGGTGACCTCGAGCAGGCGGCCGCCCCGGCGCTCGCCGGTCAGCACCGCCAGCGCCTCGCGCACCTCCACGGCGTTGCCGGCGCAGGGCGCCAGCGGCTGGCTCATGTCGGTCAGCAGCGCGGTGGTCGGCGTGCCGGCGCGGCTGGCCACCGTGGCGATGGCTTCGGCCAGCTCGCGGGAGGCGGCCGGCGTCGGCATGAAGGCGCCGCTGCCGACCTTGACGTCCATCACCAGGGCGTCGAGGCCGCAGGCGAGCTTCTTGCCCAGGATCGAGGCCACGATCAGCGGCAGCGATTCCACGGTGGCGGTGACGTCGCGCACCGCGTAGAGGCGCTTGTCGGCCGGTGCCAGGCTGCCGGTCTGGCCGATGATCGCAACGCCCGCATCCTTCACCAGGCGGCGGAAGGTGGCGGTGTCCGGGGTGACCGAGTAGCCGGGGATGGCCTCGAGCTTGTCGAGGGTGCCGCCGGTGTGGCCGAGGCCGCGGCCGGAGATCATCGGCACGTGGCCGCCGCAGGCGGCGACCCAGGGGCCGAGCACCAGCGAGACCAGATCGCCGACGCCGCCGGTGGAGTGCTTGTCGAGCACCGGGCCGGGCAGGTCGAGCCCGGTCCAGTCGAGCACCTCGCCGGAGTCGCGGGTGGCCTCGGTGAGCGCCACCGTCTCGGCGTCGTCCATGCCCTGCAGAGTGATGGCCATGGCCAGGGCGCCGACCTGGGCATCCGACAGGCGGCCGTCGGCGATGCCGGAAACCAGCTCGCGGATGGCGTCGGGCGGCAGCGGCCGCCCGTCGCGCTTGGCGCGGATGGCTTCCTGGGGAAGCATCAGTAGTCGTCCTCGTCGCCGTCGGCGGCCGGGGCGTCGAAGGCGCCGAGGTTCATCAGCAGGTCGTCGAGCAGGCCGGAGGCGCCGAAGCGGAAGTGGGCCGGGGAGATCCAGCCGGCGCCCATGATGCGCTCGGCGAGCTCCAGGTAGGCCGCGGCATCCTCGGTGGTGCGCACGCCGCCGGCGGCCTTGAAGCCGATGTCGCGGCCGCTGTCGCGGATCGCCTCGAGCAGGATCTCGGCGGCTTCCAGGGTGGCGTTGACGTCGACCTTGCCGGTGGAAGTCTTGAGGAAGTCGGCGCCGCCCTCGATGGCCAGTTCGGCGGCGCGGCGGATCAGTGCCGGGTCCTTCAGTTCGCCGGTCTCGAGGATCACCTTGAGGGTGGCGTCGCCGCAGGCGGCCTTGCTCATCTCGACCAGGTCCTGGCAGACGCCTTCGTCGCCGGCCATCAGCGCGCGGTAGGGGAAGACCACATCGACCTCGTCGGCGCCGGAGGCCACGGCCTCGCGGGTGGCGCGGGCGGCGCGCATGACGTCGTCGCCGCCGTCGGGGAAGTTGGTGACGGTGGCGATCTTGACGCTGTCGTTCAGGCGGTGGGCGGTCAGCGCGCGGCGCGCCGGGACGATGAACTGCGGGTAGATGCAGATCGCCGCCGGGTTGCCCATCGGCGTCTTGGCGCGCTGGCACAGGCCTTCGACGCTGGCATCGGTGTCGTCGTCGTTGAGGCTGGTGAGGTCGAGCAGCGGCAGGGCCTGGCGGGCAACGCGTTGCAGATCGGTCATGTCGTGGTCCTGTAGCAAAGGGGCCTGTTGAGAAGAATGACACCGCGCCCGACAGGCCGCGGTGTCGCCGGTTCATGCCCCGAGGGCGATGAAGAAGCCGGCAAGGGTAGCGGACATCAGGTTGGAAAGGGTACCCGCCAGGACGGCCTTGATGCCCAGGCGCGCGATGTCGTGGCGCCGGCTGGGGGCGATGCTGCCGAGGCCGCCGAGCAGGATGGCGATCGATGACAGGTTGGCGAAGCCACACAGGGCGAAGGACAGGATCGCCGCGGAATGGTCGGAGAGCGCCTCGCCGGTGGCGGCGACCATCTGCTCGCCGTCCAGGTAGGGGGCGAGGTTGATGTAGGCGACGAACTCGTTGACCACCAGCTTCTGGCCGATGAAGGAGCCGGCCAGGGTGGCTTCGGACCAGGGCACGCCGAGCAGGAAGGCCAGCGGCGAGAACAGCCAGCCGAGCAGCAGCTCGAGACTCAGCGACTCCATGCCGAACCAGCCGCCGATGCCGCCCAGGATGCCGTTGACCAGTGCGATCAGGCCGATGAAGGCGAGCAGCATGGCGCCGACGTTGGCCGCCAGCATCAGGCCGGAGCTGGCGCCCGAGGCGGCGGCATCCAGCACGTTGGTGGGATGGTTCTCTTCCTCGTCGAGGCGTTCCTCGGCGGCGGAGACGCTGTCCTCCGGGGTCTCGGTCTCGGGCAGCAGCAGCTTGGCGAACAGCAGCCCGCCGGGGGCGGCCATGAAGGAGGCGGCGACCAGGTATTCCATGGGAATGCCCAGGGCGGCATAGCCGGCCAGCACCGAGCCGGCCACCGAGGCCAGGCCGCCGCACATCACCGCGAACAGCTGCGACTGGGTCATCCTGGCGATGAAGGGGCGCACCACCAGCGGCGCTTCGGTCTGGCCGACGAAGATATTGGCGGTGGCCGAGAGCGATTCGGTGCGCGAGGTGCCGAGCGCCTTCTGCAGGGCGCCGCCGAGCAGGCGGATGATCCACTGCATGATGCCCAGGTAGTAAAGCACCGCGGTCAGCGAGGAGAAGAAGATGATGACCGGCAGCACCTTGACCGCGAAGATGAAGCCGGAGGCCTCGGCGTTGGCCAGGCCACCGAACACGAAGTCGATGCCGTCGTTGGCGTAGAGTACCACCTGGCTGACGGCATCCGAGACGGTGGCGAGCACCGCCTGACCGGCCGGGACGTAGAGCACGAAGGCGCCGATGCCGGCCTGGATGGCGAATGCGCCGCCCACGGTGCGCAGGCGGATCGCGCGGCGATTGCTGGAGAAGAGCACGGCGATGGCGATCAGCGTCAGCATGCCGATCAGGCTCATGAGCAAGGTCATGGGGATGTCCTTGTGGTTGATGGCCGAGGCGCGCGGGTCGCGCCTCGGGGCCGGCGATGGGTCACGAGGCGCGGGAGGTTACAGGAAGTTGACCTTGACGGTATAGATCATCGCGTTCTGATAGTCGCCGGCGGTGCCCAGCTTGTTGTTCGCGTAGCGGTACTGCACGCCGGTGGTGATCTCCTCGATGGGGTGCCACCACAGCGCCACGGCGCCGTTGGTGCCCACTTCGCTGGCCGGGCCGTTGACGTAGTTCCTGCGCAGGTACTCGTCGTCGCGCTCGAAGGTCTGCTCGTGCCAGTTGGTCAGACTGAAGGCCTCGCCGAAGGCCTCGAAGTCGTAGCCTAGCACCCAGCCGGCCATGTAGCCGTTCTCGCCGCTGTAGCTGTTGCCGTCGCTCTCGACCCAGGCCTTGCCGATGAACGGCTTGAACCACAGGCCGTTGGCGAAGGTGTGGCGATAGCCGAGGCCGGCGATGCGGTCCTGCTCCTCGCTGTCGAAGCCGTAGTCGCGGAAATCGTAGACGTGGAAGTACAGCGAGAAGGGGGTATCGCCGAGGTAGATGTGCGAGGTGACCTTGGCGGCGCTGCGGCGGTTGTCGCGGCCGTCTTCCTCGGACATGTCGTTCTGCGGGTTCTCGAAATCGTAGAAGCCGTAGAATTCACCCCAGTCGAAGCCGACGCCGCCCTCGAGCTCGAGGTAGAAGAAGTCGCCCTTGGCGGCGTTGCTCGCGGTGCGTGCCTCGGTGCCGTCGGACCAGTCGAGGTAGTTGATCGAGGCGTTGGCGAACGACCACTGGGGGGTGAAGGCCGAGGCGTCGTCGGAGGCGGCGGCGGGCAGGGCGGTGGCGCCCAGCAGCAGGCCGGCCAGTGAGACGCGGTGGCAGGGGGCGAGGGAAATCGGCATGGGGATGGCTTCTCTGAACGTTGTCGATGACGGTTGTTGTCGGGTGAGGTGCCTGGCACGCGGCCAGCCGTCGCTCACGTCGACGGGGAGATCATGCGCCCGGTCGTGAGGGGCGAACGGGATGGCGAGCGGCGAGCCTGTTATTTGAGTAACATGACAATGTTATTTTAATCACATTTGGCGCCGCAACCCTGCGAAGGGGGGTGGCGTCAACGCGGAGCACGAGTGCGGCGCCGGCCGCCTCGAGAGATGTGGGCAGCACCAGGAGAGGGATACGTTGAACGAACGAAGTGAAGGGCGGCTGATGCGCCTGCAGCATGCGCTGGGGCAGGGCGGCAGCCTGCGTCTGGCCGAGGCGGCGGCCCTGTGCGGGGTGTCGGAGATGACGATTCGACGCGACCTGGCGGGGTCCGACGGAAGCCTGGCGTTGATCGGCGGGCACCTGATGCTGGCCGGCGACCCGCGTCATGCCCCGGTCTACGACCTGGCCGTGCAGCGCGACCGCAACGCCGAGGCCAAGCGGCGGTTGTGCGAGCGGGCGCTGGCCACGCTGGAAGAGGGAGACACTCTGTTCATCGACTGCGGCACGACCCTTGCGCCGCTGGCGGCCAGCCTGCCCGACGACATGTCGCTGACGGTGGTGACCTATGCGCTGAACATCGCCGAGGCGGTCAGCAAGCGCCCGGGGGTGCGGTTGTGGCTGCTGGGTGGGGTCTATCATGCCTCGTCGCGTTCGTTCTCCAGCGACGACATGAGCGAGACGATCCGGGGCTTCGGGATCAACAAGGCGTTCCTGACCGCGGCCGGCGTGGACGAGCGCCAGGGGCTGAGCTGCTTCCACTTCCACGAGGTGGCGCCCAAGCAGGCGGCGATCGCCACCGCCCAGCGCAGGGTGCTGGTGGTGGATGCCAGCAAGCAGGGCATGGTGCGCCCGGCGCGCTTCGCCGGACTCGAGGAGGTGGATCAGGTGATCGCCGAGGAAGCGGGCGACGGCGACTGAGAGCGTCTCGAGACTTGCTCGTGGTCAAGGACGAGTGGCGGGAAGTTGCTATGTTGAGGGGGCGGGGAGCGTCCTCGCATTCACTCTCATCGCCTCGGAGGAGTTGCCATGCGCGCCGCAGATGTCATGACCCCACACGTGATCACCGTGTCGCCGAACAGCGAGGTGCGCGAGATTGCCAGCCTGCTGCTGGAGCACGGCATCAGCGCCGTGCCGGTGGTCGACGAGGACGAGCGGGTACTGGGCATCGTCAGCGAGGGCGACCTGATTCGCCGCGCGGAAGACGAGCGGCGCGACAAGGCCTGGTGGCTGCGCATGTTCGAGGTCAACGACCCCGGCGAGTACGTCAAGACCCATGGCCGCCTGGCCCACGAGATCATGACCCGCGAACCGGTCACCATCGATGAGGACAAGCCGGTTCACGAGATCGCGCGCCTGCTCGAGAAGCATCGCATCAAGCGGGTGCCGGTGGTGCGCGATGGCAGGCTGGTGGGCATCGTCAGCCGGGCCAATCTGCTGCGCGGTTTCTCGGTGGCGGAACCCCGTGCCGCGGCGAGCGTCGAAGACCGCGAGATCCGCGATGCGATTCTCCAGGAGGTGGAGCGTCATACCGGGGTGATGGTCGAGCGCCTCAACATCATCGTCAGCGAGGGTGAGATTCAGCTGTGGGGGCTGGTCGACAGCCAGGAGCAGCGTCTCGCCGTGCAGGTGGCGGCGGAGAACGCGCCCGGCGCCCGCTCGGTGGAGAACCACATCGGCTTCATGCCCCGGGGCATGGGCGGCTACTGAGGCCATTGATTCTACAGCGGTTGCTCTGACGGCGACCCGAACGTTCCCTTCCGCGCCGGCGTCATCGCCGGTGCGACACGCTGCGGCAAATCGTCCCTTTCCTCCTTTCCTCGTTTACTACACAATACGTTCCCCGCGGCCGGACCCTTTCTCGCGCGCCCCATAGCGGCGTTCGCGGGGGTTTGGCCATGAGTGAGCCGAGCCCTTTCCACGATGGTTAGCCTTTGCTGCGGTCATGGGTCAACCGGCGCAGGACAGGTCTCGGTTTTGTGTAGCGTGCTTGCTACAAGTCAGCAGGATTTATCCTGTCGCCAAGCCTGACGAGGTCGAAACATGAATCGAACTCCCCCCCTGCGCAAGCTCGGAGTCTTGCTGCTGGCGGTGTTGCCCCTGGTGCTGGCAGGGTGCAGCTCGGCGCTGCTGGACCCCAAGGGCCAGATCGGGGAAGAACAGCGAACCCTGATCCTCACGTCCTTCGGTCTGATGCAGATCGTGGTCATTCCCGTGATCGTGATGACGCTGCTCTTCGCCTGGCGCTATCGCCGCAGTAACCGCGAAGCCTCCTACCGCCCGGATTGGCACCATTCCAATCTGATCGAGGCGGTCGTGTGGTTCATTCCCTGTGTGATCATCGTGTTCCTGGCCGTGCTGACCTGGTACACCTCGCACAGCCTTGACCCGCACAAGCCCATCGAGCCGACCGCAGAGCAGCAAGAGCCGATCGAGATCCAGGCGGTATCGCTGGACTGGAAATGGCTGTTCATCTATCCCGAGCAGGGCATCGCCACCGTCAACGAGCTGGCCTTCCCCGCGGATACGCCGGTCCGCTTCCGCGTGTCTTCCGGCTCGGTCATGAACGCCTTCTTCATCCCGCGTCTGGGCAGTCAGATCTATGCCATGGCCGGCATGGACAACGACGTGCACCTGGTCGCCGATGAGCCGGGCGTCTATCCCGGTCGCTCCACCAACTACAGCGGTGCGGGCTTCTCCGGCATGACCTTCGACGCCCATGTGGGCTCCCAGGAAGACTTCGAGGCCTGGGTGGCCAAGGTCCGCGAGTCGTCCGAGTCCCTGACCTACCCGGCGGAATACAACGAACTCGCTGCGCCTTCCGAGGACAACGAGATCCAGTATTTCTCCGAGGTATCCCCCTCTCTCTACGAGAGCATCATCAAGAGCTTCCATGCCGGCGGCGATCACGAGCAGCGCATGGCCCAGTACGCCGACAGCTACGCCGATGGCTTCGGTCACGGCGGTCACGGCGGTGGTCATGGCGACGATCACGGCGATTCGGCCGAGTCTCACGGCACGCCCATGAGCGCGGAGGCAGCGGAGTAAATCATGTTCGGAAAACTCAGCCTAGAGGCGATCCCGACGCACGATCCCATCATCATGACGACCATTACCGGTATCGTCCTGGGTGGGCTCGCGCTGGTGGCCGCCATCACCTACTTCAAGAAGTGGGGCTATCTGTGGAACGAGTGGGTCACCTCCGTCGACCACAAGAAGCTCGGCATCATGTACTTCATCGTGGCGCTGGTGATGCTGCTGCGCGGCTTCGCCGATGCGATCATGATGCGCTCCCAGCTGGCGATGGCGTCGGCCGGGGCCGAGGGCTTCCTGCCGCCCTCGCACTATGACCAGATCTTCACTGCCCACGGCGTGATCATGATCTTCTTCGTCGCCATGCCCATGGTCATCGGCCTGATGAACCTGGTGGTGCCGTTGCAGATCGGCGCGCGCGACGTGGCCTTCCCGTTCCTGAACAACCTGAGCTTCTGGCTGTTCGCGGCGGGCGTGATCCTGGTCAACGTGTCGCTGTTCGCCGGTGAGTTCGCCAAGACCGGCTGGCTGGCGTATGCGCCACTATCGGGGCTCGACTACAGTCCTGGCGTCGGCGTGGATTACTGGATCTGGGCGTTGCAGATATCCGGTATCGGCACGACCCTGACCGGCATCAACTTCTTCGTCACCATCCTGAAGATGCGCACCAAGGGCATGACCCTGTTCCGCATGCCCATCTTCACCTGGACCTCGCTGTGCGCGAACGTCCTGATCATCGCCTCGTTCCCGATCCTGACCGCCACCATCGCGCTGCTGACGCTGGATCGCTACCTGGGGATGAACTTCTTCACCACCGATCTCGGTGGCAACATGATGATGTACGTCAACCTCATCTGGGCCTGGGGCCATCCTGAGGTGTACATCCTGATCCTGCCGGCCTTCGGCGTGTTCTCCGAGGTCATCGCGACCTTCGCACGCAAGCGTCTGTTCGGCTACGGCACCATGGTGTGGGCGACCGTCGCCATCACCGTGCTGTCGTTCATCGTCTGGCTGCACCACTTCTTCACCATGGGCGCGGGCGCCAACGTCAATGCCTTCTTCGGCATCATGACGATGATCATCGCCATCCCCACCGGCGTGAAGATCTTCAACTGGCTGTTCACCATGTACCGCGGCCGGATCGAGTTCACCTCGCCGGTGCTGTGGACCCTGGGCTTCATCATCACCTTCTCCCTGGGTGGCATGACCGGTGTGATGCTGTCCATTCCGGCGGCCAACTTCGTGCTGCACAACAGCCTGTTCGTCATCGCCCACTTCCACAACGTCATCATCGGCGGCGTGGTGTTCGGCATGCTGGCGGGCCTGACCTACTGGTTCCCGAAGGCCTTCGGCTTCACCCTCAACGAGAAGTGGGGCAAGCGTTCCTTCTGGTGCTGGCTGGTCGGCTTCTACATGGCCTTCGTGCCGCTGTACGTGCTGAGCTTCTTCGGTGCCGTGCGCCGCATGCAGTCCTACGAGAACGGTGACTGGCAGCCGCTGATGATCGTGGCCTGGGTCGGTGCGTTGATCATCGCCGCCGGTATCGCCTGCACCCTGATCCAGTTCTACGTCAGCATTCGCGATCGCAAGCAGAACCAGGACGTCACCGGCGATCCCTGGGATGCGCGCACCCTCGAATGGGCGACCTCCTCGCCGGCGCCGTTCTACAACTTCGCGCACCTGCCGGAGATCGAGGGCGTCGACGACTACTGGACGAAGAAAGAGCGCAACGGTGGCAAGCAGCCGCTGTCCGAGGCGCCGTACCAGGACATTCACATGCCCAAGAACACCTGGGAAGGTCCGGTACTGGGTCTGCTGTCGACCGCCTTCGGTTTCGCCCTGGTCTGGCACATCTGGTGGCTGGCCATCGCCAGCGGCATCGGCATGTTCGTGGTCTTCCTGGCGCGGGTCTTCCGCGAGGACGTGGACTACTACGTGCCCGCTGCGGAAGTCGAGCGCATCGAGCGCGAGCATCGTCAGCGCGTCGAGCGTGACGTTCGGCAGTCTTCATCCTATGCATCCCAGGTAGGGGGGCAGGCCTAAATGTCTACTGATACCCTGAGCAACCACGGCGATCATGCTCACGAGCATGATCACCACGACGCCGCAGGCACCAAGGTCTTCGGTTTCTGGGTCTACCTGATGAGCGACCTGATCATCTTCGGGTCGTTGTTCGCCACCTACGCCGTGCTCCTCCGGGGCACGGCCGGTGGGCCGACCCCCGCAGAGATCGTCGACCTGCCGCTGATCCTGATCAGCACCTTCCTGCTGCTGGTGAGTAGTTTCACCTATGGCATGGCGGTGCTGGCGATGAACGCCGATCAGGTGAACAAGGTGAAGGCATGGCTCGCCGTGACCTTCCTGCTGGGCGCGGGCTTCATCGGCCTGGAGATCTATGAGTTCCAGCACCTGATCCACCTCGGCTACGGCCCGGATCGCAGCGGCTTCCTGTCGGCCTTCTTCACCCTGGTCGGCACCCACGGCCTGCACGTGACCTTCGGCCTGATCTGGATCCTGGTGATGCTGGTCCAGCTGCAGCAGAAGGGGCTGACCGAGATGACGCGTCCGCGGATCATGTGCCTGAGCCTGTTCTGGCACTTCCTGGACATCGTCTGGATCTGCGTCTTCTCCTTCGTCTACCTGATGGGAGTCCTGTGATATGAGCGGTCAAGCTTCCCATGCCGAGCATAGCCACGGCAGCGTCAAGTCCTATGTGATCGGGCTGATCCTGTCCATCGTGCTGACCATCATCCCGTTCGGGGTGGTGATGACCGGCTCGCTCTCGACCTCGGCTACACTGCTGATCATCGTGGCCACCGCCGTGGCCCAGGTGCTCGTGCAGCTGATCCTGTTCATGCACATGAGCACGAAGACCGATGAGGGGTGGAACTTCACCTCCTTCGTCTTCACCGTGGCGATCCTGGTCCTGGTCATTGGAGGTTCCTTATGGATCATGTACAACCTTCACCTGAACATGATGATCGGGTAATGGCGACCTCCTCGCGGCGTCGGGACTATCTGGCGCTGACCAAGCCAGGGATCATCGGCGGTAACGCCATCTCGGTACTGGGCGGCTTCTTCCTGGCCGCCCAGGGCCAGATCGATCCCTGGCTGCTGCTGGCCACGCTGGCAGGGTTGTCCCTGGTGATCGCATCCGGGTGCGCCTACAACAACGTCATCGATCGTGATATCGATGCGGTGATGGAGCGCACCCGCAGCCGGCCCCTGGTACAGGGGCGGCTGTCGGTCGCCGAAACGCTGCGCTTCGCGACCCTGCTCGGGGTCGCGGGCTTCGGTCTGCTGGCGGCGTTCACCAATGCCGTGACCGTGGGTCTGGCGGCCTTCGGCTTCGCCATCTACGTCGGTGCCTACAGCCTGTGGCTGAAGCGCCGCTCCGAATACGGCACCCTGGTGGGCAGCTTCTCCGGCGCCATGCCGCCGGTAGTGGGCTACTGTGCGGTGTCAGGCGAGTTCGACGCCGGCGCGCTGACGCTGCTGGTGATCTTCTGCATCTGGCAGATGCCGCACTCCTACGCCATCGCCATCTTCCGCTTCAAGGACTACGAGGCGGCGAAGATTCCCGTGCTGCCCGTGGTGCGTGGCATCAGCACCGCCAAGCACTACATCCTCGGCTACATCGTGGCCTTCCTCTTCGCCTCCCTGGCGTTGAGCGTGGCGGGCTATGCCGGGCCCGGCTATTTCGCCGTGGCACTGGTGATGGGCGTCTACTGGCTGTACCTGGCCATGCAGGGCTACTGGACCACCAACGCCGAGCGGTGGGCGAAGCGCGTGTTCGGCTTCTCCATCCTCACCATCACCGCGCTGAGCGTGATGATGTCGGTGGAATCCAGCCTGCTGCCGGCCACACCGTTGATGGCGGCCCTGGGCTGAGCCGCTTCCGTTGGCGAGCCCCCCCGGGTCTCTGCCTATACTTGCCGGTGAAGACACATCGTGTGGCGGGCCACCCCGGCCCGTCCCCGGCAGGAGGGAGTGCCATGTTGACACATGCCTGGGGCATCCTCGCCCACCCGAAGCGCGAGTGGCAGCAGATCAAGGAAGAGCGCGAGACGCTCACCCACCTCTACGAGCACCACGTGCTGCTGCTGGCAGCCATCCCCGTTGTCTGTTCCTACATCGGCACCACCCAGGTCGGGTGGAGTCTCGGTGGGGGCACGACCATCCAACTTGGCTATCTGGACGCGCTGGGCGCCGGGATCGTTTTCTACCTGGTGATCCTGGCGGCGGTCTATGCGGTCGGCAAGGTGATCCGCTACATGGCCAAGCGCTTCACTCGGCCGCCGAGCCAGAGCCAGTGCATCGTGTTCGCCGGCTACGTGGCGACGCCGATGTTCGTCAGCGGCATCGTGGCGGTCTATCCGTTGATCTGGCTGTGCATGCTCGCCGGCGTCATCGGGCTCTGCTATACCGCCTATCTGCTCTATATCGGCATCCCGTCCTTCCTCGGCATCGACAGCGAGGAAGGCTTCATCGTCTCCAGCGTGACCCTCGCCATCGGGGTGCTGGTGCTGGAGGCGCTGCTCGGCATCACCGTGCTGCTGTGGGGCTATGGCGAGCGCATCATCCTGTCGCTGATCGGTGGCTGATCCTGCCAGCCTCGGACATGTCGTGACTCCAGCCAGAAGAAGGAACGAACAGGGCGGCCCGTGGGCCGCCCTGTTCGTTGCCGGTTCCGGCGTTGTCGCCTCGATACCGGGGACAGGCCCCGGACGGACTACTCGTCGGTGGCCTCGATGCGAGTCATGGCCTGGTCGAGGGTTGCCAGCGTGCGGTCGAGGGCGTGCAGCTTGTCGAAGCCGAACAGGCCGATGCGGAAGGTGCGGAAGTCGTCGCCCTCATTGCACATCAGCGGCACGCCGGTGGCCACCTGCAGGCCGCCGGCGGCGAACTTGACGGCCAGGTCCGGGTCGCTGGTGTAGCTCACGATCACGCCGGGGGCCTCGAAACCGGGCGCGGCGACGCTCTGGAAACCATGCTGGGCGAGCAATTCCCGGGCCCGTCGACCGAGTTCGAGCTGCTCGTCCTGGAGTTTCTCCAGGCCATAGTCCTCCGCCTCGGCCACGGCGTCGCGCAGGGTGCGCAGGGCGTCGGTGGGCAGGGTGGCATGATAGGCGTGGCCGCCGTTCTCGTAGGTCTCCATGATCGACAGCCACTTCTTGAGATCGCAGGCGAAGCTCGAGCTCTCGGTCTCCTCGATGATGTCCCGGGCCAGGCGCGACATCATCACCATGGCGCAGCAGGGCGAGCCGCTCCAGCCCTTCTGGGGCGCGCTGATCAGGATGTCGACGCCGGTGTCCTGCATGTCGATCCAGTCGGTGCCGGAGGCGATGCAGTCGAGCACCAGCAGGCCGTTCTGGTCGTGGATGGCCTCGGAGAGCCGACGGATGTACTCGTCGGGCAGCTTGATGCCGGACGAGGTCTCCACGTGGGGTGCGAACACCAGGTCGGGCTGCTGGTCCTGGATCGCCTCGAGCACCTCCTCGATGGGCGGCGGGGTGAACGGCGACGTCGGGTCGTCGTCATCGAGGCGGCGGGCCTTGCGGACATAGAGGTCCGAGGGAATGTTGCCGCGCTCCAGGATCTGGTGCCAGCGATAGCTGAACCAGCCGTTGCGGATGACCAGGCAGCGTCGATCGGTCGCGAACTGGCGGGCGACCGCTTCCATGCCGTAGGTGCCGCTGCCGGGGACGATGACCGTCGAATGCGCACGATAGACCCGCTTCAGTGACGTGGAGATATCGCGCATCACCTGCTGGAAGCACTGCGACATGTGGTTGAGGGAACGATCCGTGTAGACCACCGAGTACTCGAGCAGTCCATCGGGGTCGACATCGGGCAGTAAACCGGCCATTGCTGTCTCCATGTTATGGCACGCTACCTCCAGGCAGGGAGGGCGTCTTGCACGCTAAGAGGATATTCCCTATCCCGGCTTCAGGCCAGGGGAGGGGCGCCGGGCACGATTTCGGCGTCGCTCGCCGCAGGTGATGGCATCGCGGAGCGCTTTGTACCAGAATGGTCGCTGCGCAGGGAAACAATGTTTCCTAACTGGAGAAAGCCTCATGAAGACCTTGCTGATGCCCGTCGCCGCGGCCTGCCTCGTGGCCGCCGCCAACGCTCAGGCCCAGAGCCCGATGACCTATCAGCCGAGCCCCTACGTGGGCGGTGATGCCCTGTTCTGGGAACTCGACCCTGACGGCCCTGCCGGCGATCGCGACAGCACCGGCCTGCGCCTGCGCGCCGGTGTCGCCTTCAACGACTACTTCGCCCTGGAAGGGCATCTGGGGACCGGCGGCTCGGACGGTGGCCTGGAGCTGGATTACCTCGCGGGTGGCTATGCCAAGGGCATGCTGCCGATCACCCCACGCTTCAAGCTCTACGGCCTGCTGGGCGCCACCGAGGTGGAGTTCGACGGCGCGGAGTCCGAGAGCGGCGTGTCCTACGGCGGCGGTGCCAGCTATGCGCTGATGCCGAACCTCTCGCTGGGTGCCGACTACATGCGCTATCTGGACGAATCGCACTACGACTTCGATGCCGTGAGCCTGGGCGCCACCTACCACTTCTGACGACCTGGAGCGGTGCTCCCTGTCCCGACGCTTCCCGCGCACGCCCTCGCCCATGGCGGGGGCGTGATGCGTCATGGCCTGTGTTCCCGAGGCCACACACGGCACGATGAAACCTGATGGCGCGAGCCACTGCCCTATCCTGAGGCGGCCGCCATCTCGTGGTGCAAGCCCGTCGTTAGCTCCGAGCGTCGCGCCACGGGCCGGCCCCGCCACCGCGCTGCCCGCAGCCAGTCTGGCACGTTACCTGCAAGGCCTTGGCGAACGAGGTCACCAAAGGTGCTGCCATGACCGCTTCTTCCTCCCGCCACGGGCTCCCCGGGGCGCGGCTGCTCTTCACCGATCTGGACGGCTCGCTGCTCGATCACGAGACCTATGACTGGTCGCCGGCCGCCGGGTGGCTGGACCGGCTGCGCGAGGACGGCGTGCCGGTGATCCCGGTAACCAGCAAGACTCGTAGCGAGCTGCTGACCCTGCGTCAGACCCTGACCCTCACGAACACGCCCTTCGTGGCCGAGAACGGCGCGGTGGTGGGGCTGCCTGCCGCCTGGTGCCATGCCCGCCTGGAGCGATCGCCGGGCCCCGACGGGCTGGTGATCAGGACGCTGGGCGTCGATATCGGCTTCATTCGCCAGCGTCTCGCCGTGTGGCGGGAGCGCCTGGACGTTCGCTTCACGCCGATGAGCGAGATCCCGCTGGACGATCTGGTCGCCTTCACCGGCCTCGATGAGGCGCAGGCGCGCCTGGCACGGATGCGCGAGGGCAGCGAGCCGCTGATCTGGCACGACGACGGTGATCGCCTCGAGGCCTTCCGCGCAGGACTCGCCGGCGACGGCCTGCGCCTGGTTCGGGGTGGGCGCTTCTGGCACGCCACGGGGGAATCGGACAAGGGGCAGGCGGTGAACTGGCTCACCGAGCGCTACGAGGCTCTGCGCGGCGTGCGCCCTTTGACCCTGGCGCTGGGCGACGGGCCCAACGACATCGCCATGCTCGAGGCGGTGGACCAGGCGGTGGTGATCCGCGGCCGCCACGGGTTGCAGGTATCGCCGCATCAGCCCGCGCTCTACCGCAGCCGGGAAAGCGGCCCGAGCGGCTGGGTCGAGGGGGTGGAGCACTGGTGGGGGCGAGGGGGGCGCCGGCCCGGGCCGGAAATGAGCCAGTCCAGCACCGATAACGATGACACGGGGAGCGTCAGCCCATGAGCGATTTCCACCAGAACGGCATCATCACCGATTTTCACAATCTGACCCGCCGGCCGGTCGAGGCCCTCGAGGACGATCTGGTGCGCTTCGCGGCACAGCGGCCGATGAGCCTGATCCTGCCCTCGCTGTACTCCGAGCTGGAGGGGCCGGCGCTGGCGAATATCGTCGACGAGCTGGCCATGGTGCCCTATCTGGCCGAGATCGTGATCGGCCTCGACCGGGCCGATCGCGACCAGTTCGACCGGGCCCGCGCGTTCTTCTCGCGGCTGCCCCAGCGCCATCGCATCCTGTGGAACGACGGCCCGGGGCTGCGCGCCCTGGACGCCGAGCTGGAAGCACAGGGCCTCGCGCCCCAGCAGCCGGGCAAGGGGCGCAACGTCTGGTACTGCGCCGGCTACGTGCAGGCTTCCGGGCGCAGCGAGGCGGTGGCGCTGCACGACTGCGACATCCTCACCTACGACCGCGGCATGCTGGCGCGGCTGTTCTATCCGGTCGCGCATCCCTACTTCAACTACGAGTTCTGCAAGGGCTACTACCCCCGCATCGCCGACGGGCGGCTCAACGGTCGGGTCTCGCGGCTGATGGTCACGCCGCTGCTGCGCGCGCTCAAGCAGATGTTCGGGCCGCTGCCGTACCTCGAGTACCTGGACTGTTTCCGCTATCCGCTGTCCGGCGAGTTCGCCATGCGCACCGAGGTGCTCGATGGCATCCGCATTCCCGCCGACTGGGGCCTGGAGATCGGCGTGCTTTCCGAGGTCCATCGCCACTACACCACCCGGCGGCTGTGTCAGGTGGATCTCGCCGACAGCTACGATCACAAGCATCAGCCGGTCTCGGAGGAGGACGCCTCCGGCGGGCTCAATCGCATGAGCCTGGATATCGCCAAGGCGCTCTACCGCAAGCTGGCGACCCAGGGGGTGACCTTCAGCGCCGAGGGCTTCCGCACCTTGAAGGCCACCTACTATCGCATGGCGCTGGACCTGATCGAGGCCTACGACCACGACGCGCGGATGAACGGCCTGAGCCTGGACCGCCACAGCGAGGAGCGGGCGGTGGAGCTGTTCGCCACCAACCTGCTCGAGGCCGGCGGCGTCTTCCTCGACAATCCCGGCGAGCGTCCCTTCATTCCCAGCTGGAACCGGGTGCGGGCGGCCATCCCCGACCTGTTGCCGCGCATGGCCGAGGTGGTGGAAGCCGATAACGCCCCGGACTGAGGTCGGTAGCCGGAAGCTTGAAGAGCGGCGCTTCGCGCCTGGAAGCTGGAAGAAGAACCACCCCCATTGGCTTGCCATGGGGGCGGTGTTCTTTGCGCTGTCTGCCAGCTTATGGCTGATGTACCAGCCACAGGGCGCCGTAGGGCGGCAGGCTATGTTCCGCCTGCCAGATCTCGCCGTCGAGCCGGTTCCGCCACACGCCCTTGTTCAGATCCTCCAGCGCCAGCGGCTGGGGGCGGTCGGTGACGTTGTGGATCGCCAGCAGGCGGCGCCCGTCGTCCAGCGGGCCGCGCTCGACGACCAGCAGCGACGCCGGCGTCTCGATCACCCGCTGCGGCACATCCGGGTGGAAGCAGGGCTCGTCGCGGCGGACCTCGAGCAGCCGCGTCAGCGCCGTGAAAGCCTGGTGGGTCGAGGTGTGCGGGCTGTCGAGCAGCCGCTCCAGGGCACCACGGTCCCAGCGGTGGCGATTGATCGAGCGCAGCCGGCCGCTGCGTTCCATGCCTTCGATGTCGTTGAGGGTGCCGGTCAGCGCGTGCAGATACAGCGCCGGGATGCCCTTGAGGCCGAGCATCAGCTGCTGGCTGCACAGGAAACGCGGCATCTGCCAGGGGTCCGCGCCGCGTCTCGTGCCCTTCATGGCGTCGAACCAGGTGATGTTGATCTCGTAGGGCGAGTCCTCGCCATCGTCCTTGGTGCGCATGCTGACGAAGCCGCCGAAGCGGTGCATCAGCTCGAGCAGCGCGTCGACCTCGTGGTGGGGCAGCCAGCCCTCCAGCGGGCGCACGCCGATGCCGTCGTGGCTGGCGGTGAAGTTGAGAAAGCTGCAGCCCGGGGGCAGTGCGGGCAGGCTGCGCAGCCAGGCCGCCAGGGTGCCGGCCTCGCCGCTGGTAAAGGTGTGCAGCAGCAGCGGCGGCAGCGGGAACTGATAGACCAGGTGCGCCTCGTCCGGCGGCGTGCCGTCCTTTTCGAGCCTCTCAAGACCGAAGTAGCTGATGTTCTCGCGGTGCGGCACGTTGGTCTCGGTGAGGATCAGCGTGCCCGGCGCCACGTGATCGGCGATGGCGCGCAGCAGCCGCACGACCTCGTGGGTCTCGGGCAGGTGGATGCAGGAGGTGCCGACCTTCTTCCACAGGTAGGCGATGGCATCCAGGCGGATCACTCGCGCGCCCTGGCAGAGGTAGAACAGCAGGATACCGACGAACTCCAGCAGCACGTCGGGGTTGGCGAAGTTCAGGTCGATCTGATCCTCGGAGAAGGTCGCCCACAGGTGACGGGGCCCGCGGCGGGTCGGCACCTTGACCAGCAGCGGCGAGCTGCGTGGCCGCACCACCGCCGAGAGGTCGGTCTCGGGATCCATCTCGATGAAGTAGTCGCGGCCGGGCTGGTTGCCGCCGAGATAGTCGGCGAACCACAGCGATTCCCGTGAGACGTGGTTGAGCACCAGGTCGACCCCCAGATCGAAGCGACGGGAAAGGCGGCGGACCTGGGGCCAGTCGCCGAGTTTGGGATCGACCTCGCGGTAGTGGATGACCGAGAAGCCATCGTCGCTGCTCCAGGGGAAGAAGGGCAGCAGGTGCACGCCGCTGAAGGTCTCTCCGAGGCGGCCGGCGACGAAGTCGTCGAGGACGTCGAGCGGTGGCTGCTCGCCGTCGACCAGGCTGTCGCCGTAGGCGATCAGCCACTGGTCGCGTTCACTCCACAGCGGACGGGCGGGCGGTGCCTCACCATCCGGGGGCGTCATGGGGGCCTGATGCGCCAGCAGGGTGAACAGCCGGCGCAGCACCTCGTCGGCGCGGGGGCCGTAGAGCATCGTCAGGTGGCGATGGGCGCGCTCATGGAAGGCCTCGGCGCCAAGTGGCGTCGAAAGGGAGGGTGCCGGCATGGCGATCGCCTCTCGTTGGGGGTTTCCTTAAGCATGCAGGCCGCGTGCCAGCTGTCCATGCTGGCGGTGTCGTGCCCGGCGTCATCACCGCTTGAGTCTATAGCGGCTAGAGGCTCTAGGCTGATGCCATGTTTCGATGACGAGCCCCGAGGAGGTCAGGATGGCGCAAGACGCCGCGCAGGAAGCCGAAAAGGGTGCACTCCAGCGACACCAGTGGCGCGTGGAAGGCATGGACTGTCCGAGCTGCGCCGGCAAGATCCGCGGCGCGCTGGAGCGTCTGGATGGCGTGGCTGACGTGAAGGTCTCGGTCATGCAGGGCTCGCTGGCCCTCGATCTGGATACCGGCCGCACGGCGCCCGAGGACGTGGCGTCGCTGGTCGAGCGGTTGGGCTATGGCGTTCGGCGCCAGTCGGCGCAGGACGATGCCGAGGCGCCTTCGGGCGCCGGCTGCTGTGCCGGGCGCGATCATGCCGATCATTTCCGTCGGGGTGATGACGCCTCGCCCCGGCGCTGGCATGCCACCGCCAAGGGGCGGCTGGTGCTGGCCACCGGGGTGGCGCTCGGCGTGGCCACGCTGCTGCGCTTCACCGTCGGAACGGAGGTGGCCCACTGGGCCTTCCTGGCGGCCTGCCTGATCGGACTGGCGCCGGTCGCTCGCCGTGCGGTGAGTGCGGCGCGGGTCGGCATGCCGTTCACCATCGAGATGCTGATGACCCTGGCCGCCGGCGGTGCGCTGATCATCGGCGCCGCCGAGGAGGCGGCCATGGTGGTGCTGCTGTTCGCTATCGGCGAGATCCTCGAGGGCGTGGCCGCGGACCGGGCCCGCTCGGGCATCCGCGCGCTGGCCGATCTGGTGCCACGCGAGGCACGCCTGGAAGTCGCCCCCGGCGAGACGCGCACGGTGGATGTGGCACATCTGGCGGTCGGCCAGGTGGTGGTGGTGCGCCCCGGCGACCGCATCCCCGCCGACGCCACCATCCTCGAGGGCCGCTCGTCGATCG
Source organism: Halomonas sp. HG01 (assembly GCF_000968715.2). Lineage (NCBI taxonomy): Bacteria > Pseudomonadati > Pseudomonadota > Gammaproteobacteria > Oceanospirillales > Halomonadaceae > Halomonas > Halomonas sp. HG01. The sequence goes on along the minus strand of NZ_CP022134.1, from coordinate 2,568,866 downwards.
ATGAGTCGCCGGTGACCGGCGAGTCGGTGCCGCGGGACCGGGGCGAGGGCGACGAGGTGTTCGCCGGCTCGATCAACCATGACGGCGTGCTGCGGCTGCGCGTGGCCCGGTCGCCCGAGGACAACACCATCGCACGCATCATCCGGCTGGTGGAGGAAGCCCAGGAGGCGCGGGCGCCCACCGAGCGCTTCATCGACCGCTTCAGCCGCGTCTACATGCCGGCGGTGGTCGGCCTGGCGGTGCTGGTCGCGGTGGTGCCGCCGCTGGCGTTGGGCGGCGAATGGGGCGAGTGGACCTATCGCGGCCTGGCGCTGCTGCTGATCGGTTGCCCCTGCGCGCTGGTGATCTCGGTGCCGGCATCGATCGCCTCGTCGCTCTCCAGCGGCGCCCGGCACGGGCTGTTGCTCAAGGGCGGTGCGGTGATCGAAGCCGCCGCCCGCACCGAGGCGGTCGCCTTCGACAAGACCGGCACCCTGACCGAGGGCCGGCCGCGGGTGACCGATGTGGTGCCGGCAAGCGACGCCGTGGCCGCGCAGGACGTGATCGCCCTGGCCGCGGGCCTGGAGCGCGACGCCAGCCATCCGCTGGCGCAGGCGGTGGTCGCCCATGCGGAGGCGCAGCAGGTCGCGGCCTCAAGGGTCAGCGAGGCCCGGGCGGTGCCCGGGCAGGGCGTCGAGGCGCTGATCGAGGGTCGCCGGGCCTTCGTCGGCGCGCCGCGCCACGTGGCCGATCGCGGCACGCTGGCCGAGGCGCTGGCCGCGCGAATCGAGGAACTCGAGGCCGAGGGCAAGACGGTGATCGTGGCGGTCGAGGACGGCGTGGCGCTGGGGGCCATCGCCCTGCGCGACGAGCCGCGGCCCGATGCCGAGGCCGGCGTGCAGGCGCTGTCGGCGCTGGGCGTGCGCTCGGTGATGCTGACCGGCGACAACGATCGCACCGCCGCGGCCATCGCCGGGCGCCTCGGCATCGAGCGTCGCGCCGGGCTTATGCCGGAGGGCAAGGTCGAGGCGATCCGTGAGCTGGCCGGCCATGAGCGGACGATGATGATCGGTGACGGCATCAACGACGCCCCGGCGCTGGCCAGCGCCCAGGTGGGCGTGGCCATGGGCTCGGGGACCGACGTGGCGCTGGAGACCGCCGACGGCGCGCTGCTGCGCAACCGGGTGGGCGACGCGGCGGCGCTGATCCGGCTGGCGCGGGCGACCATGGCCAACATCCGCCAGAACATCGCCATCGCCCTGGGGCTCAAGGGGCTGTTCCTGGTCACCACCGTGCTCGGCATCACCGGGCTGTGGCTGGCGATCCTGGCCGACACCGGCGCCACCGTGCTGGTCACGCTCAACGCCCTGCGGCTGCTGCGCTTCGCGCCGGGCGATCGTGACTCGACGGAAGACGACGCGGCCGTTGCCGCCTCGCCCGCGGCAAACTGAATTAGCCTGGCGGCCTACAAAAACGCCGCGCCGGCTGATTGCCGGCGCGGCGTTCTGCATCAAGGCGTGAGGTCAGACCTCCTTGTACAGCTCGGCGCCCTCTTGGCGGAACTTCTCGGCCTGCTCCTCCATGCCCTTCATCACAGCGTCCTGGTCGCCGTCGAGGCCCTTGTCCTTGGCGTAGTCGCGGACCTCCTGGCTGATCTTCATCGAGCAGAACTTGGGCCCGCACATGGAGCAGAAGTGCGCCACCTTGGCCGAGTCCTTGGGCAGGGTCTCGTCGTGGTATTCCCGGGCGGTGTCCGGGTCGAGGCCCAGGTTGAACTGGTCCTCCCAGCGGAACTCGAAGCGCGCCTTCGACAGGGCATTGTCACGGCGCTGGGCGGCCGGGTGATCCTTCGCGAGATCAGCAGCATGCGCGGCGATCTTGTAGGTGATGATGCCGGTCTTGACGTCGTCCTTGTTGGGCAGGCCCAGGTGCTCCTTGGGCGTCACGTAGCAGAGCATGGCGCAGCCGTACCAGCCGATCATCGCCGCCCCGATGCCGGAGGTGATGTGGTCGTAGCCCGGCGCGATATCGGTGGTCAGCGGCCCGAGGGTGTAGAAGGGCGCCTCGTCGCACTCGCGGAGCTGCTTGTCCATGTTCTCCTTGATCAGGTGCATGGGCACGTGGCCGGGGCCCTCGATCATCACCTGGACGTCGTGCTCCCAGGCGATGCGGGTCAGCTCGCCGAGTGTCTCGAGCTCGGCGAACTGGGCCTCGTCGTTGGCGTCGGCCACCGAGCCCGGGCGCAGGCCGTCGCCCAGCGAGAAGGCGACGTCGTAGCGCTTGCAGATCTCGCAGATCTCCTCGAAGTGCTCGTAGAGGAAGCTCTCGCGGTGGTGGTAGAGGCACCACTTGGCCATGATCGAGCCGCCGCGGGAGACGATGCCGGTGGTGCGTCTGGCGGTGAGCGGCACGTAGCGCAGCAGCACGCCGGCGTGGATGGTGAAGTAGTCGACGCCTTGCTCGGCCTGCTCGATCAGGGTGTCGCGGAACACCTCCCAGGTCAGGTCCTCGGCCACGCCGTTGACCTTCTCCAGCGCCTGGTAGATCGGCACGGTGCCGATCGGCACCGGGGCGTTGCGGATGATCCACTCGCGGGTCTCGTGGATGTTCTCCCCGGTGGACAGGTCCATGATGGTGTCGGCGCCCCAGCGGATGCCCCAGGTCATCTTGTCGACCTCGTCCTCGATGGACGAGGTGACCGCCGAGTTGCCGAGGTTGCCGTTGATCTTCACCAGGAAGTTGCGGCCGATGATCATCGGCTCGGATTCCGGGTGGTTGATGTTGTTGGGGATGATGGCGCGACCCGCGGCCACCTCGTCGCGCACGAACTCAGGCGTGATCTCCTCGGGCAGGCGGGCGCCGAAGGCCTCGCCCGGATGCTGGTGGCCGAGGAGGCGCTCGACCTCCTCGCTGCCCATCGTCTGACGCTTCTGGTTTTCCCGAATGGCGATGAATTCCATCTCGGGGGTGATGATGCCCTGGCGCGCATAGTGCAGCTGGGTGACGTTCTTCCCTTCCTTGGCCCGGCGGGGCGTGCGGGTCAGCTCGAAGCGCAGCGGGGCGAGCATGGGATCGTTGGCGCGGCGGCGGCCGTACTCGGAGGTCGGCCCGTCGAGGAACTCGGTGTCGTCGCGGGCCTCGATCCAGGCGCGGCGCAGCTCGGGCAGGCCGCGGCGCAGGTCGATGGTGGCCTCGGGGTCGGTGTAGGGGCCGGAAGTGTCGTAGACCAGCAGCGGTGGGTTTTCTTCATCTGCGCCGGAGGTGCGGGTCGGCGACAGGCCGATCTCGCGGAAGGGCACGCGGATATCGGGCCGCGAGCCTTCGACGAAGACCTTGCGCGAGCCGGGCAGCGGGGCCACGGCGGCCTCGTCGACGCGGGCGCTCTCGTTGAGGAAATGGGTGGTCTTGCTCATGGTCGTGCTCCCTTGGCTTGAGTGGTTCGTCAGGGAGGACCGTCGGGGAGGACAGGGGCGGCCGGCGCCGAGGCGCCGCCGCGTGTCGCTTGATCCCTACGCTGGTCCTAGCCAGTTCAGGTTCAACGGGATCCATGCTTGGGCGCCTCGCGCCGCATGATCTCAGCCGTCTTCAACGGCACCCCGTCAAGCGTGGTGTGCCCGCTGTGGTGGCGGGCCTTATTGCATCATGTTGTCTGTTTGGTCCGGGCTCGCCGCAGAGCCGGGGAAGGCCGAAGAGGAGGTCCTACGCCAGGGATGGCGTCGGTAGCGTACAGGGAAGTATTCACAGCGCCTCCTCTGAGGCCTTCCCCGGCGATTCCTGTCTCAACGGCCAGCTTGCCGCTAAATCAGTCCGCGCGATCCAGGCCCATCTGCCAGAAGTCGATCTCCAGCCGGGTGGCGTCGCGGAACAGTCGCGCCAGCTGGTCGAAGCGCGCCGGCGTCACCTCACTGAGCCGCGCGTCCAGCCAGGCGATCTCGGCGTGCATCGCCTGCTGGAACTCGTCGCCCCGATACATGGCGATCCAGGCGTCATAGGGGTTGGCGTCGCCGCGCACGGTGAACGGCTGCGCCTCGAGCCAGTTGGCGATCTCGCCGTAGCCCACCAGGCAGGGGGCCAGCGCCACGCGCAGGTCGAGCAGGTCGCCGCGGCTGCCGGCGTCGAGCACGAAGCGGGTGTAGGCCAGGGTGGCGCGGGCCTCGGGCAGCGCCGCCAGGTCGTCTTCGGTGATGCCCCAGTCGCGGCAGAAGCCGCGGTGCAGGTCCAGCTCGACGTCGAGGATGGTCTTCAGGCCGTCGAAGGCCTGGCGCAGCTCGTCCAGGTCGCGGCTCTTGTAGGCGGCCAGGGCGTAGGCGCGGGCGAAGTGGATCAGGAACAGGTAGTCCTGCTGCAGGTAGTGGCGGAAGGCGTCCGCCTCGAGCGTGCCGGCGCCCAGGGCGCGGACGAAGTCGTGCTCGGTGTAGGCGCGCCAGTCGGCCTGGCAGGCGGCGGTGAGATCACTGAAGCGACGGCCCATCTTGCCTCCGATTCCGATGAGAGCGGATGCCGTAGGGTGCGCACGGGCGTAGCGGAGGCGGTGAGGGAGAGCCGGGGCACAAGGAGGGCGCGCCGGCCCGCCGCCTGATTCCCTACGCCGGTTCACGTGCGGCGCGTGCCACACCCACCCGGATCAGGTTCCACGGGACCAGCGCTGGGCTCTGTCTCGAACGTGTCGAGCACGAACCTGCGCCATCTCAGCCGGTTCCACCGGCACCCCGTCAAGCGAATGGGCCGAGTCTAGCAGCTTGGCGGGCGACGAACACCCCTCTCATCCCCCTTGTCATCACTCCTGTCGTCATCCCGGACGCCGCGACGATCACTTGCCCTGGACGGCGCTCGCCTCGGCGCTCGACGTCCGCGCCCAGTCGCCGCCGAAGGACTGGATCGGCATCTCGCAGGGCCGCTCGGCCGGCGGTGCGGCGGGATCGCCGGCCGCCTCGAGATCCAGCGGCGCCGGCTCGGCCTCGAGCACCGCCGGCGGGGCGGTCTCGCCGGGCACCAGCAGCAGGCCGCGCCGGCGCAGGCCATGCCCGATCGTCAGGCTGCTGCTCCAGCGCACCAGCGGCGCGGCTAGCATCAGCCCTAGCCATACCGGCGTCAGCCACCAGAAGAAGGTCGGCGTGGCCCACCAGGTCACGCCCGCCCAGCAGAGGCCGACCAGGCTGCCCGGCCAGGTGTGACGCAGCGCCTCGCGCCAGGGCAGGGCGCGCCCCTCGCGCGACTGCGGGTTCCAGGCCACGGTGAGGCCGCTGAAGACCTCGATCACGAAGCGGCTGTGGAAGACCATCATCAGCGGCGCGATCAGCATCGCGAACAGCGCCTCCAGCAGGGCGCTGGCGACCAGCCTGCCACGCCCGCCGTAGCGGGACGGCGCTCGGCACAGGGCCAGCACTACGCCCAGCAGCTTGGGCGTCAGCAGCATCGCCAGGGTGCCGCCGAGCAGCGGCATGATCAGGTTGGGTGGGGCGATCGGCCAGTCCGGGAACAGCTGGGCGTCGGAGGTGAAGAAGTTGGGCGCGATCAGGGCGCGCAGCAGGGCATCGGCGGTGCTGACCGCGAGGATCGCCAGCCAGATCAGCGACGACAGGTAGGCCAGAGCGCCGCACAGGAAGTGCACCCGGCTGACCATGTGCAGGCCGCCGGCGCCCAGCAGGCGCAGGTGCTGCAGGTTGCCCTGGACCCAGCGGCGGTCGCGCTTGGCGTAGTCGAGGATATGGCTCGGCATCTCCTCGAAGCTGCCGCCGAGGTCGGTGCGCATGCGCACCTCCCAGCCGGCGCGCCGCAGCAGCGCGGCCTCGACGAAGTCGTGGCTGAGGATGTCGCCGCCCAGCGGTGGGCGTCCGGGCAGCTCGGGCAGGCCGGCATGCCGGATGAAGGGCGCCACGCGCAGGATGGCGTTGTGGCCGAAGTAGTTGGCGGCGTCGGACTGCCAGAAGCTCAGCCCGGCGGCCAGCATCGGCGAGTAGACCGCCGCCGCGAACTGGTTGGCGCGCCCGAAGAGGCTGTCCTGGCGCACGGGAATCGGCACCGTCTGCAGCAGCCCGAGGCGCGGATTGGCCTCCATCTGGGCGATCAGCTCATGCACGGTATCGCCGCTCATCACGCTGTCGGCGTCGAGCACCAGCATGAAGTCGTAGCGCTGCCCCCAGCGTTGGCAGAAGTCGCCGAGGTTGCCGGCCTTGCGGCCGGCGTTGCTGTCGCGATGGCGGTAGTGCAGCCGGCAATGGCCGGACAGCCGCCGCTGCAGCGCCGCCATGACGGCCTTCTCCTCGGCCACCACGGCCTCGTCGGTGCTGTCGCTGAGCACGAAGGCCTCGATGTGCCGGCGCTCGGTGATCGGCGGCAGGTCCCGGCAGGTCGCCTCCAGACCCGCGGCGACCCGCTCGACGTCCTCGTTGTGGATCGGCATCACCAGGGCGGTGCGCGAGCGGGCGTCGTCGGGCGGCCGGGGCGAGCCGGCCAGGGCCAGGCTCAGCGGGTCGCGGCCGGCGAGGCTCAGGACGAAGCCGATCAGGCCGCTCCAGAAGGCCACGGCGATCCAGCCGAAGGTCACCGCGAACAGCGCCAGGACCGCCAGCTCCAGCGGGGTCAGGCCGCCGACGTGGAGGATGCGGAACATGGTCCACACGCCCAGGGCGGTGGTGGCGGCGATCAGCAGGGCGACGGCCCAGCGGCGGGTGCGGCGCCAGGGAATGGGCGCCGCGGCGTTGCGGGAATCAGCGGCGCTCATCGGGATACCAGACATAGTTCCAGGTTTCTGTCAGCGGCTCGCCGTGCAGGGTCAGGGCCAGGCGCATGTCGGCCGGTGTGCCGTCTTCCGGCGCGAGCCGGAAGCTGGCGCGCCAGGTGTCGTCGGGCAGGCGCTGGACGCGGGGTTCGATCAGCTCGCCGCTGGAGGTGGTCAGGCGCGGCTCCACCGTCTGGTCGGCCTCGAGGCCGTCGAGGGTGGGCCCCTGGAAGTCGACGATGAAGACGCGCTGGCTGGCGGGCGGCGGATCGTCCTGCCCCGGCGTGGCGCCCCAGCCCTGGCGCGAGCGCAGCACATGGGCGAGTCGCTGATCCGGCGGCGTGGCGCCGAGGGTGCTCAGCCGGTAGCGGAAGGTCCGCGACTGCCCGGCCTCGAGCGGTTGCTCGGGGATCCAGTAGGCGGTGATGTTGTCGTTGGCCTCGCTGTCGGAGGGGATCTCGACCAGCTCGACGCGGCCCTGGCCCCAGTCGCCCAGCGGCGTGACCCATTCGCTGGGGCGCGTCTCGTAGCGGGCCTCGGCGTCCAGGTAGGCCTCGAACCGGCGCGGCCGCTGGATCAGCCCGAAGCCCCGGGGCGAGGTGTCCTGCAGGCTCGACATATGCAGCGTCTCGGGATTGCTCAGCGGGCGCCAGATGCGCTCGCCGTCGCCGGTCTGCATGGCCAGGCCGCTGGAGTCGTGTACCCGCGGGCGATAGTCGTCCGCCGGGTAGTCGCCGAGCCCGCCGTGCATGTACATGCTGGTCAGCGGCGCGATGCCGAGCTTGGCCACGACCTCGCGGGCGAACAGCCGCGCCTCGGTCTCGACCGTGGTCGGCTCGCCGGGAGCGATCTCGAAGCGGTAGGCGCCGGAGAGCGACGGGCTGTCGAGCAGGGCGTAGACCGTCAGATGCGTGTCCTCGGGGCCGGGCTCGACCAGCCAGAACTCGCGAAAGGCGGGGAACTCCTCGCCGCGGGGCGCGCCGGTGTCGATGGCCAGCCCGCGGCTCGAGAGGCCATAGCCCTGATCGCGGCCGATCATGCGGAAATAGGAGGCGCCGAGAAACACCATGAACTCGTCGCGATAGTCGCCGCTGTTCAGCGGGTAGTGCAGGCGGAAGCCGGCGTAGCCGAGATCGCCGAGGGCCTCGGCGTCGAGATCGGCCAGCCCGGCGGCCTCGTCGTCGTAGCGGAAGCGCGATGGGTCGAAGGGCAGCGGGCTGACCTCGCCGTCCTCGTCGACCAGGTTGAGCACGACCGGCTGGTCGTAGAGGAAGCCGGGATGGAACAGCTGGACCTCGAACAGGCCGTCGTCGTGCCAGACGGCGCGGTCGGGGCGGAAGCGGATCTGGCGATAGGCGTCGTAGTCGAGCTCGGTCAGCGCCGGCGGCAGGTCGGCGTCCGGTGCCTCATAGGGCGCGTCGGCCAGGCGCTCGGCGCGGTCGGTGACGCGGTCGAACAGCCCCTGCTCGGCGGCGGGTTCGGCGCTGGCCTCCATGGCCAGCGTCGTCCCCAGCGAGAGGGCCAGGAAACGGAACAGCGATGTCATGTGGTGACTCTCCTTGGAATCCCGCCGGCATTCCCTGCGCGAGCCGGTCCAGGGGGTCTTGTCGTGTTATGGGTATCGTTATCGTGAAAGCGTACCGGGGTTGGTCAGTGCGCCGCCGGGATGGTTCCGTCCCGCGGCGCCGAAGGGGTTACTTGTAGACGCGGAAGCGCTTCCAGTCGGCGCGGCCCTCGAGCTCCTCGGGGGTCTTGCGATAGCGCTTGTATTCCCACTGGTACTGGACCGGGTCCAGGGCGATGGCGGCCTCCACGCAGGCGTTCACGCCGGCGGCCGAGGTGGTCTCGTCGCTCGAGTAGACGCGCTCGTCGGCGGCCAGGAAGTGCAGCGCGAAGCCGCGGCCGCGAACGCGCTTGGCCACGCCGGTGACGACCCGGGCCTCGGTGCGGGCCACCAGCTTGGGCAGCAGGGTGGCGGTATAGGCCTGGCGGCCGAAGAAGGGCGCGAACACGCCGCTGCCCCAGCTCGGCGTCTGGTCCGGCAGGATGCCCACCGTCTCGCCGCGCTTGAGCGCCTTGAGCAGCGCCGCCACGCCGCGCGGATTGGTCGGCACCAGCTCGGCCCCGCGCCGCTCGCGGCCGCCGCGGATGATCGGGTCCAGCGGAGCGAGCTTGGGCGGCTCGTACATGGCGGTGAAGGGGAAGTGCCCGGACAGCCAGAAGTTGAGCACCTCCCAGTTGCCGAAGTGGGGTGCCAGCACGATGACGCCTCGCCCCTCGGCGCGGGCCTCGTCGAGCAGCTCGCGGCCGTGGACCTCGAGAATGCTGGCCTCGACCCGGTCCGGCTCGCCCATCCAGGCCAGGCCCAGCTCGAGCATGGTGGCGCTGGAGTGGACCAGGCTGCGCCGCGCCAGGCGGCGGCGCTCGGCCTCGGGGCGGTCGGGATAGGCCTGGGCCAGGTTGATGCGGGTCACCCGGCGCTCGCGCCGGCTGCCGAGCTGCACCAGCGGGCCGGTCATGCGCGCCAGGCGCCACAGTGAGGCCGGCCGCCAGTTGGCGAGGGCGCGCCACAGGCCGGCGATCAGCCGCGCCTGAAAGCGCCCCTGGGTGTGTTGCGTGTCGGCCATGGATCAGATCAGCCAGGTATCGACGTTGTCGGGGGCGCGCTTCTCCTGCAGGCCCTTGAAGCCCTTGACGCAGCGGATGATCATCCACACCGCCAGCGCGATCAGCAGCGGGAAGCCGATCACGACCAGGGTCAGCAGCGAGGCCAGGGCGGCATAGACGAGGCCGATCCAGAAGGTGCGGATCTGGTAGCGGTAGTGCTCGTCGAGCCAGGCCGGGCCCTTGCCGCGGTATACGTAGGCGATCACCACGCCGATGATGCCGGTGAAGCCCACCACGAAACTGGCCAGGTAGAGGGCGTAGACGACCATGGCCATGGTGGTATCGGGGGTGCGGGCGTCGTCGGCGACCACGGCGTCGTGGCGCGCGGGATCATGCTCGTTCATCGGTCGTCCTTGAAAGCGTGGATATCGTGCCGCTCATGATACTGGCCTGGGATGGCGATGCCAGCATGGCGCCTTCAGCCAGGCCGAGAGCCTTCGGCGATGTTGCCTGATCCCTCAGCGCCTGGGGCGGCTGATCTCGAGCAGGTTGCCGTCGGGGTCGCGCAGGTAGAGCGACTCGATCTCGCCGGTGGCACCCTGGCGGCTGACCGGCCCCAGCTCGACCTCGATGGAGAGCGCCTCGAGGTGGCGCTGGACCTCGTCGAGGGGCAGCTGGCTGCGCAGGCACAGGTCGAGGCTGCCCGGGGTGGGCGTGGCGGCCCGTGGCTGGATATCGGTGGCGGTCCAGTGCAGGCGCAGGGCCATGTCGCCGAGCATCAGGTCCACGCGCTCCTGATCGCGATAGCGGACGTCCAGCCCCAGTACCCGGGTGTAGAAGTCCACGGCGCGGGAAATATCGGTCACGGTGATGACCAGGTGGTCCAGACCTGACAGCATGCATGCCTCCTGAAAGTGAGTCCTGCCACAGAGAATACGATGATGCCGACCTGTCCGCTATGCGCATCCACCGACCACGCGCCCTACCATCGCGATGCGCGACGCGACTATCGCCGCTGCCGGCGCTGTGCGCTGGTGTTCGTGCCGGCCCATCAGCGCCTCGGGCCGGCGGAGGAGAAGGCGGTCTACGACCAGCACGAGAACTCCCCCGACGATCCCGGCTATCGTCGCTTCCTGTCGCGGCTGTTCGAGCCGCTGGCGGCGAAGCTCTCGCCCGGCGCCCGCGGGCTCGACTTCGGCGCCGGCCCGGGGCCGACGCTGTCGGTGATGTTCGAGGAGGCCGGCCACCCGATGGCGATCTATGACGCCTTCTACGCGCCGGACGCGGCGGCGCTCGAGCGCACCTACGATTTCATCACCTCCACCGAGGTGGTCGAGCATCTGTTCGCGCCCGGCGCCGAGCTCGAGCGCCTGCTCGGTCTGCTGGCGCCCGGCGGCTGGCTGGGGCTGATGACCAAGCGGGTGCCGCCAAGCGTGGAGGCGTTCGCCGGCTGGCACTACATCCTCGATCCGACCCACGTCTGCTTCTTCGATGAGGCGAGCTTTCGCTGGCTCGCCGAGCGCTGGCAGCTGACGGTGAGCTTCCCGGCCGGCGACGTCGTATTGCTGCAGAAGGCGTGAGGTCGCTTCGTTCGATAACACGCTGTTATCGTCATCGAAGTGTCGCGAAAAAGCCTGCCAGGGAGGATTGGCGGCGCCCGTGACCGGGCGTATATTCGTGCGCGAATTCCCGCCACCGCCGTCCCCGGCGGTGGCCTTTTCTCGCGGCTCGTCGGAGGCCTTCGCACATGTCACGCCAGCTGTTGCTCATGGCCCTGGGGCCGCTGCTCGGACTCTTCATCCTGGGCATCGGCAACGGCTTTCTGACCACGCTCACCACCCTGCGGCTGGACGCCGCCGGGGCCTCGTCGCTGGTGATTGGCTGGGTGTCCTCGGCCTACTTCATCGGCCTGGGCTTGGGGGCGATGGTCAACGACCGCCTGCTGCTGGCGATCGGCCATATCCGCGCCTACGGCAGCTTCGCCTCGCTACTGGCGGTGTCGGTGCTGCTGCAGGGCATGTCCGCCGACCCCGTGGCCTGGTTCGCCCTGCGTCTGATCGCCGGCTGGGCCACGGTGGGCGTTTTCCTGGTGATCGAGAGCTGGCTCTTGACCGCCGGCGACGACCGGGTGCGCGGGCGCCTGCTGGCGATGTACATGATCGTGGTGTTCGCCGCCGGGGCGATCGGCCAGCTGCTGTTCGGCCTGACCCGCGGCATGGCGCCCGCCGAGCCCTTCATGCTGATCGGCCTGCTGGCCTCGCTGTCGGTGCTGCCCATGGCGATCATCCCGCGGGTCACGCCGCTGCTGGAGAAGGCCGAGCCGCTGTCGCCGCTGCGCCTGATCATCCTGACGCCCACCGGCGTGATGGGCAGCTTCGGCTCCGGCATCGCGGTGGCGGCGGTCTATACCCTGCTGCCGCTGTACCTGCAGCGCAGCGGCGTCGGCGGCGATCGCGTCGGCCAGCTGATGGCGCTGGTGGTGCTCGGCGCCATGTGTCTGCAGTACCCGGTGGGGCGCTGGTCGGATCGCCACGACCGCCAGCTGGTGCTGATCGGGCTCGGTGGCTTCTGCGCGCTGATCTGCGCCGGCATCCTGCTGTTGCCGCTGCCGCCCTGGGGGCTCGCCGCGCTGCTGTTCCTGCTCGGCGGCGGGGTCTTCTCGCTGTATCCGGTGGCGGTGGGGCACGCCGCCGACCGCGCCCCGGCGGGCGCGCTGGTGCGCATGAGCCAGGGCCTGCTGCTGATCAACGCCATCGGCGCGACGCTGAGCCCCTCAGCGATCGGCCCGGTGATGACGCTGGTGGGCGACGGCGGGCTGTTCTGGTCGCTGGGCGCGCTGGGCGTCGGGCTGGTGGCCTTCTTCGCCTGGCGGCGCAGCGTGCGCCCGGCGCCGGTGCCGGTGGCGCCGTTCTCGCCCGCCACGCCGCTCAGCGCCGCCGAGCTGGCGGTCACCGAGGAGTGGGTGCAGGGCGCGCTGGAGCACGAGCACGTCGAGGATCTGTCCGAGGCGGTGCCGGACGTCGAGGTGGCCGAGCCGCTGGTCGGCCCGCCGCCGCCGGACGAGCCGCATATCGTCTACTACGATGACGCGGCGCCGGCCGAGGTGGATCCCGCGTCCGACGCCGCTAGTGCCGACGAGCAGGATCGAAGGGCGACCTACGGCTAATGGTTCATCAGCCGTCGTGAATCTAGTCTCGCCGGAACGTCCTGTTTTCGAGGTGCCCCGATGACGCCCTATACGCCGCCGCTTCGCGATGTCCGCTTCGTGCTCGAGGAACTGCTCGAGCACGGCTCGCTCTCTCTGCCCGGCTTCGAGGAGATCGGCCCCGAGTTGGCCGACGCCGTGCTGGAGGAGGCCGGCCGGCTGGCCGGCGAGGTGTGGGCGCCGCTCAACGCCGTCGGCGACCGCCAGGGCTGCCGGCGCCGCGAGGACGGCGGCGTCACGCTGCCCGAGGGCTTCGCCGAGGCCTACCGGGCCTACGCCGAGGGCGGCTGGAACGGCATCGGCGTCTCCGCCGCCCACGGCGGCCAGGGCCTGCCGGAGACCGTGGCCAGCGCCGTGCAGGAGATGCTGCACGGCGCCAACATGGCGCTGGGGCTGTGCCCGATGCTCACCGCCGGCGCCATCGAGGCGCTGGCCCGTCACGGCAGCGAGGCGCAGCAGGCGCGCTACCTGCCGCCGCTGGTGGAGGGCCGCTGGACCGGCACCATGAACCTCACCGAGCCCCAGGCCGGCTCCGATCTCTCCCAGGTGCGGACCCTGGCCGTGCCCGATGACGATGCGCCCGGCGAGTACCGCCTCAAGGGCCAGAAGATCTACATCACCTGGGGCGAGCACGAGGCCGCCGAGAACATCCTGCATCTGGTGCTGGCGCGCACCCCGGACGCCCCCGAGGGCAACCGGGGCATCTCGCTGTTCCTGGTGCCCAAGTATCTGGTGGAGGACGACGGCTCGCTCGGCGCCCGCAACGACGTGACCTGCATCGGGCTCGAGCACAAGCTCGGCATCCACGGCTCGCCGACCTGCTCGCTGAGCTTCGGCGAGGGGCGGGGCGAGGAAAGAGGCGAGGCTGAGGGGGCTATTGGCTATCTGGTCGGCGAGCTCGGCCGCGGGCTCAACCACATGTTCACCATGATGAACGAGGCCCGCCACAAGGTCGGCATCCAGGGCATCGGCGTCGCCGAACGCGCCTGCCAGCAGGCGCGCAGCTACGCCCTGGAGCGGGTGCAGGGCCGCCGCGACGGCGCGCCCTGCGTCATCGCCGAGCATCTGGACGTCAGGCGCATGCTGCTGTCGATGCGCGCCCGCACCGATGCGCTGCGCGCCCTGGCGCTGACCTGCGCGGCGCAGATGGACCGGGCCCGCCACGCCCTGGATGAGGCCGAGCGCCAGGCCGCCCAGGCCCGGGTCGAGGTGCTGATCCCGGTGGTCAAGGCGTTCTCCACCGATCAGGCGGTGGAGATCGCCTCGCTGGGCCTGCAGGTCCACGGCGGCATGGGCTACATCGAGGAGACCGGCGCCGCCCAGCTGTTGCGCGACGCGCGCATCGCGCCCATCTACGAGGGCACCAACGGCATCCAGGCGCTGGACCTGGCCGGCCGCAAGCTGGCCCGCGACGGCGGCGCGGCGCTGAGCCGGCTGGCCGACGAGGTCGATGCCACCGCCGAGGCGCTCGCCGTCAGCCCCGAGCTGCGCCCGCTGGGCGAGAGCCTGGCCGGCGGCGTGGCCGATCTGCGCACCGCCATGGGCCTGGTGCTGGCCCGGGGCGCCGATCCCGAGCGCGGCGCGGACGCCGTTCAGGCCTGTGCCACGCCGTTTCTTTCCCTGGCCGGCCATGTGCTTTGTGCCTGGCAGCTGGGCCGTTCGGCCCTGCGCGCCGAGGCCGCGCTGGCCGACGGCAGCGGTGACGCCGACTTCTATCGCGCCAAGCTCGTCGCGGCGGAGTTCGGCCTGCGCCAGTGGCTGCCGGAGGGCCGCGCCCGGCTGGCGGCGATCGAGGCCGGCATGGGCGGCCTGGCGGCGCTGAAGCCCGGGCATCTCTGAGCCCGGCGCAGGGCGCGAGCCTGCCAGCGTGATGTCAGTGCAGGCGGGCGTGACTCGACCGCGACACACGACCGGTGCATGCTGATCCGAGTGCCCGCCGGGCGTGATCGGCGGGCGGGTCCACCCAAGCGAAGGAGAGGCAGCGATGAGTCAATCACCGATCGGCGTCGTGGGCGCCGGCACCATGGGCCAGGGCATCGCCCAGGTGCTGGCGACCGCCGGCTTAACGGTCCGCCTGTTCGACGTGGCCGAGGAGGCGCTCGAGCGCGCCCGGGCCGGCATCGACAAGGGGCTCGGCAAGCTGGTGGCCAAGGAGCGGCTGAGCGAGGACGCGCGCGCCGACGCCCTGGCGCGGCTCCGCGGCACCACCGAGCTTGCGACCCTGGCCGACTGCGAGGTGATCATCGAGGCCGCGCCGGAGAATCCCGAGCTCAAGGAGCGGCTGTTCCGCGACCTCAGCGCGCTCGGCGATGACATCATCCTGGCCTCCAACACCTCCTCGCTGTCTCTGACCCGGCTGGCCGGCGCCTGCGAGCGCCCCGAGCGGGTGGTGGGCATGCACTTCTTCAATCCGGTGCCGGTGCTGAAGCTGGTCGAGGTGATCCGCGCCGAGCAGACCGGCGACGCCACCGTGGCGCGCGTCGAGGCGCTGGCCGAGGCGCTGGGCAAGACCGCGGTGCGGGTGGGCGATTCGCCGGGTTTCGCCGTCAATCGTCTGCTGGTGCCGATGATCAACGAGGCGGCCTTCCTGGTGCAGGAGGGCGCGGCCACGCCGGAGGCGGTGGACCAGGCCATGCAGCTCGGCGCCGCCCATCCCATGGGCCCGCTGGCGCTGGCCGACCTGATCGGCCTGGACGTGTGCCTGGCGATCATGGAGGTGCTGCAGGAGGGCTTCGGCGATCCCAAGTACCGGCCCTGTCCGCTGCTGCGTCGCATGGTCGATGCCGGCTATCTGGGCCGCAAGAGCGGGCGCGGCTTCCACGTCTACGACGGTGCCTGACCCCCGACCAAAGCCTCGATTGTCGCTCTACCAAGCGTTCGCTAGGGTGAGGGCGTTGCGTCTTTCCCGATATCACGAGACGAGGAGCCATCATGAGCGAGCAGGCGATCGAGGTGCAGGACGAGGGCGGCGTGGTCCGTCTGACCGTCAACCGTCCCAAGGCGCTCAACGCCCTGAACAGTGAGGTGATCGCCGCCTTGGCGGCGGCGCTCGACGATCTCGAGGCCCGCGGCGACCTGCGCGCGGTGCTGATCACCGGTGCCGGCGAGAAGGCCTTCGTGGCCGGCGCCGATATCACCGAGATGCGCGACAAGAGCGCCGTCGAGGCCCGCGACTTCGCCGGCCAGGCCCAGGCCACCCTCAAGCGGCTCGAGGCGCTGCCGGTGCCGGTGGTGGCGCTGGTCAACGGCTTCTGTCTGGGCGGCGGCTGCGAGCTGGCGCTGGCCTGTGACTGGGCGGTGGCCAGCGACAATGCCGTGTTCGGCCAGCCGGAAGTGCTGCTCGGGGTGATTCCGGGCTTCGGCGGCACCCAGCGCCTGCCGCGCCGCGTCGGCCCGGCCATGGCCCTGGACCTGGTCACCACCGGGCGCAAGATCGACGCCAGCGAGGCCCTGCGCATCGGCCTGGTCAACCGGGTGATGCCCCAGGCCGAGCTCGAGGACTACGCCGCCGAGCTGACCAAGCAGCTCGGCGGCAACGGCCCCCAGGCGGTGCGCGGCGCCAAGCAGGCGGTCCACGACGGCCTGGACCAGGACCTGGACAGCGCCCTGGCGCTGGAGACCAGCCTGTTCGCGCTGTGCTTCGCCGGCGACGAGCAGCGCGAGGGCATGAGCGCCTTCGTCGAGAAGCGCAAGCCGAACTTCTGAGCGCCGCTCGCACCCTGCGCAGCATCGACGGCCGTGGCGGTGACGCCACGGCCGTCTTGTGTCTGTGGTGTCAGTCCAGGCGTCGGTCGCGGCGCCTGGCCGGGCGCGCCGGCCAGCCGAGGCGCAGCACGCCGGTGGCGATGGCGGTGCCCGCGAGGGTGATGGCCATGCCGGCCAGGATCTGCAGGCTCAGCGTCTCGTCGAGCAGCACATAGCCCCACAGCAGGGCGCTGACCGGCACCAGGAAGGTCACGGTGGAGGTCGCGGTGGCCCCGGCGCTGGCGATCAGCCCGAAGTAGAGCAGGAAGGCCAGGGTGGTGCTGAAGGCCGCCAGCGCCAGGCCGTTGGCCCAGCCGAGGCCGCTGATCGGGGCCTCGGGCCACAGCCACAGGCCCGGCAGCAGCAGGATCAGCCCGGACATGGCGCAGCTGCCGGCGGCCAGCACGCGCACCGGCAGGTGGGACAGGTAGGTCTTGGAGTAGTTGGTGGCGATGCCGTAGCAGAAGGTGGCGCCGAGCACCGCGAGGATGAACCAGCCGTCGCCGCCCAGGGCGAAGTCCAGCCGATCCGCAGACAGCACATAGACCCCGAGGAAGGCCAGCGCCAGGCCCAGATACTGGCGCCGCGACACCGGCGTGGCGAAGAACAGCGCGCCGAGCAGGGCGGTGAACAGCGGCGTGGTGGCGTTGATCAGCGAGGTGAAGCCGGCCTCCAGCCGGGTGGTGGCCAGCGCCAGCAGCGAGAACGGCAGCACGTGGTTGACCAGCCCCAGCAGCATCAGCCGACCGGCGTTGTCCCGCACCAGGCGCAGGTAGCGCACGCCGAGCAGCAGCGGCAGCATCAGCAGCGCGCCCACGCCCATGCGCACCAGGATCAGCGGCACCGGGCCGAACTCGGGCACCGCCACTCGCATGAAGATGAACGACATCCCCCACAGCGAGGAAAGCAGGATCAGGCGGAGGGTGTCGGCCGGGCTCATGGCGGTGTCCAGGTGGCGAACGGGAAGAAGGTGTCATGGCAGGGTAATCGCCCGTCGGTCGGCGGGGAAGGGCGTGGACATTCGCCTCTCACCTCCGCCGTGGTCGATGGAAGGAGGGCGCGTGCCGGCGGCTTGATCCAGCGCAATCCCGGTTCGGCGAGGCTGTGCTGTGATGAGAGGAGGTTCCTTGCCTCGGGAGAACTGCCATGCCTGCCATGATGAAAGCCGCCGTCTTCGTCGAGCCCGGCCGCATCGAGCTCGACAACAAGCCGATTCCCGACATCGGCCCCGACGACGCCCTGATCCGCGTGACCACCACCACCATCTGCGGCACCGACGTGCACATCCTCAAGGGCGAGTATCCGGTGGAGCGCGGGCTGACCGTGGGCCACGAGCCGGTGGGGGTGATCGAGAAGCTCGGCGCCAACGTCAAGGGCTATGCCGAGGGCCAGCGGGTGATCGCCGGCGCCATCTGCCCGAGCTTCACCTCCTATGCCTGCCAGGACGGCTGCAGCGCCCAGGACGGCGGCCACCATGGCCACGGCTACAAGCCCATGGGCGGCTGGCGCTTCGGCAACACCATCGACGGCGCCCAGGCCGAGTACCTGCGCGTGCCCGACGCCCAGGCCAACCTCAGCCCGGTGCCGGACGGCCTGACCGACGAGCAGGTGTTGATGTGCCCGGACATCATGTCCACCGGCTTCGCCGGGGCGGAGTCGGCCAATATCCGCATCGGCGACAGCGTGGCGGTGTTCGCCCAGGGCCCGATCGGGCTCTGCGCCACCGCCGGGGCGCGGCTGCGCGGTGCCGGGCTGATCATCGCCGTCGACGGCGTCGACGAGCGGCTGGCTATGTCGCGCCAACTCGGCGCCGACGTGGTGCTGGACTACCGCAAGGTCGACGTGGTCGACGAGATCCGTCGTCTCACCGGCGGGCGCGGCGTGGACGCGGCCATCGAGGCGCTGGGCCTGCAGGCCACCTTCGAGAATGCGCTCAGGGTGCTCAAGCCCGGCGGCACCCTGTCGAGCCTCGGCGTCTACTCCGAGGACCTGACCCTGCCGCTGGACGCCTTCAGCGCCGGCCTCGGCGACCACCGCATCGTCACCTCGCTGTGCCCGGGCGGCAAGGAGCGCATGCGCCGGCTGATGGGCATCATCGAGAGCGGCCGCCTGGACCTGGGCCCGCTGGTCACCCACCGCTATGCCCTCGACGACATCGTCGACGCCTACGAGCTCTTCTCCCATCAGCGCGACGGGGTGCTCAAGGTCGCCCTGAGCGCCGGCTAGGGCCGGCGCTGGCGTGCGGGCCGGCGGTCGTGATATCGCTGTGGGCACGATGATTCCACACGGAGGTGACCATGAAGACCATCGGCGTGCTAGGCGGCATGAGCTGGGAGTCCACCCAGAGCTACTACCGGGCCCTCAACGAGGGCGTGAAGCGCGAGCTGGGCGGCTTCCACTCGGCGACGGTGGCGCTCTACAGCGTCGACTTCGCCGAGATCGAGACGCTGCAGCAGGCCGATCGCTGGGACGAGGCGGGCGAGCGGCTGGCCGAGGCGGCGCGGCGAGTGCAGGCGGCGGGAGCCGACTTCCTGCTGCTGGCCACCAACACCATGCACAAGGTGGCGCCGGCGATCGAGGCCGCCACCGATATCCCGCTTCTGCATATCGCCGATGCTACCGCCGAGCGGCTGCGCGCGGACGGCGTACGTCGGGTGGGGCTGCTGGGCACTCGCTTTACCATGGAGCAGGCCTTCTACAAGGACCGGCTCGGCGAGCGCTTCGGCATCGAGGTGCTGGTGCCGCAGGCCGAACAGCGCGACCGGGTGCACCGGGTGATCTTCGAAGAGCTGTGCCAGGGGCGCATCGAGCCGCCCTCGAAGGCGGCGTATCTCGAGATCATCGCGGACCTGCACGCCCGCGGTGCCGAGGCGGTGATCCTCGGCTGCACCGAGATCGCGCTGCTGGTCGGCCAGGGCGATACCCCGGTGCCGCTCTACGACACCACAGCGCTGCACGCCGAGGCCGCGGTGACGGCCGCGCTGGCCGAGGAAAAGGGCGAGCGGGCTTGATAGAGTGATGGCTCCACCAACGCCAGGGAGGCAGGGATGCGCATCACCCAGCTCAATATCTATCCGGTCAAGTCGCTTCGCGGCATCGCCCTCGACCAAGCCACGCTCACCGAGCGCGGCCTGGCCCTCGATCGCCACTGGATGGTCGTGGACGCCCGCGGCCGCTTCGTCACCCAGCGCGAATGCCCGGCCATGGCCAAGGTGACGGTGCGCCTCGAGCCGAGCCGCCTGGTGCTGGAGCACCCTGAGGCCGCGCCCTTGGCGGTGCCGCTGGCGCGTCACGGGCTCGAGCGCCTCGAGGTCAGCATCTGGAAGGACACCTGCGAGGCGCTGGACGAGGGCGCCGAGGCGGCCCAGTGGCTGACCGCCGTGCTGGGCGATGGCCGACGGCGCGATGGCCGGCAGGGGGATGAAGAGGGCGGACTGCGCCTGGTGCGCTTCCCCGAGGAGCGTCGTCGCGAGGTCGAGGCCGACTATCTGCGTGGCGAATCGGCCCACACCGCCTTTCCCGACGGCTATCCGCTGCTGGTGGCCCACCAGGCCTCCCTCGAGCGGTTGAACGAGCGCCTCGCCGAGAAGGGCCTGGACCCCGTGCCGATGAGCCGCTTCCGGCCCAATGTCGTGGTCGAGGGGGAGGGGGCCTTCGCCGAGATCGACTGGGACGAGCTGGCGCTCGGCTCGGGCGTCCGACTGGGGCTGCGCAAGCCGTGCAAGCGCTGCAAGATCATCACCCAGGATCAGCGCACCGGCGAGGCGCCGGTGCCCAAGGAGCCGCTGAAGACGCTGGTGGAGATGGACACCCAGCCGGGCTGGAAGGGCGCCTTCTTCGGCCAGAACGCCGTCCCCCTCGACGGCATCGGCCTGACGCTGCGCGTCGGCGATGACGCGACGGCAACGATCAGGGCCTGAGGCGTGGAACTGTCGCTGTGCCCGGCCCGGGCGTCGGACCGTGACTGGGCTGCCGCCTTGGTGCGGGCCAACATGCGCGAGGCCTATGAACGTCATGGCCTTTCCTGGCAGCCGGAGGCGTTCGAGGCCGACTGGGCCGCCGGCGAGAACCATCTGCTGTGGTGCGAGGGTGCTCGCGTGGGCTATCTGCGCCTCCACGACGGCGACGGCGTCGGCTATCTCCAGGACCTGCAGATCGTGGCCGGTCGGCGCGGCGCCGGGCTCGGTGCCTGGGCGCTCGAGGCCGTCAAGGCGCGGGTCCGCGAGCGTCGGCTCGAGGCGCTGCGGCTCAAGGTGTTCGCCGACAGCCCGGCCGTGCGGCTCTATCGCCGCCACGGCTTCGTCACTCTATTGCACGCGCCGCCGCTGATCGGCATGGAATGTCGGCTGGCGACGGCGGGGTGAACGCATTCCGGGCCTTCATGAAGAAGGTCCATACGCATAAGGACATGACATGATCGTGATCTACGGCATTCGCCATCGTCTGGACCCCATCAAGGCCCGCCTGTCGGCGGTGATCCATGGCTGCATGATGGACGTCTTCGGGCTGCCCGAGGACAAGCGGGCACAGCGCTTCATGCCCATGGACGCCGAGGACTTCTTCGCCCCCGGCGGGCGCAGCGACGCTTATACCGTCATCGAGATCAACATGATGGCGGGACGCACGACAGAGACCCAGAAGGCGCTGATCAAGCGGCTGTTCGCGGACATCGAGGCCGAGCTTGGCATCGCCCCGGTGGACGTGGAGATCATCCTCAAGGAGCAGCCGCCGCACTGCTGGGGCTTTCGCGGCATGACCGGCGACGAGGTCCGCGACCTCACCTATCGCGTGGACCGCTAGTCCGGGTCGCGAGTCGGCAGCTCTTCGACCGTCAGTGCAAGGAATTGCTCGGGCGGGGCATAGCATTCCGGCAGCTGATCGCCACCCCAGCGGGCGAGGGCCTGCATGGCCGGCAACAGGGCCGCGCCTTTGCTCGTCAGATGATACTCATGACGTTTCGGGCTCGACCGTGAGGGTACGCGAGCGACGACGCCGTATCCGGCGAGCCGGCGCAGGCGATTCGCCAGGATGTTGGTCGGGATCCGTTCGGCGCAGTGGCTGAAGTCGCTGTAGCGGTGCTGGCCCTTGATGATCTCGCGCAGGATCACCAGGCTCCAGCGGTCGCCGATGAGCTCCAGGGTGCGGGCCAGCGGGCATGCTGTCTGGGGAGGGGAAGAGGAAGTCATATCGGCAAGGTACCGGATCAGGTGCAATGCTTGCAATATGCAAGTCATGCCTCTAGTTTGCTTGCATATTGCAAGCAAAAGGAGCGTGCACATGCTCGGCCCTACCCCGGGTTCCTTCGCATGGAGCGAAACGACGGAAGGCGTGCTCAACGCCCGAGAGAAGGCTCACCTGATCTATCAGCTGGTGCGCAGTCAGATGGACGAGGGCCTGAGTCGGCTGGCCTGGCGGCTCGGCCATTCGTCTGTCCGCAAGCGTGCGGTGGAACCTTCCCGGGTGCAGGCGCCTGATAGCGCACTCTGCCGGCGGGTCGAGGCCCGGGTGGCGGCGCACTACAGCCCCGCGTTGCTGGCCCATTGCTATCGCAGCTGGTGGATGGGCGCGCTGGTCGGTGAGGCGCTGGGTATCGAGGCGGATGCCGAGATGCTCTATGTGGCCTGCCTGATGCATGACGTCGGCCTGACGGACGCTCATGCGAGCTGCATCGCAGAGACCGCATTCCAGGTCACCGGTGCCCGGGAGGCGCGTCGACTGGCACTGGCCGAGCAGTGGCACGACGACGATGCAATTCGCCTCTATGAGTCGATCAGCTACCACCTGAACCCATGGCTCGATGCCCGGCGCCACACGCCGGAGGCTCTCCTGCTCAAGTACGGGGCCCACATGGATGTGGTCGGTGCCTACCGGCATCTGTTATCCGAGGAGGCCTTGCGAGCGATCCACCGACATCATCCGAGGGAAGGATTTCGTCAGGAGATCACCCGCTCCATCGTGTCGGCCCCGCACCGGGCCGGTGGGCATGCGCATTGCCTTCGTCGCCTGGGATTCGCCCGGCTGGCCGGGAACAATCCCCTGGAACAATACGCGACATCATGAAAGGCCTGTGGGGGCGAGGTCGGCCCTGAGATCGGCAGGCCGACCGAAGCGGCCATGGGGCATTGCATGCGGTGGGTGTCGCCGTCAGTGTGACGGGTCCACCAGGCCGCCCAGCGAGGCGTTGCGGCGGAACCAGCCGGCGATGCTGGCGCGCGGATAGCGAGTCGGCAGTACCTCGTGGGGCACCCGATCGGAGAGGAAGCAGACGAAGGTGCCGGCCTCGGGCCGGACCCGGGTCAGCTCGCGCGCGGGGTCGTGCTCGTCGAAGATCACCATCTCGCCTTCGCCGTCGGCGGGCCAGTCCGGGTTGAGATAGCCCACGGTGGAGATCACGCGGTTGGCGCGGCCGCGGAAGCTGTCCAGGTGGCGCTTGTAGAAGGCGCCGGGCGGGTACTGGGCGAAGTGTGCCTCGTACTCGAACAGGCCCAGGAACAGCGCCTGGTTCAAGGCCTGCTGCAGCTCGCCCATGGCTTCCAGGTAGCGGCGCTGAGCCAGGCTCTCGCGGTCCAGCCAGCGGATGGCGTCGCCGCGGATGTCGCGGCGCAGGTGATGCTCGCTGCCGCGGCCGACGCCGGCGGCTTCCAGCGCCTCGCGGGCGGCCATCGCCTCGACTTCGGCGAACAACGGGGCGTGCAGGGCCTCGGGCAGGAAGGCTTCGCCCAGGTACCAGCCCTGTTCGACCAGGGCATCGACCAGCTCGGTCAGGCGGGCGGGGGGCAGGTGCGGGTGGCTCATGATGGCGTCAGTCGGCGTTCGGGGTGGAAATGCAGGGTGCCTGCGGGGCGCTGGAAGAGGTCGATCGGCATGGCGAAGCCCTCGGCCAGCAGCTCCACCAGCATCATCGACGACAGGCCCCAGATCACGTGGTCGTCGTGGCGATAGCTCGGCACGTAGTAGTCGCGGCCGTCGACGCGGATCACGTCGGTGTGGGTGCGGCGGTCGGCGAGGAAGCTCGCCACCGGCACCTCGAAGATGGCGTCGAGCTCATCCGGATCGGGAGCCAGTGGCAGGCCCGGGGGAATCACGCCGACGAAGGGCGTGACGCGGATGCCGTGCAGCGAGATGACCTCGGACAGTCGGCCGAGCACCTCGACCCGGTCCGGCGGCAGGGCGATCTCTTCCTCGGCTTCGCGCAGGGCGGTGGCCAGCAGGTCGGCGTCGCCGTCCTCGCGTTTGCCGCCGGGGAAGGCGACCTGGCCGCTATGGGTGGAGAGGTGGGCGGCGCGGCGGGTGAACAGCAGCGTCGGCTCGGGGTGGGCCACCAGGGGAAGCAGCACTGCCGCCTGGGGCAGGTCGAGGGCCAGGCGGCGCGGCGCATGCGCTTGCAGGCGCTCGCGAAGTTTCTCTAACATGATGATTCCATCGAGTTTCATCTCTTTTACCCAGTCGCCGCGCGCGGCGTCAAGCCCGGGGCACTCCCGGTGCCAGCCAGTCAGGGAGCGCCATGAACTTTTGCAGTCATTGTGGGCAGCCGGTCCGTTTCGCGATTCCCGAAGGCGATGATCGGCCACGATTCCTGTGCGACGCCTGCGGCACCATCCACTACCAGAACCCCCGCATCGTCGCCGGGACCCTCCCGGTATCGGGCTCGCGGGTGCTGCTGTGCCGCCGGGCCATTTCTCCGCGCAAGGGCTACTGGACGTTGCCGGCGGGCTTCATGGAGAACGGCGAGACCACCGTCGAGGCGGCCGCCCGGGAGACCCGCGAGGAGGCCATGGCCGAGGTGGCGCTCCAGCCTCTCTATACCATGATCAACCTGCCGCACATCGACCAGGTGTTCATGATCTTCCGCGCCGAGCTCGACGGCGACTTCGGCCCCGGGCCGGAGAGCCTCGAGGTGGCGCTGTTCGAGGAGCACGAGATTCCCTGGGGCGCGCTGGCCTTTCCCACCATCGAGCGTACCCTGCATCACTTCTTCGCCGATCGGCGCCAGGGCGACTTCGCCCTGCACGTCAGTGACATCACGCCCGAGGATCGCGAGCGCTACTTTGGCTCGGCCTGACGGCGGGCTCGCTGCCTGACCAGACGACGCCACGGGCCATGCCCGTGGCGTTTTCGTCGTGGGGCGCCGGATATCGGCTGGATGCTAGAGGTCGGCCAGCCGCCAGACGTCGTAGGCCGGCTCCTCGTAGGGGTGAGCCCGTCTGAGCGCGGCCAGGGCCTCGCGGATCAGTCCGTCCTCGCAGACCAGCTCCACCTTGAGTTCCTCCACGTGTTCCAGGTCGCCGACGCGGCCGATATGCGGGTCGGCGCCGGTCAGCGGACGAAACTGCCCGGTGCCCGGCGTCTGGAAACAGCAGGCCTCGTAGTCGCCGATGCGTCCGGCGCCGGTGGCGAACACGGCTTTCTTGACGCGCTCGGCGTCTTCCGCGGGCACGAAGAAGGCGAGCTTGTACATGACGGTCTCCGATGTGAGGGTTCTTCCTCGTTGTGCCATAGCGACGCGTGCCCGTCAGCCATGCGCGAGAAAAAACTTGCCTCTTTTATGTACGTGGATTAATTTCTGTATAGGTTGAGTAAAGGAATCTCTGCCAGGACATTTCCCGCATCGAGTGTCAGCCGGTATCCCCGGAGGAGCCATCTCATGAAGGTCATGACATCACGCATTCCCCAGTTCATCGGCGCCGGCCTGGTCGGCCTGGCCCTGAGCGGCGTCGCCCAGGCCGATCATCACGGCATGAAGGCGGACATCGTCGACACCGCCGTCGAGGCCGGCCAGTTCGAGACCCTGGTGGCCGCGGTCCAGGCCGCCGGCCTGGTCGAGACGCTCAAGGGCGAAGGCCCGTTTACGGTCTTCGCCCCGACCGACGAGGCCTTCGCGGCACTGCCGGAGGGCACCGTCGACGACCTGCTCAAGCCGGAGAACCGCGACACCCTGGCGTCCGTGCTGACCTACCACGTGGTGCCCGGCAAGGTCACGGCCGAGAACGCCATGGCCGCCGACAGCGCCACCACCGTCCAGGGGCAGGACATCACCATCACCACCATGGACGGCCAGGTGATGGTGAACCAGGCCACCGTGATCCAGCCCGACGTCGAAGCCAGCAACGGCGTCATCCACGTCATCGATGGGGTCCTGATGCCCGAGTGACGTCTGCCGCTTCCCCCGCGATTGCGTCCTGCAATCGGTCCCTTGCCGCCCGCCCCGGGCGGCTTTTTTTATGACGTGTCCGCGGTTTTGACAGCAGGGGCGCACGGGGCGAGCCTCGAGTCACATGATGACGGATGGAGCACAATGCATGGTCGACGATGCCTTGACGGCGCTGCTCGAGCGCCTCGACCTCGGTTTCCGAGGGCCCCTCGAGCCGCTCTCCGGCGGTGATATCGCCGCCGTCTACCGCCTGGACACCGATCGCGGCGAGGCGGTGGTCAAGCGCGACGATCCGGCGCGGCTGGCCGGCGAGGCCGAGGGACTTCGCGCCCTGGGAGCGGCGACGGGGCGACTCGTGGTGCCCGAGGTCTGGGGCGAGGGCGATGGCTGGCTGGTGATGGAGGCGCTGACCCCGGCCCGGCGCACGGACACGGGCGAGCGGGCGCTGGCCGAGGGCCTGCGCGAATTGCACGGGGTGGGACACTCGCCGCACGGCTGGGCGCGGGACAATGCCTGCGGCGCCACGCCCCAGCCCAATGCCCCGCTCGACGACGGTCGCGCCTTTCAGCGCGAGCGTCGGCTGCTGCCGCTGATGCGCGCCTGTCATGCTCGGGGGCTGCTGGACGATCGCCTGTGCGCGAGGCTGGAGGCGGTGGCTTACGGGCTCGAGGGCTGGCTGCCGGATACGCCGGCGCGACTGGTGCATGGCGATCTGTGGTCGGGCAACGTGCTCTACACCACGCGCGGGCCGGCGATGATCGACCCGGCGGTCTATCGTCACTACCCGGAGGTCGATCTGGCCATGCTGACGCTGTTCGGCGCTCCGTCACAGGCCTTCTTCGACGCCTACTGGAACGGTGCGGCACCGGCGGACTGGTCGCGTCGCGAGTCGCTGTTCCAGCTCTATCCGCTGCTCAACCACCTGCTGCTGTTCGGCGGCGCCTATCGCAGCGGCGTGGCACGAGCGTTGCAGCGAGTGGAAGCGGGCGGCTGAGGTGCTCCGGTGCCGCGGCCGGCGTTCTCAGCCCTGGCGAAGCCGGGCCAGGGCGCGTCGCCACCAGGGCGTCCGTTGTCCGGCGGCGGGGAAGCCCCGGGTCAGGAAGTCGGCGATCGGGTCGACCTGCTCGGTACGGTCGAGCATCGGGGCATGGCCGCAGTCGCTGGCCTCGAGGTGGATCAGCCCGGGCTGGGCCTGGCGCATGCGTTCGACGCTCTCGGCCTTGAGCAGCGGCGAGTCGGCGCCGCGTACCACCATCAGCGGGCAGCGGATCGCGCGCCAGTCGGCCCAGGTATCGCGCGGCGTATCGTGGATGAATTGCTCGCCGATGCGGGGATCGTAGTGGTAGGTCCAGCCGCCGTCCGGCAATCGACGAGCGCTGCCGAGGGTCAGGCGACGCCAGGCGTCGTCGCTGCGCGGGCCGAAGCCGGCATAGTGCCGGCGCAGCTCCGCGGCCAGGTCGCGGAACCGGCCGAAGCGGTGGGGCACGCCGAAGTAGGTGCCCAGCGCGGCCAGGCCGTCGGGGTCCAGCTCCGGGCCCACGTCGTTGAGCACCAGGCGCTCGATGCGCTCGGCGGTGTCCGCTTCAGCGGCCAGCAGCATGCCCAGCAGGCCGCCCATGGAGGTGCCGACCCAGGGCACCCGCTCGAGGCGGAAGTGATCGAGCAGCGCGACTGCTATGGTCATATAGTGCGAGTACAGATAGTCATGGGCGGGATACAGCGACCAGCTCGACAGGCCTCGCCCGGGCGTGTCCGGTGCCAGGACTCGCCAGCCCGGGCCGAGCAGGCGGGCGAAATCGGCGAAGTCGCCACCGTGGCGGGCCAGGCCGTGCCAGGCGATCAGGGTGCGGGGTGCATCGGGATGCCAGATGCGGACGGCGACGTCCAGCTCCCTGACGCGCACGAAGGTCAGGTCGTCCATGATGAGGGCTCGGTCGGCGGATGTGGCTTTGCAGCATAGACGATGCCGGGAGGGCAGCTTGCTAGGAAGATAATTTTCTTGCTAATTACACGAACGTTGATGGATTGACGTGCTAAACATGCGACAATGAATGTATATCCTCATAGTCACTCTTAGAAGGAACTTGCCGATGAAGCCGTATCGTCCGGTATCGTCGGGGCGGCGTGTCCTGTTGCCCTGCCTGCTGGCCGTCTCGCTGGCCGGTCAGGCCCAGGCCGCCGACCTGCTGACCATCACCCGGGATGCCATCGACAACAATGCCAGCCTGGCTTCGGCCCGCGCCCAGTACGGCAGCGTGGAGGCGGGCCGCGACGTCGCCCGTGGCGACCTGTTGCCCCAGGTCTCGGCCTCGGGCCAGGTCGACCACAACCGTCTCTACGAGAGCGTCTCCTCGAGCCGCGGGTCCGGTGCGGGCAACGGCGATGACAGCTACAACAGCGCCAGCCTGACCCTGGAGGCGACCCAGGCGCTGTTCGACGCCGCCAACAGCGCCGAGGTGGATCAGGCCGCGAGTCGGATCGACCAGCAGACCTACCAGCTGGCCGCCACCGAGCAACAGGTGCTGATCGACGTGGCGTCGGCCTACTTCGACATCCTGCGTGCCCACGAGATCCTCGAGGCGCGTCGTGCCCAGGAGCGGGCCATCGGCCGCCAGCTCGAGCAGGCCCAGGAGCAGTTCGACGTGGGCCTGATCGCCATCACCGAGGTGGAAGAGGCCCGCGCCAGCTTCGACCAGTCCCGCGCCGACCGCATCGCCGCCGAGAACGATCTGCAGGTCAGCTTCGAGACCCTGGAGCGGCTGACCGGGCAGCGCTACGACAGCATCGACGCGCTTCAGGAGGCCATGCCGGTGACTCCGCCGCAGCCGAGCGGCCGCGATGCCTGGGTCGAGCTGGCGATGGACAACAGCCCGCTGGTGCTGGCCAGCCAGGCCGGCGTCGAGGTCTCCGAGGATGCCGTGGACATCGCCCGGGCCCAGCGCCTGCCGGTGGTCGAGGCCTTCGCCAACTACAGCTACTCCGACACCGATCAGGACCAGATGGACGGGCATAACTCCCAGAGCCAGGTCGGCGCTCGGGTGAGCCTGCCCATCTACACCGGCGGCCGCACCAGCGCCGGCATTCGCCAGTCCACCTACGACCTCGAGTCCAGCCAGTACGACTTCGAGGATCAGCGCCGCCAGACCGTTCAGCAGGTGCGTTCGCTGTACACCCAGGTCACCAACGACGTGGCCACCGTCGAGGCGCGGGCCCAGGCCATCGTCTCCAATCAGAGCGCGCTGGATGCCACGCGCGCCGGCTACGAGGTCGGTACCCGCAACATCGTCGACGTGCTCAACGCCGAGCAGAGCCTCTACGATGCCATCGCCGATCATGCCGATGCGCGTTTCAGCTACGTGATCGACCTGCTCACCCTGCGTCAGCAGTCGGGCACCCTGAACGTGCAGGCCATCGAGGCGATCAACGACTGGCTGTCGGCGGAGCAGGGCGTGTCGCTGGCGCTGCCGGAGGTCGGCGAGGCCAGCCGCTACGACGAGGCGATGAACATCGGCGCGCCGCCTCGGCCCGAATCCTGATAGTCACTTACGTACAGGCGTGAATGTATGTTTAGATTCTCGCCTGTCGTGCGATACCCCCTTCGACGTTCGATCCCCTAACGAGAATCAGGCATGAACACAACACTTCGACGCAGTCGTACAGGGCTGTTGGCGCTGGCGGCTGGACTGCTGCTGTCGGCCTGCGGTCAGGAGGAGGCCGCTCCGCAGCAGGGCGGCGAGACACCGCCGCAGCCCAAGCCGGTGACCACGCTGGCGCCTCAGGACATTCCGCTGGACAAGTCCTACCCGGCCCAGCTGCGCAGCGATACCGAGGTGACCCTGGTGGCTCGCGTCACCGGCGTCCTCGAACAACGCCTCTTCGAACCCGGCGACATCGTGGAAAAGGGCGACAGCCTGTATGCCATCGAGCCGGACCTCTACCAGGCCACGGTGTCGCAGCGCGAGGCCGACCTGGCCAGCGCCCAGGCCGAGCTGGAGCGGGCGCGTCGCGACGCCAACCGCTTCCAGGAGCTGCTGCGTCAGAACTCGGTGAGCCGCCAGCAGGCTGACCAGGCCCAGGCCGACCTCAACGTGGCCCGGGCCTCCGTGGCCCAGGCCGAGGCTGCGCTGGCCAGCGCCCGCATCGACCTGGACTACGCCGACGTCACGGCCCCGGTCAGCGGTGCCATCGGTCTGAGCGAGGTCAACGTGGGCAACCTGGTCAGCGCCGGCACCGAGCTGGCCACCATCACCCCGGTGGACCCGCTGGAGGTGCGCTTCCAGCTTCCCCAGCAGGATGCCTTCACCCTGCGCCGCCAGCTCGGCGAGCAGGCGCCCGGCGAGATCGCCGCCAGCCTGGCGCTGCCGGGCGTCGACGAGGCCCTCGAGGGGCGCCTGGAATTCCTCGGCTCGCGGGTGGACGAGCGGACCAGCACCGTGCAGGCGAAGGCGACCTTCGACAATCCCGAGGGCGAGGTGCTGCCCGGCCAGTTCGTGCGGGTGCGCCTGGAAGGGCTGAAGCGCTTCGACGTGCTGGCGGTGCCGTCGATCGCCGTGGGTCAGGGCCTTATGGGGCCCCAGGTGTTCGTGCTCGACGAGGACGACGTGGCACGCGCCCGCACAGTGGACCTCGGCGAGCTGGCCGGCCCGTGGCAGATCCTGACCAGCGGCGTGGAGCCCGGTGATCGCGTGATGGTCGGCGATCCGGCGGGCGTCCAGCCCGGCACGCCGATCGCGCCCCAGCCGTTCGATGGCGACGCCCGGGCGCTGATCGCCCAGGCCACCGGCCAGAGCCAGGACCAGCCATCCGGGCAGGGGCAGGGTCCGGCACAGGGCCGTGATGGCGCGGCCGGCGCCGAACGGGCTTCGCCGGCCGAAGAGGACGCGGCTGAATGAATTTCTCCAACTTCTTCATCAAGCGACCGATCTTCGCGTCGGTGCTGGCGATCATCCTCACGGTGGTCGGCCTGATGAGCATGCGGGTACTGCCGATCGAGCAGTACCCCAGCGTGGTGCCGCCCACGGTCTCGGTCAACGCCACCTTCCCGGGGGCGGACGCCGAGACCGTGGCGCAGACCGTGGCGGCGCCCCTGGCCGAGGCCATCAACGGCGTCGAGGACATGCTCTACATGAACTCGACCAGCTCCGACAACGGGATGATGAGCCTGAGCGTGGCCTTCAACATCGGCTCCGACGGCGACATCAATACCATCAACGTCAACAACCGGGTGCAGGGGGCGCTCTCCCAGCTGCCGGAGGCGGTGCAGCAGCAGGGTGTGACGGTGGAGCTGCGCTCCAGCTCGATCCTCATGCTGGTCTCGCTGCTCTCCCCGGAGGGCGATTACGGCAAGGTCTACATGCAGAACTATGCCGCCCTCAACATTCTCGACGAGCTGCGCCAGGTGCCCGGCGTCGGCGAGGCCGAGGTGCTGGGCGGCGGCGATTTCGCCATGCGCATCTGGATGGATCCGGACAAGCTGGCGCAGTACGACCTGACGCCGTCCGAGGTGGCCAGCGCGATCCGCGCCCAGAACACCGAGGTGCCGGCGGGCAGTCTGGCGTCAGCGCCCCAGTCCGATGCCCGCGCCTTCACCTACACCATCACCGCCGGCGGCCGTCTGAGCGACGTCGATGACTTCCGCGACATCTTCCTGCGCACCAATCCCGACGGTTCGGCCCTGCGCCTGGATGACGTGGCGCGCATCGAGCTGGGCGCCTCGTCCTACGGCGTCGATGCCACGCTGAACGGTGGCACCATGGCGCCGATCCTGATCAACCAGCAGCCCGGTGCCAATGCCCTGGAGACCGCCAACGCGGTCAAGGCGAAGATGGAGGAGCTGGCCGGCCGCTTCCCGCCGGGACTCGAGTACGCCACGCCCTACGACACCACGCTGTTCATCGATGCCTCCGTGGAGACCGTGCTTCACACCTTCATCGAGGCGTTCCTGATCGTCGGCGTCATCCTGTTCATCTTCCTGCAGAACTGGCGCTTCACGGTGATCGCCATGTCGGTGGTGCCGGTCTCGGTGCTGGCCACCTTCGCCGGCTTCTACGCCTTCGGCTTCTCGATCAACCTGCTGACGCTGTTCGCCCTGGTGCTGTCGATCGGCATCGTGGTCGACGACGCCATCCTGGTGGTGGAGAACGTCGAGCGGGTGCTCAGCGAGGACGAGGAAACCACCGTCATGCAGGCCACGGTGCAGGCCATGCGCGAGGTCGGCGGGCCGGTCATCGCCACCTCGCTGATCATGGCGGCGGTGTTCGTGCCGGTGGCCTTCCTCGGGGGCTTCAGCGGCCAGATCTACCAGCAGTTCGCCCTGACCGTGGCGGTGTCGGTGGCCTTCTCGGCACTGATGGCGCTGACGTTCACTCCGGCGCTGTCGGCGATCTTCATCAAGCACGACCTGCACACCAGGGAAACGGGCTTCCAGCGCGCGGTGCGTACCCCGCTGCGCCTGTTCGATCGCTTCTTCGCCGGCACCACCGCCGTCTACATGTGGGTGGTCAAGAAACTGGTGCGTTTCTGGGGGCTGGCGCTGGTGCTGACCGCCCTGGTGGGCGCCGGCTCCTGGTGGCTCTACCAGAGCACGCCTTCGACGCTGGTGCCCGAGACCGACCAGGGCATCGTGATCGCCTCCGTGCAGCTGCCGGATTCGGCCTCGCTGGAGCGTACCCAGACCTACATGGCCAAGCTCAGCGCCGCCATCGAGGACAGCCCCGGCGTGAAGTACTCCACGTCGGTGGCGGGCTACGACATGCTGACCAGCTCGGTGAACACCGCCCGCGGGGTGATCTTCGTCACCCTGGAGCCCTGGGAAGAGCGCGAGGTCACGGCCACCGACATGATCGGCCGGATCATGGGCCTGGGCGCACAGATTCCCGGCGGCTCGGCGATGGCCTTCAACATGCCGCCGATCATCGGCCTGTCGACCACCGGTGGCTTCACCGGCTACCTGCAGTCCTATGAGGGTGCCTCGCCGGAAGAGCTCTACCAGGCGTCGGTCAAGGTCATGCAGGCCGCCGGTCAGCATCCGGTGCTGAATCAGGTGTTCACCACCTTCAACGTCAACGTGCCGTCCTTCCATGCCGAGATCGACCGGCAGAAGGCGCTGAGCTACGGCGTGTCGCTGGAGGCGCTCAACTCGACCCTGGGCAACACCTTCGGCAACGGTTTCGTCAACTACTTCAGCTACAAGGGCCGGAACTTCCAGGTCTATCTGCAGAACGAGGACGAGTACCGGGATGCGCCGGATGACATCAACAGCGTCTACGTGCGCGGCGGCGACGGCGAGCGGATCCCGCTGTCCGAGTTCGTGACCCTCGAGCGCCAGGTGGCGCCGGCGGTGGTGACCCGCTTCGGCGTCTATCCGGGGGCCCAGTTCCAGGGTGGTCCCGCACCGGGCTACAGCTCCGGCCAGGCGATCGCCGCCATGGAAGAGATCGTCGACGAGCAGCTCGGCGACGGCTGGGGCATGGGCTGGACCGGTACCGCCTATCAGGAAAGCGAAGCCGGCAACGCCGCGACCATGGCCATCGTCTTCGGCCTGCTGATGGTGTTCCTGATCCTGGCGGCGCAGTACGAGAGCTGGTCGCTGCCGCTGGCGGTGCTCACGGCCACGCCCTTCGCCTTCCTGGGCGGCATCGGCGGCATCGCCCTGCGCTCGCTGGATACCAGCGTCTACGTGCAGATCGGCATGCTGGTGGTGGTCGGGCTGGCGGCCAAGAACGCCATCCTGATCGTCGAGTTCGCCGAGCTGCAGCGTCGCGAGATGGGCAAGACCATCCGCGAGGCGGCCATCACGGCGGCGGAGCTGCGCTTCCGGCCGATCGTGATGACCTCGCTGGCGTTCATCTTCGGCACCCTGCCGCTGGCCATGGCCACCGGTGCCAGTGACACCAGCAGCCAGCACATCGGCACCACGGTGGCGATGGGCATGGCGTCCGTGGCGGTGCTCGGCAGCCTGTTCGTGCCGACCTTCTACGCCATGATCGCCAGCGTCACCGACTGGCTGAAGCGCAAGACGGGCGGCGATCGCGCCGAGCGTCCGGCGCTGGAGCAGGACGCGAGCTGATCAAGGTCGCGTCCGAGTCGACGGGCACCGTCTCCCCGAGGGAGGCGGTGCCCGTTTGCGTTGGGTCAGGAAAACGTCGCTGTGCGACCAAAGTGGGTGTGACGCGCCCCCGACGAGCGCTACGCTGAAGGCAGGACAACACTTTGCCGGCTAATGGGCCGGACGGAGGAGCCGCCATGAACGCCATCGCCTCGCTTGCCCTCAGCTTTCCGCTGATCTTTTTCACGGCGCTGCTGGCGCTGGTGGCCGTCTACTGGCTGCTGGTGCTGGTGCGCCTGGCCCCCGTGGAGCTGTTCGAACACGACAGCCTGCGCAACGACACCCTGGCCAGCGCCCTGGTGTCGCTGGGTTTCGCCGGCGTGCCGGCCTCGCTGGCGCTGAGTGCCTTGATCGTGCTCGCCTCGCTGCTGGCCTGGATCGTCGAGCTGGCGGTGCTGGGGCCGCTGCCGCTGGGCTTCTTTCGTGTGCCGCTCGGTCTGGCGGTGATCTGGGGTGCCTTCGCGCTGGCCTCGCCGCTGGCCGCGGCGTTGTGTCGTCGGCTGCATCGCCGCCTGCACCGGCATCCGAGCCTGTCGAAGCGCTGCCTGCTGGGCGAGCGCGTTCGGGTCATCGACGCCGATGCAGGAGGCGCCACGGCGGAGATGGTCGATGATCCCGGCCGCCAGGTACGCCTGCGGGGCAAGGCCGGCAATCGGCCGCGTGTTGGCGAAGTGCGCGTGCTGGTCAAGTATCTGGTCAACGACGAGGCCTATCGCTCGGTGCCCGAGCAGGACTACCTGGATGCCCGCACGCGACTGGTGCGGCTGCATCTGGTGGAACGCCATGAGGGGGCGATGCCGCGTCAGGAAGGCCGCCATGGTTCGCGGCCGTCGGCCTAGGCGGGAGGGCGGCTGAGCAGTCGCAGCTGGGCGTCGATTAGCTCACGGCTGCGCTCGGCCAGCGAGAAGGCCTCGGGGTCGCGTAGCCAGTCGTGATAGAGCCCGCTCATTATCGACTGCAGCAGGCGGGTGGCCAGCTCGGGGGAGACATCGTCACGCAGCTGGCCGAGCTGGCGGGCGGTGGTGAAGTAGCCTCGCAAGGCGTCGAGGCATTCGCTGGCCATCTCGCTCTGCATGGCCTGGGGGTCGATGTCGCTGAAGAACTCGCAGCGATGCAGCAGGATGGCGTGCACGCGTCGATGGCGCGGCTGTTCCAGGCGCTGCACTCCTTGTTGGCAGCCCAGGCGGATGGCCTCGAGAGGCCTGGCATCGTCGGCCTCGCTTTCCTTGACCAGTTCCTCGAAGGGCATGCGCACCCGGTCGACCATGGCCCGGAACAGGTCGGCCTTGTTCTTGAAGTGCCAGTAGACGGCGCCGCGGGTCATGCCGGCGTGGCGGGCGATCTGTTCCAGCGAGGTGCGGGCCACCCCTTTCTCGAAAAACACTTCCTCGGCGGCATCGAGCAGGGCCACGCGAGTGGCTTCGGCTTCGGCCTTGGTACGTCTGGCCATGGGATGATCGACTCCGGGTGAGTAGGCGGCCATTCTACCCAAGCCGAGTGACGCTTTACATTCATCCTTGAATGCCACCCTGGTCTTCGTCGCTTGAGCCGCCCGCGGGGATGAGTGAATATGAGTCAGCGCTTATCTCAGGAGATCGCCCCATGGCCCGTGCTCCCTTCGAACTCGCCGACGTCCGGGTGGCGCCGGGCAGTCGTCAGCAGATCGACGTGCCGGCGGCCCGGCTCTACACCCATGCGCCGCTGACCATCCCGGTGGAGGTGGTCCATGGCCGCCAGCCGGGGCCGGTGATGCTGGTCTGCGGCGGCATCCACGGCGACGAGATCAACGGCGTGGAAATCGTGCGCCGGCTGCTGCGCTCGCGGCAGCTGAAGGGGCTGCGCGGGACCCTGATCGGCGTGCCGATCGTCAACGTCTTCGGTTTCGTCCAGCACAGCCGCTACCTGCCCGATCGGCGCGACCTGAACCGCTGTTTTCCGGGCAGCGAGTCGGGCTCGCTGGGGAGCCGGATCGCGGCCCTGTTCCGCGAGCAGATCGTCGACCAGGCGACCCATATCATCGATCTGCACACCGGCGCCCTGCATCGCACCAACCTGCCCCAGATCCGCGCTCGGCTGACGCCCGGCAGCGAGACCGAACGCATGGCGGATGCCTTCGGCGCGCCGGTCATCCTCAACGCCGAGCTGCGTGACGGCAGCCTGCGCCACTACGCCGAGAGTCGCGACATCCCTGTGCTGACCTACGAGGCCGGCGAGGCGCTGCGCTTCGACGAGTGGGCCATCGCGCCGGGCGTTCGCGGTGTGCTGCGGGTGATGCGCCGGCTCGGGATGCTGACCGGCGAACGGCGACGCCGGCCACCGCCCGCCGCCGAGGTGGCCGGCGGCTCGAGCTGGGCGAGGGCGCCGATCGACGGCATCCTGCGGCCGCAGGTGCGTCTCGGTGCAAGGGTGGCCGCGGGAGAGCTGCTGGGACGGGTGGCCGACCCCTTCGGCAACGCCGAGGGCGAGGTGCGGGCCGTGGCCGACGGCATCGTGATTGGCATGAGCCGCCTGCCGCTGGCCAACGAGGGGGAGGCGCTGTTCCATATCGCGCGCTTCGATGCGATCGAGGAGGCGGAGAGCGCGGTCGAGAGTTTCCAGTCGAGCCTCGATCCGCCCCCCGATGCCCTGTACTGACGCGCTTTGTTGACCGACGGCTCAGCCGGCCAGACTGGTGTCCTGCGGCCGGGGCACCAGGCCCAGGGCATCGTCGAACACCGCCATGCCGGCGCCTTCGCGGTGGGCATGCTCCGAGAGATGGCGGCGGAACTTGCGGCCGCCCGGGCAGCCCTGGAAGAGGCCGAGCAGGTGGCGGGTCATGTGGTTGAGCTTCGCCCCTTGCTCGAGCCGGCGGGCGATATAGGGCCGGAAGGCTTCGGCGGCGGCATGACGATCGGCCGCGGGGGCGTCTTCGCCATAGAGGCGCCGGTCGACGTCGGCCAGCAGCCAGGGATTCTGGTAGGCCTCGCGGCCCACCATCACGCTGTCCACATGTTCGAGTTGGGCCTGGCACTCGTCGAGCGTCTTGATGCCGCCGTTGATGCCGATGTGCAGATCGGGGCGCTGCTGCTTGAGGCGATGCACGCGGCCGTAGTTGAGCGGCGGCACGTCGCGGTTCTCCTTGGGCGACAGCCCCTCCAGCCAGGCCTTGCGGGCATGCACGGTGAACACTTCGCAGCCGGCGTCGGCGACGCGCTCGATGAAGTGGGCCAGGTCGGCGTCCTCGTCCTGGTCGTCGATGCCGATGCGACACTTCACGGTGACCGGGATT
Source organism: Halomonas sp. HG01 (assembly GCF_000968715.2). NCBI lineage: Bacteria > Pseudomonadati > Pseudomonadota > Gammaproteobacteria > Oceanospirillales > Halomonadaceae > Halomonas > Halomonas sp. HG01. The sequence continues at coordinate 2,532,084 of NZ_CP022134.1, read as the reverse complement.
GACACCGCCTCGCGCATCGCCGCCACTGCCGCTGCCACCTTCTCGGGATGGGCCATCAGGCAGGCGCCGATCAGGTTGTTCTGTACCCGGTCGCTGGGACAGCCGACGTTGAGATTGACCTCGTCATAGCCCCATGCCTCGGCGATCGCCGCGCACTCGGCCAGTGCGCCGGCGTCGCTGCCGCCGAGCTGCAGGGCGAGCGGATGTTCCACGTCGTCGTAGCCGAGGAAGCGCTCGCGCGGACTGCCGTGCAGGATGGCGCCGGTGGTCACCATCTCGGTGTAGAGCAGGGTGCGGCGCGTCAGGGTCCGGGCGAACGCGCGGTAGTCGCGGGTCGTCCAGTCCATCATGGGGGCAACACTGAACCGGCGAGCCTCTGAAAGCGGGTCTTTTTGAGTCATATCAATCGCTTGGCGTGTTCGCCATACTGTATAAATATACTGTTTAGTCCCGACTGATACCGCTTATAACCGGCCTTGCTGTACCATCTCTGCACCACTTTTCGGGTTGTGGACGATTTACGCAGGAGGCTGGTACACCATGGCGACTTTTCAGAAGCGCGGGACTCGGTGGCGCGCCATTGTACGCAAGAAAGGGCACCCGGCACAGAGTAGGACATTCAGCACGAAGGCGCGTGCGCAGGCCTGGGCGCGGCAGGTCGAGGACGCGCTGGAAGCGGGCGATCTGGGCCTGGGGCCGGTGCCGACGTTGGGCGATGTGGTCGACGCTCACCTGGTACACCTGAAGCAGACCTCCGACCGCGGGCGGAAGAACGAGACCTCCGGCCGCAGCGTGAAGGCTGGGCTCGGCGAGGAGACCCTGGTCAGCGAGCTGGACTATAAGCGCCTGGCCGACTTCTGCCAGTCGCGGCTGACCGTCGACGGCGTGAAGCCATCCACCACCCAGCACGACATCATGTTTCTCTCGGGCGCGATCACCACGGCCATCGTCGAGGGGCGCCTGCCTGCCGAGTATCGGGATCGCGTGTCATCGTGGCGCCAGGGGTTGAAGCGGGGCGGCCTGATCGGCTCGCCGCAGAGCCGCGACCGGCGGCTGGCTGACGACGAGCTCGAGGCGCTCCTGGTGCACACCAAACACAATCGCGCCCTTCGGCGGATTCGCTATCACGACCTGATCCGCTTCGCGGTGGAGTCCTGCATGCGGCTGGATGAGATCTGCAGCCTGCGCTGGGCAGACGTCGACTTTGAGGCGGGCACGGTGATCATCCGGCTGCGCAAGCACCCCACGCAGAAGACCGACCAGGAAGTGCCGCTGATGGGCGAGAGCCAGGCGATCATCGAAGCCCAGTCGAGGGACGACGAGAGGGTTTTTCCCTACGGGGCCGAGTCGGTGTCGAACGGGTTTCGGCGGATATGCCGGCACCTGGAGATCGAGGACCTGCACTTCCACGACCTGCGCCATGAGGGCATCAGCCGGCTGTTCGAGCGGGGGTATCAGATCCAGGAGGTGGCCCTGGTGTCGGGCCACCGAGACTGGGGGAGCTTGAGGCGGTACGTGAATCTGAGGGCGGGCGATCTGGCGAAGCGGGACCGGGATCGCGGCCGTTAGGCCGCGGTCTCGCGCTGCTCGTCGATGTACTTGGCGGCGTCGTTGATGTGCACCATCGGCTGCCGGGCGGTGCGGGTCAGCGGCACCGGGAAGGTGCCGGCGGCGATCCGGTTGCGGGCGGTCTGCAGCTCGACTCCCATGATGTCCCTGGCGAAGGTCTCGAGCGGAATCAGCGGCTTTTCGTAGACGGCCAGCAGCATGAACTCGGTTTTCATGATGTCTCCCTGTTCCTGGCACGCCAGGCGTTGAAGCGGTTGCGGATCTGGCGGAAGGTGCGCTCCGCCTCGGGGCGATGGTCCAGCTCGGCGCGGCTCTCGATGCCGCAGGCGGCGCAGAGCCAGTCCCGGGCGTCCTGCTCGTTGTGCGTGCCGTCCGGCAGCTGGCCCTCGGTCATGCCGAACTTGTGGCGGCGGCGGCGATCCAGGTAGAGCCGGAAGGCGGCGTCCTGGCAGAGCATTGCCGCCTGGCGGGCCCTGGGCCCGCCTTTGGTGGCGGTCTTGTTCATGACGCCACTCCCTTCGAATGAGCGGAATGTTGCTCAGAATGGTGTGGGTGCGCGTGATTATGAGCAGTATGTTGCCCATCTTCCGCCCGCTGTGCTCTCAAGATGGCGGCATCGCGCTGTCCCTGGACGTGCTGCAGCTCCTCCTCGGCCTCCCGTGCCCGCACCGCCAGCTTGTCGCGCTCGACGTCGCCCTCGACCACCCGGGCACTCATCTGGCTGACCTGATCCTCCAGCTCGTCCATCTGCTCGGCCTGGGCGCTGTTCTGCCGGTTGAGGAAGTTCACGCGGTTGGCCAGCGCGTCGCGCTCGGCTTCCAGCTGGTGGGCCTTGTGGAGTGACAGCCGGGCGGTCATGCGGGCGAGGGCGTACTTCTCTTCGAGCATCTTGCGGTCCATCTGGCGGGCGTGCTGGACGTCGCCCATCTCCTTGAGCAGCGGCGGCTCGAGCTCCTCGGGCGTGAAGTCGAGCGACCAGACCAGCATGGTGAGGGCCGCGTCCAGGGTCTCGGCGAGGTCGCCGGCTTGGCTCATCTGCTCGGCGGCAGGCCCCGGGGTGCGAAGGGGCGGCTGTGTCGCGTTATCCATGGCTCAGCTCCTTGGCGTTCTGCTCGATGCGATCGGCCTCGACCAGGAGGTGATCGCGCCAGTCGTGCTTCTCGTGCAGCCGCATGGCGTAGCGGCGCAGTGCCGAGGCTTCGGCGCGTGCCCGGGCGCCGGACGGCACCTTCTGAATGATGCGCAGCAGGGCGCCGAACAGCTCGCTGCGATCCTGGTAGTCGGTGGGCACCAGGCGGCCGATCTCGCCGAACTGGGCGGCCACGCCGTCGAGGTCGGTGCGGGCCGCTTCCAGAGCGCCATGCTGCTCGGTCAGCGAGCGGGCGGCGTCTTCCAGGTCGCCGAGATCCTGGTCGGCGGTGAGCAGGTCCGCCCACTCGCCGTTACTCAGGTTGGCGGCCAGCTGCCGGATGCCCTGGCGCAGCTGCTGGACTTCCTCGCAGAGTTCCTCGTGTGTCTTGTTCATGCGGCACCTCGCTCTTCGACAGGATTGGTTGAGTCATTGGCCCGGGCGATGGCGGCCATGGGCAGCGGGCTGACGCTGTTGCCGCACATGCGCGTCTGGGCGGTGAGGGTGAAGCGCCGGCCGTCGTGGCCGCGGTCGATGATGTAGCTGTCGGGGAAGCCCTGGGCGCGGTAGAGCTCGCGGGGCTTGAGCATGCGCAGGGCGATGTCGACGATCACGTAAGGCGTGCCCTGGATCGTGACGGTGACCAGGGCCAGCCGGTCCCGGGTAGTGATGGTGTCGAGTGGGGTGCGCAGGTCACGCGGCATTCCCTTGCCGTAGTAGTTGATGAGGAATGCCGCGACGCGCAGCGCGCCGGCTTCCTGTGCTGATGTGAGCGGTGCCGCCAGGCTGGCGGTGACCAGCTGCTGCTGGGTGCCGCGCCCGGTGATGGTGGTCAGGGGATCACTGGCGGCGCGGCCGGCGCCGTCATAGAAACCACCGTTCATCTGGGCCATGAAGGCAGTGATCAGCGCGTGCTTGCCGCCGCCGGCGACCACCGTGCCCAGGGGTTGGCTAATGTCCAGCGCCCGTGGTGCCTGGCCGGGCCGCTCGCCGTAGCCAGTTTGCACCAGGGTCGCGCTGGCCAAGGCGAACGCGCCGCCCTTGGGCCAAGCAGTGACGGTGCGCAGCGGCTCGTCGATCGGGTGCACGGCCTCGCCGGCGCCGCCGTAGTTGGCGATCGGCACGATGAAGGGATCGCCGGCGCTGATCACGAACTTGTCGATGCCCTTGGCGATACGCTTCAGGGTGTTGTCCGCCAGCGGGCGGGGCCGGTCGAAGATCGAGCGCGAGGGGATCGACCAGTCTATGCACTCGGCGGCCGACCGCCAGCGCTGCTGCCCGAGCTTCGGGTGCTTGTGGTGCGTGGGCTCGGGCCAGACGATCGGGCGGCCGTCGCAGCGGGCGATCAGGAACAGGCGTTCGCGAGTGGTGGGCGCGCCGTAGTCGCAGGCTCGCAGGGTGCGCCACTGCACCTGGTAACCCAGGCGGCGCAGGCCGTCGACGAAATGACGCCAGTTGTGTCCGCGCCGGCGGCGGTCCGGTACCAGGAACTGTTCCTCGAGCGGCACGCGCTCGCCCGGATCGGCGACGCTGCCGTCGACCTTCACCACGCGGCCGGTGGCCTTGCAGCGCTTGGCGATCAGCGGCGACCACTGGAGGATCTGCTCGACGTTCTCCAGGGTGATCACGCGCGGCCGCACCTTGCCGGCCCACTTGTGCACGACCCACGACAGCGAGCGGATGGCGCGCTTGCGGGGCTGGCCGCCGCGGGCCTGGCTGTGGTGGGTGCAGTCGGGGCTGGCGTGGAAGTGGCCGACCGGCCGCCCTTGGCAGGCGGCCAGGGGGTCGACCTCGTAGACGTCGCTCAGGTAGTGATCGGCGCCCGGGTGGTTGGCCTGGTGCATGCTGATGGCGTCGGCGTCGTGGTTGATGGCCACGTGCACCGGGCGATCGAGGCCCATCTCCAGCCCGGTGGAAGCGCCACCACCACCGGCGAACAGATCGACGTTGATCTCGCCGGCGAAGTCGATGGCGAACTGGGTACGCCAGTGCTTATCTGACATGGCGGCGCTTCCTCTCGCGGATGGATTGGCACTCGATGCAGGTGGTGGCCCAGGGCGCGGCCTGGCGGCGGGCGGCCGGGATCTCTTCGCCGCAGTCGTCGCACTCGGCGCTTCCGGCCCAGTCGACGCCTATCCAGCGCGGGCGATTGGCCAGGGCGCCCTCGAGGCGGTTCTCCATCATCTCGGTGGCGATGTCGGCCTTGTCAGCCATGGGCGATCCGCTCCTGCACGGCCTGGCCGTCGCGATAGGCGCAGTGGTGGTCGGCGAGGGCCTGGCGCAGGTCTTCCTCGCTGTTGAAGGCCACAACCATGGCGTAGCGGTGGCGGACCTGGCCGCTGTCGGCGGTCATGACCTCGACCTCGCCGGCGTCCTGCAGGATGCCGCGCGGTTCCGGCTGGTGGTGTTGGGCGATGGGCATACGTCCTCCTTGATGACGGATCAGCACAGTTCCGGCGGGAAGAACTCTTCCGGCTCGGGCGGTGCGGGTGGTTGGAAGAGCCGCTGGGCAGCGGCGCGGACGAGGCGGGCTTCGAGATCCGCGTCTTCCGCGATGGCGCGCTGTTCATCGCTCTGGCGCCATTCCACGAAACGGCGGACCTGCTCGGCGAGGACCTCCGGTGGGGGAGTGCTGGGGGTGGTGCTCAGCGGGGTGACCGACACCCCCGTACAGTTAGTGACACAAGTCCAAGCGTCGCCGGCTTCGCCGGCTCCGGAACTGCCCGCCGCCTGCTGGCGGGAGCGAATCTCCCACCGATACAGGCGCGTGAGGTATTCGGCCTGACGGCCGCGATCGTCGCGGACGACCAGGCCCCAGGTGGCTTTCACCGGCTCGCCGTAGCGGCCGCGCGCCTCGATGCCGTGATGCTCCTCGCCGGTGGCGTGGCTGAACTCGGCCTGGCCGGTGTCGGGGCGGTTCAGGCTCCAGGGCTTGATCGGCTGGTCGGCGCGCGGCGTGTTGGGGCCGCCCATCAGGCGCATGAACAGGTCCCACTGGCCGGCGTTGGCGGCCTGGCGAATCAGTGCCAGGCGTTCGGAGACGGTGGGCGCGGGGCGGGTGGCTTCCTCCCACTGGCGCAGCGCCTCCTCGTTCCTCTCGGTCAGGCGGCGCACCTCGCGCCACACGGTGACGCTGGGAAGGCCCAGGAACTGGAACTGGCGAATGCCCCATGTCGCGGCCCAGGCCTCGATGCGCGGGGCGGCGTCGGACAGCTCATGGCCGTAGCGGTCCTGGCTGTCGTTCTCGACGCCGTCGCGGGCGAACTGCTCGCCGTTGATGTTCTTGCTGACGTACTTGGCCACGTAGCCGGCGGCGGTGCCGCGGGAATAGTCGATGCGCACCGGCTTGAAGCGGGCGGTGGTCTTGTGGCCGCGGCGGTCATAGAGCTCGTCCGGCGACTCGGCCTCGGCGTACTCGCGCAGGATCTCGGTCACGCGCGGCTCGGCCTCCGGCTCCATCCACAGCAGCAGGTGCCAGTGGGGTGTGCCGTCGTGGTTGGGCTCGACCACGCGAATGCCGTACACGCCCAGACCCTCGCGGGCCAGCTTGGCGCGAGCCTGAGACCACAGCTTCTGGATGTGCTGCTGAGCCTCGCGCGGAGTGCTGCCGTCGTACTTGCGGTTGCGGCGCGAATTCTTGTGCAGCACCGGGTGGAAGCGCGACGGCGCGGTGATGGTGTAGAACATGCCGGCGTGCCCGAGGCGGCGGGCCTCGTTCTCGGTGTCGCGGATGCGCAGCATCAGCTCGGCGCGGCGGTGATCGGCATTGGCCAGGCCCAGCTCGGCCAGCTCGGCGAGGCTGTAGACCTGGCCGTCCTGGTTGATGGCTTCCAGGGTCTCCAGCAGGGCGCGGTTGCGCACCTTCTGGCTGCGCCGGCGCTCGACGGTCATGTCGCTGCAGTAGATGCCGGCGCGGGCATGCACGCGGTGGGCCTCGCGCTGGACCTGCTCGAGGCGGCGGCCGGCGGTGCGGCGCAGCTTGCGGCGCCACCACAGCGAGCAGCTCAGCCGGGCCAGCTGCACGGCGTTGCGCGAGCGGCGGGCCGGCGGCTCGATGTCGTGCAAGGCGGCGCGCTGGCGAGCCTTCTTGAGCGCGATCTCGTCGACCACGGCCAGGCTCATCGGTGGGTGGTAGGCGAAGCGCATCACCTTCATCAGCGGCACGGCCGCCGGCGGCGGGGTCAGGGCGTTGCGGCTGTCGGCGAGCTGGTCGCGGTAGTCGGTTAGCTTGGCCGAGAGTGTCTCGCCCTGGGGCGAGACGGCCCGGGCCGGCGGCGGCAGCAGGCCGTGCTGGCGGCGGCGGTTGTAGTCGGCAATGCCGCCGATCAGCTTCTGGCGCTCGTCGTCCACGGCGCGGGCTTGGGCCTCGGCGTAGCGCACCAGGGCCTCGTCGTCGTGGGTGGCGTTCAGGGCGCCTACGGTGAGGCGCTTCTCGACATCGGCCAGCCAGGCGTTCTCGGCCTGGATGCCCTCAATGGTGGTGCGTTCCAGGCGGCGCAGAGAGGCCGCGCCGCGCTCCAGGTCGTCGGCGATCGGGGCGAAGCGACGATAGACGCGGCCCGGATCGATGAGGCCCTGGGTGTTGCGGCGCAGCCAGGTGTTGGCGGCAACGTGCCCGAAGCGCTTGGAAACCTGGATATAGCCCTCGGCGAGAGGCTCGGCGAGGCTCGGGAGGCCCTCCCACACATTGGCGAGGAACTCGCGGCAGTCCCGGGTACGGGAACTGTGCTCGAAGGCGCGTTCCTGAGCACTCATGGCAGAGACCTCGCGGCCAGATCGACGACTTGTTCGTATCGACCGATGCAGCGCTCAAGCTGGTCGATCCGCGCATCAAGCTGGCGAAGAGAAGCGTCCAGATCGTCGGCGGCGAACACGTTGTCCTGCCCATACATCCGGTTGCAGACGGCTTGCAGCTCTGCGCGAGCACGGCGCAGCTGGCCCAGAGACTGTTCAACATCCACGGACATCAATGCGCCTCCGGACGGATCGGCAGGGCCTCGGCGACGGGTGCTGTCGGCTGGTCGGTGGTGGCCAGCTCGGCGGCGTGTTCCTGCACCACGGCCTCGACCTCGAGCAGCTGGTTGCCCAGCCGGTACGCGGCCTGGCCGAGTTCACGGGATGCCGTGGTGTGGCCGGCTTGGCGAAGCTGGTGGGCGCGCTGTTCCAGGTCGCCCTTGTCGACCCACAGGCGGCTGAGGGTGTCGTTGAGCATCACGCCACCCCCCGCTCGATGATGGCCAGCCAGTGCAGGGCGGCCTCGGTGTTGCCCTCGGCCAGCGCCTGGCGGGCGTGGGTGGCCAGCTCTCGGCTAGGGTGCGGGCGATGACCGCTCATGTCGTCGATCAGGTCAGAGGCGTGCCGGCTCATGCGGTGCAGTGCGGCGCGGATGGCCTCACGACTGGCCTTGGGCATTTCCTGGATCGGAGTGCGAGGGTCGCGCTGTGGCAGGTTGGCGCTGGCCATCAGCATGCGGCGCTCGGCGGCATTGAGCTCGATCCACTTCGTGGCCAGGTCCTGGTCGTTGCAGCGGTCGTGCAGCTCGGCGCGCAGGGCGCCCCATTCGCCGCGGTCGGGCTCCACGGCGGGCGTCTGGCGATGCGTGACAGGCAGTTGGCTGACGTTGCTGGGCATGAGTTTCCCTCCCACGGGCGTGGCGACGTTGGCGAACGGGGGCGAAAGCGGGTTAGTGCGTGGGGCGTTCCAGCATCAGCAGGGTGCCGCCGACGGTGTTGCCGACCTGGAGGTCGTGGCCCTTGAGCAGCTCGCGCAGGTCGCTGACGGTGAGGGCGATGCGCTGGCCGGCGGCGTTGGTGATCACCACCGCGTGGCTGGTGGTGGCGGCGAGGTCGATGGTCTCGCGCCGGTTGATCGTCTCGAGCTCGGCGAGCGCCTGCAGGGCGGCGTTCTCGGCGGTGCGTTCGGTCATCTCATGGGCCTCGCAGAGGTAGTCGATGCAGTCGTCGAGGGCCTCGGCACGGTGCCAGTCGCGGTGGCGCCACAGGCGGCCGACGGCGACGTTGTGCGGGTCGAGCTGGGGAGCGGCGCCGGGGCGGATCGGGGCAACGTTGGTCATGGTGTTCTTTCCTTGGGGCTATTGAGCATTAGTTCCGAATTGCTCGTTGATCTGCTCGAGCAGGAGCTTTCTTCCGACAGGATCGATGGCCAGCTGGCCGATCAGCCGGCGTGCTGAGGCGGTATCCATGGGAATGCGGATCAGCGGGTCTGGCGTCAGGCTCGGAGTTGTGGTGGCCGTGAAAAAGCTCACCGCGATACCCCGCCATCCGCAGATTTCACTCGTGCACTCCAGGTAGAGCTTGTGGAGCTCCCTGGTAGGCCTGTAGCTGGACCGCGTCCGGCATTTTTGTTGGCAATGAGGGCAGTCGATTCTCATCCCTTTTCCTTCTCATTCGCTGCCGGTCAGCAGCTGGTCACGCAGCAGGCGGCGCAGCTCCGGGTCGGCCGGAATCTGCACGCCCGGGCGAGGGGCCTGGCTCGGGGCTCGGGTGGTGGCGAACTCGATCAGGATCTTGCCGCCCCACCCGCACTCGGGATTGATGCACTGGGCATAGGCCCAGTAGAGGGCGTCGTGCGGCCTGACGCTCGATCGGGTGACGACGCTGTCACGGCAGTGGGGGCAGGTGATCCTCACCGATGGCCTCCTTGGGGTTTGACGAGATAGAGCGCCGGCGGGGCACCCGTGACTTCCGTGGTGCTTTTGGTCAGGCGCTTATGCAGCAGGTAGTCGGCTGCCTGATCGAGGGAGTCGAGGCCATAGGCTTCCTGGGCGGCGAGGAGCGCGCGCTGAAGTTCGGCGTCGCCCTCCAGCAGGATCTGCTCCTCTTGCTTAGCGAGCTCTTCATGCATGGGGTCTCCTTGAGGTCCTGAAAAAGGCCTTCGATTACTGGGCGCGCTGAGCGAGATTGGAGCTGTACAGCCGGTCTATTCCGAGGCTCTGGTAAGCCTCTTTGATGATCATCTCGCGAAGCAGCACCGACTTCGGCCAGCCGCTGTGATAGACGAAGGCGTCAACCAGAGCGCGTTCACGTTCGTTGAGGTTGAGGCTGGCATAACGCTGACGAACAAGGTTGGGGTCCTGGTACATGGCAGATTTCCTTATGCAGCAGGTCAGGATGGGAACGAGCAGCTCACTGCTCGGGCTTCGGCGGAAAGTCCTCGACGTCTTCGATGACGCCGTCCTTGATGCCGAGCAGTACGGCGGCGCGGTGAGCCTCGCCCCGCTTGCCCTTCTTGCGACCGGCGAGCAGGTCGTAGACCAGGTTCGGGTTGAGGTCATGAGCGCGGCAGAAATCGGCGACGGTGATCCCGCGCCGGTCCAGCTCCTGCCTCGCTTGCTCGCGGGTCATGGGGCGGGGCATAGTGTGGTCCTGTGTGTATGTGTGTGTAGCCAATGATGGTCAACGAATGTTTGCCCGTCAAGAGTGAAGGTAAAAATTATATGACCATTGGGAGCCGGCTAAAGGAAGAGCGCGAGCGTTTGGGCATGAGCCAGACTCAGCTCGCAGCCCTTGGCGGCGTGGGGAAAATGTCCCAGATCAACTATGAAAAGGACGCTCGAAGCCCCAATGGCGCGTACTTCTCGGCTTTGGATGAGGCCGGCGTCGATATTCAGTACGTGATCACTGGAAGGAAAACGGGTGTTGACTACTCGGTGCAGGGTGATGGTTCCGAATCGTTTGCCTGTCGCGTCGAGGACGGCGCGCCGATCGGGCTGGGCAGCCCGACGCCGAGCGCCGACGCGGTGCCGGTGGCGATGTACGACATCGAGGCCGCCGCCGGGGCCGGCCGCAGCCTCGAGGCCGAGCCGATCAAGACCACGCTGTACTTCCCGCTGGAGCAGCTCTCTGCCCTGGGGCTGTCGCCCGGGCGCGTGGCCGGCGTGCAGGTCCGCGGCGATTCGATGGAAGGCACCCTGGAGGATGGCGACTGGGCGCTGGTCGACCTGGGCAACCGTGACCCGCGCCAGGAAGGGGTGTTTCTGCTGCTGGTCAGCGGCGAGCGGCGCATCAAGCGGGTGCAGCGCCTGGCCGGCGGGGCGCTGTACCTGATCAGCGATAACGAGCACTACCAGCCCGAGATGATCCCGCCCGAGCAGATGAGGGAAGTGGAGATCCTCGGGCGCTGCGAGGTGCGCATCGGGCGGATCTCGTGACTGCATCATTGCAATACTGCATCACAGCAAATGCGGCGGGAGGCCGCCGCGATCGATAAGAAACCGCCCGGCAAGGGCGGAACAACGCAAGGAGCAAGGGAGGCGACATGGAAGGCCTGATTTTCTGGGTGCTGGCCGGCGCCGTTCTGGTGTTTATGGTTCGGCGCACCAAGCGCAAGGCGCGGGAGGTGGAGGCCATGTCCTCCCGTGGCTCGCGCGAGCAGTCTCCCGGTCCCGGCGGCGACACGCCTTCCGGCAGTGAATCGTCAGAGGCACCTCTCCAGCGCCTCCAGGAAGAAAGCCGCCAGGCGGTCAAGAGCGCCATGAGCTCGGATGACTGGAAGCGCAAGGCCAAGAAGGCCAAGGCGCGCATCCAAGCCAGGCCGGTACCGGAGCCCGCGCCCGATCCGGTACCGGAACCCACGCCCAAGCCGGTACCGGAGCCGGTACCGGAGCCCACCCCGGAGCCAGTACCGGAGCCCACCCCCGAGCCGGTACCGGAACCCACGCCTGAACCTGAGCCCGACCCCGTAGGCCAATGGCGCTCGGTGGAGAGCGAGTCCGCCGAGTTCGAGTATCTCGACGGCGGCGAGCGCCGCACCATCGGCCTCATCGTGCTTACCGCCTGCGATACCCACTTTTCGGGCCTTTCGATCGACCCCGACGAGAGCATTGACGACCGTGCCTTCGCCTTCGATCGAGTGATCGGTCGCGTTCGTCTTCCAGAGTTTGACGAGGACACGGATGCCGAGGGCTTCCGCCGCCGGATGCTGGCGTCCGCCGATGCCGTGGCCGGCGCCCCTGAGCCTGAACCCGAGCCGCAGGCGGCCCCCGCCAGCGGCAATCTGCTGTTCGAGTACGAGGATTCCCGCGGCAAGGTGAGCACGCGGGATATCGCCAGCTGGACGGTGAACGGCAACAAGCTGCGCGGCTACTGCTTGGACCGCGAGGCCGTGCGCACCTTTCGCCTCGACCGCGTCACGCGGGTAATCGAGGGCGAGGCGCTGCTCGAGGCGTCTCGCCACGCGCCCGCACGCCCGACGACCGCGCCGCCGGAGAAGGCCCGCAAGGGGGCGCCGGAGATCCTGTTCACCGGCTTCGATGCTTCGTCGCGGAAGACGCTCGAAGCCACGGCGGAGAGCCACGGCTTCCGCGTGCGCAAGAGCGTGACCAAGAATCTCGACGTTCTGGTGAAGGGGCCGAGGCCCAGCCAGTCGAAACTCGCGGATGCCGAGGACAAGCCCGGCTGCAGCGTGGTCGACAAGGAAGGCTTCCTGTGGATGGTGGCCACCGGCGAGATCATGGGCTGAGGCCATCAGCCCAGACCGCCGCGGGCGGCTGCCCGGGCACAATAACCAGCCCAGCAAGGGCGATACGCAAGGAGCAAGGGATGAAACTCTGGACCACTATCGCATTGGCTGCCGGTATCGGCGCACTCTCCACTGCTGCCGTGGCGCAGCAGCGCAGTTTCGCCGGCAATGGGCAGCCGGCATGCCTTAGCGAGGAACTGCTAGACCAGCTGATCACTGCCTCGGTCGACAACGATCAGCGCGCCATCGAGTACCTGCTCGGCAATGGCTGCATCGTGCCCAAGTCCGGCGTGCCGGTCAGCGTGCTCGACCGCTCATGGACCGGCACCTCTCATGTCCGGGTCTACACGGATAACGGCGCTTTCGAACTCTGGACGGTCAATGAAGCGCTGACGGACTGACTGACCGGGAAACCTTATGCGATTGCACTACCTTGGCCCGGCACTGACGGGCCATGACCATCCCGCCCTCGAGGCGCTGGACGTTCGGCGCTTGCCGCCGAGCTGCTACCTCGTGGAGGTGGGTGACGAAGCCGGCGTCGACGGCGAGATCATCGAGGGCGACGTGCTGGTGATCGACGAGGCGCGCCCGGTGCAGCATGGCGATCTGGTGGCAGTGCAGGGCGAGGACAGCCTGCGCCTGTGCCGTAGCCACCGGATCGGCGGCCGCTTCCGGCTGATGCAGACCGCCGGGCCGCAGGAATCGACCTGGGCCCGGCAGTCGGACTGTCGCGGTGTGGTAGTGCATAGTGCCAGAGCTTACCCATCTCAGTGAGTAAGTCTTTTTTTCATAGTTATGGAGGGGATATGGGCGAAGAGATCATCGTAAAGCGGTTTTATAGCTATGAAGAAATTGCTGAGCTCGATGGGTTTGAGCCTGATAAGGGTGTCACTGAAGAAAACTATGAAGGAATGGCAGGGCACTACCATCTCAGCGAGGAGTTGAAGTGTTGTCGGCTTAGAGATTCAGGTTCGCTATGTAAAAAACCACACAACTATGGTTTTGTTGTTTCCCTTAAAGATGGTAGTTATTCCATACTCGGGAATACGTGCGCACTCAAACGATTCTCGAAAGATAGCAAGGTGTTTTTGGTTGCAAGTCGTTACGAAACAGAGAGAAGAAGACAAGAGGCTCTGGATTCAGTCAGGAGAATTTTTTACGGAAAGGAGGCCAGGCTTGCAAAGCTGAAAGAGGTTGAGCGATATGTTTATGATGTCTATAAGTACTTGAGAAATATTGTCAACTCTCTCCCCTCTTCATGCGCTCGCCAGATCGAGAATATATCTAGAACAGGTAACTCAAATATTGCTGTTAGCGTGGAGCACAGAGACTACTATAAGGATGATGACGGCAGGTTGAAATTTGAAAGTCGCCAGTCGAGGCATACCTTAGGGGCTGTTCGCTCAGCTTCCCTTTTTAATCGAAATAGTTTTGAAGAACCCTTGAATCAGCTTAGAGATTCAATTGCTAGGCTGGAAAAATTCGATGCGGTGGATGAAGGTATGACCGAAGTTCAAGCGAGTCGGTTTGCTTCAAGGCTTATGAGTGTTGATCAGGCAGTCGATATTTATAATGATTTCCAGATGATGATGGCAGATTTTATGGGGCAGGACTTGTGCCTTATTTCGGCTCTTTGTTCTGACCCTGTGGATAGGAAGAAATCCTGCAAGGTTTTCTTGGAGTCAATGGCAAAGCCACACAGCAATAGTGACGCGTCAAGTGAGGTAGAGAGAATTAACAAGGAGATTTTGGAGGAGACAGGGGCACATAAGGTTATCTACGGGTGATATTTGTGTCCTGTTTATCCAAGCGTTTGAAATAGGTGCGCTGTCGAAAAATCCAGCGCCCCTATCCCCGGGAATCGCGCAGATTTTTCATAGCGCGATCTAAAGTCTCTTCACCTCCATCTCCAGCGAGCTGGTCAGCGCGCGGTCGCTGAGGTCGTGACTGATCTCGGTGATCAGCCAGGCGGTGGCGTCGATCTCGCGCTTCCACCCGGAGAGCGTCACCGGGGTCTCGGGGTAGAGCTCGGGGCGGCCTTCGGCGAGGTCGAGGGTGAAGGCGGCGCCGCCACGCTGGAGGCGCTGCCATTCGCTCTGGGCGGCGGCGAGGGCGTCGTCCTGGGTGGCGTAGGTGGGGCGCAGGCGCTTGGCATTCTCGTCGCTGCCGGCGACCACCTCGCGGGGCTCGGCGGCGCCGTCGTCGTGCCACTGGGCAACAACGCCGGTGTAGGCGTCGCGGTCGGTGACGCTGTAGCGGTGGCGGTCGCCCACCTGGCGGGTCAGGCGGATGGCGGGGATCTCGGTGCCGCCGGCGGTGGTGCCGGCGCCCTCGGGGATGAACAGCAGGTTGCCGGCCTTGACGGTGGCGATGGCGTCATAGCGCTCGGCCAGGCGGGTGAGGAAGTGCAGATCGCTTTCCTCGGTCTGGTCGATGTGCTCGAGGTAGATGCCCCGGAGCAGCTGGCCGGTCCTGGGCTCCAGGTCGTGGCGGCCGGCGATGGTGGTGATGATCTCGCCGAGGGTGATGTCGTCCCAGCTTTGGGTGCGCTTGCCGGGCAGGCCCTGGCGCATGTCCGCCGAGCGGGCGCGTATGGTGATCACGTCCGGCGCGCCGGAGTGCTCCACCTCGTCGACGATGTAGGTGCCGCGGTCCACCAGCGGCTGGCCTCGCCAGCCCATGGCCAGGTGCAGCTCGGCGCCGCGGGGCGGCAGGGCCAGGCGGCCGTCGTGGTCCTCCAGGGTGAGGTCGAGCTGGTCGGCCTCGAGGCCGCGCCGATCGGTCAGGCGCAGGCGCTGCAGGCGGGCGCCGACCTGGGGGCTGATGCGCTGGCCCATGAGGGTGAGGCGATAGTCCGGTGTGCGGGCGGCGCGGCCCGGCTCGCTGAACAGGCTCATGCCAGAGCCCCGGCGAGCCCGGTGGCCAGGGCGCGCATGGCGGCGGTGCTGGCGAGCTGGGCGCTGTCGTCCTCGTCGATGCGCTCGAGGCGCAGGTCGAATTCGATCTGCTGGGCGGCGCCGTCGCGGAAGAATTCGCTCTTGCGCTCATTGAGCGAGCCGATGACGTAGAGGCCGTAGTAGGTGCCGGCGCCCTCGATCAGGGGCCAGGCGGCGCCCTGGTTGGCCATCTCGCGCAGCTGGTCGAGGCTCTGCTGGCCGCCGGTGAACTGGGGCAGCAGGGTGCCGGTGAGGGTGATGGTCTCCTCGCCGGGGCCGAGGAACTGGCGCGCCGGGCGGCGGCCGATGCGGCCCTGGCTCTGGTGGCGCCAGTCGGTCTGGCGTTGCAGCTCTTGGTAGGCGGCGGTGCTGAGGCCGAACACGAACAGGCCGTAGGCCATCATCATGGGCGGGGCTCCTGTCAGTCGATGTCGTAGAAGGACGAGCGCCGGCGGGCGGCGGCGTCGCGAGCGGCGTCGGCCACGGCGCGCTGCACCTCGGCGCCGACCATGCGGGCGAGGGCCTGCTCGTCCATGCCCGGGGCGGCGTGGACGTTGATGCCGCCCTCGATGGTGATGTGCACGTCGCCACCACCGCCGGCGGCCTGGAGCGGCGGGCGGTGGTCGATGGGCACGTCGGCGATGGCGGGCAGGCTGGCGGCACCGATGGCCATGCCGGCGCCGGCCTGACGTACGCGCCGGGCGATCTCGCCGACGCGGCGGGCCGGCTCGTCGCGCTGGGCGTCCAGCCCGGCGTTCAGGCCGTCGACGGTGTAGCCGCCGAGCTGCGCGAACACGCGCGAGGGCGAGTTGATGTCGAGCTTGTCGGCGAACCAGTCGCGCACGTTGCCGGCGATGCCGGTGATCCGGTCGCGCAGTTCGCCTATCTTGCCGGTGAGGCCGTCAATCATGCCGTCGATCATCGCGCTGCCCAGGGAGCCGAACTTCTCGGGGATCTCCACGCCCAGGGCGTCGAGGCCGGCGGTGACGCCACGCCAGATCAGGCCGATGGGCGACCAGTCCAGCAGCAGCCGGGCGACCTCGCCGATGCCGCCGCTGAACGCGTCCTTGATGTCCTGCCATCGCTCCCCGAACCACGCGCTGATGCCATCCCAGTTGCGATAGATGAGCGTTGCGCCGGCGGCCAGTGCCGCCACGGCGGCGACGATGCCCATGATGGTCAGCCCCACCGGGTTGAGCGACAGCAGGGTGAGGGCATAGCGCACCAGGGCGATGGGGCCGAGCACCGAGCCGAGCACGGCGATGAAGCTGCCGCCCACGGCGACCAGTGCGGCCACCGCGGCGGCGGCGGTGGCCAGGGTGCCGGTGAGACGCGGGTTTTGCTTCATCCAGTTGCCGACGCCGCGGGTGATGGTGGTGATGTTCTGGATCAGCTCGCGCAGCGGGCCCTCGTTGGTGTCGGTGATGGTGATGCCGACCTCTTCCCAGGCGCTGTTGAGCGACTTGAGATCGCCACTGATGTTGTCGGCCATGGTGCGTGCCATGCGGGCGTTCTCGCCGGCGGCATTCTCCAGAATGCCGGTGAACGCCTCGACGCCGGCCGAGCCCTGCTGGTTGATCATCTCGGCCATGCCGGCGGCGGGTTCCTCGCCGAAGATCGCCTTCAGGTACTCCATGCGCTCGGCGTTGCCCAGGTCCTCGGTGGCCTGGGCAACGTCGGCGAGGATCTGCGGCACGTTGCGCATGTTGCCCTCGGCGTCCTTGATGTTGAGGCCGAGTTCCTCGATGGCCCCGGCCGCGGCGCCGGTGGGGGCGGAGAGGCGCAGCATCATGGCGCGCAGGGTGGTACCGGCCTGGCTGCCCTGGATGCCGACGTTGCCCAGCAGGCCGGCCATGGCGGCGGACTCTTCCAGCGAGAGCCCCATCTCGCGGGCCACGGGGGCGACGTACTTCATCGACTCGCCGAGCATCTCCAGATTGACGTTGGCCCGGGTGGTGGTGGCGGTGATGACGTCGCCGAGGCGCTCCATTTCGCTGGGATCGAGCCCGAAACCGGACAGCAGGTTCGAGGCGATGTCCGAGGTGCGGCCGAGTCCGGTGTCGTTGGCCTTGGCCAGGTCGAGCATCGAGGGCATGGCCGCGCGGATGGCGTCGGGATCGAAGCCGGCCATGGCGAGAAAGCCCTGGGCGTCGGCGGCCTGGGTGGCGCTGAACGAGGTGCTCGAGCCCAGCTCGCGGGCCTGGTCGCGCAGGGCCTGCAGGCGCGGGTCGTCTTCCTGCAGCCGGGTGAGGGCCTGCACGCGGGACATGGCGGCGCCGTAGTCGACGCCCGGAGTGAGCATGCGTGCGCCGCCGTAGAGCGCGGCGCCGCCGGTGGCCATGCCGGCGGCACCGGCCCCGGCCATGCGCCCGGCGCGGCCGATGTCGCGGTGGTAGCGCTTGGCGGCGTCGGCGGCCTGGCGTTGCCGCTGGGCGGTCTGGCGCAGCTGCCGCTGCTGGGCCTCGAGCTGGCCGTTGGCCTCGCGGATGCGCCGGGTCAGCTCGCGCTGCTGGTCGGCGTGGCTGCCGGTGACGCCCTCGACGCGGGTCATGTTGCGGCGCAGGTAGTCCAGCTGGCGTTGTTCCTGCTGGTACTGCTCCTTGAGGCGCTGGGCCTGGCGGATGGCCTGGGCGCGCTGGCGGCCGAGGGCCTTGGTGTCGCCCTCGGCGTTCTGCATCTGGCGGGAGAGCTCGCGGATCTCCTGCTGCTGCTCCTCGAGGGCGCGACTGCTGCTCTCGCTCTGGCGCTTGAGGTCGCGGAAGCCGCGGAGGTCGCGCTGGGCGCGCTCCAGGGTCTTGAGCTGGTCGCGGCTGGCTTTCAGGGCCTCGGCGGTGCGGCCGCTGCCCTGGGTGATCTGCTTGAGGGGCCGAGTGACCCGGTCCACGGCGTCGAGGACGACTTGCAGCTTGAGGTCGCGGGCCATCGGCGTTCCTTCCTGTCTTGGATACGGTCAGCGGGACTTCTTGGGCGGCTCGGCGCGTCGGCGGGCCCGCTCGCGCCATTCCATCAGCTCGTCGATTTCCATCGGGTCCATCTCGGTTGGCCCCCAGTGGAACACCATGGCGAGGTCGGCCATGGCGTCGTCGACGTGCTCGGGCAGGGTTACTCGTTGGCGGCCTTCGCCGCCTTGGGCAGCAAAAAACCGCTCACCACGCCGCCGCACTGAACCAGGTCGGCCGGGTCCATGTCGCGCACCTCGGCCTCGGTGAGGGCCGGCTCGGTGATGCGCGGCAGCACGCGGGTGAGGGCGTCCACCTGCATCTGCAGCACGTCGGTGAGGGCCACGCCGCGCAGGGCGCCGCTCTTGGGCTTGCGGATCTGCAGCTCGGTGACGGTCTGGCTGCCGCGCTTGAAGGGAGTGTCCAGCTCGACGGTCTCGGTGACGACCTGGGGCAGCTCGGCGGGGGCGGTGGTCTTGTCGGTCATGGGGTGTGGCTCCGATGAGGATCATGGGCCGCCCCGGTGGGGCGGCGGTGCTGTGGGTGGTGGTGGCCGGTGATCAGGTGCCCAGGGCGGCGCGGCGGTCGGCGAGGCGGTCTTCGCCGCGGACCATGAAGACGTTGCCGGGGATGTCGCGCTCGATGACGACCTCGCCGTCGATGGTCAGCTTGTAGTAGCTGATGGTGGTGGTGATCTCACCGGTGGAGTTGTCACCCTTCTGGGCCTCGCCCATGCCGATGGTCTTGTGGCGGCCGCGCACGACGATCTCGACGGGCACGACGGTGCCGTCCTCGTCGCTCTCGTAGCTGCCGGTGAAACGCAGCTGGGCGGCGTCGTGGATCGGCGAGCCGTAGGTGTCGTAGACGCCGTCGACCAGCAGGCCGCCGGGCGTCCAGGTCATTTCCATGAGCTGGTTGCCCATGTCGACCTCGATGGGGCCGTCCATGCCGCCGGCCTCAAACTCGACCATGCGGCGGGCGAGTTCGGGCAGGGTGATGGTCTGGATCAGGCCCTGCCAGCTGTTGCCGTCGCCGAACAGGTTGAAGTCCTTGAGGATCTTGGGAAGTGCCATCTCGATCTCCTGTTATGCGGCGGCGACGCGGTCGGCGAAGTCGACCAGGTAGCGGTCGGTGATGCGCTGCTGAAGCATCAGGTTTTCCAGCGGCGGTACCGGTGTGTAGTCGTAGTCGATGTAGAGCTTGCCGGCCTTGAGCACCTCGGGGGTGTTGATCTCGGCGTCGAACCAGGCCACGCCGTCGATGAGGTATCCCTGGCGCTTCCACTCGCGGAACTTGGCGTTGATGCCCTCGACGATGTCGCGCACCAGGCTCGGGTGCATCGGCTTGTCGACGGCCCAGAGGTGGGCCTCGGCGATGGTGTCGGCGATGACCTGGGCGGTGCGGGTGTAGTTCTCGAAGGCGAACAGCGGGTCGGCGCTGCAGGTGCGCGAGCCCCAG
The DNA here is from genome assembly GCF_000968715.2 of Halomonas sp. HG01. Classification (NCBI taxonomy): domain Bacteria; kingdom Pseudomonadati; phylum Pseudomonadota; class Gammaproteobacteria; order Oceanospirillales; family Halomonadaceae; genus Halomonas; species Halomonas sp. HG01. The sequence continues at coordinate 2,512,573 of NZ_CP022134.1, read as the reverse complement.
AAGCGAAAGCCGCTGCGCTGGATCAGCGTGGTGACCTCGTGGCTGTTGAGGTAGCCGGCGTCGGTGCTGGGGTCCTGGAGGTCCCAGAACACGTCCTGGCTGATGCCGGTCACGCCGTTGACCGGCATGTTGGAAAGGGTCTTGTGCCAGCCGATCGCCTGGTCGGCCTTGGCGCGCAGGCCCATGGCGCGGGCCACGGCGGAGTGCGTGCGAGTGCTGGAGGTCGCTGTGTCCCAGCCGGTGAAGTCGGGCCAGATCACCATGACCTCGCGGGCGCCGAAGTTCTCGCGGTACATGGCCGCTTCTTCCATGGTGGTGCTGTCGCCGGCGGAGGCGTAGACGAACGCGCGCAGCTTCTGGCCCACGCCGATCAGCTCGCTGGTGACGTCGGCGTCGTCGAGCTCCGGCACGCCGAGAATGCGCGGCTTCACGCCCAGGCGGCCCTCGGCGGCGAGCAGAGACTGCACGCCGGTACGCTTGCCGCTGGCATTCACGCCGCCGATGACGTTGGTCTTGGTCGCGTCGGCGTCGCTGCCCTCGGCCACGCGCACCACGACTACCAGGGTCTTCACCTGGTCGGCGATGGCGTCCAGCGAGCGGGCGAGAGTGCCGGTGTCGCCGGCGTCGCCCTGGGCGCCCAGCGGATCGGTGACCAGCACCGGGGTATTCAGCGGGAACGGCTCGTCCTCGCCGCCGGTGAGGTTGGCGAAGCCCGACGCGGCGACCACGCCGGCCCCGGCGCCTTCCTCGGCGGCGGTGACCAGGGCGGAGGCGTTGGCCTCGCCGTTGATGGCCGTGGCCACTTCGGCGGCGGTGCTGACGATCGCGCCGTCGATGTCGGTGGCCAGTCTGACGGTGATGTCCTTGCCGCTGACGGTGATGGCCAGCGTGGCGGAGGCGCTGCCGGGGTCGACGTAGCGCACGTGGATGGCGTTGCCGGTGGTTCCGGCGGTGGCCGCGGTGTAGGTGACGCCGCTCTCGGCGGCGGCGGATTCCTTGAGCAGCGTGGCGGCAACGGCCGCCGCGGCATCGGGGGCGGTGGCCACCAGGCCGATCACCGCCGTGGCGACGGTGCGGATCGGCCGGGTGCCTTCGTTGATCTCCACGACGCGCACGCCGTGGTGGTAATCCTGGGGCATTGGGAGCTCCTGCGCAGGTGAGCATGACGGTCGGGGTCATGCTTGCGCGGGAGCGGGCGGGGCTCTAGCGGTGGAGGTTGTGGGGTGGTGATGGCACAAAATCGGTGCGGCGGGGTAGGCTTGGCTCCACAGATAGCGCAGGGAGGCAGCATGAAGGGTGAGAAGAGTAACCAGAAAGTCTGGATCTATCGGTTGTTGATCGTGGGCACGCTGGCGGCTTCTGGGGCATCAGTCGGGTTTTACATGTTTCAGTTCGCTGGCAATGATTTGTCTACTGATTCTGGAGCTTGGGCGGATTTTGGAGCCTACCTTTCTGGAACCGTCGGTGTGGCTGCCGTCACCTTCACGCTTTTCGCCTTGATCCTTACGTTGAGGCAGCAGGATTCCATTATTGAGGCACAAGAAGAGCAGATCGCCAAAGTTGATAATCATCAGAGGAAAATCGAGGCTTACAGCAGGGCGGAAAAATTTTTCCCTACTTTGAGAAGTTCCATGAATGAACGGCTAGGCGCATGTGCTTCTGCTTATTTGAAAGGGAATGGCTTTCCGTATCCAAGCTCCGATTTTATTCCTGAAAGTGCGACGTTTGGTGAAATTATCTATGACTATAAGCTGTCTGTGGGGTTGGAGGAATCCGGGCAGTACTATACGTCCGCAATTTGCTCTTTGTCGGTTGCGGAGTTTTGCCGGCTTCTTATCTTTGTGACTGAATGCATCGAAGATGCGCCCGAGCTATACGATTACTTTAAATATGAACTGAGCGATGTATGGCACGTCATACGTTGCTCTCATGCTTTTCACAAAGATATTCGGAAGAAAGATTTTGAAAGGGTTCGTAAAGCCTTGCGCCTTCCCGAAGATTATTGTGGTCTTGATAAAACGGTTGCTGTTTGGCAAGGGCTCGGTGCTAACTAAGTTAGCATGATCTCTGGTTTTTAGCCCTCCTTTCTCTATTGAAACGCCCGCCAATCGGCGGGCGTTGTGCTTTCTGAAGCGGGCGGCGGTGATCACCACACCACCGCTTCGATCCCTTCCCGGTCCTCGGCGGCCAAAGCGGCGTCGATCGCGTCCTTGCGGTCCCAGCTCTGTTGCAACAAGTCCTTGTAGTGTCCGAGAGCGGCGTCGGTCAGGGCGATGACCTGGTCGGGCGTCATCGGGTAGCGCGTGTTCGAGAGGCCGCGGAACTCCTGGACGGGATCCGAAACGCCGGCGGCCTTGAGGTCGCGGGCCTCGATCGCCAGGCCGAGCAGGTTCTGCCGGTCCTCGGCCAGCATCTGCACCGTGTCCTCGGTGCCGTCGGGCATGGTGTAGGGCATGCCGGCGGCGAGGGCATCGGCCAGGGCGGCGGCTATCGCGGCGCGCTGGCGGGTGGCGAGGTCTTCGAGCGACAGCGGTGGGATCTCGACCCAGGCTGGATAGCCACCGTCGTCTGCGCCGCGCGTCATGCCTGCGGGCGGAGCCCCCTTATATTTCTCGAATGCTGCTTTGCTGACTGGCACCGCATCATCCGGCCACATACCGGATAACTCATATGAGGAACGGAGACTTGACGGGTAAAACGAGTTTTGCGAGGGGCTATAAAACATCATCGATCAATCCTTTTTGGTAAATCATGGTTAATATCCGATGGCCAAATACGAGAACTTACCGAGAGAGGAACCTGCTGATGAGTATGCTGCCAGTTGAGTTTTTGACGACTCATCAAACCTCCAGGTGACGGGCTCTGAAGCAGCATTACCCGATGCGTCACCGACGACGGCATGCACGAGAGCCGTCGGGAACGCGATAGGAAAACTCGTGTAACCAACGCTCGTGTCAACGAGATTCCCCCGCCCCCATTGAATGATCAAACCGCCGAGCCAGGATGGCAACGCGATATAGCCATCGCTCGAAATATCATACGAAACACCCCAGCGCAGCTTCTTCGGCGTGATCGCCGTCGAGTCATCAGTGCCCGCATCGGTTTTCGCTTGTGTCGCAACCTTGAGCATCCCAGAGACGGTTTCGGTCGCCTGTTTAACCCAGCTGGCCGCCCAATTCTTTAGCTTCTTCGGAGTGACTGCCGTCGAGTCGTCAGTACCTGCATCGGTTTTAGACTGACTAGCCAGCTTGATGAGGCCCAGCGTCGTTTCGTTTGATGCCCCCAGGTTGTGGGAGCCATAGACCTCTCGCCAGAGAGTCCAGCCGCCGTACGATAGTGCGCGAAATGCCATCTCGCCGGTCGTCGATATGGCAATCTGCGCTCCCGCCCCGCTTGAATCATACGGAAGAACGACGAGCCTGTAGGCGTCGTATGGGTTATCTCCCGCTGTAGTTTCGGTTGTTCGCTTGGACCAAAATCCCCCCTTGATTTTTTCATCGACGTTTTCGTTATCGAGACTCTGACCGAATGCGCCCAATCCGAACTGATGAATGGCAGCCAGGACGCCAGCCAGATGAGCCGCGCGGTCGCTGCGGGCTCCCTCTTTATGCTCTGCCATCGTCCCGTATCGGACCATGCCCTGAGCGGCTTCCGTCCCCGCCGGATGAGCGCGGCTGGCCTCGTGCTCGGCGCGCTCGTCGTCGACGTACTCGCGGGTGGCGAGCACCACCGCAGGGTCGACTTTCAGCGTGACCGCGCTGGTGTCGCTGACCTCGAGCACGAAGCGCACGGTCTGGGTGCGCGAGCTACCCTCGGCCAGCACCGGCTTGTAGGTCTCGGGGTAGTTGCCGATGCCGATCAGGTCGCCGTCGACGTCATAAACGCCGATCTCGCGGATGGTCCAGCCGCCGACGTCGGGCGGGAGGACCTGCTCGACCACGATCCAGCTAGGATTGTCGGGGTCGGTCTGGCTGGCGTTGATCGGGGCGCGCCGCACTTCATTGACCAGCGCCGTGGCGCTGCTGTCCGGGGTGGGCAGGTTGCCGTTGCCGTCGCCGACGGCCAGCTCGGTGATCTCGATGGTGCCGCCCAGGGCCACGGCGTTGGCCATTTTGTCCTGGCCGGTGTCGGTGAGCAGCGTATAGAACTGGGGCATGCGGGGCTCCTCTCGCTATCAGAGCGGGTAGACGGTGGCGATGTCGGTGCTGTCGGTGGCGGCGCCCACGTAGAAGGCCCCGGCGACCTCGGTTTCCCCGGCGACCTCGGTTTCCCCGGCGACGAAGGGCATCACAGCGGTGACGTCGCCGTCGTAGGTGGCGGCGGCGAGGTAGGCGGTGCCGCGGCTCTCGCCGGCGAGGTCGAGGCCGCTGACGTGGCGGGTAAGCGGCTTGGCGTCGTCGATCAGCCGCTCGATCTCGGTGTACATGGCCTCGGTGATGCCGGTGTCGAGCACGCCGATGCGTAGGGCGAAGGTGCCGCGCTCGCCTTCCGGGTTCGTTTCCCACCACTCCACGACCTCGAGCAGGTAACCCAGCGGCTCGACCACCCGGCGAAGCGCCGAGATGGTCCCCTTGCGCTGGTGGACGTAGAACGCCGAGGCGATGACGTCGCGCTTGGCGGCCTCGCTCCAGGTCGGGTCCCAGCGGTCGACGCTGAACGCCCAGGCGAGGTAGGGCAGCAGGTGCGCCGGGCAGGTCGCCGGCCGCCAGAGGTCGCGCAGCGGGACCGGCACGCGCTGGATCTCGGCCAGGGCCTCGGCGGCGGCGCGCTCCAGGGGCGAGGCGTTGGGTGGCAGCAGCGGCGTCCGGCTATCAGGCATCGCTGCCTCCGATCGTCACCGTGGTGCCGGTGCAGTGGGCGGCCTGGGTGTCGTCCAGAACGACGTCGGCGGCCGGCGCGGCCAGCTCGACGCGCTGCACGCCCTCGACGTGCAGCGCCGCATGGATGGCCGAGATGCGGATGTCGCGGCCGATGCGCCGCTGGGCGGTAACGTAGGCCGTCAGCCCGGCCTGGGCCGCGGCGAGGATCGGCTCCTGCTCGGGGCCGGGGTAGACGTAGAGGGTGGCGTCGACGCTGTAGTCGATGATCTCCGCCGACTGCACGGTGAGGCGGTCGCCCACCGGTCGCACGTCCTCGGCGGAGAGGGCGGCGTCGACGACGTCGATCAAGTCCTGGATGGCGGCGCCATTGCCCTCGGTCGAAAGCAGGGTGACCAGGGCCTCGGCCGGGGCCGGGCTGGTGGCCGTGGCGTCGGCGACGCGGCCGTCGGCGGAGAGCGCATGGAACTCATAGGCGGCGCGAGGCCCCGCGACGCTGAGCCCCTCGAACGCCCGCTGGGCGCGCAGGCGCAGGTCGGTGTTGCTTTCATAGGTGGGCGGCACCGGCGGGGTGGCATCGGGGTCGCCCGGGTCGATCGTCAGCCGCTCGACCTCGAAGTTGGCGACGAGGTGGTCGAGATCCTCGTCGTCAGCGTGGGCGATCATCACCGCCCGGGCGGCCTCGTTGACCCGTTGCCGCCAGACGAGCTCACGGTACGCGTTCTCCTCGAGCAGGATGGTCAGCGGCTCGCTTTCGAGCGCGAGGGTGGCCTCGACCTCGGCGCGCTGGCTCTCGCCGACCAGGGCGAGCAGGGCGGCCTTGCGCTCGGCGAGCACGGTCTCGTAGTCGAGGGCCTCGACGACGTCGGGGGCGGGGAGCTGGGAAAGGTCGATAGTGCCGCTCATGCGATGGGGGCCTCCACGCGGATGGCCTGGCCGTCAGTGGTCTGGCCCTGGATCTCGATCGTGGCGCGGCCGGGCTGGGCGGTGCTGACACTGCGGTGCACGGCGGTGACGCGCAGGCGCGGCTCCCAGCGCAGCAGCGCCATCACGGTGGCGGCGTAGACCTGGAGCATCAGGGCGTCGGACAGCGGCCGGTCGATCAGCTCGGGCAGCAGGCTGCCGTACTCGCGGCGCATGACGCGGGTGCCGATCGGGGTGGTGAGGATGTCGCGCACGCTCTGGCGGATGTGCTCGAGGCGCTCCAGGGCGCGGCCGGTGGTGGCGTTCATGCCGGTCATACCGGGCCTCCGCTCTGGCCGCTGCCGGGTACGACGCCGCTGTGCGGATGGTCGTGGCCGACGTTCTTGCCGTTGTGGGTCAGCGAGCCGCCGTCCTGGGCATAGCTACCGGCGCGGGCCATGTCGCCCTGGTGGTCGATGTTGCCGAGCCAGGCGGTGCCGCCCGGAGCCTCGATCTCGATGCGGCCGGGCAGCTTGATGCGCAGCACGCTGGCCTGGTGGTCGTACTCGAACAGGCCGCCGTCCGGAAACAGGCGGCGGCAGAGCTCGGGGAGATCCGCCGGCGCGGGGTGGGCGTCGGAGAACAGCCCGACCAGCACCACGGCGCCGGCGGGATCGCCGCCGGGGGAGAACAACACCGCCTGCTCGCCGACGGTGGGCGGGTTCCAGTCGCATGTGGTGCCGGCGCGGCACTCGATCCACGGCCGCCAGGCGGTCAGCAGCTCACCGGATTTCACGCGAACGCGCGGCGGACGCTCGCCCACGACGCCGTGATCCACCTCGGCGATGGTGCCGAGGCGGATCAGGTTATGGATCAGGCGCAGCAGCTCGGCGGCGCTTTGCAGGGGGTGTTGGCTCATGCCGCGATGGTTGCGCGGCGAGGGCCGGGGCTCTAGCGGTGGGGATTGTGAGAGGGCGGGGGCACAAAAACGGCGTCAGCCCTCCGGCACGTCCAGGTGCCGGAAGATCATCTCGAACAGCATGTCCATATCGTCGGGCGTGGCGCCGAGCAGCTCGCGCTCGGGGTAGTCGTGGCGGATGTGGGCGTTGACCTGGCCGGTCTGGCCTTCCTGGTGGATGCGGGCGATGTGCGCGATGCGCCCCTCGTAGCCGACGCCGACGCCCGATGCCGAGGCGTCGACCTTCATGTACTTCGCGGTCATCAGCTTCTGGAACATCCGGTTGTCTGGGCTGCGCTTGCCGCGCGCGCCGGGGCGGGCCACCGGGGTGAGGTCGCGCTCGAGATAGCGCACGATGCGCACCTTCTTGAAGGTGCGCAGGTCGCCGGCCTTCTGCTCGTCGAAGCCGAAGTAGGTCTCCGGGGTGGCGATCCAGTTGACGATCTCGCGCTCTTCGGGCTCGTGACCGGGCTTCTCGTAGATGAAACGCAGCCGGCGACGGGCGCGGCGCTCGTGCTTCTTTCCCTTGCGCGGGGCGTAGGGGGTGCCGTCGACGTTGCGCTGGGCCCTGATGCGGTCGCGCTGGCTCTTGCGCAGGGCGAGGCCCATCTCGCGAGACAGCGCCTTGCGCTCCTTGGCGGAGAGGCGCTCGAGCAGCGGGGCGAGCCAGCCCTCGAGCTGGTCGAGGTCGTCGCGGGTCACGGCGAGGACCACTCGCTTTCGAGTTCGTGCTCGTCCTCGCCCGGGCCCTTGGCGTAGAGCTGCCACTCGGTGGCCGGGCAGGCCTCGATGGGGTACTCGGGCATGCGGTGTTCGCTGTCGATCCGGCCGGCCTCGCAGTTGACCAGGGCGATCACGCGCTCGGTCAACTCCATGGAGAAGATCAGGTCCACGGCGTCGTGTCGCTGCACCTCCGACGAGAAGCGCACCGCGGTCTCGGGGTCGAGGTCCGGCTGGTAGTGGCTGAGCCACTGCAGCAACGGCACCACCACGGTGTCGGTGGTGCCGTTGTGGTCGAGCAGGATCACCTCGGCGGTGAATCGGTACTCGTGGCTGAGGTGCTGCCCGCGATGGAAGCGGATGGTGCCCTCGGGCACGTAGGTGCGCAGGCGATCCGGGTCGCGGTCGAGTCCCGGGATGGCCTGCATCAGGTGGGCGCGGAGACTGGCGAGCTTGTTCATGGGCGGTCTTCCAGGGCCTGGATCAGGCCGTTGTGCCGCGTTGCGCAGCGGTGATACTGGCCGGCCCAGTCGTCCATGGTCAGCACGACATCCTTGCCGGTGCCGTCAGTCAGCCGGGGCAGCGCTGCCGGGCAGGGCGTCATCAGGCTCTGCTGGATCGGGGGCGGTGCCGGCGGCGGCGTGGTTGAGCAGGCGGACAGCGTCAGGCTCAAGGCACACGCGGCGATAGATGGGCTTCTCGATTTCACGGATCACTCCTCGGTCGATGATGCGCTCGCTGGCGTCGAGCTCGGCCAGGCGGTCCTCGACGGCGCGGGCGATCGTCGACTCGCGCGCCATGGCGGCGTCGATGGCGGCCTCGGCGGCCTGCATGGCGCTGAGGCGCTGGCTGTCCTCGAGCCAGCCCCGGGCGAACCAGCCGCCGGCGGCGGTACCGGCGATCAGCAGGGCCAGGGCGAGCAGCCGGGCGCGGGTCATGCCGGGCGCTCCAGGGCCGCGGCGCAGATCTCATTGACCAGGACGTCGCCCACTGCCTCGATGCAGCGGCGTCGGTTGGCGATGTACGCCGCCAGGTCGCGCTTGTTGGTCAGGAAGAACAGCTCGACGATCAGGCCGCCGCCCTGGCTGATGTAGGCCAGCCGACTGTGTTGCCCGCTGGCCTCGCCCTTGGCGCCGCGGTTGGCGATGCCCAGGGCGTCGGCGATGGCCTGGCAGAGGGCATTGCCCAGCGGGTAGTGGTGGCCGGCGCTGAGCGTCTCGACGCCGGTGGCGTCCGGGCTGCCCGCGGCGTTGCAGTGAAACTCGACGGCCAGGTCGTGGCCCTTGGCGGCGCCCACGGCGTCGCGCAGCGGGAGGTTCTCACCGGGCGCGCCGTCGCGATCGACGATGACCCGCTCGGCCAGGTAGTCGGCCAGCAGGTCGCGAAACTCGAGGACGATGGCGGCCTCGGTGTGGCCGTGGGCCACGGCGCCGGGATCGCGCTCGCTGTGGCCGGCGGAGACGAACAGGGTCTTCTGCTGCAGGGCGGCGTACTGGCGCATCAGAACCTCCAGGGCGGGCGCAGCAGGTGGGCGAGGTTGCCGCCGGCGAGCAGCAGCATCACGGCGAAGGCCGGCAGCAGGATCGCCAGCCAGCCAACCCGCGGGGCCCCGGTGGCCAGCACCTCGGCGATCGCCACGGCGCAGGCGGCGATGCTGGCCCAGGCGGCGACGCCGATCCCGGGGCGGTAGCGGCTGCCGCCGCGGCGGTAGGTGATCAGGCGCAGGATGATCACCAGGGCGGCGATCAGGGTGACGATTCCGGAGACGGTCATTTCCTCCCTCCCAGCCAGGCCTTGAGGTCTAGGGTCTTCACGCCGTCGATGGCCCGCAGCCCGGCGGTCACGGTGACGGCGGCGGCGATGAAGGCGGACACGGCGCTCTGCTCGAGCATGTCGCCGAGCAGGGCCGGCCCGCCCAGGTAGCCGATGGCAAACGAGATCAGCAGGTAGGCGAAGCGCTCGAACAGCCCCAGGTCCTTGGCGCTGATCACAAAGAGGGTGGCGCCGCAGAACGCGCCCACCACGGCATTGGCATCGATGCCGGGCAGCATGCCGATGACGGCGGCGGTGAGGGTGGCGGTGCCGGCGGCGGCGGCGGTGCTGGGTTCGGCCATGGGGCTAGCTCCAGAGCTGGATGGTGTCGGCGACGGCCGGCTCGGCGGCCTGTTCGTCGGGCAGGGTGACGAGGGTGCCGTGGGGCAGCACCGGGCCGAGGTCGGCCAGACCCGGGTTGAGCGCGAGGGCCTGCTCGGTGACGCCGGCGGTGCGGCCGAGCACTCGCTGGCATAGTGCGTCGAGGGTCTCGCCCTGGTGGGCGCGCACGTCAGGCACTAGATCAGCTCCACGGTGGAGTGCGCCCGGCCTTCGATCTCGGCCACGGCCCAGCGGGCGTCGCGGCGGAGGTCGTCGGCGGCCTCGTCCTTGGCCTCGCCGCGCTCGTCGCCGTCCTGGGTGGCGGAGACGTCGCGATAGCGCTCGAGCAGGCTGGCGTGGGCGGTGGCATAGACGGCGCGGCGGTAGAGCAGGGCGTAGTGGTCGGGCAGGGCCCAGGCCGGCGGCGCCACGGCGTCGAGGGTGGCGGCGCCGTCGTCCTGGTGGGCGAGCTGCCAGTCGGCGATCTGGCGATTGACGTCGGCCATGGCCACCTGCAGCGCCTGCACCAGGCGCGGCACGGTGACGGTGCCGTCCAGCCGGGTGGCCTCGCGGAAGTCCGCTGGCTCGATGGCCGGCCAGAAACCGTTGTTGTCGAGGCTGGGCGGATCGTCGGGGGCGGTGCCGGTACCGGCGGCGATCAGGGACATGGCGGCGGCTCTCGCTCAGGTCGGAATAGGAAGGGGGTGGACCGGGTTCGACGAGATGGGACCGCAGTCCGCTCTCCCCCGGTGCCCCCTTGGCGTCGGCGTGCGACTCGGTGGCGGCGTCAGGCTCCGTTCTGGGGCGAGCCCTGAGTGCCGGCGTTCTGTTGCTTGAGCTCGCGCTCGAGCTTCTCGATGTCCTTCTTCACCCCGACGCGGTCGTTCAGCTCCAGGGCGCGGCGCAGGTGCTCGAGCGCTTCGGCGGCGTGGCCGCCGCGGGCGCGCTGAGCGTAGCCCAGGGCCTTGTGCAGCTTGGCGCGCACCGGGTCGTGCATGTCGGCGTCGCGGGTCAGCGCCTCGGCGCGGCTCAGGTGCATGGCCAGCTCGGCGGCGGCATTGGCGGCGCCAGTGCGGGCTTCCTCGCTGTCCTGGACCGGGGCCTCTAGCTGCTTGATGGCTTCCTCGGCCAGTTGCTCGGCGAGGATCGAGGCGGTGTCGCGCTCGAATCTATCCGGAGCGTCCAGACCGTGGCGCAGGGCGTACTCGGCGATGGCCAGCGCGCCGGCGAGGTCGCCGACGTCGAGCCGCCAGATCATGACGGTCATCACGACGTCGTCCTGGGCGCCGGACCCGGCCTCAAGCACGCCGGTGACGTAGCTCTCGAACTCCGGCAGCAGTTCGCGCTTCTTGGCGATCTTCTGTTCGGTGCTCTTGATGCCCTTGAGGGTGCGCCGGGCCTCCCACAGAGCGGCGGCGTGGATCTCGTACTGCTCGCCGGTCTGGGGACGGCCGGGATCGGCGGCCCCCGCCGCTTTCGCGGCGGTGACGCGCTGGTAGTGCTTGCGGGCGGGGCTGGTCATGCGCTCGCTCCTCAGGCGTTGGACATGTCGATGTTTTCGACCAGGCAGCCGAAGCCGTAGTCCTCGACCACGTAGGCGTCGTTGGAGGACTCGTAGTTCTCCACGCGCTTGCGCTTGGGCTCGTCTCGGAGGTAGCGGCGGCGGCTGCCGTTCTGGAAGTAGATCGACAGGTTCTCGAGGCTGGTGATGAAGATCGTCCCATCGGGCACGAACGGTGCCCGCACGGCCTGGAGGCCGCCGACCCGCTTCTGGCTGATGATCAGGTCCAGGGCGCGCTGCTCGGTGGGGGCGTTCTCCTTGTTGACCAGCGGGAAGTACTTGTCGGCGAGCATCTTCCGGCCCATGACCGCCACCAGGTCGGTGGACTCGCGGTGCCAGGGCTCGATCAGCTCGTTGACGGCGTCCATCACCAGGGCATCCAGGTTGGCGTAGTCGCCGACGATGCCGTTGGGCTGAGCGCCGTCGGCGGTGCCGTCGATGACGATGGTGCCGGCGGTCTTGCCACCCGTCATCACGCGGGCCGGGGCGTTGTCGCGGTACTGCTGCAGCCAGCCGACGTTGACGTCCTCGAGCAGCGGGTTGGCGACGCGATCGGTGGCCACGGCGGCACTGGTGCCGTTGAAGCCGATCATGATCCGGTCAAGCGCCTGCTGGCGGATGATGGCGTTGCGCACCCGGATCTGGAAATCCCGGAACTTGGCCCAGGCGTCGAGCTTGCTCCACGGCAGGAAGGTGTCGAACTCGGTCGAGCGGCACTCGTAGCCGTTGGCGTCCAGGGTGCTCAGGTCGCGCGGGGTGCGGTCGTTGGCGGTGGTGTCGGTGCGGCCGGCGATCGGGCCGCTGATGCCCAGGCCCAGCTTCTCGCCCTTGAGCTCGTCGACGCCGACGATGTTGATGCGGGAGAGAAACTCGCTGGACTCCTGCATCTTGGTTTCCAGCGTCTGCTGGACGCTGGGTTCGACGGCGAAGGACTCGGTGGCGCGGGGGACGCCCGAGAGCTCGGCGATGCGTTGGGTCAGCTTGTTGAAGGCGAAGCGTGTGTCATTGCGCATGAGTTCAGGGTCCTCAGAAGTTGGTTTGCTCGCCGCCTTCGCCGCCCAAGGCGGGGGCGCGGGGCTCGGTGTCGGGGGTGTTGTCGAGCTGGGTATAGAGCTCGTCGAGGCGGCGCTTGGTCTCGTCGAGGGTGGTCTGCAGCTTGTTGAACGATTCGGCGGTGGGGCGGCCGTCGAGGTCGTCGGCCAGGGCCTGGTGCTTCTGCACGAACAGCTCGAGAGTCTGCTCGAGGTCGGTGCGGAAGGCAGCGAAGCCCTGGTCGGTCTTGGCGTCGTGCTTCTTGAACAACGCCGTGACGCGCTCCATCAGGCTCGGGCCGTTGTCGGCCGGGGGCGTCTCGGTGAAATCCAGCTCGATCTCGACCGCCTCGGTGAAGAGGTTGTCGGGGTGTTGCTTGCGGGCGGCCAGCGGGGAGTTGTCGCCGGCGGAGCGCGAGAACTTGAGCATCTCGGTGCCCAGGCTGGCCGGGGAATCGGTGACTGCCAGGCCCTCGAGGTAGGCCTCGCCGGTGTCGGAGAACGCCGGGTTCACCTCGATGGAGGTGTAGACCTTCTGGCGCTGCTGGTTCATCTCCTTGAGCCGGTCGGTGGGGTCGATGTCGGCGAACAGGGCCAGCTTGCCGTCCTCGACCTCCTGGGCCTCCACGGCGGTGACGTCGCCCAGGGCGGCGAAGGGGCCGTCGTGGAACACGCCGCGCATGTGCTCCATCCACACGCGGGCGCCGTACTTGGCGGGATCGTAGTTGGCGGCCATCTGCTCGATCCATTCGCGCTTGATCTCGCGGCCGTCGGTGGTGGCGCCTTCGGTGGCGACGCGGAACTTGGCCATGGGGGTCCTCGGCTCGGGTGTCTGACGATGGCGTCAGGTTCCGCGCCCTGCGTGATTGCCTCAATCACCGGCGGTTGTGCCGGGCCGTTCCCACAAATGGCCGCGCCATCGCGCTCCCGGGCGCGCGGGTAGGCTGGCCGCATGACGACACCGCTGCCCGACACTCCCGAGTCCCCACGCCTGAGAGCCCGCCACCTGTACTGGTATGGCCTCAGGGTGGCGCGTATTGCCGAGCTGGTAGATGAGAAGCCAGCCACCATTCATAGCTGGAAGCAGCGCGACGGCTGGGACGAGGCACGTCCCAACGATCGCGTGGAGGGGGCGCTCGAGGCGCGCCTGGTGCAGCTCATCGTAAAGGAGACCAAGGAGCCGCGGGACTTCAAGGAGATCGACCTGCTGGGCCGGCAGATTGAGCGCCTGGCCAGAGTGCGCAAATACGAAGACAGCGGGCGGGAGTCGGATCTCAATCCCAAGATCGAGGCGCGCAATGCTGGGCCCAAGCGCAAGCCACGACGGAATGCCCTGACCGACGAGCAGCTCGAGGCGCTGGAAGCGGCGTTTCTGGAGTCGCTGTTCGAATACCAGCGGAAGTGGCTGCGTGCTGGTGAGCGTCATCGGATCCGCAACATCCTCAAGAGCCGCCAGATAGGCGCCACCTGGTACTTCGCCCGCGAGGCGATCGTCGATGCGTTCAAGACCGGCCGGAACAAGATATTCCTCTCGGCGAGCAAGGCTCAGGCCCACATCTTCCGCAACTACATCGTCCAGTTCGTAAAGGAGGTCTGCGACGTCGATCTCAAGGGCGATCCGCTCGTGCTCGACAACGGTGCCGAGCTGCACTTCCTGGGCACCAACGCCAAGACGGCCCAGGGCTATCACGGCGATACCTACCTGGACGAGTACTTCTGGATCCACCGCTTCCAGGAGTTCCGCAAGGTCACGTCGGGCATGGCGATGCACAAGAAGTGGCGCCAGACCTACTTCTCGACGCCGTCGAGCCTGGGCCACGAGGCCTATCCGTTCTGGTCCGGCGAGCTGTTCAACAAGCGGCGCAAGAAGGCCGAGCGGCAGGAGTTCGACGTCAGCCACGCGGCGCTGGCCGGCGGCGCGCTGTGCCCGGATGGCCACTGGCGGCAGATCGTCACCGTCGAGGATGCGATCGCCGGCGGCTGCGATCTGTTCGACCTCGAGCAGCTCAAGCTGGAGTACAGCCCCGACGAGTACGCCAACCTGCTGATGTGCCAGTTCGTCGACGACAGCCAGTCGGCGTTCCCGCTCAGCCTGGTGCACCCGTGCATGATCGACGCCTGGGAGATCTGGGACGACTACCGGCCCTACGCGCCGCGCCCGGTGGGCGACCGCGGGGTGTGGATCGGCTACGACCCGACCGGCACCGGCGAAGACGGCGACGGCGCGGGGCTGGTGGTGGTGCTGCCGGCGCGCACCGCTGACGAGAAGCACCGCATCCTGGAACGCCACCGCCTCAAGGGCGAGGACTACGCGGCCCAGGCGGCGTTCATCCGCTCGTTCCAGGACAAGTACCGCATCGAGCACATCGGCATCGACGTCAGCGGCCTGGGCGAGGCGGTGGCCGAGCACGTCGAGAAGTGGTTCCCGACGCTGACCCGCTTCCGCTATGACCCGGCGGTGAAGGGCCGGCTGGTCATGCAGGCCCAGCAGATCATGCGCAAGAGCCGCCTCGAGTTCGATGCCGGCTGGAGCGACATGGCGCAGTCGTTCATGGCCATCAAGCGCGAGCTCACCGCCTCCGGACGCCAGTACACCTACACCAGCGGGCGCAGCCAGGCCACCGGTCACGCCGACCTGGCCTGGGCCGCCATGCACGCCCTCAGTCACGAACCGATCGACGGCCCCGCCGAGGGGGCCGGCCAGTCCCTCATGGAGATGTACGAATGACCGCCACCGAGAAACCCCGCGTCCGCGTTCCGGCCTACTCGACAAGCGATGGCGGCAGCCCGTCAACCGAATCGCCGGTCGCGTCAACGCCACCCCAGGCCCAGGCGTTCAGCTTCGGCGACCCGGAGCCGGTCACCAGCATGCGCGACGCCTTCTACGAGGGAATCTACCTCTCGGGGGATGAGTGGTTCGAGCCGCCGGTGCCGCTGGAGATCCTGGCCAAGAGCTACCGGGCCACGGCCCACCACGGCTCGGCGCTCCAGGTGAAGCGCAACATCCTGCTACGCACCTTCAAGCCGCACCCGCTGCTGGGCCGCCGGGCGTTCTCGGCGCTGGCCCTGGACTACCTGGTGTTCGGCAACGGCTACCTCGAGGAGGTGCGCGGGCGGCTGGGTAAGCGGCTGCCGTTCCGCCATCTGGCCGCCAAGTACATGCGTCGTGGTCTGGGGGATCGCTACTGGTGGGCGCCCAACTACCTGGAGCGCACCGAGCTGCCGCGGGGCAGGGTGGTGCACCTGCTCGAGCCGGACATCGACCAGGGCATCTACGGCGTGCCGGACTACATCGGTAGCCTGCAGTCGGCGTGGTTGAACGAGAACGCCACGCTGTTTCGCCGGCGCTACTACCTCAACGGCAGCCACGCCGGGTTCATCATGTACGTCAGCGATCCGGCGCAGGACCAGAAGGACATCGACGCCATGCGCCAGGCGCTCCGGGAGTCGAAGGGCGTGGGCAACTTCAAGAACCTGTTCATGTACTCGCCCAACGGCAAGAAGGACGGGGTGCAGATCATCCCGGTGAGCGAGGTGGCGGCGAAGGACGACTTCTGGAACATCAAGAACATCACCCGGGATGACCAGCTCGCCGGCCACCGCATCCCGCCCCAGATGATGGGCATCATCCCCCAGAACACCGGCGGCTTCGGCGACGTCGAGAAGGCCGCCCGGGTGTTCGTGGCGAACGAACTCGAGCCCCTCCAGGCCACCATGCGCGAGATCAACGAGTGGGCCGGCGAGGAGATCGTGCAGTTCGATCCCTACTCGCTCAGCGACGGCGAGGGGACCGGCCTCGACCCGACGAGGCGATAGCCGCCGACTCGCCAGCCGCTACCGATCACCACCAGCAGGCCGCCCACCCGGGCGGCCTTTTTGGTTACTCCCTGGGCAGGTGGCTGAAGTCTCGTTCATTGAATAGCTCGGGGTAATGCTCATTGATCCAAGAGATTACTTGCATGGCGTCATCCGGCACTTGCCCCTCGCTATAGGCCACTTCGTACAACTCCAGAATGGCTCTGGCCACCGGCTTAGGCAGTGAGATCTCAGTATTGGCTTCTGGCATTCTCGGTCTCCTAGTCGATGATGAATCGTACCATTCTGTGAACCACATACCTTTGCCCATCCGGGCAGCTTAGCGCGCCCGCGCGAGCAATATCGGTTGAGACGCATTTGTGCCTCGTAGTGCGTCTGTCGCCTTGTGCGCCCGCGTGCCGGCCGCTGGCCATCATGCGATGAGCGGCTCGGCTCGACCAGCGAACGCGCCTCACGCGGCCAGCCAGCCGCCCCTCCACCCCAGCGGCGCACCGCCGCGCGCCGTCGACACCCCGCCCCGCCTGCGCGCTAAACGTGCCGGTTTTTATGCACTCATGCACCAGGGCGTTAGACCGCGTCGTTGAGCGGGTTCGGAGGGGTGACAGGGAGGCGCCGGCTTATGCGGATCTATGCGGTTTTCGGCGTTGGTTATGCACCGCAGTTCCCTTACCGAGGGGCCACGAAAAAGCCGGCGCCCGTGAGGGTCGCCGGCTTTCATGGAATCTTGATGGTGTACCGATAGTGTACCAACCGCCCTGCAAAGCCCGTGGTTGTGGGCTATATCGTCCCATCCATCATAGGCGCTACTGAGAACGTCCTATCCAGCGCAGGCCGCGTGGTGCCAGTATTCATGCCGGTTGTGGCATTTGCCATATCATTCATGACTGTTCATATTTACAGTGGTTTTGCCCTGTTTTGCGCCATGTGTTGGTACAGATTTGGCACACGGGGCGTTGGCAATTTGGTACATCAGGGAGGTTCGCGTGGCGACGATCAGGAAGCGTCGGCGAAAGGACGGCAGTTTCTCATACCTGGCCCAGATCCGCATCGCCCGCCGTGGGCAACCAGACCACTCGGAATCCAGGACGTTCCCCAGGAAAGCGATGGCCGAGGAGTGGGCAAAGCGCCGCGAACTCGAGCTGCACAGCCCCGGCGGCGTGCTCTCGGCGAAGTGGAAGGGCGTGACCCTGGATGACGCCATCGAGCGCTACCTCCACGAGTTTGCCCAGGAGGCTGGCCGCTCGAAGCGTGCCACCATCCAGCAGCTGCAGCGCTTCCCGATCGCGCGGGTGCAGGTCACCGAGCTGACCAGCGAGCAGATCATTGGCCACGCCGTCTTGCGCCGTGACAGCGGCATCAAGCCCTCGACGATCAACCAGGACATCACCTGGCTGGGGATCATCCTCAAGACGGCCGTGGCGGCCTGGAAGATGCCGGTGGAGCTCAACGAGTTCGAGTCGGCCAAGCTGCTGATGCGCAGCAAGGGGCTGGTATCGCGGCCCGGCGCTCGAGATCGGCGGCCGACGGAGAAAGAGGTCGAGCAGATTCGGGCCTACTTCCGCCGCTCGCAGCGGATCCGGCCGAGCGCGATCATCCCCATGGAAGACATCATGGACTTCGCCATCGCCTCCTCGAGGCGCCAGGAAGAGATCACCCGGCTCACCTGGGCGGATCTCGACGAGCAGGCGATGACCTGCTGGGTGCGCGATGCCAAGCATCCGCGGCAGAAGTGGGGCAACCACAAGCGGTTCAAGCTGAGCCACGAGGCCATGGCCATCATCCAGCGGCAGCCGCAGGCCCAGGGCGAGGAGAGGATCTTCCCCTACAACGGCAAGTCGATCGGAACCCGTTGGCGGGCGGCGACGGCCGCCTGCGGGATCGAGGATCTACGCTTTCACGACCTGCGCCATGAAGCGACATCCCGCCTCTTCGAGGCGGGATATGAGATCGTGGAGGTGCAGCAGTTCACGCTGCATGAGAGCTGGGATGTGCTGAAGCGATATACTCATTTGCGGCCTGAGACTTTGGAGCTTCGAAGATGATGCCTTTTGTGCACATCTTTCAGTTTCTTGAGCCGCTGCTTGAGCGGCTCACCTTCTTTATGGCCACAAGTGATTATTCTTGAAACTTTTCCCATGGCACTTGAGTATCTTCGGCACCATTCCTGATAAGAGATCTCTTCCATGTTTGTTTTTTCTAAGTTGTAAACGCAGGCGCGTACTTTACGTCGCTCTTGCTTACTGATTGCTAAATTCTTGTGGTGAATCGAAAGGCTTGTTACTGTGATCGGGCTATCGGTAGGCTTCTGTTTTTTCTCATCTATGCCTTTGATCACCTGTCCTCGTTTTAGGACCATGGTTTTTCTTTTTTTCAAGGAGCAATTTCTCTTTCTTATTGCCCTCCTGACTTCATGTAGTGCTTGGGTTTTTAGCGTAGTCGAAATGGGTTTGTCGGTCGACATTGTGATGTCGTCGGCAAACCTGGTGTATGTGAAGCCAAAGCTGCTTAACTTTTCAACTAATAATGGCTCAATATCCCAGAAAGCCAGATTTGCAATGTAGCTGCTGGTGCTGGCTCCTTGAGGAAGTGTGCCGTTGTATGTGCACAGCTCGGTTAGTTTTTGTGAAACTTCTGGTGAGAAGCTCAAGCATTCCCTGAAGATAAAGAATACTGTTTTTTCTTTTATTGAGGGAAAGAAATCTTTGATGTCACACAAGATTATATTCTTCTTTCCTGCATGAGGAGAGGCGTTTGTATAGATGCTTCTAGGGTTGTTCGCATCCCTGATGCAGCCGTGGATATAGTAAGGGAATGTGATTTTGTGAAATATTTGAGATGTGATTTTTTTTTGGACAGCTTTGAGAGCTGGGGCCGCATCATAAGTGATACGGGTTGTTCCGTCCTTTTTCTTTAACGGAACTTCCTTATAGTTGATATTTTGTAGCGCATTGCTCATCACAGACTCATCAACCCTGAGAGCTCTGTGAAGAGCTTTCAGGCTGTTGATGGGGCTGTGAGGGTACTGAATTTTATCCATGTCTTCACTCTCTTTATGGCTACATGAGCTGCTGTAAGAGTGCAAGGAAGTCAAGGGTATATGGCTCGGCATAGCTATAAAGCTTGAAGGCTAACAAGAGCCTGAAGCCCCACTTGTCATATGCCTTACCAGCTTTCTCCCATCTTTCGTCGTCCAACTTACGAGTGACTGTGACTTTATGCTTTTCCTTGCATCCACCATTATGCTTGGTAGGTGAAGGCTTAAAACGCTGGTCTTTCATTGCACTAACTTCCCCGAGACGAGCCGACATTGACTCCGCCGTCAGGCCAATGGATCGTTAAAGGGAAGTCACAATCACTACAAGCAGCTCACTTCGCCCGTTTCTCGAAGAGAAACGTTCCGCCGCAATCTCCAGATCTATTGGGTAATGCTCATCAGAGGTTGGCGGATACACAGGGCGTATCGCCGAATACGTGATGCGCTGTACCAGGGATGCTGGAGGCCGTGTGCGGGGATGGAGACTCTTGCAAAAGCTCGAGTCGATCAAGGTATAACCCTGACCTAACCGCATCGATCCATCATGCAATAGCGTTTTAAAGAGCACCTGAGACGAAACGCTCAGCCACCTCTAAGGCTAAACCTTTTGTTAGGGTTTGTAAATATTTCGTGATATTTTGAATTTCTTTATATTTATCAATAAGTTGCGCCATATGGTGTTTTCGATCTAAGCTGGATGGCTCTGCCAGCGTCACTGGTCAGTCCAAAGGACCTTGAGAAGTACTGGCTCGATAGACGGGCATCGGTAGGACTTTGGTGGGGAAGCAGCCGCCGACACCATAGCTTGAGGGAGTGAACATGGGGTGGAGGAGCGGGATGGGGAATGGTAAGCCATGCCTTTCAGCATCGCCATCTGTGTTAGGCTTTTTTGATGTATGATGCCTCTATGCATGAAAGTCCTGTATATAACTGGCGAGGGCTGTGCCGGCTTAGTTAGGGGAGGAGGGAAATGTTATGGGGCCCGCTATGACAAGTAGAATATTGAGCTCGATATTTAGCTTTTCTGGAGCATCTGTTGCTATAGGTGTTATGGGGTTTATGGCGGGTTTCGTGACATTGTTTGTTGACGTTGACTCCGCTGTTTCTATTAAATGGTTGCTGCTGATTGTTCTTGTTTTTCTGTCTCTTATTTTGATTTTTTTGACGCTTATCTATGATCTGCATCAAGAGGTTGATCCTCTTCCTACGTATGAGACGCCTGTCAGATATGTTTCTGACGAAAATGTTTTCGTGATTAGGAAGAATGATAATTTTGTGAACAATATTGTGGTGGGTTGTTATGTCAACAAAGACGGCATTGATCGTTTGGCTTATTTAGGTGTGGTTCATCTGGTTCAGGATAAGGTGATACAGATAAAGATAAGGTATGACTTCGATGTTCTTGAGGAAATACCATCATCCAACGAAGATCTTAAAAGGATAGAAGTGCGTCCAGTTGTTCCAGTGACGGCGCTGCAAGGTTTGATGAATATGGAGGCTCAGAATGACTGATCGCTATTTTGGCAAAGTTGTTTCAAAACCGGATGGTTACAGGGTGGTTGTCAATAAAGGTTATGATAATGGGGTGGAGGTAGGGCAAAAGTTTTTGGTTGTTGGTATTGGTGATGTCATTAGAGATCCTGATACTGGAGAGGAGTTGGAGAAGCTGGAGATTGTTCGCGGCCGTGTTGTTGTGGATCATGTACAACAAAAGATCTCCACTCTTAAGTCATGTGAGTATGAAGTTTCAGAAGAAACTAAAGAGATCAAAAAAGTAAGCTCGCGTGGCGGGTTGGCAGTGTTAGGTCCTCAAGATACTGTTACTGAGTCAATAAAGCCGGGGAGCAAGCATTTGAAGCCACTTCAAGGTGCAGGTATTGGGGACTTGATAATAAAGTTGTAGTTTTTATTTGCGGTGATTGTTGGGCTGTAGCTTGACCTCAATGGTTGAGTTTTTGGGTTTGTGGTTTCCAGCCAGATTGCTGGCTTTGGCTGGAAGCCACAGTTTTGATGCTAAATGTTATGCCTTATATTCTCTTACGCTGAGTCATTTCCAGTCTCCGAATACCAAGTTTTCGATTAGACAGCCGGCGCCGAACTCCTCGACGACATAAGCCTCGTTCGAACTCTCGTAGTCCTCGACCCGCTTCCGCTTGTGGTTGTCGTCCAGCAGGCGCCGGCGGCTGCCGCGCTGCCAGTAGATCGAGAGGTTTTCCGGCGGCGTGATGAACAGGCTGTTCTCGGCCATGCCAGGCACGCGGACCGCTACTTCACCACCGAAACGGGCACTGCTCATTTGCATGTCCATGGCCACCGCTTCGGTGGGTGTATTGGCATGCTCTTCGGCGATGTAGAAGTACTTATCGGCGATCAGGCGACGTCCAGTGACGACCCGAAGCCCGGGGTTTTCGCGGTGCCATGGATCGATCAGCTCGCCCACTGCGTCGAAGATCAAGGCATCGAGATTCTCGTAATCGCCGCCTGGGCCGACGCGGATCTCGCCAGAACCTTCCACCCCCTCGCTCATCACCCGTGCGGGGGCATGCTCGCGATAGTGTTGCAGCCATCCCTTGTTGACGTCCTCGAGGTTGGGATTGGCAATGGGATCGGTCTGCGCGGCGGCGCTCACGCCGTGGAAGCCGACTTGCAGGCGGTCGAGCGCCTGCTGTCCGGCGATCATGTCGCGGACGCGGATCTCGAAATCCGGGAACTTGGCCCAGGTGTCGAGTTTGTCCCAGGAGATCGAGGTATCGAACTCGGTGCTTTCGCAAGAGAACTCGAACTCATCGATGGTGCTGACGTCTCGGGGCTCGCGATCATTGGCTTCGATGTTGGTCCGCTTGGCGATCGGTCCCGCAACGCCAAGGCCCAGTCGCTGCCCCTTCATCTCGTCGACGCCGACGATATTGACCTGTCTCAGAAAGGCCGAGCTGTCCTGAATCTTGTCCTCGAGAGCCTGCTGAACACTGGGGGCGACGCTGAACGCCTGACTGGCATCACTCACGCCGTTGAGCGTGGCGATGCGTCCCAGCAGCCGATTGAATTTCTCGCGTGTATCGTTGCGCATGATGATTCCTTGTCAGAGAGGTGGGGTTACTGTTCGCAGGCCAGCGGCGGCAGGGGAGCGGCCAGGGCATCGTCGAAACGGGGATGTTCATCGCCGAGCCCTTCCAGTTGCTTCATCACGACATCCGCGACCAGCCCCCGCTTGCGTTTCTCGACCTCGGCGGCAATCTTGCGGCGATCATCGCCAGTGATCCGGCCCATGAAGCCGGGGGCTTTGCTCTCATGGCCATCGAATCCGAGACTCGCCAGAAACTTGCTGTCCTCGAGCACTTCCCGCTGGAGGCTGTCGCCGCGCTGGGCCAGCGCTTCGAGAAGCTCCTGGCCCTCCGGCTTGTCGAAAACGGCATCCATTGCCGTGGCCAAGCGGGCGGCCGCCATTTCCCGGCGCGTCCGGTAGAGGCTTGCGACATGCTGGCCGCGCATTTGGCCTGCCCAGTGGCGCAGCTCGTCCACGCGCTGGGTCAGCTCGCCGATCAGCTCGTCGAGCGGCTCGACCTCGCCGGCCAGGGCGTGCTCCTCGGCTTGCAGCTCGCGTACTTTCTTGTCGGGCTTGCCGCCGGCTTCCTTGAACAGCTGACGCCAGCGCTGGCCGGCGTCCCGGCTGCTTTGCAGCGTGGCGGCACGCTGTTGCTTCAGGCGATCCAACTCCTCGCTGGCGGCGCTCAGCTGGTCGCGCATCTTGCGATAGTCGTCGGTCAGGCGGGTGAACCGATCAAGGGCAGTGGTGGTGGTCATACGGTTGTGCTCCTGGTGCGTGGTGGTGTCGGCAGGGTCAGACCTTGCCGGGGTGTCATGAGGTCAGGACCTCAATCATTTCGGGGGTGAGTTCGTCGAGCGTCATCTCGCCGTCCAGCAGCCAGCCGGCCAGGATCGGACTGAGCTGCTCGCGGCGGCGCTGGTTATCGGCTTGGCGCTGGCGTTCGTGCCAGCGATCCCCGGTGCGTCGCTCGCACTCGCCGCGGTATACGGCCAGGTCGCCGGCGGTTTTCTGGCGGATGGCCACGACGCGGCAAGGGGGAATGTTCGGCATGGGGCCGTAATCCCTGCCACGGAAGCGCCTTGATTGGCGAAGTTTCTGGCGGGCGCGGTCCTCGCGAACCGCCTCGAACAGCTCCCGGCCCAGAGGCTGCGCGGAGTTGATGACACGAGTCCGAGGCGCGCCGCCGGCACGCAAATTCAAGGTCAACGGCAAGGGCGAAAACCGACCCAGCCCGTCCAGGGTGGTCGGCAGAGCGCGGCGGATCTCGGCCCCGGTGTCCACGTCGCGGGCGGTGCCCAGGGCACGCGGCGAGGCGCCGCAATGGCGCGGCACCGCCTCGCCGGCCACGCGGGCGGCGCGGGCGTCCTTGACGGCCTGGCTCGGCTTGTCTCCGGGCGTGTCGCTGCTCCACAGATAGTGACGGGTCAGGCACTCGACGCCATCGATCACGATCCCCAGCGGCGCCTCGACGGCGTCGCCGTAGCGCCCCATCTGCACCCCCTCGAGGGACAGGCGCTGGATCTTCCAGGGCTTCGCCGGCTGCTCGTCGCGGCGGCACATCGGCCCGCCCATCAGGCGCATGTATTCGCCCCAGCGGCCGGCGTCGCAGGCGGCATGCAGACGACGCATGAACCCTGCCCGGCGGGCGCAGGCCAGGGTGTCGCGGAGGGTGTCGGCGGTGATATGTGGGCGCGGCGCGGGCCGTCGGGTGCCCCAGGCACCCCCTACGAAGTGCAAGACGTTGGCCCACCCCTCGGCGTCGCGCTCGGACGCAAACTCCACCCAGGCGGCAAAGGGGTCATCATCGACCAACCCCAGAGGCGCCGAACGCGGCAGACGCCCAGGGTGGCCGACGAAGCGCAGCGGCCCGGTGCCGTTCTGCGCCTCCCACTCGGCCAGCTCCTCGGCGGTGCGCACGCGCCGCGCTTCCCGCCAGACGCCCACGGAAGGCAGGCCGACGAACTGAAATTGACGGATACCCCAGGCGCTCGACCACGCCTCGATGCGTGGGGCGCTGCCGGTCAGCTCGTAGCCGTAGTGATCGAGGTGATCCCCCTCGACCATATCCCGGCGCGGTTGGTGGCCGTTGATGTTCTTGGCGACGTACTTGGCGATGTAGCCGGCGGCGGTGCCCTTGCGTTTGTCGATCAGCTTCACGTCGAAGCGGCGGCGCTCGCGCTGCAACGACTTCCACTCGGGTTCCGCCCGCTTGCCCTCGGCGTCCACCTTGGGGGCGATCTCCTCCCAATCCTCGGCCACGGCATAGCGCCGCAGCACGCCCGCGACCACTCCAACGTTCTGCGGCTCACACCACAGCATCACGTGCCAGTGCGGGCAGCCGTCATGGTGGGGCTCGACGACGCGCAGGCCATAGGACCCGATGCCGCGACGGCCTAGGAAGTTGCGGGCGTTGTCCCACAACCGGTTGAGGTAGGCTTGCGCCTCGCGGGGCGTCGGAGTGTCACCCTCGACCCATTTCCGGTTGTGGCGCGCGGCGCCCCGTTTTACGGCGTGGTAGCGGCTCGGGCATGTGATCGTGATGAACAATCCCACATGCCCCAAACGCTCGGCCTCGCGCCCGGTGTCGGCGATGCGCAGCATCAGCTCCGCGCGGCGGTTCTCGGGGTTGGCCAGCCCAACCTCGGCCAGCTCGGCCAGGGTGTATTCATAGCCGAGCTGGTTGGTGGTGGTCTCGGCCTCCATGATGCGGGCATTCCTGGCCCGCTGGGCGCGTCGCATCACGTAGGTGCGCTGGCTCACGTAGATGCCGGCGCGATCGTGGACGCGGCCAAGCACTCGCTCAGCCTGCTCGATGCGACGCACGTTGAGGCGGCGCAGCTGGCGGCGCCACCACATCGGGCAGCACAGCCGAGCCAACTGGCCCACCAAGCTCTCATCGGGCATGTTGAGGCCGTGCGCCCGAACGCGACGCTCTGCCGCGAGGTAGGCGTCGGAATCGCCGGCCTTCCAGCGGATGCGATCGATATGATCGGCTTGCGCCTCGGCGTGATCGATCAGCGCCTGGTCGTCATCGGTGCACTTCCACGGTCCGCAGTGGAGGAGGGCGTCGGCGAGCGTCTGCCGATCAATGGCCGCCTGGTGGGTACTCATGCCATACCCCCGGCGCCTTGCCGGTCGAGCCCCTGCACCACTGCCGTCTCGATGTCATCGAGCACTCGCTGGGCGGGAATGTCCTCGCCGCTTACCCGGTCCTCCTGGATCAGGGCGGCGATCTCGACCAGGAGATCGAAGTAGCGGCAGGCATGGCAGCCTTCCTGCTTCGTCGGTGAAGGGTTGCGCAGCCCTTGGGCTGTGCTAGTCTCTGCGTCGGTGTTTGATGTTTTGTGGGCCCCGGGATTGTGGCGATCCTTGGGGCCCTTCTCGTTTCCGGTCATCTCTTCGACACCTTCTCTCGCCCCAGTCGGCTCTTGTCGGCGACCATGAAGCCGATCGCCGCCGGCACGCTTTCTTCACCCCTGGCGCTCTGCCACCTCCCATCGGCCTGAATGGCTTCATTCACAGCCTTCTGGATCGCCGCCCAGTCGGCAGCGGCGAAGGTGATTCGCTCGTTGAGAACGCTCAGGGTGATGACTCGCTTGGCCATGCCGCCTCCTCAGCAGTCGGTCAGGTGGGCCGATGGAACGGCATCGCCCAGAGGGTTACGGTGGAAGGCCTGGTTGCCCTTCGGGCGCGGGACCGTCGACAGCTTCTCGGTCTTCACACCGGCGTCTTCCAGCCCCTGCTTTAGCGACAGGAACATCTCGACGGCCTCGTCTTCGCTGCACTCGTGGTCGAAGCCGGCCACGTTCACATGGATGGTTCGCATATCTGCTCCTTGTCAGGCTGGGGCGGCGCTTTGCTGGGTGGCGCCTTCCTGGCTCCCCCAAACGCCGACGGGGCGGTAATGGACACGGCGCTCCTTCAGCTCCTGGAACCATGCCGTGATCTCCGTGCTCAGGAAGGCCGTGATGTGCGACGACACCTGAACCGGCTCGGGAAACCGCCCGGTGGCTGACAAGTTGGTCAGCGTCCTGCGCGACAGGCCGGTGATCTCCTCGACCTCTGGCCAGCGCATCAGACGCACCGGCGCCTGCTCTTCGTCTCGTTCGTTTTCGCTCATTGCCTCAACACCTCTGTTCGCTCGCCGATTCCGCTATAACCGCCCAATGCTTCCGCGTCGCCTTGGCCGGATGAGTGGCCGGGCCATGTCGCCTCGCGCACTCGAGGACGCCTTTCGCGCCTTGGCGACAGGTTCCGCGCTAAGAGGCCTACAACGCGATCAGGCCGGTTTGTGCGGGCGTCTCAGCACAAACTTTCCTGCCGTTGCTCGCCCTGGCGATAGGTTCGCTATCGCTGCACCCGCTGGCGAGCGGTCGTCGTTGTAAAAGCGCGTTTTACAATGAGCCACCTGATTCGCCGCCTCCGTGCTGGGATATTTCAGGCACGGCACGGCACGGCACGGCGCGGCCTTGCGGCAGGCGGCATAAGGCGCCGCGCCGGAAATCCGGTCGGTCATCGTCTGTTCTCGTGTGAGGTATCAGGCCGGCAGCAAGCCGGTCCGTCACTGCCCGGCGGCGCCTATGGCGAGCCGCTGGGCGGCGTAACGTCGATGGGTTGCTGTCCGGCCTCTTGCGGGTCCAACTGCTGGGCCAGAGCACTCAGGTCGGCGGGAATATCGGCCGGCACGAGGGCCGCTCGGTGAATCATATCCTTGCAGCGCGCGCCGATCGGCTCGTCGTGCTCGAGTACGGACTGATGCAGACAGCCCAGGGCATAACCATGCACAGCGCTGGCCAGCGCGTCGTGACGCAGCGTCTCGGCGTGATGCCGGCGCCATGCCTCCATCTCGCCAACGGCGCGGTGCAGGTCGGTGGCCGCTTCCTCGAGGTCATCGAGGTCGACCTCGCTGCTGCTGCGCTTCTTCGCCTCCATGAGCATGTTGTCCAGCGAAATGGCGTGGGCCCTGACGCGCCGTACCATGGCCTTGAAGTCGATGCTTGTCGTGTGGCTCATCCGTCTTCCCCCTGGCGTGGTTTCAGTGCATGCAGCGGGCGATGGCTCGCCTGGAAACGCCTGACGTCAATGGCGATCTCACCGTCTTCCCGGGCGATCCAGAAGGAGAAGGTGCCGTCCTCGATGGGCATCGCCAGCAGTGTCTCGAGCTGCTCTCGGGGCAGCTCGCTGACTACCTGGCGAACGGCATCCTTGGCTCGGTCGAGCTTTCGCCGGGCGCGACTGAGCGCCTCCTGGTTGTGCTCCACGAGTGCCGCCTCGGCGCCGACCTTTAGCAAGGCCTGGTAGAGCGCTTGATTGGCTAGAGTCATGAGGCGTCCCTCCGGTGATGGGAGGCGCGGAAGAGATCCGCCGCATCAGCGGCCAGGATCTGGGCGGCTTGGGCGACGTTGGCCAGATCGTGGTGCTGCAAGGACGTGGCGACCTGGAGACTGGCGATCGTCTCCAGCATGCCGCGTGCCGCCTCAAGGCGTGCCTCGGCGTTGTCGTACAGGGCATCCGCGCTGCACGCTTCGTCGATAACCAGCGCCGGCTCCTCGCCGAGCTGATAGGTCATCGGGCTTAGCTGTGGCATATGGCCTCCTCCCGATGATGGCTTGCATGGTCGGGGGACTTCCGGTGCGGCGACGGGGCTGGCTCGTTCATCTCCCAGCGCACGGCCTCGGCATGTTCGGCGACGTAACGACGCATGCCGATCGCGTCGATCTCCACGGTTTCAAGGTTCTCGACCACCAGAGCCAGCAGGGCGCCGAGATATTCCTGGTTGACTTCGACTGTGGGGACCGCGGTGCGCGGCCGGTCTTCCACCAGGTCATGCACCAGGGCCAGCGAGCGCCGAGCCTGTTGCAGGCGGGTCATCGTGGACTCGTCGAACGCCCACCAGTCGCCCAGGGCGTAGGGACGCAGAGATTCATGGCTCATGTCGGCGACCTCATTCATTGACGGCGGCCCACCACTGGCGAGCCTCGGCTTTGCGTTGGTCCAGGTACTCGGCGAGATCGCCGGCGCTGACCAGCCACGGGGACTTCTGCGAGTCCATGGCGCGATAGGTGGGCACCGGCAGCGCCTGGGCGGCGGCACGGGCGCTGGCCGTGCGGGCGTTGACGCCGAAATAGCGCGGCGCCACCTCCTCGAGCGGGATCTCTGAGCGGCCATCGAACTCGGCGAGCAGGCCGAAGTAGGTGGGTGTCATCAGTGCACCTCCTGGCGCGGGGCCATGTCTTGGGTCGGCGAGGTCGTGGTCGGGGTGTAATCGGGGGAAAGGAGTTCCAGCAGGTGGGCATGCGTCGCGGCATCGATGGCGCCGAGGGCAAGGGCCATTCTGGCCATGCCCATCAACTCGGCGCGCTGCTCGGGGCGACAGTTGACGCGGTAGGGCACCAGCAGCCGGCCAATGGCGATCACGGCCGTTTGCTGCTTGGTGAGTTGGTAGGGGCGGGCAGCGGAATTGCAATCCCGCTGTGCATTGCTAATATCCATGTGGTCTGTTCCTTCGCAATAGTGTTCGGACTCTGAAGCCCTGGGTGCTGCAACACTCGGGGCTTCGTCGTTTCTAGCGTGCGCTTCGCTGCTCACGCCTCATGGCCTCCTTGACGAGGCGGTTGATTAGCCAGGTCTGGCTGCGCTCGTCGGCTACTGCCTTGTCTTTTAGCCAAGATTTCACCTCGGGCTCGAGGCGTATCTTCATCTGAGGATGGAGGTGGCTCATTTGATAAACCTCAAAGGTACCTAGTAGGTGCTTTTAAAGGTACCTACTAGGTTTGTTGTCGTCAACACCTACTTGGTCCATCATTTCCCGCCATGAAGACACACCAGACAGATCCGCAGTACAAACTGCGCATGCCGCCCGAGCTTCGTGACAAGCTCAAGGACGCGGCCAAACGGAATCACCGCACAATGAATGCGGAGATCGTCGCGCGTCTTCAGGGCAGCTTTGAACTCTCCGACAAGGCGGCCGAGGCAGAAACCTCATACGCTGGCTTGCCGCCTGAGACGATGCTCAAGCTCCTTGATGCGTTCCGGCATTCGCTGACCGAGCAAATCAAGGACGGCACCGCCCAGCCAGGCTTTCCCCATCTGGACCCGAACTTTGCGGAGATCGGGACAGACGAGGATGGCGATGACACCGACGACAAGTCTTAGGGGCTCTGCCGAGCACATAACAAAGCGCCGCCCACTGGGCGGCGCTTTCGTTTGGGCTCGTGCCCGGGGCGGGCATTGGCGGTAGGCTGGCTGGTGCCGATCTCAACCAGGAGGAAGCGCGATGCGCGTCAGATGCCCGCACTGCGATGAAGGACTGAAGACCCAGCCGGACAAGCTCGATCCGGCCCCGCTCGATGGCCCGATGCCGGTGCTCGCCCAGTGCCCCAACCCGTTCTGTGGCTGGGGCGGAAAGCTGGGCGTCCAGGTCACACGGACCACGAAGCCCAGCCGCTCGGCGGCCGCCACTGAAACCGCCACCCCCTAAAACGCGAACGCCCCGCCAGTGGAACCGCCCGCGCTATCTTGGTTGAGACGCATTTGTGCCTCGTAGTGCGTCTATTTGCTGTGCGGCCTTCTGCCGGCCGCTGGCTCTCAGGCGATGCGCGCATCGGCTCGATCGTCGATCGCGCCGCAGGCGGCCACCCAGCCGCCCCTCCACCCCAGCGGCGCACCGCCGCGCGCCGTCGACACCCCGCCCCGCCTGCGCGCTAAACGTGTCGGTTTTTATGCACTCATGCACCAGGGCGCCAGGGCGCGCCGTTGAGCGGGTTCCGAGGGGTATGAGAGGGGCTCCGGCTTATGCGGATCTATGCGGTTTTCGGCGTGGGCTATGCAGGGGAGCTCTTTGGAACGGGGCAACACGAAACCGGCTGCGATCAGCAGCCGGTTCTATGCGGTGGTGTCACTTGCTCAGGATCGTGGGCTCTACCGGCTTCACCGAGACGACGCTCTCGAGGGGAATGCCGTCGATCCGTGCCAAGGGGCGCTGCCACGGCTCATGATCGAGGGGAGGGCGCCATTCAATCCGATCTTCGAAGTCGGCGGTATCCACCTTGAGGAGAACGGGATCTTCGTCGGAGGTGAAATACTTGTGAGCCGTGTACTCCACTGCTTCGGGGAGGTTGAGGTTTACGCCATCGGCTTTGTGGTCATTGCCGCAGCGAGGTACGACGCCGGTTTCCTTCGCTTCCTTCCAGGTGGCAGAAGGTAGAACGCGATACAGAATGCTCATGATCATCGCCTCCTTGTGACTGAGTTCCCAACCTACAGATGGGGCTGGGCAGATACCATCTACATCAGTAGCAAAGAGGTGTTGCAGTTGCTTGATCGGCGAGGGATGGGCGGGTGACGCTATAAATTACTGGTTCAATTTTGGTACTTGGAGGCGCTTGCGCCCGTGGTTGTCAGCCTTTGTTCCAATCCATCATGGGGGCCACGGAGAAGGTGCGGTCAAGATCGGTCATCGGCATCACGGGGTCGTTCGAGAAGCGCGTATTCTACCAGTCATGGCGCGGGGTGCGAGTGCTGTAGGCCAGCGTGAAAGGACTCGGCGACGATGTCGTCCATACTCGATGAGGTGGATGTGTGAAACGGCTACTGAGGGAGGCGTGAATGGGGAGTCATGATCTCGACGAGTCCCGGCGTGAGCTGTTGGCGCGGGTATTGCAGCACGGTGGCGTACTGGCGGCTCCGTTCGGTCACGCCGGTGAGGATTCTCATGAGTCTCGGGACCTGGCCGATATCGCGGCCCTGGAGGAGGCAGGGCATCTCGTGATCCAGCGGGATGACGAGGGCCGGCCGAGCCGGCTCGAGCTGACGCCGAGCGGATATCGTGTCTTGGGGATCGACTAGCCGGGGGCGGGTGAAGGAGGGGGAGACGATGAGCGATCGCAAGATTGAGCTGGAGCGGCTGAGAGACGAGCTGCAGGCGCGTCTGGCCCGCTACCGGCAGCACCGGGAGCGTAGAGCCGGGCCGCTGGACAAGGACATGGAGGATCAGTCTCTGGAAACGCGGGACGACGAGGTGGTGGCATCGCTGGAGGCGGAGGCCGATGACGAGCTGTCCCAGGTCCGTCACGCCCTGGCCAGGATTCGTGAAGGGCGGGGCGAGATCTGCGAAAACTGCGGCGAGGCGATCGATGCGGGTCGCCTGGCGGCGGTGCCCCATGCGACCCTGTGTCGGACGTGTCAGGGCCGCTGATGCGTGAGTCGGACATTTCCGCACAGGGAGGACGGGCATGACGGCATGGCAGCGAGGCGCCTGGGTGACGAGCCTGGTGCTGGGGTTGGCACTGGGCATGGCCGGCTGTGGTGGCGGTGAGGACGACAAGCCGCCGGCCGATGAGCGGCTGGGTGGCGTGGCGCAGCCCGACACTGACACCGAGGTCGAGGCGGCGGCAGACGAGGCGGCGCCCGAGGTCGAGCCGTTCACGGACGAGGTGAGCGTCGGCATCGATGCGCGGCTGCGCAGCGACCGACGGCTGCTGGTCGAGGGCTCCACCAACCTGCCCCAGAGCACGCGGCTACAGGTGCTGGTCGAGCGCGAGCTTAGCGGCGTGCGCTGGCAGGCGCGGACCGCGGTCGAGGCCGGTGGCGGCTTTGCCGCCGGGCCGTTCGGGCCGGGCAGCGGGCTGCCGGATGGCGGCTATCGCATCACCGTCAACATGCCGGCCGCCTCGGTGCAGCCGCCTGCGGTGCGGGCACGGCTGGGCGAGGACGGTCAGCATCTTCGCGGTCCGCTGGTACAGGCCTCGCGTCACGGGCTGGGGCAGGTGATCAGCGCCAGTCAGCGCTTCCTGGTCGGCAGCGAGCCGCGGCATACCACCGACCAGGTGAAGGTCATCGAAGTGGAGTAGCGCCCCGGCTCAAGGTGTCTCGAGCCGCCACAGGGCGACGACCTTGCCCAGCAGTCGGCAGTCGGGCGTGTAGGGGGTCGGGGTGGCGTCGTCCTGGCGCTGGAAGGTCAGCTCGCCCTTGGCGTCCTGCTGGACCCGGCGCAGCGCCAGTCGGCCGGCTTCCTCGATCAGGTAGAGGCCCGGCTGGCGGAATATCTCGCTGGGCGCGATGGCGGCCAGGTCGCCCGCGTTCAGGTAGTCGAGCGCCTCGCCGGGGGCCGGTGTCACCAGATGGCAGTCGCCGTCCCAGCGCTGGCCGGGGGTGAGTTCGATGGGCAGCTCGATGCCCTTGGCCTCGGTGCCCTCCCAGGGGGGCGGGCCATCGGCGCGCAGAAACAGCGGTGCCGGCCGGCTGGTGTCGTTGTCGAGCAGCGCGGAGAGCGGGCAGCCGAGGGCGCCGGCCAGCGCGACCAGCCGCTCGTGCCCGATCTGCTTGATGGCCCCGGATTCCCAATAGGAGATGGTGACGTCAGAGACGCCGACTCGGCGGGCCAGGGCGGCCTTGTTGAGGTTGGCCTCCAGGCGGAGTTGTTTGATCCGTGGGCCGAGTGTTTCCATGAACGTCGTCCTGTCTGAGGTCGTCTACGAGATGGGGCATGGTCTGCGATTGCTCGAGACTGTGCAATAGCGAGCATCAACGTTATGACCGCCGTCCCGCCCGAACGTCACCATGCGATGGGTTGGTCGTCCCAATCACGGAAACCGCCGGAGTCTGCCGGTGAGCGCCTGCTCAGTACCGTGATCAGATGGTCTGCCACGAAGGCCGGTGTGAATAGCTTGCCTTCGGGTACGCGGCTCTGGAAGGGGGTCGACAGGTCGGTGTCGGTGGTGCCGGGGTGCAGGCAGGTGAGGCAGGCATTGGGATTGAGGCGACGCAGCTCTACCGCGGCGGTCTTCATCAGCATGTTATGGGCGGCCTTGCTGGCACGATAGGCATACCAGCCGCCCAGCCGGTTGTCCTCGATGGAGCCGACCCGGGCCGAGAGGCTGCCGATCAGCGCGGTGTGACGCCCCTTGAGCGAGGGTGTCAGGGCCTTGAGCAGCAGGACCGGGGTGGCGGCGTTGACGTGGAACAGCCGGCTCAGGGCGTCGGCGTCGAGGTCGTCGAGTTTCTTCTCCGGCGCGATGCCGTCGGCGTCGTCATGCAGCATGCCCAGCGCGTTGAGCACCAGGTGCAGCGGCTGGCCGTCGAGGGCGTCGGTCAGCGCGGCCAGGCCGTCCGGGGTGGTCAGGTCCAGGACGTGAGCGGTCAGCCTCGGATCGTCGCGGCTGACCGCTTGCCGGCTGACGACGTGCAGGCGGGCCAGGCGCGGGTCGTCCAGCAGGGCGTCGACCAGGGCCGCGCCGATGCCGCCGGAGGCGCCGGTGACCAGGGCCTGGTAGTCGTCGGGTAGCTGGGGAAGCATGGTGCTCCTCGTTCCGTGGAGTTCAGTGATGGACCATCGGCATCGCCAATGATTCCACGGTGCGGCTGCCGGCGCCACGCGAGGCGCGTATAATGCTCGCCATTCCTCTGGGGCCTTGCGGCGGCGTGGCGTTTCATGACCGGGCCGGCAAGGCGACCAGGATTCCATTCTCCCGACCGGACCAAGGACGACATGACCGTACGTACCCGTATCGCGCCGTCTCCCACCGGCGATCCCCATGTGGGAACCGCCTACATCGCCCTGTTCAACCTGTGCTTCGCCCGTCAGCACGGCGGCGAGTTCATCCTCCGCATCGAGGATACTGACCGGGTGCGCTCGACCGCTGAGTCGGAGCAGATGATCCTCGATTCCCTGCGCTGGCTCGGTCTGGAGTGGGACGAGGGCCCCGATGTGGGCGGCCCGCACGGCCCCTACCGGCAGAGTGAGCGCGGCGACATCTACGCCGAGCATGCGCGCAAGCTGATCGAGTCCGGTCATGCCTTCAAGTGCTACCGCACCAGCGAGGAGCTCGACGAGCTGCGCGAGACGCGCAAGGCCGCCGGCCTGCATCTGGCGCTGAAGCCGGCCGATCTGGCGCTGCCCGAGGAAGAGATCGCCCGCCGCGAGCGCGAGGGCTGGCCTCATGTGGTGCGCATGCACGTGCCGGCCAGCGGCACCTGCGTGGTCGATGACATGCTGCGCGGCACCATCGAGGTCGACTGGGCCCAGGTGGACGCCCAGATCCTGCTCAAGTCCGACGGCATGCCGACCTATCACCTGGCCAACGTGGTCGATGACCACCTGATGGGCATCACCCACGTGCTGCGTGGCGAGGAGTGGATCAACTCCGCGCCCAAGCATCAGCTGCTGTACGAATACTTCGGCTGGCCGATGCCGACGCTGTGCCACATGCCACTGCTGCGCAATCCGGACAAGTCGAAGCTCTCCAAGCGCAAGAACCCGACCTCGATCAACTACTACCGTCGCATGGGCTTCCTGCCCCAGGCGGTGACCAACTATCTCGGCCGCATGGGCTGGTCGATGCCGGACGAGCGCGAGAAGTTCACCCTCGACGAGATGATGAGCCACTTCGACGTGCAGCGGGTCTCGCTGGGCGGGCCGGTGTTCGACCTGCAGAAGCTGAGCTGGCTGAACGGCCTCTACATCCGCGAGGACCTGGACGACGATGCCTTCCTCAAGGCGCTGCGCGACTGGGCCTTCAACGAGGAGTACGTGCGCCAGATCCTGCCGCAGGTGCGGCCGCGGGTGGAGACGCTGTCCGACGTGATGCCGCTGGCCGGCCACTTCTTCTCCGGCGTGCCGGCGATCGAGGAGGGCGACTTCGATGCGGTCAAGCTGGGGCGCGAGGATCTGGTCAAGCTGCTGCAGTTCCTGACCTGGCGCCTCGAGACCGTGCCCGCCTGGCACAAGGAGGCCCTGCTGGCCGAGGTCAAGGCGCTGGCCGCGCACTTCGAGCTCAAGATGAAGGACTTCCTGGCGCCGGTGTTCATCGCCATCACCGGCTCCGTCGCCAGTACCTCCGTGATGGACGCCATGGCGATTCTCGGCTCCGACATGACCCGGGCGCGCCTGCGCCACGCCATCGCGGTGCTGGGTGGCGTCTCGAAGAAGCAGGTCAAGCGCTTCGAGAAGGAGTATCGGGAGCTGTAAGCCATAAGCTGTAAGCTTGAAGAAACCCCGCCAGGCCAAGGCCGAGGCGGGGTTGCCGAGGCCGGGCAGCAACACCGGCGTAGGCCGTGCCCGTCTTCCAGCTTCAGGCTTACAGCTTAAAGCTCTCGTGCGAAGCGCGAGGGGTTGACGAAGGCGAAGGGAATCAGTACTATGCGCCTCGTCTTCACGACATGTGGGGCCTTAGCTCAGCTGGGAGAGCGCAACACTGGCAGTGTTGAGGTCAGCGGTTCGATCCCGCTAGGCTCCACCAATCACGTCATCGAAGATGATGCGTCCCATTCGTCTAGTGGTCCAGGACACCGCCCTTTCACGGCGGTAACAGGGGTTCGAACCCCCTATGGGACGCCACTCCAATCTCTATCTCCCCGGACGCCATGAGCGTCTTTTTTTGTCTCCGTCCGAGGCGCTTTATGGCGCTGGTTCGCGCGAGAGTCATGCTTTCTTCCTACATAAAGGCTCTGTAAGGCCTTGACTTGTCCACTTGAGCGGTTCCTGTCGTAACATTGTTCACAGGATCGCCTCGTAGGCCCGTGGTTATGGGCTTGGCAGATTAGTTCTTATAAATCAAAGGGTTGGGTGCGGTCAAAAATTGACCAATCTGAGCGCGACCCGCTATCCATGGCGATTCTGGGCGATTCCTCAAGGGTTTTGAACAGGCTTATCCACAGAATGTGTGGAAAACGCTGCGAAACGGCGTCAGTGCCATGACAGCGGTGGAGAAGCGGGGCTCGCGCTCTGCTTGGCCGTCTCCGCGCTAGGCCGTGAGCGGGGCAGGGCGGTGCTGGTGACGTCGCCCATGACGGATGTCGCTGGGGTGTCGGAATGGCCCGGAGAGGGCGTCGACGCGAGGCGCCGGTGTTCAGGGTGGGGGCAGGCGTTGGCGTCTTCTGCGGCGCTTCTGAGGCGCCTGGGGCGAGTGGCTGTGGGAGGCAGTGGAGAGCGAGGAGTTGGAGCGTGGCGGGGTCGGGCAAGCGGTCGCGCTCCTCGATCGGCGCCGGCCGGCGTCGAGCATGGAGAGGGCTGTCCGCCGGGGAGGGTGATCTCGGGTCAGAAACGCAAGAAGGCCGCCCTGAGGGGCGGCCTTCGTTGTCAGGGCGAGTCGTTCGCCGATTACTTGGCGGGGTAGTCGCGCTGGGTGTGGCCGGTGTAGAGCTGGCGGGGACGGCTGATCTTGTAGCTGTCGCTGAGCATCTCGTGCCAGTGGGAGATCCAGCCGATGGTGCGGGACACCGCGAAGATCACGGTGAACATGTTGGTCGGGATGCCCATGGCCTTGAGAATGATGCCGGAGTAGAAGTCGACGTTCGGGTAGAGCTTGCGCTCGACGAAGTACTCGTCCTCCAGGGCGATCTGCTCGAGGCGCTTGGCGATCTTGAGCTGCGGGTCGTCGGCCTTGCCGAGCTGGGCCAGGACCTCGTCGCAGGTTTCCTTCATGACCTTGGCGCGCGGGTCGAAGTTGCGGTATACGCGGTGGCCGAAGCCCATCAGCTTGAACGGATCGTTCTTGTCCTTGGCCTTGTCGATGAAGCGCTGGATGTTCTCTTCGGAGTCGTCGCCGATCTCGTCGAGCATGTTCAGCACGGCCTCGTTGGCGCCGCCGTGGGCCGGGCCCCACAGGGCGGCGATGCCGGCGCTGATGCAGGCGAACGGGTTGGCGCCGGTGGAGCCGGCCAGGCGCACCGTGGAGGTGGAGGCGTTCTGCTCGTGGTCGGCGTGGAGCATGAAGATGCGATCCATCGCCTTGGCGAATACCGGGTTGATCTCGTAGTTCTCGCACGGATTGCTGAACATCATGTAGAGGAAGTTCTCTGCATAGTTCAGGTCATTGCGCGGATAGACGAACGGCTGGCCCACGTTGTACTTGTGGGACATGGCCGCGATGGTCGGCATCTTGGCGATCAGGCGGATGGCGCTGATCTCGCGGTCTTCCTGCTTGGTGATGTCCAGGTGGTCGTGGTAGAAGGCCGCCAGGCCGCCGACCACGCCGCAAAGGATCGACATCGGGTGGGCGTCGCGACGGAAGCCCTTGAAGAAGTTGGCCAGCTGCTCGTGGACCATGGTGTGATGGGTGATGCGGCCGGCAAATTCGTCATACTGGGCCTTGTCGGGCAGCTCGCCGAACAGCAGCAGATAGCACAGTTCGACGAAGTCGGACTGCTTGGCCAGCTGGTCGATGGGGTAGCCGCGATGCAGCAGCACGCCCTGGCCGCCATCGATGTAGGTGATGGCGGACTGGCAAGAGGAGGTCGCCATGAAGCCGGGATCGTAGGTGAACAGGCCCTCGGCACCCAGGCCGCGAACGTCGATGACATCTGGCCCCGCAGCCCCCGAGTAGACCGGCAGCTCGATCGATTTCTCCAGGCCTTCTACCGTCAGCGTTGCTTTCCTGTCAGCCATAACTGGCCTCCTCTCGAGTTCATGGTGGCGCGATAAGTCGTGATTTCGCGGAACTTGCCTGCGAAAAGGTTCGCCCACTATAGAAGCGTCTTTTCGATTGTCAATTCATCCATCGATGTTGGTGTGCTGTATTGGAGTGGATTTATGTATAATCCTTGTCGCACATATGGTGCTTTGCACCATGGTGGTGCCATACGCCGCCTGGCAAGCACATGAGACTGGGAAAGCGCCGAGAGGTGGAATTTTTTACGCCAATCGTGGGCTGCCACCATGGTCTAGTTGGCAAGCTAGTGATTTGTCATCGATGCAGGCATGGCCCTATAATCCTGTCCCGCGACTGGCAGGAACAGGGAGATCGTGACCCGCAAGGCATGATCGTTCTCCTTCCCGAAACCACCGCCCGTGTCGGGCTCTCCTCGAGTGCCCAGTGACGGGCCAAGAGAGTGTGTAGAGAGCCGTGAATAGCAAACGACCCGTAAATCTGGATCTGTCCACGATACAGTTCCCCCTCCCCGCCCTGACGTCGATCGCTCACCGCATCACCGGCGTCATTCTCTTCATCGGCCTGATCTTCGGCTTCTGGGCACTGGATGCTTCCTTGTCGTCCCCCGAAGGCTTCGCTGCCGTCAGCGATGCGCTGGCTCACAACATCCTGGCCAAGCTGATCGCCTGGGGGCTGCTGTCTGCCCTGGCGTTCCACTTCGTGGCCGGCGTGAAGCACCTGCTGATGGACGTCGACATCGGTGTGACCCTCGAAGGTGGCGTCAAGAAGGCGCAGATCACTGTCGTGGCAAGCGCGGTCCTGATCATTCTGGCTGGAGTCTGGGTATGGTAACCAACATCACGAACTTCGGACGCAGCGGGCTGTCCGATTGGCTCGTTCAGCGCGTCTCGGCCGTTATTCTGGCCCTCTACACACTCTTCATCGTCGGCTACCTGCTGGTCCATCCCGGTCTCGACTACGCGACCTGGAGCGGGCTCTTCGGCCACACCTGGATGCGAATCTTCTCGCTGCTGGCCTTCGTGTCCCTGTCCGCCCACGCCTGGGTGGGGCTGTGGACCGTGACCACCGACTATCTCAAGCCGACCGGCATCCGCATTGCCGTCCAGACCGTCATCATCCTGGCCATCTTCGTGTTCCTGGTCTGGGGTATTCAAGTTCTGTGGGGAGCCTGATCCATGTCCAACATGCGTAGCCTGACCTTCGACGCCATCATCATCGGCGGTGGCGGTTCCGGCCTGCGGGCCGCCCTCGAGCTGGCCAAGTCCGGCAAGAAGACCGCCGTGCTGTCCAAGGTCTTCCCGACTCGCTCGCACACCGTGTCCGCCCAGGGCGGCATCACCTGTGCCATCGCTTCCGCCGACCCCAACGACGACTGGCGCTGGCACATGTACGACACCGTCAAGGGCGGCGACTACATCGCCGACCAGGACGCCGCCGAGTACATGTGCTCCGAAGGTCCGAAGGCGGTCTTCGAGCTCGAGCACATGGGTCTGCCGTTCTCCCGCTTCGACAACGGTCGCATCTATCAGCGCCCGTTCGGCGGCCAGTCCAAGAACTTCGGTGAAGGCGGTCAGGCGGCCCGTACCTGCGCCGCGGCGGACCGTACCGGCCATGCCCTGCTGCATACCCTTTACCAGAACAACCTGAAGAACAATACCACCTTCCTCAACGAGTGGTACGCCGTCGACTTGGTCAAGAACGCCAACGGCGACGTCGTCGGTTGCATCGCCATGGACATCGAGTCCGGTGAAGTGGTGCACATCAAGTCCAAGGCCACCGTGCTGGCCACCGGCGGTTCCGGCCGCATCTATGCCTCCACCACCAACGCCCTGATCAACACCGGCGACGGCATCGGCATGGCGCTGCGCGCCGGCTTCCCGATGCAGGACATGGAGATGTGGCAGTTCCACCCGACCGGCATCTACGGCGCCGGTACCCTGGTGACCGAGGGTTGCCGCGGCGAGGGTGGCTACCTGGTCAACAAGGACGGCGAGCGCTTCATGGAGCGTTACGCGCCCAACGCCAAGGACCTGGCCGGCCGTGACGTGGTCGCGCGTTCCATGGTCATGGAGATCCTCGAGGGTCGTGGCTGCGGCGAGAACGGCGATCACGTCTACCTCAAGCTCGACCACC
The DNA here is from genome assembly GCF_000968715.2 of Halomonas sp. HG01. NCBI lineage: Bacteria > Pseudomonadati > Pseudomonadota > Gammaproteobacteria > Oceanospirillales > Halomonadaceae > Halomonas > Halomonas sp. HG01. Next base: position 2,473,032 of record NZ_CP022134.1, on the reverse strand, counting down.
TGGGCGAGGAAGTCCTCGGCAAGCGCCTGCCGGGCATCGTCGAGCTGTCCAAGACCTTCGCCCACGTGGATCCGGCCAAGGAGCCGATCCCGGTGGTGCCGACCTGCCATTACATGATGGGCGGCGTGCCGACCAACGTGCACGGCCAGGCGATTATGCAGGACGGCGACGGCAACGATCAGATCGTCAACGGCCTCTACGCCGTCGGCGAGGCGGCCTGCGTGTCGGTCCACGGCGCCAACCGCCTGGGCGGCAACTCGCTGCTCGACCTGGTGGTGTTCGGTCGCGCGGCCGGCATGTTCATCGAGAGCGCGCTCAACGAGGGCATCGAGTACCTGGCGGCCAGCGAGTCCGACGTCGAGTCGGCCATGACGCGCATCAACCGCTGGAACGAGTCCGAAAGCGGCGAGACCGTCCCCGAGCTCAAGCGTGCACTGCAGGACATCATGCAGAACGCCTTCGGCGTCTTCCGTCAGGAAGAGAATATGCAGAAGGGCGTCCAGCAGCTGGCCGAGCTGCGTGAGCGCATCAACAACGCTTACCTGCCGGACAAGTCCAACACCTTCAACACCGCCCGGGTCGAGGCGCTCGAGCTCGACAACCTGATGGAGGTCGCCGAGGCCACCGCCATCGCGGCCCTCGAGCGCAAGGAGAGCCGTGGTGCCCACTCACGCTACGACTACCCGGATCGCGACGACGTCAACTGGCTGAAGCACTCCATGTATTTCCCGGCCGAGAAGCGCCTGGGGCAGCGTGATGTGAACTTCGCGCCCAAGACCGTCGATATGTTCGAACCGAAAGTCCGTACCTACTGAGGGGAGTCACGATGTCCACGCTTCAGGTATCCCTGTACCGCTACAATCCCGAGACGGACTCCGCCCCCTACATGGAGGAGTTCCAGGTCGACACCCAGGGCCGCGACCTGATGGTGCTCGACGTCCTGCACCTGGTGAAGGAGCAGGACAACGGCCTGGCCTATCGTCGCAGCTGCCGCGAGGGTGTGTGCGGCTCCGACGGCATGAACATGAACGGCAAGAACGGCCTGGCCTGCATCACGCCGCTGTCCGACGTGGTCAAGAAGGGCAAGCTGACCCTGCGTCCGCTGCCCGGCCTGCCGGTCATCCGTGACCTGGTGGTCGACATGGGGCTGTTCTACCAGCAGTACGAGCGCATCCAGCCGTACCTGCAGAACGATACCCCGGCGCCGGCCATCGAGCGTCTGCAGTCGCCGGAGGACCGTGACAAGCTCGACGGCCTCTACGAGTGCATCCTGTGCGCCTGCTGCTCGACCTCCTGCCCGTCGTTCTGGTGGAACCCGGACAAGTTCGTCGGTCCGGCCGGTCTGCTGCAGGCCTATCGCTTCCTCGCCGACTCCCGCGACGAGGCGACACGCGAGCGTCTGGAAGGCCTTCAGGACCCGTTCAGCGTGTTCCGCTGCCGCGGCATCATGAACTGTGTGGCGGTGTGTCCGAAGGGGCTCAATCCCACGCGCGCGATCGGCAAGATTCGCGAGATGCTGCTGGCGGATGCCACTTAAATCGTGGGCCGGGGCTTGTTATCATACGTTTCAGGCTGCGACGTGCTGTCGCAGTCTGGCCCCCGGTGAGACGTCCGAAGCCGGTGCCTCGTGCACCGGCTTCTGAGCATAGAAAAACAGGTGACCGCCCCGCCGGCTGGCTACCTAACTGATGTCGCCACGGGTGAGCCGTGACGGCCGACACCACCCCATCAGTGCAGGGTGACCGAGAGATGCAACAAGGCATAATGGAGTTGATGTGGCGCTCCTCCCATGTCAGTGGCAGCAATGTCCACTACGTGGAAGCGCTCTACGAGCAGTACCTCGATGACCCCTCTGCCGTTCCCGACGAATGGCGTCAGTACTTCGATCAACTGCCGAGACCCGATGGCAGCGCCACTCAAGACGTTCCGCTTGCCCCTACCCGCGAACAGTTCTACCAGCTAGGCCGCCAGCGCCGCACCGCCCAGACCGCGTCCGCCGCTTCCGAGAGCGACGAGAACCGCAAGCAGGTCAAGGTGCTGCAGCTGATCAACGCCTATCGCTTCCGCGGACACCAGAAGGCTGATATCGATCCCCTCGATCTGCGTAGCCCGACCCCGGTGCCCGACCTGGATCTGTCCTTCCACCAGCTCTCCAAGGCCGACCTGGATACCGAATTCCAGACCGGCTCTCTGTTCATGGGCGCCGACAAGGCACCGCTGAAGCAGATCGTCGAGGCGCTGGAGCAGACCTACTGCCGCAGCATCGGCTGCGAGTTCATGCACATCGTCGACACCGAAGAGAAGCGCTGGCTGCAGCAGCGTTTCGAGTCGGTGCGCTCGGCGCCGACGTTCAGCGAAGACGTCCGCAAGCATGTCTTCGAGCGGCTCACCGCCGCCGAGGGTCTCGAGAGCTATCTGGCCTCCAAGTACCCGGGCACCAAGCGCTTCGGCCTGGAGGGCGGCGAGTCCTTCATCCCGATGATGGACGAGCTGATCCAGCGCGCTGGCGGCTATGGTACCAAGGAAGTCGTGATCGGCATGGCCCACCGCGGCCGTCTCAACGTGCTGGTCAACATCCTGGGCAAGAACCCGTCCGAGCTGATCGACGAGTTCGACGGCAAGAAGCTGGTCGAGCGCGGCTCCGGTGACGTGAAGTATCACCAGGGCTTCAGTTCCAACGTCATGACCCCGGGCGGCGAAGTCCACCTGGCCATGTCGTTCAACCCTTCCCACCTGGAGATCGTCGCGCCGGTGGTCGAGGGATCGGTGCGGGCCCGCCAGGACCGTCGCAACGACACCGACGGCGGCAAGGTGCTGCCGATCAACGTCCATGGCGACGCGGCCTTCGCCGGCCAGGGCGTGGTCATGGAGACGTTCCAGATGTCCCAGACCCGCGCCTACCGGACCGGCGGCACGGTGCACATCGTGATCAACAACCAGGTGGGCTTCACCACGTCCCACCCGGAAGACTCGCGCTCCACCGAGTACTGCACCGACATCGCCAAGATGGTTCAGGCGCCGATCTTCCACGTCAACGGCGACGATCCGGACGCCGTGCTGCACGCCACCCAGGTGGCACTGGACTACCGCCAGCAGTTCAAGAAGGACGTGGTCATCGACCTGGTGTGCTACCGTCGCCGCGGCCACAACGAGGCCGACGAGCCGTCCGGCACCCAGCCGATGATGTACAGCAAGATCAAGAATCATCCGTCCTCGCGCGCGCTGTACGCCGAGCGCCTGGTGAAGGAGGGGCTGTACTCCGAGGATGAGGCCAAGGCCACCATGGAAGGTTATCGCGACGACCTGGTCGCCGGTAACCACGTGGCCAACGCCCTGGTGCAGAAGCCGAACACCGCGCTGTTCGTCGACTGGAAGCCCTATCTCGGTCACGAGTGGAGCGGCCACACCGACACCAGCTTCGACATGAAGCGCCTGCAGCACCTGGCGGCGCGCATGTGCGAGGTGCCGGACGGCGTCAGCGTGCAGCGCCAGGTCGCCAAGATCTACGACGACCGCCGCAAGATGCAGGCCGGCGGCATGGCCTGCAACTGGGGCTTCGCCGAGACCCTGGCCTATGCCACGCTGCTCGACCAGGGCCACCCGATTCGCCTGACCGGTCAGGACGTGGGTCGTGGCACCTTCTCCCACCGCCACGCGGTGGTGCACAACCAGAAGGACGGCAGCACCTTCGTGCCGCTGCAGCATCTGAGCGATGGCCAGCCGCGCTTCACCATCCACGACTCCTTCCTGTCGGAAGAAGCCGTGCTGGCGTTCGAGTACGGCTACTCCACCACGGCGCCCAACGACCTGGTGATCTGGGAAGCGCAGTTCGGCGACTTCTTCAACGGTGCCCAGGTGGTGGTCGACCAGTTCATCTCCTCCGGCGAGACCAAGTGGGAGCGGCTGTGCGGCCTGACCATGCTGCTGCCGCATGGCTACGAGGGGCAGGGGCCCGAGCACTCCTCCGCGCGCCTGGAGCGTTTCCTGCAGCTGTGCGCCGAGCACAACATGCAGGTCTGCGTGCCGACCACGCCGGCGCAGATCTTCCACCTGCTGCGTCGCCAGGTGATCCGCAAGCTGCGCAAACCGCTGGTGGTGATGTCGCCGAAGAGCCTGCTGCGCCACAAGGATGCCACCTCCAGCCTCGACGAGCTGGCCAACGGCAGCTTCCAGATGGTGATTCCCGACCAGGGCCAGCGCGACGCCGACAAGGTCGAGCGCATCATCCTGTGTGCCGGCAAGGTCTACTACGATCTGGCCAACTGGCGCGAGGAGAACGCCCGCGACGACGTGGCCATCCTGCGTCTCGAGCAGCTCTACCCGTTCCCCGAAGCCGAGCTCTTCGAGGCGATCCAGGCCTACACCAACGCCAGCGAGATGGTGTGGTGCCAGGAGGAGCCGCTCAACCAGGGCGCCTGGTACCCCAGTCAGCACCACATGCGCAGCGTGGCGGAGCAGCTCAAGACGGGCCTGGGCGGCAAGCTCAAGTTCGCCGGCCGCCCGGCATCGGCCGCCCCCGCGGCGGGCTACATGTCCGTGCACACCGAACAGCAGCGCAAGCTGGTGGAAGACGCCTTCAACCTCTAAGGCAGCCCACCGGGACGAGAGAGAACACACAAGGGAAACGACATGGCTACCGAGATCAAGGCACCCACCTTTCCGGAATCCGTTGCCGAAGGCAGCGTGGCCGCCTGGCACAAGAAGCCGGGTGACAGCGTCGAGCGTGACGAGCTGATCGTCGAGATCGAGACCGACAAGGTGGTGCTCGAGGTCGTGGCACCCGAGGCCGGTACCCTGGCCGAGGTGCTGGCGGAGGAAGGCGATACCGTGCAGTCCGAGCAGGTGCTCGGCCGCATCGGCGAAGGCGCGGCCAGCGGCGGCGACAAGGCCGAGGCCGCCAGCGAGGAGAAGAGCGAAGCCAAGCCGGAGGCCGCCCCGGCCGCCGGCGGCGAGGCGCACGAGGTGAAGGCTCCGACCTTCCCCGAGTCCGTCCAGGAAGGCACCGTCGCCAGCTGGAACAAGCAGGTCGGCGAAGCCGTCAAGCGTGACGAGGTGCTGGCCGAGATCGAGACCGACAAGGTCGTGCTCGAGGTGGTCGCGCCGGCCGACGGCGCCCTGTCCGAGATCAAGGCCGAGGAAGGCAGCCAGGTGGCCTCCGAAGAGGTGCTGGCGATCTTCACTGAAGGCGCCGGCGGCGATGCCGCTCCGGCCGCCGGTGAAGGCAAGGCCGCGGCCTCCGCCGACGACGGCGCCAGCGACGAGAAGGTCGGCGACAAGATCCTCGCCCCGGCCGCGCGCAAGCTGGTCGCCGAGCACGACCTCGACGTCGGCAAGCTCGAAGGCACCGGCAAGGGCGGTCGCGTCCTCAAGGAAGACGTGCAGAAGGCGATCAAGGACGGCAGCGCCAAGAAGACCGCCAAGTCCACCCAGCCGGCCGGCGCCAAGGCTGCCGCGGCACCGGCCCCGGCCGTCGAGGGCGAGCGTCCCGAGAAGCGCGTGCCGATGACCCGTCTGCGCAAGACCATCGCCAAGCGTCTGGTCGAGGCCCAGCAGACCGCCGCCATGCTGACCACCTACAACGAGGTGGACATGGGCGCGGTCATGGACCTGCGCGCGCAGTACAAGGACACCTTCCTCAAGGCCCACGACACCAAGCTCGGCTTCATGGGCTTCTTCGTCAAGGCGGCCTCCGAGGCGCTCAAGCGCTTCCCGGACGTCAACGCCTCCATCGACGGCGACGATATCGTCTACCACGGTTACCAGGACATCGGCGTGGCCGTGTCCACCGACCGTGGCCTGGTCGTGCCGGTGCTGCGCGATACCGACAGCATGAAGATCGCCGATGTCGAGAAGGGCATCGTCGACTTCGGCAAGCGTGCCCGTGACGGCAAGCTCGGCATCGACGAGATGCAGGGCGGTACCTTCACCATCACCAACGGCGGCATCTTCGGCTCGCTGATGTCCACGCCGATCCTCAATCCGCCGCAGACCGCGATCCTGGGCATGCACAAGATCCAGGAGCGTCCGATGGCGGTCAACGGCAAGGTCGAGATTCGCCCGATGATGTACCTGGCGCTGTCATACGATCACCGCATGATCGACGGCAAGGACGCGGTGCAGTTCCTGGTGACCATCAAGGAGCTGCTCGAGGACCCGGCCCGTCTGCTGCTGGATGTCTGATCCGCGCCGGTTAACGAGCACAGCGAAACATAACGCAAGGAGCCAACATGGCCGACAAGTTTGATGTCATCGTCATCGGCGCGGGCCCCGGCGGCTACGTGGCCGCCATCCGCGCCGCCCAGATGGGCCTGAAGACCGCCTGTGTCGAGAAGTGGATCGGCAAGGAAGGCAATGTCGTGCACGGCGGGACCTGCCTGAACGTCGGTTGCATCCCGTCCAAGGCGCTGCTGGAGGCCTCCCACAAGTTCGTCGAGGCGCAGCACGACTTCGACGACATGGGCATCGAGGCGGGTGACGTCACCATGGACGTCAAGAAGATGATGGCCCGCAAGGACAAGATCGTTAAGAACCTGACCGGCGGCATCGCCGGCCTGTTCAAGGCCAACGGCGTCACCGCGCTGGAGGGCACCGGCAAGGTGATCGGCAGCAAGCAGGTCGAGGTCACCGACAAGGACGGCAACGCCGCCACCCACGAGGCGGACAACATCGTGGTCGCCGCCGGCTCCGTGCCGGTCGAGATCCCGCCGACCCCGCTGACCGAAGGCCTGATCGTCGACTCCACCGGCGCGCTGGAATTCCAGCAAACGCCGAAGCGTCTGGGCGTCATCGGCGCCGGCGTCATCGGCCTGGAGCTCGGCAGCGTGTGGAACCGTCTGGGCTCGGAAGTCACCGTCCTCGAGGCCATGGACGACTTCCTGCCGATGGTCGACGGCGCCATCGCCAAGGAGACCCAGAAGCTGCTCAAGAAGCAGGGCCTGGACATCAAGCTGGGCGCCCGCGTCACCGGCTCCGAGGTCAAGGGCGACGAGGTCGTGGTCAAGTACTCCGACGCCAAGGGCGAGCAGGAGATCACCTTCGACAAGCTGATCGTCTGCGTCGGCCGCAAGCCGTACACCAAGGGCGTGATCGGTGACGGCGTGGGCGTCGAGCTCGACGAGCGCGGCTTCATCCACGTCGACGACCAGTGCCGCACCAGCGTGCCGGGCGTCTACGCCATCGGCGACTGCGTGCGTGGCCCGATGCTGGCCCACAAGGCCTCCGAAGAGGGCGTGATGGTCGCGGACATCATCGCCGGTCACAAGGCCGAGATGAACTACGACGCCATTCCCAGCGTGATCTACACCTTCCCCGAGGTGGCCTGGGTCGGCATGACCGAGCAGGACGCCAAGGCGGCCGGCATCGAGGTCAAGACCGGCGCCTTCCCGTTCGCCGCCAGCGGTCGCGCCATGGCCAACAACGCCACCGAGGGTCAGGCCAAGGTGATCGCCGACGCCGAGACCGATCGTATCCTGGGCCTGCACATCGTCGGCCAGCACGCCGGCGAGATGATCGCCCAGGGCGTCATCGCCATGGAATTCGGCTCCAGCGCCGAGGATCTGGCGCTGTCCTGCTATGCGCACCCGACCATGTCCGAGGCTGTCCACGAGGCAGCCCTGGCCGTGGAAGGTCACGCCATCCACATGGCGAACCGCAAGAAGCGCAAGTAAGACAACAAGAGCGCCGCCTTCGGGCGGCGCGTCCCTTCCGGCCATGCATCGGAGGGGAGCGGTGGTAGCCGCCGCGCTGCGCCGAGCCGGCGCCCGGGCGACTACCGTTCGAGTCACATGCAACCAATGGCATGAATCGATGAACCTTCACGAGTATCAGAGCAAACAGCTGTTTGCCGACTATGGTCTGCCCGTCTCCAAGGGCTTTGCCGTCGACACCCCCGAGGAAGCGGCGGAAGCCTGCAAGAAGATCGGCGGTGAGATGTGGGTCGTCAAGGCCCAGGTCCACGCCGGTGGCCGCGGCAAGGCCGGCGGCGTCAAGCTGGTCAAGAGCGCCGACGAGGCCAAGGCCTTCGCCGAGCAGTGGCTGGGCAAGAACCTGGTGACCTTCCAGACCGACGAGCACGGTCAGCCGGTCGCCAAGATCCTGGTCGAGAACTGCACCGACATCGCCAGCGAGCTCTATCTCGGTGCCGTGGTCGATCGCGCCACCCGCCGCGTGGTCTTCATGGCTTCCACCGAGGGCGGCGTCGAGATCGAGAAGGTCGCCGAGGAAACTCCGGAGAAGATCCTCAAGGCCGAGATCGATCCGCTGGTCGGTGCCCAGCCGTACCAGGCCCGTGAGCTGGCCTTCCAGCTGGGCCTCGAAGGCGCACAGGTCAAGCAGTTCACCAAGATCTTCCTGGGCCTGTCCAAGCTGTTCCACGACAAGGATCTGGCGCTGCTCGAGATCAACCCGCTGGTGATCACCGAGGAAGGCAACCTGCACTGCCTCGACGCCAAGATCAACCTGGACGGCAACGCCCTGTACCGTCACCCGGACCTGCAGGCCATGCGCGATCCCTCCCAGGAGGATTCCCGCGAGGCCGAGGCCGCGGCATGGGACCTGAACTACGTGGCCCTGGACGGCAACATCGGCTGCATGGTCAACGGCGCCGGCCTGGCCATGGGCACCATGGACATCGTCAACCTGAACGGCGGCAGCCCGGCCAACTTCCTGGACGTGGGCGGTGGCGCCACCAAGGAGCGCGTGGCGGAAGCGTTCAAGATCATCCTGTCCGACGACAACGTCAAGGCCGTGCTGGTCAACATCTTCGGCGGCATCGTGCGCTGCGACATGATCGCCGAGGGCATCATCGGTGCCGTCGAGCAGGTGGGCGTCAACGTGCCGGTCGTGGTGCGTCTGGAAGGTAACAACGCCGAGCTGGGTGCCGAGAAGCTGGCCTCCAGCGGTCTGAACATCATCGCTGCCAAGAGCCTCACCGACGCGGCTCAGCAGGTCGTCAAGGCAGCGGAGGGCAAGTAATGAGCATCCTGATCGACAAGAACACCAAGGTCATCTGCCAGGGCTTCACCGGCGGCCAGGGGACCTTCCACTCCGAGCAGGCGATCGCCTACGGCACCCAGATGGTCGGCGGCGTGACCCCGGGCAAGGGCGGCCAGGAGCACCTGGGCCTGCCGGTGTTCAACACCGTCAAGGAAGCGGTCGAGCAGACCGGCGCCGAGGCCAGCGTGATCTACGTGCCGGCCGCCTTCTGCAAGGACTCCATCCTCGAGGCCGCCAACGCCGGCATCAAGCTGATCGTGTGCATCACCGAGGGCATCCCGACCCTCGACATGCTCGACGTCAAGGTCAAGTGCGATGAGCTGGGCGTGCGCCTGATCGGCCCGAACTGCCCCGGCGTGATCACCCCGGGCGAGAGCAAGATCGGCATCATGCCGGGCCACATCCACAAGCCGGGCAAGGTCGGTATCGTGTCGCGCTCCGGCACCCTGACCTATGAGGCGGTCAAGCAGACCACCGACCACGGCTTCGGCCAGTCCACCTGCGTGGGCATCGGCGGCGACCCGATCCCGGGCTCCACCTTCATCGACATCCTCGAGAAGTTCGAGAAGGATCCGGCCACCGAAGCCATCGTGATGATCGGTGAGATCGGCGGCACCGCCGAGGAAGAGGCGGCCGCCTACATCAAGGAGCACGTCTCCAAGCCGGTGGTGTCCTACATCGCCGGCGTCACCGCCCCTCCCGGCAAGCGCATGGGCCACGCCGGCGCCATCATCGCCGGCGGCAAGGGCACTGCGGACGAGAAGTTCGGCGCCCTCGAGGCGGCGGGCGTCAAGACCGTGCGCTCCCTGGCCGAGATCGGCGACGCGCTGAAGGAAGCCACCGGCTGGTAAGCCGCTGCCTTCGCGACGCGATGCGCAAAGGGCACCCTTCGGGGTGCCCTTTTTCGTGATCGCGGCGAGTGGCTGGGTGAGGGGCTCAGCTCGCTCGGCGGGTGCGGTCGCGCCCCTCGCCCTTGGCGCTCAGCAGTGCCTGGTCGGCGCGGCGGATGGTGTCCTGGTAGGCTTCGGTGGGGCGGTGCTCGGCGACGCCGATGCTGGCGGTCACGGTGGTCGGGCGGTGCGCGTCGTCCAGTGCCAGGTCGAGATGGCGGAGCCGCTCGCCGAGCCGGACGAGCAGCGATTCGGCCTGGTCGAGGCGGGTGTCCGGCAGCACCACAAGAAATTCCTCGCCGCCCCAGCGGCCGCAGAGATCGTCACCGCGCAGCGTGTTCGTCAGTGCGCCGGCCAGGGCGACCAGCGCCCGGTCGCCGGCCGCATGACCATAGCGGTCGTTGATGCCCTTGAAATGATCGATGTCGATTATCGCCAGGCTCAGGGGACGGTCATGCCGGATGGCGCGCGAGACCAGCGTCACCAGCTGCTCGTCGAGACGGCGGCGGTTGAAAAGTCCGGTCAGCGGGTCCAGCCCAGAGGCGTCCTCGAGCTCCTGGTTGCGCTCGAGCAGGAAGTCCTGAAAGCGGTCGGCGATGCGAGACAGCTTGCGCTGACGCTGCTGTTGTCGCTCCAGCTGCTGGCGGGTCGCGTGCAGGTCCTCCTGGGCGCCCTGCTGAAAGCCGTCGGCGATGGCGATCATTCGCTCCAGCCGCTCGCGTTGCGCCAGATGGTGATGATAGAGGCGTCGTAGCGCCTCGTGCAGCGGGTGGTCGCCATGGGCGTCGTCCTGCAGCAGCGCCGCCACCTCGGCGAGCAGGGCCTCGTCCCGGGCGCTCACGTGCTCACCTCGAGCGGGCGAATGGCAAAGGGATAGCTGCAGTCCTCCTTGAACTCCTCGGCCAGCTCGGCGATGCGCTCGTTGCGCGGGTCGTAGCGCCATTCGACGCCGACCTCGCGGCCGCTTTCGTGGGCCTCCTCGAGCAGGTCGAAGATGTCCATCATCGCCTTGACCGAGCTGGTGTTGAGGTAGACGAGCTGCAGGTCCAGCCTCAGGGGGCGTGCTTCCTGCCCCAGGAACGCCTCGACCCAGGTGATGACCTGGTCGAAGAGATCGAAGGAATTCTCCGGATAGGAATCGCCCTGCATCGTGAGCCGGCCTGCCTGCCAGTCGCTCTGGATGGCGGGAGTGGAGGCGCTGCCGGGGAGAGTCAGATCTTGGCTCATGGGGAAAGACCGTTCAGATGGTGGCTGTCAGGCTGAGAAAGCTGCGGCCGGCGGACAGCGGCTGCAGCGAGGCCTCGAGGGGGCGCGATGACTTGCGGGCCATGTCGATCAGTCCCAGGCCGGCACCGCTCGGCGCGGCCTCGTCGCGGGGGCGGCGCAGCTGCTGCTTGTAGGCACGCTTGAGCTCGACGGCATCGAGCCCGGCCAGGCTCTCCACGGCTTCGACCAGGCGCTGGCCGTCGGCGTCTTCCACCAGATTGCCGGCGGAGACCAGATAGCGGCCATCCTCGTCACGGGCCACGGCGACCGTGGCCGTGGCGTCCTCTTCGCCGTAGCCCTGTTCGCGGGCGTAGTGGCGGATGTTCTGGGTCATCTCGATGTAGACGGCGAAGACGTCCATGGCCGAGGAGGGGGCGGCGGACTGGCTGTTCAGGTAGTTGCGCAGCGCATGGCCGATCTCCTCGATCAGGCTGCGCGAGATCGGGCCGTTGAAGCACAGCATGATGCGCTGCTGAAGGTAGGTGTCGCGCAGGGTCAGCAGATCCATGACGTCTCCGGGTCAGGTGGGTGAGGCGTGAGCGAGCGCGCCGTCATCGGGTGGCGTGTCGAAGCGGAAGCATAGCAGGGTGATGTCGTCGCGCTGGGCGTGATCGCCTCGGTAGGCGTCCAGCTCCGCCTCGAAGGCGGCGATCTGGTCATCCAGCGTGGCGTCGGCATGGCGCTTGAGCATGGCCTCGAAGCGGCGGTTGCCGAACCCGAAGCCGTGTTCGCCGCCGGCCTGATCGAGGAAGCCATCGGAACACAGCGAGTAGGTCCAGCCCCGGCGCAGCGGCATGATGTGGTTCTCGTGCACCATGGTGCGCTTCTGGCCCAGGGCGCGCTTGCCGCCAGGATGTACCTCGAGATGCGCGCCGTCGCTGGCGTAGAGCGACATCTTGGCGCCGGCGAAGGTCAGGCGCCCGGCGTCGCGCTCGACCCACACCAGGCCCATGTCCATGTTGGTGGCGATCGAGGCCGGCAGGCTCTCGCGCTGCAGGGTGGCGCGGTTCTGGCGGTCGGTCTCGTTGAGAATGGCCGCCGGGTCGTCGGCGCCGACCTTGAGGATGGCGTGGTCGACGATGGCCCGGGCCAGCATGGTCATCAGCGAGCCGGGGACGCCGTGGCCGGCGCAGTCGATGACGCCCATCAGGTAGCCGGCCTCGGTGGCGCGGAAGACGTAGATGTCGCCGCCGACCTGATCCCGCGGGCGCCACAGCACGGCCTGATGGCCGGCCAGGTGAGTCTCCAGCTGATGGCGGGGAAGGATGGCCCGCTGGATGATGCTGGCGTACTCGAGGGAGGCGTCGATCTGGCGTTGGGCGGCGGCCATCTCGGCGTTGGTGGCCTCGAGATCCCGGGTGCGGTGCCGGACCGTGGCCTCGAGCTCCTGGGTGTGCCGCTCCACCTGTCCGGCCATGTGGGCGAAGGCCCGCGACAGCTCGCCGATCTCGTCGCCGCGTTCGGTGGGCAGGTGGCTGGCGTAGTCGCCGTCGGCGATGGCCTGGGCGGAATGCTGCAGGCGGCGCAGCGGGCCGAGGATCAGTCGCTCGATGCCGTAGGCCACACCGGCCATCAGCAGGGTCAGCACCAGTGCCAGGGCGCCGAGCAGCGCCCAGAACCAGCGGCCTTCGAACACCGGCGCGCTTTCCAGATCGAGAGCCGAAACGAACAGCCACTGCAGCTCGGGAAGGTAGCCCAGCGTCAGGGTGCGGGGCCGACCCTCGAGGTTGAGGTCGAGCTGCAGCACCGTGCCGGGGCGGCGCCGCGCCTCGAGCATGGCATCCTCCAGCCGCTGGCGCTGGGCCGCGTCGTCGACCAGCATCTGAAGGCGCGGCACGTCGCCATCGAGCCGGCGCTGGGTGGCGGAGTTCAGGGCCAGCCGATCGCGGTCCGGGTGCGCCTGTATGGCGCCACGGTTGTCGACGATCATCGGCGTCAGGCCGGGGGCCCTGTCGCGCAGGAAGTCGTCGAGGAAGCGGCTCAGGTCGAGCCCGCCGCCGGCCATGCCCAGTGCCCGGTCGCCGTCGCGTATCGCCACGTTCAGCCACACCTTGGCCAGCCCCAGCTTGCCATCGACGTTGACGTTGATGTTGTAGCTGGCGTTGCTGGCGATGCTATCGAAGTACCAGGCGTCTTCCGGATCGTCGGGCGACAGCCGATAGCGAGGCTGACGGCTCTCGGGCGCCTCGGCGTCGTTGTAGTAGTAGTCGCCGCTGTCATGGTCGACCACGAAGTAGGCGTCACCGCTGAACTGATCGCGAAAGCCCTCGGCCTCGCGGAAGAAGCGATCGCGCCGTTCGACGTCGTCCGTCGCATCCAGCCACTCCCGGGTGACCACCGAGTCGGCGAAGCGGCGCGCCAGGGCCAGCTCACGGGAGACCGGGGCGAGAATCTCCTGCATGTGCAGCAGGGTGTACTGTTCGGCGTAGCGGGTGGCGAAGTGGCGACGCGCCTCATCGACGGCCTGCCAGCCGATCAGCAGCGCCGGTATCAGCGCCAGCAGGCAGGCCAGCAGCAGCGTGAGGGTGGACTGGCCACGCAGTCCCCAGCGTTGGGCCATTGATGGTGTTCCTTGCGCAATTCCGCCCGAAGGTCCGGAGGACGGCTTTGTAATGATTTGTGACTACTATGCCATATCCTGACGGGCAAGAAACTTGGTACCGCGAAGAGATGATCAAGCGTACCCGGCATGAGGCAGGGAATCCGTTGGATTCCCTGCGTGCGGGTGGCGGAATAGAGAGAGGGGAATGCGAGGCGGTACTAGCCGGCCACTTCCTCCACGCTGGTGTTGCCCAGGCCAAGTACCTGAACCTCGAGGGACTGCCCCGATCCGGTCTCGGCGCTCATCTCGGCGGGCAGCTCGTCATCGCCGTAGGCCTTGAAGCTGAAGCGCCAGGCGTCCCCCGGGGACAGGGTGTTGGCGTTGTTGTCCTGCACCCGATAGCCGCCGTCGGCTTCAGCGACGACGCCGTTCCACAGGGTGTCGAGATCGGCGGGCAGGTCGAAACCGACCTGCGGATCGACGATGTCGTCATCGGAGACGTTCTCGATGAAGACCTCGGCCACGTAGCCCGAGGACCACTGGCTGGTGACGTTGCCGGTCACCAGCAGCTCGGCGTCGTCCTCCAGGATGGCGGGCCTGATCCCGTCGCCGTCGAGGATCTCCCCGGGCTCAGGCGCGTCGATGGGGTCGCCGCGGAACAGGTTGCCCGATGCCGTGTGCAGGGTGATGCCATCACCGAAGACCGCGAACTCCATGTCGGTGAGGGTATCCTCGCTGCCCTTGCCGGTGATGATCACGCCGTCATCGGACATCGCGATCTCGTGATCGTCGATGCCGCCGGTATAGCGCGCGGTGTCGACGCCTTCGCCGCCGTCCAGGCGATCGTCGCCGTCGTACCAGTCGTCGCCCGGCCCACCCTGGAGCAGGTCGTTGCCGCTGCCGCCTCGGAGGTGGTCATGGCCCAGGCCACCGTTCAGGTAGACGCCGTCATCAGAGCCCTGTACTTCGTCCGAGCGACGGGTGCCGATCAGGTAGTCGAAGACCACCTCGTTGGCGTCGGGATCGGTCGGCGCACCGAAGCTCTCGCCGTCCTCGTTGACGTAGAGCGCCGGTGACAGCGCGTCCGCCTCGGGATCGCGGATCGATTGCCGCACGTGGACGCTGTTGTCGTGATCCCGGCCGCCGTGGAAGTTCACATCGCGGTCGGTGGAAGCGATCTCGACCTCGTTGCCGGCCGACGAGCGCCAGGAGGCGAACAGCAGGCCGTGGCGCATGCCGCTGTCCTCCAGCCCGGTGAAGACGCCGTCGTAGCTCTCGTGCAGCTCGTAGGCATAGCCGTTGCCGCCGCTTCCCTTGTTGAAGGCGCCATGGGCCTCGAGATCCTCGGCTCTGGTGTCCAGGGCACGGGAAAAACGAAAGGCGGTGGAGGGCCCCTCGATGACCTGAATGTCGTCGAGCCGGGCGTTCACCGTGCCTTCGAGATGTACGGCGTGATAGCCGCTCAGATCGTCCCTGGCGTTCTCGAAGTGCGACGGGTCGGCCTCGCCCAGCTCGAAGTGCAGGCTGAAGCCCTCCAGGGTGACGTCATCGACGCTCTCCAGGCGTTCCACCTGGGTGTCTCCCTCCGCGAAATCGAATCGCACGCCCCGGTCAAGCGTGACCTGATCGCCGTCGATATCGGTGATCCTGGCCATGCTGGTTCGCAGTTCGGCGTACTCGACCTTGCGCCAGGAACTGTCACCGATGTCGTCGAAGAAGGCGTCGTCGTTGTCCTGCCAGATGCGAATGGTATCGCCGATGGAAAGGTCGGAACTGTCATTCAGCGTCAGCCGTCGATCACCGCTGTCGGCATCCGACGACAGGGTGCCGATGCCGGTGTTATCGCTGCCGTCCAGGTGAATCGCCTGGTCGTCATCCCGTGACAGTGCCTCGTCGGTGAAGGTCAGACGCGTCTCGCCGGATCCTGCACCGATCAGGGAGATATCGGAGCGTTCGATGGTAATCGAATCATCGAAGCGAAATTCACCGGCGGAAAGCTGGAAGGTCGTGCCCGAATCGGCTTCCCGTATCAGGCTCTCGAGCTCCTCGGCGGAGGTCGAAGTTTCTACCTCGATTGTCGAACTCATTTATTGAATCCCCTTGTCATGAGGTGGCGAAGATTTAGGGTATTAATACCCTGAATTATCGATAGGTTTTTATCGAAATTCCTAAATTTCTCTGTCGTCATCTTGAGACGAATCCCATGGGTTGAAGTGAGGGTTTGATGACGGTTATTTTTCGGCGTCTGGCGCTACATAGGCGCCATTTTTAGTGTTGTATAAGCAAAAAATAGCGTCAATATAGCGGCTGATAAGTGAGGACGGACCATGGCATGGGAGAGCCACTGAGGTGTTGAGCGGGCGAGGGAAGGGCCGGAAGGATGCCGAGACGCCGCTGGAGAGCGCGCGCCAGGCGTGCCGTGGGTCGTTGCTGTGGGTGGCGGGTTTCAGCCTGTGTCTCAACGTGCTGTTGCTGACGCCCGCGCTGTACATGCTGCAGGTGTACGACCGTGTGATCACCTCGGGCAGCGAAGCGACCCTGCTGATGCTGACGCTGCTGGCGGTCTTCCTGTTCGTGGTGATCGGCGGGCTGGAGTGGGTGCGAGCGGGCGTGCTGGTGCGCCTCGCCAATCGCCTCGACGAGCGGGTCGTCGAACCCCTGCACGCGGCGATGTTCCGTCGCGGTCTGCGTCAGGCGGGCGGGCAGGGGGCCGGGCCGCTGGACGATCTCGCCAGCCTGCGTCAGGGGCTGGCGGGAGGTGCGCTGCTGGCCTTCTTCGAT
Organism: Halomonas sp. HG01; assembly: GCF_000968715.2. NCBI lineage: Bacteria > Pseudomonadati > Pseudomonadota > Gammaproteobacteria > Oceanospirillales > Halomonadaceae > Halomonas > Halomonas sp. HG01. Next base: position 2,456,559 of record NZ_CP022134.1, on the reverse strand, counting down.
GTGCTCTGGGTGCCGGTCTATCTGGCCCTGCTGTTCCTGTTCGATCCCTGGTTCGGTGTCTTCGCTGCCGTGGCCGGCCTGTTGCTGCTGGCGCTGGTGGTCACCAGCGAAAAGGCCACCCGTGGCTGGCTGGAGGGGGCCGAGCAGGAGATGGCGGCCTCCCGTCAGCGGGCGGCGGAGAACCTGCGCAACGCCGAGGCCCTCGAGGCCATGGGCATGCTGCCGAGCATCGCCGGGCGCTGGCTGTCGCATCATCGCCGCGGGCTGTGGCAGCAGTCGAGGGCCAGCGACCGGGCGGCCATGTTGTCGAGCCTCACCCGAGCGCTGCGGCTGCTGCTGCAGTCGATGATCCTGGGGCTCGGTGCCTGGCTGGTGCTCGAGGAGCGCATCAGCGCCGGCATGATGATCGCCGGTTCCATCCTGCTGGGCCGCGTGCTGTCGCCGGTCGATCAGCTGGTCGGCAGCTGGCGCAGCGTTGTCGCGGCCCGGGCCGCCTATCGTCGTCTCGAGGTGATCTTCCGCGAGGCGCCGCCGCTCGCGCCTCCCATGTCGCTGCCGGCTCCCCGCGGGCGGCTGACGCTGGAGGGCGTGACCGCCGGGCCGCCGGGCGGACAACGGCCCATCCTGGCCGGCATCGATCTCGATATCGCCCCGGGGCAGCAGGTCGGCATCATCGGCCCCAGCGCCGCCGGCAAGTCGACCCTGGCGCGCCTGGCGCTGGGCGTGTGGCCGGCCCAGGAAGGATGCGTGCGGCTGGACGGCGCCGATATCGCGCGCTGGGATCGTGGAGCCCTGGGGCCACACCTCGGCTACCTGCCCCAGGACGTCGAACTGTTTGCCGGCACCATCGCGGAGAACATCGCCCGCTTCGCCGAGGTCGATGGCGAGCGGGTGATCGCGGCGGCGCGCCGCGCCGGGGTGCACGACATGATCCTGCGGCTGCCCGAGGGCTACGATACCTGGCTGGCGCCGGGCGGCGGTCTGCTCTCCGCCGGCCAGCGCCAGCGCATCGGCCTGGCGCGGGCGCTGTATGGCGATCCGGTGCTGGTGGTGCTCGACGAGCCGAATGCCAACCTGGACCATCGCGGCGAACAGGCCCTGGCCGAGGCCATGGAGGCCTTGCGGCGGGACGGCGTGACCCTGCTGGTGATCAGCCACCGTAGTGGCGTGCTGAAGCGGGTCGACCGACTGCTGGTGCTGGACGACGGCCGGGTGCCGCTGTTCGGCCCGCGGGATCGAGTGCTGGAGCGAATGGCGACCCGGCGACAGGGACGCCGCGAAGCGACCGGTCAGGGAGGCGCCCATGCAGCCGACTCATGATGACCCTCGGCCGCCGGTCGACGACCGCCGGTATCGCCTCGCGGGGCTGGCGCTGGTGCTGGTCTGCGTGCTCGGCTTCGGCGGCTGGGCGGTCTCGGCCGAGCTGGCCGTGTCGGTGATCGCCCCCGGCCGTGTCGAGGTGGCCTCGTTCAAGAAGACGGTGCAGCACCTCGAGGGCGGCATCGTGCGACGCATCGCGGTCGAGGAGGGCGATCGCGTCGACGAAGGACAGACGCTGCTGGTACTCGACCCGACCCAGGTCGAGTCGCGGCTGCAGATCGCGCGTTCGCAGTTCCTGATCAATCGCGCCGCCGAGACCCGGCTGATGGCCGAGCAGGCCGGCGACGAGCGTCTGACGTTTCCCGACGAGCTGGCCGACGCCGACTCGCCGCGCATCGCGCAGCTCAAGGCGGTGCAGCGCGGGCTCTTCCTGTCGCGGCGCGAGGCCCTGGAGGGAGCGCTGGCATCGCTTGAGGAGCAGAGCGAGCAGTTGCTTCAGCGCATCGAAGGGCGCCAGGCGATGATCCGGGTCAGCCGCGAGCAGCTCGCCTCGCTGCGTGAGGACGCCGAGGCCTATCGCTCGCTGTTCAAGGACGGGCTGGGCGACAATCGCCGGCTGAGAGAGCTGGAGCGCGAGGTGCTGCAGTATCAGGGCGAGATCGAACAGCATCGCACCGAGATCGCGCGGCTGAGATCGCAGATCAGCGAGAACGACCTGAAGAAGCGGGTGCGCGTCGAGGAGTTCCGCCAGGAGGTGGGCGAGCGCCTGCGCGAGACCCGGCGCCAGATCGCCGACGCCGAGGAGCGCATGACCGCGCTGCGCGACCAGCGTCGCCGCACCGTCGTCGAGGCGCCGGCCGCGGGCACCGTGGTCGGCCTGGTGGTGCATACCCGCGGCGCGGTGATCGAGCCCGGCACCACGCTGCTGGAGATCGTCCCGGGCGGCGGGGATTTCGTGGTCGAGGCCCGGGTCGACGACCGCGACATCGACGGCGTCTATCCCGGCCAGTCGGCGGAGATCCGCTTCAGTGCCTTCAACCGTCGCCGTTCGAAACTCCTCGACGGCACGGTGCAGCGGGTGTCCGCCGACAGCTTCACCGACGAGCGCAGCGGCCAGCGCTACTACGAGATGCGGGTTCGGGTCAGCGAGGCGGAGCGTCAGTCGATGCCCGAAGCGATGCGGCTGCAGGCGGGCATGCCCGCCGAGGTGCGGCTGCAGACCGCCAGTCGCACCTTCGCCAGCTACCTGGCCAAGCCGGTGACCGACATGCTGGCCCGGGCCATGCGGGCCGACTGAGCCGGATCGCTTCAGTCCGCCCAGCTCAGCCGGCCCGGTCGCCATCAGGCGTGCCGCGGCGTCGAGGCAGGCCGATCATGGCCAGGAACACCGGGGCGCCGGCCAGCAGGTAGCAGTGGAAGGTGACGAAGCGCCAGATCACGATGGCGGCCCCGGCGGTGGCCTGGCCGACCAGCGGGATCAGCAGCATGCCGGTGCCGAGTTCGGCGGCGCCGGTGCCGCCGGGCAGCAGGCTCAGCTGGCCGGCCGCCATCGACAGCATCTGCACCAGGAAGGCCCAGCTCCAGGCCACGTCGGCGCCCAGGCCGGCAAGCGCCAGGTAGAGCAGGCTGTAGCGCGTCAGCCAGTGGGCGGCGCAGCTGGCCATGGCCAGCATCAGCACCGGGCGGGGCAGGGCCAGGGTGGCGACCAGCGCCTGGCGAAAGCCGAGCAGTCGCCGGGCCAGGCGAGGGCGCCGCTTCCGCGATGCTCCTAGACGGCGCAGCAGCGCCGGCAGATGTCGGATCAGCATCGCCCCCGTCGCCAGCAGCAGGAGCAGGGCGACGATGGCGGCGACCAGCAGCCACTGATGGGGCCAGGGCACGGCCGTGGCCAGCGACACCAGTACCAGGGTGGTCAGCGCGGACAGGAAAAACAGCAGGTCGCAGCACTGGTCGACCATGAACACCGCCGAGGCCCGGGAGGGGCGCAGCCCGCGTCGGGCCAGCAGCGCGAGCAGGGTCGGCAGCCCGCCGCTGCCGCCCGGGGTGGCGCAGATGGCGAACTCGGTGGACATCACCATCCCCAGGGCGCCGCGCTGGCCGAGCGGGCCGGCACGGCCCGCCAGCAGCAGCCTCAGGCGCAGGGCGTTGAGGTTCCAGCACAGCACCACCAGCGCCAGCATTCCCGCCAGCCTGCCCGGCGGAAAGTCGCCCAGCGCCGTCAGCGCGTCGCGGCCGCCGATCATCAGCGGCACGGCCAGGGCCAGCACCAGCGCCGCGGCCAGCCACCCGCCGTAGTGTCGGCGACGCTCAGCCATGCCTCAGCGCTGCGCGCTCGCCGGGCATGAGGGTGGCGTAGTAGCCGAGCAGGTCGTCGATCACCCGGTTCCAGTGGAAGCGACGCTCCACCTGTCCGCGGGCGTGCCGGCCGCCGGCAGCGACGTCGTGGTCGAACAGGGCCTCGACCGCCTCGGCCATGGCGCCGTCGTCGTGGGGCGTGCACAGGAGCCCGCCGCCCAGCGGCACGTTCTCGATCAGCGCCCCGGCCCGGGCGGCCACCACCGGCAGGCCGCAGGCCATGGCCTCCAGCGCCACCAGGCCGAAGGTCTCGCGGGTGCCGGCGTGCAGCATGGCGTCGGCGCAGGCCAGCGCCCGGGCCACCTCGCGGCGATCGCAGTAGCGCGAGATGACGGTCACGTTGTCGGGCACTCGGGTCGGCATCCCCGGGCCCATCAGCAGCAGGTGATAGGGCTGCCCCAGGCGCCGGAGGGTGCGCAGCAGCACGTCGACGTTCTTCTCCCTCGAGTAGCGCCCGGCGAAGACCAGCAGCCGGGTGTCGGCGGGCAGCCCCAGCGAGGCCCGCCAGGCCGGATCGGCGCGGTCGGGGTGGAAGGTGTCGAGGTCGACGCCCAGCGGCTGCACGCGCACGTTCTCCACGCCCCACTCGGCCAGTCGCTCGGCCATGGCCCGGCAGGGCGCCATCACGCCGTCGAAGCGGCCGTAGAGATCGCGCACGTAGCGCTCCAGGCGCCGGCGCACCGCGCCGCCGAAGCGATCGCCCATCAGTCGTGGCAGGTCGGAGTGGTAGAAGCCGACCACCGGCACGCCGAGGCGCTGGCCGGCCTCCAGCGCAGCCCAGGGCGTGACGTAGGGGTCGCCGGCCTCGATCAGGTCGGGGGCGAGCTCCAGCAGCCGCTGGCGCCAGGGGGAGCGGCGCAGCGGGAAGCGGTAGCCCTGGCCCAGCGGCAGGCGCATCGCCGGCAGGGTATGGCAGTCGTCGAGGGCGTCGCGCTCGGCGCCGGGCACGAGCAGGGTCGAGCGCAGACCGGGAGTCTCGGCGATCCGGCGGTGCTTGGCCTGGAGATAGGTGCGCACGCCGCCGCTCGAGGGGGCGTGGAACATGGTGACGTCGGCGATATGCAAAGGGTCCCTCCCGCGCGGGCCGATGGTTCCACCATCACGTTACGCGGGCTTTGCGACAGTTCGACGACATGGGCCGGGAACGCGAGCACGGGAGTACGGAAGCGGGGCTCTGAAACGCAAAACGGCGGCCCGAGGGCCGCCGTTTCACGTGCGAGGGATCGTGCGGGGAGGGCGCTTACTCGGCCGGGCGGCCGACCAGCGAGCGGGTCTCCTCGCGGGCCTCGGTCAGGGCCACGCGGATCACGTCGCCGAGCTTGTAGCGCTCGACGCCCTCGATCTGGATGCGGCCGTCCTTGTCGTCGATCGCCACCTTGTCGCGGTCGCTGTGCATCAGCGGGGCCGGGATGAAGGCGGTGGCGCCGTTGGCGGTCAGGCGCACGCGCATGCCGCCGCGGTTGATGGCGATGATCTCGGCCTCGAAGCTCTCGCCCGCCTCGGCGGACGGCGTCAGGTAGCGCACGTAGAGCCAGTCCTTGACGTCGCGCTCGGCCAGGCGGTTGAGGCGGCGGCGCTCGGTGAGCTGCTCGGTGAGTGCCTGGCTGGCTTCGGCCGGGGCCTGCTCGCCCTTGAGCACGCGCTTGATCAGGCGGTGGTTGACCATGTCGCCGTACTTGCGGATCGGCGAGGTCCAGGTGGCGTAGGCGTCGAGCCCCAGGCCGAAGTGCGGACCGGGCTGGGCGGACATGTTGGTGAAGCCCTGGAAGCGGCGCAGACGCGCGTCCAGCCAGGCGTCCTCGCGGCCCTCGAGCTCGCGCTTGAGCTCCCTGTAGCGGGGCAGCTCGGTGAGTGCCTCGAGCTCGACCTGGATCTCCTGGCCGGCCAGGAATTCCTGGGCCGCCTCGGCCTTGTCGGCCTCGAAGGCGCGATGGACATTGAAGATGCCGTGGCCCACGTGTTGGCTCAGCAAGTCGGCGCAGCAGGCGTTGGCCGCGATCATCGATTCCTCGATCATGCGGTTGGCGATGCGGCGCTCCTCGGTGCGGATGCCCAGCACGTTGCCGGCCTCGTCGAGGTCGAACACGTAGTCCGGACGGTCCTTGAACACCAGGGCGTGCTTGGCGCGCCAGTCGGCGCGGGCCTCGGTCAGCTCGCGCAGCGCCTCGAGCTGCTCGCCGATGGCCTCGGACGGCGCCCAGTCGCCCTGGCCCTCGAGCCAGTCGGAGACGTTGTCGTAGACCAGTTTGGCGTGGGAGCGCGCGGTGGCGGCGAAGAAGCGGTACTCGCCCAGGCTACCGTCGGCCTCGATGTTCAGCGCGCAGGCCAGCACCGGGCGGTCGCGGTCTTCCCACAGCGAGCACAGGTCATCGGCCAGCGCCTCGGGCAGCATGGTGACGTTCTGGCCCGGCAGATAGACGGTGAAGGCGCGGGTGCGGGCCTCCAGGTCGGCGGCGTGACCTTCCTCGACGTAGGCGGTCGGGTCGGCGATGGCCACGTTCAGGGTCCAGCCGCCGCCCTCGCGACGCTCGACGCGCAGGGCGTCGTCCATGTCGCGGGTCTTCTCGCCGTCGATGGTGAAGAACGGCTCGGCGGTCAGATCCTCGCGCTCGAGGCCCTCGTCGCGCAGCGGCCAGTCGTCGCCGGCGTCCGGGCATTCCTGCTCGAGGGCGTGGCGCGCCAGGGTCACCCGCCAGGGCACCGCCGGGTTGTCGGTCTTGGCCACCAGCTCATCGATCTGGGTGAAGAAGCCGCGGTCCTCGGGCTTGAGCGGGTGACGCACCAGGCGCACCACGACCCAGTCACCTTCGCCGAGGCTCGCCTCGTCGAGGCTGCGCTTGACCCGGGCCTTCAGCGGGGCATTCATCGACGGATGATCGGGGATCACCGACAGGCGCCCGTCGCGCTTCTTCACGCGGGCGATGAAGCGTTCCATGCCGCTCTCGATCAGAGTGTCCGGCTCCACGGACTTCTTCTCGCCCTCCTCGTGGAGGATGGCTTCGACACGGTCGCCGTGGAGCACCTGCTTCATGGCGGGGGGCGGCACGAAGTAGGAGTCGCCGTCGTCGGTCTCGAGGAAACCGAAGCCGCGGTCGGTGGCCTTGATGACCCCTTCGACGCGGGGCGTGTTGTCGCGGATCTGTTGCTTGAGCTGAGCAAGCGCCGAGTTGTTCTGCAGCATGGTCACGATCGATTGGCGGGATAGGGGGGTCACTATACGGATTCCGCCAGCCGGCGCCAATCGGGCGGCGAGCAATCGTCGCCGGGGGTGTGGCGAGGCCGGGTGAGCCCGCGACGCGGAGCCGATAGAATGGGCGCACACTCTTTGCAGCGGAGGGCGCCGCCCATGTCGGCCCATCTCATCGTCAGCGACCTCGACGGCACCCTGCTTGGCGCGGATCACGCCCTGGCGGACGATACCGTGGCCACCCTGCGCGCCCTGGCGGCGCGCGGCCACCACATCGCCCTGGCCTCGGGGCGCCACTATCGCGACATCCTGGCGTTTCGCGACCGCCTGGGGGTGGACGCCCACATCATCAGCACCAACGGCGCCTACACCCACGCGCCCGACGACAGCCTGCTCGAGGCGCGCCACGTGCCGGCCGAGCTGGCCCGGGAGCTGATCGACCTGCCGCGCCCCGACGCCGTGCGCCTGAACCTCTATCACGACGACGAGTGGGTGATCGACGCCGAGGCGCCGACGCTGCTGGCGCTGCATGCCCACACCGGCTTTGGCTACCGAGTGGTGGCGCCGGAGCGGCTGGCCGCCGAGGGCGTCGGCAAGGTGCTCTACATCGGCGAGCCCGGGCACCTGGCCGAGCTCGAGGGTGAGGTGCGTCGCCGCGCCGGCGAGCGGCTGCACGTGACCTATTCGATGGGCAACTCGCTGGAGATCATGGCCGAGGGCGTCAACAAGGGCACCGCGCTGACGGCGCTGCTCGGCCGGCTCGATCTCCCCGCCGAGCGCTGCCTGGCGTTCGGCGACAACCTCAACGACACCGAGATGCTGGCGCTGGCCGGCGAGGCCCACATCATGGCCAACGGCCATCCCGAGCTGGACGCGCGCCTGCCCGGGGCGCGTCGCATCGGCCATCACGACGAGGCGGCCGTGGCGCGCCATCTGGCCGAGCGCTTCGCCCTCTAGGCGGGGGCAGGAGAACGAACGAGAGAGACAGGGCGTTGCCACCATGGTGGTATCGCCCGTCTCGCGCCGGGCGGCCATCCTTGAGGAACACGTCGTCGGGAGGCGCCATGAACGTCCACGATCCGGCCTTTCTCGAGACCCAGGTCCGCCGCACCATGGCCTTCTATCATCCCCGCGCCATCGATCCCCACGGCGGCTTCTACCACTACCTGCTCGATGACGGCGCCATCCTCGATCACGACCATCGCCACCTGGTCTCCAGCGCCCGCTATGTGGTGACCTATGCCCGCCACGCCCGTCACGGCGGCGGCGACGAATACTGCCACTGGGTGCGCCACGGGCTCGCCTATCTGGAGAAGGCGCACTTCCAGACGGCGACCCAGGGCTATGCCTGGACGCTGGACAGCGGGATCGTGGAGGACGACACCCATCACTGCTACGGACTGGTCTGCGTGCTGCTGGCCTACGCCGAAGCGCTGCGGGCCGGCATCGACGAGGCCCGGCACGGTCTCGAGGCCACCCATCGGCTGCTGCAGCGGCGCTTCTGGGAGTCGCGCTGGCAGCGCTTCGCCGATGAGGCCGACCGTCACTGGCGGCTGTCACCCTATCGGGGCCAGAACGCCAACCTGCACGGCTGCGAGGCCCTGCTCGCCGCCTTCGAGGCGACGGGAGCGAGTGGCTATCTCGACCAGGCGCTGGCCATCGCCCGGGCCCTCACGCTGGCCGGCCGCGACCATCGGGACGGCTGGATCTGGGAGCATTACGACGCCCGGTGGCAGCCCGACTGGGACTATCACCGCAACGAGCCCGCTCACCTGTTCCGTCCCTGGGGCTATCAGGTCGGCCACCAGGCCGAGTGGGCCAAGCTGCTGGTGATGCTGGAGCGTCATCGCCCCGAGCCCTGGCTGCTGCCCGCCGCCGAGCGACTGTTCCTGTCCAGCGTGGCGGCGGGCTGGGATCGCACCCACGGCGGGCTGGTCGCCGGCCTCGATCCGGCGGGGCGGCTCAGCGACGGCGACAAGTATGACTGGGTGCAGGCCGAGAGCCTGGCGGCCGCGGCGCTGCTGGGCGTGCGCACCGGCCGGGCGGTCTACTGGCGCTGGTACGAGCGGCTGTGGGACTACAGCTGGCGCCACCTGATCGACCATCGCCACGGCGGCTGGTATCGCGTGCTGACGCCGGACAATCGGCGCTACTCGGACCTCAAGAGCCCGCCGGGCAAGGTCGACTATCACGCCATGGGGGCCTGCCAGGCCGTGATGGAGACCCTGGCACGTCGAGGGGGCTAGGCGAGTAGGCCCGTCAGTGCACGGTGACCACGCTGCACTCCGCCGCATGGCTGACCTTGTGCGACACGCTGCCGGTGAACAGGCCGCGCAGGTCGCTGAGGCCGCGGCTGCCCATCAGGATGGCATCCACGTTGCGGGCATCGGCCAGCTCGAGAATGGTGCGGGTGGGGTCACCGAAGCGCAGCTCGGGCTCGACGTGGCGCACGCCCCGGTCGCGGGCCTCCTCCGCGGCCGTGTCGAGCAGCTGCCGGGCGCGGCGTTCGCGTTCGTCCCGGGAGTCGGCCGCGGCCTCGCTGCCCACGCCCCACATCATCGGCGGGTCGTGGGGCGCGGCTTCGGGCACATGGAGCAGCAGCAGGCAGGCCTCCTGGCGGTCTGCCAGCAGCTGGCAGGCCAGGGAGAGCGCCTTTCGGGCGTGTGACGAGCCGTCGACGGGCACCAGGATCGTTCGAAACATGGCCAGCACCTCCGGGACTGAGAATACCGCCCCTTCAGCCTAGCCGTCCGATCGCCGGATGGCCCGTTGCCGGCCTGGGTCAGTGGACGGTGATCACCCGGCAGTCGGCGCCGTGGCTGACCTTGTGCGACACGCTGCCCACCACCAGGCCCTTGAGATCGCCGAGGCCGCGGCTGCCCATGACGATGGTATCGACGCCGTGCTCTTCGGCGGCGGCCAGGATCTTCTGGCTGGGGTCGCCGCGGGTCAGCACCGGCTTGACCTGTTCGACGCCCAGGGTCCTGGCCTCCTCGGTGGCGTGGTCGAGCAGGGCCTGGCCGACCTCGTCGCGCTTCTCCAGGGTCGATTCCATCGGCACCGCGCCGATGCCCCAGACCAGCAGCGGTTCGTGGGGCAGGGCCTCGGGAATGTGCAGCAGGATCAGCTGGCCGTCCTCCTGGCGGGCCAGCTTGCAGGCGACGCACAGCGCCACCCGCGAGTGCTCGGAGCCGTCGATGGGCACGAGGATGGTGTGGAACATGGGATCTCTCCTTGGCATGGCCGGGGGCATACCCTACAGCCTAGACCCCATCGGGCCGCCTGGGATGATCCTCATCAACGCTTGTCGTCCTGCTCGCGACGCTCCAGGCGCCGCATCCTGCCCCACAGCTCGCGGCGCAGGTCGGCGACGCGGGGCCGCTCGGCCTCGTCGAAGGCCAGCGGGCGGGTCAGCCGCTGGGCGCGCAGCCCCAGCCGTGCCCCTAGCAGGCCCACCGCCATGCCCTGGCCGGCTCGCGCCGAGAGGCGTCCGGCCAGGTTCAGCGACAGCCATTCCATGCCGGCCTCGCTGGCCAGCTCGCTGGCGCCGGCGAAGGCCATGTCGCGCAGCACCTGGCGAAACAGCCTCAGCCGCGCCGCATAGCCGAGCTCCAGGCCGTAGAGCCGGCAGAGTCGGTCGATCAGCGACAGGTGGCGCCAGGCCACCAGCGCCATGTCGACCAGGGTCAGCGGGCTCAGCGCCACCATCACCGCGGTCTCGCCGCTCATCCGCGAGATCAGCCGCCGCGCCTCGCGGTCCCGTGGGGCCAGCAGGTGGTGGGCCAGCAGGGCCTGGGTCTCGCGGCCGTCGTGGTGGGGCTCATGGGCGGCGAGAAAGGCCTGCCAGTGCGGATGGTCCTCATCCAGGCCCAGCTGGCGGCGCAGCTGGTCGGCGGTGGAGTGTGCCTGGCGGCTGGAGGCCTCCGGCAGCGCGCCGAGCGTCTCGCGCAGCCGCTCGTGGCGGCGAAGGCGACGCAGCCGCCACAGCTCCCGGGCCAGGGCACCGCCGCCGAGGCCGATGGCGCCGAGGCCCAGCAGCCCCCAGCCGAGGCCCAGCCAGTCGCCCTCGACCAGCGCTGCGGGCATCGACAGCGCGAGCTCGCCGGCGCCCAGGCCGAGCCCCGCGACCAGCAGCCCGAGCAGGCCCCAGCGGCGGCGCTTCGGCGGCGCCAGACCGGCGGTGACGGCGGCCTCGCTTTCGCCGGGAGCGGCGTCCGGCTCCGCCGGCGTCAGTGGATGATGGGCCTGCGTCGGATCGAACAGATGCTCCGGGGCCGGCGTTTCGGGCGCCTTCGGGGCGGGTTCGGTCTCCAGCGTGAAGCGCTGGGCGGGGCGCGGGTCGGATTCACGGGGCGCGGTCATGTCAGCTTGTCTCCGATCAGCCATTCCAGGGCGGCATCCAGGCGAATGTGCGGCAGGGCGCCGCCGGCGCGGGGCTGGGGGCGAAAGGCGGTGAAGGTGAAGCCCTGGCGGCGCCAGAAGCTGGCGTCGGGCAGGGTGGCCGGCACCTCGCCGGGAAACAGCAGCGTGTCCTCGCCCTCGAGGGTGGTGCCGCGCAGGACCGGCTGGCGCTGGCCGCGGTGGTCGACCTCGCGGGCCTCGGTGGCGCGGATCGCGGCCAGGCTCAGGGCGCGCACCGGCACGTCGGCGAAGCGCAGATCCTTGAGCGGCTCGGCCAGCAGCGCCTGGAGCAGCCCGGTGAGGCGCGGATGCTGCTCGGGGGTCACGTGGTCGGCCTTGGTGGCGGCGATGGCCAGGCGGTCGATGCGCGGGGCGAACAGCCGCGAGAGCAGGCTGCGTCGGCCGTAGTCGAAGCTCTGCATCAGCCGCGTCAGCGCCCGCGACAGGTCCTCGAAGCGCTCGGGGCCGGCGTTCAGCGCGCCCAGCACGTCGACCAGCACGATCTGGCGGTCGAAGCGCCGGAAGTGATCGCGGTAGAACGGCTTGACGATGTGCTGCTGGTAGTGGCGAAAGCGCCGCGCCAGGGTGGCGTAGAGGCTCTCGGGCGGCAGCTGCGCCAGCACGGCCGGATCGGCCTCGTCGAGCCCCGGCAGGGGAAAGAACTGCAGTACCGGGGCGCCTTCGAGCTCGCCGGGCAGCAGGAAGCGGCCCGGCTGCAGGTCCGAGAAGCCGGCCTCGCGGGCGGCCCGCAGGCCCTCGGCGTAGCGTTCGGCGATCTCGGCCAGGCGCGCCTCGTCGACTTCCTGGGCCGGGTCCAGGTCTGCCACCTCGCGCTGCCAGCCGGCAAACAGCGCGGCGCGCTCGCCGTCGAAGCGCTGGGCCCGGCACCAGCTGGCGAAGTCGTGTTCCAACAGCGGCAGGTCGAGCAGCCATTCGCCGGGATAGTCGAACAGGTCCAGCGTCAGCTGGCGGGTGTCGCCGCCGATCCAGCCGGGGCGGCTCGGGCGGTAGCGGATCGACAGGCGCAGCTCGCTGATGCCGCGGGTCGGCGCCGGCCACTGCGGCGGGTCGGCGTCTAGGGCGGCGAGTGCTCGGTCGAAGGGGAAACGCGGCACGCCGAGATCCTGCTGCTCGACCCGGCGGGCGCCCAGCAGTCGGCCTTCCCGCGCCGCGGGCAGCAGGTCCAGGCGGGCCTCGAGCCCGGCGTGGCGGAGCTGGTCGATCAGCGAGGTCAGGAAGGCGGTCTTGCCCGCCCGTGACAGGCCGGTGACCGCCAGGCGCAGCTGGCGGTCGCGGCCACGCTCGAGCAGGTCGCGTGTCAGGTTTCGGGGCATGGGGCGTCGCTCGGCATCCGTGTCAGCCCCTAATCTGCGGGCGGCGACGCCGGAAGGCAAGGCGGCGGGCGCCGAGCAGCGCCAGCGGCAGCAGGCACAGCGGGATCAGCAGCAGGTTGAGGCTCGCCCAGCCCAGCAGCGTCACCATCGGGCCGGCCAGCAGCGCAGTGATCGCCACGGTGGAGAACACCAGGAACTCGTTGGCGGCCTGGGTGCGGGCCTTCTCGGCCGGGGAGTGGGCCTCGGTGAGCAGCCCGGTGGCGGGCAGGAAGGCGAAGTTCCAGCCCAGGCCGAGCAGCACCAGCCCGGTGTGGAAGCCGGCGAGGCCCGCGTCGAACTGGGCGATCAGGGCGCTGGCCGCGAGCAGCAGGCAGCCGGCGGCGATCATCCGCGGGGCGCCGAAGCGGGCGCTCAGCCGTCCGGTGACGAAGGAGGGCAGGAACATCGCCACCACGTGCCATTGAATGGTGGTGGCCACGTGATCGAAGCCGTGGCCGACCTCGGCCATGGCCAGCGGCGTGGCGGTCATGGCCAGGTTCATCACCCCGTAGCCGACCATGGCGCTGACCACTGCCAGCAGGAACACCGGCTGGCGGACGATCTCGGCCAGCCGGCGCGGCTCGCCCTCGGCGGCATCCCGGCCGGGCTCGGGCAGGCGCACGCCGGCCAGCAGCGCCAGGGCCAGCAGGTAGAGGGCGCCGAGGCCCAGAAAGCTGCCCAGGTAGGGCACCTCGGCCAGGGCGTGGCTGTGGCGGGCCAGCCAGGGGCCGAAGAAGGCCGCCAGCACGCCGCCCCCCATCACCAGGCCGATGGCCCGGTCGCGGCCGCCCTCGGGGGCGGCCTCCACCGCGGCGAAGCGATACAGCTGGCCGAAGCCGATGCCGATGCCGATCAGCCAGGTGGCGAGCAGGAACAGACCGAACGCTTGGGCCTGGAGGGCGGCCACGGCCAGCCCGGTGCCGGCAAGCCCCAGCAGGTGGCCGAGCACGAAGCCGCGGCGCCGGCCCAGGCGCGCCATGATCAGCGAGGCGGGAATGGTGGCGCACATCAGGCCCAGCCACTGGGTCGCCACCGGGGCGGTGGACCAGGTCGGTGAGGGCGCCAGCTGGGCGCCGATCAGCGGCGACACGGCGATCAGCAGGATGTTGCCGCTGACCAGCAGGGCCTGGCACAGCGAGAGCAGCGTGACGGTCAGGGGCATGCGGTGGGCTCCTCGAGGGGGACGGTGCGGGCGCCGAAGCGCTCATGATAGACCGACGGCGGGACGCCGTAGCGGCGATGGAACAGGCGGCGCAGCTGTTCGGCGCCGCCCAGCCGCCACCGGGCGGCGAGGCGATCGAGCGGCGGGGCGGGATGGCCGTCGATCAGCTCTCGGCGGGCGCCCTCCAGGCGCAGCTGCGTCAGGTAGGCCCCGGGCGAGGTATCGAGGTGGCGCCGGAACAGCCGCGACAGATGGCGCGGGGTGACCGCCATCCGTGCCGCCATGCGCTCCAGGCGATGATCCCCGGCCGGGTCGGCGTGCAGGGCGTCGAGCAGTTCGCGCAGCGGGCCGCTGGTGCGCCGCTGGTGCGCGAGCGCTTCGCTGAACTGGGACTGGCCGCCCGGGCGATGCAGGAACATCACCAGCTCACGGGCGACGCGGCTGGCCAGCTCGCCGCCGTGGTCGGCCTCGACCAGCGACAGGGCCAGATCGATGCCGGCGGTCACCCCGGCGCTGGTGTAGCGGCCGCGGTCGGCGACGTAGAGCGCATCCGGCTCGACGCTCAGCGTCGGATAGGCCTGCGCCAGGGCCTCCGCGTGGCGCCAGTGGGTGGTGGCCCGGCGGCCGTCGAGCAGGCCAGCCCGGGCCAGCAGGAAGGCGCCGGTGCAGATGGCACCCAGGCGCCGGACGCGCGGGGCCATCTGGCGCAGCCCCTCGAGATGGTGCCCGGCCTTGCACTCGGCGAAGACGCCGCTGCCGCCGGCCACCAGCAGGGTATCCGGCGCGCCGCGGGCCGCCAGGCCCGCCCAGTCGAGGTCGGCCACCATGGCCAGGCCTCCGTTGGTGCGAAGCGGGCCCGGCGCGCGGGCGACCAGTGCCAGGTCGTAGAGCCGCCGGCCGGCGCAGTCGTTGGCGCTGGCGAAGACCTGCCAGGGGCCGCTGACGTCCAGCGCCTGGCAGTCGGGATAGGCGAGCAACGCCACGCGGCGCGGTGAAGCGCCGAGCAACGTTCTGTGGCGCGGCGAGGAAGCTTCGGACATCGGCGGGCTCCATGACGGGACGATGTCTGCAGTCTGGCGGCTGGTGGCGGTGTCCACAACGACCCGTTTCCCACCGATCAGGACATGGCGTGGCTCGAAACGACGACGCCCCGCACGGGGCGGGGCGTCGTCATGGGGCGGGGAAACCGGCGTGGCGTCAGGCGAAGGCCGCGTAGATGGCGATCACCAGCACCACCAGCGCGATGCCGGCGGGCACGGCGCCTTTCCACGGGGTCAGGTCGACGGCGCCGCTGTCCTCGTGGATCCAGGCCTCGGCCCGCGGGCGCAGCTTGCCGATCACCAGCATCGCCACCACCAGCAGCACGAAGACCGAGGCGACGAAGTGGAACTCGTGCATCACCTGCGGCAGCTGGTTGAAGGGCGGGATGAAGTAGCCGGCGAAGATCAGCAGGCAGCCGCCCACCAGGGCGATCTTGGCCGCCATGGCCGGCACGCGCTTGGTCAGCAGGCCGACCAGCACCACCGCCAGCAGCGGGATGAAGTAGATGGCGTTCATCTTCTGCAGGTAGCCGAACAGACTGTCCTGGCCGGCCAGCAGCGGCGCGATGGTCATGGCGATCAGCGCCATGATCCAGCCGAAGGTCTTGCTGGCGCGCACCACCTGTTCCTCGCTGGCGTCCTTGTTGAGCACGCCCTTGTAGAAGCCGAGGCTGAACAGGGTGGTGGTGGAGTTCAGCGCCGAGTTGAACGACGACAGGATGGCGCCGACCATCACCGCGGCGAAGAAGCCGGTGAGGTAGGGCGGCAGCACGTTGAACACCAGGTGGCCGTAGGCCTCGTCGGCCTGGATGCCCTGATCGGCGTACAGCTGATAGGCGATGATGCCGGGCAGCACCAGGTACAGCGGGCCGAGCAGCTTGAACAGGCCGGTCAGCAGCACGCCCTTCTGACCCTCGGCCAGGTTCTTGGCGGCGAAGGTACGCTGGATGATCTGCTGGTTGGTGGTCCAGTAGAAGACGTTGATCAGGAACACGCCGGTGAACAGGGTGGCGAAGGGCACCTGCTGATCCTCGCGGCCCATGGAGTTCAGACGCTCGGGCTGGGATTCCTTGAGGATCTCCCAGCCGGCCAGCACGCCGTTGCCGTCACTGACGGTCTGCAGGCCGAAGTAGACGATCACGAAACCGCCGATCAGCAGGCCGATGCCGTTCAGGGTGTCGGACACCGCGACGGTGCGCAGGCCGCCGAACAGCGCATAGACGGCGCCGATCAGGCCCACCAGCCACACGGTCAGCCACAGCAGGGTGGTGTCGGACTCGATGCCGGTCAGCCCGTGGAGGTCGAGCATGCCCTGCAGGCCCATGGCGCCGGAATAGAGGATGATCGGCAGCAGGATCACCGCATAGGCGAGCAGGAAGATCACGTTGGCGATGCGCTGGGTGCCCTTGTCGAAGCGGATCTCCAGCAGCTGGGGCACGGTGGCGATACCGCTTTTCAGGAAGCGCGGCAGGAAGAACAGCGCCAGCAGCACCAGGGCGATGACCGCGACCACTTCCCAGGCCATCACGCTGAGGCCGTCGGCGAAGGCGGCGCCGTTGAGGCCGACCATCTGTTCGGTCGACAGGTTCGTCATCAGCAGCGAGCCGGCGATCAGCGGGAAGGTCAGGCTGCGCCCGGCCAGGAACAGGCCGTTGGTGCTGGCGTGGTCGTCGCGGCGGGTGATCCGCCAGGTGACGAAGGCGACCAATCCTGTAAAGAACAGGAAGGAAGCGAGGGTGAGGGCGTGCATATCGGAAAAATCCTTAACGTCTGGCGCTCATTGGCGTTCTCGCCGCCGAGGGAAGAGATTATGTTGCTAACATTACGACAGTGACGAGGCAGTCTAGGGGACTGCCTTGCCGCCGCCATACGCCTTTCGTCTAACGGTTGGTAGTCCTTTTTCAGGAAGGCGGCATCACGCCGGCCGGCGTCGGCTCCGCCCAGCCGAAAAGCTGCGCCAGCAGCGGGGTCGCGGCGATCGCGAATCCTGCGACGGCCAGCAGCCGACCCAGCCAGCGATGCCGTGGCCGCCGGGCCAGGCTCAGCCCGCCGAGGCAGACGAGCAGGCCGACGATGTTGAAGGCATAGCCGAGCATCGAGATCAGCTGATAGGCGGTCATGGTGGCTCCGGGCGTCATGGGGCGTCGGTCGTTGTCGGGTATCGAGAGCGGGCTGCTATGCTGAGAGCATATCAGCCGGGGACGGGGCATGGCCCAGCCACAGGGAGGCGCGACGCCATGGCAGGCAGTAAGGCAAGCGACGTGCTCGCTTTCTGGTTCGACGAGCTGACGCCCGCGCAGTGGTTCCGCAAGGACCCTGAGCTGGACGCCGAGGTGCGGCGCCGGTTCGCCGAGATCCACGCAGCCGCTCGCCGCGGCGAGTTCGTCGAGTGGCGACGCTCGGCCACGGGGCGGCTGGCCGAGATCATCGTGCTGGATCAGTTCTCGCGC
The DNA here is from genome assembly GCF_000968715.2 of Halomonas sp. HG01. NCBI lineage: Bacteria > Pseudomonadati > Pseudomonadota > Gammaproteobacteria > Oceanospirillales > Halomonadaceae > Halomonas > Halomonas sp. HG01. The sequence goes on along the minus strand of NZ_CP022134.1, from coordinate 2,439,271 downwards.
CACCTTCATCGCGACGGCCCCGAAGCCTTCGCCGCCGACGAGCAGGCGCTGGCGCTCGCCCGGGAGGCGGTCGCCGCCGGGGATGACGCCGCGCTCGCGGCGCGCGAGCGGGCCTTCCTCTACATGCCTTACATGCACAGCGAGTCGCTGGCCGTCCACGACGAGGCGGCGCGGTTGTTCGAGCAGCCCGGCCTGGAGGACAGCCTGCGCGCCGAGCGCCGGCACCGCGCTATCCTGGAGCGCTTCGGCCGCTATCCGCATCGCAATGCCGCCCTCGGGCGGCGTTCCACCGAGGAAGAGCGGGCCTTCCTGGCCCGGCCCGGATCATCGTTCTGAGCTTGCGTTATGACGCCGCATGTCGGCAGTCTGGCAGGCACATCCCAAGGAAGTGGAAAAGGAGACACCCATGAGCATCATCGCCTGGTTGATCATCGGCGGGCTGGCGGGCTGGATCGCCGGCAACATCATGCGTGGCGGCGGCTTCGGGCTGCTGGGCAATATCGGAGTGGGGGTCGTCGGCGCGGTGGTCGGCGGTGGCCTCTTCAATCTTCTGGGCCTGCAAGCGGGCGGCTTCATCGGCTCGCTGGTCACCGCCATCGTCGGCGCGGTGGTATTGCTGTGGGTGATCGCCAAGGTCAAGAAGGCCTGACCGGCAGCGCCCATCGAACCCGCAGGGTCACGCAGAAACACGCCGCCCGGCCGACTGGCCGGGCGGCGTGCATCTGGGGCTAGCACAGGATCAGGCGGTGGCGGCGGCCTGGCTGCCGACCACTTCCTTCAGGCACTCCTCGATGATGCCCAGGCCTTCCTCGAGCACCTCGTCCTCGATGGTCACCGGCATCAGGAAGCGGATGGTGTTGCCCCACAGGCCGCAGGACAGCAGGATCAGCCTCTTCTCGCGCGCCTTCTTGCACAGCGCGCCGGCCAGGTCGGCGTCCGGGCTGCCGTCGGCCGTGACCAGGTCGAAGGCGGCCATGGCGCCCAGGTGGCGGCCGTTGGCCACGCAGTCGAAGGCCTGCTCCCATTGGGTGAAGCGCTCGCCGAGCCTGTCGCCCAGGGCCAGGCTCTTGTCGAGGATCTGCTCTTCCTCGAACACCTCCAGCACCGCCAGCACTGCGGCGCAGGACACCGGGCTGCCGGTGTAGGTGCCGCCCAGCGAGTTGCCGCCGGAGGCGTCCATCACCTTGTCGGTGCCGACCAGGGCGGAGATCGGCATGCCGTCCGCCATGCTCTTGGCCATGGTGATGATGTCCGGCTCCACGCCGCTGTGCTCGATGGCGAACAGCTTGCCGGTGCGGCCGAAGCCCGACTGCACTTCGTCGACGATCATCAGCATGCCGTGCTCGTCGCACAGCTCGCGTACGGCCTTCAGGAAGCCCGGCGACGCCGCATGGAAGCCGCCCTCGCCGAGCACCGGCTCGAGCACGATGGCGGCGGTGTCCTTCGGATTGGCGTCGGTCTTCAGCGCCATCTTCAAACCGCGCAGCGCGTCATCGTCGCTGACGCCCTCGCTCGGCACCGGGTAAGGCGCGCGGAAGACATTGCCCGGCATGCTGCCGAAGTCGGTGGCGTAGGGCGCGACCTTGCCGTTCATGGCCATGGTCATGAAGGTGCGGCCGTGGTAGCCGCCGGTGAAGCAGATCACGTTGTCGCGGCCGGTGGCGGCGCGGGCCACCTTGACGGCGTTCTCCAGCGCCTCGGCGCCGGAGTTGGCGAGCATCACCTTGCCGTGACCGCGCACCGGGGTCACCTGGCTGAGCTTCTCGGCCACCTTCACGTAGCCCTCGTAGGGCATCACGGTCTGGCAGGTGTGCATCACCTTGTCCAGCTGGTCCTTGACCGCCTGCACCACCTTGGGATGGCGATGGCCGATGTTGAGCACGCCGATGCCGCCGGCGAAGTCGATGATGCGGTTGCCATCGGCGTCCCAGACCAGGGCGTTCTCGGCGCGGTCGGCAAACTGGGTGGCCGGGCTGGCGGCGCCGCTGGCGACGTAGCGCTGCTTGAGCTCGTTGAGTTGTGCGTTGTTCATGGAGACGACTCCTGTTGAGAGAGCGATAGGGCCTCAGAGCCCGCCGACACAGACGTATTTTAGTTCAGTGTATTCATCCAGGCCGTGACGCGAGCCCTCGCGTCCCAGGCCGGATTCCTTGACGCCGCCGAACGGCGCCAGCTCGGTGGAGAGCAGACCCTCGTTGACGGCGACCATGCCGTACTCCAGTCCTTCCATGGTGCGCCAGATGCGCTGGTAGTCGCGAGCATAGAAGTAGGCGGCCAGGCCGAACTCGGTGGCGTTGGCCATGGCGATCGCCTCCTCGTCCTCGTGGAAGCGGAACACCGGCGCCAGCGGGCCGAAGGTTTCCTCGGTGGCCACCTTCATCTCGGCGGTGACGTCGGCGACCAGGGTCGGCTGGAAGAAGGTGCCGCCCAGGCGGTGGGGCTCGCCGCCGCACACCAGCCGGCCGCCGTGCTCGAGGGCGTCGGCGATGTGTGACTGTACCTTGGCCACCGCCGCGTCATTGATCAGCGGCCCCTGGAGCACGCCCTCGTCCAGGCCGTTGCCGACCTTGAGCTCGGCCATGCGAGCTGCCAGCCTGTCGATGAAGGCGTCGTAGACGCCATCCTGCACCAGGAAGCGGTTGGTGCAGACGCAGGTCTGGCCGGCGTTGCGGAACTTGGAGGCGATGGCGCCTTCCACGGCGGCGTCCAGGTCGGCGTCGTCGAAGACGATGAAGGGCGCGTTGCCGCCGAGCTCCATGGAGGCCTTCTTGACGGTGCCGGCGCACTGGGCCAGCAGCCGCTTGCCGACCGGCGTGGAGCCGGTGAAGGAAACCTTGCGTACTCGCGGATCGGTGGTCAGCACCTCGCCGATCTCGGCCGGGCGGGCCGCGGTCACCACGTTGATCACGCCCGCCGGGAAGCCGGCGTCCTCGGCCAGCCTGGCCAGCGCCAGGGCGGTCAGCGGGGTGGCCTCGGCGGGCTTGATCACCACCGGGCAGCCGGCGGCCAGGGCCGGGGCGCACTTGCGGGTGATCATCGCCAGCGGGAAGTTCCAGGGCGTGATGGCGGCCATCACGCCGATCGGCTCGCGCATCACCAGGATGCGCTTGTCGGCGCCGTGGCCGGGCAGGGTCTCGCCGGCCACGCGCTTGGCTTCCTCGGCGTAGTACTCCACGAAGCTGGCGCCGTAGCCGACTTCACCGCGGGACTCGGCCAGTGGCTTGCCCTGTTCGCGGGTCATCAGCCGGGCCAGGGCCTCCTGGTGGGCCATGATGCGCTCGAACCAGCCGCGCAGCAGGGCGGCACGCTCTTTGGCGGCCAGGCGGCGCCAGGCCGGCCAGGCCGCCTCGGCGGCGGCCACGGCCTCACGGGCGTCGTCGGCGCTCAGGTCGGGGACCTCGGCCAGCACCTCGCCGGTGGCGGGGTCGGTCACGGGGAAGCGTCGCTCGGCGGCGCGCCACTGGCCGGCCACGTAGGCCTTGTCGATCAGCAGGTCGCTCGGGGATGTCATCGGCACTCTCTCGGCTGTCTCTCGCCATCGTTGGCACAAGGCGAGCTTGTGATGCGTTATGTTTTACGAGTGTGCATTATTTAGAACACGCCGCCAAGCCCCGGATCGACGTCTCTCCGAGTGATTTCGAGCATCGGCGCCGGCGGCGCTTTCCGTTACACTGTGTCGCCGAATTTCCCGCGGCGCTTCGGCGCCGTTCCGAACGTTTGCTTGTGTGGCGAGGTGTGCCTTGGTCGATCCCCTGAATGCCTGGTGGGCCCAGCAGCTGGTGCTGTGTGATTGGGCCTTCGCCCCCGATCCCCTGACGCTGGACGCCGAGGTGGCAGCGGCCCGCCTGGAAGGGCTCGGGGTCGTCGATCGCGGCGAGCTGGGATGGCGGCTGCTCGAGGCATTCGGAGGCGGTGGTGAGGCCGATCCGGCGCGTCTGCTCTCTGCCCTGGAACTGGCAGCCCTCGGCGGCGCCGCCGGCTGGCTCGGCGAGCCCCGAGCACGGGCCTGGGCACAGCGCCTGGCCGAAGAGATCGGTAGTCGCTATCACGGCCTGGAGGCGTGGCTGGATGCGCTGTGCCGGGCGCGTAGCGCCGTGGGCTGGGTCCAGGGCGATGACGGCTTCAGCGAGGCCTGCGAGGCCCTGGCCGCCCTCGAACACCAGGGCGAGGGCGTCACCTGGGAGATGATGCGCGAGTGGCTGGCCGATTCGCGCCCTGAACAGGCGCTGTGGCCCGACGATCCGGTCGACCGGGTCTGGCGGCTGCGCGCGGCCTTCAGCCCCGTGCTCGAGCCCCGGGCCGCGCCGCTCGATTGGCAAGGGCTCGAGGGCTGGCTGACCGAGGCCTGGCAGGTCCAGGGGCGCGACGAGCTGATTCGGGTGCTGCTGTGGCTGGCCTCCCAGGGCGACCGCCAGGCCTGGGACCTGGACGCCACCCGCCTGCTGTCGGCGGCGGACGAGGAACGTCGGGCCTGGTGGGAGGGCCTCGCGCCCCGCGACCAGTCCGCCGGCCGGGTGCTGTTGACCCTGGTCGAGAGCGGCGAGCCCCTGGAGTGGGCCGCCTGGGACTGGCTGCGCCTGATCGATCTGGCCTGGGCCGGCCTGTGCATGGGCTGGCTCGACGACGAGGAGGCGCGCCACTTCGCGCTGCACGGCGCCGACATGGCGATGCACCGTTACAGCGACTGGGTGGCGCTGGCCCGGGCTTACCAGCGCGGACGCAGCCTGTTCGAGGCCCGCGACCTGCGGGGGGCCTTCGACGTCGACTGGGCGCTGCTGCTGCAGTCGCCGGTCAGCCCCTGGCGCACGCCGCTGTCGGAGATCGTCGACGAGGCGCAGCTCGAGGCCTCGCGCCGGGCCATGCGCGACTGGCGTCGCGACCCTCGCCACTGGGTGCTGGCGCTGGCCGCGGTGCGCGAGCCGGAGCTGGCGCTGCGCCAGGGCGTGGCGCCGATGCTGCCGGAGGCGCGTCGGCAGGACGCCCGCCGCTACCTCGCCGAGACCCTCGACCTGCACGCCGACGAAGGCCCCGAGGCGCTCTCGCGATACTGGCTGCCGGCCCAGGCGCATCATCTCAATCAGCTGGCGGCGGACGGTGCCCACGGCGCCTTGCCGATCGCCGCCACGCCGTTCGGCCGTCCCGGCAGGCAGGATCTGGCCGCCCGGGATGCCCTGGGCCAGGCCAGCCGCCATGCGGCGACCATTCACATGGCCGAGAAGTACGCCTTCCACCTGCAGATGGCCATGGACAGCGGGCTCTTCGACGCCGCGCGGCTGTCCGAGCTCACCGCGGCCCTGCACGGCTCGCTGAGCCGTTTCTATACCAGCCCGCGGCGCCTGCTCGCGGCCTGGGCACAGTGGGAGGCGCTGCTGCCCGAGCCCGACCAGCCGTCGCTGGTGGCCGAGATCCGCTGGCACCAGGACGATCCCGGCAGCGTCTTCCACTGGCTGGACTGGAGCAGCGGCGAATGGCAGGAGCCCGGCCCGCGGCCGAGCCTGTCGCACTTCACCGCCATGGCGCTGGTGGGGCCGTTGAACAGCCCGGCCTGGAGCCTGCCCCAGCCGGAGAGCGAACGCGAGTGCGCCTCGATCCGCGAGTGGGTCGATGGTCACTACGCCCTGCATACCGCCGGCGAGCTGGCCGATTTCGTGGACTACCTGCTGGAGGCGGGCGATCGCCAGGAATACCAGATCAACTATGCCCCCTATACCCTCAATCGCGAACGACTGGCCTCGGAGATCGCCACCCTGGAATCCGGCGAGTGCAGCGAGGAGGAGCGTAACCACCTGCTGCGCCTGATCCGTGTGCGGGACGGCGAGGACGGCTGCAACGAGCTCGACATGACTGCCTGGGACCTGGCCCAGGCGGTGGATCTGGCGATCGCCGGTCGCCAGCTCGGTTGGCTCACCGAGGCCGACTTCCTGGCCTTCCTGGGCCGGGCCCACGCCCTGGCCGCGCGCCAGTACGGCGGCTGGGAAGAGTACGCCCGTGGCCTGCTTGCCGGCTTCTCCTTCTTCATGGGCGAGACGCCGGAGCGCGAGGCCTTCCTCAGCGGCTTCCGCCAGGCACTGGTGAGCTGGCTGTCCGCGGCGCCGCCCATGGCCGGCGCCTGGGCGAGCCTGGATTTCCCCGGTGCGCGCCCGCGTCACTGGGCGCCCATGCACGTGGATACGCTGCCCGGCGACGGCCGACAGCTGCATTAAACCCTTGTGCCGGTTATGATGCGTGATTGCCGGCCCGGCCGGCACGATGATGGCGATCGAGAGACAAGGATGGCAAAGAGGACAGGGATGCCGACCCGGTGTCGCGTTTCACTCGCAGGCATGACGCTGCTGCTGCTGACCGGCTGTGCCGGCGGTGGTGGAACGAAGGCGCCGGTGGACGACTATTTCGCCCGTGACATGCCGGGGCTGCCCGGTCAGATGTCGCCGGTCGACAATCCCGTTCTCGAGATGCGTGGTCTGCGCCATCCGCCGCCGGCCCAGGTACGCCAGGCGCTGCTCGCCGAGCACGAACGCTGGCTCGGCACCCCCTACCGGCTCGGCGGCACCACCCGCCGCGGCATCGACTGCTCCGCCCTGGTGCAGCGCGTGTTCGCCGAGGCCTTCGGCCTGGAGCTGCCGCGCACCACCACCCAGCAGGTCCGCGAGGGCGAGTCGGTGTCGCGCGACGCCCTGCAGCCCGGCGACCTGGTGTTCTTCCAGCCGCCCGGCTACTACCACCACGTCGGCATCTACGTGGGGCAGGGGCGCTTCCTTCACGCCTCGACCTCCCGCGGCGTCAAGATCTCCTCTCTCGACAACCGCTACTGGCGCCACTACTACTGGCAGGCCCGCCGCCCGCTGGACGACGTGCATCTGGCCCGCCGCCTCGATGATATCCAGTATGATCGCGGCGAGGGCTGAGTCTGTCTTCCTGGCCGCTTGGAAGTGATGGGCGCCGAGGACAAGGTGTAGCGAGGATTTTTTGCCATGGGTGAGGCGTCTTCGCCGAACGGGCTGGCCATGGATGGCCAGCACCGGCTCTGCGAGCGGAGCAGGATGCGATAGCGAAGCAGAGCAAAAGTAGCTCCCAGGGATGGGTTCACAGCGCCCTCGCGAAGGCTTGTCGTCGGTAAAGCCCATCGGCTGGGACATGTTGGCGAGCCTCGTCCCGTGGTCTTGACTCAGCGGTTCTCCAGCGCGAATTCCACGAACGCCTGTTCCGCCCGGGACAGGTAGGCGCCTTCCTTCCAGGCCAGCGACAGCGCCAGCCAGGCCGGCGGGTCGAAGGGCACCGCCGCCAGCTCCGGTTCCTCGACCACGCGCCTGAGAAAGGTGGTGATGCCGTAGCCCTGGCGCACGATGGCCTTGGTCAGCGGGATCAGGTTCGACTCGAAGGCGACGTTGGCGCTGGCGCCGGTGTCCCGTGCCAGGGCGTCGATGAACTCGCGATGGAAGTAGCCGTCCTGGAACAGCACCAGCGGCTCGGCGAAGAAGGCCTCGGGCGTGACGCGGTCCCGCCCGGCGAAGGGATGCTCCCGGGGCACGCATACCACCATCTCCTCCCGCGCCAGCGGCTGGCGCGTCAGATGGCGGCTCTCGCCGTCGTCGATCACCACGCCCAGATCCAGCTCGCCCGCGGCGATCATGCGCTGCAGGCGGCGCGCGCCGGCCTCCACCACCGTCAGCCGGATGCCCGGGTGGCGTTCCTTGAAGCCCATCAGCAGCGGCGGGAAATAGTAGGAGCCCAGCATCGAGGGAATGCCGATGCGCAGTTCGCCCTTCACCAGCCCGTGCAGCTCCCGCATGGCCAGCTCGGCCGCCTCGGCTCGGGCCAGCAGGTCGCGGGCGTGCTCGACCAGCGCCTCGCCCTCGGCGGTCAGGCCGATGCGCCGCTCGTGGCGGTGGAAGAGGGTGAGATCGAGGCGATGTTCCAGGTTGGCGATGGTCTGGCTGACCGCGGACTGGGCCAGGTGCAGCGAGCGGGCGGCGGCGCTGAAGCCGCCCTGGTCCACCACCGCCAGGAAGACGCCGAGGCTGCGCAGGTCGAAGGGCAGGGCCATAAGACAATCCGATGAGTACGATCATTAACTTCTGCTTGGCTTATCATTGTGCGCCTTCGATCATGGTCGGCCAACCCGGAGGACCTATGATCGACGCTCACAGCCGCGCCTGGTGGCGCGCGACCCTGGCCCTGAGCCTGGGTTCCTTCCTCGTGTTTCTGAATCTCTACGTGGTGCAACCGCTGCTGCCGTCGCTGCATCAGGCCCACGGGGTCTCGACCCTGGTCGCCAACCTGGCGATGTCGCTGGCCACGCTGTCGCTGGCCGCGGCCCTGCTGGTGTTCGGCCCGCTGTCTGATGCCATCGGGCGCGGCGGTATCATGCGCCTGACGCTGCTTGCGGCCGGCGGCCTGTCGCTGGCGCTGGCCGTGGCGCCGGGCTTCGAGGCGCTGCTGGCACTGCGCGTGGTGCAGGGCTTCGTGCTGGGCGGGCTGCCGGCGGTGGCGATCGCCTGGATGGGCGATGAATTCGAGCCCTCGGCGATGCTGCCGGCGGTGGGGCTCTACATCGCCGCCAACTCGCTGGGCGGGATCTCGGGGCGGGTGATCGGCGGCTGGGCCGCGGAGTCGGCCGGGATCTCGGCGAGCTTCCTGTGGGTCGGCGGCCTGACGCTCGCCGGGGTGGCGCTGTTCTGGTGGCTGCTGCCGGCGTCCCGGGGCTTCACCCCGCGGCGCTTCCGGCTGGGCGAGGCGCTCGGCGATCTGGCCGGGCACCTGCGCCAGCCCGAGCTGCGCGGGGCCTACCTGCTGGGCGGGCTCAACTTCCTGGTGTTCATCAATCTCTACAGCTACCTGACCTTCCGCCTGGCGGCCGAGCCTTTCGCGCTGGACGCCCGCTGGCTGGGGCTGCTGTTCCTGACCTACCTGGGCGGCACGCTGGGCTCGTCGATGTCCGGGCGCCTGGTGCGCCGCGCCTCGCCGCCGACCTGCATGGCGCTCGGCACGCTGCTGCTGGCCTCGGGCATGGCGCTGACGCTGGCGTCCTCGCTGCCGATCATCCTGGGCGGGCTGACCCTGGCGGCCTTCGGCTTTTTCCTGGCCCACTCCATGGCCTCGGGCTGGGTGGGGCGCCAGGCCCGGCGCGCCCGGGGCAGCGCCTCGGCGCTCTATCTGGTGTTCTACTACCTCGGTGCCAGCCTCGGTGGGCTGTGGCTCGAGCCGTTCTGGCGCGCGGGGGCCTGGCCGGGCGTGCTGCTCGGCGGCGCCCTGGTGCTGGCGATCACCCTGACGCTGGCCCTGCGGCTGCGCCGCGGCGAGCGACGTCGGGCGGCCGAGGAGGCCGCGGCTCAGGGCATGGCGTAGGCCTCGGCCTCGTCGCCCCAGACCTCTTGCAGCCGGTCCTCGCGCCCGCAGGCCGACTTGTAGAAGTTGTAGCGCACCGGGTTCTTGTCGTAGTAGTCCTGGTGATAGGTCTCGGCGGGGTAGAAGGCCGTGAAGTCGAGGATCTCGACGCCGATCTCGCGGCCGAAGCGCTCGGCCATGGCGTCGCGGGTCGCCTCGGCCATGGCGCGCTGGTCGGCGTTTTCGGGGAAGATGGCGCTCTGGTAGGGGCGGCCCCGGTCGCAGAACTGGCGATTGACGGCGAAGGGATCGATGTTGCGCCAGAACACATAGAGCAGGGTGCGGTAGTCGACCCGCTCGGGATCGTACTCCACCTTCACCACCTCGATGTGATCGGTGTCGCCGGACGAGACCTGCTCGTAACTGGGGTTCTCCAGCTCGCCGCCGGCGAAGCCCGAGGTCGTGGCGACCACGCCCTCGACCTTGTCGTAGGCCTCTTCCACGCACCAGAAGCAGCCGCCGCCGAACACGGCGCTTTCCTTCGCAGGGCCGTCGATGGCAGTGCTGTCGGACTCGGCGGTCGCGGGGCCGGCGAACGCGGTGGCGAGCAGCAGCGGCAGGGCGGGCAGGCGGATCGAGCGGTTGAGTGTCATGATGGGGACCTCCTCCAGGATGCAATGGAGCGTCGTCGATCGGGATCGGCTTTCCTTACACGCGGTTGACCGCCAGTGTAAGGGGAAGTGCCTGGCGACGACTCAGGGGCGAGACCTCACCATGGAACAGGGAGACCGACTTGACCAAGCGACGCTTGCTGCTGCTGTGTCTTATCGTGCTGGCCTTCGCCGCCTTCTTTCTCTCCGGCGCCGACCAGCTGCTGACGCTGGAGTCTCTCAAGGCCGAACAGGCCCGCTTCCAGGCCTGGCTGGCGGCGGAGCCGCTGACGGTGGCCGGGGGGTTCTTCGCGCTCTATGTGGCCATGGCGGCGCTGTCGCTGCCGGGCGCGGCGCTGCTGACGCTGCTCGGCGGGGCGCTGTTCGGTTTCGGCTGGGGGCTTCTGCTGATCTCGTTCGCCAGCAGCCTGGGCGCGACCCTGGCCGCGCTGATCGCCCGCACGCTGGCCCGCGCGCCGCTGGAACGGCGCTTCGCCGCCCAGCTCGAGCGCGTCAATGCCGGCATTCGCCGCGAAGGCGCCTTCTATCTCTTCACCCTGCGGCTGATTCCGCTGTTTCCGTTCTTCGTCATCAATCTGGTGATGGGCCTGACGCGGATGCGCCTGACCACCTTCTACTGGGTCAGCCAGCTGGGCATGCTGCCGGGCACCGCGGTCTACGTGAACGCCGGCCGCGAGCTGGGAGATCTCGAGTCCCTGTCCGGTATCCTGTCGCCGGGGCTGATCCTGTCCTTCGCCCTGGTCGGGCTGTTTCCCTGGCTGGCCCGGGGGCTGATCGGCGTGGCCAAGCGGCGCCGGCTGGCGCGGCGCTTCTCCCGGCCGACGCGCTTCGATCATGACATCGTGGTGATCGGTGGCGGCTCGGCCGGGCTGGTGGCGAGCTACATCGCCGCCGCGGTGAAGGCCCGGGTGGCGCTGGTGGAGCGCGACCGGCTGGGCGGTGACTGCCTGAACACCGGCTGCGTGCCCTCCAAGGCGCTGATTCGCGCGGCGCGTGCCGCCGAGGAGGTGCGCCGGGCGCCGCGCTATGGCGTCGAGGCGGGCAAGCCGAGGGTCGATTTCTCCGCCGTCATGGGCCACGTGCGCGGCGCGATCCGCGAGATCGAGCCCCACGACAGCCGCGAGCGCTACGAGGGGCTAGGCGTCGAGGTCGTCCAGGGCGAGGCGCGACTGGACGACCCCTGGCGGGTTCGCGTGTTCGGAAGCGAGGGCGAGCGGGTGATCACCGCCCGCCATGTGATCATCGCCAGCGGCGCCTCGCCCTGGGTGCCGCCGTTGCCGGGCATCGAGAAGACCGAGCCGCTGACCTCGGACACCCTCTGGCAGCTCGAGGCGCTGCCCGAGCGGCTGCTGGTGCTGGGCGGCGGGCCCATCGGCTGCGAGCTGGGCCAGAGCTTCGCGCGGCTGGGGAGCCGGGTGAGCCTGGTGGAGCTGGGCGACCAGCTGCTGCCGCGGGAAGACGAGGACGTCGCCGCCGAGGTGGCATCGCGGCTGCGCGATGAGGGCGTCGAAGTGCATCTGACGGCCAAGGCGCTGCGGGTGGTGACGGATGACGACGGCGGCCAGGGCCTGGAGATCGAGGTCGGCCAGACAGGGGAGAAGGGGGAGGAGACGCGCGTCGAGACGCTGCCCTTCGACCGGCTGCTGGTGGCGGTGGGGCGGCGCGCCAACGTGTCCGGCCTGGGGCTCGAGGCCCTGGGCGTCGAGACCGCTCCGGACGGCACCCTGGCGGTGGACGAGACGCTGCGCTCGGTGCTGCCCAACGTCTGGGCCTGCGGCGACGTGGCCGGCCCCTTCCAGCTGACTCACGCCGGGGCGCACCAGGCCTGGCACGCCACGGTCAACGCCCTGTTCGGCGAGCTCAGGCGTTTTCGGGTCAGCTATCGGGCGCTGCCGGCGGTGACCTTCACCGACCCGGAGGTGGCTCGGGTCGGCCTCAACGAACGCGAGGCACGCGAGCGCGGCATCGAGGTCGAGGTGACCCGCTACGCGCTGTCCGAGCTCGACCGCGCCATCGCCGACGGCCAGCGGGAGGGCTTCGTCAAGGTGCTCACCGTGCCGGGGCGCGACCGCCTGCTGGGCGCCACCCTGGTCGGCGCGGGCGCCGGCGAGATGCTGGCCGAGTTCACCCTGGCCATGACCCACGGCATCGGGCTCAACAAGCTGCTCGGCACCGTGCATCCCTATCCGACCCGCAGCGAGGCGGTGAAGGCCACCGCCGGGGTGTGGAAGAACGCCCACAAGCCGGCGCGCCTGCTGGCCTGGCTCGAGCGCTATTTCGCCTGGCGACGCGGCGAGGGGCGAGCATCGAACGATCGCGGCAAGGCGGAACGCGACGAGACGGCAAGGGAGCTGTCGGACAAGGACGGTCTGAACGAGAAGAGGGAGGCCTGATGCTCGATCGCTGGACCATGCCGCTGACCCAGCGGCCGCTGAGATGGCTGGCCCGCGGGCTGGCGATAACCGGCGTGCGGCCGGACCAGGTGACCGTCGCGGCCTTCGCGGTCGGGATGCTGGCGCTGCCGCTGCTGGCCATGGAGGCCTACGGCGCGGCCCTCGTGGCCATCCTGCTCAACCGGCTGGGTGACGGCCTGGACGGCGCCCTGGCGCGGCTGACCGATCATGCCAGCGACGCCGGCGGCTTTCTCGACATCGGCCTGGACTTCGTCTTCTACGCCGCGGTGGTGCTGGGCTTCGCCCTGGCCGACCCGGCCGCCAATGCCCTGGCCGCGGCCCTGCTGCTGTTCGCCTTCATCGGCACCGGCACGTCGTTTCTGGCCTTCGCCATCATGGCCGCCCGCCACGCACTGGACCGGCCGCGCTTCCCGCGCAAGGCCTTCTACTACCTGAACGGGCTGACCGAGGGTACCGAGACGCTGCTGGCGCTGGTGACCTTCTGCCTGTGGCCGGCGCACTTCCCGCTGCTGGCCGGTCTCTTCGCGGTGGCCTGCCTGATCACCACCGCGACCCGGCTGGCAGGCGGCTACCTGACCCTGAAGGCGATGCCGAGGGCTTCGGAGTGAGCCGGCTCAGTGGTCAGGCACGTTCGTCTCGGGCATGAAAAAAGGGCAGCCCGTAGGCTGCCCCTTTTTCGTTCTGGCTGGCGGGAGCTTAGTGCTCGTGGCCACCTTCGCCGTGGACGTGGCCGTGCTCGACCTCTTCCTGGCTGGCCTCGCGGACTTCGGCGATCTCGACGTCGAAGTTCAGGGTCTGGCCGGCCAGCGGGTGGTTGCCGTCGACGGTGACGGTGTCGCCTTCGACCTGGGTCACGGTGACCATCAGCGGGCCGCCCTGGGTCTGCGCCTGGAACTGCATGCCCGGCTCGATGCTCTCGACGCCCTGGAAGGCGTCGCGCGGGACTTCTTGCACCAGCTGCGGCTGGACTTCGCCGTAGCCTTCTTCAGGGGCGACCTTGGCCTGGAGCTTGTCGCCAGCCGCACGACCTTCCATTTCCTTCTCGAGGCCCGGGATGATGTTGCCGGCGCCGTGGAGGTAAGTCAGCGGCTCACGGCCTTCCGAGCTGTCCAGCACTTCCCCTGCATCATTGGTCAGGGTGTAGTGGAAGGCCACAACGGAATTCTGTGCGATTTGCATGATGAACCTATCGATGAGTGCGTGTGCGCGCATGGTAACGTGGCTTCCCGGGGACTGTCAGTGGCGCAAGGAGATTTTTCAGCTTGCCCGGTACGATCCTGAGTGCGATTCACGCCGTGTCCCGTGGTTGCGTGCTTCCGAAGGCAGGGATACCCTTTGCTGCGACACCTTTTCCCCTTGTCCTTCGTTCCCTGTTGGAGACCCTCCATGACCGTGACCGTCATCTGGCTGATCGCCTTTGCCGTGATCCTCTTCCTGTGCCTGAGCCGCTGGGAGGCCTCCGTCAGCGCGGGGCTCGACAAGCTGATTCCCGCCGTGCTGCGCAGCGAGGACGACCGCTGGGTGTGGAGCCCGGCCATCGCCGTGCTGGCCGCGACGGCCATCGTGCGGCCGGTGGACCTGCTGCTGACGCTGATCATCATCGCGGTGATCGCGCTGGTGGGTGGCAAGCTGGCGTGCTGGGCGATGCGCAAGGCCAATTTCCACTGAGCCGGCGCCTCTGGACCGAAAAGGCCCGCGGCATGCGCCGCGGGCCTTTTGCGTTGAGCGTCGTCGAACCGCCGGGGCTCAGTAGGGCGCCACGCTGACGTTGTTGCCGGTACCGATCAGGCGCACCTGCTGACCGACCTGGAACGGCTGGTCGGCCTTCTGCACCACCACCACGGTCTGGCCGGTCTGCTTGCGGATCTCGAGCTCCCAGGCATCCGTGCGGTTGGCGCTGTCCTCGATCTTCTTGCCGGCCACGCTGCCGCCGATGGCGCCGGCCGCGGTGGCCAGCGTCCGGCCCGAGCCGCCGCCGATCTGGTTACCCAGCAGGCCACCGATGACGGCGCCGCCGAGACCGCCGATGGCGCCGCTGTTCTGGTCGCCGGCCTGGATCTGCACCCGGCGCATGGCGGTGATGGTGCCCACGCTCACGTTCTGGGCCACCTTGGCCTGGTTGCCGGTGTAGACATTGCCCGAGTAGGGCGAGGTGTTGGCGCAGCCCGCCAGGGTCAGGGCGCCTAGGGCGACGATGGGAAGAAAACGCTTCATGGGTAACCTCCTTGCAAGTCGGTGAGCGACGCGGTGGGCGTCTGCCGTATGGCTTCCGTAGGGCATGATGCAGCGGGCCTCTGGCTTGCCGGTGCCCATACCCTGCCTGTAGTCGGGAGGTTTGACCAGTGAAAGACAAAAAGGTGCGCCTGCGAACGACATCGGTGCCCCCTGGGGGGCCGGCCGCATGAAAAAACCCACCCCGCGGGGCGGGATGGGCAATGGCTAGTCATGCCATGTCACCGGGGAGGCGAGTCATTCCGCTTCCAGGGGTCTCGCTTTCCGCATCACTCCTCTTCGAGCTGGGTCGCGTCGCCGGTCAGCACCTCGTCCCAGGCATCGTCGAGGGAGTAGCCTGCGCGGCTGTCGACGGTGTCGATCACCTCGACGGCGTGCTGGAGGGATTCCCGGTTGCCTTTCAGGGCCAGCACCAGCTTGGCGAGTTCCTGCTTGCTGAACGTGCTGGCAATGAGGTCGGCTTGGTGGCTCAGTTCGATGCAGTTCATGTGTAACACCTCGTGCGGTGGCCATCGTCGATGGCGTGATGGGCGTTTGCTACTCATGCCGGGCCGGGTAAGCGCCCGGTGCTGCAGTCGCGAAGTGGTCACAAGCTTGGAAAGACCATCGCCTACGGCGCCTGGATCATCGTGAAAGCGCCTTCTTTGTAGCTTTCAGTGCAGGTCGCCGGTCGGGGTAGCGACGCGTTGTCCTGCGCTGTGACTTGACTATGGTGCAGCACGGCAGAACCGACCATGCCTCCTTGGGCGCAGCCGGCGTTGTAACTCGACTACATCCTTTAAGGAACGGCAGCGAGGTTGTCGGCCTCCTTCACGGGGCACTTGGCGCGCTGCATCGCGGTGCACCGAGGTCGGGCGAGCGGGCACGAGAAAGGGGAGGCCGAAGCCTCCCCGAGCGTCCTGTCGCTGTGCCGTCGCGGCGTGCGATCAGCCGAACTGGTTCATGGTGTTGTCCTTGCCGCCGGCCTTGAGCGCCGCCTCGCCGTGGAAGAACTCCTTGTGGTCGTCGCCGATGTTGGAGCCGGCCATGTCCTGGTGCTTGACGGTGGCGATGCCCTCGCGGATCTCGCGGCGCTGCACGCCCGCCACGTAGGCCAGCATGCCCTCGTCGCCGAAGTAGCCCTTGGCCAGGTTATCGGTGGACAGGGCCGCGGTGTGGTAGGTCGGCAGGGTGATCAGGTGGTGGAAGATGCCGGCCTCGCGGGCGGCGTCACGCTGGAAGTTCTGCGTCCACTCGTCGGCCTGGCGCCCCAGCTCGGTGTCGTCGTACTCGGCGTTCATCAGGTCGGCGCGGTCGTAGGCGCTGACGTCGCGGCCCTCGGCTTCCCAGGCGTCGAACACCTGCTGGCGGAAGTTCAGTGTCCAGTTGAAGGACGGCGAGTTGTTGTAGACCAGCTTGGCGTCGGGGCAGACCTCGCGCACCCGGTCCACCATGCCCTTGATCTGACCGACATGGGGCTTCTCGGTCTCGATCCACAAGAGGTCGGCGCCGTTCTGCAGGCTGGTGATGCAGTCCAGCACCACCCGGTCCTCGCCGGTGTCCGGCTTGAACTGGTAGAGGCCGGAGGCCAGGCGCTTGACCTTGACCAGCTTGCCGTCCTGCTTGATCACCACGTCGCCGTTGGCGATATCGTCCGCGGAGGTGATCTCGTCGCCGTCGAGGAAGGCGTTGTACTGATCGCCCAGGTCGCCCGGCGCGTGGCTGACGGCGATCTTCTGGGTCAGGCCGGCGCCCAGGGAGTCGGTGCGGGCGACGATTACGCCGTCTTCCACGCCGAGTTCCAGGAAGGCGTAACGCACGGCGTTGAGCTTGGCGATGAAGTCCTCGTGCGGGACGGTGACCTTGCCGGCCTGGTGGCCGCACTGCTTCTCGTCGGAGACCTGGTTCTCGATCTGCAGGCAGCAGGCCCCGGCCTCGATCATCTTCTTGGCCAGCAGGTAGGTGGCCTCGGCGTTGCCGAAGCCGGCGTCGATGTCGGCGATGATCGGCACCACGTGGGTCTCGAAGTTGTCGATCTTGCCCTCGAGCTCGGCGGCTCTGGCGCTGTCGCCGGCCTCGCGGGCCGCTTCCAGATCGCGGAACAGGTGGTTGAGCTCCCAGCTGTCGGCCTGGCGCAGGAAGGTGTAGAGCTCCTCGATCAGCGCCGGCACGCTGGTCTTCTCGTGCATCGACTGGTCGGGCAGCGGGCCGAACTCGGAGCGCAGGGCGGCGATCATCCAGCCCGACAGGTACAGGTAGCGACCCTTGGTCTGGCCGAAGTGCTTCTTGATGGAGATCATCTTCTGCTGGCCGATGAAGCCGTGCCAGCAGCCCAGAGACTGGGTGTACTTCGCGGTGTCGCCGTCGTAGGCCGCCATGTCCTGGCGCATGATCCGGGCGTTGTAGCGGGCGATGTCCAGGCCGGTCTGGAAGCGGTTCTGGACGCGCAGCCGGGCGGCATGCTCGGGCGTGATGTTGTCCCACTTGCCGCGCTGACCTTCGCGCAGCTGGGCCAGGGTCTTGAGTTGATCTTGAAACGTTGCCATGGAGCCATCCTCTCTGCCTTCAGGGGGAAGGTCGCCCGCTCTCGTCCCGGCGTCACCGCCGTCTCTTCTCGACGAAGCCTTATGCTGCGACCGCGAAGCGCTATCAGGTTCGTCCGCTTTCCCGAGTCTGTCTCTAGGGTGTTGGTCGAACCTCGTCGAGAGAGGAAAGTGCCCGGCGACTACATGGCATAACTGTTGATGCCGGGCGTCCCTCGCTCGCCTTGGGTATCACTATGGGCCGGCATGGCGCGGCTCAACAATTGATCCTTGGGGGCAGCGAGGGTTGTAGTCCGACTACAGGACGGGGGCGGGAATCGCCATTCCTGTAGTCGGGTTTCCCGATGGGGGCGGAAAACGGGAGGGAGAAAACGCTCAGGCGTCGAGGCGAAGCGCCATGTTGCGGTGCGGAATGCCGGCCTCCATGAAGGTCTCGCCGAAGGCTTCGAAGCCCAGTCGCTCGTAGAACGCCAGGGCATGGGTCTGGGCGGCGAGCTCGGCGGCAGGCAGGCCGCGCTGGCGTGCGGCGGCGATCGCCGCCTCCATCAGCGCCAGCCCGATGCCGAGGCCACGCGCCTCGGCCAGCACGGCGACGCGGCCGATATGGCCGTCGGGCAGCAGCCGGGCGGTGCCCAGGGCGCGGCCGTCGGCCAGCGCCAGGAAATGCAGGCACTCGGGATCTCGGCCGTCCCATTCCTCGTTTCTGGGCACGTCCTGCTCCTCGATGAAGACGACGCGGCGGATCTCGCCGGCCGCCTCGCCGAGGGTCTGCCAGTCGCCCTCGCGGATCTCGACGCTCGTGCTCATGCGCTTACTCCTCTGTGTTCATTCTTCTTCGTCGTTCCACCAGGCCAGGCTGCCGGCGTCGAGCAGATGGGTCAGCACGCGGGGCGCGTCGTCGAAGGCCAGCAACTCGGCGTCGACCGGTTCGCCGCCCGCCAGGGCGCGGGCCAGGGCGATCGAGCACTCGACGCCGTCGCCGTCGACGAACAGGGTGGCGCGTGCGTCGTCCAGTGCGCGCCAGGCGAAGCGCGAGCCGGGCGGGCGTTCCAGTGTCTCGCCGTCCTGTAGTGCGGCGACAAGGTCGTTCGGGTCGGTGGGCGTCTCGCTGGCCACCAGCTGGTCGACGTACTTGGGCTGGGTCATCACGCGGCCGAACCACTGGGCCAGCTGGGCCGGGTCGTCCAGGGTCTCGAGGATCAGTGTGCGCATGCGCTCGAGGGCGGCGTCGTCGAGCTCGGCCGGGTCGGCGGGCGCCGCCATGCCGGCGTCGGCGTAGCGCAGCGAGGGAGGCAGCTGCTCGCCGATGTAGTCGGCGTAGGAGGTCACGGCCTCGTCGGCGGAGGGGGCGCGGAAGCCCACCGAGAAGGTCATGCAGTCACTGGACTGGCTGACGCCGTGATGGGCCCAGCCCGGCGGCAGGTAGAGCATGTCGCCCGGTTCCAGCACCCAGTCGGCGTCGGCCTCGACCTCGAAGGTCTCGAGGATGCGCAGGTCGATGCCCTTGAGGATCGGGGCGTCGTCGCCGACCTTGCCGCCGAGCTGCCAGTGGCGCTGGCCGCTGGCCTGGAGCAGGAAGACGTCGTACTGGTCGACGTGGGGGCCGACGCTGCCGCCCGGCGGGGCGTAGCTGACCATGATGTCGTCGAGGCGCCAGCTCGGCAGGAAGTCGAAGGTCTCGAGCAGCTCGGCGACCTCGGGCACGTAGTGGTCCACGGCCTGGACCAGCAGGGTCCAGCCCTGCTCCGGCAGGCGGGCGAAGGTGGCCTCGTCGAAGGGGCCGTGGCTGACCTGCCAGGGGCCGTCAGGGCCTTGCTCCTCGACCAGACGCGCCTCGATGTTCTCCTCGCAGGCCAGGCCGGCGAGCTCGTCGGGTTCGAGCGGGCTCTGGAAGTCGGGGATGGCGCCGCGGATCAGCAGCGGCCGGCGCTGCCAGTGGTCGCGCAGGAAGTCGGCGGCGGTGCGGCCGCCGAGCAGGGTGAGGGGTTCGTCTCGGGACTGTCGTGACATGAGGCTCGCGCTCGCGAAGGGATGAAACGGCGACAGGCGCCGATTGGCGCCTGTCGGGATACTAGCATGTGGGGCCAGCCGACGAGGGGCATGGCGGGTTAAGGATCGGGCCTCGTGCTCGCGATCCCGGGAACGAAACCCTGACACTGCGCTTGCCGCCTGCGCGTCGCTTCACAACATAATCCCTCACGGGTGAAGCTGGCTCGCCATCCCTGGCGAGCCACGCGCGCGGCTGCGCTGGTGTCAGCGTCCCCGGGTAGATATCGCATCGCTACGATGCCCGCCCCTGATCGGCTGACCGGCCGGGCGCTTACAGGTTGCGCGCCTGGGCCTCGGCGTTGCCGATGTAGTTGGCCGGAGTCAGCTGCTTGAGCTCGCCCTTCACCTCGGCCGGCAGCTCCAGGGTGTCGATGAAGGCGGCGAAGCCGGCCTGATCGATGCGCTTGCCGCGGGTCAGCTCCTTGAGCTTCTCGTAGGGCTTCTCGATGCCGTAGCGACGCATCACGGTCTGGATCGGCTCGGCCAGCACTTCCCAGCTGTTGTCCAGGTCCTCGGCCAGGCGAGCCGGGTTGGCCTCGAGCTTGCCGATGCCCTTCAGCGAGGCCTGGTAGGCCACCAGCGCGTAGGCCATGCCGACGCCCAGGTTGCGCAGCACGGTGGAGTCGGTCAGGTCGCGCTGCCAGCGGGAGATCGGCAGCTTCTCGGCCAGGTGACCCAGCACGGCGTTGGACAGCCCCAGGTTGCCCTCGGAGTTCTCGAAGTCGATCGGATTGACCTTGTGCGGCATGGTCGAGGAGCCGATCTCGCCGGCCACGGTCTTCTGCTTGAAGTAGCCCAGCGAGATGTAGCCCCAGACGTCGCGGTCGAAGTCGATCAGCACGGTGTTGAAGCGGCACACGGCGTCGAACAGCTCGGCGATGTAGTCGTGCGGCTCGATCTGGGTGGTGTAGGGGTTGAAGGTCAGGCCCAGGCCCTCGACGAAGGTGCGGGCATTGGCTTCCCAGTCGACCTCCGGGTAGGTCGCCAGGTGGGCGTTGTAGTTGCCCACGGCGCCGTTGATCTTGCCGAACAGCTCCACGCTCTCGATCTGCTTGAGCTGGCGACGCAGCCGGTAGGCGACGTTGGCCATCTCCTTGCCGAGGGTGGTGGGGCTGGCGGTCTGGCCATGGGTGCGCGACAGCATCGGCTGAGCGGCGTGCTCCTCGGCCAGGCGGGCCACCTCGTCGGCCACCTGGTGCATCACCGGCAGCAGCGCATCCAGGCCGCCGCGCAGCATCAGCGCGTGGGACAGGTTGTTGATGTCCTCGCTGGTGCAGGCGAAGTGCACGAATTCGGTGATGGCGTGCAGCTCGGGCGTCTCGGCAATGCGCTCCTTGATGAAGTACTCGACCGCCTTGACGTCATGGTTGGTGGTGCGCTCGATCTCCTTGATGCGCTCGGCGTCTTCCACGGAGAAGTCGCGGACCAGGGCATCCAGCGCCGCGGTGGCCGCGGCGGAGAGCGGCGGCACCTCGGTGATCTGCGTCTGTTCGGCCAGGCGCTGCAGCCAGCGGGCCTCGACGATGACGCGGGCACGGATCAGGCCGAACTCGCTGAAATGCTCGCGCAGGGCCTCGGCCTTGCTGCCGTAGCGGCCGTCGACGGGAGAAAGGGCGGTGAGGGCGGTCAGGGGGAGTGACTTGGGCTGCATGGGCGCGTTCCGGGTGGCGTGGTGGAGAAATCAGTGGGGGAAATCAGTTCAGCTCGTCCAGGGCCTTCTTGAGGGCGCCGCGCTGGAACATCAGCTTCCAGCGGCGGCCGCCCTGCTGGTGCCACAGCAGCGCGAAGCGGATGCCGGTCAGCAGGCAGGCGCGCACGCGCTCGGGCATCATGCGGCTCTGCAGCAGCGAGGGATCGCCCTGGACGACGATCCGGCTCTTGAAGGTGGAGATGGTGTCCTGGTAGGCCTCGCCGAGGCTGGCGACGACGTTCTCGTGGGTCTCGCCGAAGTGCTCGGCCTGGCCCTGGATGCGGGTCAGCCGGGTGCCCAGGGTGTCCATCATGTCGGCGTCGTTTCTCAGCTTGCTCATCAGCATCAGCAGTGAGAAACCATAGCGCATCACCACCGGGTTGGCCTGGCGGCGGCCCAGCATGCCCTCGAGGGTCTCGATGCCCTGGCGCAGGTTGTTGGGATGGCCGCCGTAGATGGCCTCGAAGCTGGCCGGGTCGGTGTCCAGGGTGGCGTGGATCAGGGTGTCCCAGGCGCGCTGGTCGACCTGGCCGGTGCGGGCCAGCTGGTCGACCTGGCTGGCGGCCTGGAAGACCCCGGCCAGCGCCAGGGCCTGGCGCGCGACGGGGGAGTCGGGGGCGCGGTGAATGGGCGTGGTGCCGTTCATCGCGCGGCCTCCTCGGCGTTCCAGATGGCCTTGATCACGCCGCCGCCGAGGCAGATGTCGCCGTCGTAAAGCACCAGCGACTGGCCGGGGGTCACGGCGCGCTGGGGCTCGTCGAAGCGCACCCGCACGCCGCCGTCCTCGGTGGTCTCGAAGCGGCAGGGCACGTCTTCCTGGCGATAGCGGGTCTTGGCGGTGAGGCGGCCCTCGGCGGCCGGCGGCTCGCCGGCGACCCAGTCCATCGGCTCGGTGGCCAGGCTGTCGGTGTAGAGCAGCGGGTGATGCTTGCCCTGCACGGCCACCAGCACGTTGCGCTCGAGGTCCTTGTCGGCCACGAACCAGGGCGCGTCGGAGTAGTTGGCGAGCCCGCCGATGCCGAGCCCCTGGCGCTGGCCGAGGGTGTAGTACATCAGGCCCATGTGCTCGCCGATGACGTCGCCGTCCGGCGTCTCGATGGTGCCGGGCTGGGCGGGCAGGTACTGCTGCAGGAAGTCGCGGAAGCGGCGCTCGCCGATGAAGCAGATGCCGGTGGAGTCCTTCTTGCGCGCGGTCACCAGGTCATGACGCTCGGCCAGGGCGCGGACCTCGGGCTTCTCCAGTTCGCCGACCGGGAACAGGGTGCGGGCGATGGCCGCCTCGGGCACGGCGTGCAGGAAGTAGCTCTGGTCCTTGTTGGCGTCGAGCCCCTTGAGCAGCCGCGGGCGCTCGGCCCCGTCGAGCTCGCCGCGGGCGCGGCCGCCACGGACGTAGTGGCCGGTGGCGATGCGCTCGGCGCCCAGCATCTCGGCGTACTCGAGGAACACCTTGAACTTGATCTCGCGGTTGCAGAGGATGTCCGGGTTCGGCGTGCGTCCGGCCTGGTACTCGGCCAGGAAGTGCTCGAAGACGTTGTCCCAGTACTCGGCGGCGAAGTTGGCGGTGTGCAGCTTGATGCCGAGCTTGGCGCACACGGCCTCGGCGTCCGCCAGGTCTTCCTTGGCGGTGCAGTATTCGGTGCCGTCGTCCTCGTCCCAGTTCTTCATGAACAGGCCCTCGACCTCATAGCCCTGCTCGAGCAGGAGCAGGGCGGAGACGGAGGAATCGACGCCGCCGGACATGCCGACGATCACCTTGCCTTGGGTGGCTGTCATGACGCTCTCGGATTGGGGTGGTCGCAAATGGGGCGGGATTATACATCACTCGAGCCGGAAGCTCGAAGAGCGGTGCTTCGCACCTGGAAGCTGGAAGCCCCCCCTTGCCGGAGTGCAGGGCGACACGCTGTTTTCCAGCTTCCAGCTTCCAGCTTCCAGCTCCGCGCGAAGCGCGGCTACCGTTCGTGAATCACGTCCATGGGATAGAAGCGCCCGGCCAGGGCGTCGCGCACGCGGCGCAGCACCAGCGGGCTGCGCAGCCGTCCCAGGCGTTCCAACGCCTCCAGTTCCTCCAGCGTCACCCAGTGGGTGGCCAGGATGTCCGGGTCGAGTTCGGTGCCCAGCCGGGCCAGCGCCATGCCGTAGAAGCCGTGGCTGTGAAAGGTGGTGCCGTCCGGCGCCCGATAGACGTAGATGCCCAGGTAATCGCTGAGACCCACCTGCCAGGCGGTTTCCTCGCGCAGCTCGCGCAGGGCGGCGTCATGGATGCGCTCGCCCGGTTCCAGGTGCCCGGCCGGCTGGTTGAAGACCGTGTGCGGCCCGCCCCGGTCTTCCTCGACGATCAGGAAGCGCCCGGCGCGCTCGACCACGGTGGCCACGGTGACGAGGGGATGCCAGCGGCTCATCGGCGTGTCCTCCCGCCGTGGGGTGACTTGCCGTTCCGACGGCCGCTGCCCCGGCGGCCGGTGTCGCGACGATTCGAGGGCGGCGCGGGCGCGTGCAGGGTCTCGCGACGCCACTCGCCGGGCGCCAGGCCGTCGAGCGACCAGGGGCCGATCGCCACCCTGACCAGGCGCAGGGTGGGGTGGCCCACATGGGCGGTCATGCGTCTCACCTGGCGATTGCGGCCCTCGGAGATGATCAGCTCCAGCCAGTGGGTGTCGGGATGACGCTTCGGGTCCAGCGGCGGCTCGCGCTCGGGCAGCTCGCTGGCCTCGAGGCGGCGCACCCGGGCCGGCCGGGTCAGGCCGTCCCTGAGTTCGACGCCGCGGCGCAGGGCCTCCAGGGCGGCATCGTCGGGCCGCCCCTCGACCTGCACACGGTAGGTCTTGGGCTGCTTGTGACGCGGATGACTGATGCGGTGGATCAGCTCGCCGTCGTCGGAGAGCAGCAGCAGACCCTCGGAGTCGTGGTCGAGTCGGCCCGCCGGATAGATGCCGGGCACGTCGAGGTAGTCGGCCAGGGTGGCGCGGGGCGTGCCCTCGGCGTCGCCCTGGTCGGTGAACTGGGACAGCACCCGGTAGGGCTTGTGAAAGAGATATAAGCGGCTCATGGGCGTATCTTACCGCTCGGCGCGGCGGGATGGCAGGGATCGGCGACCATCGCTGCCATGCGTCGTGGGCGGCGGGCTGGTATACTGCGCGACGCTCGCCGGAGCGCCCTCGTCATTTTCCGGGCCTGGCGTGACCCGCTCAGAGGGATGGCCGATGCCGCGTGTCGGCGATCGAGCCGAGCGGCGGTCGCCCTGGTTGCCCGTGTTGCCGACATCGAGAGTGTGCGCTTCGATCCGTTTCATGCACCGCAGTGACCAGAGAGATCTACGCCACATGTCCAAAACGCCGAAGATTATCTATACGCTGACCGACGAAGCGCCGGCTCTGGCGACCCATTCCCTGTTGCCGATCATCGACGCCTACACCGATTCCGCCGGCATCTCCGTCGAGACCCGTGATATCTCCCTGGCCGGGCGTATCCTCTCGCAGTTCCCCGATTCCCTGACTGACGAGCAGCGGCTGGGCGACCACCTGGCCGAGCTGGGCGAGCTGGCCAAGACGCCGGAAGCCAACATCATCAAGCTGCCCAATATCAGCGCCTCGGTGCCGCAGCTTAAGGCGGCCATCAAGGAACTGCAGGGCCAGGGCTATGCGCTGCCCGACTACCCGGACGAGCCCGCCAGCGACGAGCAGCGCGACATCAAGGCGCGCTACGACCGGGTCAAGGGCAGCGCCGTCAACCCGGTGCTGCGTGAAGGCAACAGTGACCGTCGTGCCCCCAAGTCGGTGAAGAACTACGCCCGCAAGTACCCGCACCGCATGGGCGAGTGGCAGTCCGATTCCCGCTCCCACGTCGCCCACATGAACGAGGGTGACTTCTACGGCAGCGAGAAGTCCGCCGTGATCGGCGCCGACGGCGCGGTCAAGATCGAGCTGGTCGGCCAGGACGGCAGCGTCAGCGTGCTCAAGGAGCGCACCCCGGTGCTGGCCGGTGAGGTGATCGACGGCTCCATGATGAGCCGCAAGGCGCTGTCCGCCTTCGTCGCCGAGCAGATCGCCGACGCCAAGGCCCAGGGCGTGCTGTTCTCCCTGCACCTCAAGGCGACCATGATGAAGGTCTCCGACCCGATCATGTTCGGCATGGTGGTCGACGAGTTCTACCGCGACGTGCTCGAGAAGCACGCCGAGGCGCTGGAAGAGGTCGGCTTCGACGCCACCAACGGCATCGGCGACCTGTACGCCACCATCGCCAAGCTGCCGGCCGACAAGCAGGCCGAGATCGAGGCCGACATCGACGCGCTGTACGCCGAGCGTCCGAGCCTGGCCATGGTCGATTCCTACAAGGGCATCACCAACCTGCACGTGCCGAGCGACGTGATCATCGACGCCTCCATGCCGGCCATGATCCGCGACTCCGGCAAGATGTGGGGCGCCGACGACGCCCTGCACGACACCAAGGCGGTGATCCCGGATCGCTGCTATGCCGGCATCTATCAGGCCACCATCGAGGACTGCAAGAAGCACGGCGCCTTCGATCCGACCACCATGGGCAGCGTGCCCAACGTCGGCCTGATGGCTCAGAAGGCCGAGGAGTATGGCTCCCACGACAAGACCTTCCAGATCCCCGCCGGCGGCACCGTGCGCGTGACCGACGAGGCCGGCGAGGTGCTGTTCGAGCACGCGGTGGAAGAGGGCGACATCTGGCGCATGTGCCAGACCAAGGACGCCCCGATCCGCGACTGGGTCAAGCTGGCCGTGTCCCGCGCCCGCGAGAGCGGTGCCCCGGCGGTGTTCTGGCTCGACGCCGAGCGCGCCCACGACGCCCAGCTGATCAAGAAGGTCGAGGCCTACCTGCAGGATCACGACACCGACGGTCTGGACATCCGCATCATGGCCCCGGTCGAGGCGATGCAGTTCTCCCTCGAGCGCATCCGCCGCGGCGAGGACACCATCTCCGTGACCGGCAACGTGCTGCGTGACTACCTGACCGACCTGTTCCCGATCATGGAGCTCGGCACCAGCGCCAAGATGCTGTCCATCGTGCCGCTGATGAACGGCGGCGGCCTGTTCGAGACCGGCGCCGGCGGCTCCGCGCCCAAGCACGTCCAGCAGCTGCTCGAGGAGAATCACCTGCGCTGGGATTCCCTGGGCGAGTTCCTGGCCCTGGCCGCGTCCCTCGAGCATCTGGGCAAGACCTTCGACAACGCTCGCGCCCGCGTGCTGGCCAAGGCACTGGACGAGGCCAACGGCAAGTTCCTCGACAGCAACAAGTCGCCGTCGCGCAAGGTCGGTGAGCTCGACAACCGCGGTAGCCATTTCTACTTGGCCATGTACTGGGCCGAGGCGCTGGCCGCCCAGGACGAGGACGCCGAGCTGAAGGCGCTGTTCGGCAAGCTCGCCGCCGAGCTGACCGCCAAGGAGGCGGTGATCGTCGAAGAGCTCAACGCCGTTCAGGGGCAGGCGGTCGACATCGGTGGCTACTATCACGCCAACGGCGAGCTGGCCGATGCCGTGATGCGCCCCAGCCGCACCCTCAACGCGGCCCTGGAGCTGGTGGCCGAGCGCTAAGCGCCACCGACCCGCGACAGACGCGTCGTCGACGTGTTCCGGCCCCCGCCCGTTCCCGGGCGGGGGCCGTTGCATTGCTGGCGGCGGTCAAAGACGGCACAGTGAATTCATCCCGATGAACCCGATCGCCTCGCCGGCGTCCAAACACGGTTGGAATGCCCGGGGGACGCCCGGCTTGTCGATAGCGACAGTGATGCTTATGTTCAAGACAAAGGAAGAGGGCATGGCGCCGCACCGCGCGTCGCTTCATGCCGGCATGACGCGGCCTCCCGGGCCCGAGGAAGAGGGCGACGGCGACCTGGCGGTGCAGTCGTCGGAACCGGAGCTTGCGCAACCGCCGATGTACAAGGTGGTCTTGCACAACGACGACTTCACCCCCATGGAGTTCGTGGTGGACGTGTTGCAGACGTTCTTCAACATGGACAACGAGAAGGCGGTGCAGGTCATGCTGGCCGTGCACACCCAGGGCAAGGCGACCTGCGGGATCTTCACTCGCGATATCGCCGAGACCAAGAGTCATCAGGTCAACGAGTACGCCCGGGAGTGCCAGCACCCACTGCTGTGCGACATCGAAGCAACGGATTGAGCGTCGGCGTGTCGAAGTAAGGAAATCGCCAGCGTTGGCGGGGCGACTTGCAACGCCGATGTTTGTGCTCGATGTTGATGATGCCGGACCCAGAAGGGTCCGACGCAAGCCCTAAGCGGCGAGAAGGGGACTGCCATGCTGAGCAAAGAACTTGAACTGACCCTGAACACGGCCTTTACCGTGGCGCGCTCCAAGCGTCACGAGTTCATGACCGTGGAGCACCTGCTGCTGGCGCTGCTCGACAACGCCTCGGCGGCGGACGTGCTTCGAGCCTGCGGGGCCAACCTCGACAAGCTGCGGTCCGACCTGCAGGATTTCATCAATTCCACCACGCCGCTGATTCCCGAGGATCAGGCCGATCGCGAGACGCAGCCGACGCTGGGCTTCCAGCGCGTCCTGCAGCGCGCGGTCTTCCACGTGCAGTCTTCCGGCAAGAGCGAGGTGACCGGCGCCAACGTGCTGGTGGCGATCTTCTCCGAGCAGGAGAGCCAGGCCGTCTACTTCCTCAAGCAGCAGAACGTGGCCCGGGTGGACGCCGTCAACTACATCGCCCATGGCATCTCCAAGGTCGCCGGTCATGGCCAGGGGCAGAGTTCGCCGTCGCCCGAGGCCGAGGACGCCGAGGAGGCCGGCAGCGAGCAGGGCGGCAATCCGCTGACGGGCTATGCTACCAATCTCAACGAGCAGGCCCGCATGGGCAAGATCGACCCGCTGATCGGGCGCGATCACGAGCTCGAGCGGGTGGTGCAGATCCTCGCCCGGCGGCGCAAGAACAACCCGCTGCTGGTCGGCGAGGCCGGCGTGGGCAAGACCGCCATCGCCGAGGGGCTGGCCAAGCGCATCGTCGAGGAGGACGTGCCCGAGGTGATCGGCGACGCCGTCGTCTACTCCCTCGACATGGGCGCGCTGCTGGCGGGCACCAAGTACCGCGGCGACTTCGAGAAGCGTCTCAAGGCGCTGCTGGCCGAGCTGCGCAAGCAGCCCAACGCCATCCTCTTCATCGACGAGATTCACACCGTGATCGGTGCCGGAGCGGCCTCCGGTGGCGTGATGGACGCCTCCAACCTGCTCAAGCCGCTGCTGTCCTCCGGCGAGCTGCGCTGCATCGGCTCCACCACCTTCCAGGAGTTCCGCGGCATCTTCGAGAAGGACCGTGCGCTGGCCCGTCGCTTCCAGAAGGTCGACGTCATGGCGCCCTCGGTGGAGGACACCATCCGCATCCTCAAGGGGCTGCGCTCGCGCTTCGAGGAGCATCACCACCTCAAGTATACCGACGCCGCACTGGAAAGCGCCTCGCGGCTGGCGGATCGCTACATCAACGACCGTCACCTGCCCGACAAGGCGATCGACGTGATCGACGAGGCCGGTGCCCACCAGCGGCTGCTGCCGCCCGAGGTGCGCGTCGACACCATCGACACCGATCAGGTCGAGGCTGTTGTGGCCTCCATCGCGCGGATTCCGCCGAAGAGCGTCTCCAGCTCCGATCGCAAGCTGCTGGCCAATATCGACCGCGACCTCAAGATGCTGGTGTTCGGCCAGGACGAGGCGATCGACGGCCTGTCGGCGGCCATCAAGCTGTCGCGGGCCGGCCTCAAGGCGCCGGACAAGCCGGTGGGCAGCTTCCTGTTCGCCGGTCCTACCGGGGTCGGCAAGACCGAGGTGGCTCGCCAGCTGGCCCACATCATGGGCATCGACCTGGTGCGCTTCGACATGTCCGAGTACATGGAGCGCCACACCGTGTCGCGGCTGATCGGCGCCCCCCCGGGCTACGTCGGCTATGACCAGGGCGGCCTGCTGACCGAGGCGATCACCAAGCAGCCGCACTGCGTGCTGTTGCTCGACGAGATCGAGAAGGCGCACCCGGAAGTCTTCAACCTGCTGCTGCAGGTGATGGACCACGGCCGGCTGACCGACAACAACGGCCGCGAGGCGGACTTCCGTCACGTGATCCTGATCATGACCTCCAACGCCGGGGTCGAGCAGGCCACGCGGCGTTCGATCGGCTTCCAGACCCAGGACCACTCCACCGACGCCATGGAGGTCATCCGCAAGACCTTCTCGCCGGAGTTCCGCAACCGCCTGGACGGCATCATCCAGTTCCACGCCCTGCCCACCGAGGTGGTGCGCAACGTGGTCGACAAGTTCCTGATCGAACTCCAGGCGCAGCTCGACGAGAAGCGCGTGCAGCTCGATGTGGACGAGGAAGCCCGGGACTGGCTGGCCGAGAAGGGTTACGACCCCGATATGGGGGCAAGGCCGATGGCGCGCCTGATCCAGGAGAAGCTCAAGAAGCCGCTGGCAGAGCTGATCCTGTTCGGCGAGCTGGCCGAGCACGGTGGCGTGGTGCACGTCAGCGTCGAGGACGGCGAGCTGCACCTGGCATCGGAGTCGGAACTGGCCGACGCGCCCTGAAGCGGCGCGTCGATCGCTTCCGCCAACCCATCAGCGCCCTGTCTTCGGACGGGGCGTTGTGCGTCTGGGAGACGTGCTGGCGGGGAGGGGCCGAAGGGCATTTCATGCATGCCCTCAGGCTGGCCTAGCGAGAGCGGTAGACGATGCGGCCCTTGGACAGGTCGTAGGGAGTCAGCTCGACCTTGACCTTGTCGCCGGTGAGGATGCGGATGTAGTTCTTGCGCATCTTGCCCGAGATGTGGGCGGTCACCACGTGGCCGTTCTCGAGTTCGACCCGGAACATGGTGTTGGGCAGCGTGTCGACGACGACGCCTTCCATTTCGATATGGTCTTCGCGTGCCATATAGGCAATTCCTCGCTGGTGATAACAAACGGCGGCACGAGTGGCGGAGTGTCCGTTCGTGCCGATCAGGATAGCGCGATATTGTGCCGCATGCCGGGCGTCAAGGCAAAAAGCGCCGCAATGTCAGGTCGGGATCAGGCGCCGCCAGTGGCGTCCCTCGAGCCGCTCCAGGGGGGAGAAGGCCTGCTTGTAGGCCATCTTGCGGCATTCCTCGATCCAGTAGCCCAGGTAGACGTGGGGCAGACCCAGCTCGCGGGCGCGTTCCACCAGTGCCAGCACCGCGTAGGTGCCCAGCGAGCGGCGGTCGAATTCATCGGCCGGGTCGAAGAAGGTATAGATGGCCGACAGGCCGTGCGAGAGCTGATCGAAGGCCGAGACGGCCAGCAGCCGGCCGTCGAGGCGCAGCTCCAGCATCCGCGCATAGTCCTGATTCAGGGTCAGGAAGGTGCGGTACTGCTCATGGCTGGGGGGGTACATGTCGCCATCGGCGTGCCGGGTGCGGATGTAGTGGGCGTAGAGCCCGTAGTGCTCGGCATCGAACAGCGCCGGGCGAACCCTGGCCTCGAGATCGGCGTTGCGGCGGTAGAGCTTGCGCTGGGTGCGGTTGGGGGTGAAGCCCTTGACCGGAATGCGCACCGAGATGCAGGCGTTGCAGCCCTCGCAGTGGGGGCGATAGAGGTGTCGTCCGCTGCGCCGGAAGCCGAGTGGCGCGAGGGAGTCGTAGACGCCGCTGCCCGGTGACTCCTGGGGATCCAGGAACAGGGTAGTGGCCTCACGCCCCTCCAGATAACTGCAGGCGTGCGGCACGGTCAGGAAGAACCGCAGATCGCGAATCGGCTGGCGGGGAGTGTTACTGCTCAAGGTGACCGCCTCCTGTGGCTCCCGGGGGCATCTGTCTCGCGGCGTCGAGGCGTTCGAACGACCATGCCGGCGGTGGAAAGACGAGGGTCCCGTCGCCCTGCGGCTCCGGCATCGCGTCCAGCCACTCATCAAGATAGCCGATGAACGTCCGCCGGGCGATGTCCCGGGCGCCCAGGCTGGCCAGATGCGCGGTATGCATCTGGCAGTCGATCAACCGGCCCCCCTCGGCGGCCATGACGCGGGCCAGGCACGCCAGCGCCACCTTGGAGGCGTCGGGGACCCGCGAGAACATCGATTCGCCGAAGAACACCGGCCCCAGGGCGATGCCGTAGAGGCCGCCGACCAGCTTGCCGTTCTGCCAGACCTCCACCGAGCGGGCCGCGCCCAGGGCGTGCAGCCGGCGATAGGCCGCGGTCATCTCGTCGGTGATCCAGGTGCCGGGCTCGTCGTGGCGCGGCTCGGCGCAGGCGCCGATGACGGCGTCGAAGGCGGTGTCGCCGGTGACCTTGAAGCCGCCGTTGCGCAGTCGCTTGGCCAGGCTGCGCCGCACTCGGACCTCTTCGGGAAACAGCACCATGCGCGGGTCGGGGCTCCACCACAGGATCGGTTGGCCCTCGCTGTACCAGGGGAAGATGCCGTGGCGATAGGCGCTGAGCAGCCAGGCCGGGTTCAGCTCGCCGCCGGCGGCCAGCAGGCCGCCGGGGTCGTCGAGAGCGGTGTCGACCGGTGGAAAACGAACGGGATGCTCGGGGAGCCAGGGCAGCATGGGGCGGACATCCTCGGGGCTTGGGAAGCCAAGTGTGACCGGCGCGGTGGCGGGGCTCAAGTCATTGTCTGCCCCCTGTGACGGGCGCGGCTTGCTCGGTATGATTGATGGCCTTGGATTTGGAAGACGCCATCCGGCGCAAGGGGGTTGGCAGCTTGAGTGCCAAGAAGACAACCACGTCGACGCGCGAACGCGCGGCGACGGCCAGGGAAACGGCCAGACGCTTCGGCCTGCGGCTGCAGGGATCGATGCGGGAAGGCGTGGTGATCCTGCTGCTGGCGGGCTGCGTGTTCCTGCTGCTGGCGCTGTACAGCTTTCGTCCCGACGATCCCGGCTGGTCGCGCAGCGGCCCCGAGACCGAGGTCGCCAACTGGATGGGGCGCATCGGCGCCTGGCTGGCCGACGTGCTCTATTCGCTGTTCGGGGTCAGTGCCCTGTGGTGGCCCGGGATGCTGGGCTTCGCCGCCTGGTGGCTGATCCGCGCCGGGCAGGTGCGCCTGGAATGGGACGCCACGGCGCTGGCCGTGCGCTGCGGGGGGCTGATGCTGCTGCTGCTCGGCTCCACCACGCTGGGCGCGCTGCATTTCTACGATCCGGAGAGCCTGCTGCCCTACGGGGCCGGCGGTATCCTCGGCGAGGGGCTTGTCGGCGCGCTGCTGCCGCTGGTCGGCGGGGGCGGCACGGCGCTGCTGGCGCTGGTCGCCATCCTCTGCGGCGTACCGCTGTTCAGCGGCTGGTCCTGGCTGACCATCATGGACGAGCTGGGGCGCCGTGCCACCTCGCTGTGGGGTTGGGTCACCGAGCGCTTTGCCTTCGGCCGTGACGACGAGGCCGATGCCGCCGAGCGAGCGCCTGAGCCCGAACCGGAGCCCGCCGCGGATGCCGAGCAGGACGCCGAGCAGGACGCCGAGGCGTCCCGCGCGCCTTGGTGGCGCCGCTGGCTGCCGGGTCGTCGCGAGCCTGCCCCGGCCCTGGCCGCCGAGCACGGCCGCCGCGAGCCCGGTTTCGGCGACGACGGCAACACCGAGATTCCCTGGGAAGTGGCCGAGCGCACGCCCTCGGCGAAGCAGCCCGGGGCGGCCTATACCGCCCAGGAGCCGAGCCTGTCGCTGTCCGCCGAGCGCCGAGCGCCGTCGGCCGATGACGAGCCTGCCGCCGCCATGCCGCTGCGGGCCACCGAGCCGGCCGACGCGGCCGAGCCCGCGCGGTCGACCGAACCCGCGGAGCCGGCGCCCCGCGCCGAGGCATTCGTCGCGCCGGCCGCGTCCGAGTCGCCCGAGGCGGCGCCCGCCGAGTCTGTCGCGCATGAGCCGCCTTCGCCGGCTGCCGAGCCGCAGGAGGAGTCGCCTCGCGCGCACGCCGCCGAGCCGGTTCAGGAGGCATATCGCGAGCCGGCGGTCGAGCCGGTCCGGCCCGTCAGCGAGCCGGCCGATCAGGCGCCGACACCGCAGGAGCCGGAGCCCGACGCCGCGCCGCAGGCAGCGGAGCCGACCGAACCCGAGGCGCCCTGGTCGGTGGACGCCGCGGCCCGCGACGACGCGGCAGCGACGCCCGAGCCTGCCCCGGAGACGACAGACGAGTCGCCCGACGAGCGCGAGCCCGCTCCGAATCAGCCGGCCGAGCCTCGTGCCCCCGAGTCCGATGCCGCACCGCAGCGGGTCGAGCGGGAAGCGCCGAGTACGCCGGCCGCCGAGCCCGAACGGCCGGCTCAGGGCAGCGCCGAGCCGCGCCGGGTGCCGGAGGTGATTCCCGACCCGGTGCTGCCGGATGACGACGACGATGAGCTGCCCGCCACGGCGGCCTCGTTCGCGTCGCCCCACGCCTCCCGACCGGCCGAGCCGCCGCGTCAGGAAGCGTCTTCCGGCCCGGTGGCGACCGCCGAGCAGGCGCGTCAGGCCGCCGACGAGCCTGACGGCCCGACGCTCTGGACCGTGGAGCACCTGCAGAATCAGGGTTCCGAGATGGAGGCGTTCGCCGAGCCCGAGGGCGAGCTGCCGAGCCTGCGGCTGCTGACGCCGCCCCAGGATCACGAGCCCAACTACACCGACGAGCAGCTGGCCGAGATGGCCGAGCTGCTGGAGGTGCGGCTGCGCGAGTACGGGGTCAAGGCCGAGGTGGTCGATACCTGGCCGGGGCCGGTGATCACGCGCTTCGAGATCAAGCCGGCGGCCGGGGTGAAGGTCTCCAAGATCAGCAACCTGGCCAAGGACCTGGCACGCTCACTGATGGTCAAGAGCGTGCGCGTGGTGGAGGTGATCCCGGGCCGGCCCACGGTGGGCATCGAGATCCCCAACCCCAACCGCGCCATGATCCGCCTGCGCGAGGTGATCGACTCCGACCGCTATCAGCAGGAGGCCTCGGCGCTGACCATGGCGCTGGGCCAGGACATCGGCGGCGGCGCCGTGGTCGCCAACCTCGGCAAGATGCCGCACCTGCTGGTGGCCGGCACCACCGGCTCGGGCAAGTCGGTGGGGGTCAACGCCATGCTGATCTCCATGCTGCTCAAGGCCAAGCCGGAAGAGGTCCGCATGATCATGGTGGACCCGAAGATGCTGGAACTGTCGGTCTACGACGGCATCCCGCACCTGCTGGCGCCGGTGGTCACCGACATGAAGGAGGCCGCCAACGCCCTGCGCTGGTGCGTGGCCGAGATGGAGCGGCGCTACAAGCTGATGGCCGCCATGGGCGTGCGCAACATCGCCGGCTTCAACGCCAAGCTCGACGAGGCCGAGCGCGCCGGGGCCCAGGTCGCCGACCCGCTGTGGGAGCCGCAGCCCTGGGAGATGCACCAGGCGCCGCCGGTGCTCGAGAAGCTGCCCTACATCGTGGTGGTGATCGACGAGTTCGCCGACATGTTCATGATCGTCGGCAAGAAGGTCGAGGAGCTGATCGCGCGCCTGGCCCAGAAGGCCCGCGCCGCCGGCATCCACCTGATTCTGGCCACCCAGCGGCCCTCGGTGGACGTGGTGACCGGCCTGATCAAGGCCAACATCCCCACCCGCATGGCGTTCCAGGTCTCCTCGCGGGTCGACTCGCGCACCATCCTCGACCAGGGCGGCGCCGAGAACCTGCTGGGCCACGGCGACATGCTCTACCTGCCTGCCGGGTCCGGCATGCCGACCCGCGTGCACGGTGCCTTCGTCGACGACGATGAGGTGCACCGGGTGGTCGAGGACTGGAAGCGCCGCGGCGAGCCGGAGTACATCGACGAGATCCTCTCCGGCGGCGTGTCCGCCGATGCGCTGGCCGGCCTCGAGGCCGAGGGCGGCGGTGGCGATGACGATGCCGAGCAGGATGCTCTCTACGACGAGGCGGTGGCCTTCGTCACCGAGAGCCGTCGGGCCTCGATCTCGGCGGTCCAGCGGCGCTTCAAGATCGGCTACAACCGGGCGGCGCGCCTGGTCGAGGCGATGGAGGGCGCCGGTGTGGTCTCGACCATGGGTACCAATGGCGCCCGCGAGGTGCTGGCGCCGCCCCCGGCGGGCGATTGAGCCCGCCGATCGTGCAACCACCATGCAAGCCGCGGCGGGAGCGCAACCCGCCGCGGCCTGTGCAGTCTTACCGGGCAGGATGCCCTCGACCTTCAGGGAAACAGGAGATGACCATGAAACGATCCCTCGCCGCGCTGGCCCTGGTGGCCCTGACTCCGCTGACCGCCATGGCCAACGAAGGCGCCGAGCGGCTGGCGCGCATGCTCGAGCCGCTGGACACCTACGTCGCCGACTTCGATCAGCAGATCCTCGACGGCTCCGGCCAGCGGCTGCAGGAGGCCAGCGGTCGCATGTGGCTGTCGCGTCCGGGCCGCTTCCGCTGGGAGGTGAACGCCCCCTATGAGCAGGTCGTGGTCTCCGACGGCGACGAGGTCACGCTCTACGACCCCGACCTCCAGCAGGCCACCGTCCAGCCGCTGGACGACCGCGTGACCCACACGCCGGCCCTGCTGCTGTCCGGCAGCGCCGACCAGCTGACCGACAGCTACGAGGTCTCCAGCAGCCAGCAGGGCGCCGCCGAGACCTTCGAGCTGGTGCCGAAGAGCCCCGACACCCTGTTCGAGGAGCTCAAGCTGACCTTCTACGGCGAACGGCTCGGCTTCCTGCAGATGACCGACAGCACCGGCCAGCGCACCGCCATCGAGTTCGACGACGTCGAGCAGAACGTGTCGGTGGAAGACTCGCGCTTCGACATGGAGCTGCCGGAAGGCACCGACGTGATCCGCGAATCGCGCTAGGCGCCGCCAAGCGCCGCGCTAAAAGAAAACCCCGAAGGTTCAGCCTTCGGGGTTTTCTGTTGCCTTGAGTGATTTTCGGCGGTCGACTTGCCGCTATTCCCCGCGATCTGCCTGGGCGTCGAGCTCGGCCCGCCACTCCAGCATCTGGCCGTAGCGCTTCTCCTGGCCGTTGGCGGTGGGCTGGTAGAAGCGTTCGAAGGGCACGTCGTCCGGCCAGCAGTCGTGGGCGCTGCCGGCGGGGTAGCCGTTGGGCTCGTTATGGGCGTAGCGATAGCCGTCGCCGTGGCCCAGCGATTCCATCAGCTTGGTGGGCGCGTTGCGCAGGTAGGTGGGCACCTCGAGGCGCGGCTGGGCGGCGGCGAACGCCTTGGCGCGGTTCCAGGCCTGGTCGACGGCGTTGCTCTTGGGCGCCACCGCCAGATGGACGGCGGCGTGGGCGATGGCGCGCTGGCCCTCGTAGTCGCCGAGCCGCAGGTAGGCGTCCCAGGCCGCCATGGTCAGCGGCAGCGCCTTGGGGTCGGCGTTGCCGACGTCTTCCGAGGCGATGGCGGTCAGCCGGCGGATCACGTCCAGCGGGTCGCCGCCGCCCTGGATGAATCGCGCGATGTAGAGCAGGGCGGCGTCCTGGCGCGAGGAGCGGATCGACTTGTGGATCGCCGACAGCAGGTCATAGTAGTGATCGCCCTGCTTGTCGAAGGCGCTGGCCTGGTGGCCGATCACGTCCTCCAGTGCCTCGCGGGGCAGGCGCTCGCCGTCGCCTTCCTGCACCGTGAAGTCGCAGGCGGTCTCCAGCAGGCCCAGGGCGCGGCGGGCGTCGCCAGCGGCGGCCCGGGCCAGCAGCGCGAGCACCTCGTCGTCCACGGTGATGTGTCGGGCGCCCAGCCCGCGGTCGGCGTCGACCAGTGCGCGGCGGAGCACCTCGGTCACGTCGTCGTCGGAGAGCGACTTCAGCACGTGCACCCGGGCCCGGGACAGCAGCGCCGAGTTGACCTCGAACGAGGGGTTCTCGGTGGTGGCGCCGATCAGCGTCAGCAGGCCGGACTCCACGTGGGGCAGCAGGGCGTCCTGCTGGCTCTTGTTGAGCCGGTGGATCTCGTCGAGGAACAGCAGGGTGGGGCGGTCCTGACCCTGGGCGGCTCGGGCGCGGTCCACCGCCGCGCGGATGTCCTTGACCCCGGCCATTACCGCCGAGAGCCGCTCGAGGTGGGCGCCGGACTCCTCGGCCAGGATCTCGGCCAGGGTGGTCTTGCCGGTGCCCGGCGGGCCCCACAGGATCATCGACCGCACCGGGCCGCCCTCGGCCATGCGGCGCAGCGGCTTGCCGGGGCCGACCAGCGCCGGCTGGCCCACGTAATCGGCCAGCCGACGGGGGCGCATGCGCCAGGCCAGGGGGGCGCTCTCCTCGCTGCTGGCCTGCTGGAACAGGTCCATTTCTGACTCCTTCGCTGACGGCTGCTATGTTGGATACGCGATGTCGGGCATTGGCTCCCGGCATCGCCAGATCCCGAACGAGGTGGGCGAACCCTGACGGCCGGTGCCATTGGCCAGGAACCCGGAGGGCGAAGGCGCGTCTAACACCAGTGCCTTCCGTCCATGACCGATATTGAGGAGGCTGCCGCAATGCCCATGCTGAACCAACTGCGCCAGGATCATGCCAACATGGCCCGCATGTTGCACGTTCTACAGCTCAAGCAGAAGACCCTGGCCGAGGGAGAACGCCCGAACTTCCAGCTGGTGCGGGAAGTCGTGGATTATATCCTCGATTACCAGGACAGCTTCAGCCAGCCGCTGGAGCATGTCTGCTCCGAACGCCTGCAGGAACTGGCCCCGGAGACCGAGGCGGTGACCGAGCGGCTGGCCAAGGACTATCGTGCCCTCAAGGCCCAGCTCAAGCGCCTCTCCGGCGACCTCGACATGATTCTCATGGATGCCGTGGTGCCCATGGATCGTTTCGCCGACGACCTCAAGGCGTATCTCGATGCCCATCGGGCCTACCTGCGCGACGAGCGCGAGCTGCTCTTCCCGCTGATTCGCGAGCATTTCTCCGAGGATGACCTCCAGCGGCTTGCCGAGGCTCTGCCCGAGGGCGCGACCACCGAACTCGAGCGCCTGCAGGAGGCCTACCCCGAGCTCTATGCCGAGCTGCGCGATGCGCCGGAGCCGGTGACCTGATTCCCTGCGTCGCCGCCGGGAGACGGCTTCGAGTCCCGGCCCCGCTGAGGTAGAATGCGCCGCATCGTTCGACGGAATGCCTGCGATGCCGATGTTCGCCTCGACCACCTTCACCCTGATCTTGCCCCTCGTGCCGTCCCGGCCGGGGGGCGAGTGCGTGGTGGCGCGCCGATGACGGGCCCGGTGCTGGTGTTCGATTCCGGCGTCGGCGGGCTCTCGGTGGTCGAGGCGCTTCGCCGCCGCCTGCCCGACGTGGTCCTGGCCTACGCCTGCGACAACGCCATGCTGCCCTATGGCGTGCGCGAGGACGCCTGGCTGGTAGAGCGCATCCTCGCCGTGTGCGAGGCGGCGGTGGCCGCCAGTGGGTGTTGTGGCCTCGTGGTGGCCTGCAACACCGCCAGCACCCTGGCCCTCGATGCCCTGCGCGAGCGGCTGTCGGTGCCGGTGGTGGGCACCGTGCCGGCGATCAAGCCCGCCGCCGGGGCCAGCGAGAGCCGCCATATCGGTCTTCTCGCCACCAGTGCCACCGTGGCGCGGCCCTATACCGCGCGGCTGATCGAGGCCTTCGCCGGCGACTGCCGGGTCACGCGCCTGGCCGCCGACCCGTTGGTGGGCGAGGCCGAACGCCTGGTGGCCGGCGAGGTGCCGGACCCCGAGGTGCTGCGCCGGGTGCTGGCGCCGCTGGCCGAGCTGCCGGATCTCGATACCCTGGTGCTCGGTTGCACCCACTTCCCGCTGCTACGCGAGGCGCTCGAGGCCGCGGTACCGCATCCGGTGCGCTGGGTCGACTCCGGTGACGCCATCGCCCGGCGCACCGGCCAGGTGATCGTCGCGCCCCAGCGCCGCCCGGCCGTCGAGCGGGGCTGGGTCACCGGCCCCGACACGACCCTGGCCCGGGGGCTCGCCGGCTTCGGTTTTTCCGAGACACACGCTCTCGTGTTGCCCTGAGGCATCGGCCGGCCCAAGGTGCCGCGCTTTCCGTCTTTCATCGCCCGTATTCGACCATCACTTTCGACCGACCATCTTTCAGGAGCCGCCGTGGCCATTCCCGTTGTCGACCCCGACCGCTATGACGAGCAGCTCGCGGCCAAGCGCGACCGACTGACCGCCCAGTTCGCCCGTTTCGCTCCACCCGAGCTGGAAGTGCATGCCTCGCCGGCCAGCCACTACCGCCAGCGCTGCGAATTCCGGGTCTGGCACGAGGGCGACGATCTCTACTATGCCATGTTCGAGGTCGATCCCGAGGACCCGAAGCAGAAGACCGTGGTGCGTCTGGACGACTACCCGGTGGCCGGCCAGCGCATCAATGAGCTGATGCCGGCACTGCGCGAGCGCCTGCTCGACAACCCGACCCTGCGGCATCGGCTGTTCCAGGTGGAGTTTCTCACCACCTTGACCGGCGAGGCGCTGGTGACGCTGATCTATCACCGCCAGCTCGACGAGGCCTGGGAGGTCGAGGCCCGTGCCCTCGAGCAGGCACTGGACATCATGGTCATCGGCCGGGCCCGCAAGCAGCGCCTGGTGCTGACCCGCGATCATGTCTGGGAGCGGCTCGGCGTCGACGGCCGCGAGCTCGTCTACCAGCAGGTGGAGAACAGCTTCACCCAGCCCAACGCCGAGATCTGTCGTTCGATGCTGTCCTGGGCCCGGGACGTCACCGCCGGCAGCACCGAACGCGACCTGGTGGAGCTGTACTGCGGCAATGGCAACTTCACCGTGGCCCTGGCGGAGAACTTCCGCCGCGTGCTGGCCACCGAGATCTCGCGCACCTCGGTCGCCAGCGCCCGGGAGAACCTGGCCGCCAACGGCGTCGACAACGCCGTGGTGGGGCGCATGTCGGCCGAGGAGTTCTCCCAGGCGCTGCGCGGCGAGAAGGGCGGCCGCCGGGTCGCCGAGTTCGGCCTCGACGACTACGATTTCTCTACCGTGCTGGTCGACCCGCCGCGGGCCGGGCTCGATGAGGACAGCTGTCGTCAACTCAGTGACTACGAGCGTATCGTCTATATTTCATGCAATCCGGATACGCTTGCCGACAACCTGGAGACCCTCACCCGTACCCACGAGGTGGTGCGCTTCGCGCTCTTCGACCAGTTCCCCTGGACCCACCACTGCGAGTGCGGCGTCCTGCTGGAGCGACGCCGCTAGCGGCGAGAACAGACCTCGCTGCCGGGCGAAATGTCAAGGGCGATGCGCAACCGACATGGTCGTGAGGAAAGCGGCATGTGGCTGGGGTGATCGGTGTCGAAAGCGTAAGCTGTTGGCAATGCGGGGCTTTGGCCGAGGCCGGGCCCGGCGATTCGGTCCAATGATCCGGCCGCACGAGGCGGCCGCTGGCAGTCGAGGTGATGGATGCTACAAGTCGCACACGAGGAGGGCCGTCAGGACCTCCTCAAGCAGCTCGAGGAACGGCTGCAGAGCCGTCTGGAACAGGACAAGGCCGCGTCGGTCGAGGCCTTCGCCCGGCACTTTTATGCGGCGGTGCCTCTGGAGGATCTCGCCGACCGACGCCTTGACGACCTCTACGGCGCGACCCTCTCAGTGTGGCACTTCATCCAGCAGTTCGATGCCGACGCCCCCAAGGTGCGGGTCTTCAACCCGGACTTCGAGGAGCACGGTTGGCAGTCCACCCATACCTTCATCGCCGTGCTGCACGAGGACATGCCGTTCCTCGTCGATTCGGTGCGCGTGGAGCTCAACCGTCGCGGCATGACCGTGCACGCCATCCACAACGCCGTGCTGGCGGTGGAGCGCGACGCCGATCATCGCCTTTGCCGCGTCAGCGACCCTGGTGCGTCCGGCGCTCCTGAGACCCGCGAATCGCTGATCGCCATCGAGGTCGACCGCCACTCCGACGTGGCCGAGCTGGAAGAGATCGAGGCCAGCCTGCATGAGGTGCTGGGCGACGTGCGCACCGCCGTGGCCGACTTCGACCCCATGCGCGAGAAGGTCCGCGAGGCCATCGCCGAACTCGAGACCGGCTGCCCCGAGCAGGTCGAAGCCGAGGATCATCGCGAGGCGATCGCCTTCCTCGAATGGTTGCTCGAGGA
This sequence comes from Halomonas sp. HG01, assembly GCF_000968715.2. NCBI lineage: Bacteria > Pseudomonadati > Pseudomonadota > Gammaproteobacteria > Oceanospirillales > Halomonadaceae > Halomonas > Halomonas sp. HG01. The sequence goes on along the minus strand of NZ_CP022134.1, from coordinate 2,398,399 downwards.
CAACTTCACCTTCTTCGGCTACGACGAGTACGAGGTTCTCGAAGACGGCAGCCGGCAGCGCCTGGACAAGGTCGAGGACAGTGAACTCGGCGTGTTCCGCCTCGACCAGCCGCGCTACCGCGAACGCATTCGCACCGACCTGGGCGTCGAGGGCGACCGCTTCGTGCTGGTCCCCCAGCTGCTGTCGTTCGCCAAGAGCGCCCATCATGCGCGCATCCACCGGCCGACCTACCCGGACTACATCTCCATCGACCGCTACGACGAGCAGGGCAACATCGTCGGCGAGCGGCGGTTCCTGGGGCTGTTCACCGCCACCGTCTACAACGATTCGCCGCGCCACGTGCCGATCCTGCGGCGCAAGCTGCGCTCGGTGATGGAGATCTCCGGCTTCAATCCCAAGGCCCACAACGGCAAGCAGCTGCTGCAGATCCTCGAGGTCTATCCCCGCGACGACCTGTTCCAGATCGACGTCGACGAGCTGGCGCAGACCGCGCTGGGCATCCTGGACATCCGTGAGCGGCGCCGGGTGAGGCTGTTCATCCGCGAGGACCGCTTCGGCAAGTTCTTCTCCTGCCTGGTGTTCGTGCCGCGCGACGTCTTCTCCACCGAGCTGCGCCTGCGCCTGCAGGAGCTGCTGTGCGAGGAACTCGACGCCACCTTCGGCGACTTCAACACTTATCTCTCCGAGTCGGTGCTGGCGCGCATCCAGTTCATCCTGCGCTTCAACGGTGACGGCCCGGCGGACTACGACATCCGGCGCCTGGAGGACAAGCTGGTCAAGCTGGCGCGCAACTGGCGCGACGACCTGCTCAACGCCGCCATCGAGGGCTTCGGCGAGGAGCATGCCAACCAGCTGATGGGCCGCTTCCGCGACGCCTTCCCGGCCAGCTACCGCGACGACTTCAGCGCTCGCACCGCAGTCTACGACCTGCAGCATCTCGGGGAGCTCGACGACGGCGCGCCCCTGGCGCTGTCGCTGTACCGCCTGATCGAGGAAGAGGGCAGCGGCGTCAATCTCAAGCTGTTCCATCCCGACACCTCGATCCCCCTCTCCGATGTGCTGCCGATGATGGAGAACCTGGGCCTGCGGGTGCTCGGTGAGCGGCCCTACGAGGTCGGTGCCACCGATCGCGACTACTGGATTCATGATTTCACCCTGGAGCATCACACCAGCGTGGAGGTGAATCTGCAGGAGATGCGCGAGCCGTTCATCGAGGCCTTCCAGCGCATCTGGACCGGCGAGGCCGACAATGATCCCTTCAACCGGCTGATCATCGGCGCCAACCTGGACTGGCGGGAAGTGGCGATGCTGCGTGCCTACGCGCGCTACCTGAAGCAGATCCGCTTCGGCATGTCGCAGAACTACATCGCCACCACCCTGGTGAACCATCCCGAGATCACCCGCGAGCTGGTCAGCCTGTTCGAGCTGCGCTTCGATCCGGCCGATCGTCCCGAGGGCGGCGACATCGCCGACTGCGAGGCGCGCATCCTGGCGCTGCTCGAGGAGGTGCCGAGCCTCAACGACGACCGCATGCTGCGTCGCTACATGGAGCTGATCCAGGCGACCCTGCGCACCAATTACTATCAGCGCACCGAGGACGGCGGCTTCAAGGACTACATCGCCCTGAAGCTCGAGCCCTCCAGGGTCACCGGCATGCCCAAGCCGCGTCCGGTCTTCGAGATCTTCGTCTGCTCGCCGCGGGTCGAGGGCGTGCATCTGCGTGGCGGCAAGGTCGCCCGCGGCGGGCTGCGCTGGTCCGACCGTCGGGAGGACTTCCGCACCGAGGTGCTGGGCCTGGTCAAGGCGCAGCAGGTCAAGAACGCGGTGATCGTGCCGGTAGGGGCCAAGGGTGGCTTCGTCTGCAAGCGCATGCCGGAAGGCGCGGACCGCGAGACCGTGCAGAAGGAAGGCATCGCCTGCTATCAGATCTTCATCCGTGCGCTGCTCGACGTCACCGACAACCTGGTCGGCGGCGAGGTGGTGCCGCCCGAGTGCGTGGTGCGCCACGACGACGACGACGCCTACCTGGTGGTGGCCGCCGACAAGGGCACGGCGACCTTCTCCGACATCGCCAACGAGATCTCCGTCGAGTACGGTCACTGGCTGGGCGATGCCTTCGCCTCCGGCGGCGCCCACGGTTACGACCACAAGAAGATGGGCATCACCGCCAAGGGCGCCTGGGAATCGGTCAAGCGCCACTTCCGCGGGCTGGGCATCAATACCCAGGAAGACGAGTTCAGCGTGGTCGGCGTCGGCGACATGGCCGGCGACGTGTTCGGCAACGGCATGCTGCTGTCCGACAAGATCCGGCTGATGGGCGCCTTCAACCACCTGCACATCTTCGTCGACCCGACCCCGGACGCCGCGGCCAGCTTCGCCGAGCGCAAGCGCCTGTTCGAGCAGCCCCGTTCGAGCTGGGAGGACTACGACCAGGGCGTGATCTCCGAGGGCGGCGGCGTGTTCCAGCGCAGCGCCAAGTCGATCACCATCACGCCGCAGATGAAGAAGGCCTTCGGCATCCGCGAGGACAGGCTGTCACCCAACGAGCTGATCCGCGCCATGCTGGTCTCCCAGGTCGACCTGATCTGGAACGGCGGCATCGGCACCTACGTCAAGGGCAGCGCCGAGAGCCACGCTCAGGTCGGTGACAAGGCCAACGACGCCCTGCGCGTCGACGGGCGCGAGCTCAACTGCCGGGTGGTGGGCGAGGGCGGCAACCTCGGCCTGACCCAGCGAGGACGCATGGAAGCCGCGGCCAAGGGCGTGCGGGTCTACACCGACTTCATCGACAACGCCGGCGGCGTCAACTGCTCCGACCATGAGGTCAACATCAAGATCCTCATCGACGAGGTGGTCTCCCGCGGCGACATGACCGAGAAGCAGCGCAACCGTCTGCTCGCCGACATGACCGACGAAGTCAGCGAGCTGGTGCTGCTCGACAACTATCGTCAGACTCAGGCCCTCGATCTCGCCGAGCGGCTTTCCCGGGAGGGGATCGGCCCCTTCCGCCGTTTCATCAGCGAGCTGGAAGCGGCCGGTCAGATCGATCGCGAGCTGGAATTCCTGCCCAGCGACGAGGAGCTTCAGGAGCGGGCACATCAGGCGCAGGGCATGACGCTGCCCGAGCTGTCGGTGCTGATCTCCTATGCCAAGAGCGTGCTCAAGGGCGACCTGATCGCCTCCGACGTGCCCGACGACCCGACCATCATCCGCTACGTGGAGCGCGTCTTCCCGTCGATGCTGGCCGAGCGCTATCGCGACGAGATGTACGACCACCGCCTGAAGCGCGAGATCGTCGCCACCCAGCTGGCCAACGACATCATCGATCACATGGGCGTGGTGTTCATGCGCCGGCTGATGGACTCCACCGGGGCAGGCCGTGCCGACATCGCCCGGGCCTACGTCATCGCCCGTGACAGTTTCCAGCTGCCCAAGCTTTGGGAGCAGCTCGAGGCGCTGGACAACAAGATCGCGACGGATGTCCAGTACGCGATGATGCTCGACCTGATGCGTATGCTGCGTCGTTCCACCCGCTGGTTCCTGCGTCATCGCAGCAGCCTGAGCACCCGCGACGCCATCGACTACTTCGGTCCGCGCCTGGCTCAGCTGCAGGAAGGCATCGGCAAGCGCCTGCGCGGCGAGGAGAAGGCCCAGTGGGAGGCGCGGCGTCAGGAGCTGGTCGAGGCCGGCGTGCCGGAGGCCCTGGCCGCCACGGTCGCCGCGGCCGACAGTCTCTACGCGGCGCTGGGCATCATTCATGCCGCTCGCCAGAACGACGACAAGCCGCAGCGGGTCGCCGAGGTCTTCTACGAGATCGGTGCGCGCCTCGAGCTGCCCTGGCTGCTGCAGCAGGTCACTCGCCTAGAGGTCAGCGACGGCTGGGAGGTCAAGGCGCGGGAGACCTTCCGCGACGACATCGAGCGTCAGCAGCTGGCACTGACCTCGAGCGTGCTGAGCATGGAAGGCGGGCCGCGCGAGAGCGCCGAGCGCGTCGAGCGCTGGCTGTCGCTCCACGAGAGCATGCACCAGCGCTGGGGCCGCCTGCTCGAGGAGGTCGGCAGCGGCAGTCAGGGTGGCTTCCCGCTGTTTGCCGTGGCGGTCCGCGAGCTGGTGGACCTGGCCGAGAGCAACAGCGAGGGCTGATCCGCCGGCCCGGCTCTGTTGAACGCGAAATCCCGCCTCGAAGGCGGGATTTCGTCGTTCTGGGCCGGGGAGCGGCGGATCAGAGCAGGAACAGCGTGGCCAGGCCCAGGAAGGACATGAAGCCCACCACGTCGGTGACCGTGGTCAGCACCACCGAGCCGGACAGGGCCGGGTCGATGCCGAAGCGCTTGAGCATCAGCGGGATGACGATGCCGGCGACGCCGGCGGCCAGCATGTTGATCACCAGGGCGGCGGCGATGATGATGCCGATGCCGACGCTGCCGAACCAGACGATCGCCAGTACCGCCACCACCAGCGCCCACAGCACGCCGTTGAGCACCGCGATGCCGACCTCCTTGCGCAGCAGCCAATTGCTGTTGGTGCGGCTGATCTGGCCGAGGGCCAGGCCTCGAATCGCCAGCGTCAGGGTCTGACTGCCGGCGATGCCGCCCATGCTGGCGACGATCGGCATCAGCACGGCCAGTGCCACCAGCTGATCCAGCGCCGCCTCGAAGCGGCCGATCACCCAGGCGGCCAGGAAGGCGGTCAGCAGGTTGATGCCGAGCCAAACGGCACGGCGTTTGGCGCTGGGCAGCACCGGAGCGAACAGGTCCTCTTCCTCGTCGAGGCCGGCCATGTTCATCAGCGCCTGCTCGGACTGCTCTCGAATCACGTCGACGATGTCGTCGATCACGATGCGGCCAAGCAGCAGGCCGCGGGCATCGACCACCGGCGCCGAGACCAGGTCGTGGGTCTGGAACAGGGTGGCGACGTCCTGGGCCTTCATGGTCACCTGGATGCTGTCCACGTCGCTGTCCATCAGGTCGGCCACGGCCTGCTCCTGATCGCTGGCCACCAGCCGGGCCAGCGGCAGCATGCCCATGAACAGGCCGTTGCGGTCGACCACCATCAGGCTGTCGGTGTTGTCGGGCACCTCCTGCTTCCAGCGCAGGAAGCGCTGTACCGTCTCCAGGCTGACGTCGCCACGCACGGCGATGGTGTCGGTACGCATCAGGCGCCCGGCGGAGTCCTCCTCGAAGGCCAGGGTCTCCTGCAGGCGCGCACGCTGCAGCTCGTCCATGGAGCGCAGCATGTCCTCGGCGACCTGCTGTGGCAGGTCCTCGAACAGCTCGGCCAGATCGGCGGTATCGAGCCCGGCGGTAGCGGCGACGATCTCGGCGTGGTCCATGTCGTCGATCAGGGTACTGCGCGCCTCGTCGTGGACGTGCAGCAGTACCTCGCCGTCGACCTCCTGGGGCACGCGCTCCCACAGCCGGATGCGCGCATCGAGCGGCAGCGACTCCAGCAGCAGGGCGACCTCGGCAGGTTCCAGGTCGGCGATCACGTCGTCGACCCACTCCAGGTGTTCCTTCTCCAGCGCCAGGTGAATGCGCGACAGGCGGTGTTCCAGCGTCTCGGTGGTTTCGGTCATGGCGTCTCCCTGGCGGGGCGATGGCCCCAGCGGTCTGTTCTGTCGCGGACATTCCGATGTCCGGTCAGTGAATCATACAAGAAGTGCCGGGCGGTCGTTGGTTTCCGAGTTCGTCGTGGCGATGCGGCTGCGCTATACTCGCGCCCCGATTTTCCGCCGCCGTCCCAGGAGTCGCCATGTATTCCCTCGCCCGTTCGCTGCTGTTCCGTCTCGATGCCGAGAAGGCCCATGGCCTGGCGCTGTCGGGGCTGGACCTGGCCGACCGCCTCGGCCTGGCGAAGACCCTGGGCGAGCGCGTCGATGATCCGGTGGAGCTGATGGGGCTGAGTTTCCCCAATCGGGTGGGCCTGGCCGCCGGGCTCGACAAGAACGCCGACCATCTGGACGCCCTGGGCGCGCTCGGCTTCGGTTTCGTCGAGGTCGGCACCGTGACGCCCAGGCCCCAGGACGGCAATCCGAAGCCGCGGCTGTTCCGCCTGCCCGAGGCCGGCGCCATCATCAACCGCATGGGCTTCAACAACGCCGGCGTCGACCACCTGATCGCCAACGTGAAGGCCAGCCGTTATCAGGGCGTGATCGGCATCAACATCGGCAAGAACCTGACCACGCCGGTGGAGCAGGCGGTGGACGACTACCTCCACTGCCTGAACAAGGTGCATGCCCACGCCCACTACATCACCGTGAACATCTCGTCGCCGAACACCCCGGGGCTTCGCAACCTGCAGTTCGGCGAGCATCTGGACGAGCTGCTCGGCACCCTGCGCGAGGCGGGCGACCGACTCGACCGCGACAGCGGGCGGCGCGTGCCCCTGGCGGTCAAGATCGCGCCGGACATGGAGGCCGAGGAGGTGGGCCTTGTGGCGCGCAGCCTCGAGGCCAATCGCATCGATGCGGTGATCGCCACCAATACCACCATCGCGCGAGAAGCGGTGGCAGGACTCGTCCACGGCGACGAGCAGGGCGGGCTGTCGGGGCGGCCGGTGTTCGAGGCCTCCAACACCGTGATTCGCGAGCTGCGTCGGCACCTGCCGGAGCTGCCGATCATCGGCGTGGGCGGCATCGACAGCGGCGAGGCGGCGATGGCCAAGCGCGAGGCGGGCGCGGATCTGGTGCAGCTGTATTCCGGCTTCATCTATCGCGGGCCGGGGCTGGTCGGGGAGTGCGCCCGGGCGCTGCGCGGCTGGCGTCGCTGAGCCCGGCGGATCGAGGCGCACTAAAAAGCCCACGCGAGGCGTGGGCTTGTGAGGTTCGTCAGGGTAACGAACGGCGATCCGCTCGAATGGAGGTCAGATCACCATGGGGTTCTTGTGAATACCGGAGATGCCCGTCATGCCGGACCACTGGTCTCCACGACCTTCACGCCAACCGCTCATCCAGTACTCGCGTAGATTGATATCCTGATTCGGACAGTCATCGCGGGAACGACCTGAGACACCCGCCTTGTACCCGTGAACATAGGCACGCTGGAAGCGATCACGTTTCTGTCGTTTCATTGGACTACCTCTTGCGAAAGGCACCGATGGCATACGACGCACAGGCGTCGCACCCGTTAAGCGAGGGCGTCGAAAATGGCGCGTCAGCGAATCGCGCCGACAGGTCCTTGCCCTCATGACAGGAATGCATGCGTTGTCTGGTAGCTACCAATTCATTCATAGCGCAACCTGGTCGATGCCGTCGACAGGTGATTTGTAACAAAGCGTACATTCAGGCGTCACGCGGGCGTGGCGGGCCTGATGCCACCCGATGGATTTCTCATGACCGAACGACGAGCTACCGACTCCCTGGCCTTCCTCGCCACCTGTCCCAAGGGGCTGGAACTGCTGGTGTCCGACGAGCTGGCCGCACTGGGCGCCACGCCCGGCAAGACGACCCTGGCCGGGGTGCACTTCCAGGCCGACCTCGAGACGGCCTACCGGGCCTGCCTGTGGTCGCGGCTGGCCAACCGGGTGGTGCTGTGCCTGGTGCGCGAGGAGGGCATCGAGACCCCCGACCAGCTGCGCGCGGCCACGGCCGGCGTGGCCTGGGGCGAGCACCTGCCGCGTGGCGCCACCCTGGCGGTGGACTTCCATGGCCGCTCCACCGAGATTCGCCACACCCGCTTCGGCGCCCAGACCGTCAAGGACGGCGTGGTCGATCGCCTGCAGGCCGACGGTCTGCCGCGGCCGAACGTCGACACCCGCCAGCCGGATCTGCGTCTCTACGCTCATCTGCATCGCGGTCGGCTGACCTTGGGCATCGACTTCGCCGGTGACAGCCTGCATCGGCGAGGCTATCGCCGCGACGTGGGCCACGCGCCGCTCAAGGAGAACCTGGCCGCCGCGCTGCTGATCCGCGCCGGCTGGCCCGAGCGGGCCCGCGAGGGCCAGCCGCTGGTCGACCCGCTGTGCGGCGCCGGCACCCTGCTGATCGAGGCGGCGATGATGGCCGCCGACATGGCGCCCAACCTCAACCGCGAGCGCTTCGGTTTCCAGGGCTGGGCCGGCCATGAGAAGGCCTGCTGGCAGGAGGTCAAGCGCGAGGCCGAGGCCCGGGCCAGCATCGGCCGCAAGCGCTGTCGCTGCCGGATCCACGGCTTCGACCAGAGTCCGCCGGCGCTGTCGTCGGCCAAGGCCAACGCCATGCGCGCCGGCATTCCGGCGCTGATCACCCTGAAGGGCGCCAGCCTCACCGAGCTCAAGCGCCCCGAGGATTTCGACCCCGAGGCGAAGGGCCTCGTGATCACCAACCCGCCCTACGGCGAGCGGCTCGGCGAGCTGCCGGAGCTGGTCGGCCTCTACGCCGATCTCGGCGAGCGGGCGCGCCAGGCCTTCCCGGGCTGGCGCCTGGCGCTGTTCACCGGCAACCCCGACCTCGGCCATCGCACCGGGCTGCGTGCCCACAAGCAGTATTCGCTGAAGAACGGCCCGCTGGACGCCAAGCTGCTGCTGATGGACGTGCCGGAGGATGCCCAGGACGCAGGCAAGGGCGAGCCCGCTGCGTCCGCTCCGCCGCCGCGCTCCGAGGGCGCGCAGATGTTCGCCAATCGCCTGACCAAGAACCGCAAGCGGCTGAAGAAGTGGCTCAAGCGCTCCGGCGAGACCTGCTACCGGCTGTATGACGCCGACATGCCGGAATATGCCCTGGCCATCGACGTCTACGGCGACCACGTGCACGTGCAGGAGTACGCGCCGCCGAAGTCGATCGATGCCGGTCAGGCCCAGAAACGCCTGTTCGAGGCGCTGGCGGTGATTCCGGAGGAGCTGGAGGTCGACGCCAGCCGGGTGGTGGTCAAGCGCCGCGAGCGCCAGAGCGGCCGCGCCCAGTACCAGAAGCAGGCCGCCAGCGGCGAGCGCTTCGAGGTCCGGGAAGGGGCGGCCCGGGTGTGGGTGAACCTGCGCGACTACCTCGATACCGGGCTGTTCCTCGATCACCGCCCGGTGCGGCGCATGCTCGGTGAGATGGCCCAAGGCAAGCGCTTCCTGAACCTGTTCTGCTACACCGCCACGGCCACCGTGCAGGCGGCCCTCGGCGGCGCCTCGGACAGCGTCAGCGTCGACCTGTCGAACACCTACCTCGACTGGGCCCGCGACAACTTCGCCCTGAACCGCCTCGACCCCTCGCGCCACCGCGTGGTGCGCGACGACTGCTTCCAGTGGCTCGAGACCGCCGGCGTCCACTTCGACCTGATCTTCATGGACCCGCCGACCTTCTCGAACTCGAAGAAGATGGCCGACACCCTGGACGTGCAGCGCGACCACGGCCGGCTGGTACGCCTGGCCATGGCGCGGCTGGCGCCCGGCGGCACCCTGGTGTTCTCCAACAACCAGCGCCGCTTCAAGCTCGACGCCGAGCTGTCCGAGGCTTACGCGGTGGAGGATATCTCGGCGAAGACCTTCGATCCGGACTTCAATCGTCGCCCGGACCTGCATCACGTCTTCCTGATTCGCCATCGCGAGTCGGGCTAGAGGAGGTGCGAGCCGCATGATCCATCTGACGCTCTACACCACGCTCGGCTGCCACCTGTGCGAGACGCTGGAGGCTGGGCTTTCGCGCCTGGCCGGCGTCGAGGTTCGCCTGACGCGGGTCGAGATCAGCGAGGACGAGGCGCTGCTGGCGCGCTTCGGTGAGCGCATTCCGGTGCTGGTGGACGAGGCAGGGGCGGTGCTGGAAGGCGCCGTCTCCCCGGCGCGGCTGGCCGAGTGGCTGGCTGCGCGGGGCTGGCTGGACGACAGCGCCTGGCAGGCGATGCAGGGAGAAGCCGATGCACCGTCGGAGCCGGGTGGCGCGGTCAGGCGCCGGGGGCGTCGCTATCTCGGATAGGCGCTGAGGGGCGAGTCGAGGTTCAGGGAAGGGTCAGAGCTGGTCGAGCAGCGACAGCTGATTCACCGCATCGCGCCCTTCCGGGCTGTGGTCGTCGGCTTCCAGCACCTTGTGGAAGCCGCGCGAGGCCTGGATGGTGGCCTCGTCCTCGAGCCACATCATGGCCTGGCCGTGGTCGTCGGCGAGCCGATGCTTGAGTCCGCCGAACTGGGTGCCGATCTGGCCCCAGGCGCGGCTGAAGATCCAGTCGCCGAACATGTCCTGATGGACATGTACCAGCACATAGTCATGGTCGGTTTCCCAGCGGACGATCACGGCGACTCCCGAGGTCGGCGGCGGCGCGACGCGCGCCGCTCGTGTAACATGACCCGTATTGTAAGGCCTTGTGTTCCATGGACAAGTCAAGCGGGAGGAAGGACCCATGAGAATCGTCGTCGATGCCAACGTGCCGGCCGCGGAGACCTGTTTCGGGCCGCTGGGCGAGGTGGTCCGGGTGCCCGGCCGCGAGATCGATGCCGACACGGTGCGCGACGCCGATGCGCTGGTGGTGCGCTCCATCACCCGCGTCGACGAGGCCCTGGTGGCCGGCTCCCGGCTGCGCTTCGTCGGCACCTGCACCATCGGCACCGACCACGTCGACCAGGCGGCGCTGGCCGCGCGCGACATCGGCTTCGCCAGCGCCCCGGGCTGCAACGCCGAGGCGGTGGTCGACTACGTGCTGACGAGTCTCGCGACCCTGGCCGAGCGTCAGGGCTTCTCGCTGCTCGAGCGCACGGTCGGTATCGTCGGGGTCGGCAACGTCGGCGGCCGACTGCGCGCGCGACTGGAGGCCATGGGCATCGCCTGCCTGGCCTGCGACCCGCCCCGCGCCGAGGCAGAAGGCGACGATGGCTTCCATGAGCTGGACGCGCTGATCGATGCCTGCGACGTGCTGTGCCTGCACACACCGCTGGTGCGCGATGGCCGCCATGCCACCCGTCACCTGCTCGACGCTCGTCGCATCGCCGAGCTGGCGCCGGGCACCGTCGTGCTCAACGCCGGGCGGGGCGACTGCCTGGACGGCCAGGCGCTGCGCTCGCGGCTCTCGGGGCAGGGCGACATCACCGCGCTGCTCGATGTCTGGGAGCACGAGCCCGGCATCGACGCCGCGCTGTGCGACCTGGCGGCGATCGCCACGCCGCATATCGCCGGCCACAGCCGCGACGGCAAGCTGCGCGGCACCCACGTCATCTACCAGGCGCTGACCCAGCGCTTCGGCCTGCCGGTGCGGCTGACCCTGGCGGACTTGTCGCCGGCGCCGCCGCTGGCCTCGCTGACCCTCGACGGCGGCCTGTCGCTGGAGGAGGCGCTGCGGCTGTGCATGCGCGCGGTCTATGACGTGCGCCGTGACCACGACGCCCTGCACCGGGAGAGCCGCCGCCAGGGCATGGCGGTCGGCTTCGACGACTGCCGCGCGAATTACCCGCTGCGCCGGGAGTTCTCGACCCTGGCCGTCGAGCTGCGCCCGGCGGCCGGGGCCCTGGCCGCGCCGCTTGCGGCCGCGGGGTTTCGGGTGGTGCACGGTGAGGGGTAAGGAGGGAAGTGTGAGGAGAAGGGCATAGGCGCCGAGCTACAAGCGCCGAGCTACAAGAAAACCCGAAGGCCAAGGCCTTCGGGTTTTCTTTTGCTTCGGTCGGTTCACGCTGTCGAGTTGTAGCTTACTGCCGATAGGCCGCCTCTTTAAGTGCACGAATGCGGTCGTCGAGGGGCGGGTGGCTGGCGAACAGCCGCTCCATCAGCTTGCGGGTCTGGCCGGTGGTGATGGCGAACGCGGTCAGGGTATCCGGCATCTGGTCGGCCATCTGGGTCTCGGCCTTGAGCCGGCCCAGGGCATTGATCATGGCGCCGCTGCCGGCCAGCCTGGCGCCCGCGGCGTCGGCGCGGTACTCGCGGAAGCGCGAGAACCAGGCGACGATGGCCGAGGCGATCAGGCCGAACACGATCTCGGCGACGATCACCACCGCGAAGTAGCCGAAGAAGCCCAGGCCTTCGTTGTCATCCTTGCGCAGGAAGCTGTCGACCAGCTGGGCCACCACGCGGGCGAAGAACATCACGAAGGTATTCAGCACGCCCTGAACCAGCGCCAGGGTCACCATGTCGCCGTTGGCCACGTGGCCGATCTCGTGGGCCAGCACCGCGCGCACCTCTTCCGGGCGCATGCGGTTGAGCAGGCCGGCGGAGACCGCCACCAGGGCGTCGTCCTTGTTCCAGCCGGTGGCAAAGGCGTTGGACTGCTCGGCGGGGAAGATGCCCACTTCCGGCATCTTGATGCCGGCCTCGCGGGCCAGCTCGCCCACGGTGTCCAGCAGCCACTGCTCGGTGCTGTTGGAGGGCTGCTCGATGATCACCGTGCCGGTGCTGCGCTTGGCCATCCACTTGGAGATGAACAGCGACACCATGGAGCCGGCCATGCCGAAGATGAAGCAGAAGATCAGCAGGCTGTTGAAGTTGATGCCCTGGGCGGTGAGGTAGGGCTCCACGCCGAGCAGTCGCAGGGTGATGCTGGCCACCAGGATCACCGCCAGGTTGGTGCCCAGGAACAGCAGGATTCTCATCATTGCCGGAACTCTCCCATGAGGGTTGTCGTGCAGGCGCCGCGCCCGGGTAGGCGCGGCGAGTAGAAGCATCTGCTTAGATACGGACTTTCGTCGAGGGTTTCAAGCGCAGCGTCGCCGTGGGCTCATCGACGATGGCGAGACGGGGTCACTGGCGGTAGCGCGACAGGAACCGCGCGAAGCGATCCAGGGCGTCGTCGAGCTGCTCGGCCCAGGGCAGGGTGACGATGCGCACGTGGTCCGGCTCGGGCCAGTTGAAGGCCGTGCCCTGCACCAGCAGGATCTTTTCCTGCAGCAGCAGGTCGAGCACCAGCTGCTGGTCGTCCTGGATGTTGAACACCTTGGGGTCGAGGCGCGGGAAGGCGTAGAGCGCGCCCTTGGCCTTGGTGCAGGACACGCCGGGAATGGCGTTCAGCTTTTCAAAGGTGATGTCGCGCTGGGCCAGCAGCCGGCCGCCGGGCAGCACCAGGTCGTTGATCGACTGATAGCCGCCCAGCGCGGTCTGGATGGCGTGCTGGGCCGGCACGTTGGCGCACAGGCGCATCGAGGCCAGCATGTTGAGGCCCTGGATGTAGTCCTGGGCGCGCTGCTTGGCGATGCTGCCCGACAGCGTCATCCAGCCGCTGCGGAAACCGGCGCAGCGATAGCTCTTGGACAGCCCGTTCATGGTCACCACCAGCTGGTCGTCGCCGGCCAGGGAGCCGGTGGAGACGTGCTCGGTGCCGTCGTAGAGGATCTTGTCGTAGATCTCGTCGGAGAACACCACCAGGTTGTGCTCGTGGGCGATCGCCAGCAGTTCGCGCACCACCTCGGGCGGATAGACGGCGCCGGTGGGGTTGTTGGGATTGATGATGACGATGGCCCGGGTGTGTTCCGTGACCTTCTTGCGGATGTCGTCGAGATCCGGTGCCCAGTCGGCCTGCTCGTCGCACAGGTAGTGCACGGCGCGGCCGCCGGAGAGATTGGTGGCGGCGGTCCACAGCGGATAGTCCGGTGCCGGGATCAGCACCTCGTCGCCGTCGTTGAGCAGCGCCTGGAGCGAGATGGTGATCAGCTCGGAGACCCCGTTGCCGACGAACACGTCCTCGACGCCGACGCCGGGAATGCCCTTGCGCTGGCACTCCTGCATGATCGCCTTGCGCGCCGAGTAGAGCCCCTTGGAATCGCAGTAGCCCTGGGCGGTGGGCAGGTTGCGCATCACGTCCTGGAGGATCTCCTCCGGGGCCTCGAAGCCGAACGGCGCGGGGTTGCCGATGTTCAGCTTGAGGATGCGCTGGCCTTCCTCTTCCAGGCGCTTGGCGTGGTCGAGTACCGGGCCGCGGATGTCGTAGCAGACGTTTTCGAGCTTGTGCGATTTCCTGAGCGAGGCAGTGTCCATGGGGTCGAATCCAGTGGTGTCCAGGGCCGCCGGTCGGCGGGGTGATCGTCTTTGGGATAAGAAGAATCGTCAGTGTGGCTCAGCCGGCCGCTTCGTCGTCGGCGCTGGCGGAGGCATCCGGGGCCTCCTCGGGCGGAGCCGCCGGAATGTCGTCCGGGGTCTCGAGGGTCACGCGGCCGAGCTTGCCGTCGCGCAGCTCGTGGAGCAGAACCTCGGCGCCGCGATGTAGATCGACCTCGCCGCCGGCGCGCAGGCCGCCGCGCTTGCTGGCGATGGTGGAGAGCAGGGCGTGGCCGTCGAAGCCGGCCTCGGCCAGCAGATCGAGCTGGGCGTCGCCGTCGGCTTCGACCCGGTCGGCGTCCGGATGCCCCTCGTAGGGAGGCAGCGTCTTCAGCTTGTAGCGGGCGGAGAACGCCTCGGGATAGCGCTTGGCCAGCTCGGCGGCGGCCACCACGGCCACGTCGACGTAGTCGATGGCGGTGTCGCGGATCGCCCCGCTGGCGGCCAGTCGATAGGCGCTGGCCTGATCCTCGATCTTCGGCCACAGCACTCCAGGAGTGTCGATCAGCGCCACCTGGCCGTTGATGCGCACCTTCTGCTGGCGCTTGGTGACCGCCGGCTCGTTGCCGGTCTTGGCGATGGTGCGCCCGGCCAGGCCGTTGATCAGCGTCGACTTGCCGACGTTGGGAATGCCCATGACCATCACCCGCACGTCGCGGTCGGCGCGCACCTGGCCGGCCAGCTCGTGGCACAGCTTGGGGATGCGCTTGAGCTCGCGCGACTGGGTGGTGGTCACCGCCAGCGCCCGGGTGTCGGGCTGGGCGTCGAAATGGGCCGTCCATTCCTTGGTGCGCACCGGGTCGGCCAGGTCGGCCCGAGAGAGGATCTTGAGCACCGGCTTGTGGCGAGTGAGTTCCGCCAGCATGGGGTTGGCGCTGGAGTAGGGCAGACGGGCGTCGAGCACCTCGATCACCACGTCGATCTCCGGCAGCGCCTCGAGAATCTGCCGGCGCGCCTTGTTCATGTGTCCCGGGTACCAGCCGAGCATCATCCCTCTCCTGCTACTAAATGAAACGGCCGACCATCATAGCAGATGGCCGGCCGCTGCAGGGTGGGGGAAGACGCTATTCGCCGGGGTGGAAGTCGATGGCCACCGAGTTGATGCAGTAGCGCTGGCCGGTGGTCTCCTGCGGGCCGTCGGGGAAGACGTGGCCGAGGTGGGCATCGCAGCGGGCGCAGAGCACCTCGATGCGCTGCATGCCGTGGCTGGAGTCCGCCTGCTGTTCCACGCAGCCGCTGGCCAGGGGGCGGTCGAAGCTCGGCCAGCCGCAGCCGGCGTTGAACTTGTGCTCGTTCTCGAACAGCGGCGCGTGGCAGCACACGCAGTGATAGATGCCGTGTTCGTCGGTGGTTCCGTAGTCGCCCGAGAAGGGGCGTTCGGTGCCTTTCTCTCGGGTCACGTGATACTGCTCGGGGGTGAGCTGTTCACGCCATTCGGCCTCGCTCTTCTCTACCTTCTTGCGCATGGCCTCTACTCCTCGGTTGCGTCGCCAGGTGCGTGCACCTCATTGTGACATCAAGACACGACGTTTTTTCCAGCTCGATCGTTAACGCTAGATCGTCGGGCCACTCCCGCGCTTGACACTTTCCCGTCGTGTCAGTACTATACGCGCCATCTCGACGAGGCGAGACACAGCGTCCCATTCGTCTAGTGGTCCAGGACACCGCCCTTTCACGGCGGTAACAGGGGTTCGAACCCCCTATGGGACGCCACTCTTCTCGATGAGATACCGGAGCGCGGGAATAGCTCAGTGGTAGAGCATCGCCTTGCCAAGGCGAGGGTCGCGAGTTCGAATCTCGTTTCCCGCTCCAATGCGTCCCATTCGTCTAGTGGTCCAGGACACCGCCCTTTCACGGCGGTAACAGGGGTTCGAACCCCCTATGGGACGCCACTTCCGGTGTTTGACAATGCGAAAGCTGCGGGAATAGCTCAGTGGTAGAGCATCGCCTTGCCAAGGCGAGGGTCGCGAGTTCGAATCTCGTTTCCCGCTCCATGCGTCCCATTCGTCTAGTGGTCCAGGACACCGCCCTTTCACGGCGGTAACAGGGGTTCGAACCCCCTATGGGACGCCACTTCGCAGTGTCACCAGGTTTAAGCGGGAATAGCTCAGTGGTAGAGCATCGCCTTGCCAAGGCGAGGGTCGCGAGTTCGAATCTCGTTTCCCGCTCCATGCGTCCCATTCGTCTAGTGGCCTAGGACACCGCCCTTTCACGGCGGTAACAGGGGTTCGAACCCCCTATGGGACGCCACTATGCAGCACCTCCTTCCAAGCGGGAATAGCTCAGTGGTAGAGCATCGCCTTGCCAAGGCGAGGGTCGCGAGTTCGAATCTCGTTTCCCGCTCCATTCGAAGGTTTCTCTCCACCGGTCAGGCTAAGGCTCGCGTCACGAGCTGGAACGCCAGCCCGGTCGATCTCGTTTCCCGCTCCAGTAGGTCTCTAGGGAATATCATTTGGCCAAGGCTCGGATCACGATCCGGTGTGCCGGTCCAATCGAATCTCGTTTCCGCTCCATTCGAAGATTTCTTTCCACCGGTCAGGCCAAGGCTCACGTCCTGAGCTGGAGTGCCAGCCCGGTCGATATCGATTCCCGCTCCAGATTGTCTTAAGCACTTCTCTGATCACCGGTCCGGCCTGATGCGCCTGTTCGGGATGTCGTGATTGTGCCCCTGGGGTCTTTCCTCGCCATGCCGCAAGCGCATGCTTCCTGCAAAGCCACCCGACTCGTTCGCCCGCGATTGAATTTGGCGGAATCGTCCCCATGATAGTGGGCCTTCGACGACATTCACCCAAGTACACAGGACTGCTCATGGCCGAACCGGCGCTGTCCATTCGTGGCCTGACCAAGGTCTACGGCAATGGCTTCCAAGCCCTCAAGGGCATCGACCTCGATGTCGAGCAGGGCGACTTCTACGCCCTGCTGGGCCCCAACGGTGCGGGCAAGTCCACCACCCTAGGGGTGGTCTGTTCGCTGGTGCAGAAGACGGCCGGCAAGGTCTCGATCTTCGGCATCGACATCGACAAGGACTTCGCCAAGGCGAAGTATCATCTCGGCGTGGTGCCCCAGGAATTCAACTTCAACCAGTTCGAGAAGGTCATCGACATCGTGCTGGCCCAAGCCGGCTACTACGGCATGTCGCGCCGCGAGGCCCTGCCGCGTGCCGAGGAGCTACTGCGCGATCTGGGGCTGTGGGACAAGCGCAACGGCAGCGCCCGCATGCTCTCCGGCGGCATGAAGCGCCGGCTGATGATCGCCCGCGCCCTGATGCACCGCCCCAAGCTGCTGATCCTCGACGAGCCGACCGCCGGGGTCGACATCGAACTGCGCCGCAGCATGTGGGAGTACATGCGTCGCATCAACGAGAAGGAAGGCACCACCATCATTCTCACCACCCACTACCTGGAAGAGGCCGAAAGCCTGTGCCGGCGCGTGGGCATTATCAACCACGGCGAGATCATCCGTGACACCAGCGTGCGCGACCTGCTCGCCGAGCTGGACACCGAGACCTTCCTGCTCGACCTGGCGCATCCGCTCGAGGAAGCGCCCGCCATCGACGGCTTCGACGTGCGCAAGTCCGACGACGCCCAGCTGGCGGTGATGGTCCATCGCGGCCAGCGCCTGAACGACGTCTTCGACGCCCTGGGTCAGCAGGGCATCGAAGTGGTCTCGATGCGCAACCGTGCCAACCGACTCGAGGAAATGTTCGTCTCCATGGTGGAAGAGGGGCAGAAATCCGCTAAATCCGACCAGGAGGCCCGTTCATGAACGCCACCCAGATCGCCATTGCCCTCTGGACGCTGGTGTCCAAGGAGATCCGCCGCTTCACCCGGATCTGGCCGCAGACGCTGCTGCCGCCGTCGATCACCATGACCATGTACTTCATCATCTTCGGCAACCTGATCGGATCGCGCATCGGGGCCATGGATGGCTACAGCTACATGGACTTCATCGTGCCCGGCCTGATCATGATGGCGGTGATCACCAACAGCTACTCCAACGTCGCCTCGAGTTTCTTCTCCAACAAGTTCCAGCGCAGCGTCGAAGAGATGATGGTCTCGCCGATGCCCAACTGGGTCATCCTCGCCGGCTTCGTGCTGGGCGGCATGGCGCGCGGCCTGGGCGTGGGCGTCATCGTCACCTTCGTGTCGCTGTTCTTCACCCGCATCGACGTGGCCCATCCGCTGCTGACCATCGGGGTGGTGGTGCTGACCGCGGCGCTGTTCGCCATCGGCGGCTTCATCAACGCGCTGCTGGGCAAGAAGTTCGACGACATCTCCATCGTGCCGACCTTCGTGCTGACGCCGCTGACCTACCTGGGCGGGGTGTTCTACTCGATCTCGCTGCTGCCGGCCTTCTGGCAGGGCGCCTCGATGCTCAACCCGATCCTCTACATGGTCAACGTCTTCCGATACGGCTTCCTGGGCGTCTCCGACATCCCCGTGGGCTGGGCCCTGACCGCCATCCTCGGCTTCATCGTGGTACTGTTCGGCATCGCCCTGTGGATGCTCAACAACGGCAAGGGCATCAGGAGTTGACCATGGCACACCAACGACCCGAGACGCTCGCGGAGGCCCCGCTGGGCCGCGAGTCCGCCTACCCGGAGCACTACGACGCCGGGCTGCTGTACCCGATCGCCCGCGCCGCCAACCGCGCGCCGCTGGGCATCGAGGAGGGCGCGCTGCCGTTCGTCGGCGAGGACGAATGGCACGCCTTCGAGGTCTCCTGGCTCAACGCCCGCGGCAAGCCGATCGTCGCCGTGGCGCGCTTCCGGCTGCCGGCCGAGTCGCCGCGGCTGATCGAGTCCAAGTCGTGGAAGCTCTACCTCAACAGCTTCAACCAGACCCGCCTGGCCTCGCAGGACGAGGCCCGGGCGATCATGGAGCGCGACCTCTCCGCCGCGGCTGGCGCGCCGGTGGCCGTGGAGCTGTTCGGCGTCGACGACGCGGCGCTCGCCCCGCGCCGCCTGCCGGGGGAGTGCATCGACGAGCGTGACATCGAGGTCGAGGACTACACGCCCAGCGCCGAGCATCTGGCCACCGGCGACGAGATCGTCGAGGAAACGCTGCATTCGCACCTGCTCAAGTCCAACTGCCCGGTCACCGGCCAGCCCGACTGGGGCAGCGTGATGATCCGCTACCGCGGGCCGCGCCTCGATCGCGACGGCCTGCTGCGCTACCTGATCGGCTATCGCCAGCATCAGGACTTCCATGAGCACTGCGTCGAGCACATCTTCATGGACCTGATGGAACGGGCGAAGCCCGAGCGGCTGCTGGTGCTGGCGCGCTACGTGCGCCGCGGCGGCCTCGACATCAGCCCCTGGCGCGGCACCCCTGGGGAGCAGCCGCCGACGCCGCTTCGTCTGGCGAGACAGTAGGGCTTTTCCGCCGCCAGACGCGGCACGACAGCCATCGAGCGGCTTGATAGAGTATCGAGAACCTTTCTCGTCTGACCTCGGCAAGGAGACACCGATGGATGCGATGACGCTGCTGCAACAACGCAGCTCCATGGGCAAGCTGATGGCCCCGGCCCCCAACGCGGAACAGCTCGAGGCGATGTACCGGGCCGCGCTGCGTGCTCCGGACCACAAGGAGCTCCGGCCCTGGCGCTTCATCGAGTTCTCGGGCGACGGGCTCGACCGCCTCGGCGAGCTGTTCGCCGAGGCCGAGCGGGTCGAGAACCCCGATGCCCCGGAGGCCGTGCTCGAGGGCGCGCGCAAGAAGCCCAGGCGCGCACCGATGATCATCGCCGTGGTCGCCAGGGTCACCCCGGACGAGCCCAAGGTGCCGCGGGTCGAGCAGGTGATCTCCGCCGGCTGCGCCGCCCACGGCCTGCTGCTGGCCGCGCACGCCCAGGGCCTGGGCGCCATGTGGCGCACCGGCAAGTACGCCTTCGACGCCACCGTGCGCGAAGGGCTCGGCCTGGCCGGGCAGGACGAGCTGGTCGGCTTCCTCTATCTGGGGCAGATCGGCGGCCGCCACCGCCCGGTGCCCGAGCACGACCTCGACGCCTTCGTCGAGCGCTGGAGCTGAGCATGCGCGAGCTCGGCGTTCCCCATCCGCGCCTGCCGCTGCCGTCGGCGGGCGGGGAAGACGATCCGGCGGCCTTCCTGGCCTGGCTGCGCGAAGCCATCCCGATGGTCGAGCATCTCGGTATCGAGGCCATGCGGCGCGACGGCGAGGCGCTGGAATGGCGGCTCGCCATTGCCCCGAGCCTCAACGACAAGGGCACCGGCTTCGGCGGTGCCCTGACCGCCCAGACCACGCTGCTCGGCTGGTGCTGGGCCACGCTCTGGCTGCGGCGTCACGGTGTTGAGCGCGACGTGGTGGTGGCCGAGGCCAGCCAGCGCTTCCTGGCGCCGGTGACCGGCGACTATCGGCTGGTCTGCACGCCGGAGAGCGATGACGGCCCGGCGCGCCTCGAGGAGCGTCTGGCGGAGCGGGGCAGGGGGCGCATCGCCCTGGTGCAGCGCCTGTACTGCGGCGAGACCCTGTGCCTCGAGGCCCGCGGCGACTACGCCGTGCGCCCGGCAGGCTGAGCCACCGGGCCCGATCTGCAAGAAATCGAAAAAACCACTTGCGTACACGGACTTAAGTGGATAATATACGCCCCGTTCTCGAGGCAAAGGCAGCAAGCCAAACGGTTCGAGAGCCAAAATGCGGAGGGGTGTCCGAGTGGTCGAAGGAGCACGCCTGGAAAGTGTGTAAGTCGAAAGGCTTCGAGGGTTCGAATCCCTCCCCCTCCGCCAGAACACCCCGATTAAGCCGCCCTCCGAGGCGGCTTTTTCGTGTCTGAGCCCCGCCACTACGCCATTTCCGGCCTATTCGCTTGTATCACGCCGAATCGCCTACTATCATCCAATGGCACCTTTTTATGTTGGGTAGGAAGTTGGGAGGGAGAGATGCCGAGAGTTGCGAAGACGCTGACACCGCTGGAGATCAAGCGGCTCGTGGAGCCTGGCTTCTATTCGGTCGGGGGCGCGGCGGGCCTGCACCTGCAAGTGACGAAGAGCGGCGCCCGCTCGTGGATTCTGCGCACGATGGTCGGCAGCAAGCGCCGAGACATCGGCCTCGGCAGCGCCAGGGAGGTGTCCGTGGCCAAGGCCAGGGAGTACGCCCTGGAGATCAAGCGCAAGATCAAGGAGGAGGGCATCGACCCGGTAGCCGAGCGCCAGGCCGCCCGTAGCGCCCTGTTGGCCGCCCAGGCAAAGGCCATCACCTTCGAGGAGTGCGCCCGAAAGGTGATCGACAAGAAGAAGAAAGAGGCCAGCAACAAGAAGCACGGCAAGCAATGGGAGACCACCCTGGAGACCTATGCTTTCCCGATCCTCGGCAAGATGGGGGTGGACGACATCGAGCTGGCGCACATTGTTGAGGTGCTGGAGCCGCATTGGTCCGAGAAGACAGAGACCATGACCCGAGTTCGCCAGCGTATCGAGGCCGTGCTGTCGTGGGCCTCCGCACATGGATACCGGGAAGGCCCGAACGTGGCCGCCTGGAAAAATAACCTCGACGCCATCCTGCCGGCGCCGGCCAAGATCGCTAAGGTGGAGCACCACCGCGCCCTGGACATCGACGCTACCCACGACTTCATGGCCGACCTTCGCCAGCGGCAGGGCATGGCCGCCCGGTGCCTGGAGTTCGTCATTCTCACGGCTGTGCGTTCCGGCGAGGCCCGTGGCGCCGTCTGGTCGGAGATCGACTTCGACAAGGCGGTATGGACCATCCCCGCCGAGCGCATGAAGGCCGGCAAGAAGCATCAAGTCCCGCTGTCGAAGCCCGCCGTCCGGCTGCTGGAGTCGCTGCCAAGGGGCGAGGACGACGCCCTGGTGTTCCCCGCGCCCAGGGGCGGCAAGCTGTCCGACGCGGCCATGGGCGCCGTGCTCAAGCGCATGGGGCACAAGGTGACGGTCCATGGCTTCCGCTCCACCTTCCGCGACTGGACCGCCGAGCGCACCAGCACCCCGCACCATGTTGCGGAGATGGCCCTGGCCCATACCATCGCCAACGGCGTGGAAGCCGCCTACCGGCGTGGCGACCTGCTGGAGAAGCGGGCGACGCTCATGAAGCAGTGGGCCGACTTCATTGACACCAAGCCGGCCAAGGGCGAGAACATCACCCCGATACGGCAAAAGAAAGTTGCCGAACCGAAGTCATGAACATCATGAAGTCATGCAAGTCGGAAGCGAGGCGGACGGGTGATCCGCCGACTGGCCATTTAAATCAGTTACTTGTGGTTGATTCGAGGTTTTACCCAACAATAGAGCCATCAAAGGAGGGGGGCATGGATGATGTCGAGTATCGCCGCGCCATCCGTGATGCGGTAGAGAGCGCCCTGCTGGAGCGCATGGAGCGACCTTTGACGGCTGAAAAGGTGGAGGCAACGCTGGCAGCCGCCATTGGCCTGACCTCCCACCTAGATCAGTGGAGGGCGACAAGAAACCCGCATCACGTCGATATGTTCCTGGTCGGCTGTCGGCGCATGGGGATCGCGCCTCCGGCTGCTGCATCTGGCGACATAACCGAGGTCGCCATGCTACGGATGGAGGATAAGCTGCCCCCTGGAAGTCGAACCCAGGTTATCAGGGATGCCGCGTTGGAGAAGGCGTTTATCCTCATGATGAACTTGAAGTTCCATGGTGCACCGATGGCAGAGGCGGCAAGTAAGGCTGCCCGCTGGCTCAATGACCACCACCCCGACCTGAAGCCAACCCCATACAAGGCGAGCGGCCTGCAACGCCAGTATGAAAAGGGGTGGCTTAACTCAGAACATGAGAAGGCGTTGGCGAGGGTCTGGGAGGTTGAGCCATCCGAGAAGAAGCGCCAGCTATGGATCGACCTTCGAGCGATCCTCCCCGAGTCTGGAGACGGCGAAACCGGGGAGCGCCGCTAATCCGAAAAACTTCCTTTGAGTTTTTCCCGTCCCTTCCGAAAGCCTCCTCGGCAATCTGGTCTTGCACTCCCTTAGACGAGGCAAGACCTAATGACCTATCTCACCGTCAAGCAACTCGCCACCCGCTACTCCGCCAGCGTCCCGACCATCTGGCGCTGGGCGCGTGAAACCGACTTCCCCAAGCCGATCAAGCTGACTTCCAACTGCACTCGCTGGCGCCTGGCCGACCTCGAAAAGTGGGAAGCCGAGCGGGAGGTGGCCTAATGCTTGCGCATATCATCCCGTCTAACTACCATGGTTCCGCTGCCGCAAATTCGGCAGCCGACCTTGGCCGGTCGGAATACGAAAGGCGCACAAGCGCCCCAGCAATGTCAGGCGCTTTTTTTGTGCCTGCCATGCGTCATGGTGGCTGTGCGTGGGACGCCTTCGGGCGTGCCGGGTTCCTTTCGTCCCGGTCGGCCAACCCGCGTACAGCCGCCCCCATCCGATGCTTGGCCGCATCCGGGGACGGCTCCACAACGAAAGGAGCGTCACCCATGCGATTCCCCGCCCTCAATCCGTCCAAATCACGCGCCGCCGCCCATCGAGCGATGGCCCGCGCCGCCCTTTTCTCCGACTCAAGCGCCCGCGTCCGCCTGCGCCGCTACAACGCGCACATGGCCAAAGCCCGCCGCCTGGAAGCCCGCACTGCCGGCCAGGAGGTGGCGTCATGAGCCGCGAAGATCATTACGACAACCTGACCCTGGCGCGTGAGCACTTGGAAAACGCCGCCACCATGTTCAAGACCATCGTGGTACTGCTGGAATCCGACGCACCGGACGCCCTGAAGCACGCCAAGCGCATCGCCAGCCTTTCCCACGATTCCGCCGACATCGCAGCCGGCGACTTCGATGACTTCGCCAGTGAGCTGAAGGCAGAGGAGGGCAAGGCATGAGCTACCCCACCAAATCCGACCACATCGACGCGCACGCCCGCCAGGCATGGGCGCTGGCTGAATTGCTGATCGACCACTTCGGCGGACAGGAAGATCACAACGTCCTGTCCGACGACATCATGGCCGGGCTGATGGAGAACCTGAGCCACCACCTGGCGCAGATACAGGCGATCAATGCCGAAGGGGACGTAGATGACTGAGGACGCGCATCAAATCGCCCTGCTGGCTGCTGAAATCCGCGACGACTTGCAGCGTGCCGAGAGCGCCGGCAGAGCAACCATCGGGCTGTGGGCGCTGATGAGTTACGCCGAGCGCCTGGAGAAGCTGGCGAAGAAGATGGAGGGGCGCGAATGGTCGAACCAATGAAAACGCCCACCCCTCGGCAGGGGCAGGCGCAAAGCGATAACGACACCGATCATTATGGCCACCCGTACCTGGAGCGCAAGGAGATTGCCCTGGCTGACCTGCAAGCGGTCTGCGGGGCAAGTGTCGCCGTCGAGGAGGGCGAAGTGCGATGCCATGGCGCCGAGGACTGGCGCGGCTCGATGATCTTTCGGGAGCTGGTGGACGCTGCTGGAGCGTCTGCCGGTTTCGAGCGAATCCTGCCGGAGAAGATACAGAAGGCCGAGGACGCCAAGCCGGGGGACAAGTTCACGACACCGGGAAGTAAGGTGTCCGGCACCTTCACCCCCATTGGCTTCGCACCGGCTGACCTGCTGAGCCTGTCGGGGCCGCTGATCGTCTGCGCTGGCCTGGCTGACGGCTACTCGATCCATGCGGCCACGGGGTTTCCTGTCGCCTGCTGCGTCGGGGAGCCGATGGTGGCCAGCGTCGTCAAGGTGCTGCGCACTGCCGCCGGTCGCGCCGAGCTGCTGGCCGCCGTGGACAATGACGAGGCGGGGCATCGTGCCGGTGAGCGGGCCGGGATCAAGTGGGCCTGTCCGGCCACGCTCAAGGACTGGAGCGACGTTCGCCAGCAAGAAGGGCTCCAAGCCGTCAAGGAGCAGCTACTGGCTACCCGTGAGCAGGCGCCAGCCGCCCGGGAAGAGAAGGAAGACGAGGAGGGCGACAAGAAGCAGTCGCAAACCGACCTGATCGTGGCGTTCGTTCAAACCTGGAACGACCTCTTCCATGACGACAATGACGTGCCCTATGCCCGGCATCGGGGCACTGGTGAGGTCCGGTCCCTTGGGAGTCGCGCCTTCCGGCACTGGCTGACCGCCGACTTCTATGCCCAGCACGAGAAGGCCGTTCGTGACCAGCCGCTTCGGGAAGCCCGAATGACGCTGGAAGGGATCGCTATGCAGGAACACCGCCAGGTAAGTATCCGCGTCGCTGGTAGCGATGGGCATTGCTGGATCGACCTCGGCACCCCTGGAAGCAGCCGCTGCATCCACCTTCGGGCCGGCGCCTGGACTATCGAAGAGCAGAGCGAATTGATGTTCTGCCGATCCGAGAGCGCCCAGCCGTTGCCGGAGCCGATGAAGGGCGGGAGCGTCGATCCGCTGTGGCTGGTGGCCAATGTCCCCGAGCGTGCCCGCCTGCTGGTTGTGGCCTGGCTGGTGGAGTGTCTGCGAACAGACACGCCTTACCCGGTGCTGGAGCTGCTGGGCGAGCAGGGAAGCGGCAAAAGCGGCACCCAATCGGCGCTGCGCCGGCTGATCGACCCCAACGCCGCCGACCTGAGAGGCGTCCCCAAGTCTGCCGAAGACCTCTTCGTGAGCGGTGGGGCCAATCATGTCATCAGCATCGAGAACGTGAGCCACCTTCCGGCGCCGCTGCAAGACGCCATGTGTGTGGTGGCGACCGGGGGCGGCTTTGCCAAGCGCAAGCTATACACGGACGGCGACGAGAGCGTCATCAACCTCAAGCGCCCGATTGTGCTCAACGGCATATCCGCCGCCGTCACGCAGCAAGACCTTGTGAGCCGAGCCATTACCGTCGAGCTGCCGGTGATCCGTGACGCCCAGGCCAAGGACAGGATGGATGCCGAGTTCGAGGCCAGTCGCCCGGCGATCCTCGGCGCCCTGCTGGACATTGCGGCCCGCGCCCTGGAGCACCTGCCAGCGATGGAGCTGCCGCCCGAGCGCCGTCCGCGCCTGGTGGAGTTCGCCTACCTCGGCATGGCGGTCGCCAAGGCGATGGGGCACGACCCCGAGGAGTTCATGCGCCAGTTCAGCGCGGCCCGCCAGGACGGATTGGAGCGCACGCTGGAGTCGAGCCCGGTGGCCACTGCTATTCGGGATTGGGCAGAGATTCACCCTGGCGAGGTGCGTGACGAGCCGGCGAAGCGGTGGCTTGAAATCCTGTTCGACTACAAGCCCCAGGGGGCCGACACCTGGCCACGATCTGCCAAGGGGCTGGGCGATGCCATGCGTCGGGCTGCGCCCGCACTCCGGCAACTCGGCGTCGAGTGCCAGAGCCTCGGCAATGTCGGCGGCAGGGTGAAATGGCGCATCGGTCAAAGAAAATTGCCGGAGCAATGTCATTCAAGTCATGAAGTCATAGGCCAGCCAGGGGGAGAGCATGACTTTATGACTTCTAAGACTTCGGTTCAGGAAGTTTCTTTTCCCAAGGCGTCCGGGGAGGAGTTCTAGATGGCTGCCCTCGACTACCTCCGAGCCCACGACCTTCACGCCGAGCCAATGCCGGGTGGCCGCATCTATGTGTGGCCTTCCGAGAACATCACCGACGAGGCCCGCGTCTGGATCAAGTCACACAAGGCCGATCTGCTGCGAGAGCTGTCCCCGGCGAACAGCGACCGGCAAAGAAGCTGGCGTGTGATCGTCGGCGGCAAGGCCATGACTATGGTGTCGCGGGATCGACTGCTATCGCCAGAGGAGGCGTTGGAAGCCGCCCGGTCCCGTTGGACTGACGCCCGCATCGAGGGATGACGACATGCCCGGCCATCGTGCCGGGCTTTTTTGTGCCCTGGTTGCAGGCGAAAGCAGGTAATGGCGGAGACGCAATCCGCCGCTAATCTATTTAAATCAGTATCATGAAGGATCAATTTACATGTACCCAACATTAGAACCTACATAAAAGAGGGGTTTATTGGTATATTCCGCAATAGGCCACCACCAATGAGAGGGACCGCGCCATGCCTGAGCCTGACGCCCGCACTGGCCGCCCGCGTGGCAGCCGCAACCGCAAGCCGTCCAAGACGGCGATCCGCAACTACTACGCCCTCCTTCGAGAAGCTGCCGACAAGGGCGACATCAATGCCGCTGGCAAGCTGATCGAGCTGGACATTCTGGACACCACCCGAAAGGAAGACCGCCATGCCTGAGCAACGCCCCGCCATCCAACTCGCCGGCACCCAAATCCGGCTCCACTACTCCGATCACGACTGGTCGAGCATCACCGGCACCCGAGTCGATACGCCGACCGGACAGTGGCCAGCCGGGGGGAACCTCCGCGCTGCCCGCGAGGCCCAGGACGCTGCCTTGGCGGCCTTCGATGAAGCGGGAAGGGCCATCATCAAGGCGAAATCTGATGGCGACTTGAACGACGCCGCCAAGCATCGCCGCGCACAAGACGCCGCCGATGCCTACTTCACCCGCGTCAATAGCGCCATCGAGAAGATGGGGCAGGGGATGGCCACCATGGCAAATGCCGCCGCCGAGACCCTGACCAGCGTTCGCCAGCTAGATGCCGGCGACACCGTGGGCGAGCTGCGGGATCAAGAAGCCCGTGCCTACGTTCGCAGTCTGGAGCCTTCCGAGCGTCAACGCCTGGTGGTGGCCATGACCAAAGGCGAGCACCCCGAGGTGACGGCCTCCGTGCTGCGCGGTCC
Source organism: Halomonas sp. HG01 (assembly GCF_000968715.2). Taxonomy (NCBI): domain Bacteria; kingdom Pseudomonadati; phylum Pseudomonadota; class Gammaproteobacteria; order Oceanospirillales; family Halomonadaceae; genus Halomonas; species Halomonas sp. HG01. The sequence goes on along the minus strand of NZ_CP022134.1, from coordinate 2,370,873 downwards.
CGGCCTGGTGTCCGGTCTGGGCGCCGACACACTGGCATCCCTGAACCGGGCCGGCGTGATGGCCAGCTACCGGGAGAGTATCCATGCCCTGCGCGACTTGCTGATGGTCCGTGACGACGTGGTACGGACTGCGATTGCGGGCGCTGATGCCCTGGCTCAAGTCGAGCCGACCGTCCGCCCTGTGGCCACTCGTGCCAATGCCTGGCGCTCAGATGAGGGGGCCGACGCCCTCCGCGAATGGATCGACGCCTTCAACCTGCCGACTGCTGCGTAACCCGAGGGGATAGCTATGAACCGCCGAACTGAGACCTTTACCGCCGCCCAGCGCAAGCTGATGGTGCCCGCCCATGACTGGCAGCCGATGATCGAGCACAAAGTGGCCGGCATCCATGGCCTGGTGCCGAATGAGCCGACCACCTGGCAGACCGGGCGACTCATGCGCAACGCCCGAGACCTGGCCCTTGATGCAGTGGCCAAGTTCGAGCAATGGGCGCCGCGCCTCGATGCCATCAACAAGAATGCCGACCTTTCCGTGCAAGGTCGCCAACGTGCCGCCCTGGAGATCGTGACGCCGATCCTGGAAGAGCTGGAGAGCCAAGCCGAGGCAATGGCCGAGGACATCGAAACCATGTACCGCCAGGCCCAGGGCGGTCTCTCCCCGGTGCGCCCGCTGCGGAATGGCGACGTGGTAGGCCATGCCCAGGATCGAGAGATTCGCGAGTTTCTGCGCGGGCTGGATGACAAGCGCCGGAACGCCTTGCATAAGGCGATGCTGGAGGGTAGCCACCCGGACATGGTGAGCGCCGTCCTGCGAGCGCCAGAGGCCATGCTGTCCGGTTTCACCGACCACGACGCCCAGCGTCTCGAAGCTGCCGGCATTGCGGCCACGCATGGCGAGACCTTGGATATGCTGGATCGCATGGCCGTGGCTTTCGATGACGCCCGCGTCTCCGGTCTCCGTTCGATCGACGCCTTGGCCGGTATCTGCGAACTGCGGAAGGATGGCAATGAGGTCGATAAGCGCATCAAGGCCGCATTCGCCAAGCATCCGACGCTTGCTGAGTTCCGCGACTGGCTGGGTACTATTCCGCGCCCGCCCAAGCAATATGAGCCACTGACAGAGGCCGCCTAACCATGGCCAAGCCTGACAAGCGGGATACGAAGGGCAGGTTTAAGCCGGGGCAGTCTGGCAATCCGTCAGGCCGCCCGGCCCGCGCCGCTGAGCTTCGCCGGCTGATGGATGGTGACGCCGAGGCCGTCGCCGCCAAGGTGCTGGAGGCCGCCAAGAATGGCGACCTCCGGGCCGCTGAGCTTGTCTTGGCTCGCTGCGCCCCTGTCCACCGCCCGACGCAACAGCCGGTGACGTTCGAGCTGGACCGGGACAAGCCGCTGGCCGATCAAGGCCGCGACGTGATGGCCGCCATCGCTGCCGGCGACCTGGCGCCCGATCAAGGCCGGAGCCTGCTGGATGCCCTGGCTGCCCTGGCCAAAGTGACAGAGATCGACGAGATCCAACGCCGACTTTCCGAGCTGGAGAACATGACCAATGGCGACACTTGACCATCAAGGCCATCGAAACCAGAACCAGCAGCGCTACCTCGGCAACTCCGCGCCGCTGGGCGGCCACCGTGTCCGGGTGCTTGTGAAAGGCCAGGCCATGGCCAGCATGGCAGGCCCCGACCTGGACGCCCTCAAGGCCCGAGCGTTCAACTTCGCCAGCGCCCAGGGCTGGCACCGTGCTGTGGTGGAGGTGATCGCATGAATCGAGCTTCGCAGCGCCGACTCGACGCCCTGGAGAAAGCCACCCGTGAGAGTGAGTTTCAGCGCGATGTGGCCATGGTGAGCGAGATCATGGACGAACTGAGCGCCAAGGCAGCCGGCGCCGATCCGCACGAGCGGCAGCCGGACAGCCTGAGCGACTACCTGGAGGGAACCGCATGAACCGGGAGACAATGCGCCGGCTGGAGGCCCTGGAGGTTAAGCACGGCAACGACGACTCGATGCCGCTGGCCATCTTCCTGGTGGTGGATGGCATGAGCCGAGAAGGGGGCAGCGAGCGCCCGGAGGTGCTGGGCTGGCAGGAAAGCATGAGGAATGATCCTATCTGCGTCATGCGTGAGCCTGGTGAAAGCGAAGAGGAATGTGGCAAGCGTGCTGCCCATACTGTCCGCGCCCAGCCTGGTCGAGACCCCCGCGCCGTCCCGGTGCTGCGTGCTGTCACTTCCGACATGCCGGCCACGTCAGACGCCAAGGGCGAAGCGTGATTCTCCCATATCGCCCTTGATGAGATTGGGCGATCAATGAGCGCAAACTTTCGCCCATTGCTGAAATACCCCCGAAAGGGGGGATTTTCCCACTATTGGCGAAAAGATGCAGATTCCCATGTTTTCCCCGACACCACCCTGATGCCGGGGAGTGGCTGACCGAAAAGGGGACGATCCTCCCCTTAAAGCCGGAATCCCGGCCTTTCACCGACAGCGCATTCTTGCGCCGACGGCATGAAACGACGAAACGCAACGCCCAGCCGTCCAACCTGACCGCCCCGATGCGACGATTATCGCAGCGCCTGCCCAGCCCGGTAATTGTGTCACGGCGCCACATTTTCCGGTTTGAAACCGGGATACTTCCATTTCAAATGGAGAAAAGGCGAGCACCACAAGCGCCGTTGCTACGGGGATAGCACTGCGACGCCGCAAATCACAGACCCTCTCAAAGAGGGCTTGCGACAATTCCCCGCTGGCCGATATGCGAATCTGCATGACGGTCGAGGTTTCCAGCCGGTTTCCACCAGAACGCCAGGATCGGCGGGGCAGGGCGATGCCAGGATCATTGCATCGAGTTCCTTCAAATGTGAGGCGCTGTCACATTTGCCACCCCCACCTGGCGCATAGGGTAGGAATCCATATCCGTCCCTGCTGGGCCGGCTGTGTATATGCCAGGATCGCGCAATGTCATCCAATATGTTGGCTATTTTGTTGGGTAGGCGTAGAATTATGCTTCAAGATATTGATATATAAGCGATAGAAGCAGACTCCCCCTCCGCCAAGAATTCTAAAAAAGCCGCTGAGCCATCAGCGGCTTTTTTGTGTTTGTGTCCCTCCTCATCCCCCGCTTTTGCCCATCGGCGTCGCTCCGATGCCCGGTCCCGGAATCGCCCCGGATCTCCTGAACACTTTCAGGTTCAATGTCGCCGTTCGTCCTCCATGGATGACAGGTCATGCTTGGGCCGATCTGAAACTGCTCGGCAACGCGGTCCAGTCGAGGCAGGCGGTTTGACCTTTGGGTCGCACAAGGGTTCTAGGCTAAAAGTTTCATGGAAACCATGGCCGAAGCGCCTGGCCATGAATGCCACGCGCGCGAATGCCTGTCAGGCACTGAAGGAGGTGAATGCCCATGAACAGCGTCTCATCGGCGTCTTCCGCACCGCACAAGACGGCCCGTGTCTACCGTATGAAGACGGACGAGCACCTGTGTCCGTTTGGCCTGAAGACCGTGGATCTGCTCAAGCGCAAGGGCTATCGGGTCGAGGATCACCCCCTCGCCTCGCGGGACGCGATCGAGGAATTCAAGGAGCAGGCCGGTGTCGATACCACGCCCCAGGTTTACATCGGCGAGGAGCGCGTAGGAGGCTATGAGGAGGTTCGCGCCCACCTGGGAATGAGCGTGCCCGGCGAGAAGGAGACCACCTATCAGCCGGTCATCGCCATCTTCGCGATTTCCTTGCTGATCGGCCTGGCGGTGAGCTGGGCGGCCAGTGGCACTCTGGTATCGCCACGCATGCCCGAGTATGCGGTTGCCACCGCCATGGTGCTGCTGGGGCTCCAGAAGCTGCAGGATGTCGAAAGCTTCAGCACCATGTTCCTCAACTATGACCTGCTCGCCCAGCGCCATGTCCCTTACGGCTACGTCTACCCCTTCGCCGAGGCCCTGGCCGGTATCCTGATGCTGGCAGGCGCCCTGATCTGGCTCGCGGCGCCACTGGCGTTGTTCATTGGCACGGTAGGGGCCGTGTCGGTCTTCAAGGCCGTCTACATTGACAAGCGGGAGCTCAAGTGCGCCTGCGTGGGCGGCAACAGCAACGTGCCCCTGGGCTTCGTCTCCTTGACCGAGAACCTGGTCATGATGGGGATGGGGCTCTGGATGCCGCTGAAACAGCTCATCCTGTGAATGATACGTAGGCGGATGGCCGAGTCCTCGGATCGTACACCCGAATACCAAGAGGCTAACCCGACGCCGGCGGGCGCGGTTGCCTCGGGCGCGAAGGCATGATCGGGGCCGGCAGCTTCGCCCTGAGCGGCCGGGTGACACCGAGCTTCGGCGTGCTTCAGGCTTCGCCGAGCTGGAGCGACTACCCGGAGATCAACCGTGCCCCTGGGGGTACCTGATATCGAAGCTCATGGCACGGGCCGGGCGGTGGCTGCTGGTCGGCGGGCCGGTCCGGATACCAGATGCGGCACTCACCGGGCGGTGGCTGGTGGCCGCTGGGCACAGGGGTTCCGTACCGGTGATAGCCATCTCCGCGATGTTGATCCTCGTATCCTCCATAGCCACCGTATCCGTCTGCGTACGCCACGCAGCCGGCCAATGTTCCCAGCGGCCCCAGTGCGGCGCCAATCCTCGCGATTCCGATCATGACGTCCTCGGTGGGGAAGTGAAGCGACGGTCATTCTAGCCACCGTGGCAGGCAGGGCTGGCTCTCCACGGGTTCTTTCACGATATTGCCTCCAGCTGTTGCCTTTTTGCCACAGGGGCATCCCGGCAATGTCGGTTAACTTGCAGGTGACACTTGCCGCCGCACATCGCCGGGAGAGTTACCATGCGTTTTCCTCATATGCTGCTGTTCATCATTGCCCTGGCGAGCCTGGTGAGATGCAGCTATCAGCCTGCCCGGATCAGCTCGGTGCCGGCCATCATCATCGATGACGATGTCTACCACCGTGATCGCGACTGGGAAGACCGTGACTGGGATGACGATGACCGCTGGGAGCGAAGGAGAGAGTGGGAACGGGAGCGTCTCGAGGAGGCGTACGAACGCCGGGAGGAGCGTCGTGAGCGTGAACGTGAGCGCCGGGAGGAGGCCAGGGAGCGTCAAAGAGAGCGCTGGGAAGAGGCGCACGAGCGATGGGATTGACCGCGCTTGCGCGATGACGGCTGGGGCGGCTGACTGGCTAAGGGAGGTCCGGTGCCGCCGTTGAGCCTCCGGTTTGCCTGTTTGGCCCCTCCATGAGTAGCCTTTCCGTATCCGGCCTGCCGGCGCCTCCGAGGCTCATGCTGCATGATCCTGCGCGTTTCCTTCCCGAATATCCTGCTGTCGTGCGGCCTGCGCCCGATGCTGGCGGCCATGGTGCTGCTGTTCTTGCTCTCCACCGGCGCCATGGCGTCGTCGGGGCCGCCGCCGAGCATCGAGAGCGTCGCCATGCTGGCCGATCCGGGAGGGCAGTGGCAGGCAAAGGAGCTGGCCGGCCGGGAGGATGCCTTCCGGCCGGTCGAGACCAGGGCTGATCTGAGCATCGGCTACACCGGCCATCCGGTCTGGCTGCGCTTGCGGGTCTCGGGCGGGGCGCATGGCGCGAGCGAGGCCGTGCTGCGCTTCGTCTATCCGTTGCTGGAGCACGTCTCGCTCTATCGGGTCCAGGGCGGCGCGATCGCGGAGGTGTGGCAGAGCGGGCTGGTGGTGCCGCCCGAGCGGCGGGCGGTGGCGCACCGCTTGCCCGCCTTTCCGCTGAATCTCGAGGCCGGCGAGACCGCCACGCTGCTGGCGAGAGTGGAAAGCGCCGGTAGCATGGCGCTCGGCGTCGAGCTGTTGAGCCTCGAAGCCTTCCGGGTCGCCAGCGACCGGGAGATGTTCTGGCTCTCCGCCTACGTCGGCCTGCTGGTGGCGCTGGGCGCCTATAACCTGCTGCTGTTCGTCGGGCTCCAGGAGCGCGTGTTCCTGCTCTATGCGCTGTTCGTCGGCAGCTTCTGCGTGGCGGTCATCACCGCCAACGGCCTCGGGCCATTGCTGCTGTGGAGCGGGCTGGGCGAGGCGACGGTTCGCTTCGTCACCTTAGGCTTCACGCTCTCGGCGGCGCTGGGCACGCTCTTCGCCCAGCAGTTCCTGCGTACCCGGCATTTCGCGCCGCGCTGGCACCGGGCCCTGCGCTGGCTGCTGGTGGCATGCCTGGCGGGCGTGGTCGGCGCCGGCCTTCTGCCGCGCCGCGGGGCCCTGCAGCTGATGGACGTGGTCGGGCTGGTGACCTGCCTGTCGCTGCTGGCCTGCGCCGTCACCTGCGCCTACCGCCGCGTGCCGGGCGCCAGGCTGTTCGTGCTGGCCTGGGCCTTCCTGCTGGTGGGCGCGTCGATCTTCGCCCTGCGCAACCTCGGCATCATTCCCTCGAACGCCTTCACGCTGTACGGCATCCAGGCGGGATCGGCGCTGGAGATGCTGCTGCTGTCCTTCGCGCTGGCGGCGCGCTTCAATACGCTCAAGCGCCAGAAGGAGAAGGCCCAGGCGCAGCTGGTGGCATCGCTGAAGACCCAGGAATCGATCCTCGAGAAGCGCGTCGCCGAGCGCACCGCGGAGCTCGAGGAGATGGCCCGCCAGGACACCCTGACCGGGCTGTTGAACCGCACCGGACTGGCCGATCGCGCGGCGGCGGCCTGGGGGCGCCGCGAGAAGAACGGCAGCCCGCTGGCGGTGCTGATGCTGGATCTCGACGACTTCAAGCCGATCAACGACCGCTTCGGCCACGCCACGGGCGACAGCGTCATCCAGGTCATCGCCGGGCGGCTGCGCCACCAGATACGCCAGCACGACCACTGCGCCCGCATCGGCGGCGACGAGTTCCTGGTGCTGTGTGAGGACCTGAGCGGCCTCGAGGAGGTCGAGGCGCTGAAGCAGCGCCTGGATGCCGCGATCCGCCAGCCGATCCGGCTCTCGGACGACACGGCGATCCGGGTGGGCGTCAGCATCGGGATCGGCTTCGATGCCTCCGGCACCCAGGACCTCGAGTCGCTGATGCGCCGCGCGGACGCGGCGATGTATGCCAGCAAGCGTGACGAGCGGCGGCGCGCCGAAGGCTCGTGATGGCCGGCCGGGGAAAGCGATGCTTAACGAGCGTGGTCCGAGAGGCCGATCAGTCGGTCGGTGCGCTGGGCGCTGAGCCGCTGGATCAGCCGCCGCAGTCGACGTCGTTGTCGCCAGGACGCGAGGCGCTTGGTGTCCCAGCTCGCCGGCGTCAGGGCACACTGATCCCCGCGATCCTCGAGCCGGAAACGCCGCTCGGCGCCGACCGGCATGTCCTCTGGCCCGTAGATGCCGATGAGCCGGATCGTCAGGCTGTGCAGCACCAGATCATCCGCCGGGCGATGGCCGGCCATCTCGATGCCCTCCAGCTCGGCGATGCTGTGGATCAGCCCGGAAAAGGTGCCGATGTGCAGGAAATCGCCCGAGTCCAGCGGCCCCTGTCGGGTGTCATGCCGCCCGGCACTCGGGTCGTGGCGCCGCTCGGGGGGAGCCCCGTCGTGCGTGGTCGTGTTGCCCCGCGTCTCGTCACCTTCGCTGTACTGCTGCTCGCGGTCGGTCACGTCTACGGTGATGGTGCCCCGCGAGGTCTCGAGGTCGGCGACGATGTACTCGAGGAAGATCGATTCGGCGCTCATGTTGCTGATGATGCACAGGGCATCGATGTCGCGTTTCTTGCCGCGGTTGATCAACAGCCTAGGGCGCCGCTGTCGGCGAAAGCCCCAGTAGAGCAGCTGCGCATACACCAGCCAGATGGCCAGCGTGACCAGGTTGATGAAGACGACCAGCACGTCCCGGTGCTGCGCTAACCATTCGAACATGACGTTCCCTGTCGTTGCCTCGCGGATCGCTCCCCAGCCTAAAGCAAAAGCCCCGGCGCTGTCCTGGCGGCGGTGGGCGCTCGGGGTTCTGGCGGACCCTGGCGTCCTCGGAGCGTCGCGTTTCTGTTAGTGATTTCCTACGTCCGGCGGCGTCGATGCCATGCGGCCGGAAGCCGGGAGGCGCGTCATGATGGAGTCATGGCGTGCACCCGGCCACCAGGGCCCGGGTCAGGTCGGGCCATGGACGGCCCGTGCATGCCAGGGACTCGGTGAGCGCCCGGCGGTACCCGTACCCCCTGCGGGCAGCCGCCAAGTCTCATTGTTCCGACGTGATCGAGACGTCACTTTTCCCTGCTTGGCCCCCCTCGTGGGGGCATTTTTTGGCGTGGACCACGTTTGGGGGTGAGCCGCACGCCGTGTCGCCGGCGCTATGCCCCGGTGCGGCGGCCGGCTGGCGGGGAGGGCAGATGCTCCACCCACTCCAGGGCGTCGGGCTTGTGGCGGTGGGTGAAGGTGCGGATCTCCATCGACTTGAACAGATGATTCTCCAGCCGCGTCAGGTGGCGCACCCAGTGCCTGTCGCTGAGCACCGCGGCGCGATAGTAGCGGTTGAGATCGCCGATCTGGGTCAGGCCGTAGCCGAGGTCGCGCAGGAAGGCGGTGAAGGTCATCCAGCGCATCTCGTCGATCTCGGCGTAGAGGCTGATACGGGGCTGGGTCTTCTTGGTCGCCTCGATGGCATCGATGGCCACCTGAAGGTCCGGCGCGGTGACGCGGCCGCTGACCTTCATCGCCACCACGTGATCGGCCCCCGAGGGCAGGAGTTCAAGCATGATCGGGCCTCCCTGGCTCTGGCTGGGATGGTCGTGTCTTACCCTGAGCATAGTCGCTGGCGAGGCGAAAGGCCGTGGCTCGGCGCCGAAAGGCAGTGAAGCCCGGCGTCGCGTGCGACGCCGGGCCCCGTTCCTGACGGCGGTGACGCGGCCTCAGTGCTGGGCCGGCAGCTCGTCCATCTCCCGTTCCAGGCGGCGGGCCACGTCGCCGGGCGAGCCGGTGCGCCGGGCCAGCAGGTCGTAGGCCACCGGTACCACGAACAGGGTGAAGAAGGTCGCCGCGGCCACGCCGGTGAAGATCACGGTGCCGATCACCAGACGGGTCTCGGCGCCGGCGCCGCTGGAGAGGATCAGCGGCACCGAGCCGGCGATGGTGGTGGCCGAGGTCATCACGATGGGGCGCAGCCGGGTCATGGCGGCGCGCAGCAGTGCCTCGCGGAAGGCCGTGCCCTGGTCGCGCAGCTGATTGGCGAACTCCACGATCAGGATACCGTTCTTGGCCGCCAGGCCCACCAGCATCACCAGTCCCACCTGGCTGTAGATGTTCAGCGACTGACCGGTGAGCCACAGCCCGAGCAGGGCGCCGCCGATGGCCAGTGGCACGGTGAGCATGATCACCAGCGGGTGGACGAAGCTCTCGAACTGGGCGGCCAGTACCAGGAACACCACCAGGGTGCCGAGCACCAGCAGGAAGGTGGTGGCGCCGCTGGACTCGCGATAGTCCCGTGCCTCGCCCTTGACGTCGGTCTGCACGCCGGGCGGCAGCACCTCGTCCACGGCATTTTCCAGGTAGGCCAATGCCTCGCCCATGGAATAGCCCTCGGCCAGGTCCGCCTGGACCGTGATCGCCCGTAGCCGGTTGTAGCGATTGAGCTGGCTGGGCCCGGCGTAGGTCTCGATCTCGACCAGGCTGGATAGCGGTATCAGCTCGCCGGTGCGCGCCGAGCGCACCCGCAGGCTTTCCAGGGCGCCCGGCGTCGGGGTGGCCCCGCGCTCGCTCTCGAGGATGACGTCGTACTCCTCGCCGCGGTCGGTGAAGCGGGTGACGGTCCGCCCGCCGAGCAGGGTCTCCAGGGTGCGGCCGATATCGCTGACGGTGACACCGAGGTCGGCCGCGCGGTTGTAATCGATGTTCACGCTGAGCTGAGGCTGGTTCTCCTCGTAGTCGCTCTCCAGGTTGAGCAGCCCCGGGTTGTCCTGGCGGATGTGATCCATCAGGGCGTCGCGCCAGGTCACCAGCTGCTCGTAGCTGCCGCCGCCGAGCACGAACTGCAGGCCCTGCTGGCTACCGCCACCGAACCCCTGGGGCATGATCGGGAACGCACGGATGCCGGGGAGCCCGGCCAGGTCCCGGCGTACCTCGTTCAGCACCGGGCCGGCCGGGCCGCGCTCGTCCCAGTCGGCGAGGCCGACGATGGCGAAACCGGAGTTGAAGTTCTCGGTGCGCCCGCGCCCGCGGGGCGACATGACCATCACGTCCTCGACCTCGCCGTCCTCGCGCAGCGGCAAAAGCCGGGCCTCCACCTCGTCCATGTAGTCCTCCATGTACGAGAAGGTGGCGCCGGGCGGGCCATTGATCAGCACGAAGAAGCTGCCGCGGTCCTCCTGCGGGGTGTATTCCGCCGGCAGCTGGGGATAGAGCCAGGCGATGGCCGCGATCAGTCCCACGAAGCCTGCCACCACCAGCCAGCGCAGCCTGAGCACCGCCTCCAGGCAGCGTCGGTAGACCTCCTGGGCCCAGTTCAGCCCGCCGTCGACCCAGTGGGCGAGGCGGCCCTCGTACAGGCTCGGCGAGAGGATCTTGGAGGCCATCATCGGGCTCAGCGTCAGGGCCAGCAGCGACGAGATGGCCACCGCCGCCGAGAGCGTCAGCGCGAACTCGGTGAACAGCTTGCCGACGTCGCCCTGAATGAAGCTCAGCGGCACGAACACCGCGATCAGCACCAGGCTGGTGGCGATCACCGCAAAGGCCAGCTGGCGCGCGCCGCGGTAGGCGGCGACCAGCGGCGTCTCGCCGTAGAGATGCATGCGCCGGTGGATATTTTCGAGTACCACGATGGCGTCGTCCACCACCAGGCCGATGGCCAGCACCAGGGCCAGCAGGGTCAGCAGGTTGATGGTGAAGCCCATGGCCGCCAGGGCGGCGAAGGTGCCGATGAGCGTCACCGGCACCGTGACCGCCGGCACCAGGGTGGTGCGCAGGTTGCCGAGGAAGACGAAGATCACCACCACCACCAGGCCGATGGCGATCAGCAGCGTGCTGACCACCTCGCGGATGGCGCCGGAGACGAAGGTGGAGGCGTCGTAGTTGACCGCCAGGCTCATGCCCTCGGGCAGCCGCTCTCCGACCCGCTCGGCCTCGGCGCGCACCGCGTCGGAGAGCGCCATGACGTTGGCGGTGGACTGCTTGATCATGCCCAGGCCGACCACCGTCTGGCCGTTGCCGCGGAACAGCGAGCGCTCCTCGACGGTGCCTAGCTCGACCCGTGCGACGTCGGCCAGGCGCACCAGATAGCCGCCTTCGCCGCGGTCGAGCACCAGCTCGCGGAAGTCCTCGGGGCTGGCGAAGCTGCGCGGCAGACGCACGATGAACTGGCGGTCGGCAGATTCCACGGCGCCGCCGGGCAGCTCGACGTTTTCCTCGCGCAGGGCGCTCTCGACGTCGCTGACCGCCAGCCCGCGGGCGGCGAGGGCGTCGTTGTCCAGCCACACGCGCATGGCGTATTCGCGGCCGCCGCCGACGTACACCCCGGAGACGCCTTCCTGCACCGAGAAGCCGTCGACCAGATAGCGCTCGGCGTAGTCGGTCAACTCGGCGGTGGTGTAGCCCTCGCCGGAGAGCATCAGCCACATCACCATCTCGGAGCTGGTGTCCTCCTTGCGCACCTCCGGCGGGTCGGCTTCTTCGGGCAGATTGTCGGCGGCGCCGGAGATGCGGTCGCGCACGTCGTTGGCGGCGGCATCCACATCGGTGTTCAGGCCGAACTCGATGGTGATGCTGGAGTTGCCGTCGCTGCTGGTGGAGGAGATCACCTCGATGCCGGCGATGCCGGCGACGCGTTCCTCCAGCACCTGGGTGATGCGGGTCTCCACCACCTCGGCGTTGGCCCCGGGGTAGGAGGTGCTGATGCTGACGATCGGCGGATCGATGGTGGGGTATTCCTGCAGCGGCAGGCGGGTCAGGGCCAGCAGGCCGAAGGCGACGATCAGCGCCGCCATGACGATGGCCAGCACCGGTCGCTGGACGGAGATGTCGGACAGTCGCATCAGGCGTCATCTCCGTCGCGGGTCGCGCGCAGGATGTCGCTGACGCTGGTGGTGTCGTCGGCGATACCGATCAGCTCCACGCTGGAAGCGTCGTGCAGGCGATCGGCGCCGTGGCTGACTACCAGGTCGCCGGGGGCCAGGCCCTCGATGACCTCCACCTCGCCGCGTCGGCGTGCGCCCACGGCGATCTCGCGGCGCTCCACGCTGCCGTCTTCCGTTGAGGTGATCACCCATACCCACTGACGGCTCCCCTCGGGGACCACGGCGGACTCAGGGATCACCAGTGTCTGGCGCGGACGGCGGTCGAGGGTGACGCGCATCAGCATGCCGGGTCGCAGCAGCCGCTCGTCGTTGTCGAGCATGGCCCTCACGCTGACGCTGCGGCTGGCCGGATCGATCCGGGAGTCGATGATGGCAATCTCGCCCTCGAACACGCGCTCCGGATAGGCGGCGGTGGTGGCGCTCAGCGTCAGCCCCTCGGCCAGGGCGCCGAGCTGGACCTCCGGCACCTCGAAGTCGAGCTTCATGCGCGAGACGTCGTCCAGGGTGGCCAGCTCGTCGCCCGGCGAGACCAGTGCGCCCACGCTGAGGCCGCGCACGCCGACCACGCCGTCGAAGGGCGCGGTGATGCGATAGTCGTCGAGTCGCGCGCGCAGCCCCTGGAGGGTGGCATCCACCTGCTGCAGCTGGGCGCGGCTGTCCTCGATGTCGGCCCGGGGGGCCAGGTTGCGTTCCTGCAGCTGGGCCAGGCGGTCGACGGCGTTCTGGCGCTCGACGCGCAGCGCCTGGGCCTCGCGCAGCGACGCCCGTTCCTCGGCGTCGGACAGCTCGACCAGCACGTCGCCGCGGCTGACCGTCTCGCCGCCCTCGAAGTTGATCGCCGTCACCGTGTCGGTGACCGTGGACGACAGCGTCACACTCTCGTTGGCGGCCAGGGTGCCGAGCGATTCCAGCGGGTCCGACCAGGCCTCCAGGCCGGCCTCGGCGCCGATCACCGGCGTCGGCGGCATGCCGGCGGGCTGGGCCAGGGCGGCCGGGGCCAGAAACGTCAGCGCCGAGCAGAGGGCGAGCAGCAGCAGGCTCGGCATGGCCGGCCCGGATCGGTGGAGCCTGGCGTGGCGCGTGGCGAATGCGTGGTTCATGAGCGAGTGTCCGAAAGAGAGGCGTCGGCCCTGACAGGGGAGAGGGTCGAGTGGTGATACGAAAAACGTCGAAGAATGGCGACAGCATGCCTCAAGCCGGGCGCCAGGATGTCAACGCGACGCGCTTTGCACAATGTTTTCGCAACTCGTTCTCCCTGCGACAACACGCCGTTGCGCGAGGCGCGTCGTGGCGGGCTCGCGCCGACAGGCTCTGGTACCATGTCGCCCTTTTGCGGGCGTCCGCCCCGGGCGCGGTCCGGTGGCATGGGGAGTGAGATGAGTAGTGGCATGACGTATGACGTGGTGATTATCGGCGCTGGCGCCGCTGGCTTGATGTGCGCGCTGACCGCCGGCTATGCCGGACGGTCGGTGCTGGTCATCGATCATGCCAACAAGGCCGGCAAGAAGATCCTGATGTCCGGCGGCGGGCGCTGCAACTTCACCAACCTCGATACTGCCCCGGCCCACTTCTTCTCCAGCAATCCCCACTTCTGCATCTCGGCGCTCAAGCGCTACCGGCCGGAGCACTTCGTCGAGCTGGTCGAGCGCCACGGCCTGGAGCACGTGGAGAAGGCGCCGGGGCAGCTGTTCTGTGCCGACTCGGCCAAGGACCTGCTGGCGGTGCTGCTCACCGAATGCGACTGGGCGGGCGTCGAGATCCGCCTCAAGACCTCCGTCGAGTCACTCGAGCGCCAGGGCGAGGGCATGCGGCTCGACACCTCCGCCGGGCGCATCGAGGCCGGGGCGGTGGTGGTCGCCACCGGCGGGCTGTCGATCCCGACCCTCGGCGCCAGCGGCTTCGGCTACGAGATCGCCCGCCAGTTCGGCCTCGAGGTGACCGACACCCGGGCCGCCCTGGTGCCCTTCACCCTGACCTCGGCCTGGAAGGAACGCACCGCGGCGCTGTCCGGGCTCTCCACCGAGGTGGTGGCGCGCTGCCGCGACGGCGAATACCGCGAGCCGATGCTGTTCACCCACCGCGGGCTGTCCGGGCCGGCGCTGCTGCAGGTCTCCAGCCACTGGCATCCCGGTGATGAGCTGGCCATCGATCTGCTGCCCGGGGAGTCGGCCTTCGAGGGGCTGGCGGCCGCCCAGCGCGAGGCGCCGAAACGGCGCCTCTCCACCTGGCTCGGCGAGCGCCTGCCGCGGCGCCTGGCCCAGGCGCTGGTCGAATGGCATGGCGGCGACGGCCCCATGGCCGAACGCTCCAATGCGGACCTCGAAGCCTGGGCCTCACGCCTCAACGACTGGCGGATCAAGCCCGCCGGCACCGAGGGCTGGCGCACCGCCGAGGTCACCATGGGCGGCGTCGACACCCGGGCGCTGTCGTCGAAGACCTTCGAGGTCAACGGTCTGCCCCAGCTGCGCTTCATCGGCGAGGTGCTGGACGTCACCGGCCAGCTCGGCGGCTACAACTTCCAGTGGGCCTGGGCGTCCGGTGTGGCCTGCGGCCAAGCGGTCTAGGTCTTCTGCTCGGGCAAGACTCCTCATGCTATCAACGGTTTAGGCCGGCCTATACTGGGGGCATCGCTTGCCACCGGAGGGAAGGTCGTCATGAGCAAACCGCTGCATCGCAAGCGTCTGAACCGCGTGGTCGGGCGTCAGGGTCTGGCCCTGCTGGCCCAGGCCCGGTCGGCCTGGCCGCGCATCGAGGACCCCGAGGATCCCGAGGGGCTGCACGACTTTCGGGTGGCGCTGCGCCGCCTGCGTTCCTGGCTCAAGGCCTACCGCGGCTATCCGGGCGTGGTGATTCCCAAGACGCAGCGGCGTCGTCTGCGCGACCTGGCCCGGGCCACCAATGAGGCCCGCGACGGCGAGGTGATGCTGGCCTGGCTAGAGGCCGAGCGGCCGTCGCTGGGCAACGCCGAGCGCGGCGCCGTCGATTGGTGGAGCGAGCGGCTGAGGGCCCGGGTCGAGGCCGATTATGCCGAGGCCCGCTGCGTGCTGGAGGCGGGGTTTCCGGGGCTCGATCGCGAGCTCGGCGAGACCCTGGCGGCACTGGCGAAGAAGGGCGGTGGGCCCCGCTTCGGCGAGGCGACCGCCCGTGAGCTGGCCGCCCTGCGCGAGACCCTGACCGCGGAGCTCGCCGCCATCGACTCCCCGGAGTCGCAGGATGCGCTGCATCGTCCGCGCATCACCGGCAAGCGCATCCGCTACCTGCTGAAGCCCTGGAAGGGGGAGGCGCCGATCTTCGATGAGGCGGAGAAGGCCATGAAGGCGTTCCAGGATGCCTTCGGCGTGCTGCACGACGACCTGGTGCGGAAACCGGCCCTGACGGCGGCGGCCGCCGCCCATGCCGAGGAGGAGGCGCGGGAGAAGCTGGCGCTGGCGGCCGAGGGCGAGGAGGCTCGGGCCGCGGCGCCGCGTCATCTGCGCGGCTTCATGGGGCTGGCGAGGGCCCATCGCGAACGTCGCCTGGCCCACTACGACCGCGTCCTGGAGGTGGCGCGCTCGGCCGGGCCGGGCGACCAGGGAGGGCCGCTGACGCTGGCAGACCGGCTGGAAGCGGCCCTCGCCGCCATGCGCGTCGACTGAGCGCGCAGAACGGGTGCGGCGCCTCAGCGCAGGCGCTGCTCGATCTCCCGCCACAGGGCGGTGTAGGCCTTGGCCGCGGCGGTGCGCGGGGCGTAGTCGCGCACCGGGGCACGCTCCAGGCCCATGCGTTCCACCGCACTGGCCGAGGGAATATCGATCGACAGCCGCAGCGGCCAGCGTTCATGGAAGCCGTCCATGACCTGGCGGTGCAGGGTGCGCCGGCGATCAGCGAGGGTGATGAAGGGCCACACCGTGCAAGCGATGTCGTGGTCGTCGAGGAAGTCCTGAAGCTGGTCCAGGGTACGCAGCGACAGTACCGTCGGCACCACGGGCACGAGCAGGGCGTCGACGCTGGAGAAGATGTTCTCCGAGAGATGCGAGAGGCTGGGCGGGCAATCGAGGATCACCAGGTCGTAGTCGTCGCGCACCGGCTTGAGAATCCGACGCAGGTGGCTGCCGTCACGCTTGGCGAGCAGGGCATCCATCTCGCGTGACGCCAGCGCCGCCGGCAGCAGGTCGAGCCCCTCGATCTGGGTGGCGCGAATGGCCTTGTCGAAGGATGCCTTGCCCTTGACCAGCTTGTCCACGCCGCCGCGAACCTTCGGTTTGACGCGCAGATAGAAGCTGGTGGCCGCCTGGGGGTCAAGATCCCAGAGCAGTACGCGATATCCCGCTCGAGCCGCTTCCGCGGCCAGGTTGACGGCGGAGGCCGTCTTGCCGACGCCGCCCTTGATGCTATAGAGCGCCAGCATGCGCATGGGGTCCATGTCCTGTCGTCGTTCCGTCACGTTGTCGAAACAAAATCATAACAGGCCTGCCATGTCAGTGTGTTACGGCAGGATGATAATCACGTCGAGGTGGCATCAGGGCAGTGGCAGGAAGCGCTGCAGCCGCTTCAGCCGCCGTGCGGTGACCGCGACGAACAGCGAGCGCCTGGCCAGTCGCTTGGCCGCCGCGGGATGACGCAGCGACCAAAAGAGCAGCAGGGCGCCGCCACCCACGGCGGGCAGCCGGTAGCGCTGAAGGGATTGCCAGCCGGCCTCGAGCGGGCGGGCGGCCTGGTGCCAGTGCTCGGACTCGACCAGCAGGTCGAGGCGCTGCTGTTCGATGGCGGCCTCCAGGGCTGCCTTGCGGGCTCGACGCTCGGCGTTGGTCATCGATCAGCGCTCCTCGCTCCGGGTCTCCATCAGCTCGCGGTCCATCGCCAGATGCTTGAGAGTGTCGACCAGCAGGGTGCGGCGCCGAGCCAGATGCATCACCCAGCCCGCCAGCCCCAGGCCGCCGATCAGCAGCACCGCGGCGCAGCCGCCGATGGCGGCCAGCCGGTAACTGTCCCAGAAGGCGACGATGATCAGGGTGGTGAGCGCGCCGAGCCCCAGCAGCAGCAGCAGCAAGCTGATGCCGGCCAGCAGCAGCAGGGTGACGAGTCGTGCGCGCTCTTCCTCGAGCTCCAGCACGGCGAGACGCAGACGCGTCTCGCCGGTGGCGACCAGGCTGCCCAGCAGCCGCTTGCCGGCGCCGAACAGTCGCTGAGCCGGTCCCTGGCCCTCCGACATCAGCGCCGCCCGATCAGCATGCCGACGACCACGCCGACGGCGGCGCCGATGCCGATGCTGGTCCAGGGGTTGTCGCGGACGTAGCGGTCGCAGGCGTCGGCCTGCTGGGTCACGGCCTCGCGGGTGTCGCGGTAGGCGCGCTCGCCGCGGGCCTCGAGCCGGGCGCGGGTCTCGCTGAGGCGCTTCTCGGCCCGCTCGCGCAGCTCCTTGATGTTGTGGCGGGAATCGTCGGCCGTGGCGTTGACCAGCTCCTCGACGGTCTGCGAGAGATGCTGCAGGTCTTCCTTGAGCTGTTCGGTGGTCTCACGGGTATGGGACGTATGGTCGCTCATCGGGTCTTCCTCTGACGGTGCGTGACAGGCCCAGCATAGCAGCCGTTGTCGGGGGTGCGTAATGACCGGGCACAGGTCAGCGCGAGAAGGTGCCGGTGGAAAACAGCGGGTTGAGGCTGAAGCCGAGACTCACGCGCTGCGTGCTGCGATCGTAGTCGATCAGGCTCTCGCCGTAGCCCTGGTAGAACTGGACATGGCCCCGGATCTTGCCGAACAGCGGCCAGGAGTAGTCGAGCTGGGCACCCATGTGGCCCTGGTCGGGATTGCCTCGCCACAGCAGGCTGGCCTCGTGGTCGTCGAACAGACGGCGCGCCACGGTGACATCGGCGTAGCCCAGGTAATCCTCGATGTCGGGATTGTCGTCCTCGCCCTCGGTCTCGGGCAGGCGCCAGTAGGGCGACAGCGAGACGGCCCAGTCGTCGTTGATGAAGGTGCTGGTCAGGATCAGCCGGTTCCAGCTGCGCGATAGGCTGCCGGAGCGGCCGTTGGACTGGTGGTTGAGCGAGACCCGGTTGTTGATGTTGGTCCAGCCGAGCAGCGACCAGTCGTTCTCGAAGTCGGCGAAGACTTCCGGCTCGTAGTTGGTCTCGCGGAACGGCGATGAGGCGTCGGCGTTGTAGGCCTGCCACCAGCTGCGCTGGGTATAGCCGAAGTAGAGGTCGGCGCGGTCGAACAGCACGTCGTCGGCGATCTTGAACTTGGCGCTGAACTGGAACTTCACCTCGAGCCGGTCGGGATCGGCTTCGCGGTCGATCTCGTTGAAGCTTTCCCGGTTGGGCGAGGTGGTGTAACTCAGCGGCAGCAGGTAGTTGCGATGGTGCGCGGTGATGGAGAAGGGGTTGTCGGACGATTCCTCCTCCAGCAGTCGCCGCTCGGCCACCGAGGCGCCGATCGGTGCCTCGGTCGGCGGTGTGGTGTCGGCGGTTTCGGCACTGGCCGCCGGAGCCGTCTGCGGCGGCTCTTCCGCCGGCCGGGCCAGGCGGGTGCGCAGTTCGCCGATCTCGGCCTGCAGCGACTGGATGCGATCGCGGATCGCCTGGCGCTCGGCGTCGCTCGGCGCGGCGTTCGTCTGGGCCTGTCCCTGGCCGGCCAGGCCGGCGCCGAGGGCGGCCGCGAGCAGCGTGGCGATGGAGCGTGAAGCCATGGGGAGTGACTACCCTGTCTAGGAGGAATCGTCGTTCTATCATGCCCGTCCGGGGAGTCAACGGCCAGGGTCGCCGCTGGTGTCGTTGCCATGTCGCCCCGGGACGCCGACAATCCGCTGCCAAGCCCATGGTATCGCCTTGTCGAGGTGCTCGTGATCGCTTTATCGCGCTGTCGGCGGCCCGTCCGCTTTCACATTCTTTGCTGCCTGCTCGTGCTCATCGCGCTGCTGGTGCCGGTGCCGCTTGCCGCCCAGACCGACGCGCTGCCCGAGCGTTCCACGCTCGAGGAGCGCCTCGCCTCGCTGTGGCCCGAGGAGGGGGCGACCGTGGATGCGGCCACCCAGGAAGGCATCGACGCGCTGGAGGCGACGATCGAGGCCCTGTCGAGCCTCGATGACGTCGAAGGTCGGCTGTCCGAGCTGGAGGCTCGAGCCGAGCGTGCCCCGCAGTCCCTCGACGAGACGCGTCAGGCGCTGTCCGAGGCTCAGGGTCGGCCGCGCCAGGCGCCTGATCGCGAAGCGCTGGAAAAGCTGGAGCTCGAGGCCCTCACCGAGCGGCTGGACACGGTGACCGATGAGCTGGAGGCGGCCCAGGATCGTCTCGCCGAGGTCGAGACCCGGCTGCTGGGCACCCAGACCCTTCCCGAGCGCGCCCAGCAGTCCATCGTCGAGGCCTCTGCGGCGATGGAGGAACACCGGCGTGCCCTCGAAGCGCTGGACGCCCAGGGCGTGGCGTCGGAGGCGCCCCGGCGCCTGAAGCATCGCGTCGAACGCACCCTGGCCGAGCGGCGCCTGGCCCTGCACCGGCGCGAGCTGGCCACCAACTCGCGTTTCCGCGAGCTGGCCCAGCTGCAGCGCGACCTGTACCGGCTCAGGGTCGAGCGACTCGAGACCCGGGTGCGGGCCTTGCAGGCGGCGCTGGAGGCCCGGCGTCGAGAGCAGTCGGAGCAGGCCGTCGCCGAGGCGGTGGGCGACGAGCCGGAGAACGTGGTCAGTCATCCGCAGATCCTCGAAGCGCGCCAGGCCAATCGCGACCTGAGCCTCGAGCTGCTGCGCGCCACCAGTCGCGCCAACGAACTGGGGCGACAGAGCCAGGAAGCGCGTCGCCAGCTCGAGCGGGTGCGCCAGCTGCAGCGGGGGCTCTCCCAGCATATCGAGGCGATCCGCGGCAGCCCATTGCTGTCGCGCATTCTGCGCGAGCAGCGTCGGGCGCTGCCCAGCGTCGAGTCCACCGGCGGCCTGAAGGAGGAAATCGCCGACCTGCGCCTCCAGCAGTTCGAGCTCGATCGTCAGCGCGAGCGCCTGCAGAATGCCGAGCTGCAGGCCAGGCAGCGTCTCGACGAGGCCGACGCCGATGCCCCCGAGGCCGTGGAAGAGGCGCTGGCCCAGCTGCTGCGCGCCCGCCGGGATCTGCTCTCGCGCCTCGAACCCACCTACGGCGAGCTGTTGACCGCCGCCATCGAGCTGCGACTCAACCAGCAGCAGCTGCTCGAAACCAGCCGTGACCTGCGTACCACCATCGACGAGCAGCTGTTCTGGATCGCCAATGCCCGTCCCATGGACCTGAGCTGGCTGAGCCGGCTGCCGAGTCATCTGCGCGCCGAGTGGGGCGAGGGCGAGTGGCGCCGTGCGCTGCCGATCCACTGGCGCTGGCCGGATCCGGCGGCGTTTCTGGCCTCGCCGCTGCTGCTGCTGGCCGGCGTGCTGCTGGGACTGCGCCGGCCGCTGTCGCGTCGCCTCGCTCGCCTGCACGACGAGATCGGTCATCTGCGCCAGGACAGCCAGGGGCATACGCCGCTGGCGGTGGGCGTTGAGGCCCTGCTGGCGCTGCCCGGGCCGCTGTGCCTGTTGGCGGTGTCGCTGGGAATGACGCTGGGTGGCGCCGGACTGGCGGTGAATATCGGCTGGGCGCTGCTGTATCTGGCCCTGGCCTGGGCGGGAATCGCCTGGATGCGACGGCTGCTGGTGCCCGAGGGCGTGGCGACGCGCCATTTCCACTGGCCGGCCGGCTACGTGTCGCAGCTGCGCCTTTGGCTGTGGTGGCTGGGTCTGGCGCTGGTGCCGGTGCTGTTCGTGGGCACCCAGGCCCGTGACGTCGATATCGACCTGACCCAGCGCCCCCTGGCGATATTGTTGCTGCTGGCGGGGTTGGTGGGCATGAGCGTGGCGCTGGCCAGGCTGATCCTGGCCCATACGCCGTTCTTCGGCGTCAAGCTGTTCCGCCTGTTGCTGGGCCTGGCCATGGCGCTGGTGCCCCTGGTGCTGGGCGGGCTGGTGATGCTGGGCTATGCCTATGCGGCGCTCAGCCTGGTGGGGCGTTTCGTGATCACCATTTACCTGCTGGGCGCCTGGATCCTGGTGGAGGCGACGGTGGTGCGCGGGTTGGCCGTGGCGGCGCGGCGCCTGGCCTACCGCCGCGCGCTGGCGCGTCGGCGGGCGATGATGGCCCAGGAGGGTGGCAACGGCGAGCACGGCCAGGAGGTGGTCGAGGAGCCGCCGCTGGACATGCAGCAGGTCAACCAGCAGTCGCTGCGCCTGTCCAAGCTGATCCTGATGCTGGGCTTCGTGGTGGTCTTCTACCTGGTCTGGGCCGACCTGTTGACAGTGTTCGGCTACCTCGAGCAGGTGATGATCCTCGGCGGCGACGGCCAGCAGGGCAGCGAGCTGGTGGGCACGTCGATCTCGGTGGCCGACCTGTGTGTCGCGCTGCTGGTGGTGGCGCTTACGCTGATCATGGCGCGTAACCTGCCGGGGCTGCTGGAGGTGATGGTGCTGTCTCGCCTCGAGCTCAAGCAGGGTAGTGCCTACGCGATCAGCTCGCTGCTGTCCTACGTGATCGTCGGCACCGGGGTGGTCTGGGCGCTGGGCTCCCTCGGGGTGTCATGGAGCAAGCTGCAGTGGCTGGTGGCGGCGCTGGGCGTGGGGCTCGGCTTCGGGCTGCAGGAGATCTTCGCCAACTTCATCTCGGGGCTGATCATCCTGTTCGAGCGCCCGGTGCGCATCGGCGACACCATCACGCTCGGCAACCTCACCGGCACGGTCAACCGCATCCGCATCCGCGCCACCACGGTGACCGACTTCGATCGCAAGGAAATCATCATTCCCAACAAGACGTTCGTCACCGACCAGCTGATCAACTGGTCGCTGTCGGACAACATCACCCGGGTGATCCTGACCTACGGCGTGGCTTACGGCTCGGATCATCGTCTGGTGCAGCGGCTGCTGACCCAGGCCGCCGACGAGAACGCCCGGGTGCTGGCCGACCCCGAGCCCCAGGTCCTGTTCATGCGCTACGGCGAAAGCAGCCTGGAGTTCGAGCTGCGCATCTTCGTCAACAGCCTGGGCGACCGGCTACTGGCCACCGATGAGCTCAACGGCCGGGTCGGCGAGCTGTTCGCCGAGCACGGCCTGGAGATCGCCTTCAATCAGATGGACGTGTGGCTGCGTGACGACAGGGGCCGCGAGGCGCGAATGCCGAGCCGCGGCTCGGGCGAGGCGCCCGCCAATCCGCCGCCCGGGGCGGGCGGCGATCCCGGCGAGTTGGATGCGGGCGATGGCGGGGGAGGGGGCGGCGACGCCGGGCGCTAAGGCGTTTCCTGGCGGCGGGCGTAGAGCAGGAACTCCCTGTTCCCGTCGCCGCCGCGGATTGGGCTCTCCTGCCAGTGCGCGATGGCGAAGCCGGCGTCGGCGCAGGCCTCGCGGATGCGCGCTTCCACCTCGGCGTAGCGCGCGGGGTCGGTGACCAGCCCGCGGGCGTTAACGCCCTCGGGGCCGACCTCGAACTGCGGCTTGACCAGCGACACCAGCTCGCCGCCGACGGGCAGCAGGGCGCCGAGCTCCGGCAGGATCAGCGTCTGCGAGATGAAGGACACGTCCATCACCGCCACCTCGGCGGGATACTCGGCCAGCACCGCGGTCAGGCGCGGGTCGTCTCGCATGGCGCGGGCATTGAGCCCCTCCAGGCAGGTCAGGCGCGGCTCGTTGCGCAGCTCGGCCGCGAGCTGGTCGTGGCCGACCTCGACGCCGATCACATGCGCCGCGCCGTGGCGCAGCGCGCAGTCGCTGAAGCCGCCGGTGGACTGGCCGACGTCGAGCACCGTGCGGCCCTCGAGCGGCAGTGCCAGCGCCTCCAGCAGCGCCTCCAGCTTGAGCCCGGCCCGGGACACGTAGCGCTCCTCCGGATCCTCCTCGACGTGCAACTCGGCGGTGTCCGGCAGCTTCTCGCCGGGCTTGGTCAGCACCCGGCCGCCGTCCTTGAGGCTCACTCGGCCGTGGCGGATCAGGCGCTGGGCGCGGGTGCGCGAGCGCGCCAGTCCCTGGAGGAGCAGCAGCTGGTCGAGGCGTGGCATGGGCGGTCCTGGCAGTCGTGGAGCGGAAAACGGGGCCGCATTATGCCATAGCGGGCGGCCCGGTCAGCCGCCCGGTTCGGCCTGCAGCCCGCCCGGTGGCAGGCGGTCGGCGCCCCAGCTGCGATGCAGGTAGCCGATCGCCCGATCCAGCTCGGCCTCCTCGATGCGCGCCGGTTCGCCGCGCTCCAGCGGATCGTGGTGGAAGATGTAGAGCCGTGAGGCGAACTGGTCGAAGGGCAGCGAGGCCTCGCCGAAGCGCTCGCCGTGGCCGGCGGTGCTGACCTGCACGCCGTCGCCCCAGTCCTGGCCGCTGTCGTTGTTGGGGTTGTAGAAGAACACGCGCATCTCGCCGCCGGGGTCGATGCCGACCCGCAGCAGGGTGATGGCGTGCCAGCCGATGAAGCGGGCGGCGCTGTCGGTGACCGCGATGCCGGCCGGCTGGGGATGAATGAGCGGCTGGTTGCCGTTGTAGTGCGGGTGGTAGCTGGCGTAGAAGTGGCGCAGGAAACCGTCGAGGTCGATCAGCTGACCGCTGGCGACGTCGACGTTGATGCGGAAGCCGCGCCCCGACCACCAGCCGTGGAACTCCGGGTTGACCCAGCGGTGCGGGTCGCCCTCGCGGCCGATGCAGCGCCGTCCCATCTCGGCGTAGATGCGGTCCAGATGCGGCACCACGATCAGCGATACCGGGTCCAGGTCCATGGGCAGCTCGGTGGCCACGCCACCGACGCTTGCCATCGACGAGATCGGCTGGCCTTCGAAGTGCATGATGATCTCGTCGTCGCGGGCCGCCCAGGCCACCATCTGCAGCAGATAGTCCGGGTCGTTGTAGGCCCACATCGACAGCGCTCGGGCCGACTGGCAGGTGGGATTGTTGCCCTGGCCGACGCCCAGCGGCAGGCCGAGCATGCACAGCACGCCTTCCAGCAGCCGCGCCCGGGGCGAGACCGCCTCGCCGAATGCCAGGTTGAGCCGCGCCGTCGACCAGTCCGACAGCGTGAGCCCCAGCTGACGCCATATGGCCGGTGCCACCGGCGGCTGATACAGGATGCCGCGCTCGAGCATCAGCGCCAGGCCGTAGACCGCCTGGGCGGTATCGGGGTGGAGCCCGCCGCGGATCAGCGCATGCACCAGCTCGCGATAGCACAGCAGGCAGTCGCGGCCGGTGGAGGAGAGCCCCAGCGCCTCGCCGATCAGGGTATCGCCGTTGTCCAGCAGGTGGCGCAGCAGCACCGGGTGATAGGGCGACACCAGGCCGGTGTCGTGCATCGATCTGGCGAAGCCGGTGGCCTCGGCCTGCAGCGCGCTGGCGTCCATGCTGGCCAGGCGCTGGCGATAGACCTCGAGGCCCGGGTCCTCGCGGCAGGCGTGGGACGGGCCGAACAGCGCGCTGACCAGGCGGTCGGCGCCCTGGCCGCTGGTGCCCAGGTCGATGGCCGGGTCGGCCTGGCAGATGGCGATCTGGGTGATCATCTGCTTGACCGGCCCGACCTGGATCGGGCGCTGCTGGAGGATGCGCCAGATCTCGCCGATCAGCCGGTCGATGATGTGTTCGTAGCCGATGCGCTGTGCTAGATGGGCGAACAGGCGCCGCGGCAGCTCGGCCAGACGACCCTGGGTCTCCCGCTCGGCCTCGCTGGGCGCGCCGAACAGCAGCCACAGGTTCAGGGCGATCACCTGGGTCAGGTAGTGGTGGGCCTGCTCCGCGGAGAGCATGGCATGGCGGACGTCGCCCTTGGCCACCGCCAGCAGGCGCAGTTCGCTGAGTGCCTCGATCGTCACCACGTTGGGATCGGCGCTCTTCAGCGCCTGGGTGGTCAGCGAGGGCACCAGGAACTGGGGCGTGGCCCAGTCCGAGCCCTCGAAGACGCCCGCGGCCTCGAGGGCCGCGGTGCGGGGTTCGATCGCCGCGGCGCCGCCTTCCTGCAGCAGCACGCGGCGGGCGGTGTCGAGCACCCGCGGTAGCTTGCCCGGCTTGGCGAAGTCTCGGGCCTCGTTCAGCAGGGCCGTGGCTTCGTCCAGTCGAGCCAGCAGGCCCGTGAGCTTGTCGTCGCCGGTTGGCGTGGATGGACTGGTCACACCGACTCCTCGTCGTCCATGGGTAACGCCTCCATGACGCGCCTGTCAGACATAGAAATCAAGTTCTTCCATGTGCTTGAGCAGGTCGCGCATGCGGTGAGGCTCGTCGCCCTTGAAGTAGATCAGCCCCCAGTGGGTGCCGAAAGCGGTGCGCTTGGTGACGGTTTCCTGCAGCGGGGGCGTCAGCTCGTGGGATTCGAAGTAGGGATCGTCCTCGACCTCCTCGGGAATCTCCAGGCGGCTGACCACACGCAGTCGCGGATAGACCCCGAAGCAGCCCGCGTAGCCGTCGGCATCGACGACTTCCCTGGGGAAGAAGTCGGCGACCTCCTCGGCGGTGGACTTGGGATCGAACACCAGCATGCTGGCCTGGTAGGCGTTGAAGCCGTAGACCCGTTCGAGCAGCTCGAAGACCTTGAACCCCGGCGGCCGATAGGCGACCTCGCCGAAGTACATCTCGCCGTCGCTGGTGACGAAGTACTCCGGGTGGATCAGGCCGAAGGAGATGTCGAAGGCCTTGATCAGCTTCTCGATCTGGGCGGTGATCTGCGGGCGATACCGCTCGAGCTCCGGCGAGGCGGGCACGAACACCGAATAGCCCAGGGTCACGTACTCGGAGATGTTCAGGAAGGCGATCTTGCCGTCGTGGATCCAGGCCTCAACGGCGAACTCCCAGCCATCCAGGTGCGACTCCATCAGCACCGGGAATTCCTCCTCGGGGATGGTATCGACCTCGTCCGGCGTGCGGATCACTCGGTGACCCAGGCAGCCGGCCTTGTCGAAGGCCTTGAGGTGGATGGGGTCGTTGGGGTCGCCATCCAGCTTGAGCAGGGTCTGGTTGACGCGCTTGAGGAAGCGGATCACGTCATCCTTGTCGTGGGCCTCCTCGAAGATACCCACGCGGATGCCGCCGAGCTGAGCGCGGCGCTTCATCAACGCCTTGTCGCGCAAGAGCAGCGACTGGCCGTAGAGCCGCGGGCTGTCGAGCAGCACCGAGTTGATGGCGCCGGCCCATTCCACGGTTTCCTCGAACAGCGGGATGGCGACATCGACGCCCATCTCCTTGAGCGTCTCGGCGATCTCCAGCGAGCGGTCGTTCAGGCGCTCGAAGTTCCAGGAAAGATAGGGGATGTCGTGCTTCTGGCAGTATTCCTCGGCCCAGTCCGGGGCCACCACCACGTAGCGGCGGTCGAAATTGGCGGCGGCCTCGATGGCATTCAGGCTCCAGCCGAGTAGTGCGATATGGCCCTTGTCCGGGTTCTTGTTCATGGACGCCTCCGTCGGCGGTTCACGATGAAGCCTCCCGCCGTGCGGCGAGAGACGAGTCACCCCTCACCATAGCCCCTTGTGGCGGATCAGAAAGTGAGACGCTTCCACGCACCGGTATCCGGATCGCAATCGCTCCTTGCTGCGCCGGCGGTCGCTTGGTATAGTGCGCGGCGTTCGGCAAGTGACTGATCCCGCTCAGAGAACTGCCTGACCCAAATGGCACGTCAAGTGCCCGCTGTGGTGGCCCCTTAGGTCCTCCCGCAACGCTAAGTCGCAAACCCCGCCAGGCCCGGAAGGGAGCAACGGTAGTGATGGACGCGTGTGCCGGGATGTGGCTTTTGGGGCCGCCTCCATTTTGGGCCGCATTTTTTCCCGCCGAGCCCTCTTTCCTGTTCCGCCTTATCCTTCGCTTCGCCGTCTTCGGCCGAGGCCAGGCGTGGCCGCGCACATGTCTTCTCCACGGTTTGCCAAGCGCGTGAGCACTTGGGGCACGTTTTGCTTCGACAATGGTCCGAGGCTTGCGCCGACGGCGCCGTGAGCCGAATGGCGACGGGGCGTTGGTCGCCGGCACGTGATGTTATAAAATAACATTTTTTCGCTGCGGATGCCGCCGATGCGCGGGCAGCGCTCGGCGTCTGCGGACGTTCGAGAGTCAAGGATCGCTTGCAAAAATGGAGTCTGGCCCGATGGAAAGAAGGCGCTTTCTCGGTGCGCTGGCCGTGCTGTCGCTGTTTCCCTCTTCTCTGGCGCTGGCCGATGAGCGTCGCGCCAACCGCTACAGCCTGTCGTCGAGCGGTGGCTCGGCGACGCTGACGATCGAGCTGCCCGAGGAAGCCGATTACCGATCGTTCAGCCTCGATGGCCCGCCGCGCTTCGTGATCGACCTCAAGCGGATTGATCGTGTCCTGCCGACGCACTCGGTGGAAACGAGCGGGACGATCGTCAAGCGCGTGCGAACCGGTGCGCGGCAGGACGGCGTTCGGCTGGTGGTGGATCTGGTGCGTTCCGTGCCGACCCGGGTGACGGTGCAGGACGCGGGCCGTGGCCTCAAACGGCTGGTGGTCCAGCTCGGTGAGGGCGATCCGATCATGGCATTGATGGGAGAAGCGAAGGCGGCCGACGACGGCCCGCGGCCGGCGGTGATCGCCATCGATGCCGGCCACGGCGGGCGTGATCCGGGCTGCATCAGCGCCTCGGATCACTACGAGAAGTTCGTGGCGCTCGGCATCGCCGCCAAGCTGTGTCGTCGCCTCGAGGCCGATACGCGCTTCCGGCCTATCATGACGCGAGACGACGACACCTTCATTCCCCTGCACGAGCGGGTGCTGATCGCCCGGGACCGCCAGGCGGACATGTTCGTCTCGCTGCACGCCGATTCCGCGCCGCGCACGAGCGCCTCCGGGGCCTCTGTCTACGTGCTGGGGGCGGACGAGGCCGGCTCGGCGGAGGCGCGCTGGCTGGCCGAGAGCGAGAACAGCGCCGACCGCTACGCCTCGACCCGCCAGAGTCGCATCTACAGCCAGGACCCCGAGGTGCAGGACATCCTGCTGGACCTGTCCATGAGCAGTACGCTCGCGTCCAGTCGCGACCTGGCCAAGACGATGCTGCACCACCTGTCGCAGACCACCAATCTTCACAATGACCGCGTCAATGCCGCCGGCTTCGCCGTGCTCAAGTCGCCGGAGATCCCGTCGATCCTGGTCGAGAACGGCTTCATGTCCAATCATCAGGACTGCCAGCGGCTGCTGACCGATGGCCACCAGCAGGGCCTGGCGGAGGCCCTCCACCAGAGCATCGGCGACTATTTCGAGCGCTATCCGCTGCACGCCTGATGGCACGACGTTCCAGGTGGTCAACGAAAAGGGCATCGTGCCGTGCACGATGCCCTTTTGGCGTGGTGATGGTACGGCAGTGCTCAGCCGGGCTGTGCCGTCTCCCGGTGTTCCTGTTCATAGGCGTTGACGTCGTTACGCTCGCCTTCGCGCCAGATGAAGACGTTGAACATCGCATAGAGGATGGCGATCACCGGGGTGATCAGCGCCAGGAAGGTCCAGCCCATGTAGTCCCAGGCCGAGACGTCGAGCACGCCCATGTAGTAGGCGCCGCCCAGGCCCCAGGGCACCAGCGGCGAGGTCACGGTGGCGGAGTCCTCGCAGGTGCGCGAGCACACCGATGGCAGGATCCTCAGGCGCCGATAGGCCGGCACCAGCATGCGGCCGGGGATGATGATGGCGATGTACTGGCTCGCCGAGAACAGGTTGGTGGCCAGCGAGGCGACGACGTGGGTGACGATCAGGCCGCGGGAGTGGCTCACCAGCTTGCCCATCCGGTCGAGCAGCACCTCGAGCATGCGGGTCTTTTCCAGCAGGCCGCCGAGGCTCAGGCCGATGAAGCCCAGCGAGATGGTCCACATCATTTCCTGCAGACCGCCGCGGCTGAGCAGGCTGTCCACCGCCTCGATACCGGTCTCGGAGACGAAGCCATAGTTCATGTAGTTCATCATGTCGCCGATGGCCACGCCCTGTACGCCGACGGCCATGGCGGCGCCGACCAGGCTGCCGATGACCATCACGGCGAGGGCGTTGACGCGGCGATAGGCCAGTACCACCACGATCAGCGGCGGCAGGAAGGCGAACAGGCTGACCGAGTAGTTGGCCTGGATGCCCTGCAGCAGCTGGTCGGTCTGGGTGGTATCGATGCCGTCGCTCTGATAGCCCAGGCCGATGAAGAAGAACAGGATCACCGAGAGGATCAGGGCCGGGCCGGTGGTGTAGAACATCGAGCGGATGTGGTCGAACAGGTTGGCCTCGGCGATGCCGGCCGCCAGGTTGGTGGAGTCGGAGACCGGGGAGATCTTGTCGCCGAAGATCGCGCCCGAAATGACCGCACCGGCGGTCATGGCGGGCGGAATTTCCAGGCCGCCGCCGATGCCCATGAAGGCCACGCCGAAGGTGGCGGCGGTGGTCCAGGAGCTGCCCGTCACCAGCGAGGCGATGGAGCACACGATCACGGCGGTGAACAGGAAGTAGGACGGATCGATCAGCGTCAGGCCGTAGTACACCAGCGAGGGGATGGTGCCCGAGGCGATCCAGCTGGCCACCAGCACGCCGACCATCATCAGGATCAGCATCGGCAGCATGGCGATCTCGCAGCCGTAGAGGATGCCCTTCTGGACGTCATGCCAGCGAAAGCCCGAGAGCAGCGCGACGATCGCGCAGACCACGATCGCCAGGATCAGCGAGATATGGGTCACCCAGTCCTCACCGAGGATGAATATCTGGGCGAACATCATGAAGCACAGGAAAGCGATGCAGCTCGCGGCCCCGAGAAGCGAAGGGCGCGGGTCTGTCTCTGTCGTTGTGGTACGGGACATGTCGTGGCTCCTTTGCGGAGTTGGGCGTGTTGCCTGGGGGAAGCCGGTCGCGTCCTTGCTGACCGGCCATCCCCGTCTCTCGCCGGCGCAGCGCGCCGACGGTCAGGGGTGTCATGCCGTCACGGGAGACGGGTCTTCATGATGTCCATGCGGTTCCCGTTCAGCCGATATTCCTCCACGGTCGACCAGCCGATCCTGGCGTAGTAGGGCGCCTTGTCCTCGGTGATCAGGTAGAGGGTCGGGTGCCCCTGCTCGCCGATCGCCGCCTTGGCGTGCTCGATCAGGCGCTTGCCGATGCCTTTGCCTCGGTGCTCGCCGGAGACGTAGATCCGCGAGATCCAGGGGGTGTAATCGGGCCGGTCGGGGACATCGTGTTCGACGAGGCAGATGCTGCCGACCAGCCTGTCATCCTCCAAGGCGACGAAGGTGCAGGGGAGACGTCCGGCCTCGCAGTGTTCCTGGAGCCTCGCCATGCGGGTCGGCGTGTCGACGCGGCTGTCCAGGTGGCCCCATTCATGCTGATGCCATTCCGCCAGCTGCGGGATATGAGGCTCCGTCAGGAACTCGATCGTGATGCTCATGAGAGGGGAGCCTCTGTCAGTCGTTCATGATGTCGCGGCCGAAATACTCGTGGCTGATGGCGGCGTAGGTGCCGTCGTTCATGATCGCCTCGAGCGCCTCGTTGATCTTCCCGAGCAGCTCGCTGTCCTCCTTGTTGACGGCGATGCCCATCCGGTCGACGTAGAGCGGCTCACCGAGCTTCTGGATCGGCAGGTCGTTTTCGTTGATGGCGTATTCGCCCACCAGTTGGTCGGTGATCACGGCATCCAGTCGGCCGCGGATCGTCAGATCGTTGAGCGCCGTCACGTCGCTGGGATAGGTCTGAATGTCATCGGTGATCTCGCGGGCGACTTCCTGGAAGGTGCTGGAAACGAGCACGCCGATGCGCTTGCCTTCGAGCTCGTCCAGGGAGTCGATGTCGCTGTCCTCGCCGACGAAGACCTGGGCGCCGGAGGTGTAGTACGGGTCCGAGAAGGCCACCTCCTTCTGGCGCTCTTCGGTGATGGCCATGCTGCCGATGATGGCGTCGAAGCGGTCGGACTTGAGGGCGGCGATCAGCGTTTGCCATGGATTGACCGTCGGTTCCGGCTGCATGCCGATCTGCCGAGCAATGGCCGTGCCGATATCGACGTCGAAGCCGTAGACCCGCTGGCCCTGGCGGGTGTTGAAGGGCGGATACTGGCCGTCCATGGCGAAGACGAAGGTCCCGTCCTCGCCGGCCGCCCTAGCGTTGTCGAGCGGCACGAGGCCGATGGCGGCGGCGAGGGTCGCCATGCCCGCCGCGGCGGCGAGGCGGCCGATGAAGGGTTTGTTTTTGGGCTGCATGAGTGTCTTGTCGTTCATTGTTGTTGCCTCTGATATGGGGCCGGCGGTCAGATGACGCGGCTGAGGAACTGCTGTGTCTTGGGATGGGTGGGGTGGTTGAAGAAGGTCTGGGGATCGCCCTGCTCGGCGATGGTGCCGCTGTCGAGGAAGACCACTCGGTCGGCGACTTCCCGAGCGAAGCCCATCTCGTGGGTGACCACCACCATGGTCATGCCGTCGGCGGCCAGGGATTTCATGACGTCCAGCACCTCGCCGACGAGTTCTGGGTCCAGGGCGGAGGTGGGCTCGTCGAACAGCATGACGTCGGGTTCCATGGCCAGGGCCCGGGCGATGCCCACGCGCTGCTTCTGGCCCCCGGAGAGCTGGTCCGGGTAGACGTCCCCCTTGTCGGCCAGGCCGACATCGGCCAGCAGTCCTCGGGCCTTATCGATGGCCTGGGCCTTGGGGGCGCGCTTGACTCGGACCGGCGCCTCAATGATGTTCTCTAGCACTGTCATGTGCGGAAAGAGATTGAAATGCTGGAAGACCATGCCGACATGCTCGCGGTATTCGTTGAGCGGTGTGGTGGCGGGGTCGATCTCGCGGCCATCGAAGTGGATGCTGCCCTCGTCCTTGATGCCCAGGAAGTTGAGGCAGCGCAGCAGAGTGCTTTTTCCCGAGCCGCTGGCGCCGATGAGTACCACGACTTCCTGCGGCTTAATCTCCAGGTCCACGCCCTTGAGGACGTGAAGCTCCCCGAAATACTTGTGAAGATTCTTGACGGTAATCATTGGGCGGTCTCCATCCGGTTCTCGAGGCGGCTCAGAAGGTAAGTGAAGAGGACTACCATCACCAGGTAGTAGAGCCCCGCGATGGTGTAGAACTCGAGCTGCTTGAAGGTGACGGCCGCATTGTCCATCGACAGGCTGAAGATCTCGGTGATGCCGATGAAGGCCACCAGAGAGGAGTCCTTGAGGCCGATGATGAACTGGTTGCCCATGGACGGAATGGCGCGCTTGAAGGCCTGAGGCAGGATGATGCGGCGCATCGCGAGTCCGCGCTTCATGCCCAGTGACTGCGCCGCCTCCATCTGGCCACGATCTACTGATTGGATGGAACCGCGGAAGATTTCGGCGATATAGGCACCGCTGTGGATGGCCAGGGCGATGGTGCCGGCCCAGAACGCCGACAGCACGACGATGTTGGTGATGCCGAAATAGAGCCACATGATTTGCACGATCAGCGGCGTGCCGCGGATGATGCCGACATAGCCGTTGTAGATGGCGCCCAGAATCTTGAGGCCGGATACTTTCATCAGGGCGAAGAGCAGCCCGAGTATCAGCGCCAATACCAGGGAGATGCCGGTGATTTTCAGGGTGATCCAGGCGGCCTGGAGGAAGCCCGGAAAGGTGGATATAAGGTCATGAAGAAACGACGTCATTGTTGAATTCCTTGTTGGTGACGTAGGTGG
The DNA here is from genome assembly GCF_000968715.2 of Halomonas sp. HG01. Classification (NCBI taxonomy): domain Bacteria; kingdom Pseudomonadati; phylum Pseudomonadota; class Gammaproteobacteria; order Oceanospirillales; family Halomonadaceae; genus Halomonas; species Halomonas sp. HG01. Next base: position 2,338,334 of record NZ_CP022134.1, on the reverse strand, counting down.
AGAGGCACGGCTTCGGTGTCAGCAGCGCTCCAGAATCATGGCGATGCCCTGGCCGCCGCCGATGCAGGCCGCCGCGCAGCCGTAGCGGCCTCGCTGGTGCTGAAGGGTGCGGGCGAGGGTGCCGGCCAGCCGGATGCCGGTGGCGCCGAGGGGATGGCCCAGCGCCAGGGCGCCGCCGAACACGTTCACGCGCTCGGGATCGAGCCCCAGGGTGTCGATGGCATAGAGCGGCACGGCGCTGAAGGCCTCGTTGATTTCCCAGGCGTCGATGTCGTCGACGCCTAGACCGGTGGCGGCGAGCGCGCGCTCGATGGCGGCGGCCGCGCCGGCGCCCATGCGCTCCGGCATCACGCCGCAGTCGACCACCTCGACCACCCGCGCCATGGGCGCGAGCCCGTGCCGGTTTAGGGCGGCCTCGGACATCACCAGGGCGGCGCCGGCGCCGGAGGTCAGAGGCGAGCTGTTGCCGGGGGTGACACGGCCGCCCTCGAGGAAGGCCGGGTCGAGCTCGGCCAGCTTCTCGAGGCTGGTGTCGGGGCGGATGTTGGCGTCGCGCTCGACCGGCTCGTCGGTGGCGTTGGTCAACACCAGTCGCTCGCCGTCGAACCAGCCTTCCCGCTCGGCCAGGCCGGCCCGCTGATGGGAGCGCAGGGCGAAGGCGTCCATGGCCTCCCGGGAGATGCCGGCCTCCCGGGCCAGGCGCTCGGCGGTCAGGCCCATGTTCATGGCCACGCTCAGGTCGAGGTCGTCCTTGCCCTGCAGGGCCTCGGGCACCGTCAGCACGCCTTCCTTGAACAGGCTCGGGCCCATCGGCACCCGCGACATGTTCTCGAAGCCGCCGGCCATGCCGGCCTGGATGGCGCCGGCCTGGATCTCGCGCACCGTGCCGCGCAGGGCCGCCAGGCCGGAGCCGCACTGTTGGTCGAACAGTCGCGAGGGGCAGCCATTGCCGAGCCGCGAGAGCCACAGCGGATAGCGGCCGCCGAAGCTCCACTGCTCCTTCACCGGCAGGGCGCAGCCGACGCCGAGGTCCTGGATGGCGTCGCCCTCGACCGCGTTGCGCGCCAGCAGGGCGTCGATCACCCGGCCGAGCAGCACGTCGCCGCGAGTGTCGGACCAGGCGTCCACCTCCGGCTTGCGGGGATGGGCGCGGGTGAAGGCGCTGCGCGCGAAGTCGACGAGATAGGCGGCGTTCATGAGGCGCTCCTCGCGGTGTCGCCGGTGGCCCAGCGATGGATGAACAGGGCGTAGGTGGTCAGCACCCGGCGGATGGAGTCGATCTCGACGCACTCGTCGACGCCGTGGATGCGCTGGGCGATCGGGCCGTAGCAGGTGCCGTTGATTCCGCCCGAGACGTGGAAGGCACGCAGGTCGGTGGTGCAAGTCGAGAGGTAGTGCGCCGGCGGCGCGCCGACCAGGTCCTCGTGGCAGCGCGACAGCAGGCGGATCTCCGGCGTGTCGAGGTCGACCAGATGGCCCTCGGAGCGAAAGCCGTGGAACTCGACCCGCGGCGCGGGGCTGCCGTCGTCCAGCGCGCGGTGATGCGCGGCGACGACCTCGCGCACCCGCGCCATCACCTCGTCGGCACTCATGCCCGGCGGGAAGCCGACGCGGCCCTCGAGGATGGCGTGGGCCGGCACGCTGGAGGCCCAGTTGCCGCCCTCGATCTTGCCGATGCTGAGATTGAAGGGATGCTCCAGGGCGTCGTAGGGCGCCGGCCGGGGCAGGGCGTTGATCTCGTCCTCCAGCGCCTTGAAGGCCGGCAGGTAGCCCTGCAGGGTCTCGATGGCGTTGCTGCCGGCGCGGGTGTCCAGCACGTGGGCCGGCACGCCGTCGACGCGCATTCGGAACCACAGCACGCCCACCTGGCCGCTGTAGATCTGGGCGCCGAAGGGCTCGGGGATCAGCACGAAGTCGCCGCTGTAGCCCTGATGCAGGCAGGCCAGTGCGCCGTTGCCGGTGCATTCCTCCTCGATCACGGTCTGCAGGGTCAGCGGGAAATCGATCTCGATGCCGCTCTCGCGCACCGCCTGCACGGCCATCACCATGGCGGCGATGCCGGCCTTCATGTCGCCGGCGCCGCGGCCGTACAGCCAGCCGTCCTGCTCCCAGGGCTCCCAGGGCGGCCGTGTCCACATGTCGGTGGGCTCGGCGGGCACCACGTCGAGATGGCCGTTGAGCACCAGATGGGGCTTGTCGGCGTCCGGGTTCAGCCGGCTGACCAGGTTGTAGCGACCCTCGTTCGACCACTCGGTGGGCGCGCGGTGGGGATGATCGGCGAAGCCCGGGGCATCCAGGGCGACGCGCTCGGCCGGCAGGTCGAGCCGCTCGAACCAGCGCTCCATGGTGTCGAGCACGCCGCGTTCCTGGCCCAGCACGCTGTAGCCGCGCACCAGGTCGCGGGTCAGGTCGAGGGTGGTGTCCATCAGCGCCTCGCAGCGCTCGAGCAGCCGCGTTTCGGTGGCATTCAGCATCAGAACCTCCCCAGCCGGTGTTCGTCGATGATCAGTTCGGCCTCGGTGGCCGCGCGCAGGGAGGCCACGTCGAGCCCCTCGGCGATGTCCACGACCTCGAGGCCCGCCTCGGTCACGTTCATCACCGCCTTCTCGGTGATGATCGTCGAGACGCAGTGCCGTGCCGTCAGTGGCAGCCGGCACTGGCGCAGGATCTTGGCATTGCCGTGCTTGTCGTTGTGCGAGCAGAGCACCACCAGCCGCCGGACCTTCTGGGCCAGCTCCATGGCGCCGCCGATGCCGGGCGAGAACTTGCCGGGAATCTTCCAGTTGGCGAGGTTGCCCTGCTGGTCGACCTCGAAGGCGCCCATGAAGGTCACGTCGACCCGGCTGCGGCGGATCATGGCGAAGGACAGGGCGCTGTCGAAGACGCTGGCCCCGGGCCGGGTGCCGATATAGGCGCCGCCGGAGTCGATCATCTCGAGGTCGGGCTCGGCATCGGGCTCGAGGGGCTGGCAGCCCAGCACGCCGTTCTCGGAGTGCACCAGCACCTCCATGTCCGGCGGCAGGTAGTGGAACAGCCGGGTGGGCAGGCCGATGCCGAGGTTGACGATCTGCCCGGAGGCGACCTCCCGCGCGGCGCGGGCGAGGATGCGTTCCTGATCAGACGGCATGGGCGTGGTCTCCCTGTTGGTCGTCGGCGGGGTCGACCTGCACGACCTGGCTGATGAAGGCGCAGGGCGTGTGGATGGAGGCCGGCGCCAGCCGGCCGGCGGCCTCGACCCGATAGGCCTGGGCGATGACGCGGTCGGCGGCCATGGCCATCAGCGGATTGAAGTTGATCGCGGTGCCGCGATAGACGAGGTTGCCGTATGCATCTGCCAGGTCGGCGTGCACCAGGGCGAAGTCGGCGCGGATGGCTGGCTCGATCGCCCAGGTCCGGCCGTCGCAGTCGATCTCGCGGCGGCCCTCGCCGATCTCGGTGCCCAGGCCGATGTCGGTCAGGAAACCGTAGTGGCCGGCGCCGGCGCAGCGGATCTTCTCGGCCAGCAGCCCCTGGGGATGGATCTCCACGCTCAGGCGGCCCTGGTTCATCTCCTCGATGGCGACCCGGTTGAGGCCGATGTGCGAGGTGATCAGCCGCTCGACGCGGCCGGCGCGGATCAGCGGGCCGATGCCGATGTCCGGTTCGTTGGCGTCGTTCTTGATCAGCGTCAGGCGTTTCTGGCCCTGGGCCAGCAGTTCGTCGAGCAGCGCGCACGGCGTGCCCGGCGTGCCGAAGCCGCCGACCATGATCGAGGCGCCGTCGGGAATGGCGGCGATGGCCGCCTCGAGCGTGGTGTGCTTGTGATTGAGCCGTGTCATGGGAGATCAGCCTGTGATGCCGTGAGCGGAGGGCGTGGCGTGGGCGTCGCGCAGCGGCGCCACTTCGCGGTCGAGCCGGTCGAGGGCGCGCCCCAGGCGTTCGAGCAGCAGTGCGGTCTCGTCCTCGTCGATGGTGAACGGCGGGCTGACCAGGAAATGGTCTCCGGCGCGGCCGTCCAGGCTGCGGCGCGGATAGATGAGCAGCCCTTCCTCCTTGGCCAGCGCCGTGATGCGGGCGAAGAGGTTGGCCTCGGCGGGGAAGGGCGTCTTCCCGACCGGGTCCATGACCAGCTCCACGCCCCACAGCAGGCCGAGGCCGCGCACGTCGCCGATCCAGTCATGGCGGGCCTTGAGGGCCTCGAGCCCCAGCTGCAGCTGGCGGCCGCGGGCGTTGACGTTGTCCATCAGGCCCTCGCGGCGGATCGCCTCGACGGCGGCCAGGCCGGTGGCGCAGGCCAGCGGATTGCCGGCATAGGTGTGGCCGTGCTGGAAGCCGCCGCCGGCCATCACGGTGTCGACGATGTCCTCGCGGCACAGCAGCGCGCCCACCGGGTAGTAGCCGGCGCCCAGGCCCTTGGCGGTGGTCAGCAGGTCCGGCACCACGCCCCAGTGCTGATAGGCGAACCAGCGGCCGGTGCGGCCCACGCCACACAGCACCTCGTCGAAGATCAGCAGGCAGCCGAACTCGTCGCACAGCTCGCGCAGCCCCTCCAGGTAGGTTCGGTCGACCAGCCGGGCGCCGGTGCTGGCGCCGCCGACCGGCTCGACGACGATGGCGATGACGGTGTCGCCACCGGCGGTCTCGATCCGCTCGCGGGTCTCGTCGAGCACGCGGCGCACATGGGCCTCGCGGTCCGCCTCCGGCTGGCGATAGAAGTCCGGGCCGGGCACCTTGAGCGAGCCCGAAGTGATGTCGGCGAAGGGCGCTTCCAGCGGCTGGTAGCCGGTGACGCCGAGCGCGCCGAGGGTGCTGCCGTGATAGGACGGGCGCAGCGAGACGAAGTGGCGGCGCTGGGGCTCGCCGCGGGCGGTGAAGTACTGGCGCGCCAGCTTGAGCGCGGACTCAACGGCCTCGGAGCCGCTGGAGACGAAGAACACCTTCTTCAGCGCGCCTTCGGTCATCTCGACCAGGGAGTTGCCCAGCGCCATGGCCGGCGCGTTCTCGAACTGGGTGCGATAGGTGAAGGCGACGCGGTCGAGCTGCGCCGTCATGGCGTCGCGGATGTCCTGGCGGCCGTGGCCGAGGTTGCAGGAAATCGCCCCGGAGCAGCCGTCGAGGTACTCCTTTCCCCGGGTGTCCCAGAGGAAGACGCCCTGGCCGTGACTGACTTCCGGCATGGCGGGACCGGCCTGATAGAACAGGGGAGAGGTGGTCATGGTATCGGTCCGTTGTGGTTGTGTTGTCGGGATATCGCCAGTCTAGGTAGGCACGTTATGCTATTTCAATATATGATGTTTTTACCGAATTCTATGACTTTGAATCATGCCTGACGTCAATATCCATTCCCTCAAGGCGCTCGCCATCTTCAAGACCCTGTTCGAGGCGGGCAGCGCCTCCCAGGCGGCGCGGATCCTGGGCATCACCCAGTCCGGCGTCAGCCGCTCGCTGTCGCAGCTGGAGCAGAATCTGGGACTCTCGCTGTTCCTGCGCGAGAAGAACCGGCTGGTGGCCACGCCCGAGGCGCGGGAGCTCTACGAGGAGATCCTGCGGCTGATGGGCAATATCGAGGAGCTGCGCCACAGCGTGCTGGCGCTCAAGGAGTTCGGCACCTCGCGACTGCGCATCGCCGCCATTCCGGGGCTGGCCTTCGGCTTCGTGCCGCAGCTGATCGCCACGCTGCTCGAGGACAATCGCGGCTTCAGCATCAGCTTCGACATGATGTCGAGCCACGAGGTGCTGCGGGAGGTCGAGTCGGGCCATGCCGATATCGGCTTCGTGACGCTGCCGGTGAGCTCCCGGGTGCTGCGGGTCGAGGAGTGGCTGACGACCCATGCGCGATGTCTGGTGCCGAAGGGGCACGCGCTAGCCACGCGCCGCGAGGTGACCATCGACGATCTCCGGGACGAGTATCTGGTGATCAGCAACCAGCCCAATGTCGGGGCCGACCCGCTGCTGAACCTGGCCACGCAGCACGGCATCCACATCGCCGGCAAGACCGAGGCCAATATCGGCGCCATCAGCGCCCTGGTGGCGAACGGCGTCGGCATCAGCGTGATGAATCCGATCACCGCGACCGACCAGCTCGCGCATCGCGACGAGGTGGTGATGCTGCCGTTCCGCCCGGAGATCGATTTCGGCTTCGGGCTGGTCTATCGCGACGACTGGCAGCAGGCGCGGGCGCTGGAGTTCCTCCGATCCAGCGGCCGGGAGCTGCTGCAGCGCTATCCGCAGTGAGGCGGGGCGCCGAGGGTGTCGCCGGGGCCGCGGCGGTGGCATGCTAGCGGTCCGGTGACGATGCGATTCCGTGCGTCGTCGTTGAACCTCTGCTTCACGATCCTGGCAGGAGCCCTCGCGACATGTTGACCTTCCACAGTGATGACACCGGCCTGCGCCGTGCCCGTACCGAGCTCGATGGTGGCGAGCTGGTGACGCCCTACGAGTGCCCCGAGCGGGTCGAGCTGGTACTGAGGCGCGTGCGCGAGGTGGGGCTCGGCGAGGTGCGCGCCCCCGAGGCGTTTGGCCTCGAGCCGGTGCTGGCGGTGCACGACCGCGGCTACGTCGACTTCCTTGCCAGCTGCTGGGACGACTGGCGGGCGGCGGGCAAGCGCGGCGAGGCGATTCCCTGGGTCTGGCCGACCCGTGCGCTGCGCGACGACCGGGTGCCCGAGCATATCGACGGACGGATCGGCTTCTATGCCCAGTCCGCCGATACCTCGATCTGCGCCGGCACCTTCGACGCCGCCATGGCCAGCAAGGACATCGCGCTGTCGGCCGTCTCCCACACCCTGGCCACCGGCGAGCCCGCCTTCGGGCTGTGCCGGCCGCCGGGTCATCATGCCGCCAGCGACCAGTTCGGCGGCTACTGCTTCTTCAACAACGCCGCCATCGCCGCCCAGCATGCGCTGGACAGCGGCAGAGGGCGCGTGGCGGTGCTGGACGTCGATTTCCACCACGGCAACGGCACCCAGCAGATCTTCTACGAGCGCGACGACGTGCTGTTCGCCTCGCTGCACGGCGACCCGCGCACCTGCTTCCCCTACTTCCTGGGCCACGCCGACGAGACCGGCCGCGGGCGAGGGGAGGGTTTCAACCACAACTATCCGATGGCACCGGGAACGGGCTTCGATGTCTGGTCCCGAGCGCTCGACGACGCCCTGACGCGCATTCGCGAGGCCGGCTGCGAGCTGCTGGTGGTCTCGCTGGGCGTCGACGCCTTCGAACACGATCCCATCAGCGCCTTCAAGCTGACCAGCAACGACTTCACCGAGCTCGGCCGGCGACTGGCCGGCGCGGGGCTGCCCACGACCTTCCTGCTCGAGGGCGGTTACGCGGTCGAGGAGATCGGCATCAACGCCGTGAACGTGCTGACCGGCTTCGAGGCCGCCCGTTAATTCGCCCATCACAAGGAACGATCCATGGCACGCATCTACGACGACAATTCCCGCTCGATCGGCAACACCCCGCTGGTCCGGCTCAACCGGGTCAGCGAAGGGGCCACGATCTGGGCCAAGATTGAGGGCCGCAACCCGGCCTACTCGGTGAAGTGCCGCATCGGCGCGGCGATGATCTGGGACGCCGAGGAGCGCGGCGTGCTCAAGCCCGGGATGAGCATCGTCGAGCCCACCAGCGGCAACACCGGCATCGCCCTGGCCTTCGTCGCCGCGGCCCGCGGCTATCCGCTGGTGCTGACCATGCCGGCCTCCATGAGCCTCGAGCGGCGCAAGGTGCTCAAGGCGCTGGGCGCCGAACTGGTGCTGACCGAGCCCGCCAAGGGCATGGCCGGCGCCATCGCCAAGGCCAAGGAGCTGGCCGAGGCCGAGCCGGAGACCTACTTCCTGCCGCAGCAGTTCGAGAATCCGGCCAACCCGCGCATCCACGAGACCACCACCGGCCCCGAGATCTGGCACGACACCGACGGCCAGGTCGATGTCTTCGTCGCCGGCGTGGGCACCGGCGGCACCCTCACCGGCGTCTCGCGCTACATCAAGCAGACCCAGGGCAAGGCCATCACCAGCGTGGCGGTGGAGCCGGTCGACTCGCCGGTGATCGCCCAGACCCGGGACGGCCAGGCACCGACGCCGGCGCCGCACAAGATCCAGGGCATCGGTGCCGGCTTCGTGCCCGCCAACCTCGATCTGTCGCTGGTCGACCGCATCGAGGCCGTGGGCAACGACGAGGCCATGGAGATGGCACACCGACTGATGCAGGAAGAAGGCATCCTGTGCGGTATCTCCTGCGGCGCCGCCGTGGCCGCCGCGGTGCGCCTCGGGCGTGATCCGGCCTTCGCAGGCAAGAACATCGTCGTGATCCTGCCGGACAGCGCCGAGCGCTATCTCTCTTCGCCGCTGTTCGCCGGCCGCTTCGGCGAGCAGGAAACCGAGCAGTAAGCCGCATTCCCCGTGCCAGCCCCGGCGGCCGCCGGGGCATCGCCGCCGCCTATCCCCTGGGCGGCGGCAGGCTCGGCACCAGGTCCACCACCCCGAACGTCTCCATCCCGATCCATGCCAGGAAGCCGGCGTAAAGGGCCAGCAGGGCCACGCATTCGGGGTTCGTCAACACCATGCCGGTACGCATCATCAGGAACAGCGCCACCGTGGCGGCGGTGAGCACCGCCATCATCGGCGCGGCGACGGAGAAGTTGATCATGGCGGTGCCGGCGATCAGCACGCCGGCCGGGATGCACACCAGCAGGTCGAAGGTGTTGCTGCCCAGCACGTTGGCGATGCTGGTGACGCCGCGGCCCTGACGGGCGGCGCGGATCGAGACGAAGGCATCGGGAATCGAGGTGCCGGCGGCCACCACGGTGATGCCCCACAGGAAGCTCGGGGTGTCGAAGATCTCGCCGAACGCGATCGCCGCCCGGACCAGACCCTCCACGCCGATCACGATCACCGCCAGCGACAGCGCCAGCCGCGCCCATTCGCGGCCCGGGCGCACGTTGCCGGCGTCGACCTCGCTCTCGTGGTCGAGGGTGTCCTGGTACTGCACGAACAGGTAGAGCCCGTAGAGCGCCACCGGCATCAGCGCCAGGCCACGGGTCAGCTCGCCGCGGATGGCGCCGCCCGTCGCCTCGGCGGGGTGATAGATGGCGGCGAAGGCGAAGGTCAGGGTCAGCACCGCCACCGCGATCATGTAGAACTGGGCTTCCTTGTAGACCAGGTCGCGGTTGGCGGTCAGCGGGTGGCGACTGGCCAGCCCGGAGACGGCGGGAATCACCAGGATGTTGAACAGCGCCGAACCGACGATCGCCGCCACGCCGAGCTCGAACTCGCCATGCACCAGGGTGGAGATCACCGTGGTGGAGAGCTCCGGGAAGCTCGAGCCCACGGCCACCACGATGGCGCCCTGGACGATGTCTGGCAGCCGGTAGTGGGCCGCGAGCCGCTCGCTGCTGGTTTCCAGCAGGCCGCTGCCGCGCCAGACGATGGCGGTGGCCGCCACGGCCACGAGGCTCCAGAGCAGGATGGCAGGCATCGGGGCGTCCCTTCCTTGAATGACGGGTTTCCAGCCTAACAGCCTGCTGCCGTCGGTAGCATATTGGCGACCGCTGATATTGATGTCGCCATCGCCGACCGGCAGGATAGCGCCTTTCCGACATGGAGGGGCGCATGCAACGTCTTGTCTTGGCAGGTTTTCTTACACTGGCTCTGGCCGGTTTCCCGGGGCTGGCCGGCGCCGCGGTGATCGGCAGCTGGAACCTCGAACATCTGGGCTGGAACAACGACAAACGGCTCGATCTGGTGGCCCGGGTGGCCGGACGCTTCGACCTGCTGGCGGTGCAGGAACTGATGAACGACGAGGCGCTGGCGGCGCTGGAGCAAGAGCTCGAGGCCGTGTCCGGCGAGGCATGGTCGTCGATGGCCAGCCACGCCGTGGGGCGCAGCCGCTACCAGGAGCACTACGGCTTCCTGTGGCGCGAGTCGCGCATCGCCTCGCTCGGCGGCGGGGCGGTGTATATCGATCGCGGCGACGTCTTCGCCCGCGAACCTTTCTCGGCGCGCTTCCGTGATCGTGAGAACGACGACGCCTTCGTCGCCGCCACGGTGCACGTGGTTTACGGCGACGGTCTCGCCGACCGTCGGCCCGAGGTCGAGGCCCTGGCCGACTACTGGCAATGGCTCGACGAGGCCTATCCCGACACCCCGCGAATGCTGATGGGCGACTTCAACATGGCGCCAGACGATCCCGCCTGGGCACCGCTGAGGGCGCTCGGCGTGGTGCCGGCGCTGAACGGTCAGGCCACCACGCTCGGCACCACTCCGGGCCGCTACGCCAGTCCCTACGACAACATCTGGTATCGGCCGGACCGCCTGAGCCCGCAGGCACTTGGCATGCTGCGCTATCCGGCGCTGACCGGCCTCGATCATGTTGCGGCCCGCGAGCACGTCTCCGACCACGCGCCGGTCTATCTGGCGCTGCATCAGGGCGAACTGCGTGCTCTGCCGCCCGGCGCCGGTGAGGTGGCCGGTGCCGGCGGCGCCTCCCATGCCCGTGCGGCCGGCTGCATCGATCTCAATGCCAGCTCCGTGGCCATGCTCGAGCGCCTGCCGCACATCGGCCCGGCCCGCGCCGAGTCCATCGTGGACGGCCGACCCTGGGCGGGCAGCGGTGAGCTCTCACGTATCGACGGCATCGCCGTCGGGCGTCTCGCCGACATCCGCGACAGCGGCCGGCTGTGCAGCGGCTGACCCGCTCCGGTCCACGCTTTGCGCCCGGGCCGCCACCCGGTAGAATGTGGACCATCTCTTCAAGCCCGTCGGTCGGCGATTCGCGCACCGGCGGGGCTTTCGTGTTCGGCTGCCAGCCAGCCCAGCCGCAAGGATTTCGAGCTGCATGAGCTATCAGGTTCTGGCCCGCAAGTGGCGGCCGCGTACCTTCCATGAACTGGTCGGCCAGGAGCATGTCCAGCGCGCGCTGGTCAACGCCCTGGACCAGGGCCGGCTGCACCACGCCTACCTGTTCACCGGTACCCGCGGGGTCGGCAAGACCACGCTGGCGCGCATCCTCGCCAAGTGCCTGAACTGCACCGCGGGCGGGCAGGGCGACGAGGGCGTGACCTCCACGCCCTGCGGCCAGTGCCCCAGCTGCGAGGCCATCGACGACGGGCGCTTCGTCGACCTGATCGAGGTCGACGCCGCCTCGCGTACCAAGGTCGAAGACACCCGCGAGCTGCTCGACAACGTGCAGTACGCGCCGACCCAGGGCCGCTACAAGGTGTACCTCATCGACGAGGTGCACATGCTCTCCACCAGCAGCTTCAACGCGCTGCTCAAGACCCTGGAAGAGCCGCCGCCCCACGTGAAGTTCCTGCTGGCCACCACCGACCCGCAGAAGCTGCCGCCCACGGTGCTGTCGCGCTGCCTGCAGTTCACCCTCAAGCACATGCCGCCGGAGCGCATCGTCGGCCACCTCTCCAAGGTGCTCGAAGCCGAATCGGTCTCCTTCGAGGAGAGCGCGCTGTGGCTGCTCGGCAAGGCGGCCGAGGGTTCCATGCGCGACGCCATGAGCCTGACCGACCAGGCGATCGCCTTCGGCCAGGGCGAGGTGCGCCACGCCGACGTGGCGGCGATGCTCGGCACCCTCGACCATCGCCACGTGCTGGCGCTGCTCGAGGCCATGGCCGAGGTCGACGCCGCGAGGGTGCTGGCCGAGGTCGCCGCCCTGGCCGAGCAGGGCCCGGACTTCGCCGGCGTGCTCGACGACGTCACCGGGGTGCTGCACCGCCTGGCCGTGGCGCAGATGGTGCCCGACGCCCTGGACAACGGCCACGGCGACCGCGAGACGCTGCTGGCGCTGGCCGCGCGTTTCACCGCCGAGGACATCCAGCTCTACTACCAGATCGGCATCCAGGGTCGCGGCGACATGGCCCACGCGCCGGACCTGCGCACCGCCCTGGAGATGACCCTGCTGCGCATGCTGGCCTTCCGCCCCCAGGGTGTGCCGAAGCCGGCCCAGACGCCGCTGCCCATGCGCGGCGATGGTGGCGCTCCTGCGGCCGGAGGCGGCACCGGGCCGGCGGGTGGCAGCGATCAAGCCGCCAGTGCCGCGCCAGCGCAGAGTGTGGCGCCTGGCGCCGCTGCGCCGCAGCCGGCGGCCGAATCCGCCCCGGCCCCCGAGCCGATGCCTGAACCGGCTCCGGCGCCAGCACCGGTCGAGTCCGCCGCCGTCCCGCCGCCGGCTCCTGAGGCCGCGCCGGAAACCGCGCCGTCCGAGCTCGCGGCAGCCGAATCGGCCCCCGAGCCGCCGCCCTGGATCCAGGACGTGCCTGTCCAGGACGCGCCTGTTCAGGAAGCGTCCGCTCAGGCGGCACCCGCGCCTGAACCCGCAGCGCCTCAGCCACAAGTGCCCGCGCCGCAGCCTGAGCCCGCGCCGGTCGCGGCGGCTCCCGAGCCCGAGGCTCAGGCCGTGCCGGCCGAGGCACCGGCCGCCCCCTCGGCTGCCGACGCCGCTCCGGGCGAGCTGAGCCATGCCGACTGGCTGGAGCGCTTCGACGCGCTGGGCCTGTCCGGCCTGACGCGCAACCTGGCGGCCCATTGCGTGGTCGAAGCCGACGACGGCGACGCCCTGACGCTGCGGCTGGATCCGTCCCAGGCGGCGATGAAGGCCGACGTCCACGTCGAGCGCATTCGCGAGGCGCTGGCCGGGGCCGGTTTCACGCGGCGCCTGACGATCGCCGACGGGCCGCTGCCCGAGGGCGTCGAGACGCCGCGCCAGCGCGCCGACCGCCTGGCCGCCGAGCGCCACGCCGAGGCGGTGGCCGCGCTGCAGGCCGACCCCCAGGTACAGAAGCTTCAGCAGGCCTTCGGGGCCCGGCTGATCGAGACCACGGTGAAGCCCGTCGAGGCGGCGCGTCACTGAACGGACGCCAACGCCACGCGTCGGAAGGGGTAACACCGACCGTACACGACACCGGCTGCCCGGGTGGCCGGACAGAACATCCAATCGAGAGGACGTCACCATGATGAAAGGTGGAATGGGCAACCTGATGAAGCAGGCTCAGGAAATGCAGGAGAAGATGCAGAAGGCCCAGGAAGAGGTCGCCAAGGCCGAGGTTCACGGCGAGGCCGGTGCCGGCATGATCAAGATCACCATGAACGGCCGCCACGACGTGCTCAAGGTCGACATCGACCCGAGCGTCATGGAAGAGGACAAGGAGCTGCTCGAGGACCTGCTGGCCGCCGCCGTGAATGACGCCGTGCGCAAGGTCGAGGCCAACTCCAAGGAGATGATGGAAGACGCCACCTCCGGCCTGAACCTGCCGCCGGGCTTCAAGATGCCGTTCTGAAGCCTCTGCCGGAACGCAACGACGAGAGATGAGCGCCCGCGTGGCGCTCATCTCGTCCCATGACGAGACCTGAGCCCTGAACGACTCATGAGCTTTTCTCCCCTGGTCGAACGGCTGATGGAGGCCTTCCGGGTGCTCCCCGGCGTCGGCCCCAAGACCGCCCAGCGCATGGCCATGCATCTGCTCGAGCGCGACCGCGACGGCGGCCGGCGGCTGGTCGAGTCGCTCGGCACGGCCCTCGAGGCGGTCGGCTACTGCCGGCGCTGTCGCACCCTCACCGAGGAGGAACTGTGCGGCATCTGTGCCAGTCCGCGCCGCGACGACGGCGTGCTGTGCGTGGTCGAATCCCCGGCCGACCAGCTGGCCATCGAGGAGGCCGGCGGCTATCAGGGCCGCTACTTCGTGCTGCACGGTCACCTGTCGCCGCTGGACGGCGTCGGGCCCGAAGACATCGGCCTCGACCGGCTGGAGGCGCGGGTCGCCGAGGCCGGCGTCGAGGAGGTGATCCTGGCCACCAATCCCACGGTGGAAGGGGAGGCCACGGCCCACTACATCGCCTCCCAGCTCGCGCCGCTGGGGCTCAAGCTCTCGCGCCTGGCCTATGGCGTGCCCATGGGCGGCGAGCTCGAATACGTCGACGGCGGTACCCTGAGCCGGGCCTTCAACGGCCGGCTGCCTTTCCAGGGCGAATGATCGCCGTTCCATCCCTGCCATGCCGGATGACCGCATGTCCCTGACACCCGAGATCCGCTGGATCGACACTCCCGAGGCGCTGGACGCCGCCTGCGCCGAGGTGGCCGAGGCCGACGTCCTGGCCCTGGATACCGAATTCTTCCGCGAGCGCACCTTCCACCCGGTGCCGGCGCTGATCCAGTTCTGTGCCGGCGGGCCGGCCTACCTGGTCGACCCCCAGGAGGTCGCCTGCACCGAGCGCTTTCGCCGCCTGCTCGCCGAGGGGCCGCTGAAGCTGCTGCACGCCTCCAGCGAGGACCTGGAAGTCTTCGCCCACTGGGCCGGCGTGCCCATCGCGCCGCTGGTGGACACCCAGATCGCCCAGGCGCTGCTCGGCGAAGTGACCTCCATGGGCTACCAGAAGCTGGTCGAGTACTGGGTGGGCGAGACCCTGCCCAAGGACGAGACCCGCTCGAACTGGCTCGAGCGCCCGCTCTCCGAGGCCCAGAAGACCTACGCGGCGCTGGACGTGGTCTATTTGCTGGACGTCTGGGAGCACCAGCGCGAGTCCCTGGAACGCCACGGCCGCCTGGCGTGGCTCGAGGAAGACTGTGCCGCCCTGACCGACCAGGCCTCGCGCAGCGACGAGGCCGACGGCCAGTGGTACTTGCGCCAGCGCAACCTGTGGCGGCTGGGCCCGCGCCAGATCGAGGCCTATCGCCTGATGACCACCTGGCGCGAGGGCGAGGTGCGTCGCCGCGACCTGCCGCGCAGCTGGCTGGTCAGCGACAAGCTGCTGTTCGCCATCGCCGAGCGGCTGCCCGAGAATCGCTACGAACTGGCCGCGGTGGAGGGCATCAAGCCGCCGCTGGTCAAGCGCGAGGGCGACGTCCTGCTGGCGCTGGTCAAGGAGGCGCGCTTCCTCGACGAGGCGGAGCTGCCGTCGGTGCCGCTGTCGCCCTTGTCGCCGGCCTTCAAGCGCTGCCTGAAGGCGATGAAAAAGGTGGTGAATCTCGAGGCCGAGTCCCTGGGGCTGGCCCCCGAGATGCTGATGCGCCGCCGCGACCTGGAGGCCCTGGCCAGCGCCCGGCTGCGTGGCCGCCCGCTGCCGCTGCCCGCTGGCTGGCGCGGCGAGCGTCTCGCCGCTTCCCTGGAACGTGCCCTGAGTGAGGTCCCCGCATGACCACCATGAACGGCAAGCTGCTGTGCGAGGTCTTCAAGAGCCCGCGCAAGGACGAGATGTACCTGTACGTGGACAAGCGCCGCGGCCTCGAGGACGTGCCCGAGGCGCTGCTCGAGCGCTTCGGCAAGCCGGTCTCGGCGCTGACGCTGATCCTCACGCCCGAGAAGCCGCTGGCCCGCACCCGCGGCGCCGAGGTCATGGCCGCCATCGAGGAGAAGGGGTTCTACCTGCAGATGCCGCCGGCCAAGGAGGACTATCTGCTGGATCTTTATCGCACGCCCACGGAAGCGAAATACTAGGCTTCCTTCGGGCTTCGGGCTTCGGGCTTCGGGCTTCGGGCTTCGGACTTCGGGCTCGGCTATGAGATGTGGGCTGTGGGCCGTGGCCCGGCATCTTGCGATGAATCGCTCGCCGCCCGGAGCTCGCTGCTCGCGGCTTGTTGGCTACTAACCGATCGATGGCGGTGACGATGAGAGAACGTTTCTGGGAGCGCTTCCCGCTGGAAGAGCTGACCGATGAGGAGTGGGAGGCGCTGTGCGACGGCTGTGGCCAGTGCTGCCTGCTCAAGTTCCAGGACGACGAGGGCGACCTGGCGGTGCTCAACGTGGCCTGCGAGCTGCTCGACATCGAGGGCTGCCGCTGCAGCGACTACGCCAATCGCTTCGAGAAGGTGCCGGACTGCCAGCAGCTTACCGTCGAGCGCATCGAGGAGTTCCGCTGGCTGCCCAAGTCCTGCGCCTACCGGCGCCTGGCCGAGGGCCGCAAGCTCGCCGGCTGGCATCCGCTGATCTCGGGCGATCCCGAGCGGGTGCACCGCAAGGGCATCAGCGTGCGCAGCTTCGCGGTGTCCCAGTCCGAGGTGCCCGAGGAGGAGTTGGAGGACCATATCATCGCGATCCTGCCGATCGACGGTTAGGTCTCCCGACGAGGGGCATGACGAAACGAGGCGGCCAGGTGGCCGCCTCTTGCGTTTCTGCGCCGCTCAAGCCTCCCGTGTCTCCAGCCCCAGCGCCCACAGGATGAAGGCATCCTGGCGGGCGTTGTCGTGCCAGCCCTTGAAGCGCCCCGAGGCGCCGCCGTGGCCGGCCTCCAGATCGGTGCGCAGCAGCGTGGGATGGTCGCGTCCGTCCACGCCGTGTCCCACGGCCAGCTCGCTCAGGCGGGCGTAGAGCTTGGCCGGCTCCCAGTAGGGCACCCGGGTATCGTGCCAGCTGCCCTGCAGGAACACTGGTGGCCAGGGCCGCTCGGGCAGGTTGTCCAGCGGCGAGTAGTCGCGGATGCGGCGGTGGGCGGCCGGCTCGCGCGGATCGCCCCATTCGCTGTACTCGGCGGTGGTCAGCGGCAGGTCGGGGTTCTCCATGGTGCGCAGCACGTCGACGAAGGGCACGTCGAGCACCGCGGCGCAAAAGCGCTCCGGCGACAGGTTGAGGCTGGCGCCGACCAGCAGCCCGCCGGCGCTGGCGCCGTAGGCGACGATGCGCTCGCCGTCGCTGACGCCCTGTTCGACCAGGGCGTCGCGGGCGGCCAGGAAGTCGTGGAAACTGTTGGCCTTGTGCTCGAGCTTGCCGCTCAGGTACCAGGGTTCGCCGCGGTCGCCACCGCCGCGCACGTGGGCCACGGCGAAGGCCGCGCCGCGGGCCAGCAGCTCCAGGCGGGCCACCGAGAACCAGGGATCGAGCGTTTCGCCGTAGGCTCCGTAGCCGTAGAGCAGGGTGGGCAGTGGGTGGCCGGCCAGGTCGGCGCGCATCACCACCGAGACCGGCACGCGCTCGCCGTCGTGGGAAGTCGCCCACAGCCGCTCGCAGGTCAGCTGGTCGGGGCGCAGGTCGCCGTGCACCGGCTGCTGCTTGAGGCGGCGGCGCTCGCCGCTGTCCAGGTCGAGCTCGGTCCAGGTCACCGGCAGGGTGAAGGATTCCTCGCGCAGCCGCAGGCGGCGCTCGTCGAAGTGCGGAGCGTCGGCGAGCCCCAGGCTGCAGGGCGTTTCGGGCAGCGGCAGGTACTCGTCGCGCCGGAGGGCGTGGTCGGCGTCGAGCTCGATCACCCGCAGGCAGACCTGGGCCTGCTGATGGTCGCGCTCGCTGGCCACCAGCCCCCAGCTGAAGGCGTCGATGCCCTCGAGCGTGGTGTCCTGGCGGTGCTCGATCAGACGTTCCGGCTTGCCCTGCGGGTCGGCCTCGTCGACCCGGTCGAGGCAGAAGTGCGGGGCCTTGCGGTTGTGCAGCACGTAGAAGTGGCCGGGACGGTGATCGACGCCGTATTCCACGCCGCGCTCGCGGGGGCGGAACAGCGTCGGCGCCGTGGCCGGGGCGTCCGCCGGAACCAGGTGGACCTCGCTGGTGTCCTTGGAGGCGGACTCCAGCATCAGCCACTCCCGCGAGCGGGTCTTGCCGAGTCCCAGCCAGAACTCCGGGTCGTCCTCGCGCAGCATCAGCGCCGGCTCGCCGGCGCTCGGCGTGGCACCGAGGGTCAGCGGCAGCCGCCAGATGCTCTCGGGGCGCTGGGTGGCGTCATAGCGCGTGAACAGCAGGGTGGCGCCGTCCTCGGCCCAGCACAGCTCGGGGCCGATCTCCTCGAGCAGCGCCAGCGGCTCGCCGTCCGGCAGGCGCTTGAGCCACAGGGTGAAGATTTCGTCGCCCTGGGTGTCTTCGCTCCAGGCCATCCAGCGCTCGTCCGGCGACAGCGACATGTCGCCGACCTCGAAGAAGGCGTGGTCGGCGGCGCGGCGCTGCAGGTCGAAGAACGGCTCGCGGCGCTCGGGCTCGCCGTTGGGATGACGCCACCAGACCGGATGGTCGGCGTCCACCGCGGTCTCGCTCCACACCGTGAAGTGGTCGAGCGCCGTGGGCAGGCCGTGAACGGCCAGCTCGCGGCGGGCCAGATGGCCGTGGTAGAGGCGCTCGGTGAGATCGTCCAGGGGCGCGAGCCAAGCCCGGGAGTGAGCGTTGGCGGCCTCGAGGAAGGCCGTCACCTGCGGGTCGTCGCGCTGCTCCAGCCAGTGCCAGTCGGGGTCGTCGGCGCGCCGGAACGCGGCGGTCGGGTGGGGGGCGTCGGTCATGTTCGTCGGGCCGGGGTCACGTGGCGGCTGTGCTTTCATGGTGCGGGATGTACCATACTCGGAGTGAATTCAACGGGGTGCGTCTTTCGACGCCGCAATGACGAGGTACCGATGCTACTTTCGGATTCGATGTCCCTACTATGGCTGACCTATGCCGTGCTGTCTCTGGTGGTGCTCGGCACCGGCTACCTGGGATTGGCCTTCCTGCCGCGCCTGCCGCGGCTGGTGATCACCTGGACCGTGGCCGGCATCATGTGGGTGCCGGCGAGTTTCCAGCTGCCGCTGACCACCGGGGAGGGGGTCTACCAGGGTTTCGCGCCCGCGGTGGTGGTGGCCGGGCTGGCGTTTCTCTCCCACGATGGCGGCGCCATGCTGCCGGCGCTGATGCTGGTGGCCGTGGCGGCCGGCCTGGGCGCGCTGGTGGGCCTGCTGCTGTGGCGGCGCGGACGCCGCGCGGCCGCTCGCCAGGCACCGGAGCAGGAGAGCGAAGACAAGGGCCGCCAGGACGGCGGTGAGGCGCGACGCGAGCCGGTGATCGGCTAAGGACGTTCGATGCAGAGGGGAAATCCCGGCGGCCGAGGCGCGCTGCGACTGTTGTGGCTGATAGCGCTGTGCCTGCTCGGGCTCGGCGCGAGCTCGTCTCACGCTCAGACCGAGCCTCGGGCCGTGCAGGAGCATGACGACGTGCGTGCGGTGGTCGACGTGTCGGGCAGCATGAAGAACCACGACCCGGATCGCCTGGCCGAGAGCGCCATGGGGCTGCTGGTCTCGCTGCTGCCGGAGGGCGCCAGCGCCGGCGTCTGGACCTTCGGCGAGCGGGTCGGCAATCCGCTGCCGCTGGGGCGGGTCGGGGACGACTGGCGCGAACGTGCGCTGTCGCTGCCGCCGTCGCCGCGCGATCAGCAGTACACCGATATCGAGGCCGCGCTGCGTGAGGCGGCGAACGGCGAGGCCAGCGGTGGTCTGCACCTGATCCTGATGACCGACGGCGTCATCGATCTGCCGCCGGGCAGCGGCGACAAGCCGGCCATCGATCGTGCCTCGCGTCGGCGCATCGTCGAGGAGCTGGCCCCCGAGCTGGCGGCGCAGGGGGTGACGGTGCATGCCATCGCCTTCTCCGACGAGGCCGACCTGGCGCTGGTCGAGCGTCTGGCCCAGCGCACCAGCGGGCTGGCCTCACGAGTCGCTTCACCGGAAGGGCTGATGGGCGCCTTCCTCGATATCTTCGAGCGCATCTTCCCCGCCGACCGCCTGCCGCTGGACGACGACGGCGGCTTCGTGGTCGACGAGGGCGTGGATCGGCTCTCGGCGCTGATCTTCCACGATCCCGAGGCCGAGCCGCTGACGCTGATCGCACCCGACGGCACCCGCTATCGCGCCGATTCGGCTCCGGAGGGAGCGAACTGGCAGGTCGAGCCGCGCTTCGACCTGATCCGCATGCCCGAGCCCGAGGCGGGGCAATGGCGCCTCGAGGGGCCGGTGGACGACGGCAGCCGCATCAGCATCAGCGGCCCCTGGCGGCTGCGCACCGCGACGCTGCCGGCGACCCTCTATCGCGGTTTTCCGGTGCCGGTGGAGGCCTGGCTGGAGGCGGAGCGCGAGGCGCTGCCCCTGCCGGGCAACCTGACGCTGGAAGTGTCGCTGGCGTCGCCGGACGGCGAGGCGCAGTCCTCGGTGACCCTGGCCGCCGACGACCAAGGCCGCTTCCGAGGCGAACTGCCGGCGCCGGCGCTGACCGGCAACGCCCAGCTGCTGGTGCGCGCCGTCGGCGACGGCTTCACCCGCCAGCGCCGCCAGGCGGTCAACGTGCTGCCGTCCATCGGCGTGGCTCACGACCCGGCCGAGGGCCGCGTGGTGCTGGCCGCCGAGCATCCGCGCCTGAACCGCGACAACACCGAGATCCGCGGCGAGCTGGCCGGCGCGGCGCTCGTGGCCGAGCCGGTCGGCGAGACGCGCTGGACGATGGCGCTGCCCGAGCTGGACCCGGACCTCCGCCAGCCGCTGACCCTGACCGCCCGCGTCACCCTGGACGGCGAGACCCGCGAGCTGAACCTGCCGCGGCTGATGCTCAACCCCGACGCGCGGGTCGGCATCGCCGGGGCCGACGCCGGCCCGACGCTGGCCGCCGAGCGCTTCGGCGATGCCGACGAGGCGGCCACCCCCAAGGCCGAGCCGAGCCTCGCCGACCGCTTCGTCGAGGGCGTCAACGACCTGCCGGCCACGCTGCGAATGGCCTGGCAGGAGGGCTGGCCGGGGCTGGTCGAGCGCGTCCGTGGCTGGTCACAGGGGCCGACGTTCTGGATTCTGCTGGTGCTGGCCATCGGCCTGGTGCTGCTGCGCCTGCTGTGGCGCCATACCAGCCGTTCCGCTTCCTCCCGCGAGCGCAGGGACCCGCATGTGTGAATTGCTGGGCATGAGCGCCAACGTGCCGACCGACATCTGCTTCAGCTTCACCGGCTTCCTGACCCGCGGCGGCGGCACCGGGCCGCACCGTGACGGCTGGGGCATCGCCTTCTACGAGGCCGGCGGCTATCGCGACTTCCGCGACCCGCACCCCTCGGTGCATTCGCCCATCGCGCGGCTGATCTGCGACTATCCGATCAAGTCGCATATCGTGATCAGCCACATTCGCCAGGCCAACGTCGGCCAGGTGCGTCTGGCCAACACCCATCCCTTCACCCGGGAGATGTGGGGCCAGCCCTGGTGCTATGCGCACAACGGCCAGCTCGCCGGCTGGGAGGATCTGGCGCTGTCGTTCTACCGGCCGGTGGGCGGCACCGACAGCGAGCACGCCTTCTGCTGGCTGATGGGCGAGCTGCGCCGGGTCTTTCCCGAGCCGCCGGACGACCGTCGCGCGCTGTGGGCGCACCTGCACGGGCTGTGCGAGCGTCTGCGCGGGCTCGGGGTGTTCAACCTGCTGCTGGCCGACGGCGAGTACCTCTACACCTACTGCACCACCAAGCTGGCGCATATCACCCGCCGGGCGCCGTTCGGACAGGCGAGCCTCTCGGACGCCGAGATGGCGGTGAACTTCGCCGAGCACACCACGCCCGACGACGTGGTGTCGGTGATCGCCACCGAGCCGCTCACCGACAACGAGGAATGGGTGCGCATGGTGCCCGGCGAGCTGCTGGTCTGGCGGGACGGCGAGATCCAGGGGCGCTTCACCGCCGAGGAGTGAACGAAAGTTTCAAACGTAAGTTTTAATCGTGTATTCCCAGATGAGGCGTGACTGGGATAGGGTGGAGGGATAGCCGCAACACCATGACAATGCAGCAATAACAACAAGGCGCGATCCCCGCAGGGTCGACCACAGCCTGGAGAATGCCATGAGCGAGCACGCCACGCCTGCCGTCCTGCGCGGCCCCGATCTCGAGGGGCGCGACGACTATGCCTCGGTGATGGAGGTCTTCCACGCCGCCATCGAGCGCTTCGCCGACAAGCCCGCCTTCACCTGCATGGGGCGGACCCTGGATTACCGTGAACTCGATCGCCTGTCCGCCGACTTCGCCGCCTGGCTGCAGCACGAGGCCGGGCTCGAGCCAGGGGATCGCATCGCCATTCAGCTGCCCAACCTGCTGCAGTTCCCGGTGGCGGTGTTCGGTGCCCTGCGTGCCGGCCTGGTGGTGGTCAACACCAATCCGCTCTATACCGAGCGGGAGATGGCCCATCAGTTCAAGGATTCGGGCGCTCGGGCCATCGTCATCCTGGCCAACATGGCGGCCAAGCTGGAGAACGTCCTCGACCAGACCCGGATCGAGCGGGTGGTGGTCACCGAGATCGCCGACCTGCACCCCTTCCCCAAGCGGCCGCTGATCAACGCCGCGGTGAAGTATCTCAAGAAGATGGTGCCGGCCTATCGACTGCCCGGGGCGACGCGCCTTCGCGATGCGCTCGCGCGCGGCGCGCGCCTCGAGCATCGCGAGGTCGGTCGCGACCGCGACGACATGGCGGCTCTGCAGTATACCGGCGGCACCACCGGCCGGGCCAAAGGCACGATGCTGACCCACGGCAACCTGGTGGCCAACATGCTCCAGGCGCGCCAGGCGATCGGCCCGGGCCTCGCCGAGGGCGCCGAGACCATCGTCGCGCCGCTGCCGGTCTATCACATCTACACCTTCACGGTGAACTGCCTGTTCATGATGGAGACCGGCAACCACTCGGTGCTGATCCCCAACCCCCGCGACCTGGAGGGTTTCGTCAAGACGTTGAGGTCGGTTCGCTTCACCGGCTTCGTGGGGCTCAACACCCTGTTCAATGCCCTGTGCCAGCGCGAGGACTTTCGACGCCTCGACTTCTCCGCCCTGCATCTGACCATCTCCGGCGGCATGGCGCTGACCAGCGCCGTGGCCCAGCGCTGGGAGGAGGTGACCGGCTGCCCCGTCGCCGAGGGCTACGGCCTCACCGAGACCTCGCCGATCGTCAGCTTCAATCCCATCGACGACATCCGACTCGGCACCATCGGCAAGCCGATGGGCGACACCGAGGTCAAGGTCGTCGACCTGGATGGCAACGATCTGCCCTTGGGCGAGACCGGGGAACTGTGCGTCAGGGGGCCCCAGGTGATGAAGGGCTACTGGAACCGCGAGGAGGATACCGCCGCCTCTCTCGATGCCGAGGGCTGGTTCCGCACCGGCGACGTGGCGGTCTTCGACGAGGACGGCTACATCCGCATCGTCGATCGCAAGAAGGACATGATCCTGGTCTCCGGCTTCAACGTGTACCCCAACGAGATCGAGGACGTGGTGGCGAGCCATCCCGGGGTGGTGGAGTCGGCCGCCGTGGGCGTGCCCGACGAGGAGAGCGGCGAGGCCATCAAGCTGTTCGTGGTGGCCAGTGACCCCGACCTGGATGCCGAGACCCTGCGCGCCTGGTGCAAGAAGGAGCTGACCGGGTACAAGGTGCCGCGCCACGTGGAGTTCCGCGACGAGCTGCCCAAGACGAATGTGGGGAAAGTGTTGCGCCGTCAGCTTCGCGACGAGGCGCAAGGTGAAGCGAAGGAAGAGGGCGAGGCGTCCTAGGGCAGCTCGGCTGCCCAAGACGCGATCATGTTCAGCAAAGTGTTGCGCCGTCAGCTTCGCGACGAGGCGCAAGGTGAAGCGAAGGAAGAGGGCGAGGCGTCCTAGGGCAGCACGGCTGCCCAAGACGCGATCATGTTCAGCAAGGTGCTGCGCCGCCAGCTTCGCGACGAGGCGCAAGGCGAAGCGAAGGAAGCGGGCGAGGCCTCCTGAGCCAGGGGCGCATGGAGGGTCGATTAGCCCCCGACTGGTTCGCGACGTTACAATGGCAGGCTCGTATCGCCCGACCGATGCGAGCCGTTCTGTCGTCCCGCCCGTTCGATCACCGGAGCCTTCGAGTCCATCGTGAGTACCCTGACCCCAGCCCCCGACGCGCCCGAATCCGATGTTGCCGCCCTGGAGGCCCTGAGGGGCGAACTCGACGGCGTGCAGCTGCGCGATGCGCCCCGCCTGGGCAAGCGCCTCGCCGGCCTGACTCGGCGCTGCCGCCAGGGCAAGCCGGTGGACCGCGGGCTCGCCGAGCTGCGCCGCGAGATCGAGCGCTCCCGCGCCCGGGTCGAGGCCCGTGCCTCGCGGCCGGTGACGCTGTCCTATCCCGAGGAGTTGCCGGTCGCCGAGCGCCGCGAGGACATCCTCGAGGCGCTGCGCGACCATCAGGTGGTGGTGGTGGCCGGCGAGACGGGCTCAGGCAAGACCACCCAGCTGCCCAAGCTGTGCCTGGAGCTCGGGCTCGGCCGGCGCGGGCTGATCGGCCACACCCAGCCGCGCCGGCTGGCGGCCCGCTCGGTGGCCACGCGCCTGGCCGAGGAGATGGAGGTGCCGCTGGGCGAGCAGGTCGGCTACCAGGTGCGCTTCACCGATCACACCGACGACGCCACCCAGGTCAAGCTGATGACCGACGGCATCCTGCTGGCCGAGACCCGGCACGATCCCGACCTGACGCGCTACGAAGCGATCATCATCGACGAGGCCCACGAACGCAGCCTCAACATCGACTTCCTGCTCGGCTATCTCAAGCGCCTGCTCGACCGTCGCTCGGACCTCAAGGTGATCATCACCTCGGCGACCATCGACGTGCAGCGCTTCGCCGAGCACTTCGCCCAGGCGGGCGAGGACGGCACCCGGCGTCCGGCGCCGGTGGTCGAGGTTTCCGGTCGCACCTATCCGGTGGAAGTGCGCTACCGGCCGCTGACCCGCGAGGCCGAGGACGAGGAGGACCGCACCCTGCAGGAGGGCATCCTGCACGCGGTGGAGGAGATCCAGGCCGCCGAGCGCGAGAAGGGCTGGCTGCACGGCCCCCGCGACATCCTGGTGTTCCTGCCCGGTGAGCGCGAGATCCGCGAGGCCGCCGATACCCTGCGCCGCGCCGAGCTGCGCGACACCGAGATCCTGCCACTCTACGCCCGGCTCTCCAACGCCGAGCAGAACCGCGTCTTCGCCCCGCACCGCGGGCGGCGTATCGTGCTCTCGACCAACGTCGCCGAAACCTCGCTCACCGTGCCGGGCATCCGCTACGTGATCGACCCGGGCCTGGTGCGCATCAGCCGCTACAGCTACCGGGCCAAGATCCAGCGCCTGCCGGTGGAGGCGGTCAGCCAGGCCAGCGCCGACCAGCGCAAGGGCCGCTGCGGCCGCGTGGCCGAGGGCCTGTGCATTCGCCTCTACGGCGAGGAGGACTACCTCGGCCGCCCCGAATTCACCGATCCCGAGATCCGGCGCACCAACCTGGCCTCGGTGATCCTGTCGATGCTGTCGCTCAAGCTCGGCAGCATCGAGGCCTTTCCCTTCGTCGATCCGCCCGATTCGCGCTTCGTCACCGACGGCTTCCGGCTCCTGTTCGAGCTCGGCGCGGTGGACGAGGGCCAGCGCATCACGCCGCTCGGGCGCAAGCTCGCTCGGCTGCCCATCGACCCGCGCCTGGCCCGCATGCTGCTGGCCGGCGCCGATCAGGGCGGCCTGCGCGAGGTGCTGGTGGTGGTCTCGGCGCTGGCCATCCAGGACCCGCGGGACCGCCCGGCCGAGAAGCGCCAGGCCGCCGACCAGGCTCACCGCCGCTGGCAGGACCCGGACTCCGACTTCGTCGGCCTAGTGAACCTGTGGCACGGCTTCGAGGCCGCCCGCGAGGAGCTCTCCGGCAACCGCCTGCGTCGCTGGTGCAAGGACAACTACCTCAACTACCTGCGGCTGCGCGAGTGGCACGATACCTTCCGCCAGCTGCGCCAGCTGCTGCGCGACATGGACATCGACGTGCCGGCGCCGGCCCCGCTGCCGGCCGAGGACGACGACGGCGAGGCGGCGAAGAAGGCCCGCCGCGAGAGCGCCGTGCGGCTGCACAAGGCGCTGCTGCCGGGGCTGCTGTCGCACCTCGGCCAGCTGCTGGAGAACCGCGAGTACCAGGGCGCGCGCAACCGTAAATTCATGATTCACCCCGGCTCGGGGCTGGCCAAGAAGACGCCCAAGTGGGTGATGGCCTTCGAGCTGGTCGAGACCTCGAAGCTGTTCGCCCGTACCGTGGCCAGGATCGATCCGGCCTGGATCGAGCCGCTGGCCGGCCACCTGCTCAAGCGCAGCTACAGCGAGCCGCACTGGGAGATGAAGCGCGCCCAGGTGGTGGCCTTCGAGCAGGTCACGCTGTTTGGCCTGGCGATCGTCAGCCGCCGCCGGGTGCACTACGGCCCGATCGCGCCGGCGGAGTCCCGCGAGCTGTTCATCCGCCGCGCGCTGGTGGAAGGCGAGTTCAAGACCCGCGGCGAGTTTTTCGCCCACAATCGCGCGCTGGTCGAGGAGGTCGAGGATCTCGAGGATCGCGCCCGCAAGCGCGGCATCCTGGTCGACGAGGAGGCGCTGTTCGACTTCTACGACGCGCGCATCCCCGAGGACATCGTCAACGGCAAGGGCTTCGAGGCCTGGCGCAAGCAGGCCGAGCGCGACGACCCGAACGTGCTCAAGTTCGACCGCGCCGCGCTGCTGGCCCGGGAGGCCGAGGAGGTCACCCAGGCCGACTACCCGGACGAGCTGGCGCTGAACGGCGTGCGCTATCCGCTGAGCTACCATTTCGCCCCCGGCGCCGCCGATGATGGCGTGACCCTGACGGTGCCGGCGGCGATGCTGCCGCAGCTGCCGGAGGCGCGCTTGGAGTGGCTGGTGCCGGGCCTTTTGCGCGAGAAGTGCATCGCGCTGCTCAAGTCGCTGCCCAAGGCGATCCGCCGCCAGGTGGTGCCGATTCCCGACTGGGTCGATGCCGCCCTGCAGGCCATGACGCCGGACGACGTGCCCCTCACCGAGGCGCTGGGCGAGTTCCTGCGGGTCAAGACCGGCGTGCGGCTCACGCCCGACGACTGGCGGGTCGACCAGCTCGAGCCGCATCTGATCATGAACCTGCGGGTGGTCGACCACGAGGGGCGTGAGCTCGGCCAGGGGCGCGACATCCGCGCCCTTGAGCAGCGCTTCGAGGCCGCCGCCGGGGAGGGCGCCCGGGCACTGGCCAGCGAAGCCAGCGAGGCGGACGCCCTGGAGACGCTGCCCGAGGCGCCGCTGCCGGAGTCCCGGGTCACCACCCAGGCCGGCATCCGCGTCGAGGCCTATCCGGCGGTGGTGCCGGAGGACGACAGTCTGCGGGTCGAGCTGTTCGACCACCCCGACAAGGCCCGCGAGGCCCATCGCCGCGGCGTGGTGCGCGCTGCCATGGCGCGGCTACCCGACCAGGTGCGTGCCATCGAGCGCCTGCCCGGCCTGCAGCCCTGTGCGCTGCTGTTCGCCAAGGTGGGCAGCAAGCGCCAGCTGGCCGAGGACCTGGTCAGCGCGGTCTTCCAGCAGGTGGTGGCGGTCGATCCGCTGCCGCGCTCCCGCGACGAGCTGGAGGCGCGCCTGGCCGAGACCCGCGACGCCCTGGTGCCCCGTGCCGAGGAACGGCTCGGCATCCTCAAGCAGGCGCTGGAGGGCCATCTGGCGGTAACCAAGGCGTTGAAGGGCAACCTGAACCTTTCGCTGGCGCTGGTATACAGTGACCTCAAGGCCCAGATGCAGCGCCTGGTGCATCCGGGCTTCGTCACCGAGGCCGGCGACTGGCTGGCGGAATATCCGCGCTACATGGAGGCCGCTCAGATCCGTCTGGAGAAGGCGCCCCGAGAGCGCATGCGCGACCAGATGCACATGCAGGCGGTGCAGGACTTCGAGGCGCGGCTGGCGGCGCGGCGCGAGAGCGAGCGTCGCGGCGGGATCGAGGACCCGGCGCTGGTCGAGTTCGGCTGGTGGATCGAGGAGCTGCGCGTGTCGCTGTTCGCCCAGCAGCTGGGTACGGCGCTGCCGGTCTCGGAGAAGCGCCTCGAGAAGCGCTGGAAGGAGCTGACCGGACGTGCCTGAACGGGCCGTCCGGGCTGGAGTGTTGCGTCGCCGCGGGCTACAGTGCCGGCAGCGTCGCGGCCACGCGATACCGATCGACAATGGACACCAGAATGACGCGTAGGGAGACCGTTCGAGCCATGATTCCGACCTTCCCGAGCCGTCGGGCCGGCCAAGGCCTGGCGGCGCTGTGCGCCCTGTCGCTGCTGACGGGCTGCGCGACCACCTCGGGCGTCGACGATGCCCATCCGGACGACCCCTGGGAGGGCTTCAACCGGGGGGTGTTCGCCTTCAACGAGACGCTCGATCGTTACGCCCTCAAGCCGGTGGCCCAGGGCTACCGCTTCGTGACGCCGGACCCGGTGCAGACCGGCGTCGGCAACTTCTTCTCGAACCTCGGGGAGATCGGCAACACGGTCAACAGCCTGCTGCAGGCCAAGCCGGCCAACGCCGGCATCTCCACCGGTCGCTTCCTGGTCAACTCCACGGTGGGCGTGCTCGGCTTCTTCGACGTGGCCTCCCGCATGGACTTGGTCGGACGCGAGGAAGACTTCGGCCAGACCCTGGCGGTGTGGGGCGTGGGCGAAGGGCCCTACCTGGTGCTGCCGCTGCTGGGGCCGAGCACGGTGCGTGACACCGCGGGGCTGCCGGTGGACATGTACACCGACCCGGTTACCTATGTCGAAGAGGACAAGGTGCGCTACGGGCTGCGGGGCCTGGACGTGATCGATACCCGGGCGGGGCTGCTCGACCAGGAAGAGCTGATTCGCGGCGATCGCTACAGCTTCATCCGCGACAGCTGGCTGCAGCGTCGGCGCTTCGAGGTCAACGACGGCGAGATGGGGGAGGACCCCTTCGCCAGCGACGACTTCGATTTCGACGATGCCGACTTCGATGATGCCTTCGCCGAGTGAGGCCACAGGATGCCTGACGCCAATGAGCTGGTCTGCCTGATCGATGCCCCCGGAGCCGAGCGTGATGCCCTGGCCGAGGTCATCGCCAAGGAGGGGCTGGCGGTCATCGCCGTGGAATGCCTGGAGCAGCTGCCGGACGAGACGGTGCTGGCGGTGGCGCATGCCCGGGCGGTGCCCAGCGAGGCCTGGCAGGCGCTGGCCGAGCGTCTGCCGACGCTGGTGGTCAGCGATGACCGCCAGGACAGCGATCTGATTCATGCCGTGGATGCGGGGCTGGTCGACTACGTGATCGAACCGCGCCGCCACGGCCACCTGCTGCGTCGCATGATCCGTCGGGTCATCGATCTCCACCGCCTGGCCCGGGAGCGCGAGCACGACCGTGAGCGGCTGTCCGAGCTCAACGAGCGCCTGGAGACCCACCTGGCGATGCTGCGCCTCGACCAGCAGGCAGGTGGCCAGATCCAGCGCAAGCTGCTGCCGCCGCGCCCGCAGAGCATCGGCGGGGTCCGCTGCGACTACTGGCTGGTGCCGTCGCTCTACCTGTCGGGCGACTTCCTCGACTTCCAGCGCTTCGACGATCGCTACACCCTGTTCTACTTCGCCGATGTCTCGGGGCACGGCGCCTCGTCGGCCTTCGTCACGGTGCTGCTCAAGTCGCTGTCGCACCGCTGGCAGCAGGAGTGGGACGGCCGGCACCCCGAGGAGCTGGCGCCGCGCTGGCTGGCGGGGCTGAACCGCGAGCTGCTCGATACCGGCATCGGCAAGCACGCGACCCTGTTCGTCGGCGTCATTGACCGGGAGCGGGGCTATCTTCACTATTCGCTCGGCGCGCAGCTGCCGATGCCGATGCTGATGGCCGAGGGCCGGGCGCACTATCTGGAAGGCGAGGGCATGCCCGTCGGGCTGTTCCCCGACGTCGAGTATCCTCGGCTGGGTTGCGCGCTGCCGGCGGACTTCCGGCTCTGGCTATGTTCCGACGGCATCCTGGAATGCCTGCCCGGGGAGACCCTGGAGGCGCGACTGGAGGTGCTGAGGGCACGGGCCGAAGGCAGCGAGACGATCCTGGACCTTCGTCGGGGGCTTGCCCTGGGCGACGACATCGCCGAGGCTGACGGTGAAGACGATGCCTCCGGCCGGGACGAGCTTCCCGACGACCTGACGATCATGATGTTGAGCGGATTTGGCAATGATGATGCATGAAGGCCGCCTCAAGGCGGCGTTCGACTCCGGCGTGTTCGTGCTCAAGCTGTGCGGTGACGTCCGCCTGACGCTCTGCGCCACGCTCGACACCCAGGCGCAGCAGCTGGCCGAGACGCCGGGGCTGGAGGCGGTGATGGTGGACCTGCGTGAGGCCACCAACGTCGACTCCACGGCCCTGGGGTTCCTGGCCAAGGTGGCCATGGCGCTGCAGGGGCGCCTGAAGCAGCCGCCGACCATCGTCGTCGACAACCCGGACGTGCGGCGCATGCTCGACGTCATGGGATTCGCTCACTACTTCACCCTGGTGGAGTCGCCGATCACCGAGCCCCATGAGCTGCGCGACCTGCCCGAGGTGCCGGCCGACGAGGAGGGCATGCGTCAGCGCATCCTCGAGGCGCATCGTATCCTGATGCACATGAACGAGCACAACCGCGAGCAGTTCCAGCCGCTGGTGGAGATGCTCGAGGATCACAAGGACGAGACGCCGGGCGCCTGAGCCAAGCGGGCATGGTATGGGGCCAGAAACGCCGCGCCTGGCCGGAATGAAGGAAGGCCGGAATGAAGAAGGGGGAGGCGCCGAACGACGCCTCCCCCTTCGCGTTGCGAGGGCTGCCGGCACGACGCCGGCCGGCGATCAGCCCTGGCGCAGCTCGCCCAGCAGCGTCTCCAGCTTGCGCTGGTCGGCCATGAACTTGCGGATGCCCTCGGCCAGCTTCTCGGTGGCCATGGCGTCCTCGTTCAGTGCCCAGCGGAAGTCGGCCTCGTTCTGGGGCTCCGGGGTGCGGGTCTCGGCGTCCAGCGGGGTGAGGCAGCGCGTCAGCGTGCCCTGGCTCTGTTCCAGCTCTTCGAGCAGGGCCGGCGAGATGGTCAGGCGGTCGCAGCCGGCCAGCGCGGTGATCTCGCCGCTGTTGCGGAAGCTGGCGCCCATCACGATGGTCTCGTAGCCGTGGCCCTTGAAGTGTTCGTAGATGCGCTTGACCGACTGCACGCCCGGGTCGCGGTCGCCGCTGAAGTCGGCGTCCGGCTGCTGGGTCTTGTGCCAGTCGAGGATGCGGCCGACGAAAGGGGAGATCAGGGTCACGCCGGCATCGGCACAGGCGCGGGCCTGGTCGAAGTTGAACATCAGCGTCAGGTTGGTGTGGATGCCTTCTCGCTCCAGTATCTGGGCGGCATTGATGCCCTCCCAGGTGGCGGCGAGCTTGATCAGGATCCGCGACGGGTCGACACCGTGACGCTGGTAACGGTCGATCAGCGAGCGGGCCCGGTCCAGCGAGGCCTGGGTGTCGAAGGAGAGTCGCGCGCTGACTTCGGTGGACACGTAGCCGGGCACCAGGGCGCTGATCTCGCTGCCGATGTCGACTGCCACGGCGTCGAGGGCATCGTCGATATCGGTGGCCTGGCGGGCGATCTCGGCCAACCGGGCGCGGCGGCCCTCCTGCTGGGCGGCCTGAAGGATCAGCGAGGGGTTGGTGGTCGCATCGGTGGGCTGGAAGCGGCGGATCGCCTCGATGTCGCCGGTGTCGGCGACCACCGTGGTCATGCCTTTGAGTTGCGTCAGCAGGTCGTCTGCCATGGGTCCTGAGTCCTCCGTGTGTCGAACCTTCACTCTAACAAGCGCGGGAAAGGGAAAACAGGCGCGTCCAGCATCGGCCAGTGAGGTGCGTTATCATTAGCGTCCTTTTGGCATGCTTCTAGGAGGTCGCTTGACCCTAAGCGCTCGACGTGTGGCCCTGCTGGTGGCCACCAATACCGCCCTGGCGCCCTTCGCCATCGACGCCTATCTGCCGGCGATGCCGGCACTGGCCGAGGCAGTGGGGGCGAGCGTCCATCACACCGAACTGTCGATCAGCCTGTTCCTGTTCGGCTTTGCCTTCGGCCAGCTGTTCGGCGGGCCGCTGTCCGATCGCCTGGGGCGCCGCCCGGTGCTGCTGGTCGGCCTGGTGATCTTCCTGCTGGCCAGCCTGATGATCATGCGGGTCGAGAGCCTCGGCGAGCTGCTGACCTGGCGCTTCGTCCAGGCCCTGGGCGGCGGCGCCTGCGTGGTCAATTCCGCGGCCATCGTGCGCGACTGCTTCAGCGGGCGCGAGGCGGCCAAGGTGATGTCGACCATGGCCATGATCCTGATGCTGGCGCCGCTGGTGGCGCCGGCGGTGGGCAGTGGCCTGTTCTACCTGGCCGACTGGTGGCTGATCTTCGCCTTCCTGGCGGCCTATGCCGCCTTTCTGCTGTGGCTGATGGGCACCCGGCTGCCGGAGACCCGGCCGGTCGATGCGCCGATCGCCTCGGCCGGTCAGGTGCTGCGCAACTACGGGAGCGTGCTGCGCCACCGTGAGGCCATGGGCTACGTGCTGTCGGTGGCCTCGACCTTCTCGGGCATGTTCGCCTTCATCACCGCCTCGCCGTTCCTCTACATGACTCACTATGGGGTCTCGCCGGCGATCTATCCGGTGGTGTTCGGCGCCAACGTGGTGGTCATGGCCTTTTCCAACCGCATCAACATCCGCCTGCTGCGTCATCGCACGCCCCAGCAGAACATGCGCCTGGGGCTCGGCGTACAGTTGTGCGTGGCGCTGTCCCTGGTGATGCTGGTGGCCACCGGGCTGGATTCGCTGGCCACGGTGGTGCCGCTGATCATGCTGTTCATGGGCATGGTCGGGCTGATCACGCCCAATGCCATGGCCTCGATGCTCGAGCACTTCAGTCATATGAGCGCTACCGCCACGGCGCTGCTGGGCTGCATCCAGTTCACCTGTGGCGCCCTGGCCGGGGTGGTGGTCAGCGCCTTCGAGGTCGACAGCGCCTGGCCCATGGTGCTGACCATGCTCACGGTGTCGCTGATCGGCAACCTGGCCCTGCGCGCGCTGGCCGGTCGCGCCGCCCTCCACTGAGTCCCGTTCCTGCCCGCTCCGACGACCGGCCCCGCCTGCGGGGCCGGTGTCACCCTCCGCCGACGCCGATGTCGGCATCCGAGCTCGCTTGTCATGAAGCTGTCATTTTCGTGGGGCATCTTGTGTGTCGCGAAAGGATGATCACTTCCCCGAACAGGAGCTCTCTCCATGAACCGCATCCTCAAGACCACCGCCATCGCTGCCGCCGTCATGGGCGTCGTCGGTGTCGCCCAGGCCCGCGATCAGGTGCGCATCGTTGGTTCCAGCACCGTCTACCCGTTCGCCAGCTACGTGGCCGAGGAGTTCGGTGCCACCACCGACTACCCGACGCCGGTCATCGAGTCCACTGGTTCCGGCGGCGGTCTGCGCCTGTTCTGTAACGGTGTCGGCGAAGGCACCCCGGACATCACCAACGCCTCGCGTCGCATGAAGCCCTCCGAGTTCGAGCGCTGCGCCGAGAACGGTGTGACCGACATCACCGAGGCCTTCGTCGGCTATGACGGCATCGCCTTCGCCCAGTCCGCTCAGAACGACGAGATGAACGTCAGCCGCGAACAGCTGTTCCTGGCCCTGGCCGCTCAGGTGCCGGTCGATGGCGAGCTGGTCGACAATCCCTACACCCAGTGGAGCGACATCGACGCCTCGCTGCCGGAGCGCGACATCGCCGTCTACGGTCCGCCCACCACTTCCGGTACCCGCGATGCCTTCGAGGAGCTGGTGATGGAAGCCGTCTCCGAGGAGATGGAGGCCTACGGCGGTGAGGGTTACACCGACATCCGCGCCGACGGCGCCTACATCGATGCCGGCGAGAACGACAACCTGATCGTCCAGCGCCTGACCGAGAACACCGCCGCCTTCGGCATCTTCGGCTACTCCTTCCTCGAGGAAAACGCCGACAGCGTGATGGGCTCCCACATCGACGGCGTGGCGCCGACCCCGGACGCCATCGGCAGCGGCGAGTACCCGGTGTCCCGCTCGCTTTTCTTCTACGTGAAGAACCAGCACGCCGACGAGGTCCCGGCCATGAACGAGTACGCCAACATGTTCATGAGCGAGCAGATGATCGGTGATCTGGGCTATCTCAAGGGCATCGGCCTGATCCCGGCGCCGGAAGACATGCGCGCCGAGGCTCGCAGCGCCGTCGAGAACCATGAGGCGCTCGAGCTGGCCGACCTCAAGTAAGAGGCCGGATCTCAGCCCTGTACCGGCCGGCAGCCAGGGGCTGCCGGCCGGCGCACGTTCCGACGGGTCGCCGGCCTTGCCGGCTCCGCGGATCCATTCCGCCGAGAGACAACTATGCAGACCAATCAAATCCTCGCTCTGTTCTGCGGCACCCTGCTGGTGCTGGGTCTGATAGCCTTCTTCCTGGGACGAGCCAAGGCCGCCAGGGTGCGCGCCGCCGGCACGTCCATGCATGCCCAGCCCGACCAGTACGCCTGGTTCAGCGTGCTGTCCACCGCCGGCCCGGCCATCGCCGTGGGCGTGGTGGGAGCCTTCGCCATGCTGCTGCTGGGCGCCGAGATTCCCACGCTCTACCTGCTGGCTGCCAGCCTGGTCGTCGGCTGTGCCGGTCTGGCCATGGGCATCGCCATGGTGCGTCCGGACTTTCACGCGCGTAAGGCCATCGAGAGCGTCATCCGCTTCTTCCTGGCCGGCGCCGCCTTGATCTCGATCTTCACCACCTTCGGGATCCTGATTTCCATCGTGGGAGAGGCCATCCGCTTCTTCCAGATGCAGAGTTTCTGGGACTTCATCACCGGTACTACCTGGAACCCGGGTGCGAGCTTCCTCGAGGCCGCCGGCCGCGCCGAAGAGGGAGCCAGCGCCGCCCAGTTCGGTTCCATCCCGCTGTTTGCCGGCACCTTCATGATCACCGCCATCGCCATGCTGGTGGCGATCCCGGTGGGCCTGCTGTCGGCGATCTACATGGCCGAGTTCGCTCCCCAGCGCGTGCGTACCCTGGCCAAGCCGGTGCTCGAGGTCCTGGCCGGCATCCCCACCGTGGTCTACGGCTTCTTCGCCGCCATCACCGTGGCGCCGCTCATCGTCAGCGTGGCCGGCTTCTTCGGTATCGATGCCTCCTTCAACAACGCCCTGGCGCCCGGGGTGGTGATGGGCATCATGATCATCCCCTTCATCTCCTCACTGTCCGACGACGTCATCAACTCGGTGCCGGACAGCATGCGCCAGGGCTCGCTGGCGCTGGGCATGACCAAGGGCGAGACCATTCGCGATGTGGTGGTGCCGGCGGCACTGCCGGGCATCATCTCCGCCTCGCTGCTGGCGGTATCCCGGGCGCTGGGCGAGACCATGATCGTGGTCATGGCCGCCGGCATGCGCCCCAACCTCACGGCCAATCCGTTCGAGGACATGACCACGGTGACGGTCCGCATCGTCGCCGCCCTGACCGGTGACCAGGAGTTCGCCAGCGCCGAGACGCTGTCGGCCTTCGCCCTGGGCCTGGTGCTGTTCGTGGTGACCCTGTCGCTGAATCTGGTCTCGGTGATCATGATTCGCCGGTTCCGCGAGAAGTACCGGATCAACAACCTCTAACGCCTTGGAGCCTATCCGATGAGCCAATCCTTCGACGAGATCAGCGCCCAGCTCCGGCGTCGTCACCGCAAGTCCGCGCGCCTGAAGTGGATCTCCATGGGTGCCCTGGGCCTGGCCGGGCTGTTCCTGGTGCTGTTCTTCACCGACATGATGATCAAGGGGCTGCCGGCCTTTCAGCAGGCGCAGGTCCAGGTCGAGGTCGACTACAGCGAGCGGGCCTCCCAGCTGCCGCTGGCCGCCGTCCAGGAGGATGTGCGCCCGCTGGTCAGCCGCGGTTACCTGCGTCTGATCCCCGGTCGCATGGACGACAATCCCGAGCTGCTCGGCACCACCCGCATGGAGTGGGTGCTGGCCGACGGCCAGGTGGACCAGTACCTCAAGGGCCATCACAGCCGGCTGAGCGCCAGCGAGCAGGAGGTGGTGGACCGGCTGCAGGACGAGGGGCGCGCCGAGCTGCGCTTCAACACCACTTTCTTCTCCAACGGTGACTCCAAGATGCCGGAGCTCGCCGGCATCGCCTCGGCCGCCATGGGCACGGTGCTGACCCTGCTGGTGACGCTGGCGGTGTCCTTCCCGATCGGCGTGATGACCGCGGTGTATCTCGAGGAGTTCGCCCCGGACAACCGCGTCACCCAGCTGATCGAGATCAACATCAACAACCTGGCGGCGATCCCCTCGATCCTGTTCGGTCTGCTGGGTCTGGCGATCTTCATCAACTTCTTCGGCGTGCCGCGGTCCTCGCCGGTGGTCGGTGGCCTGACGCTGGCGCTGATGACCCTGCCGGTGATCATCATCGCCACCCGCACCGCGCTGCGCAGCGTGCCGGATTCCATCCGCCACGCCGCCTTCGGGGTGGGCTGCTCGCGCTGGCAGGTGGTACGCGACCACGTGCTGCCGCTGGCCCTGCCGGGCATCATGACGGGCTCGATCATCGGCCTGGCCCAGGCCATGGGCGAGACCGCGCCGCTGATCATCGTCGGGATGGTGGCCTTCATTCCCGACGTCACCTCGTCCTTTACCGAGGCGGCCACGGTGCTGCCGGCGCAGATCTTCACCTGGGCGGGTGAGCCGGATCGTGCCTTCATCGAGAAGACCTCCGGGGGCATCCTGGTGCTGCTGGCCGTACTGATCACGCTCAACGCCACCGCGGTGGTGCTGCGCAAGAAATTCGAACGTCGCTGGTAAATCCCGCGGCCAGACACAGGATATGCCAAGATGAACATTCAAATTTCCGAGCGGAAGATGGGCCCCATGAGCGGACACAGTGCCGGCGAGCCGGTGGTACGCAACGAGAACGCCAATCACGAGCTGAGCGTGCGGGTGCGCGACCTCAACCTCTGGTACGGGGAGACCCAGGCGCTCAAGAACATCAACGTTGACGTCTTCCAGAAGAACGTCACGGCGCTGATCGGTCCGTCGGGCTGCGGCAAGTCGACCTTCCTGCGCTGCCTCAATCGCATGAACGACCTGATCCCCAGCGTGCGGATCCAGGGCCTGATCTCGATGGACGGCCGCGACGTCAACGAGGCCAAGATGGACGAGGTGGCCCTGCGCCGCCGCGTCGGAATGGTGTTCCAGAAGCCTAACCCCTTCCCCAAGTCGATCTACGACAACATCGCCTATGCGCCGCGCATGCACGACCTGGTGAGCCGCAAGGCCGACGTCGACGAGCTGGTGGAGCGGGCGCTGCGCGACGCCGGCCTGTGGGAAGAGGTCAAGGACAAGCTGCAGGAGCCCGGTACCTCGCTGTCCGGTGGCCAGCAGCAGCGCCTGTGCATCGCCCGGGCGATCGCCGTGCAGCCCGAGGTCATCCTGATGGACGAGCCGACCTCGGCCCTGGACCCGATCTCCACGGCGACCATCGAGGACCTGATGGACAAGCTGAAGCAGCAGTTCACCATCATCACCGTGACCCACAACATGCAGCAGGCCGCGCGCGTCGCCGACTACACGGCCTTCTTCCACCTGGGCGAGCTGATCGAGTACAACGATACCCAGACCATGTTCTCCAACCCGGCCACCAAGAAGGCCGAGGACTACATCACCGGGCGCTACGGCTAAGCGGTGCTCGCGTGATCATCCGACGGGGAGGCCTCTGGCCTCCCCGTCTGCGTTATCGTCCTTGTCACAAGGGTGTCATGTGGCTCGACTATATATGGAAATCCATATATATTCGGGAGCCCACGACATGACCAGACGGCGCATCCTCTTCCTGTGCAACGCCAACTCCGCTCGATCGCTGATGGGCGAAGCCCTGCTGCGCCACCTGGCGGGGGACCGGTTCGAGGCGTTCAGTGCCGGCAGCGAGCCGGATCGTCCCCATGAAATGGCCCTGGCGGCGCTGCACAAGCAGGGCATCGATACCCAGGGGCTGGCCAGCAAGTCGCTGGAGGCGTTCGCCGGCGAGCGTTTCGATACCGTCATCGTGCTCTGCGACAAGGCGCGTCAGGCCTGTCGCGACTGGACCGGCGAGGTCGATGAGCGCCTCGACTGGGACATCCGTGACCCGCGGCTGATCGAGCGCGAGCAGGCCTATGAACAGGCGCTCCAGGAGATTCGTCATCGGCTACAGCTGTGGCTCGATGCCCAGCACTGAGTCGCGGCCGTCGTTCACCGTCATCCCCGGGAGGTTTTCATGACCCTGTCCATCGGCATCAACGGCTTCGGCCGCATCGGCCGCCTCGCGCTGCGCAGCCTGTGGCCGCGCGTCGAGGCCGGCGAGGTCGCCATCGCACGCCTCAATGATCCGGGCGGCGACGCCGCCACCTTCGCCCACCTGCTGGAATTCGACTCGGTGCACGGCCACTGGTCGCCGGGGCAGGGCATCCAGGCCGAGGCCGAGGCCCTGGTGATCGACGGCCGGCGCATCGCCTTCAGCCGCCATGACACCATCGCCGCCGCCGACTGGTCCGGCTGCGACGTGGCCCTGGAGTGTTCCGGCCACATGAAGACCACCGACAGGCTCCAGGCCTACCTGGACCAGGGCGTCGGCCGGGTGGTGGTCAGTGCGCCGGTCAAGGAGGAGGGCGTACTCAACGTGGTGATGGGCGTCAACGACGACGCCTTCGACCCCGCCCGCCATCGCATCGTCACCGCCGCGAGCTGCACCACCAACTGCCTGGCACCGGTGGTCAAGGTGATCCTCGAGACCTTCGGCATCCGCCACGGCTCGATGACCACGGTGCACGACATCACCAACACCCAGACGATTCTGGATGCGCCTAGCTCTCCACAAAAGCCGGACCTGCGCCGCTCGCGGGCCTGCGGCATGAGCCTGATTCCGACGACTACCGGCTCGGCCAGGGCCATCACCGCCATCTTCCCCGCGCTCGAGGGCAGGCTGAACGGCCACGCCGTGCGCGTGCCGCTGGCCAACGCCTCGCTGACCGACATGGTCTTCGAACTCGAGCGCGAGACCACGGTGGAGGCGGTCAATGCGGCGCTCAAGGCCGCGGCGGAGGGACCGCTGGCCGGCATCCTCGGCTATGAGGAGCGCCCGCTGGTCTCCATCGACTATCGCACCGACCCGCGCAGCGCCATCGTCGACGCGCCCTCCACCATGGTGGTCAACGGCACCCAGCTGAAGCTCTACGCCTGGTACGACAACGAGTGGGGCTATGCCAACCGCACCGTCGAGCTGGCCCTCAAGGTGGGACGTGCGTCGGTCGGCAGGGAGCCGCTGGCCGATGCCTGAGGTCGGAAGCGTCGCCGGCCGTCTGAAGGCGTTACCCTTCGAGGTGCGCCAGTACCTGCTGATCACCGGCAACTACTGGGCCTTCACCCTGACCGATGGCGCCCTGCGCATGCTGGTGGTGCTGCACTTCCACCGGCTGGGCTACTCGCCGCTGGAAGTGGCGCTGCTGTTCCTGTTCTACGAGGCCTTCGGCGTGGTCACCAATCTGGTGGGCGGCTGGCTGGGGGCGCGCCTGGGCCTGAACCGCACCATGAACGTCGGGCTCGGTCTTCAGATCGTGGCACTGGCCATGCTGATGGTGCCCGCCGCGGCGCTGACCGTGCCCTGGGTGATGGCCGCCCAGGCGCTGTCGGGGATCGCCAAGGACCTCAACAAGATGAGCGCCAAGAGCGCGGTCAAGGTGCTGGTGCCGAAGGAAGACGCCGGTGCCCAGGGTGCCCTCTACCGCTGGGTGGCGATCCTGACCGGCTCCAAGAACGCCCTCAAGGGGGCCGGCTTCTTCCTCGGCGGGCTGCTGCTGACGCTGATCGGCTTCCG
This sequence comes from Halomonas sp. HG01, assembly GCF_000968715.2. NCBI lineage: Bacteria > Pseudomonadati > Pseudomonadota > Gammaproteobacteria > Oceanospirillales > Halomonadaceae > Halomonas > Halomonas sp. HG01. The sequence goes on along the minus strand of NZ_CP022134.1, from coordinate 2,299,015 downwards.
CGGCGCGGTCGGCCTGATGGCGGCCATGCTGGGGGGCGTGCTGGTGCTCTCGCTGTGGCGCCTGAAGGCCGACCTGGGGCGCGGCAAGCGCAAGCCGAAGTTCACCGAGGTGTTCTCGTCGTCGCGGGCGGTCAACGTGCTGTCGGCGGCCCGGCTGTGCCTGTTCGCCGCTCGGGATGTGTGGTTCGTGGTGGCGCTGCCGGTGTTCCTCTATGACCAGCACGGCTGGAGCCACTGGACGGTGGGTGGGCTGCTGGCGATCTGGGTGATCGGCTATGGCGGGGTGCAGACCCAGGCGCCGCGGCTGACCGCCCGGCTCGGGGCGAGCCCGCGGGGCGTGACCGTGATGCTGGCGCTGCTGCTGGCCGGGCTGCCGGCGCTGCTGGCGATGCTGCCGCTGGCCCGGGTGGGCTGGCTGGTGGCGGGCCTGCTGGCCTTCGGCGTGCTGTTCGCGGTCAACTCCAGCTGGCACAGCTATCTGATCGTGCGCTTCGCCCGGGCCGACGGCGTCTCCATGGACGTGGGCGTCTACTACATGGCCAACGCCATGGGCCGGCTCGCCGGCACGCTGCTCTCGGGCTGGCTCTATCAGGTCCAGGGGCTGGCCGCCTGCCTGTGGGTCTCGGCGGCACTGGTGGCCGCCAGCGCGCTGCTGGCGCTGGCGCTGCCGCGCGAAGCCTGACGGCCGGCGAGGTATCATGCTGCCATGCCCCGAGGAGACGACACCGTGACCACCTTCGCCCCCGTGCAGGTCTTCAAGAGCCTGGCCGACGACACCCGTCTGATGCTGATGCTGCTGATCCGCCGCCAGGGCGAGCTCTGCGTTTGCGAACTGACCGGCGTGCTGCAACTCTCCCAGCCCAAGATCTCGCGGCACCTGGCACAACTGCGTCGCGTGGGGCTGCTGGTCGGCCGTCGCGAGGGTCAGTGGATCCACTACGCCATTGCCTCCGAGCTGCCCGAGTGGATCACCGCGACTCTGGCCGCGGCCGACGAGGGTGAGGCCCAGCGCCTCGATACCCTGGCGGCGCGGCTCGAGGCACTGGGCGAGGGACCCGAGCGGCGCCAGGCGTGCTGCTAGACGACGTTCGTCAGGGGAGCGTCGTTCAAGCAGGCTCGTCGCGCGGCGAGCTCCGGCGCAGGGCCCAGAGCCCCAATGCCGGGCCCGGCAGCAGCCACCACACCGCCCAGGGCCCCTGTGAGGCCCACAGTGCGGTGGTCAGCCAGATGCCGGGCAGCGTCAGGCTGAAGCCGATGGCGTTCATCACCGCCAGGGTCGAGCCCACATGCGCCCTGGGCGCGTTGGCGGCGGCCAGGGCCGAGAACTGCGGCGAGTCGGCGATCACGGTCAGCCCCCAGACGCCCAGCAGCGCGAGCAGCAGCCACGGCGAGGCCTCCGCCAGCAGGGGATAGCCGAGACAGATCAGCCCCGAGGCGACGAGTGCGCCGCGGGCCACCGGCAGGCTGCCCAGGCGCCGGCTCAACCGGCCGCCCAGCACGCAGCCCACCGTACCCAGCGCGATCACGCCGAAGGCGAGCCACGGAATCAGCGCCGGCGACGCCGACAGCCGTGCGATCTCGCGGCCGACCAGGAAGGGCGTCAGGGTCCACACCGCGTAGAGCTCCCAACAGTGCCCAAAGTAGCCGCCGGCCACGGCCCGGAAGCGGGCGTCGCGCAGCGCCGCCAGCCCCTCGCGCAGCCGCGCCCGGCCGCCGGGCGGCGGCAGGTGTGGGCCGTCGCCCAGGGCCAGCACCAGGGCGCCGCCGGCCAGCGCCAGTCCCGAGGCGCCGAGCAGCGGCCACTGCCAGGGCAGGCCCAGGGTGGCGCCGCGCAGCAGGTGGGGCAGGGCGGTGCCCAGCGTCAGCATGCCCACCAGCCAGGCCAGCGCCGCGCCGGTGTGCCTGGGCGTCCAGCCGATCACCAGCTTCATGCCCAGCGGATAGATGCCGGCCAGGCAGAGGCCGGTGGCGAAGCGCAGCAGCAGGGCGAGCGCCGGCTCGGGCGCGGCCAGCACGAAGCCGGCGTTGACCAGCGCCCCGGCCAGGCTCGCCGCGGCGAACAGGTGGCTGGCGCGGAAGCGGTCGGTGAGCCCGCTGGCGGCGAGGCCCAGGGCGCCGAGGATGAAACCCGCCTGCACGGCCAGCGTCAGCCGGCCCAGATCGGCGTCGGTGAGCCCGAGATCGGCGGCCAGCGACAGCCCCACGCCGTTGACGCTGAACCACAGCGAGGTGCCGAACAGCTGGGCGAGGACGATGACGACCAGCGGATGGCGACTCATGCGGCGGGGAAGCGCTCGCGGGTGGCGTTGGCGATGCGCACCAGGGCCAGCATCACCGGCACCTCGACCAGCACGCCCACCACCGTGGCCAGCGCCGCGCCGGACTGCAGCCCGAACAGCGCGATGGCGGCGGCCACCGCCAGCTCGAAGAAGTTGCTGGCGCCGATCATGGCCCCGGGCGCGGCCACGCAGTGCGGCACCTTCCAGACCTTGGCCCAGCCGTAGGCCAGGAAGAAGATCAGGAAGGTCTGGACGATCAGCGGCACGGCGATCAGCGCGATATGCAGCGGTGCGGTGAGGATGACCTCGCCCTGGAAGGCGAACAGCAGCACCAGGGTGACGATGAGGCCGATCGGCGTCACCGGCGCGATGCGCTTGAGGAAGACGTCGTCGTACCAGGCGGCGCCGCGGCGCGCGATCAGGGTGCGCCGGGTCAGGACGCCGGCGGCCAGCGGGATCACGATATAGAGCACCACCGACAGCGCCACGGTGTCCCAGGGCACCGCGATGTCGGAGACGCCGAGCAGCAGCACCACGATCGGGGCGAAGGCGAACAGCATGATCAGGTCGTTCAGCGACACCTGCACCAGGGTATAGGCGGCATCGCCCCGGGTCAGGGTGCTCCAGACGAAGACCATGGCGGTGCAGGGCGCGGCGCCGAGCAGGATAGCGCCGGCCAGGTACTGCTGGGCCAGCGCCTCGGGAATCCACGGCCGGAAGATCACCATCAAAAACAGCCAGGCGATGGCGAACATGGTGAAGGGCTTGATCAGCCAGTTCACCGTGGTGGTGATGACCAGCCCCCTGGGCTGACGGCGCACGCCGAGCACGGCGGAGAAGTCGATCTGCGCCATCATCGGGAAGATCATCGCCCAGATCAGCACCGCCACCGGGATCGACACCTGTGCTACCTCGAAGCGGGCCAGGGTCTCGGGCACCGCCGGGGCGAGCTGGCCGAGCAGCACACCGGCGACGATGGCCAGCGCCACCCACACCGAGAGGAAGCGTTCGAAGCGGCCCATGCCGGTAGCGGCATCCTTGGAGGACGTATCGGGCTGTGCGGTCATGGGGGCTCCTTGTCGCGAACCGGAAGGATGGGGTTGCTCGCCAATATATATGAAAATCCATATATGATGAATGCGCTGCTTCATACGCGGTGAAAGGGCGCGGCCCGCTGCTATGATCGGGCCCACTCGGATCATCCATCGAGGGAGAACGATATTGCCTGCCAGGGAAGCATTGCGCCTCGAGGGCCTCGCCGTCGGCGACCTCGAGGGCGTCACACTGAGCGTGGAGCCGGGCGAGGTCGTGTGTCTCTCCGGGCCCAGCGGCTGCGGCAAGAGCCGGTTGCTGAGAGCGGTGGCCGATCTCGACCCCCTTGAGGGCGGCGAGGTCCGGCTGGGCGATCTCGCCCGCACGGCCGTGTCGGGCCACGCGTGGCGGCGCCGGGTGCGGCTGGTGCCGGCGGAGAGCCAGTGGTGGGCCGAGTGCGTGGGCGAGCACTTTGCACAGGGCGGCGCAGAGGAGGGGCTCACGGCGCTGGGCTTCGACGACGCCACCCTCGACTGGACGGTCAGTCGGCTGTCCTCCGGCGAGAAGCAGCGCCTGGCGCTGCTGCGGGCCCTGACGCCTTCGCCTTCGGCCCTGCTGCTGGACGAACCCACGGCCAACCTGGACGCCGAGACCGCGCAGCGGGTCGAGCGCTGGCTGCTGCCGCGCATCCGCGAGGCCGGCTGGCCGACGATCTGGGTGGCCCACGACGCCGCCCAGATCGCCCGGGTCGCCGACCGGCATCTCAGGCTCGAGGCGGGGCGGCTGACGACGGCGGGAGACGCGACATGGGCGTGATCGAGCTCGGCTGGTGGCAGCTGGCGCTGGCGGCGCTGCTGGTGGTGGCGCTGGCCGGCTGCACCATGGCCGCCCGGTTGGGCGTGGGGCGCAGCCTGCTGATCGCCGCGGCCCGCACCGCCATCCAGCTGACCCTGGTCGGCCTGGTGCTGGAGGCGCTGTTCGCCTCGGCGCGCTTCCACTGGGTGGCGCTGATGGCGCTCGGCATGCTGCTGATTGCCGGGCGCGAGGTGGTGGCGCGCCAGACGCGCCGGCTGACCGGCGGCTGGGGCTTCGGCATCGGCACCCTGGCGATGTTCCTGTCGTCGTTCAGCGTCGCCGTGCTCAGCCTGACGGTGATCATCGGCCCCGAGCCCTGGTATCGCCCCCAGTATGCCATCCCGCTGTTGGGCATGATGCTCGGCAACACCATGACCGGCGTGGCCCTGGCGCTGGACCGGCTGACCGACGGCGCCTGGCGGCAGCGCGCGGTGATCGAGAACCGGCTGATGCTCGGCCAGCCCTGGCACGAGGCGGTCGGCGACCTGCGTCGCGAGGCCATGCGCAGCGGCCTGATGCCGGTGATCAACGCCATGGCCGCCGCTGGCGTGGTCAGCCTGCCGGGCATGATGACCGGCCAGATCCTGGCCGGCACCGCGCCGGCCCTGGCGGTCAAGTATCAGATCCTGATCATGTTCGCCATCACCCTGGGCTCCGGCTTCGGCACTCTGGCCGCGGTGGCGCTGGCCAGCCGCCGGCTGTTCGACGGCCGCGAGCGGCTGCGGCTGGAGCGGCTTTCGGCGCCACGCCAATGAAAACGCCCGCCTGAGAGGCGGGCGCATATGGCTGCAGGCGGGAAGCGTCAGTCGATCAGTTCCACGGCGACGGCGGTGGCCTCGCCGCCGCCGATGCACAGGCTGGCGATGCCGCGCCGGCCGCCGGTGGTGCGCAGGGCGTGAATCAGGGTGGCGATGATCCGCGAGCCGGTGGAGCCGATGGGGTGGCCCTGGGCGCAGGCGCCGCCGAAGACGTTGACCTTCTCGTGGGGCAAGCCGAGGTCGTCCATGGCGATCAGGGTGACCACGGCGAAGGCCTCGTTGATCTCGAACAGGTCGACGTCGTCCACGCCCCAGCCGAGCCGCTTCATCAGCGTGTCGATGGCGCCCACCGGGGCCAGGGTGAACTCGCTGGGATGTTGCGAGTGAGTGCTGTGGCCGAGCATGCGGGCGATCGGGCGTGCGCCCAGGCGGCTCGCGGCCTCCTGGCTTGCCAGGATCAGCGCCGAGGCGCCGTCGGAGATCGAGCTCGAGTTGGCCGCGGTGATGGTGCCATCCTTGGTAAAGGCCGGTCGCAGCGAGCGGATCTTGTCGAGTCTGGCCTGGAACGGCTGCTCGTCGTGCTCGACCACGCTCTCGCCTTGGCGGCTGGCGATCGTGACCGGCGCCATTTCCGCGGCCAGGTGGCCGGCGTTGGTGGCCTCCATGGCGCGCTCCAGAGAGGCGATGGCGAAATCGTCCAGGCGCTCGCGGGAATAGCCGCGGGCGTCGGCGATCTGCTGGGCGAAGCCGCCCATCAGCTGGCCGGTCTCGGCGTCCTCCAGGCCGTCGAGGAACATGTGATCCTTCAGCTCGCCGTGGCCCAGCCGGTAGCCCGAGCGCGCCTTGGGCAGCACATGGGGCGCGTTGGACATCGACTCCATGCCGCCGGCCAGCATCAGCTCGCCGGAGCCGGCGCGGATCAGGTCATGGGCCAGCATGGTGGCCTTCATGCCCGAGCCGCACAGCTTGTTGACGGTGGTGGCGCCGACCGCGTCCGGAATGCCGGCCTGGCGCATGGCCTGGCGGGCCGGGCCCTGCTTGACGCCGGCGGGCAGCACGCAGCCCATGAAGCCCTCGTCGATGGCGTCGGCGTCGATGCCGGCGCGCTCGACGGCCGCCTTGATGGCGGTGGCGGCGAGCTCCGGGGCGCTCAGTCGGGCGAGGCCGCCCAGCAGGCCGCCCATCGGCGTGCGGGCGGCGGAAAGGAAGACGATCTCGCGTGAATCACTCATGGCGTGGCTCCCGATAGGGATTGTTATGAGGGAGGGCGGCGGGCGCGTTGACCCGCCGAAGGGGCTATGGTTCTCTCGAGCTAACCAAGCAAGCGCTAGTGTGAATGTCGATGAATGTAATGAATGACTCTCCGCGCCGCAAGGAGCTCACCCGTCAGGCCGCCCAGCTGTTCGTGCAGGAGGGCTTCGACCGGACCACGGTGCGCATGCTGGCCGAGGAGATGGGCATCAAGTCGGGGAGCCTCTTCCACCACTTCCGCGACAAGCAGGAGATCCTGGCCGCGGTGATCGAGGAGGGCACCCGCAACGCCCTGGCGATCGCCCATGCGGCCCTCGAGTCATGCGACCGCGATTCGGAAGCGAGGTTGCAGGCCATGGCCCGCGCTCACCTGGAGACCCTGCTCACCGACCGCAATGCCCACGTCGTGGCGCTCTACGAATGGCGCCGCCTGGACGACGACGCCCGTGCCCATCTCGGCCACCTGCGCGATGCCTACGAGGCGCTGTGGGAGACGGTCATCGACGAGGCCCTGGCCGCCGGGCTGATTCATGGCGACCGCTTTCTGGTCTCGCGCTTCGTGATGGGCGCGCTGAACTGGACGGTGCGCTGGTACGACCCCGAGGGCGAGCGCTCCCCCGAGGAACTGGGCCGCGAGCTGGTGGCCATGCTGATGGCGCCCCGAGGCTAAGACTCGAGCCAGGACCCGCGGCGGTACGGGCTCGACCATGGTCTAGCGCTTGAGTCTCTCACGCTTCTTGCCCCGCCCGGCGGAAACCTCTAGCTTGAGTCGGGCACGGCGACATGTTGACGTTTACGTTAACGGAATTAGAGCGGCGCGCCAGCCCGCGACCCGCCGACGCACAATAACAATCAGCGGGCGTTCCGGGTTCGATCCCCGGGCGCCCGGCACGGAGGCTTTCCATGAGCACGCCCGCGACGCTTTCCGATCTTGCCACCTCTCTCGCCGCCTATCTCGAGACCTTCTCCGTCGATGCCGTGAGCGCCCGGCTCGACGACCATGCCGACGGCCGCCTCAACGCCTTCGAGGCCTGCTGCGGCCGCCACCTGCGCCAGGGGCGCGGGGAGACGACGGCGCTGGTGCACGAGGATGGCGGCGGCCGCGTCACCACCCTGAGCTACGCCGAGCTGGCGGCGGCCAGCGAGCGCCTGGCCGGCTGGTTCGCCGACCAGGGCCTGGGCGAAGGCGATCGCATCGCCGGGATGCTGCCGCGTACGCCGGCGCTGCTGATCGCGGTGCTCGCCGCCTGGCGCATCGGTGCGGTCTACCAGCCGCTGTTCACCGCCTTCGGGCCGGACTCGGTCGGCTATCGCCTCGAGCGCGCCGAGACGCGGCTGGTCATCACCGATCCCGCCAACCGGGCCAAGTTCGATGGCCTGGCCGAATGCCCGCCGGTGCTCGCCGTGGGTGGCCCCGATGCCGCCTACGGCGACGACCATGACTGGGCGGCCGCCCTCGATCACGCGCCCATCGCCACGCCGCCCCCGCGTCAGGCGCCGGACGCGCCCTTCCTGCAGATGTTCACCTCCGGCACCGTGGGCAAGCCCAAGGGCGTGGCCGTGCCGCTCTCGGCGCTGCCGGCCTTCGCACTCTACATGGAGCTGGCCGTGGGGCTGGAGCGCGACGACCGCTTCTGGAACATGGCCGACCCGGGCTGGGCCTACGGCCTCTACTACGCCATCACCGGGCCGCTGCTGCTGGGCGCGACCACCCACTTCTGCGAGGCGAGCTTCGGCGCCGAGGTGGCGCGGGACTTCCTGCAGCGCCATGGCATCACCAACTTCGCCGCCGCGCCCACCGCCTACCGGCTGATGAAGGCCTCGGGGCTGTTCGACGAGGTCGGCGAGCGCCTCGCGCTGCGGCGCGCCAGCTCGGCGGGGGAGCCGCTCAACACCGAGGTGGTGGGCTGGGTGGAGCGCACACTGGGCTGCCCGGTGATGGATCACTACGGCCAGACCGAGACCGGCATGACCTGCTGCAATCACCATGTGCTGGATCATCCCCGCCCCAATGGCGGCATGGGCGCGCCGCTGCCCGGCTACCGGCTGGCGATCCTCGACGCCGAGGGCCGCGAGCTGCCGCCGGGCGAGCCCGGAGTGCTGGCGGTGGACATCGCCCGCTCGCCGTCGCACTTCTTCGCCGGCTACACCTGGCAGGAGAAGGACCCCTTCATCGACGGCTATTACCTGACCGGCGACGTGGTGGTCGGCCACGAGGACGGCACCTTCCAGTTCGCCGGGCGCAACGACGACATCATCACCACCTCGGGCTATCGCGTCGGCCCCACCGACGTGGAGAACTCCGTGCTGACGCATCCGGCGGTGGCCGAGTCCGCCGCCGTCGGCCAGCCCGACGCGCTGCGCGGCGAGATCATCCGTGCCTACGTGGTGCTGCGCGACGATCACGAGCCCAGCGAGTCCCTGGCCGAGGAGATTCGCCAGCGGGTGCGCGAGCGGCTCTCGACCCACGCCTTCCCGCGGGCGATCGAGTTCGTCGACGCCCTGCCCAAGACCCCCAGCGGCAAGATCCAGCGCTTCAAGCTGCGCGCGGACGCCGCCGACAAGGCGGCGGTCGCCCCCTGACCGTGGAGACATGACCATGCAAGTGAAGGACAGCGCCTTTCTGATCACCGGCGCCGCCTCCGGGCTGGGCGCGGCCACCGCCGAACGGCTGGTGGCGGCGGGCGGCCGCGTGACGCTGTGCGACCTGAGCGAGGGCGTCGAGGCCCTGGCCGAGCGGCTCGGTGCGGCGGCCGTCGCCGTGCGCGGCGACGTGACCTCGGCCGACGACATTCGGGCCGCGGTGGACGCCGCCGTGGCCCACGGCGGCGAGCGGGGCCTGGCCGGGGTGGTGCACTGCGCCGGCGTGGTCAGCGTGGCCAAGCTGCTCGACCGCGAAGGGAATCCGGCCGACCTCGACGACTATGCCCGCACCCAGCAGATCAACCTGGTCGGCACCTTCAACGTGATGCGCCTGGCGGCGGCGGCCATGGCGGCCAATGCTCCGGGCGAGGACGGCGAGCGCGGGGTGATCGTCAACACCGCCTCGGTGGCGGCCTTCGACGGCCAGGTGGGGCAGTGCGCCTACAGCGCCTCCAAGGCCGGGGTGGTGGGCATGAGCCTGCCGGCGGCCCGGGAGCTCTCGCGCCACGGCATCCGGGTGATGGCCATCGCCCCGGGGGTGTTCGAGACGCCGATGATGGAAGACCTGCCCGAGGCCGCCGTGGAAGCGCTCTCGGCGGCGGTGCCGTTCCCCAAGCGGCTGGGCCGGCCCGACGAGTACGCTCGCCTGGCCGAGCAGATCATCACCAACCCGATGCTCAACGGCGAGGTGATCCGCCTGGACGGCGGCATTCGCATGCAGTGAGTGGGGGTATCACCGTGAACAGCAAAGCGCCCCCAGGCGCTGGCCTGGGGGCGTTTTTTGTCGACGTGGTGCGGTGGCCTCAGGCGATAGTGTCGACCACGCCACCGTCGACGCGCAGGGCCGCGCCGCTGGTGGCCGAGGCCTGCGGCGAGGCGGCATAGACGACCATGTTGGCGACCTCCTCGACGGTGGCCGCGCGCTGGATGATCGAGCTCGGGCGCTGGGCCATCACGAATTCCCTGGCGGTTTCCTCCATCGACTTGCCGCTTTCCTTCTGCTGCTCGGCGAGCATATCCTGCACGCCCTCGGACAGCGTCGGCCCCGGCAGCACGGCGTTGACCGTGACGCCGGTGCCGGCCAGGCGCTTGGCCAGGCCGCGGGACAGCGACAGGTAGGCGGTCTTGGTGACGCCGTAGTGGATCATGTCGTCGGGGATGTTCAGCGCCGACTCCGAGGACAGGAACAGGATGCGGCCCCAGCCGCGCTCGACCATGTCGCCCGAGTAGGCCCGCGACAGGCGCACCCCGGACATCACGTTGACGTCGAAGAAACGCTGCCACTCGTCGTCCGGCGTCTCGAAGAAGTCCTGGGGGCCGAAGATGCCGACGTTGTTGACCAGGATGTCGGTGGTGGGCTCGGCGGCCAGCAGGGCGTCGCAGCCCTCGGCGGTGCCCAGGTCCGCCGCCACGCCGCGGGCGTCGGCGTTCGGCACCTGCTGGCGCAGGCGCGTCAGCGCCTCGTCGACGTCGGCCTGCTTGCGGCCGTTGAGCACCACGCTGGCGCCGCAGTCGGCGAGCCCCTCGGCGATGGCGAAGCCGATGCCCCCGGTGGAGCCGGTGACGATGGCGGTCTTGCCGGTCAGATCGATCTGCATGGAAGCCTCCTGGCGTTGGGTCGCGTGTGTTCCGTTACCTGATAGCACCCTAACAAACGTCGTCCGGCCTGGCGAGGCGTCACGCCGTGCCGGGCGCATCGGCGCGCGATCCGCGGGCCAGGTCGCGCGGAGGATAGCCGAGGGCCTGGCGCAGCATCTCGGCGTGGCTGGTCACCCAGTCGGGGGCGATGGGGCCCCAGTCGCGGATGACGTAGTGGCCGATGTTGTGGCGCTGGCCGGGTTCGGGCTCGAACTCGCAGTGGATGTCGAGCTCGGCCAGGGCGGCGATGGTGTCCTGGGCGGTGCGTCGGGGCATGCCTGTGGCCTCCATGATCGCCGGCACGCTGGCGGTGCCGGTGGCGATCAAGTGGGCCACGTAGAGGCGGCGATAGAAGCTGGTGCGGGTCTTGCTCAGGCTCATGGCGCTCATCATCCCTGAAGGTTTGCCCAAGGCTGACACGCCGCCGCGGCGAGTGCCAGCCCGAGGGCGAGCGGGACGCGTTAGCGTTCCCGGGACAGGAACCAGCCTTTCATGGCGCCGGTGATGCGGCGCATGTCGTCGTGGGGGGTGATGTAGGCGGGCATGGTGTACAGCCAGCGGCCGAAGGCGCGCAGCCACACGCCCTGGGTGCGGGCGAAGTCGGCCGCGCCCTTGAGCGAGTCGGCGTCGTGGACCTCGATCACCGCGGTGGCGCCGAGCGCACGTACGTCGGCCACGTCCGGGTGGGCGCGCAGCGCCTCGTCGTCCACCAGCTCCTCGCGCAGCACGCCGTTCAGCGCCTCGATGCGGCCCAGGTAGTCGTCCTCCTCGAACACCGCCAGGCTCTCCAGCGCGACGCGGCAGGCCAGCGGGTTGCCCATGAAGGTTGGGCCGTGCATGAAGGCATGCAGCTCGCTGTCGCCGATGAAGACATCGTGGACGCGGTCGGTGGCCAGCGTCGCGGCGTGGCCCAGATAGCCGCCGGTCAGGCCCTTGGACAGCACCATGATGTCCGGCGTCACGTCGGCGTGATTGGCGGCGAACATCTTGCCTGTGCGGCCGAAGCCGGTGGCCACCTCGTCGAAGATCAGCAGCACGTCGAACTCGTCGCACAGCTCGCGGGCGCCGCGCAGATAGTGGGGCGAGGTCATGTTGAGCCCGCCGGCCGCCTGCAGCAGTGGCTCCATCAGCAGCGCGCCGATCTCCTCGTGATGGGCCTCCAGCACGCCGCGCAGGGCGTCGAGATCGGCCTGCACCTCGTCGCGGCTGGCGTCGAAGCCGGCGGTGGGCGCGGGGGCGAAGTGGTGCTGCGGCAGGAAGCCCGCGAACAGCGAGTGCATGCCTTCCTCGGGATCGCACACCGCCATGCAGCCGGCGGTGTCCCCGTGGTAGGCCTTCATCAGCGTCAGCATGCGGTGCTTGGCCGGCCTACCGCGCAGGTACTGGTACTGCACGGCCATCTTCATGGCCACTTCCATGCCCACCGAGCCGCTGTCCGAGAAGAACACGTGGTTCAGCCCTTCCGGCGTGACGCGCACCAGCTCGCGGGCCAGGCGGTCGGCCGGCTCATGGGTCAGCCCGCCCAGCATCACGTGGCACAGCTCGTCGGCCTGGCGCTGGATGGCCTCGACCAGCCGCGGATGGCGATAGCCGTGGATCATGCACCACCAGGAGCAGGTGGCATCGAGCAGCGACTCGCCGGTGTCCAGGGTGAAGCGCGGGCCGTCGCCGCCGACCACCTTGGGTGACGGGGTCTGGGTCTTGAGATGGGAATAGGGGTGCCAGACGGGGGATGTCATCGGGCCTCCAGGGCATGCGTGAACGGCGCCGCCGATGCACGAGAGGCACCGGCGGCCGGATGGCGCATACCTTACATGTAAACCTTGTGGTTATGAAGGCGTTGACTGTGGCGGCGTGCAAGCCCGGTGGACGGGCGCGTGGCGCCTGCGGTACGCGAGGCCTGGAGTGGAAAGCTGGCGGTCAAAAGCGAGGGAGAGAGGATGTGCGAGCCGGATCGGCCGACTGGGATCAGCGCGCCTCGCCGTAGCTGGCCCCGGCGACGCGGGGGCTGACGCTATGCTCGGTGGCGTGACCGCAGGCCAGGCAGGTGACGCGGTAGTGGTAGGCATCGATTCGCCGCAGCCTGAAGCTGGCCCAGCGCGGCCCCTGCGGGGCGCGAATCTCGGTGGCGCCGCAGGGGCAAATCATCGCCCAGCTGCCGCGGGGCATGGGCATCATGGTGATCTCCGACACGGGCCTGTCCTCTCCGTTTTCCTCCTTATGCATCCTTAGGCTAGGTGCTGGGCGATGCGTGCGGTATAGGAGATCGCTGACAGTTGGGGGGGAATATCCAGATACTCTGTTCGTGACGTCGGGCAGCGATCCTTCTCCTGCGTTCAAGCGTGCCTGCTCATGCGTTGAGTAGCGTGTGAGGCAGGATGACGTGACATGCGAGCGTTGGTACTCAACATTAGTTATCTCTTATTCTATGGCCTTGTTCCATTACCGATAAGGAATGCGGGATGTCGACGCCATGGAGCGATGAGGAGCTCAAAGCTTCCGTCGAGGTTTATGTCGAGATGTTGGATAAGCAGCGCCGGGGCGAGGGGGTGATCAAGGCCCGCTATTATAGGGCGCTGGAGAAACGCTTCGGCAGGACGGCCAAGGCTTTCGAATATCGGGCTCAAAATATCTCGTATGTCTACGCACTGCAGGGGCGTGCCTGGGTCAAAGGGCTGAAGCCGGCGGGCAACGTTGGCGTTAAGATCGTTGCCCGATTGGAAGCCTTAATCGCCGAGGTAGAAGGGCAACAGCCCTCGTCTTCTGCCACCTTCGCGACCGAGGTCAACGAGCGTCGAAGTCTGTATCGCGATAACGCTTTGACGCCGCCGGCGGGGCGACAGTCGCCGGGTAAGATATCAGTCAGTGCAACGGTCTATGAGCGCGACCCCGACGTGGTGGCATGGGTGCTGACTCAGGCCGATGGCGTCTGTGAATGCTGCGATTCACCTGCGCCTTTTACTCGGGAGGATGGCAGCCTCTTCTTGGAGGTGCATCATCTCAAACGCTTGGCGGATGGTGGTCCCGATATCGTGGAAAACGCCATAGGCTTGTGCCCGAATTGCCACCGTGAGTTGCACGCCGGTTTGGGCAAGCATGAGCTGGCCGCACGGCTTATCGACAAAATCGAGCGGCTTAACGCCTATTGATAGGAGGCCAGAAAGATCGAGAGGAAACGGCAATAGGATTGTCGAAGCTAAGTCACAATCTGGTCACAGGGGGTAATCGGGTGCCTCGAGGAGAGGTCGTCGCGATGTCGAGTCAGTGAGGCAAGTCAGAATGGTGCGGATGGGGAGACTTGAACTCCCACGCCCGAAGGCACCAGAACCTAAATCTGGCGTGTCTACCAATTCCACCACATCCGCACGGGTCAGGCAGGCGTCCACATTTTACGGACGCCTTGCGGCAAGTCAATCGTCGTCGGGCAACTCCAGGTGATCGGCGGCCGCTATGGCGCGGGCGTCCGGGGTGTCGGCGTCCAGGCGCGGCACGATGCCGAGGCAGGGAGCGTTCAGGGTGCGCTCGAGAGTGGCCAGGTTATCGCGATAGCAGGCGTCGTCGGCAGAGAAGTCGGGGTCGATCAGGTTGCCCACCCAGCCGGCCACACGCAGGCCGTCGGCGCGGATCGCCTCGGCGGTGAGGCGGGCATGGTTCAGGCAGCCGAGCTTGAGCCCCACGACCAGGATTACCGGCAGTTCGAGGCGCAGCGCCAGGCCGGCGAGGTCTTCCTCGTCGTTGAGCGGCACGCGCCAGCCGCCGGCGCCCTCGATCAGCGTCAGCCCGCGCGCCTCGGCCAGCGGCGCGGCAACGTGGTCGGCCAGGGCGTCGACGGTCGGCGTCTCGCCGACCTGTCGGGCGGCCAGGTGAGGCGCGATGGGCGGCGCATAGGTGTAGGGATTGATGACGGCGTAGGGCGTGGCCGGCTCGCTCCGGGCCTGCAGGGTCAGGGCATCGATGTTGCGCAGCCCCTCGGCGGTCGACTCGCAGCCGGAGGCCACGGGCTTGAGTCCCAGGGTGGTCAGGCCGCGGCGGCGGGCCTGGGCCAGCAGGCCGCTGGCGACGAGGGTCTTGCCGGCGTCGGTGTCGGTGCCGGTCACGAAATAGGCGGTCATCTCAGCGTTCCAGGTCGAGCGTCAGAAGGTGGTAGGAGACGGGCAGGCCGTCCTCGTTGCGAAGCGCCTCGAAGCGGCGGGCGGCGCGGGCCACGTCGGCGCGCGAGAGCCGGGCGCCGTCGCGGGCCACCTGGGCGCCCACACCCTTGATCGAGGTCATCACCGCGGCGAGGTCGGGATAGTGGAAGCGCTCGATGCGTTCCGTGACCTCGACGCCGCGGAAGCCGGCCGCGTGGGCGGCGCGGCGGTGCCGGGCGGCGTCATGGAAGCCGAGCAGCGCGGCGGGGCGCTGCCAGGCCTGGCCGACCTCGGAAAGCGTGCCCGGCGCCAGGGTGTTGATCAGCGCTCGCCCGCCGGGGCGCAGCACCCGGCGAACCTCGGCCAGCACGGCGTCCAGATCGGAGCACCACTGGATCGCCAGATTGGAGACGACGAGATCGAGGCCGCCGTCGGGCAGCGGCAGGTCGGCGGCGTCGGCGCACAGCCAGCCGATGGTCTCGCCGTGGCGGCGGCGGGCCTCGGTGAGCATGCCCGGCGCCAGGTCGAGGCCGTGGATGGTGGCGTCGGCAGCGAAGCGCTTGGCCAGTTCGGCGGCGAGGTCGCCGGGGCCGCAGCCAAGATCCAGCACGGCGCCGGCGCGTTCGGGCAGCCGTTCGAGCAGCCGCTCGGCCATGGCCTGCTGGGCCCGGGCGCGCTCGCGATAGTGCGGCGCGGCCCGCGAGAAGGCGTGGGCGACCCGGGCGCGCCAGTCGCGGTCCCTTGGATCCGTGTGAATGTCGATGGCGTGACTCGGCTGGGCGGTCATGGCGTGGGTTCCAAGGGCGCCTCTGCCCTGGCCTCGGAAAGCGTCGTTCGCCCGGGCGCCTCGGCGATGGCGGCCAGCGCGCGGGCGAGCCGTGCCGGCTGGCTGATCAGCGGGCAGTGGCCGGCCTCGGGCAGTCGCAGGTCGGCCCGCTGGCGCTCTGCCGGAGCCAGCAGCGGGTCGGCCTCGCCCGCCAGCCGATGCACCAGGCAGGGTGGCGAGGCAAGGCGCTCGGCGTTGTCGAGTTCGGCTAGCTGGGCGAGCCCCGTAGCCAGGGTCGCGGTGTCGGCGCTGGCGTCATCGCCGAGCAGGGCGCGCAGCAGGCGATGGGCGGCCCGGGGCGACGGCTCGCCGCCGAGCTGCCAGCGCAGGAAGTGGGCGTGGGTGCCCGTCGGATCACGGCGGAAGGCCTTGCGAAACTGGGCCAGGGCGGCGCGGCTGACGCCCTCGGGGTGCGGGAAGCGCTCGCCCATGCCGAGCAGCACCAGGGCGCGGGGCGCCGGCAAGTGGTCGAGCAGGGCGCCGGCCAGCAGGCCGCCCAGCGACCAGCCGACCCAGACGGCGTCGCTCGGCAGCTCGTTGGCCATGGTCTCGGCCAGGGCGTCCAGCGAGGCGGGGTCGTCGAGGGCGTCGCGTTCGCCGTAGCCCGGCCAGTCCGGCGTGGTGATCGTAAGCCCGTTCGGCCAGTGGCCGTCGAGCGCCTGCCACAGGCGGGCGTCGCAGCCCCAGCCGGAGAGCAGCACCAGCTTGTTATCTGCCGATTCGCTCATGCGGCCTCCTCCCGCTGGCAGGCGGCCAGCCCGTCGAGCAGGGCGTCCAGGGCGTGGTCGTCGTGGGCGGCGGAGAGCGTGATGCGCAGTCGCGCCTCGCCTTTCGGCACCGTCGGGGCGCGGATGGCGCCGACCCGAAGGCCGGCGTCGCCGAGCCGGGCGGCCCAGCGCAGCGTGCGCGCGCTGTCGCCGAGGCGCAGCGGTTGGATCGGCGTGGTCGATTCGTCCAGTTCGAGGCCGAGGGTGGCGGCCTCGCGGCGGAAGCGCGCGATGCGTTCATGCAGCCAGGCGCGCCGCTCGGGTTCGGCCTCCAGCACGTCGAGGGCGGCCAGGGTCGCTGCCGCCACCCCGGGCGGCTGGGCGGTGGTGTAGACGTAGGGTCGAGCGAACTGCACGAGATGCTCGATCAGCGCCTCCTCGCCGGCCACGAAGGCGCCGGCGCTGCCGAGTGCCTTGCCCAGGGTGCCGACCAGCACCGGCACCTCGTCGACGTCGTGGGTCCGGCCGGCGCAGCCGTCGCCCACCTCACCGAGCACGCCGAGGCCGTGGGCGTCGTCGATCATCAGCCATGCGTCGTGACGGCGGGCGGTGGCGGCGAGCCCCGCCACGTCGGCCACGTCGCCGTCCATGCTGAACACGCCGTCGCTGACCACCAGCGCCGGGGCCTCGCTCGGGGCTCGGGCGAGCAGGCGTTCGAGGTCGTCGAGGTCGCGGTGGTGGAAGCGGCGCGAGGGTGCGCCGGCGAGTCGGGCGCCGTCGATCAGCGAGGCGTGGTTGAGACGATCCTGGAAGACCGGCGTATGGCGATCGCACATCGCCTGCAGCACGCCCAGGTTGGCCATGTAGCCGGTGGAGAACAGCAGCGCCCTCGGGCGGCCGGTGAGCGCGGCGAGGCGCTGCTCCAGCGCCTCGTGAATCTGCTGGTGGCCGCACACCAGGTGCGAGGCCCGGCCGCCGGCGCCGAAGCGCCGCGTGCCCTCGGCCTGGGCCTCGGCGAGGCGCGGGTCGCGGGCCAGGCCGAGATAGTCGTTGCCGGCGAAGTCGAGCCGGCCGTCTTCCGGCCCCACGGTGGGCCGGGCGCGCCACAGCCCCTCGGCGCGGCGGGTCTCGGCCCGCTCGGCCAGGCGACGCGACCAGGTCTCGGCCATGGGGTCAGGCTCCGGTGGCGTCGTAGAACAGGGCGTCGTCCTGGCGCTCGCGCATGGCGGCTTCCAGGGCGGCCTCGGTCTTCTCGTCGTCGGCGCAGGTCTCGCGCTGCTCCGGGTGCAAGCCGAGCTTGTCGAACAGCGCCCGGTCGCGCTCCACCTGGGGGTTGCCGGTGGTCAGCAGGGTGTCGCCGTAGAAGATCGAGTTGGCACCGGCCAGGAAGGCCATGGCCTGGGTGGACTCGTCCATCTGCTCGCGGCCGGCGGACAGGCGCACGTGGCTCTTCGGCATCAGGATGCGGGCCACGGCGATGGCGCGGATGAACTCCAGCGGGTCCAGGTCCTCGGCGTGCTCCATCGGGGTGCCCGGCACCTTGACCAGCATGTTGATCGGCACCGACTCGGGATGCGGTTCCAGGCGCACCAGCTGCTGGAGCAGGGCGGCGCGGTCGCGGGGTGCCTCGCCCATGCCCAGGATGCCGCCGGAGCAGACCTTCATGCCCGCCTCGCGCACGTTGGCCAGGGTGTCCAGGCGATCGGCGTAGCTGCGGGTGGTGATGATCTCGCCGTAGTAGTCCGGCGAGGTATCGAGGTTGTGGTTGTAGTAGTCGAGCCCGGCCTCGGACAGGCGCTTGGCCTGATCGACGTCGACCATGCCCAGGGTCATGCAGGTCTCGAGCCCCAGCGCCTTGACCTGGCTGACCATCTCCATGACCACCTCGAGATCCTTCTCGCGCGGGCTGCGCCAGGCGGCGCCCATGCAGAAGCGGCTGGCGCCGGCCTCCTTGGCGGCCTTGGCCTGGTTCACCACCTTCTCGATCTCGAGCAGCTTCTCCTTGCCGAGCCCGGTGTTGTAGTGGCCGGACTGCGGGCAGTACTTGCAGTCCTCCGGGCAGGCGCCGGTCTTGATCGACAGCAGGGTGGAGACCTGCACGGCGTTGGCATCGAAGTGCGCGCGGTGGACCTGCTGGGCGCGGAACATCAGGTCGTTGAAGGGCAGCGCGAACAGCGCCTCGATCTCCTCGAGGGACCAGTCGTGGCGAAGGTCCGGACGACTGGCTAGGGTCAGATCAACCGGGGCGTTGTCGTGGGGCTGGGCAGGCATGAGGGGCTCGCTTATGGTCAACTGGGCACGGGTTCGTGAGTTGACCGATAGGGTACGTAGGCAGGTCGGTATGTCAACCTTGTGGCGTCATGAGGTTGACGACTGGCTGCGCCGCGCGTTGCCGGGCCGCTGCGCCTTCTGCCTGGCGGCCTGCGAGCCCGGCCGCCCCTGGTGCGCCGACTGCCACGCGGCGCTGCCCTGGAATCGCGCGGCCTGCCCGGTCTGCGCCGAGCCGCTCCCGGCCAGCGTCATCCCACGACCCTGTGGCCACTGCCTGCGTCGGCCGCCGGCCTACCTTCGCGCCCGAGTGCCGCTGCGCTACGAGGGCGAGGTGGCGGGGCTGATGCAGCGCTTCAAGTTCCATGCCTCGCCGCGGGCCGGCACGCTGCTGCTGACGCTACTGGAGGAGGGGCTGGAAGAGGGGATGAAAGAGGGGGTGAAAAAAGGCCAGGCCGGCATCGCGCCGCCCCAGGCGCTGATCGCCGTGCCGCTGCATCCGCGACGCGCCCGGGAGCGCGGTTTCGATCAGGGTCGCTGGCTGGCCGAACGGCTGGCGGCGAGGCTCGAGGTGCCGCTCATCCTGGCCCGGCGGACGAAGGATACGCCGAGCCAGCGGGGCCTCGGCCGGCGAGGGCGGCGGGGCAACCTGCGCGGGGCCTTTGAGATGCCGCAGGCGCTGCCGCCTCGGGTGGCGCTGCTCGATGACGTCATGACCACCGGCGCCACCCTCGACGCCCTGGCCCGGGCCTGTCGCCGGGCGGGCGCCGAGGAGGTCGAGGCCTGGGCGATTGCCAGGACGCCGCCGGGCCACGGCAGCGCCTAGCGGCCTTGCCGGGGGATCAGGCCGTGGAGGCGTCACGGTGGTCGACCAGCCGCTCGCCGGCGGCCAGGGTCTTGCGCTCGTGGGGTTGGTCGCGCCAGGGCTCGGCGAGGGCGGCCCGGTACCAGGCCTGCATGCCGGGCAGGGCCAGCAACCGCTCGACGTAGCCGCGGGCGGCCGCGCCGAGGGGCAGGTCGAAGCCTTGCACGCGAAAGGCGACCGGGGCGAAGGAGGCGTCCACTGCGGTGAATGTTTCTCCGGCCAGGAAGGGGCCGCTGAACGTCTCCAGTCCTTGCGTCCAGAGCTCTTCCAGACGCGCCAGGTCGTGCCTCAGCGGCTCGGAAGGCGTCGTGACCCGCACGCGCAGCCCGCAGTTCATGGGGCATTCGTCTCGCAGCGCCCGGAAGCCGGAGTGCATCTCGGCGCAGGCCGATCTCGCCCAGGCGCGGGCGTCGGCCGACGTCGGCCACACGCCCGGATGGCGTTCGGCCAGATACTCGACGATGGCGAGGGAGTCCCAGACGGCGAGCTCGCCGTCGATCAGGCAGGGCACCTGGCCGGTGGGCGAGAAGGCGCGAAACGAGGCCCAGTTCGCGTCGGCGACGAAGGGCGTCAGCCGTTCCTCGAAGGGAATGGCCATCTCGCTCATCAGCAGCCAGGGGCGCAGCGACCAGGACGAGTAGTTCTTGTTGGCGATATGCAGTCGATACACGGCGGCAGGCCTCTCGCGGGAGAAGGACGCGGGATCAATGCGACGTGGCGATCAGCGAGCCGCCCGCGGCCATGAACAGGCCGCCGGTGGCGCGATGAAAGCCCCTGGCCCGGCCGGGATGGCGGAACCACTGGCCGAGGCCCGAGCCCATGGCGGCGTAGAGCCACATCAGGCTGAGGTCGATCACCGCCCAGGTGGCGGCGAGGATGGCAAACTGCACCAGCTGGGGCTCACCCACGTCGATGAAGTTGGGGAACAGGGCGGCGAAGAACAGCAGATCCTTGGGATTGCTGATGCCGACCAGAAAGCCCTGGCGGAACAGGCGGAGGCTGGAGGTGTTCGCGGATGGGGGCGCCGCGGCGGCGTCCGGGACGTCCAGCGGCGAGTCGTCGCCGGAGCGGCGCCAGGCCTGAAGGCCGAGGATCACGAGATAGGCGCCGCCGAGGAGCTTCAGCACGTGGAAGGCGGTCTCCGAGGCGGCCAGGATGGCACCGAGGCCCAGCGACGACAGCACCATCAGCGCCAGCGAGGCCAGGGTGCCGCCGCACACGGTGGCCGTGGCGCGGCGGCGGCCGAAGCGCAGGCCGTGGCTGGTGCAGAGCAGCGCCACCGGGCCGGGGAAGATGATCAGGGCGACGATCACGCCGAGGTAGGTGATCCAGGTGAGCAGTTCCATGGCGTGTCTCCGGCCGGGATGTCCGTGAAGTGCATCGGGCACCGTGCCGATGAATGCACCAGCATAGGGCAGGCGCGGGGACGATTTCCAGGCCGCCGGCGCGGCAGGCCGGGCGGCTTTGTTACCATGGCGTTTTGCCTGCGACGAGAACGCCCATGACCGATGCGATTCATCCCTTTGCTCGCCTCGAGCCCGCCCGGGTCGTGGCGGCGGTGGAGTCCCTGGGCTTCTGGCTGCCGGGCGAGCCCTTCGCGCTCAACAGCTACGAGAACCGGGTCTACCTGGTGCATGACGACGAGCGTCGCCGCTGGGTGGTCAAGTTCTATCGCCCGGGCCGCTGGACCGACGCCCAGATCCAGGAGGAGCACGACTTCCTGGCCGAGCTCGAGGCGGCCGGTGTGACGGTGGCCGCCCCCTGGCGCGATGACGCGGGGGCGAGCCTGCACCGCCACGACGACTTCCGCTTCGCGCTGTTTCCCCATCTGCCCGGCCAGGCGCCGGAGCTGGGCAATCCCGAGCACCTGTTCGCCCTCGGCGAGACCATCGGCGCCGTGCATGTGGTGGGCGAGCGCCGGGCCTTCGTGCATCGTCGCCAGCTGGCGCCGCGGGCGATGGCCGAGGAGGCCGCCGAGACGGTGCTGGCTAGCTGCTGGCTGACGGATCATCAGCGCCCGGCCTACGAGCGCATCAGCCGGGGCCTGATCGAGGCGCTCGGCACCCGGGACTGGCCGGCACGAGAGCTGCGGGTCCAGGGCGATTGCCACCTGGGCAACATGCTGGGCCGCGACGAGCACTTCGCGCTGGTGGACTTCGACGACTGCCTGATGGCGCCGGCGGTGCAGGACCTGTGGATGCTGCTCACCGCCGAGGACGAGGGCGAGCGCCAGATGCAGCTCTCCGAGGTGATCGAGGGCTATGAGCAGCATCGCGACTTCGATCGTGGCGAGCTGGCGCTGGTGGAGCCGCTGCGTGCGCTGCGGCTGATGCGCCACAGCGCCTGGCTGGTGGCGCGCTGGGAGGATCCGGCCTTTCCGCAGGCGTTTCCATGGCTGGCGGATGCCGGCTACTGGGACGCTCACCTGCGCGAGCTCGAGCAGCAGCGGGTGATGCTGGACGGCACGGCCCGCTGGCTGTCCTAGGCACTGCCCGAAAAGTGTCTGCGCTTGGTTATACGGTGTTAAAAATCAGCTCGGGCGCGAGTCCGATCAAAATGCTCATTTACCGATCGTAAACTCCGCCTTTTTGCTAATTTTTGCCTTGTCTAACCTTCGCTCGCCGACTTTTCACACAGCGCCTTGTCGCCGCCTGATCGCCTGAGTGCCGGTTACGGCTGGTCGGCGGCCTCGTCGGCGTCGTGCTGGCGGCGACGGGCGTTGATCTCCGCGGAGGGGTTCGCCTGCTGTTCCAGGCTCAGCGGCCGGGTCAGCGTCAGCACGAAGACGTCATCCGGCGTCAGCCGGCAGCGGTCGCCCTGGCAAGCCGCGAGGCCGAAGTCGCCGTCCGCGTCGTAGGCGCCGGCAGTGAGTTCGCCGCTGTAGATGGCGCTGTCGGCGCCGGCGGTCTCGATGCAGGTCAGGGCGCTGGCGGTCAGCCGCACGCGCTCGCCGTTGCGCCGGGCATCGCCGGTGACGACGCAGTAGTCGGGGAGGCGGTGGCTGCCCCGCTCGCTGTGGACCGGGTGCATCACCACGTCGTCGAGGCGCGGGGTCTCGGCGTCGAGGGTCAGGTCGTCGACCAGGGCCATGGCGACCCGAGCGTCGGCGGGCAGGGAGAGGGTATCGCCCATCGCCAGGCTCGGCAGGGTCAGGGCAGTTGCCATCAGCAGGATCGTCGGCTTGAACATGTCGGTGCTCGGCAGGCAGCGGGTCGAAAGAAGAGGGTCGGCCCAACTCTACCATAGCCATCGGCGGCAAGAAGCCGCCCTGGCGCGACATGGCGTCGCTCCAATCGGATGCCGAGGCCGCCATGGCACTGCGTCGGGCGGCGCCTTGCGCTAGAATAATGCGTTCCCCGAGCCGCTGGTTGTACAAAAGCGGTTTTTTGAATAATTTATGTATAAGGTGTGTGGCCGGGCCATCGCCGACGCACCGACATCACGACTCTGCATGGGGCCTGACCATGACCGAACATCTCGCCAACCACTACCGCCAGATCATCGAGGGACTGGGAGAGGACCCCGAACGCGAGGGGCTCCGTGACACCCCCAAGCGGGCCGCCAAGGCCATGCAGTTCCTCAACCACGGCTATCAGCAGTCGCTGGAGGAGATCGTCAACGGCGCGGTCTTCGCCTCCGAGACCGACGAGATGGTGCTGGTGAAGGACATCGAGCTGTACTCGATGTGCGAGCATCACCTGCTGCCGTTCATCGGCAAGTGCCACATCGCCTATCTGCCGCGGGGCAAGGTGCTGGGGCTGTCCAAGTTCGCCCGGATCGTGGATATGTACGCCCGTCGCATGCAGATTCAGGAGAACCTGACGCGCCAGATCGCCGAAGCGGTGCAGCAGGTCACCGAAGCCCGCGGCGTGGCCGTGGTCGTCGAGGCGCGTCACCTGTGCATGATGATGCGCGGCGTCGAGAAACAGAATTCCAGCATGACCTCCTCGGTGATGCTCGGTGCCTTCCGCGAGCACCAGAGCACGCGCCAGGAGTTCCTGACCCTGGTTCAAGGCCGCTGAGGCCGCGAAGGAGAGCGATATGCCACTGCACGCGCTGGGCGACGAGCACCTCGATCACGATCTGGCCACGATCCGTATCAAGGATCTGCGCCTGAGGACCCATGTCGGCATCAAGGAAGAGGAGATCCAGAATCGCCAGGACGTGGTGATCAACATGGTGATCCGCTATCGCGCCGACAAGGCGGTGGCCTTCAATCACATCGAGCAGGCGCTGAACTATCGCTCCATCACCAAGGAAGTGATCGCCCACGTGGAGGGGCATCGCTTCCAGCTGCTGGAGCGCATGACCCGTGAGGTGCTCGACCTGGTGATGAGCTACGAGCAGGTGCTCGCCGCTCAGGTCGAGATCGACAAGCCCCATGCCCTGCGCTTCGCCGACTCGGTGTCGATCACGCTCTCCGACTCCCGCGAGGCGCGGCGCGAGGGTTGAGACGGCAGGGGTATCGCCGCGCGAAGGGTTGAAGATCGCTCATGGATGAGCGGTTGGCGTGTCGGGGGGCTTGCGCTTAGCATGAGGTGCATCCCCGCAAGGCCGCACGCCAGGAGTCAACCATGGAAGCCCTGAAGGAAACCCAGCTCTACTGCCCGTTCGCCTACATCGACGGCAGCTGGGTCGCCGCCGACAGCGGCGAGCAGATCAACGTGATCAATCCCGCCACCGGTGAGCCGATGGGCGACGTGCCCCGGCTCGGCCGCGCCGAGACAGAGCGCGCCATCGCCGCCGCCGACGCGGCCCTGCCGGCCTGGCGTGCCCTCACCGCCCAGGAACGGGCCGATATCCTGATGAAGTGGCACGACCTGATGCTCGAGCATCAGGACGACCTGGCCATGATCATGACCTTCGAACAGGGCAAGCCGCTCAAGGAAGCCGCCGGCGAGATCGCCTATGCGGCGAGCTTCCTGCGCTGGTTCGCCGAGGAGGCCCGCCGGGTCTACGGCGAGACCATTCCCGCCGCTCAGTCCCAGCAGCGCATCCTGGTCACCAAGCAGCCGATCGGCGTGGTCGGCGCCATCACGCCCTGGAACTTCCCGGCGGCGATGATCACGCGCAAGGCCGGCGCCGCGCTGGCCGCGGGCTGCACCTTCGTGGTCAAGCCGGCCAGCCAGACGCCGTTCTCCGCCACCGCGCTGGCGCTCCTGGCCGAGCGCGCCGGGGTGCCGCGCGGCGTGTTCAACGTGGTCCCCGGGCGCGCCTCGGAGATCGCCGCGGCGCTGACCGAGTCCCCGGTGGTGCGCAAGATCACCTTCACCGGCTCCACCGAGGTGGGCCGCGAGCTGATGAGCCAGGCCTCGCGCCACGTGCAGAAGATCTCGCTGGAGCTCGGCGGCAACGCGCCCTTCATCGTGTTCGAGGACGCCGATCTCGACGCCGCCGTGGAAGGCGCCATGGCCGCCAAGTTCCGCAACGCCGGCCAGACCTGCGTGTGCACCAACCGCTTCCTGGTGCAGTCCAGCGTGGTCAACGCCTTCTGCGAGAAGCTGGCGGTGGCCATGAACAGCGAGCTCAAGGTGGGGGACGGCACCCAGTCAGGCGTCAATATCGGCCCGCTGATCGACGACAAGGCGGTGGCCAAGGTCTCCGAGCACGTCCAGGACGCCGTGGACCACGGCGCCGAGCTGCTGCTCGGCGGCCATCCGCATCCGCTGGGCGGCAACTTCTTCACGCCGACCCTGATCAACGCCGCCAACGACAGCATGAAGGTCGCCACCGAGGAGACCTTCGGCCCGCTGGCCGCGGTCTTCCCCTTCGACGACGAAGAGGATGCCGTGGCCATGGCCAACGACACCGAGTTCGGCCTGGCCTCCTACTTCTATTCCCGCGACCTGGGACGCGTATGGCGCGTCTCCGAGGCGCTCGAGTACGGCATGGTCGGCATCAACACCGGGCTGATCTCCAACGCCGCGGCGCCCTTCGGCGGGGTCAAGGCCTCCGGCCTCGGTCGTGAGGGCGGTCACCAGGGCATCGAGGAGTTCCTCGAGACCAAGTACCTTTGTATTGATCTGGGCGCCTAAGCGCCGAGCTACAAGCGCCGAGCTACAAGCGCCGAGCTACAAGCGCCGAGCTACAAGCGCCGAGCTACAAGCGCCGAGCTACAAGCGCCGAGCTACAAGCGCCGAGCTACAAGAAAACCCGAAGGCCGAGGCCTTCGGGTTTTCTTTTGCTTCGGGCGAACTCACCCTGCCGCTTGGCCGCTTGGCCGCTTGGCCGCTTGGCCGCTTGGCCGCTCAGTGGCGGAAGTGGCGCATGCCGGTGAACACCATGGCGATGCCGGCCTCGTTGGCGGCGTCGATCACTTCCTGGTCGCGCATGGAGCCGCCGGGCTGGATCACCGCGGTGATGCCGGCCTTGGCGGCGGCGTCGATGCCGTCGCGGAACGGGAAGAAGGCATCGCTGGCCATCACCGAGCCGGGCACGGACAGGCCTTCGTCGGCGGCCTTGATGCCGGCGATCTTGGCCGAGTAGACGCGGCTCATCTGGCCGGCGCCCACGCCGATGGTCTGGCCGTCCTTGACGTAGACGATGGCGTTGGACTTGACGTACTTGCCGACCTTCCAGGCGAAGGCCAGGTCACGCATTTCCTGCTCGCTGGGGACGCGCTCGGTGACCACGGTCAGCTCGTCGCGGCCGACCATGCCCAGGTCGCGGTCCTGGACCAGCAGGCCGCCGGTGACGCGCTTGAGGTCGTGGGCGTGCTCGCGCTCGCCGGGCCAGTGCGCGGAGATGTCGAGCAGGCGCACGTTCTTCTTCTCGGCGACGATCTCGCGGGCCGCGTCCTCGACGCCGGGGGCGATGATCACCTCGACGAACTGGCGGTCGATGATGGCGCGGGCGGTCTCGGTGTCAAGCGGGGTGTTGAAGGCGATGATGCCGCCGAAGGCACTGGTCGGGTCGGTGGCGAAGGCCTTGTCGTAGGCCTCGAGCTGGCTGGCGCCGACGGCCACGCCGCACGGGTTGGCGTGCTTGACGATCACGCAGGCGGTCTCGGCGAAGCTCTTCACGCACTCCAGCGCGGAGTCGGTGTCGGCCACGTTGTTGAACGACAGCGGCTTGCCCTGCAGGGTCTCGGCGGTGGAGACGCTGGGCTCCTGGCAGCCGGCCTCGACGTAGAAGGCCGCGGACTGGTGCGGGTTCTCGCCGTAGCGCATGGACTGCTTCTTGTGGAACTGCAGGTTGTAGGTGCGCGGGAAGCCGTCCTCGCCGCCCTCGACGCGCTGGCCGAGGTAATCGGCGATGGCGGCGTCGTAGCCGGCGGTGTGTTCGAAGGCCTTGACCGCCAGGTCGAAGCGGGTGGCCTGCTGCATGCCGCCCTGGGCGACTTCCTCGAGCACGCGGCCGTAGTCGCCGGCGTCGACCACGATGGTGGTGTAGGCGTGGTTCTTGGCGCAGGAGCGGACCATGGTCGGGCCGCCGATGTCGATGTTCTCGATGGCGTCCTCGAGGCTGCAGTCCGGACGCGCCACGGTAGCCGAGAACGGATACAGGTTGACCACCACCATGTCGATCGGCGCGATGTCGTGCTCGGCCATCACCGCGTCGTCCTGGCCGCGACGGCCGAGGATGCCGCCGTGGATCTTCGGATGCAGGGTCTTGACGCGGCCGTCCATGATCTCGGGGAAACCGGTGTGCTCGGAGACCTCGGTGACCGGAATGCCGTTCTCCTGCAGCAGGCGGAAGGTGCCACCGGTGGAGAGCAGCTCGACGCCCTGGTCGCTGAGGTCGCGGGCGAAGTCGACGATGCCGGTCTTGTCGGACACGCTGATCAGGGCGCGACGGACCGGAGTGGAAGAGGCTTGGGACATGAAGGTCACTCTGTTGGGCGTTGAGGGAACATCGAAACGCAAGCGAGGGCGCTCGATGGCGCCCTCGCGGGAATTCAGATCAGCCCGTAGTGCTTGAGCTTCTTGCGCAGGGTGCCGCGGTTGAGGCCGAGCATCTCGGCGGCGCGGGTCTGGTTGCCCTGGGCGTTCTCGAGCACCGAGGCCAGCAGCGGCGCCTCGACCTCGGCCATCACCATGGCGTGAAGGTCGGTGACGTCGCCGCCGTCGAGGTGGTCGAAGTAGCGTCGCATGGCGGCGTCGACGGCCTCGCGCAGGGGCATGTCGCCGTGGGGGCTCAGCGCGCTGCCGTCGGCCTCGTCGAGGCGCCGGGAGGCTCGGGCGTCCAGCTCGGTCAGCGCGGAATTCTGGTCAAGGGCTTGGCTGCTGGTCATGCGGCACAGGTTCCATCCGGCGTCATGGCCCGGGCGACACGGTGCGGCGCCGTGGCGGGGTCATGACGAAAGAGTTCGTCGATGAAGCGGCACTGGTCAGCGGGGCTGTCCAGGCCATTGAAGGTGGCGCGCAGGGCACGTCGTCCGTCGTCGTCGAGGCGTGCATCGCCGGCCAGGTACCAGCCGAGATGCTTGCGGGCGATGCGCACCCCCATGTGCTCGCCATAGAAGTCGTGCAGGGCCACCAGGTGGCCGTGGAGCACCGCCGAGCGTTCGGCGTCGTCGGGCGCCGCGAGGCGCTGGCCGTGTCGCAGGTAGTGATCGATCTCGCGGAAGATCCAGGGGTTGCCCTGGGCGCCGCGGCCGATCATCACCGCATCCGCCCCAGTATAGTCGAGGACGTGGCGGGCCTTCTCGGGCGAGTCGACATCGCCGTTGGCGAAGATCGGCAGCTTCACCGCGGCCTTGATGGCGGCGATGGTGTCGTACTCGGCCTCGCCGCCGTAGCGCTGCTGGCGGTGACGGCCGTGCACGGCCAGCGCCTGGATGCCGGCGTTCTCGGCCAGCCTCGCCACCCGCACGCCGTTGTTGCTGTCGGCGCACCAGCCGGTGCGGATCTTCAGCGTCACCGGCACGTCCACCGCGGCGACCACCGATTCGAGGATCTCGGCCACCAGCGCCTCGTCCCGCAGCAGCGCCGAGCCGGCGGCCTTGTTGCAGACCTTCTTGGCCGGACAGCCCATGTTGATGTCGATGATCTCGGCGCCCATCTCGGCGTTGAGCCGTGCCGCCTCGGCGAGCATCTCGGCGTCGCCGCCGGCGATCTGCACGGCGCGAGGGCCGGGCTCGCCGCGATGGTCCATGCGCAGTCGCGACTTGCGGGTGTGCCACAGATTCGGGTCCGAGGTCACCATCTCGCCCACCACCAGGTCCGCGCCCAGCCGCCGGCAGAGCGCGCGGAAGGGGCGGTCGGTGACGCCGGCCATGGGGGCCAGGATCACCCGGTTCGGCAACGCATGAGAGCCGATGCGCGGCAGGGGACGTGAGTCGGGCATGGTCGAGATCGATGGTTCGAAGGGGGGACATATCATACGCCCCCCGATGGCCTGGGTGAAGGATCGGTGTGCGGCAGAGCGTCGCCCGCCGCCGGGCCCATCCGGTCAGCCGTCGGCGGCGCGGCGTCCGGTGAGGCGCACCCAGCCCTCGCGCACTTCGGGCTCGTCCATGATCAGGCCGCGCGCCTCGTAGGCCTCGCGCACCTCGTCGGCCTGGGCCTCGAGGATGCCGGACAGCGCCAGGCGGCCGCCCGGCGCCACGCGCCCGGCGATCTCGCCGGACAGCTCGACCAGCGGGCCGGCCAGGATGTTGGCGATCACCACCGGGAAGCGCGCCGCGGCGTCGAGCTGCTCCGGGTAGTGGAGCGCGAAGTCGTCTTCCTCGACGCCGTTGCGCTCGGCGTTGTCGCGGCTGGCGGCGAGCGCCTGGGGATCGATGTCGGTGCCCCGGGCCGAGTTCGCGCCGAGCTTGAGTGCGGCGATGGCGAGAATGCCGGAACCGCAGCCCACGTCCAGCACCTCGCGGCCGTCGAGCTCGCCGGCCACGGCCAGGCCGTCGAGCCACGAAAGGCACAGCGCCGTGGTGGGGTGGGTGCCGGTGCCGAAGGCCAGGCCGGGATCGAGATGCAGGTTGACCGCCTGGGGGTCCGGCGCCTCGTGCCAGCTCGGCACGATCCACAGCTTCTGGCCCATCTGTAGGGGCTCGAAGTCGTCCATCCAGGCGCGCTCCCAGTCGCGATCGTCGAGCAGCTCGTGCTCGATCTCGGGGCAGGGCTCGCCGGGCATGGCCTCGGACCAGGCGCCGGCCAGGCGTTCGAGCATCGCGGGCAGGCCCTCGAGATCGTCGTAGAGGCCGGTCAGCACCGTCTCGTCCCACAGCGGTGTGGTGCCGCGCTCGGGTTCGAACAGCGGGTCGTCCTGGGCGTCCTGGAGGGTGATGGCGGTGGCGCCTTCGTCCAGCAGCAGTTCCTCGAGCAGGTCGGCCTGCTCGGGGGCGATGCGGGCCTTGAGTTGCAGCCAGGGCATGGGAACTCCCGGGAATCGCGTGAGGAAACGACGGCGGGGCGGCCAAGCCGCCCCGCTGCCGGAGGAGTGTCGACCGGGCTCAGAGGCCCAGCTTCTTCTCCAGGTAGTGGATGTTGACGCCGCCCTGCTGGAAATAGCCGTCGCGGACCAGATCCTTGTGCAGGTCGGTGTTGGTCTTGATGCCTTCGACCAGCAGCTCGTCCAGGGCGTTGCGCATGCGGGTCAGCGCCGTCTCGCGGTCGACGCCCCAGGTGATCAGTTTGCCGATCAGGGAGTCGTAGTGCGGCGGCACCGAGTAGCCGGTGTAGACGTGGGAGTCCATGCGCACCCCGATGCCACCCGGCGGGTGGTAGAGGGTGACCTTGCCCGGGGAGGGCATGAAGGTCCGGGCGTCTTCGGCGTTGATGCGGCACTCGAAGGCGTGACCGCTGAGCTCGATCTCGTCCTGGCTCACGGACAGCGGCAGGCCGGAGGCGATGCGTAGCTGTTCGCGGACGATGTCGACGCCGGTGACCATCTCGGTGACCGGGTGCTCGACCTGCACGCGGGTGTTCATCTCGATGAAGAAGAACTGGCCGTTCTCGTACAGGAACTCGAAGGTGCCGGCGCCGCGGTAGCCGATCTCGATGCAGGCGTCGGTACAGGCCTTGAGCACCTGGGCACGGGCGTCCGGGTCGAGGCCCGGGGCCGGGGCTTCCTCGAGCACCTTCTGGTGACGGCGCTGCAGCGAGCAGTCGCGGTCATAGAGGTGGATGGCGTTGCCCTGGCCGTCGGCCAGCACCTGGACCTCGACGTGGCGCGGGTTCTCGAGGAACTTCTCCATGTAGACGGTGCCGTCGCCGAAGGCCGAGTGGGCCTCGGTGCGGGTCACGGTCACCGCGGAGAGCAGGTGGCCCTCGGTGTGCACCACGCGCATGCCGCGTCCACCGCCGCCGGCGGCCGCCTTGATGATCACCGGGTAGCCGATGCGCCGCGCGGTGGCGAGGATCTCGCCCTCGTCGTCGCCCAGCGGGCCGTTGGAACCCGGCACGGTCGGCACGCCGGCCTTCTTCATGGCCTCGATGGCGCTGACCTTGTCGCCCATCAGGCGAATGGTCTCGGCGCGGGGGCCGATGAAGGTGAAGCCGGAGCGTTCCACTTGCTCGGCGAAGTCGGCGTTCTCGGAGAGGAAGCCGTAGCCGGGGTGGATGGCGCTCGAGTCGGTGACCTCGGCGGCGCTGATCAGCGCCGGGATGTTGAGGTAGGACTGCGCGGAGGAGGCCGGGCCGATGCACACGGCCTCGTCGGCCAGGCGCACGTGCATCAGGTCGCGGTCGGCCTTGGAGTGCACCGCGACCGTGCGGATGCCGAGCTCCTTGCAGGCGCGCAGGATTCGCAGAGCGATCTCGCCGCGATTGGCGATGAGAACCTTGTCCAGCATGATGGGGTCCGCCAATGTGGGTGAAGGGATCAGGAGATGACGACCATCGGCTGCTCGAATTCGACCGGCTCGCCGTCGTCGACCAGGAAGGCCTCGATGACGCCGTCACGATCGGCCTCGATCTGGTTCATCATCTTCATCGCCTCGACGATGCAGATGGTTTCACCCTTCTTGACGCTCTGGCCGACTTCGGCGAAGGGCTTGGCGCCCGGGGCCGGGGCGCGGTAGAAGGTGCCGACCATCGGTGACAGCACTTCCTGGCCCTGGTAGGCCGGCGCCTGCTCGGCGGCGGGCTCGGCGGCAGCGGCCGGTGCCTGCGGGGCCGGAGCGGCGGGCTGGGCCGGTGCGGCCGGCCAGGCGGGAGCGGCCGGCTGCGGGTAGGCGGTGCCGTTGGGGTGACGGCTGATGCGCACAGACTCTTCGCCTTCCTGGATCTCGATCTCGCTGATGTTCGACTCTTCCAGCAGCTCGATCAGCTTCTTGACCTTGCGAATATCCATATGACGTCGTCTCGGTGGTGAGTTCGGGGGTAGCGGCCGGCGCAGTCAACCACGGCTAACTTGCTATAGATCGCGGCAAGATGGCGTCTCTTGTCGCCTCTATCGGCCTCGAAAAGCGGTGTGGGCGGAGTTTGCCGAAATTCATGGGCGATGTCCAGCGACCCGAACGGCGTTCGCCAATGAACCCTAGCCCGGGCGGCTGCCGGCGTCGAGCGAGGCGCTGACGCCCTCCAGGTGGCGGGCCAGCCGATCGGCGTCGACCTCGCCCTGGATGCGCGCCTGGCGCAGTTCGCGACCGTCGTCGAAGAATAGCAGGCTCGGTGGGCCGAACAGTTCGAAGCGTTCCAGCAGCGCCCGGCTGTCGGCGTCGGTATCGGTCACGTCGACCTCGATGCGGTGGAAGCTCGCGAGCGCCTCGGCCACCGGCGGGGCGGGGTAGACCTCGCGCTTCATGACCTTGCACGAGATGCACCAGTCCGCGGTGACGTCGACGAACACCGGCCGGTCCGCCGTGGCGAGAGCGGCGTCCAGTTCGTCGAGGCGGGTGACCACGGTCGCCGGCTCGGGGGCGCCGACACCGTCAGTGGCGGCAGCCTCGCGCTGGGCCAGCGGGCGCAGCGGGTCCTCGGCGCCGCTGGAGGCGCCGATCACCAGGGTCACGCCCCATGTCAGCAGCAGGAGGCCCAGCGCCTGGCGCGCCCGGGCCCAGCCCGGCGGCGTGTTCAGGCTCAAGGCGCCGAGGGCCAGCGCCGCGCCGATGGCCAGGGCGGCCCATAGCAACAGCGCCACGGGGCCCGGCACCAGGCGCTCGATCAGCCATACGGCGACGCCCAGCAGCAGGATGCCGAAGGCGGCCTTGATGCCGGTCATCCAGGCGCCGGTGCGCGGCAGCAGGGCCGGGCCGAAGGTGCCGACCAGCAGCAGCGGCACACCCATGCCGAGCGCCAGGGCCAGCAGGGCGGCGCCGCCCATCGCGGCATCGCCGGTCGAGGAGATGAACACCATGGCGCCGGCCAGCGGCGCCGAGACGCAGGGTGAGACCACCAGTACCGAGAGTGCGCCGGCCAGCGCCAGGCCGGCCGGGCCGCTCCGCTGGGCACGGGTCTGCCAGGCCTCGATGCGCCCGGACAGCCGCGGCGACAGGCGCAGGTCGAAGGCGCCGAACATGGCCAGGGCGAACAGCGTGAACAGCGCCGCGAAACCGATCAGTACCGGGGGCGACTGGAGCCTGGCTTGAAGGTTCAGCCCGGCGCCGAAGCTGCCCATCAGCACGCCCGCGACGGCGTAGGTCAGCGCCATGCCGGCCACGTAGGACAGCGACAGCGCGAAGGCGCGGTAACGGCTGGGCTGCTGGCCGACGATGATCGAGGACAGGATCGGGATCATCGGCAGCACGCAGGGGGTGAAGGTCAGGCCCAGGCCGGCGAGGAAGAACAGGCCCAACACCAGCGGCAGGCTGGCTTCCGCGAGCAGGGCGCTGAAGCGGCCATCCTCGCTGATCGGGGCCGTGGGCGCGCCGCCGGTCGTGCCGGCAGCGTCCCGGCTGTTGCCGCCCGGTGGCGTCGGATCGACGTCGGCGAAGGCGGCGGGGGCTTGCCCCTCGGGCGCCTGCAGCGAGACGCTCTCGGGCGGATAGCAGAGGCCGGCATCGGCACAGCCCTGGAAGCCGAACGTCAGGTCGAGCGGGCCCTCGGCGTTGCCGCCGGCGCGCTCGATGGGCACCGTGAAGGTGACCCGATCGTAAAAGACGCGCACGTCGCCGAGGAATTCATCGGTCTTGGCCGTGCCGGCCGGCAGGCGAGGCTCGCCGAGGCTGACGCCCGGGGTTGCGCTGTCGACACTGAATCGATGGCGATAGAGATAGTAGCCGTCGGCGTTCTCGACGCCGATCGTCAGCGTCTCGCCGTCGTGCCAGGCGCTGGACTGGAAGGCCTCCTCGACGGGCAGGAAGTCGCCGTCGCTGCCGCCGTCGTCGTCGAACCACTGTGCCTGGGCGATGAGCGGGATCCATAACAGCAGAAGCAGGCTTATCAAGCGGCGGGCGTGCGGCACGGGGTGGTCCTTGAGCGTGAGTGAGCGTCATCGATGGCGCCGCCGCGAAGACGGCGGCGGGTTTGTGACCC
Source organism: Halomonas sp. HG01 (assembly GCF_000968715.2). Taxonomy (NCBI): domain Bacteria; kingdom Pseudomonadati; phylum Pseudomonadota; class Gammaproteobacteria; order Oceanospirillales; family Halomonadaceae; genus Halomonas; species Halomonas sp. HG01. The sequence goes on along the minus strand of NZ_CP022134.1, from coordinate 2,265,406 downwards.
GTGGTGGGGCATGGGGTTCCACGGCGTCGGCCGCTATGCTCTGATGCGGGAAGCAGCGGTGCCGGTTCGGCATCGGCGTTAGCATATCGTAGCGGCGGGGTAGCTGTGGATGCGCCTTGCCGTCGCAGCTCGGCGGATTCCGAGCCCACATCGTCAGGGAAATCCTATCATGGCATCGAAGCGACGGGCGGCCGAACGGCGTCGCCGCAGTAAAGAGACGCTGGAGCGTCCGCAATACGGTTGGATCTGGAAGCCGCTGCTGGCGGTGCTGGTGATCGCGCTGGTCGTGGCGCTGGGGTTGGGCGTCTGGTGGAGCCGCACGCCGGCGTTAGAGCCGGTGTCGGATGACGCCGTCGCCGCCTCCGACACGGCGCCGGGCATGGCCGTCGTGGGTGGCCTGTCGGGCCTGGTGGGGACGCTGCTCGACAAGCCGGGCGGCTATCTGCGCAACGACCTGGCCCCGCCTGGGGTATGGCTCGACAACATGCCCGCCTGGGAGCTCGGTGTGCTCGGCCAGGCGCGCTGGATGAGCCAGTCGCTGCCGACCATCGCCGGCGGCGACGCCGCGGCGCTGGATGCCGCGCGCACGGCGCTGGAGGGCGATGCCGACGACTGGTTCTATCCCTCCACCGAGCGTCGACTCGAGCAGGCCCGCGCCGCCCTCGACGGCTATCGCCAGACGCTTGGCGGCGGTCAGGCCGCCTTCGCTGCCGATGGCCAGGGGATTGCGGCCTGGTTGAACGGCGTGTCCCGGGGGCTCGACGACATGGGACGTCGCCTCTCGGCCAGCGTCGGCAGTCCCGAAGCCCTGGCCGGGCTGGACCTCGACACCGAGGGGCTGCCCACGGAGACGCCGTGGTACCGGCTCGACAACGTCTTCTTCGAGGCCCGCGGCCAGGCCTGGGCCCTTCATCGTCTGCTCGTGGCGATGCACCGCGACCAGGCCGAGCGAATCGAGGCCGCCGGGCTGACGATGCGCTGGGAGGCCCTGCTGGCCGAACTCGAGCTGAGCCAGCGACGGCTGTGGAGCCCGGTGATCCTCAACGGCTCGGGTTTCGGGCTGTTCGCCAATCATTCGCTGGTGATGGCGCATCATGTGCTGCGTGCCCGGGACCTGAGCCGCGAGCTCGCCGAGGGGGTGGCGACGCAGTTTGATGCCCTCGAGGTGCCGGCGGCCGATGACGACGCTCGGCAGGAGAGCGGCGCGGAGACCGTCGCCGAAGAGAACGAGACGGCGCGGGAGGTGGCTGCCGAGCCGGAGGCGAGCGAAGGCGGGGTCAAGGCGCCTCGGGACGCGGCGAACGGTGATGGTGACGTGACGGCGGAAGAGGTCGGTGGGGAAGAGGCCGTCGCGGAAGAGGGCGTCGATAAAGAGAGCGTCGAGGAAGTGGGTGTCGAGACGGAGGAAAATGACGCCGTCGGTGAGGCCCTGTCCATGCCGGAGGCTGACGAGGCGCGTTGAGTCCGTCGCCATGCCGGAATGACGAAGGGGCCGCCCATCGGGCGGCCCCTTACTGTCCGGGCATGATCGCGGGCGATCAGGCCTTGTCGTGAGCCGCGGCGGCCTTCTCGATAGCCTTGCGGGCGGCCTCGACGCCTTCCCAGGATTCCACCTTGACCCACTTGCCCTTCTCGAGATCCTTGTAGTTCTCGAAGAAGTGGGCGATCTGCTGGCGCAGCAGTTCCGGCAGGTCGGTCACTTCCTGGACGTCGTCGTACAGGCTGGACAGCTTTTCGTGCGGCACGCAGACCAGCTTGGCGTCTTCGCCGGCTTCGTCGGTCATGTTCAGGATGCCGACCGGGCGCGCGCGGATGACGCTGCCGGGCTGGACCGGATACGGCGTCACGACCAGGGCGTCCAGCGGGTCGCCGTCGTCGGCCAGGGTGTGCGGGATGAAGCCGTAGTTGGCCGGGTAGAACATCGGGGTGGCCATGAAGCGGTCGACCAGCAGGGCGCCCATGTCCTTGTCGATCTCGTACTTGACCGGGGCATGGTTGGCCGGGATCTCGATGGCGACGTAGAGGTCGTTGGGCAGGTCCTTGCCGGCGGGGATGTTGTCGAAGTTCATGAGGGCGTCCTTCTATGGCTTATGGCCCTGGGCTTGTGGCCCTGGCGGGTGGCCGTCGGGTGAAATCCGGCGAATTATACGAGGCCGCTCCGGCGATTACCAACCCGACCTAGGTCGTCCGAGCGGGGATGTGGTCGTCGTGGCCCCGGTAGGCGGGTCGACGACGGGGGGAGAGCCAGGCCCCCGGGCAGGCGTGTATCATGAGCGCCCATGGAGGGGGGCCTTGCGGTCTCGAAGTCGCTGACACACAAGGAGATCGTCGTGGCATCCGCGCAACTGTCATTGAGTTTCGGCCAGGCCTTCGTGGTGCCGGATCGCGGCCGGCATCGCAGTTCGATGTCGGTCTGCGTGCCCGACGAGACGGCGCTGCTGACGAGCAAGGGCGCCAGTGCGCTGATCACCGATTCCACCTCGCGCAACCCGCTGGCCAAGCAGGCGGGCGACCTCAGCGTGCAGGGGTTTCTGGCCGACTTCTACTCGACGCCCGAGCACTGGGGGGCCAAGGTGTCGGCGCACCGGGTGCTGCACGCCCTCAACGGCTGGTGCTACGGGCAGAGTCGTCAGGTCCGCGATGGTGGCTACGTGAGCTCGGTGTCGGCGATGGTCTATCAGGGCCAGACGGCGCATCTCTTTCATATGGGCGATACGCTGGTGTTCCGCCTGCGCGGAGCCGAGTTCGAGCAGCTCAGTCGCGATCACGTCACCGACCTTGGCGGCTACCGCTATCCCTCCCGGGCGCTGGGCATGGATGTCAGCCTCGATATCGACTACGTGGAGATGCCGCTCAAGCAGGGGGACATCTTCCTGTTCACCACCCAGGCGGTGCAGGGCACCCTGATGCCGTCGGACTACGTGCGACTGATCCGCGAGGACGCCAGCGACCTGCACGCGGCCTGCGAGCGCTTGGCCGAGACCGCCAGCGAACGGGCCCGGGAGCGCGGTTACGGCGGCGATCCGTTCTGCTTCCAGCTGGTGCGCATCGATGCGCTGCCCGAGGCGCAGGAGGATCGGCCGGACCGTTCCTACGGCGAGCTGCCGATCCCGCCGGAGCTGGCGGTGGGCGAACGGCTGGACGGGCTCGAGGTGCTGGAGGTGCTGTCGCGCACCGCCCAGTCGCGGGTCTACCGGGTGTGTGACACGCACACCGAGCGCGAGATGGTGATGAAGGCGCCGAGCCCGGAGCTCTCCAGTCGCAACGCCTACCTGGAGCACTTCCTGCTTCAGCAGTGGATCGTCGAGCGGGTGCGCTCGCCCTTCGTGGTGCGGGTGATGACGCCCTCGCGGCCGCGCCGTTACCTCTACTACCTGATGGCCTACGTGGAAGGCATGACGCTGGAAGAGTGGGCGCGGCGTCATCCCCGCGCCAGCCTCGGGCAGCGGCTCGATATCGCGACTCAGCTCGGCAAGGCGGTCCAGGCGCTGCACCGGCGCGACCTGCTGCATCAGCAGATCCATCCCGAGAACGTGCTGATCGATCGCCATGGCCAGGTGGTGCTGGCCGACTTCAGCGCCTGTCACCTGCGCGATGTGGACGGTCATCGGCGCTCGAGGGGGCTGCTGCGCCAGGTGGGGCTGACCGAGCACAGCGCGCCGGAGTACGCCATGGATGACGAGGTCGGCCGACGCAGCGACCAGTATTCGCTGGCCTCCACCGTCTACTGGCTGCTGACCGGCGCCTTGCCCTACGAGCTGCCGGTGAAGGACCTGCTGCGCCATACCGATCTGGAACGGATGCACTATCGCAGTGCCCAGGCGCTCAATCCCGAAGTGCCGTCGGCGCTCGACGCGGCCCTCAAGCGTGCCCTGATGCCTCAGCGGGCCCTGCGGTTCCGTCGCCTGTCGGAGTTCCTGCATGCCCTCAAGACGCCGAAGCCGGCGTCGGACGGGGGGCCGCCGAAGCGGGGTGGGGCGACGTGGTTCTGGCAGGTCGTGGCGGCCGCGCTGCTGGTGTTGCTGGTGCTGAGCTGGCTGTTGAGATAGGCATCCATTGGGGTCAGACCCTTAAGCGCCCCTGGTGCTGAGCTGGTTCCTGAGATAGGAATCGACGTGGGGTAGCCCCTTTGGCGCCGAGCTACAAGAAAACCCCGAAGGTTTTGCCTTCGGGGTTTCTGTTTCTCCAGGCGATTTCAGGCTGTTGACCTGCAGCCTGCCGCTCAGATGCTGAATGCCGGCAGCTTGCGTTCGACGCGATGCTTGGCCAGATGCGCGATCTTGGGCAGGCCGTTCTCGAACGGGGGGAAGTCCTCGCCCTGGATCAGCGGCGACAGGTAGCGGCGGCATTCCTCGGTGATGCCGAAGCCGTCCTCGCGGATGAAGTCGCGGGGCATGAACTTCTCGCGGTTGGCCACCTCGGCCAGCGGCGCGGCCTCCACGGTCCAGGTGTAGGGGGCATCGCCGGTGCGCTTGATGGCCGGCATCTTGGCGTTGTCGCCGGCCAGCGCCAGCTCGACGGCCTTCTCGCCCACGGCGTAGGCCTGGTCCACGTCGGTCTTGGAGGCCAGGTGGCGGGCGGCGCGCTGAAGGTAGTCGGCCACGGCCCAGTGGTACTTGTAGCCCAGGTCCTGCTTGACCATGCCGGCGAGCGTCGGGGCCACGCCGCCCAGCTGGCGGTGGCCGAAGGCGTCGGTATTGCCGGAGTCGGCCAGGAAGGTGCCATCCTCGTAGCGGGCGCCCTCGGAGACCACGATCACGCAGTAGCCGTAGTCCTTGACGGACTGCTCGACCCGGGCCATCACCGCGGCACGGTCGAAGGCCACCTCGGGGAAGATCACCAGGTGCGGTGCGTCGCCTTCCTTGTCGCCGGCCAGGGCGCCGGCGGCGGCGATCCAGCCGGCATGGCGGCCCATCACCTCGAGCACGAATACCTTGGTGGAGGTGGCGCACATGGAGGCGATGTCGAGCGATGCCTCGAGGGTGGAGGTGGCGATGTACTTGGCCACGCTGCCGAAGCCCGGCGAGTTGTCGGTGATCGGCAGGTCGTTGTCCACGGTCTTCGGCACGTGGATGGCGGTCAACGGGTAGCCCATCTTCTCGGACAGCTGGGAGACCTTGAGGCAGGTGTCGGCGCTGTCGCCGCCGCCGTTGTAGAAGAAGTAGCGGATGTCGTGGGCCTTGAAGACCTCGATCAGGCGCTCGTACTGGGCGCGGTGGGTCTCGATGTCCTTGAGCTTGTAGCGACAGGAGCCGAAGGCGCCGGCCGGGGTGTGGCGCAGGGCGGCGATCGCTTCGTCACTCTCCTCGCTGACGTCGATCAGGTCCTCGGTGAGGGCGCCGATGATGCCGTTGTGGCCGGCGTAGACCTTGCCGATCTGGTCGGAGTGGCGGCGGCAGGCCTCGATCACGCCGCAGGCACTGGCGTTGATCACGGCGGTGACGCCGCCGGACTGGGCGTAGAAGGCGTTGTGCTGGGCCATGGAGCTATCCTGTTGCTGGTCGCGTCAAGGGAAGGGCAGCCGTGGCGCGGCGAGCGCTTCCCGGCTTCGTCCCGAAAAGCCGCGATTCTAGCCCATCGCCCCCATGGCTGCATCCTGTCGGCGACACGCGACGTGCGACGCCTGACACGCGGCGCCGTGCGCTGGAGAGGTCGCAGGCGCCATGCTAGGCTGCCGCTTTTCGCCGGCCCGCCGGCACACCGACGTTCGGTAGCGGAGTTTGCATGCACCTTCATATTCTCGGCATCTGCGGCACCTTCATGGGCAGCCTGGCCCTGCTGGCTCGTGAGGCCGGCCATCGGGTCAGTGGGTCGGACGCCGGCGTCTATCCGCCCATGAGCACTCAGCTCGAGCAGGCGGGCATCGTGCTGACCGAGGGGTTCGCCGCCGAGAACCTCGAGCCGGCGCCGGACCTGGTAGTGATCGGCAACGCCCTCTCGCGGGGCAATCCCGAGGTGGAAGCGGTGCTCGACCGCGGCCTGCCCTACGTCTCCGGCCCCCAGTGGCTGGCCGAGCACGTGCTGCCCGGGCGGCGGGTGATCGCCGTGGCCGGTACTCACGGCAAGACCACCACCGCCAGTCTGACCGCCTGGCTGCTGGAGGCCGCGGGCCTGGCGCCGGGGTTCTTGATCGGCGGCGTGCCGCGCAACTTCGGCGTTTCGGCGCGGCTGGGTGTCGCCGATGCGCCCTTCGTGGTCGAGGCCGACGAATACGACACGGCCTTCTTCGACAAGCGCTCCAAGTTCGTGCACTACCGCCCCGAGATCGCGGTGCTGGGCAACCTGGAGTTCGACCACGCCGACATCTTTCCCGATCTGGCCGCCATCGAGCGCCAGTTCCACCACCTGGTGCGCACCGTGCCGGGCAAGGGGCGGCTGCTGGTGGCCGACGGCGAGCCGGCGCTTGAGCGCGTGCTCGAACAGGGTCGCTGGACGCCGGTGGAGCGCTTCGGCACCGCACCGGACAGCGCCTGGCATCTGGCCCTCGAGCGCGACGATGCCAGCCGTTTCCGGGTCGTGCATCGTCGCGACGACGGCGGCGAGGAAGTCGCGCTGGTCGACTGGTCGCTGAGCGGCGCCTACAACGCCCGCAACGCCGTGGCGGCGCTGGCCGCCGCCCACGCCTGCGGCGTCTCGCTGGCCGATGGTGCCGAGGCGCTGGCCCGCTTCGCCACCCCGCGGCGGCGGCAGGAGCTGCGCGGCGAGGTGGCCGGCATCCAGGTCATCGACGACTTCGCCCACCATCCCACCGCCATCGCCGCCACCCTCGGCGGGCTGCGGGCCTCCGCCCGGCAAGGGCGACTGCTGGCGGTGATCGAGCCGCGCTCCAACACCATGCGTCTCGGCACCCTGCGCGAGCGCCTGGCCGGCAGCGTGGCCGATGCCGACGCCGCCTACTGGTACCAGCCGGCGGGACTCGACTGGACCCTGGCGCCGGTGGTCGAGGCCAGCGGCCGTCCCGGCGGCGTGTTCGACGATCTGGACGGCCTGGTGGCGGCGCTGGTGGCCGAGGCGCGCCCGGGCGACCGACTGGTGGTGATGTCCAACGGCGGCTTCGGCGGTATCCATGAGAAGCTGCTGGCGGCGCTGGAGGTGGCCCATGGCGGCTGAGCACGGCAGCGAGCGCTTCGGCGCCCCGGTCACCGTGGCGCTGACCGGCGCCTCCGGCGCCCAATACGGGCTGCGCCTGATCGAGGCGCTGGTGGCGGCCGAGCGCGAGGTCTGGGTGATGATCTCCAAGGCCGCGCACCTGGTCATCGCCACCGAGACCGAGACCGACCTGCCGGCGCGCCCCGAGCGGCTGGCCGAGGCGCTCACCGAGCGCGCGGGCGCCGCGCCGGGGCAGATCCGCTGTTTCGGCCGCGAGGACTGGATGGCGCCGGTGGCCAGCGGCTCCGGCGCCAGCTCGGCGATGGTGATCTGTCCCTGTTCCACGGGCACGCTCTCGGCGGTGGCCTGCGGGGCCAGCAACAACCTGATCGAGCGCGCCGCCGACGTGGCGCTGAAGGAACGCCGTCAGCTGATCCTGGTGCCGCGTGAGACGCCGCTGTCGGCGATCCACCTCGAGCACATGCTGAACCTGACGCGCCTGGGGGCGGTGGTGATGCCGGCGGCGCCGGGCTTCTACCATCGGCCGGCCTCGGTCGAGGACCTGGTCGACTTCATCGTCGCGCGCATTCTCAATCAGCTCGGCATCGCGCATCGTCTGATGCCTCGCTGGGGCGAGTAGACCGGCCCGGGCCAGGGAGCGCCCGGACATGCCGCCGTCATGTCGGCCCGCCATGCTGAGCGGGTCGCAAGTTCAAGGAGGATCTTGTCATGATCTCGCTGTCTGTGCTGTCGGTGTTCGTGCCGACCTTCCTGCTGGTGTCGCTGACGCCGGGCATGTGCATGACCCTGGCCATGGTGCTGGGCATGACCCAGGGTGTGCGACGCACCCTGTGGATGATGATCGGCGAACTCGTCGGCGTGGGACTGGTCGCCGTGGCGGCCGGCGCCGGCGTGGCCACGCTGATGCTGAGCCAGCCGGCGCTGTTTGCGGTGTTCAAGTGGCTGGGCGGGGCCTATCTGGCCTATCTCGGCGTGATGATGTGGCGCTCCCGCGGTCGCATGGCGATTCCCGACAACCTCGAAAGCCAGGGCTGCGCCGGACGCCGGGAACTGGCCATGCAGGGCTTCGTCACCGCGGTGGCCAATCCCAAGGGCTGGGCCTTCTTCGTGGCCCTGCTGCCGCCGTTTCTCGACGCCTCGCGGCCGCTCGCCGCACAGCTGGGCGCGCTGGTGTCCATCATCCTGACCATCGAGTTCGTTGCCCTGCTGGCCTACGCCACCGGCGGCCAGACCCTGCGCCATCTGCTGGGCCAGGCCGACAAGGTGCGGCTGCTCAACCGCCTGGCCGGTACGTTGATGATCGGCGTCGGGGTCTGGTTGATCCTGGGCTAGCGTCGAGCGACAAGCGCCGAGCTACAAGCGCGAGCTACAAGCGCCGAGCTACAAGCGCCGAGCTAAAAGCGCCGAGCTACAAGCGCCGAGCTACAAGCGCCGAGCTACAAGCGCCGAGCTACAAGCGCCGAGCTACAAGCGCCGAGCTACAAGCGCCGAGCTACAAGAAAACCCGAAGGCCATGGCCTTCGGGTTTTCTTTTGCTTTGGGCGGTTTCACGCTGCCGACTTGCAGCTTGCAGCTTGCAGCTTGCAGCTTGCAGCTTGCAGCTTGCAGCTTGCAGCTTGCAGCTTGCAGCTTGCAGCTTGCAGCTTGCAGCTTGCAGCTTGCAGCTTGCAGCTTGCAGCTTGCAGCTTGCAGCTTGCAGCTTGCCCCTACGCCGGCCCCAGCCAGGCGATGCGCGCGGCGACCAGCGCCAGCGACGCCGTGCCGAGCATCAGCCACGGGCAGGGCCGCAGGGTGCGGTGCGGCCGGCGTTGCCAGGCGAGCTGTACCAGCGCGCAGACCACCAGCCCCATCAGGGCGCCGCCGATCAGGTCGCTCAGCCAGTGGACGCCCAGCACCAGCCGCGACAGCGCCATGGGCACGATGAGGGCGATGGCGCCCCAGTAGGCCCAGAAGCGGCGGGGCAGCGGCAGCTCCCGGGCGATGAAGGCCGCGGCCAGGCCGAACAGCACCACGGCGGTGGAAGTGTGGGCGCTGGGGTAGGAGAAGGAATCCGTCAGGTGCAGCGGCGTGTGCGGGCGGGCGCGGCCGATCAACGCCTTGCCGAGACCGTTGAGCGCGGCGATGCCGACCAGTCCGCCGACCAAGTGGCTCAGGATGTCGAGTCGCCCCCGGGCCAGCCACCACAGCGTCCAGGGCAGCATCAGGGCGATCACGCCATACAGGTCGCCGAGGCGCGCAAGGAGCTCGGCGAAGCCCGTCAGCCCGGGAATTGCCAGCTCGTTCAGCAGCGCATCGAGCCGCCGGTCCATGGGCAGCGGGCCGCCGTGCTGCAGCACCACCAGGGTCCAGGCCGACAGCGCGGTGAGTGAGGTCAGCAACAGCAGCCAGGTGCCGAAGGGCGCCTCGCGGCCTCGGCGGCGGGCCAGGGATCGCCACAGTCGGCGGCCATGGGGGTGGCGGCGCAGCAGGGCGGCCATGGCCCGATAGATCAGGCCGTCGTGGTGGGTCTGATGGCGCAGCCAGGAGAAGATCAGTGCCAGCACGACGACCAGGCCGCCGAGCCCCGCCAGCCAGGGGTGCAGGGCCTCGGGCACGCCCGGCAGGCGCTGCCAGGTGCGGCCGAGCAGATAGCCGGGCAGCACGTAGGCCGGCGCCCACAGGGCGGCCGAGCCGAGGTTGGCCAGGGTGAAGCGGCGCGGTGGCATGTGCAGCATGCCGGCGATCAGCGGAACCACCGGCCGCACCGGGCCGACGAAGCGGCCCAGGAAGACCGACAGCGCGCCATGGCGGTGAAAGAAGCGAGCGCCCTGGGCGAGCCATTCGGGGTAGCGGGACAGCGGCCACAGAGTAGTGACGCGCTCGCGTTGGGTGTAGCCCAGCCAGAAACTCAGGCCGTCGCCGATCACGGCGCCGACGAAGGCGGCAGACATCATCGCCGCGACCGATAGCTCCTGGTGGCCGGCCATGGAGGCGACGGCGGTGATCAGCACCACCCCGGGCACCAGCAGGCCCACCAGGGCCAGCGACTCCACCAGGGCGATGAGCGCGGTGAGCAGCAGCAGCATCGCTGGCGATGGCGTCAGCCGCTGAAGCAGGTCGACGAGATCCAAGGTTCCCTCCTTGATCGATGGGGCGCTAGCCGGTGGCCAGGGCCTGGGTCATGGCCTGCAGGCGAGTCAGGAAGGAGGCTCGAGGTTCGCCTGGGCGTGGGGTTTCCATGCGCAGCCGCACTTCCAGCGGGCCGGTATCCATCAGCATCACCTGCTCCAGCGTCTGCTGCAGGCGCTGTTGGACCAGCAGCGCGCCGCTTTCCGTGGTGTCGGGCAGCACCAGCCAGAAGGCGGCTTCGTCCTCACGGCCCAGCGCGTCGAGTTCGCGACAGTCCTGGTGCACGCTGTGGCAGAACGTGGTCAGCATGGTGCGGCGCGTGGCGTCGCCGAACTGCTCGCGGGTCATGTCGAGCTGGGGCAGGTGGATCACCAGCACCGCCAGGGGGCGCTCGAGCAGGCGGGCACGCTCGAACTCGCCGATCAGGCGCTCGTGCAGCCGTGTGCGGGTCAGCGCCGTGCATTCCCGTTCCAGCGGGTCGGTGGCCTGCAGCAGCATGCGCTGGCGCAGGCGGTCCCACAGCGTCAGGGTGGCCACGGCGACCAGCGCCAGGTAGGTGGCGGCGAGGTCGGCGTCGGCCTTGCCGTTGCCGAGCAGCGCCAGCCAGATCGGCGTCAGGGCCAGGTTGAGGAAAATGGCGGGGCCCAGCGGCAGCAGCACCAGGGTGAGAATCGGCGGCAGGCCGATCCAGAGCGTCGGGTGCCCGCTCTGGTCAGGAAGCTCGACGGCGATCAGCAGGAAACCGCAGATCAGGGCCAGATAGGCGGAGGCGCGCGTCGGCGTTCTGCCGGTGGCGGCCAGCAGTGCGGCCAGGGCCATGACCGGGGCCAGCAGGGCGGGCAGCAGGATGCGTGCGTAGTGGCCCATCAGGTAGAACCACAGCGCCTGGCCGAGCAGCAGCAGGGTGGTGATGCCGAGCACCAGAAGGAACAGGCGCGGACGGGGCGTGCTCGTTTCAGTCATGATGGACGATCTCCCGGGCCTCGATGTGCCGGGCCTGGCGCTTCAGGGCGCGGCGTTCGCCCGACAGCGAGCCCAGTCGTGGCAGGGCGATGACCCGGACGCGAGCCGAGTCGTCGAGATCCGCCAGCAGGACCCGGCGCCGTTCGGCGGCCTGCTCGGCGTCGCGATGAATCAGCAGCAGCGCCAGGGTGCGTCGGTCCAGGCGGTAGCCGTTCTCGAACGGTCGGAGTCGCTGGCACAGTCGTTCGGCCAGCGGCCACAGCTGCCTTCGGCGGACGTGGAGCAGCACCAGTTCCACATGGCTGTCTTCTCGTCTGGCACGCTCTCGTTCGCGCTGCACGTCGTGGCGCAGGCACTGGCTCGGCCACAGGGGCAGTCCGGGAAGCAGTCGGGCGCGATGGCGGATCCTGCGCTGCAGGGCCTGAAGCTCCAGCGCGCGTGCCAGCCCCAGCAGCATCAGGCCGGCCAGCAGCAGGCCGGCCAGTGCCCATTGTTCCGTATCCAGCGAGGGGCGCAGGTGCCACCAGCTGGTGACGGCCAGCGCAGCGTTGAGCAGCAGCACCCAGCGAGGCTGAGGCACCATCAGCAGGATGGCCCAGGCCCACAGCCAGGTCAGGTGGCGGTCCGGCGTGACCCACAGCAGGGCGGCCAGCAGCAGCCCCGGCAGCAGTTGCCAGGGTACGGTGGCCGGATGGCGGCGGCGGCGGCGGGCCGCCTGGCTGGCGGTCACCGTCAGCCACAGCGCGGCGAGGCCCAGCAGCAGGGCGTCCGGCAGCGTCTCGGCGGTGATGGCCAGGAAGCTGGCGAGGCCGGCAGCGATCAGCAGGTTGACGCGCATCAGCCCGACTTTGTACTTGCTCTGCATGGTGACTTAGTATGGGCTCCTTCCCGTTCCGACACGAGCCTGGGGCGCGGTCTGATGCCCCGCAGCGATTTCCTGGAGACACTCTACGGCATGACAGCTCACGCCTCCCACTCCGATGATGCCATCACCGACGTCGACGCCTACATGCAGCGCCTGGGCCAGCAGGCTCGCACCGCCGCCGCTCGCCTGCGCCGCGCCGACACCGCATCCAAGAACGCCGCCCTGAAGGCCATGGCCGAGCGCCTGGATGCCGCCCGCGACGCGGTGCTGGCGGCCAACGCCCGGGACCTGGAGCGCGGCCGCGAGAACGGTCTGGATGCTGCGCTGCTCGACCGCCTGGCGCTGAACGAGGCGCGCGTCGACGCCATGATCGAGGGCCTCCATCAGGTCGCGGCACTGCCTGATCCGGTGGGCGAGATCGACGGTCTGAGCGCCCGGCCGAGCGGCATCCAGGTCGGCCACATGCGGGTGCCGCTGGGCGTGATCGGTATCATCTACGAATCGCGGCCCAACGTCACCATGGAAGCGGCCAGCCTGTGCCTGAAGTCGGGCAACGCGGCCATCCTGCGCGGCGGCTCCGAGGCCCGTGAATCCAACGCCGCCATCGCGGCCTGCCTACGCGAGGGGCTCGAACACGCCGGCCTGCCGGAGGCGGCGGTCCAGGTGGTGGCGACCACCGACCGCGCCGCGGTCGGGCGGTTGATCGGCATGCCCGAGTATGTCGACGTGATCATCCCGCGGGGTGGCAAGTCGCTGATCGAGCGTATCTCCCGCGAGGCGCGCGTGCCGGTGATCAAGCACCTGGACGGGGTCTGCCACGTCTATCTCGACGCCAGCGCGGACCGTGACAAGGCGCTGGCCATCGCCGTCAACGCCAAGACCCAGCGCTACGGCACCTGCAACACCATGGAGACCCTGCTGGTCGACGCCCCGGTGGCCGAGGACCTGCTCCCGGCCCTGGCCGCGGCCTACGCCGAGTACGGCGTGGAGCTGCGTGGCTGCGAGCGCACTCGGGCGATCCTCGCCGACGCCGCCCCGGCCAGCGAAGCCGACTGGGCGGCCGAGTACCTGGCGCCGGTGCTGGCGATTCGCGTGGTCGATGGCATCGACCACGCCATGGCGCATATCGAACGCTACAGCTCGCGGCACACGGATGCCATCGTCACCGAGAACTACACCCTGGCGCGGCGCTTCCTGGCCGAGGTCGACTCGAGCTCGGTGATGGTCAATGCCTCGACCCGCTTTGCCGATGGCTTCGAATACGGCCTGGGGGCCGAGATCGGCATTTCGACCGATCGCCTGCACGTGCGCGGCCCGGTGGGACTCGAGGGGCTGACCACGCGCAAGTACGTGGTGCTCGGTGACGGTCAGATCCGTCAGTGAACGAGGTATCGGTGAAGGCGGCGTCAGAGCGCGCGGCGGTCGAGGGCGCCCCGCGCATCGCCATGCTGGGCGGGACCTTCGACCCCGTCCATCTCGGTCACCTGCGCAGCGCCGTGGAGCTTCATGAGGCGCTGGGGCTCGATCAGGTGCACATGATGCCCGCGGCCCGGCCGCCTCTGCGGGGCGAGCCGCGCATCACCCCCGAGGAGCGCCTGTCACTGCTGCGCCTGGGGATCGGCGATACCCCCGGGCTGATCGCCGACCCGCGTGAGCTCGAGCGCGAGGGGCCGTCCTACAGCGCCGATACCCTGGCGGAGCTGCGCCGGGAGTTCGGCCCCGAGGCGCGGCTGGTCATGGCGCTGGGCCACGATGCCTTCCTGCGCCTGGCCGACTGGCATGCCCCCGAACGGCTGTTCTCCCTGGCCCACCTGGTGGTGGTGGATCGCCCTGACCACGAGGCCGACCTGCCCGGGCCGCTCGCCGAGCTGATCGGCGGTCGTGAGGTCGAGACTCCGGCGGCGCTGATGGCCTCGCCGGCCGGCGGGCTCCTGCGCCTGCGGCTGTCGTCGCGCATGGCGATTTCCGCCACCGAGGTGCGTCGGCGCCTGGCGGAGGGGCGCAGCGTGCGCTATCTGCTGCCCGAGGCGGTCGAGGAACGAATCCTCTCCGCGGGACTCTACCGTCGCTAGCCGCCGGCGGCTCGGCGCAAAAAAACGTCGTCGAGCCGTCATCGGGCGCTGCCAGGCTTCGCCCGAGCCGGTACAATGGCGGCAACATCATTTTCCGCCTAGAGGGGCTGATACGAAGGGTATGCACATCGACGCACTCAAGACGCTGGTGCTGAATGCACTGGAGGAACTCAAGGCTCAAGACATCGCCGTCATCGACGTTTCCAACCTGACCAGCGTGACCGACCTGATGGTGGTCGCCAGCGGCACCTCCAGCCGCCACCTGGCGGCGCTGTCCAGCAAGCTGATCCAGACGGTGAAGGAAGAGGGCGTGGCGCCGCTGGGGGTCGAGGGTGAAAGCGGTGCCGACTGGGTGCTGGTCGACCTCGGCGACATGGTGGTGCATCTGATGATGCCAGAGACCCGGGCGCTCTATGACCTGGAGCGTCTGTGGGCCGACCTGCCGAGCGACGGCCAGGCGCTGGAGGAAGAAGAGCGGGCCCACGGCGCTTCATGAAGGTGAGACTGCTGGCCGTCGGCACCAAGATGCCCGACTGGGTGACCAAGGGCGTCGAGGAGTACCGCAAGCGCCTGCCGCGAGACTTCGCCCTCGAGATCGAGGAGATCGCCCCCGGGGCCCGGGGCAAGAACGCCGATACCCGCCGCGCCATCGCCCAGGAGTCCGAACGCCTGCGTGCCCGGCTCAAGGGCGACGAGCATCTGGTGGCGCTGGAGGTGGGCGGCAAGACCTGGAGCACCGAACAGCTGGCCGCCCAGGCCGAGGACTGGTGCCTCGGCGGGCGCGACGTGGTGCTGCTGGTCGGTGGGCCCGACGGGCTCGACCCGGCGCTGTCCGCCAGTGCCGATCAGCGCTGGTCGCTCTCGCCGCTGACGCTGCCGCATCCGCTGGTGCGCATCCTGCTGGCCGAGCAGCTCTATCGGGCCTGGACCCTGATGGTCGGCCATCCCTACCATCGCTGATCGCTCGAGGTCGCCGCCAAGCATGCGTCAGCCACGCGACACCCTGAAGAACCCCCAGCAGGAACTGCGGATCTTTCGCCTGCGCTCGCTGCTGGCGGTGGTCATCGTGCTGCTCCTCAGCGGCCTGCTGGCGGGCCGCCTGTTCTACCTGCAGGTGGTTCAGCACGAGAAATACAGCACCCGTTCCGAGAAGAACCGCGTGCGGGTCGAGCCGCTGCCGCCGACCCGCGGGCTGATCTACGACCGCAACGGCGAGCTGCTGGCCGAGAACCGGCCGACCTACAATCTGACGCTGGTGCGCGAGCGGGTCGACGACCTGGACGCGACCCTGGCGCTGCTGGTCGACCTGCTCGATCTGCCCGCGGATCAGGTCGAGGCCTTCCGCGAGCGCTCGCGTCAGCGTCAGCGCCCCTATCAGCCGGCGCTGCTGATGAGCGATCTCGACGAGGAGCAGATCGCCCGGCTGGCGGTCAACCGCCATCGGTTGCCCGGCGTCGAGGTCGAGGCGCAGCTGCTGCGCTACTACCCGGACGCCGAGGCCATGTCCCACGTGCTCGGCTATGTCGGCCGGATCAACACCGAGGAGCTGCAGCGGGTCGATGCCGGCAACTATGCCGGGACTCACTTCATCGGCAAGACCGGCGTCGAGCGCTTCTATGAGGACACGCTGCACGGTCAGGCGGGGCTGCGCAAGGTGGAGACCAATGCCCGCGGCCGGGTGCTGCGCGAGCTGGGGCACACCGACCCGGTGCCCGGGGAAAACCTGACGCTGACCCTGGACAAGGGGCTGCAACACCTCGCCGTGGACCTGCTCGACGGGCGGCGGGGCTCCATCGTGGCGATCGCCCCGCAGACCGGCGAGATCCTGGCCATGGCCTCGGTCCCGGGGTTCGATACCAACCAGTTCGTGACCGGCATCGACGTGGCCTCCTACCGGGCGCTGCAGCAGGACATCGACCTGCCGCTGTTCAATCGCGCCATCCGTGGCAGCTATCCCGCCGGCTCGACCATCAAGCCGTTCATGGCCATCACCGGCCTGCGCCACGGGGAGATCACCCCCGACGAGGTGATCTACGACCCCGGCTACTACCAGCTGCCCAACGATTCGCGCCGTTATCGCAACTGGCTGCGCTGGGGGCACGGGCGGGTGGATCTCGAGCGGGCGCTGGAAGTGTCCAACAACACCTACTTCTATTCCCTGGCCCACGAGCTCGGCATCGACCGCATCCACGACAGCCTGGCGCAGTTCGGTTTCGGCACTCGGGTGGCCGCCGACGTCTACGGCCAGGGCACCGGTTTGCTGCCGTCCCGGGACTGGAAACGGGCCCGCTTCGATCAGCCCTGGTATCCCGGCGAGACGCTCTCGGTGGGCATCGGCCAGGGCTATCTGCAGATCACGCCGCTTCAGCTGGCCTCGGCCACCGCGGTGCTGGCCAATCGCGGCGACTGGGTCAAGCCGCGCCTGGTGCGTGAGACCGGCGACGTGCCGATGCCGCTCGACCTGGACGATACGCCGCCGGACGTCGAGCTCGAGCATGCCGAATGGTGGGAGCGGGTCGTCTCGGGCATGGAGCAGGTGCTCTCCGGCAACGAGGGCACCGCGCGCCGTGCCGGGGCGGGGCTCGAGTATCGCATGGCCGGCAAGTCCGGTACCGCTCAGGTGTTCTCGCTGGGGCAGGATCAGCGCTACAACGCCGACGAGCTCAAGGAGCGGCTGCGCGACCATGCCCTGTTCATGGCCTTCGCACCGGTGGAAGACCCGCAGATCGCGGTGTCGGTGATCATCGAGAATGCCGGCGGGGGCAGCAGCCATGCGGCCGCTCCGGCCCGGGCCATGACCGACTACTGGCTGCTCGAGCGCGATCACGGCGAGATCCCGCCGGAAGAGGAAGCCGACATCGAGGGAGAGGGATGATGGCCATGGTCGACGTGCTGCTGCGTCGCCCGCACCCGGTGAAACCCACCGCCAGCGGGATGTCTCGCAAGCGCAGCCTCTGGGAGCGCATTCACCTCGACCCCTGGCTGCTCGGCCTGCTGCTGGCGCTGATGTCGGCCGGCCTGGTGGTGCTCTACAGCGCCGGCGGGCAGAGCATGCATATCGTCATCGCCCAGGCGATTCGCTTCGGGGTCGCCCTGGCGGGCATGGTGATCATCGCCCAGTTCTCGCCGGCCACCCTGCTGCGCTGGGCGCTGCCGGCCTATCTGGTGGGCATGCTGATGCTGCTGGCGGTGGAGATCATGGGCGACATGGGCATGGGCGCCCAGCGCTGGCTGGAGATCCCCGGGGTGGTGCGCTTCCAGCCTTCCGAGATGATGAAGCTGGCGGTGCCGATGATGGTGGCGGCCTGGCTGAGTCGTCGCGAGCTGCCGCCGCGCTGGCAGGACCTGCTGGTCTGTGCGCTGCTGATCGGCGCGCCGGTGCTGCTGATCGCCCGTCAGCCCGACCTCGGTACCTCGCTGCTGGTGGCCATGGCGGCGGTGTTCGTGATCCTGCTGGCCGGGCTGTCGTGGCGCATCATCGGGGTGCTCGCCGCGCTGGCCGCCGCCGCGCTGCCGCTGCTGTGGATGAACATGCACGACTATCAGCGCCAGCGGGTGCTGACCTTCCTGTCCCCCGAGAGCGACCCGCTTGGTGCCGGCTGGAACATCATTCAGTCGACCACCGCCATCGGCAGTGGCGGGGTCTGGGGCAAGGGCTGGCTGCAGGGGACCCAGTCGCAGCTGGAGTTCCTGCCCGAGAGCCACACCGACTTCATCGTCGCGGTGCTCGGCGAGGAGTTCGGCATGATCGGCATGCTGGCCTTCCTGGTGCTGTATCTGCTGATCGTGTGCCGTGGGCTGTGGCTCGCGGGGGCGGCACAGGAGTCCTTCGGGCGTCTGCTGGCCGGCAGCATCATCCTGACCTTCTTCATCTATGTCTTCGTCAATATCGGCATGGTCAGCGGCATCCTGCCGGTGGTCGGCGTGCCGCTGCCGCTGGTCAGCTACGGGGGGACCTCCAGCGTGACCTTGCTGGCCGGTTTCGGTATTCTCATGGCCATTCACTCGCACCGCCGCCTGCTGCCGCGCTAGCGCGGCCGGCGGGCCGACAGACTCAGGGAGAGACGCATGACGGTGACGATGTCGCGACACGGACGCCGCTGGTTGGGCTTGGCCCTCGGCGGCCTGCTGGCGGGCTTGTCCGCCGGCGTTTCGGCGGCGGATTTCGATCCGCAGCAGGGCAAGGTCCGGGCACTGGTGGATGAAGTGGCCGAGCGCGGCATCGACCGCGACTGGGTCGAGCGGGCCATGGGCCGCGCCGAGTTCCGCCAGGAAGTGCTCGACGCCATGTCCGGCGCCGCCGAGCATCGCATGGTGTGGCACGACTATCGCGATATCTTCCTCGGCGAGGAGCGCATCCAGCAGGGCGTGGCCTTCATCGACGCCCATCGCGAAGCCTTCGAACGCGCCGAGGCCGAGTACGGCGTGCCGCCGGAGATGATCGCCGCAATCCTTGGCGTCGAGACCCGATACGGCCGGATCACCGGCGATCATCGGGTGCTCGACTCGCTGTCGACCCTGGCCTTCAACCACCCGCGGCGAGGCGACTTCTTCCGCGGCGAGCTCGCTGCCTTCCTCGAGATCACCTATCGCCAGGAGGTCGATCCGGCCAGTATCGAGGGCTCCTATGCCGGCGCCATGGGCTACCCGCAGTTCATCCCCACCAGCTATCGCGCCTATGCGGTGGACTTCGACGGCGACGGCCATCGCAACCTCTGGACCAATCCCGTGGATGCCATCGGCAGCATCGCCAACTACTTCGCCGAGCACCGCTGGCAGCCGGGGGCGCCGATCTACCACGAGGCCGAGGGACCGAGCGCGCGCCCCGATGGCATCACCTTCAACGCCGCACGGCCGCCGAGCGTGAGCGTTGGCGAGCTGGCCGCGGCGGGCATCGAGAGCGAGGCGGCGCTGGCCGCCGACACCCAGGTGGTGCCGCTGGCGCTGGAGATGGAAGACGGCAGCCTGCGCTACCGTTTCGGTCGCGACAATTTCTACGTCATCACTCGCTATAACCACAGCTATCTCTATGCCATGGCGGCCACCGAGCTGGCCGAGGCCATCGCCGAGGCGGAAGGGCGCCAGGCCGACTGGTTCACCGCGACCGCCGCCGACCCGGAGGAACGCCCATGAAGGCCTGGTGGATGCCGCTGCTGGCCACGCTGGTGTTGACCGGCTGTGCCGGTGGCGGCGGTACCGCGCCGGCGCCGTCCGGGCAGGCGAGCGTCGACGACGGCGCCGCCGACGACGGTGGGCGCTACGCCATGAGCAGCGACGCCTATCCCGAGGAGCCGCCCGACGTCAGCCAGGTGCCGGATGCGGTGCCGCGCGTCGAGCCACGCTCCCGGGCCGGCAATCGTTCGACCTACGAGGTGTGGGGCAAGACCTATCACGTGCTGGACGACGCCACCGGCTATGAGCGCCGAGGCACCGCGTCCTGGTACGGCGAGAAGTTCCAGGGCTATGCCACGTCCAACGGCGAGATCTACGACATGTACAAGATGAGCGCCGCTCATCGCTCGCTGCCGCTGCCGAGCTTCGCGAGGGTCACCAACCTCGACAACGGCCGCTCGGTGATCGTGCGCGTCAACGATCGTGGTCCCTTCCACAGCGAGCGCGAGATCGATCTCTCCTATGCCGCGGCGGCGCGCCTCGACATCCTCGATCACGGTACCGGCCGCGTGCGGGTCGAGGCGATCGACCCCGTGGCCTGGCAGGCCGAGCACGGGGGCGGTGCCGATGATGCTCGGGCCGTGGCGTCCGTCGAGGCCTCGGTGCCGACCGAGCCCGTCGACGCGGCCCCGGCCCGCGCCCCGGCGTCTGAGGACGCCGTCTATCTGCAGGTCGCGGCGCTGGGCTCTGCCGAGGGCGCTCGCGAGCTCAAGGTCCGGCTGCAGGATGCGCTGTCAAAGCCGGTGCGGGTGGCCTCCGAGGCCGGCCTGCATCGCGTTCAGGTCGGCCCGCTGGCCGGCCGAACCCAGATCGACCCGGTGCGCGGCGAGTTGCGCCGGGCCGGTTTCGACGAGGCCTTTGTCGTCGATACCAGGGCCGACTGAGTCGGCCCCGAATCTTACCGATGTTCCCGAAGAGACTGTCCTTCATGAAACCCCTGAGCTACATCATGCTACGTCGGCTGCTGCCGATTCTGTTGATCTGCCTGTCGCTGGTGTCCTCGCCGCTGCTGGCGCAGATGCCTCAGCCCGATACCGCCGCGATCCCGCGGTCGGTGATTCCGTCGCCGCCGCGGCTGGCGGCCAGCTCCTGGATCCTCATGGACGCCGACAGCGGTCGCGTGCTGGCGCAGCACAATCCCGACGAGCGCCTGCCGCCGGCCAGCCTGACCAAGCTGATGACCGCCTACCTGGTCGAGCGCGAACTCGAGAGCGACAACATCTCGCCGGACGACATGGTGCCGATCAGCGAGAAGGCCTGGCGCACCGGGGGCTCGAAGATGTTCGTCGAGGTCGGCGATCGAGTGCCTGTCAGCGAGCTGCTGCACGGCATCGTCATCGTCTCCGGCAACGACGCCAGCGTGGCCATGGCCGAGTACCTGGCCGGCGGTACCGAGCCCTTCGCCGATCTCATGAACCAGCACGCCGTGCAGCTGGGGATGACCAACACTCACTACGAGAATCCCACCGGGCTGCCCCACGACAACCACTATTCCTCGGCCCGTGACCTGTCGATCCTGGCTCAGCACATCATCAACGACTATCCGGACCACTACCGGATGTACGAGCAGAAGCACTTCACCTACGGCGGGATTGAGCAGCCGAACCGCAACCTGCTGCTGTGGCGGGATGCCAGCGTCGACGGCCTGAAAACCGGCTGGACCGAGGCCGCGGGCTACTGCCTGGTAGCGTCCGCCGAGCGCGACGACATGCGCCTGATCTCGGTGGTGATGGGCACCGACTCCAAAGAGGCGCGGGCCCAGGAGTCCCAGAAGCTGCTCAGCTACGGTTTCCGCTACTACGAGACGCTCAAGCTCTATGATCAGGGAGCCGTGCTCAACACCCCGCGGGTGTGGGGTGGCGATCGCAACGAGCTCAAGGTCGGCGTGGACGAGGACGTGCACATGACCGTGCCCCGCAATCGCGACCAGGAGCTGACTGCCAAGCTGGATATTCGCTCCGACATCACCGCGCCGATCGCCGCCGGCGAGCAGGTGGGCACCATGGAAGTGCGCCTCGGCGACGAGGTGGTGGGGCAGCGCCCGCTGCTGGCCCTGGAGCCGGTCGAGGAGGGTGGCTTCTTCAAGCGCCTGTTCGACAAGGTGCAGCGCTTCTTCATCAACCTGGTGGGCGGCTTCTTCGACTGAGCGGGGTCGCCTTGGTGGCCGGGCGCGGGTCGCGTAGAATGAAGGGTCGACATGCTTTCGGACGGTTGACGGATGAGCAACAAGACCCTGCGCGACCTGCGCCAGCCCAGCACCACCGCCTCCGGCGGTGGTGAACCCCCCAGGATCGAATTCCCCTGCGACTACCCGGTCAAGGTCGTGGGCGACGCCGCCGAGGACTTCACCGCGGTGGTGTGCCAGGTGGTGACCCGCCACGATCCCGAATTCGATGCCAACGCCATCCAGGTCGTGCCGAGCCGCAACGGGCGTTTCGTCTCGGTGCGCATCACCCTGCGCGCCACCGGTGAGGCCCAGCTCCAGGCCCTGTTCGCCGAGCTCAAGGCCTGTGAGCGCGTGCACATGGTGCTCTGAGATGGTGCCTCTGACGCTGCATCGCCTCGGCCGGCAACCCTACGAGCCGGTATGGCGGGCGATGAGCGAGCTGACCGATACCCGCGACGCCGAGACACCGGACCAGATGTGGCTGGTCGAGCACGACCCGGTGTTCACCCAGGGGCGTGCCGGCAAGCCCGAGCATCTGCTGATGCCCGGCGATATCCCGGTGGTGCAGACCGATCGTGGCGGCCAGGTCACCTATCATGGCCCCGGCCAGGTGGTGCTCTATCCGCTGCTGGACGTGCGGCGCGCCGGCATCGGCGTGCGCGAGCTGGTCAGTGCGCTGGAGAATGCCGCCGTCGCGCTGCTGGCCGGGTACGGCATCGAGGCCCATGCCCGTCCGGACGCCCCCGGTGTCTACGTGGGCGAGGCCAAGATCGCCTCGCTGGGCCTGCGAATCCGGCGTGGGGCGAGCTTCCACGGCATCGCCCTGAACGTCGACGGCGATCTGTCGCCCTTCGATCGCATCAATCCCTGCGGCTACGCCGGCCTGGCGATGACCCGGGTGGCCGATCTGGTGGATGACGCGCCGTCGGTGGCGGACGTCGGCGAAGCGCTCGCCGCCTGTCTGGCCCGTGAGCTGGATCGAGAGCTGGTGCCAGTGGAAGAGTAGGGCATTGCCCGGCCGGATGCTCGGATGAGGTCCAGGCCAGCCGATGCGCAACGAAAAAGCCCGAGGCGTCTGCCTCGGGCTTTTTCATGTCGGCGCCTGCGCGTTGCGTCAGCTGACGTTACGGGCGGGGATGATGTTCGGATCGGCCTGCTGGCCCGGCACCTCGGCGGGGGAGGCGAGCTCCAGGCCCAGGTTGTTGTTCTCGAACACCCGGTCGGCGCGGTAGCTGGAGCGCACCAGCGGGCCGGACGGCACTTCCATGAAGCCTTTCTCGAGGCCCTTCTGGCGATAGTGCTCGAACTCCTCGGGGGTGACCCAGCGCTCCACCGGCAGGTGGTTGCGGGTCGGACGCAGGTACTGGCCGAGGGTGACGATGTCGACGCCGATCTCGCGCAGGTCGTCGAAGGTCTGCATGATCTCTTCCTCGGTCTCGCCGAGGCCGACCATCAGGCTGGTCTTGGTGATCACGTCCGGGCGATGGCGCTTGGCGTGGGCCAGCACGTCCAGAGTCTTGCGGTAGCCGGCGCGGGGGTCGCGCACGCGGTGGGTCAGGCGTTCCACGGTCTCGACGTTCTGGGCGAACACCTCGAGGCCGGCGTCCACCACCTTCTCGATGGCGCTGGGCGCGCCGTCGAAGTCCGGCGTCAGGGCCTCCACCGCGACCTCGGGGGTGCGGGCCTTGATGGCGCGGATGCAGTCGGCATAGTGGCCGGCGCCGCCATCGGGCAGGTCGTCGCGGTCCACCGAGGTGAGCACGATGTAGCGCAGGCCCATCAGCTCCACCGACTTGGCGGTGTTCTCGGGTTCCTCGGTGTCCAGCCAGCCCTTGGGGTTGCCGGTGTCGACGGCACAGAAGCGGCAGGCCCGGGTGCACACCGAGCCCATCAGCATGATGGTGGCGGTGCCGTTGCTCCAGCACTCGCCCATGTTGGGGCAGTGCGACTCGGCGCAGACCGTGCTCAGCCGATGCTCGGCCACGTTCTTCTTCACGGCGTCGAAGCGCTCGCCGCCGGGGATCTGGGCCCGCAGCCACTTGGGCTTGCGGCCCAGTTCGGGGCTCTCTTCGGCCTGCTGGCGCGCCTTCATGCCATCCTTGATGGCCGTGGCGCCGTGTTCGTTGCGGTATTTCTCGCCGCTGGACACTGACTTGCTGGTGTTGTCGCTCATGAGCTGGCGTTTCTCCACTCGGCGGCCGGTCGCCGCGCGTCTCGCCCTCGGGCGGCCGGTGGTGCTGTCTAGGATCTGTCTATCCAGAATCTTTGGGTGCTTAAACTACCATATTTGCTGTCCGGCTGGACAGGCGCCTCAGGAGAGGGCACTGGGCAGGCAGGCCACGCCGTGGCTGGGCAGGGGCGCGGGACCGGCGTCGAAATGGTGCTGCCATTCGTCCAGATGACGCCGCACGAAGCGCAGGAACAGCTCGGTGACCGGCGTGGGGAAGCGCTCCCGGTGGTAGACGGTGCACCAGGAATGTCGCAGCGGGAAGCCGGGCAGGTCGAGGGTCGCCAGCAGCCCGGCCTCGAGTTCCAGGCGCACCGCCAGGCGTGGCAGCACGGCCACCCCGAGCTGGGCCATCACGCCCTGCTTGACCGCCTCGTTGGTGCCCATCTCGATGGCGTGGTTGAGGCGCACGTCCTGGTCGGCGGCGAGCTCCTCCAGGGCGCCGCGCACGCCGGAGCCGGGTTCGCGCATCAAGAGGTAGTGGCGTGCGAGGTCCTCGAGCGTCGGTTGCCGTGCGTCGAGCAGCGGATGGCCCGGCCACACCACCGGGATCATCTCGTTGTCGAGGATCGGCATGAACTCCAGGGCGTCGTCGTCCGGCACCCGGGCCATGATCACCAGGTCGTCGCGGCGCTCGGCCAGTCGCTCCAGGGCCTGGCTGCGGTTGCACACCCGCAGGCGGATCTGGACGTTGGGATAGTGGGCGCGAAAGCGCGCCAGCAGGTGGGGCACCACGTACTGGGCGGTGGAGACCGCCGCCAGGTTGAGTTCGCCGGTGATGGTGCCCTCCAGATCGGAGAGGCTCATCTGCAGCCGCGAGATCTGGCCGAAGATGGCCTGGGTCGAGGCGGCCAGGGCATCGGCGGCGGGCAGGGCGTGCAGGGTGCGGCCGGCATACTTGAACAGTGGATGGCCGAGGGCCTGCTCGAGCTGGCGCACCTGGGCGCTGACCGCCGGCTGGGTCAGGCCCAGGGTCTCGGCCGCCCGGGAGTAGGACTGGCGTTCGTAGACGGCGCGGAATACCTGGAGCTGGCGGAAGGTCAGGCGGTTGAGCAGCTTGGGCGTGGTCATGGATCATCCGTTGCGGCGGCGCGGGAGCGTCCGGCGGGGTGCCCGTTCATGCTAGCATCTCGAGCCTGCCCGCCGGTAATGTCCGACATTCGGCGCCTCCCGTTCGCCGCTCGCTCGGCCCCGTCGACTTCCGCCAGTGGAAACCGCTCATGATCTCTTCGCACCCCCTTCCTCGCCGGCCGCTGATCGTGGGCGATGGCGTCGCGGCCCTGCGGCTGCGTCAGGCCGCCCGGGAGCTGGGCATCACGACCTACAGCGCCGAGGGTGAGCCCGAGGGGCTGGTGGCCAGGGCGCGAGAGCTCGGCTGTGATGCCCTGCATCCCGGCGAAACGCCGCCCTCGTATCAATGGCGGATGGCCACCGCCTGCCGCGAGGCCGGACTGCGCTTTCTCGGGCAGAGCAAGACGCTGCTCGCCGCCATGACCGACGAGGGGACCATGCGACGCCTGATGCAGGAGGCCGGATTGCCGCTGGCCCCGGTCGAGGCCACGGGGCCCCAGGTGCGCGTCTCGCTGCTGGCCGACGGCGCGGGCCGGGTGGTGCATCTGGCGCCGCGTCAGACGCTGCCGGACGGTTCGTCGCTGGCGCCGCTGGCCTGGCTGACGCCCGAGCGAAGCGCCTACCTCGGCCGGCTGGCCGGGCAGGGCGTGGCGGCGCTCGGGGCGACGGGGCTGGTCGAGGCGAGGTTTCGCGTGGTCGACAATGCGGTGGGCTTCGATGCCCTGGCGCCCGGGCCGAACGGTGAGGAAGCCCTCGACGAGTCGCTGTTCGGCCTCGACCCGCTGCTGACCCAGTGGCGCCTTTGGAGTGGCGAGCGGCTGGGCGAGCGCCAGAGTGGCCTGCGCGCCCGGGGGCATGCCCGGCTGTGGCGTCTGACCCTGCCCGAGGGCGCGCGTCTCGACGGCGGCCCCGGCGTTCGTCTGGACAGCGCCGGTCCCGGTCATGCCTCGCGGCTGGTGGTCTGGGGGCGGCGCCCCGGGGATCTTCACGGGCGGACGCGGCGGGCGCTGTCGGCCCTGCTGGGAGAGGACGAGGCGCGGAAGCGCCTGGCCGATGACTGAGTCTGGTCTCGCGTCGTGGCAATGTCTGGGTTATATTGCATTGCAGCAAAGGCGGTTCGGCGCTGGAGGCGTGTCCGCCTTTCCCCCCATGGCGACCCATGGAGTGCCGATACGATGATGCCCCTCATGACGACCCTGCCTCCCGCCCTGGCGTCCTGGATGGACCCCTTCGGCTTCGGCCGTGCGGCCTTCGACTACTGGCGCGACGGCCTGGAGCGCAGCACGCTCTACCTGGATGTCATGCGCGAGCGTGGCAACCAGTACCTGGAACACATCGAGAAGACCAAGCCCAACGTGCTCGGCTTCGACGCCGACGTGCTGGTGGACGGGCGCGATCTGCCGCGCCCGGTCAACTACGAGCTGATGCGGGTCCTGCCCCCCGAGGGGGTGGAGACCGATCCCCTGATGCGGCCTTTCGTGGTCGTCGACCCGAGGGCCGGCCACGGGCCGGGGATCGGCGGTTTCAAGCCGGACAGCGAGCTCGGCGTCGCGCTGCGTGCCGGCCATCCCTGCTATTTCATCGGCTTTTTGCCTTACCCCGAACCCGGCCAGACGGTCGAGGACGTGGTCGACGCCGAGGTGGCCTTCCTGCGTCACGTGATCTCGCTGCATACGGATACCGCCGAGAAGCCGATGGTGGTCGGTAACTGCCAGGCCGGCTGGCAGATCATGATGGCCGCGGCGCTGGAGCCCGAGGTGTTCGGGCCGATCCTGATCGCCGGGGCGCCACTGTCCTACTGGGCCGGCCACCGCGGTCAGGCGCCGATGCGCTACACCGGCGGGATGACCGGCGGCAGCTGGGTGACCTCCCTGCTCAGTGACCTGGGCGACGGTCTGTTCGACGGCGCCTGGCTGGTGCAGAACTTCGAACGACTGAACCCGGCCAATACCTGGTGGAGCAAGCAGTACCACCTGTATTCCCGCGTCGATACCGAGGCCGAGCGCTACCTGGACTTCGAGCGCTGGTGGGGCGGCCATGTGGTGCTGGGCGGCCAGGAGATCCAGTACATCGTCGACAACCTGTTCGTCGGCAATCGCCTCTCCACCGCTCAGATGGTGACCGCCGACGGCCGGCGCATCGACCTGCGCAACCTGCGCTCGCCGGTGGTGGTGTTCTGCTCGCGGGGAGACGACATCACGCCGCCGCCCCAGGCGCTCGGCTGGGTACAGGATCTCTACGAAGACACCGACGACCTGGTCGCCAACGACCAGACCATCGTCTACTGCGTGCACGACACCACCGGGCATCTGGGCATCTTCGTGTCGGGCAGCGTGTCGCGCAAGGAGCACGCCGAGTTCACCGCCAACATGGATTACATCGACGTGCTGCCGCCGGGGCTCTACGAGACCGCGATCTCGCGGGCCGAGGATCGTCCCGATGCGGAGCTCATCGAGCGCGACTACCTGCTCGAGTTCCAGCCGCGCAGCGTGGCGGAACTGGATCGGGAGATTCAGCACCGGGACGACGACGAGCGACGCTTCGCCACCGTGGCTCGGGTCTCCGAGATCCATCAGGGCCTTTACCGGACCTTCCTCCAGCCCTGGGTGAAGGCGCTGGCCACGCCCGAGTCCGCCCACTGGATGCGTCGCATGCATCCCAACCGGATGGGCTACCGACTGCTCTCCGATCGCAACCCGCTGATGGTGCCGGTGCCGGTGCTGGCCGACCGGGTCCGCCGCGATCGTCACGAAGTTGGCGAGGACAACGTCTTTCGCGCCCTCGAGGGCGTGGTGTCGAGCCAGATCACCCATGCCCTGGAGGCCTGGCGCGAGCTGCGTGACCGCAGCCTCGAGCGCTGGTTCCAGGATGTCTACGGCCAGCCGCTGTTGCAGGTGCTGGTCGGCCTCGGCGGCGACGCGCCGGTCAGACGTCATCCGGGCGCCGAGCCGGAGCAGCGTCGCTTCGTGCAGCAGCGCCGGCAGGCGATGCACGAGAAGGTGGCGGAAGGCGGCAGCCACGAGGCGGTGATGCGCTCGGTGATCTACGTGCTGGGCGGGGCGCCCGCCACCGACGGGCGCAACTTCCAGCGCCTGCGGGCCTCGCGTGCCGAGCTGGAGCCGGATGCCCGGCTGGCCGACTTCAAGCACCTGGTGCGCGAGCAGTTCTTCATCCTCGAGCAGGACCGCGAGCTGGCGCTGGAGGCGATTCCGACGCTGCTGGAAGGGCTCGCGGCCGACGAGATCGACGCGCATCTGGAGCACATCGATCACGTGCTGGCGGCCAGCGGTGAGCTGAGCGAGCGTGCCGCCAGGCGCTTCGCACGCATTCGTACGCTGTTCGAGAGCGCCCGGCCCGAGGCTCCGGCGCCATCGTCCTCGCCCGACGACACCCCCGGGGAAGGCGGAACGTCCGGGTCGGCCAAGCCGGCCGCCGCTCAGTCGGAAGCGTCTTCGGCCTCTGATGCTCCTGCGCCATCGGCGTCGACCCAGGTCGCCGAAACGCCTGAAGCGCCGAAGACGGGCCCGGCCGCCAGGAAGGCCGCTCCGGCCAGGGATGCCACGGCCAAGAGCGCTCCGAGCAAGGCGGCTATGGCGTCCAAGACCGCTTCGTCAGAGGCGTCCGCCAAGGCCGAGGAATCGCCGGCCAAGAGCGGGACGCGCCGCAGCGGCACGCGTCAGGCCGCCGCGCGGCGACGCAAGTCGCCTCCGTCCGACGACTGAGGCTCATCCGTCCTGGCTTTGCGCCCCTGCCGGTTTGCCGGCGGGGGCGCCTGCGTTTGGGGTGGCGCTTGCCGAGCCGGAGGCGGACGTCTAGGGTCAAAGGCCCGGCGATCCCGTGACTGGCGTGTCGGCTGGCGCTGGGGTAGGGTAAGCGCATTTTTCACCCGCCAACGGGTGACCCGATTCCGTTCGACGCGGGGATTCCCGCGCCTACTGACGTTTGGAGCACTATGGGCAAGTCTCTGGTCATCGTCGAGTCGCCGGCCAAGGCGAAGACGATCAACAAGTATCTCGGCAACGAGTTCATCGTGAAGTCGAGCGTGGGGCACATTCGTGACCTCCCGACCAGCGGCTCGGGCAAGGCGGCCTCGGACCCCAAGGAGCGTGCCCGGCAGGCCGCGGCGACGCGCAAGATGTCCGCCGAGGAGAAAGCCGAATATCGCCAGCGCAAGTCCCACGAGCAGCTGATTCGGCGCATGGGGATCGACCCCGAGCACGACTGGGAAGCCAACTACGAGATCCTGCCCGGCAAGGAGAAGGTGGTTGCCGAGCTGCAGAAGCTCGCCGAGAAGGCCGATACCGTCTATCTCGCCACCGATCTCGATCGCGAGGGGGAAGCCATCGCCTGGCACCTTCGCGAGACCATCGGCGGCGACGAGTCGCGCTATCGTCGCGTGGTGTTCAACGAGATCACCAAGAACGCCATCCACGAGGCCTTCGAGGACCCCGGTCAGCTCAACATGCCGCGAGTCGAGGCCCAGCAGGCACGGCGCTTCCTGGATCGCGTGGTGGGCTTCATGCTCTCGCCGCTGCTGTGGGCCAAGATCGCCCGCGGGCTGTCCGCCGGCCGCGTGCAGTCGGTGGCCATGCGCCTTATCGTCGAGCGCGAGCGCGAGATCCGCGCCTTCGTGCCCGAGGAGTTCTGGGACGTCCACGCCGACCTCAAGCCGGCCGACGACGCCTCGGCCGAGCCGGTGCGCTTCGAACTGGCGCGCCAGGACGGCAAGGCCTTCCGTCCGACCTCCGAGGCCGAGACCCTGGAACGCATCGAGGGGCTCAGGAAGGCGTCGCTGGCCATCACCTCTCGCGAGGACAAGCCGACCCGCTCCAAGCCCAATGCGCCCTTCATCACCTCGACCCTGCAGCAGGCCGCCAGCGGTCGCCTGGGCTTCTCGGTGAAGAAGACCATGACGCTGGCCCAGCGCCTCTACGAGGCCGGCTACATCACCTACATGCGGACCGACTCCACCAACCTCTCCCGTGAGGCGGTGGACGGCGTGCGCGACTTCATTGGCGAGGAGTACGGCGAGCGCTATCTGCCCGAGGCGCCCAACCGCTACACCAGCAAGGAGGGCGCCCAGGAGGCCCACGAGGCGATCCGCCCCTCCGAGGTGACCCGCCGCGCCACCGACCTGGCCGGCATGGAGCGCGACGCCGAGCGCCTCTACGAGCTGATCTGGCGTCAGTTCGTGGCCTGCCAGATGACGCCGGCCGAGTATCTCTCGACCACCCTGACCGTGGCCGCAGACGGCTACGAGCTCAAGGCCAAGGGCCGGGTGCTGAAGTTCGACGGCTACACCCGCGTGATGAAGCCCATGGGGCGCAAGGACGAGGACCAGTCGCTGCCCGATCTCGCCGAGGGCGCGGCGCTGACCCTCGAGTCGCTGGATCCGCAGCAGCACTTCACCAAGCCGCCGGCTCGCTACACCGAAGCCAGCCTGGTCAAGGAGCTGGAGAAGAAGGGCATCGGCCGACCGTCCACCTACGCGGCGATCATCTCGACCATCCAGGACCGTGGCTACGTGACCCTGGAGAATCGGCGCTTCTATGCCGAAAAGCTCGGCGACATCGTCACCGAGCGGCTCAAGGAGTCGTTCCCGGATCTGATGGACTACTCCTTCACCGCGCGCATGGAGGACAGTCTCGACGAGGTGGCCGAGGGCGAGCGCCGCTGGCGCGAGCTGCTCGATGCCTTCTACGCCGAGTTCCGCGAGGAGCTCGACGAGGCTCAGAGCGAGGAAGGCATGCGCCCCAACCAGCCGGTGCCCACCGACATCGACTGCCCGAGCTGCGGGCGCAAGATGCAGATCCGCACCGCCTCGACGGGCGTGTTCCTGGGCTGCTCCGGCTACAACCTGCCGCCCAAGGAACGCTGCAAGACCACCATCGACCTGCTGCCCGGCGACGAGGCGGTGGCCGCCGACGCCGGCGAGGACGCCGAGACCGATGCGCTGCGTGCCAAGCACCGCTGCCCCAAGTGCGGCACGGCGATGGACAGCTACCTGATCGACGAGGATCGCAAGCTGCACGTCTGCGGCAACAGCCCGGACTGCGACGGCTACGAGGTCGAGCAGGGCAAGTTCCGCATCAAGGGCTACGAGGGCCCGACCATCGAGTGCGACAAGTGCGGCAGCGAGATGCAGCTCAAGTCCGGGCGCTTCGGCAAGTACTTCGGCTGCACCAGCGAGAGCTGCAAGAACACCCGCAAGCTGCTCAAGAACGGTGAGGTCGCGCCGCCCAAGATGGACCCCATCCCGATGCCGGAGCTGGCCTGCCAGAAGGTCGAGGACCACTATGTGCTGCGCGACGGCGCCAGCGGCCTGTTCCTGGCGGCCAGCAAGTTCCCCAAGAACCGCGAGACCCGTCCGCCGCTGGTGATCGAGCTCAAGGCCCACGCCGACGAGCTGCCGGACAAGTATCGCTACCTGCTCGATGCGCCCGATGCGGACCCGGACGGTCGCCCGGCCCAGATCCGCTTCTCGCGCAAGGCCAAGGCGCAGTTCCTGATGACCGAGGACAACGGCAAGGCCACCGGCTGGAAGGCCACCTTCGATGATGGCAAGTGGCAGGTGGAGGACAAGCGCAAGTGACCCCGAGAGCCCGTACCAATCAGCTGCTTTATCAGGCCGAGCTGCTGCTGGCGACGCCCGCCGGCGATGACGAGCACGCCGAGGCGCGCCGCATGGCCGGCGAGGAAGGGGCGCTGGCGATGCTCGAGCTGGCGCTGGAGTCGCTGCTGCGTGAAGTGACCGAGCATGCCCGCCTCGAGCGTCACGACTGGCGCGAGCTGCTGGCGCCGGAGGGCGAACCGCTCGCCGAGTTAGGGCGGCTGCGCAGCCTGGCCCAGCGGCCGGACAGCTGGCTCGCGCGGCTGATCGCCCGTCTCGAGGCCCTGCATACCAGTGATGGCGTCGCACGTCGCGCCACGGGGGCGGCCCAGGGCATCATCGCCGTGGGCAGTGCCGCCGCCCTGGGGGACGAGCTGCGCGACTGCCTGGCGGCCGCCAAGCGCGAGATCGGCGAGCTGCGCCAGACCAGCGAGGAATGGTAGTGCCACCGGCCTAGGGTGCCACCGGCGGCCTAGGCCTGGTCGTTCCAGTGCCGCTGCATTTCCAGGAAGGTCAGTGAGGCCGACCAGGTGATCAGCATGAAACCGGTCAGGGATTCGGTGCCCATCAGGAAGCGCAGCGGCCCCTCGGGGAAGACGTCGCCGTAGCCGAGCGTGGTGAAGGTGATCGCCGAGAGATAGACGTAGTCCAGCCCATTCTCCATGGGCGTCGTGCCGGCCACGGTTCCCGCCGTGGCAGCCGTCAGCCACCAGGCCGCCAGGCCGAACAGCCATATCTCCAGCACATGAGCGGCAAGCAGGCCGTACATCAGTCCCAGGAAGCGTCGCCTTCGGGATGGCGAGGTGCGGCGCATCATCCGGCTGAGCACGCTCGAGGCCTCGAAGTGCAGCAGTACGCAGGCCGCGACCACCACCAGGGTCGTGCTCGCCACCAGCAGGTGGTCCGAGTCCAGCATCGGCTCGATCAAATGGCGCCTCCTCCATTCCGTTGCATCGGATCCGCGTGCTCGAATGACGTGCGTCAAGCCGCCATCCGGGCCGTGTCGACTAGGATATCAGCAGCGGGATAGACAAAGTGGCGCCCGCGACGGTCGTGTCTCCGGGAGGACGGATCATGCGCTTTCATCAGGTTAGAGAGTTGGTGCGTTGGGCGGCGGACTATCACGCTCGCCTCGATGAGGCCTATGCCCAATGGGCTGCCCAGGAAGGTGTCGGCGAACGGCGACGGATGGCGCTGGACTATCTTGCCGAACACGAGCGTCGCATGCAGCACGAGCTCGAGTCCTGCTTCGCCGAGGACAGCGAGCATCGCGGGGTGCTCGACACCTGGTTCGACGACCCCGAGGCGTTTCCTCATGCGCCGGTGCTCGAGCGGCTTCCCGGCGGAGACGATGGCGATGATGTCGAGGCGCTGCTGTCCACGGCGCTGACCCTGCACCGTACCCTGCAGGATCTCTACGGGCATCGCCTGGAGCGAGCCGGCAGTGAGCTCGAGAGGGCGTTCTTCGAGGCGCTGGTGAAGGGCGAGGACGCCGAGGTGCGTCGTCTGGTGCGGGATATTCAACGTCTGGAGGCCTACTGAGGCCTGTGGTGCCGATGTCGCCGATCGGCGACGAGTGGGGGCGAGTATCGGGGCTGGCACCCTCGGGCTTTCCGATGAGGCGGCTCGGTGCGGCTGTCCACTGACATCGGGGGGCAGATGCGATATAACGACTCCCACGTTTTCTGGCTACCGGCTTCCCACCCATGACGCAATCCCGAGATGAGCGCTTCCTGCTGAGCCGGCGGCGTTTCGGCCTGCTGGCGCTGAGCCTGCCTTTCTGGTCGACCGCCGCCCCGGCAGCCACCATGATGAGCGACCTGCTGGCCCAGGCCAGTGCGCCGCGAGCCCCCGATGAGCTATGGGTGCTGGTGGATGATCATGAGGCCCGTCTGAGCATCTTCCGCGGTGCCAGCGAGGAGGAGCGCTTTTCCCCGGTCTCGCTGGGGCGCGGCGGTGCCAGGGCAGAGCGGACGCGTGGCGATCGCGCGACGCCGCTGGGCGAGTTTCGGGTGACGCGGTTCAACTACCGAAGCAAGTACCGCACCTTCGTCGGTCTGGATTACCCCACGCCCACGCATGCCCGTATGGCGCTGGATGCCGGGGTCTACAGTCAGCAGGATTATGACGACTACTTCAGCTACTACCGTCGGCATGGTACGCCGCCGCAGGATACGGTGCTGGGCGGGTACATCGGCATTCATGGCATCGGGGTGGCCGACCCGGCGATTCATCGGCGTTTTCACTGGACCGATGGCTGCGTCGCGGTCACGGATCGGCAAATCGACACCCTGTCGGCGATGATCGACATTGGCACGCGGGTCGTCATCCGCTAGTCTTTATATGCGCTAAGGACGTTCTAGCCGGCAGGCGCGTGCTGTCGTGAAAAACGCCCAGCATTTGACGTCTCCGGTTCGCAGCAGGCATTGTTGCTGCATTAGAACCTGCGATAGCAGGACGCCTGGTTGTCAGGCATCACCAACGCAGTACCAAGGAAGACTCAAGGAGAACACCATGACTCTCAAGACTACTCTGAAGCTGTCCGCCGCTGCCGCCTCTCTCGCCGTTCTGGCGGGCTGCGCCTCCTCCAGCGCTCTGGAAGAAGTCCGCACCACTGCCGAGTCTGCACAGGCCGACGCCGCGGAAGCTCGCAGCATCGCGACCCAGGCGCAGAACACCGCCAACCAGGCTCAGCGCGACGCTCAAGCGGCTCTGCAGATGTCTCAGCAGAACCGTGAAGAGATGAACCGCATGTTCGAGCGTTCCATGCGCAAGTAAGTCGTTAGCCGCAGGCCAGGCCTTCAGGCCTGGTGATGCCACGACGGGCCACCCCTCGCGAGAGGGGTGGCCTTTTTTGTGGGTACCGCGATCGTACCGCGTTCGCGCCATCGTGCGATGGATGTGTCGTACCCGATGACGCCGACCGGGTATGAGGTGTCACTTATGGTGCGTTTACCGTGTCGCCAATGGTATTGCCCGGTGTAAGAGATCTCGGACTGTCGCGTAAATGTCATCGCGGTTGTTTTGTAAGACATCTTTATTATCAGTAATTTACAGAAAATTGTAGGAGATTTCAGACGGTGTGAAAAGCTCGCGTTCCTTCATACGCTTCCGGCAGCAAGGCAGTCGTTCGGCATCGTTCATCCGGCCGATGAGCGATGCCTCCGGTAGAAAAAGAGAGGAACGTGATGATGGCAGGGAACACGGAATTCAAGACACGGCTCTTTCCGCTGACCGCGCTGGTACTGGCGATCTCGCTGGCCGGCTGCAGCGGTAGCTCCGATATTTCACAGCCGCTGGACGGCGGAAATGGCGGTATGGAAGCCGGGGATGGTGATGGCACCGGCAGCGGTGACGGTTCCGGAGGAGACGGTTCGGGCGGTGATGGCATCGGTGACGGCGACGGCTCGGGTGGCGATGGCGACGGCTCCGGTGGTGACGGCTCCGGTGGTGACGGCGACGTGCAGTCCTCCAGCCTCGAGCGAGTGATCCAGGATGGCAGCGGAGTGACCGGCGGCGTGGGTGATACCGTCACGGCGCTGGGTGGCACCATCCAGCAGGTCGATGCGCCTCTGGTCGGCGGGGTGACCGACGGTAGCGGCCAGGTGCTGAAGGACCTGGGCGACGGCGTCAACCTGCTCTCCGACGGTCTGAATGACGGCCTGGGCAGCCTCGGCACCAACGACAACGCCCTGGGCACGACGCTGGGCGGCGCCACGGGGCTGGTCTCCCAGACCGGCAAGGCCGTCAGCAGTGCCGGTGGCATCGTCGAGGGGCTGGGCTCGCTGCCGGTGCTGATGCAGGTGGAAGACGGCACTGGCGTGCTCGCCAGCCTGGGTGGCACCGTCGACCAGCTCGGCGGCACGGTCACCGCCGTGGGCGATCGTCTGACCTTTACTCTGACCGATGAAGATGGCCATCTGGCCGGCCTGACCACCGAGCTGACCGGCGTCGTTCGTCCGCTGGTCGTCAACGTGGAGGGCACGACTCAGCGCCTGGGTGACACTTTGGTGGTCGGCCCCGTCGGTAACCGCCTGCTGGGTCAGGTCGGCGGCGCCGTGGTCATGCTCGGCGAGCGTCTCGGTGGCGGCGGCGTTCAGCTCGCCGGTGTCGGCGATCTGGTGACCTCGACCGGCCGGCTCGTGGCCGACGCCGGTGGCCTGCTGACCGCCGGTGAGGGCGGCTCCCCGGGCCTCGGCCTGCCCGGCGTCGACGGTGGGCTGCTGGATACCGACAACGGCCTGCTCAACGGACTCGACGGGCTGACAGGCGGTTTGCTGGTGGGCGAGAACGGCCTGGTGGTCGGGGATAACAGCCTGCTTGCCGCGACCCTGTCCGCCGAAGGCGGTCTGCTGGACGATCCGACCCTGGTGCTGGGCGATCTCGGCGGCGGGCTGCTCGGCGGCGAAGGCGGCCTCCTGGGCGGCGATGGTGGTCTGCTGGGTGGCGTGACCGGCGGTCTGGGAGGCTCCGCCGGGGGGCTGCTCGGTGGCGGTGAAGGCGGTCTGCTGGTCGGCGGTGAAGGCGGCCTGCTCGGTGGCGATGGCGGCCTACTGGGGGGCGTGACCGATACCGTGGATGGTGTGACCGGTGGTCTGGTGGGCGGAGAAGGCGGCCTGCTCGGTGGCGACGGCGGCCTGCTGGGCGGCGTGACCGACACCGTCGACGGTGTGACCGGTGGCCTGGTCGGCGGTGAGGGCGGCCTGCTCGGTGGCGACGGCGGCAGCCTGGGCGGTAGCGGAGGCCTGCTCGGCGGCGTCGCGAACACCGTGGATGGCGTCACCGATACCGTCGATGGCCTGACCGGTGGTGTCCTGCAGGGTGTGACCGGCACCGTGGATGACGTGGCGCACGGCCTGCTGGGCGGCGGCACCGACAGCTCCGGTAGCGAGGACTCAGGTACCGAAAGCGGCGGCGGGCTGCTTGGCCTGGGAGGCCTGCTCTGATCGCTCGCTCCATGCGGCGGCAGAAGGCCCGGCAAGTGCCGGGCCTTCTGCCGTGTAGGCCATGTATGACGGAGTGTTGATGATGAACCTCAATTTTCTTCGATTTTGGCTTGCCACAGATCAAGATTTTTGTACTAATGTAAATTCAGTCTTCGGCA
Organism: Halomonas sp. HG01; assembly: GCF_000968715.2. Lineage (NCBI taxonomy): Bacteria > Pseudomonadati > Pseudomonadota > Gammaproteobacteria > Oceanospirillales > Halomonadaceae > Halomonas > Halomonas sp. HG01. Next base: position 2,228,937 of record NZ_CP022134.1, on the reverse strand, counting down.
TTAGTCGTTCTTAGCTTTGGTGTTAAGGCGTCGAAAGCGTGAAATAACACCATCGGCGGCGCATGCGATTACTGAATGCCATTGCAGGGAATAAATATGATGCCAAGGTTCGGCGTAAAAAATTTATTAGCAAGAAAACTTTCTGGCAAAATGTTAGTGAGTGAAGGAGTTCGGTATAAACTCTTCTCGCTTGCCATGCTTTCCGCGTGTTCGATGAGTACGACGTTGGTGCAGGCCAACGATGTGCCGTCGGTCATCAACGAGCGTCAGCCGACGATGACGCCGCCGGTACAGGACACCCTGGAGCGGCAGCGACAGGGCGGGGCCGAGGTCAGCCTGCCCGGTGCCGCCGAGGCGGTAAGCCCCGAGACGCAGGTGCCGGTGGCCCGGGTGCAGATTCGCGGCGGCAGTGTCTTCGATCTCGAGACCCTGAGTGCCCCCCTTCAGCCGCTCGTCGGGCAACGCGTGGCGGTAAATCGTCTGGTCGAGGCCGTGGAGACGATCACGCGCCGCTACCAGGACGCTGGCTACCCCCTGTCCTACGCCTATCTGCCCAGCAACAACTTCCAGAGCGGTACCCTGACCGTCGTGGTGGTCGAGGGGTATATCGCCCGCACCGAGATCGCCGTGGAAGATACCGCCGTCGCCCAGCGAGTGCGGCGGCTGGCCGATCGGATGCGGGAAGAACGCCCGCTGACCCGCGAGACCTTCGAGCGCTACACGGCGCTGATCGAGCGCATCCCGGGCGCCAGCCTGGCGGTCAAGGCGCCGGTGCCGCGCACGCCGTCCGGTGCCACCACGCTGCGCGTGGAGCAGCGCGACAGCGACCGCGTCGACGCCGGCCTGACCCTCGGCGGCGGCGACAAGAACGATACCCAGGCGGTCGCGAACCTGGCTTTCCACAGCCATACCCCCTATGCGGAAACGCTCTCCTTCGCCTACCTGATACCGGTCGACAACGACGATCGCTTCTATGCTGCCCAGTATCGTCAGGAGCTCGGCACCGACGGCCTGCGTCTCAATATGAGCGCCCAGCGCTTCGAGGGTGATGAGGAAGACCCGGTGCTGGTGGAAGGACGGCCCTACGAGGTGGCCCAGGAGAAGGAGCGCGACCGCTTCCGCCTGGGGCTCGACTATCCGCTGCTGATGGAGCGCCGTCGGCGCTGGGACGTCGAGGTCAACGTCGAGCACCTCGACGAGACGGCCGACTACCGCTATCGCTCGGATCAGGGGCCTGAATTGAGGGGGCGTCAGGACCTGCGCTACTCGACGCTGGAACTGGGCACCCACTATCGCCAGGGCAATGCCAGCCGTCGGCTGGAGGCCCGCGCTGAGCTGCGTCGGGGCATCGACCTGGGCAGCAATCGCACCACCACCGAGATTCGCAACGTCGCCAATGGCGTGTCGGTGGCCGCCGATGGCCAGGAGGAACTTGAATACACCCGCGTCGAGCTTAACGGACGCTGGCTGGAGGCGCTGACGCCGAGCTGGCGGCTGTCGATGCGCGTGGCCGGCTTCTGGTCGCAAGACACGCTGCCGGCACCGGAACGCGGCACCTATGGCGCCGGTCGCTTCGCCCGCGCCTACGACGATGGCGAGGCCGAGGGCGAGCGCGGCTATGCCGGCGAGCTCGAGCTGCGCTACCGCCATGCGCTGGCGGCGTCCTGGGCCTCGCATCTGGAGCCCTACCTGGCGGTGGACGGCGCCCACACCGAGTTCAACGACAGCGACCTGGAGTATGACCTGGCCTCGGTGGCCACCGGGGTCGAGTTGAGCAATAACCGCCTTTATCGCCTGGGCATCGAGTACGCCTACCCGATCGGCGATCGTCCCGCCGAGGACGCGTCTCGGGAAGGCCGGGTCAATGCCCGCCTGAGCTGGGACTTCGGCGGCTAGCGCGCAGGGTGTCGACGGTCTCGCCGCTCATGGGTGGGCGATCTCGTACAAAAGCCCGGCCTCGGTCGGTCGATCTCAAAAGAGCACGATGAAAAACGGCGTGAGACAACGCCGGCAGGAGCAGGGCCCCGGCGCGGGACTCGCCGGGGGGAATGGCAAGGAAATACCATATTCAACCAAGCGGGGAAATTCTTATGAAACGCTTCTCTCTCTATCAAGTGTTCGCTAAAGCCCATGCCCATCTGGCGGCTCGTCAACTCAATCGCCCCGTCTTTCATCGGCAGCGGGGGGCGAGTGGTATCGAGTATGTTGTTATCGCTGCCATGGTGGTTTTAGCAATTGTGGTTTTTGTGCCCGGTATTCAGGATGGCGTTACTCAGCTTTTTACTGATTTGGCAGACTCTTTGCCTGAGCTAGAAACAGATGGATAATTAAAGATTGCTTTTAATGTTCTGGCCTTTGAATAACTGAGGGCTTTTATGTCCCCCAATATCCTAAAAGCCATCGCCGCCTTATTGGTGGCGGTGGCCATCGGCCTGGCCTTTGCGGGCTGGCGGATGGCCAATGACGTGCCGGAGACGGTGGTGACGGCGCCGGCGGTGACTCCCGCGGCGCCCGAGCCCGCCGGCCATGCGGTACTGGCCGCGGCCCGCCCCCTGGCGGTGGGTATGCGGCTGGCGGCGCCCGGCGAGGGCCAGGCGCCGCTGCTTCGAACCATCGATTATCCCGAACCGCTGGACGAGAGCTTCGGCGCGCTGTCCGAGGTGGAGGGGCGGGTGCTGACCCGGCCCCTCGCCCCGGGCGACGTGCTGAGGCCCTCGCACTTCGCCGCCGGCGGCCTGCTGGCCGAGGCCGTGCCGGCGGGCAAGCGGGGCATCGCCGTCAGCGTCGACGAGGTGATCGGCGGCGGCGGCTTCGTGGCGCCGGGGGATCGCGTCGACGTGTTCTTCTACGCCCAGGACAGCGGCGGCGAGCGCACGCGGCTGGCGCGCCGGGTACTGCGCGATATCCAGGTGTTGAGCTTCGGAAGCGCCCTGCGCGGCCAGCCCCTGCCCGAGGGCGGCGAGGGCGGCCCCCAGCGCAGCGGGCGCACCGCGGTGCTGGCGCTGGACGAGGCCCAGGCCCCGCGGCTGCTGCTGGCCGAGGAGACCGGCCGGCTGCGGCTGGCGGTGATCGGCGCCGAGGAGCGTCGCGCCGCCCTGGAACCCACCCTGCCCGAGGGCGGCGATGGCTGGCTGATGCCGGCGTCGCTCGAGGCCGCGAACGACGACGACGCCGAGCCGGACGACCTGGGCGAGCCCGTGGACTTCGACAGCCTGATGGGGCGTGACGGCGAAGCGAGCCCGACGCCGGCCGCGCGGCCGGAACGCCGGAATGGCGGGCGCCGGGTCGTCCAGCAGGTCGGCGGCGAAGTGCGCAGCGTCAGCGTGGGCGGCTGAGACGCCGCCGCGACCATTATTTCAAGCAGGATGCAGGGAACAGCATGCAACGAGCGACGAGTCCTACCTTCCGGCAGCCGCCGGCCCTTACGCGCACCTGGCCGATGCTGGTGGCGATGTGGCTGGGCCTGATGGCCCTGGTGCTTTCCACGACGGCGTCGGCCCAGGACGGAGGGCGCACGCTGTCGCTGCTGGTCGGCGAGAACCAGCGGCTCGATTACGGCGCCAGCATCACGCGCACCGCGGTGGGACGTGGCGGCGTCGCCGATGTGCGGGTGGTGGGGGACCGCCAGCTGCTGGTGACGGGCATCGGCCCCGGGGCGACCACGCTTAGCGTGTGGTTGGCCGGGCGGCGCACGCCGCAGTCGGTGACCCTCGAGGTGCAGCCGGCGGCGGCCCGGTCGCTGGAGGACGAGTATCGGGTCGAGGCCGGCGGTGAGCGCGGGCGGCTCTTCGGCCAGACGCGTTCGCTGGACCGTCATGACGAGGCCCTGCAGCGCTTCGGCGACGCCCCGCCGGTGGATGCGACCCGCCAGGTCGGGCCGGTGCAGATTCAGACCGATATCCGCGTCGTCGAGGTCAATCGCAGCCGGCTGCAGTCCTACGGCTTCTTCCTCGGGCGCAACAACGGCGGCAATACCCAGTACGCCGTCGGCCCCACCGGCAGCGGCAGCAGCTTCATCAACGACAACAGCCTGGTGGCGCCGCTGAGCGAGGGTTTCTCGATCATCAGCGGCGACAATGACGGCTACCTGGGGGCCATCAGCGCCCTGCGCAACAACGGCTTCGCCTATACCCTGGCCGAGCCCAGCCTGGTGACGCTGTCCGGGCAGAGCGCGTCCTTCCTGGCCGGCGGCGAGTTTCCCTTCCCCAGTAACAGCAGCGACGGCGACGTCTCGGTGGATTTCAAGGAGTTCGGCATCCGCCTGCAGCTGACGCCCACGGTGCTCGACGACGAACGGATCATGCTCAAGGTGGCGCCGGAGGTCAGCGACCTGGACTTCAGCCGCTCCGTGCAGTCCAGCGGCATCGCCGTGCCCTCGCTGAGCGTGCGTCGCACCGATACCACCGTGCAGCTCGGCGACGGCGAAAGCTTCATCATCAGCGGCCTGGTCAGCCAGTCCACCATGCAGAGCGTCGACAAGTTCCCCGGCCTGGGCGACATCCCGGTGCTGGGCGCCTTCTTCCGCTCGACCCGCTTCGAGCGCGAGGAAACGGAGCTGATCATGATCGTCACGCCGCATCTGGTCTCGCCGATCGCCGCCGGGGTCGAGCTCGACGGCCTGCCCGGCGAGGCGCTGGGGCGCTACGATCCGAGTTTCCTGGAGCTGCTGTTCGATCCCCAGGACGCCCGGGAGATCGAGCGACTCGGCGATATCGGTTTTTCCCGCTAGGAGGTGATATGGGGGCCTGGTCTTCGCTGACGCGACACAAGCCGACCCCGTCGCGGTCGGCGCCCGACCTGACCGACGGGGCCCTGAAGGCGGCGCTGCATCGCGAGGTGATCGAGCGTCTGGAGGACGACGAGGCGCTGTTCAGCGACGAGCCCTCGGCGATGCTGGTGCGCATCGAGAGCCTGGTCCGGGACTACTTCGACCAGCGCGCCGAGCAGGTGCCGGTCGAGTCGCTGGAGGCGCTGGCCAGGGAAGTGCTCAACGAGGTCGCGGGCTTCGGCCCGTTGCAGCCCCTGCTGGGCGACGATGACATCTCCGACATCCTGATCAACGGGCCGCGCAACATCCTGGTGGAGCGCCAGGGGCGGCTGGAGAGCGTCGAGGAATGCTTCATCAACGATGCCCACGTGCTGCGGGTGGTGCGGCGGATGCTGGCCCCGCTCGGGCGACGGCTCGACGAATCCAGTCCGATGGTCGACGCACGCCTGCCGGACGGCTCGCGGGTCAACGTGGTGATTCCGCCATTGGCCCTGGACGGGCCCTGCGTGTCGATCCGCAAGTTCCGTCGCGAGGCGCTCACGGCCGAGGCCCTGATCCAGGGCCGTGCGGTGACACCGGAGCTGATGGCCATGCTGCAGGAGTCGGTTGTCCAGCGTCGCAACATCCTGATCAGCGGGGCGACCGGCTCCGGCAAGACCACGCTGCTCAATATCCTCAGCCGTGACATTCCCGAGCATGAGCGGGTCGTGACCATCGAGGATGCCGCGGAACTTCAGCTTGGCAACAGCCATGTGGTGCGCCTCGAGACCCGCCCGCCCAACAGCGAGGGGGAGGGCGAGGTCTCGGCCCGCCAGCTGGTGCGCAATGCGCTGCGCATGCGCCCCGACCGGGTGATCCTCGGCGAGAGTCGCGGCGACGAGGCGCTGGACATGCTGCAGGCCATGAACACCGGCCACCTGGGCTCGATGAGCACGGTGCACGCCAACTCCGCCCGGGATGCCCTGGTGCGCCTGCAGATGATGGTACGCCTGGCCGGCTTCGAGGGCAGCGACGGGCTGGTCAACCAGATCATCGCCACGGCACTGGACCTGGTGGTGCATGTCACCCGGGACGGCGAGGGCCATCGCCATGTGGTCGAGGTCCAGCAGGTGAGGGGGCTCTCCGATGGACGGGTCGAGCTGGCCCGGCTCTATCGCCACGAGGACCGCCGCCTGATCGACGCCGTCGACTGGCACAAGCATATCGAGGATGCCGCATGAATGCCTGGCAACTCTGGGGCCTGACCATGGCGCTGCTGCTGGTGGCCGCCAGGCTGCTGTGGCGCAGCGCCAACCACGAGAGCGACAAGGTGCTGCGGGCCGACAAGCCCAGACGACGCACCCGACGACGCCCGCCGTCCGAGTCGCTGATGCAGTGGCTGTTCGACTACCTGCTGGCCGCCGGCATTCATGCCACGCCCCGGGGGATAGCGATCGTCGGCGGGCTGGTGCTGGTGGCGGTCGTGGTGGCGCTGATGCTGCTGTCTCATCTTGTCGGTGTGCTGCTGGTGCTGGGGGCGCTGGTGTTGATCAACCTGATCCTGCGGGGGCGGGCGCAGCTCCTGCGCCGCCGTCTGCGCGCCCAGCTGCCGGGCTTCATGGAGCAGGTGGTGCGCGACCTGGGCACCGGTGCCACCGTCGAGATCGCCTTTCGCCGCAACGGCGAGACCGCCACCGGCCTGCTGCGCGAGGCCACCGCGCGGGTCAATGTTCGCCGTGAGCTGGGCATGGAACTCCACGAGGCGCTGCATCGTGAGGCACAGCTGCTCAAGCTGCAGGAGTTCGACCTGCTGGCCACGGCGGTGGAGGTCAACCAGACCCACGGGGGCAGCCTGCGCGACATCCTGGGCAGCTTCGTCGAGCTGCTTCGTCAGCAGGAGAAGGGGCGTCGCGAGCTGCGGGCGCTTACCGGCGAGACCCGGGTCACGGCCTTCGTGCTGGCGGCGGTGCCGGTGGCGATGGCGGGGTTCATGTGGTTCAGCAACCCCGAGTTCCTGGCGCCGATGTTCGACAGTGCCGGCGGCCGCATGGGGCTGTGGGTGGCCGTGCTGCTGGAGGTGGGCGGCTGCGTGGCGCTGTGGCGGATGCTCAAGTCGATATAGGAGAAGGCCATGGTGTGGCTGATGACGAGTGCCTTGCTGGTGCTGGCGGCGGCCGGGATCTGCCTGTGGCTGTCCCGCGTCGGGCCGCGCGAGACGCCAGCGGCGGGGCCGACCCAGGGGGAAGGCGGCAGCCGACGCCAGCAGGTGGCGGCCATGGAGGCGCGACTGATGGGCAGCGGGCGGATCATCTGGCGCCGGCAGACCCGCGGTCGCCCCTGGCTGGCGGAGCTGGCGCTGGTGCTGCGTCAGGCGGGCTTCATCGGCACTCGCGCCCAGCTTCACCTGCTGTTTTCCGTGGCGCTGGTGGTCTTCGGCGTGTTCAGCGGCGGCGTGCTCCACGCTCTTCAGGGTGGCAAGGCCTGGCTGCCGGCCATGACGACCGGTCTGGCCTTCGCCGCGCTGGCGGCCGTCGGTGCCTGGATCTGGCTGAAGCGTGTGCGCCGCCGCCGGGTGGCTCGGCTGAACGAAGAGGCCGAGATGGTCATCCAGGTCACGCGCATGTTGTGGGAGTCCGGCATGACCCTGGAAGGCGTGCTGCGCGGCCTGATTCACAACCTCGATGAGACCTGTCCCGAAAGCGTGCGGGAGCTGCGGCTGATCCTGCTGCGCATCGAGGCGGGGCAGGCTCGCGAGGAGGTGCTCGAGGAGCAGTCGGCCCTCCAGGCCAGCGAGGGGCTCGAGGACCTGCTCAAGCTGCTGGCGCAGATATCGTCGTCCGGGGGCGGCGCACGGCGGGCGATGCTCGACCTGAGCCACCGGCTGCGCGACCGTCGCCGCATGCGCATCCAGGAAGCGGTATCGAGCCTGTCGGGCAAGATGTCGCTGGTGATGATGGTGTTCCTGTTTCCGGCCTTGCTGATCGTGCTGGCCGGGCCGGCGGTGATCAACCTGGGCGGCATGCTCGGGAGTCTGGGAAATTGAGGGGCAATCCATGATGACAAGACGCCTTCGAGCCGGACTGTCGGCGTGGGGTCTGGTGATGCTCGGCGGCTGTGCCGGCGGCGTGGAGCCAATGTCGATGATCGGGCTGGGGCAGCGCGACGAGGTGAAGGAAGTCACCGGCCCCTGCGGCGAACGCTACAGCGCCGATACCGGGCTGCGCATGGACATGATTCGCCAGCAGATGGAAGACGGGCGCTCGCGCTCGGCCCTGGCGCATCTCGACGAAAGTGGCTTCGACTATGCCGAGGCCGCCCTGATGCGGGGCGATGCGCTGCGCGACGTGGGGCGGCGCGACCAATCGGATGCGGTCTACGAGACCCTGGCGGGTGGTTGTCTGGCGGCCGATGCCTTCCATGGTATGGCACGCAACGCGGTGGCGCGCGGTGATCGTGAGCAGGCGCTGGTGCTGATGCGCCAGGCGCGGGATGCTCGCCCGACCGACGCCGAAATCCGCAACGACCTGGGCTACCTGCTGATGCTGGAAGGCAAGCCGAAGCCGGCCCGGGAAGAGCTGCTGACCGCGCTGGAGCTGGGCGGCACCGGCCGGCGGGCCGCCTCCAACCTGGTGATGCTGATGATGCAGGAAGGACGCGTGGTCGAGGCCGAACGGCTGGCCCGACGCTACGACCTGGATGACGAACTGGTGGCCCGCCTGCGCCGGCTGGCGACCGACGAGCGAGCCCGAGAACATGGATAACCTCGAGCAAGGAGATCACGGGATGCCTATCAGCAGGATGATGAAGCGTATGCGGTGCCTGGGCGCCTGCGGGGTGATGCTGATCGCCTCTCCGCTGGCCTGGGCTCAGGGCGAGGCGCCCTCCTCGCAGGGTGCGATGCCGGCGGCGGACCACCGCAGCGCCGAGGTCGGCGAGCGCACCGAACGGCTGCTCGAGCTGCAGCGCAGCGGACGCATCGCCAGCCGGAACCGCCAATCGCTGTCCGGGGAAGTGCAGTCGCGGATCTATGAGCGCTACCTGCAGAGCTTCACCCACGCGATTCCCGACGAGTACATCGACCTGAGCTTCGGTGAGTGATGACGCCACACGGCTTTCATTCGCCTCGTCGTCAGCGAGGCGTGATTGGCCTGCTCGGCGCGATCGTGATGATGCTGGTGGCGGTCTGCATCGCCCTGGCGCTGGATACCGGGCGGCTGTACATGGAAAAGCGCAATCTGCAGCGGGTGGCGGATCTGGCGGCGCTGTCGGTGGCATCGCGCTGCGAGACGCTGTCTTCCTGTGATCAGGCGGTGATCTATGCGCAGGATGTGCTGGCAGACAATGGCTATGCGCGAGAGCTGGTCGATAGCGATGGCATTACCCTGGGTCGGGTGGCGTTGGTGGATGTGGCCATAGAGGGGGTGGGCACGCCTTATCGACGCTATGACTTCGATGATTCCTTGCCTCAGGATGCCGTCCAGATCGTACTGGAAGACTCGGTATCGCCTCCGCTCATGGCGGCTTTTATGCCCGATGACGGCGACGCTATTGATGGCCACACCATCACCCTCCAATCGACGGCAGTCGCGCGGAAGACGAGCTATGTGGCGTTTTCCGTAGGCTCTCGCCTGGCTTCTCTGGATAGTTCCGAATCTTCTTTGTTGGCGCCTTTGCTGGGTGGTTTGCTGGGCAGCGATGTGCCGCTATCCCTCGTTGGCTATGAAGGGGTGCTGGATACTCGGATCACGTTGCTGGAGTTGGCGTCGGAAATGCCTGGTCCTGGAGTGGATTTGTCGGCGCTGACAGTCGACGAGGTGCTCAACACCAGTGTGACGTTGTCCGAGCTGTTGGAAGTGTCGGAAAGCGTACTGTCCGATAGAGGATTGCTTGCATCCGATCTGGCGCTGCTGGACGAGATGCAAGGCGCCATGAGTCTCGATGTTGGAACCGCTGATATCAACCTGGGGGAGCTGATCGATATCCGATCGGCCGAAGGCGTCGACGATACCGAGGCCTTGAAGGCCGGCGTTCGTCTGGGCGACTTGCTGGGCACTAGCCTGCTGCTGGCCAACGAGGGGAGCGCGATTTCGTTGAAGGATCTTGATGTCGACTTGACGGCCGTGACGGCCAATGTGGATTTGACTGTGATCCAGGCGCCGCACATTGCCGTGGGTCCCATCGGCTGCACGGATGGAGATGCGTGCGATGGGAGCAATTGGAAGACCACAGGCAAGACGGCGCAGCTGGGGCTTGATGCCATGTTCGATATTAACCTGCTGGGCGTTCTGAATCTCCATCTGTCACTTGATGACATTGCGGCGGCGCAGGCCCAGGCGGGTGTCGAATCAATTGCCGCGAGTGACAGTGGCTATGACATCGGTGTGGGGGCCGTTGTTCAGCCTCTGGCGGTCGATGATATAGGCGTATCAGTCGAGGTTCTGGAGGCTTTCGATGGACTGATCAACGTCGCGTTGGAAAATGCCTCTACCACGACGGTGAACGGTGGAGGCTCCGGCTACGAGACTCAGGTCATCAGTGGCTGGCCGGACGCCGATTCCGCGGACTTCGTTTCGGGAGCCTCGGGTGTCACGTCGGCGGTAAGCAGTCTGCTGACGAGTCTCGAGCTAAAGGTCAGCCTCGGTCCAGATGCTGATCAGTGTAATGGCAACTGGTTGTGTGAACTGACCAGCGGTCTCTTGGGGCCTATCAACGATATTCTTGGGTCCACCCTCGATAGCATTTCTGACCTGGGCGAGGCGCTGGCACTGGCGCTAAGTGATGTGGTGAATCCCTTGGTCGATGATGTGATAGACCCGCTACTGCTCGACGCGATGGGGCTGGGCATCGGTGAGGCAGAGGTCAGGGTCATCGAGGTATCGTCTTCGGGAGTGGAGCTCGTCCAGTGATACGTTCATGTCATGCTCATGGCCGAAAGACTTCTCACCAGAAAGGCTCGGTGGCCATCGAGTTCGCCATCATCTTCCCGCTGTTTCTGCTGATCTTCTACGCCATCGTCAGCTACAGCCTGCTGTTCGTCTACAAGCAAGGCGTGCATGGGCTCAGCGCCGATGCTGTGCGCCAGGCGATTTCCGTCGAGCGCCTGAACGATGGTTCGCTGGATGAAGACGCCATCACCTTGGCTGTGACATCTTTTGTCAATGAGGAAGCGGCAGATTGGCTGGGGAGTTCGGTCACGCTGTGTGGTGGTGGTGTGACGGTCGAGGACGATTCCATCGGCGTCTGCGTCCAGGCAACGCTGGACCTCCCCCAGATTAACTTCTCCAAGCTATTGCCGGGGGGAAGTGATGGAGAAGACCCTACTGACTTCAAGGTTCCGGCTAATAACACTGTGATATCCACCTCAACCATCCGCCTATGACACGCCTTCGGCATTGGGCGTACGGTGGCCTTCTTCTGCTGGCGCTTGGCGTCGCGGTGCCGAGTTGGGCCGTGGTCACCACCGTGGCCATTGCGCCGGGCGAGCCGGGCGGGCGGCTGGATCGCCAACTGCTGAGTGAGCTCGACGATCGCCTGGAGGCTAGGGACGGCCCGGGTGCGCTGCGGGTGCTGTACCTGGAAGACGGCGAGGTCTCCACGGACGAGCTGCGCCGGAAGCTGGATGAGCGCGACCTGGCCGATGTGCCCCGGGTGATCCTGCTCCACGATGCGGCGATTGCCACCTATCGTGAACTGGGCGCTTCCGGGGCGAGTCCATCGCGGCGACTGGCGGCCTACGGCGCCTTCTCTCCGGCCAATCGCCATTGGCTACGCCAGCAAGGCGCCGGACACCTCGATCTGCTGCCGGTGCTGCGGCGTCATCTGAGCTGGGTGCGCCACGGCACCGAGGCCAGGCGGCTCGTGGGTTGGGTGACGCAAGACGCCCCGCTGCTGTCATTGGGCGATCGGCTGATCGAGGGCTCGGCTCGGTTGGACGCGGTGAAGGTGCTGGGGCGGGACGCGCCGGTCGCGGGGGAGGCCACCGAACAGCTGCTGCTGGGTCTGCCCGGCAGGTTGCAGCGACAGCAGGCCGCCGAGGTGCTGGGCAGCCGTCGAGGCGCCTGGTGTCTGATGCCCGAGTGGCTGGCCGACGGCTGCTTCGGCGGCGTGCAGCCGGACATCGCGGGCGTGGCCGATGGCCTGCTGCGCCGACTCGATCAGGGGGGCAATGCGACGGCGCCGGCGGCGCCGCGGCTGGACTATGCCGCGCGCGGACGGCTGTCGCCCGAGCTGCGTGACGGCGTACGCTACCTCAACGTGCCGGCCACGGAAGTCGGGCGCCGCAGCCTGGGAGAGCGCCTGCTGCTCGGTGCGCTGCTGGTGGGCGCCGGTGCGCTGGTGGCCCTGGGGGGCGCCCTCGGGGCTGAGCGTCATCGACGGCGCCAGCGTGAGCGCTTCGGCTTCGATGAATTGACCGGGCTGCCGGGGCGCCCGCGCCTCGAGAAGCGCATGCAGCGTTACCTGAACAGCCAGCATCCCTTCCAGCTGTGCTGGATCGGCTTCGACCGGCTCGATGGTCTGCAGGACACGCTGGGGCCGGAAGGCACCCGTGAGGCCGTCAGGCGGATCGTCAAGCGCCTGCGGCGCGTCGCTCGCGGGGAAGGCTATGTGGTGCGCCTCGAGGGCGATGTCTTCGCCGTCATGAGTTTCCTGCCGGTACGCGAGCGGGGGGAATCGCCGGCCGGGATGATGTTTGCCGAGCGCCTCCAGGAAAGTCTCTCTGCTCCCTTCCATGTGGGTAACGCCGACCGCCTGCTGCTGCCGCGGATCGGGATCGCTCGCTCCTCGGCGGACAGCACGCCGTTCAGTCTGCTCGAGGAGGCTCAGGGGGCCGCCCGCCAGGTGCTGCGTGGGGGCGAGCGTCGCCCCCGTGAGCTGGTGGCCGAGGCGGCGGCGCCCGAGGAGCGCAGCCTGGCGCTGACCGAGGCACTGGCGAGTCTGTCCGGCGAGGCCCTGTCCGAGCAGCTGATGCTGGCGGTCGAGCCGCGTTTCCTGCTGGCCGATCGACGCTGCTGCGGCGGGGAATTTCGTGCCCGCTGGCGGCATGCGACATGGGGCGAGGTGCCCGGGAAGGAGCTGATGCGGCTGGCCGAGGCCGCGGGGCGGCGCGCGCTGCTGGATCGCACGCTCTGCGGGATGGCCCTGGACGCCCTGGCGCATTCCGGGCTGCCCGTCGAGGCGCCGCAGGGACCGCGTTCCGCGCGCCCCGTCTGGACACTGCCGCTGGGACTGGCCCAGCTGACCGATGCCGGCTTCATCGACGGCCTGAGTGAGCGCTGTGAGGCGTTGGGGCTGACGCCGGACTGCGTCGAGCTGCAGTGGCATGGTGCGGAGCTGGGGGAATCCTGGCCGCTGCAGTCGGCGATTCGCTACTGCCGGGAACGCGGCTTCGGCGTGGCGCTCAAGGGGCTGGTGCATTCCCGCCAGGCGCTGGATGCGATCTTCCGTCAGCCGCTGTCGCGACTGGTGCTCGAGCCGCGGCTCATGCGCGGCGTACCCAGCGATCAGGCGTCGATCCTGCTGACCAAGAGCCTGCGTGACATGGCCAAGCTGGCCGGGCGCCATATCACCGTGACCGGGGTGGCGACCTCGGATCAGCTGGTGGCGATTCGCGGCATGAACTTCGTCTCGGTGCAGGGCCCGCTGTTCGGGGAGGTGCAGTCGATCGAGGCGCTGGTGGACCGCCTGGCGGCCGGCGAGGCGGCGGAGACGGCCCGCGACGAGGACCCCGGGGCGGGCGACGAGGCCAGCCGCAGCGCGGAAGCCAATCGTGGGCAGGAATAGAAGATGTGAGTCACGGAAAGGAAGAGGGTGAGGCCGAATCGTTATCGGCACGGCCTCGGAAACGCGCAGGGCCCGGCAATTGCCGGGCCCTGTCGTCGTTGCGGCGGGATGTTCGCGAGTCAGCCCCGTGACGCTTCTTCCTCGCCGGCATCATCGTTGGCGGCGATCAGCTGCAGCTGCTCATAGAAGCGAGGTGCAGGCTCGGGGGCCGGTGCCGGCTCGGGGGGCGTTTCCAGGGCGACGGGCATGCCGCCCGGCACTTCCACGACCTCGCGCAGCCGCGAGTAGTCCACCGCATAGTCGAGCCCCTCGGTGCTGGCGTCGACCTGATCCAGGGCCTCGGTGACGCGCTGGATGGTGGTGCCCTGCTTGTCGTCCAGGTAGGGGTAGGCCTGGACGTAGAGCGTGCCGTCGGACCAGCCCAGCTTGAAGCTCTCGTTGATGATGCGCACCTGGGTGCCTACCGAGACCTGGTCGAACAGGGTCTCTACATCCTCGGGCAGCATGCGCACGCAGCCGTGGGAGACCCGCATGCCCACGCCCTCCGGCTTGTTGGTGCCGTGGATCAGATAGCCCGGAATCCCGAGGCGCATCTTGCGCGTGCCCAGCGGGTTGTCGGGCCCGGCGGGCACCACGCTCGGCAGCGGGTCGCCGGCCTCGGCGTGTTCCCGGCGGATCGATTCCGGCGGATACCAGGCCGGATTGCGGACCATCTGGGTGATGGTGGTGTTGCCCAGCGGCGTCTCCCAGTCCTGGCGGCCCACGCCCAGCGGGTAGGTCTGGACGATGCGCCGTTCGCCGTCCTCGGCCGGCGGATAGTAGTAGAGCCGCATCTCGGCGACGTTGATCACGATGTCGTTACGCGGGGCGTCGGGCAGGATGAACTGACCGGGGATCGTCACCTCGGTGCCTTCGCCGGGGTACCAGACGCTGACGTCGGGGTTGGCCCGGACCATGGCGCGATAGCCGATGCCGTACTCGTGGCCGATGTCGATCAGGGTGTCTTCCTTGTCGGCCTCGACGGTGAAGACCTCGCCGACCAGGTCGCCTTCCTCGGGCAGATAATAGTAGCCGCGGGGCAGGTCCTCGCTGGCCTGCAGCGGGGCGGCGAGGGCGGTGGTCAGCCCGACCAGCAGGGTCGCGCGGGCCACGGTGCTGCGCAGGGGTGAAGGGATCATCTTGGTCATGTCTCGAATCGGGGGCGTCAGGGGGCGCTTCGCTCGCGCGGAGCGGCCATGTCGTTAGAGTGCCCGAGGTGGCGACGGTTCGCCAGTCGCCACCTCGGACTTCAGGCGGCTTCGGCCTTGCGGTTGAAGTGGTCGAGCAGCGCCTCGACCGCCGAGAAGCGTGCCTCTTCGGCTTCCATGTCGGCCTCGAAGCGCAGCGTGTCGGCACCCTCGAGGCGATAGCGATCGGGCTGGCGCTGGATCATCTCCACCAGCGTCAGCGGGTCGACGCCGGTGTGGCCGGCGAAGATCACCCGGCCCTTCTCGGGGCCGGCCTCCAGGCGAGCGATGCCCAACCGCTCGGCCCGCTGGCGCAGGCGGGTCTGGCGCAGCAGGGTCTTGACCGGTGCCGGCAGCAGCCCGAAGCGGTCGATCATCTCCACCTGTAGCTCCTTGAGCTCGGCCTCGGTCTCGGCGCCGGCGATGCGCTTGTACATCACCAGTCGCTGCTGGACGTCGTGGAGGTAGTCGTCCGGAATCAGCGCCGGCAGGTTGAGGCTGACTTCCACGCCGTCGTCGAGGGGCGCCTCGATATTGGGCGTCTTGCCCTCGCGGATCGCCTTGACGGCGCGATCGAGCATCTGCATGTAGAGGCTGTAGCCGAGCGCCTCCATCTGGCCGCTCTGCTCCTCGCCGAGTAGTTCGCCGGCGCCGCGGATCTCCATGTCGTGGCTGGCCAGGGTGAAGCCGGCCCCCAGGTCCTCGGCCTGGCCGATGGCCTCCAGGCGTTTCACGGCATCCTTGGTCATGGTCCGGGGCGGCGGCGCCAGCAGATAGGCGTAGGCCTGGTGGTGGCTGCGCCCGACCCGGCCGCGCAGCTGGTGCAGCTGGGCCAGGCCGAACTTGTCGGCGCGCTCGATGACGATGGTGTTGGCACTGGGCACGTCGATGCCGGTCTCGATGATGGTCGAGCACACCAGCACGTTGAAGCGCTTGTGATAGAAGTCCGACATCACCCGCTCCAGGGCGCGTTCGGGCAGCTGGCCGTGGGCCACGCCGACCCGCGCCTCGGGCACCAGCGAGCGCACCGTCTCCGCGGCGGTCTCGATGGTCTTGACTTCGTTATGCAGGAAGTAGACCTGGCCGCCGCGCAGGATCTCGCGCAGGATCGCTTCCTTGATCACCGCCTCGTCGCGCTGCTGGACGAAGGTCTTCACCGACAGCCGGCGGGCCGGTGGGGTGGCGATGATCGACAGGTCGCGGATGCCGCTCATGGCCATGTTGAGGGTGCGGGGAATCGGCGTGGCGGTGAGCGTGAGGATGTCGACCTCGGCGCGCAGGCCCTTGAGTCGCTCCTTCTGGGCGACGCCGAAGCGGTGCTCCTCGTCGATGATCAGCAGGCCCATCTTGGGGAAGCGCATCGACTTGGAGAGCAGCTTGTGGGTGCCGATGACGATGTCGGCCTGGCCGTCCTCGATACGCTTGGCGGCCGCGCTCTGGCCCTGACCGCCGGTGAAGCGCGAGATCAGCTCGATGTTGACCGCGGTGTCGGCGAAGCGGTCGCGGAAGTTCTCGTAGTGCTGGCGGGCGAGCAGGGTGGTGGGCACCAGCACGACGACCTGCTGGCCGGAGTGCACCGCCAGGAAGGCGGCGCGCATCGCCACCTCGGTCTTGCCGAAGCCGACGTCGCCGCAGACCACGCGGTCCATGGGGCGGGGGGCCGTCATGTCGCCGACCACCGCCTCGATGGCGGCGCGCTGGTCGGGCGTTTCCTCGAAGGGAAAGCTGGCAGCGAAGCGGGCGTACTCGGCGTCCGGCGCCTCGCAGGCGAAGCCTTCCCGGGCCTCGCGGCGGGCGTAGACGTCGAGCAGTTCGGCGGCGGTGTCGCGGATGCGCTCGGCGGCCTTCTTCTTGGCCTTGTCCCACTGCTCGGAGCCGAGCCGGTGCAGCGGCGCCAGCTCGTCGTCGACGCCGGCGTAGCGCGAGATCAGGTGCAGGCTGTCCACCGGCACGTAGAGCCTGGCGCCGTCGGCGTATTCCAGGGTGACGAACTCCGCCGCCTGGCCGCCGGCCTCCAGCGTCTCGAGGCCCTTGTAGCGGCCGACGCCGTGGGCCTGGTGGACCACCGGGGCACCGGGCTTGAGCTCGGCCAGGTGGCGGATCGCCAGCTCGTTGTCGTCGGTGGCCTTCTCGCGGCGGCGGCTCTGCCGCACCACCTCGCCGTAGAGCTCGGTCTCGCCGATCACGGCGATATCCGGCGACGTGAGCCACAGGCCGGCGTCGATGGTGCCCTCGGTGATGGCGGTGCGCTGATCGCTGTCGAGGAAGGCCGCGAAGTCGTCGACGTGGGGCAGGGGCAGGTTCAGCGGCGCGAGCGTTTCCTCGAGGGCCTCGCGGCGGCCGCGGGACTCGGCCACGAACAGCACCCGGGTGGCGTCGTGCTGGGCGAGGAAGTCCTCGAGTTCGGCCAGCGGGCGCTTGGCCCGGGCATTGACCGGCAGGTTCGGGGCCGGCCGCGCCGCCGGTACCTGGGCATGGCGGTGCTCGGTGTCGTCGGTGAGCTCGACCCGCGGATGGCGCTTGATGGCGCCGAATGCCTCGGCCACCGGCACGAAGGCGCGGTGGGGCGGCAGCAGCGGCCGCGTCGGATCGACGCCCAGGTTCTCGTAGCGGCTCTCGATGGCCGCCCAGTGGTGCTCGGCGGCCTCGAACACGCCGGGCAGCAGCGCCACCCGAGTGCCCTCGGCCAGATGATCGAACAGCGTCGCCGTTTCGTCGAAGAACAGCGGCAGGTACTGCTCGAGGCCGGGGGAGGGGATGCCCTTGAGGGCATCGACGTAGAGCGGGCACTGGCGCGGGTCGACGTCGAACAGCGTCTCGAAGCCCTCGCGGAAGCAGGCGATGGCGCCGCGCGACAGCGAGTACTCGTGGGCCGGCAGCAGCTCGACGCGCTCGACCCTGTCGGCGCTGCGCTGGGTGTCGGGATCGAAGTGACGCAGGGTGTCGATCTCGTCGTCGAACAGGTCGATGCGCAGCGGCGTCTCGTAGCCCATCGGGAAAAGGTCGATCAGCGCGCCGCGCAGGGCGTATTCGCCGGGCTCATAGACGGTTTCCACGGCGCGATAGCCGGCCCGCGACAGGCGGTCGCGGAAGCCTTCGCGGTCCAGCGTGGTGCCCACCTCGAGGGTCATCACCCGGCCGGCGATATAGTCCACCGGCGGCAGGCGCTGCATCAGGGTGTTGATCGGCACCAGCACGATGCCGTGCTCGCCGTCCTGAAGGCGGCGCAGGGTGCGCAGCCGTGCCGAGACGATGTCCTGGTGGGGCGAGAAGCTGTCGTAGGGCAGCGTTTCCCAGTCGGGGAAGGGCAGCACCGGCAGTCGTGAATAGAAGGCCAGGTCGTCTTCCAGGCGCTGGGCGGCGGCGGTGTCGGCGGTGACCACCAGCAGCGGCGCATCCTCGGCGAGGTGCGCCAGGGCCAGGGCGGTCGCGCTGCCGGGTGGCGTCTGCCAGTAGAGGGTGTCGCGAAGGCCCGTGGGGCGGGGTGGGTCGAGAGGCGAGAAGGTCGGCATGGGCGTCGCTTGCATCGTGTCCAATGGGTGACTGGAGGGCATCATAACAGCCCGGTCGCGTCATGTAGTGAAACCCGAATTCCTGTAAATCCCCTACAGCGTCTGCGACCATCCCGCGATTGCCCCCTGGTGCTTGGCCTCGGATAATGCCTCACGAATCTCAACCCCACGGAGAGGCCCCACGTGAGTCAGCAACCCCTCGATACCGTCTTCCAGGAATGGCACGACAACCAGGCGCTCGCCGAGCAGATGATCCCGATGATCGGCAGCCTGTACCGTCACAACAACGTCGTGACTACCCTGTACGGGCGTTCGCTGTTCAACCGCAGCGTGATTCGCATCCTCAAGGACCACCGGTTCGTGCGCAAGATCGAGGGCACCGAGCTGTCCGTTCAGGACACCTTCCCGCTGGTCAAGGCCATGACCGAGTTGAACCTGGGGCCGGCCCACGTCGACGTGGGCAAGCTGGGTGTGGCCTACAAGAAGCAGGGTGGTGGCGATGCGGTGGCCTTCCTGCGCCGCGAGCTGGCCGAGATCGTCGATGGTCATTGCAAGGATACCGGTAACGGCGAGCCGAAGGACGTGGTGCTCTACGGTTTCGGCCGTATCGGCCGCATCCTGGCGCGGGTGCTGGTCGAGAAGGCCGGCGGTGGCAATCTGCTGCGCCTGCGGGCCATCGTGGTGCGCGGCCGCGGCGACATCGCCAAGGACCTGGAGAAGCGAGCCAGCCTGCTGCGCCGCGACAGCGTCCACGGGCCCTTCGACGGCACCATCAGCGTCGATCCGGAAGCCCGCACCCTGACCGCCAACGGCAACGTCATCAAGGTGATCTACGCCGATTCGCCGTCCGAGATCGACTACACCGAGTACGGCATCAACAACGCCGTGGTGGTCGACAACACCGGCATCTGGCGCGACGAGGACGGCCTGGGCCAGCACCTGGCCTGCAAGGGCGTGGCCAAGGCGCTGCTGACCGCACCGGGCAAGGGCGACCTCAAGAACATCGTCTACGGCATCAATCATCAGGACATCAGCGACGATGACCGCATCATCTCGGCCGCGTCCTGTACCACCAATGCCATCGTGCCGGCCCTCAAGGCGCTGAACGACGAGTACGGCATCGTCCATGGCCACGTCGAGACGGTGCACTCCTACACCAACGACCAGAACCTGATCGACAACTACCACAAGGGCGACCGCCGCGGCCGCAGTGCGCCGCTCAACATGGTGCTGACCGAAACCGGGGCCGCCAAGGCAGTAGCCAAGGCGCTGCCGGAGCTGGGCGGCAAGCTGACCGGCAACGCCATCCGCGTGCCGACGCCCAACGTCTCCATGGCGATCCTCAACCTGACCCTGGAGCGCGAGACCGACGTCGAGGCCCTGAACGACTACCTGCGCCGCATGTCGATCGACTCTCAGTATCAGAAGCAGATCGACTACGTCGACTCCCCCGAGGTGGTGTCCACCGACTTCGTCGGCAATCGTCACGCCGGCATCGTCGACGCCCAGGCGACCATCGCCAACGGCAACCATGCCGTCCTCTACGTGTGGTACGACAACGAGTTCGGCTACAGCTGCCAGGTGATCCGTATCCTGCAGCACATTTCCAACGTGGCCTTCCTCAAGCTGCCCCACGCTCAGGGCTGAGCCTTCCCGGCCCGTCGCACCCCGCCCCGGCCGTCGGCCGGGGCCTCCCCAACCGCCTCTCCCTCAACGCTTTTTCCACCCTTCTGCGACACTTCGCCACTTGCCCCCGATGGACTTCTGCGACCTTCCGGCAGGTAGTCATTCCACTGGCTTCTCTTTATAATGCGGGGGATTTTTCGGGGTGGTTCGAGTTCGCCTCGGGCCCGACTGGTTACATTCTGAACAACTCACAAGAATCCGATCCAATCGCACCCCTTTCCTTCGTATATCAGATCCATCAACTGGGCGAGACTATGATCGAAGTCAAGAAAGGCCTGGATCTCCCCATCACGGGAGCCCCGGAGCAGCGTGTCGAAGACGCGCGTCCGGTGCGCCACGTGGCGGTTCTCGGTACCGACTACATCGGCATGAAGCCGACCATGGAGGTTCGAGAGGGGGACAAGGTCAAGCTGGGCGACCTGCTGTTCACGGACAAGAAGATCGATGGCGTGCGCTTCACGGCGCCGGCCGGCGGTGAAGTCGTCGCCATCAACCGCGGTGAGAAGCGCAGGCTGCTGTCCGTGGTGATCAAGGTCGACGAGTCCGAAGACGCAGTGGAATTCGCCTCCTACAGCCGTGACAAGCTGGCCTCCCTGGAGCGTCAGGCAGTGGTCGACCAGCTGGTCGAATCCGGTCTCTGGACCGCGCTGCGCACCCGTCCCTTCTCCCGCACGCCGGCCATCGATGGTGTGCCGAACGACATCTTCGTCACCGCCATCGATACCCATCCGCTGTCCGCCGACCCCGCCACGATCGTCCAGGCCGAGTCCCAGGCCTTCGAGGACGGCCTCAAGGTGCTGACGCGTCTGACAGAAGGCAAGGTCTTCCTGTGCGGCGCGCAGGGCGCAGAGCTCCCGGGAGGCGACGTTCAGGGCGTGCAGGCTGAGAGCTTCGGCGGCCCGCATCCGGCCGGCCTGGTGGGCACGCACATCCATCATCTCTCGCCCGTGGGCCTGCAGAAGAAGGTCTGGCACATCGGCTACCAGGACGTCATCGCCTTCGGCAAGCTGTTCACCGAGGGCAAGCTCGACGTCAGCCGCGTGGTGGCCGTGGGCGGTCCGCGTGCCGAGCAGCCGCGCCTGCTGCGCACCCGTGTCGGGGCCAGTACCGAAGAGCTGCTGGCCGGCGAGGTCCGCGAGCCCGATGACACGCGAGTGATCTCCGGTTCGGTGTTCTCCGGTTTCACCGCCGAGGGCAGCCTGCGCTACGTGGGTCGCTTCAACACCCAGCTCAGTCTGCTCGAGGAAGGCAACAAGCGCAGCTTCATGGGCTGGCTGTCGCCGGGTTCGAACCGCCATTCGGTGCTGGGCATCTACCTGTCGCGCATCAAGGGCCTCAAGAACTACGCACCGACCACCTCCACCAACGGGTCCGAGCGGGCCATGGTGCCGGTAGGGGCCTACGAGGAAGTGATGCCGCTGGACATCCTGCCCACCCAGCTGCTGCGCTCGCTGATCGTCGGCGACATCGAGACCGCCATGCAGCTCGGTTGCCTGGAGCTGGATGAGGAGGACCTGGCGCTGTGCACCTACGTGTGCCCCGGCAAGTACGAGTATGGTCCCATCCTGCGCGATAACCTCACCATGATCGAGAAAGAGGCCTGATGATGGGTATCCGACAGACACTCGAGAATCTCGAGCCGCACTTTCACAAGGGCGGCAAATACGAGAAGTTCTACCCGCTTTTCGAGGCGGTGGACACCATCTTCTACACGCCGCCCAGCGTCGCCAAGACCACGGCCCACGTGCGTGACGGCATCGACCTGAAGCGCATCATGATCACGGTGTGGCTCTGCACCTTCCCGGCCATGTTCTTCGGCATGTGGAACGCCGGCTGGCAGGCCAACGTGGCCATCGCCGACGGCTTCGGCGCCGCCGGCGGCTGGCGCGAGGCCATCGTCATGACCCTGGCGGGCGGCCACGACCCGGCGAGCCTGTGGGGCAACTTCGTGCTTGGTGCCACCTACTTCCTGCCGATCTACCTGGTGACATTCGCGGTCGGTGGCTTCTGGGAAGTGCTGTTCGCCGTCAAGCGCGGCCACGAGGTCAACGAGGGCTTCTTCGTCACCTCCGTGCTGTATGCCCTGATCCTGCCGGCCACCATCCCGCTGTGGCAGGTGGCGCTCGGCATCACCTTCGGCGTGGTGATCGGCAAGGAGATCTTCGGCGGCACCGGCAAGAACTTCCTCAACCCGGCGCTGACCGGTCGTGCCTTCCTGTACTTCGCCTATCCGGCACAGATCTCCGGCGACTCCGTGTGGGTGGCCGCCGATGGCTACACCGGCGCCACCGCGCTCTCCACCGCCTTCCAGAGCGGCATGAGCGCGCTGACCGACCAGTTCAGCTGGTGGGACGCCTTCTACGGCTTCATCCCGGGCTCGGTGGGCGAGACCTCGACGCTGGCCATCCTGATCGGCGCCGCGGTGCTGCTGTGGACCAAGATCGCGTCCTGGCGGATCATGCTGGGCGTGTTCCTGGGCATGGTGGCGACCAGCCTGCTGTTCAACCTGGTCGGCTCCGACACCAATCCGATGTTCGCCATGCCGTGGTACTGGCACCTGGTGATCGGCGGCTTCGCCTTCGGCATGGTGTTCATGGCCACTGACCCGGTCTCCGCCTCCATGACCAACCAGGGCCGCTTCATCTTCGGTGCCCTGATCGGTGTCATGACCGTGCTGATCCGCGTCGTCAACCCGGCCTTCCCGGAGGGCATCATGCTGGCGATCCTGTTCGCCAACCTGTTCGCCCCGCTGATCGACCACTTCTTTGTTCAGGCCAACATCAAGCGCCGCCAGCAGCGCACCGGTGTGCCGGCCGAGGAGAACGCCTGATGGCACAGAGCAACAACTCCATCAAGAAGATCCTGACGGTGGCGTTCGCACTTTGCATCGTGTGTTCGGTGATCGTCTCCACCGCCGCGGTCGGCCTGCGTGCCAAGCAGCAGCTCAACCAGGAGCTCGACCGCAAGTCGAACATCCTCGACGTGGCGGGGCTCTATGAGCCCGGCACCGACGTCGAGGAGGCCTTCGAACAGGTCACGCCGCGGGTCGTCGACCTGCGCAGCGGCGAGTACACCGACCAGTTCGATGCGGCTACCTACGACAGCTTCCAGGCGGCCCGCGATCCGGCCCAGTCCCGTACCCTTTCCGGGGAGAAGGACATCGCCGGCCTGTCGCGCCAGGAGAACTACACTACCGTCTACCTGGTCGGCGACCCGGACGATCCCGAGCAGATCATCCTGCCGGTGCGGGGCCAGGGCCTGTGGGGCCTGATGCGCGGTTACCTGGCGGTGCAGGGCGATGGCAACACCATCGAAGGCATCACCTTCTACTCTCACTCCGAGACCCCGGGTCTCGGCGGCGAGGTCGACAACCCGCGCTGGAAGGCTCAGTGGGACGGCAAGGAGATCTTCGCCGAGGCCGACAGCGTCCAGCCTGACATCGCTCTCGTGAAAGGCGGCGCCAGCGGCGAGACCGAGGTCGACGCGCTCTCCGGCGCCTCGCTGACCAGCAAGGGCGTCACCAACCTCCTGCAGTTCTGGCTGAGCCCCGAGGGCTTCGGCGAGTACCTCGCCCGGTTCCGCAGCGGCATCGAGCGTGAGACCGTGCAGGATGCCTCCACCGACACTGAAGGAGCCTGATGATGTCTGCACCGACTCCCAAGGGCGTCCTGGTAACGCCGATCTTCAAGAACAACCCCATCGCGCTGCAGATCCTGGGGATCTGCTCCGCGCTGGCGGTGACCAGCAGCATGAGCGTGTCGCTGGTCATGTCCCTGGCGGTGATCTTCGTCACCTCGCTGTCGAACTTCTTCGTCTCGCTGATCCGCAACCACATTCCGTCGTCGATCCGCATCATCGTGCAGATGACGATCATCGCCTCGCTGGTGATCGTGGTGGACCAGATCCTCAAGGCCTATGCCTATGAGATGTCCAAGCAGCTGTCGGTCTTCGTCGGCCTGATCATCACCAACTGCATCGTGATGGGCCGCGCCGAAGGCTTCGCCATGACTAACGGCCCGGGCCTGTCCTTCCTGGACGGCGTGGGCAACGGCATCGGCTACGGCTTCATCCTGATGACCGTCGGCTTCTTCCGCGAGCTGTTCGGTTCCGGCAGCGTGTTCGGCTTCACCGTGCTCGAGACCGTGCAGAACGGTGGCTGGTACGTGCCCAACGGCCTGATGCTGCTGCCGCCGTCCGCGTTCTTCATCATCGGCCTGATCATCTGGGTGCTGCGTGCCATCAACCCGGAACAGGTCGAGGAAAACGAGTTCAAGATGAAGGAAAACACCCAGCCGAAGGAGGCCGTGTAAGATGCAACACTATCTGAGCCTGTTCGTCGCCTCGGTCTTCGTCGAGAACATGGCCCTGGCGTTCTTCCTGGGCATGTGTACCTTCCTGGCGGTGTCCAAGAAGGTCTCCTCGGCCTTCGGCCTGGGCATCGCGGTCATCGTGGTGCTGACCATCACCGTGCCGGTCAACAACCTGTTGCTGACCTACCTGCTCGAAGAGGGTGCCCTGACCTGGACCGGTCTGGCCGGGGCCGAGAACATCGACCTGTCGTTCCTCGGCTACCTGAGCTACATCGGCGTGATCGCGGCCATCGTGCAGATTCTCGAGATGTTCCTCGACAAGTACGTGCCGGCGCTCTACAACGCCCTGGGCGTGTTCCTGCCGCTGATCACCGTGAACTGCGCGATCCTCGGTGCGACCCTGTTCATGTCCGAGCGCAACTATGACCTCGGTGAATCCGTGGTCTACGGCCTCGGCGCCGGGGTGGGCTGGGCACTGGCCATCACCGCGCTGGCCGGTATCCGCGAGAAGCTCAAGTACAGTGACGTGCCGGCCTCCCTGCAGGGCCTGGGCATCACCTTCATCACGGTGGGCCTGATGTCGCTGGGCTTCATGTCCTTCTCCGGCATCCAGCTCTGAGGCGGCTTCCGGCGGCGCGTGTGGCGCGCCGCCGGTGTGACCAGTCAATGCTAGCAATAGGAAACCGACATGGTTGATACAACAGTCATCTTGCTCGGTGTGGTCATGTTCACCGTGATCATCATCGGTCTGACGGCGGTGATCCTGGCCGCCCGCAGCAAGCTCGTCAGCACCGGGGACGTGACCATCGAGATCAACGAAGATCCCGATCACACCCTGACCACCCAGGCCGGCGGCAAGCTGCTGAACACCCTGGCCGCCAACGGCATCTTCCTGTCCTCCGCCTGTGGTGGTGGCGGCTCCTGCGCCCAGTGCCGGTGCCGCGTGGAAGAGGGCGGTGGCTCCATCCTGCCCACCGAGGAGTCCCACTTCACTCTGCGCGAGAAGAAGGAAGGCTGGCGCCTGTCCTGCCAGGTGCCGGTGAAGCAGGACATGAAGATCGAGGTGCCCGAGGAGGTCTTCGGCGTCAAGAAGTGGGAATGCGAGGTCATCGAGAACCCCAACGTCGCCACCTTCATCAAGGAGCTCAACCTGCGTCTGCCCGAAGGCGAGGACGTGGCCTTCCGTGCCGGCGGCTACGTGCAGCTGGTGGCGCCGCCCTATGACGTCAAGTTCTCCGACTTCGACATCGAGGAAGAGTACCGCGGCGACTGGGAGAAGTTCGGGCTGTTCAACGTCTCCCACAAGAACGACGAGGAAATCATCCGGGCCTATTCCATGGCGAACTACCCGGAAGAGAAGGGCATCCTCAAGTTCAATATCCGTATCGCCACGCCCCCGCCCAACACCAACCATCCGCCGGGCCTGATGTCCACCTACGTCTTCAGCCTGAAGCCGGGTGACAAGGTCACGGTGATGGGGCCCTTCGGCGAGTTCTTCGCCAAGGACACCGACGCCGAAATGGTGTTCGTGGGCGGCGGTGCCGGCATGGCGCCGATGCGCAGCCACATCTTCGACCAGCTCAAGCGTCTCGATACCAAGCGCAAGATCAGCTTCTGGTACGGCGCGCGCTCCTGGCGCGAGACCTTCTACAACGAAGAGTACGACCAGCTGGCCGAGGAGCACGACAACTTCGACTGGCATCTGGCGCTGTCCGATCCGCAGCCCGAGGACAACTGGGAAGGCCCGACGGGCTTCATCCACAACGTCCTCTACGAGAACTACCTCAAGGACCATCCGGCTCCCGAGGACTGCGAGTTCTACATGTGCGGACCGCCCATGATGAACGCCTCCGTGATCAAGATGCTGCTGGATCTCGGGGTCGAACCCGAGAACATCATGCTCGACGACTTCGGCGGCTGATCGCCCCACGGCGACCGTCAGGGCTGGCCTCCGGGCCAGCCCTGATTGGTTCCGCCGCCCGATATGCCTCCCGTCAGGCGGCATATCAGGCGACGGCACCCTTCAGTGGCAGCCCTTCCCGGGGATCACTGCGGCGCTGACGTGGTCCCAGGGGCAACACCCTTTCTGCGAACTCGATGGAGCACTCTATGGGCACCTTTCTCGTGGTACTGGTCTTCATGCTGGTGATCATGGCCGCCATGGCCATCGGCGTCATCGTCGCCCGGAAGCCGATCGCCGGCAGCTGCGGCGGACTCAACAAGCTCGGCCTCAAGGAAGGCTGCGAGGTCTGTGGCGGCCAGGACGAGGTCTGCGAAGAGGAAAATCGCAAGCGCCAGGGCGGTGCTCGCCGCCGCAGCGACGAGAGCCGCGGGGCGGATCTCGGCTACGACGCGACCCGCCGCTAGTCGCATCGGACCCATCCGGGCGAGGGGCGAGGAGCGACGTGGCAGGGCTCCTCGCCCTTTCGCGTTTCGGGAAGTCGATGACGACCGTTCCCCGTCTTTTTCAGGCAAACAGGAGAGCGAAGGCTTCATGGCAGTCCATAACTACGATGTGGTGGTGATCGGCACCGGGCCGGCCGGCGAGAGCGCGGCCATCAATGCGGCCAAGCACGGCAAGCGCGTGGCGGTGGTGGAGAAGCAGCCCGTGGTGGGCGGCAACTGCACCCACTGGGGCACGATTCCCTCCAAGGCGCTGCGCCACCAGGTCAAGCAGATCCTGTCGTTCAACACCAATCGTATGTTCAGGGACATCGGCGAGCCGCGCTGGTTCTCGTTTCCGAAGGTCATGGAGCGTTCCCGCGTCACCATCGACCAGCAGGTGGCGATGCGGACCAACTTCTATGCGCGCAATCGCATCGATCTGTTCAGCGGCGTGGCGCGCTTCAAGGACGCCCATACCCTGATCGTGCGCGGCGAGGGCGAGAGCGCCGACGAGCTGGTAGCCGAGCGGATCATCATCGCCACCGGCTCGCGGCCCTACCGGCCAGCCGACATCGATTTCAAGCACCCGCGCATCTACTGCTCGGACACCATCCTCGGACTCAACCACACCCCGCGCACCATGATCATCTTCGGCGCCGGCGTGATCGGCTGCGAATACGCCTCGATCTTCTCGGGCCTTGGGCTCAAGGTCGATCTGATCAACAGCCGCGACAGCCTGCTGTCGTTCCTCGATGACGAGATCAGCGATGCGCTGTCCTACCACCTGCGCAAGCACGGGGTGCTGATCCGCCACAACGAGGAGTACGAGCGGGTCGAAGGCGACGAGTCCGGCGTGACCGTGTACCTCAAGTCCGGCAAGCGGCTGCGCGCCGACGCCTTCCTGTGGGCCAACGGCCGCACCGGCAACACCGACGAGCTGGGGCTGGAAAACGTCGGCCTCGAGGCCAACGGCCGCGGCCAGCTGCAGGTCGACGATCACTATCGCACGGCGATTCCGCATATCTATGCCGCCGGCGACGTCATCGGCTGGCCGAGCCTCGCCAGCGCGGCCTATGACCAGGGGCTGAATGCCTGCGACGGGCTGCTTGACCGCGAGTATCGCTACGTCACCGAGGTACCGACCGGCATCTACACGATTCCGGAGATCAGCTCCTTCGGTCGCAACGAGCGCGAGCTTACCGAGGCCAAGGTGCCCTACGAGGTGGCGCAGGCGTTCTTCAAGGACACCGCCCGGGCGCAGATCACTGGCGACACGGTGGGCATGCTCAAGATCCTCTTCGATCAGGACACGCTGGAGATCTACGGTATCCACTGCTTCGGCGACCAGGCCTCGGAAATCGTCCATATCGGCCAGGCGATCATGCAGCAGGAGGGCGAGGCCAACACCCTCGAGTACTTCGTCAGCACCACCTTCAACTACCCCACCATGGCCGAGGCCTATCGGGTCGCGGCACAGAACGGGTTGAATCGGCTGTTCTGACGGCTGCCGGGAAGTCGTCGGCCGCATGAGACGACGGCGCCCCTCGGGGCGCCGTCGGTCGTTCATGCCAGTGATTGACGTAAGTCGTTGAGATCAGGCATCGGCGGGTGGCTCGCGATCCTGGTACCCGTAACACGGCGGTGAGCTGGGCTCTCGATCCAGGGCATCCTCTTCCTCCAGTGCCCTCAGCAGCGCCTCGCGCAGGATCGTCAGATAGGAGTCGTCCAGCTCACGGACGGCCGTGAGCAGCGTCAGGCGTCCGGCCCTGGCGTGGCGCATGAGTGGCACGAGGACGTCAGGATGGTCGCGCAGTTCGCCGCGATAGCGTACCGCGAACACGGCATCGCTGATCTCCCCCTCGTGGAACTGGCGCCGCAGGGTGGGCGAGGGCGAGGCATCGCGATACCAGTCGGCCAGCGCCAGCGACTCGCGGCGCTTGCCACGCGGCCACAGCCTGTCGACCAATACCCTGGCGCCGTCGTCGGGCTCGGGTGCCTGGTAGATCCGTTTGAGGACGATATCCGCGCTCATGCGTCACTCTCCGTCTCCAGCGCCTGTCGTTCCTGTCGGGCGCGTGCCTGCCAGGGGCCGGGCAGTGTCGCGGCACGAGACAGGGCCGTCCGGGCGGTGTCGAGGCGCCCCTGATCGGTGGCGACGATGCCCAGGTTCAGCCAGGCCGGCGCGAGCTCCGGGTCCGCGTCGACCGCGGCCTGAAAAGCCCTCATGGCGCCGTCGGCGTCGCCGGTGGCGTGTCGCGCGTTACCCAGAGCGAAGCGCACCGTGGCGGCCTTGGGATGGCGCTCGGCCAGGGCCTGCCAGGCGGGCAGGGCGTCCTCGCTCCCGTTCAGGGTCTCGAAATCGGCGATGGCCTGTGTGGCATTCTCGACTCCGGCATCGGCCGGCAGTTCGCCGGGCGGCAGGGCGACGAAGGCCCAGCGGTCGCTGCGTGCCCAGGTGGCATCGAAACGGCCGAAGTCGATGGCGCGCTCCGGTGTCATGCCGGTATGCAGCACCAGCTCCTCGGCCGGCAGGTCGTAGCCGATGGCGACGGCATAGTGCCACTGGGGCCAGGCCGGTAGTGACAGGTTCTGCATCACCACCACCGGATGGCCGGCGGCGAGCTCATCGAGCAGGCCCGCGAAGCCTCCGTCGAGGCGGAAGGGAATCAGCCCGTGGCGGCGCACCGTGGCCAGCATCTCCGGCTGTACGCTGCCGTCGCGGCCGGGCAGGAAGACCTGGGGGATCAGCTCGTTCACGCTCACGTCGAGGCCGGTGGCCTCGAGGGCCATGGCCAGCGAGGCCGGGCCGCACTGGTAGTCGCGCTGGCCGTGGAAGGGCACCGCCTCGTTGATTGTCATCGACGGCAGTGCCTGGCGGGTGGCGGGGGAAAACGACGGGGCGGTGGCGCAACCCGTCAGCAGCAGAAGCGTCAGCACCAACGCAAGAACGCCCGCGGGGCGGGCGTTCTTGCGTCCGGCTGTAGAGGATAGGCCGGTCATGGGGAACTCCCGGCTTAGCGGGTGAACGGGTAGACGTCGGTGAGGCCGAGGATGTCGGTCACCAGCAGGATGATGAAGACCGCGAACAGGGCACCGACCACGCCGGCGCCGGCGGGCATCTGGTCGAGGCGGTCTGCCATCTCGCGGGCCTCGGCATCGGACAGGGCGGCCACGCGGTTTTCCACCTCGGCCGGGGAGACGCCCTGGAGCAGCAGCTGCTGCTGCACGTCCTCGCGTGCCAGGACCCGGCGGATCTTGTCGCGATCCTGCTGGCTGGCCTGGGCGTCGAGCACAGAGGTGGTGCCGACCAGCCCCTGGTCGGCGGCAGGCACGGCGGCCACGGCCGGCAGGCTGCCGAGCACCAGGGCGAGGATCAGGAGCGGGCTTAAGAGTCGGGTGAGTCGTTTCATGCTGGCATTCCTTGTGTATCGGGATGGTCCGGCTCGGTGTCGCTCCACATGGGCGTCCTTGCGCCATGCCGGCGGCGATGCGGGGACAGTATAGGGGATAAGGGCGGCCGGTTTCACGCTTGGGCGTTGATTTCCAACCGGTTGCGTCCGTTCTGCTTGGCACGGTAGAGGCCCCTGTCGGCGCGCGAGTAGAGCTGAGCCAGCGTGTCCCCGCCGCCTCGGGTCGTGGCCAGGCCCAGGCTGATGGTCAGCCGTTGCTCGCCGGCCTGGCCGGGCAGGGGCAGGCCGGCCGTGGCCTCGCGCAGCCGTTCGCCCAGTTGTCGGGCGCCCTCCAGGCCGGTGTTCGGCATCAGCACGGCGAACTCCTCGCCGCCCAGTCGTGCCACCAGATCCGATTCCCGCCCCAGGCGGGCGAACTCGGCCGCCACGGCCTGCAGCACCGCATCGCCGGCCGGGTGGCCGTAGCGGTCGTTGATCCGCTTGAAGTGGTCGAGATCGATCAGCAGCAGGCTCAGCTCGCCGCCGTCGCGCCGGTTGAGCTCGAGATAGCGTTCCGCGACCTCCCACAGGCGGCGGCGATTGGCGAGCCGGGTGAGCTCATCGGTGACGCTCAGTTCGCGCAGCGACCGCCACTGGCGATGGATGCGTGCCAGCGCCAGCATCAAGGCGGCGGCCACCAGCAGCACCAGGATGACCAGCAGGACCACCGCCAGACTCAGCCATTTCATCAGTCGCTGCTGATCGGCGGCGGCACGGTGAACATCCTCCAGCAGGCTGCTGTAGGTCCAGGCGAGCGTGCTCTCCAGCTCGTGCCCCAGGCGATGAAGCTGCGGGACATCCATGTGGGTGCCACCGTCCGGCGCAGCGATCACCGATGCCAGCCGTTGGTACAGGGTTTCCGCCTGCGAGAGTTCGGCGAGCATGGGCGCATAGCGCGCCTCGCCGATCTCGCTGCGCGAGAGGCCCTGGCGGATGGTGCCGATCCGCTCGGGGACGCGCGCCACCAGGCTGGCGATCCGCGTCAGATGCCAGCGATGGTGGGGGTGGTTGCGCAAGGCGTTCAGCTCGAGCCGAAGCTCGGCGGTGTCTTCCTGGGCGCGCACCAGGTCGCCGGCCAGGGCCGAGTAGTCGGCCCCAAGGTGGCGACCGGCCTGGAGGCTGAAGGCGCCGGCCACGATGGCGCCGAGCGCCGCCAGCAGGCAGAAGCCCGCCAGCAGGCCGGAGCGCAGGCCGGGAGCCGGGGTCACCGCGCCTGGATTTCGCCGATGGCCCAGATCCACTGGCTCATCGGCGCTTCACCGGTCAGTGTCGCCTCGGCATCCGCCGGTACGATCAGCATCAGCGGCCCCAGCTCCTTCGGCGTGAGGGGATCGCCGTCCAGACGCGTGGCCAGCAGGAAACGCCGGGCCTCGCGATCGGCAGGCGTGAGGAAGCTGGTGTAGTCGTCCAGGGCGATGAAGCGCAGCCGTGAGGCCTCGTCGAGCTGCTGGTCCTCGAGGAAGTCATCCAGCCAGACGCCGCTGAAGGTGCCTTCGGGGCCTTCGAAGTGGCGCATCGTCACCTGGCCGGCGTCGCTTCGCTCGATCTCCTCGAGGGTCAGCTGGCGCGTCTCGGTACCGGTGCGGATGTCCAGGATCGGTTCTGCCGCCGACGCGACGGCGGGGCAGAGGGCGGCGGCGAGCAGGGCGGAGAGCATCAGGCGTCGTGGGAACATCGTGCAATGCCTCAACAAGGGGATGCCGATTATCATACCCCGAAGTCTGGTGCCTGTGGGCGTGGAGACCGTGCCCTGTCGATTCAACCGACGCGGTAGGAGTGAGGCGACTCGGCCAGCAGGCCGCGACCGCCGGCGAGCGTCAGGGCCAGGTCGTGCAGGCCCTCCCACAGCGGGATGGGGCTGGCGCCCTTGATCGCCAGATCCAGGCGCTGGGCGAACAGCAGCAGCTTGTGCAGGCGCTTCATGGGCAGGCGTTTCAAGGCCTGCTGGTAGGCAGGGCGGCGCTTGTCGAAGATCGGCGGCTTCTGTGCCTTGCAGGCGTGCTCCAGGCTCTGGCCCTGATCGAGATGCTGATGCAACGACAGCAGCAGCCGCAGCTCTCGGGTCAGCGCCCACAGCACGATCGGTGGCTCGACGCCCTCGCCGCGCAGGCCGGTCATGATCCGCGAGACCCGTGCCCGCTCGCCCTTG
The DNA here is from genome assembly GCF_000968715.2 of Halomonas sp. HG01. Taxonomy (NCBI): domain Bacteria; kingdom Pseudomonadati; phylum Pseudomonadota; class Gammaproteobacteria; order Oceanospirillales; family Halomonadaceae; genus Halomonas; species Halomonas sp. HG01. The sequence continues at coordinate 2,196,692 of NZ_CP022134.1, read as the reverse complement.
AGGCAGGCGTCCATCAGCGTGAAGACGTCGAAGCGCGCGCTGTCCTCCACGCCACCGGCGACCTGCTGGGGAGCGATGCGGGCGCCGGGCGGCGAGAGCAGGGCGAGCTTCTGCAGCTCCTGGTCGGCGGCCAGCAGGTTGCCCTCGGTGCGCTCGCCGAGCAGGCGGGCGGCATCGAGATCGAGGTTCAGGCCGTGGTGCGAAGCGCGATCGCGCAGCCAGAAGTGCAGACGCGAGACGTCCACCGGCCACACCGGGACGAACAGGCCGGCCTTGTCGAGCGCCTTGAACCAGGCGCTCTTCTGCTCGCGGTAGTCGAGCTTGCCGGCCGCCACCAGCAGCACGTTGTCGCTGTCGGCCATGCCCTCGGCGTACTCGCGCAGCGCCTTGGCGCCTTCCTGGCCTGGCTTGCCGTTGCCCAGGCGCAGTTCGATGAGCTTGCGCGAGGCGAACAGCGACAGGCTGGCGGACGCCTCGGTCAGCCGCCCCCAGGCGAAGTTGGCCTCGACGTGGAGCACCTCGCGTTCTTCGATACCCGCCTGGCGCGCCGAGGCCCGCACGGCGTCACAGGCCTCGCGGTGCTGGAGGGGCTCGTCGCCGGCGACGATCACCACCGGCGGCAGCGATTTGGCCAGCGCCGGCTCGAGCTTGTCGGGAAAGACCTTCACGACGACCTCAGTTCGGTGACAGGGCGCGCAGGCGATCCATCAGCCGCCGGACGCCTTCCCGACGCAGCCGCTCGGAGGCCGCTTCACGCAGCTCGTCGCCGACCAGCAGGTTGCTGTCGCTGATCGAATAGCGCTCGCTGACCTCCACGACCTGCTGGTCGAGCCGGTAGGCGCCGTCGCGACGGCGCTGGACCGAGAAGGGCACGCTCAGGGTCAGCTCGCGCTCCTGGCTGCCGCTGCTGAGCACGCCCAGGCGCTGTTCCTCGATGCGCTCGGCGCCGAGGTTGAGCACCATCGGCGCGTCGTCGCGGACCGCCACGCCGGCGGACTCGAGCCGCCGGGTGACCTGGCGCGAGAACTCGCCGGAGGCGCCGGCCACGGCCAGCGCCTCCAGGTCCAGGGCCGGCTCGTCGAAGCCGCGCAGCCGGAAGCCGCAGCCGCCGAGGGTGAGGCCGGCGGCGCCGGCCAGGGTGAAGCGCAGGAAGTCACGCCGTTGCATTTGGCTCTCTCCTTGGCCGGCGGTCGGCTCAGCCGACGACGATGTTGACCAGCTTGCCCGGGACCACGATCACCTTGCGCACCGTCTTGCCCTCGAGGTGGCGCTGGACGTTCTCGGCGGCCATGGCCTGGGCCTCGATGGCGGCCTTGTCGGCCTCGGCCGGCACCTCGAGACGAGCGCGCAGCTTGCCGTTGACCTGCACCACCAGCTCGATGGTGTCCCGGGCCAGGGCGGACGCGTCGACGGCCGGCCAGCGGGCGTCGATGGCCGGCTCGTCATGGCCCAGATCGGCCCACAGCGCATGGCAGGCGTGGGGGGTGATCGGCGCCAGCAGCAGCACGCAGGCCTCGACGGCCTCGCGGGACACGGCCAGGCCGAGCGGGCTTTCATCCTCGAACTTGCCGATCGCATTGGTCAGCTCCATCACCGCGGCGATGGCGGTGTTGAAGGTGGTGCGCCGGCCGATGTCGTCGCTGGCCTTCTGGATGGTCTCGTGGGTCTTGCGACGCAGCTCGCGCTGGGCGTCGTTCAGGGCGTCGACGTCGAGCTGGCCCGGCGTGCCGGCCTCGACGTGCTCGGCCACCATTCGCCACAGGCGCTTGAGGAAGCGATGGGCGCCCTCGACGCCGGAGTCGGACCACTCGAGGGACTGCTCGGGCGGCGCGGCGAACATCATGAACAGGCGCACGGTGTCGGCACCGAAGCGGTCGATCATCGCCTGGGGGTCGACGCCGTTGTTCTTGGACTTCGACATCTTCTCGATGCCACCCATCTCCACCGGCTGGCCGTCTGCCTCGAGCACGGCGCTCAGCGGCCGTCCCTTGTCGTCGCGCTGGACGGTGACATCGGCCGGGTTGAACCACTCCTTGCCGCCGTTGGCCTCGGGACGGTAGAAGGTCTCGGCGATCACCATGCCTTGGGTCAGCAGGCGCTGGAACGGCTCGTCGGACTCGACCAGGCCGAAGTCGCGCATCAGCTTGTGGAAGAAGCGCGCGTAGAGCAGGTGCAGGATGGCGTGCTCGATGCCGCCGATGTAGAGGTCGACCGGCAGCCAGTAGTTGGCGCGTTCGTCGAGCATGGCCTCCGGGTTGTCGGCGCAGGCGAAGCGCGCGTAGTACCAGGAGGATTCCATGAAGGTGTCGAAGGTATCGGTCTCGCGCACCCAGCCGTCGCCCAGATCGCTGAACTCGGGCATCTTCTTGAGCGGCGAGCCGGAGGCGTCGACGGTGACTTCCAGCGGCAGGGCGACCGGCAGCTCGTCGTCGGTGAGCGGCACGGTCTGGCCCTCGGGGCCGTACTTGACCGGGATCGGCGCGCCCCAGTAGCGCTGGCGGGCCACGCCCCAGTCGCGCAGGCGGAAGTTGGTCTTGACCTCGCCGTGGCCTTGCTCGGCCAGGCGGGCGGCGATGGCGTCGAAGGCCGCCTGGAAGTCGAGGCCGTCGAACTCGCCGGAGTTGATCAGCACGCCGTGCTCATCAAAGGCGCCCTGGCTGAGGTCCGGTGTCTGGCCGTTGTCGTCGGCGATGACCGGCTCGATGGGCAGCGCGTACTTGGTCGCGAACTCCCAGTCGCGCTGGTCATGGGCGGGGACGGCCATCACCGCGCCGGTGCCGAACTCCATGAGCACGAAGTTGGCCACGTAGACCGGCACGCGACGCCCGGTGAGCGGGTGCACGGCCTGGTAGCCGGTGGCCATGCCCTTCTTTTCCTTGGTGGCGAGCTCGGCCTCGGAGGTGCCGCCGTGGGCGCACTCCTCGAGGAAGTCGGCCAGCTCGGCATTGCCCTCGGCGGCGGCCTTGGCCAGTGGATGCCCGGCGGCCACGGCGAGATAGGTCACGCCCATCAGCGTGTCGGGGCGAGTGGTGTAGACGCGCAGTGGCTCGAGGGCGTTGTCGTCATGGTCGGCGACGTCGAAGGCCAGCTCGACGCCCCTGGACTTGCCGATCCAGTTGCGCTGCATGGTCTTGACCTGCTCGGGCCAGTCGACCTTGTCGAGATCCGCCAACAGCTCATCGGCGTAGTCGGTGATCTTGAGGAACCACAGCGGGATGTCCTTGCGCTCGACCGGCGCGCCGGAGCGCCAGCCGCAGCCGTCGATCACCTGCTCGTTGGCCAGCACGGTCTGGTCGACCGGGTCCCAGTTGACCGTGGACATCTTCTTGTAGACCAGGCCCTTCTCGACGAGCTTGGTGAAGAACCACTGTTCCCAGCGATAGTAGTCGGCATCGCAGGTGGCGAACTCGCGGTCCCAGTCGTAGGCGAAGCCAAGCGCCTTGAGCTGGCCGCGCATGTAGTCGATGTTCTGGTAGGTCCACTCGCCGGGCGGCACCTGGTTCTTGATCGCCGCGTTCTCGGCCGGCATGCCGAAGGCGTCCCAGCCCATCGGCTGCAGGACGTTCTTGCCCTGCATGCGCTGGAAGCGGGAGACGACGTCGCCGATGGTGTAGTTACGCACATGCCCCATGTGCAGCTTGCCGCTGGGGTAGGGGAACATCGACAGGCAGTAGTACTTCTCGCGGCCGGCGTCTTCCACTGCCTTGAAGCAGGCGTTCTTCTCCCAGTACTGCTGGGCGTCGCGTTCGATTTCTCGGGGCTGGTATTGTGCGTCCATCGCTGTCTTCGGGTACCTTGCTAGTCGAGCGCGGCGCGCGTGGCGCGGCGCATGTCAGCGGGCCTTGTCCGGCGTCAGGGTTGGCCCCATTGATTGGGGGAAGCCATTGATTCGCCGACGGCATATCGTCTAAATGGAAGAACCTCTGGGGCGCAAGGATACCCCAGCACGGCGGGCGCCGGCTATGGTGGCGGCGCCGCGACCCCGATGCGGACAGGACACGGACAGGAGAACTGCGATGAGCGATCAACCGCAAGACCCCCATGAGGACCATCGCCTCAAGGATGCCTACGAACGCGTGCTGGAGCGGCTGCAGGAGGGCGCCGGCGAGCTGAACCGCGAGTCGTTGCAGAAGGAGCTCGACGAGGCGATCGAGTTCGAGGCCGAGGTGGAAGAGTTCACCCGGGATGAGCTCTCGCTGCTGCGCGCCTGGGTCGATCGCGACCTCAAGGAAATGCGCCACTACCTGAGCGCCGGCGGGCACAGCGTCGCCCACTGGTTGGGCGTCGATCTCTCGGTGCTGTCGCGCCGGGTGGTGGAGTCGCTGCTGTCGATCGCCGATCGCAGCCGGGTCGAACGCGAACGCCTGGAAGACGACCTCGAGGCCTCGCGGGCCGACTATACCGCCGGTGAAATGGCCGTGCCGGGGCGCATGGCCTGCACCCACTGCGACGCCGTGGTCGAGCTGAACGAGGTGGCCCGCCTCGAGCCCTGCCACCAGTGCGGCCACCGCTACTTCATGCGTGCGCCGCTGGACTGAGCCCACCGCCCCCTGAGGCCGATCCAGCGCTCAGGGGGTATTTCTTTCTGCCCGTGTTTTAAGGTGATGTCAGAAAGTTGGCGAGCGAAGGTTAGGGCTAGCCCCCTTCCCGACGGGGCAACGCACTTCCCACCTCCCTGTGGGTCGCAAGGCAAAAATCAACGAGGAGGCGGACCGGGCTCGCGTGCGAGTTTACTTTGTGTAAATGAGTATTCCGACCGGGCTCGCGCACGAGGCGATTTTTAACGCCGTATAACCGAGCGTAGGCCTTTCTGGCGCGCCTTACGCCAGCCAGGTGATCATTCCCACCACCAGCGTCGCCATGATCAGCGCGTAGCGCAGATTCTCTCGCATCATCAGCCCGCCGCTGACGCCATAGCGCCCCTGCAGCGACAGGTTGATCCCCGACAGCGGCCCGACGCTGGTGCCCACCGCCCAGGCCGCCAGGGCGACGAAGGCGAACAGCGTCTGCTCCGACGCCGCCAGGTCCAGCACCGAGGCCAGCACCGAGACGCCGATGATCGGGTGCAGCCCGGCCACGGCGCTGACCACGATGGCGAGAAAGCTCATTATGGCCTCGCCCATGCCGAAGTGTGCGAACAGCGTCCAGCCGCCCTCGGTGGCGGCGTCGGCGAGCGTCGACAGTCCCTGGGTCAGCAGCCCCGCGCACAGGAACAGCGAGATCTCGCCGCGCATGGCCGGCAGTCGGGTCAGGGTGTGCTGGCGCAGGCGACCGGCGGTCCAGTGCAGGCCACGGGGCAGGTTGGCCGCCAGCGCCGCACCGGGCATCAGGAAGGTGATGATGGCGACGATGGAGAGCCCCGGCGTCAGCCCGAAGTGAAAGCCCATCACCAGCGCGGCCATCACCACCGGCAGCAGCAGGCTCCTCGGCGCCATCGAGAAGCCGGCGGTGTCGGTCAGGTCGAAGCGCCGCGGCAGCTCGATCAGGGTTACCAGTCCCGCACACAGCGCCAGCGGCAGGCCGTGGGCCAGCACGGTGGCGTAGTCCATGCCCGGCGCCAGGGTGATGACGATGCCCATGGAGGCGAAGAAGGGCGACCACAGCGCGGCGCTGGACAGCCCGCGGTTGAGCGCCAGCAGCTGGGGCGTGGTCAGCGGCGCGCGACGCGCCAGGCGGTCGCCGACCATGAACACCGTCGACAGGTTGAGGATGGTGCCGAGCAGGTGCACCCCGAGCCAGGTGCCGGCGAGGCCGCGACGCCCGGTGACCGGCGGCCCCGAAGGACGCGATCGGCCGCGACGATTGCCGATCAGGCCGATGAAGCTGACCCCCACCAGCATCGCTACCACCTGGGTGTTGGCGTCCAGCAGGTGCGGCCAGTCCACCCGGGCGCCGTAGACGAACGCCGCGAACAGCAGCAGGCCGACGCCGATGCCCGCCAGCAGCCCCGCCTGGCGGCGGTTGCGGCGAGGCAGGTCGGGCCACAGCAGGGCGGTGCCCAGCCACAGCGCCGGCCCGGTCAGCGCTTCGGCGGCGGGTAGCCAGGCGAGGCCCGCGATGCGCGACAGCAGCCCGACCAGGATCGCCAGGCCGGCCAGGGCATGGCGGAGGCCGACGCCGGATGAGGTCACTGCTTCGGTCTGGGCGGGCATTACGGGGTCCTGGCAGGCGAGAAGACAGGCTTCGCTCGGAAGCTCGACGGAAAATAGCATCCTAAGCAAGGCCAGCGGCAGCCTTCAAGTTGGCTGCTCCGGCCGCCATCTTATGTCGGCCACTGCAGTGCCGCGCCTTCACGGGCGGCCTCGAGGCGATCGAGCATCGCCCGGGCGGCGTTGGAGAGGGTGCGGCTGCGGTGCACCAGATAGCCCAGCGGGCGCCGGATCGGCGGGTGATCCACCTCGAGCACGTGCAGCTCTCCGGCCGCGAGGCCTTCCGGCAGCAGGCTCCAGCCCAGGCCGATGGCGGTCATCATCTTCAGCGTCTCGAGGTAGTTGGTGGACAGCGTCACCGGCAGGCGCAGGCCGGCGGCGGCGAAGCGCGACTCGATCAGCCCGCGGGTGAAGGTCAGCGGTCCCGGCAGCACGGCATCGAAGTCGCACAGCTCGCTCAGGGCCAGCGGGCCGCGCGCGGCCAGGGGATGATCGTGGGCGCAGACGAAGCACAGCCGGTCGATCCACACCGGCACTACCTGGAGCTGGGCGTCGGGATGCGGGGCCAGGGTGGCCACGGCGATTTCCAGCGTGCCGTCGAGCACGCCCTGGTAGGCCTGCTCGGAGTCCTCGAAGCGCAGGTCGAGCCGCACTTCGGGATGCTGGCGGGTATAGTCCTTGAGCAGCGGCGGCAGCCGGTGCAGGCCGATATGATGGCTGGTGGACAGCGTCAGGCTGCCTGCCACCTGGCCGTCCAGGTTGCCCAGCGCACGCCGGCTGTCGTCCACCATCACCAGGATCTGCCGGGCCCGGGGCAGCAGCAGGCGGCCGGCCTCGGTCAGCGTCACCCGGCGGCCGATGCGGTCGAACAGTCGCGCCCCGACCTGATCCTCGAGCACCGCGATGCGCTTGCTGACCGCCGGCTGGGTGAGATGCAGCTGCTCGCCGGCACGGGAGAAGCTGCCGCCGTCGGCCACGGCGAGGAAGGCCTGCAGGCTCTGGGTATCCATTCGGGCTCCAGCGTTGTGGGCGAAGGGGGAACTCTGTATTCCTTTATGGAATCCTTCGAATAAATAACATGAATTGCTTTTATGTGCGCGTCGCGGGACACTCACGCCAAAGCGCAACGCACAGAAATAGCGCCATGCGCCCCGACCGAGACAGACCATGGATCGTCGGCGGCGCCACAGACCGACCGGACACGCACAGGGCCCAGCGCCCGGGAGAACGAGATGGCAGGCCAGACCCTCTACGACAAGCTGTGGTCGCAGCACCTGGTGAAGGAGCGCGACGACGGTACCGCCCTGATCTACATCGATCGCCAGCTGCTCCACGAAGTGACCTCGCCCCAGGCCTTCGAAGGCCTGCGCCTGGCGAACCGCCGCCCGTGGCGGATCGACGCCAACCTGGCGACGCCGGACCACAACGTCCCGACCACTCTCAAGGAACGTGCCGAGGGCAACGCCGGTATCGATGATCCGGTGTCGCTGATTCAGGTCCAGACCCTCGATGACAACTGCAACGAGTTTGGCATCGAGGAGTTTCGCATCAACGACCCGCGCCAGGGCATCGTGCACGTGGTCGGCCCGGAGCAGGGCGCGACCCTGCCTGGCATGACCGTGGTCTGCGGCGACTCCCACACCGCCACTCACGGCGCCTTCGCGGCGCTGGCCCACGGCATCGGCACCTCCGAGGTCGAGCACGTGCTGGCCACCCAGTGCCTGCTGGCCCAGAAGATGAAGAACATGCAGGTGCGCGTCGAGGGCGAGCTCGGCGTCGGCGTCACCGCCAAGGACGTGGTGCTGGCCATCATCGGCGAGATCGGCACCGCCGGCGGCACCGGCTACGCCATCGAGTTCGCCGGCAGCGCCATCCGCGAGCTGTCCATGGAAGGCCGCATGACGGTCTGCAACATGGCCATCGAGGCGGGTGCCCGGGTCGGCCTGATCGCCGTGGACGACACCACCATCGATTACCTCAAGGACCGCCACTACGCGCCCAGCGCCGAGCAGTGGGAGGCCGCGGTGGCCGACTGGCGCGGCTTGGTGTCCGACGAAGGCGCCGACTTCGACAAGGTGGTGACCCTGAACGCCGCCGACATCGAGCCGCAGGTCAGCTGGGGCACCAGCCCCGAGATGGTCACCGGCATCGGCGGCGAAGTGCCGGATCCGGCCGAGGCCGCCGACGACACCGCGCGCACCGGCATCAGCCGTGCGCTGGAGTACATGGGGCTGGCGCCGAAGCAGAAGATCACCGACATCCGCCTGGACAAGGTGTTCATCGGCTCCTGCACCAACTCCCGCATCGAGGACCTGCGCGAGGCCGCCAAGGTGGCGCGCGGCAAGAAGGTCGCTGATTCTATCAAGCTGGCCATGGTGGTGCCGGGCTCCGGCCTGGTGAAGCAGCAGGCCGAGGCGGAAGGGCTCGATGCGATCTTCCGCGAGGCGGGCTTCGAATGGCGCGAGCCGGGCTGCTCCATGTGCCTGGCGATGAACGCCGACAAGCTCGGCGCCGGCGAGCACTGTGCCTCGACCTCCAATCGCAACTTCGAGGGTCGCCAGGGCTACGGCGGGCGTACCCATCTGGTCAGCCCGGCCATGGCCGCCGCCGCCGCCATCGCCGGCCACTTCGTCGACGTGCGCGACCTCGGCGCCGCCAATGACGCCACCCAGCAGCAGGAGGCCTGAGCCATGCAGAAATTCGAACGTCTCCAGGGCCTGGTCGCGCCGCTGGATCGCGCCAACGTCGACACCGACCTGATCATTCCCAAGCAGTTCCTGAAGTCGATCCAGCGCACCGGCTTCGGCGTCAACCTGTTCGATGAACTGCGCTATCTGGACGAGGGCCAGCCGGGGCAGGACTGCTCGCAGCGTCCGCTGAATCCGGACTTCGTGCTCAACCAGCCGCGCTACAAGGGCGCCAGCGTGCTGCTGGCGCGCCAGAACTTCGGCTGCGGCAGCTCCCGCGAGCACGCCCCCTGGGCGCTGGCCGACTTCGGCTTCCGGGCGGTGATCGCGCCGAGCTTCGCCGACATCTTCTACAACAACGCCTTCAAGAACGGCATCCTGCTGATCAAGCTCCCCGAGGAGCAGGTCGACCGGCTGTTCCGCGAGACCGAGGCCGAGGAAGGCTATCGCCTCGACGTCGATCTCGAGTCCCAGCGCATCATCACGCCGTCCGGCGAGGTCCTCGAGTTCGAGGTCGACGCCTTCCGCAAGCACTGCCTGCTCGAGGGGCTCGATGACATCGGCATCACCCTGCAGGACGAGGACGCCATCCGCGCCTTCGAACAGCAGCATCGCGCCGCGCGTCCCTGGCTGTTCCGCGATGAGGTCGGCGCCTGAGGCGGGATACAGAACGCGAGGGGCGCCGGGTCGAGTTGGCGCGAGGGTTTTTTGCCATGGTTGAGGCGACTCTTTCTGAGATCACCTCGCCTGATTGTCGACCGGCTCGTTTCTCAGAGATATGACGGCGGAGCGTCGGAGGCAGGTCAGAGAGGAGGTCCTGCGCCATGGATGGCGCCGGTAGCGCCCAGGGATGGGTTCACAGCGCCTCCTCGGCGGCCTGCCTCCGAGTCAGCTCCGCTTTCCCAGCAAGGAAGATACGATGACACGCAAGATTCTGGTTCTCCCGGGCGACGGCATCGGCCCGGAAATCACCGCCCAGGCCAGCCGCGTGCTGGCCGCCTGCCAGGCCCGCGGCCTCGACGTCGAGGTCGAGGAAGCGCCGGTCGGCGGCACCGCCTACGATCTCGAGGGCTCGCCGCTGCCCGAGAGTACCCTGGCCAAGGCCCGGGCCGCCGATGCCGTGCTGCTGGGCGCGGTGGGCGGTCCCAAGTGGGACAAGCTCGAGGACATCAGCAAGCGTCCCGAGAAGGGCCTGCTGGGCCTGCGCAAGGAGCTCGGCCTGTTCGGCAACCTGCGCCCGGCGCTGCTCTACCCGCAGCTGGCCGAGGCCTCCAGCCTCAAGCCCGAGCTGGTGTCCGGTCTCGACATCATGATCGTGCGCGAGCTCATCGGCGGCATCTACTTCGGCCAGCCGCGTGGCATCGAGGAGCGCGACGGCCAGCGGGTCGGCTACAACACCTACGTCTACTCCGAGGCCGAGATCGAGCGCATCGGTCGCGTCGCCTTCGAGATGGCCCAGAAGCGGGGCAAGAAGCTGTGCTCCGTCGACAAGGCCAACGTGCTCGAGGTCACCATGCTGTGGCGCGAGGTCATGGAGCGGCTGGCGCCGGAATACCCGGACGTCGAGCTGTCGCACATGTACGTCGACAACGCCGCCATGCAGTTGGTCCGCGCGCCCAAGCAGTTCGACGTGGTGGTCACCGGCAACATGTTCGGTGACATCCTCTCCGACGCCGCCGCCATGCTCACCGGCTCCATCGGCATGCTGCCCTCGGCCTCGCTCAACGAATCCGGCCAGGGCATGTACGAGCCCTGCCACGGCAGCGCCCCGGACATCGCCGGCCAGGGCCTGGCCAATCCGCTGGCCACCATCCTCTCGGTGGCCATGATGCTGCGCTACTCGCTGGGCGAGCCCGAGCTGGCCGAGCGCATCGAGGCCGCCGTGGGCAAGGTGCTCGACGATGGCCTGCGCACCGCCGATATCGCCGCCGAGGGCGCCCACCGCGTTTCCACCAGCGAGATGGGCGACGCCGTGCTGGCGGCCTTCGAGGCGCTCTGATCGCCTGACGGCAGCGCGTCGCCGAAGCGGTCGAGGCGATGAAAGTGGCAGGAAGCGTGCGTTTTCCTGCCATTTCGTGTCGCGATCTCGACAACCGGGCGCTCGCTGTTAGGGCACGCTTTTTTCTGTAGACTAACGGGTTCAATTCTTTCTGGAGGACTTCACATGTTGAAAGTCGGTTTCGTCGGATGGCGGGGCATGGTGGGTTCCGTGCTCATGCAGCGGATGGTGGAAGATGGAGACTTCAACGGCATCGAGCCGATCTTCTTCACCACCTCCCAGGTCGGTCAGGCCGGCCCCGACGTCGGCGTTGAGGTGCCTCCGCTGAAGGACGCCTTCGACCTCGAGGCCCTCAAGGCCCTCGACGTGGTCATCACCTGCCAGGGCGGCGACTACACCAAGAAGGTCTACGAGGACCTGCGCAACGGCGGCTGGAAGGGCTACTGGATCGACGCCGCCAGCACCCTGCGCATGGCCGACGAGGCCACCATCGTGCTGGACCCGGTCAACCGCAAGGTGATCGACGAGCAGCTGGCCCGCGGCGCCAAGACCTTCGTCGGCGGCAACTGCACCGTCAGCCTGATGCTGATGGGCCTGGGCGGGCTTTTCGAGGCCGACATGGTCGAGTGGATGACCTCCATGACCTACCAGGCGGCCTCCGGCTCCGGCGCCAAGCACATGCGCGAGCTGCTCAATCAGATGGGCGGCCTGCGCGACAGCGTGGCCGACGAGCTCGCCGACCCGGCCAGCGCCATCCTCGACATCGACCGCAAGGTCACCGCGGCCATGCGCTCGGGCGAGTTCCCGACCGACAACTTCGGCGCGCCGCTGGCCGGCAGCCTGCTGCCGTGGATCGACTCCAAGCTCGACAACGGCCAGAGCCGTGAGGAGTGGAAGGGCAACGTCGAGACCAACAAGATCCTCGGCCTGCAGGACAATCCGGTGCCGATCGACGGTCTCTGCGTGCGCATCGGTGCCATGCGCTCCCACAGCCAGGCGTTCACCATCAAGCTGCGCCAGGACGTGCCGCTCGACGAGATCGAGGAGCGCATCGCAACCCATAACGACTGGGTCAAGCTGATCCCCAACGACAAGGATGCCACCATCGACGGCCTGACCCCGGCCGCCGCCACCGGCACCCTGACCGTGCCGGTCGGCCGCCTGCGCAAGCTGGCCATGGGCGGCGAATACCTGTCCGCCTTCAGCGTCGGCGACCAGCTGCTGTGGGGCGCGGCCGAGCCGCTCAAGCGCATGCTCAAGATCCTGCGCGAGCAGTAAGGGGCATCCCCGGTTTCCTGATCGCGCTTGCGACGGAATCGCGGATGTCCTTCCGCTTCATGTGGGCGGACCTGGCGGGGCGTCTCCTTCGGGGGCGCCCCGCCTGTCGTTGGGCGGCTCGCCCTGTCACGGATCAATGAGTGACGTTGAATTCCGCCTGGGACGGGCGTGGGTGGCCTGGCGTTGCCAACGAGCCGGATGTGTTAGACCCGTCAGTCAGACATCGTTTTATCGTTCTGCCTCGGCCGCGTACCAGCGCGTCCGACCGGGCGGTTGCAAGGGGATCCATGAAACGCACGCTATCGCTCACCACACTGCTCCCGCTTTTCCTGGTCAGCCCGCTGGCGCTGGCCCTGGGGCTGGGTAATGCCGAGGTCGTCTCGCCCCTCAACGTGCCGCTGCGCGCCACCATTCCGCTGACCGATACCGGCGGTCTCGAGGTCGGCCGGCTCAACGCCTCGGTGGCCGACGGTGATGCCTATCGTGCCGCGGGGCTGACCCGCACGCCGCTGGCGGCCAGCGTCGACCTGGCGGTCCGGCGCCGCCAGGGGCGGCTGGTGCTGGAGCTCACCACCGAGCGTGCCGTGCGCGAGCCCTGGGTCGATCTGCTGCTGCGCTTCGACTGGCCGGGCGGTCGTCAGCTGCAGGAGGTGACGCTGCTGCTCGACCCGCCTGACTATGCCGCCATGCCGGCGCTGGTCGAGGGCAGCGGGGCCGCGACGTCCTCGCCGGCGCGAGCCGTGTCGGCCGGCGGGGGCGTCGATCCGGCTCGGGTGCGCAGCGGCGATACCCTGTGGATGCTGGCCGACCGGTTGCGGCCCGACAGCGGCATCGGCATGAACCAGATGATGCTGGCGCTGGTCGAGGCCAATCCCGAGGTCTTCCCCAGCGGCAACATCAATGAGATGCGTGCCGGCTTCACCCTGACCGTGCCCTCCCGCGAGGCGATCGCCGTGCGTTCGCCAGCGAGGTCGGCCGAGCTGGTGCAGGCCATGAACAGCGCCTGGGCCAGCCGCGGCGGTGGGGCGCCGGCACCGGTGTCGCTGGGCTCCGCCGAGCCGGCCATGGCCGAGGTGGATACCTCCGGGGGCGAGACGCCCGAGGCGGTCGCCGACGAGACCGCGGTCGCGTCTCCTGGGGCGCCACGCGAGGCCTCGCGGGATCAGGCGCCGCGGCTGACCCTGCTGACCGACGCGGAGGTCGCCGCCGGCCTGGGTGACCACGGCGTCGACGCCGGTGGTGCCGGGGGCGATGCGAGCGGTGAGGCCGGCAGCGCGGAAGAGGACGCGTCCCCGGCGTCATCCGACGCCGCCGAGCGGATCGATCCCGGAGTGCTGGCGGACATCACCGCCCGGGGCGGGCTGACCGATGGCGATCGTCTGTTGCGTCTGGAGCAGCGCTTCCAGGAGAGTCGTTCGGCCCTGGCCGAGTTGCAGGCCGAGCGCGACGCGCTGGAGGCCGAGGTCGGCGGGCTGCGCGAAGAGCTGGACGCGCTGCGCGACCGGGTCGCGGCCCTGGCGGCCGGGGGTACCGGTGTCGATGCGGCGGGAACCGGCGGCGTGGCGCCGCCCGAGAGCGCTGGTGATGGCGGGGCCGGTCAGCCGCGCCCCTGGTGGGGCGCGCTCTATCAGGGGGCGGTCGGGCGGCCGCTGGTGCTGGGCGGCGCGGCGGTCGCGCTGCTGCTGGCGCTTTGGGGCCTGGTGCGCCGGCGTCGCGCGGAAGAGGTCGCGCCGTCGACACAGCGCCCGGCGGCCGCCTTCGGCGAGAACCGGGTCATACGCCCGCCGGGCGAGCCGGCCTCGCCGAATGCCGGAAGCGACGCCATCGGCGTACCCAGGTGCTCGGTGCGTGACGCCATGCCGGAGACGGAGGCGATCAGCGAGGCCGATATCTTCATTGCCTATGGCCGCTACGATCAGGCTCGTGAACTGCTGGAAGCCGGCGTGGCGCGGGAGCCGGAGCGCCAGGATCTGCGCCTCAAGCTGATGCGGGTGCAGCTGGAGCAGGGCGATCGCGCCGCCGCCGAGGCCCAGGCCGAGCATCTACGGGCCTCCGGCGATGAGTCGGCACGTGCCGAGGTGCTCCGGCTGATGGGACCGGTCGTCGAGGATGACGAGGCGCCCATCGAGCGTGCGGTCTTCGGTGCGGCCGACGAGCGCCCGCCGCGTCTCTTCGGCGATGGGGGCGAGTCGCAAGCCGCTGCCGAGCCTGACGAGCCGGAGGCCGGTGTGAAGCGCCCGGAGGCGGCACAGGAGGACCTGTCGCGCTATCGCCCGCCGGTCATCGAGCCCGCACCCGGAGAGGCGAGTTCGTCCAGCGATCACGGGCGACAGGACGATGAGGCGTCGTTCGAAACGTCATTCGAGCCGGAGCAGGACGGCGAGCCAGATGCCGCACCGGAGGCCCCGGCGTCGGCCTCGGAGCCTGAGATGCCCCAGGTGGCGACCCGGACCAAGGAAGACGGCCGCCAGGTCATCGACTACCGGCCGCCACCGCTGGAGCCGGTCGCACCCCGGGAGGAAACGCCGAGCCAGCCGCAGGTCGAGTTCACGCCGGTCGGCGGGGGCGGCCGTGACGCGGATTCGTGGGAGGTCGAGGAGGTGGCGTTCCCGCCGCTGCCCGGGGATAATGATGGTCCCGACGACGCGGCGCCCGCGATCGCCACCCTGGACGAGGCACGCCACCTGTTCGAGGTCGGCGAGGTTCGCGAGGCGCGCGTCATGCTGGAGCGCTTCCTCGAGGCGTCCAACGACGCCGCCGCCCGGCAAGAGGCGCGCGACCTGCTCGACCGCCATCAGCCATGAAGAACGCATGACCTTCTTTCATCGTCTCGACGACAAGCAACCCCTTCGCGGCCGATTGGCCATGGCCGTGGAATACGACGGTACCGCCTACTGCGGCTGGCAGCGCCTGAAGCACAGCGCCTCGGTGCAGGCCTCCCTGGAACAGGCGATGTCTCGCGTCGCCGCCGCACCGGTCTCCGTGATGTGCAGTGGCCGCACCGACTCCGGCGTGCACGCCACCCGCCAGGTGATTCACTTCGACCCGCCTTCGCTGCGTTCGGAGAAGGCCTGGGTGTTCGGCACCAACGCCAACCTGCCCCGTGATATCGCGGTGCGCTGGGTCAAGCCTGTGGCCGACGACTTTCACGCTCGCTTCTCGGCACTGGCGCGGCGCTATCGCTACGTGATCCTCAATCGCACCAGCCCTCCGGTGCTCGAGCGCCACAACGTGACCTGGTGTCGCGATCCGCTCGACGCCGAGGCCATGCACCGCGCCGCCCAGGCGCTGGTCGGCGAGAACGACTTCTCCACCTTTCGCGCCGCCGGCTGCCAGTCGACGACGCCCTGGCGTCACCTGCACTTCATCGAGGTGAATCGCTACGGCCCGCTGGTGGTCATCGACGTCCAGGGCAACGCCTTCCTGCACCACATGATCCGCAATATCGCCGGGGCGCTGATGTCGGTGGGGCGTGGGGCCCAGGACGAGGGCCACATCGGCCGGCTGCTGACCCTGCGCGATCGTACGCTGGGCGACGTCACCGCGCCGGCTCACGGCCTCCACTTCGTCGACTGCCTCTTCGACGAGAGCTGGGAGCTGCCTGCCGAGCCGCTGGGCCCCAATCTGCTGGCCTTCCTCGGCGAGTGGAGCGGCGAGCGGGCGGTGCCCGATTCGCCCATGGCCGCCTACCGGCGCGACCGCTCCCGGGCGGCCAATGCCGCGGCGGCGCTGGCGGCGGAGGAGGGCGACGATGCTTGAGCATGGCGCGGCCCTCGGCCGCACCCGGGTCAAGTTCTGCGGCCTGACCCGCCCCGAGGACGTCGACGCCGCGGTGGCGGCGGGGGCCGATGCCCTGGGCTTCGTGCTGTGGCCCGGCAGCAAGCGGGCGGTGGGCCTCGAGCGGCTGGCCGCGCTGGCCGCCCGGGTGCCGGCCTTCGTCACCCGGGTCGGGCTGTTCGTCGACCCCGACGAGGCGCTGGTGGCCCGGGCCGCCGAGCACCTGGACCTGCTGCAGTTCCACGGCGAGGAGACGCCGGCGTTCTGCGCGGCCGCGCCCCGGCCCTGGATCAAGGCGCTACGCATGCGCGACGGCCTGGATGTTCACGCCGCGGCCCGCGACTACATAGGCGCCCGGGCGCTGCTGCTCGACGCCTATCGCCCCGGCGTGCCCGGCGGCACCGGCGAGACCTTCGACTGGTCGCGCATCCCCGCGTGCCTGGCGAAACCTGTTATTCTCGCCGGAGGCCTGACGCCGGCCAACGTGGCCGAGGCCATCGCCGCGGTGCGCCCTCTGGCGGTGGATGTCTCCGGCGGCATCGAGACCGCGCCCGGCATCAAGGGCGGCGCGGAAATGGCCGACTTTCTCCGCGCGGTCCGGCACGCCGATGGCTGACTCCCGCGGCCGACGCATTCACGACCATTCCCTGTTGGCGATCCTGTGAGGTGTCCTTGTGAGCAAGTTCAGCGACCTGACCCGGCTGCCGGATGCCCGCGGCCACTTCGGCCCCTACGGCGGGCGGTTCGTCTCGGAGACCCTGAGCTTCGCCCTGGAAGAGCTGGACAAGACCTACGCGCAGCTGCGCGACGATCCGGCGTTCCAGGCGGAATTCGACCACGACCTGGCCCACTATGTGGGTCGGCCCTCGCCGCTCTATCATGCCGAGCGATGGTCGCAGCGGCTGGGCGGCGCCCAGATCTGGCTCAAGCGCGAGGACCTGAATCACACCGGCGCGCACAAGGTGAACAACACCATCGGTCAGGCGCTGCTGGCGAAGAAGAGCGGCAAGCCGCGGGTGATCGCCGAGACCGGCGCCGGCCAGCACGGCGTGGCCACCGCCACCGTGGCGGCGCGTCTGGGGCTCGAGTGCGAGGTCTACATGGGCGCCGAGGACGTCGAGCGACAGAAGCTCAACGTCTATCGCATGCGCTTGCTCGGCGCCAACGTGATTCCGGTGGAGTCGGGCACCCGTACCCTGAAGGATGCCATGAACGAGGCGCTGCGCGACTGGGTGACCAACGTCGACGACACCTTCTACATCATCGGCACCGTGGCCGGGCCGCATCCCTATCCGATGCTGGTGCGCGACTTCAACGCCGTGGTCGGCCGCGAGGCGCGCCGCCAGTCGCTGGAGGAGTTCGGTCGCCTGCCCGATGCGCTGATCGCCTGCGTGGGTGGCGGCTCCAACGCCATGGGGCTGTTCTATCCCTTCGTCGAGGACGACGGGGTCGCCATGGTTGGCGTCGAGGCCGGTGGTGATGGCGTGGCCACCGGCCGTCACGCCGCACCGCTGGCCTCCGGGGCGCCACGTGGCGTGCTGCACGGCAATCGCACCTATCTGATGTCCGACGAGGGCGGTCAGGTCAGCGACACCCATTCGATCTCCGCCGGGCTCGACTATCCGGGCGTGGGGCCCGAGCATGCGCTATGGAAGGACGTGGGCCGGGTCAACTACGTGGCGGCGGACGATGAGGCGGTGCTCGAGGCCTTCCGTGAGCTGACCCACGTCGAGGGCATCATGCCGGCGCTGGAGTCGGCCCATGCGCTGGCCCATGCCAGGGTGCTGGCGCCGCAGATGCGGCCCGACCAGCATATCGTGGTCAACCTCTCCGGACGCGGCGACAAGGATATCCTGACGGTCGCCAAGCTCGACGGCATCGAACTCTAGGGGACACCGATGAATCGTATCGACCAACGCTTCGCCGCGCTGAAGGAAGAGGGGCGCCGCGCGCTGATTCCCTACATCACCGCCGGCGACCCCGCGCCCGAGCACACCGTGGGCTTCATGCACGCCCTGGTGCGCGCCGGCGCCGACGTCATCGAGCTGGGCGTGCCGTTCTCCGATCCCATGGCCGATGGCCCGGTGATCCAGAAGGCCTGCGAGCGCGCCCTCGTGCACGGCGTGCGCCTGGCCGACCTGATCGAGATGGTGCGGGCGTTCCGGCGCGACGACGCCGAGACCCCGGTGGTGCTGATGGGCTATCTCAATCCCGTCGAGCGCATGGGGCTCGAGGCCTTCGCCGACGCCGCTCGCGACGCCGGCATCGACGGCGTGCTGCTCGTCGACATGCCACCCGAGGAGGCCGACCTGATGGGGCCGGTGCTCAAGGAGCGCGGTCTGGCCTCGATCTTCCTGGTGGCCCCTACCACTTCCCGTGCCCGGGCCGCTACAATATGCGCCCATGGCGAGGGTTATCTGTACTACGTCTCGCTCAAGGGTGTCACCGGAGGCGCCAGCGTCGATGCCGCGGACGTGGCCGAGCATCTGGCCCCACTGCGCGAGATGACCGACCTGCCGCTGTGCGTGGGCTTCGGCATCCGCGATGGCGCCTCGGCCGCCGAGGTCGGCCGAGTGGCCGACGGCGTGATCGTCGGCAGTGCCCTGGTTTCGCGCATCGCCGAGAACGCCGAGCGCCCGGCGGCGATTCCCGCCAAGTTGGAAGCCGTGCTGAGCGAGATGCGCCAGGCCCTGGACGCCTGACGGACCCCGAATATCGATTCGACAGTCGCCCCGCTCGGAGGGGGCGACCGCAAAAATGGAAGCGTTTCTGACATGAGCTGGCTAGACAAGATCGTGCCCTCGGTGGGCCGCATTCAGCGCAAGGACCGCCGTTCGAGCGTGCCGGACGGCCTGTGGCGCAAGTGCCCCAAGTGCGACGGGGTGCTCTACCTGCCGGAACTCGAGAAGCACCACCACGTCTGTCCCAAGTGCGAGCATCACCTGCGTCTCACCGCGCGCAAGCGCCTCGACTGGTTCCTCGACAAGGAAGGTCGCGAGGAGATCGCGGCCGATCTCGAACCGGTCGACCGCCTCAAGTTCCGTGATTCCAAGAAGTACAAGGACCGTCTGACCGCGGCCCAGAAGTCCACCGGCGAGAAGGATGCGCTGGTGGCCATGCGCGGCCAGCTGGACGGCATGCCGGTCGTGGCGGTGGCCTTCGAGTTCACCTTCATGGGCGGCTCCATGGGCGCCGTGGTGGGCGAGAAGTTCGTTCGCGCCGCCGAGCAGGCCCTGGACGCGGGCGTGCCGCTGGTGTGCTTCGGCGCCTCGGGCGGTGCACGCATGCAGGAGGCGCTGTTCTCGCTGATGCAGATGGCCAAGACCTCCGCCGCGCTGGAGAAGCTCAAGCAGGCCGGCGTGCCCTATATCTCGGTGCTCACCGACCCGGTGTTCGGCGGCGTCTCCGCCTCGCTGGCGATGCTGGGCGACCTCAACGTCGCCGAACCCAACGCCCTGATCGGCTTCGCTGGCCCGCGGGTCATCGAGCAGACCGTGCGCGAGAAGCTGCCGGAAGGTTTCCAGCGCAGCGAGTTCCTGCTCGAGCATGGCACCGTGGACATGATCGTCCATCGCCACGAGATGCGTGAGCGCCTCGGCGGCGTGCTGCGCAAGCTGACCCACCAGCCCGCCAATGGCCCGGCCGACGCGCCCGAGGCCGCCGAGCCGGATCTGGTCGATACCGCTCAGCAGGCCGAGGATGCCCCGGTCGAGCCGGCGGACGACGGCGCCGAGCCGCGTCAGGACGCCGAGCGTTGATGGCGCCATGAACGAGGCTCCTTCCGCTTCCCTCGGGGACTGGCTGGCGCGGCTTGAAGCGGCGCATCCGGTGAGCATCGACCTCGGCCTGGAACGGGTGGCCGAGGTCGCCCGCCGCATGGGGCTGCTCGGCGGCCCCATCGCCGGGCGCGTGATCACCGTGGCCGGCACCAACGGCAAGGGTTCCACTGTCGCCATGCTGGAGTCGCTGGCCCGGGAGCACGGGGTCGGCACCGCCACCTACACCTCGCCTCATCTGCTGCGCTACAACGAACGGCTGCGCCTCGACGGCGCGGAAGCCGGCGATGCCGAGCTGGTGGCGGGCTTCGAGGCCGTCGAGGCCGCGCGTTTCGACGGCGATCCGATCAGCCTGACCTACTTCGAGGCCGGCACTCTGGGGGCGCTGCATGCCATCCGTGAACGCTCGCCGGAACTCGCCATCCTCGAGGTCGGCCTCGGCGGTCGCCTGGATGCGGTCAACGTGCTCGACGCCGACGTGGCGGTGGTGACCACCATCGCTCGCGATCATGCCGCCTATCTGGGCGACGATCTCGAGGTCATCGGCCGCGAGAAGGCCGGCATCATGCGCGCGGGGCGTCCCGCGGTGCTGGGCAGCCAGGCGCTTCCGCAAAGCGTCGCCGCCACCGCCGAGGCGCTGGGCGCCCAGGTGCATGCCCTCGGGGCGGCATTCACGCGTGTTGCATGCCGGGGCGAGACTTCCTGCCGAGAGACGGGCGAGGGCGGCTGGACCTGGCAGGGGCACGATGCCGAAGGCGCCGTCGCGCGCCTCGAGGCGCTCCCCGATCCCGGGCTGCCGCTGGACAACGCCGCCACCGCCCTGCAGGCGTTTGCCCTGGGCGGCTGGAAGCTGGAGGCCGAGGCCTGCCGCCGAGCGCTGGCCGGCGTCGAGTTGCCCGGGCGCATGCAGTGGCGTGGGCAGTGGTGCCTGGACGTCGGCCACAACCCTCATGCCGCCGAGTATCTTGCCCAGCGTCTGGCCGAGCGGCCCTGCGAGGGGCGCACCGTCGCCCTGCTGGGCATGCTTGCCGACAAGGACGCCGAGGGCGTGATCGGCGCCCTGGCGCCGGCCATCGATGCCTGGCTGCCGGTCACTCTCGAGGGCGATCGGGCGCGTAGCGCCGAGGCGCTGGCCGCGACCCTCGGGGCACTCGGCCAGCCGGTGTGGCATCGGGCGGATTCCCCGGCGGCGGGGGTGGCATGGCTGGGCGAGCGCCTGAGCCCGGCGGACCGGGTCCTGGTGTGTGGCTCCTTCTTCACCGTGGCCGATGTACTGGCGGCCTGGGCCGAGCCGGCGCAGACTGCCATGGAGGCCGGCAGCGAGGGAACGAGATGAAGTACGGATGGCGAGAGCGGATCAGCGGAGCGCTGATCCTGTTGGCCCTGGCGGTGATCTTCCTGCCGCTGCTGTTCGATGACCCGGCGCCGCGGGAAGATCGCCCGCAGCCGACCATGAGCATCGAGCAGCCGATCGAGGTGCCACACCGCGAACCCGAAGCGCCCGAGCCGTCGGAGGAACTGTCGGCGAACGCCGAGTCTCCGGCGCAAGAGGGGGCATCCGGTGTCGACGCGATGTCATCCGCCGATGACGTCGTCTCGGTCGAGGCGGGGCAGGCGTCGGTCGAGGCCTCGTCTTCCGATAGCGACGATGCGCCGGCCGTCCAGGACACCACGCAACAGGCCTCGACGGAGGTCGCGTCGGCCTCTGGCGATGCCGAGTCTTCAGAGGCCGATGCGCCCGCGTCGGACCCCATCGCCGATCTGGCCCGTGCCGCCGACGAGCGCATGGCGGCCTCGGACGCACCGACCCGAGAGGCGGTCTCCGGCGGCGAATGGGCGGTGCAGGTGGGCAGCTTCGGTGAGCCGGCCAACGCCGAGCGGCTCGAGGCGCGCCTCGAGGAGCAGGGCTTTCCGGCCTATCGCCGCCCGCGCAACAACGATCTGACCACCGTGTACGTCGGGCCCTATGCCCGTAGTGAGGTCGCCGAGCAGGCGATGAGCGAGCTCAAGGCCGACCTCAATCTCCAGGGACTGCTGGTGGAGGCCGAGTGACCCTGACCTGGCTGGATTGGGTGTTCGTGGCGGTGCTCGCCGTCACCGGCATCGCCGGGCTGGTACGTGGCCTGGTGCGCGAGGCCCTGGGCCTGGCGGCCTGGGTGGTGGCGCTGCTGGCGGCGCGCTGGCTGGCCGAGCCCCTGGCCGTCCGGCTCGAGGGCCTGATCGATAGCCCCGACGGTCGCCTGATCCTCGCCTTCGTGCTGGTGGTGCTGGGCGTCATTCTGGCCTGCGGCGTGGTCATCCGCCTGATCCAGGCGGCGGTGGAGTGGGTCGGCATGGGCCTGTTCAACCGCGTGGCCGGTGCCGCCTTCGGCCTGGCCAAGGGCAGCGCCATCCTGGTGGTGGCGACCCTGCTGATCGGCCTGACCCCCTTGCAACAACTCGAGGCCTGGCAGCAGGCCAGCCTGCGGCCGCCCTTCCTGCAGTTGAAGGACTGGGCGGTCGGTCGCCTGGCCGCCTGGGAAGGGCGGCTGCCGGTCTCCCCCGAATCCCTCGGCGACCCCGTCTCCCTGATGCCGTCGCAGGCACGGGATAACGAGGTCGCCACCCCCTGACATGATCGATCGAGGCGGCTCCAGCGCCGCCCAACCAAGGCAAGCGAGGTAAGGTGTAATGTGCGGTATCGTGGGCCTGATGGCCAAGCAGGCGGTGAACCAGGGGATCTACGATGCCCTGACGGTGCTCCAGCACCGAGGCCAGGATGCCGCCGGCATGATGACCTGGAACGACGGTCGCTTCCTGCTGCGCAAGAGCAACGGTCTGGTGCGCGACGTCTTCCATACCCGCCACATGGCGCGTCTCCAGGGTAACCTGGGCATCGGTCACGTGCGCTATCCCACCGCCGGCTCCTCCAGCGAGGCGGAATCCCAGCCGTTCTACGTCAACTCGCCGTACGGCATCTCGCTGGCCCACAACGGCAACCTGACCAACGCCGACCAGCTCAAGCAGGAGCTGTTCTCCTCCGACCTGCGTCACATCAACACCAGCTCCGACTCCGAGGTGTTGCTCAACGTCTTCGCCCACGAGCTGGGCAAGCAGGGGCCGCACCTGGCGCCGGGCGACATCTTCGACGCCGTGCGCCGCGTGCATCGTCGCTGCCTGGGCGGCTACGCCGCGGTGGCGATCATCAACGGCGTGGGCATGGTGGCCTTTCGCGACCCCAACGGCATCCGCCCGGTGGTGTTCGGCAGCCGTGATGAAGGTGAAGGCCAGGAAGTGATGATCGCCTCCGAGTCGGTGGCGCTGGACGTGGGTGGCTTCGAGCTGCATCGCGACCTGGCCCCGGGCGAGGCGATCTTCGTCAGCATGGATGGCGAGATCCACACCCAGCAGTGCGCCGACGCGCCGCGCCTGGCGCCCTGCATCTTCGAGCACGTCTATCTGGCGCGCCCGGATACCCTGCTCGACGGTGCCTATGTCTACGGCACCCGCATGGCGATGGGTCGCAAGCTCGCCGATCGCATCAAGCACGAGTGGCCGGAGCACGACATCGACGTGGTGATCCCGATCCCCGACACCTCGCGGACCTCGGCCCTGGAGCTGGCCCAGCACCTGGGGGTGACCTATCGCGAAGGCTTCATGAAGAACCGCTACATCGGGCGGACCTTCATCATGCCCGGCCAGACCCAGCGCAAGAAGTCGGTGCGCCAGAAACTCAACGCCATCGACATCGAGTTCGAGGGCAAGAACGTGCTGCTGGTCGACGACTCCATCGTGCGTGGCACCACCTGCAACCAGATCATCCAGATGGCCAGGGAGGCCGGCGCGAAGAACGTGTACTTCGCCTCCGCGGCGCCGCCCGTGCGCTACCCGAACGTCTACGGTATCGACATGCCGGCGGCCAGCGAGCTGATCGCCCACGGTCGCAGCGAGGCCGAGGTGGGCGAGCTGATCGGCGCCGATCGCATGATCTATCAGGACCTCGAGGATCTGAAGACCGCCTGTCGCGAGATCAATCCGGCCCTGGACGAGTTCGACTGCTCGGTGTTCGATGGCCGCTACATCACCGGCGACATCGACGACGCCTATCTGGCCGCCCTGGAAGCCAGCCGCAACGACGATGCCAAGTCGGAGCAGAGCGCCGGTGACCACGCGTTGGTGGGCATGCACAATCAGGAAGACGACACCGACTGACAGGGAGGCGCCATGCACGACGAATCCAATCCGGCGGACGACTGGGGGCTCGATACCCTGGCGATCCGCACCGGGCATGATCGTACCGCCGAGCAGGAACACGGCGAGCCGATCTTTCCGACCTCGAGCTTCGTCTACGGCAGTGCCGCCGAGGCGGCGCGCAAGTTCGGCGGCCAGGAGCCGGGCAACGTCTACTCGCGGTTCACCAACCCGTCGGTGCAGACCTTCGAGCGCCGCCTCGCCGCCCTGGAAGGCGGCGAGCGCTGCGTGGCGACCAGCTCCGGCATGTCGGCGATCCTGTCCACGGCCCTGGCGCTGCTGCAGGCCGGCGACGAGATCGTCGCCTCCCGCTCGCTGTTCGGCTCCACGGTCAGCCTGTTCGACAAGTATCTGGGCAAGTTCGGCATCACCACCCGCTACGTCGAGCTCTCCGACCTGGCGGCCTGGGAAGCGGCGATCACGCCGGCCACCAGGCTGCTGTTCGCCGAGACGCCGTCCAACCCGCTGTCCGAGGTGGGCGATATCCCGGCTCTGGCCGAGCTCGCGCATCGTCACGGTGCCTGGCTGGCGATCGACAACTGCTTCCTGACCCCGGCGCTGCAGACGCCCATCGCGCTGGGGGCGGATCTGGTGATTCACTCCGCTACCAAGTACCTGGACGGCCAGGGCCGTGCCGTTGGCGGTGCGGTGGTCGGCCCCGAGGCGCTGCTGCAGGAGGTCTTCGGGGTGGTGCGCACCTGCGGGCCCTGCATGAGTCCCTTCAACGCCTGGATCTTCACCAAGGGCCTGGAGACCCTGGGGCTGCGCATGAAGGCCCATTGCGCCAATGCGCTGCAGCTGGCCGAGTGGCTCGAGGCGCATCCGGCGGTGGAACGGGTGTATTACAGTGGGCTGGCCAGCCACCCGCAGCATGAGCTGGCCGCGCGTCAGCAGAAGGCCTACGGTGCGGTGCTCGGGGTCGAGGTCAAGGGCGGTCGTGAGGGCGCCTGGTCGGTCATCGACGCGACCCGGATGCTGTCGATCACCGGCAACCTGGGCGACGTCAAGACCACCATCACCCATCCCGGTACCACCACCCATGGCCGCCTCTCCGACGACCAGAAAGCCGCTGCCGGCATCCGCGAGGGTCTGATCCGCATTGCGGTGGGGCTCGAGGACATCGCCGACATCCGGGCCGACCTGGCCCGGGGCCTCGACGCCCTGATCTAGCCGGGCGTCATCGGCTTCCTCCGCATGCCGCCGCGGGGCGGCATGCGGAATTTCCGAACGAAGCGTTCATCTTTTTTCAGCGGAATCGCCCGTCTTGCTCGGGTAGTCTGCTTCCTCCGTGACACGCATTCGGGAGCGCTCATGTGGCGTAACACTTCGACCGGCTGGGGATGGACCAGCATCCTGCTGCACTGGCTGAGCGCGTTGGCCTTCGTCGGGCTCTTCGTGCTGGGCTGGTGGATGACCGGGCTCGGCTACTACGATGCCTGGTACAACCTCGCGCCCTGGTGGCATCGTTCCCTCGGCATGCTGGTGTTCGCCGTGACCCTGGGCCGTCTCGTCTGGCGCGCCGTTCAGCCGACGCCGTCGTTGCCCGGGTCGCGTCTGGAACGCCTGGCCGCCCATGTCGGCCACATCGCCCTCTACGCGCTGATGCTGCTGGTGCTGGTCAGCGGCTATCTGATCTCCACCGCGGAAGGCGCCGGCATCGATGTGTTCGGGCTCTTCCAGGTGCCGGCGCTGATGACCGGATTGCCCAACCAGGCGAGTCTCGCCGGCACGGTGCACTGGTACGCCGCCCTGGCGCTGATGGTGCTGGCCGGCGGGCATGGCCTGGTCGCGTTCAAGCATCACTGGGTCGATCGCCACGACACCCTGATGCGCATGCTCACGCCTCGTTACACTCGGGCTCGCCGCCGTGGCGGGTCCGCTTCCCACTGACCCATCGAGTCACGCAAGGAGTTAGCGATGTACAAGAAGACCGCCCTGACCGCCGCCCTGGCCGCCGCGTCCCTGGTGCCGCTCGCCCAGGCACAGGCCGCCGACTACGCCATCGACACCGACGGCCAGCACGCCTTCGTGCAGTTCAAGATCAGCCACCTGGGTTTCTCCTACATCCTGGGCAGTTTCGAGGAGTTCGACGGCGGGTTCAGCTATGACCCCGAGAACCCGGAAGCGTCATCCGCCAACCTGGAGGTCGAGGTCGACAGCCTGACCACCAACCACGCCGAGCGCGACAAGCACATCCTGAGCGATGACTTCCTCGACGCGGCCGAATATCCCACCGCGAGCTTCGCTTCCACCGGCTTCGAGCCTACCGGCGAGGGCGAGGGCGTGCTGACCGGCGATCTGACCCTGCACGGCGAGACCCAGGCCATCGAGATGCCGGTGACTCTGCTGGGCGAGGGCGACGATCCCTGGGGCAACTATCGCGCCGGCTTCGAGGGCTCCACCACCCTGACGCTCTCCGACTACGGCATCGACATGTCGCAGTTCCCGGAGTCGATGCACGAGCTCGAGCTGTACGTGACCTTCGAGGGCATTCGCCAGTAACGCATCGCCCCCGGGGCGATACGGTGAAACAGCGACCCCGGCCAGTGGCCGGGGTCGCTGCGTTTCAGGCCGGCAGGGCGGGCGCCGGGATCATGACTGATGGAGCACCGCCTGCGGGAAGTGGCGCCTCAGGATGCGATTCTGGAAGGCATCCACGAAGCGCGTGTTGATGATGATGATGAAGCGCTCGAACGGCTGCGACGGGTCGCGCTGGCTGAGGGTGTCGACGCCGTGGAACAGCCGGTCGTCGCGCAGGTGCAGGATCTCGCCCGGCCTCAGGGTTGCCGTCACCAGCTCTCGGGTGCCGGCCTTGTCGGCATAGAGATGGTTGTCGGCACCTAGCACGTTGTCCCGGCTCAGCACCAGGATGCTCAGCGCCTGGCAGCCGTCGGCGTGGATGCCCTGGCCCTGCAGCGGGTCGAGGTGGCCCTCGCCGCGCACCCCGGTGATCTGCATCAGGATGGGTTCGTCGGGCCGGATGCCCCACAGCCGGGCCCAGGCACGGACGAAGGCGCGGACGTCGGCACGGCCCAGGAACTCGGGCGTCAGCGGCTCGTAGTAGCGCAGCCGGTCGGCCATGCTGTCCGCGTCGTTGAAGGCGCCGCCCTGGGCCATCGGGCAGTGGCCCAGGTCCTTGACCTGCTCCTCGGCGTCGAGGGCCAGCCATGACATCCGCTTCCAGCGCTGGTTGACGTAGGGGTCCCGCGGCAGGTCGGCGGTGAAACCCTGCCAGGCTTCCAGGTCGATCGCCGAATGCAGCTCGGTCAGGGCCCAGTCCTGTCGGGCCAGGTCTTCCTGTACGCCGTGGGGCCAGTAGTCTGCCATCGGGTCCGCTGGCATGGTGGTGTGATCGAAACCATATTTAAGGGTGTCGAGTTTCATGAGACTTTCTCCTGATTGACGTCTGAATGGGATGGGCTTCCGTTGACGAGAAAAATCGTCAACAGTAAGCAAATGAGTCGGAATGTTTCAGAATGTCAAAGCAGGAGTGGTGGTCAGTCGTGGAGGCGGCTCATCGGGCCGCGTGGAGGTGCACTTGAGTGACCGGAGACATCGGAGGCTGGTGGGGCGGCGCATCACATGAGGCCGTTTCATCGCGGGCAGCGGGGTAAGGCCGCGTGGCAGCGGATCCTGCGCTGGCTGGGGCGGGCGTGTGATCGCGTGGTCGAGCGCCGCTCGGACGCCGCGCAGATCGACGTGGCCCTCGTCCAGCGCCGCTATCAGGAGAGCGAGCAGCGCTTCCGCAGCCTGCTCGAGAGCCTGCCTCGCGTGGCGGTGCAGGGCTATGACCGGCAGCGTCGGGTCATCTACTGGAACGAGGCCAGCGTCCGGCTCTACGGCTATCCGGCCGAGGAGGCCATGGGGCGCCTGCTCGAGAACCTGATCATTCCCGGTCCCATGCGTCAGCCGGTCATCGAGGCTCACCGGGCCTGGGTCGAGCAGGGCCAGGAAATTCCCGCAGAAGAGCTCGAGCTGCGCCACCGCAGCGGCGAACCGGTACCGGTGTTCTCCCACCACGTGATGCTCGGCGAGCACACCGACAACCCGCTGATGTTCTGCGTCGACGTCGATCTGTCCGACCAGAAGCGGGCCCATCGTGATCTGGCCTTCGCCACCCGCTTCGATCAGCTGACGCACCTGCCCAATCGTCAGGCCTTCGAGGCAGACCTGGATGAGCTGCTCGACCGCTGCCGGCGCCAAGGGCGGCCGCTGACCGTGCTCTACCTGGATATCGATCGCTTCGTCGAGATCAACGATGCCCTCGGCTATGCCCAGGGCGACCAGATCCTGATCGAGCTGACACGCCGGCTTCGCCATCGCCAGCGGGCCGGAGACCTGATGTCGCGGGTTTCCAGCGACGAGTTCGTGATGGCCTTTCCCGGCGTGGGAGAGGCGGAAGCGTGCCGCACGGTGGTCGAGCACATCCGTTCGGCGTTCGACCGGCCCTTCGAGGTGGACGGCATCGCGCGCCCGGTCACTGCCAGCCTCGGGCTCAGCGCCTTCCCGGATCACGGCCGGGTGGCCTGGGAGCTGATCCGCAACGCCGACGTGGCCAAGAACCGCGCCAAGCTGGATGGTCAGGGCGCCCTGCAGGGCTTCCAGCAGCATTTCCACGACGAGCTGGTGCGCCAGCATCGGCTCGCCGAACGGCTGGAGCACGCCATCGCCAATCGTGAGCTCAGCCTGCACTATCAGCCCCAGGTGTCGGCGGTGAGCGGCCGGATCGAGAATCTCGAAGCGCTGCTGCGCTGGGAGCCGGCCGACGGTGAGGCGGTCTCGCCCGCCGAGTTCATTCCCCTGGCCGAGCGCTCGGGGCTGATCGAACGGCTCGGCGACTGGGTGATGGAGGAGGCCTGTGGCCAGCAGGCGGCCTGGCGTGCGGCGGGGGTCGAGGCGCTGCGCATCGACATCAATCTGTCGGGGCGTCAGGTGCGGGCGCCGGAGACGCTCGAGCGCCTGGAGGCCTGCGTGGCGCGCCACGGGCTCGAGCCTCAGGACATCGGCATCGAGCTGACCGAGAACGTGCTGATCGAGGCCAACGAAGCCGTGCTGATGCGGCTGCGGCGCCTCTATCACCGCGGGGTGCGCATCGCCATCGACGACTTCGGCACCGGCTATTCGTCGCTCAGCTACCTCAAGCTGTTTCCGGTTACCGCGCTCAAGATCGATCGCTCCTTCGTTCGCGATGCACCCCAGCAGTCGGAGGATCGTGCCATCATGGAGGCCGCGGTCTTCATCGGCCATCGGCTGGGGCTGGAGGTGGTGGCCGAGGGCGTCGAGACCGGCGAGCAGCTGGCGCTGGTGCGCGAGATGCGCTGCGATCTGGTCCAGGGCTACTATTTCCATCGGCCGCTGCCGGTGGCCGAGGTGCAGCGGCTGCTCTTCGGCCAGCTCGAGCACGCCCCCTGAGACGGGTCGCAACTTCGCGTAGAATGGGCCGCCCTCGACGATTCCCGCGGAGTCCCTGTGTTGCGAAACGACGCTACCTCTTCCTCGCTGGGTGTGACGCTGTGGCGTCAGACCTGGCCCATGGCCATCGGCGTGCTGTCTCTGCTGGGTTTCCAGCTGATCGACAGCGCCTTCGTGGCCAGGCTCGGCACCGCGCCGCTGGCCGCCCAGTCCTTCACCCTGCCGCTCTCCTTCCTGATCATCGGCGTCCAGGTGGGCATGGGCATCGCCATCGCCGCGCTGATCTCCCGGGCCCTGGGGGCCGGCGAGACCGCGCGGTCCCGTCGCCTTGGCAGCCTGGTGCTGGTGGTGGGGGCACTGGTCATCGCGCTGCTGGGGCTGGGGCTGTGGCTGGGCCAGGCGCCGATCTTCCGGCGGCTGGGTGCCGAAACCGAGTCTCTGGCGCTGATCCGTGCCTACTGGGGCCCCCAGCTGCTGTCCGCCTGGGCGGGGGCGGTGCTGTATTTCGGCTACAGCCTGTTCCGCGCCCACGGCAACACGCGTCTGCCCGGTTCGCTGATGGTGATCACCAGCCTGGCCAACCTGCTCCTGGATCCGTTGTTGATCTTCGGGGTCGGCAACTGGCAGGGCCTGGGGCTGCCGGGCGCGGCCTGGGCCACGGTGCTGGCCATGCTGGTGGGGCTCGGCGTGATGGCCATGCGCCTGGCCGGCACCGGCTGGTTGGCCACAGGGGGGCTGTGGGAGGAGGCGAGTCAGTCGCTGCGGCCCTTCCTGGGCATCGCCGGGCCGGCCATGATCAGCCAGCTGATGCCGCCGCTGGCCGCGATGCTGGCGATCTCGGTGGTGGCCCGGCTCGGCGAGTCCCAGGTCGCGGCCTGGGGCCTGGCCAGTCGCCTGGAGACCCTGTCGCTCATGGCGGTGCTGGCGATGACCATGTCGCTGCCGCCCTGGTTGGGGCGCTGCTACGGCGCCGGCGACTGGCCGCAGGTGCACCGCCTGATGCGCCTGGCGCTGAAGGTGGCGGTGCTCTGGCAGCTGGGGCTGGGGCTGGGGCTGGCGCTGGCCGCGCCCTGGGTGGCCGCGGCTCTGGCCGGCTCCGCCGAGGTGAGCGAGGACCTGACGGTGCTGCTGCACTGGCTGCCGCCGAGCTATGCCGCGCTCGGGGTCTGCATGCTGGTGGTCTCCGCCGGTAATGCGCTGGGCTGGCCGCTGCGGGCGATGATGATGTCCGCCGCGCGGCTGTTCGCGTTCTACCTGCCGTGCCTGGGGCTCGGCGCCTGGCTGGGCGGCCTGCCGGGCCTGGCGCTGGGGGCGGCACTGGGCAATCTGCTGGCCGGTCTGGCGGCCTGGGGACTGCTGCGTCGTACCCTCGCCAGCCCGCGGCGCCAGGCGGCCGGATGACGGGTAGTGGTTTTTTCTGTTTATGGTGGTTTTTGTTTAATTAACACCCAATATATGGTGTTTATTTGAATGTTCTATTAGGTTGGTGGGTAAATAAAAGGAAAATCATCTGATTGGCCTCTCCTATACTCGTCTTAACGCACCGCCCGGGCCTGGCCCGGGCGGTCTCGTTCCCGCAGATGGCAGGGCGATCCAACAAGACGATCAGGGGAGAGGACGGCATGAAGGTATTGATTCTCGGCAGTGGTGTGGTCGGCGTCACCAGCGCCTACTATCTGGCCCGTCAGGGCCATGAGGTCACCGTGGTGGATCGCCAGCCGGCACCGGCCATGGAAACCAGCTACGGCAATGCCGGTCAGGTGTCGTTTGGCTTCTCCTCGCCCTGGGCCGCGCCCGGCATCCCGCAGAAGGCGGTGAAGTGGATGTTCCAGGAGCATGCGCCGCTGAAGATCCAGCCGCGCATGGACCCGACCATGGCCCGCTTCATGATGAAGATGTTCGGCAACTGCAATCCCGAGCGCTATGCGGTGAACAAGGAGCGCATGGTGCGCATCGCCGAGCATAGCCGCGCCTGCATCGACGCCCTGCGCGCCGAGACCGGCATCCGCTACGAGGATCGTCAGAAGGGGCTGCTGCAGCTGTTCCGTCACGACAGCCAGGTGGAGGCCGTGGCCAAGGACATGCAGGTGCTCGAGCGCTGCGGCGTGCGCCATCGGTTGCTGGGCGCCGGCGAGATCACTGCGGTCGAGCCCGCGCTGGCCAGGGTGCCGGGCAAGTTCGTCGGCGGCCTGCACCTGCCGGACGACCAGACCGGCGACTGTCATCTGTTCACCAATCGCCTGGCCGACTACTGCCGTGACCGCCTGGGCGTCAGCTTCCGCTTCGGTGTCGACATCCAGCGCATCCGCCGCGGCAATGCCGGCATCGAGGGCGTGATCACCAGCGCCGGCGAGCTCACCGCCGACGCCTACGTGGTCTGCCTCGGCAGCTATTCGCCGTTCCTGGTCAAGGACCTGGGCATCCGCCTGCCGATCTACCCGGTCAAGGGCTACAGCCTGACCGTGCCGGTGGTCGACGACGGCGGGGCGCCCCAGTCCACGGTGATGGACGAGACCTACAAGGTGGCGATCTCGCGCTTCGACGACCGCATCCGCGTGGGCGGCACCGCCGAGCTGGCGGGCCACGACCTGAGCCTGCCGGAGAAGCGCCGGGCGACCATCGACATGGTGGTGCGCGATGTCTTCCCCGAGGGCGGCGACGTCGACCGCGCCGAGTTCTGGAGCGGCCTGCGGCCGATGACGCCGGATTCCACGCCGATCATCGGCGCCACCCGCTACGACAACCTGTGGCTCAACACCGGCCACGGCACCCTGGGCTGGACCATGAGCTGCGGCAGCGCCCAGCTGCTGGCCGATCTGATGGGGGCGGAATCGCCGCGCATCGACCCGCAGGGGCTCGACGTTTCGCGCTACGCCGCCTGACGCGGTGTTGTAGGCTGCTTGATCGAGAACGGCCCGCGCCTTGGCGCGGGCCGTCGTCGTATCGGGCGGCCGTGGCGCGGGCGGATCATGGCATCGAGGCACAAAAAAGCGCCCGGGCCATCAGGCCCGGGCGCTTTTCTGCCGAACGGCGTCAGCCGATCAGTCGTTGACCGCAGCGATCGCCTTGGCCAGGTAGGGCAGGTTCTCGTGGGAGAAGCCGGCCACGTTGGCACGGCCGGAGCGTACCATGTAGATGCTGAACTCGTCGCGCAGGCGATCCACCTGTTCCGGCGTCAGTCCGGTGTAGGAGAACATGCCGCGCTGCTCGGCCACGTGGGCGTATTTCTCGTCCAGGCCGTACGGCTTCAGGGCCTCGACGAAGTCGCGCCGCAGGGTGTTGATGCGGTCGCGCATCTCGGTGAGTTCTTCGCGCCAGACGGCGGTCAGCGCGTCGGAGTGCAGGACCTCGGAGACGATGGCACCGCCGTGGGCCGGCGGGTTGGAGTAGTTCTCGCGGGCGACGATGGCCACCTGGGAACGCACGTTCTCCATCTGCTCGGCGTTCTTGGCGACCATGATCAGGCAGCCGGTCCGCTCGCAGTAGATGCCGAAGTTCTTGGAGCAGGAGCTGGTGATGATCACCTCGTCGAGGTTCTCGGCCAGCAGGCGCGGACCGAAGGCGTCCTCGTCCAGGCCCTCGCCGAAGCCCTGATAGGCGAAGTCGACCAGCGGCAGCAGCTTGCGCTCCTTGAGCACCTCCAGCACCTGCTTCCACTGATCCCGGGACAGGTCGAAGCCGGTCGGGTTGTGGCAGCAGGCGTGGAGCAGCACCACGTCGCCCTCGGGGATCTGCTTCAGGGCCCCGAGCATGCCGTCGAAGTCGAGGCGGTTGTCGGCGTCGACGTAGGGGTACTTGTGCAGGGTGAGACCGGCCGCCGGGAAGATGCCGAGGTGGTTCGGCCAGGTCGGGTCGCTGACCCAGATGTCCTTGCCGGGCAGCTGGGTAGCGATGAAGTCCGCCGCCAGGCGCAGCGCGCCGGTGCCGCCGGGAGACTGGGTCGCGCTGGCGCGACCGGCCTCGAGCACCGGTGAGCCCTGGCCGAGCACCATCGGCAGCACCACTTCACCGTAGGCCGGGGCGCCGTGGGAACCGATGTAGGTCTTGGTGGTCTCGTTGTTGAGCAGCAGGGCCTCGGCTTCCTTGACCGCGCGCATCACCGGGGTGTTGCCCTGGGCGTCGCGATAGACGCCGACACCGAGATCCACCTTCTGGGGGTTGGTATCCTTCTTGAAGGCCTCGATGAGCCCGAGGATGGCATCCCCGGGAACCCGCTCAATCTGTTCGAACATTTACTTCGCTACCTCGTCGGTTCTGGCGGCTAGGATGAAATCGTTCCTGTGCAGGCCCTTCATCTCGTGGGACCACCAGGTCACGGTGACCTTGCCCCACTCGGTCAGCAGGGCGGGGTGGTGACCCGCTTCCTCGGCGATCTCGCCGACCCGGTTGGTGAACGCCAGGGCCTGTCGGAAGTTGCGGAACGTGAAGACTCGCTCCAGCTGCATGATG
This sequence comes from Halomonas sp. HG01, assembly GCF_000968715.2. Lineage (NCBI taxonomy): Bacteria > Pseudomonadati > Pseudomonadota > Gammaproteobacteria > Oceanospirillales > Halomonadaceae > Halomonas > Halomonas sp. HG01. The sequence continues at coordinate 2,162,935 of NZ_CP022134.1, read as the reverse complement.
CCATCGCGCTCGACGATCTGCCACTCGGGGATGTCGCGGCGATACTGCTCGATTTCGCTCTCGGTGACGTGGGGGGCGTCCCAGCTGCAGGCCTCGCACTGCTGTTCGGAAAGTTCGCTCATGATGACTCCTCGTTGGCTCGTTGCGGGGTATAGAGTTGTTGTCGTGGTGGCGATCGGCCGCTCATGAAAGGGCCGATGCCAAGGCGTCGGCGTCAGGCGCTGGCGGTCTCCGCCGGCACTGGCTTGGGCTTGGGCGGAAAGCGCGGTTCGAACAGCCCGAGTTCCATGGCCTCGTGGACCATGCCCATGATGTCGCGGCCGGACAGCTCGTGCAGCGTCTCCAGGCTATCCAGTACGTAGTACAGCGGCTGGAGGATGTCGATCCGGTAGGGCGTGCGCAGAGCGTCCAGCGGATCGAAGGGCGCGTGAACGGGCGCGTCGGACAGGGCGTGCAGGGTCTCCTTGGGCGAGGAGATGATGCCGCCGCCATACAGTCGCCGCCCCTCGGGAGTGTCGACCAGGCCGAATTCCACGGTCATCCAGTACAGTCGGGCCAGGTAGACGCGCTCCTTGGGCGTGGCCTCGAGGCCCAGGCGGCCGTAGGTGGCGGTGAACTCGGCGAAGGCCGGGTTGGTGAGCATCGGGCAGTGACCGAAGATCTCGTGGAAGATGTCCGGCTCCTGCAGGTAGTCCAGCTCCTCTGGCGTGCGGATGAAGGTGGCGACCGGGAAGCGGCGATTGGCCAGCAGTTCGAAGAAGGTATCGAAGGGAATCAGCGCCGGCACCTGGGCGGTTTCCCAGCCGGTGGCCTCGCGCAGCACGGCGTCGACCTCGGCGAGCTGGGGGATACGCTCGACGGGCAGCGCCAGGCGCTCCATGCCGTCGAGGTATTCCTGGCACACCCGGCCCGGCAGCAGCTCGACCTGGCGCTCCATCAGCGTGCGCCAAGTGGCATTTTCCTGTTCGCTCCAGGCGATATGGCCGTTGTCGTCCGGCATCCTGGCCTGATAGGCGGTCTTCTTGGGGGCGCTTTGAGCCTTCATGGTTGCTCCCGTCGGTATTGGAATTGTCGTGGCCTCAAGGGGATGACCGCAGTCTAGGCGGGGGACGGGGCGAGAGGGGCGTTCTGCGGACGATCCAGGGCGTTCGCAAGGCGTTTGGTTGTAAAGGATACATGACAGTCGGGCGTCTTGGCCGGCATGATGCGGCCAAAGGCGCATGGAATCGGCGTCGCGGCGGCCTTATTGTCACGCTATCTTTACAGATGAGTCACGCCGGGCTGACAACCTTCTGCGGCCCGGTTCGTTTTTTCGACCTGCGAGCCTTTCATGCGTCTGAGATTCCACTGCCAGAACCGCATCGGCATCCTGCGCGATATCGTGGCCCACTTCGCCGACTACGGACTCAACGTGGCCCACGGCGAGGTCGGCGGCGAACACGGCAACGCCATCTACCTGCACGTGCCCCACCTGCTGAACGCCCAGCTGGCCACGCTCAAGCCCGAGCTCGAACAGGTGCCCGGGGTGTTCGGCGTGCGACGGGTCAGCCTGATGCCCAGCGAGCGGCGCCACCTGGAGCTCGACGCCCTGCTGTCGTCGCTCTCGGAACCGGTGATGTCGATCGACATGGAGGGGCATCTGGTGGCGGCCAACCGCGCCGCCGGGCAGCTGCTGGGCGTGCGGGTCGACGAGGTGCCGGGGCTGTCGCTGGACCGCTATCTGCCTGATCTCGACCTGCCGGAGCTGATTCGCCGCAATAACGCCCGGGTCAACGGGCTGCGGGTCAAGCTGCGCGACACCGTCTACCTGGCCGACATCTCGCCGCTGCACCGCGAGCAGCAGTCGGACGTGGCCTCGCTGGCCGGCGCCGTGGTCACCCTGCATCGCGCCGATCGCATCGGCGAGCGCATCTATCAGGTGCAGCGCCAGGAGCTGCGCGGCTTCGAGTCGCTGTTCCAGGCAAGCCCCCGGCTGGAGGCGCTGATCGGCGAGGCGCGACGCATGGCGCCGCTGGATGCGCCGCTGCTGATCCAGGGCGAGACCGGCACCGGCAAGGAGCTGCTGGCCCGGGCCTGCCACCTGGCGAGCCCGCGGGGGCAGGCGCCGTTCATGGCGCTCAACTGTGCCGGGCTGCCGGAATCCATGGCCGAGACCGAGCTGTTCGGCTATGCGCCGGGTGCCTTCGAGGGCGCGCGCCCGGAGGGCAAGTTGGGGCTGCTGGAGCTGACGGCCGGCGGCACCATCTTCCTCGACGAGGTGGGCGAGACCAGCCCGCGGATGCAGGTCAAGCTGCTGCGCTTCCTGCAGGACGGCGGCTTCCGTCGCGTGGGCAGCGACGAGGAAACCTACCTGGACGTGCGAGTGATCTGTGCCACCCAGCAGGATCTGCCGAGCCTGTGCGCCGAGGGGCGCTTCCGCCAGGACCTCTATCACCGCCTCAACGTGCTGACCCTGGAGGTGCCGCCGCTGCGGGACTGCCTCGACGGCATCGAGGCGCTGGCGACGCACTTCATCGACCGCGCCGCCACCCAGATCGGCTGCCCGATGCCGCAGCTGTCACCGGCCGCGGTGGCGCGGCTGTCGGCCTATCACTGGCCGGGCAACGTGCGCCAGCTGGAGAACGTGCTGTTCCAGGCGGTCTCGCTGTGCGAGGGCGGCGTCATCGAGCCGGCGCATCTGCGCCTGCCCGAGGTGGGCCGGGCGCCGGGGCTCGCCGGTGTCGATCTCGACGGATCGCTGGCCGACATCCTCGGCGAGGTGGAGCGCCAGGTGCTGTCGAGCCTCTATCCGCAGCATCCTTCCAGCCGCCAGCTGGCCAAGCGCCTTGGCGTCTCGCATACCACCATCGCCAACAAGCTCAAGCGCCACGGGATCGGTTCGGAGGACGGATGAGGACCGACGGGCGAGGGCGGCTACCGCGCTGGCTGAAGGTGGCCTTCACGCTGTGGATGCTGTTCTGGGCGCCTTCGGTGGCGCTGCGCATCGGGATCCAGAACTACCTGTGGCTGTGCAACCTGGCCAATTTCCTGCTGCTGGTCGGGCTGTGGGCCGAGAGCCGCCGGCTTGTTTCCATGACCTGGCTGGCCTCGGCGCTGGTGGGAAGCCTGTGGGCGCTGGATGCCGGTGTCGCCTGGGCCAGCGGCTGGCATCCCATCGGCGGCACCGAGTACATGTTCGATGCCGGCATTCCTCTGTCGGTACGGCTGCTGTCGCTCTACCACCTGGTGCTGCCGCTGGTGGCCGGTTTCGCTGTCGTGAGGCTGGGCTTCGATCGCACGGCCCTGGCCTGGCAGACCGCCCTGACCTGGGCGGCGATCCTCGCCGCCTGGTGGCTCACGGATCCCCATCGCAACGTCAACTGGGTCGAGGGCCCCTTCGGCGGCGCCCAGACCTGGCTGCCGGACGGGCTCTATGTGATCGCGCTGATGCTGGTCTGGCCGCTGGCGCTCTATCTGCCGGTGCATCTGGCGACGCTGTCGCTGATGCGGCGGCGAGCGTGAACGATCAGCGGGACAGCCAGTCGCGCACCTCGCCGAAGGGATAGGCCTCCAGGGTGGCGAAGCCGTCGAGCTGGCGCGCCTTGTGGCGGGTCAGCCGCGGCGAGCTCAGCCCGCACAGGAAGCGGGCCAGCAGCGTCGGGGTGGCGGCCTCGCCTTCGCCGGCGGCCGAGAGCCGTTCGCGCAGTGGGGCGGTCAGGGCGGCGGCGTCCATCGCGGCGAGCGGCGCCGGTGGCGGCGGGGACGGCAGCGACGCGATCTGGCCGCGGCACCCCGAGCAGTGCCCGCAGCGCTCGGGGGCGGCGGCGTCGCCGAACCAGTCCGCCAGCCGCCGGGTCAGGCAGCCTTCGCCCTCGAACAGCGCCAGCATGGCGTGCAGCCGCTCGATCTCGGCCCGCTCCTTGTCGACGAAGGCCTGGTGCAGCCGCGCGATCAGGGCCTCGTCGACGGGGCGCCGCACCTCGAAGACCTCGGTCATCTGCTTGCTTTCCAGCGTGATCAGGTCCTTGTCGGCGAAGTAGTCCAGGGCGGTGATCACCCGCTGGCGTGAGGTGTCCAGGCCGCGTTCGGCGCCGAGCCGTGCCAGGGCCTCGAGATCCATCCGGTACCAGGTGCGCGCCTTCGCCGAGGCCTCGAGGATCGCCTCGACGAAGGCCCGTCGCTCGCCCTGGAAGCGAGCCACCAGGGCTTCTGCCGGCTCCTCCAGACGGAAGCGGTATTCGGCGAAGTAGCTGAAGCGCGGCCGGATCACGCCCTCGAGCTCCAGATGCACCAGCAGCGTCTTGAGCGGCAGCGGGCGGATGTCGCTGTCCCGCGAGAGGGTATTGAGGGTGAAGGCCCAGTCCTCTCCGGCGGCGGGCAGGGTCGACGTCACCCGAGCGATAGCGTCGCGCTCCGGGGTGTCGCCGTAGGTGAAGTTCTCCAGCACGCTGAGATGATCGCGACCGGCCAGCATCAGGCACTCGGCCGGGGCGCCGTCACGCCCGGCGCGGCCGATCTCCTGGCTGTAGTTCTCCACCGACTTGGGCAGGTCGAAGTGCACCACCGCGCGGATGTCGCTCTTGTCGATGCCCATGCCGAAGGCGATGGTGGCGACGATCACCGGCGTGCGGCCGGCCATGAAGTCGTCCTGGCGGCGGGCGCGCGTCTCGGCGTCGAGGCCGGCGTGATAGGCCGCAGCGGGCAGGCCGGCGGCACCGAGATAGGCGGCCAGACGCTCGGCGGTCTGCTGCAGGGTGACGTAGACCACGGTGGCGCCGGCGCTAGGCCCTTCGACGCGCGGGCGCAGCCATTCGACCAGCCGCCGCGGGCGCTCGTCGGCCGCCACCGGCGCCACCTGCAGGTCCAGGTTGGGGCGATAGAAGCCGGTGGCGGTGACGTCCTCGGCCTCGATGGCGAAGTGGCGGCGCATGTCCTCGATCACCTTCGGGGTGGCGGTGGCCGTCAGCAGCAGCGCCTGGGGGATGCCGAGCTCGTGGCGGGTCGCCGGCAGGGTCAGGTAGTCGGGACGGAAGTTGTGGCCCCATTCGGAAATGCAGTGAGCCTCGTCGACCACCAGCAGCGAGATGGGCACGCGGCGGATGAAGGCGCGGAAGCGCTCGTTCTTGAGACGTTCCACCGAGACCATCAGGATGCGGATCTCGCCGCGGGCCACGCCGTCCATCACCGCACGGGCCTCGTCCTTGGTCTGGGAGGAATCGAGGCTGGCGGCAGCGATGCCGTGGCGCTGCAGGAAGGCCAGCTGGTCCTGCATCAGCGCCAGCAGCGGCGAGACCACCAGCGTCAGGTTTGGCAGGTGCAGGGCGGAGAGCTGGTAGCACAGCGACTTGCCCGAGCCGGTGGGGAAGATCGCGGCGGCCGAGCGGCCGGCGACCACCGCCTCGATCACCGGGCGCTGGCCGGGGCGGAAGTCGGGATAGCCGAAGACCCGGGCGAGGGTCTGGTCGATGGTGGTCATGGCGGCTCCGGGCGGTGTCGATGGGAGGGGCAGGATACACGTCATGGCCGTCGATCTCGCCCGAGCGCGGGGCGTCGTCGTCAGTCGCCGGCCACGACCCGGTTGCGACCGAGGTGCTTGGCCCGGTAGAGGCTGGCGTCGGCACGCTGGATCAGGTGGTCGAGGGTGTCACCGACCCGGTGTTCGGTGATGCCGATGCTGACGGTGATGCGCCCCGACCCGAGGCCGTCGAAGTCGTGCTCGGCGATCTCGCGGCGCAGCCGCTCGGCCAGCCGGGCGGCGTTGCGCTGTGAGGTCAAGGGCAGCAGCAGGGCGAACTCCTCGCCGCCCAGCCGGGCGAGGAGGTCTTCCTCGCGCAACAGGGCGTTGCAACAGTCGGCCAGTTCGCGCAGGGTGGCGTCTCCCTGCAGATGCCCCCAGGTGTCGTTGATCGTCTTGAAATGGTCGAGGTCGATCATCATCAGCGACAGCGGCGTGGCGTGGCGATTGCTCAACGAAATCTCTTCTTCGAGGCGGCTGAGCAGCTTGCGTCGATTAGCGAGCCCCGTGAGAGCATCGCTGTCTGAAAGCTGTCGCAGGCGCTCTTCCTCGGCGACCTGCTCGCTGATGTCGAGCATCATGCCGTGCCAGAGCACGCCGGTCTCGATGCGCTGTGGCTGGGCGCGTGCAGCGATCCAGCGGCAGCGATCGCCGCTGAGCCGGAAGCGGAACTTGAGCGTGATCGGCGAGCCCCAGCGCGCTGAACGCTCAATGGCTGCCATAAGCCCGGGATAGTCCGCGTCGTGAAGGCGTTCCAGCGCCGGTTCGGCATTCTCGGCCAGGCGTTGCGGATCCAGGTCCAGCAGCTGGATGCCCCTGCCCATCAGCAAGGGGAAGTGGAGATGGCCATCCGCGCTGCGGTGCAGCTGGAAGATCAGCCCGGGCAGCTGATCGGCTAGATCCAGCATCCTCGTCGGTTCGAGCCGTTCCCTGCACGGCATGACATCGATGGGAGGCATGTGGTTTCCCTGATTGTGTTCCTGCTGCGTACAGGAGTGTCGTTGTCGTTGCGTGTGCTGCGCTCGTCCAGGGGATGAGCCCGCCACTTTTATTTAGTAGATTATGATACATACGTCGCCCATGACCGACATGGGTCATACGACGTAGGTCAAGAACCTGGTCATTTGTAGGAAATTGACGACAGCCAGGCGTCAGTGAGCCGGGAAGCGCACTATTGTTCGCATCGGGAAGACCGCACGCAAGGGGAGAACCGGTGCATAGTCGACGTCGTTTCGCCGCTTTGCGCCAGTCCGATGTTCAGCGTGGTGCGTCGTGACGTCCCTCGAGCCCCCTTCGGGAACGCCGCCTTCCAGAGTTGCAGATTTCTTGCCCGGAAGGCGTCGGTGCAGAGGGCAAGCTTGAACAAGCCCGGGACATGCGCCGCCCGCGGCGCGGCTACATCATCAGCGTGGTGCGTCGTAACGCCCCTCGCGGCCCTTCGAGAATGCCACCTGCCAGAGTTGCAGGTTCCTTGCCCGGAAGGCACCGGCGCAGATGGCCAAGTAGTACCGGAACATCCGCCGCGTACGTTCGTTGTAGCGCTCGGCGATCTCGTCCCAGTGGGCGTCGAAGTTCTCGCGCCAGGCCATCAGGGTGCGGTCGTAGTCGGCATGGATGTCAGCGCCAGTCCGGCGTTTATCTCGGTGCGTCGTAGCGTCCTTCACGGCCCTTCGAAAACACTACCTGCCACAGCTGCAGATTGCGGGCGCGGAAGGCGCCGGCGCAGATGGACAGGTAATAGCGGAACATCCGCTGGGTGCGCTCGTTGTAGCGATCGGCGATCTCGTCCCAGTGGGCGTCGAAGTTCTCGNGGTAGCGCTTCTGCTCCTCATCAGGCATCTGAGGCAGGTGCTTGATGTCGATATGCACGTACCCGGGCTCGTAGTCCTTGAAGGGCTTGTGCCGGGGCTTCCCATCATCGCCAGCGTCCTGCCGAGCCAGTTCTGCCAGTGTCGGCACCTCGCGCCGCTGGAGCATGCGGTGTAGGCCTGAGCGGGACAGTCGAGGGTTCAGGAACTCACGTGCCACGACGAGCAGATCATCCAGACCGAGGCGCAGGAATTCACGAGCGGCGATCAGCACCTCCTCCTGCTCAGACGAGAGGGTGGCGAGTAGGTTGTGACGCGTGTGCGGTCGGTCATGGACATCGTTGCGGTACCGCCAGCGGCGGATGGTCGCGTGGGAGACACCATACTGGCGGGCCAGCTCGCTATCCGTGATGCTGGACGGTGCCGCCTGGATTTCAGCACGGATCTTCGGTGTCGTGGTGGCCTGCTTATGCAGCTTGATGTCCATGAACCTGCTCCCGAATGAATTGCTTTAGAAGCTCTCTGGCTGCCAGCAGAGGATAACTCCTATAGCTCATTTGATCATCCGGGACCCTACACATAGGGCTTGTTTTTGCTTTTGGAAGTTGTCAAGGATTCCTTGATAACTGAAATCGCATATAAATCTATATTTCCGGTGTGTTGCGATTTTCAGGCTGGCATTTTGAGAGTGCGCGGTCGAATAGCTCGCCAAGCTTGGTCTCAGTTTATGCCGGGATCATTGGATCTTCTTGGCAGCACCAGCGTCGCCAGGGTGTGGGCCTTCTGGTCGCTGACCGCGCGGGAGTAAAGGTCATGAAGCTGCGCGTAGTCGCCGGCCATGGCCTCATCCATGCCGCTGGCCTCGAAGCGTTCCATTAGTGCGCGGGTATCCCGAATCACTGTGTCGAGCTCGTCGATCACTCGCTGGTGCTCGTCTTCGGTCATGTGGCGAGTTCCTGGGCGCGGCGGTAGAGCGTGCGGGCGCTCTCGACGGCGACGGCCTCGTGGGCGTCCAGCGTCAGCGAGGCGCTGTTGCCCGCCTGCTCGCCTTGGCGGACGGCTTCCAGCTGCCGGGAGTAGCGCGTCATCAGATGTTCGAGATTCATGCGGATCATTGCGATCTCCAGCTCGAACTCGACCTTCAATTCTTCCAGCCTGGCCCTCTCATCAGTATCTGTACACCGCTCGATGCGGGCCTGTAGCGTGCTATCCACAAGCCGCTCGGTGGCCTGAAGCTTGGGGATAAGCTCAAAAATCACATCGTGGGCAGAGAGGAGGTCAATGGAGGCTGACATTCGTCGTCTCCTTGATACTCAAAGAGTGTGTATCCGCCTCCACTTCCATCGTTTCCGCTCCATGCTGTCATTTCGTATGAATAGAAGCTTGCTGATAATCGGAGTCACCTTGGGTATCTGGTTCGATTTCTATATCTTCTATGGTAATATCGTTGACATCTGCCCCGTCATGGATATCTAGATCTTCGGCAGTACCCTTTTCAATGAAGGTCTTGCGCGCAATATTGCCGACGACATTGGTCGAGTAAGAGTCAAATGTGGCACCGACGACTCCTCCAACGAGCGGCACCATCTTGCCAAGATTGATAACCCCTTTGCTGCCGAATTTGGTTACCAAGCGAAAGCCAACTTTTTGGTTGATCTTGGTGAGTACGGTTCCAGGAACCTTTTTGATCATGCTTGTTGTCAAGCGCGTTCCAAGATTGATGCCGGCTTCCTTGATGATGTCATTGGCGGCACTGCCGGTCAGGCATACATAAACCAGTGAGCGAACGCGATCATCGCGTACGTCATAGCCCGCCATGACAGCAATGGCTGCTACCATCCTGACTTGAATATAAAGAAGAGATGCCACGCTTGCCGGAACGGTGACTGGCAATGTGATGGCACCTCCTAGCCCACTGATAAATCCAGTGGTGCCTGTTTTGGTGTTTTGCCACCGAATCATAGAGTTGGCGCAGGCAACCAGGTCGTCGCTTTTCTTGTAGTTGTCGGCAAGCTCCTGTGCGCTATCAAAGCCAGGGATTCCTTCGATGGCCTTGTCGTAAGTCCATTCCAGGGCTTTTAGCATCTTGGTTTGTGTCAGTTTTTCGGTCATGTCAGCTCTGCTTTGAAAGATTTGGTTTTCGTTCGAGATGTGCGCCCTTTTGTTTCTTCAAGAGATGTCTATGCCAAGCGTATTAGAAAGGTGTTGGTAGAAGTCTTCTCGCTGCCTGGGATTTTCCAGATCATGGCAGGCGCAGCATAGTGCTTTCAATGCTTGTTCCTTTGTGATTTTTCTATCCACAACGTGATTTTTCAATTTGCTATTGTAAATGTACTTCAGTTCATTGTAGCCGTTTGCTTGTCCGCAGGCTACTTCGGGCGAGTCCCCTTCTCCTTTCGGATGTTCGTCATCGTAATCGAATTGATCGTTGATATCCCTGATTGACGTGACGTCGTCACAAGTTTTCGTTTGGGATGCTTCGTAAAGGTCTTTAAGCCTCATGATATCTCCTATGGCTTCATAATGGATATTATATTTGATTAGGCAGTTCGTATGAGAAAGGGCCGGCATGGGCCGGCCCTTTTTTCTATCTTCGTACCACTAGGATTAACCCAGCAGCGACAGGGCGCTCTGCGGCAGCTGGTTGGCCTGCGCCAGCACGGAGGTGCCGGCCTGCTGCAGGATCTGGTTACGGGTCATGTTGGCCACTTCGGTGGCGTAGTCGGCATCTTCGATACGCGAGCGAGCGGCAGAAAGGTTAGTCTCGTTGGTGCTCAGGTTGGTGATGGCAGACTCGAAACGGTTCTGCACGGCACCCAGCTCCGAGCGCAGGCTGTCTACTTGATTCAGCGCAGAGTCCAGGGTTTCGAGTGGCTTGGCTGTGCCAGTCTTCTGAAGCAGGCTAGTGTCAAAAGTATCTGTATCTCGAGTTGCTGTGCCATTGTAGGTGCCGCTTAGTGTGGCGCCATAAAGCTCACCTTCATGGTCAACAACGGCTGCAACATCGCCGTCAGTTTTCAAAGAGTACTGAACTTTATTTCCATCAGCGTCTTCTTGGATTGCAACATTGCCGGAAGAGTCTTGAACTGTTGCCGCATAAACAGTTCCATCATCCATGCGGACACCGTATTTGTCTGATGGGTTTCCGTTTTTGTCGAGAATTTCGTGGACGTTATGATTTTCCCCGTCGATATTAATGACCAGGTTGTCGTCATTTTGTGCCAGGAGGTCAGTTGCTTGTGCGCCAGAGGTGCCTTCTGTTAAGTCAACCTTTTGTGCGTTGCCACTGCCGTCATCTGTGAAGGCTGTTATTTTTCCATTGAAAACGGCAACTTGAACATCTGAGGTGCCGCCACTTGCATTTTCCACCTGAACTTTTTCATAGCCTCCAGTGCCATCTTGCTTTAGAAGGTTGATTTTGTTTTCGCCGCTCTCATCGACAGCGACAAAATAGTCACCACCATCTATTTTTACGTTCAGGACAGCTTGGTCTGCTGTTGTGCCGGAGTCAGTTGAGTCTCCAGTGTCAGTGGCAGTTACTCCAGTAGAATCTAGATAAGTTTTTGCTGCTGCACCATCAGTGCCAGCAAAGCCATCTGCTGAATACTCTGTGTTTCCTGATGTGTCGAATGCAGTGTCGTTGGCTACTGCTACTTGGGTGGAAGATGAGGCGTCACTCTTTCTGGCAATGGATTCTGAGAATTCTACTTTTTTCTCAGAGACGCTAAAGCTTTCAAGGCCGAGCGTTTCGGAGTTGATTTTTTCTAGGTTGACGTTGATAGCCTCTCCATCGTTGGCGCCTACCTGAATCTTAATCCCTTGATCTTCAGATAGCACTTTTACGCCGTTGAAGTTTGTCTCGCCGGAGATGCGATCAATTTCTCCAAGGCGCTGAGTGATTTCATCCTGAATGGACTGGAGGTCATCTTCAGAGTTGGTGCCGTTCTGGGCCTGAACGGTCAACTCGCGAACACGCTGCAGGTTGTCGTTGACCTGGTTCAGGGCCCCTTCGGCGGTCTGGGCGATAGAGATACCGTCGTTGGCGTTGCGCTGCGCCTGGGAGAGGCCGGTGATCTGGGCGCTCATGCGGTTGGCGATGGCCTGGCCGGCGGCGTCGTCCTTGGCGCTGTTGATGCGCAGGCCGGAGGAGAGGCGCTCCATGGAGGTGGACAGGGCGCTCTTGGATTCGTTGAGGTTCTGCTGGCCGATCATGGCCGTGATGTTGGTATTGATCACTGACATGGTGATTTCCTTCCAAGCTGTTGAGGGCTCCATTGGCGGGCCCGTCACGTTGGCGCTCCGGGCCTGCCGCAACGGCGCCGTTGGCCGTTACTTCCCTTTATCGGTGGCCTGAAGGGGAGCTTTAGGGTAGGGCAGGAAAAATTTTGCTGGCAGAATTCACAGTCGCTCAGCGGCCGCCGGCTTGGGGGATGGAGGAGTGCTAGACTCTGGCCCCTCGCCCCTCGCCCCTCGCCCCTTACAGATACCCATGCCCACCATTGACGTGATTATCGAGCTGTCCCATGACGCCTGCCTGGCTCATTACGAGGGCCGGGCGGGCGTGGTGCAGTCGCGCAGCCTGGACGGGCGCAGCGTGCAGTTTCCTGCCGAGGCGCTGCGTCGTGTGGTGGCGCGGGACGGGGTGCACGGCGTATTCCGGCTTTATGTGTCACCAGACGGCCGCTTCGAGGGCATTCGGCGCCTGCCTGACGCTTCTGATCGGAGTTGACGATCTCACCTATCCGGTGATCGCTGACGCCGCCATGGTCTCGCCCCAGATCGCGGTGAACGCGTCGGCGGGCAGCGGGCGGCCGAAGTAGTAGCCCTGGGCCTGGTCGCAGCCCAGTCGGGCCAGTTCCAGAGCTTGTTCGCGAGTCTCCACGCCTTCGGCGACGGTCCGCAGGCCCAGGCTGCGCGCCATGGCGATGATGGTCTCTACGATGGCGCGGTCGTGGGGCCGTCGAGCATCCGGTGCACGAAGGAGATGTCGATCTTGAGGGTGTCGGCGGCGAAGCGGCGCAGGTAGGCCAGTGAGGAGTAGCCGGTGCCGAAGTCGTCGATCGAGAGGGTGTAGCCGGCCCGGCGCAGGGTATGGGTGATGTCGATGGCCTGCTCGGCGTCGCGCATCGCGTCGCTCTCCGTCAGCTCCAGGTCGATGCTGAAGGCCGGCGTGTGGCGGGTCAGTTCGGCGATGCGTCTGGCCAGGTCCGGGTCGGCGAACTGCTGGGCCGAGACGTTGACCGACAGCCGTTCCGGCAGGCGCCGTCCGTTGCGGTGCCAGTCGGCCAGCTGGCGGGCGGCTTCTGCCAGTACCCAGTCCCCCAGAGGTCGGATCAGCCCGCGTTCCTCGGCCAGCGGAATGAACTCCCCGGGACTGACCCAGCCCCATTCCTCGTCGTGCCAGCGGCACAGGGCCTCGGCGCCCATCAGCCTGCCGCTGGCGAGGTCGACCTTCGGCTGGTAGTGCAGCGATAGCCGGTCCTCGGCGATGGCGAGCTGGAGGCGCTCGGTCATCTGCTGACGGCGCAGCAGGTCGCGGGTCATGCCGGTGTCGAAGGGGCAGATACCGTCGGCCTGTCGCTTGGCGTGATAGAGGGCGATGCTGGCGAACTTGAACAGTTCCTCGGACGTCATGGCATCGCTCGGATAGCGTGCGGTGCCGATGCTCACCGCCAGCGTGAAGCGGCGATGGCCGAGCGTGATCGGCTGGCTCGCGGTGTGGCGAATCCGCTCCAGGCATTCCGCGAGGTCCTTCTTCGCCGCTCGGGGCAGCAGCAGGGCGAATTCGTCGTTGGACAGCCGGGCCAGGCGCTCGTGCGGGGCCAGGGCATGCTGCAGGCGCTCGGCGAGGGCGGCGAGCAGCCGGTCACCGACCTGATGGCCGTGGATGTCGTTGATTTCCTTGAATCGGCGGATATCGAGCAGCAGCAGCGCCAGCGGCGTCTGCTCGCGTTCGGCGGCCCGGCGCTGGTGGCTCAGGTCCTCCATGAAGCGGATGCGATTGGGCAGGCCGGTGGTGCCGTCGGTGTAGGCCAGCTGATGCATGCGCCGGTGGTCGCCGCGGCGCTCCAGCTCGGCGGCGGCACCGGTGGAGAGGATGCGCAGCACCGAGGTGGCGAAGGCGTCGGCCTCCAGCGGCTGGCGATACAGCAGCACGATGACCCCGATCGGCTCGCCCCGGGCGTTGTCCAGCCGGCGGCCGATCCAGGCGCGGGTGGCGGCCGGGAAGCCGGGCAGGCTCGGGGCCTCGCCGTCGTGGACCATGATCTCCTGCTCGTCGAGCAGCCGCGCGCAGGGCGTGCCGGCCAGCGCCAGGTCGGCGCGACTCAGGCGCCGGCCATCGGCCTGGGCGCTGACCAGGCTCAGGCGCGCTTCGGCGGGGCGCGTTGAGGCCGCCGGCGCGTCGCCGGGGGCTTCCAGCAGGGCGACGAAGCCGGCATCGGCCTCGAGCAGGCGGGTCAGGGTGTCCACCAGCTGATGGAAGTAGTCGTCGCCGATGCGGCTGGTGACGGCGGAGGCGACCTGCATCACCGCCTGCTGGACGCGCTGGGCTTCCTGTTGCTCGGTGACGTCGGTGATGAAGCCTTCGAGGCACTCGACCCGGCCCTCGGCGTCGAGCACCGCCTGGCCCTGTTCCCACATCCAGCGCAGGCGGCCGTCGGCGGTCTGCAGGCGATAGACCATCTGGAAGGGGTCGCCGCGGGCGATGGCCTGCTGCACGGCGTCGTCGACGAGCTGCTGGTCGTCGGGATGAATGAGCTCGGCATAGCTGACGCGCCGGTTGTGGGTCAGGGCCGCGGCCGGGTAGCCGGTCAGCGCCTCGGCGCCCCGGCTGACCAGCAGCATGGTCCAGTCCGCGTCGTTGAGGCAGCGGTAGGCCATGCCGGGCAGGTGGTTGAGCAGGGTGTCCAGCCGGCGTTCGCTCTCCCGGGCGTGGCGTTCGCTGGCCTGCAGGGCGCGTTCGGCCTCGCGTCGGCTCAGCTCGGCGCCGGCCTGGGTCGCGGCGATATGCAACAGCTCGCGCTCCTGGTCGCTGGGCGCCATGGGGCGATTGGCGAGCACCGCCAGCAGGCCCATGAAGGTGCCGTCCGGGGCGCTCAGGGGCAGGCCGAGATAGCTCTCGGCGCCGAGCTCCTGGAGCAGGGGGTCGTGGGGGAAGCGCGACTGGACGTCGCTGGCATACAGGCAGGGCGCACGCTCCGTCACCGTCTCGCAGGGCGTGCCGGCCAACGCATAGTGCAGGTTCGCCCGATGGCGTCCCCCGGACCAGACGGCCAGGGTGGCGGCCTCGCCCGGGCGGACCCGGGCGATCATCACGTGATCGGCCGACAGCAGCGTGGCCAGCCGTTCCACCAGGGTATCGAAGAAATCGGGGGCGCCGCTGTGGCCGAGCCCCTCGGCGAGCCGCTGAAACGCCTCCTCGGCGGTGATCCGGGCGGGCATCTCGGTTCTCCCTGCTGATGGCATCGTGGTGATAGTGCCGGCGCTTCCTCTCACCTGTTGCCAGATTGCGTGCGGACGGCAGGCAAGGCAAGACCGGATATGAAGATAGAGGTCCCACGCTCAAGTCGCCTGCCGGTCGGCCGATATGTCTCGATCCGGTACAGGAATGACCCGAGAGAGGCACAGGGATGGCAGAGGACGGTTACACCCGCATCGACAACCCCAGGGAGATCGAGACGCTGCTCGAGACGCTGAGCGAGCCGGGCGGCGCTTCGCTGCAGCTCGGCGAACAGGGCGAGCCCTTGCCGGTACTGCTCGCCGAGCGGGTGGCCGGCGAGGCGCTGGAACTGGATATCAGCGCGGTCGGCGAGATCGCCGGCGAGCTGCGAGACGGCAAGGCCTTCCGCCTGCTCGGTCAGGCCCAGGGCAAGCTGGTGCGCACCCCCGAGATGGTTGCGGAAGCCTGCCGTCAGGACGACGGCCGGCTGCTGTGCCGCTGTGCCTGGCCGCAGCGCCTGGAGGTGCTGCAGCGCCGCGATACCTTCCGCGCTCGGCTGCGGCTGGGCATGGAGGTCGGCGCCGTCCTGCGCGATGCCGAGGGAAACCGCGCCCAGGGCGATCTCCAGGACCTGTCGCTGGAGGGCTGCCGGCTGGCGCTGCCGCTGTCGGCCACCGCCCTGCTGGCCGAGTCGCCGCTGCCGCTGGATATCGCGCTGTGCTTTCCCGACGGCACCCACTTCCAGGCCCGGGGTCGGGCGCGGCATCGTCGGGCGGACACCGAGCGCCAGACGCTGATCGCCGGCTTCCAGTTCCAGGGCCATGGCCCCGACCAGGAGCGCCGGCTGTGGCACTTCGTGCGCGAGATCGAGCGGGAGGCGGCGCGTCACGTCGAAGGGGGCGAGGCCGCGCGGCCGCCTTCGCCGCTGTTCCAGGGGGCGGCCAGCGCCGACCCGAAGGCGGGGCGCCGCGGCGACCAGGCCTATGCCACGCCGATGACGCGGCGCCTGGCCCATGTCGCCGGATACCTGGATGCCCAGCTGCTGGAGCTGCGAGACGGCGGCGAGATCGACGGCGTGGCCCTGTCGCGCCACGCCGACCGCCTGTTGGCGCTGCATGAGGAAGACCGCGAGGGGCTGCTGTTCGCCTGCGATGCGCTGCATGGCGAGTCCTGGCTGGTGGGGCACGGGCTGGGGGTGGCGGTGCGGCTGCTCGATCTGGTCGGCAGAGATTCGGTGCCTCAGGAACTGCGCAAGGCGCTGGTGGCGTCGGCCATGGTCCATGACCTGGGCAAGGCGCTGCTGCCGGACGACGTCTGGCAGTCGGCGACGCTCGAAGGCCGCGGCTCGCCCGAGCTTCAGGCGCATATCGAGCGGCTGGAGGCACGCATGAGCGGCTGCCAGTGGCTGTCCTCTGCGGTCTTCGCCTCGGTGGTGCGGCGCATCAACGAACGCCTGAACGGTGGCGGCTATCCGGCCGGCCTCTCCGCCGAGGCGCTGGGCGAGCTGGAGCGTGCCGCGGCGGTGGTCGATGCCGTGGATACCCTGCGTCGCCCGCTTGGCGAGCGCCCCGCCTGGCGCGCCGGCGCCGTCTATCGCTACCTGCTCGACCGCGAACATGCCTTCGATCCGCGCTGGGTCAAGCGCTACATCCGCCGCTTCGGCCTCTACCCCATCGGCACCCTGGTGCGCTTCGACGGAGGGCGGCTGGCCTGGGTCCAGGGGCTCGACGATGACGGCCGGCCATCCCGGGTCCAGCTTGCCGGCGGAGTCGAATCGTCCGGCGAGGGGCTGCATACGGTCCTGGGTGACAAGGCGCTGGAGGGCGAGGTGCTGAAAGGCGAGGTCACTCGTCGCCTCGGCGAGCCGCGCGAGGAAGTGGCGGTGGCTAAAGTCGCCGCGGAAGCCGCCGATACCCGGAAATAGCCCCTCTGCCGGGAGCTGCTCGTCGTCATGAGTGATGCTCGCTCCTGCCAGACTCACCGTACACAGTAAGGAAGCGTCATGGCCTCGATTTCATCTTTGGGTATCGGCTCGGGCATGGACCTCAACGGTCTGCTCGACCAGCTGGAAAGCGCCGAGCGCGAGCAGCTGGCGCCGCTGGAAACGCAGAAGGCCAGCTATCAGGCGGAGATCTCCGCCTACGGCAAGCTGGAGAGCGCGCTGTCATCGTTCCAGGATGCGGCGGCCAAACTCAACGACGACTCGCTCTACCGCAGCCTGTCCAGCGCGGTGACCGGCGACAGCGCCACGGCCACCGCCACCAGCGAGGCCCAGGCCGGCACCTATGACGTCAGCGTCACCAACCTGGCGCGCTCCCAGAGCATCGCCACCGCGGGCTTCGCCGAGGGCGAGACCTTCGGCGGCGAGATGACGCTCAACGTCGGCGGCGAGGCGCTGCCGGCCTTCACCATCGAGGCAGGCAGCTCGCTGGAAGATGTGCGCGACACCATCAATGCCCAGGACGCCGGTGTCTCGGCCAGCATCGTCAATGACGGCTCCGGCACGCCGTATCGCCTGGTGCTGTCCAGCGACGAGACTGGCACCGATGCGGCCATTCAGTCCATCCAGTTCGATGGCAATGCCGGGCTGACCTTCGACAAGGCCAAGGCGGAAGATCCTGCCAACAACCCGGGATATGCCGGTATGGCGCAGACCGTGGCCGCCGAGAACGCCGAGCTGACGGTCAACGGCATCGGTATCACCAGCCAGTCGAACACCGTGGAAGGCGCCATCCAGGGCGTGACCCTGGAAGTCGCCGAGGAGGGCGATTCCACCGTCAAGGTGGAGCTCAACAACCGGGCGCTGCGCGAAGCGGTGACCGGCTTCGTCGATGCCTACAACGACTATCGCTCCACCGCCGATGAGCTCACCAGCTTCGATCAGGAGAGCGGTGCCGCCGGCGAGCTGCTGGGCGACAGCACCATGCGCAGCGTCGAGTCGCGGGTGCGCGGCGCGCTGAGCGGCGGCACGCCGGGCGGCGGCATGCTGAGCGATATCGGCATCGGCCTGGAACTGGACGGCACCCTGAGCCTCGACGACGAGGCGCTGGACGACGTGATCCTGAACGATCGCCAGGCGCTGTCCGAGTTCTTCGCCGGTACCGAAGACGGCGACGGCATGTCCGATGTACTGGAGACGACGCTGGGCAACCTGCTCGACGACGGCGGCTCGCTGGACAACGCCACCTCCGGGCTGGAGTCGAGCATCGAGCGGCTGGATGAGCGCTACGCCAGCATGGAGGGCTCCATCGCCAACACCATCTCGCGCTATCGCAGCCAGTTCAGCCAGCTCGACGGCATGATCGCCAACATGAACCAGACCAGTACCTACCTGACCCAGCAGTTCGATTCGCTGAGCGCCCAGCTGGGCCAGTAAACCTGATGCCACGACACGAGGGAGAACGAGGATGAGTGCCATGCGAGGAGCCGCCGCCTACGGAGGCGCCAGTGCCTACGCCAAGGTCGGGGTGGAAAGCGGCGTGATGTCCGCCAGCCCGCACAAGCTGATCGTGATGCTGTTCGATGGCGCGGTGGCGGCCATTCGGGCGGCACGCATCCATATCGAGGCCGGCAACACCGCGGAAAAGGGCAAATCGATCTCCAAGGCGCTGGATATCGTCAACAATGGCCTCGCGGCGGCGCTGGACGCCGAGCAGGGCGGCGAGGTGGCCGGCAACCTGGCATCGCTCTACGACTACATCGCCCGGCAGCTGCTGGCGGCCAATCTTCACAGCGAGGTGGCCAGGCTCGACGAGGCCGAGCGCCTGCTGAACGACATCGCCTCGGCCTGGCGCGAGATCGAGCCCCAGGCCGCAGGAGGCTGAGATGACGAACGCTCGCGAGGCTTCTGCGGAGGCGGTGATCGATGGCTATCAGGACCTGCTGGAGCGCAGCGAGCGCATGCTGGCGCTGGCGAGAGAGGCCGACTGGTCGGCGCTGGTGGAGCAGGAAACCGGCTATGTGCAGCAGGTGGCGCGCGTCGCCGAGCTGGACGCGCAGCATGTGCTGTCGGACGGCGAGCGGCAGCGCAAGGCCGAGCTGCTGGAGGCGATCCTCGGGAATGACATGGAGGTTCGTCGTCATCTGGTCCAGCGCCGGGATGAGCTGGGCGAGCTGATCGGCACGGCTCAGCGCCGCCGCGATCTGCAGCAGGCCTATGGCGACGGCGGCAGAGGGGCCGGCAGCGGCCGGGTGCTCTCGGCGGCCTCGCGCTTCGGTCAGGGCGCGTCGTGAGTGGCATCACGCCGCTGATCGATACGCTCCTGCACCAGGTGCTGGGCAAGCGGGTCGATACGCCTGCGCCCCAGCCGCTCAACCAGCCCGTCAGGCCGACCTCGCCTTCCGATGCGGCGCGGGCCGTGCACAGCGACTCACGCCTCGATGCGCGGGCGCCCGGTCCCGCCGTCGGCGAGGTGGCCCGTGGCCAGGGGCGCGAGGCGCCTGCGCCACAGGCGCCATCTGGTGGCGCACCCGGCTCGGCCCTGACCCACTTCAGCGCCACGGCGCGTACCATTGCCGACCTGCTGGGGCGCTTCCCGGCGCCGCCGTCGGCGGTGTCGCCCGCCGCGCCGCTGCTGGCCGCCAGCGAGGCGGCCACGCCCGAACAGCTCGCCCAGCGGCTCTCGGGCAGCATTCGCGACAGCGGCCTGTTCTACGAATCCCATCTGGCCCGCTGGTATCGAGGCGATGTGCCCCGCCAGCAGCTGAACCGCGAGCCGCAGATGCTGCAGCTCCTGCAACAGCTGCGCTTTACGCCGGTGGCTTCCGCGCCGGGCGGCTCTCCCGCCGCGGCGCTGGCCACGGCCGCCGCCGCAACGGCGGCTTCCGCGTCTGCTTCCGGCGCGCCTGCCACTGGCAATGCCGAGGGGCTGGCCGCACGCGTCCAGGCGCTGCAGCCGTCGGTGCCCTTCCTGACCCGTACCGCCATGCCTCGGGGCGAGGCGCCCGCGCTGTTGCCGAGCGTCGCGGCCGGGGCGAATCCCCAGGCGCCGTCGCCCGCGCCCATGATGCCCGGCACGGCAACCGCGCCGGCGGGACACGAGGCGGCGATGGCCCGAGGGGCCTCGGCCGCCGCCGAGGCTGGACGAGCGGCCATGTCGTCGGCCGTCGATGAGGCCGCACGCGTCGTCGACGGGCGCCGCGAGCCGGTCGCCGACGGCCTGCAGCACCTGGTGCGCCATCAGCTGGAGATGCTGGCCACGCCCCAGCTGCGCTGGGAAGGCGACGTCTGGTCGGGGCTGTTCATGGCGCTGGTGATCCAGTTGCCCCAGGGGCGTCGCGACGGGCGTCAGGAAGGAGAAGAGGGCGGTGAGTCGCGCCAGGACGAATCCGGCGGATGGCGTTCCCGACTGACGCTCGAGGTGGCCGGGCTGGGGCCGCTGGAAGTCTCGCTGTGGATGCGTGAGGTGCGCCTCGATATCGACGTGCAGGTCCGTGACGCCGCCGTCAGATCGCGGCTGGAGGAAGGGCTCGAGACCCTGCGTCAGCGGTTGGCGGGGCACGGCTTCGATGACGTTCGCCTGCGTCTGACCCTGGACGCCGAGGGGGCAGAATGACCGAACGATCCCGGGAGACCCGACGCCAGGCGGTGGCGCTGGCCTATCAGGACGCCGAAGGCGCGCCGCGGGTGGTGGCCCAGGGCTATGGCGAACTGGCCGAGCGCATCGTCGAGGAAGCCCGCCGCCAGGGTGTCTACGTGCATGATTCGCCGGAGCTGGTGGGGCTGCTGATGCAGCTCGACCTGGACGAGGAGATTCCGCCGCGCCTCTATCAGGTGGTGGCCGAGCTGCTGGTCTGGGTGCGAGAGCTGGCGGAGGCGCCCGGCGCCACGGAGTAGTGCCGCGACGGTTTCAGTCGTCGCTGTGCTTGTCGTTGAATGGCGCGATACCGCTTTCGATGAGTGCCTTTCTGGCACTTTTTCATTAGGTTGATCTAGGTCAATGGCATTGCACCATTGAGCGTTGGAGACTATATGTTGCACCTGCCCCCCATCGAGGGCAGTGTTACGAAAATGAAAACAAGAGGCGCTACGCTCTGCCAGACGCAGACGAAGGCTTGCCTATAACAACGAACGCGGCAAAAAGACCGTGACGTGGAAAAGCCAATAAAAGCAGGGAATTATGAAAACCAATCCGCACGTCGCCGAGATTCGCGAGCTGAATCTCGGCTATCTGCTGCTGGCCCAGCGGCTGCTTCAGCACGACCGGGCCGAGGCCATGTTCCGTCTCAAGATCGATGACGAGATGGCCGATCTGCTGGCCGCGCTGAACGTCCAGCAGCTCTCGCGCCTGGCCAACACCAATCAGCTGCTGTGCCACTTCGGCGCCGAGAGCGCCGAGCAGCTGCGCCAGGTGGTCGACAACCCCCGCGACCAAGGGCTCTCCCATATTCATGCCTCACTGCTGATGGCCTCGCGCTCGATGCTGTCGGAAGGGGGTGAGCATGTCGGCTAAGAGCCTGCTGGAAGAGCTGGAGCAGGTGCAGCTCGCCATCGACCTGATCGAGCTGGGCGCCCGCCTCCAGGTGCTCGAGACCGAGACCGATCTCAGCCGGGCCCGGCTGATCCGGCTGTTCAAGGAAGTGCGTGGCATGTCGCCGCCCAAGGGCATGCTGCCGTTCTCCACGGACTGGTTCATCACCTGGATGCCCAACGTCCACTCCTCGCTGTTCTACAACATCTACCAGCGCCTGCTGGTGGATCTGGAATGTGGGCGCATGGAGGCCTTTATCAAGGCCTACCGGCTGTATCTGGAGCAGGTGGCGATCGACGACGCCGAGGCCGTGCTGGGGCTGACCCGGGCCTGGACCCTGGTGCGCTTCTTCGAGAGCGACCAGCTCCAGCTCTCCGAATGCGGTCGCTGTCACGGCCACTTCGTGGCCCATGCCCACAGTCCCTCCCACGACTACGTCTGCGGCATCTGTCAGCCGCCCTCCCGGGCCGGCAAGACTCGCAAGCGCCGCGACAAGACGGCGGCCGCCGATGCCGCGCCGGCCAAGGCCGTGCGCCAGGCCTGAGTCCGTTCGCCGGAGCGGGGATTCTCCCGCTCCGGCGCCAACTTTCTTTCCTGCTTTCCCTCAAGTCCCCGCCGTTTCCGGCCGATAGCCTGCATCAGTGACATCATTCACGCGTCGGCGAAGGAACTCGTTGTGCTGATTCCCCTTGGTTATCTGGTCGTCCTGCTTTCGGTCTTCGGTGGCTTCGTGCTGGCCGGCGGCAGCCTTGGCCCTCTCTTCCAGCCCACCGAGCTGCTGATGATCGGCGGCGGCGGTCTCGGCGCCTTCATCGCCGCCAACAACGGCAAGGCGCTCAAGGCCTCGTTTCGCATCCTGCCGCGGCTGCGCCGCTCAAAGAAGTACGACAAGGCGTTGTACATGGAGCTGATGGCGCTGCAGTACAAACTGCTCGCCAAGATCCGCCGCGACGGCATGCTGGGCATCGAACGCGATATCGACAATCCCCAGGAGAGCGCGCTGTTCAACGAGCATCCCAAGGTGCTCGCCGACCCGACCATCATGACCTTCCTGACCGACTACATGCGCCTGATGGTCAGCGGCAGCATGGATCCCATGGAGATCGACGAGCTGATGCTCCATGAGATCGAGGCCTTCGAGCAGGAGGCGCACATCCCCGCCGATGCCATCCACAAGGTCGGCGATGCCATGCCGGCCTTCGGCATCGTCGCCGCGGTAATGGGCGTGGTGAAGGCGCTCAGCGCCTCCAACGCCGACCCCGAGCAGATGGGCGTGATGATCGCCCACGCCCTGGTCGGCACCTTCCTCGGCATCCTGCTCGGCTACGGCTTCATCCTGCCGCTGTCGAGTCGCATCGAGCGTCAGGCCAAGGAGGTCGAGAAGGTGCTGCAGTGCATGCGCGTGACCCTGCTGGCCAGCCTGCACGGCTATGCGCCTCAGCTGGCGGTGGAGTTCGGCCGCAAGGCGCTGCACAGCCAGGAGCGCCCCGGCTTCAGCGAGCTCGAGGAATACGTGCGTGAATCCAAGGCGGGTGTGGGCAGCGCATGAGTCAGGGGGACAATCGCCGGCCGATCATCATTCGGCGCAAGAAGGTCGTTCAGGGCCATCATGGTGGCAGCTGGAAGATCGCCCTGGCGGACTTCATGACCGCCCTGATGGCGCTGTTCCTGGTGATGTGGATCCTCTCCACCTCCAGCCCCGAGCAGCGCGAGGGCGTGGCCGACTACTTCAGCACGCCGCTGGTGGCGGCGATCACCAGCGGCGACAGATCCGCCGTCAGCCAGAACGTGATTCCCGGCGGCGGGCCCGATCCGACCTATCAGGAAGGCGAGCGTGCGCGCATCGACCTGCGCCAGCAGACCCGCCCCAGCGAGCGGCAGCGCCGCGCCTTCCGCGATCTGCAGCGGCGCATCGAGGCGGCGATCGAGGCCGATCCGGACCTCAAGGAGCTGCGCGACCAGCTGCGCTTCGACATGACGCCCGAGGGGCTGCGCATCCAGCTGCTGGACAACGAGCAGCGGCCCATGTTCGAGCTCGGCAGCGCCCGGGTGGCGCCCTACATGCACGATCTGCTCTACCTGATCGCGCCGCTGCTCAACGAGCTGGACAACGACCTGAGCATCAGCGGCCACACCGACAGCCTGGCCTATCTCAACGGCCAGCGCGGCTACGGCAACTGGGAGCTGTCCTCCGCCCGCGCCAACGCCTCACGCCGCGAGCTGGTGGCTGGCGGGCTGGATGCCGACAGGCTGCTGCGCGTGGCGGGCTTCGCCGATCAGGTGACGATGCCCGACACCGTGCCGAGTGACCCGATCAACCGGCGCATCGAGCTGCTGGTGCTGTTCGAGGTCGTGTCCGAGCGCATTCGCTCGCCGCGGGTGGTCGATGGCATCGGCCTGCCGTCAACGCTGGGCGGCGGCCGCCAGCCGTCGCCCGACGAATCGCCGATGGAGCGTTTCAACCAACGACTCAACGAGGCCCTGGGCCCGGCATCATCGCCCTGAGAGGCGCCATACACCCTGGGTAGGGAACCGCATGGATATCACCGATTTCTATGACACCTTCTTCGAGGAGGCCGAGGAGCTGCTGGCCGACATGGAGCGCCATCTCCTCGAGCTCGACGTCGATGACCCGGACGCCGAGCAGCTCAACGCCATCTTCCGGGCGGCACACTCGATCAAGGGCGGCGCCGGCACCTTCGGCTTCGACGTCCTGCAGCGGACCACGCACCTGTTCGAGAACCTGCTGGATCACGCGCGCCAGGGCGAGCTGACGCTGCGCCGGGATATCGTCGACACCTTTCTGGAAACCAAGGACATGCTGCACGACCAGATGGACGCCTATCGCAACGGCGAGGAACCCGATCAGGAGGCCTTCGCCCGCATCTGCGAGACCCTCAAGCGCCTGGCGCTGGAGGAGATCGGCCAGTCGCTGGACGGCGGCGAACCCGCCCCCAAGGCCGCCGAGCCGACACCTGCTCCGGCCCCCGAGCCCGCCCCTGAGACCGCTTTTGAGACCAAGCCGGCGCCCGCCGAGGCGCCGTCCCAGGAGGGCGAGAGCCGCCTGACGGTCTCGCTGCTCAACGTCGGCGACGAGAATCGCGCCCTGCTGGTGGAGGAGCTCGAGCAGCTCGGCACCATCGAGTCGCAGGCGGGCGACGCGGCCTGCTATCGCGTCACGCTGGCCACCTCGGTGAGCGCCGAGGACATCGAGGCGGTGATGTGCTTCATCGTCGAGCCCGACCAGCTCAAGATCGAAACCGCGGAGGCCGAGGCGAATGATGCATCGGCCGCCGGCGAGCGCCGGCTGGTCGTGTCGCTGCTCAAGGTCGGCGACAAGGACCGCGCCCAGCTGCTGGAGGAGCTCGGGCAGCTCGGCACCGTCGAGGGGCAGTCGGGCGACGCGGCCTGCTACCGGGTCACGCTCTCCACCTCGGTCAGCGTCGAGGACATCGAGGCGGTGATGGGCTTCATCGTCGATGCCGATCAGCTGAAGATCGAGCGGGAGGCCGAGTCGGCGCCCGCGGCACCGGCCGCCTCCGAAACGCCGGCGGCGACCGAGCCGGAAGCCTCCGGCCAGGACGCGCCGCAGCCGGCGGCGAAGCCCAAGGCAGAGAAGCCCAAGGCGGCGAAAGCCGACAAGCCCAAGTCGAAGGCCAAGTCCGGTGGCGGCGAGTCCTCCTCGATCCGCGTCTCGGTGGAGAAGGTCGACCAGATCATCAACCTGGTCGGTGAGCTGATCATCACCCAATCGATGCTCGACCAGACCGTCAGCGAGCTCGACAACGTCAACCACAGCGGCCTGCACAACGGCATGAACCTGCTGCAGCGCAACGCCCGCGACCTGCAGGAAGCGGTGATGTCGGTGCGCATGATCCCGATGGATTTCGTCTTCAGTCGCTTCCCCCGCGTGGTGCGCGAGACCGCCGGCAAGCTGGGCAAGGACATCGAACTGGTCACCGAGGGCGCGGCGACGGAGCTCGACAAGAGCCTGACCGAGCGCATCATCGACCCGCTCACCCATCTGGTGCGCAACAGCCTGGACCACGGCATCGAGTCGCCGGACGCCCGCGAGGCCGCCGGCAAGCCGCGCACCGGCAAGCTGACGCTCTCGGCCAAGCACCAGGGCGGCAACATCCTGATCGAGGTGATCGACGACGGCGGCGGCCTGAACCGCGAGAAGATCCTCGCCAAGGCACGGGAGAGCGAGCTCAGCGTCTCCGACAGCATGAGCGACGACGAGGTCTGGCAGCTGATCTTCGCCCCCGGTTTCTCCACCGCCCAGGAGGTCAGCGACGTCTCCGGCCGCGGCGTGGGCATGGACGTGGTCAAGCGCAACATTCAGGGCATGGGTGGCAACGTCCAGATCATGTCCACCCCCGGGGAAGGCACCACCATTCGCATCGTGCTGCCGCTGACCCTGGCGATCCTCGACGGCATGTCGATCAAGGTCGGCGACGAGGTGTTCATCCTGCCGCTGTCCGCGGTGCTGGAGTCGCTGCAGCCGAGCCCCGACGACCTCTACGCCATGGCCGGGGACGACGTGGTGCTCAAGGTGCGCGACGAATACCTGCCGGTGGTGCCCGTGCACGAGGCGCTGGACGTCACCGGCGCCAAGACCGAGCTGGCCGAGACCATTGCCGTGATCGTCCAGGGCGAGGGCCGCCGCTACGCGCTGCTGGTGGATGAGCTGGTTGGCCAGCAGCAGGTGGTGGTGAAGAACCTCGAGACCAACTATCGCAAGGTGCCCGGCGTGTCCGCGGCGACCATCCTCGGCGATGGCAGCGTGGCGCTGATCCTCGACATCACCGATCTGCACCGTCTCAACCGAGCCAAGAAGGAGGCGCGGCGCGACGCCCGTCCCGCCGTCTCCACGACCCTGAATCCCAAGGAGGTAGAGCCGTCATGAGCATCGAGACCACCGAAGCGGCCCTGGCCGCCACCGAGGCCGAAAACCGCGAATTCCTGGTGTTTTCGCTGGGCGACGAGGAATACGCCATCGATATCCTCAAGGTGCAGGAGATCCGCGGCTACGAGAACGTCACCCGCATCGCCAACGCCCCCGAATTCATCAAGGGCGTGACCAATCTGCGCGGTGTGATCGTGCCGATCGTCGACCTGCGCATCAAGTTCCATCTGGAGAACGTCGAGTACGGCGGCCAGACCGTGGTGATCGTGCTCAACGTCGGCGAGCGCATCGTCGGCATCGTGGTCGACGGCGTCTCCGACGTCATGACCCTGACGCCCGAGCAGATCAAGCCGGCGCCGGAGTTCGGCGTGACCCTGTCCTCCGACTTCCTCAGCGGCCTCGGCAGCCTCGAGGACCGCATGCTGGTGCTGGTGGACATCGACAAGCTGCTGACCAGCCATGAGATGGCCCTGGTCGACAGCGTGAGCGAATAAGCCGGCACGTTCGGGCGCTCACGGCGGGAGGCGACGCGCCCGGCGTGCCGGACCATCGCGAGCAGGCTGTCATCACGTTCCTGGGCGCTGCGCTTGGCGCCCAGGCACCGACATCCTCGCGCCGCCTCGTGCCCGGCGCTCGTCTGCCATCCCCGGCAAGCAAGCCGCGCTCTGCCAATAACAACACACCCGACAAGAGGTGACGCATGCGCCAGCTGACAACGACAACAAAACTGTGGGCCACCCTGGGCATCATCTGGCTGGCCATGGGCCTGATGATGGCCTGGAGCGCCTGGGAGAATCGCCAGACCATGCTGGAGGAGCGCCGCGGGGCCCTCCAGGACACCGTCCATCTGGCCCAGAGCCTGATCGCGGGCCAGGCCGAGCGGGCCGCGGCCGGTGAGATCTCGACGGACGAGGCCAAGGCCAGGGCCGCGGCGCTGATCGAGGACATGGAGTACGACCACGGCCGCGGCTATCTCTACGTCTTCGACGACGACTTCGCGATGCAGAGCCACCCGCGACTGGCCGCGGGCACCGACGTCGGAAGCTTCGAGAACGTCGAGGGTCGCCTGCTGTTCCGCGAGTTCGCCGAGGACGTGGCCAGCGACGACGGCTATGTCGACTACCTGTGGCCGCACACCGAGGGCAGCGAGCCGATTCCCAAGTCGTCCTACCACGAGCGCTTCGCGCCCTGGGGCTGGACGATCGGCACCGGCGTCTACATCGACGACGTCAATGCCGCCTTCATGGCGTCACTGGCCCGCTCGTTGATGGCGCTGCTGATCATCGGCGTGCCGGTCAGCCTGCTGATGGGATGGGTGATCCGTGGCGTGACCCGCTCGCTGGGGGGCGATCCCCGCTACGCCGCCGCCTCGGTGCGGGCCATCGCCGACGGCGATCTGACCCGGGAAGTGCGACTGCGCGGCGGCGACGAGCGCAGCCTGCTGTTCGATATCGAGCGCATGCGCCGGGCCCTGGTCGACACCATCGGCGACATCCATCGCGACAGTGATGCGGTGCATCAGGACGTGGAAGCGCTGGGCGAAGGCAACGACGAGCTGGCCACCCGCACCGAGCAGCAGGCCGCGGCGCTGGCCCAGACCGCCTCGAGCATGGAGCAGCTGACCACCACCGTTGGGCACAACGCCGAGCACGCCGAGCAGGCGCGCGCGGTGGCCGACGAGACCGCCCAGGGCGCCGAGCGGGGCCGCCAGGCGATGGGCGAGGTGGTCAACGCGATCGACGCCATCAATGCCAGCGCCAGCGAGATGAGCGGCATCGTCGATACCATCGATTCGATCGCCTTCCAGACCAACATCCTGGCGCTCAACGCCTCGGTGGAGGCGGCTCGGGCGGGCGAAGAGGGCCGCGGCTTCGCGGTGGTGGCCGAGGAGGTGCGCCAGCTGGCCAGCCGCTCGGCCGAGGCGACCCGGGAGATCAAGGCATTGATCGATCGCGCCGATGGTCAGGTCGTGGCGGGCAGCCGGCGCGTCAAGGAGACCGACGAGGTGATCGTCGGGATGGTGGATGACATCCGCCGTCTTTCCGGCCTGGTGGAGGAGATCTCCACCGCCACCGGCGAGCAGCGTCAGGGCATCGAGCAGGTCGGCGAGGCGGTCACCCAGATGGATCGCATGACGCAGCAGAACGCGGGCCTCGTCGAGGGCAACAGCGACGCCTCTCAGCGCCTGGTGGCGCGAGCACGAGGCCTGCGCGAGCGGGTGGCCCACTTCCGCTTCGTGGCGGGGGCCGACGTCGAGACGCCCGCCGCGCTGCCGGCGGCCGCGGCCTCGGCGCGCGAGGCCGAACCGGCCATGGCCTGATACCGAGAATTCGTGATTCGGGGCGGCAAGGACCGCCCCTCCAAGAAAGGGAGTGCGTGGTGAGGAAGCTTCTCGACAACATGACCGTGCGGGTCAGCTGGAGCCTGGTGCTGGCGCTGTTCGCCGTGCTGATCCTGGTGCTCAGCGCCCTGGGGCTCTATGCGGTGCGCTACAGCGAGGATTCGCTGCGCACGCTCAACGAGGTCAACGTGGACCAGCAGTCCTCCCTCAACCGGGCCAATGCGCAGATGCTGTTCGCGCAGACGGAACTGCGCGGCCTGCATGCCCGGCTGGGGCAGGCGGTATGGCCGGAGGAGCGCGAGTCGGTGCAGGCCGAGGCGGCCGCGCTGGGCGCGACCCTCGACGAGATCGAGGCGACCTTCCAGGACTTCCTGGCGCTGCCGCGCCAGGCGGGGCAGGACGCGCTGATCGCGTCGATCGAGGAAGACTTCACGGCCCTGATGGACCAGGGACTCAGGCCCCAGCGTCAGGCCCTGGAGGAAGGCAGCGCCCAGGCCTTCGCCGACCTGAACGAGGACGTCGACCGCCTGACCCAGGCCTTCTACACCGATGCCGTGGCCTTCTTCGAGGCCTCGGAGGCCAACGGCGCCGCTCTCTACGACGACTTCTTCGACCTGTCGCGGCTGATGAAGGGGCTGATGATCGCCGTGCTGGTGATCGCCGCCCTGGCCATCGCGGTGGTGATGTGGGGCGTGACGGCCAACGTCATCCGCCCGCTGGGCCGCCTGGTCGGCTACTTCGAGCGGGTCGAGGGGGGAGACCTGTCCCAGGATATCCCGCAGTACGGCAACAACGAGATCGGCCGCCTCTATCGCTCGCTGGACGAGATGCAGCGGGGCCTGGCGGCGACGATCGGTAGCGTACGCAGCAGCGGCGAGTCGATCTACGCCGGCTCGCAGAGCATTGCCAGCGGCAACAATGATCTCTCGTCGCGCACCGAGCAGCAGGCCTCCTCGCTGCAGGAGACCGCCTCGAGCATGGAGGAGCTGTCCTCCACCGTCGGCCAGAACGCCGACAACGCCCAGCAGGCCAGCCAGCTCGCCGTCGAGGCCACGCGCACCGCTGAAGAGGGCGGCCAGGTGGTCGGCGAGGTGGTCTCGACCATGCACGAGATCCAGCATAGCTCCCAGCGGGTGGCCGAGATCATCGGCACCATCGACTCGATCGCCTTCCAGACCAACATCCTGGCCCTCAACGCCTCGGTGGAGGCGGCCCGGGCCGGCGAGCACGGCCGCGGCTTCGCGGTGGTGGCCGAGGAGGTCCGCAGTCTGGCCAGCCGCTCGGCGGACGCGTCCAGCGAGATCCGCGGCCTGATCGAGGCCTCGGTGAACCAGGTGGAGGCCGGTACCGCCCGCGTCGACAAGGCCGGCCAGACCATGACCGAGATCGTCGCCGCCGTGCAGCGGGTCAGCGACATCATGGACGAGATCGCCGCGGCCTCCAGCGAGCAGAGCAACGGCATCTCCCAGGTCAACGACGCCGTCACCCAGATGGATCAGGTGACCCAGCAGAACGCCACCCTGGTGCAGCAGGCGGCCAGTGCCGCCACCCAGCTCGAGGCCGAGGCCGGTCGGCTGCGTGACGTCACCGGCCGCTTCCGCTTGCCCTCGGGGGCCGAGGCACCGAACCACGAGGCCGCCCGCCAGGACGACCTGGCGCGCTGGATGCCGTCGCTGGTGGCCGCTGGCGGCCAGGACGGTGGACGCACACCGGACAGCGCCCGTGGCTCGCAGCCGCCGCGCCAGCGCGATCAGGACCCGAACGAGGAGTGGGAATCCTTCTGAAGGCCGATGCGCCGCCGGTGTCATTCGGCGGCGCTCCAACTCCATAACAAATGGCCAGCATCCAGGCACGCCGTAGGGAATTGATGACATGAGAAACAATCAGCCGATCACGCAGCGGGAGGTCGTGCTCGACGACGACCACTTCCTGATCTCGCGCACCGATCTCAAGGGGCGCATCACCTATGCCAACCCGGCCTTCATCGAGGTCAGCGGCTTCTCCAAGGAGGAGCTGATCGGGGCGCCGCACAACCTGGTGCGCCACCCGGACATGCCGCCGGCGGCCTTCCAGGACCTGTGGGATACCCTGGCCGCCGGCGAGACCTGGCACGGCCTGGTCAAGAACCGCTGCAAGAACGGCGACCATTACTGGGTCGACGCCAGCGTGTCACCGATCCTCGAGGACGGCGAGGTGGTCGGCCATGCCTCCATGCGCACCAAGGCCGATCCGGCCGACATCGAGCTGGCCGAGACCGTCTATGCGCGGATGCGCGAGGGCCACAAGACCGGCTATCGCCTCGACAAGGGATGGCTGGAGCGACGCGGCCTGCGCGGCGCGCTGGGCCGGCTGAACCTGAGCAGCATGCGCGCCAAGATGGTGGCCATGGTGGCGGTGGCCGGCGGGCTACTGGCCGTGACCGGCGGCATGGGGCTGTTCGGCATCGACGATGCCGGCCAGCGCCTGCAGACCCTCAACCGCGACGGCCTGCAGGACGTCGCGCGGCTGCAGCAGATCGACCAGGTGATCACCCAGAGCCATCAGGATCTGACCCGTCGCGAGCCCTTCGAGCTGATCAACCAGCGTGAGGAGGTGATCGCCGGGCTCGAAGAGGCCGAGACGCGCCTCGCGTCGCTGTGGGAGGGGTATCGAGGCGACGGTCGTAATGCCTCCGCGGTGGCCGATGACTTCGGCGAGGAACTCGATCACTATCGCCAGGCGGGGCTCTCGCATGCGGTGTCGCTGCTCAATTCCGACGACAACTTCCAGGTCTTCTCCAACCTGCCGCCTCATGCCAAGGAAATGCGCGACTGGGGCGAGGGGCTGTCGAGTGACGTCAACGAACTGATCGCCGAGGAGCAGCAGGCGGCCACGGCGCTGGCCGACGAGGCGAAGGCGACCGAGCAGCGTATGACCCTGGTGCTGGCGATGATGCTGGGCATCGGCCTGCTGGCGCTGGGTCTGCTGGGCTGGCTGCAGCTGCGTGCCCTGATCCGGCCGCTGCGCGGCGCGCAGCAGTTCACCCTGCAGATCGCCTCCGGCAACCTCGGCGCCACCCCGCCCCACCGCCGCCGCGATGAGGTCGGGCGCATGCTCGGCGCGCTGGAGCTGATGCGCAAGAGCCTGGGCAGCATCGTCGGTGACGTCAGCAACGGGGTCGAACGGGTGGCCCCGGCTGCCCGGGACATCGCCTCCGGCAACGAGGAACTGGCTTCGCGCACCGAGCAGCAGGCCGCCTCGCTGCAGCAGACCGCCTCCAGCATGGAGGAAATGACCACCACGGTGCAGCACAACTCCGACAACGCCCAGCAGGCCAGCGGCCTGGCCTCGGACAATGCCACCCAGACCGCCGAGACCGGCGAGCTGATGCAGCAGCTGGTGGGCACCATGGGCGAGATCACCGAAGGCTCGAAGAAGATGACGGAAATCATCGACGTCATCGATTCGATCGCCTTCCAGACCAATATCCTGGCCCTCAACGCCTCGGTGGAGGCGGCCCGGGCCGGCGAGCAGGGCCGCGGCTTCGCCGTGGTGGCCGGCGAGGTGCGTCAGCTGGCCAGCCGCTCGGCGTCCGCCGCCCAGGAGATCAAGGCGCTGATCGACGGCTCGGCCCGGCAGATCGAGGGCGGCGCCCAGCTGGTCAAGCGCGCCGAGAGCTCGCTTTCCGAGGTGCTCGAGGCCTCGACCCGGGTCAACGACATCATGGGCGAGATCACCGCGGCCTCCACCGAGCAGAGCAACGGCATCGGCCAGATCAATCAGGCGGTGATGGAGATGGATCGGGTGACCCAGCAGAACGCCGAGCGCGTGCAGGCCTCCGCCCAGGCGGCCACCGAGCTCGATCAGCAGGCATCCGATCTGGCCCAGGCCGTGGCCGCCTTCCGCCTGCGCGGCGCGGGCCTGGAACGAGCGCCGTCGCTGAGCGAGCGGCGCGGTGCCGCGGCGCGTCAGCCGCTACCGGCGGCATCCGCGACGTCCGGATCGGATCGGGCCTCGGCCCGTCCGGTCACGACGCGCACAAACGCGGCCCAGGAAGCGGCCGTGGAGGAATGGGAGGAATTCTAACGTGACACAGGAGCTGCCCTCGTCGGGGCCGGGAAGCTGGGCGGGCGGCGGTCAGTTCGAGCGTGACCTCGAACTGACCGATGCGGACTTCGCCCGCATCCGTCAGCTCATCTACCAGCGGGCCGGCATCGTGCTGGCCGAGCACAAGCGGGAGATGGTCTATAGCCGCTTGGCCAAGCGGCTTCGCCATCATGGCCTGACGCGCTTCGCCGATTATCTGGCGCGCCTCGAGCGCCAGCTCGATGCCCGCGAGTGGGAGGCCTTCACCAATGCCCTGACCACCAACCTCACCGCCTTCTTCCGCGAGGCGCATCACTTCCCGCTGCTGGCGACCCACGTGCGCGAGCGGCGTGGCCCTGTGCGGGTGTGGAGCTCGGCGGCGTCCACCGGCGAGGAGCCCTATTCCATCGCCATGACGCTGGCCGAGGCGCTGGGCTCGCGGGCCGGCGACGCCGAGGTGGTGGCCACGGACATCGACACCGAGGCGCTGGAGAAGGCCCGCGCCGGGGTCTATGCCATGGAGCAGATCCACAAGCTCGACGAGGCGCGGGTCAAGCGTTTCTTCCAGCGCGGCCGCGGCGCCCACGAGGGGCTGGCCCGGGTGCGGCAGGAGCTCAAGGACATGGTCGACTTCCAGCCGCTCAACCTGCTGGCGCCCTCCTGGTCGATCCAGGGGCCCTTCGATGCGATCTTCTGTCGCAACGTGATGATCTACTTCGACAAGCCGACCCAGGCGCGGATCCTCGAGCGCTTCGCCCCGTTGCTCAAGCCCGACGGCCTGCTGTTCGCCGGGCATTCCGAGAACTTTTCCTACACCACCGAGGCCTTCCGGCTGCGGGGACAGACCGTCTACGTGCGCAAGGCGCGTTAAACAACGGGCGCGTTAAAGAACCGGGAGCGCCGGCCGATAGTGACCCCATCGGCCGGCGACGGGGGTGGCATGCCGTCCGCCGCCCGCCCGCATGGAGAGGAGACATCCCTTGAGCGCACCCAAGATCAAGGTGCTGTGCGTCGACGATTCGGCGCTGATACGCGACCTGCTGACCGAGATCATCAATCAGCAGCCCGACATGGAAGTGGTGGCCGTGGCGCCGGACCCGCTGGTGGCCCGCGACCTGATCAAGCGCCACGACCCGGACGTCATCACCCTGGATGTCGAGATGCCGCGCATGGACGGCCTCGACTTCCTGGAGCGGCTGATGCGGCTACGGCCGATGCCGGTGCTGATGGTCTCGTCGCTGACCCAGGCCGGTTCCGAGGTGACCCTGCGCGCCCTGGAACTCGGCGCCCTGGACTTCGTGGCCAAGCCGTCGCTGGGCATTCGCCACGGCATGCAGGCCTACGCCGACGAGATCGCCGAGAAGCTGCGCGCGGCGGCACGCTCGCGGCCGCAGCGCGCCCGTCGCCGTGACGCTCCGGCGCCGAAGACCCTCGAGGCTCCGCTGGTGTCGAGCGAGAAGCTGATCATCATCGGCGCCTCCACCGGCGGCACCGAGGCCATCCGCAGCGTGCTGGAGCCGCTGCCGGCGGGCAGCCCGGCGATCCTGATCACCCAGCACATGCCCGGGGGCTTCACTCGCTCCTTCGCCGAGCGCCTCGACCGGTTGTGCCAGATCACGGTCAAGGAAGCCGAGGACGGCGAGCGCATCCTGCCCGGGCACGCCTACATCGCGCCGGGGGACACTCACCTCAAGCTGGCGCGCAGCGGCGCCAACTATGTCGCGCGGCTGGACAGCGGCCCGCCGGTCAACCGTCACCGGCCCTCGGTGGACGTGCTGTTCCACTCCGCCGCCACCCAGGCCGGCCGCAACGCCATCGGCGTGTTGTTGACCGGCATGGGCAAGGACGGCGCCGCCGGGCTGCTGGAGATGCGCCAGGCCGGGGCCCAGACCCTGGCCCAGGACGAGGCCAGCTGCGTGGTGTTCGGCATGCCGCGCGAGGCCATCGCCCTGGGCGGCGCGGCCGAAGTCGTCGCCCTGGACGCGGTGGCGCCGCGGCTGCTCAAGCTGGTCGCCGCCTCCGGTCGCGCCCAGCGGGTGTAAGAAGGACTGTCATTTCGGCTCAGGAGTCGCCTCGATGCTCAACCTATTGCGCAATTTCAAGATCAGCCGGGTCGTCAACGGCGTGCTGGCCTGCTTCCTGCTGTTCCTGGTGGTGGTGGCGGGCCTGGGCTGGACGGCCAGCCGCACGGCCCATGACACCCTGTCGACCCTGGACCGGATCAACGTCGAGCAGCTCAACGAGATCAACCGCGCCGATGCGCTGCTGACCGGAGGCCTGGTCGACCTTCAGACCGCCTCCGGCCACTTCCTGATGGGGCGCACCAGCCAGGCCGATACCGCCCTGGCCTCGGCCCTGGACAAGATCGAGCGCGCCGAGGCGCGCTACGAGAACTATGCCGGCGTGCCGCGCACGCCCCAGGGCGAGGCGCTGGGCGCCCGCGTCGAGGCAGATTTCGACGCCGTGCTGGCGCTGGTGCGCGAGGGCTACGAGACCCTGGACCGGGTGGATACCCAGGGCTTCTCCCAGCTGCGTCAGCGCATGACGGAACCCCGCGAGGCCCTCGAGGCGTCGCTGACCGAGTTCGTGCGCTACGCCGGGGAGCGCGGCGACACCCTGATGGCCGACTACAGCGTCATGGAGGGCCGCTTCGGCATGATCGGCCTGGCCATCCTGGCGCTGGCGGCGCTGATCATGGGGGGCATCTACCTGACCCTGCGCCGGCTGCTGGTGCTGCCGCTGCGTCAGGCGGTGCGCGATCTCGAAGGCATCGCCGAGGCCGACCTGTCCCGCGAGATCCAGGTCAAGGGGCGCAACGAGATCGGCCAGCTGTTCGCCGCCATGCGCGACATGCAGGGCAACCTGGGGCGCATCGTCGGCGACGTGCGCCAGGGCAGCGGCGCCATTCACGGCCGCGCCCGGGAGATCTCCCGCGGCAACGCCGATCTGTCCTCGCGCACCGAACAGCAGGCCGCCTCGCTGGAGGAGACCGCCTCCAGCATGGAAGAGCTCACCGCCACGGTGCGCCAGAACGCCGACAACTCCCGCCAGGCCAGCGGCCTGGCCCAGGAGGCCACCAGCACCGCCGAGCGCGGTGGCGAGGTGGTCCAGCAGGTGGTGCAGACCATGCACGGCATCGCCGGCAGCTCACAGAAGGTCGCCGACATCACCGGGGTGATCGACTCGATCGCCTTCCAGACCAACATCCTGGCGCTCAATGCCTCGGTGGAGGCGGCGCGGGCCGGCGAGCAGGGCCGCGGCTTCGCGGTGGTGGCCGGCGAGGTGCGTCAGCTGGCCAGCCGTTCGGCCGAGGCGGCCAAGGAGATCAAGGCACTGATCGACGGCTCCGTGACCCAGGTGCAGGAGGGCTCGGCGCTGGTCGAGCAGGCCGGCTCGACCATGCAGGAGGTGGTCGCCTCGGTGCGCCGGGTGACCGACATCATGGACGAGATCTCGGCGGCGTCGCAGGAGCAGAGCGACGGCATCGAGCAGGTCGGTCAGGCGGTGGGCCAGATGGACCAGGTCACCCAGCAGAACGCTGGCCTGGTGCAGGAGGCGGCCTCCGCCGCGTCCGAGCTGGAGGCTCAGGCCACGCGCCTGGAACAGGCCGTGTCGGTGTTCCGGCTGAGCGGTGGTGAATCCGCCGCCCTGCCGGCGGCCGGTCCGGCCGCGGCCCCCCGTCAGGCTCCTGCCCCAGCGCCGCGCGCCGAGGCCGCGCCTCAATCCCGGCCCGAGCCGACCCGCCCCGCCCCGCGGGCGGCGACCGCGGCCGAGGACGACTGGGAAGAATTCTGAACATGGCCGGTGGCGTGCCGCCGGCCCCGCAACGCAATTGCCCCGACTAGCAAAAGAAGAGGAATCCCGATGGCGGACAAGAACATGAGCATCCTGGTGGTGGATGACTTCCCGACCATGCGGCGTATCGTGCGCAGCCTGCTCAAGGAACTGGGCTTCACCAACGTCGAGGAGGCCGAGGACGGTCAGGAGGCGCTCAACAAGCTCAAGGCCGGCGGCTTCGAGTTCGTGGTGTCCGACTGGAACATGCCCAACCTGGACGGCCTGGAGATGCTCAAGCAGATCCGTGCCGATGATGATCTCAAGGAGCTGCCGGTGCTGATGGTCACCGCCGAGGCCAAGAAGGAGAACATCATCGCCGCCGCCCAGGCCGGCGCCAACGGCTACGTGGTCAAGCCCTTCACCTCGGCGACCCTCGAGGAGAAGCTCAACAAGATCTTCGAGAAGCTGGGCATGTGATACCCGGCCGGGTCCGCGCGGGCCCGGCATGCAGGAGAGGCGATGATGAGCACCGAGACACAGCCTGGCGACCACCAGGCGAACGGAGACGAACTGGTCCAGCGCATTGGCCACCTGACGCGCATGCTGCGCGACAGCATGCGCGAGCTGGGGCTGGACAAGGAGATCGAGCGGGCGGCGGACGCGATTCCCGATGCCCGCGACCGCCTGAGCTACGTGGCGACCATGACCGAGCAGGCGGCGGAGCGTGCCCTCAACGCCATCGATCGTGCCCAGCCGCTGCAGGACCGCCTCAGCGAGGGGGCCGAGGCCCTGGACGCGCGCTGGGCCGAGTGGTTCGCCGAGCCCAAGGAGCTCGACGACGCCCGCGAGCTGGTCAAGGACACCCGTGGCTACCTGGCCGAGGTGCCCCAGACGACCCAGGCGACCCACAAGGAGCTGCTCGAGATCATGATGGCCCAGGACTTCCAGGACCTGACCGGCCAGGTGATCAAGAAGATGATGGACGTCATCCGCGAGATCGAGCATCAGCTGGTGCAGGTGCTGATCGACAGCGTGCCCCAGGGCGAGGCCCGCGACAGCATGCAGCGTCGCGCCGACGGTCAGCGCGAGAGCGAGGCCAGGAAGCGCGACGAGGAGGACAGTCTGCTCAACGGCCCGCAGATGAAGCCCGAGGCCGAGGACGTGGTGGCCGATCAGGATCAGGTGGACGACCTGCTCGACCAGCTGGGCTTCTGAGTCATCGCCGAACACCGTCTGCGCCCGGCCAGCCTGGGGTCAGACCCCGGCGGTGTCGATGTGGCCGGAGAGGTGTCCGATGACGGGCCGGGTGGCGTGGCCGGGGGCTGACCCCTGAGCCATGCCCACCGCCGTCCTTTCTTCCCGCTTTCCCCTTCCGGCAAGCGGCCGAGGCGCGTGGATAAGCCCACGAAAATCGGCCCTTTTCGCCTGACCGTTCCTACCTTCCTCCCCGGATAATGGCCAGGGTGCGCACGAGTGCCCGGTGACTGGCCATGGCCGACGACAGCAGCGACGACGAGAAGACAGAAGAGCCCACGGCTCGACGCCTGGAGAAGGCGCGCGAGGACGGGCAGGTAGCCCGTTCCCGGGAGCTGGCCACCTTCATGCTGCTGCTCGGCGGCGTGATCGGCCTCGGAGCCAT
Organism: Halomonas sp. HG01; assembly: GCF_000968715.2. NCBI lineage: Bacteria > Pseudomonadati > Pseudomonadota > Gammaproteobacteria > Oceanospirillales > Halomonadaceae > Halomonas > Halomonas sp. HG01. Next base: position 2,124,991 of record NZ_CP022134.1, on the reverse strand, counting down.
GGGCGCGAGCCTCTTCGAACTGGTCGGTGGCGTCATGGAGCAGGCCTTCCTGTTCGAGCGTCGGCAGGCCATGGAAACCATCCCGATGCTGGTCCAGGCGCTGGCACTGGGGCAGCGCACCCTGATCGGCATGCTGCCGCTGTTCCTGTTGCTGGCGGTGATCGCGCTGGTGGCGCCGGCGCTGCTGGGCGGCTGGGTGATCTCCGCCAAGTCGCTCAAGCCCCAGGCCAGCAAGCTCAATCCGTTCAAGGGGCTCAAGCGCATGCTGGGCGTCCAGGCGCTGGTGGAGCTCGCCAAGGCCATCGCCAAGTCGGTGCTGGTGGGCGGCGTGGGCGTGGCCTACCTCTACCTGCACCGCGGCGAGTTCATGGCGTTGATGGGCATGCCCGTCCAGCGGGCCCTGGCCGACGCCATGTGGATGGCCGCCGAGGCCTGCGGCCTGATGGTGCTGACCCTGCTGGTGGTGATCCTGATCGACGTGCCCTACCAGCTGTGGAACCACACCAAGCAGCTGCGCATGTCGAAGGACGAGATCAAGCGCGAGCACAAGGAGTCCGAGGGCGACCCCCAGGTCAAGGGCCGCATCCGCCAGCAGCAGCAGGCCATGGCGCGCGGGCGGATGATGAGCCAGGTGCCGGAGGCCGACGTGGTGATCACCAACCCCACGCACTACGCCGTGGCGCTCAAGTACGAGCAGGCCGGCATGAGCGCACCGCGGGTGGTGGCCAAGGGCACCGACGCCGTGGCGGCGCGCATCCGCGAGGTGGCCGAGGAGGCCGGGGTGCCGCGCCTGGAGGCGCCGCCGCTGGCTCGCTCGCTCTATCACCATGTGGATCTGGAGGCCGAGATCCCCGCCGACCTCTACACCGCGGTGGCGGAGGTGCTGGCCTGGGCCTTCGGCCTGAAACGCGTTGCCGAAGAGGGCGGCGAGGCCCCGCCGACCCCCGAGAACCTGCCGATTCCGGACGCCGTGGCGGCGCCGGGAGCGGGCCCTGACACCGACGAGGCACGAGCATGAAGGCCCTGAGCCAATACCTGCCGCGACGCAACCTGATGGCCGACGTGCCAATGAAGCTGCTGGCCGGTCCGCTGCTGATCATCATGATCCTGTCGATGATGATCCTGCCGCTGCCGCCCTTCGCGCTGGACCTGCTGTTCACCTTCAACATCGCCATGGCGGTGATGGTGCTGCTGGTCAGCATGTTCACCCAGAAGCCGCTGGACTTCGCCGCCTTCCCCGCGGTGCTGCTGTTCACCACCCTGCTGCGGCTGTCGCTCAACGTGGCCTCGACCCGCGTGGTGCTGATGAACGGCCACGAGGGCGGCGATGCCGCCGGCAAGGTGATCGAGGCCTTCGGCCAGTTCCTGGTCGGCGGCAACTTCGCCGTCGGCCTGGTGGTGTTCGCCATCCTGGTGATCATCAACTTCATGGTCATCACCAAGGGCGCGGGGCGCATCGCCGAAGTGGGCGCTCGCTTCATGCTCGACGCCATGCCCGGCAAGCAGATGGCCATCGACGCCGATCTCAACGCCGGCCTGATCGGCGAGGAAGAAGCCCGTCAGCGCCGCGCCGACGTGTCCCAGGAGGCCGACTTCTACGGCTCCATGGACGGCGCCAGCAAGTTCGTGCGCGGCGACGCCATGGCCGGCCTGGTGATCATGGTGGTCAACATCATCGGCGGCCTGCTGATCGGCCTGCTGCAGTACGACATGGCGTTCTCCGACGCCGCCCGCACCTACGTGCTGCTGACCATCGGCGACGGCCTGGTGGCGCAGATCCCGGCGCTGGTGATCTCCACCGCCGCCGGCGTGACCGTGTCCCGGGTGACCACCGACCAGGACGTCGGCCAGCAGATGATCAGCCAGCTGTTCGTCAATCCCAGGGTGCTGTTCCTGGCCGCCGGCGTGATGGGGCTGCTGGGCCTGGTGCCGGGCATGCCCAACCTGGTGTTCCTGCTGTTCACCGCGCTGCTCGGCGGCCTGGCCTGGTGGATGCTGCGCCAGCAGGAGCGCCAGCTGGTCGAGGAGCAGACCCAGGTCGCCCCGCCGCCGGCGCCGGAAGCCCCGGAAGCCAGCTGGGAGGACGTGCAGCTGGTCGACACCCTGGGCCTCGAGGTCGGCCACCGGCTGATTCCCATGGTCGACGCCCAGCAACAGGGCGAGCTGCTCGGCCGCATCAAGAGCGTGCGCAAGAAGTTCGCCCAGGAGGTCGGCTTCCTGCCGCCGGTGGTGCACATCCGCGACAACCTGGAGCTCTCGCCCAACGCCTACTCGCTGAGTCTCAAGGGCGCCGAGATCGGCCGCGCCGAGGCCTATCCGGGGCGCTGGCTGGCCATCGACCCGGGCCAGGTCTCCGGCGAGCTGTCCGGCACCCCGACCCGGGACCCGGCCTTCGGCCTGCCGGCGGTGTGGATCGACACCGAGCAGCGCGAGCATGCCCAGGTCTACGGCTACACCGTGGTCGACGCCAGCACCGTGGTGGCCACGCACCTCAATCACCTGTTGCACCGCCATGCCGCCGAGATGCTCGGCCGCCAGGAGGTACAGAAGCTGCTCGACAAGCTGGGCGAGGACCAGAAGTCGCTGGTCGAGGAAGTGGTGCCCAAGGCGATCTCGCTCACCGTGCTGCAGCGGATCCTCCAGCACCTGCTCGACGAGGACGTCTCGATCCGCGACATGCGCACCATCCTCGACGCCCTGGCCGAGCACGCGCCCCAGCAGCAGGATCCGGGTGAACTCACCGCCGTGGTCCGCGTGGCGCTGGGGCGCGCCATCACCCAGCAGTGGTTCGCCGGCCACGAGACCCTCAACGTCCTGGGGCTGGACGGCCAGCTCGAGCAGGTGCTGCACCAGGCCATGAACGGCAGCGGCGCCCTGGAGCCGGGCCTGGCCCAGACGCTGATGGACCAGGCCGAGCAGGCCCTGAGCCGCCACGAGGCCAGCGGCGAGCCGCCGGTGCTGGTGGTGCAGCACTCGCTGCGCCCGGTGCTGGCGCGATTCCTGCGCCGCCGCCTGAATCATCTGGTGGTGATGTCCCAGGCCGAGATTCCCGATGACCGGACCCTGAAGGTCACCACCCTGATCGGAGGACAGTGAGCGACATGAGCGTCATGCGATTCGTCGGCGAAACCAGCCGCGAGGCGATGCGCAAGGTGCGCAGCGCCCTGGGCGACGAGGCCCTGATCCTGGCCAACCGACCCACCGAGACGGGCGTCGAGATCCTGGCCATGGCCGACGAGGCGGCCGAGACCATGGTGGCGTCCACGCTTCCTGAATCCACCGCGCCGGCGCCCGCCGAGCCCGCCTCCCGGCCGCCGAGCGAGTCGGCTCCCACATCCGCGGCGCCCGACAGCGGCGGCCTGGAGGCCATGAGCGAGCGGCTGCTGCGCGAGATGCAGGACATGCGCGCGCTGCTGGCCCGGGGGGCCGCGTCGCCCGCCGCCCCGACGACATCGTCGTCCGCGGGTCGCGAGACGCTGGCCGAGACCCTGCGCGATGCCGGCTTCGGCCGCGTGGTGATCGACGAGCTGCTCCAGGGCCTGCCGGCCGAGCTGGCCGGCGCCGAGGCCGAGCCCGCCGCGGCCCAGGCCTGGCTGAGCCGCCGCCTGGCCGGTCGCCTGCCGGTGGGCATCGATCCCGAGACCTTCCTCGACACGCCCGGCATCCTGGCGCTGGTCGGTCCCACCGGGGTCGGCAAGACCACCACCACCGCCAAGCTGGCCGCGCGCTGCGTGCAGCGCCACGGCGCCGAGCATGTCGCCCTGGTCACCACCGACGGCTTCCGCGTCGGCGCCCACGAGCAGCTGCGCATCTACGCCGAGCTGCTCGGGGTGCCGCTGCACGCGCTGTCGCCCGAGCAGTCCATGGACGCGCTGCTGGCCGAGCTTGCCGGCCGGCGCTGGATCATCATCGACACCGTGGGCATGAGCCAGCGCGACCGCCGCATCATCGCCCAGGCGTCCCAGCTGCAGGGCGGCGCCGAGCGGGTGCGCATGCTGCTGGTGCTCAACGCCGCCAGCCAGCCGGGCACGCTGGAGGAAGTGGTCACTCACTATCGTCAGGCCGCGCGGGCCGCGGGCGTGGCCCTCGACGACTGCCTGCTGACCAAGCAGGACGAGGCCGGCCAGCTGGGCCCGGCCCTGGACACCCTGATTCGCCACGGCCTGCGGCTGCGCTATGTCTCCACCGGCCAGCGGGTGCCGGAGGACCTGGCGCCGGCCGAGGCCGCGCCGCTGGTCGAGGCTGCCCTGGCGGCGGCGCGCCCCGGCGATGACCTGCCCGCGGCCAGCGTGAAGAGCGCTCGCCCCGACGCCGACGCGCTGCTCGGCCAGGGCCGCCGCCTCGGCGCCCTGCTCGCCACGCTGCGTCGCCGGCTGACCGGCTTCGCCAGCCTCGAGGCTGGCTGGGACCTGAGCGCGCTGCCCGCCTGCCTGCAGGAGGATCACCTCTCGCGCCTGCTGGACGCGCCGCCGCAGCGGGCCGGCATGCTGTGGGCGGCGCGCCGCTCGCTGCCCGGCGCCGACTGGGCGATGCCCGATCTGGGCATCGACGACCGCGGCGGCTGGGTGGTGCTGCCCGACCTGCAGCATCGCCAGCCGGCGGGCTGGCCGGCGCGGCTCGGTCAGGCCCGGGAGCGGCAGGGCGTGGCCGTGCATCTGCTGCCCGGCCTGCCCGACGCCGACACCTGGCTATGGCTGGACGAGACCCGCGCGCCCTGGCTGTGCCAGGTGCGCCCCGCCCAGCGCGTGGTCCACGACGGCGAGCGCCGCTCGCTGTCGAGCCTCGAGCCGCTGGCCGAGGCCGCCGAGACCCGGGATGCGCGCTTCCGCGGCCAGACCGTGCGCGTGCGCTTCGCGCGCCTGGCGGTGGAGGCCGGCCCCGGCGGTCGCCGCGGGCCTGTGGCCTCCTGTGCCATGACCGCCTGGTTCGCCAGCCTGGTGGACCCGGAAAGCGGCCGCGTGCTGGCGCGGCGCCAGTGGCTGACCCCGCTGCCGGCCGGCGCCGACGTGCTGCCGCTGCTGATCGGCCAGCTCCACGGCGAGGCTCTGCCGCGCCAGGCGCGCCGCGCCTGGGAGCGCCTGCCGGCGCTGCTGCCGGCGGAGACCGATCGCGAGCTGCGCCAGCTGCTGGCCGCCGGGCTGGCCGCTGCGGCGGGCCACCTCGACCAGTCCTCCGATGACGAGGCGGAGGAGCTGCGCGGCGATCTGCTGGCGCTGCTGGGCGGCCGTCGCCGTCGCCGCGAGGGCGCCCTGCTGGAGGCGCTGCTGCAGCTGCTGACGGCGCGGGATGCCATTCGCCACGTCGGCGCCGCCGGCCTGGAGGGGCTGCGGTGATGGCCGGCGATCAGGCCGCGGGGCTGCGCGCCTGGGCGGCCAGCCTCGATCGCCCGGCCGCCGAGGCCGGAAGCGACCCCGCGTCCGAGCCGGCGCCCTCCGTGACATCGGGCACGGAGGCATCGCGGCGCGAGGCGGCAGGCGTCGAGACATCGCCGACCACCCTGGTGGTGGTGGGGCTGCCGAGCACCGCGCCGGAACAGGCCGAGCGAGTGACCGCGCTGCTCGATCACTGGGCCGAGCGAGGACGGCGCTGGGTCGGCGACCCGCGGCGCTGGAAGGTGGTACCCGTGGCCATCTCGAGCCCGCATCTGGCCGTGCTGGCTCAAGAGCAGCCGCGCTGGGCGCTGTGGGTGGGCGCCGACGGCGAGGCCTTTCGCCGCGCACTGGGCGTGCTCGGCCGGCTGGCGGAAGGCGGCGGGCCGCGGCGCCTGATCGCCGTGCATCCGCCGGGGATGCCGCGCCGCGGGCTGCTCGACAACCTGCGCCAGGCCGCTGGGCATTACTTCGGCATCGACCTGCTGGTGCTGGCATGAGGCGCCGCCTGATGCTCGGGGCGCTCGCCGCCCTCGCCGGTTTCGTCCCGACGGCCCACGCCGCCGGCAGCTGGGTGGCCGAGGCGCCCTCGGTGCGTGCCGCGATCGTCGGTCGGGAGACCGCCAGCGAGGCGCTGACGCCGCCCGCCGGCACCGAGGGCCGCATCCGCGAGGTGCGCTGGCGCTTCCGTACGCCGCCCGGCCAGGGCGGGCACGCGCGGCTCTGCCATCCGGCCGGCTGCGTGACGCTGCCGGCCCCACGCGGGCGCAGCACGGCCCTGGCGGGACTGCCCGCCGGCGAGCCGCTGAGTTTTCGCTTCTCGCCGCTGCCGGGGCAGGCCCCGCTGGCGGTCGAGAGGCTGCAGGTGATCGTGAACTTTCAGTAAGGCCCAAGGCCCGTGAGAGCAGAGAGGCGAGGCTGAGCCATGTACACAGCACAAGGCAAGATCGAACAGGACGCGCTGCTGGATGACTACCTGCCGCTGGTGCGCCGTCAGGCGCTGGCGCTGCAGGTGCGTCTGCCGGCGAGCATCGAGCTGGACGACCTGATCCAGGCCGGCACCGTGGGCCTGCTGGAGGCGCTGGGGCGTTTCGATTCGTCCCAGGGCGCGAGCTTCGCCACCTTCGCCAGCCAGCGCATCCGCGGCGCCATGCTCGACGAGCTGCGCAGCCGCGACTGGCTGCCGCGCAGCGTGCGGCGCAACGCCCGGGCCGCCGACGAGGCCGCCCGCCGGCTCGAGCAGGAGCTGGGGCGCCCGGCCGAGGAGACCGAGATCGCCGCGGCCCTGGAGATGGACCTCGAGAGCTATCGCCGGCTGCTCAGCGACACCAACAGCGGCCAGCTGCTGCCCTTCGAGGAGCTGATGGCCGAGGGCGGCGAGGGCCGGCTGCTGGAGGACGGCGTCGCCGAGACGCCCTTCGCCCGGCTGATCGACCACCAGCAGCGCACCCAGCTGGTGGAGGCGATCGAGGCGCTGCCGGAGCGCGAGAAGCTGCTGATGGCGCTCTACTACCAGGAAGAGCTCAATCTCAAGGAGATCGGCGCCGTGCTCGGCGTCACCGAGTCCCGGGTCTGTCAGCTGCACAGCCAGGCCGTGGGGCGACTGCGCGGGAAGCTGCGCGACAACTAACCGCATCAAGCTTGGCCGGTCGAGGCCGATAACCATCCACCGGATGGCGACAGGGCTCGGAGGCAATGAGCTTTCCCGGCGCCAGACCGCTGCGAGGGCGCTGTGAACCCTTCCCTGGGCGCTACTTTTGCCATCCATGGCAAAAACCCCTCGCATCGGCCTGTCCCCGGCGCTCATCGGCCCGTATCTCGGGCCACGAACGTCATCCACTTAATCGTCGAAACGCGACAGGGAGTCCCCCATGAACCCGTCCACCCTGATCGGGATCCTGGCCAGCATCGTGATGCTGGCGAGCGTCCTGCTGTTCACCGCCGAGTCGCCGCAGAGCTTCGTCAATCTGCCGGGCCTTGCCATCGTGCTCGCCGGTACCCTGGCCGCGACCTTCATCAGCTATCCGCTCAAGGAGGTGGTGCGGGTGGTGCGCCTGGTGGGCATCGTCTTTCGCCGCGAGAACACCTACATCCGTGACGACATCAAGGAGCTGGTGGACATGTCGCGGCTGTGGTTCAAGGGCGACGTGCGGGCCGTGGAGTCGGCCCTGGAGCAGGCCCGCAATCCCTTTCTCCGCACCGGTATCCAGCTGGTCATCGCCAACACCAAGGAGGAGGAGATCTTCGACCTGCTGCGCTGGCGCATCGCCCGGCTCAAGGCCCGCGAGCACGCCGAGGCGCAGATCTTTCGCACCATGGCCACCTATGCCCCGGCCTTCGGCATGATCGGCACCCTGGTGGGGCTGGTGAACATGCTCGAGGTGATGGAGGCCGGCGACCTGAACGTCATCGGCCCACGCATGGCGGTAGCGCTGCTCACTACCTTCTACGGCATCCTGCTGGCCAACCTGGTGTTCAAGCCCATCGCGGTGAAGCTCGAGCGGCGCACCGAGGAGCGCCTGATCGCCATGAACATGGTTCTCGAGGGCATCTCGCTGATTACCAAGCGGCGTCTGCCCTCCTTCATCGAGGAGACTCTGAACTCCTTCGTCGCCAACTATCACGACGAGATCCGTGACCCGGCGAAGGGCGGCGTTCCCAGCGGCGAGGAGGCCGGGCAGCGTGCTTGACCACGATACCCGCCAGGCGCTGGCGCCGCCCGGGCAGGGCGGCGAGGAAGGCGAGAGCTGGCTGATGAGCTATCTCGACGTCCTGACCCTGCTGATCACCCTGTTCGTGCTGCTGCTCTCCATGAGCAGCCTGGCCACGGGGGAGGGGGAAAGCGAGAAAAGTGAGATCGCCGCGCCGGCCATGCGGGCCGCGCTGGCGGTGGGCGAGGGGCTCCGACCGCGCCATGCCGGGCTGCAGCCGCGCTTCCAGGGGCTCGGCATGGACGGCGTCAGCGTCGAGCGCACCCACCAGGGGCTGACCCTGCGCATCGAGGACCGGCTGCTGTTCGACAGCGGCCGCGCCCGGGTCACCGAGGGCGGCCGGCAGGTGCTTTCGCACCTCGCCGAGCGGCTGGTCGACCTCGGCGGCGAGATATCGGTGGAGGGCCACACCGACAGCCTGCCGATCGCCACCTCGCGCTTCCCCTCCAACTGGGAGCTGTCCACCGGGCGCGCCAGCGCCGTGGTGCGCGCGCTGGCCGAGGAAGGCGTGGCGCGGGACAGCCTGCGGGCCATCGGCTACGCCGACACCCGGCCCCTGGCCGCCAACGACGATGCCGCGGGGCGCGCCGCCAATCGCCGTGTCGAGCTGGTTTGGCAGGAGCCCGAGCCCGGCGCCTGAGGCGAACGCAGGCGGAGCGAGAAGCATCGATTAGCTCTTGGCTATCGTCAGCATCGCCCTATTCAATTTAACCAATGAGAGGGGGCTGGGTATTCTGATCGCGTCTTCCCCACACACGCACTCAAACAGGAGCGACGCGATGTCCCTGCTCAACACCGAAGTCAAACCGTTCAACGCCACCGCCTATCACAACGGCGATTTCGTCGAGGTCAGCGAAGAGAGCTTGAAGGGCCAGTGGAGCATCTTCTTCTTCTATCCGGCCGACTTCACCTTCGTCTGCCCGACCGAGCTGGGTGACCTGCAGGACAACTACGAGGCCTTCAAGGCGCTGGGCGTCGAGATCTACGGCGTGTCCACCGACACCCACTTCACCCACAAGGCCTGGCACGACAGCTCCGAGACCATCGGCAAGCTCCAGTACCCGATGCTGGCCGACCCGACCCACGTCGTGTCGCGCAACTTCGAGGTACTGATCGAGGAAGCCGGCATCGCCGACCGTGGCACCTTCGTCGTCGATCCGGACGGCAAGATCCAGATCATCGAGCTGAACGCCGGCAACATCGGCCGTAACGCCGAAGAGCTGCTGCGCAAGGTCAAGGCCGCCCAGTACGTTCGCGCCAACCCCAACGAGGTCTGCCCGGCCAAGTGGGAAGAAGGCGAAGAGACCCTGGCGCCGTCCCTGGACCTGGTCGGCAAGATCTAAGGACACGCCGATTTATTGCTGCGCTCGATATCCTGACCGCCGGCGGTGCCGGCACGCCGGCCCGGTCGCCCTCTCATGTGCGGGCTACACTCCGGGAGCTGTGCTCCGGCGGCGGCCAGTCTCTCATCGCTCGCGACATAAATCTGCGCATCCTTTATTGGATCGCTGACCGGCGGGATTTTCCCGCTCCCCGTTACCCCGCCGAGGCGCTGCGCCTCGATCGCCCAACCAGTCGCGCAAGCGAGATCGGGACGACGTCCCGGCGGGGCCCGATTCCGGTTTTTCCTGACACGCTCCCGGGCGCGAGGCTTCGCGACCCGCACGGGGAAGTCGTGTCTGCGAGTCACATATCATCAAGGATTGCCGCCGTTATGTTGGACGACTCTCTGAAGCAACAGCTGAAAGCCTACCTTGGCAAGGTCACGCAACCCTTTGAGCTGGTCGCCACCCTGGATGACGGCGACAAGTCCAAGGAACTGCACGCTCTTCTCGAGCAGATCGCGGGCCTTTCCGACAAGATCACCCTGTCCACCGAGGGCAGCGACCGGCGCGTGCCGTCCTTCGCCCTGCACCGCGACGGCGAGCCCACTGGGGTAGTGTTCGCCGGCATTCCCATGGGTCACGAGTTCACCTCCCTGGTGCTGGCCCTGCTGCAGGTGGGCGGCCATCCGCCCAAGGCCAGCGACGAGGTCATCGAGCAGATCCGCTCCCTCGACGCCGACCTGCACTTCGAGACCTACTTCTCGCTGTCGTGCCAGAACTGCCCGGACGTGGTCCAGGCGCTGAACCTGATGGCGATCCTCAACCCGCGCATCTCCCACGACGCCATCGACGGCGCCCTGTTCCAGGACGAGGTCGAGGCCCGCGAGGTGATGTCGGTGCCGAGCGTGTTCCTCAACGGCGAGACCTTCGATCAGGGCCGCATGAGCCTGGAACAGATCCTGGCCAAGGTCGACACCGGCGCCGCCGAGCGCGAGGCTGCGAAGCTCAACGAAAAGCCCGCCTTCGATACGCTGATGATCGGCGGCGGCCCGGCCGGCGCCGCGGCGGCCGTCTATGCGGCGCGCAAGGGCATTCGCACCGGCGTGGCCGCCGAGCGCTTCGGCGGCCAGGTGCTGGACACCCTGTCGATCGAGAACCTGATCTCGGTGCCCCACACCGAGGGCCCCAAGCTGGCCGCGGCGCTGGAGGAGCACGTCAAGGAATACGACGTCGACATCATGAACCTGCAGCGCGCCGTCGAGCTGGTCCCGGGCGAGCCGGGCGGCGAGCACGAGGTGCGCTTCGCCTCTGGCGCCAGCCTCCGGAGCAAGACCCTGGTGCTGGCCACCGGCGCCCGCTGGCGCGAGATGAACGTGCCGGGCGAGGCCGAGTACCGCAACAAGGGCGTGGCCTACTGCCCGCACTGCGACGGCCCGCTGTTCAAGGGCAAGCGCGTGGCGGTGATCGGCGGCGGCAACTCCGGCGTCGAGGCGGCCATCGACCTGGCCGGCATCGTCGGCGAGGTCACGCTGATCGAGTTCATGGACGAACTGCGCGCCGACGAGGTGCTGCAGAAGAAGCTCGCCAGCCTGCCCAACGTCGAAGTGATCAAGGGCGCGCGCACCACCGAGGTCAACGGCGACGGCAACCGCGTCACCGGCCTGACCTACGAGGAGCGCGCCTCCGGGGAACTGCGCGAGCTGGCCCTCGAGGGCGTCTTCGTGCAGATCGGTCTGGTGCCCAACACCGAGTGGCTGAAGGACTCGCCCATCGAACTCTCCGAGCGCGGCGAGATCGTGGTCGACGAGCGCGGCATGACCTCGGTGCCCGGCATCTTCGCCGCCGGCGACGTCACCACCGTGCCCTACAAGCAGATCGTCATCGCCATGGGCGAGGGCTCCAAGGCCGCCCTGGGCGCCTTCGATCACCTGATCCGCAGCTGATCGCCCCGCGGTTCATGCGGGACGCCCTCGCCGCTTTGCGGCGGGGGCGTCCTGCGTTGGGCGGGAGAATAACGGCGAGGGCTCACCCCGCGCGGCAGAGCGTCTCCATGCGGGCCAGCGCGGCGTCGGCGCCGTCCAGGCTGAAGACCAGGAACCAGTGGTCGTCCTCGGCGCGATGGAGGCGCAGGCGTAGCGTCTCGCCGCCGCGCATCTCGTCGAGCACCTCGTCGGTGTCGGGCAGCACCAGGCGCGCGTAGAAGCCGCTGTTGCCGCGCTCGGTGATGAACTCGGCCCGGCCCTGGTGGACCCAGCCCTCATCGATCAGCAGGTCCACCGGTACCCGGTTGACGGTGCCGGTCTCGGCCTGGACCTCGTCGAGCTCGACGCGCAGCTCGAGCCAGGGGCGATCGCAGGCGTCCGGCGTGGCGTTGACGCTGAACACGCTGTCGCTATAGCTGTGCTGCTCGATGGCGCGCACGTGGCGTTCGTTCCCCAGCCGCAGCACCAGCGAGTGCCAGTCGCCGTGGGCTCGGGCGTCGTCGACGTTGTAGCTGCCGGCCAGCGCCGGGGTGGCGAGGGTCATGCCCATCAGCGCGCTTAGCGAGAGAGGCATCAGGCAAGAGAGGAAGGGGCGTGAGGAGAACATGCGGGCATCCATGACCGTGGCGTCGGGAGACTAGCACGCGGTGTCGAAGCTGTCGGCCTTACGAGGCCTGTGAGGCGTCCTCGATATTCAGCAGCTGGACCAGCTCGGCGCGCTGCTGGCCCAGCAGGTCGGCGAGGGTGTAGCGGTCGAGCACCGACAGGAAGGCCGCCAGGGCCTCGCCGAGGATCGGCTTCAGCCGGCAGGCGGGGGTGATGGTGCAGGCGTTGCCGTCGCGGAAGCATTCCACCAGGCTGAGGTCGGGCTCGGTGTCGCGCACCAGCCCGCCCAGCGAGATCTCGGCGGGCGCCCGCTTCAGCCGCAGGCCGCCGTGCTTGCCGCGGGTGGCGGTCAGGTAGCCGAGCCGATTGAGCTCCTGCACCACCTTCATCAGATGGTTGCGCGAGATGGCGAAGCGCTCGGCGATCTCCGAGATGGTCGCGCGCTCCTCGTCCTGCCCCTTCACGGCCAGATAGATCAGCACGCGTAGCGAGTAGTCGGTGAATCGGGTCAGGCGCATGGGGTCTCCGGACGCGGCGGGAAGCGGTCTTCATTCTATCACGGCGAGGGCGGGCTCCCGGCACGTCGCGTCGCCGCGGCGTTTCGCCGCGATCGGCGGCGGTGAATTGACCGGCATCAAGCCGGCGCCGGGTGGTACCCGTGGGGCCGCGGGCGGGCTGGCATAATATGGGCAGCGTTCATGGAGGTCCGATCATGCCCCAGCCACAGCCGTTCATCCGCCCCCTCGTCGAGAAGTACGACCGCCCCGGGCCGCGCTATACCTCCTATCCCACGGCGCCGCAGTTCCATGCCGCCTTCGCCGAGGACGATTATCGGGCCCAGGCCGCCCAGAGCCATCGCGTCGCCGCGCCCAAGCCGCTGTCGGCCTACGTGCACGTCCCCTTCTGCGAAAGCCTCTGCTATTACTGCGCTTGCCACAAGATCGTCACCCATCGCCGCGAGCGGGCGGCCGAGTATCTCGCCCTGCTGAAGCGCGAGATCGGTCTCCAGGCCGAACTCTTCGATAGTGAGCGCACGCTTGCCCAGCTGCACCTGGGTGGCGGCACGCCGACCTATCTGAACACTGCCCAGCTCGGTGAGCTGATGGAGGCCCTGGCGGCGGGCTTTCGCTTCGCGCCCCCCGAGGCCCGGGAGTTTTCCCTGGAGGTCGACCCGCGTACCGTCACCCCGTCGCAGCTGCATGAGCTGCGTGCGCTGGGCTTCAATCGCCTGAGCTTCGGCGTTCAGGACTTCGACCCCGAGGTGCAGGCGGCGGTCAACCGCGTCCAGGGCGAGGCCGAGGTGGCCGCCCTGATGACGGCCGCCCGGGACGCCGGCTTCCACTCGGTGAGCGTCGATCTGATCTACGGCCTGCCACGCCAGACCGTGGCCAGCTTCGCGGCCACCCTGGACAAGATCGTCGCCCTGCGGCCGGATCGCATCGCCACCTACAGCTATGCCCATCTGCCCGAGCGCTTCAAGGCCCAGCGGCTGATCCGCGACGAGGACATGCCGCCGCCCGAGCGCAAGCTCGAGCTACTGGAGCTGACCATCCATCGCCTGACCGACGCCGGCTACGTCTACATCGGCATGGACCACTTCGCGCTGCCCGACGACGAACTGGTCCGGGCCCAGCGCGAGGGTACCCTGCAGCGCAACTTCCAGGGCTACTCCACCCACGCCGACTGCGACCTGATCGGGCTTGGCGTCAGCGCCATCGGCAAGGTCGGAGACGGCTACAGCCAGAACGTCAAGGAGATCGCCGCCTATCGCGAGCGCCTCGAGGCCGGGCGGCTGCCGGTGCTGCGCGGCTACCGGCTCGACGACGAGGATCGCCTGCGCCGCGACGTCATCCACGCCCTGATGTGCCATGGTCGCGTGGACGTCGATGCCATCGAGGCGCGTCACGGCATCGACTTCGCCGGCCACTTCGCCGATGCCCTGAAGGCCCTGGCGCCGATGCGCGACGATGGCCTGATCACGCTGGGCGTGCGCCGCCTCGAGGTGCGCCCGGCCGGCCGTCTGATGTTGCGCAACCTGGCCATGGTCTTCGATGCCTACCTGGACGGCGACAAGGTGCGCTACTCCCGGACCGTCTAGGCGTGGTCCCAGGGGAGCGCGATCGCCCTGTCACCCCGGTACGAGTTTCCTGCCGTCTGCCAGGCAGCCGTTTGCCTGATTCCTCCGATGCGATAATCAGCGGGCCTTCCGATGGTGAAGCCTGCGCTCTGTGACGATGCTTAGCTTGCGTGTAACAAAATGTTGTATGGCGTTATGTCACGTCGACGGCGGTGGCCGGCGGCGGGGGAGGGCGAGATGCAAGGGTTCAAGTTGGCTGCCCTGGTCGTCGCCGTGGGCTGTCTGTCAGCCGCCGGCGTACAGGCGCAGTCGGGAGTCGAGGGTTCCGGGGGCAGCACGCTCTCGGAAGACGAGATGGCGAGGGTCGCCAACGATCAACTGACCGAGCCGGCCGGGTCGGGGAGCCTGACCGATGCCGAGATTGACGCGTTGCTCGAGGACCTGCCGGCGCCGGCCGCCGGGGGCGGCGGTGGTGGCTGCGGCGGTGGGCTGCTGGACGGATGCGACGGCACCTTCCTGCCCCTGATTGCCGCCGTGCCCAGCGAGGACGTCATTCCCGCGCCGACTAGCGCTCCTGCCGTTCCATCGGATGACGAGTCCGAGGATGATACTCCGGATCCTGGGGATGATCCTCAAGATCCTGATGACAATAATAATGGCGGCGGTAATGGCGGCGGTAATGGCGGCGGTAATGGCGGCGGTAATGGCGGCGGTAATGGCGGCGGTAATGGCGGCGGTAATGGCGGCGGTAATGGCGGCGGTAATGGCGGCGGCGCCGGTGGTGGTGCCGGTGGTGGTGCCGGCGGCGGCGGCGGTGGTGCTGGCGGCGGTGGCGGTGGTGCTGGCGGCGGTGGTGCTGGCGGCGGTGGCGGTGCTGGCGGCGGTGGTGCTGGCGGCAGTGGTTCCGGCGGCGGTGGCGGTGCTGGCGGCGGTGCCGGCGGCGGCTTCTGACGCGTGTTGCCCGATGCCGAACCTGGCGCCCGACCTTCACGGTCGGGCGCTTTCTTTCGTCCGCGGCTCGGGCGGATGATCCATATCATGTGTGTTGAGAGTGATTTTTGTCTATATATGGTAGTCAGGCATCGCGCCGTCGGGAGCGGGCCCGTGCCATGCGACCTCCGCCGCCGTGATGCTCCGCGACAGGCGGTCGTGTGCGACCGCTGCCGTTTTCACCGCACATGAGAGAGAATCGATGCGCACCACCACTGCCAAGGATGCGCCCAGCGTCGACGAGGTGCCGCTGCAGGCGCCTTCGCTTGATATCTGGGACAGCAAGTATCGCCTCAAGGACCGTCACGGCCGGCCGGTGGACGCCGACCCCGCCGCCACCCGGGAGCGGGTGGCCCGGGCGCTGGCCGCGGTGGAGGACGACGCCGAGGCCTGGCTGCCCCAGTTCCGCTGGGCGCTGGACAACGGCGCCATCCCGGCCGGGCGCATCGTCGCCAACGCCGGGGCGGAGGCCGTCAAGCCGGCGGTCAGCCTGATCAACTGCACGGTCTCGCGCACCCTCCACGATTCGATGCGTGACATCCTCGAGGGCGTGGTGGAAGCCGGCATGACCCTCAAGGCGGGCTGCGGCATCGGCTATGACTTTTCGACCCTGCGTCCCCGCGGCGCCTTCGTGTTCGGCGCCGGGGCCGGCACCAACGGCCCGCTGGCGTTCATGGATATCTACGACAGGATGTGCTTCACCGTGGCTTCGGCGGGCGGGCGCCGCGGCGCCCAGATGGGGACCTTCGACGTCGGCCATCCGGACGTGAAGAGCTTCATCGAGGCCAAGCGCGAGGCCGGCCGGCTACGCCAGTTCAACCTCAGCCTGCTGATCACCGACGAGTTCATGGAGGCGGTTCGCGCCGACGCCGACTGGCCGCTGGCGTTCCCGCTGCATCCCGCCGAGAAGGACGACGTCGACGACAGCGAACTGATCTACCGCGACTGGCCGGTGGTCGAGGAGGGCTACACCCTCGACGACCAGGGCCGGGTGGCCTGCCGCGTGGTCGAGACGGTCCGCGCCCGCGGGCTGTGGGACACCATCATGCGCTCCACCTACGACTTCGCCGAGCCGGGCTTCATCCTGATCGACCAGGTCAATCGCATGAACAACAACTGGTTCTGCGAGGAGATCCGCGCCACCAACCCCTGCGGCGAGCAGCCGCTGCCGCCCGAGGGCGCCTGCCTGCTGGGCTCGATCAACCTCACGCGCTTCGTGCTCGAGCCCTTCGGCGAGGCGCCGCGCTTCGACTGGGAGCGCTACCGCCGGGTGGTGGCGATCTTCACCCGCATGCTCGATAACGTGGTGGAGATCAGCGGCCTGCCGCTCGAGGGCCAGCGCCGCGAGATCGCGGCCAAGCGCCGCCACGGTATGGGCTTTTTGGGGCTGGGCTCGGCGCTGACCATGCTCAAGCTGCCCTACGGCTCGCCGGAGTCGCTGGCCTTCACCGAGGAAGTCAGCCGGGTGCTGGCGGTCGAGGGCTGGAAGCAGGCCCTGGCGCTGGCCAAGGAGAAGGGCATGGCGCCGGTGCTGGCCGAGTCGTTCGAGCTGACGCCGCGCATGCTGCGCGAGTGCCCGGAGCTGGTCCAGGACGGCTATCAGGCCGGCGACCGGGTGCCGGGGCGAATCCTGCACGCCCGCTACAGCCGCTACATGCAGAAGGTCGCCGAGGTCGAGCCCGAGCTGGTGGCCGAGCTCGCCGAGCACGGCGCGCGCTTCACCCACCACAGCTCCATCGCGCCCACCGGCACCATCTCGCTGTCGCTGGGCAACAACGCCTCCAACGGCATCGAGCCGTCATTCTCGCATCGCTACTTCCGCAACGTCATTCGCGCCGGGCGCAAGACCAAGGAGCAGATCGAGGTGGTCTCCTTCGAGCTGGCGGCCTATCGCCATGTCGTCGCCCCCGACGCCGTGGAGAGTGACCTGCCGGACTACTTCGTCACCGCCGACGGCGTCTCGCCGGCCCAGCACGTGGCGGTGCAGGCCGCCGCCCAGGTCTGGATCGACTCGGCGATCTCCAAGACCGTCAACGTGCCCACCGATTTCGCCTACGAGGACTTCCAGGATCTCTATCTGGACGCCTACGACAGCCGGCTCAAGGGCTGCACCACCTTCCGCTTCAATCCCGAGGCCTTCCAGGGCGTGCTGGTGCGCGAGGACGATCTCAAGAATACCGTCTACGTCTTCGAGCTGGAGAACGGTGAGCGCCTGGAGCTTTCCGGCGACGAGACGGTGATCTACGAGGGCGAGGAGCACACCGCGGCGAACCTGCACGATGCGCTCAAGGAGGGCACCTATGGCAAGTGGTAAACCAGGGCTCGCGACGGCCGTGAACGGCCGTCCGTCAAACGACACCGCATCGGCTTTCACAGGAGCCCCGTCATGAGCATCGAGATCACCTCCAAGATCCTGTCGTCCCGTGTCCGACAGCCCCAGGACGTGCCGCCGCCGGCCGATGAGGACCCGCTGACGCGGCGCATTCCCTCGCGCCCCGAGGGCACTCTGGAGGCGGTGTCGGAGAAGATCTCCTACGTCGGCGCCGAGGGCCGGCGCAAGGTCTACCTGCTGGTGTCCTTCATGCCGGTGGAGGGCGTGTTGAACGGCGAGCGGGTGGTCATCGAGCGCCCGGTGGAGTTCTTCCTGCCCTCCGGGCAGCTGTCCAGCGAGCACCAGTGGATCACCGCCACCATGCGCAGCCTGTCGCTGGCCGCTCGCGGCGGCTACGTCACCCAGGCGGTGGCCGACCTGCGCAAGGTGGCCTGGGACAAGGGCCGGGTGCGCTGCGGCATGAACCGCTGGGGCAAGCCGATGTTCCACGATTCCGAGGTCGCCGCCATCGCCTGGTCGATCCAGCAGATCCTCTACCGGCGGGGCTTCCTCGACCAGGACGGCCTGCAGGTGCCGGTGGAGGAGCTGGTGGCACGCCACGCCCGGCGCCTGGCCGGCCGGCCCTGGCATCCGCCCGGCCCCGAGGAGCAGGCCCATGCCGAGCGCGCGGCCGAGGCCGGCCAGGGCGGGCCCATCGTGGTCGGCCAGTGCCCGGAGTGCGGCGGCGATCTGGTGATGATGGACGGTTGCCCGACGTGCTATTCGGGGTGCGGCTGGTCGAAGTGCGGCTGAGCGTCGTACGAAAACGCTCTGCGCTCGCCGAGTCTTCGTTCCAGCACTGATTCGCGCGATGGACCGATGCGAATCGCCGAGCCGGTCAACGCTCGGCGAGGTGTCGGACGATCCCCGACACGACCGTCAGCCCCGGCCGGTGCCGGGGCTTGTTTGTTGCGATGCAGCACAACAGATCGAATCGAACGTTTAAATGCAAGCCCGTGCGCCGACTCTCGGCTCTGTTATGTTCGTCCTTGCTGAATAACAAGCACAAACATTTTCTCAACAGCAATGGAGTCTAGGATCATGCGCTACAACAACAAGACGCTGATCGCCCTGTCCGTCGCGACCCTCGGCCTCGCGGCGGTCAGCACCACCGCCTCGGCCGCCACCCTCGACGAGGTGAAGGAGCGCGGCAACCTGCGCTGCGGCGTCAACGTCGGGCTGTCCGGCTTCTCCTCGCCGGACGAGAACGGCAACTGGCAGGGGCTGGACGTCGAGACCTGCCGCGCGGTGTCCTCGGCCATCTTCGGCGATCCGGAGAAGGTGGTCTTCACCCCGCTGACCGCCAAGGAGCGCTTCACCGCCCTGCAGTCCGGCGAGATCGACGTGCTGTCGCGCAACACCACCTGGACGGCCACCCGCGACAACTCCCTGGGCCTCAACTTCACCACCACCACCTTCTACGACGGCCAGGGCTTCATGGTCGCCAAGGACCTCGGCATCGAGAGCCTGGAGGACCTCGACGGCGCCTCCATCTGCATCCAGTCGGGCACCACCCACGAGCTGAACCTGGCCGACTACTTCCCCTCCCGGGGCATCGACATCAACACCGTGACCTTCGACACCCCGGACCAGACGGCCCAGGGCTTCGCCAGCGGCCGATGTGACGTGCTGACCTCCGACACCTCCCAGCTCAGCGCCCTGCGCCTGCAGCTGCCGGAGCCGGACAGCGTCGAGATCCTCACCGAGCTGATCTCCAAGGAGCCGTTGGGTCCGGTGGTGCGCCAGGGCGACGATCAGTGGCTGGACATCGTCCAGTGGTCGGTGTTCGCCATGGTCAACGCCGAGGAACTGGGCGTGACCAGCGACAACGTCGACGAGATGCAGCAGAACCCGCCCAATCCCCAGGTCGCACGCCTGCTGGGCGACGACGGCAACTACGGCGAGCAGATGGGCCTCGAGAACGACTGGGCCTACGACATCATCGCCCAGGTCGGCAATTACGGTGAGGTGTTCTCCGCCACCGTGGGCGAGGAGTCCCCGCTCGCCATCGGCCGCGGCATGAACGCGCTGTGGAACGAGGGCGGCATCCTCTACGCACCGCCCATCCGCTGATCGGCATCGACCCTCCGTTTCCCTCACCCCCGGCCGGGGGTGAGGGGCCGTTACCCTGCATTCGAGGCTCGACATGCTGCGTTCTTCGTCTTCCGAGCGGGGGCCGCTGTGGCGCGACCCCGCCGTGCGCGCGCTGGTGATCCAGGCCCTGCTGCTGCTGGGGCTGGCGGCGCTGATCGTGATGCTGGTGACCAACACCCTGGCCAACCTCGAGGCCCGGGGCATCACCACCGGCCTGGGCTTCCTCCAGGAGCGGGCCGGCTTCTCCATTCCCCAGACGCTGATCGCCTACAGCGGCGACAGCACCTACGGCCGCACCTTCGTGGTGGGGCTGCTCAACACCTTGCTGGTGTCCGGCCTCGGCATCGTCGCGGCCACGGTCATCGGCTTCGCGGTGGGCATCGCCCGGCTCTCGAGCAACTGGCTGCTGGCCCGGTTGGCCGCCGCCTACGTCGAGATCTTCCGCAACATTCCACTGCTGGTGCAGATCCTGTTCTGGTACTTCGCCGTGCTCCAGGCGCTGCCCAGCCCGCGCCAGAGCCTGTCGCTGTTCGAGGCGCTGTTCCTCAATGTGCGCGGCCTGGTGATGCCGGCCCCTGTGGCCCAGCCGGGCTTCGATGCCACCCTCTGGGCGCTGGCCTTGGCGGTGGCCGCGGTGGTGGGGCTTTCGCTCTACGCGCGGCGGCTGCAGACCCGCACCGGCAAGGCACTGCCGGTCTACCGGCTCGGCGCGCTGATCCTGCTTGGCCTGCCGCTGGCGGTGTTCCTGGTGACCGGGCGGCCGCTGGCCTGGGACGTGCCGGCGCTGGCCGGCTTCAACTTCTCTGGCGGCGTGACGATCATCCCCGAGCTGATGGCGCTGTGGCTGGCGCTGTCGATCTACACCGCCTCCTTCATCGCCGAGATCGTGCGCTCGGGCATCCAGTCGGTGCCGAGCGGGCAGGTCGAGGCCGCCCGGGCGATCAGCCTTCCCGGCAACATCACCCTGCGCAAGATCGTGATTCCCCAAGCGATGCGGGTCATCGTGCCCCAGCTCACCAGCCAGTACCTGAACCTGATCAAGAACTCCTCGCTGGCCACGGCCATCGGCTACCCGGACCTGGTGGCGGTGTTTGCCGGCACCACCCTCAACCAGACCGGCCAGGCCATCGAGATCATCGCCATGACCATGGCGGTCTACCTGCTGATCAGCCTGGTGGTGTCGGCGCTGATGAACCTCTACAACGCCCGCACCCTGATGAAGGAGCGCTGACATGGCCGAGATGGCGACACGAATCGAGATGATCGAGGCGCGCCGGCCGCCGGACCTGCGCCGCGGTGTGATGGGCTGGCTGCGCGCTAACCTCTTCGACGGGCCGCTCAACAGCGTCATCACCCTGTGCGTGCTGGCGGTGCTGGGCTGGGGGCTGTGGCCGCTGGTGCAGTGGGCGCTGATCGACGCCGACTGGCTGGGCTCGACCCGCGAGGCCTGCAGCGGCGAGGGCGCCTGCTGGGTGTTCATCAGCGCCCGCTTCGAGACCATCGTCTACGGCTTCTATCCCGAGGCCGCTCGCTGGCGGGTCGATACGGTGTTCATGATGCTGGGGCTGCTGATCGCCTGGCTGGCGATTCCCCGGCTGCCGGCCAAGCGCTGGGTGGGTCTGTTCGCCCTGGTCGGCTTCCCGGCGGTGGCCTACGTGCTGCTGCTCGGCGGCCACTTCGGGCTGATGGCGGTGCCGACCCGCGAATGGGGCGGGCTGATGCTGACCCTGACGGTGGCCGTCGTGGGCATCGTCGGCTCGCTGCCGCTGGGCGTGGTGCTGGCGCTGGGGCGTCGCTCGAAGATGCCGCTGGTGCGCGGCGTGTGCGTGGTGTTCATCGAGTTCTGGCGCGGCGTGCCGCTGATCACGGTGCTGTTCATGGCCTCGGTGATGCTGCCGTTGTTCGTGCCCAGCGAGGTGGAGTTCGACAAGCTGCTGCGGGCGCTGATCGGCATCATGTTCTTCTGGAGCGCCTACATGGCCGAGGTGGTGCGCGGCGGCCTGCAGGCCATTCCCAAGGGACAGGAGGAGGCCGCCAAGGCGCTGGGCATGGGCTACTGGCGACGCATGGGGCTGATCGTGCTGCCCCAGGCGCTGAAGCTGGTGATCCCCGGCATCGTCAACACCTTCATCGCGCTGTTCAAGGACACTTCACTGGTGCTGATCATCGGCCTGTTCGATCTGCTGGCGATCATCCGCTCGGGGCTCACCGACAGCAACTGGCTGGGCTTCGCCACCGAGGGCTACGTGTTCGCGGCGCTGATGTTCTGGATCTTCTGCTTCAGCATGTCGCGCTACAGCCAGTACATCGAGCGGCGCCTGCATACCGGCCACAAGAGCTGACCGGCAGGCACGGAATAACAAGCACTTAACAAACGCTTTCAAGAACGAGGAAACACCGGCATGGCGACCACCAACACGGCCAGCGCCCCCGCCGACGAGCCGATGATCTCGGTCGAGGGGCTCAACAAGTGGTACGGCGACTTCCACGTCCTGCGCGACATCGACCTGAGGGTGGCGAAGGGCGAACGCATCGTCATCTGCGGCCCTTCGGGGTCGGGCAAGTCGACCCTGATCCGCTGCCTCAATCACCTCGAGGAGCATCAGCAGGGCCGCATCGTCGTTGACGGCGTGACCATGACCCAGGACGTGAAGCGCATCGAGCAGATCCGCCGCAACGTCGGCATGGTCTTCCAGCACTTCAACCTGTTCCCGCACCTGTCGGTGCTCGACAACTGCTGCATCTCCCAGACCTGGGTGCAGAAGAAGCCCCGGGCCGAGGCGGAGAAGACCGCCATGGAGTTCCTCGAGCGAGTGCGCATCGCCGACCAGGCGCACAAGTATCCCGGCCAGCTCTCCGGCGGCCAGCAGCAGCGCGTGGCCATCGCCCGGGCGCTGTGCATGCGCCCCGAGGTGATGCTGTTCGACGAGCCCACGTCGGCGCTGGACCCGGAGATGATCAAGGAGGTGCTCGACGTCATGGTCGAGCTGGCCCAGGACGGCATGACCATGCTCTGCGTGACCCACGAGATGGGCTTCGCCAAGACCGTGGCGGACCGCGTCATCTTCATGGACCAGGGCCAGATCATCGAGCAGGCCCCGCCGGAGACCTTCTTCAATCACCCGGAATCGGACCGAACGAAGCTGTTCTTGAGCCAGATACTCGGCCACTGAGCCGGTTCTGGTCGGGGCTACAAAAACGGCCCGGACGCCAAGGCGTCCGGGCCGTTCTTTATGAGGCGAGGATGATCAGGCGGCGTCGAGGGGACGCGCCGGGCCGAAGTGTTCGTAGTGGCGACGCTCGTCGGGAATGCCCAGCGCCTTCAGGCTGCGGTCCACGGCGGACATGAACCCCTGGGGGCCGACGAAGTAGCAGCGCGCGCCTTCGGGCAGGTAGCGGGCCAGCAGGTCGCGGTCCACGCGGCCGAGGTGATCGGCGCCGTCGCCGCTTTCCTGAACGCTGACCGCGGTCAGCCGCTCGGGATGCTCGTCGGCCAGGGCCGCGAGCTCGTCGGCGAAGGCGCGCTGCTCGGCGTCCTGGGCGGCGTGCAGGTAGACCACCCGGCGGCCCTCGGCCAGGGCCTGGCGGGCGATCGGCAGCATCGGCGTCTGGCCGACGCCGCCGCTGGCCAGCAGCAGGGGCTCGTCACCGGCCATCAGGGTCAGCTCGCCGGCGGGCGGCAGCAGCTCCAGGGTGTCGCCCACGGCCATGGCATCGTGCAGGTGCCGGCTGGCCACGCCGCCGTCCTCGCGTTTCACCGAGATGCGAACGCTGCGGCCGTTGGGCAGCGCCGAGAGGCTGTAGTGGCGATGGACCGGCTGGCCGTCGATGGTCAGGCGCACGCCGATGTACTGGCCGGGGAGATGCTCGGCCACGGGGCCACCGTCGGTGGGTTCCAGCACGAAGGAGCGGATCACCGAGCTTTCCTGGCGGGTCTCGGCGATGCGGAACTCGCGCGGGCCGCGCCAGCCGCCGGGCCGCTGTTCGAAGGTCCGGTAGCGCTTTTCCTCGAGCTCGATCAGCAGGCCGGCGAGCTCCTCGTAGAGCGCGCCCCAGGCATCGGCGATCTCCGGCGTCACGGCATCGCCCAGCACCTCGCCGATGGCGGCCATCAGGCACTCGCCGACGATCGGGTACTGCTCGGGGCGGATGTCCAGCGACACGTGCTTGCTGACCACCGTGGCCAGCACCTCGTGCACCCGTTCGGGGTCCTGGCGCAGCTGCACGTAGGCGAGCACCGCCGCGGCCAGCGCCCGCGGCTGTCCGCCGTTGGCCTGGTGGGTCTGGTTGAACAGCGGCGCGACCTCGGGGTAACGCTCGAACATCAGCGGGTAGAAGCGCTGGGTGATGGCATCGAGATGCTCGGCGACCACCGGGGCGGTGGCGGCGATCAGGCTTTCCTGGGCTTGAGTCAGCATGGGCGGCTCCTGGGCAAGAGTGGGCGGCGCGTCTCTTTAAGATGCATTTAAAATACCTCTAAAGAGGGGCGGCCCACCAGCCCCCGAGGTGGGCAAGATTGTCGCAGTCGCGTCTTGTCCTGATCTCGGTCAAGAATGACGGCCCGAGCCTCGCACATCGTCGGGAAAGGGAGGGGCGGCTAGGCTGGTAGGCAGGCGACGCTTCGGCGGGGAGGGCGCATGGATATCGTCAGGGTCTTCGATGCCAGCTATGCACGAGCCCTGGCCCATGAGGTCGAGGGTCAGGGGTTCTTCGATGCCTTCTACCGACGCTTCCTGGAGGGGTCGACGGAGGTGGCCGAGAAGTTCCGCGGCATCGACATGGATCGCCAGCAGGCGATGCTCAAGAAGTCCTTCTATCACCTGATCAGCCTCTACGCGGCCAGCCATGACGGCGACTACCTGGCGCGGGTGGCGATTCGCCACAACCGCGCGCATCTGGACATCCGTCCGGCGCTCTATGATCGCTGGCTGGAGGCAATGATGGCGACGCTGCGCGAGTACGATCCCGAGTGCGGCGACGAGGAGGAGCTGGCCTGGCGGCTGGTGATGGCCCCGGGGATCGCCTACATGAAGTTCCACTACGACCGTGAGGCACCAGTGGGCGATAGGGACGCCGAGGACGACGCATTCGACGGATAAGGACGTTTCTTGATGCCTGTCATGGTCCGGGCCGAACGCCGCGGCGCACAATGCCGATACCCAAGTTCCACCCTCGGATATGGTGCATGATGGCTCCTCGTTCCCTCACGACACGCCTGCCGGTGGCGGGCCTGGCCTTTCGCCCCTTCTTCCTGCTGGCCGCCCTGTTCGGCATCGTCGCGCTGATGGCGTGGCTGGCCTTCTGGCAGGGCGACGTCCTGCTGCGGCCTTGGGGCGGCATGCTGTGGTGGCATCAGCACGAGATGCTGTTTGGCTTCGGTGCTGCCGTCATCGCCGGTTTTCTGCTCACCGCGGCGCAGAACTGGACCGGCCGTCCCGCCCCGACCGGCCTGCCGCTGCTGGGCCTGGTGGCGCTGTGGGCCGTGGCCCGCGGGCTGCTGGCCTTCCCCATCGGTCTGCCGGGGTGGGGCGTGATGCTGATCGATGTGGGGTTCCTGGTCGCGGTGGCGGGCGTGATGGCGCGGATGGTCATCGCCGCCGGGCGCTGGCGGAATCTGGTCTTCCTGCCGCTGCTGGGGCTTCTGGCCGTGGCCAACCTGGCCATGCACCTGGGAGCCTGGTGGGGAGATGGCGAGCTGGCACGGGCGGGGGCTCGCCTGGCGGTGCTGCTGATCGCTGCCGTGATGGTGGTGCTGGGCGGCCGAGTGATACCGCTGTTCACCGCCAATCGCCTGGGCGGCCCCCGGCCCCAGTCCCGGCGCTGGCTGGAGGGGGCGACCCTGGGCAGCATGGCGGCGGTGCTGGGGGCCCAGCTCGCCGTCCTGCCGGGGATGGCGCCGCCCGAGGGCGTGATGGCGGGGGCGCTGGCCCTGGCGGCCCTGGCCAATGCGCTGCGGCTGGCGCGCTGGGGCGGGCTGCGTACGTGGCGAGAGCCGCTGCTCTGGGGGCTTCATGTCAGCTATGCCGCCCTCCCGCTGGGCCTGGGCATGTGGGCGCTGGCGGCGCTCGGCGCCTTTCGCGTCGAGCTGGCGGTGCACACGCTGACCGTCGGGGCCATGGGGACCATGATGCTGGCGATGATGGCGCGGGTCTCGCTGGGGCACACCGGCCGCCCCATCGTGACGCTGCCGGGCATGGGGGTGGCGCTGGGCCTGCTGGCCGTGGCCGGCCTGCTGCGTGGCCCCTTGCTGGCCGCGTTGCCGGGTATCACGCATCTGACCTACAGCCTGACCATCATCCTGTGGTGCCTGGCCTATGCGATCTTCCTGCTGCACTACGCGGTCCCGCTGAGCTCGGTGCGCAGCGACGGAAAGGCAGGCTAGGCGCGAAGACAAGCGACCGAGTCCGGCCAGTCGTCGAGGCCCCTTCCATGGAACACTATCTGCTGATCAAGCATCTTCACATGAGCATCGCCGGGTTCAGCCTGGCCTTGTTCATGCTCCGGGCCTGGTGGTCGGTGCGTGGGTCGCCCAGGCCGGCGCGTCGCTGGGTTCGCGGGCTGCCGCACCTGGTCGACAGCGCCCTGCTGGGGTTGGGTGTCTGGATGATGGTGGGGCTCTCGCTATGGCCACACCAGCAGCCGTGGCTCGCGGCCAAGCTGTTGGGGCTGCTGGTCTACATCGGGCTCGGGAGCGTGGCCATCAAGCGCGGGCGCACGCCGGTGATCCGCGGGCTGGCGGCCGGCGCCGCTCTGCTGGCCTTCGCCTTCGTGGTCGGGGCGGCCATCCGCCATAGTCCCTGGTCCTGGCTGGCCTGAGACGTGGCTTCCTATACTGTGGGCGTCATTCGTCGTCAGAAGGAGTCCCACATGCCGAGACAGGAACTTCCCGCCGGTGCCGGCCGGGTCGCCGAACGTCACCCGGAGGTATGGCGCGCCTATGCGGCGCTGGGCAAGGCCTGTGCCGAGAGCGGGCCGCTGGATGCCCGCACTCGCCGTCTGGTCAAGCTGGCCCTGGCGGTGGGCGCCGGCTCCGAGGGCGCCGTGCATTCCCATGTCCGTCGTGCCCTGGCCGAGGGCGAGTCGTCGGCGGCGCTGGAGCAGGTCGCGCTGCTGGGCGTTCCGACCCTGGGGCTGCCGGCCAGCGTCGCGGCCCTGACCTGGATCGGCGACATCATCGATGACGACGACTGAGGTGCCCCGCAGGACGGTCCGGGCTACTTCTCGACCCCCATCTGCACGGCCCACACCGCCGCCTCGACCCGTGAGCGCAGCCCCAGCTTCTTGAGCAGGTGCTTGACGTGGACCTTGACCGTGCCCTCGCTGATCGCCAGTCGACGGGCGATCAGCTTGTTGCTCAGGCCTTCCGCCAGGGCGGCCAGGATCTCGCCTTCACGGGCGGTCAACGAGTCCAGCAGGTTCTCGCCCGGTTCCGGGCGAGGGCCGCTCAGTGCTTTCGCCAGCAGGCCGGCGAGGCGTGGGCTGACCGCCATGCGCCCCTCAGCGGCCTCCTTGATCGCCGCCAGCAGGTCTTCGGGTTCCATGTCCTTGAGCAGATAGCCGTCGGCGCCGGCGCGCAGGGCAGCGACCACGTCCTCCTCGGCATCGGAGACCGTGAGCATGACGATGCGAGCCTCGACGCCGTACTCGCGCAGCGCGCGCAGGGCGTCGAGGCCATCCCGCCGCGCCATGTTCAGGTCCATCAGGATCAGCGTCGGGGACAGGCGGCCCGCGGCCTCGATGGCGGCTTCCCCGTCGGCGGCCTCTCCGGCGATCGCCAGTTCGGGATCCATCTCCAGCAGCTGGCGCACCCCCCGACGGAACAGCGGATGGTCGTCGACGATCAGGATCGCGGTGCTCATGGCGTGTCTCCCGGCAATGAGGTGGCCGTCGTCTCTCGGTGGAGCTGAGGCGTGAAGTGCAGCCTGACCTCGGTGCCCCCTTCGGCCGGCTCGTGCAGCTCGAGGCGACCGCTCAGGCTGGCGGCGCGTTCGTGCATGATGATGGTCCCGTAGTGTTCCGGCTGGTTCGATGTGCCCCCGAGACCGATGCCATCGTCGCGGATGCTGACCGCCACGCGGCCCGCCTCGTCGGTGCTCAGGCTGACCTCGCAGCGCTTCGCCCGGGCGTGATGGACGACGTTGGACAGCGCCTCGCGAACGATCTGCAGGGTATGCACCTCCTCATTGGGTGACAGTGGGCAGTGATCGAGGCAGTAGTCGAGGCGAAGGGACAGCTCACCGCGACGGACGAATTCGCGCACCGTCTCCTCGAGGGCAGCCTCCAGCCCGGCGTCAGACATCTTCAGGCGGAAGGTGTTGAGCAGCTCGCGGAGCTGACGGTAGGCGGCGTTGAGGCCTTCGCGCAGTTCATCGACGATCGCCTCGGTGTCGGCATGGGCCCCGCCGGCCCGGGCCTGGGCCTGCAGGCGGGAGACCTGGATCTTCAGGTAGGAGAGCGACTGGGCCAGCGAGTCGTGCAGTTCTCGAGCGATCACCGCGCGTTCGTCCATCAGCGCCAGCCGGCGCTGCTCGGCGTAGCCCTGGGAGAGCGATAGCGAGGTGGCGATCAGACCGGCGATGGTTTCGACCAGGTCGCATTGCCAGCGCCGAGGCGGCGACTCGGGCGAATATTCGAGCAGCAATACCCCGTAGTTCCGCCCCGCCTCGTTCACCGCGACCCGATACACCCAGGGGGTGTCGCCGTTGCCGTCGAGACAGGGCTGGCAGGCCGGCGCGCGACAGAAGTCGGGGCAGTCGTCGGGTCGGGTGGAGAGCCGCAGGTAGGCGCGCTCGGCATCGCTCTGGCTCAGGCACAGGGTGACGGGGCCCAGACCGGTGACGGCGGCGAGGTCTTCGAGCACCCGGCGGTAGCTGGCATCGCCGATGGGGGCGCCGTTGAGCTGGCGCGCGGCCTGGTAGAGCACCTCGAGCGTCTCGTTGCTGCGCTCGAGCTCGGCGGTCTTGGCCTCGACGCGCGCCTCGAGCTGACCGTAGATCCGGGACAGGCTGTCGTTCATCTGGTTGATGGTGCGCGACAGAAGGCCCAGTTCGTCGTCGGCCGCGTAGCGGGTGCGGCCGCTGAAGTCGCCGCGCCGTGAGCGATCGACGATCCTGAGCAGGTCACGCAGCGGGGGGATGACATCGGTGGTCAGCTTGTACATGGCCAGGAACACCAGGCCCAGGGTCAGGAACAGGATGACCCCCTGGAACAGGCGCATCAGCTGGATTCGCGACTCGGCCTCGCGCTGGAGCTGGTCGACCAGGCGGTCCACCTGGTCGACGAAGTCGCCGACCGGCAGCGTGGCCGGAACGCCCGCCGCTTGCATCCGCGGCCGCAGCCGGTCGTGCCATTGCGCGATGACGGTGCGGTACTGGCGGTTCAGCGGATGCCGTGGATCGTCCGCCAGGCGTCCGGTGATCGCCGGCGAGGCGAGGCTGCGCTCGAGTTCGGCGATCTGCGCCCGGCGAGCCTCGCTGTCGGCATCGGCCCGCTGGGTGGTGCTCAGCAGACGATAGGCCTGCATGCGCAGGGCGCCGGCCTGGTTGATGGCGGCCGCGTCGCCACGGGCGTTCTCGGCGATGATGATCGAGCCGAGCATGCTGGTCAGCGCCAGCAGCACGATGCCGGCCATCGCCAGGCCGGCGCGGAAGGACAGGGAACGGGGCATGACATCCGGCATCGCGCCAGGGGCGCCGCCTACCTCCAAAGAGTCGCCTTTGTCACCACGCCCGGTGCAACACCGGGCGGCAGAAGCAAATGCTAGTTGAATCAGTGGGTTGTGAAAAAACTCCTGCTACCTCCAAAGAGGTAGACACGGCTAGGGTCGGGGATGGCGCTGCGAAGCGCCTTGACCCAGGTCAACGGCCTCGCCTCACCGCCGGCGCTAAGGTCCTCCTACCGCGTCTTTCGCACCTTCGGTCCGGTGGAAGGGCGCTCCCGGAAGCCTTTCACCGAGCCAGAGGGGGAGATCATGGCCAACCCCACCCCATCGACCAGGCGCGCCCAGAATCGCGCCCTGTTCCTGTCCACGCTGGCGTTCACGCTGTGCTTCGCGGTGTGGACGCTGTTCTCCATTCTCGGCCTGCAGATCAAGCAGGAGTTCGCCCTGTCGGACACCCAGCTCGGCCTGCTGATGGCGACCCCGGTGCTCACCGGGTCGATCAGCCGCCTGTTCCTGGGCATCCTCACCGATCGCTTCGGCGGGCGCTGGGTGTTCAGCCTGCTGATGCTGGCCACGGCGGCCTGTGTCTACCTGCTGACCTTCGCCACCAGCTACCCCATGCTGCTGCTCGGCGCCCTGGGCGTCGGCCTGGCCGGGGGTTCCTTCATCGTCGGCGTGGCCTACACCTCGGCCTGGTTCGAGCAGGAGCGCCAGGGCACCGCCCTGGGGATCTTCGGGGCCGGCAACGTCGGGGCCGCGGTGACCAACTTCGGCGCCCCCTTCCTGCTGCTGGCGCTGGGCTGGCAGGGGGCGGCGCTGGTCTACGCCACGGTGATCGCGATCATGGGCGTGGCCTTCCTGCTGCTGGCGCGGACCGATCCGCAGAGCGAGCGGCGCCGGGCCGAGGCCGTGCCGCTCAGGCAGCAGCTGGCACCGCTGGTCGAGGTTCGCGTGTGGCGCTTCTCGCTGTACTACTTCTTCGTGTTCGGCGGCTTCGTCGCCCTGGCGCTGTGGCTGCCGCACTATCTGGTCGAGGTCTACGGCCTGAGCATCACCGCCGCCGGCATCGTCGCCGCGCTGTACACCATTCCGGCGTCGCTGTTCCGCGTCCTTGGCGGCTGGCTGTCCGACCGCTACGGCGCGCGACGGGTGATGTACTGGACCCTGATCGCCTCGGTGGCCTGCACCTTCCTGCTCAGCTACCCGCCGACCCGCTACCGCGTGCAGGGCGTTCACGACATCCTGGAATTCTCCTTCGCCATGAACCTGGTCGGCTTCGTCGTGCTGATCATGGTGCTGGGCTTCTTCATGTCGCTGGGCAAGGCAGCGGTGTTCAAGCACATCCCCAGCTACTATCCGCAGCACGTCGGCGCGGTCGGCGGGGTGGTGGGCATGATCGGGGGGCTCGGTGGCTTCTTCCTGCCGCTGACCTTCGGCATGCTCAACGACGTGGCGGGCATCTGGCAGAGTTGCTTCATGCTGCTGTTCGCGGTGTCCGCCGCGGCGCTGGTGTGGATGCATTACGCCATCCTGCGTGCCAGCCGTCAGGAGTGGCGGGCCGGCCGGGAGGTCACCGATCTGCCGGAGCTCGCCACGCCCAGCCGTTTCGTGCTGCAGGACTGGCGCCCGGAGGATCCGGATTTCTGGTCCGAGAAGGGCAAGCGCATCGCCACCCGCAACCTGTGGATCTCGATTCCCAATCTGCTGCTGGCCTTCTCGGTGTGGATGGTCTGGTCGGTGGTGGTGGCCAAGCTGCCCCAGGTGGGTTTCGACTACACCTCCAACCAGCTGTTCTGGCTGGCCGCGCTGCCGGGCCTGTCCGGCGCCACGCTGCGCATCTTCTACAGCTTCATGGTGCCGATCGTCGGCGGCCGGCGCTTCACGGCGCTGTCGACCGCCTCACTGGCGTTGCCGGCGCTGTGGATCGGCTTCGCGGTGCAGAATCCCGACACCCCCTATCTGGTGATGCTGATCCTGGCGCTGCTGTGCGGCTTCGGCGGCGGCAACTTCGCCTCGAGCATGGCCAACATCTCGTTCTTCTATCCCAAGCGCGAGAAGGGCAACGCCCTGGCGCTCAACGCCGGGCTGGGCAACCTGGGCGTCAGCGTCATGCAGTTCCTGATCCCGCTGGCGATCACCGCCGGGGTGTTCGGCGTGCTGGGCGGCGAGCCGCAGACGCTGGGCGACGGTGAGCGCCTGTGGCTGCAGAACGCCGGCTTCGTCTGGGTGCCGTTCATCCTGCTCGGCGCCGTGGCGGCCTGGTTCGGCATGAACGACATCGCCAGTGCCCGCTCCTCGTTCAAGGATCAGGCGGTGATCTTCAAGCGCAAGCACAACTGGCTGATGTGCGTGCTCTACACCGGCACCTTCGGCAGCTTCATCGGCTACTCCGCGGGTTTCCCGCTGCTGGCGTCGAACCAGTTCCCGGAGGTCGACGTGCTGCAGTTCGCCTTCCTGGGGCCGCTGGTGGGCGCCCTGTCCCGGGCCGGCACCGGCTGGGTTTCGGACCGCTTCGGCGGGGCCAGGGTCACCCTGTGGGTGTTCGCGGCGATGATCGCCTGCGTGGCCGGGGTGCTGTTCTTCCTCGGGATCAAGGACCAGCCGGGCGCGTTCTGGGGCTTCTTCGCGATGTTCCTGCTGCTGTTCTTCTTCACCGGCGTGGGCAATGCCAGCACCTTCCAGATGATTCCCGAGATCTTCCGCCAGGAGGTGGCGCGACTGATGCCGACCCTCGACGAGGCGGCTCAGCGTCAGCAGAGCGAGAAGGAAGCCGCGGCGACCATCGGCTTCACCTCGGCGATCGCCGCCTACGGGGCCTTCTTCATTCCCAAGACCTTCGGCAGCTCCATCGCGCTGACCGGGGGGGCCGAAATGGCGCTGTACGGCTTCATTGCCTTCTACGCGATCTGCGTGGCCCTGACCTGGTTCTACTACACCCGCCGCCACGCCGAGATCCGCCTGCAGGCGCCCGAGCACGCGGCGCAGACGCCAACCGCCTCGCCGAGCCGCTGAGGAGAGAGCATCCATGAGTCACTTTCTGGACCGCCTGAAGTACCTGACCCGCCGCCCCGACGACTTCGCCGGGGGACACGGCGAGACCCGCGACGAGACCCGCGACTGGGAGGACGGCTATCGCGCGCGCTGGCAGCACGACAAGGTGGTGCGCAGTACCCACGGGGTCAACTGCACGGGGTCGTGCAGCTGGAAGATCTACGTCAAGAACGGCCTGGTCACCTGGGAGACCCAGCAGACCGACTATCCGCGTACCCGCCCGGACCTGCCCAACCACGAGCCCCGCGGCTGTCCGCGCGGGGCCAGCTACTCCTGGTACCTGTACAGCGCCAACCGCCTGAAACATCCGCTGATCCGCAAGCCGTTGCTGGCGCTGTGGCGGGAGGCCCTTGCCGAGCATGGTGACCCGGTGAACGCCTGGGCCTCCATCGTCGAGGACCCGGCCAAGGCCAGGCAGTACAAGCGCGCCCGCGGCATGGGCGGCTTCGTGCGCGCCGACTGGGACGAACTCAACGGCCTGATCGCCGCTTCCAACGTCTACACCGCCAAGCAGTACGGGCCGGACCGCATCATCGGCTTCTCGCCGATTCCGGCCATGTCGATGGTCTCCTACGCCGCCGGCAGCCGCTATCTGTCGCTGATCGGCGGCGTGTGCATGAGCTTTTACGACTGGTACTGCGACCTGCCGCCGGCCTCGCCGATGACCTGGGGCGAGCAGACCGACGTGCCGGAGTCCGCCGACTGGTACAACTCGGGCTACATCATCGCCTGGGGGTCCAACGTGCCCCAGACCCGCACCCCGGACGCCCACTTCTTCACCGAGGTGCGCTACAAGGGCACCAAGACCGTCGCGGTCACCCCGGACTATGCCGAGGTCGCCAAGCTCACCGACGAGTGGCTGTCCGCCAAGCAGGGCACCGACGCGGCCCTGGCCCTGGCCATGGGCCACGTCATCCTCAAGGAATTCCATCTCGACAACCCCAGCGCCTATTTCACCGACTACGTGCGCCGCTACACCGACATGCCCTGCCTGGTGGAGCTCGAGGTTCGCGAGGACGGCAGCCACGTGCCCGGCCGGCAGCTGCGCGCCAGCGACTTCGCCGACGGCCTGGGTCAGGACAACAATCCCGAGTGGAAGACTCTGGTCTGGGACGAGCTCGGCGATCGCCTCGTCGTGCCGCGCGGCTCCATCGGCTTCCGCTGGGGCGAAGCGAGCGGCGACGACGAGGACGAGAGCAAGGGCAAGTGGAACCTCGAGTCTCTCGACGCCGACGGCACCGAGATCCGGCCGAGGCTCAGCCTGGCCGAGGCCCATGACGAGGTGGCTCGGGTGGCCTTTCCCTACTTCGGCGGGATCGAGCATCAGCACTTCGATCACGTGAAGAGCGGCGGCGCCAGCGACGAGCTGCTGTTCCACTGCCTGCCGGCCAAGCGGATGACCCGGGCAGACGGCCGCGAGGTGCTGGCGGTCACCGTGTTCGACCTGATGTGCGCCAACTACGGCATCGACCGCGGGTTTAGAAGCAAAGAGGGCAAGGACGACGGCGCCACCGCCTTCGACCAGGTCAAGCCTTATACCCCGGCCTGGCAGGAGAAGATCACCGGCGTGTCCGCCGAGCAGTGCCTGCGCATTGCCCGGGAGTTCGCCGACAACGCCGACAGGACCGGCGGGCGTTCCATGATCATTGTCGGTGCCGGGATGAACCACTGGTACCACATGGACATGAACTACCGTGGCCTGATCAACATGCTGGTCATGTGCGGCTGCATCGGCCAGAGCGGCGGCGGCTGGGCGCACTACGTGGGCCAGGAGAAGCTGCGCCCGCAGACCGGCTGGCTGCCGCTGGCCTTCGGCCTGGACTGGCAGCGGCCGCCGCGGCAGATGAATTCCACCTCCTTCTTCTACAACCACTCCAGCCAGTGGCGCTACGAGAAACTCGAGGTCAAGGAGATCCTCTCGCCGCTGGCCAAGGCCGAGGACTACTCCGGCAGCCTGGTCGACTTCAACGTGCGCGCCGAGCGCATGGGCTGGCTGCCCTCCGCGCCGCAGCTGGCCACCAATCCCCTGTCGCTGGCCGGCCAGGCCGCCGAGGCGGGCCAGGCCACCGCGGACTACGTGGTCGACCGGCTCAAGGCCGGCGAGCTGCGCTTCGCCGCCGAGGACCCCGACGACCCGAAGAACTTCCCGCGCAACCTGTTCATCTGGCGCTCCAACCTGCTCGGCAGCTCGGGCAAGGGCCACGAGTACATGCTCAAGTACCTGCTGGGCACCCGTCACGGCATCCAGGGCAAGGACCTGGGCGAGGCCGGCGGCCAGACGCCCGAGGAGGTCGTGTGGCGCGAGCAGGCGCCTGAGGGCAAGCTCGACCTGCTGGTGACGCTGGACTTCCGCATGTCCACCACCTGCCTGTACTCGGACATCGTGCTGCCCACGGCGACCTGGTACGAGAAGGACGACCTCAACACCTCCGACATGCACCCCTTCATCCATCCGCTGACCGCGGCCACCGACCCGGCCTGGGAGTCGCGCAGCGACTGGGAGATCTACAAGGGCATCGCCAAGGCGTTCTCCAAGGCCTGCGTGGGCCACCTGGGCGAGGAGACCGACCTGGTCACCCAGCCGCTGCAGCATGACTCCCCCGCCGAGCTGGCCCAGCCCGAGGTCCGCGACTGGAAGAAGGGCGAGTGCGAGCCGGTCCCCGGCAAGACCCTGCCGGCGCTGGTCGAGGTCAAGCGCGACTACCCGGCCACCTACGAGCGCTTCACCTCGGTGGGGCCGCTGCTCGACCGCCTGGGCAACGGCGGCAAGGGCATCGGCTGGAAGACCGAGAAGGAGGTAGAGCTGCTCGGCAGGCTCAATCAGGTGAAGTCCGAAGGGCCGGCCAAGGGGCGACCGCGCATCGAGTCGGCCATCGACGCCGCCGAGGTGATCCTCACCCTGGCGCCCGAGACCAACGGCCAGGTGGCGGTCAAGGCCTGGGACGCGCTGTCGGCGATCACCGGCCGCGACCACAAGCATCTGGCGGTGCCCAAGGAAGAGGAGAAGATCCGCTTCCGTGACGTGGTGGCCCAGCCGCGCAAGATCATCTCCAGTCCCACCTGGTCGGGACTCGAGGACGAACACGTCTCCTACAACGCCGGCTACACCAACGTCCACGAGCTGATTCCCTGGCGCACCGTCAGCGGCCGCCAGCAGTTCTACCAGGATCATGCCTGGATGCGCGCCTTCGGCGAGAGCCTGCTGGTCTATCGGCCGCCCATCGACACCAAGGCCGCGGTCGGCCTGGCCGATGACAAGGGCAACGGCAACCCGGAGATCGCGCTCAACTGGATCACGCCGCACCAGAAGTGGGGCATCCACTCCACCTACTCCGACAACCTGCTGATGCAGACCCTGTCCCGGGGCGGGCCCATCGTCTGGCTGTCCGAGGACGACGCGACGTCCATCGGCGTCGAGGACAACGACTGGATCGAGCTCTACAACGCCAACGGCGCCATCGCCGCCCGGGCGGTGGTCAGCCAGCGGGTCAAGAACGGCATGGCGATGATGTACCACGCCCAGGAGCGCATCCTGAACATGCCGGGCTCCGAGATCACCGGCACCCGCGGCGGCATCCACAACTCGGTCACCCGCGTGTGCCCCAAGCCGACCCACATGATCGGCGGCTATGCCCAGCTCTCCTACGGCTTCAACTACTACGGCACCGTCGGCTCCAACCGCGACGAGTTCGTCATCGTGCGCAAGATGAAGCGCATCGACTGGCTGGACGGCGAAGGCAACGACTACGCGCAGGAGGCCGTGAAATGAAGATTCGCTCCCAGGTCGGGATGGTCCTGAACCTCGACAAGTGCATCGGCTGTCACACCTGCTCGGTGACCTGCAAGAACGTCTGGACCAGCCGCGAGGGCGTCGAGTACGCCTGGTTCAACAACGTCGAGACCAAGCCCGGCATCGGCTATCCCAAGGAGTGGGAGAACCAGCACAAGTGGAACGGCGGCTGGCTGCGTCGCCAGGACGGCCGCATCGAGCCGCGCATCGGCGGCAAGTGGCGGGTGCTGGCGAACATCTTCGCCAACCCCGACCTGCCGGAGATCGACGACTACTACGAGCCGTTCACCTTCGACTACCAGCACCTGCACACTGCCCTGCCGGGCGATCACCAGCCCACCGCCCGGCCGCGCTCGCTGATCTCCGGGCAGCGCATGAACAAGGTCGAGTGGGGGCCGAACTGGGAGGAACTGCTCGGCACCGAGTTCGCCAAGCGACGCCGCGACGCCAACTTCGAGCAGGTGCAGGCCGATATCTACGGCCAGTTCGAGAACACCTTCATGATGTATCTGCCGCGGCTGTGCGAGCACTGCCTGAACCCCACCTGCGTGGCGTCCTGCCCCAGCGGGGCGATCTACAAGCGCGAGGAAGACGGCATCGTGCTGATCGACCAGGACAAGTGCCGCGGCTGGCGGATGTGCATCTCCGGCTGCCCCTACAAGAAGATCTATTACAACTGGAAGAGCGGAAAGTCCGAGAAGTGCATCTTCTGCTACCCGCGCATCGAGGCCGGCCAGCCGACGATCTGCTCCGAAACCTGCGTGGGCCGCATCCGCTACCTGGGCGTGCTGCTCTACGACGCCGATCGCATCGAGGAAGTGGCCGGTGCCGCGGATGAGCGCGACCTCTATCATCGCCAGCGCGAGATCTTCCTCGACCCGAATGACCCTGAGGTGATCGCCCAGGCCCGCCGCGACGGCGTCGCCGACAGCGTGATCACCGCGGCCCAGCAGAGCCCGGTCTACAAGCTGGCCATGGAATGGGGCCTGGCGCTGCCGCTGCACCCGGAGTATCGCACCCTGCCCATGGTCTGGTACGTGCCGCCGCTGTCGCCGATCCAGTCCGCTGCCGAGGCGGGTCAGGTGGAATACGACGGCGTGCTGCCGAAGATCGAGTCGCTGCGCATCCCGGTGAAGTACCTGGCCAACCTGCTCACCGCCGGCGAGGAGGCGCCCGTGGTGCTGGCCCTCAAGCGGCTGATGGCGATGCGCCTCTACATGCGCGGCAAGCACGTGGACGGCGCGGCCGACGCCGCGGTGCTCGACGAGGTCGAACTCAGCGAGGCCCAGGTCGAGGAGATGTATCGCTACCTCGCCATCGCCAACTACGAGGATCGTTTCGTCATCCCCACCGCCCATCGGGAGATGGCCGTCGACGCCTTCCCCGAGCGCGGCGGCTGCGGCTTCAGCTTCGGCGACGGCTGCCACGGCGGCGACAGCGAAGCCAGCCTGTTCGGCGGTCGCAAGCAGACCACCACCCTGGTCCAGCCCGTCGAGGTCTTCGACCCGCATGGCGGCAGCGCCGAGGAGGCCCGTCATGACTGATGCCGCCCGCGTCCAGCCCGAACCGGCGGATGACATGCTGAGCCTGCGGGTGCTGGCCCGGCTGCTGGATTACCCCGATCGTGAGCTCCAGGCCGCCGTCGGGGAGATGAACGCGATCCTCGACGCCGAGCGGCGGCTGCCGGGCAATCTGCGCACCGCCCTGATGGACTGGTGCCGACGCCTGGCCGCGGCCGATCTGCTGGACCTGCAGGCCGAATACGTGGCGCTGTTCGACCGTGGCCGGGCCACCTCGCTGCTGCTCTTCGAGCACGTCCACGGCGAGTCCCGCGACCGCGGCCAGGCCATGGTCGACCTGCTGGCCGAGTATCGCGCCGCCGGCTTCGAGCTCGACGCCCGGGAGCTGCCCGATCACCTGCCGCTGTTCCTGGAGTATCTCTCCACCCGGCCCGAAGCGGAGATCGGCCGCTGGCTGGGCGAGGTCCGCCACATCCTGGCCAGGCTCACCGCACGCCTCGAGGAGCGTGAGGCCGATCACGCCCTGGCGATACTGGCCCTGCTGGCGCTGATCGGCGCCGAGGACGACGTGAACGCGCATCGCGAGCCGGTGAGTCAGGAGGCGCGGGACGATACCCCCGAGGCCCTGGACGCCGTCTGGGAAGAGGAGGCGGTGCGCTTCTCCGCCGCCTCCGACCAGGACTGCGCCCTGCAGTCCGCCGAGGGCCGGCGGCTGGCCGAACGCAAGAAGGCGACGCACGACGAGGCGGTCCGGATCCTCGAGCCCGGCGCCCCGCGGCAACAAGGAGAATCGTCATGAGCTATGTCCACACCCTGCTGTTCGGGCTCTATCCCTATCTCGCCGGCAGCGTCTTCCTGATCGGCAGCCTGCTGCGCTTCGACCACGGCCAGTACACCTGGAAGACCGGCTCCAGCCAGATGCTCAGCTCACGGAACATGCGCCTGGCCAGCAATCTCTTCCACGTCGGCATCCTGGTGATCTTCTTCGGCCATCTGGTGGGCCTGCTGACGCCGCACTGGGTCTATGCCCCCTTCATGAGTGCCGGCACCAAGCAGATGGTGGCCATCGTGGTGGGCGGCATCGCCGGCGTGATGTGCCTGATCGGCGGTGCCATGCTGGCCTGGCGCCGCCTGACCAACGCCCGGGTCAAGGCCTCGTCGGGCCCGATGGACACCGTCATCATCCTGCTGCTGGTACTGCAGGTGTCGCTGGGCCTCGCGACCATCATCCCGGCGCTGGGACACCTGGACGGCGGCGTGATGCTCCGGCTCGCCAGCTGGGCCCAGGCCA
Organism: Halomonas sp. HG01; assembly: GCF_000968715.2. NCBI lineage: Bacteria > Pseudomonadati > Pseudomonadota > Gammaproteobacteria > Oceanospirillales > Halomonadaceae > Halomonas > Halomonas sp. HG01. The sequence continues at coordinate 2,086,153 of NZ_CP022134.1, read as the reverse complement.
TCGTGTTCTTCCAGGGCGGCGCCGCCGAGCATCTCGTCGGCATCGGCCTGATCTACCAGCTGCACATCCTGGTGGGGCTGACCATCGTGCTGGTCTTCCCCTTCACCCGCCTGGTGCACGTCTGGAGCGCGCCGCTGGGCTATCTGATGCGGCGCTACCAGATCGTGCGCCGTCGGGCCTGAGCGACACTCCAGGGAGAGGCGACATCATGCAGAAGATCGATATCGAGACCGTACCGGGCGGCGCGACGCCGCCCCCGATCCGGGTCGGCGAGGCATCCATCGACCATGCCGCGATCGCCCGCGAGATGCAGTACCACCCGGCGGACAGCGCCGGCGACGCCCGGGGCCGGGCGGCCCGCGCCCTGGTGGTGCGCGAGCTGCTGCGCCAGCGCGCCGGGCAGCTGGGGCTGGCGGTGGAGGAGGACGCGGACATCGAGGCCGCCATCGCCGCGTTGCTGGAGCGCGAGCTGGACGTTCCCGAGCCCGGCGAGGCGGACTGCCGCCGCTTTTACGCCGCCCACCCCGAGCGCTTCAGCGAGCCGACCCGACGGCGGGTGCGCCACGTGCTGCTGGCGGCGGCGCCGGACGACCCCGAGCGTCGGGACGGCGGCTATCGGCAGGGCGAGAAACTCATTCGCGAGCTCCAGGAAGCGCCCGAGCGCTTCACCGAGCTGGCCCAGCGGCATTCGGATTGTCCCTCGAAGGACCAGGGCGGCGAGCTGGGCTGGCTGGCGCCCGGCCAGACGGTGCCCGAGCTGGACCGTGCCCTGCGGCATCTGCCGGTCGGGCTTCACGGCCGGCCGCTGGCCTCCCGCTACGGCTGGCACCTGGTCTGCATCGACGAGCGGCAGGAGGGCCGGGCGCTGCCCTACGACGAGATCGCCGACCGGGTCCGGCACAGCCTGCGCGAGCGCGCCACCCGCCGCGCCCTGCGCCACTACCTGCTGGCGCTGGCGGAGGAGATCGGCGTGGAGGGCATCGCGCTGGACGAGGACGCCGCCGGCGCCCTGATGCAGTGAGGTCGATGGTGGTGGCAGCGAAGAGATGAAAGAGGACGTCGCCATTCCGGTAGGGCGCCGGCGCCGGCTCTGCTTAGATGGAGGACGACCGTTTTCTCCATTCGAGGACTCTTTGATGACCGCCACCGCCACGGCCTTCGTCTCCGCCGACGAGATCCGCGACCGCTTCTCCCGGGCCATGTCGGCCATGTACCAGGCCGAGGTTCCCCAGTACGAGACCCTGCTCACGCTGGTCGACGAGGTGAACCGCGAGACCCTGACGCGCGATGCCGCCCTGGCCGAGCGGCTCGAGGCCTTCGATGAGCTGGGCCGCCTCGGCGTCGAGCGCCACGGCGCCATCCGCGTCGGCAGCGCCGAGGAACTTTCCATGCTGCGCCGGCTGTTCGCGGTGATGGGCATGTATCCGGTGGGCTACTACGACCTCGCCGAGGCCGGGGTGCCGGTGCACTCCACCGCCTTCCGCCCGGTCGACGACGCGGCGCTGGCGCGCAACCCCTTCCGCCTCTTCACCTCGCTGCTGCGCCTGGAGCTGATCGAGAGCGAGGCGCTGCGCGAGCGGGCCGCGGCGATCCTGGCCGAGCGCGACATCTTCACCCCCGAGGCCCGGGAGCTGATCGCCCTGGCCGAGGACCAGGGCGGGCTCACCGACGAGCAGGCCGATCGCTTCGTCACCGCGGCGCTGGAGACCTTCCGCTGGCACCGCGACGCCACCGTGGACCTCGACACCTACGAGGCGCTGAACGCCGAGCATCGGCTGATCGCCGACGTGGTCTGCTTCCGCGGGCCGCACATCAACCATCTGACGCCGCGCACCCTGGACATCGACGAGGTCCAGCGGCGCATGCCGGCGGCCGGCATGAATCCCAAGGCGGTGATCGAGGGCCCGCCGCGCCGCGACTGCCCGATCCTGCTGCGCCAGACCAGCTTCAAGGCGCTGGAGGAGCCGATCCGCTTCGCCGGCGATCGCCAGGGCACCCACACCGCGCGCTTCGGCGAGATCGAACAGCGCGGCGTGGCGCTGACCGCCGAGGGCCGGGCGCTCTACGACCGCCTGCTCGCCGCCTCCAAGGAAGGCACCGCCGGGCTCGCCCACGAGGCGCACCAGCAAGCCCTGGCCGAGGCCTTCGCCGACTTCCCGGACGACGAGGCCGATCTGCGCCGCCGCGGCCTGGCGTTCTTCGAATATCGGCTCACCGACGCCGGGCGCGCCTCCGGCCCGGTCGACGCCTCGGATCCCGAGGCTCTGATCGCTCGCGGCCTGGTGGTCGCCCGGCCGATCACCTACGAGGACTTCCTGCCGGTCAGCGCGGCGGGCATCTTCCAGTCGAACCTGGGCGACGGCGACGGCGAGGCCTACGCCGGCCACGCCAACCGAGCGGCCTTCGAGGCCGACCTGGGGGCGGCGGTGACCGACGAGCTCAGCCTCTACGCCGAGCGGGAACGCGCCTCGCTGGCCGCGGTGCGCGAGGCGCTGGCCGGCTAGCGGTCGACGATGAATAAGCCGGGCGCCGCCTTGCCTCGCGAGGGCGGCGCTCGGCTATGATGGGGTGTCGCCCATGGACCGGGACCCCGCATGCCGCTGCTGTCTGTTCTCGATACGCTGTCGCCGCTGTCCGGCGGCCTCGACCTCACGCTGATCCTGCTGTCGGTGCTGACCTCGGCCTTCACCGCGGCCTTCGGTGCCGGCGGCGGGGTGCTGATGATCATGGCCCTGGCCCAGGTGATGCCGGCGGCCGCGCTGATTCCGGTGCACGGCATGGTGCAGCTGGGGTCCAACGTCGGCCGCGTGTGCATGACCTGGCGCCACCTCGACCGCGCCACCCTGCTGGCCTTCCTGCCCGGGGTGGCGCTCGGTGCTCTGGCGGCCGCCTGGCTGCTGATCCGCCTGCCCGCCGGGGTGCTGGAGCTGTGCATCGCCGCCTTCGTGCTCTTCACCCTGTGGGGCCCGGGGCTGCCCGGGCGCGCCCTGGGCCGGCTCGGCACCCTGATCGTCGGCGCGGTCACCACCCTGCTCTCGAGCCTGGTGGGGGCCAGCGGCCCGGTGGTGGCGGCCTTCATCAAGCAGCGCCAGGAAGGCCGCCTGGCCAAGGTGGCGACCTTCTCCGCCTGCATGGTGGCCCAGCATCTCACCAAGGCCTTCGTGTTCGGCGCCGCCGGCTTCGTGTTCCATGACTGGCTGGGACTGATCCTGGCCATGGTCGCGGCGGGTTTCGTCGGCACCTGGCTGGGCCTGAACCTGCTGAAGCGGCTTTCCGATCGCCGCTTCGACGACCTGTTCCGGCTGGTGCTGACGCTGCTCTCGCTGCGCCTGGCCTGGCTCGGCGCCGCGCGTCTCTGGGGCGGCTGAGCGGCGCGTCCGAGCCGCACGTTGAAAGGCGTTCCCGCAAGGCGCCGTCATCCTCGGCGGACTTGGCGTATCTTGAAAGGCAGCGCCGGCACCTCGTCGGCGCCTGAATCGTCGCTGCCGAGGCCACCCATGCGCCGTTCCCTCTCCCTTCGCGCGCTGACCGCCGTGTCCATCGTCGGCCTGATGCTGATCGTGGCCGGGGTGCTGCTGTGGCATGGCGTCCGCGGTGCCGACAAGCTGATGGTCCGCGCCGTGGAAGACACCGGCCGCCAGCTGGCCGTGACCACCGAGGAGCGGGCGCGGCGGCTGATCGATCCGGCCCGGGTGGTGGTGACGCTGCTGGCCCAGGACGACCTGGCGTCGCGCCAGCGGCTCGTCGATCGCCTGCGGCACCTGCCGCTGCTGGCCGCCTCGCTGGAGGCGCACTCGGCGGCCAGCGCCGTCTACGTGGGCTATGAGGACGGCGACTTCCTGCTGCTGCGTCCGGCCGGGCGGGTGCCGCAAGAGCGGCTGCCCGAGGTGCCCGACGCCGACGAGGCGGCCTATCTGGTGCAGGCGGTCGACCGCGATGCCAGTGGCAACGCCCAGGCCGAGTGGCGGCTCTACGACCGCGACCTGAACCTGCTGGGCCGGCGGCTCCAGCCGGGCGACGCCTTCGATCCCCGGGAGCGGCCCTGGTATCGGCGGGCGATGGCGGCCAGCGGCGCCTGGCTTACCGAGCCCTATGCCTTCTTCACCACCCGCGAGATCGGCATCACCCTGGCCCGGCGCAGCCGCCACGGGCGCGCGGTGGTGGGGCTGGACGCCTCGCTGGCCGATCTCGGCAGCGAGATGGACGCGCTGGGCATCACGCCCGGCACCCGGCTGGCGGTGGTGTCCCGCGACGGCCGGCTGCTGGCGCATCCCGACGTGGAGGCGCTGCTCGCCGAGCATGGCGGCTCGCCGCGGCTGGCGACGCTGGATGAACTGGACGACCCGGCGCTGCGGCGGCTCGGCCGCCTGACCCGGGACGAGGGCGCCTCGCTGGGGGCCGCGGCCCCGGGCGAGGCGGCCTCCGACGACGACGCCTTCGGCGCCTCGGCCCGCTTCCGGGTCGACGGCGAGGACTGGTTCGGCATGCGGCTGCCGTTCCGCATTCCCGGCGTGGAGCCGGCCACGCTGCTGATGGTGGTGCCAGAGCGCGAGCTGCTCGCCGGCACCCGTGAGCTGCTGTGGCAGCGCTCGCTGGTGGCCGTGCTGCTGGCCCTGGCGCTGCTGCCGCTGGGCGTGTGGGTCGGCCATCGGCTCAGCCGCCCGCTGAACGCCCTGGCCGAGCAGGTCCGGGCGCTGGGCGATTTCGACTTCTCCGCCTGCCGCGGGGTGCGCTCGCCGGTGCGCGAGGTGCAGCAGCTGAGCGGCGCTCTGACGGGCATGGCCGAGGGCATCGCGGGCTTCCAGCGCATGACCCGCACGCTGAGCCGCGAGCCGCGGCTGGACACGCTGCTCGCCACCGTCCTCGAGGACCTGCTGAACATCACCGACAGCCGCCACGGCGCCATCTACCTCGAGGACGAGAGCGATCCCACCCGCTTCGCCTGCGAGGCCGAGCAGGGCCAGGGCGATCCCGACGATCCGCTGCCGGCGTGCCTGACCCTGAAGGCCCCCGACGAGAGCGGCATGGCGGCGCTGGAGCGCCGGGCCGCGGCCAGCGGCTATCTGGTGCAGCCGCTGTGCAATCGCAGTGGCCATCGCATGGGGCTGCTGATACTGGCGCTGCGCGCGTCGGGATCGGGCGGCGATCGTTCCTGGCGGCGCTTCGTCGAGGAGCTCTCCGGCGCGGCGGCGGTGGCCATCGAGACCCGCCGCCTGCTGGAGGGCGAGAAGCGCCTGCTGGACGCCATCGTCGAGCTGATCGCCGGAGCCACCGACGCCAAGTCGGCGCATACCGGCGGCCACTGTTCGAGGGTGCCGCAGCTGGCCGAGATGCTGCTGGAGGGCGCCCACCGCTCGACCAGCGGCCCCTTCGCCGACGAGACGCTGGATGACGACCGTCGCACCGCCTTCCACCTGGCGGCCTGGCTGCACGACTGCGGCAAGCTGACCACGCCCGACGAGGTCATGGAGAAGGCCACCAAGCTGGAGGCCCGCTACAACCGCATCCACGAGATCCGAACCCGCTTCGAGGTGCTGTGGCGCGACGCCGACGTCGCCTACTGGCGCGGGCTCGCCGAGGGCGGCGACGAACCCGCGCTGGTCGAGGCGCGACGGCGCCGGCAGGCCGAGCTGCAGGAGGCCTTCCGGCTGGTGGCCGAGCTCAACCGCGGCGGCGAGGCGCTCGACGAGACTCGCCTGGCGCGGCTCGAGGCGATCGCCGACTGGCGCTGGTGGCGCCACTTCGACGACCGCCTCGGCGTGTCCGAGGAGGAGGCCGGGCGCCTGGCGCGCGAGCCCGAAGCCCCGCCGCCCGCCGAGGAGCGGCTGCTGGCCGACCGCCCGCGGGACCGCCTCGACTGGGCCGTCGCGCCGCCGCCGGTGGCCGAGGGCGACCCGCGCAACCGCTGGGGCTTCGCCATGCAGCCGCCCGAGGTGGCCGGCGACCAGGGCGAGCTCTACAACCTGCGGGTGGCCCGCGGCACGCTCAACGACGTCGAGCGTTTCCGCATCCAGGAGCACATCGTCCAGACCATCATGATGCTCGAGTCGCTGCCCTGGCCGGCACACCTGCGGCGGGTGCCGACCATCGCCGGCAACCATCACGAGCGCATGGACGGCCGGGGCTATCCGCGCCGGCTGGTGCTGGCCGAGGCCAGTCTGGAGGAGCGCATCATGGCGGTGGCCGACGTGTTCGAGGCGCTGACCGCCGCCGACCGGCCCTACAAGCCGGGTCTGACGCTGTCGCGCTCGCTGTCGATCCTGGCCGGCATGGCCCGCGACGGCCATCTGGATCCCGACGTCTTCGTCCTGCTGCTCGACAGCGGGGTGTGGCGCGACTACGCCGAGCGCTTCCTGGCGCCGGCGCAGATCGACGAGGTGGACATCGACGCGCTCAAGAACGAGGCTGGATGTCCGACAATGAAAAGTGGAAATGGCGCCTCGGGCCGCGTTTCGCCCTGTACAGGGCAGGCCCCTGGGTCATAATGCACTTATAAAGCGCGTCATTCTTCAGGGGAACACCGATGCTGCCGACTCCGATTTCCGGCTGGCGAGTGAGTCTGCTCGCCGCCCTCGTCATGGCCAGCGTGCTGCTGGCACCGCTCGCCCAGGCCGAGAATCCCCGCTATGCGGGCATCGTCATCGACGCCGACTCCCACGAGATCCTCTACGCCGAGAACGCCGATGCGCCGCGCTATCCGGCCTCGTTGACCAAGATGATGACCCTCTACATGCTGTTCGAGGCCATCGAAGGGCGCAGCATGAGCCTGGGGCAGCCGCTGCCGGTGTCGCGGGCGGCGGCGGCCATGCCGGCCACCAAGCTCTATCTCAAGCCGGGCGACAGCATCCCGGTGGAGACCGCCATCGAGTCGCTGGTGGTGCGCTCGGCCAACGACGTGGCGGTGGTCGTCGCCGAGGCGCTGGGCGGCAGCGAGCGCCACTTCGCGCGGATGATGACCGAGCGCGCCCGCGAGCTCGGCATGCGCCACACCACCTTCCGCAACGCCTCCGGCCTGCCGGACGACGCCCAGGTCACCACCGCCCGCGACATGGCGGTGCTGGCCCGTCGGCTGATGCTCGATTTCCCGCAGTACTACCACTATTTCTCGCTGCAGGACTTCACCTGGCGCGGCAACACCTACCGCGGCCACAATCGCCTGCTGGCCAACTACCCGGGCGCCGACGGCCTCAAGACCGGCTTCATCCGCGCCTCCGGCTTCAACGTCGCCACTTCGGCGGTGCACGGCGGCCGGCGCATGCTCTCGGTGGTGATGGGCGGCTTCACCGCCGCCTCCCGCGACGAGCACATGGCCGACCTGCTGAACCGCGGCTTCGCCCGCGCCGCCCTGGCCGACGGCCACGGCTGGCTGGCCCGCACCGAGATCGCCGACGAGCGCCTGATGCCGCTGCCGGGCCGCACGCTGCCGCCGGCCGGTCAGATGCTGGCGAGCCGCGACAGCGCCGCGCCGGCACCGGCCGCGACGGTATCCGCCCGGGCGCCCGAGCCGGCCTCGACGCCGGCGGCCAGCGAGCCGAGCCGCGCCGCCGCGCCGGGGCCGGTGGTACAGGAGGTCGCCGCCCCCTCGCCGGACGAGGCGATCGTGGCCTCGGCGCCGAGCGCCGACGCGGCCGTCGGCGGTGCGGCGGAGGCGGATCCGCTGACCGCGCTGATCGACCGCGACGAGCGGACCGGCGGCTGGGGCGTGCAGGTCGGCGCCTTCAGCGACGCCGATCACGCTCGTCGCCTGGCCGACCGCGCCGCGGCCCGACTGGCCGCGGAGCTGGATGACGCCCGGGTCGACGTGCCCTGGGTGGCGCAAGCCGGCGTCTACCGGGCGCGGTTGGTCGATCTGGGCGAGCGCCAGGCCCGCAGCGCCTGCCAGCGTCTCCAGTCCCAGGGCATGGACTGCATGGTGGTCCAGGCCTCGCTCTGACCCTCGGTTCCGGCCCCTCTCACCGCCCCGACGGTCAGGCCGTCGGGGCGGTGTCGTTTCCCCTCCCTCGACGCGCGCACGGAGGCGCTGCATGGCTCCCTCTCTGAAAGGCATCCTGTTCATGTGCGGCGGCGTGCTGTGTCTGGCCCTGGGCGATGCCCTCACCAAGTGGCTGGGCGCGGTGCATTCGCCGCTGCAGATCATCTTCTTCCGCACCCTGGTGTCGCTGCCGCTGATCGTGCTGATCGCGCGCTTCAATGGCGGCCTGCGCACCCTCGGCACGCGGCGTCCGGGCGTGCACCTGCTGCGCGGCCTGATCTTCACCGCCACCATGATCACCTTCATGTGGGGGCTGGTGCTGCTGCCGCTGGCCACCGCCACGGCGATCGCCTTCGCCGCGCCGCTGTTCGTGACGCTGCTGTCGGTGCCCTTGCTCGGCGAGCGGGTCGACCGTCCGACCTGGCTGGCCACGCTGCTCGGCTTCGTCGGGGTGCTGGTGGTGGTGCGGCCCGGGGCGGCCGGTTTCCAGCCCGCCATGCTGGTGGTGGTCGCCGCGGCGCTGTTCTATGCCCTGACCATGATCACCGCGCGCCGCTACGGCGAAGGGGAGCACCTCTGGGCCATGGTCTTCTACACCACCCTGGTGCCCTGCCTGGCCGCCTCCCTGACCCTGCCCTGGGTCTGGCAGGCCCCGGCGCCGCTGCACTGGCTGGGCTTCCTGGGCGCTGGCGTGCTCGGCGTCGGCGCCATGGTGGGCCTGACCCAGGCCTTCCGCTACGCCCCGGCGGCCATTGCCGCGCCCTTCGACTACACGGCACTGCTGTGGGCGACCCTGCTGGGCTGGGGCTTCTGGGGCGAGATGCCCGACCCCTGGGTGTTCGCCGGCGGCAGCCTGATCATCGCCAGCGGCCTGGCCATCGCCTATCAGGAGCGGCGCGTCGCGCTGAACCGGCGGCCTTCCCTGTGACGCAGGTCGCGTCGGCGACCCGGCGGCCCCGCGCTCTTTCGCGCGGGGCCGCCTGCGTTCGGGGCTGGCCGTTCAGGCGTCAGCGGTGGAACGGCGGGAAGGCGCGGGCGGCGGCCTCCGGGTCCGGGGTGCCGCAGATCGCCGAGACCACCGCCAGGCCGCCGGCACCGGCGCGGCGCACCGCCTCGACGTGCTCGACCTTGAGCCCGCCGATCGCCACCGTGGGCAGCGGGCTGGCGGCGGCCAGCGCCGCCAGGCCGTCGACGCCCAGCGGCGCGGCATGGTCCTGCTTGGTGGCCGTGGCGAACACCGGGCCGAGGCCCAGGTAGTCGAGGCGCCCGGCGTCCAGCCGTGCCAGCTGTTCGTGGGTCTGCACCGAGAGGCCGAGGATGGCGTCCGGGCCCAGCGCGGCACGGGCATCGGCGACCTCGCCGTCGTCCTGGCCGATGTGCAGGCCGTCGGCCCGACTGGCCAGCGCGACCTCGAGGCGGTCGTTGATGATCAACGGCACGCCGCTGCCGGCCAGGGCAGCCTTCAGGCGCCGGGCCAGCGGGATCATCTCGGCGTCGGCGGCGTGCTTGTCGCGCAGCTGGACGACGCTGACGCCGCCGCGCACCGCGGCCCGTACGGTCTGCTCCACGCCGAGGGCGGCGCACAGCTCGGGGTCGGTGACCAGGTAGAGGGACAGATCAAGGCGCATCGGTGAGCTCCAGGTGGATACGGTCGGCCAGCGGCGTAGCGAGGGTGTCGGGATCGAGGGCATAGAGGGCGTCGAGGAAGGCCACGGCGAAGCTGCCGGGGCCGGCGGCGGTCTCGGCGGCGATCTCCCCGGCCGCGGCGTAGGCGGTCAGCGCCGCCACCGTGGCCTCGAACGGATCCTCGGCGCCGGCCAGGAAGGCGCCGACCACGCCGGTCAGGGCGCAGCCCATGGTGGTGACGCGAGGCATCAGCGCATGGCCGCCGCAGACCCGCGTCAGGCGTCGGCCGTCGGTGACCAGGTCGACCTCGCCGGTGACCGCCACCACGGTGGCATGCTCGCGGGCCAGCGCCACGGCGGCGCGCTCGGCGCTGTCGGCGCTGTCGGTGCTGTCCACGCCGCGCCCGCCGCCGCCCTGTCGGGCCAGCGCCAGGATCTCCGAGGCGTTGCCGCGGATCGCGGTCGGCCCCAGCGCCAGCAGCCGGGCGCCGGCCTGGCGACGAAAGCGGGTGGCGCCCACCGCCACCGGGTCGAGCACCCAGGGCGTGTCGGCGTCATTGGCGGCGCGGGCGGCGTCGTCCATGGCGTCGAGCCAGTGGGGCGAGAGGGTGCCGATGTTCAGCGTCAGGGCGGTGGCCAGGCCGGCGAACTCGGCGGCCTCCTCGCGGGCGTGGACCATGGCGGGCGAGGCGCCCAGCGCCAGCAGCGCGTTGGCCATGAAGTTCATCGCCACGTGGTTGGTGATGTTGTGAACCAGCGGGGTGGTGCGGCGCACGCGCGCCAGATGCGGCGCGGGATCGAGGGAATGCATCGGGCCTCCTGGCGACGGGAGGCGCGGCCACCGAGGGAGCCGGCACGACTCCCTCCGCCGGCATTATCCGGGTCAGGTAGTGAGGGTGCCTCTCAGCCGCGGCGGATCATCGCCCCGGCGCCCCTGTCGTCGGGCCTCACTATCGCCCTTCGTCCGATGCATGTAAAGCCGGCGGGCGTCGCCTCAGGCGGCCAGCTGGAGCACGGCCAGGGTCAGCAGGCTGGCCTGGGAGACGCTCTGGAGATCGGCGCTCATGCCGTTGCCTTCCTCCTCGGGTTCGAGGCGCATCGCCGCGTTCAGGGGGCGAAGCAGCAAGGCGGCGCCGGCGGCCAGGGCGACCAACGCCAGCGGCAGGCTACCCACGCCCCAGGGGCTGATCAGCCATTCGACGACGAGCAGCAGCACGCCGCCCAGGGCCAGCCACAGGGGGCGGCGCAGGGCGGCGTCGAGAGAGGTCGGGGGCATGGCGTGCATGTCGATGTCTCCTTTCCGGTTGTCGTTGGGCGATTCAGCCCACCACCGTAACGGCGTTGGCTTAAAGTCGGCTTACACCAACGCTAAGGGAGCGACATGACGATGCCGTGTCAGGCGCGGGGCAGCCGCACGCTCACGCGCAGCCCGCCGCCGGGGGCGTCGCCCAGCGTCAGGCGGCCGCCGTGGCGCTGTACCAGACGGTCGACGATGGACAGTCCGAGGCCGGCCCCGGCTCCCGCACCGCCGCGGTGGAAGCGCGCCAGCGCCTGCTGGCGGCCGTCCTCGGGGATGCCGGGACCGCTGTCGTCCACCCGCAGCACCAGCACTCGCTCTTCCGCCGTCAGTGCCACGTCGATGCGGCTGCCGGCGGGGGAGTGACGGATGGCGTTGCCGACCAGGTTCTTGATCAGGGTGGTGACGGCGCCGGGCTCGGTGGTCAGCGCCCAGTCTGCCGCCTCGTCGGCCTCCAGGTGCAGGCTCTGGTCGTGGTCGGTGGCCAGCGGCATCAGCTCGGCCAGCGACTCGCGCACCTCGTGCAGCAGGTCGATGCGCTGATCCGGGGCGCCTTCCTGCTCCGGGTCCAGGCGTGCCAGGGTCAGCAGCTGGCCGACCAGCCGGGTGGCGCGGGCCAGGCCGTCGCGCAACAGGGTCAGCGCCTCGCGCCGATCCGCCGGATCCTCGGTGGCCAGGGCGTTCTGGGCGTGCAGGTCGAGCACCGTCAGCGGGGTGCGCAGCTCGTGGGCGGCATCGGCGATGAAGCGCTTCTCGCGGGCCCGCAGGGTGCGGATCCGCGCCAGCAGGCCGTTGAGGGCGCCGACGATGGTGGCCAGCTCGCGGGGCAGTGGGTCGTCGGGCAGTGGGTTCAGGCGCTGGGGGTCGCGGGCTTCGATCTGGGCGGCCAGCCGTGACAGCGGCCGCAGCCCCCAGCCGATCGCCCACCACAGCAGTACCGCCAGTGCCGGCAGGCCCACGAGGTCCGGTACCAGGGTGCGCAGGGCGATGCCCCGGACCAGCTCGCCGCGCACGTCGCCGCGCTCGCCGACCAGCACCCGCAGGTCGTCGCCGCCGAGGACGAAGACGCGCCACTCGCGTCCGTCCAGGGTCGCGTCGCCGTAGCCGGCACGACGCTCGGTGAACGGCGCGGTCGGCGCGCCGGCGGAGCGCAGCAGCAGCCGCTCGTCGCGCCAGACCTGGAAGGCCACCTCGCCCTCGTAGCGGTGGCCGCCGTCGGTGCCCGGCGTGTTGCGGCGCAGGGCGTCGTCGAGGCTCGCCAGCAGCGCCTCGCGCCGGGCCTCGGGCAGCGGCGTGCGCACCAGGCCTTCCAGCAGCCGGGCCTGCTGGGCCAGGCGGGCGTCGAACAGCGCCGCCACTTCGCGGGCGGCGTCGCGATAGCTGGTCACGCCGATCGCCAGCATGCACAGCGCGACCACTAGCAGCGCGATGCCCAGGGTGCGGCGGCGGATGGAGCTCATGGGATCCTGTTCCCGGGTGCCTCGTCCGCCGGGGCCTTGTCCATGATGTAGCCGATGCCGCGCAGGGTGCGGATCAACTCCGGGGCCAGCTTCTTGCGCAGGTGGTGAACGTGGACCTCGATGGCGTTGCTCTCCACGTCCTCGTCCCAGCCGTAGAGCAGGCGGGCCAGGGTGTCGCGGGTGAAGGCGTGGCCCGGGTGGCTGAGGAATTCCTGCAGCAGGGTGAACTCGCGGCGCGACAGCGTGACCGGCTGGCCCTGGTAGGTGACGCGGCGGTTCTCCGGGTCGAGCACCACGCCGCGGTGGCGCAGCTCGCTGCTGACCAGGCCCTGGCTACGGCGCAGCAGGGCGCGCAGCCGTGCCTTGAGCTCGTCGACCTCGAAGGGTTTGGTCAGGTAGTCGTCGGCCCCGGCATCCAGGCCCTGGATGCGCTGCTCGATGCCGTCGCGGGCGGTCAGCACCAGCACCGGCACGCGATGGCCGCCGCGGCGCAGCCGCGTGAGCAGGTCGATGCCGTCGAGCCGGGGCAGGCCCAGGTCGAGGATGACGGCATCGAAGGGCTCCTCGTCGCGCAGGGCGTTGAGGGCCTCGATACCGTCGCCGAGGATGTCGACGGTGTAGTGCTCGGGTTTCAGCGCCAGGCGAATGCCCGACGCCAGGCTGGGATCGTCTTCCACCAGCAGTATGCGCATGGGCCTTCCTTGTCGGTGCTCCGGTCATGCCGATACTCGCCTCGAAGGCCGCGCCTGTCGACCCTGGCGGCTCAGGATGGCGGGGTGATGAAGCGGCGGATGGTGGGCAGCTGGCGGCGCAGGGCGCGATCGATCAGCCCCGGCCACAGGGCGTTGAGCCGGGCGAAGATCGGCTCGGCGCGGCCCAGCCGGGTCTCCTTGCGACCGCGTTCGATGGCGCGGCGGATCTGGACGGCCACCGTCTCCGGATCGTCCATGGCGTTGCCCAGCGCCCGGTTCATCTCCTCCATGGCCGGGGCGTTCATGGCGGTGCGGGTGGCCCGCGGGGCGATGTAGTGCACCGCGATCGGCGAGTCCGACAGTTCGCGGCGCAGCGTCTGGGTGAAGCCGTAGAGCGCGAACTTGGTGGCGCAGTAGGCGGCCTGGCCGGGGTAGCCGATATGGCCGAAGGCCGAGCCGACGTTGACCACCAGGCCCTGCTCGGCGCGGCATAGCCGGGGCAGCAGGGCGCGGGTCAGCTGCAGGGTGGCGGTCAGGTTGACCGTCACCAGGCGCTCGATGGCCTCGTCGTCGGCGTCCTTGAACAGCTCGGCGCGGTTGGCGCCGGCGGCGTTGATCAGCATGGTGCACTCCAGCCGTTCGGCGGCCGCCACCAGCCGGGCGCGATCCTCGGTGCGGGTGAGGTCGGCGGCCTGGGTCGTGATCTGGCCGGGATGCCGTCGGCACAGCCGCTCCAGGGCCTCGGCGTCGCGGCCGGTGACCAGCAGCTGGGCGCCGGCGGCGGCGAGTTCGTCGACCAGCGCCTGGCCGATGCCGCCGCTGGCGCCGGTGATCAGCACCCGCTGGCCTGGCCAGCCCTGGGTGAGATAGTGCGGTTCAGACCAGCGCATCGGTCAGCTCCCGGGCGGCTTCGCCCCCCGTGCAACGGGCGGTGACGCCCCGGAACATGGCGCCGTAGAGGCGATAGACCATGCGCGCGCCCTCGATCACCGCGTTCAGGTCGTCCTCCTCCAGGCGGTCGATCAGCGTCTCGAAGAAGGCCAGGTGGCCGATATCGAGGCTGCCGTGGGAGCTCAGGTAGCGCACGGCGTTGTCGGGCAGACCGAGGCTCGCCTGGAGCTGTTCGGCGGCGCGGGTGGCCACCGCGGTGCTGGTGCCCTCGAGCACCTGGACCATGCCGAAGAAGACCACCGGATTGCCGTGCTCGATCCGGTCGCGCACGTAGGCCACCATCAGCGTCGTGGCCGGGTCGGGCGAGGCGGCGGCCGCCGCCTCGGGGTCGCCGCCGGCGGCGCGGATGTCGTCGAGGATCCACTGCTCGTGGCCGTATTCCTCCTCGACGTACTCCACCAGGGCGCCGCGCAGCCAGCCCAGCCGGTCGGGCAGGCGGGCGCCGCAGGCCATCATCAGCGGCACCGTGAAGCGCACGTGGTGGTAGGCCTGGCCGAGGAAGGCCAGGTACTCGTCGCGCCCGACCTCGCCCTGCATGGCGCGGGTCATCATGGGCGTGTCGAGCAGCCATTCGCGCTCGGCGCGGGTGGCGTCCTGCAGGCGTTGATAGGCACTCATGGGGTCACTCCTCGGTGGTCGTGATGGGGCGAACTCGATAGGTCGGGCGCGATGCGTCGGTCGTGGTGTCGTCCGCGCCGGGGCGGGTCAGCCAGTCCCGGTAGGCGGCCAGGATGGCCTCGCGGCGCAGGCGGCCGTTGGCCGTCAGCTGGTCGTTGTGGGGGGTAAAGGGCGCGCAGCGGCGCCATTCGCTCACCCGCGCGTAGTCGGGCAGGGTGGTGTTGGCGGCGGCGATCTCGGCCTCGATGGCGGCGTCGGGCAGGTTCGCGGCGGCCGGCACGATCAGCGCCCGGTTGTGGGCCAGGGCCTCGCCGTGGACCAGGGCCTGGGCGATGCCCGGCCGGGTGGCGAGCACGCCCTCGACCCACTGGGGATCGACGTTGCGCCCATAGGCGGTGATGAAGACCTCGCGGCGGCGGCCCTCCAGCACCAGGGCGTTGCCCTCCCAGCGGCCCAGATCGCCGGTGGCGTGCCAGCCGGCGACCGGCGGCTCGCCCAGATAGCCGAGCATGGTGGCGCCGCTCACCTCGACCTCGCCGTCGGCGCGCAGCCGCACCTGGGCGTGGGGCAGCGGGCGGCCGACGCCGCAGGGCGCCTCGCCGGGCCGGTAGAGGCACACCACCGAGGCGCACTCCGAGAGGCCGTAGCCCTCGGCCACCGGCCAGCCGGCGGCCAGGGCGCGCTCGAGCAGCGGCGCGGCGACCCGGGCGCCGCCCACCGCCACCAGGCGCAGCCCTTCGGGCGCGCGGGGGGCGGCGTCCACCAGCGCCTGGAGCTGCTGGGGCACCAGGATCAGGCTGTGCGGCCGGTAGCGCTCGATGGCGGCCAGCGCGGCCCCGGCGTCGAAGCCGCTGGCACCCTGCCAGCCGAGCTCGGCGGCGCCGGGCAGCGCCACCCCGGCGCCGAGCCACAGCGGCAGATAGAGCCCGCCGAGGTTCTCGAGCAGGGTGGCCAGCGGCAGCATCGCCAGATGACGCTCGATCTCCACCGGGGCGACCGCCTCGGCAAGGCTCGTTGCCACCGCCAGCACCGCCTCGGTGTCCAGGCACACGCCCTTGGGCGCGTCGCTGGTGCCGGAGGTGAAGGTGATGCGGGTGGTGCCGGGATGCAGGGCCGGCGGGGCCGGAACCGGGCGTGTGGCGACGCCGCCCGGGTCGGGCGTACCGAAGCCCAGCGCCTCGCCGCCGGGGCCGATCCAGGCATCGAGGCCGGCCCGCTCGACCAGGTGGCTACGCTGGGCGTCGCCGAAGAAGGCCGGCACCGGCACCGCGACGCGGGAATCGGTCAGCAGCGCCAGGTCCCACAGTGCCCATTCGACGCCGTTGTCCAGCGCCAGGCCCACGCGGGTCGCGCCGACCGCCGCCAACCGAGCGCGCCGCGCGTCGATGGCGGCGGCCAGCTCGCCGTAGCTCAGCCGCTGCGTGCCGTCCCACAGCGCCGTGGCCTCGGGGGCGCGCTCGGCGTGGGCGGCCAGGCGGTCGAGGAAGCGTTCACGCCGGTCGGACATGGTCGCCCTCCCGTCGCGTCGAGAGCAGGCCGGCGGCGCGCAGCCGCTCGCGGGCCAGGCGCAGGTCGCCGGCCATCACCCAGGGGTGCTGATCGTAGTAGTGGCCCCAGGCCTCGCGCTCCTGGCCCAGCCAGGCCGGATCGGCCAAGCGCAGCGGCATCAGCTCGATGCCCAGCCGGCGGATGCCGTTGATCACCGCCGGGATGGCCGTGAACAGCACCCAGTGCAGGCCTTCCTCGGCCAGCTGGTCGATCAGGTAGGGAAACAGCACCCGCTGCAGCCCGCGCCGGGTGCTCACCAGGTTGCCGATCTCGGCGATGCCGCCGCGGGCGATCGGTGTGCCCAGGGCCTGGGTCAGGCTGGCCTCGGCGGAGGCGTCGAGATAGCCCTCCTGGAACAGCCGGCCCTCGTCGGCGCGCCGCACGCCCACCGCGGCCACGGGCCGCTCCTGCTGCCACAGGCCGAACAGGCGCGGCAGGTACTGGGTGATGCGGGCATCGTGCTGGGTGGCGAAGCAGTGGCTGACCAGCTGCTCCAGTCGGTGGCGCTCCGACCAGTGGCAGGCTTCACGCCACTCGATCGGCGACTCGGGGGTAGGGCGTATGACGGTCAAGGACATCGGGGTGTCTCCGTGACGATTCCCCGACAGTCTGGGATTTAATACTTAACCGGCCCTTAATATCGCCAGACGCATACGAAAACGCCGGCCCTGGGGCCGGCGTCGAGGAAGCGAGGCGAGCGCTGGCTTACTTGCCGGGCTGCTTGACCAGACGCAGGTAGGGTTTCTGCTCGTCCCAGCCCTCGGGGAACAGCTTGGCGGCTTCCTCGTTGCTGAGCGCCGGCACGATGATGCAGTCGCCGCCCGGCTGCCAGTTCACCGGGGTGGCCAGCTTGTGCGAGTCGGTCAGCTGGAGGCTGTCGAGCACGCGCAGGATCTCGTCGAAGTGGCGACCGGTGCTGGCCGGATAGGTCAGCATCAGGCGGATCTTCTTGTTCGGGTCGATGATGAAGACGCTGCGCACCGTCAGGGTGTCGTTGGCGTTGGGATGGATCATGTCGTAGAGATCGCTGACCTTGCGGTCGGCGTCGGCCAGCAGCGGGAAGTTCAGGGCGCAGCCCTGGGTTTCCTGGATGTCGCCGACCCAGGCCTTGTGATCCTCCAGCGGGTCCACCGACAGGCCGATGGCCTTGGTGTTGCGCTTCTCGAACTCCGGCTTGAGCCGCGAGACCTCGCCGAGCTCGGTGGTGCACACCGGGGTGAAGTCCTTGGGATGGGAGAACAGGATCACCCAGCTGTCGCCGGCCCATTCGTGGAAGTGGATCGGGCCTTCGGTGCTTTCCTGGGTGAAGTCCGGGGCGATGTCGCCGAGTCGCAGTGCCATGCTGGCCTCCTGAATCGTGTTCGAAGTTCGATGCGTCGGGTGGCATCGCGGCGCGATGCCGGGAAATCGGAGAGGGCGAGCCCTCAGGGCGCCGGAGCGGCGGCGCCCAGGAAGCGTTCCTGCCAGTAGTCCAGCGCCAGCGAGGTCACGCTGACCCGTCGACCGCGGCCGGGGGCGTGAATCATCTCGTCGTCACCCAGGTAGATGCCGACGTGGCTGGCATCCCCGCCGCCGGCGGTATCGAAGAACAGCAGGTCGCCGGGGCGCGCCTCGTCGATCGGTGGCAGCTGCTCGAACTGGCGGCGCGAGGTGCGTGGCACGGGGATACCCGCCCGCGAATAGACCCGCTGCACCAGCCCCGAACAGTCCAGCCCGCTGGCATCGGTGCCGCCGAAGCGATAGGGCGTTCCCAGCGACTGGCGGGCTTCGGACAGGATCATCGCCCGATCCATCGACAGCCCCTCGGCGTCGCGGGTGGCGAGCTGGGGGCCGGCGCAGCCGGCGAGTGTCAGCAGCGCCAGCATCACCAGCGGCATCAGTCGCTCGAGGCGTATCTCGACGCAGGGCGCCGGGGTGGATGAGGCTGGCGTCGCTGACATGGGCATCTCTCGGGGCGTTCGTATTCCCTCTCGTTGTTCCCAGCCTAGCCGTCCAGCCCGCGGCTGTGAACATCAGCGGAAGGCGATTCTGGTGCCGTGGGTCAGCATCTCGTCCGGGGTCATGGCATGGCCGGGCACGCCGATCATCTCGTCGCCGCACTGGTCGGCCCAGGTCAGCACGCCGTGGCTCAGGCCCAGATCGCCCAGCAGGTCGCGGATCTCGCCGGTGCCGAGGAAGGTGAGGGTCTTGCCCTGCTTGTCGGAGAGGGTGGAGATGCCGTTGGCGTGGTGGAAGCGCACCGTGTAGATGCCGTCCATGGACTCCACCTCGACGATCGGCGAGAAGCCGTGGCCGAGGGCATGGGCGAGCTCCTTGAGGGTGATGTGGTCTCCCAGGCTCTGGTCGATGTTGGCCATCTCGGACTCCTGACGCGTGGTGGGTTGTACAGACAATGTAGAATCGGGAGACGCCCCTCGCCAGTGGCGATCCTGCATGTCAGGATACGAGAACAGGCGCAGCAGGCGTGGCCGGAGTGTTTGGCGTGGAAATCAGTATTTGTACAATCTCCGTATCGGAAAATCTTCGCGGTAGCATGACGTTCGGGGTGGAAAAGTCGCCATCTTGCCTCCATACCTGAGGCATCGCATCGATTCGACGACGTTCGAGCCCTGACCAGGAGATCCCATGAGCTTCAACGGCGAGCAACATCCCGGCGTGAAGACCGCCACCGGTGACACCGATGGCTTCCGCCTCAACCACACCATGCTGCGGGTCAAGGACCCGGAGGCTGCGCTGGCCTTCTACTCCCGGGTCTTCGGCATGTGCGTGCTGCGCCGCCTCGACTTCGAGGAGATGCAGTTCTCGCTCTACTTCCTCGCCAAGCTCGAGGACGGCGATCAGGTGCCGGAAGACACCGACGAGCGCACCGTCTGGACCTTCTCCCAGAAGGGCCTGCTGGAGCTGACCCACAACTGGGGCACCGAGCACCAGCCCGACTTCGCCTATCACGACGGCAACGCCGAGCCCCAGGGCTTCGGCCACATCTGCTTCACGGTGCCGGACCTGGACGCCGCGGTGGCCTGGTTCGACGCCAACGAGGTCGAATTCATCAAGCGCCCCGACCAGGGCAAGATGAAGGACGTGGTCTTCGTCAAGGACGTGGACGGCTACTGGATCGAGGTGGTCGAGGCCGCGAAGATGATTGGCAAGGGCGACTGAATCGGGCCCGGGTCGTCGGCGAGCGTTGACGGCCTGGCTTGTCGATATAGCCCAGGGGCATTAGGGTCTGCGACGTGTTTCACCATGGCGCATCCCGCCAAGGAGTCCCTATGTCCCTGTCCCGTCGTCCCCTCTCTCTCGTGCTCGCCGGCTCCCTGCTGGCCGTGAGCGGCGTTTCCCAGGCCGCCGAACCGGAACAGGTTCGCTTCTCCGTCCCCGCCTGGCCCGGCGTGACCGTCAAGACCGCGCTGGCGTCCACCCTGCTCGAGACTTTGGGCTACGCGCCCCAGTCGGCCGAGCTCGGCTCCACCATCACCTACGAGGCGCTGGCCCAGAACGAACTGGACGCCTTCCTCGCCGCCTGGCTGCCGGGCCAGCAGAGCATGTACGAGGCCGCCCTCGAGCGTGAGTCGATCGTCGACCTGGGCAACAACGTGGACGGTGCACGTCTCGGTTTCGCGGTGCCGACCTACGTCTACGAGGCCGGCCTGACCTCGGCCGAACAGCTCGACGATCCGGAGTATGCCGACCAGCTCGACAGCGCGATCTACTCCATCGAGGCCGGTTCCGGCATGAGCGAGATCCTCAACGGGGCGGTGGACAACGACACCTACGGCCTGGGCGACTGGCGTCTCTCCGAGACCTCCACGCCGGGCATGCTGAGCGCGGTGAAGAGCGCCATCGATCGCGAGGAATGGATCCTCTTCGCCGCCTGGACGCCGCACTGGATGAACATCGAATACGACGTTCAGTACCTCGACGATCCCGAGAACATGTGGGGCCCGGACGAAGGCGCCAGCGACGTGAAGACCCTGGTGACGCCGGCGTTCGCCGAGTCCAATCCCAACGCTTCCAGGCTCCTCGACCAGCTGAGCTTCAGCGCCGACGACCAGAGCGAGATGATCCTCGGCTTCAGCTATCAGGAGCGTGAGCCGGACGCCGTGGCCCTGGAATGGCTGCGCGAGCATCCGGCCCGGGTCAAGGTCTTCCTCGGCGGCGTGACCACCCGCGACGGCGAGCCTGCCTGGCCGGCGGTGCAGCAGGCACTGGAGATTCCGGACGCCTGATGCGCGATGCGCCATCGCACGACGCAAGAGGCCGCCCTTCGGGGCGGCCTCGCTGCGTTCAGGGGACCGATCGCTTCAGGCGAAGGCGTAGAGGTCCATCGCCAGTACCCCGTGCTCGATGCTGTGGTGCAGCCGCTCGGCGGGCCCACCGGCGCCCATGGCCACCAGCAGCGGCTGGAAGTGCTCGGGCGAGGGATGGTTGGCCCGCGCTTGGGGCGCGGCCTGCCAGTCGAGCAGGGCCTCGCGGTCGCCGGCGGTGAGGCGCTCGTGGGTCCAGTCGGCGAACCCGCCGACCCAGCCCGGCATCGGCGCGTCCAGCGCCTGGGTCGAGCGCAGGTCGTGGGTCAGGCTGCCGGAGCCGATCACCAGCATGTTCTCCTCACCCTCCGGTTTTCTCAAGAGCGCCTTGAGCCGATCCCCGAGCGCCACCAGCTCGGCGTTGGACCAGATGGTGGGCAGCGACAGCGAGACCACCGGCACGTCGGCCGCGGGAAACATCAGCGACAGTGGCACCCAGGCGCCGTGATCCAGGCCGCGCTCCACCGGCACGGCGTTGAGCTCGCGGGCCAGGCGCCTGGCCAGCTCGGGCTCGCCCGGGGCCGGGTACTGGCACTCGAACAGCGCGCGCGGAAAGCCGCCGAAGTCGTGGATGGTCTCGGGCCGCTCGCTGACGCTGACCATCAGGCGTCGGCTGGCCCAGTGGGCCGACACGATCACCACGGCGGCGGGTTTCAGGTGGCTGCCCAGCTCGCGCAGGAACTCGTGGGCCGGTG
Organism: Halomonas sp. HG01; assembly: GCF_000968715.2. NCBI lineage: Bacteria > Pseudomonadati > Pseudomonadota > Gammaproteobacteria > Oceanospirillales > Halomonadaceae > Halomonas > Halomonas sp. HG01. The sequence goes on along the minus strand of NZ_CP022134.1, from coordinate 2,064,991 downwards.
TGCGCGTCAGCGCCAGCATCGGCGATCCGTGGGAGATGAACAGGCTGGGTAACATGAGCACGGCCTCCTGATCGGGAGCGGGAGAAGGGCTCGACGCCGCCCGGCGGGCGGCGTCTCGGTGCTGTCGAAACGCGGCTCAGGCGAAGCGGCGGCTGAGCACCAAGCGCCCTCCGCCGAGGCCGGTCTGTGCCAGCAGGGCGATGGCCCAGAACAGCGGGAACTCCCAGCCGCCGCCCTCGTTGGAGAACATCCAGCCGTTGCCGGAATGTACCCAGGTGGCGCCGAGCAGGGTCGGGATCATGGCCAGGGCGACCCAGCGAGTGTAGACGCCCAGCAGCAGGGCGGCGCCGCCGCCGATCTCGGCCAGGATCGTCAGGTAGGCGAACTCGCCCGGCAGGCCCAGCGACTCGAAGTAGCCGACGGTGCCGGGCACCGTGAACACCAGCACCTTGAGCAGGCCGTGGGCCAGCGCCATGACGCCCAGCGACAGGCGCAGCAGGGTGATGGCCGCCGGCTGGAGGCGGTCGAGGGCGTTCGGCTGGGCGGCGGTGTGGGTCGTCATGGTGTCTCTCCGTCAGCGGGATGTTGTCGTGATGGACGGACACTCTAAACGCGGGCGATGGCGCGATAATCCGCTGCTAAGACACATTACTATTGCCTATTTGGCAACAATGTCGGAGGGAAATCCGGCGATCAGAGACCCAGCTCGTGTTCCCAGCAGGGGGGATCGCCCCAGGCATCGGCGAGCAGGGCCAGGAAGCGGTCGACCTTGGCCGGCAGGTGGCGGCGGGCCGGGTAGAGGCCGTTCACGTCCAGGACCGGCGCGGCCTCCTCGAGCTCGAGCGGCACCAGGCGGCCCTCGCGGATGCTGTCGGTGACCAGGAAGCTCGGCTGCTGCGCGATGCCGAGCCCGGCCTCGGCGGCGTGAGTCAGCACGTCGCCGTTGTTGCTCTCCAGCGGCCCGTTGACCCGGAAGCGGCTGTCGACGAACTGCCATTCCCCGCCCCGGCCGCCGGGGCGGTAGCGCAGGCAGCGGTGCCGCTCCAGGTCCGCCAGACGGCGCGGGGTGCCGTGTTCGGCCAGGTAGCCCGGCGAGGCGCACAGCACCAGCTTGCAGCGGGTGAGGCGGCGGGCGACGTGAGTGGAGTCGGGCAGGTGGCCGATGCGGATCGCCAGATCGTAGCCCTCCTCGAGCAGGTCGACCCGGCGGTCGTTGAGGTCGAGGCGCACCTCCAGGGCGGGATGCTCGACCATGAAGCGGGCCACCAGCGGCGCCAGGTGGCGGGTGCCGAAGCTCATCGGCCCGTTGAGGCGCAGCCGGCCGCGCATCTCGCTGGCGCCGCTGCCGACCTCCGCCTCGGCCTCCTCCAGCGACTGCAGGATGCCCTGGGCGCGCAGCAGGTAGCGCTCGCCGGCCTCGGTCAGGTGCAGCCGGCGGGTGGTGCGTTGGAGCAGGCGCACGCCGAGGTGATCCTCGAGTTCCATCACCTGCCGCGAGACGCGGGTGCGCGACAGGTCCAGCGCCTCGGCGGCGCGGGTGTAGCTGCCGAGCTCGGCGATCCGCACGAAGGCGGTCATGGCATCCAGCAGGTTCATGGGGCGCTCCCTGGCGTGGCCGACGGGGCTATCTTCGCACGCCCGCCCCTGAAACGACGACGGCGCCACCCGAGGGCGGCGCCGCGTGGAGCGAGCCTGGGAGGCGGCTCAGTGGTCGTGGTCGGCGTGCTCGTGGGCCGCGTCCTCGGTGGCCAGGGCGTCGTGCAGCAGCCAGGCGTTATGGCGCATCATGCCCAGCCAGGTGCTGGCCTCGCCTTCGGCCGCCAGGGCGCCGGAGTAGAGGGTGCCGGCGATCGGCAGGCCGGTTTCCTCGGCCAGCTGCTCGATGATCGCCGGGCTGGTCATGTTCTCCTGGAACAGCGCCTGAACGCCCTGGTCGTTGATCACCTCGATCAGCTCGGCCATGCGCGCGGCGCTGGGTTCGGCCTCGGTGGAGAGTCCGGCCGGCGACAGGAAGTCGACGCCGTAGGCGCGCGAGAAGTGGTTGAAGGACTGGTGGCCGGTGATCACCGCGGTGTGCTCGGGCAGCTCGTCCATCAGGGCGTGGACCTCGGCGTCCAGGGCATCGATGCGCTGCTGATAGTCCGTCGCGCGATCGCGGTAGTCGGCCTCGTGGGCCGGATCGACGGCGATCAGGCCGTCGCGGATGTTGTTCACGTAGAGCTCGCCGAGGCCCAGATCCAGCCAGGTGTGCGGGTTCATGCCCTCGTGAGCGTGGGCATGGCCGGCGTGGCCGTGATCGTCGTGGCCGGGCTCTTCGTGGTAATGCTCGTCGTGGCCGTGATCGTCGTGGCCGGGCTCTTCGTGGTCATGCTCGTCGTGGCCGTGATCGTCGTGGCCGGGCTCTTCGTGGTCATGCTCGTCGTGGCCATGTTCTTTGTGACCGTCGTCATGGCCGTGCTCCACCTCGTCCGCGTGGGCGGCCTCGCCGAGCGCCTGCTCGATGCCGTCGGTGGCCACCACGGTCGGCCCCGCGTAGTCGCTGGCCTCGACCAGCCGCGACATCCAGCCCTCGAACTGCAGGCCGTTGAGCACCACCAGGTCGGCCTCGGCCAGGGCACGGGCGTCGGTGGGGCGCGGTGTGAAGACGTGGGCGTCGCTGTCGGCGCCGACCAGCGAGGTGACCTCGACGTGGTCGCCGCCGATCTGCTCGACCATGTCGGCGAGCACGCTGAAGCTGGCGAGCACCTGCACGGGCTCCTTGGCCTGGGCGGCGGGCAGGGTCAGCAGGGCGGCGGCGCCGGCGGCGAGGGCAGAGGGCTTGGCGAAGGTCATCAGTGGGCTCCGAGACAGGAAAGGAATGACGGGTGAGGCGTCAGTGGTCGGCGGTCGGCGCGTTCAGCGGCGCGGCGCGGCGCCGATAGCGGGCGGTGAGGCTGTGCTGGCGCCCGAACAGCGCCGAGAACACGTAGGCCACGCCGGCCATCAGGATGATCGCCGGGCCGGAAGGCAGGCTCAGGTGATACGACAGCAGCAGGCCGCCGGCGCTGGCCACCATGGCCACGCCGATGGCGATGACGATCAGGCCCTCCAGGCGATTGCTCCAGAAGCGCGCGGTGGTGGCCGGCAGCATCATCAGGCCCACCGCCATCAGGGTGCCCAGCGTCTGGAAGCCGGCGGTGAGGTTGAGCACCACCAGTCCCAGGAAGACGCCGTGCACCAGGCCGCCGCGCACGCCCTGGCCGCGCAGGAACAGCGGGTCCAGGCATTCCACCACCAGGGCGCGGAAGATCACCGCCAGCGACACCACGATCAGGCTGGCGATGCCGGCGATCAGCAGCAGCGCGGTGGAGTCCACGGCCAGGATCGAGCCGAACAGCACGTGGGTCAGGTCGACGCTGCTGCCGCCCAGCGACACCATCATCACCCCCGCGGCCAGCGAGATCAGGAAGAAGCTGGCCATCGCTGAGTCCTCGCGGTGGCCGGTCATCTGCGACACGCTGCCGGCCAGCACCGCCACCAGCAGCCCCGAGAGGATGCCGCCGAGGCTCATCATCGGCAGCGAGAAGCCGGCGAACAGGAAACCCAGCGCCACGCCGGGGAGGATGGCGTGGGACATGGCGTCACCGATCAGGCTCATGCCGCGCAGCATCAGGAACACGCCCAGCGGCGGGGCGGCCAGCGACAGCGCCATGCCCGCCACCAGGGCGCGCTTCATGAAGCCGTAATCGAAGGGGGCGGCGAGCCAGGCATCAAGCAGGGCCAGCATGGGAAACCTCGGGAAAATCGAAGGGCAGGCGCGGGGCGCGGGCGGGCTGGCCGGCGTTATACTCGAGCAGCGCCTCGGGGCTGACCCAGCGGCCATGGCCGCCGGAGAGCATCAGCACGTCGTCGGCCAGGCGCGAGAGCTGTTCCATGTCGTGCAGCACCACGATCAGGGTGGCGCCCTTGGCGGCCATGTCGCGCAGCACGTCCATCAGCACCTCGACGGTCTCGGCGTCGACGTTGGCGAAGGGCTCGTCGAGCAGCAGCAGCTCGGCCTCCTGCATCAGGGTGCGGCCGATCAGCGCGCGCTGGCGCTGGCCGCCGGAGAGCTCGCCGAGCTGGCGGTGTGCCAGGTGCGAGATGCCCAGGCGCGCCATGATCTCGCGGCCGCGGCGATAGTGCGGGCCGCAGTAGCCCTTGAAGGCGCCGTGGCTGGGCCAGGTGCCGCTCATGATCAGCTCTTCCACGCTCATCGGGAAGGACAGGTCGAGGGCCAGCTGCTGGGGCAGCCAGGCGCGGCGCTCCTTGGGCACCTGGCTTTCGACGCTGCCGGATACCGGCGTCAGCATGCCCATGATGGCGGCGATCAGGGTGCTCTTGCCGGCGCCGTTGGCGCCGATCAGCGCGGTCACCGCGCCGTCCTGGAAGCGGCCGTCGAGGTGCTCGAGCACCGTCTGGCCGCCGCGGGCGAGCTGAAGGTCGTGCAGTTGCAGGCGTGCCATCAGGCGAAGCCTCCCGTGGCCCAGACCACCGCCAGCCACAGGATCGCCAGCGGGGCGGCGACCAACAGCAGCCGGCGCGGGGCGGACAGCGACATCAGCGAGAAATGGCAGGGCCCTTCGGGGCGATGGCGATGGGATCGATGCGCCATGGTGATACATCTCCGCGAAAGTGGCATGCGTTATAACATAACAATACGGGCGCTCGCCAGCGCCGTCTCCCGCGACTGGCGCGGCATCGACGCATGTGCGGCGCCGGGCCCCTGATCCTAGCACCGCGACGAGGCGCCGGGCCGGCCACGGGCGGCGGGCACCGCACCACCAGCGACCTGACCCGCCGGCGGCCGGCGCGCTACACTGCGCGCTCACACCCTGTGCTCGGAAGGAATCGTCATGACCCGCAAGACGCCCCTGCGCTCCCTGCTTGCCGCCACCCTGGCCACCGGCCTGGCCGTGACCGCCGCACCCGCCTTCGCCACCGGCGCCACCGGCCTCTACCTGGGCGGCGGCCTGGGCCAGATGCACGGTGATAACGACTTCGACGACGAAGCCGGCATGTACAAGCTGACCGCCGGCTACAATTTCGGCTGGCTGCCATTCCTCGATCTGGGCGCCGAGCTCGGCTATGTCAACGGCGACAGCCTGCACGGCGATGTCGACGGCCGCTCCGGCACGCTGGAGGTGGAGGCCTTCGAGGCGATGGGCGTGGCCGGGCTGAGCTTCGGCCCGCTGGGCGTCTACGCCAAGGCCGGCATGGCCGACTGGGACGCCGAGCGTCGCGGTCGCGGCCTGACCCGCGACGACTCCGGCACCGCCCCGGTCTACGGCCTGGGCGCACGCGTCGAGCTGCTCGACCTCACCGGCCGCCTCGAGGTCGAACGCCTCGACACCGACGAGATCGGCGATATCGACATGGTGACCGCCGGGGTGGTCTACACCTTCTGATGGCGTGGTCGCTGCTGAATGACGCGGGGCACGCCGATGGCGTGCCCCGTGTTTTTGTTCCCGGCGTCTCTGCCCCGGCCTGGGGGCAAGGAAGGCGGAGTCAGGCGCCGAATTCCTCGGTGTCGACATCCGCCTGCGCGGCCGCGCCGTAGCGGCCGCCCCTCACCTGGTCGGGCGTCAGCATGGCGTCCAGCCGAGCGATGGTCGCGGCGTCCAGGTGCAGCGATTCCGCCGCCAGGTTCTCGCGCATATGCGCGATGGAGCGCGAGCCGGGAATCGGAATGATGTCGTCGCCCTTGGCCAGCAGCCAGGCCAGGGCCAGCTGGCCGGGTGTCGTGTCCTGCTCTCGTGCCACGGCCTTGAGGTCGTCCAGCAGGCGCAGGTTGTGCGGGAAATGCTCGGCGCTGAAGCGCGGCATGCTGCGGCGCATGTCGCTCTCCTCCAGGCGGGCAGGATCTTCCACCGTCCCCGACAGGAAGCCCCGGCCCAGCGGGCTGAACGCCACCAGCGCGGTGTTCGACTCTCGGCACGCGGCGATCAGCCCGATCTCCGGGTTGCGCGTCCACAGCGAGTACTCCGACTGCACCGCGGCGATGGGATGCTCGGCCCGGGCACGGCGCAGGGTGGCGGCGGATACCTCGGACAGGCCGACGCCGCCGATCTTGCCTTCCTCCACCAGACGCCCCAGCTCGCCCACGCTCTCCTCGATCGGCACCGATTTGTCCCAGCGATGCAGGTAGTACAGGTCCAGATGGTCGGTGCCCAGCCGCGCCAGGCTCGCCTCGCACTGCCGGCGCAGCGTCGCCGGGCGGCCGTCGATCACTTTCTTGCCCTGCTCGGGATCGATGGCCATGCCGCACTTGCTGGCCAGCAGGATCTCGTCTCGCCGGCTCGCCAGCGCCTTGCCCACCAGCGACTCGTTGGCCGTGGCCCCGTAGAGGGTCGCGGTATCGACGTGGCGATAGCCCATGTCGACGGCCGCCTGCAGGGCGCGCACCGCCTCGGGCTCCGGCATCGGGCTGCCGTAACCGTGGGAGAGGTTCATGGCGCCCAGGCCGATGCGGGGCGAAGCGACTTCCTTGAGGCGAGCGAAGACGGTCGACATGGAGACTCCTCGTGGGGATGGGGCTAAGAGGGGGCAAAGCGGAAGAGGGCATCATGCCGGCTCAGGCCCGGGTGATCCAACCAGCGCGTTCAACTTCGAGCCGTGCAAAGCAACCTGAAACGTTGGCATCAAGAGGCGGGTGACGGTGGCGGATTTTGCTTAAGCCTGCTTAGCTAATTGCGTCGTTTCCTTATGGGCGCGCCGGTATCCCGACAGGGAACGGTATCCCTGTTATGAAGTCGGCACGGTGGCAGGTGTTATGACGCCTAATGGTGATTAATTTTATTTTTTTTCAATGGCTTGAGAGGCGGATGTTGGCGGTATAACCCGAATTAACGTGACGGCACGTTCCAGTGAACAAGCGAGCTGGCCACCTAATACCTGTTATACCGGAGAGGACTAACACTTCTAGCCTTCTCCGGCTTTTCCTTTCCTGCCAGCCTTACTCCACCAACCCACTTAACCGATCCGGGAAGTTGGTGAACATCCCGTCCACGCCCCAGTCGAGCAGGCGCTGCATCTGCTCGGGGTCGTTGATGGTGTAGGGGTGCACCAGCAGGCCGTTGGCGTGGGCCTGTTCCACAAAGCCGGCGTCGATCACGTCCTCGCCGTCGTAGACGACGTTGGGGCCGATGCCCACGGCGTAGTCGGCGATGGCCTGGAAGTCGGCGTCGCTGATCTCGGCGGGCGGCGGGGTCACCCCGGTCCATTCGGTCAGGCCGCTGCCGTCCTCGGCGGGGGAGTACCACACCAGCTGCACCAGCGGGATGTCGGCGTTGAGCGCGTGGACCTGCTCGAGGCTGTCCTGGCTGAACGACTGAATCACCACCGAGCCGGAGGCCACCAGCCCCTCGGCCTCGAGGGTCTCGACCAGCGCACGTTGCAGCTCCGGGTAGCGCTCCGGCGACTTGGTCTCGATGTAGTAGCGCACGTCGCTGCCGTAGCGGTCGATCACCTCGTCGAGGGTCAGCAGCTCGGCGCCGGCATAGGCGTCGTCGGCCCGCTCGGGGTGGGCGGCGTTGAACCAGCTGCCGGCGTCCAGCGCCTTGAGCTCGGCCAGGCTGTGGTCCTTCACCGGGCCGCTGCCGTCGGTGGTGCGGTCCAGGGTGTCGTCGTGGATCACCATCAGCTCGCCGTCGGCGCTCATGTGCAGGTCCAGCTCGAGGTAGTCGGCGCCCATCTCGCGGGCCTGCTGGTAGGCCGGCCAGGTGTGCTCCGGCGCGTGGCCGCTGGCCCCGCGGTGGGCGATGATCTGGAAGTCCTGCAGGTCGTCGAGCTGCTGCTGGAGGGCATCGGCCTGGGCCGCGAGCGGGGCGGCGAGGCCGAGGGCCAGGGCGGTGGCGAGGGGAAGGCGGATGGCGATCTTCATGGGAATCCTTTTATTGAATGATCGTACAACAACGTAGCGCGCCTGGCCCGAGTGAGCAAACGGCCGTTCGACGTGCGGGCTGTCAACGCTGCCTCGACATGCTTCCATGGGAAGATGACCGCTTCGCGGCCGTTCCATCACGCTTTCATCACCCTGCCATCACCACGAGGAGACACCATGAGCGATTCGTCCCCCTGTTCGTCCCCCTATGAGCGGACCCAGGCCGCGCTGGATGCCCTGCACGCACAGGACCCGCGCCGGGTGGAGGTGGCGGGGGAAACGCTGCCGCTGGAGCTGTGGCACGCCGGGCGCATGAGCGACTGGCTGAACGCGCTCGACGAGGCGCCGGACGAGCTGGTGCGCCTGGCGGTGCACAACCAGCACCTGCAGCGCTGGCAGGTGCCGCGGGGCGACTATCCCGAGGGCCGGGTGGGCTATCTGACCTGGCGCCGCGACCAGGGCAAGCGCGCCGGCGAGACGACCGCCCGGGCGATGCGCGAGGCCGGCTACGCGGAGGAGGACGCCGAGCGGGTGGCGGCGATGATCCGCAAGCAGAGCCTGGGGCGCGACGCGGGCACCCAGGCGGTGGAGGACTGCGCCTGCCTGGTGTTCCTGGAGAACTACTTCGCCGATTTCTCGAAGCAGGTCGATCACGACCACCTGATCCGTATCGTGCAGAAGACCTGGAAGAAGATGTCGCCCCGGGCCCACGAGCTGGCCCTGGGGCTGCCGATGAGCGACGAGGCGCGCCGGCTGGTGGAGGAAGCGCTGGCGGGTTGAGCGCCGGCCCGTCGTCACGGGCGCGCCGCCGCCGGCATGACCGGCGCCGGCGCAGGGCTCAGGCCCGTTGGGGCTCCAGCACCTGGCGATGCAGCGACTGGCCCGCCGCGTCCTTCAGGGTCACGGTCAGCGTCTCGCTCTCGCCGTCCAGGTCGACCTGACCGAAGAACTGGTAGCCGTCGGAGGGCGGCAGGTTGGCCTGGCCTTCCGGCGGCGCCTTCTGGAACACCACCTCGGGGCCGAAGGTGGCGTCGAGCTCGCCGGGGCCGAAGGTGCCGGCGTGCAGCGGGCCGCTGACGAACTCCCAGAACGGGGCGAAGTCCTGAAAGCTCGCGCGCTCCGGCGAGTAGTGGTGCGCCGCCGTGTAGTGCACATCGGCGGTCAGCCACACCACGTTGTGGATCGCCTCGTCGCGGATCGCCTTGAGCAGCCGGGCGATCTCCTGCTCGCGGCCCAGCGGCTGGCCGGGCTCGTCGTTGGCCACGGCCTCGAAGCGATCGTCGTCGCGCACCACCAGGCCGATGGGCATGTCGGAGGCGACGATCTTCCAGGTGGCGGTGGAATCGCGCAGCGAACTCAGCAGCCAGCGCAGCTGTTCCGCACCGAGCAGGTCGGCGCCGCGCTCCTGACGGTTGCGGTCGTTGGCGCCGCGGAAGGTGCGCATGTCGAGCATGAACACTTCCAGGCCCGGGCCGTAGGCGAAGCGGCGGTAGATGCGCCCGGGCGCCTCGGGGCGCTGACGCAGCGGCATGTGCTCGAGGAAGGCCTGGCGGCCTCGGGCGGCGAGCAGCGAGGCGTTCTTCTCGGTGTAGCGGTCGTCTTCCAGCAGCTCGCCGGGATACCAGTTGTTGGTGGTCTCGTGATCGTCCCACTGGGCCAGCATCGGCACCTCGGCGTTGAAGCGCCGCACGTTGGCGTCCAGCAGGTTGTAGGCGTGCTGGCCGCGGAATTCCTGCAGGGTCTCGGCCACCTTGAGCTTCTCCGGCGTCACCCGGTTGCGCCACAGGCTGCCGTCGGCGAGTTCGACGCTCTCCTGCAGCGGGCCGTCGGCGTAGACGGTGTCGCCGGAGTGGATGAAGAAGTCGGGGCGCTGGTCGAGCATGGTGGCGTAGGTGGTCATGCCGCCGCGCGACTCGTCGATGCCCCAGCCTTGGCCCACGGTGTCGCCGGACCACACGAAGCGCACGTCGCGTGGCGTCTGCGGCGGCAGGCGCAGCCGGCCGGTGACCGGTTCGCTGATCGCACGGTGGTCGCCCAGGGCGGCGAAGCGCACCCGGTAGTGCACCTCGTCCATGCCGCCGAGCCCGGTGGCGTCCAGCTTCGCGGTGAGGCCGCCGGTCGGCAGCGCTTCGGGGCCGTGAAGCTGGCGGGCGGCGCGGAACTCGGGGTTGTCGGCGATCTCGAGCAGCATCCGGGCCGGGCGGTCGACCCGCGACCACAGCATGGCGCGGTCGGCGAGCATGTCGCCGCTCATCACGCCGCCGTCGACGACCGGGCGCCGGGCTTCGGCCAGCACGATGCCGGGGGCGACCAGGCCGGTGCCCAGCGTGGCGCCGCCGGCCAGGCCGAGCTTGAGTACGCCGCGTCGCGTCATGCGCATGATCCGTCTCTCCTCAGGGGTGAATCCCCTAGGATGGCGGCGGTCGATGACGCTGGCTTGGCAGCCGTGTGACGTCGCGGTGACCTTGACCTGCGTCATGCCATCGTTGCCCTCGCTTGACAGATCGGCCCCTCCCTCCCCATATTTGCACTTGATAATCGTTATCATTAACTGGCCCTATCGGGAGGGTGACATGGCCTATCACATCCGGGCGGCGTCTCGCGGTACCAGCCCCAGCCTGCAGATCTGCGATGTCAGCGCCTGTTCCGTACGCATGGCCTGGCAGCCGTGCGTGGCGTCGGGCGAAGAAGAGGATGAGGCCGAGCTGGAGGCGCTGCGTCGCGATGAGGCCATCGCCGAGCATCTGCGCCGCTTCCTGCAGACCACCGAGCGCTATCTCAAGGGCGAGCTGGATGGCATGCCTCGCCTGGGCGCCTGGCGCCGAAGCTGAGCGAGCGGCCGAGCCGGCACTCAGGCGTCGCCGAGCGTCACCGTCAGCGTGTCCTCGCCCTCGCAGGGCTTACCGTGGCGCAGCACCAGGCGCCGCTGGCGCAGGTTCATGACCACCGCGAACAGTGTCTCCATGCGTTCCTCGGCCGGCTGGTCGGGGTTGAAGTGGCGGCAGATCGAGAGCGGGGCGTTGTCGTGGTCGGCGAGCATCGCGAACAGCGCCTCGGCATCGACCGCCGCGCCCAGCGGCAGCCGTTCGCGCAGCAGTGCGTCGATGCGCGTGAGCCGGGTGTCGGAGTCCGGCCGCGGGAAGTCCTCCACCTGGCAGGTGGCGGTCTCGGCGTAGAGGTGGTTGGTATGGGTGACCGCGCCGCCGCGGGGCTCCAGCACGCCGGGCAGGCCGGGATGCACCTCGAAGCCGGCGGAGCGGCCGTCGCCGCTGGCGATCAGGAAGTGGGCCGGCGAGCAGACCCGGTCGTGGGTGACCACCCGGGTCGCCGCGTCGAACGACTCGGCCTCGAGGATCTTGCGCAGCGCCACGTGGATCGGCAGCCCCTCGCCCAGGGTCCGCGAGCGAATGGCGTTGAGGCACACGCCCACCCCGTTCTCGTTCAGGCCGATCTTGGCCACCATGCCCGCCTCGCCGACGCTGACCAGCGCCGGGGCGCCCGTCGGGCGCAGCTCCATCGCCACCACGTTGTGCAGCTGGTCGCTGCGCCAGTCCCAGTTCTGGGCCAGCCACTGGGTGCCGTCGCGGTTGATCGAGAGCGCGGTGCAGCCGCCGCTGGCCTGGGTCAGCGAGATCTCGCTGCGGCAGTTGAGGGTGAGGATGTCCTCGACATCGAGTCCGGCGCCGCGGGCGATGCCGGCCATCTCGTCGAGAATCTCGGGGAAGCCGCGTTCGATCATCGGCACGAAGCGTTCGGCGACGCGGCGGGCCTCGGCCCAGCGCAGGCCGACGAAGTCGTGGAACAGCCGATCGTAGACCTCGATGCTCGAGGTGATCAGGGCGGCGTGGGTGCGGCCGTTGGCCTCGCCGATCTCGGCGCGGGAGCCGGAAAAGACGCTGAGCATGCAGACCTCCAGAGCGAGAGAGGGAATGCGCTCAGCCTAGCAGGATCGGAAGGGGCGCCGGGCGGAAGCCTCGCCCGGCATCTATGTGGTACGGGACTGATCCGTCGACAGGTCGACGAGGGGCGCTGTGAACCCGTCCATGGGCGCTACTTTTGCCATCCATGGCAAAAACCCCCTCTATGACCTGTCCCCGGCGCCCCGTTTCATGCTGGGCAGCGGGGCGGTATCAGCTCTTGCGCGGGGCGTTGTAGACGCTTTCGTCCAGCTCGCCTTCGCTCTTGCCGACCAGGGTGGTGACCATCAGGTCGCCGGCCACGTTGACGCTGGTGCGCGCCATGTCGAGCAGGCGGTCGATGCCGGCGATCACCGCGATGGCCTCCAGCGGCAGGCCGATCTGGGCCATGACGATGGACAGCATCACCAGACCGGCGCCGGGCACGCCGGCGGTGCCGATCGAGGCCAGGGTGCCGGTGACGATGATCATGCCGTAGTCGGCCAGGCTCAGGTCGAAACCGATCAGCTGGGCGATGAACACCGCGACCACGCCCTGATAGATGGCGGTGCCGTCCATGTTGATGGTGGCGCCCACCGGCAGCACGAAGCCGGACACGCCCTCGGAGACGCCGAGGTTGTTGCGCGCGCAGCGCAGCGATACCGGCAGGGTGCCGGACGACGAGGCCGAGGAGTAGGCCACCACCAGGGCGTCGAGGATGCCCTGCAGGTAGCGCAGCGGATTCAGCCTGCCGATCAGCGCCAGCAGGCCGGAGTAGACCAGCAGCACGTGCAGGGCGCTGGCCAGGTAGGCCACGCCGATCACCTTGGCCAGCGGCAGCAGCACCTCGAGGCCGTAGCTGCCGGCCACATGGGCGATCAGGCCGAACACGCCGATCGGCGCGAAGGCCATGACGATGTTGGTCAGCTTGACCATGGCCTCGGCGAAGCCTTCGAACACGCGCACCACCGGCTCGCCCTTGTCGCCGATCAGGGTCAGCGAGATGCCGAGCCCGATGGCGAAGACGATGATCTGCAGGATGTTGCCGCTGGCCAGGGCATCGATCGGGTTCTGCGGCACCAGGCCGACCAGGATCTCGCGCAGGCTGGGCGCCTCCTTGGCCTCGACGCCGCCGTCGAAGCTCATCTCCAGGCCGGTGCCGGGCTGGAACAGCCAGGAGGCGAACAGGCCGATGGCGATGGCGAAGGCCGTGGTCAGCAGGTAGAGAGCGATGGTGCGCGCGCCGATGCGGCCCATCTTCTGCGGGTCGCGCATGGCGGTGATGCCGACCACCAGGGTCGAGAACACCAGCGGCACGATCAGCATCTTGATGGCGTTGATGAAGATATCGCCGAGCGGCTTGAAGAGGCTGGCATCGTCGCCGAGCAGGGCGCCGGTCAGGACGCCGAGCGCCAGGCCGGCGAGGATCTTCTGCCACAGCGGGATGCGCCGCCAGAGGCCGCCGCCGGTGGTCGTCGTGGAATCGGTCAAGGGAATGGCTCCTTTCTGTTTTATCGGCTTTTAGTAGCGGGAAATCATGCCGGAGCGCGATTCTACAGAAAGGAGTATTTAAAAACTTACGTAAGTGCGGCAGTGATTCACTGCTGTGGCAGCACCTCGTCCAGCAGTGCCATGAAGGCCGACCATGAGCGCTCGTCGGCGCGCTGCCGATAGCGGTCGGTATCGAGGACGGTGAAGGCGTGGGGCGCGCCCGCGTAGATGCCGATCTCGTAGTCGACGCCCGCGCCTTCCAGCTGACGGGCCAGCGATGTCACGTCTTCCAGCGGGATGGCCTCGTCGGCGCCGCCGTGGGCGATCAGGATCGGCGGGGTGTCCGGCCCATAGCCCTGGCCCTCGGGGGTCGCCAGGCCGCCGTGGAAGGTGGCGTAGCCGTGCACGTCCTCGGCCGCGCCGCTTCGCGCGAGCTCCAGCGCCACGGCGCCGCCGAAGCAGTAGCCCATCACCACGGTCGGCGTTGCCGCGCCCTGGGCGCGGGCCTCGGCCAGCCCGGCCAGGGTCAGCTCGCGCATGCGCTCGCGGTCCTGGTAGAGCTTCGCCGTCTCGGCCTTCTTGGCGTCGGTTTCCACCGGGCGGTTGCCCTGGCCGTAGAGGTCGAGGGCGAAGGCGTCATAGCCCTGTTCGGCAAGCATCTCGGCGCGCCGGCGCTCGTAGTCGGTCAGGCCGTCCCAGTCATGGACGATCAACACCGTGCCGCGGGGTTCGTCGTCGGCCGGGGCGAAGTAGCCGGTGAAGGCTTCGTCGTTCACGCGATAGTCGATTTCCCGGCCGTCGGCCTGGGCGGTGCTGGCCAGCGCGGCCAGGGTCAGAAACGTCAGCGGTCGCATCGTGGGGCTCGGCGATGGAGGAATGGATCCTCAGTATAGGCGGCCAGCGTTGAAGCGCTCGTTCGATCGCTGAAACGCGGGAAGGGAGGCTTGCCAATCAAGATGTTGCAGGCGGCTTGGCGGTTTCCAGCGTTGGCAGCCACGGGTTGTGTTTTAGGCGGAGGCCTTCCAGATTGAGGGGGTGTGATTCGCGCAGCGGATGATTCGAGCAACCAGAGCGAGACCAACAATCATGAAGAAACGCGTTCTAGCATCGGCGGTGGCCGCGACCACCCTGGCCCTCTCCGGCATGGCCCAGGCCGAGGTCAAGATCGGCTTCCTCGGCGGCTTCACCGGCGGCATCGAGAGCCTGACGCCGCCGATCTTCGATGGCGCCAATCTGGCGGTACAGCAGATCAACGAGCAGGGTGGTCTGCTGGATGGCCAGGACATCGTCATGCCGACCGGCGATACCACCTGCTCCGACGCCTCGGCGGCCTCCAACGCGGCCGACCGCATGGTCAACACCGAGCAGGTCACCGCCATCGTCGGCGCCCTGTGCACCGGCGCCACCGTGGCCGCGGCCAACAATGCCGCCATCCCGGGCGGCGTGACCATGGTTTCCCCGGCGTCCACCGCGCCGGCGGTCACCGAGCTGGATGACAACGACCTGGTCTTCCGCACCGTGCCCTCCGACGCCTTCCAGGGCGAGATGCTGGCCAAGCTGCTGCTCGACAAGGGCATCCAGGAAGTCGCGGTCACCTACGTCAACAATGACTACGGCCGCGGCCTGGCCGATGCCTTCGTGGCCGCCTACGAGAACGGTGGCGGCATGGTGCTGGAGAACCTCGCCCACGAGGATAACCGCGCCGACTACCGCTCCGAGCTCGGCTCGCTGGCCGCCACCGGTGCCCAGACACTGGTGGTGCTGGCCTACGCCGATACCTCCGGCCAGACCGTGGTCCGCCAGGCCTACGAGAGCGGCATGTTCACCCAGTACGTGGGCGGTGACGGCATGGTCGGCGACAGCCTGGTCGAGGCCATCGGCGCCGACGTGCTCAACGGCATGATCGCCACTCGTCCGGGCAGCCCGGAGCTGCCGGGCACGGCCATGTTCAACCAGCAGGCCAACGCGGCCGGCATCGATCCCAGTGCGGTGTTTGCCGCCCAGGCCTACGACGCTGCCTTTCTGCTGGGTCTGGCCATCGAGGAAAATGGCAGTGCCGACCGCGAGGGTCTGAACGAGGCGCTGCGCAGCGTCGCCAGCGCCCCGGGCGAGGTGATCCTGCCCGGTGAATGGGAGAAGGCCAAGGAGCTGATCGCTGCCGGCACCGAGATCAACTATGAAGGCGCCTCCGGTACCCACGAGTTCGATGCCAACGGCGACGTGCCGGGCGTCGTGCAGGAGATGCTGGTCGAGGACGGCACCTTCACCATCCAGGGCTACGTCGACGCCGAGGAATAAGCGCGACCGTACCGTTCCAACGAACGCCCCGCCCTCGTCTTCAGAGGGCGGGGCGTTTTTGGCTGCGGCCGCTTCGCCACGACACGGGGCGAGGTACGATCCGTTCGGGAGGTCAGATCAGAAAGTCCTTGCACTACCCCGGTGATAGCCCGTAGGATACGCATCCGCTGCCGGCGACGGGCAACGTTGCAGGCGGTAATGAGTGGCAAAAGCGCTTGTTTTTCTTGAGGTTTTTCGGCGATTGTCGAAATCGCTCGATTGACAGGGTCAGCGGAATCGGTAAAATGCATGCCACTCGATCGGATGTCGCTTCACGCTGTTGTCGCGATGGTCGGTCACCCGCTTCGCTCTCTCGAGAGCTTGAAGATCACCGGTTGACACGACGCACCGATCACGTAGAATACGCCTTCCTTGCGAGGCACTGGTCAAGCGGCCGGGAACGCAAGATGCTCTTCTCCTTATTGAGTCGAGCTGCTCTTTAACAATCGATCAGATAATTCATGTGGGCGCTTGTCGGGATGTCGGTGACCAGTCACTAGATATCAAGACAAGCGACTCGTCAAAGAGACGTTTGAATCTTGAACCAGGTTTGGTTCCACCTTAGGAACTATCAAGCTTTTAACTGAAGAGTTTGATCATGGCTCAGATTGAACGCTGGCGGCAGGCCTAACACATGCAAGTCGAGCGGAAACGATCCTAGCTTGCTAGGAGGCGTCGAGCGGCGGACGGGTGAGTAATGCATAGGAATCTGCCCGGTAGTGGGGGATAACTTGAGGAAACTCAAGCTAATNGCAGGCCTGAGCGGGACAGTCGAGGGTTCAGGAACTCACGTGCCACGACGAGCAGATCATCCAGACCGAGGCGCAGGAATTCACGAGCGGCGATCAGCACCTCCTCCTGCTCAGACGAGAGGGTGGCGAGTAGGTTGTGACGCGTGTGCGGTCGGTCATGGACATCGTTGCGGTACCGCCAGCGGCGGATGGTCGCGTGGGAGACACCATACTGGCGGGCCAGCTCGCTATCCGTGATGCTGGACGGTGCCGCCTGGATTTCAGCACGGATCTTCGGTGTCGTGGTGGCCTGCTTATGCAGCTTGATGTCCATGAACCTGCTCCCGAATGAATTGCTTTAGAAGTTCTCTGGCTGCCAGCAGAGGATAACTCCTATAGCTCATTTGATCATCCGGGACCCTACAAGTATGTCCTGATTTTCAGATCGTGGATGAAGATACCATCGAAGTACGATTTTCTTGCTTACCAAGCCTTGCAGAGAAAGCATTTAGGGTTTTAGAAAGGAGCCGTGAACCAAAGCACTTCAATGATATCCTCAGAGAAATTAACTTTCGATTATCAGAATCGGGGGCTGAAAAGTTTTCAAACGATAGGGCGATGACGAACCAGATGGCGTCAGATAAAAGGTTTGTTGCTATTGGAAAAAGTGGTTTTTGGGCGCTTTCGGATTGGGATGATATATCAACCAAGTCAATAACAGAATTGATGGAGTTGTTTTTTCATAAGAAGAACAAACCACAAAAAATTGATGATATATTCGGATATGTTTCTTCTAAAAGGCCAGGCGTAACTCGGCAATCAATTGTCACCTACTTATATGACAAGCCTCAATTTATCAGAACTGGGGAAGGTGAGTACTCTCTGAGTTCATGGGGTGGTAAATCCGCTTCTAGAGTTAGAATTAAAGGAGAGTCGATAAATAGTAATATTAAGGATGCCATCGAAGAATTGTTTATAGCTAACGAGACGATAAGGAATTCCGATCTTGTTCGGGCCATAAAAGATAAAACCAGCGCTTCTGAAGCAACTATCCGTAAAGCTATCAAGTCCTGTCAAGAAATCGAAGTGGTAGATAAATCAGGTAAAAGCAATTTACTGATTTGTAATGATATTCGCCTTACATAATTATCGACGAAAAAGCCTAGGACTTTGCTGAGAGAGAAGGTGCAAGAGGAAGTCATGGCTATTATGAAGGAGCGTCAAGGGAAAAAAATACAGAAAATTAAGTTGTATGAAGAGGTGGCTAAGAAGGTCGATTGCCTTAGGCCAACTTTTTATGCATACCTTAGCGAAATGACTGACATAAAACAGTACAAAAAAGGTGGCAAGTATTTTTGCGAAATGGATGATGAGGAGGTTGCTGCTCCGACAATACCTTACTTAGATCTGTCACCTCTCGAAAACTGTTCTGATGCCGAGGCTGTGAGCAATATCATTAAAGCTACCGACAAGTTAAATGATAAAGATGTGGATGTCGGATTGTTTGAGTTAGGTAGGATTTTTGAAAATACTCTGAAGAAGTATTTGTCGTTAGCAAAAGAGCAGAGCAAGCTAAGCGTCACACGAAAGGATATGGAACGACTTGTTTCGATGATTGACTGCATCGAACGAAACAAAAAAGACATTCCTGTTAAATTTAAGCCACATCATTTGACTCTCTTAAGAGAGGACAGAAACCTTAGAGCGCATGGGAATATGCCATCAGAAACTGAAAGGTTAATAATCCTAGCAAAATGCCCATTTATTGTAGAAATGTATATTGACTACATTGTGAAATTTTCTGTTCAACTTACAAGCGCTTAGGCTTTGTCCGAAAACTCGAATTTGCTAATGTCACCTATGCCACAGCAGCATAGGTGACCCATGGCAGGACGCTACGAGATCTCCGACAACGGCTGGGCCATCATCGAGGACATCGTGTCGCCGCCGCAGAGAACGGGGCGCCCCCGCCGCGATGACCGCCAGGTGCTGAACGGCATCTTCTGGATCCTCTGCTCGGGCGCCAAGTGGCGCGATCTGCCAGAACGCTACGGCCCTTGGAAGACCGTCTATGACCGGTTCCGCCAGTGGCGCGATGACGGCACCTTCGAAACCATCCTGGCGTGTCTCCAGCTCCGCTTGCGAGAGGATGGTCTGATGGATCTGGACACCTGGATGATCGATTCGACGTCGATCCGTGCCACCCGTGCCGCCTCTGGAGGCGGCAAAAAGGGGGATACCAAGAGCCCGTAGACCATGCCTTGGGCCGCAGCCGAGGCGGCCTGACGACCAAAATTCACATGGTCTGTGATCGGCATGGATGGCCGCTGACCTTCACGCTCTCGCCTGGGCAGGACTCGGATACAGGCCACTTCATCCCCGCCATGGAACACGTTCATCTGCCTGGAAGCCGGGGCAGACCACGTAAGCGCTGTCGCTACATCGTGGCCGACAAGGGCTATGACAGCGACCCTCTTCGCCGCTACTGCGACCGGCACCGCATGAAACCGATCATTGCCCGGCGCAAGATGAAGCGAAAACCGCGTCCTGGCGCCCAGCGAGGCTTCGACAAGCCCCGTTATCGAGATCGAAACATCATCGAGCGCTGTTTCGGGTGGATCAAAGAGCTGCGCCGGGTCTGCACCCGCTACGACAAATTAGCCAGCAGCTTCAGGGCCATGGTATGCCTGGCGTGCATAGACCGTTGCCTGCGAGCAGACTTTTCGGACAAAACTTAGGTGCGAAGAGCTTAACAATCCGCGTCAGTCGGACGTGCTAAAGCACGCCGCTGCGCTCGTCGTTAAGCGTCAAAACGAATCAGAGAAATCATGGAAATAGATCAAGTCGGTAAATTCCAAGATGAAGGTGGCTACTGGGAAAGCAATCCCGAATCAATGGATGGTGCAATACTAAGCATCGAAACTGAGAGCATATCGGACAAACAGATCATGCTTGCTCAGGCTGTATGTAAAGATTGGGCCGGTAAAATTGAAGTTGCGCTGCAATATATTAAGAGTGTTCGAGCAGAATATAAGCTTGAGGCTCAAATTTTTAATAATCCAAATGCGTTTATAAACTCTGATAGCGAGTGGAGTGTTTACTTTGACACGGAGTCTGAACCAGAGGCTGTAGTTGGTGTCGAATTTTCAGGTGATGCCCCATTTCAACTTACTATCGGAGACTAAACGCTTAACAAGGCGCTCAAGCAAGGACGCAGCAAAGCTGCGCCGCTTAGCTTGGCGTTAGCCAGCAATATGGAATATTTATGTCTTATAAAAAAATGGTTGCCATTTTTGTCGATGTGATTGGATATAAAAATATCACCGACTTCTCGACGAAGCATGAGCTTCATCGGCTTTTTCATGAGGAGGTAACTATTCATGAACAGCGCCAGAAGGAAATACCGCATGTTATATATGATAGAAAGGTATTCGGATTCTCAGATTGTGCGTATTTCTTCTTCTACTATAAAGATGGCATTGAAAATGAAAGAAAAAACAATGTAAACCTTTCATATATTGCTGCATACAATGTTTCACTAACAATTCTTAGATTAATGAGTAAAGGATTTATTGCAAGAGGTGGTGTTGCATTTGGAGATGTGTTTATTGATGAATTAGGTTTCTTCGGTCCCGCTGTAGAGCGCGCTTATGAAATTGAATCTAAAGAAGCTATTTTTCCAAGGCTTCAGTTCGATCAGGATTTAGGAAAGAATGTATTTGAATGGGAGCATGACCTTTCAACGAAAGATCCTGATTTGATCTCAATGTATACTGAAGTTCCTTTTGTGTCAGAGGTTGAAGGAGAGGCATACTTTGTTAACCCTTTCAACGTTTTACAAAGAAGTGGGCAGTTCATTGCCGGAGCTGAGACTCTTACTATTGAGGCTGTAAAGAACACAGTAATAGGTAAAATTGAAGCAGATTTAGAGATATTTTCAACAGATCCTAGAGTTGTCGAAAAGCTTAGATGGTTAAAAAAATATGTTATGGAAAAGAAACAGCTTCTTAAGGAAGAAATTGAGCCTGATTCTTTTAGTTTTATGACTATATACAATCGCGGCGGCTAACAAAGCATTGCAGCGGACAAGCCGCTGAATGCGGCGTTAACTGTCATGAAAAGTTCAGACTTCATCCAAGCAATTGAGAAGATAGAGTGGTTATCTAAAGCTGACCATATATCCTCAGTTTTAAATACCACATATAACTGGGAGTGGCTTCCAAGTAGTCGTGATCAGAATAATCCGTTTCCCATCGATATCCTGGATAAATCTAAGGAATTGGAAAAATCTCTAGCCTCAATATCCTATAAAGCAGCTTTGATCTCGTTAAGGAAAGTAGGTCCAGAAAATTCACTATTACTAGATAGCCCACACAATTATACTGAGACTTTCAAGGGGGCTGCTCTCTATTGTGTGAGACTCGCTGCTAAAGAATATGCCTCTGGCCAGAAAGGTAAATGGTCTGAGATTCTAGAAATTTATAGAAAGGGTAGGTGGCCGTGCGGCATTCAAGAGGATGGCGAATGGGTTATCTTGTAGCAACAGTTAACAAGGCAATCCAGCATCAGCCACTTCGTGGCTTGGACAGCCTAGCCGTCGCTCGTTTTGTGCATGGCTTCGCCATTATCGCACAAAACAATCAACAACTAGTCTGCCGCTGATTGCGGCGTTAGCTATTCAAGGAAAGTATTGTGTTTAATTATGCGCCCGGACTAGATCGATATGTTGAGCAAAGGCGAAAAAAGGTAGCAGACGGAAACCAAGAGACCATTGAGCAAATAAGAACGCTTGCAGGGTTGTTTAATAATAAACCTCTAGTAAAAGAGTTAACCCTTAGTGTCCTAGATTCGCTAATTCGCTGTTTCAATGAAATAGAGAGACAGAATAATTCAACACTTTTAATGATCTCGAATCTTCGATTTCTATTTGAAACCTGTATAAACACAAGAATTCTTGTTGCCGAAGAGTCATTTAAGTACAAGTTAAGATACTCGATTTACAAACACCAACTTGAAAAATCAAAGAGCCTCGAAGAATACGCACTGAAAGATTTTCGCAGACTCGAAAAGTTGTCAGCTGAGGAGGCCGCACTTGAGCAACGAGCATCAAGCCCAGATCAGTTTATGGAAACGAAGATTGCCATAGATAAACTTTATGATGATCTTGATCAGGAGATTTCAATATTCTTAGATATGGATGAGTTTAACGGTGCTGGATTTCATAAAACGTATATCAATTCATTCCTCTCTCAGCACAGAGAGAGGGAAGAACAAATAGCCAATGAGTGGCTAGAAGTGAAGAAGTCTCTTCTCAAAGATGGCGAAGCCATGAGCTTATTCGATTTTAGGGGACAGCTGAGTCGGGTTGAGAAAGAACTTAAAGATACTCGAAGCTGGAAGGTTAAAGCTGAAGACGTTGGGCTAATAGAGATGTACAATTTTATATACGATTATACTAGCTCTCTGTTACACAGCACTTCTTATTCATTGTTAGTGCCAAACCAACTAGAAGAAGGTGAAAAGCTGATGATTTTAGGCTTGGCAACTCGAATCAAACGAGATGCTTTAACAAACCTCTGCAAGTTTTCGAACATCCCTAACATGAAGGTTATTCATGTTGAAAGCTAACAAGTCAATCAACTACGCGCCTTTCAGGCGCCGGACGCAGCAAAGCTGCGCCGGTTATTGAGGCGTTACAAATTTCCTCATAACCATGACACCTCGCCCCGCCATGCCCTCTGGCCCAGCAGGCATCCCGTGGCCCCGCTCGCGGCGAATTTTTGACCACCCGCCCAAGACGAAGCCCGCCAAAAGCTGGATAATGGCCGGCTACGCGCTACGGTCGCCCCATAAACGAATCCGGTGCTTTGTCAATGGAAATCAAGGTCAACTATCTCGACAACCTCCGGCTGGAGGCCAAGTTCGACGATTTCACCGTCATCTCCGACCAGCCGATCCGCTACAAGGGCGACGGCTCGGCCCCCGGTCCCTTCGACTACTTCCTGGCGTCGTCGGCCATGTGCGCGGCCTATTTCGTCAAGGTCTACTGCAATGCGCGTGATATTCCCACCGAGAATATCCGCCTGTCGCAGAACAACATCGTCGACCCGGAGAACCGCTACAAGCAGATCTTCAAGATCCAGGTCGAGCTGCCGGAGGACCTCTCCGAGAAGGACCGCCAGGGCATCCTGCGCTCCATCGAGCGCTGCACGGTCAAGAAGGTGGTGCAGACCGGCCCCGAGTTCCAGATCGAGACGGTCGAGAACCTGGACGAGGACGCCCAGGCCCTGCTGATGGCCAAGCCGGAAGAGGGCGAGAGCACCTGGATCGAGGGCAAGGACCTGCCGCTGGAGCAGACCATCGCCAACATGACGGCGATCTTCGAGCGCCTCGGCATGAAGGTCGAGATCGCCTCCTGGCGCAACATCGTGCCCCACGTGTGGTCGCTGCACATCCGCGATGCCCACTCCAACATGTGCTTCACCAACGGCAAGGGTTCCACCAAGGAGAGCGCACTGGCCTCGGCGCTGGGCGAGTTCATCGAGCGCCTGAGCTGCAACTTCTTCTACAACGACCAGTTCTTCGGCCAGGACCTCGCCCATCACGACTTCGTCCACTATCCGGACGAGAAGTGGTTCCAGCCGGGGCCGCACGACTCGCTGCCGGACGGCATCCTCGACGATCACTGCCGGGCGATCTACGACCCGGAGGGCGAGCTGGCCGGCTCCAACCTGATCGACACCAACTCCGGCAACGCCGAGCGCGGCATCGTCTCGCTGCCCTACGTTCGCCAGTCGGACGGCGAGACGGTCTACTTCCCGTCGAATCTGGTCGAGAACCTGTTCCTCAGCAACGGCATGAGCGCCGGCAACACCCTGCCGGAGGCCCAGGTGCAGTGCCTGTCGGAGATCTTCGAGCGGGCGGTGAAGCGCCAGATCATCGAGGAGGAGATCACGCTGCCCGACGTGCCGCTGGAGGTGATGCAGAAGTACCCGCACATCCTCGAGGGCGTCGAGGCGCTGGAGGCCCAGGGCTTCCCGGTGCTGGTCAAGGACGCCTCCCTCGGCGGCCAGTTCCCGGTGATGTGTGTGACCCTGATGAACCCGAAGACCGGCGGCGTGTTCGCCTCCTTCGGCGCGCATCCGAGCTTCGAGGTGGCGCTGGAGCGCAGCCTGACCGAGCTGATGCAGGGCCGCAGCTTCGAGGGCCTGAACGACTTCATGCCGCCCACCTTCAACTCGCTGGCGGTCTCCGAGCCCAACAACTTCGTCGAGCACTTCATCGACTCCTCGGGCGTGGTGTCCTGGCGCTTCTTCAGCTCCAAGGCCGACGTCGCGTTCGTCGAGTGGGACTTCTCCGGCAGCGGCTCCAACAGTACGGAAGAGGAGGCCGCGGGCCTGTTCGGCATCCTCGAGGAGCTCGAGCTGGAGGCCTACCAGGCCGTGCACGAGGACCTGGGCGCGCCGGTGTGCCGGATCCTGGTGCCGGGCTACTCCGAGGTCTATCCGGTCGAGGACCTGATCTGGGACAACACCAACAAGGCGCTGCTGTTCCGCGAGGACATCCTGCACCTGCACGACCTCGATGACGAGCGTCTGGCCGAGCTGCTGGAGCGCCTGGAAGAGACCCAGATCGACGACCACGAGACCATCACCACCCTGATCGGCATCGAGTTCGACGAGAACACCGTCTGGGGCCAGCTGACCATCCTCGAACTCAAGCTGATGGCCAACCTGGCGCTGGGCCAGTTCGAGGACGCGCTGGACCGGGTGCAGATGTTCCTGCAGTTCAACGACAACACCGTCGAGCGCGGGCTGTTCTACCAGGCCGTGAACGCGGTGCTGGAGATCGCCCTGGACGACGAGCTGGAGCTCGACGACTTCCTCTACAACTTCAAGCGCATGTTCGGCGAAGCGACCATGCAGACCGTGGTGGGCGCGGTGAACGGCACGGTCCGCTTCCCGGGCCTGGAGCCGGTCGGCATGCAGCTCGAGGGCCTGGAGCGTCACCAGCGCCTGATCGAGAGCTACAAGAAGCTGCACGCGCATCGCGCCGCCCTGGCCGCCGAGAAGGCCAGCGCCTGAGTCGTCGGCCACGTCAGCATGCCGTAGAGCGTGTTGAAGTGGCGCATGGTTACAGCAAAGCCCCGAGCCGGGAGACCGGCTCGGGGCTTTTCGTTGGGGCTACAGGGCGACCGACCTATGCCATGTCCTTCAAAGGCCGTGCCAGCAGCTCCGAGACGATGCCCGGCATGAACTCCCGGGGCAGGGTGATGGCATAGAAGTTCTCGTAGACGTTGGGCAGTTGCTCCAGGCGGGTCAGTCGCCCCTGCTGTAGCTCGTCCTTGACCACCACCTCGGGCATCACGCTCAGCGCGCCGCTGTCCCGTGCCAGCAGGCGCAACATGGCCATGTCGTCGGCCTCGGCGAGGATTTTCGGCCGATATTGGTACAGGCTGCAGTGGCCATCGAAGGCACGACGAATCTCGTGATGCTCGCCGGGGAGCACCCAGCGCATGTCGTCGAAGCCTTCGGGGAAGGGCCGGCCGGGCGTCGAGTCGGGCGGGCCGATGATTGACAGCGGCTGCCGGGCCAGCAGCTGGCTCTGCCAGGAGGCGTCCGGGGAATCAGATGGCGGCATCTGGGTATTGGTGAGCACCACGTCGAGCTCGTGGCGGGCCAGGCCATCGAGCAGGTTGGCCATGTCGCGGGCGTGCAGGCTGAAGTGGACGCGCTGGCCGCTCTGGTTGAGCAGGGGAGCGATGAAGCCCTCGATGAAGTTGCGCGACATGGTGGAGAGCGTGCCGATGCGCAGGCGCTGATACTCCGGCTCGATACCGCGGCTGATCAGCGACTCCAGCTCCTCGCCCTTGGTGAAGATCACCTCGGCATAGTTGAACACCCGTCGCCCTGCCTCGGTCAGCACCAGGGCGCGGTGGCGTCGCTCGAAGAGCGGCTTGCCCATCCTGTCTTCCAGCTTGCGGATCTGTGCCGAGAGGGCGCTCTGCGACAGGTGCAGCGTTTCCGCCACCCGCGTGAGCTTGCCTTCGCGGGCCACGCGCCAGAAGTAGTAGAGGTGATGGTAGTTGAGTCGGCTCATTGGGTTCTTTTTTATAGAACGATAGATCAATAAATATCTATTTTAATTAAAAAGTGGCTCGCCGGATACTGCTTGCTCCATGGATCACCGGAGGCCTTCCATGCACGGAAATGCGCTGTTCTTCACCTTCCTGCTCACCCTGGTGCCGGCCATCCTGGCGCTGGGGGCAGTGACGAGCGCCCGCGGGCCCCGCGGGCGTGCCTGGCGCATCGGCCGGATCACGACCACGAGCGGCCTGCTGCTGTCGGCATCGTTGCTGGTGCTGGGGCTGGCATCGGGGCTTCCGGCGGTGGCCGGCTGGTGGCATAGCGGCATGTTGCAGCTGGTCATGCTGCTGCTGGCCAACTTCATCGCCTTCGTGGTGGTGCGCTACAGCGCCACCTACCTGCAGGGCGAGCCGCGCCAGAGGCGCTTCGTCGCGCTCGTTCAGGCGGTGTTTGCCGCGGTGAGCGTGGCGGTGCTCAGTGACCATCTCCTCGCGTTCCTGTTCGCCTGGCTGGGCATCAGCCTGGCGATGCATCAGCTGCTGATGTTCTATCCCGACCGCCCCCGCGCGGCGCTGGCGGCGCACAAGAAGTTCCTCTTCGCCCGCGCCGCCGAGCTCTGTGCCATGACGGCCTTCCTGTTGCTCTACCTGCACCATGACACCGGGCGGATCAGCGTCATCGTGAGCGACTATGCCTCGGCCGACGGCGCCCTGACCCTGGGCGAACAGGCGGCGGCCTGCCTGCTCGCGATGGCGGCGCTGATCAAGTGCGCCCAGCTGCCGCTGCACGGCTGGCTGATTCAGGTGGTCGAGGCGCCCACGCCGGTGTCGGCCACGCTGCACGGCGGCGTGATCAACCTCGGCGGTTACCTGCTGCTGCTGTTCTCGCCGCTGCTGCTGCGGTCGGCCCCGGCCCAGGCGCTGGTCCTGACGGTGGCCGGCCTCGGCAGCGTGCTGGCGGCGCTGGTCATGATGACCCGCGTCAGCATCAAGGTGCGCCTGGCCTGGTCCACCAGTGCCCAGATGGGCCTGATGCTGGTCGAGATCGCCCTGGGGCTGACGGAGCTGGCGATGCTGCACCTGCTGGCGCACTCCTGCTACAAGGCCTACGCCTTCCTGAGTTCGGGCGAGGCGGTCGAACAGGATCTGCTGCGCCGCCAGGCCCCCGGGCGCAGCCCCACGCCAAGCCAGTGGCTGGTGGCCGGCCTGATCAGCGTGTCGCTGGTGGCGGCGGTGGTGGCGCTGGCCCGCCGCCTGACCGAGGCGGCGGCCTTCGACGCCAACAGCCCCTGGGTGCTGCTCGCCCTCGCCCTGACCGTGCTGCTGGCCGAGCGCAACAGCGAGCGTACCGCGGGCTCCGTCGTCGGTTTTGTCGGCCTGGCCGCGCTGGTGGTGCTCGCCTACGTCGGGCTCAAGACGCTGTTCGCCGCCTTCCTGCCCGAGACCGGCCACCGCGTCTCGCTCTGGGGCGACCTGTGGGTGAGTGTGCTGTTCGTGCTGCTCTTCGCGGGCTACTGGCTGAAGCGCCATGGGCTTCACTACCCGGCGTCGCAGACGCTCAACCGCTACTGCTATGCCGGTTTCTACCTGGACGAGTGGGTCACCCGGAACACCCTCAGGCTCTGGCCCCACGACCTGCCCGGCCGAATCAGGGCCAAGCAGCTGCACACAGCCTTTCGAGGGAGTGCCCAATGACGAGTCTCGAACATCCCCGGATCGCGCGCCCGGCCGACGCCAACGACGTCGCGCCGCTGACCGACGAACAGGACGCGGCGCTGGATCGCGCCTGCGCACGCATCGCCCCGAGCTGGCCGCTGGATCGGCTGATTGCGGTGAGCCCCTACTGGACCCAGCGCGGTGAGGACGCCGCGACCGTGTCGGCGCGGCTCTCGGCGCTGGGCAACGTCCACTGCCTGATGCCGCCGAGCCATTACCTGGGTGCCTGGCAACGTGGCGAGATCACGTCGGAACACCTGGAGGAAGCGGCCGAGCGGCTCGACTACCGTGGCGGCTACCGCAACCTGCTGGACGTCGTCGAGGAACTCGGCCGGCTGCCCCACTGGCACAACATCAGCGACCTGATCGATGCCCGTCGCGACCGCCAGCACAAGATGGCCTGGCGTGACGAGATCACCCAGCAGATCAGCCAGTTCTGTGCCGCCTACTTCCAGGAGGATGGGCCGCTCAACGCCGAGCGTCTGCAGGCGCCCCGCGGCAAGCGGCTCTATCAGCACTGGCGGGAGATGACTCTGAAGGATCGCGGCATCGCCATCCTGATGGGCGAGCCGACGCTGCGGCGCTACTTCAAGACCCTGCCGGACACCGAGGATGGACTCTTTCAGGCCGCCGTCGCCGAGCTGGAGGTGGACGCCGAACGTCTCGAGAGCTACGCCCAGGCGCTGCTGCTCGACATCAACGGCTGGGCCGCCTGGGTCTCCTACCAGGACTGGCAGCAGGCGCTGGCCACGCCGGAGGAAGAGAGTGCGGGGCCCGCCTCGGACATGCGCAGCCTGCTGGCGATGCGCCTGGCGTGGGAGCTGGCGCTGTGGCGTTACATCCGGGCGGAGCATCCCGATCAGGGCGACCGCCTGACCCGTCTTTGGCACGCGGAACTGGTGGAGATGCCGCAGCGGGTCGAGCGCCATCGGCGCGCCCAGCGGCCCCTGTGGGTGTGGCAGCTCGCCGGCGAGCTGGCCTACCAGCAGCCGCTCCACCGTGCCCTGGGCGGGGCGGTGCGTGCCTCGGCCCCGTCGCCGAGCGAGCCTCGTCTGCAGGCGGTGTTCTGCATCGACGTGCGCTCCGAGCCGCTGCGCCGCGCGCTGGAAAGCCAGAGCCCGGCCATCCAGACCCTGGGCTTCGCCGGCTTCTTCGGCCTGCCCCTGGAACACCAGCAGGATGGCACCGCGCTGGCCCAGCCCCATCTGCCGGGTCTGCTGGCGCCCCGGGTGACTCTCAGGAGCGGTTCCTGCGAGGGCGAGGCTCGTTCGGCGAAGCGGCTGAACTGGAAGGCGCGCCTGCAGGAATGGAGCCGCACGGCGAGTGCCAGCTTCACCGCGGTGGAAGCGGGCGGCCTGCTCTATGCCGGCAAGCTGCTGCGCCGCTCGCTCGAGGCCAAGGCCAAGCGCGAGCCGCTGGCCATGGACGCGCTCGGCTGGCACTGGCGCGACAGCGGCGAGGCGTTGACCCTGGCCGACAAGGCGGCGCTCGCGCGGACCGTGCTGGGGGCCATGGGGCTCACCGAGCACCTCGCTCCTCGGGTGCTGCTGGTGGGGCACGGCAGCCACAGCAGCAACAACCCGCATGCCGCGGGGCTCGAGTGCGGGGCCTGCGGCGGGCAGTCGGGGGAGGTCTCGGTGAGAGCCCTGGCAAGGCTGCTCAACGATCCCGCGCTGCGCGAGACGCTGGCCGAGGGCGGCCTCGTGATCCCGGAGACGACCCGCTTCGTGCCGGCGCTGCATCACACCATCACCGATCGCATCGAGTTGCCGGAAGGGGAGACGGATGCCTTCGCGCTGAGCGAGGAGGAGCGTGCCTGGCTCGAACGGGCCGGCGCCCAGGCCCGGCGCGAGCGTGCTCCGAGGCTCGGCCTGTCGGCCGACGCACCGGAGCTCGAGGAGACCCTCGATCGCCGCGGCGCCGACTGGTCGCAGACGCGCCCGGAGTGGGGCCTGGCCAACAACGCCAGCTTCATCGCCGCGCCGCGGCGGCTCACCGCGCCGCTCGACCTCGGCGGGCGCAGCTTCCTGCACGACTACGACTGGCGCTCGGATAGCGACTTCTCGCGGCTGGAGCTGATCATGACCGCGCCCATGGTGGTCGCCCACTGGATCAACATGCAGTACAACGCCTCCGTCACCGACAATCGCAAGTTCGGCAGCGGCAACAAGGTACTGCACAACGTGGTCGGCGGGCACATCGGCGTCTTCGAGGGCAACGGCGGCGACCTGCGCATCGGCCTGCCACTGCAGTCGCTGCACGACGGCGAGCGCTGGCGCCACGAGCCTTTGCGTCTGAGCGCCTACCTCGCGGCGCCTCCGGAGGCCATCGCCTCGATCGTCGAGCGTCACCCGATGCTCGGGTCGCTGGTGGATAACGGCTGGCTCCACCTGTTCTCGCTGGATGACCGGAGCGGCGAGATCCTGGCATACCGGAAGGGGGAGTGGCGCGAGTCCTAGCGGGCTCGCGCGCCAAAGCGCTGCCCGCGTTCTTCGGCGTCCCGCTGCCGGACCGTGGTGAGGCCTGCGCCAGAATAAAGCCCCGAGCCGGTCAGCCGGTTCGGGGCTTCTGCGTTCTGGTGTGGGGCTGACGGCGAGCTTCTCCAGGTCGACGCCGTGCGCGATGCCGAGGCCGTCGAGCAGATAGACCACGTCCTCGCTGGCCACGTTGCCCGAGGCGCCTTGGTGGCTATGGAAAGAGGGCAGCCGCCTAGCGGCTGCTCAATGCCACGCCGGCCTTCGAGCGATTGGGCCGGCCGATGGCGCGGGTGATCCAGCTGCCGGCGGCGGCGAGCTTCTCCAGGTCGACGCCGTGTGCGATGCCGAGGCCGTCGAGCAGGTAGACCACGTCTTCGCTGGCCACGTTGCCGGAAGCGCCCTTCGCATACGGGCAGCCGCCGAGCCCGGCCACCGAGCTGTCGATCACCGCGATGCCTTCCTCGAGCACGGCGTAGAGGTTGGCCAGCGCCTGGCCGTAGGTGTCATGGAAGTGGGCGCCGAGCCGCTCCATCGGCACGTCTCTGGCCACGGCTTCCAGCATGCGTTTGGCCTTGAGCGGGGTGCCGGTGCCGATGGTGTCGCCCAGCGAGACCTCGTAGCAGCCCATCTCATGCAGCGCCCTGGCGACCTCGGCCACCCTGGCGGGGGCGATCTCGCCCTCGTAGGGGCAGCCGAGCACGCAGGAGACGTAGCCGCGCACGCGGACGTTGGCTTCGCGGGCGCGCTCCAGCACCGGGGCGAAGCGCTCGAGCGATTCCGCCACCGAGCAGTTGATGTTCTTCCGCGAGAAGGCCTCGGAGGCGGCGCCGAATACCGCGACCTCGTCGACACCGCATTCCAGCGCGGCCTCCAGGCCCTTGAGATTGGGCGTGAGGGCGGAGTAGGTCACGCCCTCGTGGCGGCGCAGGCCGTGCATCACCTCGCGGTGGTCGGCCATCTGCGGCACCCACTTGGGGGAGACGAAGCTCGCCGCCTCGATGTGAGTGAGGCCCGCCGCGCCCAGGCGGTCGATCAGGGCCAGCTTGGTGCCGGTGTCGATCGCCTCGGGCTCGTTCTGCAGCCCGTCGCGGGGGCCGACCTCGACCAGGCGAACGTGAGTGGGGAATGTCATGGGTTACTCCTCCGGCGCGAATTCCAGCAGCACGTCGCCCTGGCCGACGGTGTCGCCGGCGGCGAAGTGGAAGCGTTCCACGTGGCCGTCGGCGGGGGCGGCCAGGGTGTGCTCCATTTTCATGGCCTCCATCACCATCAGCGGCATGCCTTTCTCCACCCGGGCGCCGGCCTCGGCCAGCAGCGCCACCACGGTGCCGTGCATGGGCGCGGTGAGGGTGGACTCGGCCTCGCGCTGGCCGTGGTCGATGGCGTCGATGCGCCGCCAATAAAGGCGGGTCTCGCGCATCGGGTCGACCATCACCACGACATTGCGCTCCCCACCTTCGCCCACGAGGCGCGCCTGGAGCCGGCGGCGATGGCCGTCGATGGTCACCGCCACGGCGTCGCCTTCCAGCGGCTCGAGGCTGGCCTCGAACTTCTGGCCGTTCAGGCTCAGCTGCCAGGGGGCGGATTCTCGCTCGCGCCGGCCCTCGACCACCGTCACGCTCTCGGCGTCGTCCTCGTCCGCCGCATGCTCGGGCGCGCAGAGGGCGATGCGGATGGTGTGGGGCGCGTTGAGGCGGAAGCCGTCGTGGCGGTCCCAGGGCGAGTCGCTCTC
Organism: Halomonas sp. HG01; assembly: GCF_000968715.2. Taxonomy (NCBI): domain Bacteria; kingdom Pseudomonadati; phylum Pseudomonadota; class Gammaproteobacteria; order Oceanospirillales; family Halomonadaceae; genus Halomonas; species Halomonas sp. HG01. The sequence goes on along the minus strand of NZ_CP022134.1, from coordinate 2,033,626 downwards.
GCACTCACGGGCCAGCTGGTGCAGGCCGATCAGCGCCGCGGCGGCGTATTCCTCCGGCGCGGTCTCATGGGCGGCGAACAGCGTGGCCTCGTGACGCTCGATGAAGCGGGTGTCGAGCTCGGCGGCGCGGAAGGCCGGATGGCCGGCCAGCCGCTGGAGGAAGGCGCGGTTGGTGACCACGCCGCGCACGTCCAGCGCCGCCAGCGCGCGGTTGAGGGTGGCCAGCGCCTGGGCGCGGTCGTCGCCGTGGACGATCAGCTTGGCGAGCATGGGGTCGTAGTGCATCGACACGGCATCGCCGCTCTCCACGCCGCTATCGAGCCGCACCTTGTCGGCCTCGAGGCCGGCGCCGGCGAGGTCCAGGGTGAAGCGGCCCAAGGTGCCGGTGGCGGGCAGGAAGTCCTGTGCCGGGTCCTCGGCATAGAGGCGCGCCTCGAAGCTGTGGCCGGTGATGGTCAGCTCGTCCTGGGCCAGCGGCAGCCGCTCGCCCATGGCCACGCGCAGCTGCCACTCGACCAGGTCCTGGCCGGTGATCATCTCGGTGACCGGGTGTTCCACCTGCAGGCGGGTGTTCATCTCCATGAAGTAGAACGACCCGTCTACATCAAGGAGGAACTCCACCGTCCCGGCGCCCAAGTAGCCGATCTCGCGGGCGGCGCGCACGGCGGCCTCGCCCATCTCGCGGCGCAGCGCCTCGGTCATGCCCGGGGCGGGCGCCTCCTCGAGCACCTTCTGGTGGCGGCGCTGCACGCTGCAGTCGCGCTCGAACAGGTAGACCCCGTTGCCGTGACTGTCGCAGAACACCTGGACCTCCACGTGGCGCGGCTGCACCAGGTACTTCTCGATCAGCATGCGGTCGTCGCCGAAGGCGGCCTTCGACTCGCGGCGGCAGCCGTCCAGGGCGGCCTGGAATTCGCCGTCGTTCTCGACCACGCGCATGCCCTTGCCGCCGCCGCCGGCGCTGGCCTTGAGCAGCACCGGATAGCCGATGCGCCCGGCCTCCTCGCGTAGCAGGGCGTCGTCCTGGCCCTCGCCGTGGTAGCCGGGCACCAGCGGCACGCCGGCGTCCTGCATGCGTGCCTTGGCGGCGGACTTGTCGCCCATGGCGGCGATGGCCGGGGCAGGCGGGCCGACGAAGACGATGCCGGCGGCCTCCAGCGCCTCGACGAAGGCGCCGTTCTCGGAGAGGAAGCCGTAGCCGGGGTGGATGGCGCCGGCGCCGGTGCGCCGCGCGGCCTCGATCACCGCCTCCACGTTCAGGTAGCTCTCGCGGGCGGCGGCCGGGCCCAGGCGCACGGCCTCGTCGGCCTCGCGCACGTGGCGGGCGTTGGCGTCAGCGTCGGAGTAGACCGCCACCGTGCGCAGCCCCATGCGCCGCGCGGTGCGCATCACGCGGCAGGCGATCTCGCCGCGGTTGGCGACCAGCAGGGTGTCGAAGCGCGGGGCGGAAGGGGGCGTGGGGCTCATGAATGGCGCTCCGTGTCGGAATCCGGGGCCCAGGCGGGGCGGCGTTTGTCGAAGAAGCTCGAGAGCCCTTCCTGGCCCTCGTGGCTCACCCGCAGCTCGCTGATGATGCGGCAGGTGTGGTCGCGGGTGGCGTTACTGTCGGGGTCGCGGGCGACCTCGGCCAGCAGCGCCTTGGTGGCGCGGCTGGCCTGGGGCGAGGTGGCCAGCAGGGTGTCGATCATGGCATCGACGGCGGCGTCCAGGGCGTCGGGCTCGACCACGCAGTGGGCCAGGTCGAGCTTCTGGGCGGTGGTCGCGTCGATGACCTCGGCGGTCAGGGCGTAGCGGCGCAGCTGCCGCTCGCCGAGCGCACGTTGCACGTAGGGGCTGATCACCGCCGGCGACAGGCCGATCCGGACCTCGGAGAGGCAGAAGCGGGCCTTCTCGGAGGCGACGACGATGTCGCAGCAGGCGGCCAGGCCGACGGCGCCGCCGAAGGCCGCGCCCTGCACGCGGCACACGGTCGGGCAGGGCAGGGTGTCGAGGCCGTGCATCAGCGCCGAGAGCTCGCGGGCGTCGACCAGGTTGTCCTCGAAGTCGTAGTCGGCCATGCGCTTCATCCAGTGCAGATCGGCGCCGGCGGAGAAGTTCTTGCCTTTCGAGGCCAGCACCAGCAGGCGCACCTCGCCGCGGTGGGCGAGCTCGCCGGCGCGGCGCAGGTGGTCGTTGAGCTCGCCGATCAGGTGATCGTCGAAGGCGTTGTGGACCTCGGGGCGGTCGAGCGTCAGCCGGGCCACGCCGCGGTCGTCGATCTCGAGTCTTGAATATGTCTGTGTCGTCATATCGGTACCCTGCTTGCTTCGGGCTTCGGGCTTCGGGCTTCGGGCTTCGGGCTTCGGGCTTCGGGCTTCGGGCTTCGGGCTTCGGGCTTCGGGCTTCGGGCTTCGGGACAGCTCGTGGCCCGCCGCCCGTGGCTCGTCGCCGGCGCGAAGCGCCTACATCCTGAACACGCCGAACCGGGTCTCCTCGACCTCGGCGTTCATGGCGGCGGCCAGCGACAGACCCAGCACGTCGCGGGTCTGGGCCGGATCGATGACGCCGTCGTCCCACAGCCGGGCGCTGGCGTAGGTGGGATGGCCCTGGTGCTCGTACTGGTCGCGGATCGGCTGCTTGAAGGCGGCCTCGTCGTCGGCGCTCCACTCGCTGCCGTCGCGCTCGAACTGCTCTCGTTTGACCTGGGCCAGCACGCCGGCGGCCTGCTCGCCGCCCATCACCGAGATGCGCGCGTTGGGCCACATGAACAGCAGGTTGGGCTCATAGGCGCGGCCGCACATGCCGTAGTTGCCGGCGCCGAAGCTGCCGCCGATCAGCACGGTGAACTTGGGCACCCTGGCGCAGGCCACAGCGGTGACCAGCTTGGCGCCGTGCTTGGCGATGCCCTCGTGCTCGTACTTCGAGCCGACCATGAAACCGGTGATGTTCTGCAGGAAGATCAGCGGGATCTTGCGCTGGGCGCAGAGCTCGATGAAGTGCGCGCCCTTGAGCGCGCTCTCCGAGAACAGCACGCCGTTGTTGGCGACGATGCCCACCGGATGGCCGTGCAGGTGCGCGAAGCCGGTGACCAGGGTGTCTCCGTAGTCGCGCTTGAACTCGTCGAAGGCCGAGTCGTCGACCAGCCGCGCGATCACCTCGCGGGCGTCGAAGGGCTTCTTCAGGTCGGTGCCGACGATGCCGTAGAGCTCCTCGGGGTTGAGGCGCGGCGGCTTCGAGGCCTGCATGGCCAATTGACCGCGCTTCTGCCAGTTGAGCCGGGCCACGCAGCGCCGGGCCAGCTGCAGGGCGTGGGCGTCGTTCTCGGCATAGTGGTCCGCCACGCCGCTGATGCGGGCGTGCACGTCGGCGCCGCCCAGGTCCTCGGCGCTGATCGACTCGCCGGTGGCGGCCTTCACCAGCGGCGGGCCGCCGAGGAAGATGGTGCCCTGATCGCGGACGATGATCGACTCGTCGGCCATGGCCGGCACATAGGCGCCGCCGGCGGTGCAGGAGCCCATCACCACGGCGATCTGCGGGATGCCCTCGGCGGACAGCGTGGCCTGGTTGTAGAAGATGCGGCCGAAGTGGTCGCGGTCGGGGAACACCTCGTCCTGGCGCGGCAGGAAGGCGCCGCCGGAGTCCACCAGGTAGAGACACGGCAGGCGGTGCTTGCGGGCGACCTCCTGGGCGCGCAGGTGCTTCTTCACCGACAGCGGGAAGTAGGTGCCGCCCTTGACCGTGGCGTCGTTGGCGACGATCACGCACTCCACGCCCGAGACGCGGCCGATGCCGGTGACCACGCCAGCGGCGGGGACCGGGTCGTCGTAGACCTCGTGAGCGGCCAGCGCCGAGAGCTCGAGGAACGGCGAGCCCTCGTCGAGCAGGTGGTCGATGCGATCGCGCACGAACAGCTTGCCGCGCGACTCGTGGCGCTTTCGCGCTTTCTCGCCGCCGCCCTGGGCGATGGCGGCGGTCAGCTCGCGCAGCTTGCCGACCTCGGCGCGCATCGCCGCGTCGTTGGCCTGGAAGCCCTCGCTGCGCGGATTGATCTGGGTCGTAAGAACGCTCATTTATCCCTCCGGGATAAAAGCGGAAAGCTCGAAGCCGGAAGCTGGAAGAAACCCCGAGAGAGAAGTGGCAGTCCTTCCAGCTTCAAGCTTCCCGCTTCTGGCTTATTTTGACTCGTTGAAGACTTCGCGGCCGATCAACATGCGGCGAATCTCGCTGGTGCCGGCACCGATCTCGTAGAGCTTGGCGTCGCGCAGCAGCCGCCCGGTGGGGTATTCGTTGATGTAGCCGTTGCCGCCGAGCAGCTGGATGGCGTCCAGCGCCACCTGGGTGGCCTTCTCGGCGCAGTAGAGGATCACGCCGGCGGCGTCCTTGCGCGAGGTGTGGCCGCGGTCGCAGGCGCCGGCCACGGCGTAGAGGTAGGCGCGGCAGGCGTTCAGGGTGGTGAGCATGTCGGCCACCTTGCCCTGCACCAGCTGGAACTCGCCGATGGCCTGGTCGAACTGCTTGCGCTCGTGGATATAGGGCACCACCACGTCCATGGCGGCCTGCATGATGCCGATGGGGCCGGCGGCCAGCACGGTGCGCTCGAAGTCGAGCCCGCTCATCAGCACCCGCGCGCCCTTGTTGACCTCGCCGAGCACGTTCTCGGCCGGCACCTCGCAGCCCTGGAACACCAGCTCGCAGGTGTTGGAGCCGCGCATGCCGAGCTTGTCGAGCTTCTGGGCGGTGGAGAAGCCGGGCATGTCCTTCTCGATGATGAAGGCGGTGATGCCCTTGGAGCCGGCGTCGGGATCGGTCTTGGCGTAGACCACCAGCACGTCGGCGTCGGGGCCGTTGGTGATCCACATCTTGTTGCCGTCGAGGATGAAGCGGTCGCCCTCCTGGCGGGCGCGCAGCTTCATGGAGACCACGTCGGAGCCGGCGCCCGGCTCGGACATGGCCAGCGCCCCCACGTGCTCGCCGCTGATCAGCTTCGGCAGGTACTTCGCCTTCTGCTCGGCATTGCCGTTGAGCTTGAGCTGGTTCACGCACAGGTTGGAGTGGGCGCCAAAGGAGAGCCCCACCGAGGCGCTGGCGCGGGAAATCTCCTCCATGGCGATGCAGTGGGCGAGATAGCCCATGCCGGCGCCGCCGTCCTCCTCGGGCACGGTGATGCCGAGCAGGCCCATGTCGCCGAACTTCCGCCACAGGTCGGCGGGAAATGCGTTGTTCGCGTCGATCTCGGCGGCGCGCGGGGCGATCTCGTCGCGGGCGAAGGCGTTGACGTGATCGCGCAGCATGTTGAGCTCGTCGTCGAGGCCGAAGTCGAGGGGCGTGTAGGGGGCGTGCATGGCGGCGATCTCCGTTCGTTGTTGGTCGGTCCGGGAGCGTTCGAGTGCTCGGCTGTTGTGGTCCAGCCTAGGGTTGGTTGACGTTAACGTAAAGTGCAGTCTTTGAGGCCTAGACCAAGGTCGTGATCGTGCAGGATTGCGATAGTGAAGAGCCGTGATCGTGAAGAGCCGTGATCGTGAAGAGCCGTGTCTTGAGCATAGAAGCCGGACGGCATCAGGAAGAGATCAGCGTGAGAGTGAAGAGTGAGAGGGGCGCGCAAGCAGGAGGCGGCAGAAGCAGGGCGGCCGCCGTCGCCCTGGTGCCTTACGAGACGGGCTGGTGATTCGGCGCCACCAGGCCGTGGCGACGCATGCGGCGGTAGACGGTGGGGCGTGAGACGCCGAGCTGGCGGGCGACCTGGCTGATGTTCCAGGCCGAGCGCCTGAGCAGCTCGAGCAGCGCCTGGCCGTCTGCCGAGGGTGGGGCGCCGGCCGACGTTGAAGGAGAGGCCGAACCGGGTGCCGAGCCAAGCGACGCCGGTGCCGTGAGGGTGGTGGGCCCGGCGGCGCCGTGGCAGGTCTCGGGCAGGTCGTGAAGGGTGATCTCGTCGCCTTCCGCGGTGGCCATGGCGAAGGCCAGCGCGTTTCTGAGCTGGCGGATATTGCCCGGCCAGTCGTGGGCCAGCAGCGCGCTCATGGCGTCGGCGCGCAGGTGATGCGACTGGCCGCGTTCGGCCTGGAGCTCGTCGTGGACGCGGCGGATCACGTAGTGCCGGTCGGCGCGTTCGCGCAGCGCGGGCAGGTGCAGCTCGGCGCCGTTGAGGCGGTAGTAGAGGTCCTCGCGGAAGTCGCCGGCTCGGATCAGCTCGGTCACGTCGCGGTGGGTGGCGGTGACCACGCGGATGTCGACCTTCACCGGCGTCTCGGCGCCCAGCGGCATCACCTCGCGCTCGGCCAGCACGCGCAGCAGGCGGGTCTGCAGCGTCAGCGGCATGTCGCCGATCTCGTCGAGGAACAGGGTGCCGCCGTCGGCCTGCTGGATCAGCCCGCGCATGCCCTTGGGCCGCCCGCCGGTGAAGGCGCCGGGCAGATAGCCGAACAGCTCGCTCTCGATCAGCGCTTCGGGAATGGCCGCGCAGTTCACCGCCACGAAGGGGGCCTGGGCCCGTGGGCCGCTGTCGTGCAGGGCGCGGGCCAGCACCTCCTTGCCGGTGCCCGTCTCGCCGTGAATCAGCACGCTCACGGTCTCGTTCCGCAGCCGCCGGGCCAGCTTGAGCAGGCGGTGCATCGCCGGGTCATCGCCGGCGAGTCGATCCAGCGCCGGCACCGAGGCATCGCGCGGGGCCGCCGTGGTGGTGGCCTTCCGCGGGCGGCCGCGCGGCTCGAGCAGGGTAACGAAGCAGGTCGCGTCGTTGGCCCGGGCGCGAAACGCGCGGATCTGGTCCTCGCCCGCGGCCGGAATGCCCAAGAGGTCGCCGAGCTCGGCGTCGAACAGCTGGGTGGCGCCGGGCAGGCAGGCCGCCGACCAGGGCGGCCAGCGGCGCAGGTGGGCGTCGATCAGGGCGCGGCCTTCGTGATTGGCGGCGATCAGGCTGCCGTCCTCCTCGATGGCGATCAGCCCGCGGCCGTTGAGATGCACGAATTCCCGGGCGCTGTCGAAGCGCAGGATCAGGCTGTCCCGGTAGCGGTGCAGGAAGTAGGCGTCCTCGATCATCCGCGCGTGCAGGTTGACCAGCGACAGGGCGAAGGTCTGGCTCTCGTGGGAGCGCGGCGACTGCAGCGCGGAGATGTCCAGCACCGCCATCACCCGCCCCTGGGGATCGGTGATCGGCGCCGCCGTGCAGGTCAGGTCGATGTGGGTGGCGTCGAAGTGCTCGCCCTGGTGGCAGGTGATGGCCTGGCCGTCATGCAGGCAGGTGCCCACCGCGCAGGTGCCGGCGTGGCGTTCGTTCCAGTCGGCGCCCAGGTAGAGCCCGGCGCGGCGCAGGGCCCGGTCCTGCTCGGACTGGCCGCGAAAGGCCACGGTGATGCCGCGCTGGTCGGTGAGCAACAGCGCGTAGCCGAGCCGGGCGACCTGGCCGTAGAGGCGATCGACCCCGGCGCGGGCCACGTGCAGCAGTTCGTCGACCGATTCCTGGTGATCGCGCAGCGCCTGCTGGGTGAGCACGCGCACCGGCCGCGGGTGGCAGGGATCGAGCCGATACTCGCCCAGGCAGCGCTGCCAGGAGCGGCGGATGACGTCGCGGTGTTCGGCAGGGCAGGCGTCGCGGCCTTCGCCCAGCCGCATCAGGGTCCGGATGTGCTGGCGTTTCTCGGGTTGCAGAGCCAAGGCTGCCTCCGCTCGGGCCGCCTGATGGCGGCTCTTGTGATGTTGTTGTGATGTGTCGATGCGCTCCGTTCAGCCTATGCCGCTGCGCGCGGGCGTCAATCGGCACGGACTTCGCCCTTGGTCGGGGGTGACAGGTGTAACGCGGGCTGTCACGGCGTACGGGGTACAGCTGTGACATTGCGCCGTGCACTGGCCTATCGATCCGGCGCGTGATGGTTGAGGTTTTATCTTCTTTATCAGTGGTTTGTTGTCGATGCCCGACGATCTGGCACGAATGCTGCCAGTGACTGGGGGCGTGACCCGATAACGATCACACATCACCAATAACAAGCGGAGATACGCCATGACCGCACGCACGCCCACTCAGATCGCCCGGCAATGGCTCGATGACTTCGATGCCGCCCTGAAGCAACGCGATATCGCGCGGGTTCTCTCGCTGTTCAGCGAGGAATGCTACTGGCGCGACCTGATCGCCTTCACCTGGAACCTCAAGACGCTGGAAGGCCCGGACGAGATCCAGTCGATGCTCGACGCGACGCTGGATCGCGTCGCGCCCTCGAACTGGCAGCTGGACGGCGAGGCCAGCGAGGCCGCTGGCGTCGTCGAGGCCTGGTTCACCTTCGAGACCGCCGAGGCGCGGGGCAAGGGCCTGCTGCGCCTGAAGGACGGCCGCTGCTGGACGCTGCTGACCGCCATGCGCGAACTCAAGGACTTTCCCGAGACCAGCGGCCTCAAGCGTCCCAAGGGTGCCGAACACGGTGCCAACAAGCAGCGCGAGACCTGGCTGGAGGCCCGCCAGCGCGAGGAGGCCGAGCTCGGCTACCAGCGTCAGCCCTACTGCGTGATCATCGGCGGCGGCCAGGGCGGTATCGGCCTGGCGGCGCGCCTGCGGCAGATGAACGTGCCGACCATCGTGATCGAGAAGAATCCGCGGGCGGGGGATTCCTGGCGCAACCGCTACAAGTCGCTGTGCCTGCACGACCCGGTGTGGTACGACCACATGCCCTATATTCCCTTCCCGGACAACTGGCCGGTGTTCGCGCCCAAGGACAAGGTCGGCGACTGGCTGGAGATGTACACCAAGGTGATGGAGCTCAACTACTGGAGTTCCACCGAGTGCGAGAGCGCGCGCTTCGACGAGGCCAGCGGCGAGTGGGTGGTCGAGGTCAATCGCGACGGCGAGCGGGTGACCCTGCGGCCGAAGCAGCTGGTGCTGGCCACCGGCATGTCCGGCATGCCCAACGTGCCGCAGTTCCCCGGTGCCGAGACCTTCGAGGGCGAGCAGCAGCATTCCAGCCAGCACCCGGGGCCGGATGCCTATCGCGGCAAGAAGGTCGTGGTGGTGGGCTCCAACAACTCCGCCCATGACATCTGTGCGGCGCTGTGGGAGCACGACGCCGACGTGACCATGCTGCAGCGCTCCTCCACCCACGTGGTGAAGTCCGACTCGCTGATGGAGGAGGCGCTGGGGCCGCTGTACTCCGAACAGGCGCTGCAGAACGGCATCGATCACCACAAGGCCGACCTGATCTTCGCCTCGATTCCCTACAAGGTGCTGCCGGACTTCCAGCGTCCGGCCTTCGACGCCATCCGCGAGCGTGACGCCGACTTCTATCGCCGGCTCGAGGCGGCCGGCTTCCTGCTCGACTTCGGCGCCGACGACTCCGGCCTGTTCCTGAAGTATCTGCGTCGCGGCTCCGGCTACTACATCGACGTGGGCGCCTGTGATCTGGTGGCCAACGGCGACATCAAGCTGCGCAGCGGTGTGAGCATCGAGCGCATCAACCCGCACTCGGTGACCCTGACCGACGGCTCGGAGCTGCCCGCGGACCTGATCGTCTACGCCACCGGCTACGGCTCGATGAACGGCTGGGCGGCGCGGATCATCTCCCAGGACGTCGCCGACAAGGTCGGCAAGTGCTGGGGCATGGGCTCCGACACGCCCAAGGATCCGGGCCCCTGGGAGGGCGAACTGCGCAACATGTGGAAGCCGACCCAGCAGCAGGCGCTGTGGTTCCACGGCGGCAACCTGCACCAGTCCCGCCACTACTCCCAGTACCTGGCACTGCAGCTCAAGGCCCGGCTGGAGGGCATCCCCACGCCCGTCTATGGCCTGCAGGAAGTTCACCACCTGAGCTGAACGTCGGCGCACGGTCTCCGCGTCCTCCCGATTCCGGGAGGGCGCTTGCGTGTGTCACCGGGCGTTCGCCTCGGGGCCGACCGCCGAGCCTGCTCATATAACGCGCACCTGCTAGAACTAAGAGAACGAGCCCCGCGATGCCGACAGGGGCGATAGGGACGGTCTCCTGCCGGCATGCGGTTCCTGTTCTTCGGACGTGCCACCCGGCACGCCAAGGGAGACCGTCATGAGCACTCCTTCCGCTTTTCCCTCCTCATCCTCCCCATCCCCGCCGTCGGCCGGAATGTCCTCGCCCAGCGACTACGTCGCCTTCTGGAACGATACGCTGGCCGACAAGTTCAACCGCTACCAGCACATCCTGATGAATGGCCTCAGCTACCACAGCCGGGTGGCCCTCGAGGAGCTGGAGCTGTCCCCCGGCTCGCGCATTCTCGACGTGGGTTGCGGCTGGGGCGATACCGCCATTCAGCTTGCGCGAATGACCGGCCCCGAGGGCGAGGTGCTGGGCATCGACTGCGTCGACGCCTTTCTCGAGGACGCACGGCGTCGCGCCGAGGAAGCCGGTGTTCGCAACGTGCGCTTCGAGGCCGCCGACGTCGAGCACTACGCCTTCGCCGCGCACTTCGACCTGTGCTTCTCGCGCTTCGGCATGATGTTCTTCGAGCATCCGGTCCCCGCCATGCGCAACGTCTTCCAGGCCCTGAAGCCCGGCGGGGAGTTGGTATTCATCGTCTGGCGCGATATCGCCGACAATCCCTGGTTGGGGCTGCCGAAGGAGGTGGTGCTCGACTTCCTGCCGCCTCCCGGTGACAACGCGCGCAGCTGTGGCCCCGGGCCCTTCTCGATGGCCGATCCCGACACGGTCCGCCAGCAGCTCGAGATCGCCGGCTTTACCGACATCGGTTTCGGCCGCAACGACGGCCCGGTCGAGGTGGGCGACTCGGTGGAGGAGGCGGTGCGTTTCCAGCTGGCGCTGGGTCCGGCGGGAGAGGTGTTCCGCGAGGCCGGCGAGGAGGCCGAGCGGCAGCGTCCCGACATCGAGGCGGCGCTGCGCAAGGCGCTGACGCCCTTCGAGCAGGGCGGCAGGATCGTGATGGGGTCGAGTTCCTGGACGATCGTCGCCCGCAAGTCCCACGGCTGAACCTTCCGATGGCGCGGTGGCGCGTCGCCGTTCACCACCCAGAGAGGCACGGGTTAACCGCCCGTGCCTCTCTGCGTTCATGTGACCCGCTGGGCCGGCACCTGCCACTCGTTATTTCATTCTATTAAATCGAAAATATATTTCGATTTAAGCCGCTTTTGTTCGTAAATATTGAACTGTAAGCTTTCTAACAAGTCATCGAGACACGCCAACTTTCACCTCATCCCGCGCCCGAAGGAGGCCCATCATGAACACCAAACTGACCCTTTCCGCCCTGCTGATCGCCGCACTGCCGCTGGCCGCCCAGGCTCACGACAACGCCTCCGAGCGTGCCCTGCAACTCAACCAGCAGCCGCTCTCGGCGCCGAGTCATCAGGCCTCGAACGTGCAGGTCGATGTCGACCAGGCCAATGGCGACAGCAGGGCCATGAAGGAGGCTCGCGCCAGCCTGCCGAGCCACAGCGACGAGACTCACATCGATGTTTCCGGCGACGCTCTGTCGCTGGCCCGGGAAGCCACCAGCTGATAGGTGCTCGCCGCCACGCTGGCTTCTTGCCGGAACGAACAAGGCCCCGCCAAGCGGGGCCTCGTTCGTTGATGAGCGCTCGTTGGACTTAATGCCCGTCACTTCCCGCGCATTACCCGCACGATGTCGCTCACCGTCGCCAGGGCGATCTCGGCCGGCGTCTTGCTGCCGAGATCCAGGCCGATCGGCATGTGAATGCGTTCGAGGGCCGCCTCGTCGATGCCGCCGCTGCGCCTGAGACGCTCGGCACGCTTCTCCGAGGTGCGCCGGGAGCCCATGACGCCGATGTAGAAGGCGTCACCGCGCACGGCCTCGAGCATGGTCAGGTCGTCCAGACGCGGGTCGTGGGTGACGGCGACCACCGCCGTCATGCGGTGCGCCCCCTCGCGGCGCAGGAACTCGCTCGGCAGCTCGCGGTGGCCGTGGGCATCGCCGAGCTCGATGCCTTCCCAGGCCTCGGGGCGCGGATCGCACACCACCACCTCGAAGCCCAGCGCCAGGCCGAACTGTACGCAGAACTGGCTGACCGGCGAGAGGCCGGCGACCAGCAGCCGCGCGGCGGGGCCGACGTGGATGCTTACCGCTTCTGCCTCGCGCGTCACGCCCGGCCCCATGGCCGCCGCCAGCTGCCAGTGGCTCTCGCCGCCGTCGAGGGCCACGCGGCGCTCCAGCAGCTGGCCGCCCTGCAGCGCCTCGCCGTAGGCCTCGAGCTCGTCGGCCACCGCCACCGACGCGGCGCCGGCCGGCCAGTGCTCGATCAGCACCTCGAGCCTCCCCTCGCAGGGCAGGCTCACCCGGCTGCCGTGCAGCGCGTCGGGGCCGTTGCCGTAGGCGATGACCTGGGCCGGCGCGCGGAAGTCGCCCGCCGCGAGCCGTTCCAGGAAATCCTCCTCCACGCAGCCGCCGGACAGCGAGCCCACATGGCGGCCGTCGGCCCGGGCGACCAGCAGGGCGCCCGGTTCGCGCGGTGCTGAGCCGAAGGTCGAGAGCACCGTGCACCACCACAGGTCATGACCCTCGGCGTGCCAGCGCCGCGCGGCCTCGACCACGTCCACATCCAGTGCGCGCATGGTCAGCCCTTCAGCTGGTTGGCGATCGGCAGCCGACGAATGCGCTGGCCGGTGGCGGCGAAGATGGCGTTGGTCACGGCCGGTGCCAGCGGCGGCACGCCGGGCTCGCCGACGCCGGTCGGCGCCTCGGCGGACGGCACGATATGCACCTCGATCTCGGGCATCTCGTTCAGGCGCAGCACCTGGAAGTCATGGAAGTTCGACTGCTGCACCTGGCCGTCGTCGAGGGTCAGCTCGCTGTGCAGCGCCGCCGCCAGGGCGAAGCCGATGCCGCCTTCCATCTGGGCGCGGACCATGTCCGGGTTGATCGCCAGCCCGCAGTCCACCGCGCACACCACCCGGTCGACCTTGAGCTGGCCGTCGGCGTCGACCGAGACCTCGGCGACCTGGGCGACGTAGCTGGCGAAGGACTCGTGGACGGCGATGCCGCGGCCACGCTTCACGCCCTCGGCGCCGCCTTCCAGCGGCGTCGACCAGCCGGCCTTCTCGGCCGCCAGGTCGAGCACGCCCTGCCAGCGCGGGCGCTCATGGAGCCGCTCGCGGCGGTACCGGTAAGGGTCCTGGCCGGCCGCCACGGCGGCCTCGTCGATCAGGCTCTCGGTGGAGAAGCCGGTGTGAGTGTGGCCCACGGAGCGCCACCACTGCACCGGCACGCCGATATCGCTCGGCGTGTGCAGCTCGACGTTGAGCGAGGGCACGCCGTAGGCCAGTTCGGCGACGCCCTCCACCGAGGTGGGGTCGATGCCGTCCTTGACCATCATCGATTCCATCGGCGTGCCGGTCATGATCGACTGGCCGACCAGGCGCTGGTGCCAGGCGGTCAGGTTGCCGTCGGCGTCCAGGGCGAGGCGGGCGCGGTGATAGTTGAAGGGGCGATAGTGGCCGCCGCGGGTGTCGTCCTCGCGGGTCCAGACCATCTTGATCGGCACGGCCTGGCCCTGGTCACGGGCGGCCAGGGCGATCGCCACCGCCTCCAGCACGTAGTCGCTGACCGGGTTGGCGCGGCGGCCGAAGCTGCCGCCGGCGAACAGCTGCTGGATGCGTACCTGTTCCGGGGGCAGATCGAGCAGCTTGGCGACCTGTTGCTGATCGAGGGTCTGCCACTGCTCGCCGTTGAGGATATTGACGTGATCGTCCTTGAGATCGACCACGCAGTTGAGCGGCTCCATGGCGGCGTGGGCCAGGTAGGGCACCACGTAGTCGGCCTCGATGACCTGGTCGGCCTCGTTGAGTGCCGCGCTGGCGTCGCCTCGGTCGGTGACCGTGTCGCCGGGTTGGCTGGCACGCTCGCGGTAGTCGGCCTCGAGCGCCTCGCTGCCCATGGTGAACGCCTGGCTGTCGTCCCATTCGAGGGTCAGGGCGTCGCGGCCCTTGATGGCGGCCCAGGTGTTGGTGGCCAGCACCGCGATCAGGTCGCCGTCGCGGGTCGGGGAGGGGAAGCGTACGCTGGCCACCACGCCCGGCACCTTGAGCGCCTCGGCGTCGTCGACGCCGGTCAGCCGGCTGCCGAAGCGCGGCGGATGCGCCGGCACGGCGATCAGCATGCCGTCGAGCTGGACGTCCTGGGTGAAGCGGGCGCTGCCGTCGGTCTTGGCCGGGCTGTCCTGGCGCATCAGCCGCTGCTTGCCGATCAGCGTGAACTGCTCGGGCGACTTCAGCGTGACCTCGTCGGGCACCGGCTGGTCGGCGGCGGCCTCGGCCAGCTCGCCGAAGCCGAGCTCGCGCCTGGAGGCCTCGTGGATGACCTTGCTCTGGTTGACGCTGAGGCTGCCCGGCGAGACCTCGAGTTGCTCGGCGGCGGCGCCCACCAGCATGGCCCGGGCCTTGGCGCCGGCCTGTCGCATCTGCTCGAAGGAGTTGGCGATGGAGGTGCTGCCGCCGGTGCCCTGGATGCCGAAGGCGAGGTTCTGGTAGCGCTGGGTATCGGCCGGGGCGCCCTCGACGCGCACCGAAGCCCAGTCGGCGTCGAGCTCCTCGGCGACCAGGGTGGCGAGCCCGGTGTAGGTGCCCTGACCCATCTCGATGTGCTTGGCGATCACCACCACTTCGCCTTCCGGCGTCACGCGCACGAAGGCGTTGGGCGCGAACTCGCCCTGCTCTCCCGTTTGGCCGGCGGCCCGGGCCTGGCCGTTACGGCCCAGCAGCGGGGCGATGTAGAGCCCCAGGGCGAGCCCGGAGGCGCCCTTCATGAAGCCGCGGCGGCTGACGTTGACCGTCGACAGGGCGGCCGCGGCGCGGGACTGTGCTTGCTGCTTCAAGACGTGCATCAGGACACCTCCTGGCCGAGGGAGGCCGCGGCCTCGTGGATGGCGGCACGAATGCGGGCATAGGTGGCGCAGCGGCAGATGTTGCCACTCATGGCGCCGTCGATGGCACTGTCGTCCGGCGCGGGGTTGCCCTGCAGCAGGGCGGTCGCCGACATGATCTGGCCGGACTGGCAGTAGCCGCACTGGACCACGTCGAGCTCGCGCCAGGCCTGCTGCACGCTGGCCCCGGCCGGGTCGTCGCCGATGGCCTCGATGGTGGTGATCTCGCGATCGCCCACCGCGGCAATCGGGGTGATGCAGCTGCGGGTGGCCTGGCCGTCCAGATGAACGGTGCAGGCGCCGCACAGGCCGCGACCGCAGCCGTACTTGGTGCCGGTGAAGCCGACGAGATCGCGAATCGCCCACAGCAGGGGCATGTCGGCCGGGGCATCCACCTCGTGGGTCTGCCCGTTGATGGTGAGGGTCGTCACGGGTCGTTCTCCTCTTGTCGTTCTTGGTTGGCGCGTCTGCGTCCGGTCAGTCTAGACACGGTCCTCGCGCCACAGGGCGGTGAGATCGTCGGGCGCGTCGATATCGAGATGGATGCCGGGATCGTCGACCCCGATCTCATGGCTGCAGTCGCGATGGTGGGCGATGACGCGCCGTGCGCCCTCGTCGCCGTCGAGGGCGGCAAGCTCTGCCCAGACGTCGCGGCCGAACAGCACCGGATGGCCCGGTCGGCCGGCGTGCCGGGGGCGGACGATGTGCCCGGTCGCGGCCCGATCGCTCAGTGACACGAGCGTCGCGGGGGCGATGTTTGGCATGTCGCCGAGCAGCACCGCGGCGGCGGGCGCCCGGGACAGGCTTGGGTCGGAGCACAGCGCGGCGAAGGCGTCGGCCAGGCTGGCGCCGAGGCCGTCCGCGGCACGGTGAGCGCGCAGGATCGGCGTGTCGGGCGCCAGGCCGAGGGCGACGGGGTCGTCGTCCTCGCGCAGCACCACCCACAGACGCGGAAAGACCACCGACGCCGTGGCGAGCGTGGCGGCCAGCAGCGTCCGGCCCGAGGGCAGTCGGGCCAGACGCTTGTCCGTGGCACCGAAGCGCCGGGAAGCGCCGGCGGCCAGGATCACCGCCACCGGCTCAGGTCTCACAGCCTAACCAGCATCTTGCCGCGGTTGGCGCCCTCGAACAGCTTGAGGAAGGCATCCGGGGTGCGCTCCAGGCCGTCTTCCACGGTTTCCTCGTGGTCGAGCCGTCCGGTGACCACCTGGGGGCCGACTTCCTCGAGGAACGTCGGGTAATGGGCCCAGTGGTCGAAGACGATGAAGCCTTCCATGCGCGCACGACGAATCAGCACCATCGCCAGGTTGCTGGGGCCGGGGCTCGGTGTGGCCTCGTTGTAGCCGGTGATCAGCCCGCACACCGCGATGCGCGCGCCGACGCGCAGCGTGTTCAACGCTGCCTCGAGGCATACGCCGCCGACGTTCTCGTAGTAGACGTCGAAGCCCTCGGGGCAGGCCTCGTTGAGCGCCGCGGTGAGCTGGGCGGCGTCGCGGCCCTTGTAGCTGACCGCCTTGACACCGTGAGCCTCGAGCCAGTCGAGCTTGTCTTGGGAGCCGGCGATGCCGACCACGGTGCCGCCCCTGGCCTTGGCCAGCTGCACGGCCAGCGAGCCCACCGCGCCGGCGGCGCCGCTGACCAACACGTTGTCGCCTTCGTTCATCTCGGCGATGCGGTTCAGGCCGGCCCAGGCGGTCATGCCGGGCATGCCCAGCACGCCCAGGTAGGCCTGTTCCGGCACGTCGAAGGCGGGTAGGCGTTCGAGCCCCTCGGCGGGCAGCTGGGCGACGTCGCGCCAGCCGCCCATGTGGCGGACCTTGGTGCCTGTGGGAAAGGCTTCGGCGCGTGACTCGATCACCTCGCCGATGGCGGCGCCTTCCAGCGGCGCCCCCAGCGTGAAAGGCGCGATATAGGTGGTCACGCCGGTCATGCGTCCTCGCATGTAAGGATCCACCGAGAGCCAGGTGTTTCGCACCCGGACCTCGCCCTCGGCCAGCGCCGGCAGTTCGGCGGTTTCCAGCTCGAAGAGATCGCGTTCCGGCGTGCCTTCGGGGTGGGCGTGGATGGTGAAGTAGCGTGACTGCATGTCGTGCTCTCCTGGTGGGGGATGGCGAGATCGGTGCGGTTCAAAGCCTACGCCATGGCGACGATTATCGGCCAGCGAGCCGCGGCCACGACGTCGCCGGCCGCCTCGGGGAGACGGCCGGAGGGTGAGCGCTCAGTGCCTCATTCCTTGAGCGAGGCCATGTCGATGACGAAGCGGTAGCGGACGTCGCCCTTCTCCATGCGCTCGAAGGCGGTGTTGATGTCCTGGATGTTCACCGTCTCGATATCGCAGCGGATGTCGTGTTCGGCGCAGAAATCCAGCAGCTCCTGGGTCTCCTCGATGCCACCGATCAGTGAGCCGGCCAGCACGCGGCGCTTGAATACCAGGTTGGCGCCTTGTACCGCCGGCTCGATCGGGTCGAGCAGGCCCACCAGGATGTGGGTGCCGTCGTATTTCAGCGCCGCCAGGTAAGGGTTGAGGTCGTGCTGCACCGGTACGGTATCGAGCATGAAGTCGTAGGTCTCGGCGACCGCCGCCATCTGCTCCTCGTCGGTGGAGACCACCACGTGGTGGGCGCCATGACGGCGGGCCTCCTCGACCTTGGCCTCGGAGCGGGTGAACACCGTGACCTCGGCGCCCAGCGCCTTGGCGAGCTTGACACCCATGTGCCCGAGGCCGCCCATGCCGATCACGCCAACCTTGTGGCCCGGCTTGACGCCGTAGTGCTTGAGCGGCGAGTAGGTGGTGATGCCCGCGCACAGGATCGGTGCGGCGGAGGCCAGGTCGATGCCCTCGGGCATGCGCAGCACGAAGTGCTCGCTGACCACGATCCGGTCGGCGTAACCGCCCTGGGTGAGGCTGCCGTCGTGGCGATCGTCGCTGCCGTAGGTCATGGTGAAACCGTTCAGGCAGTACTGCTCGTTACCGTCCTCACAGGGCTGACAGTGACGGCAGGAATCGACCATGCAGCCCACGCCGACGATATCGCCGACCTGGTGTTGGCTGACCTCGTCGCCGACGGCGGTCACGCGGCCGACGATCTCGTGACCCGGCACGAGCGGGTAGCGGGTCATGCCCCAGTCATTGCGGGCGAAGTGCAGGTCGCTGTGGCAGACGCCGCAGTAGAGGATCTCGATGGCGACGTCGTCCGGGCGAGGCTGGCGACGCTCGACGCTGAACGGGGCCAGCGGCTTGTCGGCGGCGAAGGCCGCGTAAGCGTTGGTCTGACTCATGAAGCATCCTCCTGGCGGGTAGTGAGGGCTCGAGGTGCCCAAGGCACCTCGGCGAATCGCTCGAGCATTATGGATGCCAGGCGCCGGCATCGGGTCGACGTTTCTCCGTCATTTTTGTCAAATCCTTCGGCATGGGGCGACCGGTGGATGCGATAGTGGGTAAAATTGTCACGATCATCTCGCCATCACCTTCACAGGAGACGCCAGTCCGTGCCCCGTACCTGCCCTCTGATCGAGCTGATTTCGCCGCTGGTCGAGCGTGACGGCTATACCCCGACGCGGCTGCCGGGCGTCACGCTGATGGCCTCACGCCGACCGGTGCCACGCACGCCGCTGATCTATGATCCCAGCCTGATCATCGTCGCCCAGGGGTACAAGATCGGATATCTCGGCGACCGCGAGATTCATTATGGCCCCGGCCAGTACCTGGTGCAGACGCTGCCGCTGCCCTTCGAGTGCGAGACCCATGCCTCGCTGGAGGCGCCGCTGCTGGGCGTATCGGTTCGCCTGGATCCGGCGCTGCTCGGCGAGCTGGTGGCGGCCATGGCCGAAATGACAGGGGGAGAGGCGTCGCCGGTGCCCATGGACTCGGTCTCGATGTCGGCCGGCATGGAAGGCGCGGTGGAGCGATTGCTGCGTACGCTGCACGACCCGGACGAGATCGCGGCCATGGGGCCACAGCGGGTGCGCGACGTGGTCTTCGAGGCGCTTCGCGGTCGACAGGGTGGGGCGCTGCGAGCGCTGGTGCATCATCAGGGGTACTATTCGCGCATCGTGCAGGTGCTGTCGTGGCTGCATGCCCATTATGCGGATGACGTGTCGGTCGAGGATCTGGCGCGCCAGGCCAGCATGAGTCCCACGACCTTCCATCAGCACTTCAAGCAGGTCACCCAGGCGTCGCCGCTGCAGTACCTGAAGCGACTGCGGCTGATCAAGGCCCAGCAGCTGCTGGTGCAGGAAGCCTGCAACGTCAATCAGGCCGCGGAGGCGGTGGGCTATCGCAGCGTGTCGCAGTTCAGCCGCGACTATAAGCGCTGTTTCGGCACCTCGCCGCTGCAGCATCGCAAGGAAGAGCGGGCACTGCAGACGTCGTGAGCCGGCAGGGTGGTGGGCCTCGATCGGCAACCTCCTTCATGGCCCCGCTCGAGGAAGCGGAACCGTCCCGGGAAGTAGGGCAGTAGATGGGTGCCGCAAAAGGACCGGGCATCGAGGCGAGGAGCGCCGCGTCGGTGGTGGCCGCGATCACACCCGCTGGATATCGATCACGTAACCGATGATCGGATAGCCGGCCTTGTTGGCGGCCTTCTCGGCTTCCATCTGAGCCTCGAGCTTGGAGATGCTGGTGGAGTGGTACTCGAAGGCGGTGTCCATCTCCAGCTGCTTGGTGCGTACGGCAAGCTTGACGATATGGCCGGTCTTCATCTCGCTGGCGGAGGCCCTGGGCGGCTGGGGCTTCTTGGCGGCGGGCCGGGTCGTCTTCTGCGGTTTGGCGGGCTGTGATTCGGCTTCGAGGAAGGCGTCGATCTCCTCGTGCATGGATCGTTCGAAATCCTTCAGGTCGTCGGTGCTCATCGGGTTCCTTCTCGTGGATTATCGAGTCTGTAGTGTACTACGAAATTCGGGGTGGCTTGCCAGCGACAGAAAAAGAGCGTGTTGTCTTTCATTTTTTGACCGAGAGTTTGGGCCAGGTTTCCAGCCAACGCTTATCGCACAAGCGTTTGTCGAGTGCATGTGGCTTCGGGTTGTTGGGGTTCAGCGTGACCGTGAGTTCGAATAACGCCTTGAGTCCAAAGGGGGAAATGAGCGAAATGTCTTGGCCATTTTTCAAGGTGGCACCAACTGCCGTTTCGACCTCAACCCATTGGCTCATGGCATCTGAAGTTGACGTGTAGGGGCTGTCACCGTTTCTCGTGTGCATTCGGGCCTGATTCTTCACTGACCAAGGAAAATGGAGAATACTGGAAAGGCGATGTTCAAGGTCCCGGTCTCGGCTTGCGGATATATCCGATGGGTCGAAGTAGACAAGGTCGATATCGTTCAGCGGTGTGATGGATGTGAATTGATGAAGCTTGTCCCAGACAAGATTGCGCACGAAGCCGGCGGCAAGGCACCAGTCTGGAAGTGAAAGGCGTGAGGCAGCGGCAAGCGCTTGCCGTCTTTCAGGGTCATTCTCTATCCACTTCCTGACCATGTCTGCGGCGCCTATCATGCCTGCACCATGCTTATCCATTCACTAGCCTTCGGTATTGTCGAGTGGTTGTTAACTCTGATGCGGGAGGCGTGCTTATTCCGGCCATTCCAGGTAAGCCCTCAAGGTGGGCTCGTATTTCTGGCTCAGTGATAGCACATTCGTCCTCGACGGATTGGTGGGTATCGCGAGAGAAACGCCGACAGTCGGTCGTATCAAGGAAAAGACGAATGATCATCAGCACCGAATCCTTTCGGCCAAGGGGCACGGTACAGCGTGTCCCGATGGAGAAGCGGAATGTCTGATCGACGATATCAGATGACTTTGAGCATAAGTGACCTGCGAGACGAGGTAAATGTCCTCTGCGATACGTTACGTGACCGTCAGG
Organism: Halomonas sp. HG01; assembly: GCF_000968715.2. Lineage (NCBI taxonomy): Bacteria > Pseudomonadati > Pseudomonadota > Gammaproteobacteria > Oceanospirillales > Halomonadaceae > Halomonas > Halomonas sp. HG01. The sequence goes on along the minus strand of NZ_CP022134.1, from coordinate 2,012,959 downwards.
TAATGGAAGCATTCAAGCTGACGTATGGATCATTATCCTGATGGAGAGCTGTCATGAGCGAGTATACGGAGTATCTGCGCGATGTGTTCGTACGGCTGGGACCGATCGATCTGCGGCGCATGTTCGGCGGTTACGGGGTCTATCACGATGGGGTGATGTTTGCCCTGGTGGTCGATGAGACGCTGTACCTCAAGACGGATGCGGGGAACGTCGAGGACTTCGAACGCGAGGGGCTGCCGGCCTTCGAGTACCTGCGCCGTGGCAAGGTGGTGAGGCTTTCCTACCGTCAGGCGCCGGAAGCGCTGTTCGAGGATCCCGAGCTGGCGCAGGAATGGGCCTGCCGCTCGCTTCAGGCGGCACGGCGAGGTCGCGGCGCCTGAAGCGAGTGGCGGCCCGGGGAGGGTCACACTCTTCGAGAGACCTTGCCATGGCCCGGCGTTGGGCGTCAGCTCTGGGTGGCCAGGCGCTCGATATCGGCAACGATGTTGTCCAGCGGGTCGCTGTCGCGCATCAGCAGCTGGGCATCGCCCTGCGGGTCGAAGGCGAAGACCGCGCTGGAATGGGTGACGTCGTAGCGGCCGTCGGCGTCCGGCTCGTCGTAGGAATAGGTGATGCGATAGCGGTTGGTCAGCGCATCGATCTGCTCGGTCTCGCCGGTGAGGCCGACGAACTGGGGCCCGAAGGCATCGGCATAGCGGCCCATGACCTCGGGGGTGTCGCGGGCCGGGTCCACCGAGACGAACAGCACCTGAACGTCGTCACGGAGGGATTCGTCGAGCTGGTGGGTAGCCGCCGAGAGTCGTGCCAGGGTGGTCGGGCAGACGTCCGGGCAGTGGGTGTAGCCGAAGTACAGCAGCGTGGTCTTGCCGAGATAGTCGTCGGCCTGCACCGTCTCGCCGTCCTCGTCGACCAGGGTGAAGTCGAGGGCCGGCATGATCTCGGAGACGTCGGTGGTGCGCCAGTTCTGGTCGCTGCAGCCGGCCAGCGTCAGCGCTGCCAGCATCGGCAGAGTCCAGCGAGCAAGCGTCCGGCGGGTCGGGATGGCGGTCATGGTCACTCTCATGGCGGACAGTATCTCGACTACAGGGCGGCGGGAGACACCACGTCGAAGGTCACCGGCAGGGGCGGCGCGTCGGCGAACTCCAGCGTGACCTCGAGTGCGTCGCCTACGGCCAGCGGTTGGCTACGCTGCATCAGCATCAGGTGATAGCCCTTGGGCGCGAACTCGAGGGTGTCGCCGGGCGCGACCTCGAGTTCGGAGACGCCGTGCATGCTCGACATGCCGTCTTCCTGCACCGTCCGGTGCAGCATGACGCGCTCGAAGGCGTCGCTGTCGGCGCCGGTCAGGGTGACGCGTTCGTCGCCAGCGTTATGCAGCCGGAAATAGCCGGCGGCGGGCAGGTCGCCCGGCATCAGCCGCAGGCGGGCGTCGCTGACGTCCAGCTCGGCTGCCTGCACGGTGGCGGTCGTCATCAGGGCCGTCAGCAGGCCCAGTGCCATTCGACGGGACTGGCGAGCGGTGCGTCTTGCGCTTGGCATGGTGTCGTGTCTCCGTTCGGGACGCGGCCGAGGAATCAGCACACGGCCGACAGGCTGCAATGCGACTGATAGCGGCGCGAGGTGATGTCCAGGGTGAGGCGGTCGGCGTTGGTATCGTAGAAGAAGGAGGCGTAGCCGTGCTCCGTGTCCTCGGTGCGATACAGGCCGCAGATGCCGTAGCCGTACTGGACTTCCTGCAGGTTCTTGAGTTCGATCTCGCCGCTGGTGCCGAGCTCGTCGGCCAGGGCCTGCTGGATCTTGCGATCGAGGCCGCTGTCGGAGAGCGCCTGGCCGCCGAAGATGAAGCCGGCGAGGGCCAGGATCAGAACCACCGGGATGGCCAGCAGGAAGATGAAAGGGCGCTTGTGAGTCATGCCGGCGATTCTATGTCGCTGGCCGGAGACGGGCAAGCGAGCGCCGCTCGGTGTCCCGCGGCATTTGGCCGCGGGGCTGGGCTCTCAGCGTGGCGGTGTGGGATCAGTCTTGGAGACGGTCGCCGCGCCCGTCGCCATCGGGCTTCGACGCGTCGGGACAGGGGTCGTCGGGAGCGTCGCCGGGATAGGTGAGCGGGCTGAAGGTGTCGTCGAAGACCGCATCGAGGTCGAAGGAGGAGTGCCGGCCGAGGGCATCGAAGTTTGCGTCGAGCCAGCGCTCGGCCCAGGCGCGTCCCTGGTCGTGCAGCCGCGAGATGAATTCCCACTCGGCGTTCATCTTGCTTGAGGCACTGAGCTCCTGGACGTCCTGCTCGGCATGGATCAGGTGCAGGCGCATCGCGCGCACACGCTCGAGCTCCAGGCCCTCGACCTCGATCAGCCGCTGTAACAGCTGGATGCTGCGCAGCTCCTTGATCAGGCTCGAGTTGAAGGTGATCTCGTTGACCCGGTTGATGATCTCCCGGGCGCTGCCGGGCAGCTGGCGGCGCATCAGCGGATTGACCTGCACCACCACCAGGTCGCTGCAGCCGCGGTTGTCGACCAGCGGGTAGAGCGCCGGATTGCCGCTGTAGCCGCCGTCCCAGTAGGCCTCGCCGTCGATCTCCACGGCCGGGAACAGGGTGGGCAGGCAGGCCGAGGCCATCAGGGTGTCCAGCGACAGGTGGGGTTGGCGGAAGATCGTCGCGCGGCCGGTGCGCACGTTGGTGGCATTGACGAACACCTTGACCTGCCCGCAGGCGTTGACGCGTTCGAAGTCCACCTGCTCCTTGACCAGGTCGCGCAGCGGGTTGATGCCCAGCGGGTTGAGGCGTGCCGGGTCGACCAGTCGGGTCAGCCCCTCCATGAACAGGTAGCCCGGTGAGTGATCGAGGCTGTCGTTGCCTACCAGCCGGTCCCAGAAGGTGCGGCGTAGCGGTGAGAAGCGCGACAGCCGGCTCACCGCCTGCCAGAAATCGCGCAGTGCCTCGCGGGCACCGTCGCGGCCGTTGCGGTGCAGGCCGTCGGCGAGTATCACGGCGTTCATGGCCCCCGCGCTGGTGCCGCTGATGGCATCGATTTCCAGCCGGTCGTCTTCCAGCAGGCGGTCGAGCACGCCCCAGGTCAAGGCGCCGTGGGAGCCGCCGCCCTGCAGCGCCAGGTCGATGCGCTTGCGCGCTGCCGTCGGGGTGCCGTTCGTCATGTGGCTCGTCTCCGTTCTCGGTCGCCATGCTGCGCTGCAGTGTAGTCCCCCATGGCGTTGATTGCCGTCGACGCAAGCGACAGGGCCGTGCTCGATAATGACGCGAGCCCATCGGCCTTGGGCGCGATGGGCTCGAACGGAGGGGCCGGCGCCGCTCCCCGCAGGGGGCCCGGCGCCGGAAAGGCGGAAAGGTCAGGTGTTGGCGGTGCTGGCCTGACGGGCCGCTGCGTGGCGACTGCGTACCACGCGATAGCCCACGGCACCGGCGATCACCAGCATGCCGCCGCAGCCGATGGCCAGGGCGTAGGCGCCGGTGACCGCGGACTCGGCGATGCCGAAGCGGCCGGCCAGCTCGGCCAGGGTGTCGGCGTACTGACGCCACAGGAAGGCGCCGACGCCGACGCCCGCCAGCATGGTGAACACGGCGACGCCGCGGGAGCCGGCGGCCCAGCCGGCGGGCTCGTGCTCGTCGTCGCGATGCAGGAAGGCCCGATAGTCGCTCTCGGCCTGGCTGACCCGGGTCATCGACGAGGCCACGGCGATTGCCACCAGCGCCATCAGGGTGCTGAGCAGCACCGGGTGCAGGTAGGTCGGCAGCGCGATCCATTCGGCCTGCACCATCAGCGACAGGATGAGGTTGCCGATGAAGCCGACCGTCAGGCCCCAGCCGGCGCCGGCAGCGGTGATGCGACGGCTCCAGATGCTCATCAGCGCCACCGGGCCCCAGGACGAGGCGAACAGGGTCGCGGCGAACCACACCACGGCCATCACCGCCGGCGGCTGGAACAGCGCCAGGATCAAGGCGATCAGGCCGGCACCCAGCACCGCGAACCGGCTGGTACGCATGGCCGCGGCCTCGCTGCTGTTGGCCGGCATGATGTCGTTGGAGATGCTGAAGCCGATGATCGACAGGAAGGTGGAGCAGGACGACAGGCCGGCGGCGAAGACGCCGGTGAGGATCACCACGCCGAGCCAGGTCGGCAGCACGTTGAGGGCGGCCCAGACCATGGCGCGTTCGCCGTTCAGGGTCGGGTCGTAGAGGTTGATGGCCGCGCCGGTCATCATCATCAGGGCATAGAAGACTGCCAGCGATACCGCGGTGAGCATGGCCGAGCGCATGACCACGTGTTCGTTGCGCGCCATCAGGTAACGGCTGGACTGCCAGGGGCTCGCCGCCAGTACGGCGGCCCACACCAGGCCCAGGGTCAGGCCCCAGGTCAGCGCTTCGCCCGGCGTGGCGAAGGTCGCGTCGTCGCCCTGCAGTACGCCATGCCAGAGCGCGATGCCGGGCTTGTCGCTCTGGGTCAGCAGGCCCTCGACCACGCCGTGCCAGCCGCCCAGGTCCTGGATGATGTAGAGCGAGCCGCCGAGGGCGGCCACCGAGAAGATCACGAACATGATGGTGTCGGTCAGCATCACGCCCGGCGAGCCGGAGTAGAGGATGAAGCCGGTGTAGGTCAGCCACACCAGCACCAGGCCGACCCAGTAGGGCAGGCCGGTGAGTTCCTGGAACATGATGCCGGCGCCCTGCATCACACCCAGCAGGTAGGCGCCCAGGCCGAGCACCGTGGTCAGGCCGGCGATCCGCTGCACGCGCTTGGAGGCGAAGCGCTTGCCGAAGAACTCCGGCACGGTCAGGGCACCGCTGCGGCGCAGATAGCGGCCGAAGGCCAGCGCGCCCAGCAGGCAGCCGGAGGTGCTGATGGCGGCGAAGATGAGCATCACGAAGGGATAGCCCTGATAGGCGAAGCCGGTTTCGCCGAGAAAGGCGCTGGTGCTCAGGTAGCTGGCGACCAGGGTGCCGAGGATGAGGAAGGTCGGGGCGTTGCGTCCGGCGACCAGATAGTCGTCGAGGTGCTTGACCCGTCGTCCGGCCAGATGGCCGATGACGAAGTAGCCGATCAGGCTCAGCAGGATGGCGCTGGTATAAACCATGGTGGGAACCGTGTGTTGTCGAATTGTGCTGCCTCATGATGCGGTTACGCCCGGGGCAGGGCGTTCTCGCAGCGTCATGATACAAGGCCAATACGACATGGGCCCCGCCACAGGGCCGGCTAGCGGTTGGCGCACCCCATCAGCAGCGCGCCCTCGACGGGCACGAAGCGGTCGGCGGCGCGGATCAGGGCGTCGGCGGTATAGGCGGGCACGCCGAACACCTCCACCTCGACCCCGAACCGTTCGCGCAGCCTGTCGACCAGCGGCGCGAAGTCGCCGTCGCCGGAGATCAGCACCACCACGTCGGCATCAACCGCATGGTCGATGGCGTCCAGGGTGATGCCCACGTCCCAGTCGCCCTTGGCCGAGCCGTCGGCGCGTCGGATGAAGGGCTTGAGCTTCACCTCGAAGCCGATGGCGCGAAGGATGTTCTGGAACTGGCGCTGTTTTTCGTCGCCGCGGTCGATGGCGTAGGCGATGGCGCGGCTAACCCGCCGGCCCTCGGTGGCGCGGGCCCAGAGGGCGTTGTAGTCGACGTTGCGCCCGTGGGCCTGGCGGCTGGTGTAGTAGAGGTTCTGGACGTCGAGCAGGATCAGTGCCGTGGGCATGCGGGGTCTCGGTGGGCGAGGTGGGAAGAGCCGGCGCGCCGCAGAACGGCGCGCCGGCTTTCAGTCCGCGGCGTCTGGCCGCGAGCCGAGGATATGGTACACGCTGCCGTCGCGCACCATGGGATCATCGGGATTGACGACGATATCGGAGTGCGCCAGCACGAAGGCCTTGCCGGTGATGGTGTTCTCCACCACCGTCTGGCCGCCCTCCTGGCGGGTGCCGGTGAACTGGCCGATGAAGCCGGTCTCGCGCAGCGACACGGTCTCGAGCCGGTCGCCCGGCCGGATGCGGCCCTCGTGATGCATCAGCGCCAGACGCGCCGAGGTGCCGGTGCCGGTGGTGCTGCGACAGATCACGCCGGGATGCACGTAGGTGGTGGAGCGCGAGCGGTAGAAGCCGTCGGCCACTTCCGTCACCGGGCCCATGAAGTGCAGGAAGGGCAGCGGGCCCACGTCGCCCAGGGTGTAGTGGGTGAAGCCGCGCTCGGCCTGCAGCGCCTCGACGATCTTGTAGGCGCAGTCGGACAGCGCGCGTTCCTCCTCGCGGACCAGCGAGAAGCCGAGCTCGGTGGCATCCACCAGGGCGTAGAAGCCGCCGCTGTAGGCCACGCTGTAGGCGACCTCGCCGATGCCCGGGACGTGAATCGTCTCGCGGTAGGTGTCGATGTAGCTCGGCAGTCCCTCGCAGGTGATGGCCTCGACCACGTCGTTCTCGACCAGCGCCTCGATCTGCACGCGCCCGGCGGGCGATTCCAGCAGGAAGTGCTGGCGCCCCTCGCGCTTGGGCACCAGCCCGGCCTCGAGCACCGCGGTGGCGGTGCAGATGGTGTTGGAGCCGGAATAGATCGGGTAGCCCATCACTTCCATGATGATGTACCCGGCCGCGGCCTCCGGGTCGCTGGGCGGCACGATCAGATCGACCGACATCTCGGGGATGCCGTAGGGTTCGTCGAGCAGCAGCGTGCGCAGGCCGTCGGCGCTGTCGCGCAGATAGTGCATCTGGTCGCGCACCGTGGCGCCCGGCAGCGGCGTGACGCCGCCGAGCACGATGCGGCTGACGTCGCCGCCGGCGTGGGTGTCCATCAGCCGCAGTGTCAGTTCGGGCTTGCTCATTGCTTTCCCTCGAGGGCGAAGGGCGCGCCGTGCTCGTCCCATTCTGCGTCGGGGACGATCACGATCTTGCCGAGATAGTGGCTGCCGCGATGGACGAAGTAGCGCTCCGCCGCATGCAGTTCGGAGAGCCTGAAGGCCGCGTGCAGCACCGGCCTGAGCTGGCCGCCACGAATCCATTCCATCAGCTGCTCGGCTTCCTCCCGGGTGCCGTGGGAGACGCCGAAGATCTGCACCTGGTAAAGATAGATGCGGGTCCACATGATCTCGCTGACGTTGCCGCCGCTGGCGCCGGCGATGGACAGCCGCGGGTAGGTCGAGCGGGCCGACATGTCGAAGATCATGGCGTCGATGAAGCGGTCGGTCATCTCGCCGCCCACCAGGTCCATCACCGCATCGAGCGGCGCGCCGCCGGTCACCGCCTTCACCTGCGCCTCGAAGTCGCTCATGTCGGAGCGGTCGAGCACCGCTTCGGCCCCGAGTTCGACCAGGGCGTCGGCCTTGTCCGGCTGGCTCAGGGCGTAGGGAATGGCGCCGACGACGCGGCACAGCTGGATCAGGGCGGTGCCCACGCCGCCGCTGGCGCCGGTGACGAGCACGCGCTCGCCCGACGTCACGCCGGCCGCCGTCATCATGTGATAGGCGGTCTGATAGGAGCACATGCCCATGGCCGCAAGCTCGGCGTCGGCAAGCTCGGCGTTGGGCACATGATGGAACTGGTCCGAGGGTACGGCGACGTACTCGGCGAAGCCGCCGTCGGCGCCGTGGCCGTAGTAGTCCGGCGTCAGGTTGATGTCACGGCGGGCGTCGGCGTAGAGGTTGAAGTCGAGCAGGCCACGCTCGCCCAGCCGCGAGGCATCGACGCCGTCGCCAGTGGCGACCACCCGGCCCACGACGTCGGCGCCCTGGATGCGCGGGAAGGTCAGGGTCGGGGAGCCCCCCATGGCGAACGAGGTCACGTCGCCCTGGTCCTTGGTCGGGTAGAGACCCTCGCGGGCCTTGCGGTCGGTGTTGTTCTTGGCCGTGGCGGTGACCTTGACCAGCACCTCGCCGGGGCCGGGGCGTGGCGTGGGCACGGTCTCGTCATAGACCAGCTGGTCCACGTCGCCGTGGCCGACCAGTCGCATGGCGGCCATGGTGGCGGGGACGGTGTCGGGCAGGGGCGCTGCGCCCATCGGCTCGCTCCTCGTGTCGGGTGGGTGTCCCGTGACGATAGCAAAGTCGCCAGGCCGCTCCATCCACGGTTTTTTTCGATTTCGGGCGACGCGATGGGGGATTTTTTGGTTGTGTTCGGCGCTCGCCTTCACCCATCTCCGTGCCGATGGCTGAACAGGCGATAGCCCAATGCCAGCAGGAAGCAGAGCGTGGCGGGGATTGCCAGTGCCAGGAAATGCAGGGAGGCGAACAGCCAGGCGCCGGTGCCGCCGCCGGCCACGAAGCCGACCACGAGAATGGTCAGCAGCTGGGCGCGCCGCCGGTCGAGGGGCTTGCCGCGCAGGGCGTTGCCGAGGATCAGCCCGATATCGGTGATGGTGCCGGTGAGATGGGTAGTGCGGACCACCGAGCCGCTGTAGGTGGTGGCCATGGCGTTCTGCAGCCCGCAGGCCATGGAGGCCAGGTAGTGGCCCAGGCGGGCGCCGTCGTCGAGGAAGTGGATGGCGGCCAGCAGCAGCACCCCCTCGAGAATCAGCAGCGTCTCGTAGTGGCGCCCGAGCCTGAGTGAACTGTCGGGCAGCACCAAGCCCGACAGTGCCGCGCCGATCAGGAAGCTGCCCAGGATACCGGCCAGGTGCAGGGCCGATGTGATCTCGCCATTGGCGAGCCCCGTGCCCATCAGGGTAGCCGTACCCGAGAGATGAGAGATGGCCTTGTGCTCGAAGCCCAGCAGCCCGACCGCATTGACGCAGCCGGCGATGAAGGCCAGCACGAAGGCGCCGTATTCGACCCAGCGAGGCAGCCTGGAGATCACGATGCGTCCTTGTGAGGGTGGATAAAGGCGTTGTCGTTATTTCATCATGCCCGTCGGTTCAGGGCAGCATCAGCCCCGACGCGTCCAGCCGGTCGCGCAGCTGCGCCAGGCCGCCTTCGTATTCCCAGTACATCACGCGCCCGTGCGATCCCGTCACCAGCAGGTACTGCTCGCTGATCGACTGAATGCGCTCGATGGCCACCAGCTTGGTGGTGAAGTCGTCCTGGCCTTGCTCTCGGATTTCGCGGTTGTCCTCATCGAATCCGTGGACGATGTGCGCCGTCCTGACGCTCACTTCCAGATATTTCATGGCGACTTTTTCGCCTCCTTGCAGTGTGCAAATTTCGGGGATAAACGGCTCGAATCTGGCCAGGAATGGCGCGAAATGAATGGGCAAAAGGCGCGCAACGATGCGGCTTGATGACGATAACACATTAAATATGTTGCCTTCTTGAGACAGGGTGTGTCGTCGCGGCGCCACATGGGTAAGGCCTCGGGGCTTCGCTAGAATGGCTGCCATTCATCAGGCCCAGGAGGCATCATGTCATTTCGCCCGTTGACCCTTGCGACCCTGTTGCTTGCTGCCCTGTTTCTGGCCGGCTGCAGCTACACGCCCGCCCGTATCGATCCCGAACCGCTGCTCGAGATCGGTGGGCACCACGATCGCGACTATCACCGCCATGGTGGTGGCTTCTGCCCACCGGGCCAGGCGAAGAAAGGGCGCTGCTGAGATGACCGTCTCACGTCGCCACGGCGTCATGGGAGGCCTGGCAGTGGCGGCCGTTCTGCTGATGACGGGGTGCAGCTACACGCCGGCGCGCATCGACACCGGCCCTCTGGTGGAGATCGGTGGCTATCACGATGGCCATCGTCATCACGAGCGGCGCGAGTATCGCCACTATCGTCGTCATGACGATCACTACCGTGAGCGTCGCCACCACAGGCACCATCGTGACTACGGCGATCATCGTCGTCGCGGTGGCTTCTGCCCGCCCGGGCTGGCCATGCAGGGGCGCTGCTGAGCGGCGCCGCCTGCCTACTAGCCTTCGTTTCCTTCCACGAGTGCCGCTTCCAGCGTCGCCAGCCGGCCCGGCACCAGGGCATCCTCCACGGCGGTGATCCGCAGCAGGTGGCCGAGTGCCGGATGAGCCGCGCGGGCGGTCAGCTTGCCCTCGTCCAGCAACCTGGCGTGCACGCGTGCGGCCAGCTCGGGGCTGGGCAGGCGAAGGGCGATGAAGTTGGTGGCGCTCGGCAGCACGTCGGCACCCAGGGCACGGAAATGTGCCGTCAGCCGCTCGCGCCGCGCGATGACGTCGCGCAGATGACGGTCTATCTCGGCAGGGTGATCCAGCACCACCTCGGCGGCCGCCAGGCTGAGCGACGACACCGCATAGTGGATGCGCACCTTCTGCATCATCGCGCGGGTCTCGGGCTCGACGATCGCGTAGCCGACGCGCAACCCGGCCAGCCCCATGGCCTTCGACAGCGTGCGGCAGCGAATCACGCCGGGCAGGGCGCGGGTGAATCCGGGCGCGTCGGCATCGTCGCGGAAGTCATGATAGGCCTCGTCCAGCAGCAGCCAGCAGTCCTCGGGAAGCGCCTCGCGTAGCCGGGCGACGTCGTCGACCTCATGGCGGTGGCCGGTGGGGTTATCCGGATTGGCCAGGTACACCAGGCGGGCGTTTTCCCGTTGGGCGGCCTCGGCCAGGGCGTCGAGGTTCGGCGCCAGGCCTTCCTCATTCTCTCGATAGTCGACTTCCACCAGGCGGCAGCCCTGGCCACGGGCGAAGTAGCCGAAGGTCGGGTAGGTGCCGGCGGAGGCGATCACGGTGGTGCCGGTCGGTGCCACGGTGCGAAGGGCCAGGGCCAACAGGCTGTCGCAGCCGGCATCCACCAGCAGGCTGTCGACGTCGAAACCGTGGCGACGCGCCAGGCGCTCACGCAGGGCCATGGCTTCGGCGTCGCCGTAGCAGGTGACGTGCTTGGCCATGGCCTCGCCGAAGTGCTCACGCAGCGCGGCATGGGGCATGTCGAGCCCCTCGTTGGAGCCCAGCCGGTGCGGAATGGCGTGGCCCAGACGCCGCTGCAGCGCCGCGAGGCCGGGAAAGGGGTTGTCGGGACCGGGCGAATAGAGGTGGTCGGCGAAGCGGGGCATGGGGCCTCTCTCGATGCACGGTGGATGTGGGCCCTGTCCTGGGAGGCGGGCTCGCTCATCGTATGAGGTTACCGGCCCTTTGGGTCGCCCTGCCAGTAGGGCGTGGCCAGACCGAGGCGCGTGCTCTTCAGTGTTTCCTGGCCACCAGCCAGTGGGTCACGCCCAGCGCCAGTACCACGGCCGCGATGGACAGCACGTATTCGGCGGAGACGGTCGAGATGTCCAGCACGATGACCTTACGGGCGATGGCCATCAGCGCCGTGGCGACGACCAGTTGGATGGGGAGAACGTTGGTACCCAGGTAGAGGCGGATGTTGATGAAGATCTCGATGGCGATCAGGACCACCATGAAGGCGCCGAACAGCCGGAAGATGTCGCCGACCTCGAGCAGCAGGAAGGGAGGTGAGGCGAGCTCCTGGTAAAGCACGTAGACGACATCGAAGATGCCCCACAGGATCACGAACACCATCAGCACGGCCAGTGCCTTCACACCGACGCGAATGATGCGGTGAAGCCAGCCGATCAGCGGATCCTCGTGTTCCTCGGGGAGCTCGTCGTGGAGCAGCCGAGGTGGATCGTCGCGGGGTACCCGTGGCTCGTCACGTTCGTCGCTCATCATGACCTCCTGGTCGCCAGACCTTCACTGTGCCACCGGAATATCCTTTCCACCAAGAAAAACGCCACGACGCGAGCGTCGTGGCGATCTTGCATTCCTCCCTGGGCATCGTCCCGATGCCGAGATCGGCGTCCCTTGGGGGCGTCCTGCCCCGTGCGTCCCTGGCGAAGCGAGTGGCAGTGTCCGTTGCCGATTCCTGTCTTGAGCCGTTGTAGTCTCGGTCAGGCGCATGACGGTGGAGTGAATCGACGATGACGATTCGATGTCGGTCGTGCTTTGGCTTCCGTATCTCTCTTCGGGTGTCAGCCTTCCGCGTCAGGCTCCAGCGAACTCAACAGCCCGCGCAACAGCGAGAGCTCCTTGCGCGAGGGCTGGGCACGAGCGAACAGCGCCTGCAGCTGTTCTTCGGTGCGGGCATGGGGCTGAGTGATAAAACCGCTGGCCTGCATCAGGCGAGACAAATGGTCGTGGAAGTGGCCCAGCTGTTCCCGGGTCGGCTGGCGATCCTGGGCCGGCCGAGCGGCCTGGAAGCCGCTGTCCGGTCGCTGTCGCCAGGCGCGGAAAGTCTCGTAGGCGAGTACCTGAACGGCCTGGGAGAGGTTGAGCACGCCGTAGTCCGGGTTGGCGGGAATGCTGACCTGGTGACTGCAGCAGCGGATCTCGTCGTTGGTCAGCCCGAAGCGCTCGCGGCCGAACACCAGAGCGACGGGATCGCTCGCGGCATGCGCCACCAGCGACTCGGCCATCTCGGCGGGCTCGTCGAAGTGGGGCAGGGGCATGCTGCGCAGTCGGGCGCTGGCGCCGATCACCTGGACGCAGTCGCTCACGGCCTCTTCCAGCGAGCCGACCACTCGGGCTGCGTCGACGAGGTCCTCGGCGCCGGCGGCCAGTCGGCTGGCCTCGGGGTGAGGGAAGTCGCGCGGGTTGACCAGCACCAGGTCGGTGAGCCCCATGGTCTTCATGGCCCGCGCCGAGGCGCCGATATTGCCGGGGTGGTAGGTCTGGACGAGGACGATGCGGATATGGGAGAGCATGGACAGTAGGGCAGCCAGAAGATGGGAGACTTGGAGCGAGTATCTTACCGCGCCAGGCCGCCAGGCCGCCAAGCCGCCAGTCCCCTTAACGAGAAGACCCCCGCTGGTTGCCCGGCGGGGGTCTGTCTCAGGCGTCGCCTGGAAGAAGGGACCGGCTTACATCATGCCGCCCATGCCTCCCATGCCGCCCATGCCACCCATGTCGCCGCCACCGGCAGCGTCCTGCTCGTCCGGGTCGTCGGCGATCATGCACTCGGTGGTGATCATCAGGCCGGCGACGGAACCTGCGGACTGCAGGGCGCTACGGGTCACCTTGGCCGGGTCCAGCACGCCCATGTCGAACAGGTCGCCGAACTCGCCGGTCTGGGCGTTGTAGCCGAAGTTGCCTTCACCGTCCTTGACGCGGTTCAGGATGACGGAAGCCTCCTGGCCGGCGTTGGTGACGATCTGGCGCAGCGGAGCTTCCATGGCGCGCACGGCGATGGCGATGCCGTGGGTCTGGTCCTCGTTCTCGCCCTTGAGGCCGGCGACCTTGGTCAGCACGCGGATCAGGGCGGTACCACCGCCAGGCACCACGCCTTCCTCGACAGCGGCGCGAGTGGAGTGCAGGGCGTCCTCGACGCGAGCCTTCTTCTCCTTCATCTCCACTTCGGTCGCGGCACCGACGCGGATCACGGCGACACCGCCGGCCAGCTTGGCGACGCGCTCCTGGAGCTTCTCGCGATCGTAGTCGGAGGACGTCTCTTCGATCTGGGCGCGGATCTGGTTGACGCGAGCCTCGATGTCAGCGTCCTGGCCGGCACCATCGATGATGGTGGTGTTTTCCTTGGACATGGTCACGCGCTTGGCGGTGCCCAGGTGGTCCAGGTTGGCCTGCTCGAGGTCCAGACCCACTTCCTCGGAGATCACGGTACCGCCGGTCAGGATGGCGATGTCCTGCAGCATGGCCTTGCGACGGTCGCCGAAGCCCGGCGCCTTGGCGGCCGCGACCTTGACGATGCCGCGCATGGTGTTGACCACCAGGGTGGCCAGGGCTTCGCCTTCGATGTCCTCGGCGATGATCACCAGCGGCTTGCCGGCCTTGGCCACGGCCTCGAGGGTCGGCAGCAGCTCGCGGATGTTGGAGATCTTCTTGTCCACCAGCAGGATGAACGGATCTTCCAGTTCCACGGCCATGGTGTCCTGGTTGGTCACGAAGTACGGCGACAGGTAGCCGCGATCGAACTGCATGCCTTCCACGACGTCCAGCTCGTCTTCGAAGCCACGGCCTTCGTCGACGGTGATGACGCCCTCCTTGCCGACCTTCTCCATGGCCTCGGCGATGATGCGGCCGATGTTGGTGTCGCCGTTGGCGGAGATGGTGCCGACCTGGGCGATGGCGTTGGAGTCGGTGCACGGCACGGCCAGCTCGCCGACTTCCTTGACCGCGGCCTGGATGGCCTGGTCGATGCCACGCTTCAGGTCCATCGGGTTCATGCCAGCGATGACGCCCTTCAGGCCTTCGTTGACGATGGACTGGGCCAGCACGGTGGCGGTGGTGGTGCCGTCACCGGCGACGTCGGAGGTCTTGGAAGCGACTTCCTTGACCATCTGCGCGCCCATGTTCTCGAACTTGTCCTTGAGCTCGATTTCCTTGGCCACGGAAACGCCGTCCTTGGTCACGGTCGGTGCGCCGAAGGACTTTTCCAGGACCACGTTGCGGCCCTTCGGGCCCAGGGTGGCCTTGACGGCGTTGGCCAGGGTGTCGACACCCTTGGCCATGCGAGTGCGGGCATCGCTGGAGAACTTGACTTGTTTCGCTGCCATTTTCGTAGGTTTCCTGTGAGTTCGTGAACGTCGGTTTCGAGCGGGTGGCGGTCTAGGCTCAGCCTTCGACGACGGCCAGGATGTCGGACTCGCTCATGATCAGCACTTCTTCACCGTCGATCTTCTGCTTCTCGACGCCGAAGCCATCCTTGAAGATCACGGTGTCGCCGACCTTGACGTCGAGCGGGCGAACGTCGCCGCTGTCCAGGATCCGGCCGTTACCGACGGCGAGGACTTCGCCACGCGTCGGCTTTTCCTGGGCGCTGCCCGGGAGCACGATGCCGCCAGCGGTTTTCTGTTCTTCTTCGACGCGACGGATGACGACGCGATCGTGCAAGGGACGGATGTTCATTGCTCACGTTCTCCTGATGGTTTGCTGTGCCGGAGCGTCGCTGCCCCGGCGTTTTCATCATCAACCCGCAGGTCTCGCTGCGGGGTGAAGGCGCCTGCCTTCCGTGGGGATGATTCCGGCGGGCCGGAATCGAAACTCGTTGCTGTCGGATAGGTGGGGCTGGCCAGTGGGCTTTCAAGCCCCCGTCCGAAAATTTTTTGCCGTTCAGCCGCGCCGCTCGTCGTGGGCGATGAAGTCGCCTTCCAGCGGCTCGCCGTCAGCATCACGAGAGGAGGTGCGCTGGCCTGGCTCGTGCGATTCGCCGGCCTGCTGCCAGTCGGCGTCGCGCCCCTGGCGGGCCTGATAGGCACCGGCCTGCATGTGGACGCCCTGGAAGCGCATGCCTGCCCGGCCCAGCAGTCGGCCGAGCAGGCGACGCGCGTCCGGAATCAGGCACATGAAACCCAGGGCATCGGACAGGAAGCCCGGGGCCATCAGCAGGGCGCCACCGAAGATCAGGGCGGCGCCGGTCAGCAGCTCGCCGGAGGGCAGCTCGCCACGGTTCATGCGCTCCTGGGCGCGGGCGAAGGTGGCGACGCCTTCCCGACGGATCAGGTGCAGGCCCAGGAAGCCGGTGCCCAGCACCAGGGCCAGGGTGGTCAGCAGCCCGATGTGGCTGCCGACCGTGAACAGCAGGACGAAGTCGAGCAGGGCGAAGACGGTAAAGAAAGCGAGAAAGGGCATGATGACTCCGCGTTGACGAATGCCGGTTTAATGGGGGCGTCGTGGTGGGAAATCAAGCCTCGTTCGAAGGGCGGAGTGTTGCATCGCAACATTCAGGATAGGCTAAGCACGACGGATGTCGGTGCCGGCCTTTCTGCGCTCCGGCAGCGACGCACGATCATCAGCGTGGGGAGATTCGACATGACACTGCAGGATCGCATCATCGCCATCACCGGTGGCGCCCGAGGCCTGGGGCTGGCGATGGCCGAGCGCCTCGGCCGGGAGGGCGCGACCGTGGCGCTGCTCGACCGAGACGGCGACAGCCTGGATGCCGCCGTGAGTCGGCTGGCGGAGGCCAATATCATGGCGCGGGGCTTTGTCGTCGACGTGGCCGACGAGGCCTCCGTGGCGGAGGCCTTCACGGCCGTCGGCGAATCTCTGGGGCCTCTCGATGGGCTGGTCAACAACGCCGGCATCGTGCGCGACGGCCTGCTGGTCAAGGCACGTGACGGCGAGGTGTCGACGCGTCTGTCGCTGTCCGACTGGCAGCGGGTGATCGACGTCAACCTGACCGGCGTCTTCCTGTGCGGGCGTGAGGCGGCCACCCGCATGATCGAGGCCGGTCGCCAGGGCGTGATCGTCAATATCTCCAGCGTGGTGCGCGGTGGCAATGTCGGCCAGAGCAACTACGCGGCGGCCAAGGCCGGGGTGGCCTCGCTGACGGTGACCTGGGCTCAGGAGCTGTCCCGGTACGGCATTCGGGTGGGGGCGGTGGCGCCGGGCTTCATCGAGACCGAAATGACGGCCGAGCTGCGCGAGGACATCCGCGATCGTATCGCGTCGCAGATCCCGTTGCGCCACATGGGCCAGCCCGGTGATATCGCCGAGAGCGTGGCCTTCATCTTCGCCAACGACTATTTCACCGGGCGGGTGCTGGAGTGTGACGGCGGGCTCAGGATCTAGGTTCTGTACGAAAACTGTCTGCGCTCGCCCTTACGGCGTTAAAAATCGGCTAAAAGTCCTCATTTACACCACGTAAACTCCGTCTTTTCACCGATTTTTGCCTTTTCTGGCCATCGCTCGCCGACTTTTCGCACGAAACCTAGGCGCGGTCGGCAAGGTGCCATCCTGCATCGGGGCGCCGGTGCCGCCTGGGTCCGCCGTCGATGCGGTCAGAAGGTGACTTGATCGGAGAGGCCCTGTACGGTCATCTCACCGATACCGCTGACCCGGGAAAGGTCGTCGGCGCTCTCGAAGGGGCCGTTGGCCTCGCGGTCTTCGACGATGGCGGCGGCCCGAGTCTCGCCGATGCCCGGCAGCTCGGCGAGCAGGGTGACATCGGCGGTGTTGACGTCGATCGGCGCCATGTCCTGTGCGATGGCCGGTGATACCAGGCCGAGCATCAGCGTCAGGCCCAGGGCGGCGATACCGGTGGTGTAGCGTGTTTTCATGGCAGGGACCTCTCTCGATGGGGGGCGGGCGAACGGGTGAGCCCGGGTGCCGTGGCGGCACCTGTCTCAAGCTAGTGGCATCGGAGGCACTCGGGTGCGAGCCATCGCCTCGGTGTTTTGTCGTCGATGGACGACGCCTGCGAGTCGTGATCTCCCCATGCGATTGGGGCGTTGGCTGATATACTGCGCAGGTTCAATCAGCTACCAGGAGCCCTGCCCGTGCCCACCGCGTCTCCCCTGATCATCGCCCTCGATTACGCCTCTCTGGACGCCGCCCTGTGCATGGCCGACCGGCTCGATCCGGCCCGTTGCCGGGTCAAGGTGGGCAAGGAGCTGTTCACGCGAAGCGGCCCCGACGTGCTCGAGGCCCTGCATGGGCGCGGCTTCGAGGTGTTCCTGGACCTCAAGTTCCACGACATCCCCAATACCGTGGCCGGTGCCGTGCAGGCCGCCGCCGAACAGGGTGTGTGGATGGTCAACGTGCACGCCGGTGGCGGCGGGCGGATGATGGAGGCGGCCAAGCAGCGTCTGGTCCAGCATGACCTGTCCACTCACCTGATCGCGGTGACGGTGCTGACCAGCATGGCGGCCGAGGACCTGGCGGAGGTGGGGGTGACGGCCACGCCCGCGGAGCAGGTCGAGCGGTTGGCGACCCTGGCGCGCGATAGCGGCATGGACGGGGTGGTGTGTTCGGCCCAGGAAGCCGGGCGGCTGCGCACCCTGTGCGGCGACGACTTCCTCAAGGTGACGCCGGGCATTCGTCCGGCCACGGCGGACGCCGGCGATCAGCGGCGCGTGATGACGCCGACAACGGCCATGGCGGCGGGCAGTACCCATCTGGTGGTGGGGCGTCCGGTCACCCAGGCAGGGGATCCCATGGCGGCGCTGGCCGCCATCGAGGCGGAGCTGGCGACGGGCTGAGGGTTGGCTATTCGCCCTCGATCCCGGTGATCGGTTTGGTGGTGCCCCAGCTGCGACAGCGGGGGCACTGCCACAGCAGCGGTTCGCCGCTGAAGCCGCAGCGCTGGCAGCGATGGCGGGGGCGGGCCTGGAGCAGCGTGTGGGTGTGGCGCTGCAGCAGTTCGATGCGCGGGTTGCCCGTGCCACCTTCCTGCTGGTGGTAGAGCCGAATCAGGTAGTCGACGGCGCCGAGGCTCGGCGAGCGCTCCAGCTCTCGGGTCAGCAGCGCCTGGGCGGCCTCCGTATCACCATGCTGGCGGCGCAGGGTCTCGGCCAGCATGATGATCACGCTGGTATAGGGCGCGGTCTCGAGCAGCGACTCGAGGTGACGAATCAGTCCCTCTTCATCGTCGAGCAGCCGATAGGCGCGTCCCAGCGGTTCTAGCAGGGTCGGAATGAAGTGCTTGTCCTGGTCGGGAATTCGCTGCAGCAGCCGGATCGCCTGGCGGTATTGGCCTGTCTCCAGTGCCATGTCGGCCAGCATCAGATTGGCGCGAACGCACTGGCGATCGGTGGAAAGCGCCTGCTTGAGATGGCGACGCGCCAACACCGGGCTCGCCGACTGGCGCTCCTGGTCGGCGATCTCGCACAGCCAGTGGGCGGCGGCGCGCCGCACGTCGTTGCTTTCCTTGATCAGCGCCGGCTGGGCCACGTCCAGTGCCTGCTGGTACTCGCCTTCCCGTTCCAGCAGGTCGACCAGCAGTTGCCTGGCGGCATGGCGATGCTCGCCGTTATGGCTGTCCTTGATCAGCGAGTAGAGCAGTCGCTCGGCGCGGTCCAGCAGGCCGAGTTGCAGGAAGTCGCGTGACAGCTCCAGCTGAACGCGGTCGCCCTGTTGGGCGCTGAGCGTCGGACGTGCCAGCAGGTTCTGGTGGACCTTGACCGCCCGGTCGGCCTCGCCGCGGGTGCGGAACAGGTTGCCCAGGGCGATGTGCGTCTCGATGGTATCGCTGTTGACCTCCAGGGCGCCGATGAAGGTCTCGATGGCGCGGTCCTGCTGGTCGTTGAGCAGATAGTTGAGGCCCACGAAGTAATCGCGGGCCAGCGTCGGCGACTGAGGCGCGGGGGCGGTGTTCCGGCGTTCGCGGCGGCCGAGCCACCAGCCGATGGCGACCGCTGCCAACAACAGGGCCAGCAGCAGAACATCGGTCATGCTCAGGGCAGTTCCTTCATCTCCTGGACGCGCAGCTGGTCCAGCTCCTTGCGCTGCTGCTGATTGTGGCGCTGGGCCCGGGTCAGCAGGGTGCGCAGGCGCAGGTAGACGCCACCCATGGCGAGCATGCCAAGCAGTACACCGACGACCAGGCTGGCCAGCAGCCACACCGAGAGCGACGCCGCCGGCAGCTCGAACCAGATCAGGTTGAGGGGCAGGGCTTGCTGGTTGTTGACGGCGAAAAGAATGCCGACCAGCAGTACCACCAGCAGGATGACGGCCAGGATCAGGCCTTTGAGCCAACGCATGTGTGAATTCCCGTGTCGTGTGAAAGAGAGTGGGAAGGGCGGTCGGGCGCGCCCGTCAGTAACCGAGGGCGCGACTGGCGTCCACCTGCTCGCGCAGCTCCTTGCCGGGCTTGAAGTGCGGTACGAACTTGCCGTCGAGATCGACGGGCTCGCCGGTCTTGGGGTTGCGGCCGACGCGCGGTTCGCGATAGTGCAGCGAGAAGCTGCCGAAGCCGCGGATCTCGACCCGCCCGCCGTCCGCGAGGGTGTCGGTGATGTCATCCAGGATCAGCCGCACGGCGGCCTCGACGTCCTTGACGGACAGCTCGGGCTGTCGCATGGCAATCTGTTCGATCAGTTCGGACTTGGTCATCGGCTCTCTCCGTGCTGTCCTGATCCGGCCGTGGGGCACAGGGCGATCGTTCCTCAAAGCATACTGCGCAACTTTTGATAAAACAACGCACTAGCCTTCACACGCAAGTTGCGTGCCGCTGCCGGACCCGCGCTCGACGCTGCTCGGCCAGTCGCCTTGGCCGCGGGCACGGTGGATCGGGGCGGGCTGCCGGGGGTGGACGGCTCGGGTATACTGTCGACACATTCATCGGATCAACGAGGCCGATCTTGAACGACGATTCGTCCGCGGCAGCCGCCCTTCGCAAGCGCCTCTACTGGCATTCCCGTCGTGGCATGTGGGAACTCGACCTGCTGCTGATTCCCTTCCTGGAGCAACGCTACGATACCCTCGACGAGCGCGACCAGGCCGCCTATCGCACCCTGATCGACGAGGAGGATCAGGATCTCTTCGCCTGGTTGATGCGCCGTGAGTGGCCCGAGGAGCCCGAGCGTCGCCGCATCGTCAAGATGATCGTCGAGCATGCCGAGAGCACCGATAACGATCACTATCGCAACCTCTAGGCTGTCGTTGCTCGCCCAGGGCCTGATGGCCCTGGGCGTGGTGGGGTGGCTGGGAACGTTCGTGACCTGGTGGGCGGCCCTGCCAGCGGCGGCGCTGATGGCTGCCGTGCTGATCGATGTCGCCCGGCAGCGGCTGCGGGGTGCGCTGCGCCTGCAGCCGCGAGAGGGTGCGGCGCCACTGCTGGCCTGGCGTCCTGCGGGGAGTGAGGTCTGGCAGCAAGTGCCGCTGCGGTGCGACTACCTGGGACCCTGGCTGATCGGGCTGCGCCTGCCCGGCAGGCGCCTCTGGCTCTGGCCCGATAGCGGCAACGCCGAATCGCTGCGTCGGCTGCGCAAGGCGCTGCTCTCTCTTCCTTGATGCCGGCTTCTCTTTTCCGCCTTCCCCGATGCCGGACGATGAAGTGTCGCTCCGGGCGCCTCTTCCATGGTGGCTGCCCGTGTTGTTCCGCTCTTTTATACGAGCGCCTCGGGGCGGCCGCATCCCTCAGTGGTTGGCGGGTGTCAGGTCGCTGAGGTGGAGGCGTGATGGCTGTGGTGCGGGATCGCCATGCAGCGGGCAGTCGGGGTTGAAGTGCAGGCCGCGGGATTCGCGGCGCGCCCGGGCGCTGGCCACGGTGAGTCGTGCCAGGCGCAGGGCATGCCATAGCCGGGCGAGGGGAACGCTGGGACGCGCCTCGGCGATGCATGGTGCCAGGCGCTCGGCGAGCTCGGCGAGGCGTTCCTCGGCCGCCGCGAGCCCGGCATCATGGCGCACGATGGCCACGCTCTCGCTCATGATCGTGCGCACCTCGGTCAGCAACGCCTGGCATTCTGCATCCGGCACTGGCGTGGTGCCGGGCTGCCAGGACGTCAGCGGGGCATCGCCGGGCGTGCTGGCATCACGCAGGCGACGCGCGCAGCTGCGGGCAAAGGCCAGGCACTCCAGCAATGAGTTGCTGGCCATGCGATTGGCGCCGTGCAGTCCGGTGCCGGCCACCTCCCCCACGGCATGGAGGCGGGGCACCGTGGTGGCGCCCTCGAGATCGGTGCTCACGCCGCCGCAGCTGTAGTGGGCGGCCGGAACCACCGGGATCGGCTCCCGGGCGATGTCGATGCCGCGTGAGGCGCAGTAAGCGTGGATGGTGGGGAAGTGGTGGCGAATGGCATCTTCCCCCAGATGGCGCACGTCGAGCCAGACATGGTCGCGGCCGCTGCGCTGCATTTCGGCGTCGATGGCGCGGGCGACCACGTCGCGCGGGGCCAGTTCGGCGCGAGGGTCGATCTCGGGCATGAAGCGGCGTCCGTCGGCGTCGAGCAGGAGGCCGCCCTCGCCGCGTACCGCTTCGCTGATCAGAAAAGGTGGGCCGTCCGGGTCGAACAGGCAGGTGGGGTGGAACTGCTGGAATTCCAGGTTCATCAGCTCGGCACCAAGCTCGGCCGCCATCAGCATGCCTTCGCCGCAGGCCGGGTCGGGGCTGGTGGTGTGGCGGAACAGGCCACTGGCACCGCCGGTGGCGAGTACGGTGTCCGCCGCCATCAGTTCCACCAGACCGCCGTTTTCGTCGAGGCAGCGGGCGCCCCGGCAGTGACCGGCGACGTCAGCGATCAGACCGATGGCGGTCAGGTCGGTGCGCAGGCGGATGGCCGGGTGGCGTTCAACGTGCTGTCGCAGGGTCTCCACCACGGCGCGCCCGGTGGCATCGTCGGCGTGGATGATGCGGCGTGCCCCGTGACCGCCCTCCCGGGTCAGGTGATACGGGTAGCGGGCCTCGGGGTCGGGATCCGGCGTGAAGGGGACGCCCAGCGACAGCAGCCACTCGATGGCGGCCGGCCCCTGCTCCACGGTGAAGCGCACCGCGGCCTCGTCGCACAGGCCGTCGCCGGCCACCAGGGTGTCGGCGACGTGCGCCTCGACCTCGTCGTCCGGCGACAGCACGGCGGCGATGCCGCCCTGGGCCCAGCGGCTGGCGCCCAGGGCCTCGCGGGACGGTTGCAGCAGCGTCACGGGGCGGCGTTCGGCGATCTCCAGGGCCAGGACCAGGCCGGCGATACCGCCGCCGATGATCAGGGTCTCGTGGGGGCTGTCGGGCATCGGACGGTTCCTTTCATGGCGGCGTTACTGCGGTGCCTGGCCGGTGTCGTCCGGCTCGAGCAGACCGTGGCGCGACGCGCCCTTGCGCAGACGGCGGCTGGGCAGGCGCTCCAGGCTGCCCAACCGTTCGACCAGTTCGCCGGTCAGACGGGCCAGCTCGCGATTGAGCCACAGGTAGCCGCTGGGGCTGAACAGGCGGCGGCCGTCTTCGGCGTAGGCATCGCCCGCGAGCTCGGCATGGCGCTGCAGGTCGAAGGGGGCGAGTTCGACGTCGATGGGGTGGCCGGTGCGTACCTGGAACGCCAGGGTGCCGATGGCGCGGGCCAGGGTGTGCTGCTGGCCGCGAAGGCCGTGCATGGCATCGATGCGCTCGTGGCCGGCGCGGGTGTTCCAGTGGGTTTCGAGCAGCAGCTCGATGGTCGAGAACATGCGGCGCTGGAGGGAGATGAGCTCGTCCAGCTCGACGCGGGTCAGCCGGTTCTCGCGATGAATGGCATCCACCAGCCCGCGCTGCTTGACCAACAGCTTGCTGCAGCCCTTGAGCAGCTCGTGGGTGTCGAGGTCGGGCGGCGCGCTGGCCGACGTATGAGCATGATAGAGCCGGGCCATGTGATCCAGGTGATCGGCGAGGGCGAAGCGCAGCAGGTCGGTAGCCTTGTGGGGCAGCACCAGCACGGTGACGCCGATGCCGATCAGCGTGCCCAGCAGCACGTTGAAACTGCGCCACAGGGCAGCTTCCAGTTCGGGGGTGCTGCCGCCGATGACCAGCAGCAGGCTGATGGCGAACATCAGGCCGCCGTAGCCGAAACGCTTGCTGAAGGTGTACCAGGTGACCGCGGCGATGCCGGCCAGGGCGCCGAGATGCAGCACCGGGGGCCAGAAGGGGGTGATGACGATCAGCAGCAGCCCCCAGAGGGCGCCCAGCAGCGATCCGAGCAGGCGCTGGCGCCCCTTGTCGAGCACGCCGCCGATGTGGGGCAGGTTGCCCATCACCATCACGGTGCTGACCAGCGCCCAGCCGCGATGCGGGAGATCGAAGGGTTCGGTGATGGCATAGGCGACGGTCAGAGCCAGCGCCACGCGCAGCACGTGCAGAATGCGACGATGCTGATTCGTGAAGTAGGGGTCGCGTAGCGGGCGTACCAGCTTCATGGGGAAAGGAGTACCGTCGACAGGTCAGCCCATGGCGGGTCGGGAAGTCATGGTGCCCGGAGCCGGGCTCGAACCGGCACGGTGTTGCCACCGAGGGATTTTAAGTCCCTTGCGTCTACCAATTTCGCCATCCGGGCGGGGGTTCGAGCGCACAGCTATAGGAATGATGGAGGCTGGAGTCGGAATCGAACCGGCGTACACGGAGTTGCAGTCCGCTGCATAACCACTCTGCCATCCAGCCTCAAGGATCGTGCCACCCGTGGGGGATGGAGCGAAGACGATGGCCCGTCTTGCGCATTGATCCGTTCGAGTCAGATCTCTTCTGTCGAAGAGAGTGGAGCGGGAAACGAGATTCGAACTCGCGACCCTCGCCTTGGCAAGGCGATGCTCTACCACTGAGCTATTCCCGCCTGACTCGAGGACGTATTATACGGATAAGTCGGTGACTGTCAAACGCTTTTCTCGGCTGTCGTTACATCGAGTCGCTGAGGTGCGGCCAGGCGGCCCGCAGGTACTGGATCATCGACCACAGGGTCAGCAGGGCCGCGGCATAGAGGGTCACGACACCGAGCGTGGCGATGGAAGTGCCCGGGGCGAAGCCCAGCAGCAGCAGCAGGGCGATCATCTGCAGGGTGGTCTTCAACTTGCCGATCGAGGAGACGGCCACCGTGCCGCGCTTGCCCATCTCGGCCATCCACTCGCGCAGCGCCGAGATCACGATCTCGCGACCGATGATCACCAGTGCCGGCAGGGTCAGCCAGCTGGCGTCGTAGCGTTCTATCAGCAGCGCCAGGGCCACGGCGACCATCAGCTTGTCGGCGACCGGGTCGAGGAAGGCGCCGAAGGGCGTCGACTGGTTCCAGCGCCGAGCCAGGTAGCCGTCCAGCCAGTCGGTGATCGAGGCCAGGCCGAACAGGGCGCCGGTGGCCAGCATGCTCCATGAGAAGGGCAGATAGAACAGTACGACCAGCAGCGGGATGAAGACGATTCTGGCCAGGGTCAGGAGGTTGGGGATGTTCATCGAAGCTGCGGTCCTTGCCTGAGGGGGAACACGGGATATCGGGTCATTCTATCCCGCTCGGCGACGCTCATCCATGTAGGCACGCCGAATCAAGCCGGACGTTAGGGGGAGAACGGCTGATGCCGGGTATCGGTGGCGGGTCTTCGTGATCCCGCCCTGCGGTGTTTATCCATGCAGGGCCCGATGGATGGTGTCGGCGGCCAGGATGGAGAGCGGCTGATGCCGGGTCTCGGTGGCGGGTCTTCGTGCTCTCGCCCGGCGGCATTCATCCATGCAGGGCGCGATGGATGGTGTCGGCGAGGGTGGCGCTGATGCCTGGGACCCGGGCGAGTTCGTCACGGTTGGCCTGGCGGACGCCCTGCAGGCCGCCGAAGAAACGCAGCAGTTCGCGTCGGCGGCGTGGGCCGACGCCGGGAATGTCTTCCAGGGTCGAGGTCCGCCTCGCCTTGTCGCGCCGGGTGCGGTGGCCGGTGATGGCGAAGCGGTGCGATTCGTCGCGGATATGCTGCAGGAGATGCAGGGCCGGGGAGGTGGCATCGAGGTCGAGGGTGCGGTCGACGGTCTCCAGGTAGAGGATCTCCAGTCCCGCCTTGCGGGTGCTGCCCTTGGCGACACCCAGCAGCATCACGCCGGTCACGCCGAGCTCGGCGAACACTTCGCGGGCCATGTTGAGCTGGCCCTTGCCGCCGTCGACCACCAGGATGTCCGGCCGCTCGCCCTCGCCTTGGGCGAGCCGCTTGAAACGGCGAGACAGGGCCTGGCGCATGGCGGCGTAGTCGTCGCCGGGCTCGATGCCCTCGATGTTGAAGCGGCGATAGTCGGACTTGCGCGGGCCGTCGGCATCGAACACCACGCAGGAGGCTACGGTGGCCTCGCCCTGGCTATGGCTGATGTCGAAGCATTCCAGGCGTTCCGGCGCCTGCTCGAGGCCGAGTGCCTCGCGCAGCGCCTCGAAGCGCTTCGCGAGCTGGGTCTGGTTGGCCAGCTGCCCGGCCAGCTGCTGTTCGGCGTTGGTGCGGGCCAGCTCCTGCCACTGGGCGCGGTGGCTGCGCACCTGATCGGTGACGCGAACCCGCTTGCCGGCATGCTCGCTCAGTGCCTGTGCCAGCAGCTCGGCATCGGGCAGCGCATGGCTGGTGATCACCTCGGCGGGGATCTCGCGGGCCTGGCCGAGGTAGAACTGGCTGACGAACTCGCCAAGCAGGGCTTCCGGGCCCAGGTCCAGGCCGTTGGTCGGCTGATGATGGCGGGCGCCCAGCAGTCGACCCTGCCGGATGGCGAGCACCGATATGCACAGCGCCCCCGGGCGGGAGGCCAGGGCGAAGACGTCCGCGTCGCCGCTGCCGGTGTCGACGAACTGGCGTTGCTGCAGCTGACGCAGCTGCTGGATCTGGTCGCGCAGTCGGGCGGCCTCCTCGAACTCGAGGGCCTGGCTGGCCGCTTCCATGTCGCGAGTCAGCTCCCGGGTCACGGCCTCGCTCTTGCCTTCCAGGCACTGAATGGCGTGCTCCAGGTCGCGCCGATAGTCCGCCTCCGAGATGTAATCCACGCAGGGGGCCGTGCAGCGATCGATCTGATACTGCAGGCAGGGCCGGGTGCGATGGGCGAAGACGCTGTCCTCGCAGTTGCGGATGCGGAAGATCTTCTGCATCAGCGACAGGCTCTCGCGCACCGCGGTGCTGCTGGGATAGGGGCCCAGATAGCGACCGTCGTCGTGGCGGGTGCGCGCCCGCTTGTACTCGAGCGCCGGAAAGGGATGGCGGTCGGTGACGAACACGAAGGGATAGGACTTGTCGTCGCGCAGCAGGATGTTGTACGGCGGGCGCTGTTCCTTGATCAGCGTCTGCTCGAGCAGCAGCGCCTCGGTCTCGCTGTTGGTGACCGTGACCTGGATATCGGCGATGCGCGCGACCAGCGCCTGGGTCTTGGTGTTCAGGGCGCCGCGAAAGTAGCTGGCCAGGCGCGGCTTGAGGCGGCGGGCCTTGCCGACGTAGAGCGTCTCGCCGCTCTCGTCGAGCATGCGGTAGACGCCGGGGGCTTCGGTGACGGTGGCGAGGAAGTGGCGCGAATCGAAACTCATCGGGCGGCGGTCTGGCGTGGATGGAGGCTCATCCTATCAGACGCGCCGCCGGGGCGGGGATTACGGGCAGTCTCCCGGTCGAGTCATTCCGCCTCGCTGAAGCCGTCGACCAGGCCGTGACGCAGCCCGAGGTGGGTCAGCTCGACGTCGGAATGCACGTCGAGCTTCTCGAAGATGCGGTAGCGGTAGGTGTTGACGGTCTTGGGGCTCAGGAACATGCGGTCAGCGATATCGGCCACCTTCTGGCAGTTGACGATCATCATCGCCACCTGCAGTTCGCGCTGGGACAGCTGGTCGAAGGGGTTGTCGCTGGCGTCGATGCGCGACAGGACCAGGCGCTGGGCGATCTCCGGGCTGACGTAGCGCTGCCCGGCGAAGACGCTGCGCACCGCGGTCACCATCTCGTCGTGCTGCGAGCCCTTGCTGATAAAGCCATGGGCACC
This sequence comes from Halomonas sp. HG01, assembly GCF_000968715.2. NCBI lineage: Bacteria > Pseudomonadati > Pseudomonadota > Gammaproteobacteria > Oceanospirillales > Halomonadaceae > Halomonas > Halomonas sp. HG01. The sequence continues at coordinate 1,985,986 of NZ_CP022134.1, read as the reverse complement.
GGCATCGAGCAGGCGCTGGGCGAAGGTGTCCTCGATGAAGGCGGTCAGCACCAGGATACGGATGTCCTGGGTAAAACGATGGATCTTGCGCGTGGCTTCCAGACCGCCGATGCCCGGCATGCGGATATCCATCAGCACGATATCGGGCTTGAGTTCGCGGGCCAGGCGAATGGCATCTTCGCCATCTGCGGCCTCGCCCACGATGGTGATGTCCTGCTCGGCACCGAGCAGGTGGGCGATACTGGTCCTTACCAGGTGGTGGTCGTCGGCAACGAGAACCCTGATCAAGGCAGGTGCTCCTGAGATGATGTTAAGTGTGTCGGGCGCATATAGAGCAGCCATGATAGTCCCTAGCGTGGCACAACATCTCCCTAAGGGGAATTGGTGTCAGCCCTAGGTCTGATTTTTCCCGCCAAGGTGTTGACGAGCGTGGGGAATGTCCGTAATATTCGCCTCGTTCTCGCAAGGCAACAGCGGCGAGCAACAGTGGGGCCTTAGCTCAGCTGGGAGAGCGCAACACTGGCAGTGTTGAGGTCAGCGGTTCGATCCCGCTAGGCTCCACCAACGAATTTCGAGAAGCCGCCCGATGCAATCAATGCATCGGGCGGCTTTTTTTGTTTTTTTCGTCGTTAACATGGACCGTCCAAGTGTCGTGAGATAACGCCGGGATAGAGAAACGGCAAGATGTCCGATTGGGCATTTTTCGGTGACATATCAGGCGGCGGACATTGCCACCACCCTGCAGGTGCCCCAAGCCTTTCCTAGAAAGGCTTTATCGAGGCCACCACGTATGCCTAGATCCTCAGATACTGTGCTTAAAGCTAAAACCTGATAACCGTACTCCTTGTCTCTGCTGCGGCTGTGACCACAGATCTTATCTACCGAATAGAGTCCGCCTCACACGGCGCAATGCTGGAGGTTGCTTCACCTGTGTTCAGGACATGCGGGCGGTGCTGCCCTGGCGTCGTTCCTCACTGGGCGAGCGGCCGGTGCGGCGGCGGAACGCTCGCGAGAAGGTCGATACGTCGGCGAAACCTAGGTCGAGAGCGATCTCGCCGACCGGGCGCGTAGTCTGGCATAGCCAGTAGCGTGCCCACTGCAGGCGGCGCTGCAGCACGTATTGCTGGGGTGTCACGCCGAACTGGCGCTGGCAGAGCAGGTGAAGCTGGCTCTGGCCGAGGTTCATGGCCTCGGCCAGCGCCTGGTTGTCCGGCGGCAGGTCCAGGCGTTCGTCGATGAAGGCGTCCAGGGCCGCGGCGGGCAGGCGCTCGCGCCGCCGGGCGCCCGGGCCCTCCTCGCCGAGCAGCTGGCTGAACTGGCTGACGAACAGCAGCGCCAGCTGGTGGTTGATCAGCGCCGCCTGTTGCGGCGTGTGCCGGCCGCGAAGCTGGCCGGTGGCGTAGTCGACCATCGGCATCAGCGTCGGCGGCAGGGTGAGCGCTCGGGGCTCGGCGAACAGCGATTCCCGCAGCGCCAGCTCGCAACTCTGTTCCAGGGAGGTCAGGCAGGGGTCGTCGCGGTCGAGGTCGATCACCAACACTTCGCTGTCGTCGCCACGTCCCATGTAATGGTGCGTCTCGCCCACCGGGAGGATCGCCGCCTGGCCCAGCGCCAGGCGCTGGCTGCCGCGGCTGAACTCGTAGTCCATCGCCCCGCGCCAGCCCAGCATCAACTGGGGATAGTCGTGGCAGTGCTCGCCGGCGCTACGGGCGATGCGGTTACAGCGAGCCTGGGTCTGTGACATCTCGTCCTCCTCGGGACCGGCGATTGCGGAGCCTGGATCAACGCTTGCGGAGGCAGGGCAAAGTGCCCGTCGGCGGGGGGGCATAGACTGGCTCGGGCACCGTTGAAAAGAGGCTGACATGTATCTCGACGCCGAACAAGTCACCATCAGTTTGCCCTGGGGCGCGCTGGTGGAAGCGCTGGACGATATCTTCACTCGCACCGTGCATTCGCCGGTGCGCCATCATCATCACCTGCACGTGCCGGGCGACCCGGACGCCACCCTGCTGCTGATGCCGGCCTGGATCGAAGGCCAGTACCTCGGCGTCAAGCAGGTCAATGTCTTTCCCGGCAACAGCGGCCGCGGCCAGCCGGGCCTCTCCGGCCACTACCTGCTGAGCTGCGCTCGCACCGGACACCACCTGGCCCAGTTCGAGGCCAACGAACTGACCGCCCGGCGCACCGCGGCGGCATCCGCCCTGGCCGCCCGCTACCTGGCCCGCGAAGACAGCCGCGAGCTGCTGATGGTAGGGGCGGGGCGCATGGGCCGCCGGCTGATCCCGGCGCACCGCGCCGTGCGTCCCATCGAGCGGGTGCGGATCTGGGACATCCACGAGACCGGCGCCCAGGCCCTGGCCGCGGAGCTGCGCGACGAGGGCCTGGACGCCCAGGCGGTGCCGGCTGATGGCCTGGCCGAGGCCGCCGGGCGGGCCGACATCATCAGCTGCGCCACCCTGAGCCCCGAGCCGTTGATCCACGGCGAGTGGCTGACGCCGGGCACCCATCTGGACCTGGTGGGCAGCTTCACGCCCTTCATGCGCGAGGCGGACGACGAGGTGATGCGCCGCGGCGCGGTGTTCGTCGACACCCGCGAGGGCGCGCTGAGCGAGACCGGCGACTTGATCGACCCGATCGCCAGCGGCGTGATCGGCGAGACCGACATCCTTGCCGACTTCCCCGACCTGTGCGGCGGGAAACATCCGGGCCGCGCGGCGCTGGCCGACCCCGATCGTGCGATCACCGTCTTCAAGTCGGTGGGCGCCTCGGTGGAGGACCTGGCCGCCGCCATCCTGGCCTACGAGCGCTGCCGCGACTGACCCGACAAGCTTCGCCTCCTGCGACACGATGACAACGACAAAGAAGGGCGGGCCCGTCCCGCCCGGGGAGCCTTCAAGATGCAAGACTATTCGACCCCGGCCATCCCGGTGCCGCGCCTGCCGCTGGCGCTGATCCCGGTGGTGTTGACCATCGCTCTGCTGGGCGTGCAGATCTTCTACTACGACGACTTCACCCCGCACATCCCGCTGGCCATCGGCTTCGGCATTACCGCCCTGGTCGGCTGGCTGCAGGGCTATCGCTGGAAGGACATCGAGTCCGGCGCCTTCCAGGTGCTGCACGTGGCAATGCCCTCCATCGCCACCCTGATCATCGTCGGCATGCTGGTGGGCACCTGGATCGCCAGCGGCACCGTACCGATGCTGATCTATCTGGGGCTGGAGTTGATCGACCCGAGCTGGTTCCTGGCCGCGGCCATGCTGATGTGTTCGATGGTCTCGCTGTCGATCGGCTCCTCCTGGACCACCGTCGGCACCGTGGGCCTGGCGCTGATGGGCATCGGCGACGCTTTCGGCGTGCCGCTCTACTGGACCGCCGGGGCGGTGGTCTCCGGCGCCTTCTTCGGCGACAAGATCTCGCCGCTCTCCGACACCACCAATCTGTCGCCGGCGGTCACCGAGACCAACATCTTCGACCATATCCGCAACATGATGCCCACCACCGTGCCGGCGATGTTGATCGCGCTGGCAGTATATGCCGTGGTCGGCGGGGCCGACGACGGCGGCGGGACCGATACCCTGACGCGCATCGACGCCATCAAGCAGGGCCTGGCCGACAACTTCGTGATGGGCCCCTGGCAGCTGCTGCCGCTGGTGGTGGTCATCGGCCTGGCGTTCTTCAAGGTGGCGCCGATTCCGGCGCTGTTCACCGGGGTGATGCTGGGCGGCGGCGTGGCCATCTTCACCCAGGGCGCGAGCGTGCACGATGCCCTGACCTTCGCCCACAGCGGCTACAGCGTTGTCACCGGCAGCGAGACCCTGGACAGTCTGCTCAACCGCGGCGGCGTGACCTCGATGACCTGGGTGGTGACGCTGATGATGTTCGCCCTGGCCTATGGCGGCGCGCTCGAGCGCACCCGCTGCCTGGAGGCCATCGTCGGTGCCATCATGAAGCGCCTCAAGGGCTTTCGCGGGCTGCAGACCAGCGCCATCCTGACCTCCATCGCCACCAACGTGGTGTCCGGCGACGTCTACCTGTCGATCGCCCTGCCGGGACGCATGTACAAGCCGGCCTACGATGAGCTGGGCTATTCGCGCCTCAACCTGTCCCGGGCCATCGAGGAGGGCGGCACCCTGGTCTCGCCGCTGGTGCCCTGGAACGCGGGCGGCGCCTTCGTGATCGGTGCCCTGGGGCTGACCGTGAGCGCCGGCGACTTCAGCGCCTTGCTGTACATCCCGCTGGCCTTCGCCTGCTGGCTGTCGCCGCTGTTCGGCATTCTCTATGCCCAGCTCGGCTGGTTCTCCAGGCGCGCCGAGGACGACGCTGCGGCGGCAGGGGAGCGGGCATGAGCCGTATCGCGGTAATCGGTGCTGGGGTGGTCGGCATGACCGCCGCCCTGGCCCTGCAGCGCCGGGGGCATGCGGTGAGCGTGTTCGATCCCAAGGGGCCGGGGGAGGGCGCCTCCTACGGCAACGCCGGCTTCCTGGCCACCGAGCTGATCGACCCGCTGGCCAGCCCGGCGAGCCTGCGCCAGGCACCGCGGCTGTGGTTCGATCCCCACGGCGCCCTGGCGCTGCCGGCCCGCTACCTGCCGCGGCTGACCCCATGGCTGGCACGCTTCCTGGCCGCCGCCCGGCCGGGCCAGGTGGAACGCGGGCGCCGGGCCCTGGCGGCCCTGAACGGCGCCGCGGTGGACGCCTGGCAGCGCTGCCTGGCCGACATCGGCGCCGAGCATGAGCTAGTGGCCTCGGGCTACCTGCAGGTGTGGGCCTCCCCGCGCGGACGGGCCGCCGCGAGGAAGCGGATGGACGAGCTTCGCCGTTGGGGGCACGCGGTGGAGTGGTGCGAGGCGAACGAGCTACGCGCCCTGGAACCGGGGCTCTCGGGCGCGCTCAGCCACGGCCTCCACTTCCGCGATGCGCACCAGGTGCGCGATCCCCACGCCCTGGTGCGCCGGCTGGCCGAGGCCTTCGAGGCCCGCGGTGGCGAGCTGCACCGGGCCGGCGTGACGCGCCTCGAACCGCGGGGCGAGGGCGTGCGGCTGCACACCGACGATGGCACGCGGGACGTCGAGCGCGCGGTGGTCGCCGCCGGTGCCTGGAGCCATCGCCTGGCGGCCGGGCTTGGCCTGAGCATCCCGCTGGAGACCGAGCGCGGCTACCACCTGACGCTGCCCGGGCGCGGCCAGGCCCTGCGCCGGCCAGTGGGCTCGGCGGAGCGCCGCTGCGTGATGACCCCCATGAGCGGCGGGCTGCGCATCGTCGGCTTCACCGAGCTTGGCGGGCTGGCGCTACCGCCCCGGGCGCGCCGCTATGCCTCGCTTCGCCGGCATGCCGAGGCGCTGCTGCACGATCCCGCCGGGCTCGACGACGGCGCCGAGGAGTGGATGGGATTTCGCCCGACGCTGCCGGACTCGCTGCCGGTGATCGACGTCCACCCGGACCACCCTTCGTTAGCCTTCGCCTTCGGCCACCAGCACCTGGGGCTGACCCAGGCGGCGATCACCGCCGAGCTGCTCGTGGCCCGACTGGCCGGCGAGCCTCCGGCCCTCGACCTCGCGCCCTTTCGGGTGACCCGCTTCACGGGGCGCAGGAGCGCGCCGCGCGAAGTCTGCTGCGGGAAAGCCTGAGGGCACCGCCGCGGCCGCATGCCTCTTCGGGCCCCTATGGCAGGGGGCCTACGCTATGTGTGTAACTTTCGACAACGACGGCGCCATCCGAGCCTGAATATCGGCGACGCGCTGGACGTCGCTAGGAGATCGACCATGGACGAAGCCAACCGTCATCCACACGATGCCGTGAGCGAGCCGCGCGCGCGCATCCGTGCCCACTACGGCGTCGACGAGGCGGAGGTGCTGCGCGGGCTGGTCGAGCGCATCGAGCTGTCGCAGCACCAGCGCCGCCAGGTGGCCGAGGTCGGCGCCGACTACGTGTCGCGGGTGCGCGAGTAGACCTCGCCCAGCATGATGGAGGCGTTCCTGGCCGAGTATGGGCTCTCGAACGCCGAGGGGCTTCGGCCCTCGTTTGCCTTCTCTTGTGGGCAAGGGTGCCCAGGCTTGCTAAATGGCAAAAAGCCGGCGTCCAAGCATGGCTCGCGCGACATCATCGCTTCATGCCCGTCTGCGATGGGCTCTGTTTGCGGCCATGGCCATGCTCGGTGCAGTGTTGAAAAGAGGGTTCCGGGCTTGACGTCTCCGACATGACGGCGTAGTATTCGCCTCGTTCTCGCAAGGCAGAAGCGGCGAGCAACAGTGGGGCCTTAGCTCAGCTGGGAGAGCGCAACACTGGCAGTGTTGAGGTCAGCGGTTCGATCCCGCTAGGCTCCACCAATCGAATATCGAGAAGCGGCCCGATGCCATGCATCGGGCCGCTTCTTTTTGTCTGTGTGTCTGCTTTTCCCGTCCTGTTCGCTATCTGGCTTTCCTCCTTTCCTGGCACTTCATATTTTGCGCTGCCTGTGTGTCTGGCGTCTCGCCGGGCCTTGGCCCGGCGAGTGATGGCGTTCGTCGTCTTCGCGGCTCAGTCGCGGTCGATGGCGAAAGGCGCCCAGGCCTGACGCACGGGCATCACGTCCATCCGGTTGATGTTGATGTGCGCCGGGAGGGTTGCGACGTAGAAGATCTGTTCGGCGATGTCCTCGGCGGACAGCGGCGTGGTGCCCTGGTAGAGAGCGTCGTGGGCGTCCTGGTTGCCGCCGGTGCGCACCAGGGTGAACTCGGTCTCGGACAGGCCGGGGGCCACGTCGGTCACGCGTACGCCGGTGCCCAGCAGGTCGCAGCGCAGGTTGTAGCTGAACTGCTTGACGAAGGCCTTGGTGGCGCCATAGACATGGCTGCCGGGGTAGGGTGTATCGCCGGCCACCGAGCCGAGATTGATGATGCTGGTGCCGGCACCCTGTTCGATCAGCGTCGACAGCAGCGCATGAGTGACGTTGGCCAGCCCGCGGACGTTGGTATCGATCATGGTGTGCCAGTCGGCGAGGTCGACCTGCTGCGCCGGCTGGGGCGCCAGGGCCAGGCCGGCGTTGTTGATCAGGCAGGTCACCCCGGCGAACTCGTCGGGCAGGGCTTCGACCATGGCCTTCACTGCGGCGTCGTCGCGCACGTCGAGTACCGCCGTGTGGACCGGGACCTTGTCCTCGAGCGCCTCGCGAAGCTCCGCGAGGCGTTCCTCGCGGCGGCCGGAGAGCACCAGCGACCAGCCCGCCTCGGCGAAGCGGTGGGCACAGGCGCGTCCGAATCCGGAGGTGGCACCGGTGATGAAGGCGATACGGTTCATGGCAGGCTCCTTTGCGTCATGAGATCGGTAGGAGCCTCAGCATAGCGCGTCGAGGCGGCGGGGATCGATGGTGCTGATGGACAACGGGCGGGGCCGGCATGGCCGACCCCGCCCGTGGTGGCGGCTCCCGTGAGCCGGACTCAGCCCTTCAGGGCGTCCATCAGGCAGCGGGCGACAGGCTCGGAGGAAGGCGGGTTCTGACCGGTGATCAGGTTGCCGTCCTGGCGGGTGTAGGGCGCGAAGTCGTCGGCCTTGGTATACCGGCCGCCCTTGGCGATCAGGGCATCCTCGACCAGCTGCGGCACGATCTCGGTCAGGCCCACGGCGTCCTCTTCGCCGTTGGTGAAGCCGGTGACCGCGCGTCCCTCGACCAGCGGCTTGCCGTGCTCGTCCTTGGCGTTGAGCAGCACGATGGGCGCGTGGCAGACCGTGGACACCGGCTTGCCCTGGGCCCAGAAGGCCTCGATCAGGCGGACCGAGTCGGCGTCGTCGACCAGGTCCCATAGCGGGCCGTGGCCGCCCGGATAGAAGATGGCGTCATAGTCGTCGGCCTTGACGTCGGCCAGGCGCTGCGTGGCGGCGAGCCGGGCCTTGGCCTCGGCGTCCTGCTGGAAGCGGCGGGTCGCCTCTGTCTGGCTCTCCTCGGCATCGCTCTTGGGATCCAGGGGCGGCTGGCCGCCCTTGGGCGAGGCCAGGGTGAGTTCGGCGCCGGCGTCCTGGAACACATAGTAGGGGGCGGCCAGTTCCTCGAGCCAGAAACCGGTCTTCTCGCCGTTGTCGCCGAGGCGGTCGTGAGAGGTCAGCACGATCAGAATGCGCGGTGTCATCGAAGCGTCTCCTGGGGTGTCGGGCCCGGCATGTCGGGCCCGTTTCGGAATGTGTCGGGAATGTCAGCGTGGATCGGATGTCGCCGTTGGTAAAGCCTGGCGTCAGTCCCAGGCCGGCGCGAAATCCGGGTTGGCGATGCGTTCGCCACGATCGAGGGCGGCGATGGCCTGCATCTCCTCGTCGCTCAGCGTGATCTCGAGAGCGGCCAGGTTGCTTTCGATGTTCTTCGCCTTGGTCGACGAGGGAATGATCGCGATGCCCTGCTGGTTCAGCCAGGCCAGGGCGATCTGCGCCGGGCTGGCATCGTGAGCCTCGGCGATGCGCGCCAGGGTCTCGTCGTCCATCACCTTGCCCACGGCCAGCGGCATGAAGGCGGTCACTGCGATGCCGTGGCGTTCGCAGTGCTCGATCAGCGCCCGGTTCTGCAGGAAGGGATGCACCTCGATCTGGTTGGTCAGCAGGGCGCCCTTGCCGAGGATCTCGACGGCCCGGTCGAGCTGGGCGCGGGTGAAGTTCGAGACCCCGATATGGCGGGTCTTGCCGGCCTCTTGCACCTTCTTGAGCGCCGTCAGGTAGTCGGCCATGGGCACTTCGTCGTTGGGCGAGGGCCAGTGGATCAGCAGCAGGTCGACGTGGTCGGTGCCGAGCTTGTTCAGGCTCTCCTCGGCGCTGGCCTCCAGGTCGGCGGGCGAAAGGCGATCATGCCAGACCTTGGTGGTCAGGAAGATCTCCTCGCGGGGAATGCCGCTCTCGGCGATGGCCTGGCCGACCTCGGCCTCGTTGCCATAGAACTGCGCGGTGTCGATGTGGCGATAGCCGAGTTCGAGCGCGGTCAGCACGCTTTGCTTGAGGGTGTCGCCCTCGAGGCGGAAGGTGCCGAAACCTGGGGTGGGCAGCGTATGGGTCGTCATGAAAGCTCCTTGGGTCGGGTTCAGGCGTCAGCGGTTTCGTCGAGGACGCGTATCAGGTGGGCCTGGTACGCATCCCGATGGGCGTCGATGGCCGGTGACTTGATCACGTCGTTGGCCAGGAAGGTTGGCAGGGCGCTCATGCCGAGGAATTCCAGCGCCTTGTGCAGCGGAAAGTAGACGGCGTCGACGCCGCGGCCCTCGAAGAAGTCGCCGGGCGCGTCGAAGGCCTCCTGCGGCGCGTTCCAGGTCAGCGACAGCAGGTAGCGCTTGCCCTGCAGCAGGCCGCCGCTGCCGTACTGCCGGGTCGGATCGTGGCGCGAGCGCCCGTCGCTGGCGTAGAGCGTGCCATGGCCGGTGGTCAGCACTTCGTCCAGATAGCGCTTGACGGTCCATGGCGCCCCCATCCACCAGCCCGGCATCTGCAGGATGATGACGTCGGCCCAGCGCCATTTCTCGACCTCGGCGTCTGCCGAGTAGCCATCGTCGATACGCGTTTCCTGCAGGGTGTGGCCCCGTTCGGCCAGTGTGCCACGCGCCGTCTCGTGCAGGGTGTCGTTGTAGCGGCCACCGGAATGAGCGTAGGCCTTGGCACCGTTGAGCAGCAGGATATTCATGGGCTTTCGTTAATCTCCTAATCAGTCGTGCGCTCAAGAGTGGGGACGTCATGGGCGGGCTTCAATCGCGACAAGGTGCAAAACACCTTTGCGTTTGATGCAAAGGCTGGGATCCTGACGGCGAACGAATGGCCCTAAGGAGACACGCATGGACAGCCGCACGGACGAACTCAGCCTGTTGCTGGCGGTGGTGGACAGCGGAAGCTTCAGTGCCGCGGCGCGTCAACTGGGCGTGCCGGTGTCCCGGGTGTCCCGAGCCGTCCAGCGTCTGGAGCGGCGGCTCGATGCACCGCTGCTCAACCGCACCACCCGCAGCATCATCCTGACCAGCGAGGGGCGGCGCTTCGCCGAACGCGTGCGTGAGGGGCTCGGCGTGCTGGAAGAAGCCGAAGAGGCGGTGAGGATCGGCCGAGAGCGCCCCAGCGGCCCGCTGCGCGTGGACGCGGCCACGCCCTTCATCCTGCATCAGCTGGTGCCGCTGATCGGGGAGTTCCAGGCGGCGTATCCCGGCATCGAACTGGAGCTCTGCGCTTCCGACGACATCATCAACCTGCTCGAGCAGCGTGCCGATGTGGCGATCCGCATCGGCGGCCTCGAGGATTCCACCCTGCATGCCCGCAGCCTGGGTCAGTCGCCGCTGCGGCTGGTGGCGAGCCCATCGTATCTCGAGCGGCACGGCGCGCCCGACGTGCCGCAGGCCCTGCATGGGCATCGACTGCTGGGCTTCATCAACGCCGAGGCGCTGAACTACTGGCCGGTGGCGGGCCTGTCATCGCAGGGGCCCAATATCCGTCCCTCGCTCACGACCTCCAGCGGCGAGGTGATGCGCGAACTGTGCCTGGCGGGCCACGGCATTGCCTGCCTGTCACGCTTCATGATTCGAGAGGATCTGGCGCGGGGCGATCTGGTCGGCCTGCTGGACGCGTATATCGTCAGCCCCAACCCGCGCGAGCGGGTGCAGGCGGTCTACTACCGCAACACCGCGCTGTCGCCGCGGATCGGCGCCTTTCTTGACTTCATCGCCCCGCGGCTGACGCTATGAGGGGGATCGGCGTGCGGCGGAGCCTCAGGTGCTCTGGCCGATCAGCAGCTCGAAGCCCACATCCAGCCGTCGACGGCTGACGCGCCGGTCGTCCAGGCGCCGCAGCACCTGTTCGGCGGCCTGCCGCCCCATGGCCTCCCGGGGGGAGCGGATGGTCGTCAGGCGCGGCGTCAGATGCTGACCCAGCGGCAGGCCGTTAAAGCCGGCGATGGCGATGTCGTCCGGCACTGTCAGCCCGAGCCGCACGCTGTGCAGCAGGGCGCCGGCCGCCAGGTCGTCGTTGGCGAAATGGATGGCATCGGCATCGCGGTACTCGGCCAGCACGCGATCCAGCCCGCCGGCGCCGGCGTCCAGACTGCCCAGCTGGTCGAGCTCGAGCAGCGGTGCTTCGTGGCCGGCGGACTCGAACACCTCTCGATGCCCCTCATAGCGCATCTGAGCGCGGTAGTCCCGATCCAGACATGCGCCAACGAAAACACTGCGGCGATGGCCCCGTTCCAGAAGGTGGCTGGCCATGCAGCGGCCGGATTCGCGATGGTCGAGGCCGACGTTCAGGTCCAGCCCGTCGCCGAGCTCCATGACTTCCATGACCGGCTTGTCGCAATGCGCGAGCAGGGTGCGGCAGGCCGGCGAGTGGCGCAGGCCCGCCGTGACCAGGGCGGAGCAGGACCAGCCCAGGAAGGTCCTGACCAGCTGGTGCTCGCGCTCGAGGTCGTAGTCGGTGTTGCCCAGCAGGATCTGGTAGCCCCGGGCCTCGAAGGTGACCTGCAGGCCGCGGATCACCTCGATGAAGACACTGTTCTCCAATGAGGGAACGATCACCGCGATGAAGCGCGAGCGCGCCGAGGCCAGGCTGCCGGCGATCAGGTTGGGCACGTAGCCGACCCGCTCCATGGCCTCCAGGATCCGCGCCCGGGTGGCCTCGTTGACCCGCTCGGGCGTGTTCAGCGCGCGCGAGGCGGTGATGGCGGACACGCCGGCGGCCTCGGCGACCTCCTTGAGTGTCGGTTGCGACGCGCCCCGGCGGCGCCGGGTTCGTTGGGTGTCCCGGTTAGACATTGGTCTCGTCCCTGCGCTCTGCGCTTGCCCCGTCAGAGGCGTCCGTCTAGAAAGGTGTTAGCGCTAACATGATAGCGCTAACACGCGCCGGTGACATCCTCCACCGAGACGGCCAGCACACGACATCGGGAGAACCAAAGGTGAGCGACATTTCCGCAAGCAAGCCCCGCATCGGGGTCGTCGGCCTCGGGGCCATGGGCCTGGGAACGGCCATGGCGCTGCTCGAGGAAGGGCTGCCGGTCACGGGCTGCGACGTTTCCGCGGCGGCGCGGCAGGCCTTCGAGGCACAAGGCGGGCGCTGGGTCGACAGTCCAGCGGCACTCGCCGAGTGCTGCGATATCGTGCTGCTGGTGGTCGTCAATGCCGATCAGGTGGAGCAGGTGCTGTTCGGCGAGCAGGGGCTGGCCGCGCGGCTGGCACCGGGCAGCGTGGTGGTGCAGTGCGCCACGGTGGCGCCCAGCATCGCCCGCCGGCTGGGTGAGCGGCTGGTCGAGGCCGGCCTCGAGATGCTCGATGCACCGATCAGCGGCGGGGCCGCCAAGGCGCGCAGCGGCGAGCTGTCGGTCATGGCTTCCGGGGCGCACTCGGCGTTCGACAAGGCGGCCCCGGCGCTCGAGGCCATGGCGGCCACCGTCTACCGGCTGGGCGATGGGCCCGGCGTCGGCTCGAGCATGAAGCTCGTGAACCAGCTGCTGGCCGGGGTGCATATCGCCACTGCGGCCGAGGCCATGGCACTGGGCATCCGCCTGGGGCTCGACCCGGACACCGTCTACGAGGTGATCACCCATTCGGCGGGCAATTCCTGGATGTTCGAGAACCGGGTGCCGCACATCCTCAAGGGAGACTACACGCCGCTGTCGGCCGTCGACATCTTCGTCAAGGACCTCAACATCGTCCATGACACCGGACGCGAGCTGGCCATGCCGACCCCGGTGACCGCCTCTGCCCTCCAGCAGTTCACCGCCGCCAAGGGTGCCGGCCTGGGTCGCGAGGACGACTCGGCCGTGATCAAGGTCTACGAGCGGCTGTCGGGGATCACGCTGCCCGAGGCGGCCAACGACCCGCAGGAGGCCTGATCATGGCTATCGTACTGGGCGCCATCGCCGACGACTTCACCGGCGCCACCGACCTGGCCAACAACCTGGTGCGCAGCGGCATGCGCTGCGTGCAGGTGATCGGCGTGCCGCACGCCGCACTGGCGCTGGACGACGTCGACGCCGTGGTGGTGGCGCTGAAGTCGCGCTCCTGCGCCGTGGAGTGCGCCGTCGAGGATTCCCTCGCCGCCCTCGACTGGCTGCAGGCGCAGGGCGCGCGCCAGATCTTCTTCAAGTACTGCTCGACCTTCGATTCCACCGACGCCGGCAATATCGGCCCGGTCACCGAGGCGCTGATGACGCGGCTCGGCGCGACCCAGACGGTGATGGTGCCGGCATTCCCGGTCAACGGCCGTACGGTCTATCAGGGGCACCTGTTCGTCGGTGACCGGCTGCTCAACGAGAGCGGCATGCAGCACCACCCGCTCAATCCCATGACCGATGCCGACCTGGTGCGGGTGCTGTCCCGTCAGGTCGCGCGCCCGGTGGGGCTGGCATCGCACTCGGTGCTGGCCCGGGGCGGGGAGGCGACTCGCCGTCATCTGGAGGCGCTGCATGAGCAGGGCGTCGGCCATGTGGTCTGCGACACCCTCGACGATCGTGACCTCGCGGCGATCGCCGCGGCGGTGGTCGACCTGCCGCTGGTGACCGGCGGCTCCGGGCTGGGTCAGGCGCTGCCGGTCGAGTACCGGCGCTGCGGCTGGCTGGCCGAGGTGGCCGAGCCCGGCCGCCTGGCACCGTCGGCCGGCACGGCCCTGGTGCTGTCGGGCAGCTGCTCTCGGGCGACCCTGGCGCAGGTGGCGCGCTTCCTCGAGCATCACCCTGGTATGGCGCTGGACCCGCTGGCGCTGGCCGAGGGCGAGGACCACCTCCAGGACGCGCTGACCTTCGCCCGGGAGCGGCTGGCGGACGGCGGTCCGGTGCTGGTCTATGCCTCCGCCGACCCGGAGCGGGTCAAGGCTGCCCAGGCGACGCTGGGTGCCGAACGCGCCGGTCAACTGGTCGAAGACGCGCTGGGGCGCCTGGCCCGCACGCTGGTCGAGGAGGGCGTGGGCCGGCTGGTGGTCGCCGGCGGCGAGACCTCCGGCGCGGTGGTCTCGGCGCTGGGGGTTCGCACCCTGCGCATCGGCGAGCAGATTGATCCCGGCGTGCCCTGGACCCAGGCTCCGCTTGCCGGCCGCGAGGCGCCGCTGTCCCTGGCGCTCAAGTCGGGCAACTTCGGCGGCCCCGATTTCTTTACCCGAGCCTTCGAGGTGCTGACATGAGCGCGCATGCCATCAATGCCCAGCGCGAGCAGATCGCCGTCATGGGGAAGTCGCTGTTCGATCGCGGGCTGACCATGGGCTCCAGCGGCAACATCAGCGTGCGCCTGGAAGACGGCGGCTGGCTGATGACGCCGACCAATGCCTGCCTGGGGCGGCTCGATCCGGCGCGCATCGCGCGCCTGGACCGGGACGGCCGACTGCTCGACGGCGACAGGCCGACCAAGGAGCAGTTCCTGCATACGGCGATGTACCAGGAGCGTCCCCAGTCCGGCGCCATCGTCCACTTGCATTCGACCCACTCGGTGGCCGTCTCTTGCCTGCCCGACGTGAATCCCTGCGACTGCATTCCGCCGCTCACGGCCTACTACGTGATGCGGGTCGGGAAGCTGCCGCTGGTGCCCTATCACATGCCCGGTGACCCGAGCCTGGGAGACGCCGTGCGCGGCCTGGCCGGCCGCCACAGCGCGGTGCTGCTGGCCAATCACGGCCCGGTGGTGGCCGGCAAGTCGCTGGAGGCCGCGGTCTACGCCACCGAGGAGCTCGAGGAAACCGCCAAACTGTTCCTCCTGCTGCGCGGGCAGGACCCGCGCGGCCTGACGCCCGAGCAGGTGGCCGAACTCGAAGCGCGCTTTCCGCGCGACTGACCCGACCGCAAGGAGCGACAATGACCCGACTGGCCGCCAACCTCAGCATGCTGTTCACCGAGCACGATTTCCTCGACCGCTTCCAGGCCGCCGCCGATGCCGGCTTTCGCGGCGTCGAGTACCTGTTTCCCTATGCCCATGCGCCGGAGCGCATCGCCGAGGCGCTGCACGAGGCGGGCGTCGAGCAGGTGCTTTTCAACCTGCCGCCCGGTGACTGGGAGGCCGGCGAGCGTGGCCTCGCCAGCCTGCCGGGGCGCGAGGCGGAGTTTCGCGACGCCGTGATCGAGGGCCTGCGCTATGCCGCGCAGCTTAACTGCTCCCGCGTGCATGCCATGGCCGGGCTGCTGCCCGAGGGCCTGGATGACCGCGCGCTGGACGAGGCCCGCGAGGCCCATCACGCCACCTATCTGCAGAACCTGCGTTTCGCCGCCGGCGAGGCGGCGAAGGCCGGCCGGGAGCTGCTGATCGAGCCGATCAACACCCGCGACATGCCGGGCTATTTTCTCTCCCGCCAGGACCAGGCCGTGGCGGTTCTCGAGGCCGTGGGCGCGGACAACCTGCGCCTGCAGTTCGATCTCTACCACTGCCAGATCATGGAGGGCGACCTGATTCGCCACCTGGAACACCTGCTGCCCCATATCGGCCACGTGCAGATCGCCGGGGTGCCGGAGCGACACGAGCCGGATGTCGGCGAGGTGCATTATCCGGCGATTCTCGCGCGCCTCGAGGCGCTGGGCTATGGCGGCTGGATCGGCTGCGAGTATCGGCCGGCCGCCGCCACCCGGGATGGCCTGGGCTGGGGGCAGGCCTACGGGCTGCGGCCCTGAGGGCTGCCTCTCCTTGAGCCACAACACCATTCTCACGATCAGGAAGTGACGCCATGCATATCGTCATTACCGGCGCCGCCGGTTTTCTTGGCCAGCGCCTCGTGCAGCGGCTGCTGGAACTCGGTGAGCTCGACGGCCGGCCGATCCGCCGGCTGACGTTGATCGACCAGGCCGAGCCGCCCGCCATAGAGGGCGCGAGCGTCGAACTGGAGGCCCTGGCGCTGGACATCAGTGCCCCGGGGGGGCTGGACACGGTGCTGGCAGCGCGGCCGGACGTCATCTACCACCTGGCCGCGGTGGTCAGTTCGGCCGCCGAGGCGGATCTGGATCTGGGCATGAGGGTCAACTTCGATGCCACCCGCGCGCTCCTGGAGGGCTGTCGGGCCCATGGGCTGTCCGCGACCCGCCTGGTAATGGCCAGCTCCGTGGCGGCCTACGGGGGGGAGCTGCCCGAGGTCCTCGACGACATGACCGCGCTGCATCCGCAGAATTCCTACGGCGCCCAGAAGGCCATGTGCGAGCTGCTGGTCAACGACTACAGCCGCCGTGGCCTGATCGACGGCCTGGTGCTGCGCCTGCCGACCATCGTGATTCGCCCCGGGCGGCCCAACGCCGCGGCCTCGAGCTTCGCCTCCAGCATCCTGCGCGAGCCGCTCAACGGCGAGGAAGCCATCTGTTCGGTGCCCACTGAGCTTGAGCTGTTCGTGATGTCGCCGGCCAGCGTTATCGAGGCCCTGATCCACGGCGCTGCGGTGCCGGGAGACGCGCTCGGCGACTTCCGGGCCTTCATGCTGCCGGGCATCACGGTGAGCGTCGCCGAGATGCTCGAGACCCTGGGCGAGGTCGCCGGCGAGCCGGCGCTGGCCCTCGTCCGTCACGAACCGGACCCCGCCATCGAGGCCATCGTCGGCAGCTGGCCGGCGCGCTTCCGCAACGACCGAGCCCGGCAGCTGGGCTTCGAGGGCGACCGGAATTTCCGCGATATCGTCCAGGCCTTCATGGCCGAGCAGGCGGGCCAGGGAGGCCCCTTGCCGCCTGCGTGAGGACGATCTTCCGACCATTGTCGTATTTGACATGGTGGAGTGATTGTCATGTCATTATACCAGTTTGCCGTACCCTGTCGGCCCCGGCCGTCGGTCTCTACCCAGCCGCAAACCCAAGGGGATATAACAATGACTACCCGTTTTGCACGTCACGCCTTGCCCGCCGCCATCGCCGGCGTTTCCGCCCTGGCCCTGGCCGCCACCAGCCTCGGTGTCTCGGCCGCCCAGACCATCACCGTGGGGCATACCACTTCCGACAGCTCCCACTACTCGGCCGGTGTCGACGCCTTCGCGGCCAAGCTCGATGAGCTCAGCGACGGTGAGTTCGAAGTGGCCGAGCATCCGTCCGGCGCCCTGGGCGGCGAGCGCGCCATGATCGAGGGCCTGCAGATCGGCACCATCGACATGGTGGTGTCGTCCACCGGGCCGCTGGGCAACTTCGTGCCCGAGACCTACGTGCTCGACCTGCCGTTCCTGTTCAAGGACTACGACCAGGCGCGCTGCGTGCTGGACGGTGACGTCGGCCAGTCACTGCTGGACAAGATCGGCGAGAACAACCTCGTGGGCCTTGCCTGGACCGAAAACGGCTTTCGTCACCTGACCAACAGCCAGCGTGACGTGGAGACTCCCGAGGACGCCGCCGGATTGAAGATCCGCACCATGGAAAACGAGATGCACATGGCCGCGTTCCGCGAGCTCGACGTGCATCCCACGCCCATGGCGTTTCCGGAACTGTTCACCGCCCTGCAGCAGGGCACGGTGGATGGCCAGGAGAACCCGATTTCGGTGATTCTCACCGGCAATCTCTGGGAGGTGCAGGATCGTCTGTCCCTCACCGGCCATGTCTATTCGCCGGCCATCATGCTGGCCTCTCCGGTGCTCTGGGACAGCCTCAGCGACGAGGAAAAGGGTTGGTTCCGCGAGGCGTCCCAAGCCGGCGCAGAGGCCACCCGGGCGATGGTGTCGCGGCTCGAGACCGAGGGGGTGGCCGAGCTCCAGGAGAAGGGCATGACCGTGGTCGAGGATATCGGCAAGGCGCCGTTCCAGGAGGCCGTCGAGCCTTCCTACAAGGTCTACACCGACCAGTATGGCAGCGAGATGCTTGACCGGATCCGCAATAGCGACTGCTGATCGTCACCCGATGCCTGCCTCGACACTCGTGTCGAGGCAGGCCGCTTCAAGGGGTATGTCATGCTGGAATTCTTCCTGCGTTTCGAACGTGTGATGACTCGGTTCTCGCTCGTGGTGGCGGTATTGATGCTCATCATTTCAGTGACCACCGGCTTCTATCAGGTCCTGACGCGGTTTGTCTTCGATGCCCCGTCCACCTGGTCGGAAGTCGTGGCGCGTTCTTCCATGATCTGGTGCGTTTTTCTTGCCGCTGCATCGGGCTTCCGCGGCGGCGACATGATGTCCGTCGAGGTCATCTACAAGCTGGTTCCACGCAAGAGCCTGATCCTGATTGAGACCCTGATCGCCGTGGGCTGTGTGATCGCCCTGGTGATACTGGTCTATTACGGCACGGCGATGACGCTGCGGGTCAGGTCACAGATGCTGTCCGGGCTGGGGGTGACGATTGCGTGGGTCTACGCAGCGATTCCCGTTGGCGCCGGTTTCGCACTGCTGGCGGTCGTGGCGCGACTGCTGGCCCAGGCCAGCGGACGCGAGACCGTCGGCATGGAGGAGAATGACGAGCCCGAACCGCTGCGTCATGACGAAGCGGAATCGGCAACGTCCGAGCCCCCGCCGGGATCTTCCACGCCACCTCGGGACCGGCAATCACGGACATCATTGAGCGGTGTGGCGTCACCCGCCGGCTCAACGACTCGGAGGGCCCGCTCATGAATCTCGCGATTGGCCTGTCTCTGGTTCTCTTCTTTGCGATCGGCGTGCCCATCGCCATCTCCATCCTGCTGGCGTCGATCATCGGCATCGAGTTCTTCACACGATTCCCGCTGCTGATGGTGCCGCAGCAGATGTTCGTGGGCATCGACAACTTCCCGCTGATGGCCATTCCGTTCTTCATCCTGGCCGGCAATCTGATGGCCGCCGGGGGCATCTCGCAGCGCCTGGTGGATCTGGCCAAGTCTATCGTCGGCGGCCTGCAGGGCGGCCTGGCGATGACCTGCGTGCTGACCTGCATGCTGTTCGCCGCGGTGTCGGGCTCGAGCGTGGCCACCACCTTCGCCATCGGCTCGATCCTGATTCCGGCCATGGCGCGCCACGGTTATCCGCGGCCGCTGGCCGCCTCGATCCAGGCGTCGTCGGCGGAGCTCGGGGTGCTGATTCCGCCGTCGATCCCCCTGATCCTCTACGGCGTCAGCACCGATACTTCCATCGGACGCCTGTTCATTGCCGGCATCGGCCCGGGCTTGCTGATCGGCAGTGCCTTGCTGCTGTTCCTGTACCTGTTCTGCAAGGTGCGTGGCTATGGGCTCAGGGATCGGGAAGACCGCCAGGATTTCGGGACGTCCTTCAAGCGGGCCTGGGCCGCGCTGCTGATGCCGGTGGTGGTGATCGGCGGCATCTACGGCGGCGTGTTCACGCCTACCGAGGCGTCGGCGGTGGCGGTGGTCTATGCGCTGATCGTCGGCGGACTGATCTACCGGGAGCTCAGCCTGGCGCAGCTGTGGCCGATCCTGAGGCAAAGCGTGATCGCCACCGCGACGGTGATGCTGATCATCTCGGCGGCGGCGCTGTTCAGCTTCCTGATCAGCCGCTCCGGGCTGCCCGGCGAGGTGGCGGACTGGGTCACCCAGGTGTTCGACAGCCCGATCAGCTTCCTGCTGGCGGTCAACGTCATGCTGCTGGTGATCGGCATGTTCGTCGAGACCTCGGCGGCGATCCTGGTGCTGGCACCGATCTTCACTCCGATCGCCGTGCAGTACGGCATCGATCCGGTGCATTTCGGGCTGATCATCGTGGTCAACCTGGCGCTGGGCATGTTCACCCCGCCGCTCGGCGTCAACCTGTTTGCCGCCTGCGCGGTGGCCAAGCTGTCCATCGATCAACTCATTCCCTGGCTGCTGCGTTTCGTGCTGGTGGTGCTGGCCTGTCTGATGGCGATCACCTATCTGCCCTGGATCTCGCTGGGGCTGGTCGACCTGCTGTACTGATAACAATCAAGGAGACATCGATGAGTGCGTTACCCGTAACGCCGCGCTGCGCGGCACTGATCGGCGGGGAGTGGGTGCCCACGCCCAGTTCCCTGAGCGTCGAGGCACCGGCCACGGCCACGCCGCTGGCCGAGATCGCCCGCTGCGAGGCAGAGCAGGTCGACGCTGCGGTCGCGGCGGCACGGCGTGCCTTCGACGGCGAGCTCGGCGACTGGCACCAGTGGTCGGCCCGCCGGCGCGGCGAATGGCTGTACGCCTTTGCCGACGCCATCGATGCCGACGCCGAGACCCTGTCCGCCCTGGAGTGCGCCGATACCGGCAAGCCGATGACTCAGGCCCGGGGCGACATCGCCGTGTGCGCCCGTTACTTCCGCTTCTACGCCGGCGCGGCGGACAAGCTCCATGGCGAGACCATCCCCTTCGACAACGACTTCGCCGTGTTCACGCTGCGCGAGCCCTATGGCGTCTGCGGCCAGATCATTCCCTGGAACTACCCCTCGCAGATCTTCGGCCGCTGCGTAGCGGCGGCGCTGGCGGCCGGCAACAGTGTGGTGCTCAAGCCCGCCGAGGATGCCTGCCTGAGCGTGCTGCGCCTGGCCGAGCTGGCCGTCGAAGCCGGGCTGCCGGCCGGGGGCCTCAACGTGGTGCCGGGCCTGGGGCGCGAGTCGGGCTCGGCGCTGGCCGCACATCCGGGCATCGATCACCTGTCGTTCACCGGCTCGCCGGAGACCGGGACCCTGGTCACTCAGGCCGCGGCGGTCAATCACGTGCCGGTGACCATGGAGCTCGGCGGCAAGTCGCCGCAGATCGTGTTCGCCGATGCCGACCTCGAGGCCGCCCTGACGGCGGTGGTGCGGGGCATCATTCAGAATGCCGGCCAGACCTGCTCGGCGGGGAGTCGACTGCTGGTCGAGGCATCCTGCTACGACGAGGTGGTCTCGCGACTCGCCGCACGTTTCGGCGACCTGCGCTGCGATGCCGGCGAGCGCGATGCCGACTGCGGCCCGCTGATCAACGCCCGCCAGCGCGAGAAGCTCGAGGCCCGGCTGGCGGCGGCACAAGAGGACGGCATTCGCGTCGCGGCGGCCGGTCAGCTGGCCGAGGGGGCGCCCGCCGAGGGGCATTTCGTGGTGCCGCAGCTGCTGGTCGACATCCCCGAGGGCCATGAGGTGACCCGCGAGGAGCTGTTCGGCCCGGTGCTGGCGGTGCAGCGCTTCGAGGACGAGGAGGACGCTGTGCGCCTGGCCAATGCCACCGACTTCGGCCTGTGTGCCGGCGTCTGGACCCGCGACGGCGGGCGTCAGCTGCGCCTGGCCAAGCGCATCCGCAGCGGCCAGGTCTTCGTCAACAACTACGGTGCCGCCGGTGGCATCGAGCTGCCGTTCGGCGGCATGGGCCGCTCCGGCCACGGCCGCGAGAAGGGCTTCGAGGGGCTGAAGAGCTACACCCAGCTCAAGACGGTGGCGATCCGCCACGGTTGAGCCTCGCCTGCATCCAGATCGACCCGCATGACGCCATTGGCCGGGGAGGGCGCACTGTCGCCGCCTCGGTCGTGGGAGTGTCGTGCGTCAGAGGTTCCATTGCGACACGGGCAGCTTGCTGCCGGGAGACAACATCATGACCTACAGGATCGCAGTACTGGCGGGGGACGGCATCGGCCTCGAGGTGGTGCCCCAGGGGCTGAAGGTGCTGGAGGCGGCGGCTCGTCGTTTCGACCTGCCGCTGGAATTCGAGCACTTCGATTTCGCCAGCTGTGCCTATTACATGGAACACGGCGACATGCTGCCGGAGGACTGGTACGAGACTCTGACCCGTTTCGACGCCATCTTCTTCGGCGCCGTGGGCTGGCCCGATACGGTGCCGGACCATGTCTCGGCCTGGGGCTCGCTGCTCAAGTTCCGGCGCGCCTTCGACCAGTACGTCAACCTGCGGCCGTGCCGGCTGATGCCGGGCATCGAGAGCCCGCTCAAGGGGCGGGAACCCGGCGATATCGACTTCCTGGTGGTGCGCGAGAACACCGAAGGCGAGTACTCGCGCCTCGGCGGGCGAGTGTTCGAAGGCACCGATCGGGAGGTGGTGTTGCAGGAAACGCTGATGACCCGCACCGGGGTCGACCGGGTGCTGAAGTACGCCTTCGAGCTGGCCCAGTCGCGGCCGCGGAAGAAGCTGACTTCGGCCACCAAGTCCAACGGCCTGTCGATCTCGATGCCCTACTGGAACGAGCGGGTGGCGGCGATGAAGACGAATTTCCCCGAGATCGACGTCGATCAGTTCCATATCGATATCCTCACTGCCAACTTCGTGCTGCATCCCGACTGGTTCGACGTGGTGGTGGCCAGCAATCTGTTCGGCGACATCCTCTCCGACCTGGGCCCGGCCTGCACCGGCACCATCGGCATCGCGCCGTCCGGCAACATCAACCCGACCGGGGAATTCCCCAGCCTGTTTGAGCCGGTCCACGGCAGCGCCCCGGACATCGCCGGGCGCGGCATCGCCAACCCCATCGGCCAGATCTGGTGTGGGGCGATGATGCTTGAGCACCTGGGCGAGGCCGAGGCCGGAGCGGCGATCGTCGCCGCCATCGAAGCGGTGCTGGAGCAGAGCGATCCGCAGGTGCTGACGCCGGACCTCAAGGGCCGCGGCAGCACCGAGACCCTGGGGCGTGCCATCGCCGAGGCGCTGGGCGCCGCCTGAGCGCGACATATCGGTAGTTCAACCAGCAAGCGCCACGTGTGGGGCGGGAGGGCCGGGCGCGTGGCGACGTCTAACGGGAGTGACGAATGAACAAGACATACCGGGTCGGCATGATCGGCGTGGGCCTGATGGGCCACGGCATCGCCACCAGCCTGCTGCGGGGCGGCCATCGGCTGAGCTTCCTCGATCATCCCGGCAATCAGCCGGTCGAGGACCTGCTGGAGGCCGGTGCCGAGAAGCGATCCAGCGCCCGCGAGGTGGCCGAGCATGCCGAAGTGGTGATCCTCTGCGTGACCGGCACGCCCCAGGTGGAGAGTGTTCTGTTCGATGCCGGCGGCGTGCTGGAAGGCCTGCAGCCGGGCAGCGTGATCGTCGACTGCTCGACGGCGATCCCGAGCTCCACCCTGGCCATCGCCGAAAGGGTTGCCGCCGCCGGTGGCCAGTTCATGGACGCCGCCATGACCCGCACGCCCAAGGAGGCCGCCGAGGGGCGTCTCAATCTGATCGTCGGGGCCGCCGACGAGCTGTTCCGCGATATGAAACCGCTGCTGGAGAGCTTCTCCGAGCACATCACCCACGGCGGTCCGGTGGGGGCGGGCCACAAGCTCAAGTTGTTGCACAACTATGTGTCGCTGGGCTTCACCGCGGTGCTGTCCGAGGCGGCGGCGGCCTCGCGCCGTGCCGGCATCGATGACGACGTCTTCCTCGAGGTGCTGGGCAACGGCGGCGGTGGCGGGGTGGTGCTGGAGCGCCTGCGGCCCTTCATCGCCGCCGGGGACCCCTCGGGCTTCCGCTTCAGCCTCTCCAATACGCTCAAGGACATCGACTACTACAACGCCATGGCCCGGGACGTGGGCGCCGAGCGTGGCGTGGCCGCCGCCATCGATGCGCTGTATCGCGACGTCAACGAGCGGGGGCATGGCGATCGCCTGACCCCGGAGCTGGTGGCGCTGCTGGGGCAGCCTTGAGCGGTAGACAGCCCTGAGCGGAAGGGAAACAAGCGATGGCGCCCGGCGGAGATTCCGCCGGGCGCCGTCTCTTGTGCCGACCATGCGAATCAGCCGAAGTCGGCGTCGCGCAGGCGTCCGAAGTAGGCATCGTCGCCGATCTGGCCGCCCTTGAAGGCAACCTGCAGACCATCGAAGGCGGTCTCGTCGGCGTGGGCAAGGCACAGCGGCGAGCCCGGCGTCTGCGGCAGCGGACGGCAGGTGGTGAGGGCATGAATGCCCAGTTCGTGGAGGGCGTGGCTCGAGGTGTCGCCGCCGGCGACCACCACGCGGGTGAGGCCCTCGGCGAGTACCAGCTCGCGCAGCAGTCGGCCCAGTCCGCGTCCCAGCGCGTGACGCGCGTCTTCGCCCGACAGCGTCGGCAGGCTGCCATCCGGTCCCAGGGCGGTGTAGATCACCACGCTGAGCCCGTCGTGCAGCGCCGTCAGCGCCTGTTGGCGGGCCTCGTCGAGCGCGGCCGATGCCGTTTCGGCGTCGGCCAGGCGGGCCGCGTCGAGGGCGATGCCGCGAAAGCCGTTGGCCTCGGCCCAGCGGATCTGCCGGGCCGTGGTTTCGGAGCAGCTGCCCGAGACCACCGCGATGCGCTCCACCGGAGCGGGCTCCTCGAAGGGGGCGGGGGCCGCGTCGACGATTCCTTGCCGGCGCCATTCCGCGAGCAGCGCATATTCCACCCCGGAGGAGCCGACCACGAAGCCGCCCTGCGGCGGTCGCGTGCGCCACATCTGGTGGCCCGCGGCCGCCTGGCTGGCGGGGTCGAGTACATCGAAGAGCAGCGCCTGGTGGCGTGCCCGGGCCTCGTCCACGCGTCGGTCGGCCGCATCGTCGGTCAGGGTCCGGAAGTCCACGAGGCCCGTCTCGAGGTCGGTCTGGGCGGCCAGATGCCGGCGCAGGTCGGCCTCGTGCATCGGCGTTACCGGATGCTGCGACATGATCGGATGACGGTCGATGCGATACACCTCGCCCCAGGCCGTGGCGAACAGCTGGCCGAAGGCGGTATAGCGGCCGAGCTGGGGGGCGCCGACCACGATCGGCACGCAGGCCTGATCGTGGAGGCGGCGGCCGATCTCCAGGGCGCGGCCGATGCTGCCGGTCTCCGGGGCGCTGTCGAAGGTCGAGCAGGTCTTGTAGTGGCACAGTGCCGCGCCGCGTTCGCGCAGCCAGGTCAGTGCCGGCACCAGATGCCGATCCATCCAGGCCGGCGACTCGCTGCGGCTGGTGCCGGCCAGGCCGATGGCGCGGCAGTGGCGAAAGCGGGCCAGCTGGTCGGCATCGGGGAGGGCGGTGAACAACACGGTATCGACGCCCTGGCTGCTCAGGGCCTCCATGACGTCGGTGGAGCCGGTCAGGTCGTCGCCGTAGTAGCTGATCAGCGTCGTGTCGTGGTCGGGTCTCATCGGCGGAAGGTCTCCAGGGCGCGGGCCAGTTGACGATGTTCGCGGGCATAGGCGTCCAGCTCGATGCCTGCCACGGCGGCCTCCCAGGCTTGGCGCAGGCTATGCACGCCGGCGCCGATGCCGTCGGGATGCGCCATGATGCCGCCGCCGGCGCAGAAGATCAGATCGGTGCTGTCGACGGCGCGATAGGTATCGGCGGCCTGGTCGGCGGTCTGGCCGGAGGAGAACACCGGCATCACCTCGCAGCCCGGTGAGGGCGGGGCGAACATCGGCGTCAGGCAGGTGCGGGCGCTGGCGATGACGCTGGCGTCTTCCTCGCTGAACTTGTTGCGCAGCCCGTTGACGTGGATATGGTCGACCCCGGCCAGTCGCCACAGTTTCTGGTAGGCGACGAAGCTCATGCCCAGGTGCGGCGAGCGGCTGAAAATGCCCCAGCCGGCGCGATGGCCGTGCAGTGCCACTTGGCAGTGGCGGCGCAGCCGGGTGATGCCGGCGAGCCCGACGGCGTTGAGCGCCGCCATCACGCAGCTGCCCCCGGCGGCGACCACGTAGTCGTGATGCTCGCGCATCTCATCCAGGTCGCCGGTGATGTTGAAGGCGTACATCACCCGGCGCCCGGTGCGCTCGGCGTGTTCGCGGATCACCGGCATCACGGCGTCGACCCGCGCCTTGAGCGGATTGTGCGGGCCGTTGGCCTGCAGTTCATCGTCCTTGATGAAGTCGATTCCACCTTCGACAAGTTCGCGGACCACCTCGGCCGTGGCGCCGGGTGACAGGCCGACGCTGGGCTTGATGATGGTGCCGATCAGCGGGCGTTCGCTGATACCGGTCAGCTCGCGGGTGCCGGCGATGCCGAACTGCGGTCCGGGATAGGCGTCGGCGAAGGGCGCCGGCAGTTCCAGGTCGAGCAGCTTGAGCGCCGAGAACTCCTTGAGCTCGAACAGGTTGCCGGCCACCGTGGCCACCAGGGTGGGAAGCGAGGGGCCGAGATTGGCGAGCGGCCAGGACAGCGTCACCCGGGCGCGCCGATAGACGGAATGTCCGTCGTCCACCAGCGGGGCGGGGATGGGCAAGGACGGAGTCGCCACGCTGTCCAGCGGCTCGATGGCCTCGACGCGGGCGCCGTGATGCTCTCGCAGTTCGTCGGTCTCGCTGGCGAGACGCGTGAAGGTGCCACAGGACTGCTCGCCCGCCATGACCGCGGCAGCGTGCTCCAGAGGGTAGGGCGTCTCGATCAGGTAGCTGGCACGAATACGATCGCTCATGGCCGCCCCCGTCAGGTGATGCGCTGGATGCTGTCGGCGATGGCGTCGCGCTCGAAGACCTGTTTCCAGTCGTCGCGCATCAGCATCGGCTTGCCGTTCTCGATGGCCTTGTTGCAGGCATCGGAGAAGGCGCCGGGCTGCTCGTCGAAGATCACCGCGCCGAGGATATTCATGTGGCCGAGCAGGAAGTCGCGCGCGCACTGCTCGGAGACTCCGCGGGCGACGACTTCGTCCATGGCCTCGCGCATCACCGCCAGCAGGGTGGCGCAGACGGTCTCAGACAGGCCCGGCTCGAGCAGCGCCATCTCGTCGACGCTGACGCGATGCGAGCGGCCGACCGGCGCGTAGATGGTCCGGGCGATCCGCTCGCCCAGGGCGAAGCTCTCCTCCGGCCCCTGCATCAGGGCACTGACGATATGCTGGGTTGCCTTGTAGCCGCCGAAATAGTCGCGCTTGGCCTCCAGCTCGGTCTCGTCGTTGAAGATCGGCGGATGGCAGGGATGGGTGACGAAGTAGGTGAGGTCCTCGCGCTCCGGCAGGTGGCCGGCGAAGGGGGCGGCGGCGTCGAGGGTCACGAGCATGGTGCCGCTTTCCATCAGCGGGGCGAGCTGCGCGGAGATGCTGCCGATCAGGGTGTCCGGGACGGCCAGGATCACGGCATCGGCCCCGGGAACCGCCTTTTCGGCGGCCATGCAGTCGATGCCCAGCTCGCTCTTGAGGCGTTCGCGCCCGGCGTCGCTGACCTCGACGTGACGCACGCTGAAGTCCGACGACTGCAGGTTGCGGGACAGGCGAAAGCCCATCTTGCCGCCGGCACCGATCAACGCAATGGTAGTCATGGGGCTGTCTCCTCGGGTCGTTGTGGAGTGTTGTTGTGAACGTCTTGCGAGCGCGCTGTGACATACAGACGCAGGGCGTCGAGCCAGGACGAGCATTTTTCTCGCTCAACTGGTATGATGACAATATAAGTTGACGTGACTGTCAAACACGACCTTGGTGGCATTCGCTATGCCGGCGTGCCGCGAGATGCGTATGCTGTGCCCCTGTTTTCGACCCTGATGAAGGCCAGACACATGAGCGATGCCCTGAAGATCTCGCGCAGAAAGCTGTCCGACGAAGTCTTCGATCGGCTCTATGCGATGCTGCTGAACGGCGACTATGCCCCCGGTGATCACCTGCCTTCGGAGCGCGAACTGATGGAGCGCTTCGGCGTGGGCCGGCCCGCCATTCGCGAGGCCATGCAGTCTCTGGAACGCCTGGGGCTGGTGTCGATCCAGCACGGACAGCGTCCCAAGGTGACCATGCCCACGGCGGAAGGCATGCTGTCTCAGATCGAGCTGACGGCCATGCACATGCTGTCCAACTCGCCGCAGTCGCTGGAGCATCTCAAGGAGGCCCGGGCCTTCTTCGAGCTGGGCATGGTGGCGCGGGCCGCCAGGGCGGCACGCGAGGAGGATGTCGCTCACCTGCAGGAGCTGCTCGAGCGTCAGCGCAGCGAGCTCAACCGTGACATCGGGGCCTTCATCAAGGCCGATATGTCCTTCCACTCTGCAATCGTCGAGATCACCGGCAACCCGATCTTCATCGCCATCAGCCACGCGATGCTCAACTGGCTGGCCAACTTCCACGCCTCCGTACTGCACTGGAAGGGCAGCGAGCACATCACCCTCGAGGAGCACGGGCGCATCCTCGATGCCATCCGCCAGAATGACGAGGCCGCCGCGGTGAGAGAGATGCGGGCGCATCTGGACCGGGCCCGCAGCCTGTATCACCTGTCCTGATACGCTGGCGCGGCATCTTTGGCCCATGAGCCGTGATCTTTCTCCCCTGATCGGCAGCGTCGAGCGCTCCTATCCGCTCGACTGCCTGAGCGATACCCACGACTACCACCAGCTGCTGGTGGGGCTCGGCGGCCGCGTGGACGTCGAGGTCGAGGGGCGTGGCGCCGCCATGGGCCCGGGGAGCGTGTGCCTGATTCCCGCCGCGGCGACCCATCACTACCTGGGGCTCGATGCCGACAATCGCTGCCGCGTGCTGGATCTGCCGGTGGGCGAGGCCGTGGATACGCTGTTCGAGCGAATTCGCTTCCTGCGCCTGGCGCCGGAGGAGGCCGCCGGACTGGACGATGAGCGGTTGCTGGCGCGGCTTGGCGCCGCACCCGCCTGGCAGGGGCCGCGGCTCAACATGGCGAGCCTGACCCGGCGGGTCCAGGCCGACCCGGCGGCGCCCTGGAGCCTGGCGCGGCTGGCCGAGGCGTCACGGCTCTCCGAACGGCAGCTGCGTCGCAGTCTCACCGAGATCACCGGCCTGACGCCCTGGCAGTGGCTTACGCGGCAGCGACTGGCACTGGCCGAGCGGCTGCTGATGACCAGCGATGCCTCCCTTACCGAGATTGCCCTGGCCTGTGGCTTCGCCGACGGCGCCCAGTTCAGCCGCCACTTCCGGCGCTGGCGCGGGCAGCCGCCGAGCGCGTTTCGTCGCGTTCGGTGACGGCCGAAATCGACAAGCCTTCGTCTTTCTCGTCCCCCATACTGCCCAGCCGACCCGCGAATGGAGAATCGAGATGTCGGCTGTTTCCCCCGCCGAGGCGCGCCGCGCCACCCTGTGGGGCGCCAGTACCGTCCTGAGCTGGGCGACGCTGGCGCTGTTCACCCAATGGGCCGGCCAGGTGCCGCCTTTCCTGCTGACCGCGCTGTGCTTCGGCCTGGCCGGCGGCCTGGCGCTGCTGGTGTTCCTGCTGCGTGGCGAGAAGCGCGCCCTGGCCGAGGCCTTCCGCCAGCCGCCGGCGGGCTGGCTGCTGGGCGTGGGCGGGCTGTTTGGCTATCACCTGTGCTACTTCATCGCCCAGCAGAACGCGCCGGCGGCCAACGCCGGGCTGATCAGCTATCTGTGGCCGCTGCTGATCGTGATCCTGGCCGGCTGGCTGCTGCCCGGCGAGCGCCTGCGCGGGATTCACCTGGTGGGCGGCGTGTGCGGCTTCATCGGTGCGGGGCTGCTGGTGGGACCCGACGGCTTCGACTGGTCCGGCGAATACACGCCGGGCTATCTGGTGGCGCTGCTGGCGGCCTTCATCTGGAGCGGCTATTCCGTGGCCTCGCGGCTGCTGTCGCGGATTCCGACCACGGCGGTGGCCTGGAATTGCCTCGGCGCCGCGGTGCTGGCGCTCGCCTGTCATCTGGCCTGGGAGCCGCTCGGCTGGCCGGAAGGCGCCAACCTGTGGGCGATCCTGGCCCTGGGGCTGGGTCCCGTGGGCAGCGCCTTCTTCACCTGGGATCTCGGCATGAAGCGTGGTCACGTGCGGCTGCTGGGGCTCATGTCCTATGCCACGCCGCTGTGCTCGACCCTGGTGCTGATCGCCGCCGGCCTGGCCGCCCCCAGCCCGACGCTGTTGCTCGCCGCGCTGCTGATCTGCGGCGGGGCGCTGATCGGTAGCGGCATGTTGAGCGGTCGCAAGGACCGGCGATCGCCGGAGGCGACAGACTCGTCGCGGTGATAACGCCCGCCGCGTGGCTGGGCACGTTCAAGAGATAAGGAGAACACCCTCATGGAACAGATCGCATGGGCGGACTTCGCCAGGGTCGAACTGCGCGTGGGCACCATCGTCGAGGCCGAGGTCTTTGCCGAGGCGCGGCGGCCGGCCTACAAGCTGCGGGTCGACTTCGGCGAGGCCATCGGGGTACGCAAGTCCAGCGCCCAGATCACCGAGCTGTACGCGCCGGACGAGCTGGTCGGCAAGCAGGTGATCGCGGTGGTCAACTTCCCGCCGAAACAGATCGGCCCGATGACCTCGGAGTGCCTGGTCACAGGCTTTCACCGCGAGGATGGCGCCGTGGCGCTGGCCGTGCCCGATCTGGGGGTGCCCAACGGGGCACGGTTGGCATAGAGCATACCCATCCTGACGACGACGGGGCCGCCTTCTGGGCGGCCCCGTTGCGTTGCGGGAAGGAGGAAAGGTCAGCTGGTGTTCAGGCCGGCCGGGTGACGTAGCGCGTCTCCAGATAGGCCTCGAGCCCCTCGCGGCCGAGCTCGCGACCGATGCCGCTGCCTTTCATGCCGCCCCAGCCGAGCCCGGGCGGGGCGATCTGGCCGGTGTTGCACCAGACGTTGCCGGCGACGAGGCGGGATGCCAGGATTTCGGCTCGTGCATCGCTGCCGGCGACCACGCTGGCGGCCAGGCCGAAGGCGCTGTCGTTGGCCAGCGCCACCGCCTCGTCGTCGTTTTGGAAGGTCCGTGCGCACAGCACCGGCCCGAACACCTCCTCGCGCCACAGCCGGCTCGCGGTCGGCACGTCGCGGAACACCCGCGGGGCGACGAAGTGGCCGTTCCCGGGCACGGCGATCGGCGTCGCGGTCGGCGTGAGCCCCTCTTCCTCGGCCTCCGCCAGGTAGGCGCTCACCCGGCGGCGCTGGCCGGCGTTGACCAGCGGCCCAAGGGTGGTCGCCGGGTCATGCGGATCGCCGGCGACGAGTTCGGCCACGGCGGCGTCCAGCCGCGCATGCAGGGCGTCGGCGACCTGTTCGTGGACCAGCAGCCGCGAGGTGGCCGAGCACATCTGGCCGGCGTTGTAGCAGAAACCGGCCAGCACCAGCGCGGCGGCGTGATCCAGATCGGCGTCCTCGGTGACGAGAATCGGCGACTTGCCGCCGAGTTCTAGCGAGACGTTGCGGGAGCCCCGGGTCGCCGCGGCCATCACCGCCTCGCCGACCCGGTTGCTGCCGGTGAAGGACAGCTTGTCGATACCCGGGTGAGCGGCGATCGGCGCGCCGACGTTGCCGCCGTCGCCGTGCACCAGGTTGAGCACGCCGGGCGGCAGGTCGATGGCCTCGGCGATCTCGGCCAGCGCCTGCTCCGGCAAAGGGGTGACCTCGGAGGGCTTGAACACCACCGTGCAGCCGGCGGCCAGCGCCGGGGCCAGCTTCCAGGCGCTGCTGACCAGCGGGAAGTTCCAGGGCGTGATCAGCCCGGCCACGCCGGCCGGGTCCCGGTAGCGGCGCGATACCAGCCCCGCCTCGCCGGTGTCCACGGCCTCGCCCTGGCGTTCATCCAGCGCGCGGGCCTCGCCGGCGTAGTAGCGGTAGCAGGCGATGGCGTCGGCCAGATCCTGTTCGGCCTCGGCCAGTGGCTTGCCGTTGTTGCGGCTGGACAGCGCCGCGAGCTCGTCGCGGCGCGCCACCAGCGCCTCGGCCAGGGCGTCCAGGCTGTCGCCGCGCGCGGCACCACCGAGGGCGCGCCAGCCGGCCAGGGCGCGCCGGGCCGCGCTCACCGCGGCGTCGACGTCCTGCGGCGAACCGGCGGTGACCTCGGCGATCACCGTCTCGTGGTAGGGGTCGCTGACCGGCAGGCGCCGGTGGCCGCGGCTTTCCACCCAGCGGCCGTCGATGAAGTGTTGGGTCAGTGCTTGCATGGGGCGTTCTCGACTCGGCGGAGGGGGAAGCGGCGGCGCGTCGGCTGCATGCCGGGGAAGTGGCGCTCGACCTGGCGCAGCACCAGGGTCAGCACCACCGTCATGGCCAGGTAGATGCCGGCGATCAGCATCAGCGGCTCGTAGACCAGGAAGGTCTCGTCGCGAATGATGTTGGCGGCCTGGAGCAGGTCCATCAGGGCGATGGTCGAGACCAGCGGCACCGACTTGAGCAGCAGGATCATCTCGCCGGTCAGGGTCGGCAGACAGCGCTGGATGGCGCGCGGCAGCCACAGCCGGGCAAACACCTGGAAGGGCGTCATGCCGAAGGCGCGGCCGGCCTCGCGCTCGCCCGGGGGCACGCTGGCCAGGGCGCCGCGCAGCACCTCACCGGAGTAGGCGCCGACGCTGAGGGTGAAGGTCAGGGCGCCGTAGAAGAAGGGATCGCGCAGCAGCGGCCAGATCATGCTGTCCTGCACGCCGGGAATGCCCTCCAGCAGCCGTCCCACGCCGTAGTAGAAGAAGAACAGCTGCACCAGCAGCGGCGTGCCGCGCATCACCACGGTGAAGCCCTTGGCCAGCATGGCCAGCGGGCGCGGGCCCTTGAGACGCGCCATGGCCACCGCCACGGCCAGCGCCAGGCCGCCCACGGCGGAGACGGCCAGCAGCCACAGGGTGTTGACGAAGCCCTCGATCAGGTACTCCTGATAGAACGGGTCCTGAAGCCAGGAAAAGTCCATGTCATGCCTCCTCGCCGGTCGGCTGGCCGCGGCGCACGCGCTGCTCGAGGCGCGTGAACAGCGCCGTGGAGCTCAGCGTCATGGCCAGGTAGATGACCCCGGCGGCGGCGTAGAACAGGAAGTGCGCACGGGTGCTGGCGGCGGCCTGCTGGATGGTGAAGAACAGCTCGCTGAAGCCGATCACGCTGATCAGCGCGGTGTCCTTGATCAGGATCAGCCACAGGTTGGACATCCCGGGCAGGGCATGGGGCAGCATGGCCGGGACGACGATGCGGTGGAAGCGGTCCCAGGCGGAGAAGCCGAAGGCGTCGGCGGCCTCGAGCTGACCGCGGGGTATCGCCTGGATGGCGCCGCGCATCACCTCGGTCATGTAGGCGCCCTGGACGAAGGCCAGCACGCCCACGGCGGTGACGAAGCCGTTGATGGCGACCTGGCCGGGCAGCCCCATGGCATTGGTCAGGGCGGTGAGCGCCTGGGAGCCGGCGTAGTAGAGCAGGATGATCAGCAACAGCTCGGGGACGGCCCGTACCGCGGTGGAGTAGGCCGTGGCCAGGCCGCGCAGCGGTGCCCAGGGGCTGAGCCGGGCGCTGGCGCCGATCAGCCCCAGCACCAGGCCGATGGCATAGGCCAGCACGGCGATCTCGAGGGTCGTGAGCGCCCCCTGAAGGATCGGGCCGGCCCAGTCGAGCAGCCCCTCTTGGGAAACGTGGTTCATGGGGAAATCGTGTCCTTGATGAGACAGGGCGGGGCCGGCGGCCGCGAGGGCCGCCGGACGAGCGTCGTCGAGGAACGAATCAGGTGCAGATGTCGGTGTCGAAGTACTGTTCGGACAGGGCGCGGCAGGTGCCGTCCTCGCGCACCTTGGCGATGGCGGCGTTGAGGTCGGTCTCCAGGGTGTCGTCGTCCTGGCGGATGCCGATGCCGACGCCCTCGCCGTAGGCCTCGTGGCGCGGCGCGGTGGCCTTGATCTCGAAGCCCTCGGCCTCGTCGCGCTCGAGGAGTTCGGTCATGGCGATCTTGTCGGCCAGGATCACGTCCAGGCGGCCGGACAGCAGGTCGCGGTTGACCTGTTCGGCCTGATCGTAAAGGCGGATGTCGCCGACCTGGTCGCGCAGGGCGCGGCGGGCGTAGGTCGCGTTGGTGGTAGCGGCCTGTACGCCGAGCACCTTGCCGTCGAGGTCGTCCGGGCCGGCAAGCGTCAGGTCCTCGGCGGCCACGAAGGCGCCCGGGGTGAAGTAGTAGGGCTCGCTGAAGTCGATGACCCGCTGGCGGGCCGCGGTGATCGACATGGAGTTCATGATCATGTCGATACGCCCGGCCTTGAGCGAGGGAATGATGCCGCTCCAGCCGGTGGGGGTGATCTCGCAGTCGCGTTCCATGGCCTCGCAGATGGCCATGCCCAGCTCGACCTCGAAGCCGGTCCACTCGCCCTCGGAGGAGGTGTAGGTGAACGGCGGGTAGGGTTCGGCGGAGATGCCGATCTTCAGCGGTTCGCCGGCCTGGGCGGTGGCGGAGAGGCCGAGGGCGGCCGCGGCGGTCAGGGCGATCAGGGGACGGTTCATGCAGTTCTCCTTGGTATTGTCGTGTCGGGCGTGAGTGACTCTCTGCTCGTGGAAGCGATGAGCTGTTCCGGCGACAAGCCCCGGGGTGCCGGACCATAGCGAGGCGCTGTGAACCCATCCCTGGGCGCTACTTTTGCCCTGCGGCGCT
Source organism: Halomonas sp. HG01 (assembly GCF_000968715.2). Classification (NCBI taxonomy): domain Bacteria; kingdom Pseudomonadati; phylum Pseudomonadota; class Gammaproteobacteria; order Oceanospirillales; family Halomonadaceae; genus Halomonas; species Halomonas sp. HG01. The sequence continues at coordinate 1,952,057 of NZ_CP022134.1, read as the reverse complement.
CTTGCATCCTGCGCCGCTTGCAGGGCCGGGGTTGACCATCCTTGGCCAACCCGCTCGGCGGGAAGAACATTCACCGAATGTTCTTCTCCTTCCGCCTCGCCCATGGCAAAAACCCTCGCTACGCCTTGTCCCCGGTGCTCATCTCGTCGGGCAGGAGAGCCAAAGGGGATGGGAGGCATTCAGGCCGCTGGCGCGACGAAGCGCCGGCAGCGCGGATCCTGGCTCTCCTCGAAGATCTGGCGCGGCGAGCCGGCCTCGCCGACGAAGCCGCGGTCGAGGAACACCACCTGGTCGGACACTTCGCGGGCGAAGGCCATCTCGTGGGTCACGAGCACCATGGTGCGACCCTCGGCGGCCAGGTCGCGGATCACGCCGAGCACCTCGCTGACGCGTTCCGGGTCGAGCGCCGAGGTGGGCTCGTCGAACAGCAGCAGTCGCGGCTCCATGGCCAGCGCCCGGGCAATCGCGACCCGCTGCTGCTGACCGCCGGACAGGAACCCCGGGTAGCCGTCGCGCTTGTCGGCCATGCCGACGCGCTCCAGGTAGTACTCGGCGCGCTCGATGGCCTGGCGTTTCGACAGGCCCTGCACGCGCATCGGCGCCTCCGTGACGTTGCCCAGCACCGTGAAGTGGGGCCAGAGATTGAACTGCTGGAAGACCATGCTGACCTTGGCGCGCAGCTGCTGCAGCTGGCGCCGGTCGAGGCCGACGATGTCGCCCTGGGGATTGCGGTCGAATCGAATCGTCTCATCCGCAATCGCCAGATCGCCCTGGTCGGGGCGTTCCAGCAGGTTGAGGCAGCGCAGCAGGGTGCTCTTGCCCGAGCCGCTGGCGCCGATGATCGAGGTAACGCTGGCCTCGGGAACCTCGAGAGACACGTCGCGCAGCACCTCGAGGTCGCCGTAGCGCTTGACGAGGTGTCGGGCCTCCACCGCCAGGCGGTGCGAGGCGTCAGTGGAAGGAGTTTGTAGCGATGACGTCATAGGCGACTCATTCGATGGTGGAAAGGGTGCCGGCACGGGCCTGCTCGGCGACGCGCGCCAGGCGGCGGCAGGCGTCGTCGAGACGGGCCGCGTCGACGGTGAGGCTCAGGCGCACGAAACCGGCGGCGGAGGGGCCGAAGGCCTCGCCGGACAGTACCGAGACGCCCTGCTCGTCGAGCAGGCGGTCGGCGAAGGCCTGGGACGACAGCCCGGTGGCACGGATATCGATCATCAGGAACATGCCGGCGGCGGGCGTGATGACCTTCACCGACGGACAGCCGCTGAGCGTAGCGACCACCGCGTCGCGCCGGCCGCGGTAGGTTTCGCGCATGGCGTCGAGCTCGGGCAGGGGGGCACTCAGGGCGTCGCGGGCGGCGTCCTGGATGAAGTCCGGGCAGCCGTAGAGCATGCACAGCGCGAGGTGGCTCAGATGCTCGATCAGGGGTTCCGGGCCCAGCACCCAGCCCAGCCGCCAGCCGGTCATGGCATGGGACTTGGAGAGGCTGTCGATCACCACGGTGCGCTCGGCCATGTCGGGCAGGCTCGCGGCGCAGACGTGATCGCCCTCGAAGATCAGCTCGGCGTAGACCTCGTCGGAGATCAGCCACAGGTCGTGGCGCCGGCACAGCGCGGCGATGTCGGCCCAGGCCGCGGCATCGATCAGCTGGCCAGTGGGATTATGGGGACTGTTGAGCAGGATCGCCTTGGTGCGCGGGGTGATGGCCGCCTCCAGGTCGGCCACGTCCAGGCGGAAGCCGGCGTCGCCGCGCAGCGGGATATGCACCATGCGAGCGCCGGTGGACTGCAGCACCGCCTCGTAGGTGACGTAGCTCGGCTCGGGGACGATCACCTCGTCGTCCGGATCGAGCAGGCACTGGGCGGCGGCGTAGAGACCGCACTGGGCGCCGGCGACCACGATCAGGTGCTCCGGTGTGACGGCCATGCCGCGCTTGCGGTAGCGCTCGGCGATGGCCTCGCGCAGGGCCCGCTTGCCCTGCACGTCGGGGTAGTGGGTGGCTCCGGCGCGCAGGCTGGCTACGGCGCCCTCGACGATCGGCGCCGGGGTGTCGAAATCCGGGTCGCCCACCGACAGCACGGTGATGTCCTCGCCGGCGGCCCGGCGGGCCAGGGCGCGGTTGTGGATGTCCCAGGCGGCGGCGCCCTCACCGGCGATCCGCTGGGTCAGTCGGGAATAACGCATCGTTGTCTCGCTCTGTCGTGTCAGCGGGTCGTTTGAGCCCGGGGGGCGTCACCGGTCAGGCGGCGTCGTTCGGCCTGCCAGGCCCGGTCGGTGCCGCCGGGACTCTCGGCCCAGGCCTCGTACTGGCGGGCGACGTGCTCGGCCATGGCCGGCGATGCCTCGAGCAGCGGCCGGCCGGTGGCCTGGGCGGCCAGCTGGGCCTGGCAGCTGCGCTCGAGATCGCGCATGCGCAGGAAGGCCTCACCGACGCTTGTACCGCAGGTCAGCAGGCCGTGCTGGCGCAGGATCATCGCCGAGTGAGGACCCAGGTCGGTGGCCAGGCGCTCGCGCTCGTCGAGATCCAGGGCGATGCCCTCGTAGTCGTGGTAGGCGAGCCGCTCGTGGAACTGCAGCGCCCACTGATTCAGCGGCAGCAGTCCCTCGGCGAGGCTCGATACCGCGACCCCGGCCACGGTGTGGGTGTGCAGCACGCAGGCCACCTCGGGACGGGCCGCGTGCAGGGCGCTGTGGATGGTGAAACCGGCCGGATTGATGCCGAATCCGGTGGGGTCGTCGAGCACCTCGCCGTCGGCATTCACGATCACCAGGTTGTCCTCGCGGACTTCCTCGAAGCGCAGCCCGAAGGCGTTGAGCAGGAAACGTTCGCCCGGCAGGCGCGCGGAGATATGGGTGGAGATGCCGTCGTCCATGCCGTCCAGGGCGATCAGCCGATAGGCGGCGGCCAGGTCGCGGCGGATCTCGCGCTCGTGCTGGGCAAGGGTCACAGGCTGGCCTCCACGGCGCTCAGGGCGTCGTCGCCCTCGCGGGTGGTGACGCCCTCGAGGAAACTGGCCACGCGCTGGGGATGGGCGACCAGCCATTCATGGGCGACGTCCTCGAGCTCCCGTTCCTTGAGGCTGTATTCGAGGATGAACTCGCTCTGCTCGTCGGCGGAGAGTTCGAATTGATCGAGCAGCCGGATCAGGTTGGGATTGGCCTCGGCATAGTCCTTGGCGACGATGGTCTTGACGTCGCTGCGGCCACCGTCGGCGCCGAAGATGTTCGCCGAGTCGTCGAGGATGCGGGCGTCGTATTCGGGCACCATCCAGTGCGGGGTCCAGCCGTAGAACAGGATCCAGCGCTCCTGCTCGACGGCGCCGTTCACCTCGCTGAGCATGCCGGGGGTCGATGAGGCCATCAGCTTCCAGCCTTCGAGCCCATGGGTGTTGCTGTCGATGGCGCCCTCGATCATGTCGGTGACCGTGGAGCCGCTCTCGATGCTGTAGATGGTGCGCTCGAAGCGTTCGGCGACCTCCGGGTCGGCGAGCTGTTCGGCACGGGTGATGCCGGCCTCGTAGACGTAGTCGGGGACCGCGAAGCCCATGCGGGCACCGTTGACGTTGTTGCCCAGGTCGACGATGGCGTCGGCCTCCATGGCGGCGTCGTAGCTCTCCTGCTGGGCGGGCATCCAGCCGGCCAGGAAGGCGTCGCTGTCGCCGCTCTGCAGCGTGCTGTAGCCCACCGTCGAGCTGATTTCCAGGGTCTCGGTGGTGTAGCCCAGCGGCTCGATGAGCTGGGTCATGATCTCGCTCTTCACGGTCACGCCGGGCCAGGGCGGCACGACCAGGCGCAGGCGGTCGTCGCGGTCGGCGGCCAGTGCCGGACCGGCCAGGCTCAGGCCGGCGATCAGGCTCAGGGTCAGAGTCTTGGTATGCGTCTTCATTCCTGGACGTCTCCTTGTGTCGTGGGCCGGTCTCGGCCGGCCATGAGGTGGGAGATTTCCCAAGGTGTCAGAGCGATGCCGTCCAGGCGGTGGCATCGACCTCGATGATCAGCGGGCTTTCCGCCTCGCAGAGCCGGCCCAGGGCGTCGTGCAGGCTCGCCGGGTCGGTGACGCCGACATGGCGGCAGTCGTAGGCCTCGGCCAGGGCGCGGAAGTCCGGGGCGGCCAGGTCGACGCCGAGATGCGGCACCTCGCTCATCGACATGTAGCGGCGGATCTCGTCATAGCCGTCGTTGTTCCAGATCACCAGCGCCACCGGCCGGCCCAGGTCGCGGGCAGTGCCGAGTTCGCCGAGCACGAACTGCAGGCCGCCGTCGCCGACCAGGGCGACCACCGGCTGGTCGGGCCTGGCCACGGCAGCGCCCAGGGCGGCGGGCAGGCCGTAGCCGAGGGTGCCGAAGCCGGTGGCGGCGTTGAACCAGCGCCTCGGCGCCGGCATCGCGGCCAGGAAGTTACCGGCGTAGACCGGGCCGGTGGAATCGCCGACCACGATCGCCTCGGGCAATGCCTCGCGCAGGGTGGCGTAGAGCGGTACATAGGGGGCGAGCTCCGGGTCCGCGCCCAGCGCCAGGGCCTCGCGCACGGCCTCGGCGCGAGCGGCCCCGTCGCGGTCCGCGGCATCCGGCAGGACATCGAGCAGCCCGCGCATCGCCTGGCCGGCCTCGGCGAGCAGGGCGAGATCCGCGGTCTGGTTGCGGCCCAGCTGCTGCGGATCGATGTCGATGCGGATCAGCCGACCGCCGAGCCGGAAGCCCCCGTCGAACACCAGGTCGTAGTCGGTCTCCCCGAGTTCGGTGCCGATCGCCAGCACCACGTCGGCCTCGGCGGCCAGTCGGCGTGCCGCGGGCAGGCTCTGGGTGGCGCCGAGATCGAGCGGATGGTCGCGGCCGAGCACGCCCTTGGCGTTGATGGTGGTGAAGGTCGGTGCATCGAGGCGATCGACCAGAGTCCGGGCGAGCTCCGGCACGGCGGTGGTACCGCCGCCGAGCAGCACCAGCGGGCGCCTGGCCTCGACCAGCCAGTCTCCGGCCCTTGCCAGTGCCGCGGGGGCCGGCGCCGGCGGAAACACCGAGGTCGGTGTGGCCACGGTATCGGGGGCCGGCGCGGTCATCACGTCGAGGGGAATCTCGACGTGGACCGGGCCCGGTCGGGCGCTCGCGAACACCGCAAAGGCGCGGGCTAGCACTTCGGGCAGCGCCGCCGGGTCATGCAGGGTGTGGCTGAACACGCTGACGCCGGCGAGGGTCTCGCCCTGGTGCGGCATCTCGTGCAGCCGGCCCTGGCCGCGGCCCAGGGTGGCGCGCTGGTTGACGCTGGAGATCACCAGCATCGGCACCGAGTCGGCCAGGGCCTGGCCCATGGCGGTGGCGATATTGGTCATGCCGGGGCCTGAGATGATGAAGCAGGCCGCGGGCTGACCGCTGGCACGGGCGTAGCCGTCGGCCATGAAGCCGGCGCCCTGTTCGTGGCGCGGGGTGACGTGGCTCAGGCCACTGTCGCCGAGGGCACGATACAGCTCGATGGTATGCACGCCGGGGATGCCGAAGGCGGTGTCGACGCCGTGGGCCTCGAGCAGGGCGATGAGGTGCTGGGCACAGTTCATGAACGGGGTTCCTCCTCGACGATGGGCGGCAGACCGCCGAAGGGCGCGCGCGTCAGCACCCGTTCCACCATCGGCACGAAGTGCTCGAGCGGCAGGGTGTCGTAGTCGGGGTCGAAGCTGGCCTGATCCCAGTCGTCGCAGAAGCGCACCGTGCGCTCATAGGCCGGATGGTCCCTGAACTGTTCCCGGGCGTGGCGATCCAGGCCGAAGTAGTGGCGGTAGTGATAGCCCTGGAAGAGCTCGTGATGACGGATCATCCAGGCGTTGAGCGGATCGATGAACGGCTCGAGGATGCCCGCGGCGATCTCGGCGTGGTTGGCCGGTGCCAGGTCGTCGCCGATGTCGTGCAGCAGGGCGCAGACCACCATTTCCTCATCGGCGCCGGCTCGCAGGGCGCGGGTGGCGGTCTGCAGGCAGTGCTCGAAGCGATCCACGGGATAGCCGTGGGTGTCGCCGGCCAGGCGGTGAAGGTGTTCGAGCACGCGGCGGGGGGCGTCGTTGACGTAGTCGCGGAAGCGGTCGTCGATCAGCGCCCACTCGTCGCGGTTGGCCTCGCCGAAGTGGCGGAAACGGGCCTGGTTCATGCGACCTCCTCGGGGGTGGTGATGTCGGTCAACTGGTGGCGCAGGGTCAGGCGGCGGCTGGCGGTGCTGTCGCGATCGACGTAGCCCTGGCGCAGGTGGCGCACGCCGCCGGCCAGTTCAAAGGCGCGGCGGCCGTGGAACAGGCGATAGTTGTCCATGATCAGCATCTGGCCCGGGTCCAGCTTGAGATGCACGGTGAGCTCGTCGGAGGTGATCAGCGCATAGAAGGCGTGGCGCGCGGCGTAGTAGCGCTCGAGCTCATCGGCCGGCAGGGCGTCGACCTGCTCGGTGCGGTTGTTGAAGCGCACGCGGCTCACCCGACCCTGGCTGTCCAGCTCGATCAGCGGACCCTCGCTCTCCAGCCAGGTGCTCTCGTCGCGATAGCGGAAGCGCGGGGACACCCGGGTCAGGCAGTCGAAGGCCGCCGGGTCGCGTTCGCGCAGCACCTGGGCCGCGCGGTAGCCATCGACCAGGGTGTTGTCCCCCCCGTCGGCGGCGTTGGTCAGGCAGTGCAGCCAGATATAGCCGGGGATCGGATCGCGGTAGGGGTTGTCGGTGTGCGGCTCCAGGCCGCGCTGGGTCATGGTCAGGTCATAGGCGTTGGCCACCGACTTGACGTCGGCGATGCCGCCCCAGTTGGTGTGACGCAGCGGGCCGATGCGGTCGATCAGCGCCTGCATGCCGTGTTCGTCCGCAGGCACGCCGGACACCAGGGCGACGCCATAGCGGTGCAGGCCGTCGAGCATCTCGAGCAGGGCGGCATCGTCGGCGACGGCGGCGGCGAAGTCGGCTCGGGGCGGGCCAGACAGCTCGGCGTCCCACAGGGTGCGGCCCGGCACGATATCGCTCGGCCCGGTGTCATCGGCAACCACGGCGGCGAGCGGAAAACGCGTCGCGTGACCGTCGCTGAAGCGCAGGGCCAGGGCGTCGCCGTCGCATTCGGCGTGCAGCAGGGTGAGGTCGAGCGGCAGCTCGGCGGCCTCGATCAGTCGCTGGCCGGTGCCCGGATCCAGGGTCTCGGCGTCGGGCGAGCGCTCCCGCAGCCACATGGCCGCGAGCTCGCGAGAACGTCCGTCGAGGTCGAGGATCAGGCGCTTGCCGTCGTCGGACAGCGCTACCTTGGCGCTTGAGGTCATGGCGATGAATCTCCGGATGATCAGGGCTTGAGCGGTCGTGGTCAGCGGCGCCGGTGACGTGACACCCCTGTACCCTAACGTCGGTTCAGCGGTAGAATTTGATAAAATCCGCCATAAGGTTGATGAATTTGGACGTAGGCGAGGAGGTTTCCGCCGTCTGGCCCTATCCGCGGCCGGATTCACCGCCACTGCTGTCGCCGGAGCAGGCCGAGCAGACGCTGGACGTCTGGCTGTTGCCCAAGTTCTCGATGCTGACGCTGTTCTGCATGCTCGAGCCGCTGCGGGTGGCCAATCGCTTCGGGCGGGAACTGTTCGCCTGGCGGCTGCGCTCGGTGGATGGCGAGGGCGTGGTCGCCAGCAATGGCGTGTGTATCGAGGTGGATGGCCGGCTGGCCGACGCGCCGGACGATGCCCACCTGATGGTGGTGTCGTCCTACGAGGCGGAGGCCACGGTGATGGCCCAGGACCGTGCGGTGCTGCGCCGGATCGCGGCGCATGGCGGCTGGCTGGGTGGGCTGGACACGGCGCCCTTCATCCTGGCGCGGGCCGGAGTGCTGGAGGGGCATCGCGTGGCCATGCACTGGGAGAGCGTGCCGGCTTTCCGGCGTGAGTTTCCCGCTCTCAGGATCAGTCGGCGTCGCTTCTCGTCCGATGCGACGCGCCAGACCGGCGCCGGTGGCACTACCGGGATCGACATGATGCTGGATCGCATCGCCCGGGATTACGGGCCGGCGCTGGCCGATGCAGTGAGCCGTCAGCTGGTCCATGACCGCCACGATGCCTCGAGCGGTGCAGACGGCGGGGAGGGCGAGGATGGAGACGCGATCGGCGAGGTGACGCCATCACACTACGCGAACCTGCCGCGTAGCGTGGTGAAGAGTCTGGCGGTGATGGAAGCCAACCTGGCCAAAGCACTGCCCATCCCCGAGATCTGCCGCCTGGCGGGTCAGTCCCAGCGGCAGCTTTCGCGGCTGTTTCTGGCGCATTTCGGCGAGACGCCCAAGCAGTGCTACCTGGGGATGCGGCTCGACCGGGCGCAGCGATTGCTCTCGGCCAGCCACGCCACGGTCACCGAGGCCGCCCTGGCCAACGGTTTCAGCCACCTTGCGCACTTCTCCCGGGCCTATCGGGCGCGCTTCGGGGAAGCGCCAAGAGAGACGGCGGCCCGAGGCCCCGGCTAGGGAGACGAGGCCCGGGTCAGGCCTCGACGCCGATGCGCCGCTGCCGGCGGGCGCGCTGCACCATGCGATAGCGCGAGCGGATCTCGTCGCGCTCCATGTAGCAGCCCTGCAGCCAGCGATGGCCGGTGCTGCCCTCGAAGGCGTCGCGGGCGTGCAGCAGGCGGCGGTTGTCGAAGATCACCAGGTCGCCGGGCGCGTAGGTGAAGCGAATGGCGAAGGCCGGGTCGCGCAGCAGCCGCTGCAGTGCCATCAGCGCCTCGTAGGCCGGCTCCACGTCCTCGAAGGCGGTCTGCAGCGGGCCGCGCAGGAAGTCGGCGATGCGTACCTCGAGCAGCTCGCCGCGGGCGTCGAGGCGGATCATCGGCTCGAACCACACATGGTCGGTGGTCCTGGCGGTGTTGGCGTAGCACCAGCGCACCCGGGTCAGGGTCTCCCAGGCCTCGGGGTTTCGCTCACGCAGTGCCTCGGCCACCGCGAAGCCATCGAGCATCACCGCCTGGCCGCCCTCCACGCTGTTTTCCAGGCAGTGCAGCATCTGCAGGCCCGGATGGTACTCGCGGGTCGGCAGGTCGGTGTGGGGCGGCAGGGCGATGGAGGTGTAGGCGTTGGAGTCCGGGTCCGGCTTGGCCTTGACGTTGAACAGGCCGCCGAAATTGGTATCGCGGATCGGGCCGATGCGATGGGCGATGGCCTCCAGCGAGCCGGGCTCGGTGGGCAGGCCGCGCAGTCTTACCAGCCCCTTGCCGAGCACGCTCTCGAGCGCCGGCGCGAGGATCGCCTCCTCGGCCTCGCTGGCGGGGGCGGTATCGAGCAGGCCGCTGGCGTCGAGGGTGTCGGGGCCGGCATCGGGGCTGCCGTGCCAGAGGGTCACCGGGACCAGCGGCGCCTCGGGATCGCCGGCGTTGTCGTAGTCGTGGGCGCGCAGCCAGCCGGGGTGGAAGCGCAGGCGACGGTCCTCGGGAGCGAAGGTCACGCACAGCGCGCCGGCGGCATCGATGTCGGCGCCTTCGATCTCCGGCCATGCCGGCAGGGCCGAGAGGTCCAGGATGCGCTCGCGGGTCGCGGGATTGACGGTGGTCTCGTCGGCGGCGTTCTCGCGCAGCCAGATGCCGTGATAGCGGCTGACGCGGCCGTCGCTCCAGCGCACCGTGACCAGGCGCGAGGTGAAGGAGACGGCATCGAGGTCGGCGTCGATCGGCCAGGCGTCGTAGTCGGGGGTGAGGGGCAGTGCGGCGTCGGTCATGGGCTAGTCTCCCGAGCGATGTATGTTCCGGCTCAGGATGCCAGCGCAGTCCCGTGGGCTAGCGTCATGATTCGACGCCGACTGTGCACGATTCGACAGATAGGCGCTAGGCGAGGCGTTTTACGAAACGTTGCCGATGACCAGCCAGTCGTCCTCCACATGCACCGGCACCGGGTCCAGGGCGCAGCCCGTCCCCAGGCCGCCTACGCCTTCGCCGCTGCGCGTGGCGAAGGCGGCGTCGTGGTTGGTGCAGCGCAGTGTCTCGCCGTCGTCGCTGAGCAGGCGGTTGCCGCGCTGGTCGAGGGGCAGGTACTGGTGCGGGCAGGCGTTGACGTAGGCGACCAGGGCATCGTCGGCGAGGCGCACCACCAGCAGCGGAAAGCGGCCGCGCTCGCTCTCCACGGTCAGGCTCAGGTGTCCGTGCTCGGGCAGATCGATGGCGGGTGCGACGCGGGTGCCGAAGGGTGGGGCGCTGCGGTACTGCTGCCAGGCGGCTGTCATGATGGGGTTCCTCTGATCACGGTTCATTTGGTTTCAAGTGAAACCGTATGGGCATCCGTGTGTCAACGCGGCGAACGTCCTGGGGTATCGGAGTTCAGGTGTCGGAGGCCGGGTATCGGGGCTCAGCGTCGCTGTCGAAGTTCGCTGGGCGTCATGCCATGCCGTTGGCGGAAGGCGCGGGTGAAGCTGGAGGCGGAGGCGAAGCCGCTGGCCAGAGCGACGTCCATCACGGAATGCCGGGTCTCCTGCAGCAGCCGCCGGGCGTGGTCCAGCCGACGCGCCAGGTAGGCCCGCTGCGGCGACGTGCCCAGATGACGGGCGAACAGACGATCCAGCCGCCGCCAGGAGAGGTCGAGCTCGTCGGCCAGTCGGCGAATCTCCAGCGGCGTGTCCAGATTGGCGTCCATCAGGTCGAGGGCGCGGTGGAGTGTCGGATCCTCGGGGGCGGCAGGGTCACGCTGGCGGCTGGCCGGGCGTCGGCCCTGGTCGTGCAGCAGCTGGTCGCGGACCCGCTCGGCCAGCTCGCGGCCGTGGCGTCGTCGGATCAGGTCGAGACTCATGTCGATGGACGAACTGCCACCGGCGCAGGAAAAACCCTCCGGCGTCACCTCGTAGAGCGACTCCACCGCGTCGATGCCGGGAAAGCGGGCACGGAACTCGGGCAGCGATTCCCAGTGCAGCGTCACCGTCTGGTCGTCGAGCAGGCCGGCGGTGGCCAGCACGAAGCAGCCCGTGTCCATGCCGCCAAGCCGGCAGCCCGCCGCGGCGCGCTCGCGCAGCCAGTCGACCAGCGTCTGGTCGATGGCGGCTTCCGGCTCGAAGCTGGCGCACACCGCCAGGCTGGGCGCGAGCGGGGCCTCATCCAGGGCGTGATCGACCGCCAGGGTCATGCCGTTGGAGGCGACCACCGGCTCGCCGTCGCGGCCGATCAGCCGCCACTCGAACAGCGGCCGACCGCTGATGCGATTGGCGATGCGCAGCGGTTCGATCGCCGAGAAGAACGCCACCATGGCGAAGCGCGGCAGCAGCAGGAAGTCGATCCGCTCCGGGGCGGGGACGTTGGGCGTCAGTCTCATGGGCCTCGTGGCGGCAGCGGGGTAGGGTGCACCACGATTGTAGAGCCGGCGCCGGGGGATGCAATGTCGAGCGGTGACCGCCCGGCAGGCTTGTTCCTTCACCTGGGGCCGGTCATCATGTCGGCCCTTTCCTTGCCGTACATCCGCTGCCATGCGCCTCGACTATGCCGGCCCGCTGCCCGAGCCGATCGGGTTCCTCCTGCTGCCCCGTTTCTCGATGATGGCCTTCTTCTCGGCCGTGGAGCCTCTGCGCATCGCCAATCGCATCAGCGGTCGGCCGCTGTTCGAGTGGACGCTGATCAGCGAGGACGGCGGGCCGGTCACGGCTTCCAACGGCATGACGCTGCTGGCCGATCAGGACATCGAGGCGCGTTATCATCCCGCCTCGCTGGCGGTGTGCAGCGGCTTCGATCCCGAGCGCTACCTGAGCCGTGGGCTGATGCGCTGGCTGCATCGGCTGGACGGGGCCGGCTGCGCGCTGGGCGGGCTCGATACCGGCGGTTTCCTGCTGGCCGCGGCGGGGCTGCTGGAGGGCGAGCGGGTGACCCTGCACTGGGAGAGCCTGCCGGCCTTCCGCGAGCGCTTCACGGCGATCGAGACCTCCGACGAGCTGTTCGAGCTGGGCGAGCGGCGCTTCTCCTGCGCCGGCGGGGCGGCGGCCATGGACATGGCGCTGGACGTGATCGCCCGGCGTCACGGGCAGCGGCTGGCGGTCGACGTGTCCGAACAGCTGATTCACGAGCGCATGCGCACCCGTCACGATTCACAGCGCATGACCCAGGCGCGGCGCCTGGCCACGCATAGCCCACGGCTGGCGGAGGCCGTCGAACTGATGGAGCGCCACCTGGAAACGCCGCTGACGCTGGAGGACGTGGCGAGCCGCAGCGGCGTCTCGCTACGACAGCTGCAGCGGCTGTTCGAGCGCGAGCTGGGACGCTCGCCCCGTGACTGGTACCTGGCGCTGCGCCTGGCCCGGGCGCGTCAGCTGCTGGAGGAAACGGACCTCGAGGTGCTCGGCGTGGCCCTGGCCTGTGGCTTCACCTCGAGTTCCAGCTTCTCCCGGGCCTTTCGCCAGCACTTCGGTGCCTCGCCGCGGGAGGTGCGGCGAGGCTGAGGCGGTCGACTACACCTCCGCCCACATTCTCAGCAGATTCGCCAGGCTCTTGGACAGCATGTCGAAGGTCAGGGTCTTGCCGTTGGCGTCGAACTCCTGGCGGCGAGTGGTATCCAGGTCGAAGAGGATCTCGCGCTGCTGCGGGTCGCGGACCTGGCTCTGGGCCCAGCCCACCGCGGCAAGGCGCTCGCCGCGGGTGACCGGTTCGACGCGATGCAGGGTCGAGGAGGGATAGAGGATCAGTCCGCCGGCCGGCAGCTTGTAGGTCTGCTCGCCGGCGGGGGTGTCCATCAGCAGCTCGCCGCCGTCATAGCTGTCCGGATCGTTGAGGAAGAGGGTGAACGACAGGTCGGTGCGCATGGCGCCCTGGGGCGTGGCCATCACCGCATCGTCGACGTGGTTGCCGTAGGTCATGCCTTCCTGGTAGCGGCTGAACATCAGCGGCTTCATTCGCTTCGGGCGCGCCGCCATCTGGAACAGCGGATGGTCGTGGAGGGCCTTGGTGACCTCCTGGCGCAGTTCGGCGATGTCGGGGTGACGGCCGTCGGCCTGCTGGTTCTGCTTGACCGTGCGTGCGTGCCAGCCGGCGGTCTCGCGTCCGTCGCGGAATTCGCTGCCGGCCAGCGTGGCGCACACGCGGGACAGCAGCTCGGAAGGGATGGCCTGGTCGATGCAGAGGATCACGGTCGGTGCTCCGGGAGCTGAGGATGTGTCGCGGATTATAAACGACTGTGAATCGTTTGCATTACACTTCCCGAGGTAGCACCCTATGGCCGCTTGAGTCGGCCTCAGGGCCGCGTGTCCCGGCAATCACAACATCAAAAGGAAGCGTCCATGTCTCACTCTACTCGAACCAAGCTCTGGGTCGGCGTTGGTACCACTGTCCTGCTGGGGGCCGGCACCGCCAGTGGGGCGGAGCCCGATGCTTCGGCGGCGTTCACCCAAGGCCCCGACCAGCCGATGCTGGCACACGCCGACCATGGCGATGAAGGCGGCGAATACGGCCATCACGGCGGCGAGGGTGGTGAATCCGGCCATCATGGCGGTGAAGGCGGCGAGGGTGGTGAATCCGGCCATCACGGCGGCGAAGGTGGCGAGGGTGGTGAATCCGGCCATCACGGCGGCGAAGGCGGCGAGGGTGGTGAATCCGGCCATCATGGCGGTGAAGGCGGTGAAGGCGGTGAAGGCGGTGAAGGCGGTGAAGGCGGTGAAGGCGGTGAAGGCGGTGAAGCCGGTGCCTCGGCCGATCCCTACGCCGTCTTCGCTTACCTGAACGCTTCGGCCGGCGGCGAAGGTGGTGAAGGTGGCGAAGGTGGTGAAGGCGGCGAAGGTGGTGAAGGCGGCGAAGGTGGTGAAGGCGGCGAAGCCGGCCACGTCATGAACGTCACCAATCCCGGCGTCTATGCCACCAACCTCGCCATGATGAAGGGCCACCTGACCGTGGCGCGCGAGCTCTACCAGGAAGGCGAGCAGACCGCTGCCCAGCCGCACTTCGGTCATCCGATCCATGAACTCTACGAGCCCATGGCGCCGGCCTTCGAGGAACGCGGCGTCGACGATGTCGAGCCCGCTCTCGAGGCGCTGATCGCCGATACCCGCGAGGGCGGCGAGTGGGGCAGCCATGACGAGGCCTATGAGGCGGCATTCGATGCCATCGATGGGGCGCTGGAGACGGTCGACGCCGATCTGCGCGGCGACGTGGCCTTCCAGAGCCGCATCCAGCTGGCGCTGCTGAGCCAGGCCATGCACGAGTACCAGGAAGCCATCGGCGACGACGGCGAGTTCGTCAACGTGCTGGAATATCAGGACAGCTTCGGCTTCGTGCAGATCGCCCGCGAGCGGCTCGAGCAGCACGCCGACCTGTATGATGACGAGACACGGGACGAGCTGATGGCGGCCTATGACGCCACGCTGAAGGCCTGGCCGTCCGTGGTGGCGCCCGCCTCGCCGGTGATGACGCCGGGCGAGCTGTCCGCCAGCCTGTTCAAGCTGGAGGCCACTCTCGGCCAGTACTGAACGTAGCGAGATATGTCGGGGCGTTGGCCCCGTGATGAAAGGCCCGATCCGGCGATGCCGGATCGGGCCTTCCTGTTGCCTGCCCTGGTGATCGATAGGACCGTGCTAGCGTTTCGCCGCCGATGCAGGCGCGCGACGCGACTCGCGCAGCAGCGAGAGCAGCACCCCGCCGGTCATCACCAGGATGACCACGCTCAGCGGCAGTGCGGCGGCGATCAACGCGGTCTGCAGCGCCTTGAGGCCGCCGGCCACCAGCAGTGCTGCCGCCACCAGCCCGATCACCACGCCCCAGAAGACCCGGAAGCGCTGCGGCGGCTCCTCGTTGCCCAGCGACAGGATGGTGGTCAGCACCAGGGTACCGGAGTCCGAGGAGGTGACGAACCAGCTCATCAGCAGGAACACCATCAACGCCGAGAGCACCCAGCCGAGGGTGCCGGTGCCGGCGATGCCGTCGGCGCTCTCGAACAGCGCGGCCGGCAGGTTCCAGGCGTTGACCAGCTCGATGATCCCGCCGCTGCCCGGGCCGCCCGCGGCATGCAGCTCCTGGTAGAGGGCGTTGCCGCCGAAGATGATCAGCCATACGAAGATGATCAGGGTCGGCACCAGCAGCACGCCGAGCACGAACTCACGCAGGGTGCGGCCCCGGGAGATGCGTGCGATGAACAGGCCGACGAACGGTGCCCAGGCCAGCCACCAGCCCCAGTAGAAGATGGTCCACCCCTGTTGCCACTCGGTGGTGCCGGGCTCGTCGGCGAACCACAGTCCCATGGGAAGGAAGTTGACGGCGTAGTCGAGCACCGTCTCGCCGAAGGCGCTCACCAGCCACAGGGTCGGGCCGCCGATCAGGAAGGCGCCAACGACCACCACCGAGACCCAGATGTTGAGCTCGGAGATCACCTTGATGCCTTTCTTCACGCCCGAGACCACCGAGAGGATCGAAATCAACGAGATCACGGCGATCAGGGTCAGCTGGGTGTCGAGGCCCGCGCCGATGCCGACCAGACGCTCCAGGCCCACTGCCATCTGGCTGACGCCCAGGCCCAGCGAGGTGGCGACGCCGAACACGCAGCCGAGTACGCCGAGGATGTCCACCAAGTGGCCGACCGGTCCGAAGATGCGTTCGCCGATGAAGGGATAGAGCGCCGAGCGCAGCGCCAGCGGAAGCCCCTTGCGGTAGGCGAAGTAGGCCAGTGACATGCCGACGATCACGTAGATCGCCCAGCCGTGCAGCCCCCAGTGAAACACCGAGACGCGCAGCGCATCGATGGCGCGCTCGTGGTTCATGGCGGTGGCCCCGGCCATGTCGGCATGGGGATTGTTGGGGTAGCCGAAGGCGCCGGCGTTGTCGAAGTAGAAGACCGGCTCGGCCACGCCGAAGAACAGGATGCCGATGCCGATGCCGGCCGAGAACAGCATCGAGAACCAGGCGAAGTTGCTGAAGTCGGGGCGGCTGTCGTCGGGGCCCAGGCGCACGCTGCCGTAGCGGCTGATCACGATGAAGGCGCACACCGCCATCAGCAGCATCACGGTCACCAGGTAGTAGCCGCTGAAGGTGCTCTCGATCCAGGCACGGGTGGTGCCGAACAGGCCGCCGGCCAGGTCCGGCATCATGCCGGTGAAGAGCACGAATGCCAGCACCAGCAAGGCCGCGGTGATGGTCATGCCCTTGTGCATGCCGCTGAAGACACCATTTTGCGACAGTTCGGTGATCATGTAGTCGGTGGAGGTCTCCACCTCATGACTGGCACGGCGAGTCGGTGGGGTGGGGGGAGTTGGCGTGGTGATAATTTTTCTCCTCTCGGGCCGGGCCGCGGGCCGGCGATCCCGTATCCGCCCGGCATCGACCGGGCGGAGAAGCGTTGTCATGTGCTCGATCGTCGTCAGCGCTTGGCGGGCAGCCCGATGCGGCGTCCGGCGGCGTCCGGCCAGGCATCCGCTGCGGCGATTGGCAGCTCGCCGATGGCCGCCTCGACGGGGTCGGGGAAGGGCGCCGGGCGCCCGGCCTCACTGTCGATGCCCATCAGCATCTGCTCGCTGGTGGCCAGCAGGGTGCCCTCGGTATCGCGCATCTCGAAGAAGACGTGAAGCCGTTTGGCGTCGCGGTCGAGCACGGTCACGTCCATCGCCAGCGGCTGACCTTCATGGGCCTCGCGGCGATAGCAGAGATGGGTCTCCAGGGTATAGACGGTGTAGCCATGGCGCCGACGGCCGGCCTCGTCGAGGCCGATGGCGTCCATCAGCGCCTCCACGCCCAGAGAGAACACCCGGGCGTATTCGGCGTCGTTCATATGGCCGTTGTAGTCGACCCATTCCGGGACGACGCGGGTCTCGAGCAGTGCCATCAGATGCGTCCTTCCAGGCCTTCGGCCTCGGGCCAGTACTTCTGCACCAGGTCGAGCAGCTCGACCAGGAAGTCGTCGCGGCGACGGTCGAGCTCGGCGACCGGGCGCTCGGCGGCCTGGAACTCGCAGCCCTCGACCACCTTGTCGATCAGCTCGTCGGTGAGTTCCGGGGCCTCGAGCTTGGTCCAGGGCAGTTTCAGCGCCGGGCCGAACTGCTCAAGCATGTGACGCATGCCCTGTTCGCCCCCGGCCAGATGGAAGGTCAGGAAGGTGCCCATCAGCGACCAGCGCAGGCCACAGCCGTAGACCACGGCGGCATCCACTTCCTCGGTGGTGGCCACGCCGTCGTTGACCAGGTGCAGGGCCTCGCGCCACAGCGCCTCCATCAGTCGGTCGGCGATATGCCCTTCGATCTCGCGACGCACCACCAGCGGCCGCATGGCCAGCGCCTGGTAGAGCGCCTGGGCCTGCTCGATCTGGCGGGGCTCGGTGGCTTCGCCGCCGACCAGCTCCACCAGCGGTAGCAGATAGACCGGGTTGAAGGGATGAGCGACGATCACCCGGCCCGGCACCCAGGCGCAGTCACGCTGCAGGTCGCTGGGCTTGAAGCCCGAGGTGGAGGAGCCGATGATCGCGCCGGGCGCCGCCGCGGCATCGATGGCGGCGAGGATCTCGCGCTTGAGTTCGAGGCGCTCCGGCACGTTCTCCTGAATCAGGTCGGCGCCGGCCACGGCTTCCTCGAGGCTGTCGACGAAGGTCAGTCGCGTGGGGGCCGCGCCCTCGGCCAGGCCGAGCTTCTCGAGCGACGGCCAGGCATTGTCGACGAAGGCGCGGGTGCGTTCGGCGGCGTTCGGCGCGGGGTCGAAGGCGACCACGTCCCAGCCCTGGGCCAGCGCCCGGGCGATCCAGCCGTTGCCGATGACGCCGGTGCCGATGACCGTCAGTTGGCGGCTCATGCCTCACCTCCCGGGGTGCTGGTGACGGTCTGACCGGTGCGCGGGTCGCGCAGCTTGAGATGCGCGCGGGTCTCGGCCGGGGTCATGAGGCGTCCGCCGAGATTCTCGACGATGGTGCCGGCCTTCTCGACCAGCTGGGCGTTGGTCGCCTTCACGCCCTTGCTCAGATAGAGGTTGTCCTCCAGGCCGACGCGGACATGGCCGCCGAGCAGCATCGCCTGGGCGACCATGGGCATCTGCTGGCGACCGATGCCGAAGGCCGCCCAATTAGCGTTTTCCGGCAGCTTGTTGCGCATCGCCAGCATGGTCTCGGGATCGGCTTCGGCGCCCCAGGGAATGCCCAGACACAGCTGGAAAAGCGGGTCGCCGTCGAGCAGGCCTTCCTGCTGCAGCTGGCGGGCGAACCAGACGTGGCCCAGGTCGAAGCACTCGAGCTCCGGCTTCACGCCGGCGGCCTGGACCAGGCGGGCATGCTCGCGCAGCCAGTCGGCGGTGTTGACGTAGACCATGTCGCCGAAGTTGAGGCTGCCGCAGTCCAGGGTGCACAGCTCGGGGAGCAACTCGCCGACCGGCGCGTGACGCTCGGCCGGGGTCTGGATGTCGGTGCCCGGGCCGCCACGGGTCGGGTCTTCGGCATCGGGAATCCAGTCGCCGCCGCCGCCGGCGGTGATGTTCATGACGATATCGGTGCCCGCCTCGCGGACCCGGTCCATCACCTCGCGGAAGTGCTCGGTGGAGTGGCTGATGCCGCCGGTCTCGGGGTCGCGAACGTGGATGTGGGCGACGCTGGCGCCGGCCTTGGCGGCGGCGATGCAGTCGTCGGCGATCTGCTGGGGGGTGACAGGGACGTTGGGGTTCTTGTCGGCGGTGTCACCGGCGCCGGTGATGGCGCAGGTGAGGATGACATTGCGGTTCATGGGGACCTCCTTGCGTGAACTGCAGGGAGTTTCCGTCATGACGCCTGGAGTAAGTTGACCTTAGGCGACGTCGAGTTGACGCAAGTCGCCAGAGTGGCGAAAGGGAAGGACGCCGAGATCAGGCGATGCCGAAAAGTCGACGAGCGAAGGTTAGGCAAGGAAAAAATCAGCGAGAAGGCGGACCGGGCTCGCGTGCGAGTTTACGTGCTGTAAATGAGTACTTTGACCGGGCTCGCGCACGAGCTGATTTTTGACGCTGTATTACCGAGCGCAGGCACTTTTCGCGGATTGCCTAGGTGTAGGGTCCCGGATGATCAAATGAGCTATAGGAGTTATCCTCTGCTGGCAGCCAGAGAGCTTCTAAAGCAATTCATTCGGGAGCAGGTTCATGGACATCAAGCTGCATAAGCAGGCCACCACGACACCGAAGATCCGTGCTGAAATCCAGGCGGCACCGTCCAGCATCACGGATAGCGAGCTGGCCCGCCAGTATGGTGTCTCCCACGCGACCATCCGCCGCTGGCGGTACCGCAACGATGTCCATGACCGACCGCACACGCGTCACAACCTACTCGCCACCCTCTCGTCTGAGCAGGAGGAGGTGCTGATCGCCGCTCGTGAATTCCTGCGCCTCGGTCTGGATGATCTGCTCGTCGTGGCACGTGAGTTCCTGAACCCTCGACTGTCCCGCTCAGGCCTNCGATGGCTGCCGCTCACCAGATTGTTCCGAAGGTACTACGGCAAGTCGTTCACCGATCGCTTCACGCGGGCAGGTGAGCGCAAGCCCAGCGGCCGCCACCCCTTCGACCAGGAGTGCCAGGCCCATGATATCGAACATCGCCTGATCAAGCCGGGAAGGCCACAGACGAACGGTATGGTGGAGCGGTTCAACGGCCGCATCAGTGACGTGCTGGCGACCCGGCGCTATACCTCAGGCGAGGATCTGGAGCAGACGCTCAAACGCTACGCTTGGCTGTACAATCACCACATCCCTCAGAAGGCGCTGCATCATCAATCACCGATTGCAGCGATGAAGGAATGGCAGGCCAAGCGGCCGGAGTTATTCACCAAGCGGGTAGTCAATCACACGGGACCCGACACCTAGGCGATATCGGCGGCGCCCTCGCCAAACATCTCGAACAACAGCTCGCGACCCAGGTCGGTGAGCACGAAGCGACGCTGAGCATTGAAGGTGGCGGCCTCGCTGCGCTCCAGGGTGCGCTGGTGGCTCGACCAGTCGTGCTCGGTCTGGGCGAGGGCGTTCAGGGCGCGGCGGTCGAGGCCCCGATGCGGGCTGGAGACGGTTTCCAGGACGTGGCCTTGGCGATAGAGCAGTTCGGCCATGTTGCAGAGGCACTGGCGGAGGCTGCGCTGGGCGATATTGCCGGCGGAGAGGGTGGTCATGAGGGACGGCCTGTCTCGCGGTGTCATATGTTGCGGCGCATTATACCGGCGGGAAGGGGGTTAGACCAAGGTCTAATGTGAAGGGCGGGCGTCGGCCCCCGTTTCGGCTTGCCGTCGTTGCCCATGGCGAGAGGCCGGTGTTGCCAGGGTCACGAAATTGACGGAACCGCAGAAACAGCGACGCCCCGGCGTTGCCGAGGCGTCGTGAGGGCAGCGAGGGAGACGTCGATCAGTTCTCGACGCGACCCAGCAGCAGGAACTCGATCAGCGCCTTCTGGGCGTGCAGGCGATTGCCTGCCTCCTGCCAGACCACGGCGCGCGGGTCCTCGAGCAGGGTCTCGCTGATCTCCTCGCCGCGGTGGGCCGGCAGGCAGTGCAGAAACAGCACGTCGTCGGCGGCGCGGTCGAGCATCGCCTCGCTGACCTGGAAACCGGCGAAGTCGGCCTCGCGCTTGGCCTGCTCTTCTTCCTGGCCCATGGAGGCCCAGACGTCGGTGGTCACCAGGTCGGCACCTTCCACGGCGGCCATCGGGTCGCGGTGGATGGTCACCCGGTCACCGGCGGCATCGAGGATGTCCTGACGCGGCTCGTAGCCTTCGGGGCAGACCACGCGTAGGTCGAACTCGAACTGGCGGGCGGCGTTGATCCAGGAGTGGCACATGTTGTTGCCGTCGCCGATCCATACCGCCGTGCGGCCGCGCACGCTGCCGCGCAGCTCGGTCCAGGTCATGACGTCGGCCAGCAGCTGGCAGGGATGGTAATCATCGGTCAGCGCGTTGATCACCGGCACGTCGCTGGCGTCGGAGAACTCCTCGAGGCCTTCATGGGAGAAGGTCCGGATCATCACCGCGTCGACCATCTCCGAAAGTACGCGGGCGGTGTCGCCGATCGGCTCGCCGCGGCCCAGCTGGGTGTCGCGGGGCGACAGGAACAGGGCGTGGCCGCCGAACTGGGCCATGGCGGTCTCGAACGACACCCGCGTGCGCGTCGACGACTTCTCGAAGATCATCGCCAGGGTGCGATTGGCGAACGGGGTGTAGGTCGGGCCGTGGGTCTTCAGGCCGTTCTTGATCGTGATGCCGCGCTGAATCAGGTAGCGCAGCTCTTCCGGACTCAGGTCGAGCAGGGTCAGGAAATGGCGGGTGGCCATGGCGTCACTCCACGGGAAAAAACGACCATCCTAGCCAGCCGGCGGGGGATGCGCAACGCGGCTGGCATCCGTACAATGGCG
Source organism: Halomonas sp. HG01 (assembly GCF_000968715.2). Taxonomy (NCBI): domain Bacteria; kingdom Pseudomonadati; phylum Pseudomonadota; class Gammaproteobacteria; order Oceanospirillales; family Halomonadaceae; genus Halomonas; species Halomonas sp. HG01. The sequence goes on along the minus strand of NZ_CP022134.1, from coordinate 1,930,807 downwards.
GCATCGAAGGCCCACCTGCGCGCTCGGGTATTGTCCTTGGCGCGGCGGCCACCACCGATCCAGAGGGAATGCAGATGAGTACCACCGTCGAGAACATCCAGCGCCAGATCAGCGAAAACCCGATCCTGATCTACATGAAGGGCACCCCCCAGCTGCCGCAGTGCGGCTTTTCTGCCCAGACCGTTCAGGCCCTGATGGCCTGCGGCGAGCGCTTCGCCTTCGTCAACGTGCTGGACAATCCGGACATCCGCGCCGAGCTGCCCAAGGTCGCCAACTGGCCGACCTTCCCGCAGCTTTGGGTCGAGGGTGAGCTGGTCGGCGGCTGCGACATCGTCGTCGAGATGTACCAGAACGGCGAGCTCGAGCCGCTGATCAAGGAGACCGCCGCCAAGCATCAGGACGACGCCGAGCAGTAAGCGCCGAGCTACAAGCGCCGAGCTACAAGAAACCCCCGAAGGTGCTCAGCCTTCGGGGGTTTCTTTTGCTTCGGGCAATTTTCATGCTGCTGATTTGCAGCTTGCAGCTTGCAGCTTGCAGCTTGCAGCTTGCAGCTTGCAGCTTGCAGCTTGCAGCTTGCAGCTTACGGCTCTTCGATGCCCTGCTCGCGCTGGGCCAGCTGCCAGCCGCCCAGGTCCTTGTAGCGGTTGACCATGGCACAGAACAGTTCGGCGGTGCGTTCGGTGTCGTAGCGCGCCGAGTGGGCTTCGCTGTTGTCGAACTCGATACCGGCGGCGCGGCAGGCGCGGGCCAGCACGGTCTGGCCGTAGACCAGGCCGGCCAGCGAGGCGGTGTCGAAGCTCGAGAAGGGGTGGAAGGGATTGCGCTTGATCCCGCAGCGTTCCACCGCGGCGTTCAGGAAGCCGTGATCGAAGGCGGCGTTGTGCCCCACCAGTACGGCGCGGGTGCAGCCGCTGGCCTTGATCGCCTTGCGTACCGGCCGGAAGATCTCGCCCAGCGCCTCGGCCTCGCTGACCGCGACTTGCTGGCGCAGCGGGTCGTCGAGGCGGATGCCGGTGAAGTCCAGGGCGGACTGCTCGACGTTGGCCCCCTCGAAGGGATTGACGTGATAGGCATAGGTGGCGTCGGGCATCAGGTTGCCCTCGGGGTCCATGGTCAGGGTCACGGCGGCGATCTCCAGGATCGCGTCGCCTTGGGCATTGAAGCCGCCGGTTTCCAGGTCCACCACCACGGGCAGGAAACTGCGGAAGCGTTGTGCCATGAGTTCGCGGGCGGCCACCTCGCTCATGCACCTCTCCTTGACTTGGGGTCGGGTTGTCTCGAAACGCGGGAGTCTAGCAGTTTCACCGCGATGCGTCCCGCCGCACCGGTATTCGCGCCAGGCTGGTCGCGCTATAATCGGCCCTCTACACCGAACAGCTAAAAGGAGCCTCAGCATGTCCGATGTCAAGAAGGTCGTGCTTGCCTATTCCGGCGGCCTGGACACGTCCGTCATCGTCAAGTGGTTGCAGGAAACCTACGACTGCGAAGTGGTGACCTTCACCGCCGACATCGGTCAGGGCGAGGAAGTCGAGCCGGCTCGTGCCAAGGCCGAGGCACTGGGCGTCAAGGAAATCTACATCGAGGACCTGCGCGAGGAGTTTGCCCGCGACTACGTCTACCCGATGTTCCGCGCCAACACCATCTACGAGGGCGAGTACCTGCTCGGTACCTCCATCGCGCGCCCGCTGATCGCCAAGCGCCTGATCGAGATCGCCAACCAGACCGGCGCCGACGCCATCTCCCACGGTGCCACCGGCAAGGGCAACGACCAGGTGCGCTTCGAGCTCGGCGCCTACGCGCTGAAGCCGGGCGTCAAGGTGATCGCCCCGTGGCGCGAGTGGGACCTCAACTCCCGCGAGAAGCTGATGGCCTACTGCCAGCAGCACGACATCCCGGTCGACTTCACCAGCCAGAAGAAGAAGTCGCCGTACTCCATGGATGCCAACCTGCTGCACATCTCCTACGAGGGCGGCAACCTCGAGGACCCCTGGACCGAGGCCGAGGAAGACATGTGGCGCTGGAGCGTCTCCCCGGAGGCGGCCCCGGACTCCCCGACCTACGTCGAGCTGACCTATGAGAACGGCGACATCGTGGCCATCGACGGCGAGCCGATGCGTCCCCACGAGGTCATCTCCAAGCTCAACCAGATGGGCGGCGACAACGGCATCGGCCGTCTCGACATCGTCGAGAACCGCTACGTGGGCATGAAGTCCCGCGGCTGCTACGAGACCCCGGGGGGCACCATCATGCTGCGCGCCCACCGTGCCATCGAGTCGCTGACCCTGGACCGCGAGGAAGCCCACCTCAAGGACCAGCTGATGCCGAAGTACGCCGAGGTGATCTACAACGGCTACTGGTGGAGCCCGGAGCGTCGTGCCCTGCAGGCCGCCATCGACGAGACCCAGAAGAACGTCTCCGGCGTGGTGCGCATGAAGCTCTACAAGGGCAATGCCACCGTGGCCGGCCGCAAGTCCGACGCCTCGCTGTTCGATGAGTCCATCGCCACCTTCGAGGACGACGCCGGCGCCTACGACCAGAAGGATGCCGAGGGCTTCATCAAGCTCAACGCCCTGCGTCTGCGTATTGCGGCGGGCAAGGGTCGTCAGCAGGACTGATCCAGAAAGCGCCGACGATCGGGTCGGCGTTTTTGATCCAGGAGGCTTCGATGCTGAAGAAACTGCTATCCGGTCTGTTCGGCCAGGGAGAGACGACGCCCGCCGCCGCGCCAGAGGGCGAGCCGGTGTCCTATCAGGGTTACCTGATCGTGCCCCAGTGTGAGGAGATGGGCGGCCAGTATCGCGTCAGCGGCTGGATCCGCAAGCCCCGCGGCGAGGACGAGGAGGTGCTCGAGCATCGCTTCGAGCGCTCCGATGTGGTGCCCGGTCGCGAGGCCTGCGAGGCGCTGATGGTCAGCAAGGCCGAGCGGATGATCGACGAGTTGGGCGACGCCTTGTTCGACGATCGCTGAGCCGATCTCCGGCTCTGCCAGAGGCTTCCGAGCGACGGCGTCCCCAGGGGCGCCGTCTTTTTTATGGTCGGCAATGAGGGCAGGGCACCGCATGACTGCTCCCGGTCAACCGGCAAGGACGAGGCGCTTGCTACGCTGGAGGCAGTCTTCTTTTGGGCATGCCGATGCACCTGCTCCACCGAACCTCGACCTGGCGCTCGCTGTTCGCCGACGACATCGTGCCCGATGTCGGGCGGCTGCCGGCGCTGCTCGCGCCGCTGGGCGAGGCCATCGAACGGCTGGGGCCGACGCCGAGCCTGGCCGAGGCCCATGCCTGGCAGCGCGATCTGGCGGCGGCGCTGGTGCGCCTCGACCTGCCGGCCTGGCGGATCAGTCAGCTGATCAGCGACCACAACGATGCGCTCTATCGCCGCGCCATCGAGGCGTCACTCGTCGCCATGCAGGAGCAGGGCTGGGGGGCGCCGCCGGTGGCGTTCTGCGTGCTGACCCTGGGCTCGGCGGCGCGCCACGAGAGTCTGCTGGTCCCGGACCAGGACAATGCCATGGTCATCGCCGACTATGCGGACGCCCGTCACACCGAGATCGATGGCTACTTCCAGGCGCTGGGCGAGCGCTTCACCGCCGCTCTCGACGCCGCCGGCATCCCGCTGTGCCCGGGGCACGTCATGGCGCGCTGGCCGATGTGGCGCAAGCGCCTCTCGGCGTGGCATGCCCAGCTGGCCATCTGGACCGCCGAGCGGCGGGTCAAGCGCGTGCAGCAGGCCAATATCCTGCTCGATGCGTCACCGGTGTACGGTAATGCCGCGCTGGCGACCGGACTGGTCGATGGCGTGATGCGTCACGTGCCCGAGGCCGGATTGTTCCTCGACGAGATGGCGGCGCTGTTGAACGAGTGCCCGGTGGCGCTCGACCGCTTCGGACGTCTGGCCGCCGGGGGCGAGGGGGCGCCGGCCGAGTCGGCGCTGGACCTCAAGCACCGTGGACTGCTGCCGCTGGTCGGCGCCGTGCGCCTGCTGAGTGTGCGTCATCGCGTGCGGGCGATGGCCACCCGCGAACGCCTGGCCGCACTGGTGATGGCGGGAGGGCTTGAGGCGGCGCTTGCCGCCGAGCTGAGGCGGGCGCTGGAGCGTTTGCAGGCGCTGTTGCTGTCGGCTCAGCGTGATGCCCTGCGTCAGGGCCGCATCGCCGATGGCTGGATCGACCTCGACGCGCTCGGCGAGGACCAGCGTCTGCTGCTGCGCCATGACCTGGCCCTCATTCGGCGGCTGGTGAAGCGGGCACAGGCGTGACGACTTCCTGCGTCACGCCATGACGCTCAGATCAGCGCTCGGCGAACTCGGGCCGAAAGGGCTTCACTGACCACCACCGTGGCGAGGATCACGATCAGGATAGTGGCGACCTGGGACCAGGCCAGGGTGTCGATGGAGGACTGCAGCTTCATGCCGATGCCGCCGGCACCGACCAGGCCCAGGATGGTGCTCTCGCGTATGTTGATGTCCCAGCGGAACATCGCGATGCCCCAGAAGGCCGGCAGCACCTGGGGCACGATGCCGTAGTGGATGACCTGGGCGCGTCCGGCGCCGGTGGCCGTCACCGCCTCGACCTGTCGGCCATCGGTCTCTTCGATCGCTTCATACAGCAGCTTGCCGACGAAACCGATGGAGCGCAGGGCGATGGCCACGATGCCGGCCAGCAGGCCCGGGCCGATGATCGCCACCAGCAGCAGTGCCCAGATCAGCGAATTGATCGAACGTGAACTCACGATGATGAACAGCGCCACGGGACGCACCAGCAGCGTCGAGGGGGTGGTGTTGCCGGCAGCGAGGAAGGCCACCGGAATCGCCAGGATGATGCCGCCCAGCGTGCCCAGCGTGGCGATGTTGAGGGTGTCCCATAGCGGCAGCAGCAGCTCGGGCAGGTAGGTCGGGTCGGGCGGGAACATGCGGCTGCCGATATCGACTGCCTGATCGGGTGCATCGGCGACGAAGACCCACAGGGTGTTGGCGTTCATCACCTGCCAGCACCAGACGAACAGCGCCACCAGGGCCACCCAGCCGCCCCATAGCGCCAGCCTGGCGCGCGGTGTGCGAAAGCACCAGACCTGCGAGTAGTGGGCGGGTTCGCCCGGGCGGGAATCGAGGGCACTCATTGCAGCGTCTTCCTGAGGTAGCTGGAGCCATATTCCGCGAACATGACGATGGCGATGACGATCAGCAGGATGGCGCCGGCGCTGTCGTACTCGTAGCGGTCGATGGCCGTGTTGAGGGTGGCACCGATGCCTCCGGCGCCCACGATGCCGATCACCGCGCTTTCCCGGAAGTTGATGTCCAGCCGGTAGAGCGACAGGCCGATCAGCCGCGGCATGACCTGGGGCTGGATGGCATAGTGGATCAGCTGCAGGCCACTGGCCCCGGTGGCGCGGATGGCTTCGATCTGGCTGGCGCTGGCCTCCTCGATGTCGTCGGCCAGCAGTTTGGCCACGAAGCCGATGGAGGCGAAGGCGAGGGTGAGGAAGCCGGCGAAGGGCCCGAAGCCGAACATGGCGACCAGGAAGATGGCGATGATGATTTCCTGCAGCGACCGGCTGATGGCCACGACCGAGCGGCACACCATGTAGACGGGGCGCGGCGACAGGTTGCGTGCCGCCCCGACCCCGATGGGTATCGATACCAGCACGCCCACCACGGTGGCGGTCAGGGTCATGGTCAGGCTCTCGATCAGTCCCTGACGGATGTCGTGCCAACGGCTGGTGAAATCCGGCTGCAGGAAGCCCTGAACGAAGCGCGCGCCGCGTGACAGGCCCTCCATCAGACGGGCACCGTCGACCTCCAGCGAGCCGAGTGCGAGGATCAGATAGGTCAGTGCCAGCAGCGGTATGGCCAGTCGCCAGCGGCGCGTGGTGATGAGCTGCGGTGGTCGCCGCCAGTGGCGCGGGTAGGGATGGGATGAACAGTAGCCAGGGGACGAGGTCATGATGCCGACCTCGCGGGCATCATCCGGGGCGTTGCCGCGTCGTCGCCATCGACGGCGTCCGCGTCCGCGTCCGATTCCGCGCCGCTCCAGTCTTCGGCGCCGTAGATCCGAGTGAGGGTCATGTCGTCGAGGCGGTCGGGCGCATCGTCGAAGACGACCTGACCCGCCTTCAGCCCGATCAGGCGATCGAGATAGCGTTGCGCCAGCGGTACATCGTGGATGTTCACGATGGCCGGCAGCCCGCGCTCGGCGCAGACCTCGGTGATCAATCGCATGATCTGGCGGCTGGTCTTGGGATCGAGGCTGGCGGTGGGTTCGTCCACCAGCAGCAGCTCGGGGTCCTGGGCCAGTGCCCGGGCGATGCCCACGCGCTGGCGCTGGCCGCCCGAGAGGGCATCGGCTCGCTTGTCGGCATGCGCCAGCAGCCCCACCCGATCCAGCAGTCGGTAGGCGTTCTCGATGTCCTGGCCCGGAAAGCGTCGGGTGAAGCTGCGCCAGAAGGGCACATAGCCGAGGCGTCCGGACAGCACGTTCTCCATCACGGTCAGTCTCTCGACCAGGGCATATTCCTGGAAGATCATGCCGATGCGGCGCCGGGCCCGGCGAAGTTCACGGCCGCGCAGTGGGACCAGGTCGGTCTCGCCCAGGTGCACGGTGCCGGCCGAGGGCTCCACCAGGCGGTTGATGCAGCGGATGAGGGTCGACTTGCCGGCCCCGGAGGGGCCGATCAGCCCCACCACCTGGCCCTGCGGAATCTGCAAGGTCACCTCACGGAGCGCCGTGTCGCCGGATGCATAGGTCTTGGTGAGTCGGTCGATGGTAAGCAATGGATAGGGTCTCGTTCGATTTTCCTCGACCGGTCGGGCGCGAGCGACGTTCCGCCCACGCCCGGCCGGTCACGAGGCTCATTGGCAGGCGTATTCCACGCCATTGGCCTCGTCGATCTGGCGAATGACCGCCCAATGTTCCTGGAAGGTGATGGGAATGAACTGCTCTTCGCCGTTGCGGCCGAACTCCTCCTCGAGGGCGCTGCCTTCCCAGTCGAAGCTGAAAAAGGCCTCCTGAATCGCTTCCTGCAGCTCGGGCGCCAGATCGTGGGCGGTGCCATAGCTGGTGGTGGGGAAGGTGTCCGACTGGTAGATGACCTCGATCTGGTCGGCGTCGATCACGCCGCGATCGATCATGCGGTTCTTGACCGAGTTGGCCACGGTGGCCACGGCGTAGTCCCGGTTGGCCACGCCCAGCACCGAGTTGTCGTGCTTGCCGGAGAAGTCGACGTCGTAGTCCTCGCCGGAGACCATGCCGAACTCCGAGGCCATCAGCGCGGTGGGCGCCTTGAAGCCTGAGTTGGACGTCTCCGACGTGTGGGTGAGGGTGTTGCCGCGGATGTCCTCCACCTCGTCGATGCCGGAGCCCGGGTGGGTGATGATCTCCATCTCGTAGCCGAAGCTGCCGTCCTCGGCGGCCATCATGGCGAAGGGGCGATAGCCGGCACAGGCGACGGCCAGCGGGTTGGAGCCAGTGTTGAAACCGGCCACGTGGAGGCGGCCGGCACGCATGGCCTCGATCTGGGCGGAATTGGACTGCACCGGGAAGAACTGCACCTTCTTGCCGGTGACGTCCTCCATGTGCTCTAGGAAGCCATCCCACACCTCGGCATACACGGCGGGGTCCTCGACCGGTGTATAGGCGAAGACCAGCGTATCGGGATCGCGCCACTGGGAGGCGTCCTCGGGAATGTCGGCCACCAGGTCGCCATCGGCATCGTGGAAGCGATCACTGAGGGAGAATTCTGCCTGTGCCTGTGACATGCCGGCGGCGAGGGTGGCGGCGACGCCGCCGACGAGCAAAGAGCGAGACATGAGCTGCATGGGAATCACCTGTGTGAGGAGAGACGTGAGTCAGGACACAGGGTGTAACGTTACTGTGACAGCAGCATGTCAGTCGTGAGTCGGCGACATGGCCGGTGCCTCCGGCAGCTCCATCACCAGACAGGCGCCGCCCAGCGTCGGGGCGTCTTCCACCCACAGCCGGCCGCCGAGATGGGCGATGATACCGCGGGAGATTGGCAGGCCCAGCCCGCTGCCACGGGGGCGGGCGCGGGGCGCGCCGTCGTCCTGGTGCTGGATCTGGTGGAACTTCTCGAACACCCGCTCGCGCTCGGCCTCGGCGATGCCGGGGCCGTTGTCCTCCACGGCCAGCCGAAAGCCGCGCTTGTAGTGGGTCAGCGCCAGGCGCACGCGCGGGGACGCGCCGTCGGCGAACTTGCCGGCGTTGTCGAGCAGATTGATGACCACCTGTTCCAGCCGGTCGGGGTCGCCGATCACCGGCGCGGCGTCCACCTCGAGGGCCACCTCCAGCGTGATGCCGCGCTCCTCCAGCGGGCGCTGCACCGCCTCGACGCCTCGGCGGGCCAGCTCGGCGAGATCGAGCCGCTCGGGATGCAGCGTCAGTCGGCCGCTCTCGAGGCGGGCCAGGTCGAGTATCTCCTCGATCAGTCGAGACAGCCGCTGGCTCTCGCGTACCACCACCCCGAGGAAGTGTTCGCGCTTGTCGTCGGGCAGGTCGCGATGATCGCGCAGGATCTCGGCGAAGGCGCGGATCGAGGTCAAGGGCGTCCTCAGCTCGTGGCTGACCATGGCCACGAACTCGTCCTTGAGGCGGTCGAGTTCGCGCAGCCGTTCATTGGCCTCGCGCAGCGCCTCGCCGGTGCGCTCGAGCTCGCGGGACTTCTGCTCGAGGCGGCGGTTCATCTCCAGCGTCTCGGAGGTGGTATCGAGCACGCTCAGCAGCGCCGGCAGGTCGAGGGCTTCGCCGCGCACCACCGAGTCGATCAGCACTCGGGCCGAGGCGCTGCCCAGCGCCCCGGCCAGCGCCCGTTCGCCCCGCGCCACCAGCGCCGGCGACGCGGGGTGCCGGTCGTCCTGATCGGGTTCTTCGGCGAATACCCGGGCGGTGGTGGCCGCGCCCAGATAGCGGTCGAGCAGGGCGCGCAGCTCGCCGCGCGGCGTGTGGCCGGCATGCCCCAGCGAGGCCTGGTCGAGGCGCGGATGCAGCGCCTCGGTGAACAGCGCGGCCTGGGTCTGTTCCAGCGCCGACGGCCGCGTGAACAGTGAGACGCCGACCAGTAGGCCGACATTGGCCACCAGGCTCCACAGCAGCGCGTGGGTGTAGATATCCCAGCCTTCCAGGCCGAACAGCGCATAGGGCCGGAGCCAGGCGATGCCGAACGGGCCGTCGGTGAGGAAACCGGCGTCGAGCCAGCCGGACTGGGCGAAGCCCGGGATCAGCAGCGTCCAGGCCCAGACGATGAAGCCGGCCGTGAGGCCGAGCCCGGCGCCGAGCCGATTGGCGCCGCGCCAGTAGAGGCCGATCAGCAGCGCCGGGGTGAACTGGGCCGCGGCGGCGAAGGACACCAGGCCGATGGTGACCAGGCTGTAGGCGTCCCCCACCAGCGCATGGTAGCCGTAGCCCAGCAGCAGGATGGCCAGTATCGCCAGACGCCGCACGCCGAGCATCCAGCCGGCCAGCGCGCCCTGGCCGCCGCGGGGCAGCAGCCGGGCGCGCAGCAGCAGCGGCATCACCAGCTGGTTGCTGACCATGGTGGACAGCGCGATGGTCTCGACGATCATCATGCCCGTGGCCGCCGACAGGCCGCCGATGAAGACCAGCAGCGGCAGCCCCTCGGCGCCGGTGGCCAGCGGCAGCGTCAGCACGAAGCTGTCCGGATCGCCCCCGGCATCGCCCAGCAGGCCGGCCAGGGCGATGGGCAGCACGAACAGGTTGATCGCCAGCAGATACAGCGGAAACAGCCAGGTCGCCCGGATGATGTGTCGCTCGTCGACGTTCTCGACCACCATCACCTGGAACTGGCGTGGCAGGCCGAGGAAGGCCAAAAAGGCCAGGGCGAGGGTGCCCACCCAGCCCAGGGCGCCGCCCGGTACCGCGGCCAGGCCCAGCACCCCGAGCAGGTCCGGGGTCTTGGCGACCCGGGTGAACAGCTCGCCGGGGCCGCGGTAGAGCACGAAGACCGTGAACGCGCCGACCGCCAGGAAGGCCGCCAGCTTGACCAGCGACTCGAAGGCGATGGCGGCGACCATGCCCTCATGGCGTTCGCTGGCGTCCAGGTGGCGGGTGCCGAACAGGATGATGAACACCGCCAGCACCAGCGCCACCCAGAACGACTTATCGGCCCAGAAGGCGGTGGTCTCCAGGGCCTGGCCGGCCGTCCCGGGGTAGTCGACCAGTACCGCGTGACTCAGCGTGATGGCCTTGAGCTGCAGGGCGATGTAGGGCGTGATGCCGATCAGGGCGATCAGCGCCACCAGGGCGCCCAGCCCGGTACTCTTGCCGTAGCGGGCGCTGATGAAATCGGCGATCGACGTGAGGCGCTGGGCGCGGGCGATGCGCACCATCTTGCGGGTCACGAAGGGGGCCAGCAGCATGGCCAGCGTCGGGCCGAGATAGATCAGCAGGAAGCTGGGGCCGGTCTCGGCGGCGCGCCCGACGCTGCCGTAGAAGGTCCAGGCGGTGCAGTAGACGGCGATCGACAGCGCGTAGATGGTGGGGGAGCCGATGATCGATCGGCCTCGTGCGGCGCGCCGGTCGCCCCAGGCGGCGATCAGGAACAGCAGGGCCAGGTAGCCGAAGGCCACGGCCAGCACGGTCCACTCGCCGCGCAGGCTCATTCCCGGCGCCCGCCTTCCAGCAGCCAGGCGGCCAGCGCGATCACCGCGGCCCAGGCGAGGAAGACATACAGCGTCAGGGCGCCGGGGCCCAGGCGCTCGGTGACCAGCAGCAGCGGCGGCGTGAACAGCAGCGTCGCCAGGATGATCAGGGCGATCAGGCGCTCCTTGCGGCGTGACGTCATCATGAAGCGCTGGCGTCCTCCCGATCGAAGGCGCTCGCCTGCAGGGCCAGTACCGCCGCCAGGGTGTCGATGCCCCGGGCCTCGAGGCGCGGCAGCAGGGCCAGCCATAGCTCGGCGGTGACCCGGGCATCCCCCAGCGCGGTGTGGCGGCTGCCCGGCGGGAAGGCGAGTCCGTAGCGTTCGGCCAGGGAATCCAGGTCATGGCCGTCGAGGCTGGGGTCCAGACCGCGCGAGATCAGCAGGCTGTCCAGCACCGGCATGTCGAGGGAGACGCCGCCGTCCGATGGCTGCAGGGCCAGCAGGTCGAAGGCGGCGTTGTGGGCCAGTAGCACGGCGTCGCTGACGTAGTCGCGAAAGCGCGGCAGGGCGACGGCGGCGGGCGGGGCGCCGGTGACGTCGGCGTCGGTGAGACCATGGATGGCGGTGCTGGCCGGCGGAATCGGCCGGCCGGGATCGATGAGCAGGTCGAAGGTCTCGCTGGCCAGCAGCCGCGCGTTGACGATGCGGCAGGCCCCGATGCTGATCACCCGGTCGCCGCGGCGCAGCTCCAGGCCGGTGGTCTCGGTATCGCAGGCCACGATCTCCAGCGCCCGCAGCGGCCGGGCGGCGAGCTCGGCGTCAGGCGGTGGCAGCTCGGCGATGCCGAAGTCATGAAACTCGGGGCGAGGCGGTGGAGCCGGACGAGGGGCGCCCACTCGCTCCAGCGCCGGCAGGGGCAGCCGAAGGCGGGCATGAACGCCGTCTTCATCGGCCAGGCTCCAGGCATCGCTGGCATGCTGGCGGAGCACCTCTCCGAGAGTCGGGGCCAGCGGCAGGGCCTCGAGGCGTTCGCCTCGCCAGGCCGACAGCTCGCGTTCGCTGAGCGCTGCCCCCTGCCAGCACAGGTCGAGGTAGGCGCGCTGGTTGCCCAGGCAGACCTCGCCGTCGAAGCGGGTCTCGCCGGTGCGCTCGGCCAGCCGGGTCAGCAGTCTGTGCAGGGCCTCGAGCAGCACCGGGGCATCGCCCTTGAGCCAGGCCGGCATGCCGATGGGCGTGAGGGTCGGGCCGCCGGCAGGCAGGCGTTCGACGAGGCCGGCCCAGAGATCGTTGGACCACAGCGGGGACAGACGCTCGGCCCGGCGCTGCTGGGCGTCGAGCGTTTCACCCAGCCGCTCCAGGCCTTCGGCCAGCCCGCGCCCTTCCTCCTCGACCACCCCCGACAGGCGCTGGCGCAGGGCGTCGTTATCGGTGCCCCGCAGGTGCCCCAGGGCATCGGCGGCGCTGGTCAAGCCGGCGCCATGGCGGCGCAGGGCGGGCAGCAGCTCGGCCAGGGCCGCACCGGCGCCCAGCTCGTTGTGCCAGCTGGCCGTGGCATCCACCAGCGTCAGCAGGGTCTCGCCCTGGCTCTCGGGGATGCGTCTGAGGGTCGCGCGCAGCCAGCGCTCGCCGCAGGGGACCAGCACGTCCCTGGGCGTCGCGTCTTCGGGCAGCTGGCGCAGGGCCTCCTGCAGGCTGGCGGCGGGTAGCAGGGTGTCGAGTCGCTTGCCGAGCCCCAGGCCGGGGGCATCGGCGAACAGGGCCTCGGCGGCGGGGTTGAACAGCAGGAGCCGGCGATGGCGATCGCAGAGCAGCAGCGGCGTGTCCAGCACCTGCAGCAGGGCCTCGAGCTCCTGGCGAATGCGGGCGGCGCTGCGCGCCCCTTCGGCGCGGGCGTTGCCCAGCCGGGCACGATCGTCGCGCCAGGCCTCGCGGATGCGCACCAGGTCGGGCCCCAGGCCGCGCAGCCAACCCTCCGGGGGATAGTCGTCTACGGCATCGGGGTTGGCCACCAGGCGTGCCAGCTGCACCTGCAGATGCCGCAGCGGCATGAACAGCCGCCGTTCGAGGATCAGGCCGACCAGGAAGATGGTGCCGCCGCCGGAGAAACTGCCGGCCCACAGGGCCCCGCGGGCCAGGCCCTCGGGGGCCAGCAGGCCGTCGAGCCACAGGGCGAAGAGTGCACCGCCCAGCAGGCTCACGCCGCTCAGCAGCAGCCACAGCCCGATCAGGGTCTGTCGGCGAGGCGGACCGGGACGGCGGCGGGTCATGGTTCGCCCTCCCGTCCGGCGTCGGCGAGCAGCCTCTTGACCCGCTCGACCAGCTCGCGGGTCGAGAAGGGTTTGGTGATGTAGTCGTCGGCGCCCAGGGCCAGGCCCTTCTCGCGTTCCACCTCACGCCCGTGAGCGGTGAGCATGATGATCGGCAGGCGTGCGAAGTCGGGATCGGCGCGCAGCCGTTCCAGCACGTCGAAGCCGCCGATGCCCGGCAGGCTGATGTCGAGCAGCATCAGATCCGGTCGCGTCTCGGACACGCGGGCCAGCGCCGTCTCGCCGTCCTCCGCGGTCACCACCTCGAAGTCGGCCTGCTGCATCAGAAACTCCAGCGACAGGACGATATTGGGCTCGTCGTCCACTACCAGCACCTTGCGCATGCCGTCCTCCCCGTGACGCCCGTTGCACGACGCATTAAATCCCAGTGTCTCCAAGTCTAGAGAGGGCTCCTGAGGTGGCAAAGACGACCTTGGGCCAAGCCCGTTACACTGGCGACTCACGAAAGGACAGGGAGAGCGTCTCATGATTCGCGTACATCATCTGGAGAACTCGCGTTCCCAGCGCGTGCTGTGGCTGCTGGAGGAGCTGGGTGTCGAGTATGAGCTGGTCGTTTATCGGCGTGATCCCGAGACCATGCTGGCCCCGGCCTCACTGAAAGAGGTGCATCCGCTGGGCAAGTCGCCGGTGATCACCGATGAGGCGCGGGGTGGGCGGGCCATCGCCGAGTCGGGGGCGATCATCGAATACCTGCTCGAGCATCACGATGCCGACGGCCAGTTGGCGCCGCCCGTCGGCAGCGATGAGCGCGAGCGTTATCGCTTCTGGCTGCACCATGCCGAGGGGTCGGCGATGCCGCCGCTGGTGATGCGGCTGGTGTTCTCGCGCCTCGGTAAGCCGCCGGTGCCGGCCCTGGTGCGGCCGCTGGGGCGGCAGTTCGCCAAGGGCGTGGAGCAGAACTTCCTGGGGCCGCGCATCACCGAGCTGCGCGACTTCTGGGAGGCCGAGCTTGACGCTTCGACCTGGTTCGCCGGAGAGGCCTTCTCGGCGGCGGACATCCAGATGAGCTTTCCGGTGCTGGCGCTCGAGGGGCGCGGCGGGCTCGCATCGGCGCCCCGGTTGCAGGACTTCCTGGCCCGCTGCCGCGAGCGTCCGGGGTATCGAAAGGCGATCGAGCGCGGCGGGGAGTTTTCGCTGGGGTAAGGGCCCGGGGCGGGCGATTCAAGGCAGGAGCCTGGCCTTGAGCCATCCTTCACCGCGCCCCAGCCATTCATGCAGGGCGCGGGTGCTCTGATGCAGGTGATAGGCGCTGGGGCGCCAGGCCAGGGGGCCATCGGGAGGAGGGCTGGCGAACTCGGTGGGGGCCGGCGTGACGGCAAGGCCCGCGCGCTCGAACTCGGCCGTGGCGCGCGGGAGATGCCAGGCCTGGGAAACCAGCGCCACATGGTCGATGCCTTCGGCGGTGAGCATCTCGGCGCTGTGCCGGGCGTTTTCCGCCGTATTGGCACTGCGGCCTTCCCGCCAGCGGACCGGCACGTCGAACACCTCGCGCAGGGCGGCCGCCATCAGGCTGGCCTCGGCACTGTGTTCGTCATGGACCCGACCGCCGCTGACCAGGATCGGCAGGCCGCTCTGGCGATGCAGCCAGGCACCGTACGCCAGGCGCCGCCAGCTGGCGTTGGACGGGGCGTCGCCCCAGCCGAATTCGGGGGCGTCGTAGTCACGGCCGCCGCCGAGAATCACGATGGCGCTTGCTCGTTCCCCCAGGGCACCGTCCATGAGGGCGCTGACGGCAAGCGGCTGAGGCTCCAGCCCCTGACGCAGGGCATGGCTGACCGTCGGGGTGGCGAGCACGATCAGGCTGCCCAGGCCCAGCGCGACCAGCAGCCCGCCGATCACATGCAGGCGCATCCACAGCAGGCCGCCGACCAGGATCAGCCAGGCGTTGAGCAGCGGAGGCAGCAACAGCGACTCGAGCAGGGCCATGCAGCGTCTCCCTCGCCGGTCGTGTCCGGCGCGTCAGACCGTGAGTGAAGCGTGACTAGAGTTCCACCTTGTCCGGAAATTCGCACAGATCCTCGATCACGCAACTGCCGCAGCGCGGCTTGCGGGCCACGCAGGTGTAGCGGCCGTGCAGGATCAGCCAGTGGTGGGCGTCCTGGCGGAATGCCTTGGGGACGTGGCGAAGCAGCTTCTGCTCCACCTCGACCACGTCCTTGCCCTTGGCGATGCCGGTGCGGTTGGAGACCCGGAAGATATGGGTGTCCACGGCGATGGTCGGCTCGCCGAAGGCGGTGTTGAGGATGACGTTGGCGGTCTTGCGGCCGACGCCTGGCAGTGCCTCGAGCGCCTTGCGGGTACGCGGAACCTCGCCGTCGTGCTGCTCCACCAGGATGCGGCAGGTCTTCATCAGGTTCTCGGCCTTGGTGTTGTACAGGCCGATGGTCTTGATGTGTTCCTTCAGGCCGTCGAGGCCCAGCTCGAGGATGGCCGCCGGGGTGTTGGCCACCGGAAACAGCCGGTCGGTGGCCTTGTTGACGCCCACGTCGGTGGCCTGGGCCGACAACAGCACCGCGGCCAGCAGCTCGAAGGACGTCGACCAGTTGAGCTCGGTGGTGGGCTCGGGGTTGTGCTCGCGCAGGCGGGCGAAGATCTCGTGGCGTTTCTGGGCGTTCATAGCGTGGGCGACAGTGA
Organism: Halomonas sp. HG01; assembly: GCF_000968715.2. NCBI lineage: Bacteria > Pseudomonadati > Pseudomonadota > Gammaproteobacteria > Oceanospirillales > Halomonadaceae > Halomonas > Halomonas sp. HG01. The sequence continues at coordinate 1,915,236 of NZ_CP022134.1, read as the reverse complement.
TCAGTGGGAGGCGGAGCCGAGGGTGGCACGCGCCTCGGCGAGCATGCGCTCGGCGCGCTCGATCTGCTCGTGGGCGGCGGCGATGCCCGCGTCGTCGCGCTGGCGCTCGGCGTGGGCCAGCTGCTGGCGGGCGCGGCGCCGGGCCTGTTCGGCGGCGTTGACGGCGAAGCGGCGCTGACGCTCGGTCTGCCGCGCGCTCTTGCCCACATCGTCGTTCGCGGGCTGGGAGCCGTCGGTCGCATCGAGCTGACGATCGATGTCGGCCAGGCGCTGGCGAAGCTCCGTGTCGCGACGGTCGAGCTCGTCGCGCTTGTCGGGCGCGAGATCGCTCGCCTGGCGCTGGCGATCCAGTCGCTTGAGGCTGGCGACCAGGCTGACCCGGCTGGCGCGCAGGGCACTGGAGGACGCTGCCGGCGCCTGGGGCTGCGTCGCCGTGGGCGCCTGGGGTTGGGCCTGATGGGGCGACCGGGCCGGCGCGGCCTGTCTGGCGCTGCGCTTGCGCCGCCGCTCTCGCTTGGCATCTTCCTCGCGGACGAGACGATCGTTGCGCGCCTCGAAGCGGCGACGGCCGCGCTCGGCGCGCCGGGCCAGGTAGGCGTCCTGCTCGGCCTCGCCGTCGGCGGCCTGCCAGTGCGGATGCGGCAGCAGGTCGATGCAGTCGACCGGGCAGGGGGCCACGCAGAGTTCACAGCCGGTGCATTCGGCCTCGATCACCGTGTGCATGTGCTTGGCGGCGCCGAGGATGGCGTCCACCGGGCAGGCCTGGATGCACTTGGTGCAGCCGATGCACTCGGCCTCGCGAATCCGCGCCACCAGCGGCGATTGGGCGGGCTGCTCCAGCGGCACCTCGGTACGACCGGTCAGCTCGGCCAGCCGCACCACGGTGGCCTGGCCGCCGGGCGGGCAGCGGTTGATCGCCTCGCCTTCCGCGATGGCCTCGGCGTAGGGACGACAGCCGTCGTGGCCGCACTTGCCGCACTGGGTCTGCGGCAAGGCGGCGTCGACGGCCTCGATCAGGGCGGGCTGCGTCATGCCCGGATCAGCTCACGCGCTGGCCGGGCTGGGCGCCGGAGTGGGGCTCCAGCAGGTAGATGCCGTCGTCATCGCCGGCGGCCAGCACCATGCCTTCGGAGACGCCGAAGCGCATCTTGCGCGGCGCAAGGTTGGCGACCATCACCGTCAGGTGGCCCTCCAGGGCCTCCGGGGCGTAGGCCTTGCGGATGCCGGCGAAGACGTTGCGCGTCTCGCCGCCCAGGTCCAGGGTCAGCTGGAGCAGCTTGTCGGCGCCCTCGACGTATTCCGCCTTGGCGATGCGGGCGATGCGCAGGTCGACCTTGGCGAAGTCGCCGAAGTCGATCGTCTCGGCGATGGGATTGTCGGCCAGCGGCCCCTTGGGGGTGTCCTTGAGCTTCTGTTCTTCCACCAGATCCTCCTTGGACGCTTCGATCATGGCGTCGATGCGGTCGCGCTCGACCCGGGTCATCAGCGGCTTGAACTTGGCGATCTCGTGGTCCACCAGCAGCTCCTGGCGGCTGTCCCAGTCGAGGGAGTCGAGCTTCAGGAAGGCGCGGGCGCCTTCGGCCATCTCGGGCAGCACCGGGGCCAGGTAGACCATCAGCTGGCGGAACAGGTTGATGCCCACCGAGCAGATGTCGAGCACTTCCTGCTCGCGGCCTTCCTGCTTGGCCAGCACCCAGGGCTCGGCCTCGGCGATGTAGGTGTTGGCCTCGTCGGCGAGTTCCATCACCTTGCGCATGGCGCGGCCGAACTCGCGGGCCTCGAAGTGCTCGGCGATCTCGTCGCCGGCGGCGACGAAGCGGGCGACGCGCTGGGGCTCGGCGCAGTGGGCCGAGAGCTTGCCGCCGCCGAGCTTCTTGACGAAGCCGGCGCAGCGGCTGGCGATGTTGACGACCTTGCCGACCAGGTCCGAGTTCACGCGCTGGGCGAAGTCCTCGAGGTTGAGGTCCAGGTCATCGACGCCAGCGGTGAGCTTGGCGGCGAAGTAGTAGCGCAGGTACTCGGGATTCAGATGTTCGGCATAGGTCGCGGCCTTGATGAAGGTGCCGCGCGACTTGGACATCTTGGCGCCGTTGACGGTGACGAAGCCGTGGCAGTTCACCGCGGTCGGCGTGCGCATGCCGGCGCCGTGCAGCATGGCCGGCCAGAACAGCGCGTGGAAGTAGACGATGTCCTTGCCGATGAAGTGATAGACCTCGGCGTCGGAATCCTCGCGCCAGTAGGCGTCGAAGTCGAGACCCTCGCGCTCGCAGAGGTTCTTGAAGCTGGCCAGGTAGCCGATCGGGGCATCCAGCCAGACATAGAAGTACTTGCCCGGAGCGTCGGGGATCTCGAAGCCGAAGTAGGGCGCGTCTCGGGAAATGTCCCACTCGTTGAAGCCCGACTCGAACCACTCCATCAGCTTGTTGCGGATCTGCGGCTGGACGTGATCGTCGTTGATCCAGCCCTGCAGGAAGGCCGCGAAGTCGGGCAGCTTGAAGAAGTAGTGCGTGGAGCTGCGGACTTCCGGGGTGGCACCGGAGATCGCCGAGACCGGGTCGATCAGCTCGGCCGGGGTGTAGGTGGCCCCGCAGGCCTCGCAGTTGTCGCCGTACTGGTCGTCGGCCTGGCACTTCGGGCAGGTGCCCTTGATGAAGCGGTCGGCCAGGAACAGCCCTTTCTCCGGATCGTACATCTGCTCGATGTCGCGGGTGGCGATGTGCCCCTGATCGCGCAGCCGGGTGTAGATCAGCTCGCTGAAGTGGCGGTTTTCCTCGGAGTGGGTCGAGTGATAGTTGTCGAAGGCCACCCCGAAGCGCGAGAAGTCGGTCTGGTGTTCCTGGCTGACGCGGTCGATCAGCGCCTGGGAGGTGATGCCCTCCTGTTCGGCGCGCAGCATGATGGCGGTGCCGTGGGCATCGTCGGCGCAGACGTAGTGGCAGTCATGACCGCGGCTCTTCTGGAAGCGCACCCAGATGTCGGTCTGGATGTATTCCAGCAGGTGGCCCAGGTGGATGGCGCCGTTGGCGTAGGGCAGGGCGCTGGTGACCAGGATCTTGCGCGGGGCGATGTTCGACATGGTGGCTCAGAGGTTCCCGTAGACGTGGAGCACGGCGGCCGACTCGACGCCTGGGCGAAGTCGAGGCCGTCATGCGGATATCCGTGAAATCAGGCCCGGATTGTAGCATTTTCCTCGCCGGCTGCATCCGCCCGGGCCCTTGCCGGCTCGGGCTCGGGCCGGGCCTCCAGGAGGCGGGGGGATGGCGTGTCGAGCGTGAGCGGGGTGGTCAGTGAGGCCCCTTGGCCCGGCTCGCCAGCCAGGGCGGGATGCGTTCGGCGGGCATGGGGCGGGCGATGGCATAGCCCTGGGCCTGGGAGGCGCCCAGCTCGAGCAGACGCTGGCAGTGTGCGGGTGACTCGGCGCCTTCGGCGATCACGTCGAGCCCGAGTCGTGCGCCGATCTGGATGATGCTCTGGACGAGGGCGGCGTCGCGTTCGTCCTTCAGGATGGCGCCGACGAAGCGCTTGTCGATCTTGAGGGCGTCGATGGGCAGCTCACGCAGATGCGCCAGCGACGAGTAGCCGGTGCCGAAGTCGTCCAGGGCGATGCACAGGCCCGAGTGCCGGCAATGCTGGAGCGTACGGGTGATGGCGTCGAGATCCGACACGGCGGCGCTTTCCTGGAACTCGATCTCCAGCAGACGCCGGTCCAGCCTGGGGTAGCGCGCCAGAGCCGCCGTCAGCCGATCGCAGAACTCGGGCAGGGCCAGATCGTTGGCGCTGGCGTTGAAGCTGATGCGCAGGGCGAGCCCCTGGCGCTGCCAGTCCGCGAGCTGATGCAGGACCCGTTCGACCACCCAGTCGCCGAGGGGCGCCTCGAGACGACTGCCGAGCAGCTGGGGCAGGAAATCATCGGGTTCCAGAAGTCCATGCTCGGGATGCTCCCAGCGAATCAGGGCCTCGAGACCACAGACCTCACCGCTGAGCAGATTGACCCTGGGCTGATAGTGGAGCCGGAACTCGTCGTCACGGAAGGCCTGTTCGAGGCGGTCCAGGCGCCGGCGGCCGGGCGACGAATCCTCGCGCTCTTCGGGATCGAACAGGGCATAGCGGTTCTTGCCGCCGCGCTTGGCGCAATACATGGCCTGATCGGCATGGCGCAGCAGGATGCCCGCCTCCGCATCGTCCTGTGGAAACAGGGTGATGCCGATGCTGGTGGAAATGCGTACCAATGAGTCGTCCAGGGGGATGGGCCTGGCGATGAGGTAGCGGACTCGCTCGACGATCCGCAGGCATTCCTCGCGGTCTTCCAGGTCGGTCAGCAGCAGGGCGAACTCGTCGCCGCCCAGCCGGGCGAGCACATCGTCGGCGCGAATGGCATCGCGTAATCGCTGGCCAATCGTGATCAGCACCTGGTCGCCAGCCGCATGGCCCAGGCGGTCATTGATCGGCTTGAAGCCGTCCAGATCGAGGAAGCACACCGCCAGCAGCGTGTCGTCACGACGGGCCCGTGGCAGCGCGTCCGCGAGGTGTTCGGCGAAGTGGCGGCGATTGGGCAGTTCGGTCAGCACGTCGTGTCGTGCCAGGTGGCGCAGTTCGTCCTGGTGGCGCTTGAGATGGGTGATGTCGGAGAAGGTGGCGACGTAGTGGAGTGTCCGGCCCTGGTCGTCACGTACCACAGAGGCCGAAAGCATGAGCGGGTAGGCCTCGCCGTTGCGCCGGTAACCGACGATCTCGCCCTTCCAGCTGTCTTCCACGTCCAGGTGGCGGCAGATCGCCTCGTAGGTTTCCGCGTTGTGCTGTGCGGTGCCCAGCATGCCGGGGGTCAGGCCCAGCACGTCCTGCCTGGCATAGCCGGTGATGCGAGTGAAGGCAGCGTTGGTGTCGCAGATGCGCCGCTCGGCATCGGTGATCATGATGGCGTCGGAGCTTGAATCGAAGACGCTGGCGGCGAGACGCCGCTGGTTCTCCGCCTGGCGTTGTTCGGTGATGTCGTGGCCGATGCAGATCATGCCGCCGCACGGCAGGGCGACGTTGGCCCACAGGGTGGTGAGTCGTCGTCCTTCGCGGGTCGTCGGTGTCCACTCCCGAAACCGCGAGCCGTCACCGGACGACAGGCCGGCCACGACCGCCCGATATTCTGCCGGGTCGGGGTAGAAGAGCGTCAGGGGGGCGGGGTGGTTCATCACCTCATCGGCCGTCCAGCCGAAGACCCGTTCGCACTGATGGTTCCAGAGGATGCAGTGCCCCTGTTCATCGAAACCGTCGATCATGATCGGGGCATGACCGAACAGTCGCTCGACCAGCGCCAGTACGTCGTCGCGCCATTCGCCCTGTTCCGCGGATGCCTCGAGCGTCTCGAGCGTCTCGGCGAGGTGAACGAGCGGGTGACGTCTGGTCGGCGGATTGGAACCCATATCCATATCAGGCAACCCACGGAGTGAAGTGCCCTCACTATAGTGGGATGCCGCGTGGCCTGCCTCGGTCTCGAGTAGGAGATCGCTCCATCGACGACTAGGAAAATAGAGCGAATGTCCGTCGGGAGCGGGACCTCAGGCGTCGGGACGGTGCTGATAGACGCCGAAGTGATGCAGTCCGCGGTCGGCGAGGTGGAGCGCCTGCATGCGGCTCATCACGCCCTGGTCGCAGTACAGCAGATAGTGCCGGTCCGTATCGAGCTCGGGGGCCCGGTCCTGCAGCTCGTAGAAGGGAATCTCGATCAGCGGCACCTGTGCCAGTTCCTGGGGCAGCGCCAGGGGCGCGGCCTCGCGTTCGTCGGCACGGCGAATGTCGACGATGCAGGGCGTGTCGAGCCCGGCGAGCTCCTCGGGCGTCTTCACCGTGGCGACCTCGGTCGGCGCAGGCTCGCGCTCCAGCACCTCATCGATGCGCTTGATGATCGCCGCCTCGATGGCGTCGTCGAGCACCCGGTCGTCGAAGTCGCGTTCGGCCGCCAGCACGTCGTCCAGCGGCGCCTTGTTGTGCGGTCGCCGCGAGATCACGCCGCAATACTCCGGCATCGATTCGGCGATGCGGGCGGTGTCTATCTGCCGTGCCCGGTCGATGATGTCCTGCTTGTCGTCGGTGAGCACCGGGCGCAGGATCGGTCGCTCGCTGACGTCGTCGATCACCGCCAGGTTGGCCAGGGTCTGGCTGGAGACCTGGGCGATGGCCTCGCCGGTGACCAGTGCCGGGATACGCAGCCGCTGCGCCATGCGGTTGGCGGCGCGGATCATCAGCCGCTTGAGCACCACGCCCATCAGGCCATCCGGAATGGTGCGCAGGATCTCGCCCACCACGCCATCGAAGGGCACCGAGATGAACTTCACCTTGTGAGAGACGCCGTAGCGTGACCAGAGATGGTGGCTGACCTCGCGCACGCCGGCCTCGTGGGCCGGGCCGCCCAGGTTGAAGAACAGGAAGTGGGTCTTCACGCCGCGGCGGATCATCTTCCAGGCCGCCACCGGGGAGTCAAAGCCGCCGGACATCAGCGCCAGGGCCTGCCCCTGCACGCCCAGCGGGTAGCCGCCGAGTCCCTTCCAGCGTGCCCGGATCACCTGCAGGCGCCGATCGTTGAGCTCCACCGGCACCACCACCTCGGCATGCTTGAGGTCGACCCGGGCGTTCGGTGTCGCCTCCAGCAGCCGGCCACCGAGGTAACGCTCCATGTCCGCCGAGGTGAAGTCGTGTTCACCGCGGCGCTTGGCCTGGACCCGGAAGCTGTGTCCGGCGATCACCGGGCTCCATAGCGGCACGATATGCTCGGCGGCCTGTTCCAGCGACTCGAAGCGTACTTCCTCGGTGGCCAGCACCTGCTGGATGCCGGGAATGCGGGTGAGGCTGTCTTCGATGGCGGCTGTGGTGTCGCCATCGAGGCCTTCCGGCAGGCGCACCCGAATGGCGTCCCACTGATCCTTGACCCGCACCCGGTCGTCCAGGCGACGCAGAGTGTTACGGATATTGGCCGTCAGGCAGCGCGTCATCTGCTGGCGTACCGAACGGGACTTGATGGTGATCTCGGGGTGAAGCTTGAGGAGATAGAGCATGCGAGGCGGCGTTGAAGCGAGGCGTGGAAAAAGGGCGCGCATTGTACCAGCTGGCGTGAAGGCGCGCAGGTCGAGGGAGGCGATGCCGCGGAAGTGTCCCTCGACCCGATGCGGAGCGGCCTCAGTAGAGGGCCTGCTCCTCCCGCACCACTTCCTTGAGCAGTTCCAGGAACAGCCGGTCGGCCTCGGAGTGCTCCTTGGGATCTTCCGGAATGTGCACGCTGGTGGTGTCGGAAATCTCGTTGGCGATCTGGGCCATGACCTGGGTCTGGTCGCCCTCACCGAGGCGCTCGCGGGCGATCGTCAGCGACTGTTCGAGGATCTTGGGGTCCTGCAGCAGCTTCTTGATGAAGCTGCGTAGCTCATTGATGACACGAGTCTTCTGGATCTCCGATGACGACATGCCGATTCTCCTTGGGCGGGCCGTGTGACTGATGGTGCTGACGATAGCACGTTTGGGCTTTCCGGTGAGAGCGGGCGTGGCATCGGCCTCTTTGTAAGCCATGGATTACATCGCGGTAAGCAAATTTCATACATAAACACCATGGCGTAATACTGGCGTATCGTGGGCTTTTGGTTACTATATGTTACAGAACGAGGGTTAATACGTTCTTCGCAGGGGCTGATCTTTTCGCATGATGGCCTAGACGCCCAAGAAAAGATCAAGTTCGCCATAGGCGGAGCTTGCCTGACCAGGGCTGGCTCTTGCAGGCGGCACAGCGACGAAAAAACAACAGCCGTGCTCGACCGATGCCGGCTCAGCAAGGGGTGGGAACTGTCATGAAACGCACGAGCGTCACTTTGTCTTCGCGCGTCGCGCGAGCGCGCATCGTCCGCGGTCTTGCCGTGGGGACAGGCCTCGCCCTGTTGCCCATAGCCTCGGCCGTCGCCCAGTCCTTGCCTCAGGGGCTGATGTCTCCGGGATCCAGTGATCTGCAACGTGTCGTGCAGCAGGCGATCAGCACCAATCCCGAGGTGCAGGCGGCCTGGCGCGAGCTTCGGGCCTCGGGGCAGGACCGTCGTGCCGCCTGGGGGAATTACCTGCCCAGCGTGGACGTCAACGCCGGGGTGGGGCAGGAGGATCGCGAGCACGACGGTCGTGGCAGCTACGATACCGACTACGCCGAGGTGGCGCTGACGCAGATGATCTATGACGGTTTCGCCACCAGCAGCGAGGTGGAGCGTCTCGATCGGGCCGAGCTGGTGCGCTACTACGAGCTGCTCGGGGCCAGCGAGGAGGTCTCCCTGGAGGCGGTGCGGGCTTATCTGGACGTGCAGCGCTACCGGGAACTGGTCCGCCTGGCGCAGGATAACTACGCCAAGCACCTGGAAGTCTTCAACCAGATCGAGGAGCGCACGCTCTCCGGGGCGGGGCGTGGGGTCGATCTCGAGCAGATCAGCGGACGCCTGGCGCTGGCCGAATCCAACCTGATGACCGAGGCCTCCAACCTGCATGACGTGACGGCTCGCTACCAGCGTATCGTCGGCGACCTGCCGGCGGCCTCGCTGGCGCCGGCGCCGGACTTCGCCGGTCGCCTGCCCGCCGATGTGGCGTCGGCGCTGGATCTGGCCTTCCAGGGCAATCCCGAGTTCCATGCCGCCATCGAGAACATCGCGGCCTCTCGGGCAGCACAGAGCGGCGAGCGCTCCGCCTTCCATCCGACCCTCGACCTGGTCGCTCGCACCGGCACCTACAAGGATAGCGACAGCGGTACCCTCGACGACGTCGACGAGCGTCAGGACCGCAGCAGCATCGAGCTGGTGGCGAGCATGAACCTCTATCGCGGCGGCAGCGACCTGGCCAGCTTCCGTGCCGCCAGCGAACGGGTCGAGCAGGCCATCAACCTGCGCGAAAAGGCCTGCGTCGACGTGCGCCAGACCACCCAGATCGCCTACAACGATACCCAGCGGCTGCGTGAGCAGCTCGATTACCTGAACCAGCATCGCCTCTCCACCAACCGCGTGCGAGGTGCCTACCAGCAGCAGTTCGACATCGGCCAGCGTAGCCTGCTGGACGTGCTGGATACCGAGAACGAGTACTTCGAGGCCAGCCGCGCCTATGCCAATGCCAGCTATGACGTGGATCTGGCCGACGCTCGCACCCTGGCTGCCATGGGCCAGCTGATGCAGACCCTGGAGGTGCGTCGCGACGACATGCCGACCCTGGCCGAGCTCGGCAGCGATGGGGTCTCCCTCGACCCCGAGACGATCTGTCCGTCTCCGGGGCCCACCGGCTTCACCCTGGCCGACTTCACCGGCGGCATCACGGCGCCGCCGACCCGCGCGCCGGACGTCACGCTCTCGGCGGACGCCCTGTTCGAGATCAACAGCGCCGAACTGAGCATGGCATCGCGCGATGAGCTGCGTCAGCTCGCCGAGCAGATCCGCGGCCGCAACGACCTGGTGCGCGTCTACATCGCCGGTCATGCCGATGCCACCGGCAATGACGCCATCAACGACCCGCTGTCTCGGCGTCGTGCCCGGAGCGTCGGCGACTACCTGGTGAGTCAGGGCGTGGACGCCTCGCTGATCCAGACCGAAGGCTTCGGCTCTCGCCGGCCCGTGGCGTCCAACGACACCGTCGAGGGGCGTCGCCAGAACCGTCGTGTGGAGGTCACCCTGGAGCGTGCCGGAGAGAATCTCGACATGGCCGCCTATCGGCCCTAGGACGTGAGGTGGGTGTCGGTCGGGCCCGGCTCGACCGACGTCGCTCTATCGTCTCTACGCAGGGGTGAGAATTGACACAACGTGAAGCGCTCGATGATGGCAGCGGGGCCAGGTCTGCCGTTCGGGACGAGCTGCTCGAATGCCTGCAGAGCATTGCGCTGGCCCATGAACATGACGTCAGCGCCGATGCCTTGACGGCGGGCCTGCCGCTGGAGGAAGGGCGCCTGACGCCTGGCGTCTTTCCGCGTGCCGCCGCCCGTGCCGGGCTGTCGGCGCGGATCGTTCGTTCGCGTCTGGTACAGCTCAATCCCGCGCTGTTTCCCGCCGTACTGCTGCTCGAGCCGGGACGCGCCTGCGTGCTGCTGGCGCTGGATCTCAAGGCGCGCCGTGCCCGGGTGATCTTCCCGGAGCTCGGCGAGGCGGAAACCGAGGTCGAGCTGGACGGCCTTCAGGCCAGCTACAGCGGCCAGGCCATCTATGTCAGGCCACGCTTTCGCTTCGATGCCCGCGGCCCCGAGGTCGAGCGCAAGCGCGACCGACACTGGTTCTGGGGCGTCATCCGCGAGAACCGCAGACTCTACCGCGACGTGCTCGCCGGGTCGGTGGTGATCAACCTCTTCGCGCTGGCCATGCCGCTGTTCGTGCTCAACGTCTACGATCGCGTGGTGCCCAATCATGCCACCGAGTCGCTGTGGGTGCTGGCGATCGGCGTCTTCGTGGTGCTGTGCTTCGATCTGGCGCTTCGGCTGATGCGTGGCGCCTTCGTGGACCTGGCCGCGAGCCGGGCCGACGTCAAGCTCTCGTCGTCGCTGATGTCGCAGGTGCTCGGCCTCAGGATGACCGCGCGGCCGTCATCCACCGGGTCCTTCGCCGCCATGCTGCAGTCCTTCGAGTCGGTGCGCGCCTTCATCGGTTCGGCCACGGTGGTCGGGCTGGTCGACCTGCCGTTCGTGCTGCTGTTCGCCGCCATCATCGCCCTGATCGGCCCGCCGCTGGTGATCCCGGTGCTGGTGGGTGTCGTCTTCGTGCTGCTCTATGCGCTGGCGGCCCAGGGCAAGCTGCACGAGCTGTCCGAGACCACCTGGCGGGCCAGCGCCCAGCGCAATGCCACGCTGGTCGAGTCGATCTCGCAGCTCGAGACCCTGAAGGCGCTGCGCGGCGAGAGCCGGGTGCAGGGCATCTGGGAGCGGGCCTCGGCCTTTCTCTCGCGTACTACCGCCCAGCTGCGCCTGATCAGCTCCTCGGTGAGCAGCGTGGCGCTGTGGACGCAGCACAGTGTGGCGGTGGCGGTCGTTATCACGGGGGTTTATCTGATCATCGCTGGCGAGCTGACCCAGGGCGGACTGATCGCGGCCTATCTGCTGTCGTCGCGGGCCATGGCGCCGGTGAGCCAGGCCGCGGCGCTGCTGGCCCAGTATCACCAGGCCTCCACGGCCCTGCGCTCACTGGATGGGGTGATGGCGCTGCCGGTGGAGCGCGACGAGGCTCGGCCGTACATCGACCGCCCGGTGGTGCAGGGCGAGCTGCGCTTCGACAAGGTCGCCTTTCGCTATCCCGACGAGCAGCGCGATGCGCTGCGTGAGGTCTCGCTGACCCTCGAGGCCGGCGAGAAGGTCGGCGTGCTCGGGCGAGTGGGGTGCGGCAAGACCACGCTGCACAAGCTGCTGCTGGGACTCTATGAACCCGACGCCGGCGCGGTGCGGCTGGATGGCGTGGACGTGCGTCAGTACGACCCCGTCCAGCTGCGGCGGCATTTCGGCTATGTGCCCCAGGACGTCACGCTGTTTCATGGCTCGTTGCGCGACAATATCCTGGCCGGTGCCGGCAGCGACGGTGTCGATGACGAGTCCCTGCTGAGGGCCATTCGGCTCAGCGGCCTCTCCGGTCTGGTCGACGGCCATCCGGAGGGGATCGACCTCGACGTAGGCGAGCGTGGCCAGCGGCTGTCCGGAGGACAACGTCAGCAGGTGGCGATCGCCCGGGCGCTGGTGCACGACCCGCAGGTACTGTTGCTCGACGAGCCCACCAGCGCCATGGACCATTCCTCCGAGGAGGCGCTCAAGGCCAGTTTGCAGGAGGTGGCGGCGGGCAAGACGATGCTCATCGTGACCCACCGCACGTCATTGCTGTCGCTGGTGGATCGCATCGTGGTTATCGATGTGGGCAGGGTGGTGGCCGATGGGCCGCGGGACAAGGTGATCGAGGCCCTGCGCAAGGGGCAGATCGGGAGGGCCGGCACATGACCGACCGTTCCCGTACCTCCGAGCAGCGTGGCTTCGAGGCCATCGGCCGTTTTTCCGAGACCGGCGGCAAGCCGTTTCGTCCCTTCATCGACCGGCTGTTCTCGCGGCGGGTCACGTCCGCGCACCTGGATCGCGACTGGGCCAGCGATGCCGACTGGGCCAGGCTCCAGCAGGAGCCGCTGCGGGCCCGCTTGCTGCTCTATACCGTGGTGCTGGCCGTTGCCGCGCTGATCGTGTGGTCGGCCTTCGCGCCGCTGGACGAGGTGACCCGGGGCACCGGGCGGGTGATTCCCTCCAGCCAGCTGCAGAAGGTGCAGTCCTTCGATGGGGGCGTGGTCCAGGAGATTCTGGTCGAGGAGGGGGAGACGGTATCCCAGGGGCAGCTGCTGATGCGTATCGACCCCACCCGCTTCGTGGCCAATTTCCGCGAGAACCGCGCCAAGGCCGAATCGCTCGAGGCTCGCGTGGAACGCCTGCGTGCCCTGGTGACCGATGACGCCTTCACCCCGTCGCGCGAGCTGCTCGAGGAGGCGCCTGACATCGTCGCCCAGGAGCGTGAGCTGTATCGGAACAATCTCGAGGCACTGGAGGAGCAGAAGAGCATCCTCGAGGAACAGCTGGACCAGCGCCGGGCGGAGCTGATCGAAGCCCAGTCTCGTCGCGATACGGCGGCGCGGGAGCTGGGCATGGCCGGGCGCGAGCTGAACCTGACCCGGCCGCTGCTCGATTCCGGCGCCGTCTCCGAGGTCGAGGTGCTGCGACTGCAGCGCGACGTGACCCGTGCGCGTGGCGAGCGCGACCAGGCTGCGGCTCAGGTCGAACGCCTGCAATCCTCCATCGAGGAGGCGCAGTCGAAGCTGCGCGAGGTCACGCTCGAGAAGCGCAACGAGTGGCGCGGGGAGTTGTCCCGGACCATGGCGGAGCTGGCGGCGTTGGATGAATCCAGTGCCGGCCTGCAGGATCGCGTGAGGCTGGCGGAGATTCGCTCGCCTGTGGATGGCATCGTCCAGCGCCTGACCCTCAATACCCTCGGTGGCGTGGTGCAGCCGGGACAGGAAGTGGTCGAGATCGTACCCACTGCGGATGCCCTGCTGGTCGAGGCGCGTATCGCGCCGCAGGATATCGCCTTCCTGCGGCCCGGCCAGCCGGCCACCATCAAGCTGACGGCGTATGACTTCGCCATCTATGGGGGGCTGGAGGCCGAGCTGGTGCACATCAGCCCCGATACTATCACCGATGACGAGGGCGATACCTTCTATCTGGTGCGGGTCCGTACCCTGGAAGGCGGCAGCGAGCACCAGAGACTGGACGTGATACCGGGGATGACCGCACAGGTGGATATCCTGACCGGCAAGCGCACGGTGATGCAGTACCTGCTCAAGCCGGTGCTGAGAGGCTGGCAGGATGCGCTGGGAGAACGTTGATGAAGCAGATCTTCGTATGTCGTGAGAGCGTCCTGATGCCGCGCTGGCGCGAGGCCTTCCCTGATGCGCGCTGCCTCGACGAGACCTTTGCCCTGGAAATGGCATCCGCCGAGGTCCAGGCCTGGGTGGTCATACAGGGAGACACCTGGCCGGTGTTGGTGCGGCAGCTGGCGCAGCAGGGGGCGATCGTTAGTGTGTTGAGCTATGCGCCGGACTCGCGCGAGGCGACCCAGGCCCTCGAGGCCAATGCGCGGGGCTATGCTCATGCGCTGTCCCCTCCCGAGCTGCTGAGCCAGATGGCCCTGGTCACGGCCCATCAGGGCATCTGGGTGGGGCCCGAGCTCATGGCCCAGGTGGTGGGAGGAGCCTATCGCGCGCTCGGTGGGGAAGAGAGGCTACGCGAAGAGATGCTCGACCGCCTGACCCAGCGTGAGCGTGCCGTGGCGGTGGCCGTGGCGGAGGGCAACAGCAACAAGGCGGTGGCCCGTCTGCTGGGCATTACCGAGCGGACCGTCAAGGCGCATCTCGGTGCCGTGTTCCGCAAGCTCGAGGTGCGCGACCGCATGCAGCTCGTGCTCAAGCTGTCCCATCAGGAACAGAGCGTGACTTGAGCCCTGCCCTGGCGGGTGTTCAGTCCTGCCTCGTTACTTTCTGTTACCTGTCCTTCGGTCCAATACCGGGGGCCTGGCCCCTGACCTAGTGTGATGTCATTAGCCACCGGCGTATTCGTTGCAAATGCCGGTTGATGTGACTCCTCAGGGGAAATGAATGATGACCATCGCCACCGTGGTATCCATTACCGGCCAGGCCTGGGCGCGCGACGCCGACGGCAACCTCCGTGAGCTCAGCGTCGGCGACGCGCTTCAGGAAGGAGAGACCCTGGTAACGTCCGATGGTGGGCGAGCCGTGCTGGATTTCGGCGATGGTCTCGAACCGGCCGCCATCGCCGGTGGTGAAGAGGTCGTGATGACGCCGGACCTTGCGTCGGATCAGGCGCCGGCCAGCGAGGAGGCCAGCGCCCAGGATGGGGATATCGCAGCGTTGCTGGCGGCCATCGACGAGGGCGAGGGTGATCTGCTCGAAGGGCTCGATGCCACTGCGGCCGGCGGTGCCGGTGGTGCGGGCGGCGGCGACAGCGGTCACGGCTTCGTGCGTCTGCTGCGCATCAGCGAAAACGTCAGCCCGCTGGTCTTCAACTACGGCGCCAATTCACTCGAGGGGCCGAACCAGGTCGAGTTCGATCCGGCCCTCGTCGCCGAGGAGGACGACTCGCCGACGGTCGATACCCAGGACCTCAACGGCGATGGCGATGTGGTCTGGGAGTCTGCACTGTCTGATGGCAGCGGTGGCGGCAGCCTGACCGCCAGCGGCGCCTTCCAGATCGATACCGGCGTGGATGCACTCGACCTGATCGAAGTGCAGGATGCCAGTGGCGTCTGGATCCCGATCTCTGCCAATGGCACGAGCGTGCAGGGTGCCTACGGCACGCTGACGGTGAATACCGACGGCAGTTGGACGTACACGCTGGACGACAACACCCTGGACCATGACGGCGTCGACCAGACCGGGGCGGCCGACCAGGTGCAGGATGCCTTCGCGGTACGAGTCACTGACGACGATGGTGACGTCTCGCCGGAAGCGACCCTGACCATCGACGTCAATGACGACGGCCCGGTGGCCGTCGACGATACCGTGACCGACGAGGTGCCGGAGGATGGCAGCGTCGACATTGATGTCTTCGCCAATGACACCGCCGGGGCCGACGGTGTGGATCTGCAGAGCGGCGTCGGCGTAGCCTCGCAACCCGGCAAGGGCACGGTCACCTACAACGGTGACGGTACCTTCACCTATCAGGCCAATCCCGGCGCCGAAGGCGCCGACAGCTTCACCTACACCATCACCGACGCCGATGGCGATACCGACACGGCGACGGTGAACCTGACCATCGCCGAGGATTCCACCCCCCAGGTCGTGACGCTCGGCATTCGTGCTGAAGGCAACATGGTGTGGGAATCAGCGCTGCCCGATGGCAGTGGTGGCGGCACCACGACGATCAGCGGTACGCCGGAGATCGATACCGGTAACGACCAGCTGGCGCTGATCGAGGTCAAGGACGTCAATGGCGAATGGATCGCGATCGAGGAGGATGGCACCGAGGTGCAAGGCACCTATGGCATCGTGACCGTCGACACTGACGGCAGCTGGCAGTATGTGCTGAGCGATAACACCCTGGACCATGATGTCAGCAATGCCGTCGGCACCAACGATCAGGTGCAGGAACAGTTCGATGTACGCTTCACCGACGACGATGGTGACGTCTCCGATCCCGCAACGCTGACCATTGACGTCAATGACGATGGGCCGATGGCTTACGCCGACACCAACGCCGTGGGCGAGGGCGGCAGCGTCAGCGGCAACGTGCTGACCGACGGCACCGCCGACGTGTTCGGCGCCGACGGCGCCGAGGCCAATGGCGGCGTGGTCGGGGTGCGTGCGGCCGGTGGTGATACCACCACGGACGCCAGCGGCAGTGTCGGGGTGGCCATCGACGGCCTCTACGGCACGCTGACGCTCGATGCCAACGGCGGCTACACCTACGTGGCGAATGCCGATGCGATCAGCAGCGATGCGCAGGACGTGTTCGTCTACACCATCGAAGACGGTGACGGCGACCGCTCCACCACCACACTGACCATCGACGTGGCCGACGTGACCCTGGTCGCCGATAACGCCAGCGAGACGGTGAACGAGGCCGCGCTGGACGATGTGGGCAGTGACCCGACGAGCCCTGCGGAGACGGCCAGCGGCCAGCTGGCGGTCGCCGGCACCGGGGTGACCTACACGCTCGACAGCGGCACGAACACCTACGGCACGCTGACGCTCGATGCCAACGGCNGCGCCGGCGCAGATGGACAGGTAATAGCGGAACATCCGCTGGGTGCGCTCGTTGTAGCGATCGGCGATCTCGTCCCAGTGGGCGTCGAAGTTCTCGAGCCAGGCCATCAGGGTGCGGTCGTAGTCGGCATGGATGTCAGCGCCAGTCCGGCGTTTATCTCGGTGCGTCGTAGCGTCCTTCACGGCCCTTCGAAAACACTACCTGCCACAGCTGCAGATTGCGGGCGCGGAAGGCGCCGGCGCAGATGGACAGGTAATAGCGGAACATCCGCTGGGTGCGCTCGTTGTAGCGATCGGCGATCTCGTCCCAGTGGGCGTCGAAGTTCTCGAGCCAGGCCATCAGGGTGCGGTCGTAGTCGGCGCCGAAGTTCTGCCAGTCCTCCATCAGCAGGTGCTCCTCGCTGGCCTGGGCAATGTGCCTGGCTGAGGGCAATACGCCGTTGGGGAAGATGTAGCGGTTGATCCAGGGATCGGCGCTGATGTTGGAGGTGTTGGAGCCGATGGTGTGCAGCAGGAACAGGCCGTCGGCGGGGAGCAGGCGTTCCACCGTCCCGAAGTAGGTGGCGTAGTTGCGATGGCCGACATGCTCGAACATGCCGATGGAGACGACGCGATCGAAGCGGCCCTCGAGCTCGCGGTAGTCCTCGAGCAGGATCTCGACCGGCAGCCCCTCGCAGCGCCGACGGGCCAGCTCCGCCTGCTCCCGGGAGATGGTGATGCCGGTGACCTCGACGCCGTGATGCCGCGCGGCGTGCTCGGCGAAGCTGCCCCAGCCGCAGCCGATGTCCAGCACCCGCATGCCGGGCTCCAGCTCGAGCTTGCGGCAGGCGAGCTCGAGCTTGCCGCGCTGGGCCTCCAGCAGGCTGCCGGCGTCCTTCCAGTAGCCGCAGGAGTAGCACATGGTGTCATCGAGCATGCGTTCGAAGAGGTCGTTGCCGAAGTCGTAGTGGGCCTCGCCGACGATATGGGCGCGGGCGCGGCTCTGCAGGTTGAAGAAACCGGACTGGAGGCGATACATCAGTCGTTCTGATTTGGACTGGGCGTGTTCGCCCAGGCCGTGGCGCAGCAGCCGGTGGGCCAGTTCGTCGATGTGCTCGCACTCCCACCAGCCGTCCATGTAGGCCTCGCCGAGCCCCAGGGTGCCCTGGTGCAGAACGCGGGAGAAGAAGTCGGGATGATAGACACGGATGTCCGCGGGGGCCGAGCCGTTGAGGGTAATGCCGGAGCCGTCGAGCAGCTTCTCGAAGACGCGTCGGGCTCTGGTGTCGGGCAGGGCGATGGGGCCGAGACGTGGGTCGCTGGTCATGGTTCCTCCTGATCCTTCAGAGTCGGGGCAGCCGGTGTGAGAAAGCGGGAGGTGGCGTGATGCCGATTGTTCTATTACAAGGCGTTAGCATAGATCAGCCATGAGCGTTTCTGACAACTCACGCTGTGGCTTTTGTATCAGGCTAATATTTATGAGGTAAGCATAATGCAGGTGATCGTGGATCTGTGCGTGGTACCGATGGGGGTCGGCGTGTCCGTCTCCCCCCAGGTAGCGGCCTGTCAGCGAGTGATCGAGGTCTCGGGGCTCGAGCATCGGATGCATGCCTATGGCACCAATATCGAAGGGCCCTGGGACGAGGTCATGGCAGTGGTCAAGCGCTGTCACGAGACGGTGCATGAGATGGGCGCGCCGCGTATCACCTCGACGCTCAAGCTCGGCACGCGGACCGACCGGGAGCAGCATATGGATGACAAGGTCGAGAGCGTGAAGCGGCTGTTGGGCGATGATGACGTCGAGGGTGTCACGAAATGTTGACGCCCTGTCAGTGAAGCTTTCCGCCGCGGCAAGACAGATCGGGGATTTGGGCGAGGTGTAACGAAATATTTACGGATGGCGCCGTGGCGGGCCGTCCAGGCGCGGCGTCAGGGCGTCGCGGCGCATTCCGGCAGGGGGCGGGTCGCACTAGTCTGGGGGGGCACCTCCAAGGGCCAAGGCCCGGAGACCACAATCACTAGCACCCCGGAGGTTCTGCATGAACGCCCCTGTCCAAGGTACTCCTGCCCAGGCGTCCGAGATCGACACCACCAATCCGCTCGGCACCGACGGCTTCGCCTTCGTCGAGTACAGTGCGCCCACCGCCGAGGGCATCGAGGCGCTGCGTCGCCTGTTCCTGCAGCTGGGCTTCACCGAGACCCGCAAGCACCGCTCCAAGAACGTCTTCCTGTTCCAGCAGGAAAGGATCAACTTCGTGCTCAACGCCGAACCCGGCAGCCATGCCGCCGAGTTCGCCCGCGTTCATGGTCCCTCCGCCTGTGCCATGGCCTGGAAGGTGGCCGATGCCCGCCAGGCCTACGACCGCGCGGTGGAATGCGGCGCCACGCCGGTGGACGTGCCGGTGGGCGAGGGCGAGGTCGGTATTCCGGCGGTCGAGGGCATCGGCGGCTCGCTGCTGTACTTCGTCGACGACAAGCTCGACGGCGAGGGGCGCAGCATCTATGACATCGACTTCGCGCCGATCGAGGGCCGCAGCGCTGGCGACAACAGCGTGGGCCTGCAGGTGCTCGACCATCTGACCCACAACGTCGATCGCGGCCAGATGGACGTCTGGGCCGGCTTTTACACCCGGCTGGCCAATTTCCGCGAGCTGCGCTATTTCGACATCGCCGGCAAGAAGACCGGCCTCTACTCCCGTGCCATGACCGCTCCCTGCGGCAAGATGCACATCCCGATCAACGAGTCCGCCGACGATAACTCCCAGATCGCCGAGTTCCTGCGCGAATACAACGGCGAGGGCATCCAGCACCTGGCCATGGCCACCGATGACATCTATGCCACGGTGCGCGCGCTGAAGGCCAATGGCATCCAGTTCCTGACCACCCCGGACACCTACTACGAGAAGGTCGGTCAGCGCGTGCCCAACCACGAGGAGAACCTCGACGAGCTGCGCGAGCTGAACCTGCTGGTGGATGGTGGTCCCGATCAGGGCGTGCTGCTGCAGATCTTCACCGAGACCGTGATCGGCCCGATTTTCTTCGAGATCATTCAGCGCAAGGGCAACGATGGCTTCGGCGAGGGTAATTTCAAGGCGCTGTTCGAATCCATCGAGGAAGACCAGATCCGTCGCGGCGTGCTCAAGGACGACTGATAGCGCCAAGGGCCGGCCGGAGAGCCGGTCAGGGCGGGGAGACGGAAACCAGAACAATCCGCTGTCTCCCTGCCCAACCACGACAAAATCCGTCACAATGGGTGCCCTGTATCGGCCCCATGCCGCGTGGCGGCGACAACAACAGTTCCGTGATCCCTGGTGTGACATGACTAACGACTCACAACCCCGTACTCAGTGGCTGGGCCGCTGGGGCTTCGTCCTGGCGGCGACCGGCTCCGCGGTCGGCCTGGGCAATGTCTGGAAATTCCCCTACATGACCGGCGAATACGGCGGCGGGGCCTTCGTGCTGGTCTACCTGGCCTGCATCCTGGCCATCGGCGTGCCGGTGATGATGACCGAGATCGCCCTGGGTCGCCGCGGCCGCGGCAGCCCCATCGACGCCATTCGCCGCGTCACCGCTGAATCCAGGGGCGCCTCGGCCTGGTCGCTGCTCGGCTGGATGGCCATGCTCTGCGGCTTCATGATCCTGTGCTTCTACGTGGTCGTGGCCGGCTGGTCGTTCTCCTACCTGTGGAAGATGCTGACTGGCGGCCTGGCCGGCTCCAGCGTCGACGACATGGCGGCGATCTTCGGCGCCAACAATGCCAACCCGCTCAATCTCGGCTTCTGGAGCACCCTGGTCACGGTCGCCACCATGGTGATCGTCGGCAAGGGCGTGCAGGCCGGCATCGAGAAGAGCGTCAGCTGGATGATGCCCGGTATGGTCGTGATGCTGCTGATCATGATCGTCTATGGCGCCTTCTCCGGCGGCTTCGGCGACGCGCTGCGCTTCCTGTTCGCCTTCAATGCCGGCAGCCTGTCCAGCGAGGGCATGCTGGCCGCCATGGGCCACGCCTTCTTCACCCTGTCGCTGGCTTCCGGCGCGATCCTGACCTACGGCAGCTATCTGCCGAACAAGGCCTCCATCGGCCGTACCACCCTCAGCGTGGCCGTTGCCGATACCCTGGTGGCGCTGATGGCCGGCCTGGCGATCTTCCCGGTGATCTTCGCCAACGGCATGGAGCCGGGCAGCGGCCCGGGGCTGATCTTCATGAGCCTGCCGCTGGCCTTCCAGGCCATGCCGATGGGCACCCTGTTCGGCGTGCTGTTCTTCGTCATGCTGTCCATGGCGGCCCTGACCTCGTCGATCTCCATGGTCGAGGCCACGGTCTCCTGGCTCACCGACAACAAGGGCATCACGCGTCGTGCGGCGGCGTGGGGTGTGGGCATCGTGCTGTGGATCATCAGCACCCTGGCGATGCTGTCCTTTAACGTCGGGGCCGAGTGGACCCTGGCCGGCAAGCACTTCTTCGGCTGGCTGGACTACCTCACGTCGCGCTGGATGATGCCGCTGGGCGGCCTGGGCGTGGCCCTGCTGGCCGGCTTCGTGCTCAGCAGCGAGGCCATGCGCGAAGAGCTCGGCCTGTCGCCGGCGGTGCATGCCCTGTGGCTGTTCATGGTGCGTTATGTCAGCCCGCTGGGCATCGTGACGGTATTCCTCGATGCCCTGGGCATTGCCACCCTGGAGTTCGGCGTGCAGTGGCCCTGGTTGCTGCTGGCGCTGGCAGTGATCACGCTGATCGGCGAGCTCGCCAGCCCGCGCCTGAAGCGTACGCTCTGCGCCTGACGGCGAGCACGCCTGGCGACCACGCGGCCCCCGCTCTTGCGGGGGCCGCGTCGTTTGATCGAGGAAAAAAGCCCCGTCCCGGACGCTGCGGGAGTGGCATTTTGTCGCCAAATTAATTACTTTATTGCATATAAAATCTTATTTGATCGAGATATTGGAATATGTGCGCCGC
Source organism: Halomonas sp. HG01 (assembly GCF_000968715.2). NCBI lineage: Bacteria > Pseudomonadati > Pseudomonadota > Gammaproteobacteria > Oceanospirillales > Halomonadaceae > Halomonas > Halomonas sp. HG01. The sequence continues at coordinate 1,894,034 of NZ_CP022134.1, read as the reverse complement.
GACTTCTCCGACCGTCACGCCGGATCTACGGCTTCCTCCCGCGGCGTCCGAGCTGGCACCGGGCCGCGTCAGCCTGGTTGGTGCCGGTCCCGGCGACCCGGAGCTGTTGACCGTCAAGGCGCTGCGCCGCCTGCAGGCCGCGGAGATCATCCTGCACGACAGGCTGGTCAGTGACGAGATCCTGGCCCTGGCCAACCCCGAGGCGCAGCGCCTTTACGTCGGCAAGGCGCGCTCCGACCATAGCGTGCCCCAGGAGGGCATCAACCAGGCGCTGATCGACTGGGCGAAGTCGGGCAAGCGCGTCGTGCGCGTCAAGGGGGGGGACCCCTTCATCTTCGGCCGCGGCGGCGAGGAGCTCGAGACCCTGGTGGCCGCCGGGGTCGAGGTGGAGGTGGTGCCGGGCATCACCGCGGCCTCCGGCTGCGCCGCCTATGCCGGCATTCCGCTGACCCATCGCGATCATGCCCAGTCGGTGCGCTTCATCACCGGGCACCTGCGCAACGGCAGCTGCGACCTGGACTGGCCGGCGCTGGCCAGTCCCGGCCAGACCCTGGTGTTCTACATGGGGCTCGGCAGTCTCGAGATCATCAGCGAGCGGCTGCGCGCCCACGGCCTGGCGGCCGACACGCCGCTGGCGCTGATCGAACAGGGCACCACGGCGCGTCAGCGGGTCCACGTGGCGAGCCTGGGGGATTTGCCGTCGGTCGACGAGTTGGCTAATATCCGACCTCCAACGCTTATCATCGTCGGTACGGTGGTGACATTGCATGACGCGCTGGCCTGGTTCGACAGCGAACGAGCCGCCAGCCTGGGTTGGCTGCAGGGAAAGCACCCGACACCGTCCGATGCGTCTGACGGCGCCTGATCGCGGGAGGTCGATCGGCGACCCTTTCGTTACGAGGTGACAGATGGGAATTTCCGGCAAGGCGGGCCTGGCCCGCCCCAGAGGCTTTCGCCGTCTGGTGCAAGTCGGCCTGGTGGCCTGGATGCTCGGCGCCGCCGGCGCGAGCCTGGCCCACGAGGACCAGCAGGGGGCGTCGATTCAGAAAGGGGTGGCGTCCTACTACAGCGACTACTTTCAGGGCCGTACCACGGCCAGCGGCGACGCCTTCGACCAGCGTGAACTCACCGCGGCCCACCGTACCCTGCCGTTCGGTACCAAGGTGCTGGTGACCCGGCCCGATAACGGACGACAGGTCGAGGTGATGATCAACGACCGAGGCCCCTTCGTTTCCGGCCGGGTGATCGACCTCTCCAAGAGCGCCGCTCGCGCGCTCGGCATGCTCCATCGCGGAACGGCCCGGGTCCAGCTCAGTCTGGCCGACTGAGCCCTTCCACCTGCGCCTTCTCCTCTGCGCCCGACGCCGTGCCACCCGCTAGGGCGGTGTGGCGTTCGCGCGCGTGAACTCCCGTTTCCAGCGTTCCAGCAGCGCCTGGCGCTTGAGGTCGTCCAGCGTCGCCAGCAGCTCCGGCCCCAGCGATACCGGGCGCAGCGCCTCGCCGTGTGTCGCCTGAAGGGCCGTGACCGTGCCCGGTCCGTTCAGGGCCGGGTGCATGGCGCCGAGAGGCGTCGCCTCGGCGATCACTCGCTGGCCCGACTCGCCGAGCAGGAAATTCATGAAACGGCGCGCATTGTCCGGATGCGGCGACTGGTGAGAGATCAGTGCCAGGCGCTGGGTGACCAGCGCATAGTCGTCGGGCACCACCACCTCCAGCGCCGGATGGGCATCGGCCACCGCCTGGGCGTAGCTGCCCAGCAGGTTGTAGCCGAGCCAGTAGCGGCCCTCGTCGAGGCCCTCGAGCATATCGCCGGTGGTGGTCGCCAGCGCCGTCTGCGTGGCACCGAAGGCGGCCACCAGATCCCAGTAGCGCGGCGTGAGCCGCGATTCCTGAATGGCATAGGCGTAGCCGGCGCCGCTGTGCTCCGGGTCGTAGGTGACCACGCGTCCGCGCATGGCGTCGGGATGACGCTCGAGCAGGGCGAGCAGCTCGGCGTGGCTGTCCGGGCGGCCGAAGCGCTCGATGAGCTCGCGGCGCACCACCATCACGATCGGTTCGAAGGTGAAGGCGAACAGCTCGTGCCGCCAGCGCGCCCAGGCAGGCCAGGCCTCGGCCTCCGGCGAGGCCAGCGAGCGGGCATGGCCGTCGTTGGCCAGCCGGTACTGCCAGGGCATGGCCGAGGACATCAATACGTCGACCTCGTCGGGATGCGCTAGGAAGCGCTGATGCAGGCTCAGGGTGTCGAGGTTGCGATAGGTCAGCGCGATGTCCGGATGGCGGGCATGGAAGGCCTCGAACAGCGTGCGGGCGTAGACCAGGTCCAGGGCACCGTGGACCACCAGCTCGCCCGAGGTGCCATCGTTCGTCGGCGTGGCGGGGTAGTGCAGGCGCTCGTCGGCGACGGCGAGCGGGGCCAGGCACAGCAGCGACCACAGTCCTATCAGCACGAGCCAGCGATGGCGCATCAGGTGGTCTCCTCCGGAAAGTGCAGGCCGACCCGCAGCCCCTGGCCGTTCAGCCCGTCATCGAGCCGCAGTCGGGCGCCGTGGGTGCGCGCGATGCCGTCGACGATGGCAAGCCCCAGCCCGGAGCCGTCGGGCTCGTCGCTGCCGCGATGGAAGGGACGCAGCATCAGCAGGCGCTGATCGGCGGGGATGCCGGGGCCGTCGTCCTCGACCTCGAGGACGGGCGGCGCGGCGGTGACCCGCACGGTGATGTGCGTCGCCCCGTAGCGGCGCGCGTTGTCGATCAGATTGGCCAGCGCTTCCTCGAGCTGCCAGTCGAGCCCGGCGACCGTCGCCGAGCTCTCCGAGGCTTCCAGGCCCAGGTCGATGCCGTCGCGATGACAGGCGCTCCAGTGGCGTCGCACGGCGTGCCGGGCCAGGTCGTCGAGGGCCACCGGTGCCAGCTCGGGATGGTACTCGGGGTTGTCGAGGCGGGTCAGCGACAGCAGCTGGACGGCCAGGTGCGAGGTGCGGGCGCTGGTCGCCTGCATGGCCTCGAGCGCCTCTCGCCAGCGCTGCGGGTCGTCCTGGCGCAGGGCCAGCTCGGCGCGGGCCGAGAGGCCGGCGAGGGGCGTGCGCAGCTGGTGCGAGGCGTCGCCGATGAAGCGCTCCTGGTTGGCTTTCACCCGGCGCATCCGCGCCAGCAGTTCGTTGAGCGTCTCGCGAAGTTCGGCCAGTTCGCGCGGCAGCGGCAGTGCCAGGGGCGTCAGGGTGCGCGGGTCGCGGGCGCGTATGGCGTGGCGCAGGCGGCTCAGCGGGGTCAGGGCGCCGCGGATGGCCAGCACCACGACCGCCGCAGCGAGCCCCGCCATGCCCAGGATGTAGGCCAGGTTGGTGCGCAGCAGCTCAGCCGCGAGGCGTTCGCGGCCCTCTCGGGTGTGAGCGACGCGTACCTCGAAACGCTCGCGGGTCTGCCAGTCCTCCAGGCGGGCGCGTCGCACGCCCTGGCGCAGTTCGAGGTCGTGCCAGACCAGGTCGCGGAAGTGCAGCGTGCCGGCCTTCTCATCGTCGCGGCGGGGCGGGCCGGGGAGGTCGGCGTTGCCGGTGACGAAGCGTCCCTCGGCGTTGTAGAGGGCGTAGAAGACGCGCTCCTCGGCATCGGTTGCGAGCATCTCGAGTGCCGCGGGAGGCAGGTCGAGCCACAGCCGCTCGTCCTGCCACTGGACCTGCTCGGCGATGGCCAGGGTGGCGGCCTCGAGCAGTCGATCGAAGGCGCGATCGGCGGTCTGACGCGCCTCGATCCAGGCCTGCAGCACCATCAGCGCGCCCAGTGCCATCAGCGGCAGCAGCAGCCAGGTCAGCAGCCGGCGATACAGGCTGTCGCGCCGCGTCACACCGCCTCCAGCAGGTACCCCAGGCCGCGCACGGTGCGCAAGGCGACGGCGCTGCCGGCCAGGCGCTTGCGCAGGCGGTGCACGTAGACCTCGATGGCGTTGTCGCCCATGGTCTCGCCCTGGAAGGCTTCCTCGGCGAGCCGGGCCTTGTCGACGGGCTCGCCGGCGTGGCGCATCAGGCAGGCCAGCAGGCGCTGCTCGCGCGGCGGCAGCGACAGCGTCTCGCCGTCTAGGGCGAAGCGCTGGGCCGGGGCGTCGAAGGCCAGCGGCCCGACCTGGAGTGTCTGGCCGCGTTCGCGGCGGCGGAGCAGGGCACGCACCCGGGCCTCGAGTTCGTCCAGGGCGAAGGGCTTGGCCAGGTAGTCGTCGGCGCCGAGATCGAGGCCGCGTACCCGGTCTTCCACCGCGCCCCGGGCGGTGAGGATCAGCACCGGGGTGTCGGCGTCGTGTCGGCGCAGGGTCTCGAGCACCTCGAGCCCGCCGCAGCCGGGCAGGTTGAGGTCCAGCAGCACCAGCAACAGGCCGTGGTCGGCGCCGTCCAGGCGTTGCCGGGCGGCCTCGCCGTCGGCCAGGTGTTCGATGCCATGACCCTCCAGCGACAGGGCGTCCACCAGTGTCTCCGCCAGCAGCCGGTCGTCTTCCACCAGCAGCATCATGTGTTTTTCTCCCTGTCGCCGGCCAGGCGCCTGGCCAGCGCGTCGCGGGCCCGTGTCAGGGCCTCGTGGGCGGTCTCCGGGGCCAGGCGGCCGGCGGGCCCGGACAGCGACAGCCACAGCGGCGGCTCCCCGGGCGCGTCGGCCAGCGCCAGGCAGGTCATGGTGCCGCCGGGCAGGGCGGGGCGCGGATCCGTATCCCGTTCGGTCGGCCAGCGGCTGCCGGGGCGCAGATCGTGGCGCAGCGGCGTGGCGGGCAGGGCGGCCAGCCGGCACTCCACCTCGCCGGGATGCAGCGCCAGCAGGGCCGCGGTTTCACCGGTCTCGGCGGCCAGGCGATCGAGCCAGGGCTGGACGCGCACGGCCAGCTGCTGCGAAGGCGCGTGGCGGCGGGCCAGGCGCATGGGGCTGCCGCCGAGTCGCCAGCGGCCGTCCTCGCCGCGCTGCACGTAGTCGAAGCGGGCCAGCGATCCGAGCAGGCGCAGCAGGGTGCTCTTGTAGAAGCCGGTGGCCTCGGCCAGTTCGGCCAGGGCGAACGCCTCCTGGGAAGAATCGAAGACCTCGAGCACGGTCAGCGCGCGCTCCACGGCCTCGACGCGGTCCTGGGCCATCTCGGCTCCTTTCGGTATCTCGGTGACGGACATTCGGCGCCCTGCAACTTTGGTCGCAATTCGACGCCACGGCATTGACCCCCATGGCGTGGGCGGCCTAATTTTCCGCTCAAGGGAACGTTGTTCTGCCTTACAGAATTGTAAGGCAGGTGTCAGCGCCCGGCAAGCCCGACCCGATCCGCCAACGAAAATCATAGAGGGGACAACAACAATGTCCGTGAGAACGCCGCTCAAGTTCGTCGCCGTCGCCGCCTTCACCGTCAGCGCCGGTTCCGCCATGGCCTTCGAACCCCAGGGCAAGGTCGAGTGCATCGCCCCCGCCGATCCGGGGGGCGGCTGGGACTTCACCTGCCGCAGCGTCGGCAACGTCATGGAGCAGCTGGACCTGGTGCCGGCCAACGTGCAGACCATCAATATGGCCGGCGCCGGCGGCGGTGTGGCCTACGCCCATACCGTCAGCAAGCGTGCCGGCGACGAGCAGCTGCTGGTGGCCGCCTCCACCGCCACCACTACCCGCCTGGCCCAGGGGCAGTTCCCGGGCATGACCGCCGACATGGTCAACTGGGTGGGCGCGCTGGGCGCCGACTATGGCGTGATCGCCGTGGCTGATGATTCCGAGTACGACGATCTGCCCGAGCTGATGGAGGCGCTCAAGGAAAACCCGCGCAGCGTCAAGTTCGCCGGCGGCAGCGCCAAGGGCGGCTGGGACCACCTCAAGGTGCTGATCGCCGCCCAGGAAGCCGGCGTCGAGAACCTGCCGCGCATTCCCTACCTGTCGTACAACAACGGTGGTGAAGCCATGACCCAGGTGGTCGGTGGCCACGTCGACGCCTTCACCGGCGACATCACCGAGGCTCAGGGCTTCATGGAGTCCGGTGACCTGCGAGTGCTGGCCGTGCTCGCCGAGGAGCGCCTGCCGGGCGAGTACAGCGACATCCCCACCGCCCGCGAGCAGGGCATCGACGCCATCGGCCCGAACTGGCGCGGCTTCTACATGCCGGCCGACGTCTCCGACGAGGCCAAGCAGTACTGGATGGATGCCATGGACACCATCTACGAGAGCCAGGAGTGGAAGGATGTCATGACCAGCAATGGCCTGATGCCGTTCCACATGAGCGCCGGTGAGTTCGAGCAGTTCGTGACCGACCAGATCGCCGACATCAATCAACTCTCCAAAGATATCGGGCTGATCCAGTAATGACCTTCAACGACCGCATCTTCGGGGTCCTGTTGATCGCCCTGGCCGTCGCGTACGGCTGGGGCGCCAGCCAGTTTCCCGAGCCGTTCGGCGGGGCCGAGGGCGTCGGCCCCGAGACCTTCCCGCTGCTGCTGTCCGCGGTGCTGGCGCTGTCCAGCCTCTATCTGATCGTGCGCCCCGACCCGGATAACGCCTGGCCGTGGAGCCGCACCGGCATCGAGCTGGTGATCGCGGTGGTGGTGCTGATCGCCTACACCGCGCTGCTGCAGCCGCTTGGCTTCATCCTCAGTACCCTGCTGGCCGTGGGCACGCTGTGCTGGCGCATGGGCGCCTCTCCGGTCCGGGCCTACGTCACCGGCGGCGTGGCCGGGGTGGTGGTGTTCCTGGTGTTCAACTTTGCCCTCGATCTGGCGCTGCCGCTGGGGCCGCTGTCCCTCCTGGAGGTGAGCTGATGGAAACGCTGGGTTATCTGATCGACGGCTTCGGCGTCGCCCTGGCGCCGCATAACCTGATGTTCGCCCTGCTGGGGGCCTTCCTCGGCACCCTGATCGGGGCGCTGCCGGGCCTCGGGCCGGCCAATGGCGTGGCGATCCTGATTCCGCTGGCCTTCTCCCTGGGCCTGGCGCCGGAAACCGCGCTGATCATGCTCACCTCGGTCTATGCCGGGGCCATGTACGGCGGGCGCATCTCCTCGATTCTGCTCAACATTCCCGGCGACGAGCCGGCGATGATGACCTGCCTTGACGGCTATCCGATGGCCAGGAAGGGCAAGGCTGCCGAGGCGCTGGCGATCTCCGCCGTGGCCTCCTTCATGGGCAGCCTGATCGCCACCGTGGGCCTGATCCTGCTGGCGCCGCTGCTGGCCAGGTTTGCCCTGACCTTCGGCCCGGCCGAGTATTTCGCGCTGTTCCTGCTGGCCTTCGCCACCCTGGGCGGCATTACCGGCAAGAACCCGATGAAGACCGTGGTAGCGGCCTGCCTGGGCCTGATGATCTCCACCATGGGCATCGACAGCACCGGCGTGCAGCGCTACACCTTCGGCGTGCTGGAGCTCTACGAGGGCGTCGACTTCATCATCGCCATCGTCGGCCTGTTTGCCATCTCCGAGCTGCTGTTCTTCATCGAGGACAAGGCCGGCGGCGGCAAGGAAAAGATGACCGTCAACAAGCTGTCGCTGAAGTGGGCCGACATCCGCGGCATCATGCCGTCGAGCATTCGCGGCGGGATCCTCGGCTTCATCGCCGGTGTGCTTCCCGGTGCGGGGGCTTCCCTGGGCAGCTTCATCGGCTACACCCTCGAGAAGAAGGTGGTCGGCAGCAAGGGCTACTTCGGTGAGGGCGACCCGCGCGGCGTGGCCGGCCCCGAGGCCGGCAACAACGGCGCCTCCAGCGGTGCCCTGGTGCCTATGCTGACCCTCGGCGTGCCGGGCAGCGGCACCACCGCGGTGCTGCTGGCGCTGCTGATCTCGCTGAACATCACCCCGGGACCGCTGATGTTCACCCAGAACGCCGATATCGTCTGGGGTGTGATCGCGGCGCTGTTGATCGGCAACTTCCTGCTGCTGGTGCTGAACATTCCGCTGGTGGGCATCTTCGTCCGGCTGCTGTCGGTGCCGCCGAAGTACCTGCTGCCGGTTGTCACCATGGTGGCGTTCGTGGGCATCTACTCGATCAGCAACAGCGCCTTCGACCTCTACTTCATGGTGGCCTTCGGCGTGGCCGGCTATGTCTTCCGCAAGCTGGAGATCCCGCTGGTGCCGATCATCCTCGGCCTGCTGCTGGGGCCGGAGATGGAGAAGAACCTGCGTCACGCCATGGACATCGCCGACGGCGACTGGACCATCCTGTGGGACAGCGGCCTGGCCATCGGCCTGTGGGTGTTCGCCGGCCTCGGCCTGATCCTGCCCTACATCGTCGGCCCGCTGCTGCGCCGTCGCATGAAAGCGGCCACCGGCACCGGAGGCCCGGAGGGCGACTGATGGCGTTAGCCTGAACGCGTCCGCCACCTGACGGGGGCGTCGGCAGCCGGCCGGCGCCCCCGTTGCGTATCGGGCGGGAAGGCACGGCGGTGCGAATGGCCAGGGCCGATGCCGGCTGCGACCCGTGTCCACACCCGTCGCGACACGCCGATCAAGACCGTCGATCCCTTGCCGATAGAAGGGTCACGGGGTCGGACGCGCCATGTCGGCAGCAGGCAGATGCTATATGCTCTGTCGAGCAGGATGCCTTTGCGGCTGACGTGCCCGGAGAGGGCATCGTCAGTCCCGTCGATGTCGACGATGTCCGGCAGGGGCCAGGCGTGATCCTTCTTGCTTACAGTGCCGCCAGGCCGAGCCAGCAACGTACCAGGGACCGTGCCGATGAAACGAGAGCTTCCGTGGCTGGAGGCGCAGCAGGACATCCACGAGCGGATCGCTCGGCAGCAGCCGCTGCACGACACTCTGTCGGCCATCGCCCGTTGGGTGGAGCTGGTGCTGCCCGGCGCCACTGCGGCCTTCATGCGTCACGAGCCGTCGTCGGACACCCTCGGCCTCGAGGTCGGCGAGGGGCTGTCCGACGCGTACGCGCGTCGCTGCTGGTCGGTGCCGTTGAATGCCGAGGCGGCGTCTTTCGCTGCTGCGGCCCGTGAGGGGCGCTTCATCGTCTCGGATGACATCGCCCTCGACCCGCGCTGGGTGCGTCTGCGCGCGGCGGCCCTGGACGAGGGCGTGCGGGCCTGCTGGTCGATGCCGGTGGTCAGCCCCGACGATACGCTGCTGGGGGTGCTCGACGCCTATTTCCCCACGCCCAGGGAGCCCACCCAGGTCGCCGAGCGGCGCCTGCGCCAGGCGGCCGCGCTGATCTCGCTGGCCCTGATACGTGACCGCGATGGTCGGGAACACAAGGCGCTGTCCCGCTGGCATCACGCGCTGTTCGACAACCATCCGCACGGGGCTTACGCCTTCGATCTGGAGGGACGTTTCCAGCGCGTCAATCCCGCCGTCGAGCGCATCACCGGCCACTCGCCGGAGGCGATGCTGGGGATGCATTTCTGTCGTTTCGTCGAGCCTGCCTGGCGGGCCTCGGCCCAGGCCAACTTCGACCGGGCCCGGGCCGGCGAGACGCTGACCTACGAGATTCGCATCGTCCACGCGTCGGGGCGTTCCTGCCGACTGGAGGTAAGCAAGTTCCCGGTGATCATCGATGGCGAGATCGTCAGCGTCTATGGCGTCTGCCGTGACGTCACCCAAGAGCGGCGACAGACCGACGAGCTGCGCCTGCTCAAGCGCGGCATCGATGCCAGCCCGGCCGGTATGCTGATGATCGAGGCACGCTTCGATACGCCCATCGTGTTCAGCAATCCGGCCTTCGAGGCCATGACCGGCTATGCGCAGAATGAGGTGATGGGCCGCAGCTGGGAGCTGCTTCAGGGGCCCGAGACCGAAACGGAGGCCGTCGAGGCCATGCACATGGCGATACGCCAGCGTCGCGGTATCGAGGTCACGCTGCGTCACTACCGCAAGGACGGCTCGACGTTCTGGAACCACCTGATCATCAGCCCGGTCTTCGATGCCGGCGGCGACTGCACGCATTTCATCGGCAGCCTGCGGGATGTCACCCTGGAAAAGGAGCAGGAGGCGCTGATCGCCTATCAGGCCACCCATGACCTGACGACCGGCCTGCCCAACCACGGCGACTTCGTCGATCGCCTGGGTGAGGCCCTGAGTCAACCCGCGTTTCTGGCGGTGATGATCCTCAACATGGACGGCTTCAAGAGCATCAACGAGGGGCTGGGGCGCCCCTTGGGCAACCAGGTGCTGATGCGCGTGGCCCAGCGCCTCAGGCGGCTGGTGGGCGAAGGGCAGGTCGTGGCCCGCCTGATGGGCGACGAGTTCGGGGTGATGTTGACCGGGCTCGACGGTGGAGACTCGGTCGCCGAGCTGGCCGAGCGCACCCTCGAGACGTTGGCGCTGCCCATCGAAGCCGACGGGCAGCGTCTTCATGTCAGTGCCAGCATCGGTATCGCCGACAACGAGGGCGGCGCCTCGCAGCCCCATGAGCTGCTGCAGCACGCGGATTCGGCGCTGGAGCGGGCCAAGCGCCAGGGTCGCAATACCTGGCAGTGGTATCGCGGCCGCGAGGTGGCGGGCTCCCGGGACAGCGTGCTGCTGCGCCATGACCTGCACGCCGCCCTGCAGGACGAGCAGTTCGAACTGCACTATCAGCCGCTGGTAGAGGCCCCCAGCGGGCGCATCTGCGGGGTCGAGGCCCTGGTGCGTTGGCGTCATCCCGAGCGCGGCATGGTCTCGCCAGGCGACTTCATCCCGTTGGCCGAGCAGACCGGCCAGATCATCCCGCTGGGCCGCTGGGTGCTGCGCCGTGCCTGCCGCGAACTGGCGGGGTTCAATGCCGGTCGCGAACGCCCGCTGTCGCTGGCCGTGAACATCTCGTCGCTACAGTTCCACCGCGACGGCTTCTTCGATGAGGTCTGCCGAGTGCTGGACGAGACCGGGTTGCCTCCCGGGCAGCTGGAGCTGGAGGTCACCGAGAGCGTCTTCCTTGACGGTGCCTCTCAGGTGGTCGATGTGATGAATCGTCTCAAGGCCATCGGCGTACGGGTGGCCATCGACGACTTCGGTACCGGTTTCTCCAGCCTCAGCTACCTCTGTGACCTGCCGACGCACAAGGTGAAGCTCGATCGCAGCTTCATCGCCAGGACGCCCACCGAACGCCGCAGTGCGGCCATCGTGCAGGGCGTGATCACCATGGCGCACCACATGGACATGGTGGTGGTCGCCGAGGGCATCGAGACTGCAGTACAGTGGCAGGACATGCTGCGCCGCCGCTGCGATCTGCTCCAGGGCTTTTACTTCGCCCGCCCGATGCCGCTCACCGCGTTAGGAAATCTGCCCGATCATCTGGCCGTCGACTCGCCGATTCCTTTGACATGATGCTACCGACCTCGCTCGGGGCGCGCCTGGTCATCGCCACGGTCGTGCCCCTTCTGCTCGTCACGGCGGCGCTGGCGCCGATCTTCGTCGCCCAGCTCCAGACGCGTCTCGACGGCGCTCGGGATGCCGCGGCCACGCGGCTCGACGCCGAGTACGAGACCCTGCTTCACGACATGAACGAGAGTTTCAACCAGGTGCTGGCCGTAGCCGAGCTGCCGTTGCTGCGACGCCACCTGCGCGATGTCCATGACGGCGTGGCGATCTATCGCCAGATCTCCACCCAGACGAACCTGGCACAGCTGTCGGCGCTGCTCGATACCCTGACGACCCATTTCGGTCGCTACAGTCGCCTCGTCCTGATCGGTGTCGAGGGCGAGGAGCTGATGTCGGCCGGCACTCGCCCGTTGCCCCATCCGACCGGCGTCGACCACGCCCATGCCGACTACTTTCGCGAGGCCATGCGACAGCCGGCGCGGAATCTCTACGTATCGCCACCGCGGGTCGGGCTCAGCCGTGCTGGCGCCGAGGCGGGCACCACGGCGGTGATCGACATCGCCACGCCGGTGTTCGGCGCCGACGGCCACCGTCTCGGCGTGCTGCTGTTCACCCTGGACTGGCACTATCTCACGGCACGGCTGCCTCATGTCGTCGGCGAAGAAGCGGGAGTGCGGGCGGTCATGGCCGATGCCCGCGGCCGCTGGCTGCTGCCCGACGTGGAAGACGGCATCCAGTTCGGAGGACTGCTGGAGGAGCGCTATCCCGCCTTCTGGCAGGACCTCGAGACGCGCAGCCAGGGCGAGATGCCGCTCGACGAGGATCTGCTGCGCTTCCGCACCCATGATATCCGCACCCACCACTATCGCAGCCAGGCGGGCATGATCATGACCTCGCCGGACACCCAGCCCTGGAGACTCGGCATCCTGGTGCCCCGGCCGACGCTTTCGGCGCTGCTGCTGGGCAATCCGTGGCAGCTGCTGGTGATCGTGCTGACCTATCTGCTGGCGGTGGCCGTGGGCGTGCTGTGGGTGCTCAGCCTGCAGCGTCAGCATCAACTGCGTCGCCAGGCCATGGCCTTTTCCCGCGAAGCGCAGCGCCTGGCCGGGGAGGCCCGTCAGTACGCCGACGAGGTGCAGGATCTCTACGAGCACGCGCCCTGCGGCTATCACTCCCTGGACGCCGATGGCCGCATCGTCAGGATCAACCGCACCGAGCTCGGCTGGTTGGGGCTGCGGGCCGACGAGGTCATCGGTCGTCGTCTGTATCGCGATTTCGTCAGCCCGGAGACCCGGAGCGCCTTCCAGGCGGCCTTTCGCCGCGTGCTGGGCGAAGAGGGCGAAGGCAGCGCCGAGTGCGAGCTGTTGCGTGCCGACGGCACGACGCTGCCGGTAGCGATCCAGGCGACTGCCCAGGTCACCGCGGAGGGCTTCCAGTACACCCGGGCCACGGTCTTCGATCTTCGCGAGCGCAAGGACCTGGAGGCTCGCCTGGAGCAGCAGGCCATGACCGATCCCCTGACCGGCCTGGGCAATCGCCGCTATCTGATGGAGCAGGCCGCCCTGGAGATGGCAAGGGCGCGCCGCCGCGGCATGCCGCTGAGCCTGGTGGCCATCGACCTGGATCATTTCAAGCGCATCAACGACGTTCACGGTCACGACGTGGGCGATCGGGTGCTCCAGGCCTTCGCCGAGACAGTGCGCGAGCAGCTGCGAGAGGGCGACGTGCTGTGCCGCATGGGCGGCGAGGAGTTCGTCGCGCTGCTCTGCGATACCGATGCCGATCAGGCCATGGCCGTGGCCGAGCGGCTGAGGCAGGCGGTGGCGGCGACGCCGGTGGGGACCTCGACGAGGATCGACGACGCCTCGTCCGGGGCATCGTGGCTGTCCTATTCTGCCTCGCTGGGCGTGGCGCGGATCGATCCGGCCGAGGACTCGCTGACGCCGGCCATCAAGCGCGCCGACCAGGCGCTCTATGCGGCCAAGCAGGCGGGGCGCGATCGCGTGCATGCCCGGTTCGAGCCGGCCGGGGACTGATGCGGCACCAAAGTGGCGCGTAAGCGGCGCACCCCTTGCACCAGAAGGGCACTTTCGGCGGAGTTGGGCGCTCAAGGGGATTCTTTAAGTTATTGAAAAATAATGTTTATCCCGGTTGATCCAGAATGTGGCGTAGCTCTTGCAGAGTGGGGGTAGGGCATGGTGCACCGTGGTGTGTCAGCGCCCTCCATAACAACGCCAATGCAACGTCTGGATCGACAAGGAGATCACCATGAGTTCCCATTCGCCCACCGTGCCCAAGCGCCTGTTCGTCGCCAGCCTGCTGAGCCTGGCCGTCTCGGCACCGGCCCTGGCGCAGGAAGATCCCATCAAGGTCGGCATCCTGCACTCGCTCTCCGGCACCATGGCCATCAGCGAGTCGACCCTCAAGGACACCATGCTGATGCTAATCGAGCAGCAGAACGAGCAGGGCGGCCTGCTCGGCCGCGAGCTCGAGCCGGTGGTGGTCGACCCGGCCTCCGACTGGCCGCTGTTCGCCGAGAAGGCGCGCCAGCTGCTGGCCCAGGACGAGGTCGACGTGATCTTCGGCAACTGGACATCGGTGTCGCGGAAGTCGGTGCTGCCGGTGGTCGAGGAGCTCGACGGCCTGCTGTTCTACCCGGTCCAGTACGAGGGTGAAGAGTCCTCCGAGAACGTCTTCTACACCGGGGCCGCGCCCAACCAGCAGGCGATCCCGGCGGTCGATTACCTGATGAACGACGTCGGCGTGGAGCGCTGGGTGCTGGCCGGCACCGACTATGTCTATCCGCGCACCACCAACAAGATTCTCGAGGCCTATCTCAAGGATCATGGCGTCGCCGACGACGACATCATGGTCAACTACACCCCCTTCGGGCATTCCGACTGGCAGAACATCGTCTCCGACATCAAGGACTTCGGCAGCCAGGGCAAGAAGACCGCGGTGGTCTCGACCATCAACGGCGACGCCAACGTGCCGTTCTACCGTGAGCTCGGCAACCAGGGCATCGATGCCGCGGACATCCCGGTGGTGGCCTTCTCGGTGGGCGAGCAGGAGCTCTCCGGCATCGACACCGCGCCGCTGGTCGGCCACCTGGCGGCCTGGAACTACTTCATGAGCGTCGATACCGACACCAACTACGACTTCATCGACAGCTGGATCGACTACAACGGCGACGAGATGGCGGTCACCAACGACCCCATGGAGGCCCACTACATCGGCTTCAACATGTGGAGCGAGGCCGTGCGCAAGGCCGGCACCACCGAGGTCGACGCGGTCAAGGACGCCATCATCGGCGTGTCCGTGCCCAACCTGACCGGTGGCTATGCCACCATGATGCCCAATCACCACATCACCAAGCCGGTGCTGATCGGCGAGATCCAGGACAACGGCCAGTTCTCCATCGTCTGGGAGACGCCCTCCACCGTGGCCGGCGATGCCTGGTCCGACTACCTGCCGGGCTCGCGGGACCTGATCAGCGACTGGCGCGCGCCGATGCGCTGCGGCAACTACAACGTCGTCGAGGGACGCTGCGGCGGCGGTGCCGACACCGAGGTGGCTTCGGCCGAATAAGCAGCCGCTCCCCGGGCCGCGTCGCGGCCCGGGCCTTCCTTTCTCCCACTGACAGGACATGGTCATGAGGACGATTCGCTCCCTCGTGCAGGGGCTGCTGTGCCTGATCGTCGTCTCGCTCGCCGCGCCGACCGGCCTGGCCGCGGCCGACGACGGCCGGGCACTGCTCGAGGCCCTCGACACCGATTCCTACGCCGCCAAGGGCGAGGCCGTGACGGCCATCGCCGACAGCGGCCATCCGCAGAGCCGCGCCTGGCTCGAGGCGCTGCTCGACGGCAAGCTGCAGCGCCAGCAAGACGCCGGCCGCTTCGTGGTGGTGCTCGCCAATCGCGGCCGCCACTGGCCGGTGCGCGATGCGATCACCGACGAGGAACTCGGCGAGATGTCGCGTCGCGATCTGGATCGCATCGGCATCAACAATGCGCTGCGCGGCCAGCTGCAGAACACCCTGGCGCTGCTCGACCTGCGGGCTCCGGCGGTCTCGGCGCGCCGCGAGGCGGCCCGGAACCTGCTGGGCCGGGTCGAGCCCGCGATGGTCGAGCCGCTTAACGCCCTGATGGAGGGCGAATTCGACGACGAGGTGCGCCGGCTGCTGACCCAGGCCATCGCCATCCAGCGCCTGGAGCAGGGCGACGTCGAGGCGGTGGAGGCGCTGTCCGGCAGTCTCAATGCCTCCGTGCGCTCGGCGCTCAGCGCCGCCGCTCGCAGCGATGACACGGCGCTGTCCGAGGCCGCCACCGAGGCCCTGGCCGGCATCGAGCAGAAGCAGAAGCTGAACGACGGCATCCAGACGCTGTATTTCGGCCTGTCGCTCGGCTCGGTGCTGGTGCTGGCGGCGATCGGCCTGGCCATCACCTTCGGCGTGATGGGCGTGATCAACATGGCCCACGGCGAGCTGATCATGCTCGGCGCCTACACCACCTGGGGCATGCAGCAGCTGCTGCCGGGCCAGCCGGGACTGGCGCTGCTGCTGTCGATTCCCGCGGGCTTCCTGGTCGCGGCGCTGGCCGGCATCGTCATCGAGCGCAGTGTCATCCAGTTCCTCAAGGGCCGGCCGCTGGAGACCCTGCTGGCCACCTTCGGCGTCAGTCTGATCCTCCAGCAGCTGGTGCGCACCCTGATCTCGCCGCTCAACCGCACGGTGGTCTCGCCGGAGTGGATGAGCGGCTCGCTGATGATCAACGAGGGCCTGTCGCTGACCCTCAACCGCCTGTTCGTGCTGGGCTTCGCGCTGCTGGTGTTCGCCGGG
Organism: Halomonas sp. HG01; assembly: GCF_000968715.2. Classification (NCBI taxonomy): domain Bacteria; kingdom Pseudomonadati; phylum Pseudomonadota; class Gammaproteobacteria; order Oceanospirillales; family Halomonadaceae; genus Halomonas; species Halomonas sp. HG01. The sequence goes on along the minus strand of NZ_CP022134.1, from coordinate 1,877,973 downwards.
CTGATGCTGGTGATGCGCCGCACCCGGCTTGGCCTTGAGGTGCGCGCCGTGACCCAGAACCGTGCCATGGCGCGCTCGATGGGCATCCGCGCGACCCGGGTCGACATCCTGACCTTCGCCCTGGGCTCCGGCGTGGCGGGCCTGGCCGGCGTGGCGCTGTCCCAGCTCACCAACGTCGGGCCCAACCTCGGCCAGAACTACATCATCGATTCGTTCATGGTGGTGGTGTTCGGCGGCGTGGGGAACCTGTGGGGCACCCTGGTGGCCGGGCTGTCGCTTGGTGTCATCAACCAGGTGCTCGAGCCCTGGGCCGGCGCCGTGCTGGCCAAGATCCTGGTGCTCGTGTTCATCATCCTGTTCATTCAGAAACGCCCCCGCGGACTCTTTCCGCAGAAGGGCCGTGCGGCGGAGGGCTGATCCATGCTGGCTTCGAGATCCTGGCTGTCGCGGCCGCTGCGCGAGCGGTCGACGCAACTCTTTCTCGGCGTGCTGCTGGCCGCACTGGCGGTCGTCACGCTGCTCAACCTGATCGTGCCGGCGGGGCATCCGATGCACGTCTCGACCTATACCGTGACCCTGCTCGGCAAGTACCTGAGCTTCGCGCTGCTGGCGGTGGCGCTGGACCTGGTGTGGGGCTATCTCGGCATCCTGAGCCTCGGCCACGGCGCCTTCTTCGCCCTGGGCGGGTACGCCATGGGCATGTACCTGATGCGCCAGATCGGCGACCGGGGCGTCTATGGCGACCCGGTGTTGCCGGATTTCATGGTGTTTCTCGACTGGGACAGCCTGCCCTGGTACTGGCAAGGCTTCGACATGGCGGGGTTCGCCTTTTTGATGGTGCTGCTGGCGCCGGGGCTGCTGGCACTGGTGTTCGGCTTCCTGGCGTTCCGCTCCCGGGTCACCGGGGTCTATCTGTCGATCATCACCCAGGCCCTGACCTTCGCCCTGATGCTGGCCTTTTTCCGCAACGAGATGGGCTTCGGCGGCAACAACGGCCTGACCGACTTCAAGGAGCTGCTCGGCTTCGACCTGCGCAGCGACGCCACGCGACTGGGGCTGTTCCTGGCCTCTGGGCTGGCGCTGGCGCTGGGCTATGTGCTGTGCCGGGCCATCGTCGCCAGCAAGCTGGGCCGCGTCAGCGTGGCCTGCCGCGACGCCGAGGCGCGCACGCGCTTTCTCGGCTATCGCGTCGAGCGCGTGCAGCTGTTCGTGTTCGTGGTCTCGGCGATGCTCGCCGGCGTGGCCGGCGCCCTCTACGTGCCCCAGGTCGGCATCATCAACCCCGGCGAGTTCTCGCCCATCTTCTCCATCGAGGTGGTGCTGTGGGTGGCGCTCGGCGGCCGCGGTACCCTCTACGGCGCGGTGATCGGGGCGCTTCTGGTCAACTACGCCAAGACGGTGTTCACCGGGGTGATGCCGGAGGCCTGGCTGTTCGCTCTCGGCGGGCTCTTCGTGGTGGTCACGGTGCTGCTGCCGAAGGGCATGGCCGGCCTGCTGGCGTCGCTGCGCCGCCGCCGTGACGACGTCGCCTCCGAGACACCCACGCAAGGAGCGAGCTCATGAACCTGCTCAAGGAGATGGCCAGCCGTGATCGCGTCTTCGATTTCATGGCGCCGGTGCGCTCGCCGGTGGACGTGCGCCACGGCCCCATCCTGTATCTGGAGGACGTCAGCGTCAGCTTCGACGGCTTCCGCGCCATCAATGACCTGAACCTGACCATCGACGACGGCGAGCTGCGCTGCATCATCGGCCCCAACGGCGCCGGCAAGACCACCATGATGGACATCATCACCGGCAAGACCCGGCCCGATCACGGCTCGGTGTGGTTCGGCAGCCGCCACGATCTGCTGACCATGAACGAGCCGCAGATCGCGAGCCTCGGCATCGGCCGCAAGTTCCAGAAGCCGACCGTCTTCGAGGCCCTGACGGTGTTCGAGAATCTCGAGCTCGCCATGGCCGCCGACAAGCGCATCTGGCCCACCCTGACCGCCCGGCTTTCCGGCGAGGCGCGGGACCGCATCGACGAGGTGCTGGTCACCATCGGCCTGAGCGCGCACCGCGACCGGCCGGCCGGGATCCTCTCCCATGGTCAGAAGCAGTGGCTGGAGATCGGCATGCTGCTGATGCAGCGGCCGCGGCTGCTGCTGGTCGACGAGCCGGTGGCGGGGATGACCGAACAGGAAATGGAGCGCACCGCCGAGCTGCTCACCGGCCTGGCCGGCAAGCAGTCGGTGGTGGTGGTCGAGCACGACATGGGCTTCGTGCGCTCGATCGCACGCACCGTGACGGTGCTGCATCAGGGCAGCGTGCTGGCCGAGGGCAGCATGGACCAGGTGTCGAGCGATCCCAAGGTGGTCGAGGTCTATCTCGGCACCGAGTCGGACAACACGGAGGATGCCCGATGCTGAGCATTCGCGCACTCGATCAGTACTACGGCGAGAGCCATACCCTGTGGGGCGTCGACCTCGAGATTCCGGCCGGGCAGTGCACCTGCGTGATGGGCCGCAACGGGGTGGGCAAGACCACCCTGATGAAGGCGGTGATGGGCGAGGTCGCGGTGGCCTCGGGCAGCCTGCGCTACGCCGACGACGTGGAGTTGACCAAGAAACGCGTGGAGGATCGCCCGCGGCTCGGCATCGGCTACGTGCCCCAGGGGCGCCAGATCTTCCCGCTGCTGACCGTGGAGGAGAACCTGCGCACCGGCCTGGCGGCCCGCGGCGACGGCACCAGGCGCATTCCCGAGCGCATCTACGAGCTGTTCCCCGTGCTCGCCGAGATGCGCCACCGGCGCGGCGGCGATCTCTCCGGCGGCCAGCAGCAGCAGCTGGCCATCGGCCGTGCCCTGGTGCTGGAGCCGAGGCTGCTGATCCTCGACGAGCCGGGGGAGGGCATCCAGCCCAATATCGTTGCCCAGATCGGCGAGGTGATCCGCCGGCTGATCCGCGAGGACGGCCTGACCGTGCTGCTGGTCGAGCAGAAGCTGCCCTTCGCCCGCAGGTATGCCGACCGCTTCGCGATCATGGATCGCGGGCGGCCGGTGGCCGAGGGGGCGATCGATGAGCTCGACGACGAACTGATCAGGACCCACCTGACGGTCTGACGCCTGTCGTCCGATGACTTGCGCCCGCCCGGCCCGGCCGAGGCGGGCGTCTTGCTTTATATCAGTGCAAGCGAAACTCTCTTGCTCGATAGCGGTGCGCGATCAGGGCCTGAAACGACTCGCCATGGTGCATAGAGTGGCTGTATGCCGTTTTGTATCCAAAATAAGGCATTGATTATAAATGATTTATTGGTGAATTCACCAGTTTGGTACGTCACTTGCTGCAGGTCTGCCATCAGCCACCTGACCGACAGGACCCGTCGATGACCGCCATTCCGCGTGCCCTACCGTCGCCCGCCGAGTCGGGCCACCGCTTCGACGGCGAGCGACGCTGGGCGGCGTCGCTGTCGCTGGCCTTCGATGCCCGCGACGATGGCCATACCCGCATGCTCAAGGCCCGCCATCAGGGCCCGTTGCGCGTGCAGCGCCCCTTCTATCCGGAGGCCCCCGACGAAGCGGGTCGGCCAGGCGCCTGCCACGTCTATCTGCTGCATCCGCCCGGCGGACTGGTCAGCGGCGACGAGCTCGCCATCGAGGCCCGGCTCGCGCTCGGGGCCCAGGCGCTGCTCACCACGCCGGCGGCCAACAAGCTCTACCGTGCCGACAGCCAGGGCGTGCGCTGGCATCAGCACACCCGGCTCGCCGTGGCCGAGGACGCGCTGCTGGAGTGGCTGCCCCAGGAGACCATTGCCTTCGACGGCTCGAAGGGCAGCCAGGTCACCGACATCGAGCTGGCCGGCGGGGCGCGCTGCCTGGGCTGGGAGGTGCTGGCCCTGGGCCGGCCGGCAAGCCGGCTGCCCTATGTCTCCGGCGCCATCGAGCAGCGTTTTCGCCTGACCCGCGAGGGGCGCCCGCTATGGTGCGAACGCCAGGTGCTGGATCCGACCCATCGTCGCTTCCGCGGCGCCTGGGGGCAGGGGGGCGCCAGGGTACAGGCGACGCTGTGGGCGGTGGGGCTCGATGACGAGGCGGACGTGATCGCCGAGCTGCGCGAGGCGCTGCCGGCGAGTCGGGAATGGGCGGTGACGGTGCGCCAGGGCGTGCTGCTGCTGCGCTACCTGGGCAATGAACGCAACGTCGCCTGGGCGCTTTGCCAGCGGGCCTGGGAAGTGCTGCGCCCGCGGCTGGCGGGGCGGCCGGCCAGCGTGCCGCGCATCTGGCTGACCTGACGAGGAGCGGGAAGCTCGAAGCGGGAAGCTTGAAGTCTCCGGCCTTCAGATATCGGGGTTCTTCCGGCTTCACGCTTCCAGGCGCGGAGCGCCGCTCTTCCAGCTGGCAGGCGAGAGTCCGAACACTGAAGGTAAACGACATGCTTTGGGAGCTATCTCGATGGAACTGACCCCGAGAGACAAGGACAAGCTGCTGCTGTTCACCGCCGGCCTGCTGGCCGAGCGGCGCCGTGACCGTGGCCTGAAGCTGAACTATCCAGAGGCCGTGGCGCTGATCAGCTGCGAGATCATGGAAGGCGCCCGCGATGGCAAGAGCGTCGCCGAGCTGATGGGCGCGGGCCGCGAGATCCTCGGACGCGACGACGTCATGGAGGGCGTGGCCGAGATGGTCGACGAGGTGCAGGTGGAGGCCACGTTCCCCGACGGGACCAAGCTGGTCACCATCCATCACCCCATCGTCTAAAACTGGCTGTACTCGATCAGTTTTTCGTCAATGGGATAACCGCCAATAACGAAGAGGGAGCATCGATGATTCCCGGTGAATATCGGCTTCAGGACGGCGAGATCGCACTCTGTGAGGGGCGTGAACGGATCACCCTCGAGGTGGCCAATACCGGCGACCGCCCGGTGCAGATCGGTTCCCACTATCACTTCGCCGAGGCCAACCCGGCGCTGGTCTTCGATCGGGACCTGGCGCGCGGCCGGCGCCTCGACGTGGCCGCGGGCACGGCGATCCGCTTCGAGCCCGGCCAGTCCCGCGAGGTGACGCTGATTCCGTTCGTCGGCCATCGGCGCATCTACGGCTTCCGTGGCGACGTCATGGGCAGCCTCGATCAGGGAGAAACTTCATGAGTGCATCCAAGGACGCGCCCAACACCACCCCCAGCAAGATCAGTCGCCAGGCCTATGCGGACATGTACGGCCCCACGGTGGGCGACCGAGTGCGCCTGGGCGACACCGAGCTGTGGATCGAGGTCGAGCGCGACGCGACCCATTACGGCGACGAGGTGAAGTTCGGCGGCGGCAAGGTCATCCGCGACGGCATGGGCCAGAGCCAGCGCGTCGACGACGCGGTCATGGATACCGTGATCACCAACGCCCTGATCCTCGACTGGTGGGGCATCGTCAAGGCCGACGTGGGCCTCCAGGGCGGGCGCATCGCGGCCATCGGCAAGGCCGGCAACCCGGACACCCAGCCCGACGTGGAGATCGTCGTCGGCCCCGGCACCGAGGTGATCGCGGGCGAGGGCAAGATCCTCACCGCCGGCAGCATCGACGCCCACATCCACTTCATCTGCCCGCAGCAGGTGGAGGAGGCGCTGGCCAGCGGCGTGACCACCATGCTCGGCGGCGGCACCGGCCCCGCCACCGGCTCGAACGCCACCACCTGCACCCCCGGCGCCTGGCACCTGGGCAAGATGCTGCAGGCGATCGACACCCTGCCGATGAACATCGGCCTGCTCGGCAAGGGCAACGTCAGCCTGCCCGAGGCGTTGGAGGCCCAGCTCGAGGCCGGTGCCATGGGCCTCAAGCTGCACGAGGACTGGGGCACCACGCCGGCCTCCATCGACACCTGCCTGTCGGTGGCCGAGCGCTACGACGTGCAGATCGCCATCCATACCGACACCCTCAACGAGTCGGGCTTCGTCGAGGACACTCTGGGGGCGTTCAAGGAACGCGCCATCCACACCTATCACACCGAGGGCGCCGGCGGCGGCCACGCGCCGGACATCCTGACCGCCTGCGCCAAGCCCTACGTGCTGCCGTCGTCGACCAACCCGACCCGGCCTTATACCGTTAACACCATCGACGAGCATCTCGACATGCTGATGGTGTGCCACCACCTCGACCCGAACATCCCCGAGGACGTGGCCTTCGCCGACTCGCGCATTCGCCGCGAGACCATCGCCGCCGAGGACATCCTCCACGACCTGGGGGTGATCTCGATGATCGCTTCGGACTCCCAGGCCATGGGGCGGGTCGGCGAGGTGATCTGCCGCACCTGGCAGACCGCCCACAAGATGAAGATCCAGCGCGGCCTGCTGCCCGAGGACGAGGCGCTCGGCGCCGACAACTTCCGCGCCAAGCGCTATATCGCCAAGACCACCATCAACCCGGCCATCACCCACGGCATCGGCCACGAGGTGGGCTCGGTGGAGGTCGGCAAGCTGGCCGACCTGGTGCTGTGGGACCCGGCCTTCTTCGGCGTCAAGCCGGCGCTGATCCTCAAGGGCGGCATGATCGCCGCCGCGCCGATGGGCGATCCCAACGCTTCGATTCCGACGCCGCAGCCGGTGCATTACCGGCCGATGTTCGGCGCCTTCGGCCGCGCCGCCAGCGCCACCCGGGTGACCTTCGTCAGCCAGGCGGCGCTGGAGGCGGGGATCAAGGAGCGGCTGGGGCTCGACAGCGAGCTGGTGGCCTGCCGTAACGTGCGCGAGGTGCGCAAGGGCGACATGAAGCTCAACGATGCCTGCCCGGAGCTCAGCGTCGACCCGCAGACCTACGAGGTGCGCTGCGACGGTGAACTCCTGACCTGCGAGCCGCTGGCCGAGCTGCCCCTCGCCCAGCGCTATCACCTGTTCTAAGGAAGTGACGATGCTGACATTGACCGAACGCCTGGGGCCGATCGAGGCGAGCGACGCCGTCGATACCCTGACCCTCGACTACGCGACCCGCACCCGCGGGCGCTTCAAGGCCAGCTCCGACGGCGGACGCGAGGTCGGGATCTTCCTCGACCGCGGGCCGGTGCTGCGCCACGGCGACGGGCTGACCGGCGAAGACGGCCAGACGATCCGCGTCCAGGCCGCCGTGGAACCGGTGGTCACCGCGCGCCTCGAGTCGGGCCTGCCGCTGGCGCGGCTGAGCTATCACCTGGGTAACCGCCACGTGCAGCTCGCCATCGGCGCCGATGTCGATGCGGGGTCTACCGGTCTGGGCTGGGTCCGCTTCCCGCCGGATCACGTGCTGGAGGAGCTGGCCGAGCGCCTGGGCGCGCGGCTCGAGCACCACGAAGCGCCCTTCGATCCCGAGCCAGGCGCCTATGCACGCGCCGGGGAGGGGGGGCATCACCATCACCACGGCCACCATCACGGTCATGACCATGCCCACTGAGTCGAGCGACGACCTGGCGCTGCTGGGGCTGATGCAGCTGGTCAGCCCGGCGTTGCCGATCGGCGCCTTCGCCTGGTCCCAGGGCCTGGAAAGCGCCTTCGAGCTCGACTGGGTGTGCGGCGAGGACGATCTCGGCGAGTGGCTGGAAGGCGTGCTCGACGACGGCTTGGCACGCTGCGAGCTGCCGGCCCTGGCGCGTTTCATGGCGGCCTGGGCCGAGGACGACGTCGAGGCGCTCGAGCACTGGAACGGCTGGCTCGCCGCCACCCGCGAGACCGCCGAGCTCGCCGCCGAGGAGGCACGTCTCGGCAGCGCCTTGACGCGGCTGGTGACGAGCCTCGGGCTGACGCCGGACGAGCCCTACCGGCTAGAGGGCATGGGCTATGTCGGCGTCTTCGCCTGGCTGGCGCTGGCCCGGGGCGTGACGCCGCGCCAGGCGCTGCTCGGCTTCGCCTGGGCCTGGCTCGAGAACCAGCTCGCCGTGGCCTGCAAGGCGCTGCCGCTCGGCCACACCGCCGCCCAGCGGCTGATCGAGCGCCTGCGCCCGTCGCTGGTGGCGGCGACGGACGCGGCCCTCGAATGCGACGACGACGCACTCGGGCCGATGCTGCCCGGCCTGGCGCTGGCCAGCGCCCAGCACGAGACCCAGTACTCGCGGCTGTTTCGAAGCTAGAAGGCGACCGCTGGTGTGGTGAGGCCAGTGCGTCGCCAGCACCGGGACCGCTTCAGGAACACAGAAGATTCAGGAAAGTAAAAAGGAGAGACAATATGACCCATTGCCTGCGTATCGGCGTCGGCGGCCCGGTGGGCTCCGGCAAGACGGCGTTGCTCAAGCAGCTGTGCCGGGCCCTGCGTGATCACTACGATATCGCCGTGGTCACCAACGATATCTACACCCGCGAGGACGCCGACTTCCTGACCCGTCACGAGGCGCTGCCGGCGGATCGTATCCTCGGCGTCGAGACCGGCGGCTGCCCGCACACCGCCATCCGCGAGGACGCCTCGATGAACCTCGCCGCCATCGACGACCTCCAGGCACGCCACCCTGAGCTCGAGCTGGTGCTGGTCGAATCTGGCGGCGACAACCTGTCGGCGACCTTCAGCCCCGAGCTCTCGGATCTGACGCTCTACGTGATCGACGTCTCCGCCGGCGACAAGATCCCGCGCAAGGGTGGTCCGGGCATCACCAAGTCGGATCTCTTGATCATCAACAAGATCGACATCGCCGAGCAGGTCCACGCCTCGCTCGCGGTGATGGAGCGCGACGCGAAGATGATGCGCGGCGAGCGGCCCTTCGTGTTCACCAACCTGCACGACGGGGTGGGGCTCGAGGAGATCATCGCCTTCATCCTCGACCGCGGCATGCTGCCGGAGCGCCGGCCCCAGCACGCCGACGCAGACTGATCGTCACCAATGCCATGTTCGTCGGGGACAAGACAAAGCGAGGGTCCTACGCCAAGAGTGAGGAGCATAGCTCCGAACGGGCCGGCCATGGATGGCCGGCACAGGCCCTGCAAGCGGCGCAGGATGCGAAAGCGCCGCAGGGCGTCGGTAGCTACCCAGGGAAGGGTTTACAGCGCCCTCGCTGGTCTTGGCGCCGGACGAGCGTCATTTCTGCAAGCCACTCTGATTATCACGGCAAGGAGATCGCCATGAACCTCTCATCCCTCGTTCGCTCGCGCGCCCTGGGCGCCGCTTCCCTGATGCTGGTGGCCGGCAGCGCCTGGGCCCATCCCGGTCACGAGGTCGCCGGCGGCGGCTTCGCGGCGGGCCTGAGCCACCCGCTGTTTGGCCTCGATCACCTGCTGGCGATGCTGGCCGTCGGCCTGTTCAGCGTGCGTCAGTCGGCCTCGATGGGCCGCTTCGTGCCGCTGCTCGCGGTGGGCGGCATGCTGCTCGGCGCCGGCCTGGCCTGGGGCGGCGTGGCGCTGCCGGGCGTGGAGTTCGGCATCGCCATGAGCGTGCTGCTGGCCGGCGTGCTGGTCGCGGCCCTGGCCCGCGTGCCCGCGGCGCTGGGCAGCGTTGCCGTGGTCACCTTCATGGTCTTCCACGGCCATGCCCACGCCGCCGAGATGCCGCACGGGGCCAGCACCCTGCTGTACCTGGCCGGCTTCAGCCTGGCGACCCTGGCCCTGACCGTTGTCGGTCGCCGCGTCGCCGGCTGGTTGATGACCCGCGAGCAGCGGGTGCTGCGCGGCCTGGGCGCGGCCATCGCCGCCATGGGCGCGTTGTTCGCCATCGGCTGATCGCACGGCGCAGGATGTCTTCGCGCCCGGCCTCGTGCCGGGCGCGCTGCGTCGAGGCCAGCCCCGCGCTATGCTGGCGCCGATAAGCGAGGGCGATGGTGTCCTCGATGGCTGCCAGGGAGGCGCGACATGAGAAGCGGGACGGGGAGACGGCGGATGTGGCCATGGTGGCTCGGGGTGCTGCTGCTGGCGTGGCTGGCCATGGGCGTCTGGCAGCGCTACAAGCCGCTGCCGGAGGGCGTGGGCCAGGCCCATCCGCTGCGCGTGGCCGAATCGCCGCGGCTGCTGACCGACGAGACCTGGTATGACGCCGCGGGCGAGCGCCATCGCCGCCAGGCGATCTTCGACGAGGCGCTGGCGATGATCGGCCAGGCGCAGCGCCTGGTGGTGGTCGACATGTTCCTGTTCAACGACTTCGCCGGGGCGGCCGACGGGGTCGACTTCCGCCCGCTGTCCGCGGAGCTCACCGAGGCGCTGGTCCGTCAGCGGCGCCGCCATCCCGAGCTGCGCGCCATCCTGATCACCGATCCGCTGAACACCCTCTACGGCGGCCTCGAGCTCGACCACCTCGAGCGCCTGCGCCAGGCCGGCGTGGAGGTGGCGATCACCGATCTGAATCGGCTGCGCGCCTCCAATCCGCTGTGGTCGGGACTGTGGCAGCTGGGGCCGCGCTGGCTCGGCAATCAGGCGTCCGCCGGCTGGCTGCCCAATGCGCTGGGGCCGGGAGACGTCACCCTGCGCAGCTATCTGGCGCTGGCCAACGTCAAGGCCAACCATCGCAAGACGCTGGTGGTGGACCAGGGCGACGGCTGGGCAGGGCTCGTGACCTCGGCCAACCCCCACGATGCCAGCAGCCTGCACGGCAACGTGGCGCTGCGCGTCGAGGGCGCGGCGGCCCTCGATCTGCTGGCCTCGGAGCGCGCGGTGGCGGGCTGGTCCGGCGTCACCGTGCCCGGCCCCGCACCGCCGCCCGCCGAGGACGACCTGCCTGGCGCTCGCCTGCAGCTGCTGACCGAGGGCGCGATCCGCGATGCGCTGGTCACCGCCGTGGAGCGGGCCGGGGAGGGCGATCACCTCGACGTGGCGGTGTTCTATCTGGCCCATCGCGAGCTGATCGAAGCACTGATCGCGGCGCGTCGGCGCGGCGTCGAGGTGCGGGTGCTGCTCGATCCCAACCGCGAGGCCTTCGGCCTCGACAAGGGCGGCATTCCGAATCGGCCGGTGGCCGACGAGCTGGCGGCGGCCGGCATTCCGGTGCGCTGGTGCGCCACCCGCGGCGAGCAGTGCCACACCAAGCTGCTGATGCGCCGGACCGCCGATGGGAGTGAGGTCGAGCTGATCCTGGGCTCGGCCAACTTCACCCGTCGCAACCTCGACGACCTGAACCTGGAGACCAGCGTGCGGCTGCTGGGCCCGCCCAGCCTGCCGGCGCTGGCCGACGCCGAGGCGTTCTTCACCCGCCGCTGGCACTCCACGCCGGAACGCACCACCAGCCGGCCCTATGACGAGTCTGATGCCGCCGGGGCGGTGGATGTCTGGCGCTACCGGCTGATGGAGGCCTCGGGGCTCTCGACGTTCTGAACGTTGGCCATTCGGCTTTGACAGCCTCGCCGCCGCCGACCAGCTTTAAGCTGCCTGCGGGCGATCCGAGATGACAAGGGAGAAAGGGCATGGAACGGTTCTGGCTAGGCGTGAAACTGGTGCTGCTGGCGCTGGTGGTGATACTGATCGTGCAGAATCTGAATCTGGTCCAGGTGCGCCTGCTGACCTGGAGCTTCTCGATACCGCTGGCGCTGCTGATCGCGGCTCTCTACCTGCTCGGCATGGTCAGTGGGCGCAGCCTGATGGGGCTGGTGCGGCGCCTGCGCGGCCAGCAGGGGCATGCCAAGCACCGCTGAGTCGCCGGAGGTTCGGGCGGTCATCCACTACTCGACGTGGGTGACCGCCTGATGCCGTGAGTCCAGATGCCACGGCAGGCCCAGGCGGGCGTTGCGCTCCAGCTCGGCGATCACCTGGGCGCCGAGCAGCAGGATGATGGCGCCCACTTCCAGGGTCAGCAGCACCACGATCAGCGTCGCCAGCGAGCCGTAGACGGCGTTGACGAACGACAGGTGGGCGAAGTAATAGACCAGCAGCAGCCGGGCGCCCTCCCACAGCAGGGCGGCGACGAAGCCGCCCACCAGGGCGCGCCTGAGCGCCACCTTGACCACCGGCATCACTTTGTAGATGGCGCTGAACAGCAGGAACACGCCGGCGAAGCTGGTCAGGTTCAGCGCCGTGTTCGAGAGCCCCGCCAGGGGCAGCTCCCTGCCCAGCAGCGCCATCCACAGCGTATTGACCGCATCCGCCAAGCTGACCAGCAGCGTCAGGCCCATCAGCCCCGCGCCCAGCACCACCATGAAGGCGTAGGGCATCAGCACCGAGACCCAGGCCGAGCGCCCGACGTGGGCGTCCGGGGCGTGGAAGATGATCGCCAGGGCGTCCTCCAGCATGCGAAAGGCGAAGGAGCTGAACACCAGCAGCACCGGCAGGCCCAGCACGCCGATCGCCTCGCGCGAGTCGAGCAGCGAGCGCACGGCGTCCAGCAGCACCTCGGCGTGGGCGGGCGTCAGGTGGCGCGCCTGGATGGCCAGCAGGGTGAGCAGCTGCTGCTCGTCGACCACCCGCGCGAGCAGGACCACCATCACCGCGAACAGCGGCACCACCGACAGCAGGATGTTGTAGCCCACGCCGCCGGCCAGCAGGATGCCGCGATTGCGCAGGAAGGCGCCGAGCACGCGCCATACGAAGCTCAGTACCCGCCGGCTGTGGCGAAAATGGCGAGACGACGAGGGGGCGCTGGCGGGAGGCGGTGTCATGGCGGGGCCGGGTCGAGGAAGTCTGACGGCATGATAGGCCGCTCGACGGCGTTGGCGTCAATCCCGCCGCGGCCGGCGGACCGGTGCCGAAGACAGGTCGTTGAGGGGGTTTTTGCCAGGGATGGCAAACGTTAGCGCCCATGGATGGGTTCACAGCGCCCCTCGTAGACCTGTCAACGGCGGGTGATCCTGTCTGTCGTTTCTGGGCAGCGTGATGGCATTCACCGGCCGCCGGGACGGCGGGTATACTGATGGCCTGAGCCGCCCGGGCGGCCATCCCAACCGAGGTAAGGAGCAAGTCGTGATCGAAGGGGTCAAGCACATCGTCGCCGTGGCGTCCGGCAAGGGTGGCGTGGGCAAGTCCACCGTCACCGCCAACCTGGCGCTGGCCATGGCCGCCGAGGGCTATCGCGTGGGCGTTCTGGACGCCGATATCCACGGCCCCAGCCAGGCCAAGATGCTCGGCGTGGCCGAGGGCGCACGCCCCGAAGCGGCGGGCGAGAAGACCATGAAGCCGATGCGGGCCCACGGCCTGCAGGTGATGTCCATGGCGTTTCTGATCGATACCCGCGAGCCCACCGTCTGGCGCGGCCCGATGGTCGCCGGCGCCTTCCAGCAGCTGCTGACCCAGACCGTGTGGGACGACCTGGACGTGCTGTTCGTCGACATGCCGCCGGGCACCGGCGACATCCAGCTGACGCTGGCCCAGAAGGTGCCGGTGGACGGCGCGGTGATCGTCACCACGCCCCAGGACATCGCGCTGCTGGATGCGCGCAAGGGCATCGAGATGTTCCGCAAGGTCAACGTGCCGGTGTTCGGCGTGGTGGAGAACATGAGCCTGCACGTCTGCTCGAACTGCGGTCACAGCGAGCCGATCTTCGGCGAGGGCGGCGGCGAGCGCATCGCCGGGGAATACGACACCCGCGTGCTGGGCCAGCTGCCGCTGACGCTTGCGATCCGCGAGCAGGCCGACGGCGGCGAACCCACCGTGGTCGCCGAGCCGGACGGCGAGATCACTGCCAGCTTCCGTGCCATGGCCCGTCAGGTGGCCGAGCAGCTCGAGGGCGCCTCGCCCGACGCCGGCCCGGCGATCTCGTTCAGCGACTGAGGCCGCCGGCGGCGAGAACCGTGACGCCCGCCCCCGGGGCCGCTATCATGGCGGCCCCTATTCGTTTCGATTCCACCCAGCAGGACGACCCATGAGCATCAAATCCGACCACTGGATCCGCCGCATGGCCGAGCGGGAAGGTATGATCGAGCCTTTCGAGGCCGACCAGGTGCGCTATGTGAACGACCGGCGGGTGATCTCCTACGGGACGTCCAGCTACGGCTACGACGTGCGCTGCGCCGACGAGTTCAAGGTGTTCACCAACATCCACTCGGCGGTGGTGGACCCCAAGGGCTTCGACGATAACAGTTTCGTCGACGTCAAGGGTGACGTCTGCGTGATTCCGCCCAACTCCTTCGCCCTGGCGCGCACCGTGGAGTACTTCCGCATTCCGCGCAGCGTGCTGACCATCTGCCTCGGCAAGTCGACCTATGCCCGCTGCGGCATCATCGTCAACGTCACGCCGCTGGAGCCGGAGTGGGAAGGGCACGTGACCCTGGAGTTCTCCAACACCACCAACCTGCCGGCCAAGATCTACGCCAACGAGGGCGTGGCGCAGATGCTGTTCCTGGAATCCGACGAGGTCTGCGCGACCTCCTACAAGGACCGCGGCGGCAAGTACATGGGGCAGCGAGGTGTGACCCTGCCGCGAACCTGAGAAAGCGTCGATTGGCGGCTGCGCAAATTGTCGGCTTTCCGGGATTGCGATACCGCCTCGAAAACAAGACAGCCCCGCCGGCGAACCGGCGGGGCTGTCTTGTGTCTGGCCCGGGAGAAGCGCGAGCTTACTCCTCGTCTTCGATATCCTCGTCCAGCTCCTCGGCCGCGTCGGCGTGGGACATGCGTAGGCCCTGTTCCGGCAGCGGCATGCCGTCGAAGCGGGCGCCACCGTCGCCGAACTGCAGGCGACCTTCCAGGCACCACTTCACGGCGATCGGGTAGATCAGGTGTTCGCGGGCGTGGACCTTCTCCTTGAGGCTTTCCTCGGTCTCGCCGTCGGCCACCTCGACCGCCGCCTGGAGCAGCACCGGGCCGCCGTCGAGCTCCTCGGTGACGTAGTGCACGCTGCAGCCGTGCTCGGCGACGCCGTCGGCCAGCGCCCGGGCGTGGGTGTGCAGGCCCTGGTAGGCCGGCAGCAGCGAGGGATGGATGTTGATCAGCCGCCCCAGGAAGCGCTGCACGAAGCGCGGCGTCAGGATGCGCATGAAGCCGGCCAGCACCACCAGGTCGGGCTCGTGGCGCTCGATGACCTTGATCAGGGCGCCGTCGTAGGCCTCGCGGTTCTCGTACTCGCGGTGGGGCAGGGCGACGGCGTCGATGCCGGCCTCGCGGGCGCGCTGCAGGCCATAGGCATCGGCCTGGTTGGAGATCACCGCGACGATCTCGCCGCCCAGGCGGTCGTGGACCTGCTCGTCGATCAGCGCCTGGAGGTTGCTGCCGTTGCCGGAGATCAGCACCACCACCCGACGCGCCTCGGCGGGCTCGGGGGTGAAGTCCTGCAGGGTGTCGCTGCTGTAGTCGCTCTCGCTCATCCCTTCAGGTTCTCCAGCTGGACGACCTCCTCGTCGTCTCCGCGGGCGACGATCTCGCCGATGCGGTAGACCGTTTCACCGAGGCCCTGCAGGTGGGCGCGGGCCTGGTCGGCCTTGTCGGCCGGCACCGCGATGACCATGCCGATGCCGCAGTTGAGCACGCGGTACATCTCGTTCTCCTCGACGTTGCCCTGCTGCTGCAGCCAGTCGAACACCGCCGGGCGCTCCCAGCTGGCCACGTCGACGCGGGCGGCGGCGCCCTCGGGCAGCACCCGCGGCAGGTTCTCGGTCAGGCCGCCGCCGGTGATGTGCGACAGGGCGTGCACCGGCACGTCGGTTTCCTTGATCAGCGACAGCAGCGGCTTGACGTAGATGCGCGTCGGCGCGAGCAGCGCCTCGCCCAGCGGCTTGCCGTCGATGGCGGTGTCCAGGGAGGCCCCGGAGACCTCGAGGATCTTGCGGATCAGCGAGTAGCCGTTGGAGTGGGGGCCGGAGGAAGCCATGCCCAGCAGCACGTCGCCCTCGGCGACCTGACTGCCGTCGAGGATCTCGTCCTTCTCCACCACGCCGACGCAGAAGCCGGCCAGGTCGTAGTCGTTGCCCTCGTACATGCCGGGCATCTCGGCGGTCTCGCCGCCCACCAGGGCGCAGCCGGCCTGCTCGCAGCCGGTGCCGATGCCGGTCACCACGTCGGCGGCGATGTCCACATCGAGCTTGCCCGTGGCATAGTAGTCGAGAAACATCAGCGGTTCGGCGCCGGCCACCACCAGGTCGTTGACGCACATCGCCACCAGGTCGATGCCGATGCTGTCGTGTCGACCCAGGTCCATGGCCAGGCGCAGCTTGGTGCCCACGCCATCGGTGCCGGTGACCAATACCGGCTCGCGATAGCCGCTGGGCAGTTGGCACAGGGCGCCGAAGCCGCCCAGGCCGCCCATCACCTCGGGACGGCTGGTACGCTTGGCGACGCCCTTGATGCGGTCGACCAGCGCATTGCCGGCATCGATATCGACGCCGGCGTCCTTGTAGCTGAGGGAGGCGCCGCTCGGGCGGTTGGTGGAATCGGTCATGGCCTGTCCTGTATGAACATTGCGGTCAATGAGGCCCGCGACGCTGTCGGCGCCGCCGGGCTGGGCAAGATGGGGCGTGAATTGTAGCATCACGACGCACGGCTCGCACCGCCGTGCCGGGCATCACACAGGGAGAGCGAGATGCGCAGACAGGGGTGGGTCCTGGCCGTTACGGCGGCGCTGGGGCTGTGGTTCTTCATCAGCATCGAGCCGGTGCTGATGCCGTTCTTCGTCAGCATGGTGCTGGCCTATCTTGGCGACCCGCTGGCCGACCGGCTGGAAGAGAAGGGGCTGTCGCGGCGACTGGCGGTGTCGCTGGTGTTCCTGCTGCTGACGCTGATCATCGTGCTGACGCTGCTGCTGGTGATTCCGCTGCTGGGGCGTCAGATCGGCCAGCTGGCCCAGCTGCTGCCGGCGGCCCTGGACTGGGTGCAGGTCACGGTGCTGCCCGAGTTCCGCGAACTCACGGGCATCGACCTGGGCACCGATTTCGACCAGCTGCGTCGGGCGTTGCTCGACAACTGGCGCGAAACCGGCACCGTGGCCGCGACCCTGCTGGCCAAGGCCTCGAAATCGGGGCTGGCGCTGGCGGCCTGGATCGGCAACCTGGCGCTGATCCCGGTGGTGACCTTCTACCTGCTGCTCGACTGGGACGTGCTGGTGGCCAAGCTGCGCGGTTCGCTACCGCGCCAGTGGGAGCCGGCGGCGGCGCGCCTGGGCCACGAGTGCGACGAGGTGCTGTCGGCCTTCCTGCGCGGCCAGCTGATCGTGATGCTGTGCCTGGGCGTCATCTACGCCGTCGGCCTGACCCTGCTGGGGCTCAAGTTCGGCCTGCTGGTCGGCCTGCTGTCGGGACTGGCCAGCATCGTGCCCTACCTGGGCGTGATCGTCGGCATCAGCGTCGCTGGCCTGGTGGCCTTCTTCCAGTTCGGCGACTGGCTGATGCTGCTCGCCGTGGCCGGGGTCTTCGGCTTCGGCCAGCTGGTCGAGAGCACGGTGCTGCAGCCCAAGCTGCTGGGCGACAAGATCGGCCTGCACCCGGTGGCGGTGATCTTCGCCGTGCTGGCCGGCGGCCAGCTGTTCGGCTTCACCGGCATCCTGCTGGCGCTGCCGGTGGCCGCCGTGGTGATGGTGGTGTTGCGTTATCTTCACGAGCATTATAAAAACAGCACACTTTACGATGCGGGACGCGGCCCCCAGGACGAGGAGTCACCATGAGTCGATCACCCGCGCAGCTCCCGCTGGGCGTGGGGCTGCGTGACGACGCCACCTTCGCCAACTTCCACCCCGGCCCCAGTGCCACCCTGGTCGATCACCTGACGCGGCAGCTGGACGACGACGGCGAGCCCTTCCTGTACCTGTGGGGCGGCGAGGGCGTGGGTCGCAGTCACCTGTTGCAGGCCGCCTGTCACGCCGCCTCGGACCGCGACCGTCGCGCGCTTTACCTGCCGCTGGAGGAGCTCGGCCATTTTCCGCCGCTGATGCTGGAGGAAGTGGAACGTCTCGATCTGGTCGCCATCGATGACCTGGAGCGCGTGGTGGGGCGCAAGCGCTGGGAAGAGGCACTGTTCCACGCCTTCAATCGCCTGCGTGACGCGGGCAAGCGGCTGGTGATCGCCGCCGAGGCGCCACCGCGTCAGCTGGCGGTCAAGCTGCCCGACCTGGCCTCACGGCTGACCTGGGGTATGACCTTCCACGTACAGGGGCTGGGCGACGACGACCGCCTGACCGCCCTGCAGCTGCGGGCTCGGGTGCGCGGCATGCAGCTGCCGGATGAGGTGGCGCGCTACATCCTCCATCGCGGGCCGCGCAGGCTGGAAGCGCTGTTCGATGCCCTGGAAACTCTCGATCGCGCCTCGCTCTCCGCCCAGCGCAAGCTAACCATTCCCTTCGTCAAGCAGGCGCTGGGCTGGTAGCAGGGAGATGACGTTCACCCCTGATGGCGACACAGCCAGTCGGTATCGAAGCGGAAGGCGTTGAGGACGTCGTCCTGGGTGAAGCCATAGCCTTCCAGAGTGTCTTCCCAGGCCTGGGTATTGCGATAGTCGAGCAGCACCTCGTCGAAGGCGTCGCGTAGCGTGGTGGCGTCCTTCGGGAAGGCGAAGGCGCCCCAGCTGCGCACGATCTCCCCTTTCACCTTTGGATCCTCGAAGCCCTGCACGATCTCGACGCCGGGGTGCTGTGCGTCCAGTTGGTTCACGGTGAGCCCGGTGCCGGCGTAGGCGTCGGCCCGGTCGGCGAGCAGGGTGTCGATGGCCGCCGCATTGTCGTCGATGCTCACTACCCGGTCATCCGGGACGCCCAGCGCCGACATGATGTCGACCTGGGTCGCGCCGGCGAGTACCGCGACGCGAATGTCGTCGCGTTCGGTGAAGTCCTGGTAGCCGTTGATCTCGAGCGGATTGGAGGCGCGCACCAGCAGGCCTTCCCCGTAGGAGGTATTGGGGGCCGAGAACAGCACCCGCCGGCAGCGCTCGGGGCGAATCGCCATCTCGGCAGCCGCCATGTCGAAGCGGCCCTCCTCGAGGCCGGGTATCAGGTCGCCGAAGGCGGTCACCTCCCACTCGATGTCGTCGATGCCGAGTTCACCGAGCACATGGCGGGCGACGTCGGGGCCTGCTCCTCTTGCCTCGCCGTTCTCATCCAGGTAGCCATAGGGCGCTTCGTCGGCCACCGCGACCCGAATGCCACCGCGCGCCTGAAGCGTGTCGAGGTCGGCTGCGAACGACTGGATGGCGACGGTCATCGCCAGCGGCAGTGCCGCCCAACGGACGCGCGTGGTCCAGTCGGCGTCGTACATGCTCCGTTTCATGTCGTGTCTCCCGTCCGACCTGGCGACGCAGGCCTCGACTTCAGGGTAGAAGCCTGCCGGGAGGGGGGCCATCGGAGGCGTCAGCGATTGAGCCGTACCTCGCGATGCTGGCCGTCGGAGAGCGACACCTGATGGACGATCACCCGACGTTTGCCGCTGGTGGGGTCGACCACGCTGCCGGAGACATAGAAGCTGCCGGACGGCAGGCCGCGCAGCATGAAATAGCCGTCGCCGTCGGTGCGGGCGGTGTGGGTGTAGGCCCGGGCCCGTGGGTCGGCGGGCTCCACCGCGCGTCCGGCCAGGGCCTGTTCGGCGGCCTCGGCGGAGTAGGTGGTGATCGGCGCCACCGAGACCGTCTCGCCGCGGCCGATCACGGTGCCCGCCGCGGTATCCAGGGTCAGGCGGCCGCTGAGCGCGGCGCTGCCGGTCTTCTCGAGGGCGGCGTACTCGTCGGCGGGGAAAGCCACCTGACGGGGGACGCGGCCCTGGGACGATGGCGTCGTGTCGGGAGCCTCGCCGCCGATGTCGATCACCTCGGCGGGGCCGCGCTGTGTGACGCCGTCGGGCGGCAGCACCTGGCAGCCGGTGAGGATCAGGCCCGTCAGGATGGGCAGGGAAAAACGCGCTACCGCGCGGTTCATGGACGTCGTCATCGCACTCTCCCGTGAGGGTTGGCCCTGTGCGGGGGAGAGCTTAACGCATATCCGCAACGAAAGGGCCACCGCCGTTGGCGGTGGCCCTGGGAGACTGCCTGGTCCGTGGGCCTTACTTGGCGGCCTTGGTCGCGGTCTCGGTAGCCTGCTTGACATTCTCTTCGGTCAGCTTCTGGCTCTGCTGGACGAAGTCCTGCTGCAGGGAGACGACCTTCTCGGCGTCGCCCTTCAGGCGCTCGGTCAGGTCCTTGGCGACCTTCTGCTGGCCTTCCATGTAGCTGCGCAGGCCTTCGGCATCCTTGACGTCGAGCAGAGCGCGGAGCTGGGCCATGCCGGTTTCGGAGTAGGCGCGGCCGGCCTCGAGCTGGGCGTTGGTCAGCTTCTCGGCGAAGTCCACGGACAGGCTGGCATAGGCGCGGGCCGGGCCGAAGAACATGGACTCGAACTGTTCGGTGAACTGCTTGGTATCGAAGTTTTGCATCGTCTTCGCCTCCTGTGATGGCGCACGTTGCGAAGGCCTGGGCAGGATGCCGCCGCCTTCTCTCTTCTGTTGCAATGCACAATAGCAGCGCATTTTGTGCAGTGCAACATCCGCGATTCGGCTTTTCGTCGTGTCGGCGTCTTGTAAGCCGGCGGGCGCGCCACCATGGTGACAGGAGACCATCAGCCAGGAGGCGAACATGAGCGAGCACCGCATCGAGCGCGACAGCATGGGCGAGCTGGAGGTCCCGGCCGATGCCCTCTACGGCGCCCAGACCCAGCGGGCGGTGAACAACTTCCCGGTATCCGGCCGGGCGATGCCGACCGGCTTCATTCATGCCATCGCCCGCATCAAGCTGGCGGCGGCCCGGGTCAATCGCGACCTGGGGCTGCTGGACGCGGCCCGGGCCGAGGCCATCGAGGCGGCCGCGGAGGCGGTGATCGCCGGCGACCACGACGACCAGTTCCCGGTGGACGTCTTCCAGACCGGCTCCGGCACCTCCAGCAACATGAACGTCAACGAGGTGATCGCCCATCTGGCCAGCAGCGATGGCCTGGAGGTAGGGCCCAACGATCATGTCAACATGGGCCAGTCGAGCAACGACGTCGTGCCCACCGCGCTGCATCTCTCGGCGGCGCTGGGCGTGGCCTGCGAGCTGCGCCCGGCGCTGGTGCACCTGCGCGGGACCATCGACGTGCGCGCCGAGGCGCTGGACGGCGTGGTCAAGACCGGTCGCACCCACCTGATGGATGCCATGCCGCTGCGCCTGAGCCAGGAACTCGGCGGCTGGTCGAGCCAGGTCGGCCAGGCCATCGAACGCTTCGACGACGCCATGGGGCGACTGTGCCGGTTGGCCCAGGGCGGCACCGCGGTGGGCACCGGCATCAACGCCCATCCCGAGTTCGCCAGCCGGATGGCCCAGGAGCTCGGCCGGCAGACCGGGCTTGCGCTTGCGCCCAACGACAGCTTCTTCGCCAGCCTCGGCAGCCAGGACGCCGCGGTGGAGCTCTCCGGCCAGCTCAAGGCGCTGGCCTGCACGATCATGAAGATCGCCAACGACCTGCGCTGGATGAACTCGGGGCCGCTGGCGGGGCTTGGCGAGATCGAGCTCGAGGCGCTGCAGCCGGGCAGCTCGATCATGCCGGGCAAGGTCAATCCGGTGATTCCCGAGGCCGCCGCCCAGGCCGCCGCCCAGGTGATCGGCCACGACGCGGCGGTGACGGTGGCGGGGCAGAGCGGCAACTTCCAGCTCAATGTCATGCTGCCGCTGGTGGCGGACAACCTGCTGGATTCGATCACCCTGATGCGCAATGCCGCCTGGCTGCTGGCCGACCGCGCCATCGCCACCTTCAAGGTGCGCGAGGATCACCTGAGCGAGCCGCTGTCGCGCAATCCGATCCTGGTGACCGCGCTGAACTCGGTGATCGGCTACGACGCCGCGGCGGCCATCGCCAAGAAGGCTTACCAGGCGGGGAGGCCGATCATCGACGTGGCGGACGAGGAGACCGACCTCGGCCGCGAGGAGCTCGAGCGGCTGCTCGATCCGGCGGCGCTGACCCATGGCGGCATCCCGGGCTAGCCCTCGGCGAGGTGGCCGGGAGCGTCAGTCGTCCTGCTCGCGCTCCCGGGCCTCTTCGATGGTCACCACTGCGTCTCGATGCTCTTCGGTCGTCGCTGTCGGGTTGTCGTGCTCGTCGGCGCGGGAGGGGCGATAGCAGAGCGTGGTCAGGATCGGGAAGTGGTCCGAGCCGAAGGGTGACAGGCGCCGCATGCGCCGGAGGGTGAAATGCTCGCTGGCGAAGACGTGATCCAGCGGCCAGCGCAGCAGCGCGTGCTGGGCATGGAAGGTGCTGAACATGCCGCGCCCGCGGCGCGGATCGAGCATGCCGCTGACCCGGCAGAACAGCCGGGTGCTGCGGGACCAGGCCACGTCGTTGAGATCGCCCGCCACCACGGTGGGCACCGGGTCCTGGTGGATGAGCTTGGCCACCAGCATCAGCTCTCCATCCCGCCACAGCGACTCCTCGCTCTCGCTGGGCGCCGGCGGGCGCGGGTGCAGGGCGTGGAAGCGGAAGTGATCGCCACTCTTCAGCTCGATGCCGCAGTGGATCGAGGGGATGTCGTCCTGGATCAGCCACTTGACCTTCGGGTCGACCAGCGGCCGGCGCGAATACAGGTGCATGCCGTAGAGGTTGTCCAGCGGCACGCGCACCGCATGCGGCCAGTCGTCGCCGAGTCCCTTGTCGAGGCGCTCGCCCCACCAGGCGTCGGACTCCAGCGTCAGGATCAGGTCGGGGTCCTGCTCGCGGATGATCGCGAGCAGGGCCTCGCTCTGGCGGTTGGGGGTCAGCACGTTGGCCACCAGCAGCGTCAGGCAGCGGTCCGGTCGGTCGTTCCGGGCGCGCTTCACCTGCACCGGCCACAGCGGCGTCCAGGGCAGGATGTAGCGCAGCTGGATGGCGAACACGATGACGCCCGTGGCGGCGATCCAGGGCGTCACGGCCGCATCGGCCAGCGGCGAGGCCAGCGCGCAGGCGGCGCCGGCGAGGCCGATCTGCAGGCGGGGAAACTCGCAGGCCCGCAGCCACCACCAGTGCCCGGGCACCCGGGCGATCAGGCTGGCCAGCAGGAGAAGGGCGGCGATCCCGCCGAGCAGCCATCCGTGCATGTCGCGTCATCCCTCCGGCATGTCCACCTCGAAAGGGCGTGACCTCACGCCCTCCTCAACGTGATGCAACTCGCTCTCCGGTGATCGGTACCGAGCCATCGCGGTGGCTGAAAGCAGGTCACGGGGCTCGGCCAAGCCCGCTCCAGCCGTCAGGATGGCGCCGGCCGCTAGAGCACCTTGCGGCGCAGCAGGCCTGTCACCGCTTCCCCGACCAGCACCAGCGCGATGATGGCGATGAGGATCGTCGCCACGGTAGGCCAGGCGAAGGTGTCGATGGAGCCCTGCAGGATGACCCCGATGCCGCCGGCGCCCACCAGTCCCAGCACTGTGGATTCGCGGATGTTGATATCCCAGCGCAGGATGACGATGGCGAAGAAGGCAGGCATGACCTGGGGCACCACCGCATAGGCGATCACCTTGGCCTTGGAGGCGCCGGTCGCCTCCATGGCCTCCACGGGGCGGCGGTCGATCTCCTCGATGGCCTCGCCCATCAGTTTGCCGATGAAGCCTACCGAACGGAACATGATGGCCAGTATGCCCGCGAGCACCCCAGGGCCGAAGATCGCCACGAACAGCAGTGCCCAGATGATGGTGTTCACCGAGCGGCTGGAGACCAGGATGAAGCGCCCCAGCCACAGGCAGGCGCGGTTGGGCGTGGTGTTCTGCGCAGCGATGTAGGAGACCGGCAGGGCGATGAAGATGGTGAGCATGGTCGCGAGGGTGGCGATGTGCACCGTCTCGATCATAGCATCCGCGATCTCGGCGAGCCGGGTCGGATCCGGCGGCCACATGCGCGCGCCCAAGCTCGAGATCTGGTTGGGGGCGTCCCATACCCATGGCCAGAAGATATCGATGTCGCTGACGGCCCAGACCACCACCATCAGGGTCAGCAGCATCACGCCGTAGCGGATCAGCCGCTGCTTGGGATTGTGCCGTCGCCAGATGCGATCGGCCAAGAGGTCGGTATCGTCTACCATATCTTCTTCCTTACCCAGCCGCTGACGCCTTCGCTGGCCAGGATCACCGCGATGATCACCAGCAGGATGGCGAAGGCGAAGTCATAGTCGTAGCGCCCGAAGGCGTTCATCAGGGTGCTGCCGATGCCGCCGGCGCCGACGATGCCGACCACCGCTGAGGCTCGAAGGTTGCTGTCGAGCTGATACATGGAGAGTCCTACCTGGCGGGGCAGGATCTGCGGGAAGACGGCGTAGAAGAGCGTCGTCAGATAGCCGGCGCCGGTGGAGCGCATCGCCTCCACCTGTCCCCAGTCGATCTCCTCGATCTCCTCGGCGAGCAGCTTGCCGACGAAGCCGATGGAGTAGAGGGTCAGCGTCAAGATCCCCGCCAGCGGGCCGAAGCCCACCGCCGCGACGAACAGGATGGCCACGATCACCGGGTGGAAGCTGCGCGAGACGATGATCACCGCGCGCCCCAGCAGGTAGATCGGCAGCGGTGCGACGTTTCGAGCCGCCATCACCGCGAACGGCACCGACAGCAGCACGCCGAGCAGCGTCGCCAGGATGGCGATCTGCAGGCTCTCGGTGAAGCCGGTGAGCAGCAGGTCGAAGCGCGACAGGCTCGGCGGGAAGCCGCCGCCGAAGATGCGCGCCGCCCGCGGAAGCCCCTCGCTGATGCGCTCCCAGTTGAAGGGCAGGCTGCCGAAGGCCCACACCAGGTAGGCCGCCAGCACCACCAGCAGGCCGTAGCGCACCAGCGGGTTGGCGATGAAGGGTGGCTTGCGCCAGGTGCGCGGCGTGGCGCGCGCCTCGCGGTCAGGACTGGCCATCGCGCACCTCCTCCGCGGGGGGCGGGGCGAGTTCGTCTTCCGGCGCCTCGATACCGCCGTAGATGGCATCCAGGGCGGCCTTGTCGAAGTCCGCAGGAGCACCGTCGAAGATCATGGTGCCGTGGCGCAGCCCGACGATACGGTCGGTGTAGGTCCTCGCCTGCGCCACGTTGTGGATGTTGATCAGCACCGGCAGCGCGAGCTCGCTCGCCAGGCTCTGCAGCAGCACCATGATCTGCTCGGAGGTACGAGGGTCGAGCGAGGCCGTGGGCTCGTCGGCGAGCAGCACCTCGGGCTCCTGCATCAGTGCCCGCACCACGCCGACGCGCTGGCGCTCGCCGCCGGATAGCTCGTCGGCACGCTTGTTGGCGTAGTGGGCGATTCCCACGCGCTCCATCAGCACGAAGGCGCGCTCGATGTCCGCCTCCGGGTAGCGCCGGGTGATGGCCTGGAAGAGGTTGACGTAGCCGAGTCGACCGGCCAGCACGTTCTCCATCACGGTGAGACGGTCGATCAGGTTGAAGCCCTGGAAGACCATGCCGATCTTGCGTCGGGCGCGGCGCAGTTCTCCGTGGCGCAGCGTGACAAGCTCGGTACCGTTGAGCTTGATCGAGCCCGAGGTCGGCTCCACCAGGCGGTTGATACAGCGCAGCATGGTGCTCTTGCCGGCGCCGGAGGCTCCCACGATGGAGACGACGCTGTTGCCTTCCACGGTCAGGTCGAGTCCCTTGAGGACCGGCTCGTCGCGGCCGTAACGCTTGATCAGGTTGGATATCTCTAGCATGAGGGGTCCGTCGAGAAAGGATCATCAAGACGTCGACGCCGGCCCTGCGGGAAGGCCGGCGCCGCTGACTCGTGAAGGTTACTGGAGGTTGTCGGGGGTGTACTCGACGCCGTTGGCACTCTGGATCGTGCGGATGACCTTCCAGTTGTCCTGATAGTTGATGGGGACGAACTTCTCGACGCCCTCGAATTCCTCGCCAAGCTCGGTGCCTGTGAACTCGAAGCTGAAGAAGGCCTCCTCGATCTTCTCGACCAGGTCGGGATGCAGGTTGTGGGCGTAGTTGTAGGAAGTGGTCGGGAAGCTGTCCGACTCGTAGATGATCTTGACGTCTTCCGGATCGTAGAGGCCGCGGGCGGCCATGCGATCGACCACCTCCGAGGCCACCGGAGCCGCGTCGTAGTCCTGGGCCACTACCCCGAGCATGGATTGATCATGACTGCCGGAGTACACCACCTCATAGTCTTCGCCGGGCACGATGTCCATTTCGGGGAACAGTGCCCGCGGCGCCTGGTTGCCGGAGTTGGAGGTCGGCGAGGTGTGGGCGACGCGCTTGCCCCTCAGGTCCTCCATCTCGTCGATGCCGGAATCGACGTGGGTATAGAGCTGCAGGGTGTAGCCGAAGCGACCGTCGTCAGAGCCCATCAGCGCGAAGGGCACGGCGCCCGCCAGGTTGACGGCGAAGGGGGTCGGGCCGGTGGAGAAGCCGGCGATGTGCAGGCGGCCGCTGCGCATGGCCTCGACCTGGGCCGAGTTGGACTGCACGGCGAAGAAGCGCACGTCGCGTTCGGTCACCTCCTCGAGGTGCTCGATAAACGGCTGCCAGATGTCGGAGTAGATGGCCGGATCCTCGACCGGAGTGTAGGCGAAGATCAGCGTGTCGGGATTGGCCCATTCGGACTCGTCTGTCGGCCGGTCGGCGACCATGTCGCCATTCTCGTCGCAGTAGATATTGGCCAGTGCGCCGCGCTCGCACTCCTCCTGCGCCTGGGCCTGGCTCGCCAGCATGGCCAGCGGCAGCAGCGTGGAGAGGGCGATGGGGACGAGCGAGCGATTTCCGGGGCGAGCGGAAGGGTAGATCATGGCGTGCCTCACGATTATTGTTTTAGGGCATGTGGTGTGTTGCATGTTCGGATATCGACATCAGCGAGCCACTGATGATTGATTCCGAATAACCTCTTTCAATCTAGGGTTTGTTACGAAACCATGTCAAACACTTTCCCCGGCGCCGACGGCGCCTGGCGCAACCGCTACCTGCTGATGCGTCACGGGCACAGCCAGGCCAACCAGGAGGGGCGGATCATCAGCTCGCCCGCGCTCGGCCTGACGGGGTTCGGCCTCTCGTCCCAGGGGCATGCTCAGCTCGACCAACTGCTGGCCGACTGGCGCTGGGCCAGGCCCCGGCGCATCCTGCACTCGGACTTTCTGCGGACCGCCGAGACTGCCGAGCGCGTCGCCACGCATTTCGGCCTGGCGCTCACCGTCGAGCCGCGCCTGCGGGAGCGTCATTTCGGCGAGCTCGAGGGGCAAAGCGACGCGCGCTATGCCGAGGTCTGGGCGCTCGACGCTCAGGATCCGACGCTGCGCCAAGGGGGCGTCGAGGCCGTGGCCGAGGTGGCGGCGCGCATGCGCGCCGTGATCGACGAGATGGAGGCGCGCCACCGCGACGAGACGATCCTGCTGGTCAGCCACGGCGATCCGCTGCAGATCCTGCTGACCGCCCTGGAGGGGCGCGCGCTGAGCCTGCACCGGGAGCGGGAGCCCCTGGCGCCGGCCAGCATCACGTCTCTATAAGTTCGCCGTCGCCACAACGACGCGCCTGGGGCCGGGCTCAGGCGGGGTGGCGGGCGCCCGCATCCGATGTCTCGGGGCCGAGCGTGGCGGACGGTAGTGCGGCCTCGAGGTAGTCGCTCAATCGCTGTCGCTCGGTGTCGGTGACTCGAAGCGCCAGCTTGGTGCGTCGCCAGAGAATGTCCTCGGCGCTGCGTGCCCACTCCTGCTCGACCAGATAGTCGACCTCGGCGGCGGTCAGGCCGGCCCCGAAGGCCTCACCCAGGGCCGCCTGACTGTCGCGGCCGTCGAGGAAGGCTCGGCACAAGGTGCCGTAGGTGCGGGAGAAGCGACGCGCCTGGTGGGCTTCCAGATAGGGATAGTCGACGAGCAGACGAGCCTCGAAGCTCGTTGGGTCGTCGATCTCGCCCCCTGGCAGCGGTGCCGCGGCAGTCCAGGGAGGGTGCATCCCGGTCAGGAAGGGGGAAAGCATCTCGAGGGCCGCCTCGGCCAGCTTGCGGTAGGTGGTGATCTTGCCACCGAAGACCGACAGCAGCGGGGCGCCATGAGTGTCGAGGTCCAGGGTGTAGTCCCGGGTCATGGCCGACGGGTCGGCGGACTCGTCATCGCAGAGCGGGCGCACGCCGGCGAAGGTGCGGATGACATCGTGGCGGGTCAGGGGAGTCTCGAAGTGGTCGTTGACGACATCGAGCAGATAGTCGATTT
Source organism: Halomonas sp. HG01 (assembly GCF_000968715.2). Classification (NCBI taxonomy): domain Bacteria; kingdom Pseudomonadati; phylum Pseudomonadota; class Gammaproteobacteria; order Oceanospirillales; family Halomonadaceae; genus Halomonas; species Halomonas sp. HG01. The sequence goes on along the minus strand of NZ_CP022134.1, from coordinate 1,850,099 downwards.
CCTCGTCGCTGGCTTCGACCCGGGCGGGATCGCCCTGGTATCGCCGGTCCGTGGTGCCGATCAGGCTGAAATCTTCCTCGTAGGGCAGCACGAAGACGATGCGCTTGTCGGTGTTCTGCAGAATGAAGGCGCGATCGTCGTGATTGCGCCGCGGGACGATGAGGTGGCTACCCTGGATCATGCGTACGCCGTAACGCGACGTGCGCGGTGTCATGCCGCGAATGACGCCTTCCACCCAAGGGCCTGCCGCATTGATCAGCGTGCGCGCGTGTCGCGTGAAGCGCGTGCCGCTTTCCGCGTGCTCCAGTTCGATTTCCCAGTGGCCATCGACCTCCCGAGCGTTGACGCATCGGGTGCCGACCATGATCTCGGCGCCTTGTTCGCGCGCCTGGATGGCGTTGAGGACCACGAGTCGAGCGTCGTCTACCCAGCAGTCGGAATACTCGAATCCTCGGGACAGATCGGTGGACAGTCCCAGTTCCGGCGTCAGGCGGAGCCCCTGTGACGCCGGCAGGCGTTCACGCCTGCCGAGATGGTCATACAGGAACAGGCCGGCACGGAGCATCCAGGCCGGACGCAGATGGGAGCGGTGGGGCAGGATGAAGCGCAGTGGCCAGATGATGTGGGGCGCCTTGGCGAGCAGTACCTCACGTTCGCGCAGCGCCTCGCGCACCAGTCGGAATTCGTGATGTTCCAGGTAGCGCAGTCCGCCATGGATCAGTTTGCTGCTGGCGGACGAGGTGGCACTTGCCAGGTCCGATTGTTCGCAAAGGCCGACCGAGAGGTCGCGCCCGGCCGCATCGGCGGCGATGCCGGCGCCATTGATGCCGCCGCCGATCACGAACAGATCCAGAATGTCGGGAGACGTCGCCATATCATGCTCCGTCGGGCGCAGGCCCTTGTGAAATATCGGTGATGTTGGAAAGCGAAAATAGGGTATTTGGAAGCGAACATCAAGCGGGCGTCATGCGAACCGCGTTGCCCCGAACGAGGGGGCTGGCGGCGGCGGAGGGCGGGCAGGGTGCGCTCAGGCGAGGTGCAGGGCGACGTCGTGCTGGCGAAGCAGTTCCTGGATGCGCTCAGAAGGCGGTCGGTCGGTGAACAGCGCATCGAGCTGGGAGAGGTTGCCCTGGCGCACGACGGGGTTGCGCTGAAACTTGGAATGGTCGGCGGCCAGGAAGACCTGACGAGAGTTCTGGATGATCGCCTGGGCCACGCGGACTTCCTGGTAATCGAACTCGAGCAGCGAGCCGTCTTCGTCGATGCCGCTGATGCCGATGATCCCGAAGTCGACCTTGAACTGATGGATGAAGTCGATGGTCGCCTCGCCGATGATGCCGCCGTCCCGCGAGCGGACCTGGCCGCCGGCGACGATAACGTTGAAATCTTCCTTGCGCTGGAGGATGGCGGCCACGTTGAGGTTGTTGGTGATGACCTCGAGGCCGCTGTGATCGAGCAGGGCTTCGGCAACGACTTCGTTGCTGGTGCCGATGTTGATGAAGAGCGAAGCGTGATCGGGGATATGCTGGGCGAGCAGATGCGCGATGCGCTGCTTGGCTTCCAGGTTCAGGTTCTTGCGCATCGCATAGGCGGTGTTGACCGTGCTGGATTCGAGGCCGGCGCCGCCGTGAACACGCCGGAGCTGGCCTTCCCCGGACAGTCGGTTGAGATCGCGGCGGATCGTCTGCGGGGTGACGGCGAAATGCTCGGTGAGCTGCTCGATGCTGGCGTAGCCCTGGCGTCGAACGAGTTCGACGATGCTGTCCTGGCGCTGCTGTGGGGTCATGCTAACTCCTTGAAGGTTGGCTATCTGCGCCAACCCGGACGCCGCTGCAGGCTGATGCTCGGCCCGTGGGGGCGCCGAAAGTCTTAGTCGTGAGGCGGCATCGCCAATTGAGTGCTATCAGTCGCTAGCGTAATCTTTTGATCATAATTGAACATTTTTCGGTGAAAAAGCGAAAGTGTTCCCGTGACAACGAGCCATCTCAGGATGCTTTCTCATGGCTTCTTACCTGCTTGCTATCGACCAGGGGACCACCAGCTCGCGCGCGATACTCTTCGATCGAGAGAGTCGCGGCATCGCGATGGCCCAGAGCGAGTTTCCTCAGCGGTTTCCGGCCGACGGATGGGTCGAGCACGACCCCGAAGCCATCTGGGAGAGCGTGCTGGCGACCTGTCGCGAGGTGATCGCCGAGCAAGGAGTGGCCATCGAGGAGATCGCCGGGATCGGCATCACCAATCAGCGGGAGACCACGCTGCTGTGGGATCGGGAAACCGGCAAGCCGCTTCACGACGCGATCGTATGGCAGGATCGGCGTACCGCCGAACACTGCCAGCGGCTTAGAGACGCCGGGCATGCCGAGCTGGTGCAGGCGCGTACCGGGCTTCTGATCGATCCCTATTTCTCGGCCACCAAGCTGGCCTGGCTGCTGGATAACGTCGAGGGTGCCCGGGAGCGAGCCGAGCGTGGCGAGCTGGCATTCGGCACGGTGGATACCTTCCTGATCTGGCGTCTCACCGGTGGCCGGGTGCACGCGACGGATGCGACCAATGCGTCGCGCACAGCACTGTTCGACATTCATTCGCAGCGCTGGGACCCGGATCTGATGGCGCTGTTCGATATCCCGGCCAGCCTGCTACCCGAGGTCAAGGACTCCAGTGACGACTTCGGTCGCACCGATGCCCATTGGTTCGGCGGCGAGCTGCCCATTGCCGGGGTGGCGGGTGACCAGCAGGCGGCCCTAGTGGGCCAGGCTTGCTTTCGCCCCGGCATGGGCAAGAGCACCTATGGCACCGGCTGCTTCATGATCGTCAACACCGGCGAGCGGGCGGAAGTCTCGCGGAATCGCCTGCTCACGACAGTGGGTTATCGCCTGAATGGCGTTCCGACCTATGCCATGGAGGGCAGTATCTTCGTGGCTGGAGCGACCGTCCAATGGCTGCGTGACGGGCTGAAGCTGTTCGCCGATGCGTCCGAGACCGAGTCCCTGGCGCGTGAGACCAAGAGTAGTAACAGCGTGTACCTGGTGCCGGCCTTTACCGGGTTGGGGGCGCCGCACTGGGATCCCAAGGCCCGCGGTGCGATCCTCGGGCTGACCCGAGACACCGGCATTGCCGATATCGTGGCCGCCGGCCTCCAGGCGGTCTGCTATCAGACGCGGGATCTGCAGGTGTGCATGAGTGACGACATGCGCACGCCGCCGGGCACCCTTCGGGTGGATGGCGGCATGGTGGTCAATGGCTGGGTGATGCAGTTTCTGGCCGACATGCTGGGCGTGCAGGTGGACCGTCCGGGCATTCTCGAGACCACGGCGCTTGGGGCGGCTTATCTGGCCGGTCTGCGACTTGGCTGGTACCGGGATCTCGAGGAGATAGCGGCACTCTGGCAGAGCGAGCGCAGCTTCTTCCCGTCAATGGAGGAGGGCGAGCGCGAGCGCCTCTATAGCGGTTGGCTGGAAGCGGTGGAACGCGTGCGCTGTGATCCTGAAGGTGCAGCGCCAAGCTCCTGATCCACCGTGACTTGTTTGTGTCGTGCCTGGAAAAAGCGCTTGCATATTTTCGCAGGGTCCGTAAAATACGCATCCGTTGTCACGGCACAGATCGCCGGAAACAGCGACAGTAGGACCATAGCTCAGTTGGTTAGAGCGCCACGTTGACATCGTGGAGGTCGGCGGTTCAAATCCGCCTGGTCCTACCAACGCGACACGACATCGATAGCAGGACCATAGCTCAGTTGGTTAGAGCGCCACGTTGACATCGTGGAGGTCGGCGGTTCAAATCCGCCTGGTCCTACCATCGCGCCGCGACATCGACAGCAGGACCATAGCTCAGTTGGTTAGAGCGCCACGTTGACATCGTGGAGGTCGGCGGTTCAAATCCGCCTGGTCCTACCAGATTCCGCAAAAACGCCCCGAGGCTTACGCTTCGGGGCGTTTTTCGTTGTGCCTATGGCTCGGGCGGGGGGGGGGCGATGCGCTTCCGCCCGGCGGCATTTGCGGCCGCCGGGCGGAGCAAGTCCCTAGCCGAGATCGCTGCGCTCGATGAACACCTTCACCAGGGCCTCGAGGCCGGCCTGGTCGTCGGCGCCGAAGCGGCTGCGGGTCGGGCTGTCCAGGTCGAGCACGCCCCACAGGCGGTCGTTGACCACGATCGGGATCACCAGCTCGGCCCGGGAGGCGGCGTCACAGGCGATGTGGTCGGGGATAGCGTGGACGTCCTCGACGCGCTGTGTCTCGCGGGAGCGCGCCGCGGCGCCGCACACGCCCTTGCTGAACGGAATCGGATGGCAGGCGGGCTGGCCCTGGAAGGGGCCGAGCGACAGCACCTCGGGCTGGCGCTGCAGGTAGAAGCCGGCCCAGTTCAACTCGGGCACCTGCTGCATGATGAAGGCGCAGGTCTGGGCACTGTTGGTCAGCCAGTCACGGGTGTCCAGCAGGGCGTCGAGCTGGCGGGCGAGCAGGGCGTAATCGGTCATGGTCTCTCCTTCAACGACAGGGGCCGGCTCAGCGGCCGGCCCCATCGGTAGCGTGATCTGCGATCGCGCTGGTCTGGTTCTTCGGTTTACTCGGCCTGTTCCGGTTCGTCGATCCAGCCGGGCACGGCGGCGCCGTCGAACAGCTCCTCGGCCTTGGCGGCCACTTCGTCGCTCTGGTAAGCGTCGACCAGCTGCTGGATCGCCTCGCGGTCCTCGTCACCGGCGCGCACGGCGATCAGGTTGACGTAGGGGGAGTCCGGGCCTTCCTTGATCAGGGCATCGTCCAGGCTCAGGCCGGCCGGCTGGGCGAAGGTGTTATTGATGAAGGCCATGTCCACATCGGGCAGCACGCGGGGCAGCTGGGCGGCCTCGATCTCGCGGAAGTCGAAGTCGTGCGGGTTCTCGACCACGTTCAGCGGGGTGGCCTCGAGGTTCGCCGGATCGTCCAGGGTGATCAGGCCCAGCTCGTGCATCAGGATCAGCGAGCGGCCCTCGTTGGTCGGGTCGTTGGGCAGGGCGATGGTGGCGCCGTCCGGCAGCGCGTCGATGCTGTCGAACTTCTCGGAGTAGGCGCCGATCGGATAGACGAAGGTGCGGCCGGCGATGGCGAAGTCGTAGCCGCGGTCGTCGATCATCGACTGCATGTACGGCTCGTGCTGGTAGGCGTTGGCATCCAGGCTGCCGTCGGCCAGCGCGGCGTTGGGCGTGACGTAATCGGTGAACTCGACGATCTCGACGTCCAGGCCGTACTCGCGCTCGGCGACGTCGGCGGCGACCTGCATGACGTCGGTCTCGGGGCCGGCCACGGTGCCGACCTTGATGCCGTGCTCGTCGGCGTTGGCCTGGCCGATCGCGAGGGCCAGGGCGGAAGCGGCGAGGCCGCCGATCAGGATGCTGCGCATATATTAAACCTCCTATCGTATTGCTTTGATACTAAAGGAATAAGCAGGGTAATTTAAATATCTTTTCGTTATTTGCCAGATGCCATCTCGAAGGGTGGCGCTGATTGACGTCGCGAGCGAAGACAGGCTGGTTGCCGCCGGAGCGCAGCTCCCGGAGTGTAGCCTGCTACATGAGGAGAGCGAGCACCGCCGGCGGCCAGGATGTCGAGCGCAGCAGTCAATCAGTGTCGGCCCTCACTTGTGATCGCTCTTGCGCACTAGATAGTCCCCCAGGCTCTGGAAGCCCTGCACCATGACCACCAGGATCACCACGGTGATGAGCATGATGGTGGGGTTGAAGCGATTGTAGCCGTAGCGGATGCCTAGATCGCCCAGGCCGCCGCCGCCTACCGCGCCGGCCATGGCGGAGTAGCTGATCAGGGTCACGACGGTCACGGTCAGGGCGGTGAAGATACCGCCGCGGGCTTCGGGAAGCAGCACTCGGGTGATGATCTGCCAGGGCGTGGCGCCCATGGACTGGGCGGCTTCCACCAGGCCCGGCGGGATCTCGTTCAGCGCGCCTTCGACCAGGCGTGCCACGAACGGGATGGCGGCGATGGTCAGCGGCACCACCGCGGCGTTGGTGCCGATGGAGGAGCCGACCAGGGTGCGGGTGAAGGGGATGATGGCCACCATCAGTATGATGAAGGGCACCGAGCGGCCGACGTTGGTGATGATGCCCAGCACGCCGTTGAGCGCCGGCTGGGCCAGTACCTGGCGGGGTCGGGTGACGTTGAGCAGCACGCCTAGCGGGATGCCCACCGCGGCGGAGATCAGTCCGGAGATCGCCACCATGTAGAGGGTGTCTAGGGTGGCTTCGAGGATCAGTTCAATCATCGCGCTGGACATGGCCGAGCACCTCCACCTTCAGGTCATGGGTTTCCAGGTAGGCGATGGCGCGACGCGTCTCGTCCGCGTCGCCCATCAGTTCGGCGATCATCAGGCCCAGGGTGCGATCCTGGATCGACTCCACCTTGGCCTGAAGAATGCTGACGTCGACGCCGCACTCACGGGCCAGCCGCGAGATCAGCGGCGTGGAGACGGCGTCGCCGGAGAAGGCCAGGCGTACCACCGGATGCGTCTTCGCACCGGGCGACTCCTCAAGGCGTTCGACCAGCGTGCGTGGCGGCTCGAGCTCGAGGAAGTCGTTGAGGAAGTCGCGCCCAAGCCGGGTGCCGGGGGCGGTGAAGAAGTCGCCGACGTCGGCTTCCTCGACCAGCTCGCCGCCGGAGATCAGGCTGACGCGATGGCAGATGGTCTTGACCACCTCCATCTCGTGAGTGATCAGCAGGATGGTCAGCCCGAGCTTCTGGTTGATGTCCTGCAGCAGCTCCAGGATCGCGCCGGTGGTATGCGGGTCGAGCGCCGAGGTGGCCTCGTCGCACAGCAGCACCCGCGGACGGCTGGCCAGCGCCCGGGCGATGGCCACGCGCTGCTTCTGGCCGCCGGAGAGCTGGGCCGGGTAGTGGCTGGCCTTGTCGGCCAGGCCGACGAGCTCCAGCAGTGGCGTGACGCGCTCGCGGATTTCCGCTTTCTTCACGCCCATCAGCTCCAGCGGCAGCGCGACGTTGTCGAAGACGGTGCGCGAGGTCAGCAGGTTGAAATGCTGGAAGATCATGCCGATGCGATGGCGCGCCTGGTTGAGCGCGTCGCGGGACAGGCCGGTGAGTTCCTGGCCGTCCACCGTGACGGTGCCCGTGGTGGGGCGCTCGAGCAGGTTCACGCAGCGGATCAGGGTCGACTTGCCGGCGCCGGACAGGCCGATCACGCCGTGGATCTGCCCCTGGGGCACGTGCAGGTCAACGGGCTTGAGCGCTTCGACGCCGTCGCGCTTGCCCTTGGTGAAGTAGGTCTTGGATACGTTCTGGAGTCGAATCATCTGGGCCACCGGGGTGGCGCCGGGGGAGGGGCGGGCCGTCAGCCGGCGAGCGGCCAAAAAAAAGGCCACCCTGACGGGTGGCCATCAACGCTGGACACACCCTTTTAGCTGCACTTCCTGCCGCACGGCTCGAAAACCATGCGTCAGCGGCGCCCGCAATCCGGGTCCAAATCGGCGCCGTCAAAATGTGCGCGTATCCTAGGGTTCGAACGGGCGTATGTCAAACCATTTGGTCCAAGTTGGTGTTCGCTAGCCGGGCTGATGGTGAGAATACCCAGAAAAACGCCTGAGACAGGAAAAACGTCTGGCGTAAGGGGCAGGGAGGGGCATCCGGTCGCTCCCGCGCCTCACCGGTGCCGCCATGGACGCCAGGTGTTGCCTTTCCCTACACTGATCGCCTTTGCGCCCGTCCGGGCGGCATGACACGAGAGGAAGATCAGCACATGTTCACAGGCATCGTGCAGGGCATCGCCGAGGTAGTGGCCATCGAGGAGGCGGAAGCCTTCCGCACTCATGTAGTGCGCCTGCCGGGGGCGCTGGGCGAGGGGCTCGAGATCGGCGCCTCGGTGGCCCACAACGGGGTCTGCCTGACCGTCACCGAGATCGAGGGCGAGCGCGTCAGCTTCGACCTGATGCGCGAGACGCTGCGCGTCACCAACCTCGGCGAGCTGGCCGTCGGCGACCGGGTCAACGTCGAGCGCGCGGCGCTCTTCGGTGACGAGATCGGCGGCCACGCCATGTCAGGCCACGTGATCGCCACCGCCGAGCTGGTGTCCCTCGACGAGGCGCCCAACAACCGCCGGCTGTGGTTCGAGCTGCCGGAGTCTCTGGGCCGCTTCGTGTTCGACAAGGGCTACATCGGCGTCGACGGCGCCAGCCTGACCATCGGCGAGGCGCGGCCGGCCACTGCCGAGCACGCCCCGCGCTTCTGCGTCGATCTGATCCCCGAGACCCTGGCGCGCACCGTGCTTGCCGACCGGGTGCCGGGCGACCGCGTCAACATCGAGATCGATCCCCAGACCCAGGCCATCGTCGAGACGGTGGAGCGGGTGATGGCCTCTCGCGACGCCTGAGGCGTTCAGCGTGCGTTGGCCAGTCGGCTGGCCAGCGTTCCAAGCATCCCTTATATATCAGGAAGCCGTGCCGCATCGCCGGTAGCGGATGGCGCCTCGATTCCCGGGACGCCATCCGCTACCATGTGCGGCTTTTCTCGCACCCAGCAGGACGCCAAGCGCCGCACAGGACGAATTCTCCATGCAGAAAAGCCTGATCGAACGTCACTTCAAGCTCGCCGAACACGGCACGAACGCGAAGACCGAGATCATCGCCGGGATCACCACCTTCCTGACGATGGCCTACATCATCTTCGTCAATCCGAGCATCCTCTCCGAATCCGGCATGGACTACGGTGCGGTGTTCGTGGCCACCTGTCTGGCCTCCGCGGTGGGCTGTCTCATCATGGGGCTGTGGGCCAACTATCCCATCGCCCTGGCGCCCGGTATGGGTCTCAACGCCTTCTTCACCTATGGCGTGGTGATGGGGATGGGCTACAGCTGGGAAGCGGCGCTGGGCGCGGTCTTCCTGTCCGGTTTCACCTTCTTCCTGCTTAGCGTGTTCCGCATCCGCGAGTGGATCATCAACTCGATTCCCATGTCGCTGCGCCTGGGGATCGCCGCCGGTATCGGCCTGTTCCTGGCCATGATCGCGCTGCAGAATTCCGGCATCGTGGTGGCCAACGAGGCAACCTACGTGGCTCTCGGCGATCTGTCCGAGCCCGCGGCGCTCTACGCGCTGCTCGGCTTCTTCGTGATCACGGCGCTGGCACACCTGCGCGTCACCGGCGCGGTGATGATCGGCATCCTCGGCATCACCGCGCTGTCGATGCTGCTCGGCCATAACGAGTTCGGCGGCATCGTCTCCATGCCGCCCTCCATCGCGCCGACCCTGATGCAGCTCGACCTGGCCGGTGCCCTGGATGTGGCCATGCTCAGCGTGGTGTTCGCCTTCCTGTTCGTCGACCTGTTCGATACCTCCGGCACCCTGATCGGCGTCGCCCATCGGGGCGGCCTGCTCGACAAGGACGGCAAGCTGCCGCGTATCGGCCGCGCCATGATGGCCGACAGCGGCGCCTCCATGGCCGGTGCCGCGCTCGGTACCTCGACCACCACCAGCTACATCGAGTCCACCGCCGGCATCATCTCCGGCGGACGCACCGGTCTGACCGCCGTGGTGGTCGGCGTGCTGTTCTTGATCAGCCTGTTCTTCTCGCCGCTGGCGGGCTCCATCCCGGCCTTCGCCACCGCCGGCGCGCTGCTCTACGTGGCGGTGCTGATGGCGGGCAGCCTGGCCCACGCCGACTGGAACGACGCCACCGAGGCGGCGCCGGTGCTGATTGCGGCACTCGCCATGCCGCTGACCTTTTCCATTGCCGAGGGCATCGCCCTGGGCTTCGTCAGCTACGCCGCCATCAAGGCCCTGTCCGGTCGCTTCCGCGACCTGAATCCGGCCGTGGTGGTGCTGGCGCTGGTCTTCAGCGCCAAGCTGCTGTTCCTCGACTGACACCGACCGACGAGAATCGTGATGAGCATCTACGGCGACTACATCAAGTCCGTCATCCGCACCGTACCCGACTGGCCGCAGCCGGGCGTCAACTTCCGTGACATCACGCCGCTGCTGCAGAACAGCTCGGCCTTCCGCAAGCTGATCGACAGCTTCGTGCACCGCTACCAGGACCTGGAGCTCGACGCCATCGCCGCCATCGACGCGCGCGGCTTCATCGTCGGCGCGCCGCTGGCCTACGAGCTGGGCTGCAGCTTCGTGCCGGTGCGCAAGAAGGGCAAGCTGCCGTTCAAGACCATCAGCGAGACCTATACGCTGGAATACGGCGAAGCCGAGGTCGAGCTGCACAGCGACGCCTTCCGCGAGGGCGACCGCATCCTGGTGGTCGACGACCTGATCGCCACCGGTGGCACCATGCTGGCCGCGGCCAAGCTGATCACCCGCAGCGGCGGCCATGTGGTGGAGACGTCCACCATCGTAGACCTCCCGGACCTGGGTGGCGCCGATCGTATTCGCGAGGCCGGTTTCAACGTCTTCGCGGTCTGTTCCTTCACCGAGGACGAGTGACGCCATCATGAGTCATCGCTATCACCAGCACTTCACCGTGTCCTGGGACCAGCTGCACCGGGACGTGCGCGAGCTTTGCCATCGACTGGTCGAGCGCGACTTCCAGGGCATCGTCGCCATCACCCGCGGCGGCCTGATTCCGGCGGCGCTGATCGCCCGCGAGCTCAATGTGCGACTGATCGACACCGTCTGTATCAAGAGCTACGAGGGGCAGGACCAGGGGGCGCTCGAGGTGATGAAGGGCGTCGACCAAGACGGCGACGGCTGGCTGCTGGTGGACGATCTCGTCGATACCGGCAAGACGGCGCGCAAGGTACGCGAGATGCTGCCTCGCGCACACTTCGTCACCGTCTATGCCAAGCCGGAGGGGCGCCCGCTGGTTGACCAGTACCTCACCGAGGTGGCCCAGGACTGCTGGATCCAGTTCCCCTGGGACATGGGGGTGACCTATGTCGAACCCCTGGCCGACCGGATCAAGCGCTGACGCATGAATAGCCCGTTACCCGACAGCTGGCAGCGCTGGCTCGGCGACGAGTTCGCCGCGCCCTACATGCAGGCGCTGCGTGACTTCCTGGCGGCCGAGAAGGCCGCCCGCAAGGTCATCTACCCGCATTCCTCCGACTGGTTTCGCGCCTTCGAGCTGACGCCACTGGATCGGGTCAAGGTGGTGATCCTCGGCCAGGACCCTTACCACGGGCCGGGCCAGGCCCACGGCCTGTGCTTCTCGGTGCGTCCCGGGGTACGCATTCCGCCGTCGCTGGTCAACGTCTACAAGGAGCTGGCCACCGACGTCGACTTCGTGCCCGTCGACCACGGCAACCTGGAGCACTGGGCGCGCCAGGGCGTGCTGCTGCTGAACACCTCGCTGACGGTGGAGCAGGGCAACGCCGGCTCCCATCGCGGCAAGGGCTGGGAGACGTTCACCGATCGCGCCATCGCCACGGTCAGCGAGCACGCCGAGCCCACGGTCTTCCTGCTGTGGGGTAGCCACGCGCGCCAGAAGAAGGCGTTGATCGACACCTCGCGCCATCTGGTGCTGGAGTCGCCGCACCCGTCGCCGCTGTCGGCGCACCGCGGCTTCTTCGGTAACCACCACTTCTCGCGAGCCAATGCCTTCTTCGCCGAGCACGGCCGTGAGCCGGTCGACTGGCAGCTGCCGGCCACGCCGGAGTGACGGACCGCCGTTCCCGGGAGTGGCGACTCGCCCGGGAACGGCCGTTTCCGTCGCTGATTTCGCGTCGTTCAACGCCTGTTCCACGACGATCGAGTCGTGTCGTTCCGCTGTCAACGGTCGCCTTAACCTTGGGCCGGCTTGCGGGTAGAATGGCGCGCGATTTTGCGCACGCCCCGTGTGCGACTAAGCTTGCCGACGAATCCCCACGCCCGAAGAGGTCCGCCCCATGAGTGTCCATGCCATCCAGCATCCCCTGGTCCAGCACAAGCTGGGACTGATGCGCGAGGCCGGTATCAGCACCAAGAGTTTCCGAGAACTGGCCGGCGAGGTGGCCAAGCTGCTGACCTACGAGGCGACCCAGGATCTGGAGCTGGAAACCACCGAGCTCGACGGCTGGAGCGGCAACAAGATTCCCGTCCAGCAGCTCAAGGGCAAGAAGACCACTATCGTGCCGATCCTGCGTGCCGGTCTCGGCATGCTCGACGGCGTCACCGATCTGATTCCCAGTGCGCGGATCAGCGTGGTCGGCCTCTACCGCGACGAGGAGACCCTCGAGCCGGTGCCGTACTTCTCCAAGTTCGCTGGCGAGATGGACGAGCGCATGGCCATCGTCATCGATCCGATGCTGGCCACCGGCGGCACCATGGTCGCGACGCTGGACATGCTGCGCGAGCGCGGCTGCCAGCACATGAAGGTGATCGTGCTGGTGGCCTCGCCCGAGGGCATCGAGCGCGTGCAGGCATCCTACCCGGACATCGAGATCTACACCGCCGCGGTGGATGAGCGCCTGGACGAGCACGGCTACATCGTCCCCGGGCTGGGGGATGCCGGGGACAAGATCTTCGGCACCCGCTGATTGTTGACCGGCACCTGGCTGCGCTCGAACCATTGACAAGAAGCGCCTCGCACGCGAGTCCGATCAAGATGCTCATTTACTTCAGTAAACTCCGCTCTTTCCTCGCTTCTTGCCTTGTCTGGTCGTCGCTCGCCGTGGTGCCCGCTCAACAATAGATTCTTTGCTATGACGCCCCTTCTTCTGGGGCGTTTTTCTGCCTGGCTCTTACGGAGATTTCGGATGACGGAAAGTACCGCTTCCTCGACCGCCCCGACGGTCGAATCCCCGCTGCGTACGCTGATCGTCGGCGCCCAGATGCTGTTCGTGGCCTTCGGCTCGCTGGTGCTGGTGCCGCTGCTGACCGGTCTCGATCCCAACGTGGCGCTGTTCACCGCCGGCATCGGCACCCTGGTGTTCCACGCCGTGACCCGCAACAGCGTGCCGGTGTTTCTGGCCTCGTCCTTCGCCTTCATCGCGCCGATCCAGGGCTCGGTGGCGAGCTTCGGCGTGTCCGCGACCCTCGGCGGGCTGCTGGCCGCCGGCGTGGTCTACATCGTGATCTCTCAGATCGTACGCCTCAAGGGCACCGTCTGGCTGCATCACCTGTTGCCGCCGGTGGTGGTGGGCCCGGTGATCATGGTGATCGGCCTGGCTCTGGCGCCGGTCGCGGTGGACATGGCCACCGGTGGCACCAGCGATGCCATCGGCTACGGCCGAGCGATGGTGCTGTCCATGGCCAGCCTGCTGGTGACCCTGGTGCTGGCGGTGTTCGGCCGCGGCCTGATCCGCCTGATCCCGATCCTCGGCGGCATCGTCACCGGCTATGTGCTGGCCGCGCTGATGGGCGTGGTCGACTACACGCCGGTGCGCGAGGCGGCCTGGCTGGCGATGCCCGAGTTCGTGGCGCCAAGCTTCCACTGGGCGGCGGTGCTGTTCATGATCCCGGTGGCCATCGCCCCGGCGGTGGAGCACATCGGTGACATGATCGCCATCGGCTCGGTGACGCGTCGCAACTACCTGGACAAGCCCGGCCTGCACCGCACCCTGCTGGGCGACGGTCTGGCGACCTGCACGGCCTCGCTGTTCGGCGGCCCGCCCAATACCACCTACTCCGAGGTCACCGGTGCCGTGACCCTGACTCGCGCCTTCAATCCGCGGATCATGGTGGTCACCGCGGTGATCGCCGTGCTGCTGTCGTTCCTCGGCAAACTCGGTGCCGTGCTGCAGACCATTCCCGGCCCGGTGATGGGCGGCATCATGACCCTGCTGTTCGGCTCCATCGCGGTGGTCGGCATGAACACCCTGGTGCGTGCCGGCAAGCCGCTGACCGCACCGCGCAACCTGGTGGTGGTGTCGCTGATCCTGGTCTTCGGCATCGGCGGCATGCAGCTCGGCGGTGGCCAGTTCACGCTGCAGGGCGTCGGCCTCGCCGCGCTGGTGGGTATCCTGCTCAACGCCATCCTGCCGCGCGCCGAAGAGGAATAAGGCCTCGCCGCCGGCGCTGTCGCGGCCGTGACAGCGCCGGCGGCCTTTCTTGTTCCTTCCTGTGTGTTCTCCTCCCTTGGTCTGGCTTGGCAAGGAGGCTTCTCGGGTCTATATTTTTATAAAATGTAGAAATTATCCGGAGCGCCTTCATGAGCCAGATCACTCCCATGACCTGGGATGACCCCTTCCGCCTCATCGATCAGCTGGACGGCGACGAACGCCTGGCCCAGCAGACCGCCCACGACTACTGCCAGGAGCAGCTGCTGCCCCGGGTGCGCGAGGCCAACCGCCTGGAGCGCTTCGATCGCGAGATCATGACCGAGATGGGCGAGCTCGGCCTGCTCGGGGCGACCATCGACGGCTTCGGCTGCGCCGGGATGAACTATGTCAGCTACGGGCTGATCGCCCGCGAGGTCGAGCGGGTCGACTCCGGCTATCGCAGCGCCATGAGCGTGCAGTCGAGCCTGGTCATGTACCCGATTCACGCCTTCGGCAGCGAGGCCCAGAAGGATCGCTACCTGCCGAAGCTCGCCAGCGGCGAGTGGGTCGGCGCCTTCGGTCTCACCGAGCCGGATCACGGCTCCGATCCCGGCGCCATGTCGACCCGTGCCCGGCGCACCGGCGGTGGCTGGCGGCTCAGCGGCACCAAGACCTGGATCACCAACGCGCCGATCGCCGACGTCTTCGTGGTCTGGGCCCGGGACGAGGAGGGCACGATCCGCGGTTTCGTGCTGGAGCAGGGCATGACGGGACTGTCGGCCCCCAGGATCGACGGCAAGTTCAGCCTGCGTGCCTCGACCACCGGTCAGATCGTGATGCAGGACGTGGAGGTCTCGGACGACGCCCGTCTGCCCGGCGTCACCGGCCTCAAGGGGCCCTTCTCGTGCCTCAACCGTGCCCGCTTCGGCATCGCCTGGGGCAGCATGGGCGCCGCCGAGGCCTGCTGGCACGCCGCCCGTCAGTACACCCTCGACCGGCAGCAGTTCGGTCGCCCCCTGGCCGCCAATCAGCTGATCCAGAAGAAGCTCGCCGACATGCAGACCGAGATCGCGCTGGGGCTGCAAGCCGCGCTGCGGGTGGGGCGGATGATCGACGACGGCCAGCTGGTGCCCGAGACCATCTCGCTGATCAAGCGTAACAACTGCGGCAAGGCCCTGGACATCGCCCGTCAGGCGCGGGACATGCACGGCGGCAACGGCATCAGCGACGAGTATCCGGTGATCCGCCACGTCATGAATCTCGAGGCGGTCAACACCTACGAGGGCACCCACGATATTCATGCGCTGATACTCGGCCGGGCGCAGACCGGCATTCAGGCCTTCACCGGATAACGCTTATATCGACGAGCGAGGAGCGCCGGGGGCAAGCCTGAGAGGAGGTCCTACGCCAAGGAAGGCGTCGGTAGCGTACAGGGAGGTATTCACAGCGCCTCCTCGATGGCTTGACGCCGGAGCAGCTCCGAAAGGAGGGGGAACTCAATGAGCGGACCGCTGGAAGGCGTGGTGGTGCTGGACCTGTCCCGGGTGCTGGCCGGGCCCTGGGCGGGGCAGCTGCTGGCCGACCTGGGCGCTC
Organism: Halomonas sp. HG01; assembly: GCF_000968715.2. Classification (NCBI taxonomy): domain Bacteria; kingdom Pseudomonadati; phylum Pseudomonadota; class Gammaproteobacteria; order Oceanospirillales; family Halomonadaceae; genus Halomonas; species Halomonas sp. HG01. The sequence goes on along the minus strand of NZ_CP022134.1, from coordinate 1,834,613 downwards.
GGGTGATCAAGGTCGAGCATCCCGAGCGCGGTGACGACACCCGCGGCTGGGGGCCGCCCTGGCTGGAGGGCGAGGTTAGCGGAGAGGACGGCAGCGAGGAGGGCGCCGAGCGTCTGGCGGCCTATTACCTTTGCGCCAATCGCGGCAAGCAGTCGCTGGCCGTGGATATCGCCACCGAGGCGGGCCAGGCGCTGGTGCGTCGGCTCGCCGCCGGCGCCGACGTGGTGCTGGAGAACTTCAAGGTCGGCGGTCTGGCCCGCTACGGGCTCGATCATCAGAGTCTCAAGGCAGTGAACCCCGGCCTGATCGGCTGCTCGATCACCGGCTTCGGCCAGGATGGCCCCTACGCCCATCGCGCCGGCTATGACTTCATGATCCAGGCCCTGGGCGGGCTGATGAGCCTGACCGGCGAGCCCGACGGCATGCCGATGAAGACCGGGGTGGCGATCACCGACGTGATGACCGGCCTCTATGCCGCTATCGGCGTGCTGGCGGCGCTGTACGAGCGGCAGCAGGGCAAGGGGTCATCACCCTCCGAGGGGCGTCATATCGACGTGGCGCTGCTCGACGTCCAGCTGGCGACCCTGGCCAATCAGGCGCTCAACGCCCGGGTGACGGGCGAGAACCCCGCGCGCCACGGCAACGCCCATCCCAATATCGTGCCCTACCAGGCCTTCGCCTGCGCCGACGGCTACCTGGTGCTGACGGTGGGCAACGATGCCCAGTTCGCGCGCCTGGCCGAGCTGCTGGGTCATCCCGAGTGGTCCGGCGATCCCGCCTTCGCCACCAACGCCGCTCGGGTTGCCCACCGCGAGTCGCTGGTGCCGCGGATCGCCGAGGCGCTCCTGACACGAGGGCGCGACGCCTGGCTGGCCGACCTGGAAGGCCTCGGCATTCCCGCCGGGCCGATCAACACCCTGACCGAGGCCTTCGACGATCCCCAGGTCCGCCACCGCGGCCTGTGCCGCACGCTCGAAGGTCGCGACGGCGGGTCGGTGCCGCAGATGGCCAATCCGCTGCGCTTCGACGGCGAGAGCGCCACCTCCGAGTGCCCGCCGCCGGGCCTTGGCCAGGACAGCGATGCCGTGCTCGCCGAGCTGGGCCTCGACGCCGAGGCAATCGCGCGGCTGCGGCGGCTGAATATCGTGCGTTGAGGCGCTTCGTGACCTGGGCCCGGTGTTCCCTGAGGCCTGGTCAGCGCGGCGAGAAGCGTCGGCTGATGCCGGTCTCGGCGATCATCCGTGTCGAGATCTCCTCCACCGAGAAGCGCGTGGTATCGATGTAGGGGATGTGCATGCGACGATACAGCGCCTCGGCCTCGGCCACTTCCTGCACGCACTGATCCATGGAGCTGTAGCGGCTGTTGGGACGTCGTTCGTGGCGGATCGCCGCCAGCCGGCGCGGATCGATGGTCAGGCCGAACAGCTTGTGGCGATGCTTGGCCAGCACCGGCGGCAGCTTGAGGCTGCCGTTCTCGTCCTGGTCGTCTTCGGTCAGCGGGTAGTTGGCGGCGCGGATGCCGAACTGCAGCGCCAGGTACAGCGAGCTCGGCGTCTTGCCGCAGCGTGACACCCCGACCAGGATGATGTCCGCCTTGTCGTACTGGTGAGTGCGGGCACCGTCGTCGTTGTCCAGGGCGAAGTGCACCGACTGGATGCGGTCCATGTAGACATCGTCGCTGCCGATGGCGTGGGTACGGCCCACGCTGTAGGAGGAGTGGGTGGCCAGCTCCTGCTCCAGCGGCTCGAGGAAGGTCGAGAAGATGTCGACCTGGAAGCCCTCGGCGTCGCGGATCACGGCGCGCACGTCCTGGTCGACGATGGTGTCGATGATGATCGGCGTGTTGCCGTCCTTGACTGCGGTGGCCTGGATCACCTCGACCAGGCGCTTGGCCTTTTCGACGCTGTCGATGTAGGGCTTGGTCAGCATGCGGATCTCGACGTTCTCGAACTGGGCCAGCAGGCTGCGACCCAGGCTCTCGGCGGTGATGCCGGTGCCGTCGGAAATGAAGAAGGCGGTGCGTGTCATGGGGCTCGCTCGGGCGGGGGAGAATGGCCTCATTGTCGAGTCTCGCGCGGGGCCAGACAAGCGCGACTACAGGAAACGCCAGGATCGGCGAATTGTTGTAAAAAACCTTCAGTGACTTAGCTGTTAGACCAATGGCGAATATGGAAGGCCGTTGATAGAGTCGTTCGCATCCACCCATGACGCTGCGTCATGCACTTTCCGGTGTCGGTTTCCAATCCTAAGGGGGTTTCGTGGACGATTACATTCAGTGGTTCGATCAGCTGGGCATGAACGACGTCGAGCGCGTCGGCGGCAAGAATGCCTCGCTCGGCGAGATGATCTCCAACCTGGCCGAGGCCGGCGTGACCGTGCCCGGCGGTTTCGCTACCACCGCCCACGCCTACCGCGAGTTCCTGTCCCACGAAGGCCTCAACGAGCGCATCAACCAGGCGCTGTCCACGCTGGACGTCGATGACGTCGCCGAGCTGGCCCGCGTCGGTGCCCAGATCCGCCAGTGGGTGATCGACACGCCGCTGCCCCCGACCTTCGAGGCCGCCCTGCGCGAGAGCTACGACAAGCTCGCCGCCATGCACCCCAACCTCAAGGTCGCGGTGCGCAGCTCCGCCACCGCCGAGGACCTGCCGGACGCGTCCTTCGCCGGCCAGCAGGAGACCTTCCTCAACATCGAAGGCTTCGACAACATCAAGCGTGCCGTGCACGAGGTGTTCGCCTCGCTGTTCAACGACCGCGCCATCTCCTACCGCGTGCACCGCGGCTACGCCCACGAGAACGTGGCGCTGTCCGCCGGCATCCAGAAGATGGTGCGCTCCGAGACCGGCGCCTCCGGCGTGATGTTCACCCTGGACACCGAGTCCGGCTACCGCGATGCGGTCTTCGTCACCGCCTCCTGGGGCCTGGGCGAGACCGTGGTGCAGGGTGCGGTGAACCCCGACGAGTTCTACGTCCACAAGCCGACCCTGGCCGCCGGCCGCCCGGCCGTGCTGCGTCGCAACCTGGGCTCCAAGCTGATCAAGATGGTCTACACCGAGGATGCCAGCGCCGGCAAGTCGGTCGAGACCGTGGACGTCCCGCTGGCCGACCGCGCGCGCTTCTGCGTCGACGACGAGCAGGTCATGGCACTGGCTCGCCAGGCGGTGATCATCGAGCAGCACTACGGCCGCCCGATGGACATCGAGTGGGCCATGGACGGCGACGACGGCAAGCTCTACATCGTCCAGGCGCGCCCCGAAACCGTGGTCTCCCAGCAGGAAGGCGGCAAGCTCGAGCGTTTCCAGCTCAAGGAAAAAGGCCGCACTCTGGTGACCGGCCGGGCCATCGGTCAGCGCATCGGCAGCGGCGCGGTCAAGGTCGTCGAGACCCCCGAGGACATGGACAAGATCCATGCCGGCGACGTGCTGGTCACCGACATGACCGACCCCGACTGGGAGCCGGTGATGAAGCGCGCCTCGGCCATCGTCACCAACCGCGGCGGCCGTACCTGCCACGCGGCGATCATCGCCCGCGAGCTGGGCATCCCGGCCGTGGTCGGCTGCGGCGACGCCACCGAGGTGCTCGAGGACGGCCGCGAGGTCACCGTGTCCTGCGCCGAGGGCGACACCGGTCACGTCTACGACGGCCAGCTGGCCTTCGAGCGCAACGTCACCAGCGTCGACGCCATGCCGGAAATCCCGTTCAAGATCATGATGAACGTCGGCAACCCGGACCGCGCCTTCAGCTTCGCCGGCCTGCCCAACGCCGGTGTCGGCCTGGCGCGCCTGGAGTTCATCATCAACCGCATGATCGGCGTGCACCCCAAGGCGCTGCTCGACTACGAGACCCTGTCGCCGGATCTGCAGCAGACCATCGACGTGCGTACCGCCGGCTACGACGACCCGGTCAGCTTCTACGTCGACAAGCTGGTCGAAGGCGTCTCCACCCTGGCGGCCTCCTTCTACCCGCAGCGGGTCATCGTGCGCCTCTCGGACTTCAAGTCCAACGAGTACGAGAACCTGATCGGCGGCAAGCTCTACGAGCCGGGTGAAGAGAACCCGATGCTCGGCTTCCGCGGCGCCTCGCGCTACCTCTCCGAGGACTTCCAGGCCTGCTTCGAGCTGGAGTGCCGGGCGATCAAGCGCGTGCGCGACGAGATGGGCCTCGACAACGTCGAGATCATGGTGCCCTTCGTGCGTACCACCGAGGAAGCGAGCGGCGTCATCGACCTGCTGGCCGCCAACGGCCTGAAGCGCGGCGACAACGGCCTCAAGGTCATCATGATGTGCGAGCTGCCGGCCAACGCCCTGCTGGCCGACGAGTTCCTCGAGTACTTCGACGGCTTCTCCATCGGCTCCAACGACCTGACCCAGCTGACCCTGGGCCTCGACCGCGACTCCGGCATCGTCGCCGGCCTCTTCGAGGAGCGTAATCCGGCGGTCAAGAAGCTGCTGTCCATGGCCATCCAGGCCTGCAAGACCCAGGGCAAGTACGTGGGCATCTGCGGCCAGGGCCCGTCCGACCACCCCGACCTCGCCAAGTGGCTGATGGAGCAGGGCATCGACTCCGTGTCCCTGAACCCGGACGCGGTACTGGAAACCTGGTTCATGCTGGCCGGCGAAACCCTGGGCTGATCGCCCGAGATCGCTGAGTCGGACATCACGACACCCGGGCCAAGGCCCGGGTGTCGTCGTTTCTGCACGCCCTTTGCACGCTCGATGGCGCGCGAGTGGCTAGAATGCAGGCATCACTCAGGCAAAGGAAGAATGCCCGTCATGCCCTCACAGAGACGTCGATTCCATCGCCTGGCGCCGACCGGCGCCCTGATCCTCGGCCTCGTGGCGCTGCCGGCGCTGGCCAATCCCGGCAACGGCGGCGGACCGCCGGAGCGTGCCAAGGGCGGACAGGGAGGACAGGGCAGTCAGGGGCCATCGGAACGGCTGCACCGGGACGCGACCGACCGGGATCGCGAGCGACACGAGGAGCGCCGCTTCGATGATCGGGACTGGGATCGTGACCGCGACCGCTATGGCCGTGACGGCCCCAGCCTCGAAGAAGCGCTGATCCGCGATATCTTTTACGGGCATCGCGATCGCTATGCCCGTGAGGATCGCGCCTCGATTCCCCCGGGGGTGCGGCAGAACCTGGCCCGCGGCAAGCCCATGCCTCCCGGCATCGGCAAGCGGTTCGACGACGACATCCGTCGCGACCTGCCGCACTACGACGGCTACGAATGGCGCCGCGTCGGTGTCGATGCGGTGCTGGTCGATATCACCAACGACATCATCTACGACGTGATCCGCGACGTGCTCGACTGATCCGCATAGAGCCGCCTTCCCGGGCATCCACCATACTGTCTCCGACGACAAGGGAGACGGACCATGGTGGAACCCCTCGAGGTGGAGGCGGTGTTCCGGCGCTGCCCGAGCGAGCACTTCGACTTCGCTCTGACCAGCGAGCTGGCGCCGCTGGACATGATCGAAGGCCAGCCCCGGGCGCGGGACGCCCTGACGCTGGGCACGGCGATTCGCCATGACGGCTTCAACCTCTACGTGCTGGGGCCTCCCGACCACGGCCTGCAAGGCCTGGTGACCCGCTTTCTGGAGCGGCAGGCGGCATCGGCGCCGCCGCCGCCCGATCTCTGCTATCGCTACAATTTCGACGATCCCAGCGTGCCGCTGCTGTTGCGCCTGCCGCCGGGGCTCGGGCGCCAGCTGCGCGGCGATATCGAGCGGCTGATCGAGGAGCTCTCCGCCGCCATTCCCGCGGTGTTCGAGAGCGACGAATACCAGAATCGACTCCACGAGCTCGAGCAGGCCATGGGCGAGCGGCAGCGCGATGCGGTGGAGGCGGTGCGCCGCGAGGCCCGCGAGCACGACATCCTGCTGCTGTCCACGCCCAGCGGCTTCACCTTCGCGCCGGCCGATGCCGAGGGCGAGATGCTCTCGCCCGACGCCTACCAGCAGCTCGATCAGGCCGAGCGCGAGCGCATCGAGCGCACCGTCGAGATCTTGCAGACCAAGCTCGCCCAGGCCATCCGCCAGCTGCCCCGGCTGGCCAAGACCCTGCGCGAGCAGGTCGGCGCGCTCAACGAGGAGATGCTCCGGGACGCCATCGATGCGCCGCTGGAGGAGCTCGAGGCCCGCTACGACGCGCAGGAGGCCGTACTGGCGCATTTCATCGCGATACGCGAGGCGCTGCTGTTCCACGTCGAGAGCTTCCGCGAGGACGATCCCGAGATCCCGCCGGAGGCGGTGTTCAGCCGCTTCCGGCTCAACCTGCTGGTCGACAGCGCCGACGCCAGCGGGGCGCCGGTGATCCTTCTGGATCTGCCCAGCCACCAGCATCTGGTGGGCCGGATCGAGCATCAGGTGCAGAACGGCACCCTGCTGACCGACTTCATGCTGATTCGCCCCGGCGCGCTGCACCATGCCAACGGCGGCTATCTGGTGCTCGACGTGCGCGGCCTGCTCAGCCAGCCCGGGGCCTGGGAGACCCTCAAGCGGGTGCTGTCGACCGGGCGCATCCGCACCGAGTCCCTCGAGCAGGCCTACGGGCTGATCAGCACCCTGTCCCTGGAGCCGGAACCGGTGCCGCTGGACGTCAAGGTGGTGCTGCTCGGCGACCGGCTGCTCTATTACCTGCTTTGCGAGCACGACCCCGACTTCCTGGAGCTGTTCAAGGTTCAGGCCGACATGGACGACACGCTGGATCGCACGCCCGCCGGGCTCGAGGACTATGCGCGCATGGTGGCGAGGCTGGCGACCGAGGCCGATCTCCGGCCGCTGACCGCCGAGGGGGTGGCGGCGGTGATCGAGCGGGCCGGTCGCCTGGCCGACGACCAGCAGCGGCTCACCGCGCGCCATCGCGACCTGCACGATCTGCTGGTGGAGGCCGATCACTGGGCGGAGGCCGCCGGCGAGGCGGCGATCGATCGGGCCGCCGTGGAACGCACCGTGGCCGAGCAGCGCCGTCGCGCCGACCGGATTCGCGAGCGCAGTCACGAGCAGATCTTGCGCGGCACCCTGATGATCGCCACCGACGGCCGGCGGATCGGCCAGGTCAACGGCCTGACCGTGATGCGCCTGACCGACCATGGCTTCGGCCAGCCGATCCGCATCACCGCCACCGCGCGTCCGGGCCACGGCCAGGTGGTCGACATCGAGCGCGAGGCCAAGCTCGGCGGTCCGATCCACGCCAAGGCGGTGATGATCCTGTCGCGCTGGCTGGCCGGCCGCTATGCCCCGGACGCGCCGATGTCGCTGTCGGCCAGTCTGGCCTTCGAGCAGTCCTACGGCGGCGTCGAGGGTGACAGCGCCTCGGTGGCCGAGGCCTGTGCGCTGGTGTCCGCCATTGCCCGGGTGCCGCTGGACCAGCGCTTCGCCGTGACCGGCTCGATCAACCAGTACGGCGAGGTGCAGGCGGTGGGCGGCGTCAACGAGAAGATCGAGGGCTTCTTCGCCGTGTGCCGGGCGCGGGGCGAGCTCGAGGGGCGGGCGGTGATCCTGCCCGAGGCCAACGTCGAGCACCTGATGCTCGACGCCGAGGTGCGCGAGGCCGTGGCCGATGGCCGCTTTCGGCTCTATGCGATTCGTCGGGTGGAGGAGGCGCTGGCGCTGCTGACCGCCGGCGAGCCGGACCTCGATCTGGAGGCGCGGGTCGCCGAGCGGCTGGCGAGCTTCCGCCAGGCGGTGCGTCATCGCGATGACGACGGCGGCCGGCAAGATGAGGACAAGGGCGATGAGTGAGCCTGACGACGCCGGTCCCGCCCTGGAGGCGGTGCCCGAGACACCGGCGAGGGTGCTTGCGCTGCACGATGCTGCCGGTCCTGCTCAGGCGGCGCTCGCCGCGGCGGTGCGTCTCGCCGAGCGGCAGGGGCGCGAGCTGGTGGTGCTGGTCGTCGAGGATCAGGACCTGCTGCACAGCGCGGCCTTTCCCTTCGCCCGGGAGGTCGGGGGCCATTCCGGTCGAGTGCGCCGGCTCAGCGTCGCCGCGCTCGAGGCCGGGCTGGCCCGCCAGGGCGAGCGGGTGCGCCAGGCCCTGGCCCGTGCGGTGGCGGGGCGGCAGCTGCCGCATTCGCTTCAGGTGCGGCGTGGCCGGGTGCTCGAGGAGACGCTGGCGCTGGCCGTGCCCGGCGACCTGCTGCTGCTGAACCGGGCCGGCGAGACGGGCGCGTCGACGGCATGGCTCGGGGCGAGCGGTCTCGCGCTGATGCTGTCGGCGCCCTGCCCGGTGCTGGTCTGGCACGAGGCGGCCGCGGGGCCGCTGCTGGTGGCGTCCGTGGCCGGTGAGTCTCCGTGCGTGCCCGATCCGCTGCGGGCTCTGTTCGGCGAGGCCATGCCGCTGAGGTTCGAGGGCGCGGCCGCGCTGTCGCGTCGGCTGGCGACCTGTCGCGGTGGTGCGCTGCTGATGCGCCGGGAGACGCTGCGGGCGCTGCTGGCGGAGGACGCCGACTGGCTGTCGCGGCCGACGATTCCGGTGATCGTGCTGCCCTGAAGCCCCACAGAGGGCGCGGCTTTTGGCATCATGGGCGGTTGATTGTCTCGAGGAGCCGCCCGATGGCGTATTTTCTGGTAATGGGCGGGCTGGCCCTGACCGTGTGCTTCACCTTCGGATGGATCGTCTGGCGGATGCTGCGCTGGGCCTTCGCGCGTCTGGGGCGCCGTGCGCCGGCCGGAAGAAAGAAGAAGACGGCTGCCAGGGCGTCGCAGGGCAGGCAGGCGGCCGCCAAGGCGTCGGCCAGGGCGTCAAGCAAGGCACCGTCCAAGGAAAAGGGGCGAGCGTCGTCGTCACGCCGTGACGCCGCCGCCGCTGGAAAGGATGCCGCGCGCCGCGACAAGAAGGCGGAGCCGTCGCCGCCGTGGCGGCTGACCATGGCGCTGGCACCGCTGCGCGGCGCCTGGCCCCTGGCCGTGCTGCTCGCCGCGTTGTACGGCGGCGGGCGGCTGGTCGCCCATGGCATGGTGGCCCGGCCCCAGCACGCCCCCGATGTCTTTCGCCAGCTGGTCGAGGCCGTGGGCTGGGGCGCGATGGCGTTGGTCGGTGTCGCGCTGGTCGGCCTGTTGGCGAGCTGGCGCTGTCGGCGTCACGCCTAATCACGCAGCCAGTGACGCAGTTTCAGCAGCAGCAGGGCGCCGTCGCCCAGCGAACGGCGCTCGGTGAGCAGCCGGCGCAGCGCGGCCGGGCGATCGGTGATGATGCCATCCACGCCGAGGTCGATCAGTCGGGACATGCGGGCCGGGTCGTTGACGGTCCAGGCCATCAGGGCGTAGCCGTGACGGTGAGCGAGCCTCACCTCGCGGTCGTCGATGCGGTTGTGACGCAGCGCCAGGGCATCGTAGCCGCGCCGGGGAAGGGCGCCCCTTAGCGTCAGCTGGGCCAGCAGGATGCGGTGCATCGCGGGCGCCTGGCGGGCGACCTCGTCGAGCAGCTCATAGGACTGGGCGGCCAGCCATATTCTCGAGCTCAGGTCGGGCTCGCCGCAGGCCGCGCGGCGGACACCGTCCGGCGCGCGGTTCCGGCAGTCTCGCCGTGCCCGTGCCTCGGCCTCCAGTATCGCCACTACCCGGCTCACGAGCCGCTGGCGGCGGCCCGGGTCCGGCTTGAGCTCTATCACCAGCCCCGCACGCCCCCTGACCCTCTCCAGGGTCTCCTTCAGGCCGGGAATCCGCGTGCCCACGAAGGGGTCGCCGAACCACCCGCCCGCGTCCACGTCGTCGAGGAAGCCGCGATCGAGGTCGGAGATGCGGCGCTTGTCGCCGGCCAGGCGGGACAGGGTGGCGTCGTGGTAGAGCACCACCTCGGCCTCGGCGGTGAGCCGGGCATCGACCTCGATCAGGTCGGCGCCGTCATGGATCGCCTGTTCGATGGCCGGCAGGGTGTTCTCCGGGGCTGCCATCGAGCTGCCGCGGTGGGCGATGTTGTCGACCTCCTCGCGGATCGTGGTGTCCTGGACGACCCACCAGGCCTGGGCGATGGCGAAGGCGAGAACGCCGAACTCCACGCCCCAGGCCAGGCGCCCGGGGTGTGCGGCTGCCGGCGCCGGCGGACGAGGCTCGCGGTGCGCCAGGCGCAGGTAGAGGCAGCTTCCCAGCAAGGCGTTGGCGGCGATGCCGACGAAGACCGCGGCCAGGGTCACCAGGCCGTAGGCGGTGACATAGCCGAGCATGGCGGGTAGCAGTATCTCGCGACGCTCGGGGAGATGGCCCAGCAGCGGGGTGAAGAGGGCGTTGAAGAGGGCCCCGACCCCAAGGGGCAGTAGCAGGATCGCCGCCAGCAGCACCAGGATCGATGTCGCGATGCCGGTGCGGCAGCCGTGGGTCAGCCGGGCGCTGCGCTTCAGGGCGCGAAGCGGGCCGACGCCTTCCAGGATCAGCGCCGGCAGGGCCAGATGCCAGCGGGTGTAGAGGGTGGCGGCCAGGGCGGCCCAGCCCAGCACCACCGGGCCGATCGTGGCGAGGAAGGCCCACAGTACCGGGGGGCGCACCTGCTGGACATAATAGGGATCAAGGTCGCCAAGCAGGCGGCCGTGGAGCGTCACCACGATGCCGGCCACGGGCAGTATCAGCAGCAGCTGCGTGCCGACCTGGAGCAGGGCCAGGCCGGACAGCGCAGGCAGCCGTCGCAGGCTCTGCCATAGCGCCTCGGCGGCCAGGCGAAGATGGTTGTCACGGGGACGCACCGCGACCAGCGTCATGCCGGCCTGCTGCAGGTAGAGGATCAGGAAGGTGACGGCCAGCGTGGCCAGCAGCCAGGCCATACCGCCCGGTGTCCCCAGCACCGCGAACAGGGCCTCGAGGGTGATCAGCGGGCGGTCGAGGCGCCCCAGCATCCGGGCCAGGCCCCAGCCCGCCGCCGGCAGCAGCAGGCTGGAGGCGAGCAGGGTGAAGAAGGCGTGAAAGGCGATCAGCGGACGCAGATGGTGCTTGAGGCTGCGCAGCACATCGCCGCTCAGGCGAGGCGTGGTCAGCATGATGGTGGCATGTCGTGGAGCATGCTCTCACCCTGCCAGCCGAGTCAGTCGGGCGGCAAGCCGCCGGACCGTGTCCACCGGGGGGTCAGTCCAGCACGAGGCGGTCGTCGGCGATCAGGATGCCGTTGTTGTCGGCGTAGAGCCACTGGCCCGGTTCGATGGTCGCACCGCCGAAGCTGACCGGAATGTCCCGCTGGCCCTCGCCGTGCTTCTCGCTCTTGCGCGGATGGGCGGCCAGGGCCTGGATGCCGAGCTCGGTCTCGGCCAGCTCGTCCACGTCGCGCACGCAGCCGTACATCACCACGCCCGCCCAGCCGTTGCCGGCGGCCTGTTCGGCGAGACGGTCGCCGAGCATGGCGCAGCGGGTGGAACCGCCGGCGTCGACCACCAGCACGGCGCCGTCGCCGGGCTCGTTGACGGTCTGTCGCACCAGCGAGTTGTCCTCGAAGCACTTGACGGTGCGCACCGGGCCGAAGAAGGCCTCATGGCCGCCGAAGTTGACGAACATCGGCTCGAGCACGGCCACTTCGGGATAGGCGTCGCACAGATCGGGGGTGACGATGGCAGGCATGACGGGGTGTCTCCTCGGTCGATGTACCCTCGATGATGCCACAGTCAGGCGATGAGGAAAGTCCCCCTTGAGAGGAATCGCGACGCGGGCAGGGCGCACAAAAAAGCGCCCTGCACGGGGCGGGGCGCTTCGGTCGTCGACGGCCCGCCGGACGGCGGGCCTGCGATGTTGCGAGCATCGGTGACGATGGCGGTGATCAGGCTTCCTGGCTCACCGGGATCACGTTCGAGGCGGCCTTCTGGAATTCCTCGATTTCGTGGAAGTTCATGTAACGATAGATCTCGCCGGCCATGGCGTCGAACTCGCTCATGTAGCGGCGATATTCGCTGACGCTCGGCAGGCGACCCTCGACCGCGGCCACGGCGGCCAGCTCGGCGGACGCCAGGAAGACGTCGGCGCCGTCGCCCAGGCGGTTGGGGAAGTTGCGCGTGGAGGTGGAGACCACGGTGCTCTTGGCGGCGACGCGGGCCTGGTTACCCATGCACAGCGAGCAGCCCGGCATTTCCATGCGTGCGCCGGCGCGGCCGTAGATGCCGTAGTAGCCTTCCTCGGTCAGCTGGTGCTGGTCCATCTTGGTCGGCGGTGCCAGCCACAGCTTGGTCTTCAGGCTGCCTGCGGGCTGCTTCTCGAGCAGCTTGCCGGCGGCGCGGAAGTGGCCGATGTTGGTCATGCAAGAGCCGATGAACACCTCGTCGATGGACTGGCCGGCCACGTCGGAGAGCAGGCGGGCGTCGTCCGGGTCGTTCGGGGCGCACAGCACCGGCTGGTCGAGCTGGTCGAGGTCGATCTCGATCACCTCGGCGTACTCGGCGTCCTTGTCGGCGCGCATCAGGCTCGGGTTCTCGAGCCACTCTTCCATGCCCTTGATGCGGCGCTCGATGGTGCGCGCGTCGCCATAGCCGTTGGCGATCATCCACTTGAGCAGGGTGATGTTGGACTTCAGGTACTCGCTGACGCTGTCCTCGGAGAGGGTGATGGTGCAGCCGGCGGCGGAACGCTCGGCGGAGGCGTCGGAGAGTTCGAAGGCCTGCTCGACGGTGAGGTCCTCGAGGCCCTCGATTTCCAGCACGCGGCCGGAGAAGGCGTTCTTCTTGCCGGACTTCTCGACGGTCAGCAGCCCCTGCTGGATGGCGTAGTAGGGGATGGCGTGGACCAGGTCACGCAGGGTGACGCCGGGTTGACGCTGGCCCTTGAAGCGCACCAGCACCGATTCCGGCATGTCCAGCGGCATCACGCCGGTGGCGGCGGCGAAGGCCACCAGGCCGGAGCCGGCAGGGAAGGATATGCCCATCGGGAAGCGGGTGTGGGAGTCGCCGCCGGTGCCCACGGTGTCGGGCAGCAGCATGCGGTTGAGCCAACTGTGGATGATGCCGTCGCCCGGGCGCAGCGAGACGCCGCCGCGGTTCATGATGAAGTCGGGCAGGGTGTGGTGGGTCTCCACGTCGACCGGCTTCGGATAGGCGCTGGTGTGGCAGAAGGACTGCATCACCAGGTCGGCCTGGAAACCGAGGCAGGCCAGGTCCTTGAGCTCGTCGCGGGTCATCGGACCGGTGGTGTCCTGGGAGCCCACGGTGGTCATCTTCGGCTCGCAGTACATGCCCGGGCGCACGCCTTCCATGCCGCAGGCCTTGCCGACCATCTTCTGGGCCAGGGTGAAGCCCTTGCCGGTGTCGGCCGGCTGCTCGGACAGGCGGAAGACGTCGGACGGGGCCAGGCCCAGGGATTCGCGGGCCTTGGCGGTCAGGCCGCGGCCGATGATCAGCGGGATACGGCCGCCGGCGCGCGCCTCGTCGAGCAGCAGCTGGGTCTTGAGCTCGAAGGTGGTCAGCACCTCGTCGGTGCCGTGCTTGCAGACCTTGCCTTCATACGGGTAGACGTCGATGACGTCACCCATCTCGAGGTTCTCGACGTCCATCTCGACCGGCAGGGCGCCGGAATCTTCCATGGTGTTGAAGAAGATCGGCGCGATCTTGCCGCCGAAGCAGAAGCCGCCGGCGCGCTTGTTCGGCACGTTGGGGATGTCGTCGCCGAAGAACCACAGCACGGAGTTGGTGGCGGACTTGCGCGAGGAGCCGGTGCCGACCACGTCGCCGACGTAGACCACCTGGTGACCCTTGGCCTTCACTTCCTCGATCTGCTTGAGCGGACCGGTGACGCCGGGCTCGACCGGCTCGATGCCGTCGCGCGGGTTCTTGAGCATGGCGTTGGCATGCAGCGGGATGTCCGGGCGCGACCAGGCATCCGGGGCCGGGGAGAGGTCGTCGGTGTTGGTCTCGCCGGGCACCTTGAACACGGTCAGGGTGATCTTGTCGGCCAGCTTGGGCTTTGCGAGGAACCACTCGGCCTCGGCCCAGGACTCGATGATCTCCTTGGCCACGGCGTTACCGGCCTTGGCGCGCTCTTCCACGTCGTGGAAGGCGTCGAACATCAGCAGGGTGTGCTTGAGCTGCTCGCCCACTTCCTTGGCCAGCGAGTCGTCGTCCAGCAGCTCGACCAGCGAGGCGATGTTGTAGCCGCCCTGCATGGTGCCCAGCAGCTTGACGGCGTGGATCCGGTCGATCAGCGGGGACTCGGCCTCGCCCTTGGCGATGGCGGTCAGGAAGCCGGCCTTGACGTAGGCGGCCTCGTCGACGCCCGGCGGCACGCGGTTGGTCAGCAGGTCGAGGATGGCCTCTTCCTCGCCGGCGGGCGGATTCTTCAGCAGTTCGACCAGGGCAGCCGTCTGCTCGGCGTTCAGCGGCTTCGGCGGAACGCCCGCCTGGGCGCGCTCCTCGACATGTTGGCGATAGGCTTCAAGCACGTGGTGGCCCTCATTGGTTGGTAGTGGCCGAGCGTCCTGCGGCGGCGATGACGCCGCGGCGAGTCGCTCGGCTCGTCGGAATCAGCACGGTCAACGGTGGCGCTATTCTAGGAGAAACTGTCGACAATGTTAAGAATCCCGGCCATGGCGGGGGTCGAACTTTGGTCTCTGGTCATGTCCGAGCGCCTTCGGGGTGCCAGTGTGCGGGCGTCGCGTTACCATGGTGCGACTTTCATCAACGCAGAGGAGTGCCGATGGCGGGGCGTGTTGCTTCCCCCTGTGTGGGCCTGTGTTCGACGACGGTGGGCGATCGCGTCTGCCGCGGCTGTCAACGCATCGACGACGAGATTCGCGACTGGCCGGCCCTGGGCGGCGACGAGCGGGAGCAGCGCATGGCCGAGCTGGATGCCCTGCGCGTCGACGTGGCCGGGCGTCATCTGAGCGTGGTCGATGCCGACGCCCTGGAAGCCCAGCTGGTGCGCCACCGGATTCGCTTTCGCGCGGAGCAACCGCCGCTGTCCCGGGCGGTGGAGCTGCTGCGCGTCGGACGCGACCGTATCCGCGACCTGTCGCGTTACGGCCTGGCGCCGCTCGAGCCGCTCGATGCCACGACCCTGCACGCCCGTCTCGCCGCCGATCTGATGGCCGCCGCCGAGGCGCGCCGCGAGGCCAGAGCCTCGCACTCCTGATGCTTTCAGACACGAACCGCCGGACCCTTCGATGACCGCCATTGCCGACGCTCCATCCCCCGTTGACCTGTTGCCCGAGGGGCTGCTCGCCTTTCTTCACTGCCCGACCCCCGATGCCTGGATCGACTGGGCCCTCGACAACCCCGAGCTGCTGCTGATCGACCACGCCCAGTGCGAGAAGAAGGCCGCCTCCACGGCCATGAGCCTGCTCTACCGCTACGTGGATCACCCGCTGCTGCTGACCAAGATGTGCCAGCTGGCCCGCGAGGAGCTGCTGCACTTCGAGCAGGTGGTCAAGCTGATGGAGGAACGTGGCATCGTCTATCGTCACCTGTCGGCCTCGCGCTATGCCGAGGGGCTGCGGCGCCATGTGCGCACTGAAGATCCCGAGCGGCTGATCGATATCCTGATCGTGGGCGCGCTGATCGAGGCCCGCAGCTGCGAGCGCTTCGCCCGTTTGATTCCTCACCTTGACGATGAGCTTGCCAAGTTCTATCGCAGTCTGGTTAAGTCGGAAGGGCGTCACTATGAGGATTACCTGATGCTGGCCCGCCGGGCCGCCCCGGAGGCCATCGACGATCGCATCGCCTTCCTCGCCGCGCGAGAAGCCGAGCTGATCACCATGCCGGATACGGCATTTCGTTTTCACAGCGGTGTTCCCGCCTGAGTTCGGGGCGCCGCCCAGCAGGGCCTAACAATCATGCGGGATGCTTCCGACGCCGTAACCCGTGAAGAACAAGATCGCCTGGCGTTATTCGGTCATTTTTCGCTGACCCTAGGCGACGATGCGCTGACCCATTTCAGTTACGACAAGGTCAAGGCGCTGCTGGTCTACCTGCTGCTGCACGAGCAGCCGGTCAACCGCGCGACCCTCGCCGAACTGCTGTGGCCCGACCAGGGCCTCTCCTCGGGGCGGACCAACCTGCGGCATGCCTTGCACTGCCTGCGTCAGTCGCTCGGTGAGCAGGCCGAGGAGGTGCTGTCGGTATCCCGCCAGACCATCGCCTTCGAGCTGCCCGAGGCGTGGCGGTTCGACCTCCACGAGCTCCAGTCGATGCTCGAGGCACCCGCCGAGGTGGCGACCCTGGAAGACATCCTGGAGTGCTACCAGGGTGACCTGGTGGAGGAGCTGCAGCTCGCCGCCTGCGCCGAGTTCCAGCGCTGGCTGGTCCAGGTCCGCAACGAGTGGCGTCAGCGCGTGATCCGCTACGCCGAGGCGGTGCTGGAACAGTCCGAGCCGCTGCCCGATTCGCTGCTGGAAACCTTGGTCAGCCGTTTCTCCGGCTACGGGCCCTTTCACGAGCGGCTGGTGCGCCAGCTCGCCGAGCAGGGCCAGCTGGCCGCCGCCCACGAGCAGTACAACGCCTACCTTCAGCTGCTGGCGCTGACCGGCCAGCAGCCGGACCCCGCCTTCCTTCAGCTGGCGCGCTACTGGTCGGATGGCGTCCCCGACGAGGCCAACGCCCCCGGCGTCGGCTTCTCGCGTACCCTGGCCGCGGACAGCGCGCCGCTGCGCGACGACGAGATCGAGATGCGTCAGCTGTCGGTGATGGCGATTCGCCTGGAGCTGGACGCGGATCTTTCCACCCGCGGTGAGACCCGGGCCTGCCTAACCCTGCAGATCGAGCTGATGCGCTGGCTCGAGCAGCAGTGCCATCACCTGGGCGGCTTCTGGCTGCCCGGTGCCGCCGGCGGCATCGGGCTGGCCTGCTTCGGCACCCACGGTCCGGCCCACCAGCTCGCCGAGCTGGTGGCGCTCTACGAACACTGCCAGCGCTCGCTCTCAGACGAGTGCGTCCGTCACTGGAGCGGGGAGGGCGAGCCGCCGGGCATCTGCCTCGCCGCCGGCCTCAACAGCGGCCAGGTGGTCTACCTGCCGGAGCGCCACCTGGTCGACCCGCTGGGCGAGGTGACCCAGGGCGCGCTGGAACTGATGGCCGCCTCCCAGGGCAGCGAGCTGGTGATTTCCCAGCAGGCCAGCCAGCACATGCCGCCGGCGCTCGACCTTCAGCCGCGGCTTTCCTCGCGGTTGGTGGCCAGCGACGGCCGTGTGTGGCTGCGGGCGCTGGTCCTCGGGGCGAATGAAGGTGGGCGCGAGGCGCTGCCGCCGAGCCTGATCGGTCGCGAGGGGGCGCTGCGCACGCTGCGCGATGCCCTGGCCCGGGCCGGCATCGGGCTGCGCCAGAGCGTGCTGGTTCGGGGCCCTTCGGGGCTCGGCAAGTCGGCGCTGCTGGTCGGCTTCCGCCATCTCGAACAGAGCCGCGAGGCGGCGATCTGCTGGCAGCCCACCACCCGGCTGTCGATCCAGGAGCCCTATGGCGTGGCTCGGCAGCTGCTGCACTGGCACTTCGGCGATGACGTCGATGCCGAGCGACTGGCGTCGCTGATGCCGGAAGACCTCGGCGACGAGTCGCGGCTGCTGCTGGAGGAAGCGCTCGGCGTCTGCGAGCCCCGCGAGGTGGCCATGCTCACCCAGAACGGCGAGGCCGTGGAGCTGGTGGTCGGGGTGCTGCAGCGCCTGATCGAACGTCTCACCGAGTCGCGCACCCTGGTGCTGATGGTCGACGACCTGCAATGGCTCGACGAGCCCTCCTTCAAGGTGCTGGCCGGCCTCCAGGCGCGCCTGCCGATCAACTGTCCTTTCCTGATGGTGGCCAGCCACCACGGCCGCGAAGCGCTGCCGACCTCGCTCGACTGGGATCAGCAGATCACCCTCGGCCGGCTCGACCCCATGCAGTCGTCCCGGCTGCTCACCCAGCTGGCCCGGCGCTATCGGCTGCAGCTCAGCCCGCGCCTGCGCAGCCAGATCGTCGAGCGCTGCGACGGCGTGCCGCTGTACCTGCAGGAAATCTGCCGCCGCGTCGACCTGGATCGCCGCGAGGGGCGCCAGGTCGACCTCGACGAGCTGCCGCGGGGCCTGCTGGGGCTGCTGGCCAGCCGCATCGACCAGCTCGACGCCGACCGCGAGGTCGCCCACGTGGCGGCCGTGCTCGGCCGCCGCTTCCGGCTCGATTTCCTCGCCGAGTGCAGCGACCGGGAGATGCCGCAGCTGAATGCGGCGCTGGAGCAGATGATCCGCCTGGAGATCGTCGAGCCGGTCGACGAGACGGAAGAGGGGCGCGAGTATCAGTTCACCCATCAGCTGCTGCAGGAAGCGGCCTACCTGTCCTGCCCGCGGGACGTGCGTGTGGCCCTGCATCGCCAGGTCGTGTCGCTGATCGAGGAGCGCTTTCCGGTGTGGATCAGCCGCCACCCGGGCGATTTCGCCGTCCATCTGCGGCGCAGCGGCCACCATGCCCGCGGGGCGCGCTACTTCGAGCTTGCCGCCCGCGAGGCGCTCAAGGTCAGCGCCAACCGCACCGCGCTGCGCATGGCCGACTTCGGGCTGGCCAGCCTGCGTCACGTGGAAGGCCAGGAAGAACGCGAGGTCAGCCTGCACACGGTGCGTGGCCAGGCCGCCTTCGCTCTGGAAGGGCACGCCTCACCCACCGCCCACGAGAGCTTCGTGCGTGCCCGAGAGCTGCTGACCTGTACCGATGAGGTGCCGGAAGACAGCGAGGACCTGGAGCAGGTGTTTCTGGTCAAGTGGGGCCTGTGGGTCGGCTGCAGCCAGCGCAACGCCCACGCCGATGCCTTCCTGCTGGCCTCGCGGTTGGCGGACCTGGCCGCGCGGCTCGAGGACCCGCGCTACCGGCGCCTGGCCGATTTCGCCCGGGCCAGCTGCGAGTACTGGGCCGGCCGCATCCAGCAGGCCTACGAGCATCTCGAGGAGATCGACCCGCTCAATTCGCCGATGATGATCGAGTGGCTGCCGTTCTCCGATCATCCCCAGGTGGCGGCCACCTGCTTCCAGAGCTGGGCGCTGTGCCTGCGCGGCGACTATCATCGCGCTCAGCAGCAGGTGGAGTCGGCGATCCGCCTGGCCGAGCGCATCAATCACCCGGGCAGCCTGGCCATGGCGCTGATGTATGCCGCGGCGCTCTATCGCCAGGTGGGACACGAGCATCTGGCGTCCCAGCGCGCCGAGCGCGCCTACGAGATCACCGGCACGCCGGACCTGCAGCTGTGGCAGGTCTCGGCGCGGCAGGTGCTGGGCTGGCAGCGGGCGCTGTCCGGCGATCGCGAAGGACTCAAGCGCATCGAGGCGGCCCAGGAGGAGTTCGTCGAGGTCACCGGTCGCGATCCCTACCAGCGGCCCTCGCTGTGGTGGGTGGACGCCTGTACGTCGCTGGGCGAGCTGGCCCGGGCCGAGGACTATCTTGACCAGTGCCTGCTGATTGCCCGTGAGCGGACCACGCTGTTCGTCGCCGAACTGGCGGTGCACCTGGCGAAGGTGCGCCACCGCCTGGGGCATCCCGCCGAGGAAGTGCGCGGTCTGATCGAGCAGGCGCTCGAGCAGGCACGCGGCGACGGCAACCTGCACCAGCAGCTGTGCGCCCTGGAAGCCTGGCTGACGATGGTCGATCCGGAGGATGAGGACGCGCGCATGGCCTTCCGGGGCCTGCTGGGCGAGGTTAGTCACAGCGATGCCCCGGTGCTGGTGCGCTGGCGGACCCTGCTCGACAAGCGGCTGCCGCATACCGCCGACCTGGAGGACTGACGGCGCACACGCCTGAGGTGCCATGGAAGAAGCAAAACGCCCGGCGAGGCTCGAGAGACGAGCGTCGCCGGGCGTTTTGTGTCGTGCGGGAGGTCGTGTGAGAGAACCTTTGGAAGCGCGAGGCGTCGAGGCTCAGGTGGCGACTTCCAGCGCGGCGATCCGCGCCAGCGCCTGATCGCGGTGGTCGCCGCACAGTTCGCGGTCGTAATCGAAGCGGGCGCAGACCGCTGGCCGCTCGGGCCGGCCGAACAGCCGGCACAGGTTGTCGTCGTCGAGCTGGGCGCAGCGCACCCCGGCGGGCTTGCCGTCCGGCATGCCGGGGATCGGCGAGCTGATCGACGGCGCGATGCAGCAGGCGCCGCAGCCGGGGCGGCAGCCGCCGGCGTCCTGTTCTTCGCTCATGGCCGGGCGCGAGCTCACGCCTCGGCCTCCGCCAGCGCCCCCTTGTCGATGCCCTCGAAGGCCTGCACGCGGGTGGCGCGGCCGGTCTCGCGGGCGATCTCGCCGGCCAGCCAGGCGGCGATATGTTCCACCGTGGTCGGCGTCGGCATCGGGATGCAGCGCTCCCGCGGCAGGGTCAGGGCGAAACGCCCCTGTTCGGCCGTGTAGCGCGTGGTCAGGCGGCCGGTGAAGGCGGCATCCAGGCCCTCGACCACGTCGGCCTCGTCCACCAGGTAGCGATCCGCGAGGCGTTCGGCCCACTCGGTCTCGAGCGCCGGGCACCGTTCGCCGTCCTGCCACACGTGCAGCCGCGAGCGGTGGCCGTGGGCGATGCGCTGGCAGTTGCCGGCGTGGCGCTTGAGGCCGTGGCTGTAGGTGTAGGCGGCGCCGTCGATGGCCTCGTCGGTCAGCGTCAGGCGGATCGCCTCGACCCGGGCCGGCGGCTGGCGGCTGAGCGAGGCCGACAGGTGCTCGGCCAGGCGCTCGGCGGTGATGGCCGGCCAGGGCAGCAGGGCGAAAGCCTGGCGCGGGCCGCGGACCTCGAACGGGTAGGGCGACTCGGCGCGCACGCACACGCCCTCGGCGCACTCATGGACGCTGATGCCGGGCGCCTCGGTGGGCACCAGCAGGGTGTGATCGGGGCCCTGGTCGATGCGCGACTTGATCCACGGCTTGACCTCGCCGAAGTCGAACAGCATGCCGTCCTCGCCGAGCTCGCCGTCGAGTTCGGCGTCGACCCGCCAGCTGGCGCCGATCAGCCCGCGTTCGGGGCACCACAGGGAGGCGTCGAGATGGGTGAGGCGGTTGACGAACAGCGTCATCAGTCGATCCCCGTGATCTTGTGGGTCTGCAGTGAGAGCCGCCACTGCGGATGGCTCAGGCAGTAGGCCACGGTCTCGGCCGTGACGTCACCGCCGCCGACCGCTGCGGTGTCCATCGGCTGAAGGAAGAAATGATGGAAGTCCAGGTCGGTGAAGCGCTCGGGCGGGGCGTCGCTCTGCGGATAGACCAGCTTGAGCTCGTCGCCGGAGGTCTGGGCCAGCACGCTCTCGCCCTTGGGGCTGACGCACAGCCAGTCGATGCCCGGCGGGGCCGGCAGGGTGCCGTTGGTCTCCACGGCGACGTCGAAGCCGCGCTCGTGCATGGCGGCGATCAGGGGCTCGTCGAGCTGCAACAGCGGCTCGCCGCCGGTGAAGATCACCTGGGGCGTGGCGGTGCCCGGGGCATCCGGCCACAGCGCGGTCAGATGATCGACCAGGGCCTCGGCATCATGGAAGCGTCCGCCGTGCTGGCCGTCGGTGCCGCGGATGTCGGTATCGCAGAAGCGGCAGGCCGCGGCGGCGCGATCGGCCTCGCGCCCGGACCACAGGTTGCAGCCGCTGAAGCGGCAGAACACGCTGGCGCGTCCGGCCTGGCCGCCTTCGCCCTGCAGCGAGTAGAAGGCTTCCTTGACGCTATACATGGTCGGACCCTTCGGCGGCGTCGGCGGCGGCATCGGGCCGCTGTGAAGAGACGTCGGCCTCGTCGCCGGTGGTGTCATAAGCGATGGGGTCGACGGCGCCGTTGGCGGCGAAGGCCGAAAGCCGTTCGCGGCAGCTGCCGCAGCGGCCGCAGGCCAGGGCTTCACCACGGTAGCAGGTCCAGGTCCTGGCGTAGTCGAGCCCCATGGCCAGGCCCTCGGCGAGGATCTCGTCCTTGCCGGCGCGCAGGTAGGGCGCGTGCAGGGTCACCGGCTCGAAGTTGGCGATGCCGGCGACGTCGTTCATGGCCTCGACGAACTCGGGGCGGCAGTCCGGGTAGAGCACGTGATCGCCGCCATGGGCGCCGTAGTCGACCCGATCGGCGCCGATGTTGACCGCCTTGGCGATCGCCAGCGACAGCAGGATCATGTTGCGGTTGGGGACCACGGTGGCCTTGAGGTTGGCCTCGGCGTAGTCGGCGTCGGGCAGCTCCTGGCTGGAGTCGGTGAGCGCCGAGGCGTCGATCAGGCCATGGATGGCGGTGATGTCGACCACCTGGTGGGGCACGCCCAGCTCGCGGCAGACCTCGCGGGCGACCGCGAGCTCGCGGGCATGACGCTGGCCGTAGTCGAAGGACAGGGCGTGGACCTCGCGGCCTTCGCGCAGGGCGCGATGCAGCACGGTAAAGGAGTCCATGCCACCGGAGTAGATCACCACGGTGGCCGGTGCGGCGGATTCTGACATGGGATACCTGTGGGGCGGAGAATTTGTCTGCCCGGCGCGCGTCACGGGCGCGGCGGGACCTTGGCCGGGGTCCGGTCCGGCAGGGGCGCACAGTGTACTTGACCAACGGGACAGGCGCCAAGGACGCTGATCCATGTCATTCAGCGTGGACAGGCGACGTTGCTAGACTTCGCCCCTTTGCCGCCGGTGATGTGAGCCTCATGGAAGCCCCCGAACTGCTGTCGCCCGCCGGCACCGTCAAGAACATGCGCTACGCCTTCGCCTACGGCGCCGATGCGGTTTATGCCGGGCAGCCGCGCTACTCGCTGCGCGTGCGCAACAACGATTTCAGAGTCGACAACCTGCACGAGGGCATCGCCTATGCCCACGAGCGGGGCAAGGCGTTCTATGTGGCCTCCAACACCGCGCCGCACAACAGCAAGCTCAGGACCTACCTGCGCGACATGGAGCCGGTGATCGAGGCCGGTCCCGACGCCCTGATCATGTCGGATCCCGGGCTGATCATGATGATTCGCGAGCGCTGGCCCGATCAGGTGATCCACCTGTCGGTGCAGTCCAACGTCGTCAACTATGCGGCGGCGACGTTCTGGCAGCAGCAGGGCATCCGCCGCATCATCCTGTCCCGCGAGCTGTCGCTGCAGGAGATCGGCCAGATCCGCGCCGAGTGCCCCGACCTCGAGATCGAGACCTTCGTGCACGGCGCGCTGTGCATCGCCTACTCCGGGCGCTGCCTGCTCTCCGGGTACTTTAACCGCCGCGACCCGAACCAGGGCACCTGCACCAACGCCTGCCGCTGGAAGTACCGCAAGGTGACGGCCGCCGAGGACGAGACCGGCGACCTGGTGCCGGCCAATGCCGCCCACGACGCCAGCGGCATCTGGACACCGGGTCAAGACAGGAGGCAGGACGGCGGCATGATCGCCTCCGCCGGTGGCAGGGAGGGCCAGGACACGCTCACGGCGCTGATCGAGGACCGCTCGCGCCCGGGCGAGCTGATGCCGGTCCATGAGGATGAGCACGGCACCTACATCATGAACTCCAAGGACCTGCGCGCCGTTCAGCACGTCCCGAGGCTTGCCGAGATGGGCGTGGCCTCGCTGAAGATCGAGGGGCGCACCAAGTCACCCTACTATGTGGCGCGCACCGCCCAGGTCTATCGTCGCGCCATCGACGATGCCGTGGCCGGTCGAGCCTTCGACATGCGCCTGATGGACGAACTCGAGAACCTGGCCAACCGTGGCTACACCGAAGGCTTCTATCGCCGCCATGTCCACGACCTGTACCAGAACTACGAGCAGGGCCACTCGATGGGCGTGCACCAGCAGTACGTCGGCGAGGTGCTGGGTTACGATCCCGACCTCGGCGTGCTGGAGGTCGACGTCAAGAACCGCTTCGAGGTCGGTGACGGCATGGAGCTGATGCTGCCTGGCGGCAACCGCCGTTTCGCCCTCGAACGCATCGAGAACAAGCGCGGCGAAGCGGTGGGCGTGGCCCCGGGATCGGGTCACGTGGTGCGCATCCCCGTGCCGGGCGACGCCATCGCGCCAGAGCGTCTCGCGTATGGCCTGCTGATGCGCGACCTCGCCTGAGGCCGTGCCGGGCTGGACACCACCCGGGACCTTCGGTGAAGCTGACACGGCAGCACAGGCCCCCAGCACAAGGAACCGGCATGGCCACCATCGAACATCGCGCCATTCTCGAGGCGCCGCCCGAGCGTGTCTTCGCCCTGCTCGAGCGGGTCGAGGACTTCGTCGACTATTCGGACCTGATCGAGCGCATCGAGCCGCTGGGCGAGGGGCGCTATCGCTGGCACGTGCACGCGGTGCGCATGGACTGGACCTTCGAGGTGGCGATCACCGAGCATCAGCCGCCCGAGGTGCTGGCCTGGGAATCGCTCAGCGGGGTGTGGAACCGAGGCCGCTATCGGCTGACGCCGGTGCCCGAAGGCACCGAGGTGGCGCTGACCCTGGAGTACGAGATTCATAACCGGCTGGTCGAAAAGGCGGTCAAGCGCGCGGTGACACCGTTGGTCAATCGCGTCAGCCAGCAGATTCTCGACCGCGTCGCGGCCAGACTATAGCGTGATCCGAAAGCGAGAACGCCGCCCATCCGGGCGGCGTTCTCGTTTGGTGGCTTTGCTTTGTTCCAGGCACTTTCCGGCGCTGCCTGGTCAGCCCTTGCGCAGCGAGGCATTGAGATGGTCGACCACCTCGGCCCAGTCGGCGTCGGCTTCGAGCGCCTCGCGCAGGAACTCCGCCTGGCCTTCGTTCCAGCAAGGCGCGTCGGGCAGTTCCACGTTCTCGGGCAGCGGCGAGTGGCGCTCGATGAAGCGCTGGATGGCCGCCGGCTCCGAGGCCAGGCCGAGCTGTTCGAAGAGTTCGCTGAACGGATGATCGGGATGTTCCATGGCAGGGCACCTGTGCGGGCGGACGTGTGTCTCCACTCTAGCCGTTCGGGCCCCGTCATGGCGATGGTGCGGTCGAGGCGTCTTCAACGCTCGGTCCCCCGTTCCGCCTCAGGGGGCGGCACGCTCGCCGACCAGCGGGGTCAGGAAGCGCCGGCGCCGTTCCTCATCGGGGAGCGGCTGGGCCAGCAGGTGGACCAGCTTGGCCACGGCGGCTTCCGGCGTCATGTCGTCGCCGGACAGCACGCCGGCATCGGACAGCGCCTGACCGGCGGCGTAGTGGCCGATGGCCACCGCCCCGTGGGGGCACTGGCTGATGGCGGCGAGCAGCTTGCCCTCGCCGACGGCCTGGGCCAGTACGCCGGCCAGGCGCGGATCGTCGGGCACGTTGCCGCCGCCCCAGACCTCCAACAGCGCGCCCTTGACGCGATCGTCCAGCAGCCAGGCCTCGAGCTGCCAGGCGGCGAGCCCCGGCCACAGCACGATGCGCGGCACCGCGCCGGCGGCCAGCGGCGCATAGTCGGGCAGTTCGAAGCGTGGCGCGCCGCGCTGGGCACGCTCCAGGCCGCGGCCGGGGTAGAGCACGGCGTCGTCGTCGACCCATTCGCCGAGCGGCGGGTGGTTGGGGCTGACGAAGGCGTCGGCCTCGCGAGCCTGCCACTTGCGGCTGCGTGCACCGCGCAGCAGGCGGCCGGCGAAGCAGATCGCCACCTCCTGCAGCCGCGGATCGGCGGCGAAGCGCAGCGCCGCCTCGACGTTGGTCAGCGCATCGCTGCCGGGCGCTTCCAGCGGCTGCATGGCGCCGGTGATCACCACCGGGCGGTCCAGCCCCTGCAGCTGATAGGCCAGGCTGGCGGCGGTCCAGGCCAGAGTATCGGTGCCGTGGATCACCACAATGCCGGCATGGTCGGCGTAGTGTTCGGCGATCAGCCCGGCCAGGCGCTGCCAGTCCGCGGGGGTGGCGGCGCTCGAGTCGATGGGCGTCGGCGTGGCGATGAGTCGGAAGTCGGCCAGTCCGGCCTGGCGCGCCGGGGGCAGGGTCGCCAGGGTGCGACGCAGGCGCGACTCGATGTCGTGGCCGGGGATCAGTCCGTAGGGACTGTCCACCATGCCGAACGTGCCACCGGTGTAGATCACCAGCAGGGAAGAAGCGGTTGACGTCATGGGAGCTCCAGGCGGAAGACACCCACCATGATAGGGCGCCGGCGCCGGCACACAAGAGGGCCTGGGGTGGGGCGGGGTCAGCGCACCACGAGGTGGCCGGTCTCGTCGCTGGCCAGGCGACGATCGCGTCCGGCCAGCAGGGCGAAGACCATGGCGGCGGCAGTCACGGCCGTCAACGCCAGGGTGATGCCTGGCAGCCCCAGGTCTAGCTCGAGCATCACGCCGATGCCCAGCGGGCCCAGCGAGGCCAGGGCGTAGCCCACGCCCTGCACCATGCCGGAGAGCTTGCCGGCCAGTCGGGCATCCGCGGTACGCAGCACGATGAGCGACAGCGCCAGGCTGAAGCCGCCACCCTGGCCGAAGCCGAGCAGCGCCACGCCGGCCCAGCGCCACTCGATCGGTCCCTGCAGCAGTACCCAGAAACCGCCGGCGATCAGGCTCAGCACCAGCATCAGCGCCGGTCGCTGGTCGCGGCCGAGGCGGGCCAGCCAGGGGGCGGACAGCGCCGCGCCCAGCTGCAGCATCACCGAGGCGCCGGTCATCCAGCCGGCCTCGGCGTCGTCGTAGCCGCGTTCCACCAGCAGGGTCGGCAGCCAGCCGAAGACGATGTAGGCCAGCGAGGACTGACAGCCCATGTAGAGGGTGACCTGCCAGGCCAGTGGCTGGCGCAGCAGCGCGCCGGTATCGCCGCGGGCCGAGGCTTGCCTCCGCGGTGGCGGTGATGCCGGCATCAGCGTCTGCCAGGCGATCAGGCTGATCGCCGCGAGCGCCGCCCAGCTGGTGAGCGCCGGCGCCCAGCCGTCCAGCGTCTCGGCCAGGGGGATGCTGAGGCCGGCACCCAGGGCGCCTCCCAGGCACAGCGCCATGGTGTAGACACCGGTCATCAGGTCGGCGCTGTCGGGAAGCTCTCGCTTGACCAGCCCGGGCAGCAGCGTGCCGGCGACGCCGATGGCGGCGCCCACCAGCAGGGTACCGCCGAACAGCCACGCCGGTGCGGCCAGTCCGCGCAGGGCGAGGCCGACGGCCAGGATCAGCAAGGCCAGCGACAGGGTGCGCTCGGGGCCCAGGCGTCCTGACAGCCAGGGCGCCAAGGGGGCGAAGAGTCCGAGGCAGAGTACGGGCAGGGTGGTCAGGGCGCCGATGGCCAGCACCGGCAGGCCGCTGTCGGCTTCGATGCGAGGGAGCAGTGGGGCCAGTGACGATAGTGCCGGCCGCAGGTTGAGCCCGACCAGCACCATCAGGGCGATGAATGCCAGGGAGGAAGGCGCGGCCCGTCGGCGCGCGCCGTCAGTGATCGCCATCCGGCTCCTCCGTCTGTCGACGGCGCTGCCAGCGTGCGGCGAATTCGGCCTCACCCTCGAGCTCATCGGCCGCGCCGAACTGCAGGTGCCGCCCGTCGGACTGGGCGTCGCTGTTGGCACGCTGGCGGATGCCGCTGACGTCCTCGCTGCTGACCAGATCGAAGTCGCCGTGGGTCATGGTGTGCGCGACCAGCGGCCCGTCGTAGGTCCAGCAGCGCTGGGGAACCTTGGAGACGTGCCACCGCTGGCCCTGCCAGTGGGCGATGCCGTCGGCGTCGAGCCGGAAGGCGTCGTCCGGCAGCAGGGCCGCGAACAGACGGGCGTTGAGCACCAGGCCGTTGTCGATCATTTCCACGGGGCCCTGGTACTCGCCCCGCTTCAGGGCGCTGAGCATGTCGTCACGGGCCCGCTTGCCCTCGGGAGTGATCCTGCCCTCGCCGCACAAGTGCAGCAGGTCGCCGTCGACCTGCTTGATGACCCAGACGCGAATCGGGGGCTTGCCGAACAGTCGCTTCCACATGGTTCAGCTCATATGTTGACGCAGGTCGCCTCTCACACTGTCGATCAGGGTGATGAAGTGGCTGTCGCCGCTGGCATCGATGCGATCGACCCGCGCCATGCTGGCCAGGCTGCGATCGACCAGCAGCTGGTCGAAGATCTCCAGCGTGATGGATTCGACGCCGGCCTCTGCCGGCGGCAGGGTGCCGTCGGTCAGGGTGAAGCTCGGCAGCAGGGCGGCGCGTACGCGGGTGGCGCCGCCCTCGGCGAGGACCCGGCGCACGAACAGCCAGCCCTCGCAGGCCAGCCGCTCCCCCGATTCGAGCTCACGCTGGAAGAGGGTGCGATAGCAGGCCCCCTGGGTCGCGGCCTTGTCGGCCATGCTGCGGTAGGCTTCGGTGGTGCGCTGGGCCGAGACCCCGGCGGATTCCAGCTGCTGCCAGGCCGCGCGATGCTCGCGGTCGAGTTGTGCCTGGCGCTGAAAGCGCTGCCAGAGTCGGTAGTCGTTGATCAGCTCTCGCGTGTCCATGGGCATCCTTGCAGGCGTCGTGTCGGCCGATAAGGCGAATACATTCGCATTATCGGATATCAATTGCCAGTGCGCTGGCGATCCTGTCCGCCGCGCCGACGCCGGCGCCGCCCCGGTGACTGGCCGTCGCGGTCGCCGCCGTTTCCGCCATGGTTACCGCCGGCGCTGCTGCGGTTGCCACCGTTACCGCTGCGACCACCGCCGCCGTTGCCGCGACCGTTGCCACCACGGCCATTGCCGCCACGGCCACGATTGCGGCCGTTCTCGATCGGCTCGGGCTTGGCGTTGGGGTCGGGCTCGAAGCCGGGCTCGACGTGCTTGGTCAGGTCGCGCTTCATCAGCTTCTCGATGTTGCCGAGCAGACCATGCTCGTCGACGCACACCAGCGATACGGCCTGGCCGTCGTGACCGGCGCGACCGGTGCGGCCGATGCGGTGCACGTAATCTTCGGCCACGTTGGGCAGCTCGAAGTTGACCACGTGGGGCAGCTCGTCGATGTCCAGGCCGCGGGCGGCGATGTCGGTGGCCACCAGCACCTGCAGGTCGCCGGATTTGAAGGCGGTCAGCGCGCGGGTGCGGGCCGACTGGCTCTTGTTGCCGTGGATCGCCATGGCCGAGATGTCACGCTTGTCGAGGTGCTCGGCCAGGCGGTTGGCGCCGTGCTTGGTACGGGTGAAGACCAGCACCTGGAACCACTGGCGGCTGCTGATCAGGTGGGTGAGCAGATCACGCTTGCGTTCGCGGTCGACCCGGTAGACGGCCTGGTCCACGGTCTCGGCGGGAGTGTTGCGGCGCGCCACCTCGATCAGCGTCGGATCGTCGAGCAGCTTGTTGGCCAGCGCCTGGATCTCCTTGGAGAAGGTCGCCGAGAACAGCAGGTTCTGGCGCTGCTCGGGGAGCAGCTTCAGCACCTTCTTGATGTCGTGGATGAAGCCCATGTCGAGCATGCGGTCGGCTTCGTCCAGCACCAGGATCTCGACCCCGGAGAGGTCGACGTGGCCCTGCTGCTGCAGGTCGAGCAGACGGCCGGGGGTGGCCACCAGAATGTCCAGGCCCGGGCGGATGGCATCCACCTGGGGCTGCTGGCCGACGCCGCCGAAGATCACGTGGGAGGTCAGCGGCAGGTGTTGTCCGTAGTCGCGCACGCTGTCGCCGACCTGGGCGGCCAGCTCGCGGGTCGGGGTCAGCACCAGGGCGCGCACGCCGCGCTTGGCCGGGCGACGGCCGTCCTTGAGGCGCTGCAGCATGGGCAGGGTGAAGCCGGCAGTCTTGCCGGTACCGGTCTGGGCGCTGCCCAGCAGGTCGCCGCCGCCGAGGACGGCGGGGATGGCCTGGCTCTGGATAGGAGTCGGGGTGGTATAGCCCTGGGCGTCGATGGCGCGCAGCAGCTCGGGGCACAGGCCAAGGTCGGAAAAGGTCATGCAGTCTCCGCGGCAACGTCCCGCCCGATCCGTCGCGCGGGGCGGTCGGATCGAGACGGAACGAGGGAATGAGGTGAATCGCGGCGGCGGGAGGCGGCCGCGAGAGGCGTCAGTATGCCATAGCGCTGAAAGCGGCGCAGCCGGCGCGGGGGCGTGTCAGGGTGTCGCGCGGCGCTGCTGGCGCGCGACCGCCGACGCGATCTGCTCGGCGGCGGCGTCCCAGCTGCGGCCCAGGGCCCGGACCAGGGCGGGGTAGCCGTCCTCGGCCAGGGGCGTGGTGACGCGGAAGGTCGCCGCATCCAGCAGCGACTGATCGGCGTCGAGCAGCTGCCAGCGTCCGGCCGCCAGGGCCTGGCCGTCGGGGCGCCCCTGGAAGCGGTCCACCGTGACCCTCAGCTGCAGCGGGTCGGTGGAGATGCCGGCCTCGGTGTCGAGCAGCACTCGGGTATCGGGCAAGGCACCGGTCAGGCGATCGCGCAGGCCGCGCTCGAGCTGACGGCCCAGCGGCTCGGCCCAGCGGTGGCCGCCGGCCTCGCGCAGGGTGATATCGTCGAGCTGAACGACGATGCCCTCTGCGTCCAGCAGCGGCGCCAGGCGTAGCGGCCGCAGCACCAGGGCATGCGTGGCGTTCGACCCGGCGGCGGCCGGCGCGTCGGCATCGGGCAGGGTGTAGCGGGTCGCCGGTGTGCCCCCCAGGGCACAGCCGGTGAGCCAGAGCAGGGCCAGCAGGGCCAGCAGGGCGCGCGGCGCGGTCATGGTGAACTCCTGTCGGTCGGGGCGCGGGGCATGGGATCGTCGGCGTCCAGGCTGTCGAACAGCAGGGCGCCGGGATTGTCGCCGAGGCGGCGGGCGGCCGGCTGGAGGTCTCGCAGCAGGCGCTCGAGCTGGTCCAGGGTCTCGGTGATATCCCGGTAGGCGGGAGCCCCGGGGGAGACGCCCTCGAGGGTGCCGCGCAGCGCCGACAGGGTGCTGTTGAGTTCGCCGGGCAGGGCGCGGGTCTCGGGATCGTCGAGCAGCGACTGGACGCCGGCGGTGAGCTGACGTACCTGCTCCAGGGTGGCTTCCGACGTGGCCAGGTTGGTCTCCAGGCCCGCGAGGATCGGTTCGAGCTCCAGGTCGTTGAACTTGTCGAGCAGCGCGGTGACCTGGGCCTGGATCTGTGCCAGCCCGCCGGAAGTGGTGGGGAAGACGGTGCGCTCGGCGAAGGTCTCGGGGGTGTAGTCGTCGGCTCGCTCGGCGTCCAGGCCGAGGTCGACGAACAGCGCCCCGGTGAGCAGGTTGCCGCTCTTGAGCGAGGCCCGCAGGCCGCGCTGGAACAGCCGTTCGAAACGCGCTCGCCACTCGTCCATGTCGAGGGTCTGGCTGTCGATGCCGAGCCGCTGGGGTTCGATACGGATCAGCACCGGGATGGCCAGGCGGGCATCGCGCTCGGGCTGGGGCGAGGTGAAGTTCCAGGGCACGCTGGCCACGGTACCGATGCGCACACCGCGGAATTCCACCGGGGCGCCCCGGGACAGGCCGCGCACCGTGTCCTCGATGAGCAGCACGTACTCCAGGTAGCGGTCGAAGGTGCCCTCGCGCGCGCTGTCCTCGTCGGCGTAGAGGGTGAAGGTGCTGTCGGGCTCGGCCTGAAGGCCACGCGGCAGGTCCTCCGGGACGCCGAAGGTGACGCCGCCGCTGACCATGGCCTCCAGCGAGTCGAGCCTGACGCGCACGCCCTCGGAGTCGAGCCGCAGGTCGACGCCGCTGGAGCCCCAGAAGCGGGTGTTGTCGGTGACCAGTCGGTGATAGGGGCTCTCGATGAAGATGCGGTGGCGCATGCGCCGGGTCTCGACGTCGAACTCGGACTCCTCGACCCGGCCCACGGTGAAGCCCTGGTAGGTCACCGGATCGCCGACGGTGAGGCCGTTGCCCGCCTCGCTGAGCAGGTTGATGCGCAGCCCCTCGGCCCCGGGGGGTGCCACCGGCGGCTGTTCGCTGACCGTGAACCGCTCCGCCTCCTCCTCGCTCTGGCCGGGTTCGAGCTGCAGGTAGGCCCCTGACAGCACGGTATTGAGCCCGCTGATGCCCTCGCGACCGATGCGAGGCTTGACCACCCAGAAAGTACTGTCCTCGACCAGCATTGGCGCAGCCTCGGGCGTCATGCGAGCGGTCAGCACCACCTCGGACAGGTCCTCGGACAGGTTCACCGAGGTCACCTGGCCGATCTCGACGTTGCGGGTCTTGATCAGGGTGCTGCCGGCCTCGATGCCGTCGGCGCTCTCCATGGTCAGGGTGATCAGGGGCCCGCGGCTCAGGTAGCTGTCGTAGACCAGCCAGGCACCGATCAGCAGCGCCACGATGGGCACGATCCAGATCGGCGACAGCGGTGCCTGGCGGGTGGCCCGGGCGCGGTGCTCGTTATCGGGCGCGGCGTCAGGGGGCGTGTCGTTCATTGCGGGGCTTCCTCATCCGCTGTGGAAGTGGGCGTGTCCCAGATCAACCGGGGGTCGAAGCTCATGGCGGCGAGCATGGTGAGCACCACCACGCCGCCGAAGGCCACGGCCGCGGGGCCGGGCTCGACCGCCATCAGGTTGCCGGCGCGGATCAGCGCCACCAGGATCGCGACCACGAAGATGTCGACCATCGACCAGCGGCCGATGAACTCGGTCAGGCGATACATGCGGGTACGCGTCAGGGAGCGGTCGCCGCGGGCGCGCGGCGCCACCAGGCATAGCCAGACCAGCGCCAGCAGCTTGCCGATGGGCACGATCACGCTGGCGACCAGGATCACCAGGGCCACCGGCCAGGAGCCCATCTCGATCAGCTCGACGATGCCGCCGATGATGGTGCTGGGGCTGGCCCGCCCCAGGCTGACGGTGGTCATGATCGGATAGACGTTGGCCGGCACGTAGAGCACCGCCGCCGCGGCCAGCAGCGCCCAGGTACGTTGCAGGCTGTGGGGGCGGCGCGCATGCAGCGGCTCGCCGCAGCGCCGGCACTGGCCATGGCCGGCGGCATCCAGACGGCCCACCAGGCCGCAGGTGTGACAGCCGGTGAGTCCCTGGGGGGCGGCGGGGCGGCCGGTCTGGCTGCCCTCCGGCGCCGGCGGTTCGCCGGCCAGCGCGAACCACAGCCAGTCGCGGTCCACGGACTGGTTGGTCGCCAGCAGCAGCAGCGCGAAGGCGCCGAAGGCCCAGAAGGCCGGCCCGAGCGCGATCTGGGCGAGCCCGACGATCTTGATCAGGCTGACCAGGGTGCCGATCAGGAACACGTCGGCCATCATCCAGGGCTGCAGGTGGGCCAGGGCACGAGCCGCGCTGCGGCTGGCCGGCAGCGGCCTGCCGCCCAGCAGGCCGATCTGCAGCCACACCACGGCCAGCAGGTAGAGGACCGGCAGCACCAGGATGGTCAGCAGCACCACCATGGCTACCAGGGGAGCATGGTGCGCGATCAGGTCGGTGGCGGTCTGGGGCAGGTCGATGCCGTGGCCCACGCCGCGCACGCTGAACGCCAGGAAAGGGAAGGACGCGGCGATCGCCAGGCATGCCAGCGCGGCGATCGCCAGCGCCAGGCTGCGCTGGGCCGGATAGCGATGGCGGCGCACCTCGGCGTGGCCGCAGCGAGGGCATACCGCCTGCTCGCCGGAATGCAACGGCGGCAGCGCCATCAGCCAGTCGCATTCGTGGCAGGCGCGCAGGCGTCGCCGGGTGGCGCGGGCCTCCGGCGGCATGCGGTCGACGTAGGGCGCCTGGGTGGGCAGGGCGAGATGGCGAAAGGCCGGCCTTGGCACGGCGATGGCGTCCTCCTGACGATCCAGCGGCTTGACCTGAAGTGTGTCACGTTGACGCGGGGGGCACCATAGTCAACCATGCGCGTCTCATTTGTTCCGATGGAGACACCATGATGCTTCCCGCCCTGGCGGTGGTGGCAGGCCTGATCCTGCTGGTCTGGAGCGCCGAGCGCTTCGTTGACGGCGCGGCGGCCACGTCCGCCCGACTCGGTCTATCCCCCTTGCTGATCGGCATGCTGGTGATCGGCTTCGGCACCTCGGCACCGGAGCTGGTGGTCTCGGCCATCGCCGCCGGGCAGGGCAATCCCGGCCTGGCGCTGGGCAACGCCTTCGGCTCGAACATCGCCAATATCGGCCTGATCCTGGGCCTGGTGGCGCTGATCGCACCGCTGGCGGTGCATTCCGGCATGGTGCGGCGCGAGCTGCCGGTGCTGGGCGGCGCGACGGCATTGTCGGCGGTATTGCTGCTGGGTGGCGTGGTGCGCCTCGAGGGCGCGCTGCTGCTGCTGGTGCTGGTGGCCTTCATGGCCTATAGCGTGATTCGCGGCCTGCGCGATGGCACCGATCCGCTGTCGGCGGACACCGAGGCCGAGCTGGCCACGCATCCGATGTCGCTGAAGGCCGCCCTGGGGTGGACGCTGCTGGGTCTGGTGCTGCTGGTGGCCAGTTCGCGGCTGCTGGTGTGGGGCGCGGTGGACATCGCCCAGAGTCTCGGCGTCAGCGACCTGGTGATCGGCCTGACGGTGGTGGCGGTGGGCACCTCGCTGCCCGAACTGGCGTCGGCGATCAGTGCCCTGCGTCGAGGCGAGCATGACCTGGTGCTGGGCAACGTGGTGGGCTCCAACCTCTTCAATACCCTCGGCGTGGTCGGGCTGGCCGCGGTGATCGCGCCGATCGAGACGGGGCGCGAGGTGCTGCTGCGCGACTGGAGCATGATGGCGGCGATGACCATGCTGATGCTGGTCTTCGCCCTGGGGCGCCGCGGTCGCCAGGGGCGCATCAACCGCCTCGAGGGTGGCGTGCTGCTGGCCATGTACGTGGCTTATATCGGCTTCATGGTGCATCTGGTGGTAGACGCCGGCGGCGCATGATGCACTGCGACATCGCGACACACACGAGCGACATCTCGGCGCGATAAGATGACTTCGTTGCCTGTTCCAGCGGCCGGGGATTCGGCTAGGCTGGGACGGGCAAGGGAAGAATGCGGCAGGGCGCGTCGCGCCCGACGATCAAGAGCACGGAGAGTGCCTTCGCATCACGTTCATCGATCCGCAGGAACGAGGTGTACCTCATGGAACTGGATCCTCTGCTGCTGTCTCGGCTGCAGTTCGCCTTCGTGGTGTCCTTCCATGCCATCTTTCCGGTCTTCACGATCGGATTGGCATCCTATCTGGCCGTGCTCAACGGTCTCTTCTATCGCACCGCCAATCCCGCCTGGGAACGCCTGGCTAACTTCTGGGCCCGGGTGTTCGCCGTGGTCTTCGGCATGGGGGTGGTCTCCGGCATCGTCATGGCCTTCCAGTTCGGCACCAACTGGAGCAACTTCTCGCTGGCGGCCTCCAACCTGCTCGGCCCGATGCTGAGCTACGAAGTGGTGACCGCCTTCTTCCTCGAGGCGGCCTTCCTCGGCGTGCTGCTGTTCGGGCGCGGCAAGGTGCCCCAGGGCGTGCACCTGTTCGCCTCGATCATGGTGGCGTTGGGGACCTTCATCTCGGCATTCTGGATCCTGGTGTCCAACAGCTGGATGCAGACGCCGGCCGGCACCGAGCTGATCGACGGGCGCTTCCACGTCACCGACTGGAGCGAGGCGATCTTCACCGCCTCCTTCCCGTATCGCTTCGTGCACTTCGTGATGGCGTCCTTCCTGACCGGCGGCTTCGTGGTGGCCGGCGTCAGCGCCTGGTATCTGCTGATCGGCCGTGACGTCGAGGCCAATCGCAAGGCCTTCTCCATGTGCCTGTGGATGCTGCTGGTGCTGGCGCCGGCCCAGGCCTGGATCGGCGACGAGCATGGCCTGAACACCCTGGAACACCAGCCCACCAAGGTGGCGGCCATGGAGGGCAACTGGGAGACCCAGTCGCGGACGCCGCTGCTGCTGTTCGCCTGGCCCGACCAGCAGGCCCAGGAGAACCACCTCGAGATCGGCATTCCGGGGCTCGCCAGCCTGATCCTGACCCATGATCTGGACGGCGAGGTACCGGGCGTCAGCGCGGTGCCGCCGGAGGAGCAGCCGCCGGTGTGGTGGGTGTTCTGGTCGTTCCGCGTGATGGTCGCCATGGGCCTGGCGATGATCGTCGCGGCGCTGATCGGCGCCTGGCTGCGCGCGCGGGGGCGGCTCTATGAGAGTCGCGGCTACCTGCAGTTCATGCGAGTGATGACGATCGCCCCCTTCCTGGCGGTCCTGGCCGGCTGGTTCGTCACCGAGATCGGTCGCGCGCCCTGGCTGGTGTACGGTCTCATGACCCAGGAAGAGGCGGTGACGCCGTCGCTGACCGGTGGCATGGCGCTGTTCACCCTGATCGGCTATGTCCTGGTCTACGCCGTGGTCTTCTACGCCGGCACTCTGTATCTGACCCGGGTCGTGCGTCAGGGCATGCTCCCCGAGCCGCCCCACGACGACGAGGTGGAGCGACCCAAGCGTCCGCTGTCCGCCGCCCACGTGCCCTTCGAAGATGCCGCCAACCAGCCGGGAAGGAGCTGAACCATGGAAATGTTCGATCTGACACTGATCTGGGCCGGCATCATCGGCTTCGGTGTGATCATGTACGTGCTGATGGATGGCTTCGACCTGGGCGTGGGCATTCTCTTTCCGTTCGCCCCGGACGAGGACAGCCGCGACGTGCTGATGAACTCGGTGGCACCGATCTGGGACGGCAACGAAACCTGGCTGGTACTCGGTGGGGCCGGGTTGCTGGCGGCCTTCCCGGTGGTCTACTCGGTGTTCCTGCCGGCGCTCTACATTGGCGTCTTCCTGATGCTGGCGGGGCTGATCTTCCGCGGCATCGCCTTCGAGTTCCGCTTCAAGTCGCATCGCAATCGCCACTGGTGGAACCGGGCCTTCAGCTGGGGCTCCACCGTGGCGGCCTTCGCCCAGGGGGCCGTGGTCGGCGCCTACATCCAGGGCTTCCCGGTCGAGGACTTCGTCTATGTCGGCGGTGCCCTGGACTGGCTGACCCCGTTCTCGGTGCTGACCGGCATCGGTTTGGTGGCCGGCTATGCGCTGCTCGGCGCCACCTGGCTGATCATGAAGAGCGAGGGACACACCCAGGCCTGGGCCTACCGCCTGGCGCCGCGCCTGCTGGTCGCGGTGCTGGCGGTGTTCGCCATCATCAGCCTGTGGACCCCCTTCGTGGACGACGCGGTGCGCGAGCGCTGGTTCGGCCACCTGCACCTGCTGTGGGTGTTCCCGGCGCTGGCCCTGCTGTGTGCCTTCTGGCTGTGGCGCTCGGTGCAGGCGCGCCGCGAGGGCCAGCCGTTCATCGCCACCCTGGGGCTGTTCGTCTTCACCTACCTGGGGCTGGTGGTCAGCAAGTGGCCGGTGATCGTGCCGCCGAACTACACCCTCTGGGACGTGGCCTCGGCGCCGGAGTCCCAGCTGTTCCTGCTGCTCGGGGTGCTGTTCGTGATCCCCATCGTGCTGGCCTACACCGCCTGGAGCTACTGGGTGTTCCGCGGCAAGGTCCGCGTGGGCGAGGGGTACCACTGAGACGATGACGCAGGCATCGACATCGCGCGCCTGGCTCGCCGGCCTGGCGCGCGCCGAACGAGGACGATTGGGGCTGGCCGTGGGCTGCGGCCTGGTCGCCGGCCTCGCCACCGTCGCTCAGCTGGTGCTGCTGGCCTGGCTGGTGACATCACTCCTGGTGGAGGGCCGCGCGCCCTCCACGCTGTTTCCGGCCTTCGCTGTCCTGGCGGGGCTGATGGGGCTGCGCGCCCTGGCCCAGTGGGGCCAGGAGACCCTGGGCCTGGCCGCCAGCCTGCGGCTGCGCCGCCGGGCTCGGCGCGAGTTGCTCGATCACCTGGAACGGCTCGGGCCGGTGGGCCTCACCGGCCATCACAGCGCCAGCCTGGCGCAGCGGGCGGTGGATCAGGTCGAGGCGCTGGACGGCTATGTGGCCCGCTTCCTGCCGCAGCGCTATCTTGCCGTGCTGCTGCCGCTGGTGATCCTGGCGGTGGTGGCCTGGCTCGACTGGCTGGCGGCCGTCTTCCTGCTGCTGGCGGCGCCGCTGATCCCGCTGTTCATGGCCCTGGTGGGCATGGGCGCCGAGCGACTGAACGAGGAGCAGTTCGATGCCGTGGCGCGGCTGTCGCGCCACTTCATCGACCGGGTCCGCGGCATCACCACCCTGCAGCTGTTCGGTCGCACCGCGGCGGCCACCGGGGAGGTGCAGGCCGCCGCCGACGACTATCGGCGGCGTACCCTGCGTCCGCTGCGGCTGGCCTTTCTTTCCTCGGCGGTGCTGGAGTTCTTCGCCGCCGTGTCGATCGCCGTGGTGGCGATCTACGTGGGCTTCGGCCTGCTCGGCTACATCACCTATGGGCCGTCCGATCAGCTGACGCTGTTCTCGGGGCTGCTGGTGCTGCTGCTGGCGCCGGAGTTCTTCCAGCCGCTGAGAAGCCTGGCCCAGCACTATCATGACCGGGCCTCGGCCCTGGGGGCGGCCGAGGGCATGGTGGCGCTGCTCGACGAGACGCCGCGCCGCAGCGGCCTGACGCCGGCCGCGCCCCATACCGCTCGTGCGGTGGCCGAGCTGGAGGCGGTCGCGGTGTCGCATCCCGAGCGAGGGCGGGTGCTGGGGCCGCTGGACCTGGCGCTGGCGCCGGGCGAGGTGCTGGCGATCAGCGGACCCTCCGGCGTCGGCAAGTCGACCCTGCTGCAGCTGCTGGCGGGGTTCCTCGATCCGGACGCCGGCGAGCGTCGCCTCGCCGCGTCGCTTCATGTGGCCTGGATGGACCAGCGCCCGCTGCTGGTGCATGGCAGCCTGGCCGACAATCTGCGCCTGTCGGCACCGGAAGCCGATGATGCGGCCCTGCACCGGGCGCTCACGGCCGCCGGGCTGGGCGAGCTGGTGGCCGGCCTGCCTGACGGCCTCGACACCCGGCTCGGCGAGCGCGGGGTGGGCCTCTCCGGCGGCCAGGCCCAGCGTCTGGCGCTGGCGCGGGTGTTCCTCTCCGAGGCGCGGCTGGTGCTGCTCGACGAGCCCACCGCCAGTCTCGATGCCGAGAGCGAGGTGGTCGTCATCGAGGCGCTGCTGGCCCTGGCCGCCGAGGGACGCAGCCTGGTCATCGCCAGCCATCGGGCCGCGCCGCTGGCCTGCGCCGATCGGCACCTGACGCTGCGCGACGGCCGTCTGGAGGAGGTGACCCATGACTGAGCGACGCGGCGTGATCGCGACCCTCGCGCCCTGGCTGCGCCTGCTCGGCCACCGCCGCGGCCGCCTGTTGGCCGGCGCCGCGCTGATGGCGCTGGCGCTGGCCTCGGCGATCGGCCTGCTGGCGCTGTCCGGCTGGTTCATCACCGCCACCGGCCTGGCCGGCATCGCCCTGGCCGCCGGGGCGGCCATGACCCTGGACGTCTACGTGCCCGGCAGCGGCATCCGCGGCTTCGCCGTGACCCGCACCGTGGCGCGCTACGTCGAGCGGCTCTACAACCACGACACGGTGCTGCGCCTGCTGGCCGACCTGCGCGGGCGGATGTTCGCGGTGCTGGCCGGCCTCGACGCCCAGACGCTGTCGCGGCGCCGGGCCAGCGACTGGCTGAACCGGCTGACCGCCGACATCGACACCCTGGACAGCCTGTTCCTGCGCCTGCTGGCGCCGGCGGCGGTGGCGCTGCTGGCGATCCTCGCCCTGGCCGGCTTGCTGGCGATCTGGTCGCCGGCGGCGGCCCTGGCGGTGGCGGGGCTGCTCGGCGCCGCCTGGGGCTGGCTGACGCTGGGCCAGGCGCGCCTGGGGCTCGCCGCCAGCCGGCAACGGGTCGATGAGCTGGAGCGCCTGCGCGGCCGGCTGATCGAACAGCTCCAGGGGCTCGCCGAGCTCGAGACCTACGGCACCCTGGCCGGCCAGCGGCGGCGCCTCGAGGCCATCGAGGAGCGGCTCTACGCCGATCAGCGCCGCCTGGGGCGGTTCTCGGCCCTGGGCACGGCGGTGGCCGGGCTGGCCGTCGGGCTCGGCTGGCTCTCGGCGCTGTGGCTGGCGGCGCTGGCCTGGCAGGCCGGGACGCTGTCCGGCCCGCTGATGGTGATGATGCCGCTGGCGGTGATGGCAATGAGCGAGGCGCTGGCCGCGCTGCCCATGGCCTTCACCCAGTTCGGCGCCACCCTGGCCGCCGCCGAGCGGCTCAATGCGCTGGAGGACGCCCGTCGCGACGATGCCGGCGTGAGCGTGGCATTGCTGAGCTCCGGCGCCCTGGCGCTCGCCTTCGAAGAGGTCGCGCTGCGCTATCCCGGGGCCCTGACGCCGGTGTTCGACGGCTTCTCGCTGGCGCTGGCACCCGGGGAGCGGCTGGCCGTGCACGGCGTCTCCGGCAGCGGCAAGTCGAGCCTGGCGGCGCTGGTCACCGGCCAGCTCGCGCCCGACGCGGGCCGCGTGCGGCTGAACGAGGCGCCGGTCGGCGAGATCGCTCCTGAGGCGCTGGCCGAGCGGGTCGCCTGCCTGACCCAGCATACCGAGTTGTTCGACGACAGCCTGGCGGCGAACCTGCTTCTGGCCGCGCCCGAGGCCGATGACGCGCGGCTGTGGGCCGTGCTCGAGACGGTGGAGCTGGCCGACTGGGCGGAAGCGCTGCCCCGCGGGCTCGACACCCGGGTGGGCGAGGGCGGTCGCCGGCTCTCCGGCGGCCAGGCGCGTCGGGTGGCACTGGCCCGGCTGCTGCTGCGCGACCCCGGCCTGGTGATCCTCGACGAGCCCTTCGCCGGCCTCGATCCGGCGCTGGCCGTGCGCATCGCCGAGCGTCTCGATGGCTGGCTCGCCGGGCGCAGCGTGCTCTATCTGGTGCACGAGCGGGCCGAACAGACGGCGCTGCCCGGCGTCGATCGCTGGCAGGCCCTGAGCCTGCTGCCGGAGAAGGACTTTGCGCCGCCGCGCGGAATCTTTCAGGATAGGGCAAAGCATTGATACGAGGTGATTCATGCGGGATTTCCTGAAGGCCCTGCCCAAGGCCGAGCTGCATTTGCACATCGAGGGCACCCTGGAACCCGAACTGATGATGGCGCTCGCCGAGCGCAACGGCGTGACGCTGCCCTACGCCTCGGTGGAGGAGGTGCGCGCCGCCTACGACTTCGCCGATCTGCAGTCCTTCCTGGACCTCTATTTCCAGGGCATGAGCGTGCTGCTCACCGCCCGGGACTTCGAGGATCTGGCGATGGACTACTTCCAGCGCGCCGCCGCCGAGGGCGTGGTGCACGTGGAGATGCACGTCGATCCCCAGGCGCATCTGTCGCGGGGCGTGGCGCTGGAGGCGGTGATGGAGGGGCTCGAGCGCGCCCGCCGTCGCGCCGAGGACGAGCTGGACCTGTCCACGGCGATGATCCTCGCCTTCCTGCGCGACCGGCCTGCCGAGGAGGCCGAGGCGCTGCTGGAGCAGGCCGCGCCCTATCTCGACCGGGTCGATGCCGTGGGCCTCGACAGCGCCGAGGTCGGCCATCCGCCGAGCAAGTTCACTCAGGCGTTCCGCCGCGCCGCCGAGCTCGGCCTGGCGCGGGTCGCCCACGCCGGCGAGGAGGGGCCGCCGGCCTATATTCATGAGGCGCTGGACGTGCTCGACGTCTGCCGCATCGATCACGGCGTGCGCTGCCTGGAAGACGAGGCGCTGGTCGCGCGGCTGCGCGACGAGGCCATGGTGCTGACCGTGTGCCCGCTCTCGAACCTGCGGCTCAAGGTGGTCGAGCGCATGGAGGCGCATCCGCTGCCGGCGATGCTCGAGGCCGGGCTCAACCTGACGCTGAACTCCGACGATCCGGCCTACTTCGGCGGCGGCATGCTGGAGAACTTCCTCGCCTGCCAGCGCGCCTTCGGCTGGTCCCGCGAGACCTTCGCCCGGCTCGCCGGCAACGCCATCGAGGCGGCCTTCATGAGCGAGGCGCGCCGCGCGGAGCTGCGTCAGCGGCTGGCGGCCTGCGGCTGATCTCGGCGGTAATCCATGAGAAAAGGGCGGCTCCGAGGAGCCGCCCTTTTCGTACCTGCCTTGCACCTGATGCGTGCCTGGAAGCGCGATCAGGCGTCTCGCTGATGGACTCGGCGGCCGTTGGCCCAGGTGGCGTACACGGTGCGGTCGTCGCCCAGCATCATCAGCGCGAACAGCGTCTCGGCCAGCGTGCGGCAGCGTGCGGTGCGCCGGGCCAGCAGCGGCGTGGCCTGCGGGTCGAGCACCACGATATCGGCCTCTCCACCCTGGCGCAGGCGGCCGATGCGATCGTCCAGATGCAGGGCCCGGGCGTTGCCCAGCGTCAGCCGGTAGAAGCCCTGCCAGGCGGTGAGCGGCTGGCCGCGCAGCTGGCCGACCTGGTAGGCGGCCTTGAGCGTGGCGAGCCCCGAGAGATCGGTGCCGGCGCCCACGTCGCTGGCGAGTGTGGTGGCGAGCCCCGCCTCGCGGCAGGCCAGGCGGTCGAACAGCCCGCTGCCGAGGAACAGGTTGGAGGTCGGGCAGAAGGCGACGTTGGCGCCGGCCACTGCCAGCCGGCGGCGCATCGGTTGGTCGAGATGGATGCCGTGGGCGAAGGTGCTGCGCGGGCCCACCAGCCCGTAGCGCTCGTAGACGCCCAGGTAGTCCTGGCACTCGGGAAACAGCTCGGCGACCCAGGCGATCTCGCCCTCGTTCTCCGACAGATGGGTCTGCAGGTGCAGGTCCGGGGCATTGCGCAGCACCGCGCCGGTGGCTTCGAGCTGTTCGCGGCTCGAGGTGGGCGCGAAGCGCGGGGTCAGGCTGTAGCCGAGGCGGTCCCGGCCGTGCCAGTCGCCGATCAGCCGCTCGCTGTCGGCCAGCCCCCCGAGGGGATCGTCGACCAGCGCCTCGGGGGCGTGGCGATCCATAAGCACCTTGCCGGCCAGCATCCGCAGGCCGCGCGCCTTCGCGGCGCCGAAGAAGGCATCCACCGAGCCGGGGTGCGAGGTGCAGAACACCTGGGCGGTGGTGGTGCCGGCGCGCAGGGTCTCGTCGAGGAAGGCCTCGGCCACCGCCTCGGCGTGGGCGCGCTCGGCGAAGCGACACTCCTCGGGGAAGGTGTAGTCGTTGAGCCAGTCGAGCAGCTGGCGGCCGTAGGAGGCCATGATGTCGAGCTGGGCATAGTGCACGTGGCTGTCGATGAAGCCCGGCATCATCAGCTTGTCGCCGTAGTCCACCGTCTCGATGTCCGGCGGCAGGCGGGGGGCCAGCTCGGCGTGGTCGGCCACGGCGTGGATGTGGCCATCGACCAGCCAGACGGCGCCGTCTTCCAGATGGCGCACGCTGCCCGCGGCCGGGGTGTCGCCTTCGCCCGGGTCGGCGTCGAAGCTCAGCAGCGGGCCGCGCAGCAGGCGCATCGAGGCACTTGAGGTCGTCATCAATTTCTCCAGTGAGCGCATCATGAGGGTAGCGCGATATGTTCGGGCGTCGATAGAAGACGAGCGCTGGGGGCATGCAGGAGCGAGGGTTTTTGCCATGGGTGAGGCGATCCTCGCCGAACGGGTTGGCCATGGATGGCCAGCACCGGTCCTGCAAGCGAAGCAGGATGCGAGAGCACCGCAGGGCAAAAGTAGCGCCCAGGGATGGGTTCACAGCGCCTCGCGATAGCATGTCGCCAGAAAAGCTCGTCTATCTGCGATAGAGGTGGCGCTTAGCCATCCGAGGGAAACGCCTGGCGCAGCGTCTCCGGGGCGACGCCGCGGCGGTCGTCGCGCGCAGTGTCGGGCTTGAGCGTCAGCAGCTCGGCGGCCACCGCCAGGGCGATCTCGCAGGGCCGCTTGCCGTGGGCACCGGGCACGCCGATCGGGCAGCGTACCGTTGCCAGTGCTGTCTCGTCGTGGCCGGCGTCGCGCAGCCGGCTCCTGAAGCTCGCCCATTTGCTGTCGGAGCCGATCATGCCGATCGAGGCGAAGTCGCCGCGTCGGAGCAGGGCGTCGACCAGGGCGCGATCCTCGGCGTGATCGTGGGTCATCACCAGGGCGTGGCAGCCGGCCGGCAGCGAGGCCACCGCGGCCTCTACGTCCGCGCCCTCGGCGCCGGCTGCCGGCTGCATGAGATGCAGTCGG
Organism: Halomonas sp. HG01; assembly: GCF_000968715.2. Lineage (NCBI taxonomy): Bacteria > Pseudomonadati > Pseudomonadota > Gammaproteobacteria > Oceanospirillales > Halomonadaceae > Halomonas > Halomonas sp. HG01. The sequence continues at coordinate 1,791,023 of NZ_CP022134.1, read as the reverse complement.
TCGCGGTCGCGAGCGTCGTCGGGGAAGGCGTGCTCGCGGCTGTCGAACCACCACACGCGCCAAGGCAGCGGCGCCAGCGCCTGGACCAGCGCCCGGCCGACGTGGCCAGCGCCGAACAGCGCGATGTCCATCTCGGCGCCGGCGAACGGCTCGATCAGCACGTGCACGTAGCCGCCGCAGCACTGGCCGGATCGTCCGCCCAGCGGGAAGGCCTCCAGCCGGGTGTCGGTGCGGCCGCTGGCCAGCGCCTCGCGGGCGGCCTCGATCACCTGCTGCTCGAAGTGACCGCCGCCCAGGGTGTCATGGACGTCGTCGGCGGTGATCACCATCTTGGCGCCGGGCTCCCGCGGGGTGGAGCCGGCCACGCCCACCACGCTGGCCAGGGCGTGAGGGCGCGCCTCGCGCTGCAGGCGGGCGAGCGCCGCGTACCAGGGTTCAGGCGGGTGCATGGTCAGGCCTCTCGTCACGATCGGCATCCAGGTCGGCATCGGCGGTGGTGTGGGCCTTTCGCAGGGCCTCGGCGGCCATCAGTACCCGCTCCGGGGTGGCGGGCGTGTCCAGCGCCGGGCTGACGCGGTAGTCGGCGAGGCTCGCCAGGGCGTCGCGCAGCGCCGACCACACCGAGATGCCGAGCATGAAGGGCGGCTCGCCCACGGCCTTGGAGCGGTAGATGCTGGCCTGGGAGTTGGGATGGCCCTGCATCAGCTCGACGTTGAAGGTCTCGGGCAGGTCGCCGAAGGCCGGAATCTTGTAGGTGGCCGGGCCGTCGGAGACCAGCCGGCCGGCCTCGTTCCAGACCAGCTCCTCGCTGGTCAGCCAGCCCATGCCCTGAATGAAGCCGCCCTCGATCTGGCCGATGTCGATGGCCGGGTTCAGCGAATCGCCCACGTCGTGGAGGATGTCGGCGCGGCTGACGCGGTACTCGCCGGAGAGCGTGTCGACCTCGACCTCGGCCACGGCGGCCCCAAAGGCGTAGTAGTAGAAGGGGCGGCCGCGGCCGGTGGCGCGGTCGTAGTGGATCAGGGGCGTGGCGTAGAAGCCCTTCTCGGAGAGCGAGACGCGGCCGATATAGGCGGCCTGGACCAGCTCGCCCCAGGGGATACGCGTCTCGGCCTCGCCGAGCCCGGCCACCAGCTGGCCGTCCTCCAGGCGCATGGTCTCGCGGTCGAGCCCGCCCGCCTCCTGGTCGAAGTGGCCGGCGGCGAAGTCGAACAGCCGCTCGCGCAGCTTGCTCGCCGCGTCGCGGGCCGCCTGGCCGTTGAGGTCGGCGCCGCTGGAAGCGGCGGTGGGCGAGGTGTTGGGCACCTTGTCGGTGCGGGTGGCGCTGATGCGCACGCGTTCCAGGTCGAGGCCCAGCTCCCGGGCCACCACCTGGCACACCTTGGTGTGCAGGCCCTGGCCCATCTCGGTGCCGCCGTGGTTGATCAGCACGCTGCCGTCGGTATAGACGTGCAGCAGCGCGCCGGCCTGATTGAGGTGCTGGGCGGTGAAGGAGATACCGAACTTCACCGGCGTCAGCGCCAGGCCGCGCTTGATGATCGGGCTTGCCGCGTTGAAGGCGGTGATCTCGCGGCGCCGGACCCAGTAGTCGCTGCTCTGTTCGAGCTGGCCGATCAGGTCGTGCAGCAGGGTGAGCTGCTCGACGCGCTGGCCGTAGTGGGTGATATCGCGGGTCACGTCCAGCGGCGTGCCGTCCTCGCCCTTGGCGCGGTAGAGGTTGCGCTTGCGCACGGTCAGCGGGTCCTCGCCGAGATGGCGGGCGATGTCGTCCATGGCGCGCTCGATGATCATCATGCCCTGGGGGCCGCCGAAGCCGCGGAAGGCGGTGTTGGACGCCTTGTGGGTGCGGGCGCGCTGGCCGGTCACCCGGGCCTCGCCCAGCGAGTAGGCGTTGTCGGCGTGGAACATGGCGCGGTCGACGATCGCCTCGGACAGGTCCGGCGAATAGCCGCAGTCGCCGATCACGGTGATGTCGCCGCCGGCGAGCACGCCGTGCTCGTCGAAGCCGAGCCGATAGCGGTTGTGGAAGGGGTGGCGCTTGCCGGTGGCGCGCAGGTCCTCGGCGCGGGGCAGGCGCAGCTTGGCCGGGCGGTTGGTGCGCCGGGCGATCAGCGCGGCGATGCAGGCCCAGGGCGAGGCCTGGGTCTCCTTGCCGCCGAAGCCGCCGCCCATGCGGCGCATCTCCATGGTCACCGCGTGGAAGGGCACGCCGAGTACCTCGGCGACCAGCTTCTGGCTCTCGCTGGGGTGCTGGTTGGAGGTGTAGACCATCACGCCCTCGTCCTCGGAGGGCACCACCAGGCAGGCCTGGCCCTCGAGGTAGAAGTGCTCCTGACCGCCGACGAACTGCTCGCCCTCCAGCACGTGGGGCGCCCGCTCGAGGGCCGTCTGCCAGTCGCCGCGCTCGTGCACGTGGGTGGGGCGCACGAACTCCTCGCGCTCGGCGGCGGCCACCGGGTCCAGCGACGCCGGCTGCTCGTCGATCTCGACGATCGCCTCCTTGACCGCCAGCCGGGCCTCGCGGTGGCTTTCTGCCGCCACCGCGAACAGGCTCTGGCCGAGGTAGCTGATCTCGTCGTCGGCGAAGATCGGGTCGCCCGGGAACACCGGGCCGATGTCGGTATGGCCGGGCACGTCGGCCAGGGTGATCACGTCCACCACGCCCGGCGCTTGGCGTACCTTTTCCAGGTCGAGCCGGGTCAGGCGGCCGTGGGCCACCGGCGAGAAGCCCACCGCCACGTGCAGGGCGTTGGCCGGCGTGGCGATGTCGTCGATATAGGGCGCGCGGCCGGTCACGTGCTTGACGGCGCTCTCGTGGGCGCGGGCATGGCCGGACGCCTCCCGGGAAGCGCTGGCCGTAGACGTCTCTGAAGCACGAGCGGCTTCGGGCGAGTTGGAAAGCCTAGTGAGCGTACGCATCGAGAGTCACCTTGGTCGCGGAATCGTTGTTGTCGTTGGCGGCCTGTTCGGCGGCGATCATCAGCCGCAGCCGCTCGAGCAGGTTGCCGGCGGCCAGGCGCCGGTAATCGGCGCTGCCGCGGACGTCGGACATCGGCGCGAGCTCCTCGCCGAGCGCGGCGCGGGCGGCGGCGAAGGCCTCGGCCTCCGGGGCGCGGCCCTCCAGGGCGGCCTCGGCAGCGGGCGCGCGGCGGGGCACGGCCGCCATGCCGCCGAAGGCCAGCCGCACGTCGCGCATCACGCCGTCCTCCAGGCGCCAGGCGAAGGCGGCCAGCACCGCGGAAATGTCGTCCTCACGTCGTTTCGACAGCTTCCAGACCTTGAGATTCTGCGCCGCGCCGGGGCGCGGCAGGAAGACGGCGCCGATGAATTCGTCCTCGGCCAGCGCTGTCTTGCGGTAGCCGAGGAAGAAGTCGGACAGCGGCAGCTCGCGGGGGCCGCGGGGGCCGTCGAGACGCAGCCGGGCGTCCAGGGCCAGCAGCACCGGCGGAGTGTCGCCGATCGGCGAGGCGTTGGCGATGTTGCCGCCGAGCGTGGCGCGGTTTCGGATCTGCGAGGAGGCGAAGCGGTGCATCAGGTGTGCGAAGGCCGGGTAGGGCGCATCCAGCAGCGGCGTCAGCCGGGCCAGGGTGACCGAGGCGCCGATCCACCAGCCGCTATCCACTTCCTCGATGGCATTCAATTCGGCGACCTGGCGCACGTCGATCAGATCGTCCAGCGCCTTGAGCTGCTGGGTGGCCTCGAGCCACAGGTCGGTGCCGCCGGCCACCAGCCTGGCGTCGGGGCGCTCGGCCTTGAGGGAGCGCAGGGCGGCGATGTCCTGGGGCGTGACGTAATGGCTGACGTCGTGGCCCTCGGCGGCGGGCTCGCCGTCGCGGGGCTGGCGCAGCCAGGCGACGTTGCCGGCAAGCCCGGCGTCCTCGGCCCAGGCGGGATTGGCCGCGGGGTAGTCGCCCATGCCGAGGGCGGCGTCACGGATCGGGCGGTAGCCGGTGCAGCGGCACAGGTTGCCGCCCAGGGCCTCTTCCAGGCGCGCCTGGGTGAGCGGGGCAGGCCGGCGACGCTGATCCTCGTAGAGGGTGAACAGCGACATCACGATGCCCGGGGTGCAGAAGCCGCACTGGCTGCCGTGGCAGTCGACCATCGCCGCCTGGGCGGGGTGAAGACGCTCGTCGGCGGCCAGCCCCTCGACGGTGACCAGGTGGCAGCCGTCGAGCTGGTGGGCCGGGGTCAGGCAGGCGTTGGCGTTGTGATAGACCAGCTCGCCGTCGTCGCCGGGCTCGCCGATCGCCACGGTGCAGGCGCCGCAGTCGCCGGAGGCGCAGCCTTCCTTGGTGCCGGTCTGGCCGAGCCGGTCGCGCAGCAGCTCGAGGGTGCTGGTGTCCGCGCTGACGTCGCGACAGCGCTGGCGCCTGCCGTTGAGGTAGAAGTCGATCATGGGTGTCGGCTCCGATTGTGGTTGTAGTGGCCGGGAATCGTGGAATGACTTAATTCTTGACCATGTGGTCAGCTTTGGCAAGTGCCGCGGCGCCTCTCTCCACTTTTTATACGCCGATCGCGCGTTGGCGGTGATGCCGAATTGCCTTGGTGCCGGGCTCTGAGGCACTCTTTGGCCCCAGATCGGTACCGACAGCGAGGGCCCATGGCCAAGGCAGACAACGGCAGTGAACAGGAAGGCGGCGCCATCCGCCGGCGCAACGAGCAGGCGATCCTGGCGGCGGCGGAGCGGGTCTTCGCCCGGCACGGCTATCGCGGGGCCAGCGTGCAGGAGATCGCCGAGCAGGCGGGGCTGCCCAAGTCCAACGTCCTCTATTACATGGGCAGCAAGCGCAGGCTCTACGTGCGCCTGCTGGAACAGGTGATGGAGCGCTGGAACGCCATGCTCGACGACATCTCGGCCGATGACGATCCGGCCGAGGTGCTGTCGGCTTTCATTCGCTCGAAGATGTGGATGTCACGCCGGCACCCCGAGGGCTCGCGGCTGTTCGCCAGCGAGATCATCGGCGGCGCGCCCTTCCTGCAGGAGTATCTGAGCGGCGAGCTGCGCGACTGGGTGCACAGCCGCGCGGCGGTGTTCCGCCAGTGGGCCGAGCGGGGCCTGATGGACCCGGTCGACCCGGTGTGGCTGATCTTCCTGATCTGGTCCTCGACCCAGCACTACGCCGACTTCGAGGCCCAGGTCACCGGCATCACCGGAAGCGAGGCGCTCTCCGACGAGGATATCGAGCGCATCACCGAGTTCCTGACCCAGGTGGTGATCAAGGGCTGCGGGGTGAAGCACCCCGCCGACCGTGCACCGGCCGACGAGGCACCGCTTACTGAGCGGTGACCAGCAGCAGCACCGACAGCGCCGCCGACACCCACATCGCCGGGCGGATGTCCGCTAGGCGTCCGGTGGCCACCTTGATCAGCACGAAGCTCATGAAGCCGAAGGCGATGCCCAGGGTGATCGAGTAGGTCAACGGCATCAGGATGATGGCCAGGAAGGCGGGGAAGGCCTGGTCGAAGCGCTGCCAGTCGATCTTTCCGATGGGGGCCATCATGAACAGGCCGACCAGCACCAGCGCCGGGGCGGTGGCAATGCCGGGGACCAGCGACAGCAGCGGCGAGAGGAACAGGAAAGGCAGGAACAGCAGCGCGATCACCACCGCCACCAGGCCGGTGCGGCCGCCCTGGGCGACGCCGGCGCCGGACTCGATGAAGGTCTGGGCGGCGCTGGTGCCCAGCGGTGCGGCGATCATCGAGGCGAAGGCGTCCACCGTCATCGAGCGCTTGAGGTTGCGCGGATTGCCGTCCTCGTCCTTGAGGTCCGCCGATTCCGACAGCGCCATGAAGCACGACAGGGCGTCGAAGAAGTTGGTGAACAGCATCACGAAGATGAACGGCAGGTAGGCGACCTTCAGCGCGCCGAGGATGTCGACCTGCATCACGGCGCTGAAGTCCGGCCAGGCGGCCAGGCCGTTCCAGGCCACCATCACCTCGTCGCCCCACAGCCGTCCCATGGGCGCGGCCAGCAGCGTGGTCAGGGCGATGCCCATGATCAGCGCGCCGTTGAAGCGCAGGATCACGAACACCGCGGTGGCCACCAGGCCGAGGAAGAAGGTGGCGAGATGGGCGTCCATGGTGCCGAGCGATACCAGGGTGGCGTCGCTGCCGACGATGAAGCCGGCGTTCTGCAGCCCGATGAAGGTGATGAACAGCCCGATGCCGCAGGTGATGGCATAGCGCAGCGAGGCGGGTATGGCCTCGATGATGGCGCGGCGGACGTTGAACACCGCCAGCAGGGCGAACAGCATCCCCGACCAGAACACGCAGCCCAGCGCGACTTCCCAGCTGAGGCCGGCGCCCAGCACCAGGGTGTAGGTGAACAGCGCGTTCATGCCCATGCCCGGGGCGACCAGGATGGGGTTGCGGGCGTAGAGGCCCATCGCCAGGCTGCTCATGAAGCTGATCAGCACGGTGGCGGAGAGCGCCGCGGAGAAGGGAATGCCGGCGTCCGAGAGCACGGCGGGGTTGACCACGATGATGTACATCCCGGCCAGGAAGGTGGCGATGCCGGCCAGGATCTCGGTCTTCAGCGTCGAGCCGCGGCGGGTGACGCCGAACCACCGATCGAGGAGAGGCAGGCTGGCCTGCCGCGAGGGTGCGTCCGCGTGGAGTGCCCCGTCGGCGCGGGGGGAAGTCTGTTGCATGCCGATACCCTGTTGTTGTTGTGGGTGGTGTGAGGCAGATTTTTTCTGACCTTTTGGTCAAGATCAGCGAAAACCAAGGCTAGCCGCTGGTTCGCCGGCGTGCAAGCGTCGGGCCGGCGGCACCCGGTCAACGCGTCATATGCCCGGGGCGTCGTGAACCGCGCGCCCCGCGGCGGAAGGCAAGAGCGACGACAGACGAGACGACAAGAGACGAGCATGACCACAGGCGTGAATGACGCTTCTCCGACCGGCCTGCCCATCGAGGCGAGGCTTGATGACATCCAGGCCGCACTGGCCGGGCATGCCCGCGCCCTGCTGGTGGCCGAGCCCGGCGCCGGCAAGACCACCCGGGTGCCGCTGGCGCTGCTCGAGGCCGACTGGTGCCGCGGGCAGCGCCTGCTGCTGCTCGAACCCCGCCGCGTGGCCGCCCGGCTGGCGGCGGGCCACATGGCCGACGCCCTGGGCGAAGCCGTGGGGCAGACGGTGGGCTACCGGATGCGCGGCGAGTCCCGCGTCGGGACCGAGACGCGTCTCGAGGTGGTCACCCAGGGCGTGCTGACGCGCATGCTCCAGGAGGACCCGCTGCTCGAGGGCGTGGCCGGGGTGATCTTCGACGAGTTCCACGAGCGCAGCCTCGAGGCCGACCTCGGGCTGGCGCTGACCCTCGACGCCCAGTCGGTGCGCGACGACCTGCGCCTGCTGGTGATGTCGGCGACCCTGGACGTGGCCTCGCTGACCGCCGTGCTCGGCGAGGCAACGCCGGTGATCGAGTGCGAGGGGCGTCAGTTCCCGGTCGCCACCCATCACCGGCCGCCGAATCGCTCGCTCAAGCCCCATGACGAGGCCGCGCGCCATCAGGCGGCGGTGGTCGCCGAGGCGCTGGCGGCCGACGAAGGCGATGCCCTGGTGATCCTGCCGGGCGTCGGCGAGATCCGCCGGCTGGCGCGGGCACTGTCCGATCGGCTGCCCGATGCCGCGATCCACGAGCTTCACGGCCGGCTGCCGCTGGACGCCCAGCGTCGCGCGCTGGCCCCCGACGCCGAAGGCCGCCGCCGGGTGGTGCTGGCGACCGCCATTGCCGAGTCGAGCGTCACCGTGCCCGGCGTGCGGCTGGTGATCGACGCCGGGCTGGAGCGGCTGCCGGTGTTCCAGCCGCGCACCGGCCTGACGCGCCTCGAGACCCGCCGGCTTAACCGGGCCAGCGCCGATCAGCGCCGCGGCCGCGCCGGCCGCCAGGGCCCCGGCGTCTGCTACCGGCTGTGGGCCGAGGAGCAGCCACTGGTGCCGGACCGCGAGCCGGAGATCCGCCAGGCCGACCTGGCCCCGCTGGCCTTCGAGCTGGCGCGCTGGGGCATCACCGAGCCGCAGTCGCTGTCCTGGATCACGCCGCCGCCGGCGGGGGCGCTTTCCGCCGGGCGCGAGCTGCTGCGCGGCCTCGGCGTGCTGGACGATGCCCATCGCCTGACGGCGCTGGGCCGCGCCTGCGCGCGCTGGCCGACCCACCCACGGCTGGCGGTGATGCTTCAGCGCGCGTCCGAGCTCGACGCGGCGGCCCTGGCCTGCGGCCTGGCGGCGCTGCTCGAGGGTCGCGGTGCCGACGACGAGCGCGACCTGGCCGCGGCACTGGAGAAACGCTTCGCCAGCCCCGGCGAGGATCGCGCCTGGCAGCGCGATGCCAAACGCCTGGCGAGCCTGATGGGCTGCCGGCTGTCGTCGCCGCGGTTCGAGGCGCTCGGCGAGCTGCTGGCGCTGGCCTGGCCCGAGCGCATCGCCCAGCGGCTCTCGCCGGGGCGCTTCCGGCTGGCCGGCGGCGGGCAGGGCACGCTGCCCGAGTCGCACCCGCTGGCCCACGCCGAGCTGCTGGTGGCGGTGGCCCTGGACGGCGAGGGCGGCGGCGGGCGGATCTTCCGCGCCGCGGCTCTGGACGAGGCGCGGCTGACGGCGCTGCATCCCGAGGCCGGCCAGTGGCGCGATCATCTCGAATGGTCCGACGAGCGCGGGCGGCTGGTCGGCGAACGCCGCCGTGGGCTCGGTGCCGTGGTGCTCGAGCGCCGGCCACTGACGTCGCTGCCGCCGGAGGCCGCCCAGCAGGCGCTGCTCGAGGCGGTACGCCGGCGCGGGTTGCCGTTCGACGAGGCCACCGAGCAGCTGCGCGCCCGGGTCGCGCTGCTGCGCCGCACCCTGGGCGACGACTGGCCGGACTGGTCCGACGAGGCGCTGCTCGACGACCTGGACGCCTGGCTCGGCCCCTACCTGGCCGGGCTGTCGCGCCTCGACGAGGTCGAGGCGCTGCCGTTCGCGCGCATCCTCAGAGACGGCCTGGCCGGCGGCCAGTCGGCACGGATCGACGCCCTGGCGCCGACCCACCTGACGGTGCCCAGCGGCTCGCGGGTGGCGCTGGACTATCGCGGCGAGACGCCGGTGCTGGCGGTGAAGCTGCAGGAGGTGTTCGGCTGGGAGGCCGCGCCGCGTCTGGTCGACGGCCGGGTCGCGCCGCTGCTGCATCTGCTGTCGCCGGCGCGGCGCCTGCTGCAGGTCACCGCAGACCTGACGAGCTTCTGGGCCAACGGCTACGCCGAGGTGCGCAAGGACATGCGCGGTCGCTATCCCAAGCATCCCTGGCCGGAGGATCCGTGGTCGGCCCAAGCCAGCGCACGGACCAAGCGGCGAAGCTGAGTCGTCCCCGGGGTCAGGCTCGACGGCGCCACAGCGCCTTTTCCCCCTCGACGATCAGCAGTACGGCCAGCGCAGTGGCCAGGATCACGACCCAGTGCATCGGCGCCAGGCCTGCGGCGCCGAACAGGCGTTGCAGGACGGGCACGTAGGTCCAGGCCAGCTGGATGACGGCAATCAGGCCGATGGCCACCCATACCGGACGACTGCCGAACAGGCCCCGCCATGAGAGCACCCCCTGGATCAGGTAGCGGCTGTTGACCAGGTAGGCGGCGGAGCCCGCGACCAGCATGTTGACCGCACCGGATCTGGCCTGCTCGAGCGCGCCGCCTTGCATGTCGTGGATCCAGGTGAAAATGCCATAGGTGGCCAGCAGCAGCAGCGTCGAGACGAAGATCACCCGCCACAGCAGGAAGAGGTCCAGCAGGGCGGCGTCCGGTTTCCTTGGTGGGCGTCGCATCAGGTCGTGTTCGCCGGGTTCGAAGGCCAGGGCGAGGCCCAGGGTCACCGCCACGGCCATGTTGACCCACAGCGCCTGGAGCGGGCTCACCGGCAGCAGCGCCCCGCACAGCACCGCGACCATGATGGCCAGGCCCTGGGCGCCGTTGGTGGGCAGCAGGAAGGTGATGGTCTTGCGGATGTTGTCGTAGACCTTACGGCCCTCGCGGATGGCGGCGACGATGGTGGCGAAGTTGTCGTCGGCCAGGACCATCTCCGCGGCCTCCTGAGCCGCCGCCGTGCCCTGTCGCCCCATGGCTACGCCCACGTCGGCGCGCTTGAGGGCCGGGCCGTCGTTGACGCCATCGCCGGTCATCGCGCAGACCTCACCGCATGACTGCAGGGCCTCGATCAGCCGTAGCTTGTGCTCGGGGGTGGCTCTTGCGAAGACGTCTACCGTCATGACGCTGTCGATCAGCGCCGCCTCGGACATGCTCTCGATCTCGTGGCCGCTGATCACCCGGCCCGTGTTGGCGAAGCCCAGCCGCTCGGCGATGGCGCGCGCGGTGACGCCGTGGTCGCCGGTGATCATGACCGGACGAATGCCCGCGGCCCGGCACTCGGCCACCGCGGCGATGGCTTCCTCCCGGGGCGGGTCGAGCATGCCCACCAGACCCAGCAGTACCAGTTCCGACTCGGCGTGCTCGTCGGTCAGCTTCAGGCGTGAGGACAGCGGTTTCTCGGCCAGGGCCAGCACACGCAGGCCCCTGTCGGACAGGGCATGGAGGCGTTGCTCCCAGAGAGAAAGTTCCAGTGAGTCCTCGCCCCGGTCGGTGCGCACCCGGTGACACATCGCCAGCAGCCTGTCCGGCGCGCCCTTGACCAGCAGGCGGGGACTCCCTTCCATGTCGTGGAGGGTGGCCATGTACTGACGTCCGGCGTCGAAGGGGATGGCGTCGTGTCGGATATGATGACGGCGCGTCTGCACCACCGGCAGGCCGGCCTTGGCGGCGGCCACCACCAGCGCCCCCTCGGTAGGGTCGCCATGGATGCGCCATGTCTCGTCTTCGTGGACCAGCTCGGCGTCGTTGCACAGTACGCCGACGTTCAGGAAGTGACGCAGGGCATGCTGGTCATCGAGGTCGAGCGGGGCCGGGCTGGTCTTGCCGTCGTCGACGCGGTGGAATGCGCCCTCGGGGGCGAAGCCGATGCCGTCGAGGTGAAACTCGCCTTCGGGCAGCCAGATCGCCTGGGCGGTCATCTCGTTGCGGGTCAGGGTGCCGGTCTTGTCCGAGCAGATCGTCGATACTGACCCCAGGGTCTCCACCGCGGGAAGACGGCGGATGATGGCTCGCGAGCGGGCCATGGCCTGAACTCCCAGCGCCAGGCCGATGGTGACGATGGCCGGCAGCCCCTCCGGGATGGCCGCGACCGCGAGGCCTACCGCGGCCATGAACATCGTCGGCCAGGGACTCCCGTGCAGCAGCACGCCGACCAGCGCCGTGGCGATCGCGCATGCCAGGATCAGCGTTGCCAGTACCCGTCCGGCGCGGTCGAGCTGGCGCAGCAGCGGCGTGCGCAGTGGCTCGACCCTGCCCAGCAGCGCGGAGATGCGGCCGAGTTCGGTGTCCGCTCCGATCGCCACCACCAGCCCCCGGGCGCTGCCCTGCGCCACCAGGGTGCCGGCATAGGCCATGCTGCTGCGATCGCCGAGCTCGGCGTTTTCCGCCACCGCTGCGGTGCCCTTGTCCACGGGTAACGACTCGCCGGTCAGTGTGGCCTCCTGGTGTCGCAGCCGACGTGCCTCCAGCAGGCGCAGGTCGGCAGGCACTCGATCGCCGCTCTCCAGCAGGACGATGTCTCCCGGCACCAGTGCCTCGGCAGGCACTTCCTGGCGGCGGCCGCCGCGCAGTACCTGGGCGCTTGGGGCGAGCAGGTCGCGAATGCGGGCCAGCGCCTGCTCGGCACGGCCTTCCTGGACGTAGCCGACCAGTGCGATGATGGCGACCACGGAGAGGATGGCAATGGCATCCACGATGGCGCCAAGGGCCAGGCTGCCGAGGGCCGCGACGATCAGAATGACGATCAGCAGGTTCGCGAACTGTGACGCCAGCCTGCGCCAGGCGGAGCGAGGGCGTGCCTGGGGCAGGCGGTTGGGACCGAAGCGTCGCTGGCGCTCGGCGACGGCCTCGTCGGTCAGGCCGCGCGGATGGCTCTGTTGGCGATCGAGGGCCTCTTCGGCACTCAGGGCGTGCCAGGATGTGGTCGGGGAGTGATAGGCGACGTCCATGCCTTGGCCTCCGTGGCGAGGGCGTGTGATGAGAATGCTGCAGCGCAGCGGAGGCGGCAAGTGGCGGACACGATTCGCTATCATGTCCGGTTCACCCCTTGACCTGGATCAATGCCATGAAAGACGCCGAACCCTGCCCCTGCGGCACTGGCCTGCCGCTTACGGCCTGCTGTGGCCGCTACCATGACGGAGAGCCGGCGCCGACGCCCGAGGCGCTGATGCGCTCGCGCTACAGCGCCTTCGCCCTGGGCCTGAACGACTATCTGCTGGAGAGCTGGGCGCCCGAGACGCGTCCGACGGCCTTGCCGGACGACGATCCGACCCAGTGGGTGCACCTCGAGATCCTCGATCACGGCGAGGACGGCGATACCGGCAGGGTGCACTTTCGCGCCACCTTCCGTGAGGGGCGCCGCTGGGGCGCTCTGGAGGAGCGGTCGCGCTTTCGGCGCGAGGCGGGCCGCTGGGTCTACGTGGACGGCGAGCCCTCGGTGACCCGGCTCAAGCCGGGGCGCAACGATCCCTGCCCGTGTGGGAGCGGGAAGAAGGGCAAGGCCTGCTGCGTTCGAGGCTAATCCCCCTGTTGGCCGGATGGCCGGCATGAAATACAACAGCCCCGCCGGTATATGCCGGCGGGGCTGTTGTGTCTTTTAGCTTCAAGCTTTCGGCTTGCCGCTCCCGGGCACCGCCCGGGTTCAGAGCATCATGGCGGCGAGCCAGCCGAAGCCGATCAGCGGGATATTGTAGTGCAGGAAGGTCGGCACCACGCTGTCCCAGATGTGGTCGTGCTGGCCGTCGGCGTTGAGGCCGGCGGTCGGGCCGAGGGTGGAGTCCGAGGCCGGTGAGCCGGCGTCGCCCAGGGCGGCGGCGGTGCCGACCAGGGCGATGGTGGCCATCGGCGAGAAGCCGAAGCCGATCGCCAGCGGCACGTAGATCGAGGCGATGATCGGGATGGTCGAGAACGACGAGCCGATGCCCATGGTGATGAACAGGCCCACCAGCAGCATGACCAGGGCGGCCAAGCCCTTGTGGTCGCCGATCAGGGCGGTGGAGCTTTCCACCAGGCTCTCGACCTGGCCGCTGGCCTGCATGACGCTGGCGAAGCCGGCGGCCGCGATCATGATGAAGCCGACCAGCGCCATCATGCGCATGCCTTCGGTGAAGATGTCGTCCTGCTCGTGCCAGTGGAACACGCCGCTGACGGAGAGTACGGCGAAGCCGAACAGGCCGCCGAGCACCATGGAACCGCTGACCAGCTGTACCACCACGGTGCCGACCAGCGACAGGCCGAGCACGGCGATCTGCCAGGGCTTGAGGTGGCCGGCGGCCTCGGCGGGTGTCTCGTCGCCGTGGGCCAGGTCGCGGTCTTCGTAGCTGCGCTTGCCGCGATAGCTGAACAGGATCGCCACGACCAGGCCGATCGCCATGCCGCCGATCGGCACGATCATCGCCGTGGGCACCATGGCGGCGGTCACGTCGAGGCCGTTGTCGTTGAGGTTGGTCAGCAGGATGTCGTGGAGAAAGATCGAGCCGAAGCCTACCGGCAGCAGCATGTACGGTGCGGTGATACCGAAGGTGATCACGCAGGCCACGGCGCGACGGTCGAGCTTCAGGTGGTTCATCAGCTTGAGCAGTGGCGGCACCAGCACCGGGATGAAGGCGATGTGCACCGGGATCAGGTTCTGCGAGCTGACCGAGAAGGCCAGCAGCACGCCGAGCAGCACATAGACGATGGTGCGGCGGTGGGGGATTCCCTGGTCCAGCCGGAGACCGGCGATGGCCTTCTGGGACAGGAGCTGGGTGATGCCCGAGCGTGACAGGGCCACCGCGAAGGCGCCGAGCACGGCGTAGGAGATGGCCACGGTGGCCCCGTTGCCCAGGCCGTCGTTGAAGGCGTCCATGATCTCGCCGATCGGCATGCCGGCATAGAGGCCGCCGACCAGGGTGGCGGCGATCAGCGCGAAGACCACGGACACCCGCATCAGGCTCAGGGTGACCATGACCAGGATGGCAAGCACGATGGCGTTCATGAGGGTTCCTTGCGGGAGCGTCGGAGGAATGGGCGGAAAATCAAGCCGCCCATTGTAGTCATCTCGGCTGGCGATGCCAGGCATGCCGCGCCGATCGGGCCATCGAGGGCCCGAGAGTGGCGGGGCGAGGGGACAGTTACGATTGCATGGCATCTTTTAGCTTGCTAAAAGAATTGCTATCATCTCGGCCTTTTGCCCCATCCGGTCGTCCTGGCCGGTGGCATCGACGGGAGCGAGTCCATGACTCCAGATCAGAGTTTCGCGCGCTGGGTCCGGGTCGCGCTGGCGGCCTTCGGCGTGCTGTTCGTCTACTTCATCATCGCCGACACCTTCATGCCGATGACCCCCCAGGCCCGGGTGCTACGCCCCGTGGTGCGGGTCGCGCCGGAGGTGTCGGCCCGCGTCGAGGCGGTGGCCGTGACCAACAATCAACGGGTCGAACGCGGCGACGTGCTGTTCTCGCTCGATCGCGCGCCCTTCGAACTGGCGCTGCACCAGGCCCGGCTTGCCCGAGAGGCGGCGGTCCGCGACAACGCGCTGCTCGAGGCCGATCTCGCCGAGGCGCATGCCGATCTCGATGCGGCCCGGGCCTCCGCCGACGAGCTGGCCGGGGAGCGCCGTCGAGCCGAGACGATGCTCAGTCGCCACAGCATCTCCCGGCAGCGGGTCGACAGCATCGTGGCCGAGGAGCGCCAGGCGCGTTCCTCGGTGGCGGCGGCCCAGGCCCGCATCCGTCAGCTGGAGGTGCAGCTCGGCGAACGCGGCGACGGCAACCTGCAGCTGCGCCAGGCGGATAACGCCATCGACCAGGCCGAGCTCGACCTGTCGCACACTCTGGTGCGCGCCGAGCGCGACGGCGTGGTGACCAACCTTCAGCTGCGCCAGGGCGATTACGTCACCCGCGGACAGCCGGCGCTGGCGGTGGTGGGCGAGGGGCTCGATCTGGTCGCCGACCTGCGCGAGAAGAGCCTTCGACACGTGCGCGAAGGGGAATCGGCCCGGGTGGTCTTCGACGCCCTCCCGGGAAGGGTGTTCGAGGCGCGCGTGGCCTCGCGGGATGCCGGCGTGCAGGATGGTCAGCTGGCCGCGGACGGCACGCTGGCGGACATTCCGGCGACCGACCGCTGGGTACGCGACGCCCAGCGCGTTCGCCTCCACCTCGAGGTGGAGGATCCGCCCGAGCCGCTGCCCGTCAGCGGCGCGCGGGCCACCGTGCAGCTGCTGCCCGAGGCGAATCCACTGGCGACCCTGTTCGGCGGCCTGCAGATCCGGCTGATGTCCTGGCTGCACTATGTCTATTGATCGGCCAGATCGGCCTGGGCAGGGCGACGACCCTACGGCATCGGAAACGTGGCGCGAGCTGGTGCATCGGGTGAGACGGCTGCTGCTGCGCTCCGCAGGACTGGTGCTGCCGCATCGCGGTCATGGCCCGGAGGAGCAGGAAGCCGGGGAGTCTCGCTTTTCGTCCAACGACATGCGGCAGTGCCTGCGCGTGGCTTTTGCGGGCATGATCGGCTTCGCCATCAGCCACTTCATGCACTGGGACTATGGGGTCTTCTTCACCGTCTATCCCATGTTCCTGGTCGGCATGATACCGGTCTTCAATGCGCACGTGGTGCGCCAGTTCCTGGGCAACGCCTGCCTCAACGTGGTCGAGGTGTCGCTGGTGGTCGGGTTGACCCAGCACATGCCGGTGGTAATGACGGGACTGGCGTTCCTGCTGTTCTATTCGCGTTTCCGGCTGATGGCGAAGGGGCCGCTGTTCCTGTTCGGCGCCAACGGCGTGCTGACGCTCAGCGTGCTGTTGCACTTCGCCAGCTATCCCGAGGTCGATCTCTTCGATCTGCTGACCCATAACGTGGTGGCCAGCGTGCTGGCCGTGTGCCTGGCGGCGTTGATGCACCTGCTGTTTCCCGATCGAGAGGCGCGCCGGCCGCCGCCGACGGTCGACAAGCCGGCTTCCCTGGTGCGACACCAGACGCTGATCGGCGCCATCATCGCCACGCTGTCCTTCGCGGTCTTTCAGATCCTGGACCTGAGGGACTCGCTGTCGGCGCAGATGGCCACCATCCTGATCCTCTTCGCGCTGGGTTACCCCAACGCCAGGGTGTCGGCGGTCAAGCGCGGGGTCGGGGCGCTGCTGGGCTGCAACATGGCGATCCTGATGCAGCTGCTGCTGTTCACCCAGGCCGACCATCTGCTGCTGGTGATGCTCAGCTACTGGGTCGGATTGATGCTCTTCGCGCGCATCCATCTGCTCGAGGGCGGAGGATCGGGCGTCGGCTTCGGTGCCCTGACCACCCTGGGCATCCTCTATGGCCAGTACCTGGGCCCGAATCAGGATTTCGTCTATGCCGCCCTGTACCGGTTCAGTTCCATGAGCGTGGCGATGGTCGTCACCCTGGTGGCGATGGCGGTGCTGCATCGGCTGCTCAACGCTTCGCCGATGACACGAGACACGGCGCTCTGAGGGCATACGGCCTGGAGGCGCGAGGGGCGATGGGGCTATCATCGGCGCGGTTTCATTTGTTCACGCTTTCGCCAGAGGCACGCCATGACCGATGCTCGACGTTACAGCCCTGCCGCGGCCCGCAACCGCCAGCCGATTCTCGAGGTGCTGGCCGAGGCACTGCCCGGCCCGGCCCGGGTGCTCGAGCTGGCCTCCGGGAGCGGCGAGCATGCCTGCCACTTCGCCGCGGCCCGGCCTGACTGGGACTGGCAGCCCAGCGACCCGACCCCGGAGGCTCGGGCTTCCATCGCGGCCTGGCGTGAGGTGGTCGAGCTGCCCAACCTGCGGTCGCCGCTGGCGCTGGATGCTACCGGTGACTGGCCAGCGGGCCGCTTCGAGGCGATCGTGGCCATCAACCTGATCCATATCTCGCCCTGGGCGGTGACCGAGGCCCTGATGGCGCGGGCCGGAGAGCGTCTCGAGGAAGGCGGTACGTTGCTGCTTTACGGCCCCTACCTGCGCGTGGATCAACCGACCGCGGCCAGCAACCTGGCATTCGACGCCGATCTGCGGTCGCGGGACCCGCGCTGGGGGATCCGCGATCTGGCGGACGTGAGCGCGGAGGCAGAGCGATACGGCCTCTGGCTCGAGCGCCTGGTCGAGATGCCGGCCAACAACCTCTGCCTGGTATGGAGAAAGGGGCTGGCGTAGGAGGCGTGAGTCAGGGCGTCGTGGCAGGCGGGTGACGCCCCGGCCGTGCCAACGGCGTTATTCGGGTACTTCGCCCGGCTGGCGATACTGCACGCCTTCGGTGCGCCTTTGCTGGTCGGTCTTGGTCTCGTCTTCGGCGGGCACGCCCCACACCGTCTCGCGGTGGCCATCGGGCCAGGTGTAGGTGGTGCAGCCGCCGAGGGTGGCCAGCAGGGCGAGGCAGAGCAGGGCGGTTGGGACGCGTCGTGGCATGTCGGGCTCCTTCTGAGGAGCGCCCAGCCTATCAGACATGCTCGGGATCGTGGGTCCACACCGAGACGCCGCGTTCTTCACCGGGCACACGGACCGAGAATTCTCCCGGGCCGAGACGCTCCACCTCGTGACCGTCACGGGTCTTGAAGTTCGGCAGGCCACGGCTGATGGCGCCTCCATGCTGTAAGTCCTCCAGGTCGGGCAGGTCGTGGTACTCGTCGATGACGTACTCGTTGCCGTGCTCGTCGAAGCCGATGTGGGTCTGTTCGTAGTGGCGCACGTTGGATCCTCGCATGGCTGGACTTCCTGCAGTATTGCAAGCGGCTAGCCGAAAGGCGAATGGTGCCTTGCAGGCGCCGTGGGTAATCTTGTGCGTCGAGTCATGCGTTTGAAACAGGAGTCTGACATGCCCACTTCCCTGACCCCCGAAGTGCTCGATCACTGGACCGCCGTGGCGGCCGCCAAGAACGAGGCCGAGAAGGCCATTGCCCATTACATGGGTTGAGGCGATCTCGGCCGAGGTCAGACAGGCCAGGCCGACACTCGCCATCGAGCATGTGAACCGGGAGCCCCATGGGGCTCCCGGTTTTCGTTTTGGTATCTCTTCCCCCTGTCGTTCTTCCTGTCGTTCCTGTTGGCTTCCCCTGATCGCCCAGCCTGGGGCCAGCCATGGAGGAGGTGCCATACTAGATACAATATTTGTACAAAAAGAACATATAGTATAACTTTCTGTGCAATATTTTCCTGGCTGGAGATCGAAACGCCATGCTGGCTTCCCTCGTCACGCTTCTCTCGTCCCCCGCGCTCGAATCGCGCAAGCCCCGGTCGCCCCTGGCCGCTGCCCTGCACCGGCATACGGCCACGGTGACGTTCACCCCCGAGGGCATCATCCGTCAGGCGAGCCGGGCTTTCCTGTCGGTTCTCGGCTATCAGGCCTCGGAGGTGCTGGGCCGCCACCATCGGATGTTCTGCGACCCGGAAACGGTGAACGGCCGGGAATACGGAGAGTTCTGGGCGGCCCTGGCCCGAGGCGAGCACCGGGCCGGCACCTTCCGACGCCTCGACAAGCGGGGGCGCGAGGTCTGGATCGAGGCCACTTATCTGCCGGTGATGAATCGGAGCGGCAAGCATGTCGACCATGTGATCAAGATCGCCAGCGATGTCACCGAAAAGCACCAGGCGGCGATGTCGCGCGCGGCACTGGTCGAGGCACTCGGTCAGTCCATGGCCGTGATCGAGTTCACGCCGGAGGGTGTCGTGCTCGATGCCAACCCCAACTTCCTGGCCGCGACCGGCTATGAGCGTGAACAGGTCCTGGGCCAGCACCACCGCCTGTTCTGCCACGAGGCCTTCTACGAGCAGCATCCGGACTTCTGGCAGCGTCTGGCCCAGGGCGAGTTCCGTCAGGGCAAGTTCGAACGGGTCACGGCCTTCGGAGAGCCGCTGTGGCTGGAGGCCACCTACAACCCGGTCTTCGATGCCGATGGCAGGGTGGTACGGGTCGTGAAGTTCGCCACCGATGTCACGGCCGACGTGCAGGCCGCCGAGGCCACCCGTGCTGCCGTCGTCTCGGCCCGGGAGACATCGGCCCAGACGGAGCAGATCACGGCCAGTGGCATGGCGCAGCTGCAGGATATCGTTCGCGAGTGCATGGCGTCCGTCGACGAGATGGGAAGCGCCCGGGAGGCCGTGCAGGCACTCGTGGCCCAGGCGGAACGCATCAACGGCATCACCTCGGAGATCGCGCGAATCGCCGAGCAGACCAATCTGCTGTCGCTGAACGCCACCATCGAAGCGGCTCATGCGGGAGAGCACGGCAGGGGCTTCGCTGTGGTGGCGGGCGAGGTTCGCCAGCTGGCCCATCGGGCGAGCGAATCGGTGGGGCGGATCGACGACGTGCTCGCCGACAACGCCGCCATGGTGGCCCAGGCAAGCGAGCAGATGCGGTCGGCCGTGGACAAGAGCCAGCAGATCCATGCCCATGTGACGGACATCGAGCGACTGGTCGGCGAGATTCGGCGAGGCGCTTCGGATGTCACCTCGTCCGTCGACCGTCTGATCGCCGACCAGGCCCCAGACGCCTGACGCGGCGCCTGTACAGGGTGGCGCTCGGCCGCCGCTGACGCCTCAGTGGCGGGGCATGCCGCACGTCACCGGCTCGCCTCGGCGCCGAACCCCTCGCTCATGGCATGCAGGAGCCGCTCGGCGGTTCCCTGATCGGTCGACAGCGCGGCCGGTAGGGCCTCGCAAGGCTCTCGTCTTGCGGTGCCTCGTAGATGACGTCGCCGTCATTGATGGTCGCCAGTACCTGCAGCTGATCGAGGGTCTCGGGATCGACGGCAGTCGGTCGCCGGAGAGGATCACGAAATCGGCACGCTTGCCGGGGACGATACTGCCCTTGTCGGCCTCCTCGAACTGCTGCCAGGCGGGCCAGATCGTCATCGCCTTGAGGGCCGTCATCACATCGACCCGTTGGCTAGGGCCGAGGATGTCGCCGGAGTGTGCGTCGGGTGAGCGTGGCATCGAGGATTCGCATGCTGTCGGGAAATGCCACCGGGGCGTCGTGGTGGGAGCCGACAGGTAGAATGGGAAGGCACTGACCCGAGACTAGGAGGTGGGGATGGAAGTCGGAGCAGCTGTTACAGCCATCAAAACGGCGCTCGACGCCGCCAGAGCGGCCAAGGATGTTCATAGCCAGGCACAGCTCGACGCGGCGGTAAGCGAGATCATGGAAAAGCTGACCACTGTACAGACAGACCTGCTATCGATGGTCGTCCAGCAGCAGGAACTGGTGGAGGAAGAACAGGCAATTGAAGGAGGAGTTGGCTAAGGAAGCGCGGTTCGAGCGCTTACGTCTAGAGCGCACCCCAACTGGTGACATAGTCATGCCTCTCAAAGATGAGCACATCACCAGCGACGAGCCCGCGCACGTCATCTGCCCCGTGTGCAAGGAAGACAAACGCGTTTCAGTCATGACTGAGGACGAGTACTGGTACAGGTGTCCTTCTTGCAAGTACCTCGCGGGCAAAAAGAAGCGCCCGCCATCCAGTAGGCGAGGACCTATGGTGGTTTAGCTGCTTGTGCCAAAGGTGGCGCTATGCCGCTTCTGCTTCTCTTTTTCCGCCAGTGCCAATTAGGGCGCAATAAAATGCCAAAGGCGCCGCGCGGTTACACTTGGATGCCCAGCAACGAAAAAACGGCCACCGCTCTGATGAGCTAAGTGACCGTTTCTCCTGATGTTCATGGTCGGAGCGACTGGATTCGAACCAGCGACCTTTGCAACCCCATTGCAACGCGCTACCAAGCTGCGCCACGCTCCGACGTTCTCGTTTGGGCTTGTCGCCGTTGGGCGCGTCCCCCGAGAACGAGGCGTATATTACCTCGCTCCCCCGGAAATGAAAAGTCCTTTTTGCGCTTTTTTTCAAAAGGTTGGCTCCCCGCTTGGAGAACTGCCCTCGCGCCACGCGCTTTGTAGAATAGGGGGATACGGACAGGGAGAACGACGATGCCGCTGATATTGGGGATGAGCATGCTGCTGGCGTGCCAGATGTTGGGTGAGCTGCTGGCGCGGGGGCTGGCGGTACCGATCCCCGGGCCCGTGCTTGGCATGGTGATCCTGCTGGTGGCCCTGCTGGTGCGTGGCAAGGTGCCCGATAGCCTGCGAACCTCCGGCGAGGGCCTGCTGCGTTACCTGACGCTGCTGTTCGTGCCGGCCGGCGTCGGGGTGATGGTGCACGGGGCGCTGATCGGTCGGGACATCCTGCCGATTCTGCTGACGCTGGTCGTCTCCACCGCACTGACGCTGGGCGTCACGGCCTGGGTGCTGTCGCGCCTCCAGGGGCGGCTCGGCAAGGGAGGTCGCGGATGAACGTCGCGCGTCTGGACCAGCTGTGGGTCTATCTGTCCGGCAATCCGCTGCTGTCGCTGTTGCTGACCCTGGTGGCTTTCGCCCTCGCGGTGAGGATCAACAAGGCGCTGGGTGGCACGCCGCTGTTGCATCCGGTGATGCTGTCGATCGTCCTGCTGATCGGCAGCCTGCTGCTGCTCGACATGGATTACGCCACCTATTTCGAGGGTGCGCAGTTCATCCACTTCCTGCTGGGGCCGGCGACGGTAGCGCTGGCCATCCCGCTTTATGACCATCGCGAGCGCGTCCGTCGCCTGCTGGTGCCGCTGGTGTTGGCCTGTGTGACCGGCATCGTGACCGCGGTCGCCAGCACCCTGGGACTGGCGCTGGTGCTGGGGGCCCGACATGAGACCCTGATGTCGCTCGCGCCGCGGTCGGTGACGTCGCCCATCGCCATGGGCATCGCCGAGCAGATTGGCGGCATCCCGTCACTGGCGGCCGGACTGGTGCTGCTGACCGGCGCCATCGGCTGTGCGTTGGGACCGGTAATCTTCCGCTTGTTGCGTATCCAGGACCCGGCGATACAGGGCTTCGCCATGGGGCTGTCAGCACATGGGTTCGGCACCGCCCAGGCGTTTGCTCGCCTCGGCGCGGTGGCCGGTGCTTTCTCGGGGCTGGCGATGGGGATCACCGGGTTGCTGACGGCCTTCCTGCTGCCGCCGCTGGTGCATCTGCTGGGGCTGGGCTGAGCCAAAAGACACGGGCACCGGAGGGGTGCCCGTTCGGCTGGCCGTTCAAATCTCTTCCCACAGGCGCTTGCGGAAGTCCTCGGAGAGTTCGGCGACTTTCTCGAGCCGCTGCCAATGTGTCCGGGCAACGTCCTGCATGAGCCGCTGATAGCACGCCTGCAGCGCCTGGGGATCCGCCTCTTCGCAGTAGCAGCCGGTCATGCGCTCGCCGCTCTCGGCCAGGGCGCGCAGGCACTTGGCCTCGAACTGCATGGCCTCCGCCAGACTCTCCAGCCAGGCGAACTGCATCCGTACCAGGGGCATCGGGCCCTGGATCAGCTGCGGGTTCCACCACTGCAGCATGGCCTCGCTGGCGGGCGGGAACACATGGGGGGTGTCTCCCGTTGACTGGGTCATCTCGAACCTCCCGAATCGCACGGTGACAGGATGGTGCAGCGCCGTCCGCGACAGTCGCTGCCATGTTCGAAGTATAGGCGCTCCTGGCCCGGTCGAGGTTCATGGCCGGGCTTTCCTTTTTCCACTTGATGCGGATCAGGGAGTGCGCATATCGGCGATCCCTGGTCTACGGTCTAGGGACGAGTCGATCGGAGGGCATGTCCATGTGGCGCGTCATCTCATCGGTACTGGCAGCCTTCTTCGGTGTACAGAAGGAGGCGAGGCGCAAGGAAGATTTCTCCCGTGGCGGGGCGGGGCCCTTTATCGTCGCGGGTGTGCTGCTTGCCGCCGCGCTGGTGGTGCTGATCGCCGTGGTGGCGATGCTGGCGGCTCGCTGAGGGATCCCGGCTGCGTTGAAGGGCTCGTTGGTGAACAGGGCACTGGCCTCGCGGTCAGCGAGCAGCGGGAACCTATACTCGATCCAGGCGTGGTGGATGCACGTCGACGTTCAGGAGGGGGCGATGCGGATGCGCAAGCGGCTCGTTTGGACGATGAGCGGGGCCGTCCTGGTCATGCCGGCCACGGCGGCGTTGGCCAACGGCTGGAACATGCCAGTCGGGGTCACCGATCTGAGCCGTGATATCCATGGTCTGCACATGGCCATCTTCTGGATATGCGTGGTCATCGGCATCGTTGTCTTCGGAGCGCTCTTCTATTCGCTCTTTCGCTATCGCCGCTCCCGCGGCGCCCAACCCGCGCGTTTCCACGAGCACACCACGGTCGAGGTGATCTGGACGGTCGTGCCACTGCTGATCCTGGTGGCGATGGCGGTGCCTGCGACGGCCACGCTCAAGTCGATGTACGACGCCTCCGAGGCCGACATGGAGGTGATGATTACCGGCCAGCAGTGGCGCTGGCGCTACGAATACCGCGACGAGGAGGTTGCCTTCCTCTCCAGCCTGGCGACTCCGCGCGAGCAGATCGCCGGCCAGCAGGCCAAGGGCGAGCACTATCTGCTCGAGGTCGACCGGCCGCTGGTACTGCCGGTCGACCGCAAGGTGCGCCTGCTGCTGACCTCCGATGACGTGATCCATTCCTGGTGGGTCCCGGAACTCGGCGTCAAGCAGGATGCCATTCCGGGCTTCGTCAACGAGAACTGGGTACGCATCAACGAGCCGGGTATCTACCGCGGCCAGTGCGCCGAGCTATGTGGCCGCGACCACGGTTTCATGCCGGTCGTCGTCGAGGCGGTGGAGCCCGAACGTTTCGATGCCTGGCTGGCCGAGCGCCAGGCAGAGGCCGCCGAGGCCGCCATGGGGCTCGATCGGGAGTGGGCCATGGAGGAACTGATGGCGCGCGGCGAGCAGGTCTACGGCACCATCTGCGCGTCCTGTCACCAGCCCGATGGGAGTGGCAACCCACCGGTGTTCCCGGCCCTGGCCGGCAACCAGGCGCTGCTGGATGACCGTGAGCGACACATCGAGACGGTGATCGATGGCATCGCGGGCAGCGCCATGCCGGGCTTTGCCAACACGCTGGATCCGGCGGAGATCGCCGCCGTGATCACCTACGAGCGCAACGCCTGGGGCAACGAGGCCGGCGACAGCGTTCAGCCCTCGGCGATCGCCGAGCGGCTCGCCGACTAGACACGGTGGCGGTACTTCTTTCGACGGGCGCGTCCTCGGGGCGCCAACCAGGGGGAACCACGATGGCTTCGCACCTGCCTCCCAAGTCGACCACGCAGCACGGCCAGCCCGCCTCCGCGGGGGTGGCCGCCGAGCCGCACTCGCCGCCGGGGGGGCTCAAGCGCTGGCTGCTGACCACCAACCACAAGGACATCGGCACGCTCTACATGCTGCTGTCGCTGGCGATGTTCTTCATCGGCGGCCTGTTCGCCATGGTCGTCCGCGCCGAGCTGTTCCAGCCGGGGCTGCAACTGGTCGAACCCGAGTTCTTCAACCAGATGACCACCATGCACGGGCTGATCATGATCTTCGGCGCGGTGATGCCGGCCTTTGTCGGGCTGGCCAACTGGATGGTGCCGTTGCAGATCGGCGCACCGGACATGGCGCTGCCGCGGCTCAACAACTTCAGCTTCTGGCTGCTGCCGGTGGCCTTCTCACTGCTGCTGTCGACCTTCTTCATGCCCGGCGGGGCGCCCAACTTCGGCTGGACCTCCTACGCGCCGCTGTCCACCACCTATTCGCCGCCGTCCACCACCTTCTTCATCCTCTCGCTGCACCTGGCGGGCATCAGCTCGATCCTCGGGGCGATCAACATCATCGCCACCATTCTCAATCTGCGAGCGCCGGGCATGCGGCTGATGGACATGTCGCTGTTCGTGTGGACCTGGCTGATCACCGCCTTCCTGCTGATCGCGGTGATGCCGGTGCTGGCCGGGGTGATCACCATGATGCTGCTGGACATCAACTTCGGCACCAGCTTCTTCGATGCCGCCGGCGGTGGCGACCCGGTGCTGTTCCAGCACCTGTTCTGGTTCTTCGGCCATCCGGAGGTCTACATCATGATCCTCCCGGCCTTCGGTATCGTCTCGGTGATCATCCCGACCTTCGCGCGCAAGCCGCTGTTCGGCTACGCCTCCATGGTCTATGCCACGGCCTCCATCGCCATCCTGTCGTTCCTGGTCTGGGCGCACCACATGTTCACGGTGGGCCTGCCGCTGGTGGCCGAGCTGTTCTTCATGTACAGCACCATGCTGATCGCGGTGCCGACCGGGGTGAAGGTCTTCAACTGGGTGACCACGCTGTTCCGCGGCTCGATCACCTTCGAGCCGCCGATGCTGTTCGCCCTGGCCTTCGTGGTGCTGTTCACCATCGGCGGCTTCTCGGGGCTGATGCTGGCGATCTCCCCGGCGGACTTCCAGTATCACGACACCTACTTCGTGGTCGCGCATTTCCACTACGTGCTGGTGCCCGGCGCGGTGTTCGCGATCATGGCCGGCGTCTACTACTGGCTGCCCAAGTGGACCGGCCACTATCCGCACCTGCGGCTGTCCCAGTGGCACTTCTGGCTCTCGGTGATCGGCGTCAACCTGACCTTCTTCCCCATGCATTTCGCCGGGCTGGCCGGGATGCCGAGACGGATCCCCGACTACGCGCTGCAGTTCGCCGACTTCAACATGATCACCAGCATCGGCGCCTTCCTGTTCGGGCTGTCCCAGCTGCTGTTCGTGGTGGTGGTAACGATGTGCGTGCGCGGCGGCGAGAAGGCGCCGGCCTGCGCCTGGGATGGCGCCGAGGACCTGGAATGGACGGTGCCGAGTCCGGCGCCGCTGCACACCTTCGAGACGCCACCCGATTTCGAGCCGCGGCGTCACTGAGCCGGCTCCGGCGGAGGAGGTCGAACATGAGCGGTGGAAGCTACTACGTGCCCGCGTCGAGCAAGTGGCCGGTGCTGGCGTCGCTGGCACTCGGCGCGATGATGGTCGGCACCGGCACCCTGCTGGTCTTCGGGGTGGCCGGCATGCCGGTGATGGTGGTCGGCCTGCTGGCCGTGCTGGGGGTGATGACGCTGTGGTTCCGGGACGTCATTCGCGAGTCGCGCAGCGGGTTATACGACGCCCAGATGGATCGCTCCTTCCGCTGGGGCATGGGCTGGTTCATCTTCTCGGAGGTGATGTTCTTCGCGGCCTTCTTCGGCACGTTGTTCTACGTACGCACCTTCGCGCTGCCATGGCTGGACGGGGAGGGCGCCAAGGGCGTGGCAGCCCTGCTGTGGCCCGACTTCACCGCCTCCTGGCCGTTGCTCGAGCCCCCCGGCGAGGGCATCGAAGGGCCCCGTGCGGTGCTGTCGCCCTGGCAGTTGCCGCTGGTGAATACCCTGATCCTGGTCGGTTCCAGCATCACCCTGACGGTGGCCCACGAAGCACTCAAGGAAGGCTATCGCACCACGGCGCGACACTGGCTGGCCGGCACCGTGCTGCTGGGGCTGTGCTTCATCACCATCCAGGGCTTCGAGTACTACGAGGCCTACGCCCACTACGGCATCACCCTTCAGGCGGGCATCTACGGCGCCACCTTCTTCCTGATGACCGGCTTTCACGGCCTGCACGTGATCATCGGCACCATCATCCTGATCGCCATCCTGGGGCGGGTGGTGCGCGGCCACTTCTCACGTGACGACCATTTCGGCTTCGAGGCGGCGGCCTGGTACTGGCACTTCGTCGACGTGGTGTGGATCGGGCTGTTCACCTTCGTCTATGTGTTCTAAGCGCGTGTGTTCTGAACGCCTCAGCCGCCGAGATCGCCGACGGTGAAGCCATAGATAAGCAGGGCCAGCAGCAGCGCCGCCAGGGCGACGCGCAGCTTGAGCAAGACGAGCACCCGCCGCGAGCGGCCGCCATCTCTGATCAGATAACCGGCGCCGGCGGCAAGGCTCGCCACCATGGCCAGGAAGACGAGGGCAATCAGAGTCTTGAGTAGCATCTCTCACTCCACGAAGGACGCCACTGGCGCGGGCGCCGCACGACGCGGGGGCCGCCGCCTGGGGCTCTGGTTGCTGTGCTGGAGCCTGGTGGTGGCGCTCGGGCTGGCACTGGGACTATGGCAGTGGCAGCGGGCCGCCGACAAGCGCGAGCTGCTGGCACGCTTCGAGACGGCGCCCAGCCTGGAGGCCCCCGCCGCCGCGCCGCCGGGAGGCGCCCGGCTGACCCTGCACGGCGAGTATCTGGCCGCCGAGACGCTGTTTCTCGACAACCGTACCCACGCGGGGCGCCTGGGCGTGGCGGCACTGACCCCGCTGCGCGGCGACGATGGGCGGCTGTGGCTGGTGGAGCGTGGATTTCTGCCCACCGGCACCCGCCGGGAGACGCCGACGGTGACCACGCCCGGGGGCAAGGTGACGCTGTCCGGACGCTGGCAGGTCGCAGGCGACAGCGCTCCGCTGTTCGGCCCCAATCGCGAGGGCAAGCGCCTGCAGCGCATCGCGCTGTCCGCCTGGCCGGAGCTGGAGGGCTTCGCCCATGCCGGCTGGCTGCATCTGGAAGACGGGCCAGGCCACCTCGATTCCTGGTGGACGCCCGCGGTGCTACCGCCGGAGCGCCATCTGGGCTACGCCTTCCAGTGGTGGGGGCTGGCCCTCGCCGCCCTGGTGGTGATGGTGCTGGGCGGCCGCCGGCTGGCCCGCGATCGTCGCTTGTCATCTGTCAATGTCAGGCCTGACCACGAGGAGTGATGCGATGTCCGTCGAGTCTCCCGTTTCTTCCGTCTCGTCGCGTTTCAAGCTGCTGGCGCTGTTCGCGGTGTTCCTTCTGCCCATGGCGGTGGCCTGGGGCATGGTCGAGTGGCGGCTGGGCATTCCCGAGGGCCGCACCGCCCATGGCCAGCTGACGCCGGAGGTGCCCGCGCTGGCGGAATGGCCGCTCGCCGGCATGGACAAGCAGGGCGCCGACGACTGGGTGCTGGCCTTCGACTGCCCGGCCGCCTGCGACGAGCAGGCCGATCGCTGGTGGCGCCTGCATCGGGCGCTGGGGCGCGAGGCTCATCGCATCAGCCGGCTGCGTCTCGGTGGCGGTGGCGAGGCGCTGCCCGGCGCCGCGGCGGTGGCGTGGACGGGGGCGGCGCCGTGGCGTTCGCCGGGCCGGCTGTGGGTGTTCGACCCCGAGGGGCGGGCGGTGCTGGCCTATGCGCCGGATGTCGAGACGGCACAGGTGCTCGAGGACCTCGAGCTGCTGCTCGAACGCAATCCGGAGCCGCCCATGGCGCGCCTTCAGGCAGAGTGATCACGAACAGGGAATGATCCACAAGAAGTGATGGCATGGCAGCGGGGAACGAGTGACGGCGGGATGGAGAGAGGAGGATGGCGATGCGACTTTCCCAGGCGTCTCCTGCATGGCGCAGCGTGCTGCGGCTCAGTCTCGTCGGTACCGGGCTCTGTGCGCTGGTGGTGCTGGTCGGGGCGGCGACCCGGTTGATGGATGCCGGCCTCGGCTGCCCCGATTGGCCGGGGTGCTACGGCGCGCCGCTGGTGCCCGATGCCGATCATGCCCTGGCGCATAGTCCCCATCTCCCGTTCGAGGCCACCAAGGCGTGGATGGAAATGGGGCATCGCTATCTGGCGGCGGCGCTGGTGATCATGGCGCTGCTGCTGGCATGGCGCGGGCTTGGCCTGCGCCGCCGCCACGACGGTTACCCCTGGCGGCTGACGCTGGGGCTGCTGGCGGCTCTGGCGGTGCAGGGCGCCTTCGGCGCCTTTACCGTGACCTTCAAGCTATGGCCCCAGGTGGTGACGCTGCATCTGCTGGGCGGGCTCTCGGTGATGGCGATGTTCCTGTGGCTGCACCTGCGGCTGCGGCGCCTGGCGGCGGGAGAGCCCGTGCTCCAGCGTCCGCGCCGGATGACGATGCTGTGGCGGGCGACGCTGCTGGCGCTGGTGCTGCAGCTGGCGCTGGGCGGCTGGACCTCGAGCAACTACGCCGGTATCGCCTGTCAGGGCTTTCCTTCCTGTAACGGCCGCTGGGTCGAGTCGCTGGACTGGGGCGAGGGATTTCACCTGACCCAGGCGGTGGGTCCCAGCTATCTCTACGGTCAGCTGCACGCCGAGGCGCGCAGCGCAATTCAGGTCGGCCATCGGCTGGGGGCCGGCGCATTGCTGGCCTGCCTGTTGATGCTGGGCTGGCGCTATGGCCGCGAACGGGCGATGCGGCCCTGGCTGGCGCTGGCGGTCGCCACCGGGCTCGGTCAGGCGGCGCTGGGCGTGGCCAACGTGCTGCTGTGGCTGCCGCTGTGGCTGGCGCTGCTGCATACGGCGGGGGCCGCCTGTCTGGTGGTCAGCCTGGCGCTGGCGGCGTGGCGCTGGCGCTGGCCGTCGTTGGCGCCGGCGACGAGCGGTCGGCACGACAGGGCCTGGGTTCGGGTGTGACACCGCGCGACGATGAGGTCATGGAACAGGTGAGACAAGGGCCCCGCGGGGCCCTTGTCTCTTCATCGCGGAGGGCGTCTACCAGAACAGCATCAGCAGCGGATAGGCCAGCAGGCTGACCAGCAGGGTGCCGATCAGGTTGAGGGCGAAGCCGGCGCGGATCATCGACTGGATGCGCAGGTGCCCGGTGGCGAACACGATGGCGTTGGGTGGCGTGGCCACCGGCATCATGAAGGCGCAGCTCGCGGCGATGGCGGCGGGCACGGTGATCAGCAGCGGCGAGATACCCAGCGACACGGCCAGCGCGCCGAGCAGCGGCAGGAAGGCGGCCGCGGTGGCGGTGTTGGAGGTCACCTCGGTGAGGAAGATGATGACCAGCACCACCACCCCGATCAGGACCAGCAGCGGAAAGGCGCCGAAGATCTCGAGGCGCTGGGCGATCCACTCGGCGAGTCCCGAGCGGCTGATGGCGCCGGCCAGGGTCAGGCCGCCGCCGAACAGCAGCAGGATGCCCCAGGGCAGCGACTGGGCCGCGTCCCAGGTCATCAGCCGCTCGCCGCTGCCGTCACCCGAGGGCGCCAGAAACAGCGCGATGCCGGCGGCGATGGCAATGCCGGTGTCCGACAGCCAGTCGAGGCCGGCTTGGTTGAGCAGCGGGCGACACACCCAGGCGAGGGCGGCCAGCAGGAAGATCAGGCCGACCCGACGCTCGGCGGCGCTGGTGCGGCCAAGCTTCGCCAGCTCGCGGCGCACCATGCCGGCGCTGTCTTCGCCGCCCGCCAGATGGAAGCGGCGGCGTGTCAGCCACCACCAGGCGCATGCCATCATCGTCACGCTGACCGGCAGGCCGACCAGCATCCACTGGGCGAAGCCGAGGTCGATGCCGCGGCTGTCGGCCAGATAGCCGGCCAGCAGCGCGTTGGGCGGGGTGCCGATCAGGGTGGCGATGCCGCCGATGCTGGCGGAGTAGGCGATGGCCAGCAGCAGGGCGGTCGCGTAGCGGGCGAGCTCGTCGGGGTCGCTGTCGTCCAGCAGGCTGATCACCGACATGCCGATGGGCAGCATCATGATCGCCGTGGCGGTATTGGAGACCCACATGCTGAGAAAGCCGGTGGCCAGCATGAAGCCGCCGATCTGGCGGCGTGGCTCGTGGCCAACCACGCGCAGCACGTGCAATGCGATGCGTCGATGCAGGTTCCAGCGCTGCATGGCGATGCCGAGCAGGAAACCGCCCAGGAACAGATAGATGATCGGGTTGGCGTAGCTCGCGGCGGCCTGCTTGATGTCGCCGAGACCCAGGGCCGGGATCAGCACCAGCGGCACCAGCGAGGTGGCGGGAATCGGGATCGCCTCGGTCGACCACCAGGTGGCCATCAGCAGCGCCAGCCCGGCGCAGGCCCAGGCGCTCTCGTTCATGCCGCCAGGCGGCGGCAGTGTCAGCGTCATCAACAGCCACAGCGGGCCGAGGATCAGCCCGATGCGGGCCGCGGTGGTGGGGGGACTTTCCGAATCGCTCATGCCTGGCTCCTTGCCGTGAAGGCCCTGGGGGGATTGGGGCCGTGCGGGGCAGAGTATAAAATGCGTGTCCTTACCCTTCGATGTTTCCGGGAGTCTGCATGTCCCTTACTACCGCGCTGATCCTGCTGGGCATTGCCCTGGCCATCGTGGCCGGCCTGGCAGCCTATGCCGTGACACTGTGGCGCGAGGTGCGCCGCCGCCGGGCCTTCCGCGAGGATGAGCTGCGTCGCGCTCATGAGAACTGCCTGGAGAACCTGGAGCTGGTGGCTGCGGCCCTGCAGCAGAAGCAGGTCGATATCACCGAGGGTGCCTGGCGCTGCAAGACGCTGCTCGACATCCTCGACCCGAGCCTGGTCGAGCGCCCGGAGTTTCGCGCCTTCGGTGAGGTGCATGGTCGTACCCGCCACCTGCATACGCACTCCGCGCGCCAGGCACTGACGCCGAAGGCGCGTTTCCAGGAGGACCGTGAGCGCCTGGCCGTGGAGGACGAGATGCGCGAGGCCGTGCTCGAGGCGGCTGGCGCCGTGCTGCAGTTCCGCCGAGACTGGCCCGGTTCGCTTCACTGAGGCGTATCTTGTAGGCGATCGCTGACAACGTATGGTTTGCATCCCGCGGTCAGCTTCGGCAAGCTTGTCATCGCACCGTGAATGGCTCATATGCGGAAGGATGCCAGCGTCATATCACGGTCTCTGCTGGCTGAAACCACATTTTCGTGCTTTCTTAACGATGTAGGCGAACGCTGTTCGCTGCCGCTGGCTATGTACCATCGGACCTCCTGGATGGCGTCCCCACGATGGCCATGCAGATTTGTGTGAAGAAGGAGTCTTACATGAAAAAATCTACGACTGGCTTGCTGCTCGGTTCCGCTCTCGTCGTTGGCCTCTCCGGCTGCGCGAGCTCGGCTTCTCAATCTTCCGGCATGGGCGACAGCGCCTCTTCCGATCGTGCCTGGTACCAGCATCCGGCGGTTTGCGGTCTGGCCGGTGGTCTGATCGGTGGCGGTATCGGCTATGCCTCCTCCAGTGAATCCGACGAGGACACCGGTGCGGCCCTGGGCGGCACTGCCGGCGCCACCATCGGCGCCCTGCTGTGCGCCGAGCCCAACAAGGCGGCCGAGCCGGCACCCCGTGACACCGACGGTGACGGCGTGATCGACGCCAACGATCAGTGCCCGGGCACTCCGGCCGGCGTGGCCGTGGATGCCGTGGGCTGCCCGCTGGACTCCGATGGTGACGGCGTGCCGGACTACCAGGACCAGTGCCCGGGTACCCCCGCGGGTGCCGAAGTCAACGCCCTGGGCTGCGTGGAAGACCTGGTGCTGCGTGACGTCAACTTCGAGTTCGACTCCGCGACCCTGACCATGGGCGCCGAGGGCATCCTCGACGACGTCGCCGACAAGCTGGTGGCCAACGAGAACGTCCGCGTTCGCATCGAAGGTCACACCGACGCCGTGGGCAGTGCAGCCTACAACCAGGACCTGTCTCAGCGCCGTGCGGATTCCGTGGCCGACTACCTGGCATCCCAGGGCGTCGATCGCAACCGCATGCGTACCATCGGCTACGGCGAGTCCCAGCCGGTTGCCTCCAACGAGACCGACGCCGGCCGTGCCGAGAACCGTCGCGTCGAGCTGGGCGAGTGGGAGTGATCTCCGACTGAGCCCTCGCCCCGGCCTGCCGGGGCATCTCGAGAGTGAAAGAGGCGCCTTCGGGCGCCTCTTTTCGTTGTGGCAACATGTTTCGCCGCGACGGCATGGCCTCGTGCCGGCGCCGTCTGCTAGGCTAGTCGCGCTTTCGTAAGCGCTTCCGACGACCATTCTTCTTCTGGCGGCATGTGATCCCTGGTATGGATCACCACTGCGCACAAGGAAATTCTTCATCATGCCCATCGTGACCCTGCCGGACGGCAGCCAGAGAACCTACGACGAACCGCTCACCGTGATGCAGGTGGCCGAGAGCATCGGCACCGGCCTGGCCAAGGCCTGCGTGGCCGGCCGCATCGACGGCGAGCTGGTGGACGCCGCGGACGTCATCGACCGTGACGCCGAGGTGGCCATCATCACCGCGCGCGACGAGGCCGGCCTGGAGATCATCCGCCACTCCTGCGCCCACCTGATCGGGCATGCGGTAAAGCAGCTCTATCCCGATGCCAAGATGGCGATCGGTCCGGTGATCGACGACGGCTTCTACTATGACGTCGACTTCGGCCGCTCGGCGACTCCCGAGGACCTCGAGGCCATCGAGCAGCGCATGAAGGCGCTGATCGACACCGGCTACGACGTGGTGCGCGAGTACGTCGACCGCGACAAGGCCATGCTGACCTTCCTGCATCGTGACGAGCCCTACAAGCAGGAGATCGTGCGCGAGATTCCCGATGGCGAGACCATTCGTCTCTACCATCACCAGGAATACACCGACATGTGCCGCGGCCCGCACGTGCCGAACACGCGTCACCTCAAGGCCTTCAAGCTCACCAAGCTGGCCGGTGCCTACTGGCGCGGTGACGCCGAGCGCCCGATGCTGACCCGCATCTACGGCACCGCCTGGGGCGACAAGAAGCAGCTCAAGGCTTACCTCAAGCGTCTCGAGGAAGCCGAGAAGCGCGATCATCGCAAGCTGGCCAAGAAGATGGATCTCTTCCACTTGCAGGAAGAGGCCCCGGGCATGGTCTTCTGGCACCCCAACGGCTGGACCATGTACCAGGCGCTGGAGCAGTACATGCGTCGGGTGCAGATCGAGCACGGCTATCAGGAGATCAAGACGCCCCAGGTGGTCGATCTCTCGCTGTGGAAGGCGTCCGGTCACTGGGGTCACTACAGCGACCTGATGTTCACCACCGAGTCGGAAAAGCGCGAATACGCGGTCAAGCCGATGAACTGCCCCTGCCATGTGCAGGTGTTCAACCAGGGCCTGAAGAGCTACCGCGATCTGCCGCTGCGCCTGGCCGAGTTCGGCAGCTGCCACCGCAATGAGCCCTCCGGCTCGCTGCACGGCCTGATGCGCGTGCGTGGCTTCACCCAGGACGATGCGCACATCTTCTGCACCGAGGGGCAGATCCAGTCCGAGGCCGAGGCCTTCATCGCGCTGACGCTGCAGGTCTACAAGGAGCTGGGCTTCGAGGACGTCGAGCTCAAGCTGTCCACCCGTCCGGATGACTTCATGGGCGAGGCCGAGCTGTGGGATCGCGCCGAGGCCGGTCTCGAGGCCGCGCTGAACAGCACTGGCCTGGACTGGGACCTGCAGCCCGGCGAGGGCGCCTTCTACGGGCCCAAGATCGAGTTCTCGCTGCGTGACTGCCTGAACCGCGTCTGGCAGTGCGGCACCCTGCAGCTCGACTTCAACCTGCCGGGCCGCCTGGGCGCCCAGTTCGTCGACGAGCACGGCGATCGCAAGACGCCGGTGATGCTGCACCGTGCTATCCTTGGGTCCTTCGAGCGCTTCCTCGGCATCCTCATCGAGCACTACGCCGGGGCCATGCCGCTGTGGCTCGCGCCGGAGCAGGCCGTGATCCTCAACATCACCGATTCGCAGCGGGATTTCGTCGAAAATCTCGAACGCCGCTTGCAGAAAATCGGCATGCGCGTCAAGGCGGACTTGAGGAACGAGAAGATCGGCTTTAAAATTCGCGAGCATACGTTGCAGAAGGTCCCCTATCTCCTGGTGGTGGGAGATAAGGAAGTCGAAGCCGATTCCATCGCGGTGCGCACCCGCACCGGCGAAGACCTCGGCACCATGACGGTGGAGACCTTCATCGACAAGGTGCTGGCCGAACGGTTATAACGACATCTTCCAAGACTAAAGTGGAGACGGAACCATCAAGCGAAGCAACCCCAGAGGGCGTCCGCAGGACAAGCGGCCCCCGATGAACGAGCGGATTACCGTAGATGAGGTTCGCCTGATCGACAGCGACGGCGAGCAGCTCGGCGTCATGCCGACTCGCGATGCCCTGGAGCGCGCGG
The DNA here is from genome assembly GCF_000968715.2 of Halomonas sp. HG01. Lineage (NCBI taxonomy): Bacteria > Pseudomonadati > Pseudomonadota > Gammaproteobacteria > Oceanospirillales > Halomonadaceae > Halomonas > Halomonas sp. HG01. Next base: position 1,756,210 of record NZ_CP022134.1, on the reverse strand, counting down.
AAGCCGCCGGTATGGACCTGGTCCAGATTTCCAATGCCGATCCGATCGTCTGCAAGATCATGGATTACGGCAAGTTCGTCTTTGAGCAGAAGAAGCAGAAGGCGGCACAGAAGAAGAAGCAGAAGCAGATTCAGGTCAAGGAAGTCAAGTTCCGGCCTGGCACCGACGAGGGCGACTATCAGGTCAAGATGAAGAACCTGACACGTTTCCTCGAAGGTGGCGACAAGGGCAAGGTCACGCTGCGCTTCCGCGGGCGCGAAATGGCCCATCAGGACCTCGGTCGTAAACTGATGGAACGGATCGCCGCCGATCTCGAAGATCTCGGCACCGTGGAGTCCTTCCCGAAGATGGAAGGGCGGCAGATGATCATGATCATTGCCCCCAAGAAGAAGTGATCCGACGGCCCGTCAAACGGATGGCCGGCGTATAGCCGGCCATTGGCCCCGGATTTTCTCAAAAACCTCGAGCGGAGTGTATTCTCATGCCGAAAATCAAGAGCAACAGCGGCGCTGCCAAGCGCTTCAAGAAGACGGCCAACGGCTTCAAGCACAAGCAGTCGTTCCGTAGCCACATCCTGACCAAGAAGTCCACCAAGCGTAAGCGTCAGCTGCGTGGTATGCAGCAGGTCCACGACGCCGACAAGCAGCTCGTGCAGCGCATGCTGCCGAACCTGTAATCCTTGGTAGACCATTTTTAAACGTCAGGAGTAAGCCATGACTCGCGTCAAGCGTGGTGTCGTCGCACGTCGTCGTCACAAGAAGATTCTCAGCCAGGCCAAGGGTTACTACGGTGCCCGTTCACGCGTCTTCCGCGTTGCCAAGCAGGCCGTCATCAAGGCCGGTCAGTACGCCTACCGTGACCGTCGCCAGCGCAAGCGTCAGTTCCGTGCCCTGTGGATCCAGCGTATCAACGCCGGTGCCCGTCAGCACGGTCTGTCCTACAGCCGCTTCGTCGGTGGCCTGAAGAAGGCCGGCATCGAGATCGACCGCAAGGTCCTGGCCGATCTGGCCGTCAACGAAAAGGCTGCCTTTGCCGCTATCGTCGAGAAGGCCAAGGCTGCCCAGTAAGTGATCTCGTGACGGCATGGTGGGCTTCTCGTGAGCGCGCCATGCCACGGATCGTCGCAGGGGAAGAGCAGCCGCTCTTCCCCTGTTTTTTTGGCATGTGACCCCCCTGATCAAGACATCGGAGCACAACGGATGGACCACCTTCCCACTCTGGTCGCCGAGGCCCGCGACGCCGTTCAGGCCGCCGAGAGCATGGCCGCCCTGGACGAGCTGCGAGTGCGCTACCTCGGCAAGAAGGGCGAGATCACCGCGCTGCTCAAGGGCCTCGGCAAGCTGCCCCCCGAGGAGCGCCCGGCGGCCGGCGAGCGCATCAACGAGGCCAAGCAGGCGCTGTCCCAGGAGATCGATGCTCGCCGCCAGGCCCTGGAGAAGGCCGCACTGGAAGCGCGTCTGGCCGCCGAGCGCCTCGACGTGACCCTGCCCGGCCGTGGCCAGCCCAGCGGCGGCCTGCACCCGGTGACTCGCACCCTGGAGCGCATCGAGGGACTGTTCACCCGCGTCGGCTTCGACGTGGCGGTCGGTCCGGAAATCGAGGACGACTACCACAACTTCGAGGCCCTCAACATTCCCGCCCATCACCCGGCGCGGGGCATGGCCGATACCTTCTATTTCGACGCCACCCGGCTGCTGCGTACCCACACCTCGCCGGTCCAGGTGCGCACCATGAAGGACCAGGAGCCGCCGATCCGCATCGTCTGCCCGGGCCGCGTCTATCGCAGCGACTCGGACCTGACCCACACGCCCATGTTCCACCAGGTGGAAGGGTTGCTGGTCGACGAGGACGTACGGTTCTCCGACCTCAAGGGCACCGTCGAGGACTTCCTGCACGCCTTCTTCGAGCGTGACGACCTCTCGGTCCGTTTCCGCCCGTCCTACTTCCCGTTCACCGAGCCCTCCGCCGAGGTCGACATCGAGTGCGTGATGTGCAGCGGCGACGGCTGCCGCGTGTGCTCGCACACCGGCTGGCTCGAGGTGATGGGCTGCGGCATGGTGCACCCCGAGGTGTTCCGCCACGCCGGCATCGACAGCGAGCGATACAAGGGCTTCGCCTTCGGCATGGGCGCCGAGCGCCTGGCCATGCTGCGCTACGGCGTCAACGACCTGCGGCTGTTCTTCGACAACGACCTGCGCTTCCTCAAGCAGTTCGCCTGATCGACCACCGACTACGCGGAAACAGGAACTGACATGAAATTTTCCGAACAGTGGCTGCGTGAATGGGTCTCCCCGGCGCTGGCGACCCAGGCACTGGCCGACCAGGTCACCATGGCCGGCCTCGAGGTCGATGCCATCGAGCCGGTGGCGGCCGAGTTCACCGACGTGGTGGTGGCCGAGGTCGTCGCCCGCGAACAGCATCCCGACGCCGACAAGCTCAACGTCTGCCAGGTCGAGGACGGCAGCGGCGAGCGCGTCCAGGTCGTCTGCGGCGCGCCCAACGTCGACGTCGGCCAGAAGGTGCCCTTCGCCCGGGTCGGCGCGGTGCTGCCCGGCGACTTCAAGATCAAGAAGGCCAAGCTGCGCGGCGTCGAGTCTCGCGGCATGATCTGCGCCTCCTCCGAGCTCGGTCTCGAGGAAGAGGCGTCGCCGGGCATCCTGGTGCTGCCGGTCGACGCGCCGGTGGGCGAGGGCGTGCGCGACTACCTGGGCCTGGACGACCACACCATCGAGGTCGACCTGACCCCGAACCGCGGCGACTGCCTGAGCGTCAAGGGCATGGCCCGCGAGGTCGGCGTGCTCAACCGCCTGCCGGTCGAAGGCCCGGCCATCGCGCCGGTGGCGGCGAGCCACGACGAGACCTTCCCGGTGCGCGTCGAGGACGCCGACGGCTGTCCGCGCTATCTGGGGCGGGTGATCAAGGGCGTCGACGTGACCGCCGAGACGCCGCTGTGGATGGTCGAGCGCCTGCGTCGCAGCGGCATTCGTACCATCGACCCGGTGGTCGACGTCACCAACTACGTGATGCTCGAGCTCGGCCAGCCGCTGCACGCCTTCGATCGCGCCAACCTCAGTGAAGCCGTGGTGGTGCGTCGCGCCCGTGAGGGCGAGCGGCTGGTGCTGCTCGACGGTCAGGAGATCACCCTGGGCGACGGCACCCTGGTGATCGCCGACGAGCGCGGCCCCCTGGCCATCGCCGGCGTGATGGGCGGTGAGCACTCCGGCGTCAGCGCCGAGACCCGCGACATCTTCCTCGAGGCGGCGCACTTCTCGCCGCTGGCGGTGGCCGGTCAGGCGCGCTCCTACGGTCTGCACACCGACGCCTCCCACCGCTTCGAGCGCGGCGTGGACCCGGCGCTGGCCCGCGAGGCCGCCGAGCGCGCCACCGCGCTGCTGCTGGAGATCGTCGGCGGCGAGCCCGGCCCGCTGGTCGAGGTGGTCGACGCCGAGCGCCTGCCCGGCGACCGTGAGGTGCTGCTGCGTCGCGAGCGTCTGGATCAGGCCCTGGACAAGGTACTCGACGGCGAAGAGGTCGGCGAGATCCTCGAGCGTCTCGGCCTCGCGGTCGAGAGCGTCGAGGCGGGCTGGCAGGCGCGCATTCCGAGCTGGCGCTTCGATCTGGCCATCGAGGAAGACCTGATCGAGGAAGTAGCGCGCATCCATGGCTACAACCGCCTGCCGGTGCGTCGTCCCCAGGCCCGCCTGGGCCTCGAGCCCGATCACGAGGCGCGCACGCCGCTGTCCCGCCTGCGCAACCAGATGGTCGCGCGCGGCTACTTCGAGGCGGTGACCTACAGCTTCGTGGCGCCGGAGCTGCAGTCCACGCTGCTGCCGGAATCGGTATCCCCGACGCTGGCCAACCCGATCTCCAGCGACCTGTCGGTGATGCGGGCGAGCCTGTTTCCGGGCCTGGTGCGTGCGCTGCAGCACAACCTCAATCGCCAGCAGACCCGGGTGCGGCTGTTCGAGACCGGCCTGGTGTTCCGCGGCGAGCTGGACGGCCTGCATCAGGTGCCGATGCTCGGTGCCCTGGTCTGCGGCGCCCGCGATCCGGAAGGCTGGAACGGCGGCAAGGACAAGGTCGACTTCTTCGACCTGAAGGGCGACCTGGAGACCCTGCTGGCCATGGGCGGCGAGCCCGAGGCCTGGCGCTTCGAGCCGGCCGAGCATCCGGCCCTGCATCCCGGCCAGTGCGCGCGGGTGCTGTACCGCGGCGAGGAGACCGGCTGGATCGGCACCCTGCATCCGGCGGTACGCGCCGAGCTGGGCCTGAAGGTCGATGCGGTGATGTTCGAGGTGCGTCTCGAGGCGCTGACCCAGGGCCAGGTGCCGGCCTTCGCGCCGCTGTCGCGCTATCCCGAGGTGCGTCGTGACCTGGCCTTCCTGGTCGACGCCGAGCGCCCGGTCCAGGCGCTGCTCGACACCGTCCACGCCCAGGCCGGCGAATGGCTGGTGGATGTGCGCCTGTTCGACGTCTATCAGGGCAAGGGCGTGGCCGAGGGTCGCAAGAGCGTCGCCCTGGGCTTGACCTGGCAGCATCCTTCGCGCACGCTAAATGACGAGGAAATCAACCACTTGGTCGATGCCATCGTCGAGGAGTCGCGGCTGCATCTGGGCGCCGAGCTTCGCGCATGAGGGATTCCGGGCTCGACCAGCAGCGAGAGGGAAGCGACATGGGGGCGTTGACCAAGGCCGAACTGGCCGAACATCTGCACGCCGACCTCGGTCTCTCCAAGCGTGAGGCCAAGTCCATGGTGGAAGCCTTCTTCGAGGAGATCCGCGCCTGCCTGCGTGAGAACGAGCAGGTCAAGCTGTCGGGCTTCGGGAACTTCGACCTCAGGGACAAGAGCGAGCGGCCGGGCCGTAACCCCAAGACGGGGGAGGAGATTCCGATCTCCGCCCGGCGTGTGGTGACCTTCCGGCCGGGCCAGAAGCTCAAGACGCAGGTCGAGGAGTACCATCCCGAGGAAGGCTGACCAGGCCTCCTTCATGCGATATGCCGACGCCACCCTCCGGGGTGGCGTCGGCTTTTTTGTGCCTGTCGAAGCTGCCGCTAGAGTGCGCCCCTCTCCAGCCACCAGGTGATCACCACCTTGAGCACATAGCCCAGCATGCCGGCGCCGAGAACCACGAACAGCATCAGGGTGCCGAAGCGCCCGGCCTTCGACTGCCTGGCCAGGTCCCAGATGATGAAGCACATGAACAGCATCAGGCCGCCGATCATCAGGGGGGTGATCCAGGCTTCGAAGGTGTGGGTCATGAGGGCTCCCGGAGATGAGGTGGGCGGGGTGGCCAGTATACGGTCTGGCGCCCTGGTCCGCAGTGGGGCGAGGGTGCGGTCATGCCGGCGGCCGTGTTAACATCCGATCAAATTTCTCAGGCAAATCCATGACATGCCCAAGCTCAAGATATTCGTCGGCACCATGTATGGCGGCGCCCTGGATGTGGCCGAGCAGGTTCAGCCGCTGTTCGAGGACGCCGGCTATGAGGTCGAGATCTTCGACCAGCCGACCCTGGCCGACCTGACCGACACGCCCACCGATCTGGCGCTGTTCTGCGTCTCCACCACCGGCAGCGGCGACGTGCCCGGCAATATGGTGCCCTTCGTGCGCGAGCTGGATGCCCGTAGCCCCGGGCTCACCGAGCTGCGCTACGGCATGATCGCCCTGGGCGACGGTTCCTACGTCGATTCTTTCTGCGGCGCCGGGCGCTCCCTCGACGAGCGGCTTCAGGGGCAGGGCGCCACGCGTCTGGGCGAGCGCCTCGAGATCGACGCCATGGAGACCTTCATGGCCGATGATGCCGCGATACCCTGGGTCGAGGAGTGGATCGCCACCCAGCAGCTGAAGGTGGCCTGATGGGCGCGACCTCGAGCCCCGAGCGGCTCAGTCTGCTGGTCGGGCTGGCGGTGATGATGGCGGCGACCCTGCCGCGCTATCTGATCGGTGGCTATCAGACGCGCCTGATCCTGCTGACGTTCGCGATCGTCGCGGTGCTTGGCGTGGCGCTGGCCCAGTGGCGGCTGCTGGCCGCCGAGGCCCGTCCCAGGCTGCCGGTACTGCTGCGCCGGCTGGTGGTCTTCCTGGCGGCGGGGCTGGTGGCGATGGCGGCCTGGCAGGGCCTCGTCGCCGGCTGGAGCGGCTGGGCGCTGCTGGCTTCCCACGGCACGACCCTGGGGCTGCTGCTGCATGCGATCGCTATCTGGCTCAAGCCCCTGCGCGACTGAGCGCCTGCCCATGCCAGACGAAGAAGCCCCGCCGGCGGATGCCGGCGGGGCTTTTCGTTGGCGGCTTCTCCGGCGCTCAGTTCAGCGTGTAGCAGGGCTCGTATTCGCCGGCCAGCTTCATGCGGCCCTGGGCGACGAAGGAGTTCAGCAGCTCGTCGAGTCGGGCCATGAGTTCGGGCTCGGCGTTGAGGCGGAAGGGGCCGTGGGCCTCGATCAGCCGGATGCCGCGTTCCTTGACGTTGCCGGCCACGATGCCGGAGAAGGCGCGGCGCAGGTTGGCGGCCAGTTCGTGCACCGGCTGTTCGCGATGCAGGGCGAGATTGGCCATGGTCTCGTGGGTCGGATCGAAGGGCGCCTGGAAGTCGCGGGCCACGGTCAGGCGCCAGTTGTAGTAGAAGGCGTCCTGGCGCCGGCGGCGATACTCGGTGACGCCGTCGATGCCCTTGCGCATGGTGCGTGCCACCTCGACCGGGTCGTCGATGATGATGTCGTAGAGCTCGCGCACGGAGTCGCCCAGGGTGTAGACCAGGAACTCTTCGATGCGCTTGAAGTAGTCGGCGGAATCGGCGGGACCGGTGAGAATCACCGGCAGCTGCATGTCGGCGTTGTCCGGGTGGAGCAGGATGCCGAGCAGGTAGAGGATCTCCTCGGCGGTGCCGACCCCGCCGGGGAACACGATGATGCCGTGGCCCAGGCGCACGAAGGCCTCCAGGCGCTTCTCGATGTCCGGCATCACCACCAGCTCGTTGACGATGGGGTTGGGCGCCTCGGCGGCGATGATGCCAGGCTCGGAGACGCCCAGGTAGCGGCCTTCGGCGCGGCGCTGCTTGGCGTGGGCCACGTTGGCACCCTTCATCGGCCCCTTCATGGCGCCGGGGCCGCAGCCGGTGCAGATATCCAGCTCGCGCAGCCCCAGCTGGTAGCCGACGTGCTTGGTGTAGTCGTATTCCTCGCGGGAGATCGAATGGCCGCCCCAGCACACCACCATGCTCGGGTCGCGGCTGGGGTGCAGGGTGCCGGCCTTGCGCAGGATATGAAAGACGGCGTTGGTGGTGCCTTCGCCGGTGGTCAGATCGAAGCGCTGGTGGGTCTGGATCTCGTTGTAGACGTAAACGATGTCGCGCAGCACCGAGGAGAGGTGCTCGCGGATGCCGCGGATCATCTTGCCGTCGACGAAGGCCTCTGCGGGGGCGTTCGTCAGCTTGAGGCGAACCCCGCGGTCCTGCTGGATGACCTCGATGTCGAAATCGGGATAGGTCTCCATCAGGGCCAGGCCATCGTCGGTCGGGTTGCCGGAATTCAGCACCGCCAGGGCGCAGCTGCGCAGCAGCTCATGGAGCCCGCTGCGGGAGGTGTCATGCAGCCGGTTGACCTCGTGCTGGGAGAGGATCTCGAGGCTGCCTTCCGGGGAGATGGTGCTGGAAATGGTATTGGCCATGCAGCGCGTCCGTGTCACTGGAAAGGGAGCGGCGGTGTCCGATCGTGCCTGGCCTTCGCTTGCCGGCGCGTCGGATCGCGCCTGGATGACGGCTCGCGGCCGTCTCCTTCGATGCTACCACGCCCCCGGCGAAGGCGCAGCGCTGCGCGCCTCGGGGGGAACTGGTAGAATCTTCAGGCCCGGTCCTTCTGGTCAAGATGCCTTCCGTCATGTTCAACGCCCTGTATTTCCGTACCTTCATCACGCTCGTCGAGACCGGCAGCTTCACCCGGACCGCCCAGCGCCTGGAGATGACCCAGCCCGGCGTCAGCCAGCACATCCGCAAGCTGGAGCGCTACCTCGACAAGTCGCTGCTCGACCGCCAGGGGCGTCGTTTCGTGCTGACAGAAGCCGGTCGGCGGGCCTATGACTACGCCCTCAAGCTGTTCGCCGAACACGAGCAGTTTCGCCACTCCCTGGACGACGAGAGCCTCGACAGCGGCGAGTGCCGCATCGCCTCGCCGGGCAGCGTGGGGCTGATGTTCTATCCCTTCATCCTCGGCCAGCAGCAGATGCATCCGGGGCTGACGGTGAGCTACAGCTTCGCCTTCAACCACGAGATCGTCACCGACGTGCAGGCCGGCCGGCATGACTTGGGCATCGTCACCGAGGCGGTGCGCCACCCCGAGATCGACTGCGAGGCCTGGCACCAGGAGCCGCTGTGCCTGGTGGTGCCGGCGGACTTCACCGGCACCGGCCTGGCCGACCTGATGGCGCTGGGCTTCATCGGCTATGCCGATGGCGTCAACCGCGCCGGCGGGGTGTTGCGCCAGAACTTCCCCGGCGAGTTTCGCTCGATGAGCCACTTCCCGCGCCAGGGCTTCACCAACGAGGCCAGCATGGTGCTCGACGCCGTGGCCCGGGGGCTGGGCTTCACCGTGGTCTCGCGGCTGGTGCTCGAGACCTCGCCCTGGCAGCGCCAGGTGCGCGAGCTGTCGTTGCCGAATCCGGTGCAGGAAACGCTCTACCTGGTCACCCGGCGCGGCATGCGCATGCCGCGGCGCTATACACGTCTGCTCGAGGCGTTCCGAGAGCATCGTCACCACGAACGCTATGGCCACGGCGAGCCCGGCCTTGCCGATCTCGGCGAGGTGCCGGGCGCCGGCGGCCCGCACGGCTGAGTCCCGGCGGCCCAGGTCGCTCACCGCACCATTCTGATCCCGAAACGACAGCGCCCCGCCGAATGGCGGGGCGCTTGCTTGCGTGGCGTCGGACGCGCGGGATCACTCCCGGTAGGCGTCGATGCTCGGGCAGGAGCAGATCAGCTGGCGGTCGCCGAGCACGTTGTCGACCCGGTTGACGGTCGGCCAGTACTTGGCCGCCTTCACCGCCTCGGAGGGGAAGGCGCCCAGCTCGCGCGAGTAGGGGCGCTCCCAGTCGGCGTCCATCAGGTCGGCCATGGTGTGCGGCGCGTTGACCAGCGGATTGTTGTCGGCAGGCCATTCGCCGGCCTCGACTCGGGCCACCTCCTCGCGGATCGCGATCATGGCGTCGCAGAAGCGGTCGAGCTCGTACAGCGACTCGGACTCCGTCGGCTCGATCATCAGCGTGCCGGGCACCGGGAAGGACATGGTCGGCGCATGGAAGCCGTAGTCCATCAGGCGCTTGGCGATGTCTTCCTCGCTGATGCCGGAGTCGGCCTTGAGCGGGCGGATGTCGATGATGCACTCGTGGGCCACGGTGTCGTTGGCGCCCTTGTAGAGCACCGGATAGTGCTCGCCCAGGCGGGCGGCGATGTAGTTGGCGCCTAGGATGGCGAGCTCGGTGGCCTCGCGCAGGCCGCGGGCGCCCATCATCTTGATGTAGGCCCAGGAGATGGGGAGGATCGAGGCGCTGCCGAAGGGCGCAGCCGCCACCGCGCCGCTGCCGGCCTCGACGCCGTCCAGCGGACGCACCACGTGGTTGGACACGTAGGGTGCCAGGTGCGACTTGACGCCGATCGGGCCCATGCCCGGGCCGCCACCACCGTGGGGAATGCAGAAGGTCTTGTGCAGGTTCAGGTGGCTGACGTCGCCGCCGAAGTCGCCGGGGCGGGCCAGACCGACCTGGGCGTTCATGTTGGCGCCGTCGATGTACACCTGGCCGCCGTGGCCGTGGACGATGTCGCAGGCCTCGCGCACGCCTTCCTCGAACACGCCATGGGTGGAGGGGTAGGTGAGCATGATCGCCGACAGCGACTCGGCGTGCTGTTCGGCCTTGTCACGCAGGTCGGCGAGATCGATGTTGCCGTCGTCGTCGCACTCCACTACCACGACCTTCATGTGCGCCATGGCCGCGGACGCCGGGTTGGTGCCGTGGGCGGAGCTCGGGATCAGACAGACGTCGCGGTGCCCCTGGCCTTCGGCCTGCTGGTAGCGGCGGATCGCCACCAGGCCGGCGTACTCACCCTGGGCGCCGGAGTTCGGCTGCATGGAGATGTGGTCGTAGCCGGTGATCTCCACCAGGAAGTCGGCCAGCTCGTCGATGATCTGCTGGTAGCCGGCCACCTGGTCCTTGGGCGCGAAGGGGTGGATACGCGCCAGTTCCGGCCAGGTGATGGGGATCATCTCGCTGGTGGCGTTGAGCTTCATGGTGCATGAGCCCAGCGGGATCATGGCATGGGCCAGCGACAGGTCCTTGTTCTCGAGGCGCTTGAGGTAGCGCAGCATCTCCGTCTCGCTGTGATAGCGCCGGAAGGTCGGATGCGTCAGGAACTCGGACTCGCGCTGGCTGCCCGCCGGGATGCCGCTCCTGCCGGCCTCGACGACCTCGGCATCGAGCACCGACACCGCCTGGCCGTGCTCGGCGTCGAGCAGCACGTCGAACAGCAAGTCCAGATCGTGGGCGGTGGTGGTCTCGTCGAGGCTGACGCCGATGTCGCCGTTGTCGAAGTAGCGCAGGTTGACGTCATGGGCCATGGCGCGGCCGTGGATCTTGCGCGCATCCACGCCTGTCAGGCGCAGGGTGTCGAACCAGCTGTCGTGGGCCAGGCTCACGCCGCCGCGGGTCAGGCCCTCGGCGAGGATGGTGGTCAGGCGATGCACGCGGCCGGCGATGGTGCGCAGGCCTTCGGCGCCGTGGTAGACGGCATAGAAACCGGCGATGTTGGCCAGCAGCGCCTGGGCGGTGCAGATGTTGGAGGTGGCCTTCTCGCGGCGGATATGCTGCTCGCGGGTCTGCATGGCCATGCGCAGCGCGGTCTCGCCGCGGCTGTCCTGCGAGACGCCGATGATGCGACCCGGGATCGAGCGCTTGAGCTTGTCGGTGGTGGCGAAGAAGGCGGCATGCGGGCCGCCGAAGCCCATCGGCACGCCGAAGCGCTGGGCGGAGCCGACCACCATGTCGGCGCCCATCGCGCCCGGTTCCTTGAGCAGCACCAGCGACAGGATGTCGGCGGCCACGCAGGTCATGATGCCCTTGCCCTTGGCGGCTTTGAGCAGCGGTGCCAGGTCGTGAACGCGGCCGCCGTCGCCCGGGTACTGCAGCAGAGCGCCGAAGACATCGTGCTCGGCGACTTCCGCGGCCGGGGCGACGATCAGCTCGAAGTCGAAGTAGTGGGCGCGGGTGCGCACCACGTCGAGGGTCTGCGGGAAGACGTCGTCGGCGACGAAGAAGGCGTTGGTCTTGGCCTTCTTGTTGGCGCGACGGCACAGCGCCATGGCTTCGGCGGCGGCGGTGGCCTCATCCAGCAGCGAGGCGTTGGCCAGGCTCATGCCGGTGAGGTCCATGACCATCTGCTGGAAGTTGAGCAGGCCTTCCAGGCGCCCCTGGGAGATCTCCGGCTGATACGGGGTATAGGCGGTGTACCAGCCGGGGTTCTCCAGCACGTTGCGCTGGATGACCGCCGGCAGGTGGGTGTCGTAGTACCCCTGCCCGATGTAGCTCCGGGCCACGCGGTTCTGGCGAGCCAGGCGATGAAGGTAGTCCAGGGCTTCGGCTTCGCTGCGCGGCGGGTCCAGGTCCAGCTCGCGGCCCAGGCGGATGCCGGCCGGCAGGGTGCGCTCGAGCAGGCTGGCCAGGCTGTCCATGCCCAGAGTGTCCAGCATGGTGGCCACGTCGGAGGCCTCCGGGCCGTTGTGGCGACGGAGGAAGGCGTCATGGTTGGCCAGTTCGGCCAGGCGGCGTTGTTCGAAAGCCATGGAATACCCTATTGCGGTCGCGCCCGATGCGGGCAGGAATAAAGGGAAGAGGGGAACGCGGGGCACGGCGCCAGGGGTGCCCTGGGCGGCCATGCCCCGCCGCCGGGACCGACGGGGTCGGATCAGTCCTCGGCGTCGGCCAGCGCCTGGTAAGCGTCGGCGTCGAGCAGGTCGTCGAGAGCGCTGGTTTCCTCGAGGCGCAGCTTCAGGATCCAGCCGTCTTCATAGGGCGATTCGTTCAGGGTCTCGGGCGCGTCCTCGAGTTCCTCGTTGACCGCGACGACCTCGCCGGACAGCGGGGCGTAGAGATCGGAGGCGGCCTTGACCGACTCGACCACGCCGAACTCGTCGCCCTTGGCCAGGGCGGCACCCACCTCGGGCAGCTCGACGAAGACCACGTCGCCGAGGGACTGCTGGGCGTGGTCGGTGATGCCGATGGTCACCGTGCCGTCGCCGTTGTCGAGGATCCACTCGTGGCTTTCGGCGTAGCGCAGGTTGGCGGGGATAGCACTCATGACGTTTTCCTATACGAAAAAGGTTTCTGGTGTGGGGGCATCCTAACGCCCCCGGCGGCGTTTGGCGAGCCCCGGACGCCATGGGGCATTGCGGGGGGGATGCGTGAACGCCCCTCCCAGCGTAGGCCGGGCCGGGGATTCCTGCTCGTTTGTCATGGCGTGAGCCTGCTCGGCGCCGTATGCCGAGTGTGCGGGCCGTAACGGAGCCGGGCTTGCTCCCCTGGTGGCAGGCGGCTAGAGTGGCGCCTGTTTCCGATAAGAAACAAGTTTCTCCGAGTGCGGCGGGTGTGGCCGCGCTGGCGCCGGTGCGTCCGGTGTCAGATGCGATCTCGGCTATGCTTCATGCTGTGAGCTGGCGAAATTGCCGTATTTTCCTATAGGAGACTAGAGCACCAACGGAATGATCCGCTATGGTACGCGAGTTCGTATCATCGTTGGTATCACTCGCCCGCAAGACATTGCACGTTGGTGCATAACAACAAGCTTTAGGGAGACAAGACGTGGAAACCTTGACCAATTTTCTATCGGCCATCGAAGGGGTCGTGTGGGGCCCCTTGATGCTGGTGCTGCTGCTGGGGGTCGGCCTCTATCTGCAGGCCGGCCTGAAGGCGATGCCCATCCGCAAGCTGGGCACGGGCTTCAAGCTGCTGTGGAAAGGGCGCAGCACCGAGAAGGGTGAAGAGGGCGAAGGCGAGGTCTCGCCGTTCAATGCGCTGATGACCTCACTGTCCGCGACCATCGGCACCGGTAACATCGCCGGTGTGGCGACCGCCATCTTCCTCGGCGGTCCCGGCGCGGTGTTCTGGATGTGGATCACCGCCCTGGTGGGCATGGCCACCAAGTTCTCCGAGGCGGTGCTGGCCGTGCGCTATCGCCAGGTCGACGAGGCCGGCGATCACGTCGGCGGTCCGATGTACTACATCCGCAACGGCCTGGGTCAGAAGTGGGCCTGGATGGGCGGCGCCTTCGCGCTGTTCGGCGCCGTGGCAGCCTTCGGCATCGGCAACACCGTGCAGTCCAACTCGGTGGCCGACGGCCTGGGCGAATCCCTCGGCCTGCCGCACTGGATCACCGGCCTGGTGATCATGGTGCTGGCCGGCGCGGTCATCCTCGGCGGCATCAAGCGCATCGCCAAGGTGGCGGGCAAGCTGGTGCCGATCATGGCCGTGGCCTACATCGTCTGCGGGCTGCTGGTGCTGATCATCAACGCCGACCAGATCGGCCACGCCCTGGGCCTGATCTTCGGCCATGCCTTCACGCCGATCTCCGCGGCGGGCGGCTTCGCCGGTGCGGCCGTGGCCAAGGCGATCCAGTTCGGCGTCGCCCGCGGCGTGTTCTCCAACGAGGCCGGCCTCGGCAGCGCGCCGATCGCCCACGCCGCGGCGCAGACCAAGAACCCGGTCCGCCAGGGTCTGATCGCCATGCTCGGCACCTTCATCGACACCATCGTGGTGTGCTCGATCACCGCGCTGGCGATCCTCACCACCGCCTGGACCTCCGGCGAGACCGGCGCGGCCCTGACCACGCTGTCGTTCAACGAGGCGCTGCCGGGCATCGGCCAGTACGTGGTGTCCTTCGCCCTGGCGGTGTTTGCCTTCACCACCATCCTCGGCTGGGCCTTCTACGGTGAGAAGTGCTTCGAGTACCTGTTCGGCGTGGGCGCCATCAAGTACTACCGGGTGATCTACATCCTGGCCATCTTTGTCGGCTCGGTGCTGCCGCTCGGCTTCGTGTGGCTGCTGGCCAGCGTGTTCAACGCCATGATGGCGATCCCGAACCTGATTGCCCTGGCGCTGCTGTCGCCGGTGGTGTTCAAGCTGACCCGCGACTACTTCGACGGCAAGGAAGTGCTGCCGGGCGAAGACCTCAACAAGTAAACAACATGCGGCGCGGGACCGTTCTCCGGCCCGCGCCCTCGCTTTCATGGGAGTGATACGACCGCGATGAACGAACAACGCCAGACGCCGCTTCACGATCTCCATCTCGAACTCGGTGCCAAGATGGTGCCCTTCGCCGGCTACAGCATGCCGGTGCAGTACGCGCTGGGCGTCAAGAAGGAGCACGAGCATACCCGTCAGGCCTGCGGCCTGTTCGATGTCTCGCACATGGGGCAGGTGCTGGTACGTGGCCCCGAGCCGGCCCAGGCGCTGGAGACCCTGGTCCCCGCCGACCTGGTCGGCCTGGCCGAGGGGCAGCAGCGCTATGGGCTGTTCACCTCCGAGGAGGGGGGCATCCTCGACGACCTGATGATCGTCAATGGCGGCGATCACCTCTATCTGGTCGTCAATGCGGCCTGCAAGGAACAGGACATCGCTCACCTGCGTCGTGGCCTGGCCGGTCACGAGGTCGAGGTGCTGGATCGTGGCCTGCTGGCGCTGCAGGGGCCGAAGGCGGCCGACGTCATGGCGCGCCTGTGTCCCGAGGCCTGCGAGATGGTGTTCATGCAACACGGCCGCTTCACCCTCGACGGCATCGAGACCTGGGTCAGCCGCAGCGGCTACACCGGGGAGGACGGCTTCGAGATCTCGGTGGCCGCCGAGGACACCGAGGCCCTGGCGCGTCGCCTGCTGGCCGAGGAGGAGGTCGAGCCGATCGGGTTGGGGGCGCGCGATTCGCTGCGCCTCGAGGCCGGGCTGTGTCTCTACGGCCACGATATCGACACCGCGACCACCCCGGTGGAGGGCGGCCTGATCTGGGCCATCGGCAAGCCGCGCCGCCGCGGCGGCGAGCGGGCCGGCGGCTTCCCCGGCGCTGATCTGATCCTGCATCAGGTGGCCGAGAAGGATCATCGCCGCAAGCGTGTGGGCCTGCTCGGCGAGGGGCGTGCTCCGGTGCGCGAGGGCGCCGAGCTGTTCGACGACCAGGGCAATGCCGTGGGCGTGGTGACCTCCGGCGGCTTCGGCCCCAGCGTCGGCAAGCCGGTGGCGATGGGCTACGTGACCATCGACCGGGCCGAGGCCGGCACCACGGTCTTCGCCGAGGTGCGCGGCAAGCGCCTGCCGATGGTGGTCAGCAAGATGCCCTTCGTTACCCCGGGCTACCATCGAGGCTGATGTTATACCGTTATCTCAGCCTCCTGGACTGAGTGCATCGACGAAGCCGTGTTTCGCAGGTGCGTCGAGTCAGAGACGGCCATCCCGAAGGGGTGGCCGTTTTTTGTGCGCGTCGTGCGGATGGTGTGTGGAGAATGGGCCAGGGCTGAGCGGCCAAGGAGAGGGAGCGTCAGTCGTCCCGCACCCAGCGAAACGTCAGGCTGATCCGCAGGCCGTGAGCGCGCCTCGGCAGCAGGGCATGCTCCAGGTCGGCCTGTGTGCCGGGTCCCATCAGCAGCAGGCTGTCGTGGGGCTGGTCGACGTTGAAGGCCGGGGCGCGGCGATCCTTCCAGCGAAAACGCAGCGCGCGGTCGGCGCCGAGGCTGACGGCGGCGATCAGCGGCGCCTCGCCGAGCTCCGGCTCGTCGTCGCTGTGCCAGCCCATGCGCTCGTCGCCGTCGGCATAGCGGTTGAGCAGCACGCTGTTGAAATGGGTCTCGATGCCGGTGCGAGCCAGTCGCGCCACGGCGGCGTCACGAATCGCCAGCGCGACGGGATGCCAGGGCGTCGGCGCGAAGTGCTGGCCCGAGTAGCGGTAGTCGGCGTCGCCCATCCACACCTGGCGGCGGGGAATCGGGTGATCGCGGCCGTAGAGGTGCAGCGTCGGGCGCTGCCAGTCCAGTTCGGCGTCGAGCCGGGCCAGCGCCGCGTCGGCGGCATCGCTGCCCAGCAGACGGGCGAAGCGATGCAGCGGTGGACGCTCGAGCAGCCGCTCGCCGTCATCGGCGGAGGGAGAAAACAGATCCATCCCCTTAGGGTGCCAGCCCAGGTGTCAGGAAACCATTGCCAGTAGATCTGGCAATTGAGGGGGCAGACTGCTCTAAGCAGATTGAGGGGTCTGACCCCTAAGAGAAGTTCATATCCGGAGGGTGCAGCCCGGTAGTCAGGCAATCAGCGCCAGGCTTGCCAGCGCCATGGCATAGCCGATGGCGGCGCCGGCGATGACATCGCTGATGTAGTGCAGGCCGAGGCCGACCCGGGAGATCGCGATCAGGGCGGCGACCGGGATCAGCGCCGGCAGCAGCCAGGGCGAGTGCGCCGCGACCAGGGTGCAGAACATCACCGCGTGCATGGTATGGCCGCTGGGAAAGCTGTAGCGATCCCGGGCCGGCTCCTGGCAGGCGATGCTCGAGAAGGTGATGAAGGGGCGCTCGCGGCACAGCCGCGTCTTCACCAGCCGGTAGAAGGCGATCGCCACCAGCGCGGTCAGGGTGTAGTGGAAGGTCAGTCGCCAGCCCTCGTCGCGGCCGTGCAGCCAGGGTTGGCCGGCGATCAGCGCCACCCAGATCGGCCAGTCGCCGGCCTTGCTGGCCAGGCGCAGCGACCACAGCCAGGGGCGGTGGATGCTGAACCCGGCCAGGCGCTGGCAGAGGTGCCATTCGAGCGTATCCAGGCGGTCAAACACGGCAGGGGCGCGAGGTTTCATCGGACATCTCCCGGGCGTGGGTCAGGGCGGCGAGAAAGTCATCGGTGATGGCGGGCCAGCGGTAGCCAAGGGCGCGCTGGCGGGCGGCGCGGCCGAGGCGGCCGTAGCGGGCCGGCTGCTGGCACAGCGCCACCGCGGCGTCGCGGAAGCCGGCCTCGTCGCCGACCGCCAGATGCACGCCGTTGACGTCGTCCTCGATCAGCTCCGCGCCGGCGGCGTGGCGGAAGGCGACGGTCGCCAGGCCGCTGGCCATGGCCTCGAGCAGCACGTTGCCCCAGGTCTCGGAGATCGACGGGAAGACGAACAGGTCGGCGCTGGCGTAGTAGCGGATCAGGTCGTCCGGCGAGACGAAGCCGGCGAAGTGGGCCTGGGGCAGGGCGCGCTCGAGGTTGGCGCGGCCGGGGCCGTCGCCGACCACCACCAGCGTGAGGCCGGGATGGGCGTCGAGCATGGCGGCGAAGGTGTCGCGCAGCAGGTCGAGGTTCTTCTCCGGCGCCAGTCGGCCCACGTACAGCGCCACCGGGCGGTGCTCGTCGGCGCCCCATTGCTCGCGCAGGGCCGGGTCGCGATGGGCCGGGGAGAAGCGTTCGCCGTCGATGCCGCGCGCCATCACCTTGACCCGCTCGAAGCCGCGCTGGCCGAGGTCGCGGGCCTGGGCGTGGGTCGGCACCAGAGTGGCGCCGCAGCGGTTGTGGAAGCGGCGCAGGCGCTGGGTGACCAGCGGGCGCAGCCAGTCGACGCCGTAGTCCCGGCAGTAGTGATCGAAGTTGGTGTGCCAGCCGCTGACCACGGGAATGCCCAGCTTCTCGGCGGCGGTCAGCGCCGACCAGCCGAGCGGGCCCTCGGTGGCCACGTAGACGACGTCGGGGCGCTCGGCCTGCCACAGCCGACGGATGCGGCCGCCGGAGGGAAAGCCGAGGCGCACCTCGCGATAGCCCGGCACGGAGGCGCCGCGCACCTGGAGTTCGCTGTCCATGCCCTCGGCGCGATGCTCGCCGTTGGCGGGGCGCGGACGCACCAGCTGCAACGAGAAGCCGCGTTCCCGCAGCTGGCCGCTGAGCTGGGCCAGGGTGTGGGCCACGCCGTTGATGTCCGGCGTCCAGGTTTCGCTGACCAGGCAGATGCGCATGTCCATCCTCGTGACGTCGGTGGCCGGAGTGGCCCCGTTGACGATTCAGGATGGCCGGGCGGGGTGACAGCACCGCGACATCGTCATGACGCCGCGATGACAGTCGTCGCGGCTTTCGACCAAGTCAACGCAGCACGGTGCGGGGGTCGATGGGCTTGCCGCCGTGACGCATGTCGAACAGCAGGTCATAGCGCCCGGTGGAGGCATGTCGGCTCACGGTGCACAGCGGCGTGCCCTGGCTGACCCGGGTGCCGCTGTCCACCAGCAGGCTGTCGCACATGGCGTAGACGCTCTGCAGGTTGTCCGCATGGTGCACGATCACCACCCGGCCGAGCTGACGCATGCTGTCGGCGAAGCGGACCTCGCCGTCGGCCACGGACTTGGCGCGGGCGCCCTGGTCGGTGGCCAGCAGCATGGGTTGCAGGGTGCCGCGGCTGTCCTGGCCGAAGGCGCGGGCGACCCGATAGTCGTCCAGCGGCCAGGGCCAGTCGCGGGCATCGCTCGGCACCGGGCCGGGATCGGGCGCCGGCCGGGGGCTCGGTGACGACGAGCGTGACGGGGCGCTGGACGTGCTGCGGCGGCTCGAGGCGGTCCGGGTGCCGTGCAGCGGCACCGAGACCAGCTGGCCGACCTTGAGGTCGGTGGGGCTGACGCCAGTGTTGGCCGCGGCGATGCTGACCGGCGAGGTGCCGAAGCGCCGGGCGATGGCGCTGTAGGTGTCCCCGGGGCGGATCTGGTAGCGATAGGGGCCGCCGGATGGGGCGCGCTCGTTCTGGCTGGGCACCAGGATACGCTGCCCCACGGCCAGGCCGCGCGGATTCACGCCGGGATTGAAGCGTCTCAGCCGCACCAGTGGCACGTCGGCGCGTCGTGCGATCGCGCCCAGGGTGTCGCCTCGCTGGATGGTTACCCAGTTGCCGGCGGGCGAGCCGCCGCGCATCACTCCCGAGGGGCCGGCGCAGCCGGTCAGCAGGGCGATCAGCAGCAGCGTGAGAAACGTCAGGGCGTATCGAGGGCGGCGTCCTTGGCCTGCCACTGGGCGTTGAGCCATGTGTGGAAGCGTTCCTTGTAGGCGGGATCCTGGTGATAGTCGCCCTGAGTCATCCACTCGGGCACGGTCAGGCGGCGGGCAGTCAGGTGGATCGTGCCCTCGCGGCCGCAGAGGAAATCCCAGAAGCGGGGTTCGGGGCGCGAATAGCGAAGCGTCACGTCGAGAATGCCGCCCAGCCGGTCGCCGAGCAGGCCCAGCACCTGGGCGATGCCGCCGGCGCGCGGCGGCAGCAGGTGCCGGTAGGGGCTGTGGCGGGCGGCGTGCTTGGCCGGCGTGAAGCGGGTGCCTTCGACGAAGTTGTAGATGGCGATCGGGCGCTCCCGGGCATGGGCGCACATGCGTTCGGTGGCTTCTCGGTCGCGGCGGGCCAGGTGCGGATGGCGTTCGCGCTGCTCGCGGGTCAGCCGGCGCAGCATCGGGAACTCCAGTGCCCAGAAGGCCAGCCCGACCACCGGGATCCAGATCAGCTGGCGCTTGACGAAGAAGTGCGGCATCGGCAGCCGACGGTGCAGGGCCAGGAACAGCGCGAAGATATCGGTCCAGCTGCGGTGATTGGCCAATACCAGCCACCATTCGTCGCGGCTCAGCCCCTCCGGCAGGTCGACGCGCAAGTCGGGGCGAATCCAGTGGCGGATCCACCACAGGTTGACGTCGACCCAGCCCAGGGCCACGCCGTTCAGCCAGCGCAGCACCCGGCGCCGCAGCGGGCGGCCCGGGGTGATCAGCTTGAGCAGGGTGAGCGCGATCAGCGGCACCGCCCAGCACAGGGTGTTGAGGGTCAGCAGCAGCAGGCTGACGATCCCCCTGAGGGTCGACATGCCGTCGGTCTCCTTGAAGAAAGCTATAGGGGTCAATGCTAATGGATCGTGGCGGGGGTGCCCAGCGGTGAGGGCAACATCATGCTCGGGGGCCTGTGTCGTCGACGACTCGGGCCGCTCCGGCGCCAAGTCGCGAGGACACGCAGGAATACTCTCCTGTCGCCCGCGATGGCCTGCGGCGCTTCGCATTCGGCTCCGCTTGCAGGGCCAGTGCTGGCCATCCTTGGTCAAGACGCCCGCTACGACCTGTCCACGGCGCCTCTCGTCCTCGTCAGTCCCTCAGTTCGGGAAGATCCTCGAAAAGCGACAGCGCATCGGGATTGGCCAGTGCTTCCCTGTTCCTGACCGGCCGGCCGTGGACCACGTTGCGCACGGCGAGCTCCACCAGCTTGCCCGACAGGGTCCGCGGCAGGTCCTCGACCTGGAGGATCTTCGCCGGCACGTGACGCGGGGTGGCGTTGGCGCGGATCGTCTGGCGGACCTTGTCGCGCAGGGCGTCGTCCAGGGTCAGCCCCGGGCGCAGGCGCACGAACAGCACCACGCGGATATCGTCTTCCCACTCCTGGCCGATGCACAGCGACTCCAGCACCTCCTCGACCTTTTCCACCTGACGGTAGATCTCGGCGGTGCCGATGCGCACCCCGCCGGGATTGAGTACGGCGTCCGAACGGCCGTGGATGATCAGGCCGTCCTCCGGGGTGATCTCGGCATAGTCGCCATGGGCCCAGACGCCGGGGAAGGTGGAGAAGTAGGCGTCGTGATAGCGCTCTCCGTCGGGGTCCTTCCAGAATCCCAGCGGCATGGCGGGGAACGGTTGCGTGCACACCAGCTCGCCCTTGTCGCCGCGCAGCGGCCGTCCCTCGTCGTCGTACACGTCCACCGCCATGGCCAGCCCGCGGCACTGGATCTGGCCGCGATGGACCGGGCGAATCGGGCAGCCCAGCGCGAAACAGGAGACGATGTCGGTGCCGCCGGAGATCGAGGCCAGCAGCAGGTCGGCCTTGATGTCGCGATAGACGTAGTCGAAGGAGGCGTGAGACAGCGCCGAACCGGTGGACAGCACCGACCGCAGCGCCCCGAGATCGTGCTCGTGGCCGGGGCGCAGGCCTTCCTTCTCGCAGGCGGCCAGGTAGCGGGCACTGGTGCCGAACACCGTGATGCCCTCGCGTTCGGCCATGGCCCACAGCGCGTCGGGCGAAGGCGAGAAGGGCGCACCGTCGAACAGCACCAGGGTGGCGCCCGAGGCGAGCCCGGAGACCAGCCAGTTCCACATCATCCAGCCGCAGGTGGTGTAGTAGAACAGCACGTCTTCGGGGCCGAGGTCGGTGTGTAGACGATGTTCCTTGAGATGCTGCAGCAGGGTGCCGCCGGCCGAGTGCAGGATGGCCTTGGGCGTGCCGGTGGTGCCCGAGGAATAGAGCAGATAGAGCGGGTGATCGAAGGGCAGCGAGACGAAGTCGATCTCGGTGGCATCGTGATCCAGGACATCGTCCCAGGCCACGGCCCCGGTGATGTCGCCAAGCTCGGGCGCGTCGGCGAGGAAGGGGAAGACCACCACCCGCGCCAGGCCGTCGATGGCACCGGCGATCTCGGCCAGCCGCGGACGGATGTCGATGGCCTTGCCGTTCCAGGTGTAGCCGTCGGCGGCGATCAGCACGCGGGGGCCGATCTGGCCGAAGCGGTCGAGTACGCCCTGGACGCCGAAGTCTGGCGAGCAGGAGGACCAGATGGCGCCGAGGCTCGCGGCGGCGAGCATGGCGATCACCGCGTGCTCGCCGTTGGGCACGATGCCGGCGACGCGATCGCCCGGCACCACGCCGAGGTCGTGCAGCGCCGAGGCCAGGGCGGCCACCTGGCGATATAGCGCCTCGTGGCTCAGCTCGCGGCGCCGGCCGCGCTCGTCGTGGACAATCAGCGCCGGGTGCGCGTCGCGCCGGCGCAGCAGGTTCTCGGCGAAGTTCAGCCGGGCGTCCGGGAACCAGCGGGCGCCGGGCATGGCGTCGGGGCGTTCCAGCACGCGCTCGCCGCGTCGCTCGGCGATGATGTCGGCGTCCTCCCACAGCTGGGTCCAGAAGGCCTCGGGATGTGCGAGGCTCCAGGCGTGCAGGGCGGCGTAGTCGGGCATCTCGATGCCGTGCTGGCGTTCGAGCCGGCGCATCAGGGTGGCCAGGCGAGTCGCCTCGATGGCCTCGGGAGACGGTTGCCAGAGCGGATCGGCCATGGGATATCCCTCCTGGTCGCGTTTACCTGTCTTGAGACTAGTCGGCGCTGAGGACGGGGGCGGTGATGGTTTCCTGGATGACCTCCCTCAGCGCCTGCGCGGCCACCGAGAGCGCCTCGGCGTTGGCCGAAAGCACCCCCACCGCGCGCTGGATGGTCGGTGCCTCGAGGGTTAGGCAGCGCGCCCCGAGTTCGTGCATCTGTTCGATGCACAGTGACGGCACCGCGCTGACGCCGAGTCCGGCGGCCACCATGCGGCCCACGGTGGCGAGCTGATAGCTCTCGAAGGCCACCGGCAGCTCGATGCCCTGGGCGCGCAGCTGCTCCTCGATCATCAGGCGCACCATGGAGGGGCGCTGCAGGGTGATGAAGTCCTCGGAAAGCAGCGTGGGCCAGTCCACCCGCTGTCGGCCGGCCAGCGGCGAATCGGCCGGTACCACGGCCACGAAGCGGTCCTCGAACAGCGGCGTGAAGTGCAGGGTGTCGGTGGCTTCCGGGGCGAAGGCGATGCCCAGCTCGACGCGGCCCTGACGCACCATCTCGATGACCTGCTCGTTGATCACGTCGTGAACGGTGACGTTGATCTGCGGGTAGCGCGCGCGAAAGGCCCCGAGCACGGTGGGCAGCTGGTTGCCGGCGAAGGAGGGCATGGCGGCCACGGCGACCCGGCCCAGTCGCAGGGTGAAGCGCTGGCGCAGCAGCTCCTCGGTGTTGTCCCAGTCGGCCAGCAGGCGCTTGGCCAGCGGCACCAGGGACTCGCCCTCCGGGGTCAGCCGTACGCGGCGGGTGCTGCGGGTGAGCAGCCGCCCGCCAAGCGATTCTTCCAGGCTCTTGATGGTCAGGCTGAGGGCCGGTTGAGACAGGTGCAGCCGCTCGCAGGCCTGGGTGAAGCTGAGCGTCTGGGCCACGGCGAGAAACGCACGGAGTTGCTTGACGGTCATGGAGGCTCCGCTAGTCTATTTGATACTTAAAATAATCCATAAAAAAATCAAACTTAACAAATATATGATCCCCGTCGACACTGCTGGGGGTCGGCAACACAGCGTCATCAACGGACCATGAGATGAAGCGTCTTCCATGATGGCTCCGCAACAACAACCACTTTTTCCAACCAGGCGAGGCAGATATGGCCGGATTCGACAAGCGAGTGGGTTCCTTTGAGGAGGCAATGGCCGGTATCGAGAGCGGCATGACCGTGATCGCCGGCGGCTTCGGGCTGTGCGGCATCCCCGAGAACCTGATCGGCGAGATCCAGCGTCGCGGCGTCAAGGACCTGACCGTCTATTCCAACAACTGTGGCGTGGACGGCTTTGGCCTGGGCCTGCTGCTCGAGGATCGCCAGATCAGCACCATCTACGCCTCCTACGTGGGCGAGAACGCGCTGTTCGAGCAGCAGATGCTCGAGGGCGACATCGAGGTGGTGCTGACGCCGCAGGGGACCCTGGCCGAGAAGATGCGCGCCGGCGGTGCCGGCATTCCGGCCTTCTACACCGCCACCGGCTACGGGACACCCATCGGCGAGGGCAAGGAGGTCCGTGAGTTCAAAGGTCGCCACTATATCCTCGAGGAATCCGTCGTCGGCGACTTCGCCATCGTCAAGGGCTGGAAGGCCGATCGCTACGGCAACGTCATCTATCGCGACACTGCCCAGAACTTCAATCCGCTGGCCGCTACCGCGGGCAGGATCACCGTGGTCGAGGTCGAGGAGATCGTCGAGCCCGGCGAGCTGCCGCCGGACCAGATCCATACCCCGGGCATCTACGTCGATCGCATCATCCAGGGCACCTTCGAGAAGCGTATCGAGAAGCGCACCGTGCACCAGGGCTAAGCGCGTCATTACACGATCAACGATGAGGCGAGCCTGTCCGGGAAAGCCTGCGCGAGGCGCTGTGAACCCATCCTTGGGCGCTACTTTTGCCATCCATGGCAAAAACCCTCGCTTCGCCTTTCCCCGACGGTCGTCAATCATGACAGACAAGAGGCAATCACGATGGCACTGACTCGCGAACAGATGGCTATGCGCGTGGCGCGCGAACTCGAGGACGGTTTCTACGTCAATCTGGGCATCGGCATTCCCACCCTGGTGGCCAACTACGTGCCGGACGACATCGACGTCATGCTGCAGTCCGAGAACGGCCTGCTGGGCATGGGCCGCTTCCCCACCGAGGAGGAAGTGGACCCGGACATGATCAACGCCGGCAAGCAGACCGTCACCGCCCGTCCCGGCGCGGCGATCTTCTCCTCCGCGGAATCCTTCGCCATGATCCGCGGCGGCCACGTCGACCTGACCGTGCTCGGCGCCTTCGAGGTCGACCAGAACGGCAACATCGCCTCCTGGATGATCCCCGGCAAACTGATCAAGGGTATGGGCGGCGCCATGGACCTGGTGGCCGGCGCCGAGAACATCATCTGCACCATGACCCACGCCTCCAAGCACGGTGAGTCCAAGCTGCTGGAATCCTGCAACCTGCCGCTGACCGGCGCCGGTTGCATCAACCGCGTGCTGACCGACCTGGCCTACCTCGAGATCGAGAACGGCGCCTTCGTGCTCAAGGAGCGCGCCCCGGGCGTGTCGGTCGAGGAGATCAAGGAAAAGACCGCCGGCAAGCTGATCGTGCCGGACCACGTGCCGGAGATGGTCTTCGCCGACTGACGTCGTCAAGGATTTTTTCCTTTCATGGCCCGGGCTTGCCCGGGCCATCTCGTTGCTGGCGGGTGCCGAAAAACTGACCATTCCAAGCGGCACGGCCATGTCACGGGGCTCGTCGTCGCTTGTGCCGACACGATGCACAGCGTTATCCACAGAAACTGTGGATGGTCCCGCCGGCGCGACGTGAGCCGGGACGCCTCGAGGCCGAATCGTCAAGGGATGCGAGCGGATGTCGGGCCGAAAAACGGCGGGTGAGACGTCGTGTGAATGGCCACGAAAAACGCCCGCCGGACTGGCGAGCGCGTGGGTTCGAGGGCATGTCGTTCGGAGACGGCGCCCAGGTTTTGTGCGAAAAGTCGCCGAGCGCAGACAGTTTTCGTACAGAACCTAGGTGAGCTCGCAGCGGGTGTGGTGTGGCAGCAGCAGTTCGGCGCAGCGTTCCTGATTGGCGCTGACCTGCTTCTGCACCAGCGCCAGGCCGCCGGAGGATACGCGATGCTCGTCGCCCTCGGCGAAGACCAGCCGCCGGGCGGGGCCGGGATAGAAACGGTAGTCGAGCAGCGGCGACACGGGCAGGATGCCGTGATGGCGGTCGCCGCTGCCCGTGATGCCCGCGTCGGCCAGGGCCGCGTCAAGATGGCTGAGGCGCTGCCCGAGTCTCGCGCAGTCGAATCCGGGGTGGTGCAGGCGCGGCCCCATGGCGGCCAGCCAGCCGGCCAGCGGGTGCGCCGCTGCCAGGGTCTGGTAGGTGGCCCAGTCCGGCATTGGCCAGGGACGACCGCGGCACAGCAGGTTCTGGCCCTTGGTATCGGCGTCGGCGGCCTGGTTCACCAGCCGCTGCAGGGCCTCGCGGGGCGGACGCGACAGGGTGCCGAGCTGAAGCTCTGCCAGCACCAGCCAGGCGCCGTCGTCGGGGGCGGCGAGCAGGGTGGCCAGCAGGCCGCGGTCGGCCATGGCAAAGCGCTGACGCGGGCGATAGCCGAAGCGCACCAGGGTCGGCAGCAGGGCTTCCATGGACCAGGGGCCATGATTGAGGGTCAGCAGCGTCAGGTATTCCGGTGGCGCCTCCACCGGCCATAGTCGCAGCCCGCCCAGGTCGGGGTGCTGATGCACGTAATCCAGCCACAGCTGCTGGATGAATTCTTCCCGCTGCATCCTGCCTCATCCTCTTTTATGCGTCGTTGTCCTTTCAGGCAGTGTAAGCCGCGGGGGTGTGGGCGGATTCAACGAGGCAGGCGGCAGGGCCATGACGCAAGAAGGCCGCACGGAGGCGGCCTTCGTCTCGCACGCGTCGCGTGGCTTACTGGGCGGTCTCGACCGGCATCAGTGCCTGCTCGCGCACGTACTGGTCGAACTCGGTGAACCCGCCGATGTGAGTCTGGTCGGCGAAGATCTGCGGCACGGTCTCGACCGGCTTGCCGATGGTCTTTTCCATGTCGGCCTTGGTGATGCCTTCCTCATGGATGTCCACGTAGCGATGCCCCTGGATGGCGCCGGCGCTCTCGAGCTTCTCGGCGAGGTCCTTGGCGCGAACGCAGAACGGGCAGCCGGGGCGGCCGAAGATGACGACGAACATGACAGACTCCTTGCATCACGGATGCATCGAAAGGGAATAAAGGCGAAATCGAGCGCCATTTTGCCCCAGTAGCGCGCATCTGGCCAATAGGCCTCGGCTGAGACGTCGATTGCATCGCGCTATAGGGCGCTCGTCGCCGGGGCGTGTGCCCCGGCGGCTGGCTCAGAGAGCGTCGTGGTCGCTGGCGTCGGCGTGGCGCAGCAGCTCGCCGAGCGAGTCATGCAGTGCCGGGCTCGAGACCAGCAGGTTCTCGCCGTAGAGATCCTCGGGAAGGCCTCCGGGTACCGGGTATAGATGCCCGGTCCGTGCCCCGGCTTCGCGGGCGATCAGCAGACCGGCGGCCATGTCCCAGGGCGAGACACTCTCGTAGTAGGCGTCCAGCCGCCCGCTGGCCACCGCGCACAGGTCGAGAGCCGCGGAACCGGCGCGACGCACGTCCTGGCAGTGGGTGAGCACGGCCATCAGCCGGCGCATCAGCGGCGGTCGGCTGTCGCGACGATAGGGGAAGCCGGTGCCGACCAGGCTGGTGGTCATCTCCTTGCTGCCGCTGGCGCGGATCGGCTCGCCGTTGCACCAGGCGCCGCGTCCGGCCAGCGCCGTGTAGGTCTCGCCGAGGAAGGGCGCGTGTACCACGCCGAGCCGCACCTTGCCGCCGCTGGCCCAGCCGACCGATACCGCCACGTGGTGCAGGCCGTGGGCGAAGTTGACGGTGCCGTCGATGGGGTCCACCACCCACAGCGCATCGGGCCGTTCGAGGACCTCGCGGTCCGGCGCGAGCTCCTCGCTGAGCCGTGTCTCCTCGGGAAAGCTTGCCTCCAGCCGCTCGCCGATGTAGGTGTCCACCTGCAGGTCGATGTCGGTGACCAGTTCCTGCCCGTGCTTGTAGCGATGGTCGAAATCACCCTGGTCGCGGGCTTCGACGATCATTCGCCCGGCGTGGGTGGCGATGTCGACGGCGATCTCCAGGCGCTGTTCGGGGGTCATGGCGGCTCCTCGGGGTTGGCTGAGTTCTCATGCTAGCAGCAACCCCCGGTCGGCTGGCTATACTGGCCGCCCGTTCATCTCACCGTTACATCCCACTCGTCCATATCCACACAGGAGCGCCGTGATGCAGGCCCTGTCCGCCGATCAATACGACCGCCTGAAC
This sequence comes from Halomonas sp. HG01, assembly GCF_000968715.2. Lineage (NCBI taxonomy): Bacteria > Pseudomonadati > Pseudomonadota > Gammaproteobacteria > Oceanospirillales > Halomonadaceae > Halomonas > Halomonas sp. HG01. Next base: position 1,728,766 of record NZ_CP022134.1, on the reverse strand, counting down.
CGCCTGGCGCAGGCCTGGGAGCGTACCTTCCTCGAGGCCGCCCGCCGTGAGCACGGCTATAACGCTCGGCTCGGGGTGGATGCGCTGTGCTTCCAGCCGCAGGAGATGCCCAGTGGCGATCGTGGCCTGCTGGGCGCGCTGATCACGCCGGTCTCGCTGTCGCTGGCGCTGGTGCCGGAGGCGAACGACGCGCTACCGCCCGGTGAGGGGGCACGCCTGACGCTGGCACTGCCCTCCGGACGCTATCCCTTCGAGGCGGTGTCGCTGGCCGGGGGCGAGTGGCTGTGGCAGTGCGTGCTGCTCGAGGATCTCGCCGATCTCTATTCGGTGCAGGACGGCAGTCGGCTGGCCCAGCGGTTGATAGCGCAGGTGATGGCACCGGCTGCCGCCGAGTAGGAGAAAGGTCGCTCTGGTGCAGTGCGGCAAAGGTTCATATGCTGGTGACGCAGCGTCGTAGCTTCACCTTTCCCATGGAACTGGAACGAGGAGACTTCATGACCGCTCAATCTTCCACGCCGCGGGTGGCACTCGTCACCGGCACCAGCAGCGGCATCGGCGAGGCCGTGGTGCGTCACTTCCGCGAGCAGGGCCATCAGGTGCTGGCGGTGGATTTCAATCCCGAGGGGGAGGCGATCGCCGAGCGCGCGGGTGCCGCCTTCTTCCAGGCCGACCTGACCGATGGCGAGGCCTGCAAGGCGGCGGTGGCCGATGCCCTGAGCCGCTTCGGCCGGCTCGATATCCTGGTCAACAATGCCGGCATCCAGCACGTGTCGTCGATCGAGGAGTTTCCCGAGGCGCAGTGGCGGCGCATCATCGACCTGATGCTGACCGCCCCTTTCCTGCTGACCCAGGCGGCCTGGCCGTCGATGAGGGAGAACGGCTGGGGGCGCATCGTCAACGTGGCCTCGATCCACGCCCAGGTCGCGTCCCCGGGCAAGGCCGCCTACATCAGCGCCAAGCACGGCCTGATCGGGCTGACCAAGACCGCGGCCCTGGAAGGTGGCTCGCAGGGCATCACCGCCAACGCCCTGTGCCCGGCCTACGTGAAGACGCCGCTGGTGGAAAACCAGATCGCCGACCAGGCCAAACTGAACCGGATGGACGAGCAGGAAGTGGTCGAGCAGATCATGCTCAAGAACGCCGCCGTCAAGCGTCTGATCGATCCCGGCGAGGTGGCGTCGCTGGTGGGCTATCTGGCCTCCGATGCGGCGGGGGCCGTCACCGGCGCCAGCTGGAACATCGATCTGGGCTGGACGGCGCAGTAAGCGCCGAGCTACAAGCATCTGATAGGGGTCAGACCCTTAAGCCCCCTTAGGGATGAAATCCCTAAGGGGGCTTAAGGGTCTGACCCCGTTGCCGTGACTCCGTTGCTTGTTACCCCGCCTTCGCAGCTTCCGCCCCAGCTTCCGCCCCAGCTTCCAGCTTCAGCGCCTGACCGGCCGCTTCTGCAGCTTGCGCTGCAGGGTGCGGCGATGCATGCCCAGCGCCCGTGCGGTGGCGGAGATATTGCCGTCGTGCTCCTGCAGCACCTTCTGAATGTGCTCCCAGGTCAGGCGGTTGATCGACGGCGGATGCTCGGCGACCTCGGCCTCGGGATCGGCTTCCTCCTGTGACAGGGCGGCGAGGATCTCCTCGGCGTCGGCGGGCTTGCACAGGTAGTTCACCGCGCCGAGCTTGATCGCCTGCACCGCCGTGGCGATGCTCGAGTAGCCGGTCAGCACGACGACGCGGCAGTCCGGCACCGCCTCGAGCATCTCGGGCAGCAGCTTGAGCCCCGATTCCTGTTCCAGCTTCAGGTCCAGGGTGGCCATGGTGGGTTCATGCTGGCGCGCCAGGGCCAGGGCGCGTTCCGCATCGTGGGCCACCAGCACCTCGAAGCCACGTCGGCTCATGGCGCGGTGCAGCACGTGGCAGAACATCTCGTCGTCGTCGACGATCAGCAGGCGTTCGTCGGTCTCTTGCATGGCATCCTCGCTGTGATCGGCTCAGGCCTCGGGGGCGCTGCGGGGCAGGGTCACCTCGGTCAGGGTGCCGCCTTCGGGATGATTGTACAGCCGCACGCCGCCGCCGAAGCGATTGATGGTGGCATGGGTCAGGAACAGGCCGATGCCGAGCCCCTTGCTCTTGGTCGAGACGAAGGTTTCGCCGAGCTGGTCGGCGATGTCCAGCGAGACGCCGGGGCCGTGGTCGCGAATGTCGATCACCACCTCGTCGGCCTTCCAGTCGAGCTGGATCAGGATGTTGTCCGGGTTGGCATCGGCGGCGTTGTTGAGCAGGTTGGTCAGCGCCTGGGCGAGGGTGGTGTCCACGCTCAGGCGGGGCGTGCCGCGGCGGCCGGTCACCTCGAGGCGATAGCCGACGTCCGGGCGCAGTACCAGCCAGCGCTGCACGACCTCCTCCAGCCACTCCCTGGCCTCGCGAATCTCCGCATTGGCCATGCGTCGGCGGTCGGCGTTGTCCACCAGGTGGCGCAGGCGCGACTTGCAGGTGTCGACCTGTTCGCGCAGCAGATCGATGTCCTTCTCGAGCAGCTCGTTGCCGCGTGCATCCTCGCGCATCTCGTTGAGCAGCACCGCCATGGTCGACAGCGGCGTGCCGAGCTCATGGGCGGTGCCGGCGGCCTGGGTGGCCACCGCCAGCACCTGCTCGTTGCGCAGCACCGCCTCGCGGGTGCGTGACAGGGCCTGCTCGCGGCCGCGCAGGGCGCGGGCCATCTTGAAGATGAAGAAGGTCACCAGCCCGGCGGACAGGGCGAAGTTCAGCCATACGCCGAGGATGTGCAGGCTGACGCCGTCCTGGAGGTGCGGCATGCCGAGCTGGGGCACCGGGTGGTAGAAGACCATCAGCACGCTGGTGCCGGCCAGGCCGGCCACGGCCACGCCCCAGGCATAGCGCCAGGGCAGGGTGGCGGCGGCGATGGTGACCGGCACCAGGTAGTAGTTGATGAAGGGGTTGGTGGCGCCGCCGGTGAAGTAGAACAGCAGCGTCAGGCCGGCCATGTCGGCCAGCAGGTGCGCCAGGTATTCACGGTGACTGACGTCCCGAGGGCGGCCCAGGCGCCACCAGGTGCCGATGTTGATCAGCGCCATCACCACGATCACCGCGCCGACGGCAGGCACGTCGAGCTCGAAGCCGAGCCCCGTCACGCCGATCACGATGCCGAAGAGGAATCCGGTCCAGGTGATGCCGCGGACGATGGTCAGGCGCACCATGTTGCGGTTGGGGGTGGACAGCGGCAGGGGCAGGGCGGCTGGCATGACGGCTCCGCGGCAGAATCGTGGCCGCGATGATACCCGATCGCCCCGCACCGCGTCCCGCGGTGGGGTGCGGTCAGGCGTCGCTCCTCGACCGACCTCGATGTCGTGACCAGCGCATGGCGCGCCCGGTCAGCAGGTCCGGGCTCATCACGCCGGAGGTCACCGCCGGCCGCGACGGCGTGTGCATCTCGAGGCCTGGCACGGCATCGTGTGGGCCAGTCCGTGGCCTCGCATGTGGCGTGTGTCCCGGCGGCATCGCCAGGCCCAGCAGGTCGCGTCCCAGTCGCATCGATCGTTCTCCTGATGAAATCGGGGCATGACGATAGGGGCGCGGGATGACGGAACGATGACGGCGCGCAAGGGAGTCGCGGAGAGCGGGTTTCTCCCCGTGGCTCAGGCGGTATATTGGGACTCTCGAATCCTGCTCGATGGATACCTGATGCGACGACTGCTGATTCCCGTGCTGTTCCTGGTGCTCGGCGCCGCCGCCTTCCTTGGCCTCAGGGCGACGCGACCGGAGCCCGCCGAGGTGGCGCCCCAGGAGCGCAGCTGGCGGGTCGAGACGCTGTCCGTGGCACTGTCGAGTCATGCCCCGCTGCTGCCGCTCTACGGCGAGATCGTCGCGCCCGAGGCGGTGACCTTCACCGCGCCGCTGCCCGCGCGCATCGCCGAACGGCCGGTGCGCGATGGACAGCGCGTGGCCGAAGACCAGTTGCTGGTGGCCCTGGACGAGGCGGACGTGGCCCCGGTGGTGGCGCGTGCCGAGGCGCGGGTCAATGATCTGGAGGCGCAGATCGAGGCGGAACGGGTCCGCCAGGAGAGCGATCGCACCGCCCTGGCCCGAGAGCGCGAACTGCTCGGCAACGCTCGCCGCCGGCTGGAACGGGTCCGTTCGCTGTCCGAGCGTAACCTGGCCTCCGCCTCGTCGCTGGATGACGCTCGCGATGCGCTGGCCCAGGCGCGGGTCACGGTTGACGCTAGGGAAGGTGCGCTGGCCGGGTATCCCGCCAGGCTGGCCCAGCTCGAGGCCGGGCTGGCCGAAGCCCGGGCGGGGCTGGACGAGGCGCGTCGTGATGCCGAGCGCAGCCGGGTCGAGGCGCCCTTCGCCGGCATCGTCAGCGGCGTGGCGGTGGCGCCGGGTGAGCGGGTCGGCGAGGGCGCCGAGCTGCTGTCGATCTACCCGCGCGACGGTCTGGAACTGCGTGCCCAGGTGCCCAGCGCCTACCTCGACGAGCTGCAGGTGGCGTTGGATGACGGCCGGCATCCCCATGCCGTCGGCGAGAGGGCGCGCTTTCGTCTCGAGGGGTTCGTCGGAGAGAGCGCGCCCGGTGGTACCGAAGCGATCCTGCGCCTGGAGGGGATGCCCCGCGGGCTGCGACCGGGCAGCCTGGTCGACGTGATGCTGCGCCGCCCGCCGGTGGCCGACAGCCTGGCGGTGCCCGCCAGCGCCCTCTATGGCGACGAGGTGCTGTATCTGCGCGATGAGGATGACCGCATGCGCCGGCTGCGGATCGAACGCCATGGCCCGGTGGCCGGCGATGCAAGGGGGGATGGCGCGGCGACGAACGATGGCTGGGTGCTGGTCAGCGGCGCGGGGCTGGCCGCCGGTCAGGAGGTGATCGTCACGCACCTGCCCAACGCCGCCGAGGGGCTCAAGCTCCAGGTGGTCGGCGACGAGGAGGACGAATGAGCCGTCGCCGGGGCCCGCTGGGCTTCTTCGTCCAGCATCGCGTCGCCGCCCATCTGGTGATGCTGGTGATGCTGCTGGGTGGGGCGCTGGGCCTGACGCGCATGAACGTCCAGTTCTTTCCCGATTTCTCTCTCGACGTCGTCACCGTGAGCACGGTGTGGGGCGGCGCCGCTGCCGAGGACGTGGAGCAGGGCATCACTCTGCCGCTGGAACAGCGTCTGCGCAGCATCGAGGGTCTCAAGCGCATGACCTCGACCTCGGCCCAGGGGGTGTCCAGCATCACCCTGGAGTTCCGTGAAGGTGCCGACCCGGTGCTGGCGCTGGACGATGTGCGCCAGCGGGTTGCCGAGTTCACCCATCTGCCGGTCGACGCCGAGGAGCCGCGCATCAGCCGGGTGGCGCACTTCGAACCGGTCGCGCGGCTGCTGCTTCACGGTACGCTGTCCGACGACGAGCTGCGCCACCTGGCCAATCGCCTGGAGGATTCGCTGCTCCAGGCGGGCCTCGACCGGGTGGAGATCGAGGGATTGCCCGAGCAGCAGATCAGCATCGAGGTGCCGGCCCGTCGCCTGGAAGAGCTGAAGCTGTCCCTCGACGAGATCGCCGAGCGCGTGGAGGCCCTCTCCCGTGATCTGCCGGCCGGGCTGATCGGCCAGCGCGACAGTGCCCGCGAGCTGCGCGCCGTCGAGCAGCGCCGCTCGCCGGCCGGTTTCGCCGAGCTGCCGATTCTCGGCAGCGATCGGGTGCAGCTGCGCCTGGGCGACATCGCCATCATTCGCCAGGAGCCCCAGCAGGGCGAGGTGACCCTGAGCCGAGATGGCCAGGGCGCGGTGGAGCTGCTGCTCCAGCGCAGCGAGGACGGCAACTCCCTGGCGGCCGCCGAGACGCTGCGAGCCTGGCTCGACGAGACCCGGCCGCTGCTGCCGCCCACGGTGACGCTCGAGGTGCACGACGAGACCTGGCAGCTGATCGCCGAGCGTATCGGGCTATTGATCAGCAACGGCCTGGGCGGCCTGCTGCTGGTGCTCGGCCTGCTCTACTTCTTCCTGCCGGGCCGGGTGGCGTTCTGGGTGGCGGTCGGCATTCCCACCGCCTTTCTCGGGGCGATGGCCACGTTCTGGATCATCGGCGGCTCGATCAACATGATCTCGCTGTTCGCGCTGATCATGGCGCTGGGGGTGATCGTCGATGACGCCATCGTGGTGGGCGAGGACGCCGACGCCCACTTCCGCCAGGGCGAGGCGTCGCAGCGTGCCTCCGAGGGCGCCGCGCGACGCATGCTGTGGCCGGTGATGGCCTCGTCGCTGACCACGGTGGCGGCCTTCATGCCGCTGCTGATGGTGGGCGGAGTGATCGGCAGCATCCTCGGCGACATCCCGGTGGTGATGATCTGCGTGCTGGTCGCCTCGCTGCTGGAGTGCTTCGTGGTGCTGCCCGCGCATCTGCGCAACGCCTTCGTACCTGCCGCCGCTTCGTCAGGCGCCAAGTCGCCGAGTCTCTCGCCGCTGGGCCGGCCCCGGGCGCGTTTCGATGCCGCCTTCGATGCCTTCCGCCAGGGGCCCTTCCGACGCTTCTCGGCGCTGACCCTGCGCTATCGGGCCGCGACCCTGGCGGCGGCGGTGGCCGTGGTGCTGGCCACGGCTGGGCTGCTGGTCGGCGGGCGGCTGGCCTTCAACTTTTTCCCCACGCCCGAGCCCAACGTGCTCTATGCCAACGCCAGCTTCGTCGCCGGCACCGACCGCGCCCGGGTCGACGCCTTCCTGCGTGACATGGAAACCGCCCTCGCGGCGACCGACGAGGCGCTGGGCGGTGGCCTGGTGGCCCAGGCGGTGACGCGTCACGGCGCGGTGATCGCCGAGGGCGCGGCCGGGCGCAGCGGCGACAATCTGGGCTCGATCATGGTCGAGCTCATCCCGTCCGACGACCGGTCGGCCCGCAATGCCGAGATCATCCGCGACTGGCGTTCGCGCCTCGCGTTGCCGGCGGGTATCGAGAACCTGACCATCAGCGAGCGCAGCGCCGGGCCGCCGGGCAAGGATGTCAACGTGCGCCTGACCGGGGAGTCCGCCGAGGCCCTGAAGGCGGCGGCGGAATCGCTGTCGCGTTCGCTTTCCCAGCTGCCCGGGGTGCTGGCCACCGAGGACGACATGCCCTGGGGCCGCGAGCAGCTGATCTACCGGGTCAGCCCGCGGGGCGAGGCGCTGGGCCTGACGACCCGGGAGCTGGGGCGCCAGCTGCGGGCCGCCTACGACGGTCGGCTGGTGCAGGTCTATCAGGACGGGCCGGACGAGGTCGAGGTGCGGGTGCTGTTGCCCCGCGCGCAGCGCGAGCGGCTGAGCTCGCTGTCGCGACTGTCGATCCGCACCCCCGGCGGCGACTTCGTGCCGCTCGACCAGGTGGCTCGTTTCGACCACCGCCAGGGCTTCTCGGCCCTGCGCCATGCGGACGGTAACCTGGCGGTGGAGGTCACCGCCGAAGTGGATGCGGCTGTCAACACGCCCGACCGCATCCTCGCCGACCTGGAAGCCACGGTGCTGCCGACGTTGATGCGTGATCATGGGGTGCGCTACAGCTTCGAGGGTCGCGCCGCCGACCAGCGCGAGACCTTCGCCGACATGCGCGTCGGGCTGATGGTGGGACTGGCGCTGATGTACGTGGTCCTGGCCTGGGTGTTCGCCTCCTGGAGCCTGCCGTTGATCGTCATGGCGACGATTCCGCTGGCGCTGGTGGGGGCGCTGGTGGGCCACTGGCTGATGGGGCTCGACCTGACCATGCTGTCGCTGTTCGGCCTGTTCGGGCTCTCCGGCATCGTGGTCAACAACGCCATCATCCTGGTGGCCTTCTATCGCCAGCAGCGCCATCGGGGGCTGGCCATCGATGCCGCGCTCAACGAGGCGGTGGTCCAGCGCGTGCGCGCGGTGCTGCTGACCTCGCTGACCACCATCGGCGGGCTGATGCCGCTGCTGTTCGAGACCTCGCTGCAGGCCCAGTTCCTGATCCCGATGGCGGTGTCCATCGCCTTCGGCCTGGGGCTCTCGACGCTGCTGGTGCTGGCGGTGATTCCGGCGCTGCTCAGCTATCTCGAGCACCTGCGTGAGCGCTTCGGGCGCGTGGCGCTGACGGACAGCGAGTGACGGGCGCGGGATCGGGTCATGGCTCGTCGAGCAGTTCGGCCAGCAGTTCGGGCTGTCGCGGCATCAGGCCGACCTTGAGCCCCAGCGGTCGGAAGACCCGGTCGAGGCTGGCCATGGAGGCGTTGCCGGCGTCCCGCTCGATGTCCGACAGGGTGCGCCGGCTGACGCCGACCAGCTCGGCATAGGCCGTCTGGGTCAGGCCCAGGACCTCGCGCCGAAGGGTGCGCAGCACGCGGCCTTCGGTGGTCTCGCCGCGCATCAGCAGGCGCAGCTGTTCGAGCAGCGCCGCCTGGCGCGCCTGGGGAGAGCGGGCCTGTGGCTTCATGTCAGCCCCCAGCGTGTCAGGCGATCATCGAGATGGTTCAGTCCCACCGCCGGCATGTCCAGGATGCGCGACGGCACGCCGTGATCCGCCAGTCGATCGCGAAGGCCCGGCAGGCGGTCGCCCAGGGCTCGTAGCTCACCCATCAGGCGCTCCGGCTCGACCAGATCCGCCAGGTGCTCGGCGACTGCCGGCCAGTCGACGTCTCCGCCTCGTTCGAATGTCGGCCCCCACTGCGTCGTCCGGGTCACGCCCTCGGGGTCGGCCTTCATGGGGGCGAAGTCATAGACCGGTGCGTGCCAGATGCCCTCGGGACGCTTGAGCAGGGCGGCATTGCGACCGTGATTGTCCGAATTGCCGAAGGCCAGATTGAGCAGGTCCCGCTTGACCCATTCGATGACGAAAGCGGCCGCATCGAAGGGCTCGCGGCCCTCGCGTACCCGATGCTGGCCCTTCAGCAGCGCCACCAGTCGGCGAATGGCCGCGGGGTGGCGCAGGTGAGTGCCCGGTGCGACGCCGAGCAGCGCGTATACCGATTCCAGACCGTGGCGATGGAGCTGGCCCTGGCGCCATTCGACATCGAAACGCGGCAGCCAGAGAGAGGGATAGCGGGTGCCCTCGTGGAGCTCCAGGCCTTCGACAGGCACGGTATCCACGCCAAGGGCATGCAACTCGCGATAGTAGTGATATTCGGCGCGCAGGATGTCGCAGTCGTCGTCGCTGCGGCTCCCGCGGGGAAACTTGACCAGACAATGGGCGTCGGGCGTGGTGGTGTCGTCCTGCCAGGTGTCGATCCACACCTGACGATCCGGGGTGCGACGTACCAGCAGCTTGGGGGCCTCCCCACCGGCGCCGGTGGCGCCGCCGCTGGCGGCGCCCATCTGCTGAGCGTATTCGAGGAAGTCTGTATGGCGTTCCAGCACCTCTTCCTGCGGGAAGCGCAGGGACGCCAGGGCATATCCGGCCGGGCGTTCGGGGAGTGCTTCGCGGATGCGCAGGTTTCCTACCGGCGCTATGGTACCGCGGCGCAGCAGTTCACCGTCCTGCTGGCTGGGGTCGAGGTCCTGCAACCCCAGATGCTCGATCCAGTAGCGGCGGCTGGCACCGGCCGGCATGATGTCCTCGAGAAAGCCGAACCAGCGATCGCCGCGGTGGGTCATCATCAATTCGACGGGCAGGGTCAGGCTGCACGCGTGTTCGTCGTCGTGGAACATCCAGGCCAGTGCATAGTCCTGGAAGTATCCCAGCCTGGCGGGGCCACGCGTTCCCTGTTCCGGCGCAGGAATCTCGAGCAGCGCGGCGTTCTGCCAACGTGTCTGGTGATGGATCTGGATCGTCAGCTGCATGGAGGGCATCTGTTTTGAGCAATATGCTACTCAGGATAGAGCAGTCAGGCTTTTTTTGAGAACTATTTTTCTCAAAAAAGGGCTTTGTCACAATCTTTGAGCAGATTTCCTGCTCAAAAATGTTTTGCGCATGCAAGGAGACGAGATGACGTCCACCGTACTGATCACCGGCGCCAATCGCGGCGTCGGGCTGGCGCTGGCTCGCCACTACCATGACGCGGGCTGGACCGTGATCGGTGTCTGCCGGGAGGCGTCCTTCGAGCTGGCCGAGGTGGCGGCTCGCGTCATCGAGGGAATCGACGTGACGCGTGAGAAGGACGTGGAGCGCCTGGCCGCCGAGCTCGAGGGCCAGGCGCTGGCGTTGCTGATCAACAACGCCGGAATGCTCCATGACGAGGTACTGGGAGAGATCGACTTCGACGCGATCCGCACCCAGATGGAGATCAACGCCTATGCGCCGCTGCGGGTGGTGGAGGCGCTGTTGCCGTGCCTGGGTGAAGGGGCGAAGATCGCCAACATCACCAGCCGCATGGGCTCGATCGCCGACAACGATTCCGGTGGCCGATACGGTTACCGCGCTTCCAAGGCGGCGCTGAACGCCTTCGGCAAGTCGCTGGCAGTGGATCTGGCCCCGCGCGGCATCGCCGTGGCCCAGCTGCATCCCGGCTATGTACAGACACGGATGGTCGGCTTCGGTGGCCTGATTTCCCCGGCAGAGGCCGCCGCGGGGCTGGCCGAGCGCATCGAGGCGCTGACGCTGGAGACCAGCGGCGGTTTCTGGCACAGCAACGGCGAACGCCTGCCATGGTGAGCGCCGCGGCAGGAGAGAGAGGCGCCTTCGTCACCCCCGTGGCGCGCGAACGGCTGCTGGCGGGCGTCGAGGCGGCCGGCGAGGCGGTGATGGCGATCTATCGACGGCCCTTCGACGTCGAGACCAAGGCCGACGACAGCCCGGTCACCGAGGCCGATCTCTGTGCCCACCATGCGCTGGTCGACCTGCTCGGCGAGGTGACGCCGGCGGTACCGGTGCTTTCCGAGGAGTCGGAGGCCGTGCCCTACGCCACTCGCCGCACCTGGCAGCGCTACTGGCTCGTCGACCCGTTGGACGGGACCAAGGAATTCATCCGACGCAGCGGCGACTTCACGCTCAACGTGGCGCTGATCGAGGACGGCGTGCCGACCTTCGGCATCGTGCATGCGCCGACGCTCGGCGTGAGTTGGTTCGGCCAGCTCGGAGAGGGCGCCTGGCGGCGTGAGGCCGGTGAGACGCGGGCGATCGGCGTGCGCCCTCTGCCGGACCCGGCGTTCGAAGCCTGGCGGGTCATGGGCAGCCGCTCCCATGGCCTGTCGGCGCTGGCGAGCTTCCTGGAACGCCTGCCATGCCACGCGCTCGTCTCGCGAGGCAGTTCGCTGAAACTGTGTCTGGTGGCGGAGGGGAGCGCCGACCTCTATCCGCGCTTCGGCCCGACCAGCGAGTGGGACACGGCGGCGGCCCAGGCGGTGGTGACGGCGGCCGGTGGCCAGGTACTGGATGCCGGGTCCCTCAAGCCGCTTCGCTGCAACCGTCATGACTCGCTGCTCAATCCCGCTTTCATCGCCTGTGGCGAGCGAGATCCCCGCTGGGAGCGGGCGCTGGCCGAGAGCCTCGTCGAGGGGGATTGAGCCTCCCCGGTTCGGCTGGAAGTCGACCGCTGTTCGACAATCCCTGAGGCGCAAAATTTTCATCCACATGTCACCCTGTGACCTCCCCCGTTTGGACTATCGTATAGGTCCGATCAGGTCAGTCGGAGGCGGTCACATGTGTCATGTCGAGATCGAGCGGCGTCCCCTGCACCGACTTCACGCGCGTGTCGGCGCCGCGCCCGATGTGGTCTTCATCGTGCCGCGTCACGAGCCGTTGCGCGGCGTCGGCTGGGATCCCCGACGGGGACTCTTCCTGATGCTGCAGTGCGGTGATCGTTGCTACCCGCTCTACGATGTCAGTCGCGACAGCGACATCCTGGCCATGCGTCTGCTGGCAGTGGAAGTGGCTGCACCCGATGATCCCCGGGTGAAGGCGTTCGTCATCGAGGCGCTGGGCGAGGCACTGGGAGTGGCGGTCTAGTCGTTCCGCCGGGCGCTGCCGAGGTCACGTCAAGGCGCGGTGGCCGCGAGGCGCTTCCCCGGCGGCTGTCGATAGGCTCGAGACAGAGGCCGGGCCGGGCGGTACAATCGCTGCATTTCCCACACCCATCATCGCCCCGACCTGCTTGGATGCCCGAGCATGCGGGCGAGTACTGATCAGTAACGAGCCTCAATGTCGACCGACCCTATCGCCCAAGAAGCCGCGCTGCGTCGCACCTTCGCGATCATCTCGCACCCCGATGCGGGTAAGACCACCATCACCGAGAAGATGCTGCTGTTCGGAAACGCCATCCAGATGGCGGGTTCGGTGAAGAGCAAGCGCGACGATCGTCATGCCACCTCCGACTGGATGAAGATGGAGCAGGAGCGCGGCATCTCGGTGACCACCTCCGTGATGCAGTTCCCCTACGGCGGGCGTATCGTCAACCTGCTCGACACCCCGGGCCACGAGGACTTCTCCGAGGATACCTACCGCACCCTGACCGCGGTGGACTCGGCGCTGATGGTGATCGACGGCGCCAAGGGCGTTGAGGACCGCACCATCAAGCTGATGGAGGTCTGCCGGCTGCGCACCACGCCGATCCTGACCTTCATCAACAAGATGGACCGTGATATCCGTGACCCCATCGAAGTGATGGACGAGGTCGAGAAGGTGCTCAACATCCAGTGCGCGCCCATGACCTGGCCGATCGGCATGGGCCGTCACTTCAAGGGTGTCTATCACCTCTACAACGACGTCATCCACCTCTACACCCAGGGCCAGGGCAACCGCATCCCCGAGGACAAGCGCATCGAGGGCCTCGACAGCCCCGAGGTCGACGAGATCCTGGGCGAGGACGCCGCCGAGGAGCTGCGCATGGAGGTCGAGCTGGTGCGCGGCGCCTCCCACGAATTCGACCTCGAGGCCTATCGTCGCGGCGAGCTGACCCCGGTGTACTTCGGTACCGCCATGGGCAACTTCGGCGTGCGCGAGATGCTGGACGGCTTCGTCGAGTATGCGCCGGCACCCCAGCCGCGGGAGACCAATCTGCGTACGGTGGAATCCGAGGACGGCAAGTTCACCGGCTTCGTGTTCAAGATCCAGGCCAACATGGACCCGAACCACCGCGATCGGATCGCCTTCCTGCGGGTCTGCTCGGGCAAGTACGAGAAGAACATGAAGATGCGCCACACGCGCATCGGCAAGGACGTCAAGATCGCCGACGCCCTGACCTTCATGGCCTCGGATCGTTCCCACGTAGAGGAAGCCTGGCCCGGTGACATCATCGGCCTGCACAACCACGGCACCATCCAGATCGGCGACACCTTCACCCAGGGCGAGGACATGCGCTTCACCGGCATTCCGCACTTCGCTCCGGAGCTGTTCAAACGCGTGCGCCTCAAGGACCCGTTGAAGATGAAGGCGCTGCAGAAGGGCCTGCAGCAGCTGTCCGAGGAGGGCGCCACCCAGGTGTTCATGCCGATGGACAACAACGATCTGATCCTCGGCGCCGTGGGCACCCTGCAGTTCGACGTGGTCGCCCATCGCCTCAAGGAAGAGTACAAGGTCGACTGCATCTACGAGGGCATCAACGTCCAGACCGCCCGCTGGGTCTACTGCGACGACGCCAAGATGCTCGAGGAGTTCAAGCGCAAGGCCAGCCAGAACCTCGCCATCGACGGCGGTGGCTACCTGACCTACATCGCACCGACCCGGGTCAACCTGCAGATGACCCAGGAGCGCTGGCCGGACGTTCGCTTCAGCCCGACCCGCGAGCACTGACCCGGGCTGCGCCCGGAGCCTTACGCTAGAAGCTTGAAGAGCGGCGCTTCGTGCCTGAAAGCGAGAAGAAGAACCGCCCCTAGGCACTTGCCATAGAGGCGGTTCGCGTTACGCTTCTTTCCAGCTTCCAGCTTCCAGCTTCCAGCTTCCAGCTTCCAGCTTATGTTGATCGACGCCCACTGCCATCTGGACTTTCCCGACTTCGACGCCGACCGCGAGGCGGTGCTGGCGCGTGCCCATGCGGCGGGCGTCGAGCACTTCGTGGTGCCGGGCACCCGGCGTCGCGACTGGCCGCGGGTGCTGGCGCTGGGAGCACGGCATGACATCAGCGTCTGCCTGGGGCTGCATCCGTACTTCATGCAGGATCACCGCGAGGGCGACGTCGATGCCCTGGCGGCGGCGCTGGACGCGCACCCCGAGGCGGTGGCGCTGGGCGAGTGCGGCATCGATGCGCGCTTCACTGACACCCTGGACGCCCAGTGGGCGCTGTTCGACGGCCAGGTCCGCCTCGCCAAGGCGAGGAACCTGCCGCTGGTGATCCACTGCGTGCGGGCCAACGACCCGCTGGCCAAGCGGCTGCGTCAGCTGTCGCCCGAGGCCGGCGGGCTGATCCACGCCTTCGCCGGCTCGCCCCAGCAGGCTCAGGCGTTTCTCGATCTCGGCTTCGTGGTGGGGCTTGGCGGGGCGCTGACCCACGATCGAGCCAAGCGACTGCAGCGCAGCGTGGCCGCGCTGCCGGACGATGGCTACGTGCTGGAGACCGACAGTCCGGACATGCCGCCGGCCGGTCATCAGGGCGAGCGTAACGAGCCGGCCAGGGTGAGCGAGGTGTGTCGCCGGGTGGCCGAGCTGCGGGGGCAGTGCGCCGAGCGGGTGGCGGCGGACAGCGCCGCCACCGCTCGGCGGCTGTTCGGCCTTGCGCCGGATTCGTGACGCGGCGGATTATCCAATCTCTGCTTTGTGCAAGGCTTTGTCGGTTCGAGTTCGAGCACCGCGTCCACCATCATTAATCACCGGTGGCAGCAATGAAAGAATGGCATGCCAAGCGGCTTAAGTTATTCACCAAGCGGGCAGTTAACCACTGAATCCGACAACCACATAACTGTGAAATACAGTTTCATCATAGCCATTGTACAACCCACCTCGCTTGAGACCACAACCGGCTAACGGCACAGAGGCGTTTCCATCATCGAGATTTCCTCGAAGGGGCCTGGCAAGGGTTGCCGACTGGACAGCGGCAGACTGAATTTCTTCAACGCAGCTCGCTGCCCACAGTACTGGTCACTACAACTGCCGGATGGATTGGCTAACAAAGTGATAGATTCCTGATCACTTGACAGGCTCAACGTGCAATCCCGGTCGGTAACTTCGTAGCGGCCGTTGAGACGGGTAGCCATCAGGCGTGGCGTACCGCAATAGTGCCCTCCCGCCTGCCAGGAACTGATCTCGAAGCTTACCCGGCTCCCTTGGTCATCTAGGATCATCGTGTCACTGCCATCTCGCCCACAGTAGACGCCGGTTAGATTAGCCGCCGACACTTCAACGGTGCCGCCCATCAGGCAACCTGCCAGCAGAATCGTGATGGTTGATTCTCTCATGATGACCTTCCCCTCTTTATCGCTCCACAACCCCTCCCTAGCAAGGGCCATCAGTCTATGGATGTCGTAATACAAGCAAGTCTACAGAGCGAGATAGGTAGGAGGCCGGAGCATGTCAATACAATGATCACCAAAACACAGTCGAATCTCCGCCCCCCGGAATTAGCTTACGTAGGGGGCTTGGGCAATACCGCCTGAGATTACTCCTGCTCAGCCACTGCTGAGCATTCGACCGCTATGGCCTGCAGAACCTGGTGGTGACAGCCAGTCAGCAACGCCTCTCCTCCTGCCATCAGAACTACCACTTTCATCACTCGCTCTGCATCAACATGCTGGTCATGGCGAGGTCATAACGCTCATGTTGACGGTTCTTGCGTGAAGCTTACCTTGATTAAGTACATTTCATAATAATTCCAGAGCAAGGAGCCGACATGACCATCTCTCATCCTCCCCCGCTCCGCACCCGCGTCAAACGGGCATCCTGGGCTTTGGTTGCCGGCTTCAGTCTGACTGCACTGTCTGGCTGCGAGACGATGGGCGAGATGAACCCCGACACGCTCGGCACCCTGATTGGAGGAAGTGCCGGGGCGCTTGTGGGCTCGCAGGTCGGAGGTGGAAGCGGTCGCCTTGTAGCCACAGGGGTCGGTACCATTGCGGGGGCCTTGATCGGGCGCGAGATTGCCCGACACCTGAGTCGCTCTGGCCAGCAGGAGATGGTGGATGCCAACCAGCGAGCCTTAGAGACCGGGCAGCCCCAATCCTGGGAAGACCCCGAAACCGGTGCCAGAGGTCAGACCAAGGTCACTCAGCGTTCCACCCAGCGCCGCGAGGTACCGGTCAGCGTCAAGCGCGATCGCGTCGATGAGATGCCGCCCATCGACCTGATCGGCTCCAGTTATCGTGCCACCGCCAGCAGTAACGTACGCGGTGGCCCGAGCACCGAGTACCGCAGCGTCGGCTCGCTTGCCGCCGGTCAGAGCGTACATGTGGTGGGCAAGGTGGAGGGCCGCGATTGGTATCTGATCGCCGAGGAGGGGGCTGCAGATGGTTTCGTGGCCACCCGGCTGCTGACGCCTGCGCCTCAGCAGCCGCAGAGTCCCCCGGTTACCGGCGGAGAGGGGGAGGTCATGCTGGTGCAGGCGGAGCGTACCTGTAGCGTCAACACTACCCGGGTCACCGAGCCGGACGGTTCCGTGGCCGAAGATCGCATCCGGATCTGCGAGGGACCGGATGGCTATGTGATCGAGGAAGCCTGAGCTCGCAGTGGAGGTGTCATGATGATGGGGGTCACCCTGTTTCCCTTCGCTGCGGTCGTGCTGGCGCTGCTCGGCCTTGCGCCGTCCGATGCCCGGGCTGCCGAGCGCAGCGTCGCCCGCATGGGCGAGCTAAGGGCCGTCGTCAGCGAGCCTGACTGGTGCGGCCAGACGGTGGCGGTGCGTGTACAGGCTACTCGAGCAGAGGCGCTGACCGAGGATACCCGACAACTACAGCGCCTAGCCGGTGGCGTTCGCCAGATCCTAGGCCTCGAGTGCCCCAACCTCCAGCAGCTGCAGCTCACGGGGGTAGCCAATGGCCAGATTGTAGGACGCTGGACGCATCTTGCTAACGGTAGACTGCGGGCAAGCGCGACGTCCGATACGGTCGCTCAGCAGGCGGCTCAACCGCTTGCGCTCACCGAGCCATTAAGTCGTGCGCAGATAGCCGAGCTCCAGCGTCGCTTGAGCCAGCTCGGCTACCGGCCCGGCCCGGTCGATGGGCTGATGGGCCGGAGAACTACCCGGGCGATCCGCGCCTATCAGGCCGCCAACGGCCTCCCGCAGACGGGCCAGCCGGCGATCGCGCTGGCGCATATGCGGGGTGCCACCGCGGGGGGCAGCGCGGTGCAGGGCGGCTCGGCGGCCACGATAGCCGGCGTCGAGAGCGCGCCGCTCAACGGCGAGGAGGCCTACCCGGCCCTGCTGCGGCACTATATTCGCGCACATCCCGAGGCCGTTGACGATCCGGCCTTTCTGCCCTATTTCGCCGGCTACGAGTGCCGCGCGCAGGGCTGGCGAGGCAACCTGAACCCCTTCGAGCTGCGTGAGGTCAAGGACGCCGCGCGCCGGCGCCTAGCGGCCATGCGCGCCGAGCTTGGCGGAGGAGAGGCCATGCCGGGCGCGCGGATCGCCTTCACGGCTCGCCTGCGGCTGGCGGACTATGACTTCGAGCGCCAGAGCTTTCCCATCCTGCCGCACGGCTCCATCGAGGGCCAGATTCGGCCGGGGGATTTCTGCCAGAGCGTGGCGCGCCAGGAAGGCTTGCGGCTGCACGACCAGAAGGCGTTTCCCTCCGCGTTCCGAGTTACCCTGCCGGCCGGCGAGCAGGCGCTCGAAGCGGCCGGCGTGGCCGCGCTGCTGGGCGGCCGGCTCGCCATGCCGTCAGGTGCCGCCGAGGAGCTCTACGCCTCGGACTTTCCGAACATTTCGGTGATCGTCACCGGCCGCGTCGAAGGGGTGACCCGCGCGACCCAGGGCCATAGCCTGGTGCAGCTGCGCCCGCTGAAGGCCGAGGTGAGAACGCCAGGCAATCCCCAGTATTCCCGCCAGCTGGCCGTGTTGGGGGCCGACGCCCTGACCCTGCCCGAACCGCAGTCCGCCGGCGACGACGCGCCCGTGGTTGCCGACAGCCTACAGGGGGCCGATCTGACGGGTAGCGCTCTGCTGGTCTCGGCCCTGCATGAGTCACCGGCGCTGCTCGATGACCCACGCACCGCGGCGCGATACGCCTACTGGGACGGTGAACGGGGCTGCATTCCTGAGGCCAACCTGCGTGGCAAGGCCAACGCCGAATTCGAGCGCCAGCGCCTGCTGGAGGCGGCGCCGCAGCGCGCCGCGAGCAAACTGGCGGAGGCTTCTGTCCATAATCGCTTCCACGCTACCAGCGAGGGCGAGCTGC
The DNA here is from genome assembly GCF_000968715.2 of Halomonas sp. HG01. Taxonomy (NCBI): domain Bacteria; kingdom Pseudomonadati; phylum Pseudomonadota; class Gammaproteobacteria; order Oceanospirillales; family Halomonadaceae; genus Halomonas; species Halomonas sp. HG01. The sequence continues at coordinate 1,710,599 of NZ_CP022134.1, read as the reverse complement.
AGGAATACGACACCGAGCGCGGCGCGTTCGGCTTGCGCATACGCCTTTCCAGCGGCCGCCCCGATGATGCAACGGAGCGGTTTCGCTTCAGCGTTACTGATCGGGCGCGCATTCCCGATTGCGTTACCAGAGATGGTCCCGATCTGCCCCGGTTCAACAGTGTCGAGATCCGCGATGAAGGGCTGCTGGCCGCGGTGCCGAAGGCGGCCGGCCCGGCAGAACAGCTGGTCAAGGCCAACCCTGAACGTCAGGTCTCGATCCAGCTCGAGCTGCGCCTCGTGGGGTTCGAGCGCGCCTACGGCAAGATTCAGGGCGCCCGCATGGAGCTACTGCGCGGCCGCGTCTTCGACGCCGTGAGCGGAGAGCTGCTCAAGGAGGTCACCCTCGAGCAGGTCAACGCGGCCCGGCCTGCGTCCTCACTCTGGGAGGACTACGCCGAGCTTGACTACCGGGCGCTGTTTCTGCATCTGGTGCGCGGTCGTCCCGCCCTGGCCGAGCGCAGCGACTATGTCGACGCCTACATGCGCGTGGAGGCGTGCAATCGCGTGCGCGACGCCGAGGGCAATCCCATTACCATGGCTCGGCTACAGCAGGAGTTCCGCACTCAACTCGCGGAGGCAGTGGAGACGACGGGCCGCCGGTACGTGCGGGTGGCGTTCCCCAACGAAGTGCTTGGCCAGTATGACATGGACGCCGAGCGTTTCCCCTTTACCTCGAGGCGTGGCGATATCAGCTTCTATCGCCAGGTGCACAGCTACCAGTTGAACCGTTACTGCCGACCCGGTGACGACTCCGAAGTGCCGCAGGCCTTTAGCCTGGCACTCGATGGCATGGAGCCCTTAATCGACGCAGGGCTGCCGATGGAGTCGAAAACGGCCGAGACGTTCCTCGAGCGCTTCAATGGGCGCAAGGATGGCCGTGAGCGGCAGGTCACGATCGAGGTGCTGGCGAGCCTTGGAACGCCGCCGGCGCCGGGTGCCGAACAGGCATCGGAGAGTACTGCCATGCCGGCGACCGTGCATGCCATGCGGGTGCTGGACCGCAAGGATGACAGTGTGCTCTTCCAGGCCGGCGAGTTGCCGGGCGAAGACGGCACCGAGGTCGTTGAAGCCGAAGCGCAGGCCCCACCCCCCGGCGCTGCGCCGACAGAGGTGTCGGCCGTTGATCTAGACGCTTCTCCTGAGCGTGAATCTCTTGCCCTGGTGGGGGTAAGCCTGGGCATGGAGGCCGAGCAGGCCCGGCAGGCCTTGACCGAACGCTTCTCTTCCGAGGCGATCTCCTGGCCGGACGAGCAAACTATCGCCGCTGAGGAGGGAAACTGTCTCTACCACGTCATCACAGACCCCCGGCTGGCCGAAGAGGTCGGGGCCGCGTGCGCTAAGGCTGAGTTCAACGAAGACGGCCTGGTTCGTCATGTCTATGTGCGTAATGTTGTGGAAGGAGAGCAAACAGCAGCACTGGAGGAACTGCTGGTCTCACGATTCGGCTCACCAGGCGATCGTGTGAAAGACGCTGAGACTGAGACGCTGATTTTGGCCTGGGGCGACCCACTGGCGGCGCCGCCAGAGGTATTCGGGCGAAGTGTCTCGGCCGGTCAATCGCTACTGACTCTCGAGGGTCGCATCAGTGAGGCCCATGGTCTGACACTGGTGGCACTGCGTCTGGATGCACCACCTCCTGAATCTGCTGCACCGGAGGCCGAGGTGCCGGAGATTCGTTTCTAGCTGGCCGTTGCTTATCTAAACAGGAGTGGCTCCCGGCCGGGAGGGGGAGAGCTACAGTCTCAATAAGCTGGTCCAAGCAGCGGATGTCTGTCCGCTGCAGATGTGGCGTATTGAGGTCGGAGTTTGGCTGAAGAAGGCAGAGCCTCCATTTTCTGAATGGTAAGTAGCGCGAGTGTGCAACAAGCTTGGTTGTCGAAAAACGGATTTAGGCCTTGGTGGCTAGCGTCTCCGGGTCAAGGCGCTCGAGCGGGTAGGGCAGCTGCAGGCGCTTGAACTGCTGGCCGTCGACGCTGAGCGGTTCGGGGGCTTCCTTGGTGCTCATCACCGCGAGCACCTCCGGCTGGCCGTAGGCGTCGAGCTCGGCGCACAGCACCTCACCGAGGCTCTTGCCGTTGGCATCCACCACCGCGCTGCCCTCGGCGGGCAGTCGCTCGCCCTCGAGCTGGCCGCGCACCAGGCGCTTCTTCACCTGACCGCGGAAGTGCGCCCGGGCCACGACTTCCTGGCCGGTATAGCAGCCCTTCTTGAAGCTGATGCCGCCGAGCGCCTCCCAGTTGAGCATCTGCGGCAGATGGGCGTCGGCCTGGTCGGCGTTCAGCCAGGCCATCCCGGCCTGGATGTCGTGCAGGCGCCAGACGGCGTTGTCGACTGGGGTGGTCTGATCGGCCAGCGACTGCCAGATGGCTTCGGCGCGCTCGGCGGGCAGACAGGCCAGCAGGCGAGGGCGCGGCCCGGGATGGGCGAGCAGCTGAAGGTCGTCGCCGTTGGCCTGATGCCAGGCCGTGGGTGGCCGCACGTCCAGGCGCGCCTCGGCCACTGCCGGCGCCTCGCGCCCGATCAGTCCGATCAGCGCCAGGTCGTCGCGGACCGTGAGCTCGGCCTTGTAGAAGGGCGCGAACTTCCTGAGATGGTCGTGCAGGCCCTGCACCAGGCTGCGATGCATCAGCAGCCGGTAGTGGCCCTCGGCCACGCGCCACAGCTGGGCGTTGGCCAGCATCCGGCCCTTGGGCGTGCAGAAGCTGGTCAGCGGCGCGAAGGCGCCGTCGGCCAGCGATACCTGGGCGCTGGTCTGGCCCTGCAGGAAACCTTCGGCGTCGGCGCCGCTGACATCGAGGATGCCCAGATGGACCAGCGGCGTCATCACGGTGGCGTCCATGGCGAGATGTGCCTGGTCCGGCGTCTCGAAGACGAGGCGCGTGTCGTCTTTCCGGCGGCCGCCGAGGCGGTCGAGCCAATCATTCATGTGGGATCTTCCTTGTCTCTTTCCTTAGGCCTTTGCTCCCCCGAGATGAGGGCGTCGGGGCGTCAATGCAACCGCTGCCGGGCCCCGAGGCGGCATGCTAGACTCGTGCCGTTCCCATCCAGCCGACCGGAGAGCCAGCCCATGGCCCAGCAGAGCCTCACCTTCAAGGGCGTCGAGAACGCCGATCAGGTCAATCGCATCACCACCGCCCTGATGATGCTCGACGGCGTCGAGAGTGTCGAGGTCGGTCGCCACGGCGCCGAGGTCGACGGCCGCGCGCGTCGCGAGGCGCTGATTCAGGCCGTCAAGAAGCTGGGGCTCGGCATCCAGGTGTCGTGATGAAGCCGCCGATCCGTGTCACCAGTCAGCGCGATCGCGTCTTCCGCCAGCGGGTCGAGCTCGAGGGTGCGGAGGACCTGTTCGTCGACGTGCCCGAGGCCTTCGGCGGCGAGGGCAGCGCGCCGGATCCCCACGACTACTTCGACCTGTCGCTGGGCGCCTGCAAGGCGATCACCGCCCAGATGTACGCACGGCGCAAGGAATGGCCGCTGGCAGGCGTCGAGGTGACGGTCAATCGCGATGAACGCGAGGAGCGCCGCGGCGTCTATCGTCTGGAGGTCGTCATGGCTTTCCTCGGCGATCTCGACGACGACCAGCGGGCGCGGCTCGAGGAAATCAGCGACAAGTGCCCGATCCACCGCCTGATGACCGCCGCCACGGTGGAGATCACCACCCGGCAGCGCGACTGAGCCCCAGATTCATGTGACCTGCCGTCACTGAGACCAGGAGACCCGATGAGCAAGGCATTCCGACTCGAGTCCAAGTACCGGCCCGCCGGCGATCAGCCCTCGGCCATCCAGGGCCTGGTCAACGGGCTGGATGCCGGACTGGCCCACCAGACGCTGCTCGGCGTGACCGGTTCGGGCAAGACCTACACCATGGCCAACGTGGTCGAGCGCCTGCAGCGGCCGACCATCGTCATGGCGCCCAACAAGACGCTGGCGGCCCAGCTCTACGGCGAGTTCAAGTCGTTCTTCCCCGACAACGCCGTGGAATACTTCGTCTCCTACTACGACTACTACCAGCCCGAGGCCTATGTGCCGTCCTCGGACACCTTCATCGAGAAGGACGCCTCGATCAACGACCACATCGAGCAGATGCGCCTGTCGGCGACCAAGGCGCTGCTCGAGCGTCGCGACGCCCTGATCGTGGTCTCGGTGTCGGCCATCTACGGCCTCGGCGATCCCGATCAGTACCTGAAGATGCGCCTGCACTTCAATCGCGGCGAGCTGATCGACCAGCGGGCCTTCCTGCGCCGCCTGGCGGAGCTGCAGTACACCCGCAACGACCTGGACTTCAAGCGCGGCACCTACCGGGTGCGCGGCGACGTGATCGACATCTTCCCGGCCGACGCCGAGGACGAGGCGGTGCGCGTGGAGCTGTTCGACGACGAGATCGACGGCATCAGCCTGTTCGACCCGCTGACCGGCGAGGTGCGCGGCAAGGTCCCGCGCATGACCATTTACCCGAAGTCGCACTACGTCACGCCCCGCGAGACCATCATGGGCGCCATCGACCGCATCAAGGAGGAGCTCGCGGAGCGGCTGGCCTTCATGCGCCAGCACGACAAGCTGGTGGAGGCTCAGCGCCTCGAGCAGCGCACCCTCTACGACATCGAGATGATGCTCGAGCTCGGCTACTGCAACGGTATCGAGAACTACTCGCGCTATCTCTCCGGCCGCGAGCCGGGCCAGGCGCCGCCGACCTTCTTCGACTATCTGCCCAGCGACGCGCTGCTGTTCATCGACGAGTCCCATGTCAGCGTTCCCCAGGTGGGCGGCATGTACAAGGGCGACCGCTCGCGCAAGGAGACCCTGGTCGAGTACGGCTTCCGCCTGCCCTCGGCGCTGGACAACCGGCCGATGAAGTTCGAGGAGTGGGAGCGGATCAGCCCTCAGACGGTCTTCGTCTCGGCCACGCCCGGCCCCTACGAAGCCGAGCACGCCGGCCAGGTGGTCGAGCAGGTGGTGCGCCCCACCGGGCTGCTCGATCCCGAGCTCGAGGTGCGGCCGGCCTCCACCCAGGTCGATGACCTGCTGTCCGAGATCCGCGAGCGCACCGCGGTCGAGGAGCGCGTACTGGTCACCACCCTGACCAAGCGCATGGCCGAGGACCTCACCGAGTACCTCGACGAGCACGACGTGCGGGTGCGCTACCTGCACTCCGACATCGACACCGTGGAACGGGTCGAGATCATTCGCGACCTGCGCCTCGGCAAGTTCGACGTGCTGGTGGGCATCAACCTGCTGCGCGAGGGCCTCGACATTCCCGAGGTGTCGCTGGTGGCGATCCTCGATGCCGACAAGGAAGGCTTCTTGCGCAACGAGCGCTCGCTGATCCAGACCATCGGCCGGGCGGCGCGCAACGCACACGGCAAGGCGGTGCTCTACGCCGACCGCATCACCGATTCCATGCGCCGTGCCATGGACGAGACCGAGCGTCGCCGAGCCAAGCAGATCGCTCACAATGAGGAGCATGGCATCGTGCCGGAGACGGTGCATCGCTCGGTGGCCGACATCCTCGAGGCCGCCGAGGCCCCGGGGCGCAAGGGCAAGGGCCGCAAGAACGAGCGCAAGGTGGCCGAGGGTTCGGCGGTCTACGATCCGAACGATCTGGGACCGGCCGAGCTGGCGAAGGAAATCACCCGGCTGGAGGACGCCATGTCAGAGGCCGCCCAGAACCTCGAATTCGAGGAGGCCGCGCGGCTGCGCGACCGGCTGCTGGAGCTCAAGGAGCGTCAGCTCGCGGTCGGCTAGGCGTGACGGGTGTGTATGGAAGGCGTTAGCAAGGAGCAAACATGCCGGAAGGACCCGAGATCCGTCGGGCGGCGGATGCGCTGCACGATCACATCGCCGGGCGTCGCCTCGACGACGCCTGGTTCGCGTTTCCCGAGCTGGCGGACCAGGCCGGCTCGCTGATCGGCCGCGAGGTGAGGGCGGTCGACAGCTGGGGCAAGGCGCTGCTGACCCGCTTCGACGACGGTCGAGTGCTCTATTCCCACAACCAGCTCTATGGCGTGTGGAAGCTCCACGACGCCGAGCGCGAGCCCGATACCCAACGCTCGTTGCGCGTTCGCCTGACCGCCGGGGATCGCATGGCGAGCCTCTACAGCGCCTCTGACGTGTCGCTGTGGGAAGAAGGGCGCCTGCACGAGCATCCCTTCCTGTCGCGACTCGGTCCCGATCTGCTGACCCATGAGGTGACGGTCGACACCATCGTCGAGCGGCTGATGGACCCGCGCTGGCGCGGACGCCGCCTGGGCGGCCTGCTGCTGGACCAGTCCCTGGTCGCGGGGCTCGGCAACTACCTGCGCTCGGAGATCCTGTTCTTCGCCGCGCTCTCCCATCGGGTCCGGCCGGTCGACCTGAGCGACGATGAGCGTCGTCAGCTGGCCGAGCAGATGCTGGCGCTGACGCGGCGCTCCTACGAGACCGGCGGGGTGACCAACCGCGACGACTGGGCCGCCGCCGACCGTCGCGAGGGACGTAGCCGCAGACGCTGGCGCTTCGCCGCCTTCGAGCGTGAAGGCCTGCCGTGCCATCGCTGCGAGCGGCTGATCGAGAAGCTCAGCGTGGCCTCAAGGCGGCTCTATCGCTGCCCGTCCTGCCAGCCGGACTGAGCCTTACGAGGCTCTCGGGGGAAGCGTATACCGTTATCTTGCATTTTCCTTACCTCGCTAACCTCGGTGGCGCTGCCGCAGGAAGGCAAGTGCGATATAATGCCTGCCCGTTCGAGCCCGCCACCGGTTTCCGGCCGCAGGCGTCTGCCGGATCAGCGTTGAGTCCGGCATCTGCCTTGAGAAGCGGGCGTGTCGACCCACCCAATGGAGCGTCTTGCCCATGACCGTGATCCGCCAGGATGACCTCATCCAGAGCGTCGCCGATGCCCTGCAGTACATCTCCTACTACCATCCCAAGGACTTCATCGACGCCATGGCGGCGGCCTACGAGCGCGAGGAGAACCCCGCGGCCAAGGACGCCATCGCCCAGATCCTGATCAACTCGCGGATGTGTGCCACCGGCCACCGGCCGATCTGCCAGGACACCGGCATTGTCACCGTCTTCGTCCACGTCGGCATGAATGTGCGCTTCGAGACCGACATGAGCCTCGACGACATGGTCAACGAGGGCGTGCGCCGGGCCTACAAGCTGCCCGACAACATCCTGCGCGCCTCGGTGCTGGCCGACCCGGACGGCAAGCGTCAGAACACCAAGGACAACACCCCGGCGATCATCCACCACAAGCTGGTGCCCGGTGACACCGTCGAGGTGCACGTGGCGGCCAAGGGCGGCGGCAGCGAGGCCAAGTCCAAGTTCGCCATGCTCAACCCCTCCGATAGCGTGGTCGACTGGGTGCTCGAGCAGCTGCCCAAGATGGGCGCCGGCTGGTGCCCGCCCGGCATGCTCGGCATCGGCATCGGCGGTACCGCCGAGAAGGCCATGGAGCTCGCCAAGGAGTCACTGCTCGACCCGATCGACATCCAGGACCTGCAGGCCCGCGGGGCGTCCGATCGCGCCGAGGAGCTGCGCCTCGAGCTCTACGACAAGGTCAACCGGAGCGGCATCGGCGCCCAGGGCCTCGGTGGCCTGACCACGGTGCTCGACATCAAGGTCAAGGACTACCCGACCCACGCGGCCAACAAGCCGGTGGCGATCATCCCCAACTGCGCGGCCACCCGTCACGCCCACTTCACGCTGGACGGCACCGGCCCGGCGGCCCTGCCGGCGCCGAAGCTGGAGGACTGGCCGGAGATCACCCGCGAGGCGGGCGACAACGTCAAGCGCGTCAACCTCGATGCGATCACCCCGGAAGAGGTGCAGAGCTGGCAGCCCGGCGACACCCTGTTGCTCAACGGCAATCTGCTGACCGGCCGCGACGCCGCCCACAAGCGCATGGTCGACATGCTGGCCAAGGGCGAGAGCCTGCCGGTGGACCTCAAGGGACGCTTCATCTACTACGTCGGTCCGGTCGATCCGGTCGGCGACGAGGTGGTCGGCCCGGCAGGCCCGACGACCGCGACGCGCATGGACAAGTTCACCCGCACCATGCTCGAACAGACCGGCCTGCAGGGCATGGTCGGCAAGGCCGAGCGGGGCGAGGCGGCCATCGAGGCGATCCGCGACAACCAGGCCGTCTACCTGATGGCGGTGGGCGGTTCCGCCTACCTGGTGGCCCAGGCCATCAAGCAGGCCCGGGTGGTCGGCTTCGAGGATTTGGGCATGGAAGCCATCTACGAGTTCGAGGTGGAGGACATGCCGGTGACCGTGGCCGTGGACAGCGCGGGCACGTCGGTCCACCAGACCGGTCCGGCCAAGTGGAAGGAGATCATCGCCGAGCGCGCCTGATCCCTGACGCCAGCGTGATGATCGACGGCCCCGCCAACTGGCGGGGCCGTCGTCGTTTTGCGTATGCTGGGCACTTCGGCCGCTCATCCCACGGAAAGGGAGTCTGCTCATGACGTCATGGCTGCTCGGCATGCTGATCCTCGCCCTCCATCTGCTCGGCATGCTGTCGGCGGTGCAGGCGTTGATGTCGGCGCGTACCTCACAGGGGGCCATCGCCTGGATCCTGTCGCTGGTCACCGTGCCCTATCTGGCGGTGCCGGCCTACTGGGTGTTCGGTCGACCGCGCTTCTATGGTTACGTCTCCGCGCGTGGCGAGCGCGACACCGTGCTCCGTCGAGTGCTGGAAGGCTATCGCGAGCGGATCGTGCCCTATCTGGCCGGCGCCCGGGAGGCCGACGTGCGGGCGGTCGAGAAGCTGGCGATGATGCCGATGACCAGTGGCAATCGCGCCGAACTGCTGGTCGATGGGGAGGCGACCTTTGACAGCCTGTTCGCCGGCATCGACGCCGCCGAGGATTACATCCTGATCCAGTTCTTCATCGTGCGTGACGATGACCTGGGGCGTCGCCTGCGCGAGCGGCTGTGCGCGGCGGCGGAGCGGGGGGTCTGGGTGCGCTTCCTGTATGACGAGATCGGCAGCCATGCCTTGCCCGAGCGCTACCTGAAGGCGCTGCGCGAGGCCGGCATCGAAATCAGCGCCTTTCACTCCTCCCGCGGGTTGAGGCATCGCTTCCAGCTCAACTTCCGCAACCACCGCAAGATCGTGGTGGTCGACGGCTATCAGGGTTGGATCGGCGGCCATAACGTCGGCGTCGAATACCTGGGCCGGCATGCCCGTCACGGGCACTGGCGGGATACGCATCTCAAGCTCACTGGCCCCAGCGTGCTCGGTCTGCAGGAGGCCTTCTGGGAGGACTGGCACTGGGCCACCGGTGAGGTGATCCGCCTGGACTGGTTGCCGCGACAGAGCGAGGCCTCGTCGCAGAACGTGGTCATCGTGCCCTCGGGGCCGGCCGACCCCCAGGAGACCGCCAGCCTGCTGGTGCAGCACGCCATTCATCGCGCCCACGAGCGGCTGTGGATCACCAGTCCCTACTTCGTACCGGATCACAGCGTCCAGGACGCCCTGCGCCTGGCGGCGATGCGTGGCGTGGACGTGCGCATCATGATGCCGGAACGTCCGGACCACCTGCTGGTGTTCCTGTCGGCCTTCTCCTTCCTGCCCGACATGCTGCGCGCCGGGGTCAAGGTCTATCGCTACCAGCCGGGGTTTTTGCACCAGAAGGTGATCCTGATCGACGATGCGGCGGCCTGCGTGGGCACGGTCAACCTCGACAATCGCTCCTTCCGGCTCAATTTCGAGGTCACCGCCTTCGTGCCGGACCGTGGTTTCGCCGCCGAGGTGGAAGCCATGCTGGAGCGGGATTTCGCCGGCTGCCGGGAAGTGTCGCTGGAGGAGATCCGCTCGCGACCGCTGTGGAAGAAGCTGGTGTCCCGGGGCGCCTACCTGTTCGCACCGGTGCAGTGAGCGTCCTTTGCTTGGGTCGTGTGGGCGCCTGGGGTACATTAGCGACCTGGCTGGCCCCCGGGCCGCTAATGCATCCGTGATCGGGAGTCGTGGTGAACCTCGAGACCAAGTGGCTGGAAGACTTCGTCGCCCTGGCCAATACCCGCAGCTTTTCCGCCTCGGCCCGCCAGCGTCATGTCACGCAGCCGGCCTTCAGTCGTCGCATCCGCTCCCTGGAGCAGGCCGTGGGCGTGACCCTGGTCGATCGCTCCACCACCCCGGTCGATCTCACGCCCCAGGGCCAGCTGTTCCTGGTCACTGCGCGCAACATGGTCGAGCAGCTCAACGAGAGCCTCGGGCACCTGCGCGGACTGTCGATGGCCAACGAGGCGCTCGACATCGTCGCCGCCCACTCCCTGGCACTGAGCTTCTTCCCGCCCTGGATCTCTCGCCTGCAGAAGGGCGTGGGCGAGCTGCCGACGCGGCTGGTGGCGATGAACGTGGGCGATGCCATCCACGTGCTGAGGGAAGGCAACTGCGACCTGATGCTGGCCTACTACGACCCCTATGCCACCATGCAGCTGGACGCCGAGGTCTTTCCGTCGTTCTCCATCGGCCAGGTCAAGATGGTGCCGGTGAGCCTGCCGGACGAGTCGGGCAAGCCACGCTTCCCACTGGAGGGGCGCCAGGAGGTGCCGTACCTGGCCTATACCCAGGGCGCCTTCCTCGGGCGCAGCGTGCGCATGCTGCTCAAGAACGACCCGCTGCGGATGCGGCTGCGGGTGGTCTACGAGACCGCCATGGCCGAAGGCCTCAAGGGCATGGTGCTGCAGGGGGTGGGCATGGCCTGGATTCCCGACTTCTGCATCCGCGAGGAGCTCAACAGCGGTCGCCTGGTGCGGGCTGGCGCCGAGAGCTACGACGTGCCGCTGGAGATCCGGCTCTATCGCTGCTCTCTGGTGCACAAGCCGGGGGTGGAGAAGCTGTGGCGGCAGATGATGAAGTTGCCGCGGGATTTCCTCCAGGCCTGATCTGTCGGTTCGGATCATCGTATCGGGCGCCGTCTCGGGGTCAGACCCTTCAGTGGCCTTAGGATCGGAGATCCTAAGGCCACTGAAGGGTCTGACCCCATGTCCGCTCTGCTATACCCCGATCACGGGCCACCGAAGTCCGCGGGCAGGCCCAGGAAATTCTGGATGATGAAGAAGTGGTCCTCGAACAGCGCATCGGGTTCGAGGTCGGCCAGCGGCACCCAGCGGGCGTGGTCGCCGCCCTTGACCGGCTTGAGCTGCGGCAGCTGCTGCTCCGGGCGCAGGGCGAAGTAGAAGGCTTCCGCCAGGGTGCGTCCCCGCCAGCTACGATGCGGCTCGTCGAACAGCCGCTGTCCGCGTAGCGATCCCTTCAGCACCGGCTCCGGCACCTTGAGCCGCACCCGCTCGCGCAGCTCCCGCAGGCAGGCGTCCAGCAGCCGCTCCTGAGGGCTGATGAAGCCGCCGGGGAGGGCATAGAGCCCCTTGCCCGGCGCCGCGGTACGCTTGACCAGCAGCACGTGCCCCGACTGCACCACCACCGCGCAGGCGGTGACGAACACCGGCGGGTAGGGCGCGTGGGCCCAGGCCTGACGGTACTGCTCCAGCAGCCCCTGTTCCTCCACCAGCTGCTCGAAGGCCTCGGTCTCGAGGAATCCCTTGAGACTGTCCACCACACCCGGCGGCAGGTCGTGGGAGGCGCCGGCGCTGGCGTAGTCGGCCGCGGCGATCGACGAGCGGAACAGGCGCTCGCGGATCTGGCTCGCCGAGATGCCCTCGACCATCGGCACGCTGACGGACTCCCACTGTGGGAAGAGCGAAAGGTAGTAGCTGGACTGGCCGCGGCTGGCGCCGATCAGGCCGATACGCGGCAGTCTGGCATGGCTCGGCGAGGCAATGTCGCGCACCTTGCGCTGCACGTCACGGACCCAGACGTCGTTGTTGTAGAGCGCATCGAGCAGCGGCACGATCTCGAGCCGGGCGTTGTCGTCGGCATCGAAGGCGCTCCTGAGCATCCGGCGGCGCTCGTCGAAGCGCCAGGGATTGCGCAGCGAGCGGGCCTGCCAGGCGGAGCCCACCAGCACGATCACCTGCCGGGCCCGCTTGAGCGCCTCGTGGATCACCGCCAGATGCCCCAGGTGGGGCGGCTGGAAGCGACCGATGAAGACCAGGCAATCGAAGTCGGGGGAGGACGTCTCGGCGTCCGGCGGCGGACACATGGCGGGGCTCCGGCGGGAAAAGGCCCATTATGGTGAGCCCCATGAAGCCGTGCAATGCGAATGCTCGTGACGACCGGAAGGCTCCGGTATGCTGACGCGGCAAGGGACTGTGAAGGAGACATCGTGATGTGGCGCCGTATCAAGCAGGTCGTACTCTTCTGGTGGGTCGTGACCCGCGACGCCGTCAAGCTGTGGGTCGAGCGCAACGCCTTCAGCTATGCCGGCTCGCTGGCCTTCTACACGCTGTTCTCGCTGGCACCGACCATGATCATCGCGGTGACCGTCATCGGCGTGGTGCTGGGCGAGGAGGCCGCCCAGGGGCAGATCGTTGCCCAGCTCGAGGGCACCATGGGCACCGGGGCCGCCGAGGCCATCCAGAATGCCGTGGCCCAGTCGCGCATCGAGGCCTCGGGGCTGTGGCCGACGCTGATGGGCATCGGCGCCATGCTGGTCGGTGCGACCACCGTGTTCGGCCAGATGCAGTACTCGCTGAATACCCTGTGGGGCGTCACTGCTCACCCGAAGGCCAACAGCGTGCTGCTGCTGCTGAAGAAGCGCACCCTGTCGATGACGGTGGTGCTGGCCATCGGCTTCATCCTGCTGGTGTCGCTGGTGCTGGGCGTGGCGGTCAGGTCGCTGCTGCACGCGGCCAATGACCTGATGCCGTTCGTCGGTGCCCTGACCGCTGGCATCGAGTTCCTGATCTCCCTGGCGCTGGTCAGCGCCCTGTTCGCGACCATCTTCCGGGTGCTGCCGGACGTGCTGCTGAGCTGGCGCGACGTGCTGGTGGGGGCCGTGGTGACCGCACTGCTGTTCGCTGTGGGTCGCAGCGCCATCGCCACCTACCTGGCCTATACCGCCACCGCGTCCACCTACGGGGCGGCGGGCTCGGTGGTGGTCGTGCTGCTGTGGGTCTACTACAGCTCGCTGATCCTGCTGTTCGGCGCCGCCTTCACCAAGAGCCTGCTGCTGGCACGGGGCGGCAAGGTGATCCCGCGCAATACCGCCGTGCTGGTGCATCACGAGCTGGTCGAGGACGAGTCCCGTGACGAGCCCGCGACGAACGGCCATCGCTGGTGGCCCGGCCGCCACCGTGCCGACGCGACGCCTCACGAGACGTCTGATCGCATGCCCGCCGGCGAACGTGCCAGCGGGTCGTCCTCCCACGCCGAGGCGAGGGCGAAGGACGCCGATGGCACCAATGGCGACCCGGTCTCCCGACCCACTTCGCCTCGCTGAGCCTCAGCCGGCCTCGAACCGCTCCCGGGCCATGTCGTCGGCGACCGGGGCCGGGCTGCGGCCCTCCTGCGCGGCCCTGGCGAAGATCTCGTCCAGGGTCGTGCCGATCCCGGCGATATGCGCCATCACCGCCTCGGGGCGAGCGTCGTCACGGCGCTGCCAGGCGATCTCGATCACGCCGCCGGCATTGGCCACGTAGTCGGGCGTGTAGAGGATGCCGCGGGCCTGCAGCTGGCCCGCCACCTCCGCGTGGGCCAGCTGATTGTTGGCCGCCCCGCACACCACCCGCGCCTTGAGGCGCCTCACCACCTCCGGCGTCAGCGCCGCGCCCATGGCGCAGGGGGCGAAGACGTCCACCTCGGCATCGACGATGGCCTCGGGCGCCACCATCTCGGCCTCCAGCTCCCCGGCCAGCCGGGTCACCGCGTCGCGGTCGACGTCGGCCAGCACCAGCCGCGCGCCGGCGTCGTGGAGCCGACGGGCCAGGTGGGTGCCGACGTGGCCGACGCCCTGGAGGGCGACCCGCAGCCCGGCGAACTGATCCTCGGATTCCGCCCGGCCGAGGCCGTGATACACGGCGCTCTGCATGGCATGGAAGACGCCGAGCGCGGTCCAGGGCGAGGGGTCGCCGGAGCTGCCATCGCGGCCGAGCCCGCCCACGTGGGGGGTGACCTCGGCGATGACGCGCATGTCCGCCTCGCCGGAACCGGAATCCTCGGCGGTGATGTAGCGCCCGCCCAGCGAGTCGATCAGTCGGCCCATGGCGAGCAATAGCTCGGGTGTCTTGTCGCGACGCGGATCGGCGATGATCACCGCCTTGCCGCCGCCCAGCGGCAGATCGGCCAATGCCGACTTGTAGGTCATGCCGCGGGACAGCCGCAGCACGTCGGTGAGGGCGTCGGCCTCGCTGGCGTAGGGATAGATTCGCAGTCCGCCGAGCGCCGGGCCGCGGGTGGTGTCGTGGATGGCGATGATGGCGCGCAGGCCGCTGGCCGCGTCGCAGCCGTGAATGACCTGCTGATGGTGGTCGAAATCGGGATGATCGAAGACCGGCATGAGGCGTCTCCCTTATGAGGAAACCGGGGCAGCGAGACGGCGCGACGAGGCTTGTGACCGCGCAAACGCCGATGTCACCCTGTAGATTAGGTTATCATCATCGCCAACCGCTCACGAAGGAGGCGTCGAATGGATGCTCATGCCATCAAGGCGCGTGTCAGCGGCCGCGTCCAGGGCGTCTGGTATCGCCGCTCCACCCAGGAGCGCGCGAGGCAGTCCGGGGTGACCGGCTACGCCATCAATCTCGCCGATGGCCGCGTGGAGGTGCTGCTGTGCGGGGCACGCGAGGACGTCGAGGCCGTGGCGGCCTGGCTGTGGCAGGGGCCGCCGAACGCCGAGGTCACGAGCGTCGAGACCGAGGAGATCGCGCTGGCGGAGGGCGAGGCGCCGGACGACTTCATTACCGGCTGACGGCGCCAAGAGCCGGATACCGCGCCCCAACGAAAACCGCCGGCCCACGGGGCCGGCGGTGTCGTCATGACTGACGTTTCGATGCGGATCAGGCGAGGGTCTCGGTGATCCAGTCGACCACGGCACTGCCGTCGACGCCCAGGCAGACGTCGGCCAGCGGCGTCTGCGACCAGCGCGGGGCGATGAACTCGCGGCCCTCGGACGCGAACAGGGTCTGCCCCTCCGCCGGGCCTTCGGTGGCCACGTTGAGATGGCCGCTGGCGACGGTGAACAGCTCCGGACGCACCAGCCAGGCCAGGGCCAGGCTGTCGTGCGGGCAGCAGCCGTCGATGCCCAGCGCGCCCTGGTAGAACTCGCGGTAGAAGGCGTAGCTGCCGGCCAGCACCTCGCCCAGCGTGCCTTGGCCGGCGGCGATGCGTTCCATGTGCTGCGGCGCCAGCACGCAGCGATGGGTGACGTCGAGGCCGACCAGGGTCAGCGGCCAGCCGGCGGTCAGCACCCGCTGGGCGGCGTGTGGGTCGTTGAAGATGTTGGCCTCGGCCACCGGGGTGACGTTGCCGCCTTCCCTGATCGAGCCGCCCATCACCACCACGCGCTTGACCCGCTCGGTGATGCTCGGGTCGATCTGCAGCGCCGCGGCCAGGTTGCCGAGCGGCCCCACGGCCACCAGCGACACCTCGCCGGGGCGGGCGTTGACGGTATCGACGATGAACTGCGCCGCGCTGCGGGCGTCGGCCTGGCCGGTCACCGCCGGCAGTTCGATGTCGCCGAGGCCGTTGGCGCCGTGGATATGCGCCGGCGCCGGATGACGCGGCTTGACCATCGGCACCGCCGCGCCCTGGGCCACCGGGATGTGCCGGCCGGCCAGCTCGGACAGCAGCAGCGCGTTGTGGGTGGCGGTCTCCACGTCGACGTTGCCGAAGGTGGTGGTCATGCCCAGCAGCTCGATGTCGGGATGGCGCAGGGCGATGGCGATGGCCTGGGCGTCGTCGACGCCCGGATCGGTATCGAAGATGATCGGTTCAGACATGGCGTCCTCGGCGGTCGGTTCAGGGAGTGTTCGGGGTCTGAGTCTGGCGTTGCCACTGAGCCACCTCGGCGGCCTCGGGAATGCTCTCGGCCGCGCCGGAGCGCTGCACGCCGAGGGCGGCGGCCGCGGCGGCCCGTTCCAGGCAGGCCTCGGGGCCTTCGCCTTCCTGCAGTGCCGCCAGATAGTAGCCGATGAAGGTGTCGCCGGCGGCGGTGGTGTCGACCGGCGTGACCGGCATCGGCGGCTGGAAGTGGCGCGTCTCGCCGACCTGGTACCAGGCGCCGTCGCCGCCCAGGGTCAGCACGGTCTCGGTGGCCGGCAGGCGCTGGGCCAGGGCGTCGAGCAGGGCCGAGGCGGCACTGCCGGCGGGCAGGCCGGTGAGCATCTCGGCCTCGCTGCGATTGACGAACAGCAGCCGGCAGGCCTCCAGCGGCAGCTCGGCGGCGTCGGCGGTCATCGGCGCCGGGTTGAAGGCGATATGCAGCCCGCGCTCGCGCGCTGCCTTGAACAGGTAGGGCAGGGCGATGCATTCGTTCTGGGCCAGCAGCCAGTCGCCGGGCGTGGCCTCGGCCAGACGGGCGTCCAGCGCCGCCTCGGTGAAGCCGTGATTGGCACCGGGGAAGAGCAGGATGGCGTTCTCGCCCGCGTCGTCGACCTGGATGATGGCGTGGCCGCTGGGCTCATCCACCAGTTCCACGCTGTCGACGCCGACCCCGGAGGCCTCGAGCAGGTCGCGTGCCCAGGCGTCCTGCCGGCCCAGGCGGCCCCAGTGGCGCACCTGACCGCCGGCACGGGCCATGGCCAGCGACTGGTTGGCGCCCTTGCCGCCGAGCCCGACGCGGTAGCCGTGGCTGGTGAGGGTTTCGCCGGGCGTGACCAGGTGGGGAACACGATAGATGTGGTCGAGATTGATCGACCCGAAGTTGTGCAGCATGCCGTCGTCCGGATGAGGGGCTTGGGTGAAAACGATACCGGCGAGAGTATCGGGGCCCGGAGCGACCTTCGCAAGCCAGGCTGCGACCCGATCTCTGATTTATACCGTTATCTCTTATCTTGGAACACCAAGCTCAAGCCTGGCGGTATAACGGTTTTCAGTCCCGAAGGGGGCGACTCAGATTGTCGGCGGTGAGCTCGACGATGCGCTGGCGAGCCTCGGGGCTGATCCAGGCGCTGTGGGGCGTGACGATCAGGTTGAGCGGTTCGCTCAGGGCATCGATTAAAGGATGGCCGTCGCGCGGCGGCTCCTCGGGCAGCACGTCGACGGCGAGCCCGCCGAGCCGGCCTTCGCGCAGGGCGTCGAGGGCGGCAATCTCGTCGATCATGCCGCCACGGGCGCAGTTGACCACCAGCGCCGAGGGCTTGAGCCTGGCCAGCAGGTCGGCGTCGACCAGGTGGCGGCTGGCTTCGGTGAGCGGACAGTGCAGGCTGATGGCATCGGCGGTGGGGACGAGCTCGGCGAGCGTCGGGCGGGCATCCTGCTCGGCGCCGGGGCGCGCGGCGAAGACGACCTCCATGCCGAAGGCGCCGGCGAGTTCGCCGACCCGAGTGCCGAGCTCACCCTGGCCGACGATGACCAGCCGCTTGCCCTCGAGCTGCAGGGTGGTGTGATCCATCAGGCAGAAGAAGGGGCTTTTTCCCCAGCGTCCATCGGCCACGTCACGCTGGTAGCGCGGCAGGCGGTTGGCCAGGGCCAGCAGTTGCATCAGGGTGTGCTGCGCCACGCTCGCCGTGCCGTAGGCGGCGACGTTGCGCACCTCGATGCCGCGGCGCTCGGCCTCGTCCATGGCGATGTTGTTGGTGCCGGTGGCCAGCACGCAGATCAGCCTGAGATGGGGCAGGGCGGCCAGGGTCTCGGCATCGAGCACCACCTTGTTGACGATGGCGACCTCGGCGCCCTCGAGCCGTGCAACGGCCTCGTCGCGGTCAGTGAAGTCGTGAACGTCGAGGCGAGAGACACGTTCGCGGATCGGCGACAGATCGATACCATCGCCCAGACTGGCGGCGTCGAGAATCACGGCATGCATGGCGGTCTTCCTTGTCGTTAGAGACGTCGCCGCGGGGCTGGGCCTGGGGCCTGACGGCAGGCTATAATGTCGGGCTTTCCGGGCAGGCCAGTGTTGGAATCTTCGCCGCCCGACCCTATATCGCAGAACGTGTCGCGGGCCCGTTCGGTCCGCATCGCCCTCTGGGACGTCGTTACCGGGAGATATCGAACCATGCCCATCTACGAATACGAGTGCAAGGCCTGCGGCCACCGCCTGGAAAAGCTGCAGAAGATCAGCGCCGCGCCGTTGACCGACTGCCCGGCCTGCGAACAGGCCGAGCTCGACCGCCTGGTCTCCGCGGCGGGCTTTCGCCTGGCGGGCAGCGGCTGGTACGAGACCGACTTCAAGTCCGGCAGCAAGAAGAACCTGGCCGGCGGGGGCGAGACGTCCGGGTCGGCGGCCTGACCGCGGTCGTCGCCTCCCTACATCACTTCACGCAACAGAACAGGATACGACATGCGCAGCCATTATAGCGGCCAGCTGAACGAGACCATGGTGGATCAGACGGTCACCCTGTGCGGCTGGGTCCACCGCCGCCGTGACCATGGCGGGGTCATCTTCCTCGACATGCGCGACCGGGACGGCATCGCTCAGGTCGTGGTCGACCCCGACACCGCCGAGGCCTTCGCCAATGCCGACCGCGCCCGCAGCGAATACGTGCTGCGCATCAGCGGCCGCGTGCGTCTGCGCCCCGAGGGCACCCAGAACCCGAACATGCCCACCGGCCTGATCGAGGTACTGGCCAAGGACGTGGAGGTCCTCAACACCGCCGCCACGCCGCCGTTCCAGCTCGACGAGCACGGCAAGGTCGGCGAGGAAGTGCGCCTCAAGCACCGCTACATCGACCTGCGCCGTCCGGAGATGATCGACAAGCTGCGCCTGCGCTCGCGCATCTCCCACAGCGTGCGCGCCTATCTCGAGGGGCAGGGCTTCCTCGACATCGAGACGCCGATCCTGACTCGCGCCACCCCGGAAGGCGCCCGCGACTACCTGGTGCCGAGTCGCACCCACGCCGGCAGCTTCTTCGCGCTGCCGCAGTCGCCGCAGCTGTTCAAGCAGCTGCTGATGGTCTCCGGCTTCGACCGCTACTACCAGATCGCCAAGTGCTTCCGCGACGAGGACCTGCGCGCCGACCGCCAGCCCGAGTTCACCCAGATCGACCTCGAGGCCTCCTTCGTCGAGGAAGAGGACATCATGTCGATCACCGAGAACATGGTGCGCAACCTGTTCAAGGACGTGCTGGACGTCGAGCTGCCGGCATTTCCGCGCATGCCTTACGCCGAGGCCATGCAGCGCTTCGGTTCCGACAAGCCGGATCTGCGTATCCCGCTCGAGCTGACCGACGTCGACGACCTGATGAAGGACGTGGACTTCAAGGTCTTCTCCGGCCCGGCCAACGCCGATGACGGCCGCGTGGCCGCGCTCAAGGTCAAGGGCGGCGCCACCCTGACCCGCAAGGAAATCGACGAGTACACCAAGTTCGTCGGTATCTACGGCGCCCGGGGCCTGGCCTGGATCAAGGTCAACGAGCGCGCCAAGGGCCTCGAGGGCCTGCAGTCGCCGATCGTCAAGTTCATGGAAGGCGTGGTCGAGCAGCTGCTGGATCGCGTCGGCGCCGAGGACGGCGACATCATCTTCTTCGGCGCGGACAAGACCAACATCGTCAACGAGGCGCTGGGGGCGCTGCGCGTCAAGCTGGGCGAGGACCTCGAGCTCTACACCGCCGAGTGGTCGCCGCTGTGGGTGGTCGACTTCCCGATGTTCGAGGCCGACGGCGAAGCGCGCCTGCAGGCGCTGCACCACCCGTTCACTGCGCCGTCCTGCGACGTGGAAACGCTCAAGAACAACCCGGCCGAGGCGCTGTCCCGCGCCTATGACATGGTCCTCAACGGCACCGAGCTGGGTGGCGGCTCGATCCGTATCCACGACCAGGCCATGCAACAGAGCGTGCTCGAGCTACTCGGCATCGGCGAGGAAGAGGCCCGCGAGAAGTTCGGCTTCCTGCTCGACGCCCTGCAGTACGGCGCGCCGCCCCACGGCGGCCTGGCCTTCGGCCTCGACCGCCTGGTGATGCTGATGAGCGGTGCCCGCACCATCCGTGAGGTGATCGCCTTCCCCAAGACCCAGAGCGCGGCCTGCCTGATGACCGACGCCCCGGGCGAGGTCAGCGGCGAGCAGCTCAAGGAGCTCAACATCCGCCTGCGCCAGAAGGCCAAGGCGGAGGGCGGCGCCGAATAATCGGCCGTCTCACGCGATCGCACCGGCGCCCCTTGTGGCGCCGGTGTCGTTTCTGCCCCAGAGAAACGACGGCACCGTGCCAGCCGAGGGCGAGTCGGGGCGAGGTTTTTTTGACCATGGATGGTCAAAGAAAGCGCCCAGGGACGGGTTCACAGCGTCCTCGCCACGGCTTGACCTCGAGCGGCCGTTAACGGTGAACCCGCAGTGGCTTCCCGATTCACCGACGAGACACGAAGGAGGGAATATGGCCGGCCATAGCAAATGGTCCAATATCAAGCATCGCAAGGCGGCTCAGGACGCCAAGCGCGGCAAGATCTTCAACAAGCTGATTCGCGAGCTGACCGTGGCCGCGCGGCAGGGCGGCGGCGATCCCGAGGACAACCCGCGCCTGCGCGCGGCCATGGACAAGGCGCTCGGCAGCAACATGCCCAAGGACACCGTGCAGCGGGCGGTGGATCGCGGCGCCGGCAACACCGACGGCGACGCCATGGAGGAGGTCGTCTACGAGGGCTACGGCCCCGAAGGCGTGGCGGTGATGGTCGAGGCCATGACCGATAACCGCAATCGAACTGTCTCCGAGGTGCGACACGCCTTCGGCAAGCACGGCGGCAACCTCGGCACCTCCGGCTCGGTGGCCTTCATGTTCCACAAGCAGGGGAGGCTGACGCTGCCGCCAGGCGTCGACGAGGAGACGGCCATGGAAGCGACCCTGTCCGCCGAGCCCGAGGACATCGAGACCCTCGAGGACGGTCGCCTGGAGATCGTCACCACGCCGGACACCTTCGGTGCGGTCAAGGACGCCCTGTTGGAGGCGGGCATCACGCCCGAGGCCAGCGACGTGGGGCTGTATCCCGACACTTACACTCGCATCGACGACGTCGAACTCGGCCGGCGCATCGTCGGGCTGGTCGACCGGCTCGAGGACCTGGACGATGTGCAGAATGTTTACACCAATGCCGACTTCTCGGATGACATTCTGGAAGCGTTGCATGATTGAAGCCGTACACCCGCGCGCTCTCGACCGTGCGCCCATGACATTCTGGAAGCACTGCATGATGACTAGCCCCCGCGAGATGAAGGGCCCGACATGCTGATCCTGGGCATCGATCCGGGATCCCGGATCACCGGCTACGGCGTGCTGGACGTGACCGAGCCCAAGCCGAAGTACGTGACCAGCGGCTGCATCCGCACCCGCGGCGACGATCTCGCTCAGCGCCTGGCCCAGGTCTACGCCGGGGTCAGCGAGGTGATCGGCCTGCACGGGCCCGGCGAGTTCGCCATCGAGCAGGTGTTCATGTCGAAGAACGCCGACTCGGCGCTCAAGCTCGGCCAGGCGCGGGGCACCGCCATCGTCTGCGCGGCCAATCACGGCCTGCCGGTCAGCGAGTACGGCCCGCGCCAGATCAAGCAGGCAGTCACCGGCGGCGGGGCCGCCGACAAGGCCCAGGTGCAGCACATGGTGACCGCCATCCTGGGGCTCTCCGGCACGCCCCAGGCCGATGCCGCCGACGCCCTGGCCATCGCCCTGACGCATGCCTATGCCCGGCTCGGGCTGATCCGTCGGGGCAGCTATGGTGGAGGCGGGCGAGGCCGCGGCAAGAGCGCGTCCTGGCGCGACTTTCGCCCCGAGTGATGTCGCCTGACGGCGACGCCGAGTCGGTTGTCGAACAGCGTTCCGCGGGCTGGCATGGCCCGGGGGGGACCAGTATAGTGAGCGCGACGCGCTGCGGATTCATCATCAAGGACAGTGACATATCATGATCGGACGCTTGCGAGGCACCCTGATCGACAAGCAGCCGCCCTGGCTGCTGTTGGACGTGGCCGGGGTCGGCTACGAGCTGGAGGCCTCCATGACCACCCTGGTGGCATTGCCCGGGGTCGGCGAGGACGTGGTGCTGCATACCCATCTCACCGTACGCGACGACGCCCACCTGCTCTACGGCTTTGCCCGCGAGCAGGAGCGGGCGCTGTTCCGTGCCCTGATCAAGGTCAACGGCGTCGGCCCCAAGCTGGCCCTGGCCATCCTCTCCGGCATGGACGAGGACGCCTTCATCCGCTGCGTGATGGACGACGACGTCAAGTCGCTGACACGCCTGCCCGGCGTCGGCAAGAAGACCGCCGAGCGGCTGATCGTCGAGATGCGCGACCGCTTCCCGCACTGGGAGGCCGAAGCGCCCGCCGCCGGCGTGGCACCGTCGCCCGGCGCCGCCGCCGAACCGCGCCAGGACCCGCTGGCCGAGGCCGAGGCGGCGCTGGTCAGCCTCGGCTACAAGCCGGCCGAGGCCGCGCGCATGCTCGCCGGCCTCGAGGAAGAGGGCAGCACCGAGGCGATCATCAAGGCGGCGCTCGCGCGTCGCATGGCCGGTTGATGACCATGCACGATACGCAGCCTTTCATCACGATGCCGGCGGAGGACACCCATGCTGGAGACTGACCGCCTGATCGCCGCCGAGGATCGCGAGGGCGAGGGCCACCTCGATCACGCCATCCGCCCCAAGCAGCTCGGCGACTACATCGGCCAGCCGAGGGTTCGCGAGCAGCTGGAGATCTTCATCCACGCCGCCCGCGGCCGCGACGAGAGCCTCGACCACACCCTGGTGTTCGGCCCACCGGGGCTCGGCAAGACCACGCTCGCCAACATCATCGCCACCGAGATGGGCGTCGGCCTGAAGTCGACCTCCGGGCCGGTGCTCGAGCGGGCCGGCGATCTCGCCGCCATGCTCACCAACCTTCAGCCCGGCGACGTGCTGTTCATCGACGAGATCCATCGCCTGTCGGCGGTGGTGGAAGAGATCCTCTATCCCGCCATGGAGGATTTCCAGCTCGACATCGTGATCGGCGAGGGGCCGGCCGCGCGCTCGATCAAGCTCGACCTGCCACCGTTCACCCTGGTCGGCGCCACCACCCGGACAGGCCTGCTGACCTCGCCGCTGCGCGACCGCTTCGGCATCGTCCAGCGCCTGGAGTTCTACTCCATCGACGAGCTCAGCGAGATCGTCGCCCGTTCAGCGCGGCTGCTGGGCGTGACCACCGACGACGCCGGCGCCCGGGAAGTGGCGCGCCGCTCCCGCGGCACCCCGCGCATCGCCAACCGCCTGCTGCGCCGCGTGCGCGACTACGCCGAGGTACGCGGCGGCGGACGCATCGACGCCGAGATCGCCGACCAGGCCCTGAACATGCTCCACGTCGACCACCACGGCCTGGACCACATGGACCGCCGGCTGCTGCTGGCGATGATCGAGAAGTTCGACGGCGGCCCGGTGGGCGTCGACTCCCTGGCCGCGGCCATCGGTGAGGAGCGCGACACCATCGAGGACGTCATCGAGCCCTACCTGATCCAGCAGGGGCTGATGATGCGCACCGCCCGCGGCCGGGTGGTGACCCGCCAGGCCTGGCAGCACTTCGGCCTGGCTCCGGACGACCGCGCCCCGGCGCCGACGCCTTCCCAAGACTGACTTCGACGAGACGAGGATTCCCGTGAACGACGCCATGTCCATTCCCCACCTGATCATGAACGCCAGCGGCGTGGTCCAGGCGGTGATGCTGCTGCTGCTGCTGGGTTCGCTGCTGTCCTGGGTGGTGATCTTCCAGCGCACCTTCGTGATGCGCCGCGCGCGCAAGGCCCACCGTGAATTCGAGGACCGCTTCTGGTCCGGGGTCGACCTCAACGAGCTGTATCGCGAGACGCCCGCCGAGCAGGAGACCCTGGGCGCCGAGCACATCTTTCGCGCCGGCTTCCGCGAGTTCAATCGCCTGATGCCGAAGACCCAGAGTCCCCAGGCCATCCTCGACGGCGTGCAGCGCAGCATGCGCGTGGCCTGGTCCCGCGAGGAGGACCGCCTCAACCTGCACCTGGTGTTCCTGGCCACCGTGGCCTCGTCCAGCCCCTACATCGGGCTGTTCGGCACCGTGTGGGGCATCATGGGCTCCTTCCAGTCGCTGTCCATGGCCCAGCAGGCCACGCTCGGCACCGTGGCGCCGTGGATCGCCGAGGCGCTGATCGCCACCGCCATGGGCCTGTTCGCGGCCATCCCCGCGGTGATCTTCTACAACCGGCTGTCGGCGGAATCCAGCCGCCTGCTGGGCAAGTACGAGGACTTCGCCGAGGAGTTCCATTCCATCCTGCACCGCAACCTGCAGGGTCGCGGCGAATCCGCCGCCGGCTAAGGAGGGCACGCCATGCACGGACCCTTCAACCGCATGGGCCGGCGCAAGCCGATGAACGAGATCAACGTCGTCCCCTTCATCGACGTGATGCTGGTGCTGCTGGTGATCTTCATGATCACCGCGCCGATGCTGACCCAGGGCGTCAAGGTGGACCTGCCCCAGGTGACCTCCGAGCCGATCGAGGACAGCGAGGATCGCGACCCGATCGTCGTCTCGGTGGACAGCGAGGGCCAGATCTACGTCAGCCTGAGCGGTGACGAGACCGCCGTCGACCTCGACGAGCTCGGCCAGCGGGTCGGTATCCTGCTCGAGCGCGAGCCGGGCACCCGCGTCCTGGTCCGCGGCGACCGCAACGTGGCCTACGGCCAGATCGTCACCCTGATGAGCACCCTGCAGACCTCGGGCGTGGCCAACGTCGGGCTGATCTCCGAGCCCCCGCCCGGGGACGCCTGAGGAGGACGCATGGCTAAACAACATCGCCATGTCGGCTACGGATTGCCGCTGATCCTCGCCGTCGGGCTGCACCTGGGGCTGCTGGTCGTCAGCGTGATCCGCTTCCCGAGCGCCGAGCAGGAGCCGCCCAACCAGGCCATCGTCAACGCCACCCTGGTGCGCGCCGAGACCGCCACCGATCAGGCCCAGCAGGCGCAGCAGCAGGCCCGGGCCGAGGCCAGGACGGAGCAGCAGCGACGGGAGGCCGAAGCCGCCGAACGGGCGGAGGCGGAACGTCAGGCCGCCGCCGAAGCGGAGCGGCAGGCGCAAGAAGCCCAGCGCCAGGCACAGGAGGCGGCCCAGGCCGCCGAGCGCGAGCAAGCCCGTGAGGCCGCCGAACAGGCCGCCGCCGAAGCAGAGCGCCGCGAGCGCGAAGCCGCGGAGCAGGCGGCCGAGCGGGAGCGTCAGCAGGAGGCCGCGCGCCAACGACGCGAAGCCGAGGAACAGCGGCAGCGCGAGGCGGAAGCCGAACGCCAGCGTCAAGCCGAGGAAGAGGCCCGCCGTCAGCGCGAAGCCGAGGAACAGCGCCAGCGCGAGGCGGAGGCCGAACGCCAGCGTCAGGCCGAGGAGGAGGCCCGCCGTCAGCGTGAAGCCGAGGAGCAGCGACGGCGCGAGGCGGAAGCCGAACGCCAGCGCCAGGCCGAGGAAGAGGCCCGTCGCCAGCGTGAAGCCGAGGAACAGCGCGAGCGTGAGGCCGCCGCCAAGCGCGCCGCCGAGGCCGCCCAGAACAGCCTCGACCAGGCCATCGCCGGCGAATCCGAGGCCGTGGCCAACGCCAAGCAGGCAGAGGAAGCGGCCAACGGCTTCATCAACCTGGTGCGCCAGGCGGTGGAGCAGGCCTGGTCGATTCCGCCCAACGTCCCCGACGGCGCCACGGCCGAGATATCGGTTCGCCTGGGGCCCTCCGGGGAGCTATTCGCCGCCAACATCGGTCGTAGCAGTGGCAACAGTGCCTTCGACCGTTCGGCGCTGAGCGCGGTGGAAACCGCCGCGCCCTTCGCCGAGCTGCGCGAGCTGCCCGCTTCGGTGCAGCGCCAGTACCGTGAGTTCAATCTCAGATTCCGACCGGGGGACATACGCTGATGAGAGCCTTGATCACCACCTGGCTGGCGGCCGTGCTGTTGCTGTGCACGTCGCTGGCCCAGGCCGACCTGACCATCGACATCACCCAGGGCAACGAGCAGGCCACGCCGATCGCCGTGGTGCCGTTCGCCGAGGGCGAGAACCTGCCCCAGGACGTGGCGCGGATCATCTCCGACGACCTGGAGCGCAGCGGCTACTTCGCGCCCCTGGAGCGCGAGGCGATGTTCGCCAGGCCGACCCGCGGCGACGACGTCAGCTTCGGCGACTGGCAGGCGCTGGATACCCGTTATCTGGTGGTCGGCCGCGTCAGCCGCACCGGCGGCGGCGTCGAGATCCAGTACGAGCTGATGAACGTCAGCGGCGAATCGCGGATGCTGGGCGAGGTGATCACCGCCGGTCAGGATCAGATGCGCGCCGCCGCCCACCGCATCAGCGACAAGATCTTCGAGGAGATCACCGGCATTCGCGGCGCCTTCTCCACGCGCATCGCCTACGTCACCTCCCAGGGCGTCGGCGACGACACCGCCTATCAGCTCTACGTCGCCGACGCCGACGGTCGCAACAGCCAGCAGGTGCTGAGCTCGGACGAGCCGATCATGTCGCCGGCCTGGTCACCGGATGGCGGCAAGCTGGCCTACGTGTCGTTCGAGTCCGGCCGGCCCGGCATCTACGTGCAGGAAGTGGCCAGCGGCCGTCGGGCACGCCTGACCTCCTTCGAGGGTCTCAACAGCGCCCCGACCTGGTCGCCGGACGGCCGTCGGCTGGCGATGGCGCTGTCCCGCGACGGGCAGCCGGAGATCTACGTCATGGACGTCGCCTCGCAGAATCTGCAACGCGTCACCAACAGCCAGAGCATCGAGACCGAGCCGGCCTGGTCGCCGGACGGCAACAGCCTGATCTACACCTCGGACCGCAGCGGCGGCCCGCAGATCTATCGTCAGTCGCTTGGCGGCTCGCCGGAGCGCATCACCTTCACCGGCAACTACAACGCTCGGGCGCGCTTCGCCCCTGACGGTGAATCCATCTTCCTGATCCACCGCGGCAGCAACGGCTACCGGGTGGCCAAGCAGGATCTGGAGAGCGGCCGCCTGGTCGAGCTCGGCGACTCCCGCCAGGCCGAGTCCCCCAGTGTCGCGCCCAACGGCACCATGGTAATCTTCGCCACCCAGCAGGGCGGTAATGGTGTGCTGGGGGGCGTTTCCGCGGACGGCCGGGCCTCGTTCCGTCTTCCCGCGGCCCAGGGCGACGTGCGTGAGCCCGCCTGGTCCCCGTTTCTGAACTGAATGTATCCCGCAAGGAAAGGAGTCGAACGATGCAATTCAAGCCTTATGCCCGCACTCTGATCGCCGCCATGTCGATGGCCGTCATGGCCGGCTGCTCCAGCACCGGTGGCACCCAGGAAGGGACCATGGACGGCACCGCCGGCACCGGTGCCGGTGGCGTGGGGACCGGCACCGCCGGCACCGGCCAGGTCAGCGGCAGCGGCCTCGGCGAGGGCGCCGGTCAGATGGCCGGCTCGCGGATTCCCGAAGTCCGCACCATCTACTTCGCCTACGACAGCGACACCATCCGCCCCGAGTTCCAGTCGGTACTCCAGTCCCACGCCCGCTTCCTGCAAAACAACGGCAACGCCAGCGTGGTGCTGCAGGGCCATACCGACGAGCGCGGCACCCGCGAGTACAACCTGGCCCTCGGTGAGCGCCGCGCCGACGCCGTCAAGCGCTTCCTGAGCGTGCAGGGCGTCTCGCCGTCCCAGGTCGAGGTCGTCAGCTACGGCGAGGAGCGTCCGGCGGCCCGCGGCAGCAACGAGGAAGCCTACGCCCAGAACCGCCGGGTGGTCTTCGCCTACTGAGCCCCGCGCCACGCACGGCACCACCATAGCGAAGGGAGAAAGCGATGAGACCGCGTCTCAGAATCTGGACCGCCGCCGGCGCCTTGAGCCTGCTGGCCGCCCCGGCGCTGGCTCAGCAGCCGGTGGTGGAGGATCTCACCGCCCGCTCCGGCTCAGGCAGCTTCTACGACCAAACCGCCGCCCGCGAACCGGCGGGCGGCAATCTGGAGCTGTTCAACGAGCTGCAGCGCAACCAGGAGCAGCTTCGCCAGCTGCGTGGCCAGGTCGAGGAGCTGCGCTACCAGCTCGACCGCCTCAAGCGTCAGACCCGCCAGCAGTACATGGATCTGGACGAGCGCCTGTCCGCGAACGCCGCCAGCGCGGCGGGCGGGGCCGGTGCCGCCGCGGCCGAGCAGGTGGCCGACAGCGGTGGGGCGGAGGCATCGGGCCAATCGAGCTCTGGTCAGTCAGCCAGCGGCAGCGATGCCGGCGCCCGGGCCGACTACCAGGCGGCCTTCGCCAAGGTGCAGGCCCGGGAGTTCGATGCCGCGACGCGGGCCTTCGAGTCCTTCGTCGACAAACATCCGAGCAGTACCCTCACCGCCAACGCCTACTACTGGCTCGGTGAGCTGCATTCGGCCGGCGGTGATCTCGACGCCGCCGACGCGGCCTTCCAACGCGTGCTCGACGACTTCCCCGACAGCAACAAGGTACCCGACACCCTCTACAAGCTGGGCCTGCTCAAGGCCCGCCAGGGGGATCCGGAAGCCGGCCAGGCGCTGCTCGAGCGGGTACAGCAGGCGTACCCCGACAGCAGCGCCGCCAACCTGGCGGCCGACTTCCAGCGGCAGTCGGGCAACTAGCCCCGGAGGGACATCATGACGGTCTGCAAGATCGACTACGAAGCGCCGCAGGGGCTACTCGACGGCCGGGTGATCCTCGTCACCGGCGCGGGCGACGGCATCGGCCGCGCCGCGGCGCTCGCCTATGCCCGCCACGGCGCCACGGTGGTCCTGCTGGGGCGGACGATCGCCAAGCTGGAAGCGGTGTACGACGCCATCGAGTCCGAGGGACTGCCGCAGCCGGCGATCTTCCCGCTCAACTTCGAGGGGGCGACGCTCAAGGACTACCACGACATGGCCGCGGCCCTGGACAAGGAGTTCGGACGCCTGGACGGCATCCTGCACAACGCCGGCCTGCTGGGCGACATCACCCCCTTCGCCCAGTACGATCCGGCGCTGTGGGAGCAGGTGATGCAGGTCAACATCAACGGGCCGATCTGGATGACCCAGGCGCTGCTGCCGCTGCTGGAAGCGTCGGCGGACGCCTCGGTCATCTTCACCTCGTCCTCGGTGGGCCGTCGCGGCCGCGCCTACTGGGGAGCCTATGCGGTGTCGAAGTTCGCCACCGAGGGGTTCATGGAAGTGCTGGCCGACGAGGTGGAGCACCTCGGCACGCTACGCATCAACACCCTGAACCCCGGCGCCACGCGTACCGCCATGCGCCAGTCCGCCTATCCGGCGGAGGACCCGGGCACGCTGCGCACGCCGGAGGACATCATGCCCACCTATCTGTGGCTGATGGGGCCCGACAGCCGCGGCCACAGCGGCGAGGCGTTCGACGCCCAGCCGCCCCGAACCTGACGCCGACGCAACGGCGTCAGCGATAAGACCAGCAGGCCTCCCGCCAGGGAGGCCTGCTTTTTTTAGGCCATCATGATATCGCCGCCCCAGCGGGCGTCGCCGTGTCGGGACATCAACGCTTGGGAAGACCTGGCAGCAGCGCCTCGGTCAGCGCCTCGGCGGTCTCGAACCAGCGATCCGCCGGCCACAGGCGATAGTCGTCGTCCTCGGTGATATAGCCGTAGCCCACCGCCACCGCGGGCATGCCCGCCGCCCGTGCGGCCTGCATGTCGCGATGGTGGTCGCCGAGATACCAGCAGTCGCCCGGCGACACGCCGAGGCGCCGGGCGGCCTCCAGCAGCGGCGCGGGGTCGGGCTTCTTGACCGGCAGGTCATCGGCGCACAGCAGCGCGCCCGGCTCGAGGCCCAGGGCCTCCACCAGCGGCGCGGCATAGGCGCGCGGCTTGTTGGTGACGATGCCCCAGGGACGACCGGCGTCGCGCCATGCGTCCAGCAGCCGATCCAGCGGCGGAAAGACCCGGCTCTCCACGGCCACCGCCTCGCCGTAGGCGGCCAGCAGGAAGGCCCGGGCGTCATCGTGACCGTCGTGTTCGCGCTCGAGGCCCAGCGCCAGGGTGACCAGGGCGCTGCCGCCGTTGGAGACCTGGGCGCGGATGGTCGGGTAGGGCAGGGGCGCCAACCCGTGATGGTCACGCAGGGAGTTGGTGGCCCGGGCCAGATCCGGGGCGGTATCCACCAGGGTGCCGTCGAGATCGAACAGCAGCGCCTCGGGTGTAGGCCATTCGCGACTCACGATGCCTCCCGCCGGCAGTGCATCAGGTAATTCACCGATACATCGGTGGCCGACAGCCGATAGCGGCGGGTCAGCGGCTGGTAGGTCAGGCCGCTCTGCTCGCAGACCGCCAGGCCGGCCTCGCGGCACCAGCCGGCGAGCTCCGAGGGGCGGATGAACTTGGCATAGTCGTGGGTGCCCCGCGGCAGCATGCGCAGCAGGTACTCGGCGCCGACCACGGCCAGGGCATAGGCCTTGGGATTGCGGTTGATGGTCGAGAAGAATACCTGCCCGCCGGGCTTGACCAGCCGCGCGCAGGCGCGGATCACCGAGGCGGGGTCAGGCACGTGCTCGAGCATCTCCAGGCAGGTGACCACGTCGAACTCGCCGGCATGGGCCTCGGCCATGGCCTCGACGCTGATCTGGCGGTAGTCGACGCGCGCGCCGGTCTCCTCGGCGTGCAGCCGGGCCACCGCCAGCGGCGCCTCGCCCAGGTCGATGCCGGTGACCTCGGCGCCGCGATGGGCCATGGCCTCGGCGAGGATGCCGCCGCCGCAGCCGACGTCGAGCACCCGATGACCGGCCAGCCCCGCGCGGGCGTCGATGAAGTCGAGGCGCAGGGGATTGATCTCGTGCAGCGGCTTGAACTCGCCGTCGGTATCCCACCAGCGATGGGCCAGGGCCTCGAACTTGGCGATCTCCGCCGCGTCGACGTTGTCCGCTTGCGACTGGCTTGCCGTCATCTGTCCTCTCCGTAGGTGTCGCCGGCCTGCCACTGTGGCGAGCTCGGCGTGATTCGGTATGATGCCATTCTACTCGTTCCCGACGCCCCGGCCCATGCCCGGCCGCGTCGGGCTACATGCGACATGACAAGGACCGCACCATGATCCGCAAGGCCGTTCTTCCCGTTGCCGGTTTCGGCACTCGCTGCCTGCCCGCTTCCAAGGCGATTCCCAAGGAGATGATCACCATCGTCGACCGCCCGGTGATCCAGTACGTGGTCCAGGAGGCCGTCGAGGCCGGCATTCGCGACATCGTGCTGGTGACCCACGGCAGCAAGAGCGCCATCGAGAACCACTTCGACAAGCACTTCGAGCTCGAGGCCAGCCTCGAGGCCAAGGGCAAGCAGGAGCTGCTTGAGGAGCTGCGCTCGATCGTGCCGGAAGACGTCAACATCATCAGCGTGCGCCAGTCCGAACCGCTGGGCCTGGGCCATGCGGTGCTCTGTGCGCGCCCGGTGATCGGCGACGACGAACCCTTCGCCGTGCTGCTGCCGGACGTGCTGGTCGATGACGACGGCCTCGAGCGCAACGACCTGGCCGGCATGATCGAGGCCTTCGACGCCACCGGCCGCAGCCAGCTGATGGTGGAGGAGGTGCCCCACGAGCTGGTCTACAAGTACGGCATCGTCGCCCCCGAGGGTGAGCCGCCGGCCGCCGGCGAGGCCGGGGCGCTGGCCGGGCTGATCGAGAAGCCCAAGGTCGAGGAGGCGCCCTCCGACCTGGCCGTGATCGGCCGCTATGCGCTGCCCGGCGCCATCTTCCCGCTGCTCGCCGAAACGCCGCCCGGCGCCGGCAACGAGATCCAGCTGACCGACGCCATCGAGACGCTGCGCCAGCAGAGCGGCGTCGACGCCTGGCGCATGCGCGGTCGCACCTACGACTGCGGCCACCAGCTCGGCTACCTCGAGGCGATTCTCGCCTACGGCCGCCGCCACGCCCGCTACGGCGAGGGCTTCCGCGAACTGCTGACCCGCTACAGCGGCGAGGAGTAAGCCATGCGCGTTCTGGTCCACGGCAGCGAGCTGGCCGCCGCCACCGCGGCGGCGGCGCTGGCCTCGGTCGGTCACCGGGTGACCTGGTGGCCCCACGCCAGCGCCGACTGGCCGACGCTCGCCGAGAGCGGCTGGCTGGCCAGCGAGCCGCAGCTGATGTCGCGCCTGGAGGAAGGGCGCGCCCAGGGCCATCTCAGGGTTCTCGACGTCGGCGAACCTCTCCAGGGCGACGACTTCGAGGTGCTGTGGCTGGCCCTGTCGCCGGCACAGCGCGAGCAAGGCCGCACCACCGTGGCCGAACTGTCGTCGCGAATGACCGCAGACGCGGTGCTGGTCAACAATTCGACCTTCCCGGTCGGCGAAACCGACCGACTGGCCGCCGGCCTCGGCAACGGGCGTCGGGCCGTGGCGCTGGCCGACCTGCTCGAGGAAGGCCGCGCCTGGGAGACCTTCACCCGGCCGTCGCGCTGGCTGCTGGGCTGCGACGACCGCGACGCCGAACGCCAGGTACGCGAGCTGCTGCGAGCGTTCAATCGCCGCCGCGAGGTCTTCCAGCGCATGCCACGCCGGGCCGCCGAGCTGACCAAGCTGGCGATCAACGGCATGCTGGCCACCCGCATCAGCTACATGAACGAGATCGCCGGCCTCGCCGACACCCTGGGGGTGGACGTGGAGGACGTGCGCGAGGGCATGGGCGCGGACAGCCGCATCGGCTACGAGTACCTCTATCCCGGCTGCGGCTTCGGCGGCCCGAGCTTTTCCCGCGACCTGATGCGTCTGGCCGACGTGCAGTCGGCCAGCGGCCGCCATTCGGCGCTGCTCGACCAGGTGCTCGACATCAACGAGCAGAAGAAGGAGACGCTGTTCCGCAAGCTGTGGGCCCACTACCACGGCCGGCTGGAAGGCCTGACCGTGGCCATCTGGGGCGCGGCCTTCAAGCCCGGCACGGCGCGCATCGATCATGCGCCGGTGCTGACGCTGCTGCGCGCCCTCTGGGCCCAGGGCGTGCGCGTGCGGCTGCACGATCCCGCCGCCACCGGGGCG
This sequence comes from Halomonas sp. HG01, assembly GCF_000968715.2. Classification (NCBI taxonomy): domain Bacteria; kingdom Pseudomonadati; phylum Pseudomonadota; class Gammaproteobacteria; order Oceanospirillales; family Halomonadaceae; genus Halomonas; species Halomonas sp. HG01. Next base: position 1,677,647 of record NZ_CP022134.1, on the reverse strand, counting down.
CTGCGCGAACGGCTCGGCGACCATCCGTTGCTGGCACTGTTCGACGGCGACCCGGACGAGGCACTCGACGGTGCCGATGCCCTGATGCTGGTCACCGAGTGGAAGGCCTACTGGAACCCGGACTGGCCGCGCCTGGCGTCGCAGCTGAACGGCAAGCTGCTGCTCGACGGTCGCAATATCTACGACCCGGCCCACGTCGCCGACATGGGGCTGTACTATCGAGGGATCGGGCGCCGCGCCGATCCCTGAGTCGGCTCGATTTGCTGCTGCGCTCGACAGGCTGGCCGCCGGCGGTGCCGGGGCGCCGGTCCGATCGAATCCTCATGTAGCAGGCTACACTCCGGTAGCTGCGCTCCGGCGGCAACCAGCCTGCCTTCGCTCGCGACGTAAATCGAGGCCGACTCCCTAAATAAGCGGTAGAAACAAAACGGCCCCGCCTGATGGCGGGGCCGTTGTCGTTCGCGAGTCCGCTGGGGATCAGGCGAAGTTCTGGGCGACGAAGTCCCAGTTCAGCACGTTCCAGACGTTCTCGAGGTACTTCGGACGCGCGTTGCGGTAGTCGATGTAGTAGGCGTGCTCCCACACATCGATGGTCAGCAGCGGGGTCTGGCCGTGGGCGACCGGGGTGTCGGCGTCGTCGGTGTTGACGATGTCGACGCCGCCGTCGGCGGTCTTGATCAGCCAGGTCCAGCCGGAACCGAAGTTGCCGACGGCCTTGGCGTTGAAGGCGCTCTTGAATTCCTCGAAGGAACCGAACTTGGCGTTGATGGCCTCGGCCAGGGCGCCGGTCGGCTCACCGCCGCCGTTCGGCGACAGGCAGTGCCAGTAGAAGGTGTGGTTCCAGACCTGAGCCGCCTGGTTGAACAGGCCGCCGGAGGCGGACTGGATGATCTCTTCCAGGGACTTGTTGGCGTTCTCGGTGCCGTCGGTCAGCTCGTTGAGCTTGGTGACGTAGGCCTGGTGGTGCTTGCCGTAGTGGTACTCCAGGGTCTCGGCGGAGATGTGCGGCTCCAGGGCGTTCTTTTCGTACGGCAGTGCGGGCAGTTCGAATGCCATTATCGTTTCTCCTCGTTGCTAGTCATGGGTCACGGCGACCCATGGTGTGCCAGTGCGCTGGGGGAGTGCAAGGTCGATGTCGGCCCGGATTCGGCCGTGCCCCGTTCGCTCCCTCGATAAAAAACCGTACACTATCAGTGTGCTGTACCAGTCCGGTCACGGCATCATATCACCCGCCCCAGGGTCCGCCAATTCCGATCAGGGGACTCGGGCATGGGACGCGTGCCGGCGATATCGCCGGCGGGACGCCGACACGCAACGCGCAAGGAGACCATCATGGCAGAGCGCCCGGAAGACCGCCGGCAGCCACGCCCGATCGTGCCGGACCCGGATGCCAGCCTGGCCGGGCACCACCGGCCACATGCCCCGCCCAAGGCGACCGTCTGGCCGCTGTGGCTGCTGATCCTGCTGCTCGTCGCGGCCCTGGCCGGGCTGGCCTACGCCGGCTGGTTGGAGCGTCAGCGGCTGGAACAGCGGTTGACCCGACTCAACGGCGATATCTCCAACCTTCATGCCCGCTTCGACGCCTCCGAGGGGCGCGGCGAACTGCTGTCGGAGATCCAGGCGCGGCTCGATGAACTCGAGGGGCTGGACAACACGCTAAGAGACGCGCTGGACGACCGTCTCGCACAGCGTCTGGCCGACTGGCAAGACGAACACCTGGCGCCGCTGGCCGACGCCCGTTCCGCCCTCGAGGGGCGGGTCGCCACCCTGGCCGAGAACGGCGAGGTACGTGCCGAGACCCTGGCCGCGGTGCGCGACTCCATGAAGGCCCTGGAGACGGCCAACCGCGAGGGGCTGGCCGCTCTCACCGAGCGCCTGGCGGCCCTGGAGACGACCCAGCAGGGCGAGGCCGAGCGCCAGCAAGCGCTGGTCGCGCGTCTCGACGAGTCCGAGGCGACCCTGTCCGACCTCGCCGACGACGTTGAAGCCCTGGCCACGGCGCGCGATGATGAGCGCGAACGAGCCGAGGCCCTAGAGGCGAGGCTCGCGGACCTGCAGGCCGAACTGCGGGAACTGCGCCAGTCACAGCTGGCGATGAACGCCCAGCTCGAAGCGCTGCGGCAGTGACAGGACGTCAGCCAGGGACCCACGACATCATGGACAAGCGTCTCGCCAACCGTCTCGCGGTCGCCTCGCTGTCGATCGGACTCGCGGCCCCCGGGGCTGCCCATGCCCTCGACGCCAGCCTCGAGGGCATCGAGGGCGACCCCGCCGACAACCTCGAGACCTATCTCGACGGGCTGGATGCCGACGATTATTCGCCCCAGCGCCTCGAGGCCGAGGTACGCCGGCTCGCCGCCGAGTCGCTCAGGGTCTACGGCTATTACGAGCCGACCTTCGAGGTTCGCTTCGACGACCCCGATGCGCCGGAAGAGGTGACGATCCGCGTCGATCCCGGCGAGCCGGTACGCATCGAACGCCTCGACTTCGACCTGGCCGGTGGCGCCGCCGAGGACGCTCCCTTCCGAGACGCCATCGACGCCTATCCCCAGCAGGAAGGGGAGGTGCTGCTTCACGCGCCGTTCGATGCGCTGCGCAGCCAGCTCTCCGGCCTGGCCCTGGAACGTGGCTACTTCGACTGGCGCTTCACCGAGCGGCGCATGGAGATCCGCCCCTGGGCCCACAGCGCCCGGCTGTCGCTGGCCCTGGACAGCGGCGAGCGCTATCGCTTCGGGCCGGTTCACTTCCAGGGCCAGCACATCGAGACCGAGCGCCTTCAGGCCCTGGCGCCGTTCCACGAGGGCAAGCCCTATCTCGCCGCCGATGTGGCCACCTTCAATCAGCGCCTCGGTCAGACCGAATGGTTCGGCTCGGTCAGCGTGCGCCCCCTGCTGGATGCGGGCATCGGCCAGCTGGCCCTGCCGCCGGCCCCCATCGGCTTTCTCAACGAGCTCGACGTGGAGGGCCTGACGGCCACGGCCGTCCCCGAACCTCGCCTCAGCGCGACGGCGCTGGCCGCGGTCGCCACCCTCGAGGCGCCGGCAGTGCCCGAGGTGCCCATCGAGGTCAGCGTCACCCCCGCCGACCGCCACCAGTTCGAGGTCGGTCTGGGCTTCGCCACCGACGTCGGCCCGCGGCTGCGTTTCTCCTGGGACCAGCCCTGGGTCAATCGCTACGGCCACAGCCTCAAGCACGATCTCTACCTCTCGGGGCCGGAACAGCAGTTCAGCGGCGTCTACGACATGCCGCTGGACGACCCGCGACGCGACAGCTATCGCCTGCAGTACGGCCTGCTGAACAAGGACAACGAGGACACCGAGACCCTGGAAGCCAGCGTGGAATTCGGTCGTCGCTGGCAGTTCGACAACGCCTGGGAGCAGATCGTCTACCTGCGCACCACCTACGAGGACTTCACCCAGGCCGACGAGAGCAATCAGGTGCTGCTGGTCTATCCCGGGGTGCGCTGGACCCGCACCCGCTCGCGCAATCCGACCTTTCCGCGCTGGGGCGATCGTCAGCAGATCTCGGTGCAGTATTCCAGCGAGGCCTGGGGATCCGACGCGGAGTTCCTGCGCATGGACGCCGACTCCCAGTGGATCCGCAGCCTCGGCGACGACTACCGCTTCGTGGGTCGCATCGGCGCGGGCAGCATCGTCACCGACGACTTCACCAACGTACCGCCATCGCTACGCTTCTTCGCCGGCGGCGACAGCAGCGTGCGCGGCTACGGTTACGAGAGTCTGGCCCCGAAGAATGCCGACGGCGAACTGGTCGGCGGCGAACAGCGCCTGGTGGGCAGCGTCGAAGCCCAGCGCCGCCTGACCGGTGCCTGGTGGCTGGCCAGCTTCGTCGACACCGGTGATGCCTTCACCGACTGGTGGCCCGAGGAGCTGAATACCAGTGCCGGCCTCGGCGTGCGCTGGATCTCGCCGGTAGGGCCGATCCGCTTCGACGTCGCCCACCCGTTCGACAGCGACGATAGCTACCGCATCCACTTCGCCATCGGCCCGGAATTCTGAAGCGTCATCGTGAACCTGCATCCATCGCATCGGGCCGAGGCCCGTCACCTGAGCCTGCGAGAGTCATCATCGTGAGAATGCGCCGCCTGAGCTGGGCCCTGGTCCGGCTGTTGATCCTGCTGCCGCTGTGGCTGATCGGCCTGGTCATGCTGCTGCTGGGCCTGGTCCTGTCGCCCTGGGGGACCAGCGCCCTGTTCGCCCAGGCCGAGCGACTCGGGCTGCTCGAGGTCGAGCGCGTCGAGGGCGCGCCCCTGGACACGCTGACGATCGAAGGCCTGCGCCTGACGGCCGGTCCGGCCAGCGTCGCGGTCGAGGACTTCGAGCTCGCCTGGGCCGACGATTGCCTGCTCCACGGCCGGCTGTGCATCGACCGCCTGGGCGTGACCGGCGCCCGCATCCGCCTCGGTGCCAGCGACGCCGCCGACGAACCCGCCCCGGAAGAGCAGGAGAGCGCCGGCGGCCCGCCCGGAGCGATCCGTCTGCCGCTGCCGATGGCGCTGCGCGAGCTGCTGCTGGACGACGTCGAGGTGCGCCTCGCCGATGGCACCCGCCTGCGCTGGCAGCACTTCGAGAGCGGCGCCGAGGCCGAGGGCAATGCCCTGACCCTGTCGCCCACGCGGCTCGTCGGGCTGCGACTCACACCGTCGATCTCGCCGGGCAACCGGCTCGCCCTGAGCGAGGCGGAAAGCCGCGATGACGTGCTCACGGCCATCGCGATCGACGCGGCGGTAGCGGTCCGATCGCCGCTGCCGTCCAGCGTCGCCCCGGCTGCCGCAGGCGTGAGGGATTCGCAGCCGTCGACTGACGCTCCCGCCGACGAGCGTCTCCGGCTGCCGGACATCACCCTGCCACTGGCAGTGGAGGTGCCAAGTCTGACCCTGGAAGACACCGCCTTCGAGGGGCCCCAGGCCTACGTCATCGACCGGCTCGACCTCAGCGTCACGGCCCGCGATCAGCAGGTGACCGTGCACCCGCTGGCGGTGACCTCCCGGGAGGCCGACGCCACCCTCGAGGCCGAGGTCACCCTGCGCGACGATTACCCCCTCGACGTGAGCCTCGGCGCCGACTTCTATTTGCCCGAACGCCTGCCGGCCCTGGCCGGGCAGCGGCTCGAGCTGGCCCTGACCGGCGATCTCGGCGACCTGGACGTGGCACTGTCGGCCACCGGCCCCGTGGCAGCCGATCTGTCGGCCCACCTCGACGCCCTGGACCCGGCACGGCCGTTCACCGCCCGGCTGACCAGCCCCGGGCTGCAGTGGCCGCTGCCTGGCGCCATGCCGACCACCGGCGACGAGGATGACGAGAGCGATGACGCGTCTGGCCCCCCCGAGCCGTGGCGGGTCGAGCACCTCGATCTCGACGCTGAAGGCACCCTCGACGACTATCGGGTCAGCCTGGGGCTGGCCGCCCGGGGGCCGTCGCTGCCGCGCACCGAACTCGCGCTGAACGGTCAGGGCAACCTGCAGCGCTTCGACTGGACGCCGCTGCGCCTGACGCCGCCGGAAGGCACGCTGACCAGCGAAGGGCGGATCGACTGGTCCGAGGCACTGTCGATGTCGGCACGCCTCGACGTCGACGGCTTCGACCCCGAGCCCTTCGTCGAAGGGCTGAGTGGACGGCTGAACGGTGGGCTACAGGTGGCCTTCTCCCAGAGTGCCGACGGCTGGCGGCTCGGCGTGCCGACGCTTGCCGTGGACGGCGAGCTCGCCCAGCAGCCGTTTTCACTGTCGGGTCAGCTGTCCGGCGATCACGACATGAACTGGGACATCGCCTCGCTGAGTCTGCGCCAGGGCGAGAATCGGCTGGACGCCTCGGGCCGGGTCGCGCCGAGTCGCCTGGATCTGGACGCCCGCATCGACATGCCGCGCCTGGACACCCTCTATCCCGACCTCGACGGGGCGCTGGATGGCGACATCGCGGCCCGCGGCAGCTTCGAGCAACCTCAGCTCTCCTTGACCCTGAACGGCGACCGGCTGGCCTTCGGCGACAATCGCCTCGCCCGGCTACGCCTGGCGGGTGAGGTGGCCGGCCTGGACGACCCCAGCCTCGACCTGAGCCTGACCGCCGACGACGTCGCCGCCGGCGGCCAGGCCTTCCCGACCATCGCGCTGGCCCTCGATGGCCGGCTCTCGGCGCATCGCCTGACCCTCGACGTGGACGGCGACCCGGACGGGCCGCTGGCGGCGCTGGACCTGGCCCTGGAAGGGGCGCTGGACGAGGCCCGCGAGCGCTACCGCGGGCGACTGATGCCGCTGGACGCCGACACCGCCTACGGCAGCCTCGGCCTCGACGAGGCGCTGGCCTTCGACGCCGATCTGACGGCCAGCGCCGTGGACGTCCAGCCGTTCTGCCTGATTCGAGCCGAGGGCGGCGGGCTGTGCCTGACGGCACCGCTGTCGGCCTCGCCGGACAGCGGCCGCGCCGAGCTGGCCATCCGCGAGCTGCCGATGGACCTGATCAACGACGCCATGCCGGTGGGGTGGGGCGTGGAGGGCGCCACCGAGGGCGATCTGGTGGCCGAATGGTCGAACGGCGGCGCCTGGCAGGCCACCGCCAACCTCGACAGCCGCGTCGAAATCAACGGCGAGGACGCCTATGGCCAGCCCTGGTCGGTGCCCGGCACCGGACTCTCGCTCGCCCTCGATGCCGACCAGGGCCGCGCTGACCTGGACCTGGGGCTGACCTTCGGCGATCAGGGGGCGATGCAACTCGACCTGGGCATCGTCGATCCCCTGGGCACCGGCCGGCTCGAAGGCCGCTTCGAGATCGACGATGTCCGACTGGCGCCCTACCGGCCGCTGATCGCCGACCTGGAGACCCTGGAAGGCGCGCTCGCCGCCGGTATCGACATCACCGGGAATCGCGAGCAGCCGCGCCTGGACGGCCGTCTGGCTCTCGACGGCCTGCGTGCCGAAGGCCTCGGCCTGCCGCTGTCGGTGGTCGACGGCCAGCTGGCCGTCGACCTGGCCGGCGACAGCGCCGACATCGACGGCTACCTGCAAAGCGAGGAGGGCCGACTGAACATCGTCGGCGACGCGAGCTGGCCCTCGGCCGGCGCCTGGCAGGCAGCCCTCGACCTGGAAGGGCGCGAGGCTCCGCTGCTGGCCGCGCTACCGGGCTTCGGGCGCCTGCGCCTGGCCCCCGACCTGGCGATCCGCGCCACGCCCGAGCGGCTTCAGGTCCGCGGCGAGGTGGCCGTGCCCTGGGCCCGGCTGGAAATTGGTCGGGTCCCGGCCTCGGCGGTCTCGCCGAGCCCCGACGAGGTCATCCTCACCCGCGAGGAGGCGGAAGCGGCCGACCGCCAGGCCGCCAGCGGTGAGCCGGGCGCCGGCACCGCCGAGGCCATGCAGCAGGCCGGCATGGCACTGGACGTTCAGGTGGACCTGGTACTGGGCCCGGACATGCGCCTCGAGGCCTACGGGCTGGAAACCGAGCTGCTCGGCGACCTGCAGGTGCGCCAGTCCGACGGCCCGGTGCAGCTGTTCGGCAACGTCAACCTGGAAGACGGCCGCTTCCGGGCCTTCGGCCAGGACCTGATCATCCGTCAGGGCATCCTCTATTTCAGCGGCCCGCCGGGACAGCCGCTGCTCGACTTCGAGGCGGTACGCAACCCGGACAACACCCAGGATGGCGTGGTAGCCGGCCTTCGGGTCACCGGGCCTGCGGCCAACCCGAGCCTGGAGATCTTCTCCGAGCCGGCCATGAACGAGGCCCGGGCGCTGTCCTACGCGCTGCGTGGCCGGGCGCCGGATGACAGCGGCGGCGCCGACGGGGCGCTGACCTCGGCGCTGATCGGCGTCACCCTGGGCCAGGCCGGCGGCGCCGTGGGTGCGATCGGCGAGGCCTTCGGCATCGATGACTTGAGCCTGGACACGTCCGGCAGCGGCGAAGACAGCCAGGTCGTCGTGACCGGGAACCTGACCGACCGGTTGAGCGTCGGCTATGGTGTCGGGATCTTCTCGCCGATCGCCGAGCTGAGCCTGCGCTACAAGCTGTGGCGCGATCTCTACCTGGAAGCGGTCTCCGGCGCCAATCAGGCGGTCGACCTGATCTACACCTTCAGCCTGCCGGGCGATCCCCCGACGCTGACGCGATGAGCGACACGAGCAAGACGAACCAAGGAGCCACACGATGACCACTTCGCCGCTGTACGCCCCCGAGGGCCGCGACACGCCACTGCAGATACAGGGCCGCCATACGGTCAGCGGCCACGCCATGACACCGCCCTGGCCGGCGGGCATGCAGGAGATCGTGCTTGGTCTGGGCTGCTTCTGGGGCGCCGAGCGGCTGTTCTGGCAGCTGCCCGGCGTGCACGTCACCGCCGTGGGCTATGCCGGCGGCGTGACGCCCAACCCCACCTACGAGGAGACCTGCACCGGACGCACCGGCCACGCCGAGGTGGTACGCGTCGTGTTCGACCCCGCGACGATCGATCTCGCGACCCTGCTGCGCCACTTCTGGGAGGCCCACGACCCGACCCAGGGCAACCGCCAGGGCAACGATATCGGTCCCCAATACCGCTCGATCATCCTGGTCACCGACGAGGTCCAGCGCGAGGTCGCCGAGCACAGCCGTGACGCCTACGAACAGGCACTGGCTCAGGTCGGGCGTGGCCCCGTCACCACCGTCATCGAGCCCCTCGAGACCTTCTACTACGCCGAGGACTACCACCAGCAGTACCTCGACAAGAAGCCCGACGGCTACTGCGGCCTCAAGGGCACCGGCGTCAGCTGTCCGATCGGCTGAACGCCTCGCGCATGGAAGGCGTCGCGCCGGCCCAGCCATCCAGCTGAGCGCCGACGCGGCGCGCCAGCCAGCTCGCCAGCCTTCCGCCTCGGCGTTCGATGAAGCCCACATGCCCGCCGTGGCGGGATGTTTCCAGACGAATGCCCGGGCCCAGCGTGACATCCTGGTACAGGCGCGACGGCATGAAAGGGTCATCCTCGGCATGAAGGATCAGGGTCGGCAGACGAATGCCGGCCAGCCTCGGACCGGCCGAGGCGCGGCGATAGTAGTCGGCAGCACCGGCGAAGCCGTGCAGCGGCGCGGTCACCGCGTCGTCATATTGCCGCAGGGTGCCAAGACCGTTCAGGTCCCGGGACGACAGCGCCAACGGCAGCTCGCCGGCGTCGAGCCTCGGCGCCACCTTGGCCTTCAGCGCGCCGAGCAGGTGGCGCTGGTAGACCCGGGCGAAACCCCGCTCCAGGCAGTCGGCACTCGCCGCAAGGTCCACCGGCGGGGCGATGGCAATCGCGCCATGCAGCGCCGGAAACTCGCGCTGGGCGTCTTCGGCCACCAGCTTGAGCAGCATATTGGCCCCCAGCGAGACGCCGCAGGCGATGCGCGGTGCCCGGGGATAGCGCCGGGCTAACCGGGTCAACAGCCAGTGGGCATCGGCGGTATCACCGCTGTGATAGGCCCGCGGTCGACGGTTCGGGTGCCGCCCGCAGCCGCGGAAATGCATCAGCAGAGCACGATAGCCCCGCTCGCCGGCGGCCGTGAGCAGTTGCCGGGAGTAGGGCGAATCCACGGAACCTTCCAGCCCATGGAACAGCACGAACAGCGGCGCGTCTTCGTCGGCGGGCCCCGGCGCGATCCAGCAGAGCTCGACCACATCCCCGTCGGGCAGCGCCAGCGTCTCCCAGCTGAGCACGGGGGAGGGCGCCGGCAGCAGCCTCGGCAGCAGGGTCTGGAGATGGCGATTGGCCAGGCCCGGCGGGGCCTGGAAGTCCGCGTCATGGCGCTCCGGGGTCATGTGGCGTCGGCCCTGGCATCGGGGATGCGCTGCCACAGGGCGTCCACCGCCGGATGGGGGTTCTCGCGATATCGGAAGAGGCGGATCTCCAGCGGCACCTGCCAGCGCGTGCCGCCGGCAGGAACCAGGGTTCCCGACGACAGCGCGGCCTGGATCGAGCGGGCCGGCAGCCAGCCGAGCCCGTAGCCGAGGCCCACCAGTTCGCGGATATTGCCGCTCTGGATGCTCTCGTTGAGCACGCTGAAGGTCGGCATCTGGCCGAGCGACTGCAGGTGCGCACGGATGCATTGGTCGATCACCCCGCGGGGGTGATAGGCGATCAGCGGCAGCGGGCGACGCCCGGTGTCCTCAAGCGAGAAGCGCGGGCGGCCCTCGGCGTCGGGCAGCGACACCGGCACCAGCCGCTCGCGGCCGAGCACCCGGGCCTCCAGGCCTTCGGTTTCCAGGGGCAGCGTGCCTGGCGTGGCGGGCCAGTAGCAGAGCACCAGGTCGCATTCCTGGCGCTCCAGGGCCCGAAAGTAGTCGTCGGCCAGCCAGCCGGTGGCGCGCAGGTAAGGCGTGACCGGCGGGGCGGGGTCGAAGCCGGCCAGCCAGTCCGGCAGGAAGTTGGCCAGCAGGCTCTGGGGCGCGGCCAGCCGCAGGCGGCTGGCGTCGGCCTCGGCCAGCTGACCGAGACGCTCCCTGGCGGTGTCGACTCGCCGGGTCACGTCCTCGCACAGCGCCAGGAACTCCTCGCCGGCCGGCGTCAGCGACAGCGGCAGGGTCTGGCGATTGATCAGGGTGGCCCCCATCTCCTCCTCGAGCAGCTTGATGCGTCGCGAGAAGGTCGGCTGGGTCACGTTCTGGGTCTCCGCCGCCCGTGAGAAGTGGCGCGTGCGCGCCAGGGCGATGAAGTCTTCCAGCCAGCGTAATTCCATCGTATTCCTTGTTGCCGGATCACCGGGACGGGGAGTCTACTCAGGTTAGCGTTATTCGACCAGATGGTCAGGTGTGGCCGAAACAAGCGGGCTGGGCTGGAACAGCCGGAAGCCAGCCCCGAAGTGTCGGACCACCGCGAGGGCGCTGTGAACCCTTCCCTGGGCGCTACCGACGCCCTGCGGCGCTTTCGCATCCTGCGCCGCTCGCAGGGCCAGTGCTGGCCATCCATGGCCAGCCCGTTCGGAGCAGTGCTCCTCACCCGTGGCGTAGGACCCTCGCTACGCCTGGCTCCCGGCATCATCCCCGTTCAGCCACTCTAAATCCGGCCTTCCTCGACCCCATGACAGGCCACCTGCCCGCCCTGGTCGGTGGCGATCAGCGCCGGCACCTCGTCGCGGCAGCGCGCATTGGCATGCGGGCAGCGGCCGTGGAACACGCAGCCCGACGGCAGGTTCACCGGCGTGGGCACCTCGCCCTGCAGGCGAATGTGCTGCGGGCGGTCGTCCTCGAGCCGGGGAATCGCCGACATCAGCGCCTGGGTGTAGGGATGGCGCGGGGTGGCGAACAGCGTCGCCGTGGGCGCCACCTCGCACACCCGGCCCAGATACATCACCGCCACCCGGGTGCCGAAGTGCTCGACCACGGCCAGGTCGTGGGTGATGAACAGGTAGGTCAGGTTGCGCTCTTGCTGGGCCTCCATCAGCAGGTTGAGCACTTGGGCCTGGATCGAGACGTCGAGCGCCGAGATCGGCTCGTCGGCGACGATGAACTCCGGGTCCACCGCCAGCGCCCGGGCGATGGCGATGCGCTGACGCTGGCCGCCGGAGAACTCGTGGCCGTAGCGGGCGCCCCAGTCCGGCGCGATGCCCACCGCGTTCATCACCTCGGCGACCTTGTCCTGGACCTTCGCCGGCGACCAGTCGGGGTGGTGCAGGCGGATCGGCTCCTCCAGCGTCTGCTGGATGGTCATGCGCGGGTTCAGCGACGCATAGGGATTCTGGAAGATCATCTGCATGCGCCGGCGGTAGGGCAGCAGCTCCTTGGTGGAGCGGTCGTCGATGCGTTCACCGTCGTAGCGGATCTCGCCGGCGCTGGGGGTGATCAGACCCATCACGGTGCGGGCCACCGTGGACTTGCCGCAGCCGGACTCGCCGACCACGCACAGCGCCTCGCCGCGCCGGATGTCCAGGTCGACGCCGTTGATGGCGTGCACATGCTTCTGCTCGCGCACCAGCTTGCCGCCCTTGAACTTGAGCTGCTCGAGAAAGTCGCCGGAGAGCGAGAAGCGCTTCTCCAGGCCGCGGATCGACAGCAGCGGCTGGGCCGCTTCCGGCGCCGTGGAAGCGCCCGGGGTGGAGCCGGTGGATGAAGAAAGAGAGGCGGTGGTCATCAGTCTTGCTCCTCGGCCGGAATGCGTTCGCGTTCGATCATCTCGGCCACCATGTGGCAGGCCGCCTGGCAGTTGCCCGAGGCGACGAAGCCGGGCACCTCGTCGACGCAGGCCTGGCGACGCGAGCCGTCGGGCCGATTGACGAAACCGCAGCGCGGATGAAAGGCACAGCCGCTCGGCAGGTGGCTGAGCGACGGCATGCTGCCGGGGATCTGGTTGAGCCGCTCGCCAGGCGTGGCCATCTGCGGCAGGGCGTTGAGCAGGCCCTGGGTGTAGGGGTGCTGCGGGTCGTTAATGATCTCGCGGGTCGGGCCCTGCTCGATCACGCGGCCGGCGTACATCACCAGCATGCGCTGGGTGACCTGACTGACCACGCCCAGGTCGTGGGTGATCAGCACCAGGCCGACGTTGTGCTCCTCGCACAGCTCCAGCAGCAGCGCCATGATCTCGGCCTGGATGGTCACGTCCAGCGCCGTGGTCGGCTCGTCGGCGATGATGATGTCCGGGTCGAGCAGCAGCGCGATGGCGATGATCACGCGCTGACGCATGCCGCCGGACAGCTCATGGGGATACTGGTCGAGGCGCGCCTCGGGCGAGGGGATCTGCACCTGCTCGAGCTTGCGCAGCGAGATCGCCCGGGCATCGCGGGTCGAGATGCGCCGGTGGGCCTTCAGGCACTCGACCATCTGCTCGCCGATGGTGAGCACCGGATTGAGCGTCATCATCGGGTCCTGGAAGATCATCGAGATGCGATGCCCGCGGATGCGACGCAGGGCCCGGTCGGACAGGCCGATTAGCTCCTGGCCGTCGAACGTGATGCTGCCGCCGGCGATATAGCCGGGCCTGGCGATCAGGTTGAGCAGGCTGAAGGCGGCCACGGACTTGCCGGCGCCGGACTCGCCGACGATCCCCAGGCGCTCGCCGCGATCCAGGCTGAAGCAGACGTCGCGCAGGGCCTGGACGTCGCCGCGGCGTAGCGCGAAGCGCACGTCGAGGTGGTTGACTTCGAGAAGTGACATGGAAACTCCTTGGCCTCAGCCCTTGTGCAGCATGAAGAGGCGCGGGTTGAGCACGTCGTGCCGGCGACCGTCGGGTATTGAGTACGTATCGATATGCAGCATGGCCTCAGCCCTTGTAGAGACGCGGGTTGAGGACGTCGCGCAGCCAGTCGCCGAGCAGGTTGATCACCAGCACCAGCACTACCAGCACCAGGCCCGGGATCAGGGTGATCCACCAGGAGCCGGACTGGATGTAGTCGAACCCGGACTTGATCAGCGAACCCAGCGAGGGCTGGGTCTCGGGCATGCCGAGGCCGAGGAAGGACAGCGCCGCCTCGGAGATGATGGCATTGGCCACCTGCACGGTGGAGATGACGAAGATCGGCGACAGGGTGTTGGGCAGGATGTGGCGGAACATGATGCGCCGGCTCGGCAGCCCCATCACGCGGGCGGCGTCGACATATTCCTTGCCCTTCTCGGCCAGCACCGAGGCGCGCACGGTGCGCGCGTACTGGGGCCATTCGGCCAGGCCGATGATCAGCACCAGCAGCGGCACCGCATAGGTGCTGAAGGTGGCGCCGCCGAAGATCGCCTTGAACAGCGCGCCGACCACGATCGCCACCATCAGGGTGGAGAACGATAGCTGGATATCCGCCATGCGCATCAGGAAGGCATCGACGCGCCCGCCCAGATAGCCGGCCAGCAGGCCGAAGCACACGCCGAGGGTGGCCTGCAGCGCCACCGCGCCGAAGCCGATGATCAGCGAGACCCTGAGGCCATAGAGGATGGTCGAGAGCAGGTCGCGGCCCTGGGCATCGGTGCCCATGGTATAGGCCGGATCGCTGCCGTCGACCCAGAACGGCGGCAGCTCCGAGGCCAGGATGTCGATCTGCGCCAGGTCGTAGGGGTTCATCGGCGCCAGCCAGGGCGCCAGAGCGGCGCAGGCTACCATCAGGATGAACACCGCCAGGCTGACCTGGGCGATCGGATCGCGCAGGAAGCTGTAGAGCAGATAGGAGTCGCGGAAGCGCTCCCAGCGGCTCGCCGTGGACGAGCTCGCAGCGGATGAAGTCGAGGTGGTCATGCGGGCTTTCCTGTCAGCTTGACGGTGGGGTTGACCAGGCCGTAGATCAGGTCGACCAGGGTATTGGTGATCACGAAGATCAGCCCCACGATCATCAGGTAGGTGACGATCAGCGGAATGTCGGAACGCTCGATGGCGTCGAGGAACATCAGGCCCATGCCGGGCCACTGGAACACCGTCTCGGTGAGGATGGTGTAGGCGACCAGGGTGCCGATCTGCACCCCGCCGACGGTGATCACCGGCAGCATGGTGTTCTTCAGCGCGTGCAGGAAATAGATGCGGCGCAGCGAGATGCCCTTGGCGCGGGCGAACTTCACGTACTCCGACTGCATCACCTCGAGCATCTCGGCGCGGATCAGGCGGATGAACAGCGGCAGCATGATCGAGGCCAGCGAGATGGCGGGCAGCACCAGGTAGGTCAGCCCCTCGAGGGAGGCGAAGTTGGTCTCCCAGGTGCCGAACACCGGCACCGGGTCCCCGCGCCCGTAGGCCGGCATGCCGCCGTCGGTGCTGACGAGATCATTGAGCCAGGCGCCCCAGCCGGTATCGGCGGGGAAGGGCGACCAGGACACGCCGATGGCGAACAGCTGGATCAGCACGATGGCGGTCAGGAACACCGGGATCGAGATGCCGATGATCGACACGCCCATGAAGAACCGCGACAGCCAGGCGCGCGGCCGAATGGCGCTGTAGACCCCGATGGGGATCGACAGGGCGATGATCAGGAAGGTGGACGCGGCCACCAGCTCCAGAGTGGCGGGCAGATGGCGCAGGATGACGTCGGTGGTCGGCTCGTTGAAGACGTAGGAATAGCCGAAGTCGAACTGCACCGCGTTGACGGCGAAGCGCAGGTACTGGACCGCGAAGGGGTCGTTCAGGCCCAGCTCCTCGCGCAGTGCCGCGCGCTCGCTCTCCGGGACCGACTGGCCGACCATCTGCTGGATGGGGTCGCCCAGATTGTCCTGGATGGCGAAGGCGATCACGCTGATGACGAACATCACCAGCAGCGCATGGAAAAGGCGCTTGATCAGAAAGGCGATCATGAGTGGCGTCCCGTAGGCAATACGGGGTGGCACGCTCGTCCCGAGCGCACCACCGGGTCAGGATGGGGAAGGCCTCGCCGACGGTCCGCCGGCGAGGGGAGGAATCACTCCTCCTCGACGACCAGGTCCCCGAGGTAGGGGAAGTTCATCACGTTGACGATCGGCTCGATGTTGACGTTGGCGGCGGACGCCCACGCCAGATCCTGCCAGTGCAGCGGGATGAAGGCGGCCTCGTCATGGAGGGTCTGCTCGACCTGCTGCAGCATCTCGGCACGCGCCTCGAGGTCGACCTCCAGGTTGGCCTCGGCGACCAGGGCGTCGAGCTCCGGGTTGCAGTAGTTGCCGGCGTTGTACTGACCGGCCCCGCTGTCGGCATCCGGGCAGGCGGTGAGGTACTCGTGCAGGTTGGCCGAGTCCTCGGTGTCGGCGTGCCAGCCGATCATCATCATGTCGGCCACGCGATCGTCATACTCGCCCCAGTACTGGGCCTTGGGCAGGGTCTTGAGATCCACCGTAACGTTGATGCGCGCCAGCATGGCGGCCACCGCCTGAGCGATCTTGGCATCGTTCACGTAGCGGTTGTTGGGCGCCATCATGGTGATCTCGAAGCCGTCTTCATAGCCGGCCTCGGCCATCAGCTCCTTGGCCCGTTCGACGTCGTAGCGCGGCTCGAGGCCGTCCACGTGACCGGCATAGCCCTGCGGCGACATCTGGGCCGCCGGGGTGGCGAAGCCCTTCATCAGCCGGTCGGCGATGCCTTCCTGGTTGATGGCGTAGGCGAAGGCCTGACGCACCCGCGGGTCCTGGAAGGCCTCGACCCGCTCCTGGTTCATGTGGAACAGGATGATCCGGGTGCCGGACATGGTGACCAGCTGGGTATCGTCGTCGTTGCGGATGCGTTCCAGATCGTTGGGTGGCACCGGGGCGATGAAATCGACGTCGCCGGAGAGCAGGGCGGCCACGCGGGTGGCGTTCTCGCTGATCGGCGTCATCACGATCTCGTCGACGTTGCCCGGGGACTCCTCGTCCCAGTAGTCGTCGTTGCGCTCGAACACCACGCGCACGCCCTGCTGGCGTTCGGTGACCTCGAAGGGGCCGGTGCCGGAGAGATGCCGCGAGGCGTAGGAATTGCCGTTCTTGACGATCTCGTCCTTGGGATCGCCGTCGGCGTCTTCACCGCTGTAGAACTGGCTGTCCATCGGGAAGATATAGGTCGCCAGGTTGAGCAGCAGCGGGTAGGGCTTTTCGGTGGTGAACTCCACGGTGTGCTCGTCGACCGCGGTCACCGAGTCGATGGGCGCGAAGATCGCCTTGAAGTCGGGGCTGCGCTTGAGACGCTCCACGGTCCACACCACGTCATCGGCGGTGAAGGCATTGCCGCTGTGGAATTCGACGCCCTCACGCAGGGTCATGCGCAGGGTGGTGTCGTCGACCTGCTCCCAGTCGGTGGCCAGGCGCGGCGCGAACTCGAGGTCCTGGTTCCAGCGCACCAGCGGATCGAAGGTCATGTGCGAGAGCTGCAGGATGCCGCCGGAGAGCTGCTCGTGGATGTCGAGCGACACCGGATCGGCATCGTAGGCCATGCTGAGGGTGGTCTCGGCCTGGGCGGCCGGGGCGATGGCAGCCGCGGTCATGGCCGCGCCGACGGCGCTGGCCAGAAGAGTCTTCTTGATTGTCATGTTGGATTCCATGCCGGATGGATTGTTATGCGTAGCGCCCCGGAATGAGGCGAACGACCGTTTGTTCCGGTCCGGCATTCAACATAGAGAGTTCCGCGGCGTCAGGACAATCGAAATAACGAGAGGCGTCATGCGCCCGGCGAATAGGCGCCCTGGGCGGCAGAGGATCAGTCGTCGCCGGAGGGCGCCACGCGGTCGATCCGGTACAGGGTCGAGACCTGATCGAGGCCGGTCACGCTGCAGTCCAGGTCGGTGGCGAGTCCATCGTTCAGGCCGTAGACCCAGCCGTGCACGGCCAGCGGCTGGCCACGCTGCCAGGCCCGCTGGAGGATCTTGGTGCGGCACAGGTTGTTGACCTGTGCCCGGACGTTGAGCTCGCACATGCGATCGACCTGCTCGCCCAGCGGCAGGCGCTCGAGGTCCGGGCGATGCAGGCTGTAGAGCTCGCGTACCGAATGCAGCCAGTAGTCGACGATGCCGCACTCGCCGCCGGTCACCGCCGCCTTCACCCCGCCACAGCCGTAGTGGCCGACGATCATGATGTGCTTGACCTTGAGCACGTCCACGGCGTATTGCACCACCGACAGGGCGTTCATGTCGTTGTGATGGAGCAGGTTGGCGACATTGCGATGGACGAAGACTTCGCCCGGCGGCAGATCGATGATCTGGTTCGCCGGGACGCGGGAGTCCGAGCAGCCGATCCACAGGTAATCGGGATTCTGCTGCTGGGAGAGGCGGGCGAAGAAATCGGGATCTTCCCGGCTGACGCTCTCCGCCCAGGCGCGGTTGCGCTCGAGCAGCTGCTGCATTTCGGTTTTCATTGAGAAGGGGTCTCTTATGATCGGGGCTGCGGACCACTCGCATTTTTTATTACCGACATAGCGCCGGTCAATGGCGACGGGCCTCCCGGGGGCTGCCGACGGCTGGTATGATCGCTGCCACTTCACGCCCATCCCCTTATTCTCATTCATCTATCAGGAGATGCCTGTGTCCGAGTTCGACTACGACCTCTTCGTCATCGGGGCGGGATCCGGCGGCGTGCGCGCCGCACGCACCGCCGCCGCCACCGGAGCCCGCGTCGCCGTGGCCGAGGATCGCTACCTGGGCGGCACCTGCGTCAACGTCGGCTGCGTGCCCAAGAAGCTGTATTCCTACGCCGCCCATTTCCATGACAGCTTCGAGGACGCCGGCGGCTTCGGCTGGAACCTGCCCGAGGCACCGACCTTCGACTGGGCGACCCTGCGCGACAACAAGATCGGCGAGATCAAGCGCCTCAACGGCATCTACGGCCGGCTGCTCGACAACGCTGGCGTGCGGCTGATCAACGGCCGCGCCAGCGTGGTCGACGCCCATCACGTCAGCGTCGGCGGCGAGACCATCAGCGCCGAGAAGATCCTGGTCGCCGTGGGCGGCTGGCCCTGGGTGCCGGACTTCCCGGGCAAGGAGCTGACGCTGGACTCCAACCGCGTCTTCGACCTCGACAGTTTTCCGGAACGCTTTCTGGTGCTCGGCGGCGGCTATATCGCCGTGGAGTTCGCCAGCATCTTCAACGGCCTGGGTAGCGACACCCACCTGATCTACCGTGGCGACCTGTTCCTGCGCGGCTTCGACCAGGAAGTACGCGAGTTCACCCGCGACGAGATGGCCAAGAAGGGCGTCAACCTGCACTTCGGCACCAACATCGAGACCATCGAGAAGGTCGAGGGCGGGCTCAAGGTCACCCTGACCAGCGGCGAGACCCTGGAAGTCGACGCCGTGCTGGCCGCCACCGGCCGTCGCCCGCACCTCGAGGGCCTGGGGCTGGACAAGCTCGACGTGGCCACCAGCGACGACGGCAAGCTCAAGATCAACGAGCGCTTCGAGACCTCGGTACCGTCGATTCTGGCGCTGGGCGACGTGACCGACGGCCCCGAGCTGACCCCGGTGGCGCTGGAAGAGGCGATGAAGCTGGTCGAGCACCACTTCGGCGACACCACGCCGGCACCGCTGGATTACGAGCGCATCGCCACCGCGGTGTTCTGTCATCCCAACATCGGCACCGTGGGCCTCTCCGAAGAGGCCGCCCGCGAGCGTTTCGATGCCATTCGCGTCTACAGCGCCGATTTTCGCCCCATGAAGCACACGCTGTCCGGCAGCAGCGAGCGCTGCCTGATGAAGCTGATCGTCGATGACGCGAGCGACGTGGTAGTCGGCGCCCACATGGTGGGCGACGAGGCCGGCGAGGTGATCCAGGGCATCGCCATCGCGGTGCGCGCCGGACTGACCAAGGCCCAGTTCGACCAGACCGTGGGCATCCATCCCACCGGCGCCGAGGAATTCGTGACCATGCGCACGCCGACCCGGAACTGACGCCACCGACGGCGACATCTCGCCGTCACGTCATCGCCACATGAGCGGGCCACCCTGACCGGGTGGCCCGCTTGCGTTGGTAGCCCGGAAGGCCCTGGAGACGAAGCGGGACTATGCTGTGAAAAGCCCGCCATGGCAGTGTTTCCGCGAAATCCATAATGTATGTTTATGGTTTTCTGCCGCCTGGATAACATGGCTTTTGAAATAGTAATAAGTGGCTGTTATGATAATTCCCGAATTCGCTAAGCGAACATGATAATGAACGCGACCACAGAGCCTTTCATTCCCTCCGCCGAGCTTGCCCGGCCCAGTATCGCCGACACCGTCGTCGGTCATCAGACCGCCCCGTTGTTCATCCGCAAGCCGAACCCGGACGACGGCTGGGGGATCTATGAACTGGTCAAGTCCTGCCCGCCGCTGGACGTCAACTCCGCCTACGCCTACCTGCTCCTGGCCACCCAGTTCCGCGACAGCTGTGCCGTGGCCACCAACGAGGAAGGCGAGATCGTCGGCTTCGTCTCGGGCTACGTGAAGAGCAACTGCCCTGACACCTATTTCCTGTGGCAGGTCGCCGTGGGCGAGAAGGCCCGTGGCACCGGCCTGGCCCGCCGTCTGGTGGAAGCCGTGATGACCCGCCCGGAGCTTTCCGAGGTACATCACCTCGAGACCACCATCACCCCGGACAATCAGGCGTCCTGGGGGCTGTTCCGCCGACTGGCCGACCGCTGGCAGGCGCCGCTCAACAGCCGCGAATACTTCTCCACCGATCAGCTTGGCGGTGAGCACGACCCCGAGAACCTCGTGCGCATCGGCCCCTTCCAGACTGCCGACATCTGATGTCTCCCGTCGCGGCGCCGGCACATCCCGCCGGCGCCGCGACACCCGATCGTTTCCTTCATCCTTTTTCCGTTTCCCGACAGGAGGTCGCAATGCAGACCCAGACCCTCGAACGCATGGAATCCGACGTCCGGACCTATTCACGCTCCTTCCCGGTCGTCTTCACCAAGGCGCAGAACGCGCGCCTGACCGACGAGACGGGCCGCGAGTACATCGACTTCCTGGCCGGCGCCGGCACCCTGAACTACGGTCACAACAACCCCAAGATCAAGCAGGCCCTGGTCGACTACCTGGCCAGCGACGGCATCGTTCACGGCCTGGACTTCTGGACCGCCGCCAAGCGCGACTACCTCGAGACCCTCGAGGAAGTGATCTTCAAACCGCGGGGCCTGGACTACAAGGTCCACTTTCCGGGGCCGACCGGCACCAACGCCGTCGAGGCGGCCATCCGTCTGGCCCGCGTGGCCAAGGGCCGTCACAACATCGTAACCTTCACCAATGGCTTCCACGGCGTGACTATGGGGGCGCTGGCCACCACCGGTAACCGCAAGTTCCGCGAGGCCACCGGCGGCGTCCCGACCCAGGGGGCATCCTTCCTGCCGTACGACGGCTACATGGGCGAAGCCACCGACACCCTGGACTATTTCGAGAAGCTGCTCGGCGACAAGTCCGGCGGCCTGGACGTGCCGGCCGGCGTGATCGTCGAGACCGTGCAGGGCGAGGGCGGCATCAACGTGGCCGGCCTCGACTGGCTCAAGCGTCTCGAAGGCATCTGCCGCGCCCACGACATCCTGCTGATCGTCGACGACATCCAGGCCGGCTGCGGTCGCACCGGCAAGTTCTTCAGCTTCGAACATGCCGACGTGGTGCCGGACATCGTCACCAACTCCAAGTCGCTGTCCGGCTTCGGCCTGCCGTTCGCCCACGTGCTGATGCGCCCCGAGCTCGACAAGTGGAAGCCGGGCCAGTACAACGGCACCTTCCGCGGCTTCAACCTGGCCTTCACCACCGCCGCCGCGACGCTGCGCCAGTACTGGAGCGATGACGTCTTCGAGCGTGACGTGCAGCGCAAGGGCCGCATCGTCGAGGAGCGCTTCCAGAAGATCGCCGCCTGGCTCACCGACGAGCGCGGCATCGAGGCCAGCGAACGTGGCCGCGGCCTGATGCGTGGCATCGACGTGGGCAGCGGTGCGATCGCCGACAAGATCACCGGCCAGGCCTTCGAGAACGGCCTGATCATCGAGACCAGCGGCCAGGACGGCGAAGTGGTCAAGTGCCTGTGCCCGCTGACCATTCCCGACGAGGACCTGATCGAGGCCCTGGACATTCTCGAGGCCAGCGCCCGCCAGGCCCTGAGCTGATCGATTCCCCTGGCCCGCCTCGTTGACGACGAGGCGGGCGGTCATCGGCGGCGGCCTCGATCGAACGGGATCAGGCCCGACCGCCCGTCACACCAGACACCCCATGGAGAGCGCCAATGATCGTTCGCAATCTCGAGGAAGCCCGCCAGACCGACCGCCTGGTCACCGCCGAGAACGGCAACTGGGACAGCACCCGTCTGTCGCTGGCCGATGACGGCGGCAACTGCTCCTTCCATATCACCCGGATCTTCGAGGGCACCGAGACCCATATCCACTACAAGCACCACTTCGAGGCGGTGTACTGCATCGAGGGCGAGGGCGAGGTCGAGACCCTGGCCGACGGCAAGATCTGGCCGATCAAGCCGGGCGACATCTATATCCTCGATCAGCACGACGAGCACCTGCTGCGGGCCACCAAGACCATGCACCTGGCCTGCGTGTTCACCCCGGGCCTGACCGGCAACGAGGTGCACCGCGAGGATGGCTCCTACGCCCCGGCCGACGACTGATCATCAGCCGCCCAGGCCATGACGACAACGGCCCCGACTCCACCAGGAGTCGGGGCCGTGTCGTTTCGGCAAGAGGCGAGTACCGGTGAGCGGACGCCACTCGACATCGGCTAGCGCGGGGCGTCGCGATCGAAGACGATGGTGATCTCCGCCAGCGTGAAGCCGAACTTCTTCATGGACGTACGATTAATCAGCCGACCGTCGGGCTGCAGGTACATCCAGTCGTCCATCTGGAAGGTGAGATCGCGTCCGTCGACCGTCACCTCGAGCGGATAGCTCATATGAAAGACATGGCCGACCTGGCGGGCGACCACAACGCCCTCGACATCATTGGCGCGCCCCTCCCAGCGGCCACCGTCGCGACGCTCGAAGGTCCAGACGCGGCGATCGGTCTCGCCGTCGGCATAGGCGAAACGCTCATCCAGGGTCAGGGTATCGCCCTCGACGCTGCCGTCGATGTCCACGGTGAAGCGGCGCTGCACCTCGCCGCTGTAGTCCTGCACCATGCCCCAGGCTCGTGTCTGCCCCTCGAAGTAGTCGGCGATATCGAGCCGCGGCGTGGTCCCCGCATAGCGCGCCACATCGGCACCGGCACAGCCGACGAGCATCAGCGCCATCGCCAGCCAGACGACCGGGCCCCGGCCCAACAGCTTTCTATACATTGCAGAATCCTTGAATCGAATTTGTACAATAATATAGCGGAGCGGTGGCGTGGGTGCCATCCGAGCCGGTCAGATCTGGCATCAGGCTGTCGGCATATCATCAGATTCCGGAAACAGCGTGCGAATCTCGGCGAAGCACTGCTCGGCGAGGGCGGAGCGGGGCTCGGTGCGACGCATCAGCAGCCCCATCGGCGCCTGGGTGCTGGCCTCGGCGATGGGGATCATGCGCAGGTGCTCGCTGAGCGCCTCGATGCCGCTGTTCAAGGGCATGATCGCGCAGCAGAGTCCGGCGCCGACGGCCTGTACGAGCTGGAAGGTGGAGTCGCTCTCCAGCACCGGGGACGGATCCAGGCCGTGGCGGCGGAAACTGACGCCGATGGAGTGACGATAGTGCATTCCCTTGGTCAGCAGTCCCAGGGGCAGACCGTCGAGACGTGACCAGTCGAGCGTCGTCGTCTCCTCGAAGGTGAAGTAGCGGGTATCGTGCAGCAGCCCCATGTCGGTGGCACCGAGGCGAATGACGTCGAAATCGGTCGCGTCCAGCGGCTCGAGATAGCACAGCCCGATATCCAGCTGGTTGCGATTGAGGTCGTCGATGATGCGCTCCGAGCTCTGCGACTGCAGGGCGAAGCGCAGCTCCGGAAAGGCGCGATTCAGCGGCTGGATGAGCTGCATGGGGTCGATGGCCGCCAGCGGTACCATGCCCAGGCGCAACGTGCCCACCAGCTGACCTCGGCAGTTGGCCGCCTCCGACTGCAACCCGTCGTGGGCCGATAGCAGGGAACGGGCCCAGGCGAGGATACGCTCGCCGGCCTCGGTGAGCCCCTCGAACCGATGGCCGCGGTTGACCAGCACCAGATCCAGTTCCTCCTCCAGGGCGCGCAGGCGCATGGACAGCGTCGGCTGCGTCACGTGGCAACGCTCGGCGGCCTTGCCGAAATGATGCGTCTCGGCCAGGGCGAGGAGAAACTTCAGCTGCTTGATGTCCATGTCGGATCCTGTCGGTCATCGCGGGCGGAAGGGCGCGACACCATCGGGTCGTCGCGTCATTTCATTGAACCCATCTATACAATCCGACCTTGTAGGACGCAATCGATAGACAAACCATATGAATTCTTCACGAGTTTCGATTGGATGCGGCGCGACAAGAGGAATATGTTAGGTAGCTCATTAGTTGGGGAAGAAGAGACGATGAGCCAGGACGATCCTATCAGGGAGTATTCGAGGGCGGCGGGTGGCTGGGGCGCATTGAAAAGCGTGACCAGGAGCTGGCTGGGCAGCGACAATGCGGTCAAGAACATCCGTGCCATGCTCAAGACCAACCAGGATCACGGCTTCGATTGCCCGGGCTGCGCCTGGGGCGAGGCGCCCGAGAACGGTTTGGTGAAGTTCTGCGAGAACGGCGCCAAGGCGGTCAACTGGGAGTCCACCGGACGCACCGTCGGCCCGGCCTTCTTTGCCGAACACCGCGTCTCTGACCTGCTCAGGCAGAGCGACTACTGGCTGGAATACCAGGGACGCTTGTCGCATCCCATGCGCTATGACGCCGACAGCGATCGCTACGTCGAGATCCCCTGGGAGGAAGCGTTCGCGCTGATCGCCCAGCATCTCAATCGCCTCGAGTCGCCGCATCAGGCCGAGTTCTACACCTCCGGACGGGCCAGCAACGAGGCCGCCTATCTCTATCAGCTGTTCGTCCGCGCCTTCGGCACCAACAACTTTCCCGACTGCTCGAACATGTGCCACGAAGCCAGCGGCATCGGCATGACCGACAGCCTCGGCGTCGGCAAGGGCACGGTGGTGTTCGACGATCTCGAGCACGCCGATGCGATCTTCGTCATCGGCCAGAATCCCGGCACCAATCATCCGCGCATGCTGGAGCCGCTGCGCGAAGCGGTGCAGCGCGGCGCCCAGGTCATCTGCATCAATCCGCTCAAGGAGCGTGGCCTCGAGCGTTTCCAGCATCCCCAGAAACCGCTGGAAATGCTCGGCAACGGCGCCGAACCCACCAGCACCGCCTATTTCCGGCCGGCCCTCGGTGGCGACATGGCACTGATGCGCGGCATCGCGAAGTATCTGCTGGGCTGGGAGCGCGAAGCGCTGGCGGCCGGAGAGCCGCCGGTGTTCGATCACGCCTTCCTCGAGGAACACACCGACGGCCTGAACGACTACCTGGCCGCCGTGGATGCCACGCCCTGGACGCATATCCGCGCGCAGTCGGGGCTCTCGCTGGACGACATCGAGCGGGCCGCCCGGATGTATCGCCGCGCCGAACGGGTGGTGATGTGCTGGGCAATGGGCATCACCCAGCACCGCCATTCGGTGGCCACGGTGCAGGAAATCGTCAATCTTCAGCTGCTGCGCGGCAATGTCGGCAAGCCGGGAGCGGGGCTGTCGCCGGTGCGCGGCCACAGCAACGTGCAGGGCGATCGCACCATGGGCATCGGCGAGAAGCCGCCGGCGGCGCTGCTCGATGCCCTGAAGGAGCGTTTCCGGTTCGAGGTGCCGCGCGACCACGGCCACAACACGGTGCAGGCGATACAGGCGATGGAAGAAGGGCGGTCGAAGGTCTTTCTCGGCCTGGGCGGCAATTTCGCCCAGGCCACGCCGGATACCGAGCGCACCCACGCCGCACTGCGACACTGCGAGCTGACCGTGCACATCGCCACCAAGCTGAACCGCTCGCACCTGGTGACCGGCCAGGACGCCCTGATCCTGCCGTGCCTCGGCCGCACCGAGATCGACATGCAGGCCGAGGGCCCCCAGGGCGTCACCGTCGAGGATACCTTCAGCATGGTGCACATTTCCCACGGCCAGCTGACACCGCGATCTGCACATTTGCGCTCGGAGCCCGCGATCATCGCGGGCATCGCCCGGGCGACACTGGGCGATCATCCCGTGGACTGGATGTCGCTGATCGCCGACTATGGCCGCATCCGCGAACTGATCGCGGACACCATTCCCGGCTTCGAGGACTTCAATGCACGGCTGGACCAGCCCGGCGGTTTCCATCTGGGCAATCCCGCCGCGGAGCGCGTGTGGCACACGGACAGCGGCAAGGCCCGGTTCCGGTCCCACGCGCTGCCCGAGGCGCTGGTCAACGCCGGGGTGCTGGCCCGCGGCGAGACGCCGGACCTGATCCTGCAGACGCTGCGCTCACATGATCAGTACAACACCACGCTCTACGGACTGGACGATCGCTACCGCGGCGTCTTCGGGCTACGCGAGGTGGTGTTCGCCAGCGAGACGGAGATCCGGCGACTCGGCTTCGCACCCGGTGACCGGGTGGACCTGGTGTCGCTGTGGGACGACGGCCGCGAGCGTCGGGTCAGCGATTTTCAGCTGGTGGCCTATGACATGCCGGACGGGCAGGCCGCTGCCTACTATCCGGAAACCAACCCGCTGGTGCCGCTCGACAGCTACGGCGAGCAGACTTTCACGCCGACCTCGAAGTTCATCGCGATCCGGCTCGAGCGCACTGCACCCAGCCAGCGGCTGGACGCCGAGACGGCCTGACATCATCGACCGCAGGGCCGTGCGCCCGGAATCCCGGCAGGGGTTCCGGGTACCGGCGTGTCGATCATGACATTCTCCGGCACCGCGACGCGCGTTCCCATGGCGGAAGCGTGAAGGCTGGACGACACTTGGCATCATGACAGGCTGCCAGGGTGTCGCGATAACGACACAAGGGCATCAAGCCGCCACGACACACATTTCGCATAATATATATTATGTTAATACGAACACCAAGGGTGTCTATGTCAATTGTGTCCACTTAAGGTGTCAGAGCTTAGATCAGCTCCTTCGGGTTGACTCATATGCTCACCATGTCAAATATGGAGCATTCCATGGATGGTGATGCTCATGAGGCTCGTCAAAATTCGTTACAGCGACACAGCGGTCTCGTGGACCGTGCTCGATCATGATGGTGGCACCGTCGACCCTCTGCGTGACTGGATCGTCCACCTTGAGGAAACCAACCTCTCACCAAACACGATCGTCGCCTACGCACGCCACATGGCTCGTTTAGGTAGCTACCTCAACGCCATCGGCAAATCGATCTATGACATTTCGGTAAGCGATTACGATCATTTCCTTCAGTGGCTTCCCTACGCTTTAAGCGCTAAAGACGAGCCACCGCCAGAAAACCTCGTAACCTTTGATGCACGTTCTCTCCAGAAGCTTTCACCATCGCTGAAAAACCAGCTGCATTTGGCGACCAAATCCTTCTATCGCTATCTCCAGGGCCGAGATCCATTCGAGCACATCCGAGGAACGCAGTCACAGCATCATCAGGGCCTCAACAGCTATAAGCCCTTCCTTGAGCACATCAACAGCCGGCGCACAACCAAGCAGAAAGATCGTTACCTACGCGGTGACATCGGGAAGATCCAGAAACAGGTCACTGAAAAGCGCCTGTCTCCAGAAAGCGTCCTATTACTAATCAAAGCTTGCCATAGGCTGAGAGATGCTTTTCTGGTGACATTGCTCTACAACACAGGGATGCGCATTGGCGAGGCTCTGGGGCTCCGTCACACAGACATTGACCTCGAAGATAAGATCATATGGATCATCCCTAGGGACGACAATGAGAATGGTGCTAGGGCTAAAGGACAACGTGTTCGTGCCATTCCGGTCATGGACTACCTGCTCGATATGTATGAAGACTTCATCACAAGCGATGAGTATCAAGACGCTTTTGAAGCGGGCACCGAATATGTATTTTGTAATATTCAGCGAGGCAGCATTGGACGAGCCCTTTCCCGAAGTTATGCTGAGAATCTAAAGAACTACTTAAAGAAGCGAACGGCTGTGACTTTCACCTGGCATCATTTCAGGCACACGCATGCCAGTGAAGCCATTGTAGACGGCTATGGACTACTCGAAGTGGCGGAGCGCCTGGGTCACGCCAGCCCACAGACAACCATGGATTTTTATAAACATTTGTTCAGCCATGAGATACGAAAACTTCATCTGACGGGCCCAGAAAAACTGGAAAAGCGCCTCGAAGAATTCAGGAAGTTACCGCATATCACTGATAGAGGCGTAAAATGGATCTAAAGGTAATTCAGGGAAGTGCCGACAGCCAGCTCCTGTATAGAGAGCAGCTCTCGGCAAAAATTGAAGCCTATGACAGCAAGCTGATTTCTAGTGACGTGTGGGATGAAGCATTTGTAAAAGCAATTAAGAGTTTTACGAATGAGCATGTTGGGATTAACAGCCCTATTGAATTTACCGGGCTACCACTGACACCACAGCTTGAGCTGAAATGCTATTGGGCAAAATTTCTTTCAGATGAACGCAACAATTCCCGTTCTTCTGTAGAGCGCAGACGCCTGCCAATGAGATGGCTAAACACCGATTGGGAAGAAATATCCAGTCGCTTTGGAGTTTCTTTCCTGGCAGATATATCTCACCCTGAGTTTAAAACTCGATATACCTCGGGCAGCGAAGAAAAATTTTCTAGAAAACATAATGCCGAGTTTCTAGATATTTTTTCGAGGTACTCTCATAACTCGAAGCGAAAGAAAAGCAAGCAGAGCTATGTTAGAGACAACAGCATCGTGGAAAAAGAATATCTTCCGGGCCGAATTACAGTTGCCGGCGACATCCACAAAAATATTATAATACAGAGGGAGCAGTTCAAGCCTCTTCATAGACGGATGATTGTCTACCTTAACGACATTTATAGCGAAGATGACTATAGATTCAAAGACACACAGCGTACCACAGATAAGTACCTTAATTTTTACCGTTACCCTGAATGGTTGCGTGATGCTGTACGCTTTCATGTGATAAACAAGATTCAGCATGGAGAGCTGGCCCCAAGTACGCTTGTTAATTACATGGGGAGGTTTATAAACTTCCGCGATTTCATGCACGAGAAATTTGAGACCCCCTCTCCTGCTCTTATATCAGATGATCTGGTTGAAAATGAGTATTTAGCATGGGGCAATAGGAAAGGCTTATCTGGGAAAAACTGGTTTACAGACACTGTGGCGATGCTGCAAACGGCATCAAGGGAGTTCTCTGATAAATGGCCTTCTTTGTCAGTATCCAAAAGAGCAGCCAAGAAAATCAAGAAGACTCACTATAAAGAAGGGTTGGGTCGAATAGGATATACGAACGAAGGTGTGGGACGCTCCTACTCACAGCGCATCATTGACGAGCTTCAGATGGCTGTCAAAGATGCCCCCTCCCCTGTCCCTCAAATATTTACACTAATTCTTGCCACGGGCATGCGCGCTGAGGATGGCCATTCAGTGCTCTTTGATTGCCTTAAAGATGATCCGGATGATAATAACTTTATGATCCTCCACTTCTGGCAGAATAAAGTCAGAAAGTGGAACAGAAAACCGCTTTCCAAAAGCGACAAGTCTCACGCAGCCTTAATAAAATCTATTGAAGATCAGCGGAAGGCTATAGTCCAGAAGCATGGCAGCCCAACAAAGTACCTTTTTCCTTACGTCACGGGAACTCGGGAAAGTTTTGTGTCTCAACACTGGACTGCGAGTGAGATAAAGAAAAAAGTTGTAAGTCAACAAGTGAGAGATGATGAAGGCAACCCCCTCACCTTTTCTTGGCATCCTCTTCGCCATACGATGGGCACATCTTTAGCACAAAACGGCCATGATATTCTTAATATCATGATGGAGCTTGGCCATACCAGTCCTGATATGGCGACGGTTTATGTAAACAACAGGCTTGAATTGAAGAAAAAAGCTCTCCTTGAGAAAGGTAGCGGTAGATTCTTTACTATCCATGGGAGTGTTGATGACAAAATTGGTGAGCTTCTTGTAAGAAAAGAGCAACTAGCAGCCACACGTGTCTGCGGTGGTGCCTGCTCAATGCCCGCTCAAATTGGAGATTGGTGTGAGCACGCTAACGCATGCTATACATGTAAACATTTTAGGGCTGATGCGAAGGATGTAGAGTTCTTCAAATCTGAAAAAATTGCCATTGACGCTCTCATTCAAGAGCAGCAAGAAGAATCCAAAGAGCTTGCAGAGTCAGGAAAAACAAGGATGTCAGAAATCACAGGTCGACGCCTCAGAAAGAACAAAGAAGTCTACAACTCTTTAGGAAAAATTGTTTCAGCTATAGAAGAAGACGGCATTTACAAAGGTGCTGAGCAGAAAGTCAAACAGATAAAACTGGAGTTTGTCGAATGAGCGGCAAAGCCACTGAAGGCCTAGCGAAGGCCAGAGAAGAACGCAGTTTGCGGAAGCGCCGTGCCGTAGAGGAAGCTATTGCGACTTTGAAGGAACGTAATGAGGCCATTACATTTAAAGACATTGCTGCACTCGCCGGGGTTAGCAGGCAGTACCTGTACAATAACTTCAAGGAATCCATATCAGCTGAGCGTGATAACGCACGTTCATCTTCGTCAGAGATAGATGGTGTGGCGGTCCCTTCCCGCACTCCTGAGGAATACCGTCATATAGAGGCTGTGTTGCGCAACAAAGTGGATCGTTTGAAGCAGGAGCTCAGTTCTGTTCGAAAGGAAAATGCTCGGCTTAAGCAAGAGCTGGAGAAAGAGCGCGGCCGATCTGAGCATTTCAGAAGAAATTGGATTAATTCTTCAAAATAAAACATACAGTGAGGCTACCGTAAGGGACTGAGAGGAAATTATGAGTAATGGTAAAACAAAGCATTCCGTATTGACTACTGCTCTGGCTTTTCATTACCAGGCATTAATCGGTCTAGATCAGTGCTTAAACTTAAAAGAAGGAGCAAGCATTTGGTTTGAAAAGGACGGTGATGTCAGCTTGATTGGAGATAAAGAAGAATCAAGTCAGTTTGAAGTAAAGGATTTTGGTGGAAGCTTAACAGATCATCACATAAACCTTTGGAAAACACTCAAAAACTGGCTTTCTGAAAAATTTGATCACTCTCTCTATGAAAAGCTAATTCTACATACAACTCAGCCATTTGGTGCTAAATCACGTCTTAGCAACTGGAATTGCTTAGATGGTGAAAAGAGGCTTTGCGTACTAGAAAGCATCTATAGTGATAGATCATCAGAAGAGCTTAACTCCGATAAAAAAAGCGAAGTCCTCAATATCCAGATTGAAGTTATGTCGAAAGAGAGCAGCCATCTCAAGGACGTGCTCTCAAGGGTTGTTATCTTTACTAACTCCGAAGACTTAGATGGTATACGGGAAAAGATAGCTCGGTCGTGCGCAGCGGGGATTCCCAAGAACAATAAAGATAGCTTTCTGAGAGCTCTTGTAGGTTTTGTTTATGAATCTTCAACTTATCAAAAATGGTGCATTTCCAAGGAAGAGTTCGATGAAGAAATAATTCGGCTAACATCCCAATATGCCAGACATACGTTCACAATGCCCAGGTTTATTGGAGTCAAAGCAGATGATAATATGCTAGAGCAGCACAGAGAAAAGCTCTTTGTTAAAAAAATAGATGATATAGATTATAAGGATGTAATATTTATAGCCATAGGCAACTGGTTTGAGCTGCAAAATTCCTTGGCCGAAGAGCTAGATGGTGCGCCTCAATTCAGAACCGCTACAAACAGATACCAAGATGAACTGGTAACTCAATATGAACGTAAATACGCAAGGGCTTGCCGACATGTTCGTGACTCAAAAATTAGCTCGCAGGACTTGTATGACGATGTGATTAGCGAGCCACCAAACCCCATGGATGGTTGCTCTGCTCCCCCTCTAGCTTTCAAGAACGGACTAATCCATGATGCCATGGATGATGAAGAATTAAACTTGAAATGGGAAGTTAGAAAAAATGAAGATCACTGATGCTTTATATACACTTAAATACAACCCATTTCTGTGCGGCCAATATATTTCTGCGTTTTATTCGAGTCTAAATGGCGTGGAGGAGAACCTGTTATTATCCAAGCTCGTCATCCCTCTTTCCACCCATCCTATTTACAAGCATTCATTGGCAAGAGCCAAGTTTGGCGACACCAAAAGAAGTAATTTATGGAGCATCTTTAACGACAGGGCTTTACTATATGATTTGCAAGAAAGAATCGATTCTCTCAGCGACTTGACTGACAAAAGCATTCAGTATTGCCTAATCAATGACTGGGTAGAAATTGATCCTGAAACCCTTTCGGTAATTAGTTCAGAAAGTTTTAAGTCAACAAAAGCATGCAAGCCATCCTACAACCTTGGAAGACTTTTTAGCCAATTCTCACCTTCTGAAATATACTCTTTTTTTGGAGCTACGCCGAAATGAAATCATATATCAATGAAATGGGAGTTATTGATGTATCAGGCAAAAAACACCCAGTTTTCCTGAAGCCTGGACTCAATGTTATAACAGGGAAGTCGTCAACTGGAAAGAGCGCTCTAATTGAAATATTCGACTACTGCTTCGCCAGCTCCGAATACACAGTTCCTAAAGGAGTGATTACAGAAGTCGCTTTAATCTACTATGTCTGCCTGAGCATTGAAAAAAGAACCGTAGTGCTTGCTAGGTCAACGAGAAGCCCAGCAAAAGGTTTTTTTAAAGAGCTTGAAAGCTATTCAAAAAACCTTGTTTCCCATGACTTTTTTGATAGCGGGCACTATATCCCTATCGCCGCTTTTAAAAAACATGTCACGGGTCTATTTCTTGACCTTGATGATGTTGATGAATCTATCAACGCAAAGCAGATGAGGGGAAAAAAAGCCTCTACACCTTCTATCCGTAGCTTTGTCTCCTTTATGCTTCAGCATCAAAACTTAGTTGCAAACAAACATGCTCTTTTTTATAGATTTGATGAAAAAGAAAAACGTGACCAAGTCATCGAACATTCTAAGGTTTTTTTGGGTCTAGTTGATCAGGATTACTTCCTTCTCTCTCAGGAGAAAGAACAAGTATCAACAGAGCTTAGAAGAGCACTTAGAGAGAATGATGTCAGCGAAAGAGTCAAAGAGGCCCAAAAAAGAAAAGTCGAGCCTATGCTGACGCAACTTTATTTGGCTATGGGTGTAGAAAATAACTTCTCTATAACCTTGGACGAAGTTCTTCGTCACCCTAATTCAGCAATGGATAGAATCGAACAATCCATATCTTTTGAAGATATAAATCTTCAATCTAACGCTATTGCAAACAAGTTCAATGAACTTAATATGGATCTAGCCTCTAAGACATCTCAGCTAAGATCTTTGCAAAGGAAAGCCAACTCTATTAAAAAAAGCATAAGCGATGAGAAAGAACTTTCTGAAAGGATGAGTGAAATAAGTCCGCAAGATAGTGTTGACATTGCTTATTCAGTGTGCCCATTTTGCCATACTTCTCATGAACAGCTCAAGGAAAGTGCAATAAACCTAAAAAAAGCTATAGATAAAATCTCGAACAATGCACAACATGCGTCTCCTCTCCGTGCAAAGCTTCAGTCTTCTCTCTCCGAGGTCAAACAAAGTATTAGTGACTTGATGGTGGAGATTTCAAAATTACAGGAGCAGATTCAATCTCTCGAAGACTCTGAAGAAGAGCTTGCCGATAGGAAAAGCCTTCAGGAAAATTTCCTAAAAACAAAATACCGTCTTTTTGTCACGCTTGAAACTCTCGGGACAACAGATGATAGCTCTCTCGAAGAAAAGATAACGGAGCTACGAGGAAGCCTAGCAGATATTGATAGAAAGTTAGCAAAATATGACTACAATCAAGGTATGAGAAAGGCTAATCGCGCCGTAAATAAGCACATGCGTGAAATTGGAAGAAACTTTGATTTTGAGGATAGCTATCAGCCTATCAACCTTAAGTTTTCATTCGAAACATTTGACTTGTATCACGAGGCACCAGATGGCGATAAGATCTTCTTGAGGTCTATGGGGAGTGGTGCAAATTGGCTGTATAGTCATTTGACTTTATTTTTAGCTCTCCATAAATATTTTGCTTCCCTTGGGAAGAAGTGCTCTATTCCATCGATACTATTCATTGACCAGCCAACCCAAGTCTATTTCCCAAGTTTCAAACGAGATACTGGCGAAGAGTTTGATAGAAAATCAATAGAGCGCATGGAGGCCCGCATAGAAAGTGATGACAGTGCCGATGAGGACATAAAGTCAGTCGAGAATTTGTTTAGCCAACTGTCTATATATTGCAATTCCAACATGGATGAATTTGGTTTTTCCCCTCAATTGATCGTCACTGATCACGCTGACGACCTTGCTCTTTCAAACGGAGTAGATTTTGAATCACTGGTTAATAACAATAGGTGGCGTAAGCGTGGCTTGATCCATCCGTTGCCCAATAATTTATAAATGGCTTGTCAGCGGTGAGGAAACACCCCCTCATCAACTTTCATTTAGGGTTATTAGCGCGCCCTTCTCGAGGGCGCTTCTTATCTTTAGGGCCGTTTAAAACAACTTTGTCACTACTGCTTGGGGTCTTCAAAGCTTCCCAAGAATCCTCTTCGATTGGCTCAAACGGCCCCTTAAAATCTACTACACTTCCCCGCAGCCGATTTAGTGGTGATTTCTTTTTATTTATCATCTTTTTCCCGCCTTCTTTAAAGCTTGTCAGACTACTTCTTCACCAGCCGCCCTACCGTATTATCCATACGATACTGAGAAATTGTGCCATCCACGATCCGTCTCACGATCTCCCTAGCCGTGTCCAGCTCGACGTCAAACCACTCGCGGGGCCGGTAGGTGCTGCCATCCCGGCTGTGCAGTTGGACGTTGACTCGCTGGAGATGGAGCATGGCGTGGACCAGACGCTCGAATCGACGTGGGTCGAGGTTGTAGCACTCAAACGACGTCACGATCTGCACGGGCGCTTCCAGGTAGGTCTGCTGACGCTCAGCTCCGGCGATGCGTCGGTCCAGCTCTTTCTCGGTGTAACCGATCTTGTAGAGGTTGCGAATGCCGCGCAGTGCCGGGTCCTTGCTCAGTGAGCGCAGGATGTAGATCAACCCGGTGCGCTTGTCATGATGCGTGATGCCCTGCATGGCATCGAAGGTGCTGTCACGCCGGAGAATTCGCCGGCCTGTCTCATCCTTGTAGAGCGCACTAGCGAGTGAACGCAGGAGTAGGTTGGACTCAGTGCCGTTGTCGAAGACGACCCGAAGACGTGGGTTGAATTTGCGTCCGGCGCCCACGCTTTCCTCCCCCACCTGATCGGCGATACACAGCATGCCGTTAAGCACGAACATGTTACCTTCGTCGATCTGCGACTCCATCTGGAACGGCACCGCCTCGGCGTCTCCTTCACGCAGTTCCTCCCGCACCAGGTCAAACAGCCCCTCGAATCGATAGAAGTCGTCGCAGTGGGTGCGTTGAGCGATCTCGTCGGGCATATCCCGCTCACTGTTCTCGGGCACATGGGTCAAGTCGAAGATCGACTCGACACTCTCGTCCCCGCCGCTCAACAGCCCAAGGGTGTCGCTATCCCAGATATCATTCAGCGATGTAACGCTATCCGGCGATACGTACGCTTGCTCTGGCGTGGGCGAAATGGCCTCCACTTCACCACTGCCGCCCCTCTGCCCCACTCTTGAGCTCGTAGCAGGCTGGTCTTGACTGGTATCCTCAGAATCTCTCGCAGAGCTCCTCAGTAGGCTGAGGGTGTCCCAGGCAGCTAACCCCTCTACCTTGGCTGGATCGCTTCTCAGAGCGGCTAATTGGACGGCTAGTGTGGCTTCGTTGAGGTCTTTCGCGTCTTCCCGTGGTTCGCGTCCATGTGCGCTTACGAAAGCCTCAATGCCCTGGAGGGTCGACACCAACCGCTGATCGGCAGTCGGTGCCGACGATTTGGGTGGTGCCACGTTCAGTAGCCCCAATTCATCGGGTGTGGCAAAGATGTCATCCAGCGTACGCCGCTTGGGCGGCTCTCGACGCGCCCGAATCATGCTGATGCTCCCTTCATCTTCTCCCGTTTCTTCTGCTGGATGTAAGCCAACGCCTCGGCGTAGCGGACCTCCATGTGGTCATCGCTGTGCACTGAGGGCGGGTGGCCCCTTTCCTTGGTGAAGGAAACGATTTTGGGCCACAGCACTACTGCCTCCTCCTCGGTCATCTGCGTGCGGTTGCCGATCACGGTGTCCTGAATGGTCTTTAGCACCGGGGCGGTCAGCGCCTTGGACAGAATCTCGTAGGCGCCCTGGAAGGGATTGATCTGGTTGATGAGATCAACGTTAAGGTGCTCGATGTTGACGAACTTCTCACCGATCTTGATGAACTGGCGGTTGCCCTTCAGCTCACCGTTATCGGCTTCACCACCGGGACTGCGCCCATCCGGGGCAGCACCGGGATCGACAGGCACGCCATTCTCATCAGTCTCATAGACCTGGCCAGGCTCATGGATCTCAGCTCCCTCGGGCAGTTCGTCCTCGCTTAATAGTCCCCCTGTAGATCGAGCCCCCATGGTGGTGAGGACGGTTTCGCGCAGCACCTCACGCTCGCTCTCATCTAGGTCGGGGTGTAACCGCTCGATGACCTTCGGTAGTTCCACTTCATTGATAACCTCAGGCTCAGTGGTCTCCGTCACCGCAGCGGCGGCCACTTCGGGCTTTTGAAGCAGTGCTGAGATGATGTCTTCCTGACCACCAGACTCCAGGATACCCATCACCTTGTCTGATACCGGTGCCTGTGTATCGTCGATGACCACAGTGCCCGGCTCAGGCTTCTCGTCTGGCCGCATGCGCGAGCGCGGCTTGAACGACACGCTGGGTGCCAACACCTGCTCCATCAGCAGCGAAACAGTGATCGCCTTGAGCAGGTTATTGACGCTGACCTTCACATCCTCATCGTCCGCATCGGGCTGAGCGATCAAATTGGTGAACTGTGCATGAGTCTTGCTCTCACTGTCGCGGGTAGCACGCCCAATAATCTGGACGATCTCTGTCATCGAGTTGCGGTAACCGATGGTCAGCACATGCTCGCAGAAGGGCCAGTCGAAGCCCTCCTTGGCCATCCCCAGGGCAATTATGACGTCGACGTCTTCAGGCTTAGTGACTTGGCGAAGGTATTCCTGCACGTCGCGGCGGATGGGGGTGTCGGTGACGAGATCAGCGACCTTTAGCTGCTTACCGCTGGGGTGACGCACGGTAACGATGCCCGTGCGGCTGTCTTGCACCTCGACATCGCCCAATGCATCGAGGATATGATCGACCTCACCATACTTGTCCTTGGTGCTTTCCCCGCTGTTGACGTTGGGGATGTGGACAATGGTCTTCTTGTCCGGATCTAATACTTCGCGGATCGCATCGAGGTAGCGTCCCTGATAGAAGTGATAGCCGATGCCCAGAGACTTCAGATGTCGGTAGCCATTTAATTGCTCATAGTAGGTGTAAGTCACCTTGTCGAAGCGGGCTTCATCGTCAGGTAGTAGGATCGGGGCGGCGTCTCCACGAAAGTAGCTGCCGGTCATAGCGACGATGTGCGCGTTGGAGCCATGCATCAGATCATCGATGAGCCCTCCTAGCCTATTGCCATCATCGGCAGAGACATGGTGGAACTCGTCGATGGCCACCAAGCAGTCCTCGAAGTCTGAGGATTTCAACTTGGCAAAGGCATAACGCAGCGTGGCATGGGTGCAGACCAGGGTCCGGTCATTGGGATCGGCCATGAAGCGGCTGAACGCATCCACCTTGCCGCTGTCGTTGCCTGCCCGGCAGAGGTCGTTGCGATCCTCGACGTGCCAGTCCCAGCCGAAGCCGTATGAGGTGAGGTCGGTGTCTTTGAACGAAGCCCCGATGGACATCTCCGGCACCGCCACGATGGCCTTACGCAGCCCTAAGTGGTTGAGTTTGTGCAGGGCCAAGAACATCAGCGCCCTGGACTTACCGGAGGCCGGAGGAGCCTTGAGCAGCAAATATTGGCTATCACGCTTCTCGTAGGCCCGCGCCTGCATCTCGCGCATCCCCAGTGCGTTGCTGCTGGAACTCTTTCCCGTGCGGGCGTATTCGACCTTGATCAGCTCTGCCATACCTTAGCCCTCCACTGCTGTAGCTTTGCGGGATTTCCTATTTTTTGTCTTCGCTGCTTTCTCAGTCTCAATCAACTCTTCATAGCGAGCCAGCAGATACTCCTGACGCTCAGCGATATCTCGGAAAGGTCGGTCGCGGTAGAGCTTCTCCACGGCACCGTCCAACGCCTGATGGGCCTCAAGCAAGTCCTCGGGCATCTTATCGGGGTCGTAGAGCTGCGCCATGGTCTTGTCGGGGTGCGCGGCACGGGCAAGGATCACCACGCGCCCGAGCTTCTCTATTTCCTGGCGCCGCCGCTCGGAAGCTTCGGGCCAAGGAAAAGTGTTATAGACAAGTTTTGCAGAATAGCGGTAGTCACTCTTCAACCTACCAGTAGCTAGCCGAAGCCATGCCATATGCATCTGTGTAGACAGCATCGAAAAGTCATATAGGGTCCCACCTACAACCATTTGGACAAGATCTGTAGTTATAACCTCACTATCAAAAAAGCCTACTGGCGCATAATCTCTTCTTTCTGAAGTTACACGAGGAACCAAAATATAACTTCCAGTGCTCGGCTGACGAATTTCACCAAAAATATGCGGGGTAGATGCTTGCCGCTTTGTCATCTCTTTTTTACTTGAAAGGCGCATATCTCTAACACGCATAACTCTCTCATGCACCAAGGGCATGCTGTGAATATCAGATTCGCTGGCCTCACCGAGCCATAAACACCACCTCTCCTTTCCCTGAAGAAACTCTTGGGATCCCAATAGCCTTCTGATCCACTTTTCGACACCAGGTTCCGCCTTCAAAAGAGCAACTCGATCTTCGCGACTCAATATAAGATTTCCACCATCTGTGGGCTGGTTCCCCTTGGTCATTATGGTGGAGCCCACGAGAGGCTGGCGTCGGCTCTGAACAACCGTGTTCCCGCCTTCGAGCAAATATGGACTAATGTTACTAACCTCTTTTGCTCGCCAATTACCATCAACTTTTTGAAACAATTTTTTTGAATCTGGCGCGGACGACATCCCGATTATTACTACGTGGACACCGGCATTCATCTGTGCGCTATTTTTCCATGAGAAGGTCTGGTAAGCGAAGCCAATCTCAACACCAAGATCAAGAATCGGCGGCCAGAGCATTGCGACTTGCTCTCCCTGGCAGATTGAGTTTGTTGAAACGAAAGCCAGCTCTCCGCCCTTTCTAATATACTGCGCCCCCTTCCATAAAAAACTAGAAACGTAGTCAAGATATCGATGCTTCTTAAATCCTTTAAACACTTCATCCATGTCGTCGTTTTGCTCAGAAGATCGATAAGAGGCACCGCGATAAGGGGGATTTCCACAAACATAAACCTCTTTTGAATCGCAAATTGGGCAAACATCTTCCCAATGGATCCAGAGGCTATTTCCTAGAACAAGATTCCCGCTATCCTTCAGCGGCAGCATTGGTTCAGCGCGGCCAAATTCTTTGGCGAACATGATATTCATTTGGTGTTCAGCCAACCAAAGAGATAGCTGAGCCACTTCATGAGCAAAATCAGCGATTTCAATTCCATAAAATTGATCAAGCCGAATTCCGCTCATAAACATTTCTTGCTGGCCAGATACTTCCTGCAACGCCCGGAATACCGCCATCTCTAACCGGCGAAGCTCTTTGTAGGAGATGATCAGAAAGTTACCCGAACCCATCGCAGGATCGAACACGCGAATCCGCGTCAGCCGCTCCAACAGTGCTTCTAGCTTCTTGCGGTTGCCCTTCGCCTTGTGTAACTCCGCATAGAGCTTGTCGAGAAATAGGGGGCGAAGCAGCTTCAAGATATTGGGCACGGAGGTGTAATGCTGGCCCATGGCATCACGGCTTTCCTCGTCCACCACTGCCTGGAACATCGAGCCGAAGATGTCCGGATTCACCGCCTCCCAGGCGAGCTGGCCGCACTCAATCATCATCCGCCGCCCTTTACCGCGGATTTCGGGTACGGGCAGGTCATCACGGAACAGACCGCCGTTGACGTAGGGGAACTGGGCGATGTGAGCGGCCAGGTCAGCTGAGCGCTCATTCTCCGTTTGGTTCATCACCCGGAATAATTGGGCAAGTAGGTCAGGCAATTCCTCCCCGTTCTCACCACTGGCATCAGTGATGACCTTCGTGAAGGCGTTCTTGGGGAAGATGCCAGTGTCTTCGGCGAAGTAGCAGAATAGCAAGCGAGTCAGGAAGACGTTGAGGGCGTGTAGCTGTTCGGGCGTGCTGAACTCGTTGACCTCCTTCAGGCGGTCGAACAGTCGACCCATCTTGGCCGCCGCCTTCAGGTCGGCGGACGCTTCCTCGAAGTGCTCGGTGCGCTCCAGACCCGCCATTGGGGCGAAGAACAGATATTGGGTGGCCAGCTCGCTGAAAACGACCTCAAGGCGTTCATCGGTCTTGGTGTCCAGTGCCGTCAGCTCACCGAAGTCCGTCACCACCAAAAAGCGGCATTTGTGCCGGGCAGGCTCTTCCTCGTCAGCTAGCATCTGAAGAGACTCATGGATGCTCTCACCCTGGCGCACTGGCATAAAGTAGAGCCAGTTCTTTAGGGCCACATGCCCCTCGTCCTTGCGGCTCGCAACGTTGCGCTGCCCGCTATTACGAACCTGGGTGATGGTGGCCTTGGGGAAGGCGTAGGCATCTAGGAAGGCGTAGATGAACTCACTGCTGTCCGCTTCAGGCCGCGTGGCGGCGGCGAGAGTATCCATGCAATAGGTTTGGTCGAAGGCCATATGGGGGGTGCTCCCTGCGTGCGGGCTCCCTAGGAAGCCCATAGATCGTTATCTTTTGTAAGCCTACTAAGCACTTAGGTAGGTGTCACTTTTTCCTTCTGAAGGATACCAAACCCCTGCGAGGCAGGTCTGTCACCCGAGCACTCAAGGGCCGCCACTGCGAACGGTTCTCGCCATTGATGAGAGCGGGGGTTAGAAACGATTGCAGCACTGTCAGCTACGTGATCATTGAGAGAGGCCTTTTCGCGAGGACGTGGCAGTCTTGCTTTTACCAAGTAGGAGACTACCTATATAGAAAGGAACACGAGGACTGAGTTGACACGAAATTTCACATAACTGATTGTTATAAATAAGAATGTACATCGTTTGGTGTGCATACATGTTAAATCGAGGCAATGGCAATGATGGAGAGGCTCTCCTGTAACCCCGCATTGCCACCGTCTTCCTCCCCGCCGCGACATGGACAGCCTGCTCCCTGCTCCTTATCATCCCGTCAGTTCGCGAGGCGTTAGCCTCTCCACTCGCCTGAGCCAAGGATGTCGTCGACATGCCGATTCGCCCCCTGCTGATTGCACCTCTCGCCGCCTTGTTATCGCTCGGTGGTTGCGGTCTGGTGCCCCAGCACGAAGCGTCGCCCCAGCCGGTCTCGCAACAGGCCTTCGCGAATCGCATGGATCGACTCGAAACCGAGCTGACCGCACGCTGTGATGCCAACCTCCAGGCCCTGGCGACGCATCGCGAGGAACAGCTCGGCCTGCGGGCCGATGTTCGCGAGGTCGGCTACCTGCTCCGAAACGTGCGCGGCGAACTCGAGTCAATACGCGACGAGAGCCGCCATGAGCCGGCGTCACGCGACTGCCCGGTGGCCGACGAGCGTCTCGACAACAAGACGCTGGTGGGTCGCAGCGAATGGATCGGCCTGCCGCAGGTCGGCACCTATCTGGAAGCCCGCATCGATTCCGGCGCCCAGACCTCGTCGCTGTCGGCCACCGAGATCACGCCGTTCGAGCGCGACGGTGAGGACTGGGTCCGCTTCAAGCTGGGGCTCAACGACGAGGACACCGTGGTCGAGAGCATGCGCGACCAGTGGATCGAGGCCCCTGTGGAGCGCCGGGTCAAGATCGTCCAGGCCAATGGCGAAGCCTCGCGCCCCGTGATTCGTCAGCTGGTGACGCTGGGCCCGCTGCGCGAGAGCGTGGAATTCACTCTCAATGATCGCACCCACCTCGACTATCCGGTGCTGCTGGGGCGGCGCTTCCTGATGGACATCACCATCGTGGACGTGGCGCGCCGCCATATCTATGCACGCCCCGAGTACGCTTCATCGTCGGCAACGGAAGCCGACGACACGACCGAGACACCCGACGCGGCACCGAGCCCCTGATTTCTGCATAGGCCGAGCGTCCCGCGCCCAAGGAAGCCGACATGTCCCGACTGCCCTTCTATCTGATCGTCGCCCTGCTGCTGGTCACCGGTATCGCCATGAGCGTTCATCGCCACGTCCAGTTCGAGGTCCCCTGGACGCCGGGCGAACAGCGCAAGGTCTGGGAGATCGAGGCCCAGGTCAACTTCCAGGCCGATGGCGGCCCCGCCAAGGTCGAGATGGCCCTGCCCTCGACCCAGCCCGGTTTCCGGGTCCTTACCGAGCACACCGCTTCTCCCGGCTACGGCCTCAACTATCTCGAGGAAGACGGCGCCCGCCGCGCCCTGTGGTCGGTGCGCGAGGCCCGTGGCAACCAGCAGCTCTACTACAGCGCCCAGGTGCTCGTCGCCGAGAACGCCAAGCCCGCCGAGGTGCCGCCTCCGCGGTCGGCGGCCAATGTGGTCTGGGAGCCTCCCTATGACACCGCGGCCCAGGAAGTCATCGACGATGCCTGGTCGCGCAGCGCCGATGCCTTCACCTTCACCCAGCAGCTGATCAGCGAGTTCAGCGACGAGCGTCGCGATGAAAACGTCCGCCTGCTGCTGACCCAGTTCGACCGCGCACCGCTGCTGCTTCGGCTGCTCCACCAGGCCGACGTCCAGGCCCGCAACGTCAGCGGCCTGCAGCTGGAGAACGGCCGTCGCCGTCAGACGCTGACCACCTGGATCCAGGTCTACGACGGTGACGAGAGCGCGCTGTTCGACCCGACCAACGGCGAGCGTGGCCGCCCGGACAACCTGCTGCTGTGGGAAAATGCCGGCCAATCGGTGCTGGAGGTCCAGGGCGGCACCAACTCGCGGATCAGCTTCTCGATGATCTCGCGCAACCAGCCCGCCGCTGCCGCCGTGCGCAGCCAGCTGGCCAAGGATGCCGACACCCTGCTCAACTTCTCGATCCACAGCCTGCCGCTCGAGGAACAGGCGCTGTTCCAGACCATCCTGCTGATTCCCATCGGCGCACTGGTGGTGGTGCTGCTGCGGGTACTGGTGGGCATCAAGACATCCGGCACCTTCATGCCGGTACTGATCGCGCTGGCCTTCATCCAGACCTCGCTGGTGACCGGGCTCGTGGGCTTCCTGCTGGTCGTGGCCGTGGGTCTGGTGATCCGCAACTACCTGTCGTACCTGAACCTGCTGCTGGTGGCCAGGGTCACGGCGGTGATCATCACGGTCATCGCCATCATCTCGCTGTTCTCGGTGGTGTCCTTCCGCATGGGCCTCAACGCTGGCCTGCAGATCACCTTCTTCCCGATGATCATCCTGTCGTGGACCATCGAGCGCATGTCCATCCTGTGGGAAGAGGAAGGTCCCAAGGAGGTACTGATCCAGGGCGGCGGCAGCATGCTCACCGCGGTGCTGGCCTACCTGGCGATGAACAATCCCTGGATTCGCCATATCACCTTCAACTTCCTCGGTGTGCAGCTGATCCTGATGGCGCTGATCCTGATGCTCGGCAACTACACCGGCTACCGGCTGCTGGAGCTGCGTCGCTTCAAGCCCGTCACGGAGGACTGAGCCCATGTGGACCTCTCCGGGCAAGCTGCGCGCCAAGGGCATCATCGGCATGAACCAGCGCAACATCCGCTACATCGGGCGCTACAACGACCGCCGGCTGTATCCGCTGGTCGATGACAAGCTCCAGACCAAGCTGCTCGCCCAGCAGTACGGCATCACCACTCCGGCGCTGATCGGTACGGTGTCGACGCAGTTTGGCGTCAAGCGCATCCACGAGATGCTGGCCACCCACGGCGGCTTCGTGATCAAGCCGGCCAAGGGCAGCGGCGGCAAGGGCATCCTGGTGATCGAGAAGCGTGACGGGGCGCACTTCGTCAAGCCCAGCGGCGCTCATCTCAGCCTCGAGGACGTCGAGCGCCACGTCTCCAACATCCTCTCCGGGCTCTACTCCCTGGGCGGATCGCCGGACGTGGCGGTGATCGAGGCGCTGATCGACTTCGATGCCTCCTTTGCCGAGTACAGCTACGAAGGCGTGCCGGACATCCGCGTGATCGTCTTCCAGGGCTACCCGGTGATGGCCATGATGCGCCTCTCGACCGCCGCCTCCGACGGCAAGGCGAACCTGCACCAGGGCGCGGTGGGCGTGGGCATCGACATCGCCAGCGGCACGGCGATTCGCGGCGTGCAGTTCGATCGCGCCCGCCACGACCACCCGGATACCGGACACGAGCTGGCCAGCCTGCGCATTCCCGACTGGAAGACGCTGCTCGAGCTGGCGGCCGGCTGCTACGAGATGACCTCGCTGGGCTATCTCGGCACCGACATGGTGATCGATCGCCAGCACGGGCCGATGCTGCTGGAACTCAACGCCCGGCCGGGTCTGGCGATCCAGATGGCCAATGGGGAGGGACTGCGCAAGCGGCTCGACCTCATCGAACGCCAGCCGGAAGGTGTCTCGCCGGAAGCTCGAGTGGCCTTCGCCCAGCACCATTTCGCCCGCGGCAGCGAGCTCGAGCGAGTGGCGCAGGAAGCTCGCGAGGCGGCCGAGGCCTGAAGCGACGCGCCCTTCTCACCCACCACGGCTGGCTCGGGCCATGCCGGGCGCGTAGAATGGCTCCCTCAATCCTCGACCGCATGGCTCGCATGACCGATACCAGCGCCCTGATACAACAGGCCGAGCGACAGTGCCGCCAGCGCGGCGTGCGCTTCACCCCGATCCGCCAGCGGGTGTTGCAGATCATCGCCGACACCCGAGGCGGACTGAAGGCTTACGAGCTGCTCGATCGCCTCGCCACCGAGCACGCCTCGGCGCGCCCGCCCACCGTGTATCGCGCCCTGGAGTTTCTGATCGACCAGGGGCTGGTGCATCGCATCGAATCGCTCAACGCCTACGTGGCCTGCCCCTGCCCGGAACACGCCCATGGCTTCCAGCTGCTGATCTGTCGCGACTGCGGGCGGGTCGAGGAGCTGCACCTCGATGACATCAACGAGCGCCTCGGCCAACGTGCCCGAGAGCTCGGTTTCGTCGTGCAGCGTCAGACCATCGAGCTGCTCGGCCGGTGCGAGGCCTGCCGGTCGGCCATTGCCACCTCCTGAGCCGGACGCCCCATGACCGACACCTTC
The DNA here is from genome assembly GCF_000968715.2 of Halomonas sp. HG01. Taxonomy (NCBI): domain Bacteria; kingdom Pseudomonadati; phylum Pseudomonadota; class Gammaproteobacteria; order Oceanospirillales; family Halomonadaceae; genus Halomonas; species Halomonas sp. HG01. The sequence goes on along the minus strand of NZ_CP022134.1, from coordinate 1,632,900 downwards.
AAGCGCCTGGAAGGCGCCTCCCTCGACAGCCGTTATCCGCTCGGCGAGATCCTCGACGCCATCCGCTTCAATGATGACGGCCTGATTCCCGCCATCGCCCAGCAGCACGACAGCGGCGAGGTGCTGATGATGGCGTGGATGAACCGCGAAGCGCTGGAAGAGACGCTGGCCACCGGTCGCGTCTGCTACTGGTCGCGCTCCAAGAGCAAGCTGTGGCGCAAGGGCGAATCCTCCGGCCAGCAGCAGCATCTGCGCAGCGCCGCCCTCGACTGCGACGGCGACACCCTGCTGATGCAGGTCGACCAGACCGGGCCGGCCTGTCACAGCGGCCGTCGCAGCTGCTTCTACGTCTCCCTCGAGGGCGAGGATGCGCGCATCACTTCGGCGCCGCTGATCGAGCCCGAGGCCCTCTACGGCAAGCGCTGAGGCCATGACCGCCCCGCTCCGCCGAGTCCGGCGCCTCGCCGGATGCCTCCTGACCTGGCCCCTGCTGGGCCTGGTCAGGGCCTACCAGCTGATCCTGAGCCCGCTGCTCGGGCCGCGCTGTCGCTACTGGCCAAGCTGCTCCCACTACACGGCCGAAGCGCTGAAGGTCCACGGCCCGCTCCAGGGCGGCTGGCTGGGCCTGCGCCGCCTCCTGCGCTGCCATCCCGGCGCCGAGGGCGGCATCGACCCGGTGCCCGGCGGCCCCAGCGAACGGCTGTGCCGGGAAGACCCCGAGCTCGACGAGCATTTCCGCTGTCGCGGTAGCGAAGAGGCATCGCCAAACGACAAGGCCGCGCGGTAGCCGCAGCACGAGGCGTATCCATGCCTGAACACAGACCGCCCGCGATGTCTCCATCGCGGGCGGTCTCGTATCGCCGGCTCGTGGGCCTGGACTCAGGCGGCCTCCTGCTCGGCGACGCGATAGATGCGCTCGAGCATGGCATTCAGGCCGTTGCTGCGCGTCGGCGAGAGATGCTTGTCGAGGCCCAGGTCCTTGAGGAAGTGCGGGCTGGTGTCGCGAATGTCCTCCGGACGGCGATCATCGTAGATGCGCATCAGCACGGCGATCAGCCCGGAGACGATGGCGGCGTCGGAGATCGCCTGGAAGCGCAGCCGCTCGCCGTCGCGCTCGTGGTGCATCCAGACGTTGGACTGGCAGCCCTGGATCTTGAGCTCGTCGCGCTTCCACTCCTCGGGGAAGGCCGGCAGCTGCTTGCCCATGTCGATGATGTACTGGTAGCGGTCCATCCAGTTGTCGAACATTTCGAACTCGTCTAAGAGTTCCTGCTGGGCCTGTTCGGCGGTCGTGGTCATGCAACACTCCTTGAAACGGTTAACGCCATTATAACGGCTGGCCCCCGTCGTTGTCCGCCCCCGGCGACAGCCCGTGACGCGACTGCTGACGATGCCATTCGGCGTCCTCGGCGTGCAGGTAACGGGCGGTGGTGTCAAGCCGCGAGTGGCGCGCCGTCTCGGCGAGATAGCGCAGTTCGACGCCGGCCTGAGCCTGGTGAGTCAGCGCGGTATGGCGCAGCCAGTGCGGGGTAGCGCGACGCAATAGCGTCACCTCGCGGGTGCTCTCGGCGCCCTGTCGCGCCGCCAGGGTATCCGCCGCCCGGGCGAAGGTCTCGCGCATCAGCCGATAGAGCCGGTTCTCGCCGAGCCCGCGCCGGCCGTCGAGCCCCCTGAGTAGCGGCATGACCTCGTCCGGCCCCGGCTCGGGCGCCAGACCGAGCGCCGTTCGCCATTCCCCGAGCAGGCGCATCATGTCCGGCGGCACCGGGATGCTCGCCGCCTTGCCACCCTTCCCCACCGTGTGCCACCACCAGCGGCCTTCGCGGCGGTGGACATCGTGCATGCGGGCCGCTGCCATCTCGCCGATCCGCGGGGCCAGCAGGTAGGCGAAGCCGAAGGCGAAGCGGCGGCGCTCATGCTCGAAGCGTGCCCGCGACGTGGCGTCCTCGCCCGGCGCCTCGTTCAGCCACCGCCATAGCCAGTCCCACAGCGGCTTCTCCAGGTAGCGCTCCACCCTGCCCTGGCGATTGTCCAGCCGGCGGCGCTTGTCGCGCATCAGCCGGAACGGGTTGTGCCCGACCCAACCCGCCTCCACCAGCCAGGCGAACAGCCCCTGCAGGATCACCAGGCACTGCCGGCGGCTGGCCGGCGACAGCGGGCCGCGAAACGGCCGCCAGCGCGGGTCGTGGCGCGGCCGGGTCGGCCCGGCCCAGCGCTCGCGGGGCTGCGGATCGGCCAGGAAGGCCTCGAAGGCGTCCAGATGATCGCGGCGCACCTCGGAAAGCGCGAGCTCCTGTTCGGCCAGCCACAGCAGCAGCCGCTCCGCTTCGCGCCGATAGGCCCGCTGAGTGTTGGGGCTGGCGCGATACTCGCCGAGCCACTGGGCCACCGCCTCGGCATCGCTGGTCGCGGCGATATGGGCGTGTCCGGCGGCCGGAGCCAGCGTCGATGTCGTCGACGGCTCGTCCCGACTCACTACATCGCCCATCGCCTCGTTCAGCGCCGCCGCCCGGGCGATCAGCGCGCCCGGCTTCTCGCTGTCTCTTTCCACGGCCGTTTACACCTCCCTCGTGACTATTGTGTCGCAGCGGGCGACCTAGCCAGGCGCCTGACCACCCTTCCCGCCAGCTTTCATCCGCATTTCGCCCTTTGAATTCAATCGTCTGCCCCACCAGGCCGCAGTATCGGCGTCACGACCAGAATAATCAAGATAAGCCGCGTAATCTTGATTGTTTGCTTCTTTTGATAATGTAAATTACGCATTACGTTTAATGTAATTATCTTTATCCCGACACCCGGGACGGGTATAGTGCGATCTGAAAGTCCCGACGGGCGGGCTCACGAGACGAGGAGAACGGCATGGCGCGCAGCGGCGTACGCTTTGAAGACGTGCAGCGAGCGATCGACGAGCTGATGGCCGCCGGGCAGGCGCCCAGCGTGCAGCGGATTCGCGAGACGCTCGGCACCGGCAGCTTCACCACCATCAGCGAGCATCTGCGCGAATGGCGAAAGCGTCGCGAGGAGAACCGCGACGTGCCGCCGCCCCGCGGCATGCCGGCACCGCTCCAGGAGCTCGCCGAGTCGCTGTGGCAGCAGGCCCAGGACGCCGCCAACGAGGCCCTGGCCCACTACCGCCGCGAGGCCGACGACAAGGTCGCCGAGGCGCAGCAGGCCGTGGCCGCCGCCGAGCGCCGCGCCGAGGACGCCGAACAGCGCGAGAACGCCCTGTCGTCCCACCTGACTCACAGTGAGGAGCGCCTCAACGAGCGGACCGCCGAGCTCAGCCGCCTGCAGGCAGAGCACGACACCCTGCAGGCCGAGACCACCCGTCAGCGCGAGGTCCGCGGCCGGCTTGAGACACGCCTGGACGAACTGCAGGACGAGCTCGAACGTCAGGCCCAGGCTCAACGTCAGGCGCAGGAAGAGCTGGAAGCCGCGCACCAGGCGCGGCTCACCCAGGAGGAGCAGCGCCACGAGGCTGCCGAGGCGAGGCTGATGGGGCTGCTCGACGAGGCCCGTCAGGAACGCCAGGCCGCCGAGAAGGCCCATGCCACGCGACACGAGCGGCTGGAGAAGCGCCTGGAGGGCGCCAAGGCGGAGCAACAGGCGCTGCAGGATGCCCTCAAGGAGGAAGAGAAGAAGCGTCGCGCCGAGGAGCAGGCGCGGCGCGATGCCGAAACCGCCCGGTCCGGCCTCGACGAGGAACGCACCCGCCTGGGCGCCCGACTGGAGGACGCCCAGGCGGCCCTCGCCAGCCGCCAGGCCCGCGTGGAAGCCCTGGAGCAGCAGCTCGAGGCGCGACTGTGGTCATCGCTGGAGAAGATGCAGGAGAGCCAGGCCCGGCTCGAGGCCGCGGCCGAAAACGCCTCGGGCCCCGACGATGCGGGGCCCGAGAACCAGGACAGCCAGGACTAGGTCACGACTTGGTCGGCGCGTCGTCGGCGCCGGCCATCGCCACTGACCTGGCCCTATTGATAGTAGGCGTTGGTGGTGTCCGAGTGGTCGGTCACGTCGCGGATGCCGGCCAGCTCGGGAATGCGCTCCATCAGGGTCTTCTCGACGCCTTCCTTGAGGGTCAGGTCGACCGCGGCGCAGCCCTGGCAGCCGCCGCCGAAGGCCAGCACGGCCACCTGCTCGTCGGTCAGCTCGACCAGCTTGATCTCGCCGCCGTGGGCCGCGAGCCCCGGGTTGATCTCGCTGTAGAGCACGTAGTTGACGCGATCCGCCAGCGGGCTGTCTTCGTTGACCTTGGGCATCTTGGCGTTGGGCGCCTTGATGGTCAGCTGGCCGCCCATGCGGTCGGCGTTGAAGTCGACCACCGCTTCCTCGAGGAAGGCGATGCTGTTCTTGTCGAGGTAGACGACGATCTTGTCGAGTTCCAGACGCTCGTCCGTCGGCTCTTCCTCACCGGGGCGGCAGTACGCCAGGCAGGTCTCGGCATAGGGCGTGCCCGGCTGGGTGATGAAGATGCGCACGGCGATACCCTCGACGTTCTGCTTGGCCAGCAGTTCGGCAAGGTAATCCTGGGCGCTGTCGGTGATCTGAATGCTGTCGCTCATTGCTCTCTCGCTGGTCGAGCCCGGCACGGTCGGGCCGGGATGAGGGTCTGCCACTATGGTAAGCGACTGCCCGAACCCTGACAATCCCGACCGCCGCACTGGGTTATACCCCAAGCGGCTGCATGAAAACCGGTCACGCACGACATGAAGGACGCTCTCGTCGCGACCCTGCCGCGGGACGTCGGCTTTTGCTAAGATGCGGCGTTTGTCCGGCCTCGCGCCGATCCGTGACGAGCGCTACACCTCATAAATATGCGCCGCTGTCGCGCCCCGATGCCCTTATCGCTGGAGATAGACTCGACCCATGGCCGCCGTTCCGACTCCCCTGACCGCTTCGCTGACCGACAGTCTTCGCCACCGCATCCTGATGCTCGACGGCGGCATGGGCACCATGCTGCAGAATGCCGCGCTGTCGGAGGAAGAGTTCCGCGGGGAGCGCTTCGCCGACTGGCCCACCGATCTAAAGGGCAACAACGACCTGCTGGCACTGACCTGCCCGGACCTGGTGACGCGCATCCACCGCGACTATCTGGAAGCCGGCGCCGACATCGTCGAGACCAACACCTTCAACAGCACCCGCCTGTCCCAGGCAGACTACGGCATGGAAGACCTGGTCGCCGAGCTCAACCGCGAGTCGGCCCGCCTGGCCCGTGCGGTCTGCGACGCCGTGGTCGAGGAAACCGGCGTGCCACGCTACGTGGCCGGCGTGCTGGGCCCGACCTCGCGCACCGCCTCGCTGTCGCCGGACGTCAATGACCCGGCCAAGCGCAACGTCACCTTCGACGAGCTGCGGGACAACTATCGCGAGGCCGCCGAGGCGCTGATCGAGGGCGGCAGCGACCTGATTCTGATCGAGACCATCTTCGACACTCTCAACGCCAAGGCCGCCATCTACGCCCTGGAAGAGCTGTTCGAGGATCGCGGCGAGCGGCTGCCGGTGATGATCTCCGGCACCATCACCGACGCTTCCGGCCGCACCCTGTCGGGCCAGACCACCGAGGCGTTCTGGAATTCGGTGCGTCACGCCAAGCCGATCTCCGTGGGCCTGAACTGCGCGCTGGGCGCCGAGGAGCTGCGCCCCTACCTGCAGGAGCTCTCCGACAAGGCCGACACCTTCGTCTCGGCGCACCCCAACGCCGGGCTGCCCAACGAGTTCGGCGAGTACGACCAGACGCCGGAGGAGATGGCCGCCATCGTCGCCGACTTCGCCGCCAGCGGCCTGGTCAACATCATCGGCGGCTGCTGCGGCTCCACCCCCGAGCACATCGCCGCCATCCATCGGGCGATCCGGGACACCGCGCCCCGTGAAGTGCCCGAGCGCGCGCTGGCCTGCCGGCTGTCCGGCCTCGAGCCGTTCAACATCGCCCACGACTCGCTGTTCGTGAACGTCGGCGAGCGCACCAACGTCACCGGCTCGGCGCGCTTCAAGCGCCTGATCAAGGAAGAGGACTACACCACCGCCCTGGAGGTGGCCCTGGAGCAGGTCGAGAACGGCGCCCAGGTCATCGACGTCAACATGGACGAGGGCATGCTGGAGTCCCAGGAAGCCATGGTGCGATTCCTCAACCTGATCGCCGGCGAGCCCGACATCGCCCGGGTGCCGATCATGGTCGACTCCTCCAAGTGGGAGATCGTCGAGGCCGGCCTCAAGTGCATTCAGGGCAAGGCGGTGGTCAACTCGATCTCGCTGAAGGAAGGCGAGGACATCTTCCGCGAGCAGGCCACCCGCTGCATGCGCTACGGCGCCGCCATCGTGGTGATGGCCTTCGACGAGGAAGGCCAGGCCGACACCTTCGCGCGCAAGACCGAGATCTGCCAGCGCGCCTATCGCCTGCTGGTCGACGAGATCGGCTTCCCTGCCGAAGACATCATCTTCGACCCCAACATCTTCGCCATCGCCACCGGCATCGAGGAGCACGACAACTACGCCGTCGACTTCATCGAGGCCACCCGCTGGATCCGCGAGCACCTGCCCCACGCGATGGTCTCCGGCGGGGTGTCGAACGTGTCGTTCTCGTTCCGCGGCAACAACCCGGTGCGCGAGGCGATCCACTCGGTGTTCCTCTACCATGCCATCCGCGCCGGGCTGACCATGGGCATCGTCAACGCCGGCCAGCTGGCGGTCTATGACGACCTGCCCGAGGCGCTGCGCGAGGCGGTCGAGGACGTGGTGCTCAATCACCGCAGCGACAGCACCGAGCGCCTGCTGGAGATCGCCGACGAATACAAGGGTGACGGTTCCGGCGGCGCCAAGAAGGAAGACCTCGAGTGGCGCAACGAGGAGGTCGAGAAGCGCATCGAGCACGCCCTGGTCAAGGGCATCACCGCCTATATCGAGGAGGATACCGAGCTCGCCCGCCAGCGGGCCGCGCGCCCCATCGAGGTGATCGAAGGACCGCTGATGGACGGCATGAATGTGGTCGGCGACCTGTTCGGTGCCGGCAAGATGTTCCTGCCCCAGGTGGTCAAGTCGGCGCGGGTCATGAAGCAGGCGGTGGCCTACCTGCTGCCTTACATCGAGGCGGAAAAGAGCGAGGATACTCAAACCAAGGGCAAGATCGTCATGGCCACGGTCAAGGGCGACGTCCACGACATCGGCAAGAACATCGTCGGCGTGGTCCTGCAGTGCAACAACTACGAGGTGATCGACCTCGGCGTGATGGTGCCGGCGGAGAAGATCCTGCAGACCGCCAGGGAAGAGAACGCCGACATCATCGGCCTCTCCGGGCTGATCACCCCGTCGCTGGACGAGATGGTCCACGTGGCCAAGGAGATGCAGCGCCAGGGCTTCGAGCTCCCGCTGCTGATCGGTGGCGCCACCACCTCCAAGGCCCATACCGCGGTCAAGATCGAGCCGGGCTACGAGCATCCCGTGATCTACGTCACCGACGCCTCGCGGGCCGTGGGCGTGGCCGGCAAGCTGCTGTCGCCGGCGCTGAAACCGGAGTACGTGGCCGAGATCCGCGCCGAGTACGAGGTCGTGCGCGAGCGCAACGCCAAGCGTCGCCCCAAGGCGGCCGACCTCAGCTACGCCGAGGCCCGTGCGCGCAAGCCGGTCCTCGACTGGGACGGCTACACACCGCCGGCGCCCGGCTTCACCGGCCTCAAGGTGTTCGAGGACTACGACCTCAACGAGCTGGTCGAGCGCATCGACTGGACGCCGTTCTTCATGAGCTGGGAGCTGGCCGGCAAGTATCCGAAGATCCTCGACGACGAGGTGGTCGGCGAAGCGGCCCGCAGCCTGTTCGCCGACGCCCAGGCGATGCTTCGCAAGCTGATCGACGAGGGGCTGGTTCATGCCCGCGGCGTGATCGGCCAGTGGCCGGCCAACGCCGTCGATGACGACGTCATCGAGGTCTACGCCGACGAGTCACGCAGCGAGGTCATCGAGCGTCTGCACCATATCCGCCAGCAGACCACCAAGAACCGCGAGGGCGTCTGCTACAGCCTGGCCGACTTCATCGCGCCCAAGGCATCCGGCAAGCCGGACTGGATCGGCGGCTTCGCCGTCACCACCGGCCACGGCGTCGAGGAGCTCGCCAACCGCTACAAGGCCGCCGGCGACGACTACAACGCCATCATGGTCCAGGCGCTGGCCGACCGCTTCGCCGAGGCCTTCGCCGAGCGCATGCACGAGCGGGTGCGCAAGGAGTTCTGGGGCTACGCCGCCGACGAGACCCTCGACAACGAGGCGCTGATCGCCGAGAAGTACCAGGGCATCCGCCCGGCGCCGGGCTATCCGGCCTGCCCCGACCACACCGAGAAGGCGACCCTGTTCCGGCTGCTCGAGGCCGAGGCCAACGCCGGCCTCGAGCTCACCGACAGCTTCGCCATGTGGCCCGCCGCCGCGGTGTCCGGCTGGTACTTCGCCCACCCGCAGTCGAAGTACTTCTCGACCGGCAAGATCACCCGCGAGCAGGTCGAGGCGCTGGCCGAGCGCAAGGGCATGACGCAGGCCGAGATGGAGCGTTGGCTGTCGCCGGTGCTTTCCTACGACCCCAGCTGATGGTCGTCTCGCTCGCTCCGGGCCCGCTCAGCGGGCCCGGTTTCGTCATTCCTGGAAGTCGGCATGCTGCCTGAACCCTCTCGTCGTCAGACCATTCTCCCCCTCGTCCAGTCGATCCATGGAGGCCGGCATGCTGCCTGAGACCTCCAGACGCCAGACCATTCTGCGCCTCGCCCTGCCGATCATCGGTGGCATGCTCACCCAGAGCCTGCTCAACCTCGTCGATGCCGCCCTGGTGGGCTCGCTCGGCGAGGTGCCGTTGGCCGCGGTGGGCATCGGCGGCTACGCCATCTTCCTGATCACCGCCGTGGTCTTCGGGCTATCGTCGGCGGTACAAGCCCAGGCATCGCGCCGCCACGGCGAGCAGGACTGGACGCGCCGCGCCGTGTCGCTCAACGCAGGCCTGCTGATCGCGCTGGCCGTGGCCGGCCCGCTGACCCTGCTGTGCCTGTGGCAGGCGCCGGCGTTGCTGGCGCTGATCAATCAGGACCCGGCAGTGAACGCCGAGGCGGCCGGCTACTTCCAGTGGCGTGTCGCGTCGCTGGTGCCGGTGGCGATGATCTTCTGCTTTCGCGGCTATTGGAACGGCATCCAGCAGACCGGCCTCTATCTGCGTATCATCCTGGCCATGCACCTGATCAACGTGGTGGCGAGCGTGGGACTGATCTTCGGCCTGGCCGGCCTGCCCGCCATGGGCAGTGCCGGGGCCGGTGCCGGGACCACCCTGTCGCTGTTCGCCGGCCTCGGCCTGTGGGCATGGCATAGCCTGCGTCACGCGCGCTCGAGCGGCTTCTTGACGCGCCGCCCCTGCGCCGTCACCTTCACCACCACGCTGCGCCTGACCGTGCCACACTCCTTCCAGCAGATATGGTTCGCCGCCGGCTATGCGGTGCTGTTCTGGATACTCGGACGGATCGACACCGCCAGCGTGGCGGTCGGCCACGTGCTGGTGAACCTGTCGCTGTTGCTGATCCTGCCCGGCGTGGGGCTGGGCATGGCGGCGATGAGCCTGGTCGGCGAGTCGCTGGGCCGTCACGACCATCGCGACGCCCACCGCTGGGGCTGGGACGTGGTGCGCCTGGCCTTTCCCTGCCTGGCGCTGATCGCCCTGCCGATGGTGGTGCTGCCCGACGCCGTGCTGGGGCTGTTCCTGCACGACCAGGCGCTGATCGCGCTGGGCCGCTTGCCGCTGCAGCTCACGGCAGCGATGATCGTGCTCGACGCCGCGGCCCTGGTCTTCGCCCAGGCGCTGCTCGGCGCCGGCGCCCAGCGTACGGTGATGACCCTCACCCTGACGCTACAATGGATGATATTCCTGCCGCTGGCCTGGTGGGTCGGCGTGCATCAGGAGGCCGGGCTGCTCGGTATCTGGTGGATCCAGCTCGGCTATCGCTGCCTCAACTCCCTCGGTTTCATGCTGATCTGGCAGCACCGGGGTTGGCAGCGGTTGGCGGTATGAGCGAAAAGTGCCGATGAACAGGCCCAGTACTCATTCCGTTTCGAATATAAACTATGAAGATTTATTCTTTTATAGAATAATTGCGACCCGTTAAGGTAGTCGCCAAGCTTCGCCACTTCCCCGTTTCAGGTAAGCGCTGAATGTATCGCTACGACACCCATGATCAGACCCTGGTCGACGAACGCGTCGCCCAGTTCCGCGACCAGATGCGTCGCTACCTCGAGGGCAAGATCAGCGACGAGGAATTCCTGCCGCTGCGCGTGCAGAACGGCCTCTATGTGCAGCGCTATGCGCCCATGCTGCGTATCGCCATTCCCTACGGCATGCTGGCCGCCTACCAGCTGCGCAAGCTGGGCGAGATCGCCGCACGCTACGACCGCGGCTACGGCCACTTCACCACGCGCACCAACCTGCAGCTGAACTGGCCCAAGATGGAGGACGTGCCGGACATCCTCGCCGACCTGGCTAGCGTGCAGATGCACGCCATCCAGACCAGCGGCAACGATATCCGCAACACCTCCACCGATCAGTTCTCCGGCATCGCTGCCGACGAGCAGGTCGACCCGCGCCCGTGGTGCGAACTGATCCGTCAGTGGTCGACCTTCCACCCCGAGTTCGCCTACCTGCCACGCAAGTTCAAGATCGCGGTGACCGGCGCCGAAGAGGATCGCGCGGCGATCCAGGTCCATGACGTGGGCCTGCGCTTCTGGCGCGACGACGCCGGCGAGGTGCGGGTCAAGGTGCTGGCCGGTGGCGGTCTGGGCCGTACCCCGATGATCGGTAACACGGTCTGCGAGGACCTGCCCTGGCAGCACCTGCTGACCTACCTCGAGGCGATCCTGCGGGTCTACAACCAGTTTGGCCGCCGCGACAACAAGTTCAAGGCGCGCATCAAGATCCTGGTCAAGGCACTCGGCATCGACGAATTCCGTCGCCGCGTCGAGGAAGAGTGGGCGCACCTCAAGGACGGCCCCCAGACCCTCACCGACGAGGCCGTGGCGGCCGTGGCCGAGCACTTCGTCGATCCCGAACGTCGCGAGATCGGCACCGAGGCGATCGAGGCCTACGAGACCCTGCGCGCCGAGAACCGTGCCTTCGGTCGCTTCGTGACCAACAACGTCACCGACCACAAGGTCCCCGGCTACAAGGCCGTGACCCTGTCGCTGAAGCGCCGCGAGCATTCGCCGGGCGACGTCACCTCCGAGCAGATGGCCGCCATCGCCGACCTGGCCGACGAATTCAGCTACGGCGAACTGCGCGTGACCCACGAGCAGAACCTGGTGCTCACCGACGTGGCCGTGGACCGCATCGAAGAACTCTGGCAGCGCCTCGACGAGCTCGGCCTGGCCAACCCCACCGTGGGCACCCTGGCCGATCTGATCTGCTGCCCCGGCGGCGACTACTGCAGTCTGGCCAACGCCAAGTCGATCCCGGTGGCTCAGTCCATTCAGGAGCGCTTCGAGGACCTGGATTTCCTCTACGACCTCGGCCCGCTGGAGCTCAACATTTCCGGCTGCATGAACGCCTGCGGCCACCACCACGTCGGCCACATCGGCATCCTCGGCGTCGACAAGAAGGGCGAGGAGTACTATCAGATCTCGCTGGGCGGCAGCCAGGGCAACGAGTCCTCGCTCGGCAAGATCCTCGGCCCCTCCTTCTACCGCGAGGACGTGCCGGGCGTGATCGACAAGCTGCTGCAGGTCTATGTCGGCGAGCGCACCCCCGACGAGACCTTCCTCGACACCTATCGCCGCATCGGCCTCAAACCCTTCAAGGAGCGTGTCTATGCCTGAGCAGACCTCTCGCCCCCTGATCGCCGACCGCCGCGTCGTGACCGATGAGTGGGTCCTCTGCGAGGACGCCACCCAGCGCCCCGAGGGCCAGCCGGCCCTGCTGCCGCTGGCCGACTGGCAGGCCTCCAGCAAGGGCGACGACGTCGCCCCCTGGCTGCCCAGCGACACCGAGATGACCGACGCGCTGGCGCGTGAGCTCGACGCCGCGCCGCTGGTGGCCATCGACTTCCCGAAGTTCACCGACGGCCGCGGTTACAGCATTGCCCGGCTGCTGCGCGAGCGGCACGGCTACCAGGGCCAGATCCGCGCCATCGGCGACGTGCTGATCGACCAGCTGTTCTACATGTCGCGCTGCGGTTTCGACGCCTTCTTGCTGCGCGAGGATCAGATCGTCGAGGATGCCCTCAACGCCCTGAGCACCTTCAGCCGCAGCTACCAGCCCGGCACCGACGATCCGGAACCGCTGTTCCGCCGTCGCCTGCGCGAGGCTCACAAGGGCGAAGTCGCCTGACGCGATCGCCTCGCCAGAACGCACGAAGCCGGCCATTTGGCCGGCTTCGTCGTTTCTGAGTCGCGCCTCCGGCATCAACCCCGGCGCTTCTGCTGACGCTCCCGGTTGGCCGCCCTCGCCCGTTCGCTCTTGCGCAGCATCACCCAGGTGGCGCCCAGGCCGCCGTCGGCCTGGCTCGCCGAGGCAAAGGCCTGGACCTCGTCGAAGGCCGGCAGCCACTTGGCCAGGTAGGAGCGCAGCACGTTGGCGGGGCTGTCGATCTCGCGGCCTCGTCCGTGGACGATCATCACCGAGCGCAGGTCGTGCTCCACGGCCTCGCGCAGGAAGGCCGGCAGCGCCTGTCGGGCCTCCTCCACCGGGCGGCGCAGCAGGTGCAGGCTGGCCTGCATCGGATAGCCGCCCTGGCGCAGGCGCTCCGCCACGCCGCGCTGGATGCCGTCGCGGCGAAAGTCCAGCGGATCGAAGGGCGGCACCAGATCGACGAAGTCGTCGGAGAGGATATCGCGACCCGCGCCGTCACCGGCCGCGCTTTCGCGCTTGGCGAGCTGCGCCTCGGTGGGCACGCGGCGGGTCTGGCCGGTATGCGCCCGGCCCTGGCCGCGCGACAGGGGTTTCACATCGCCCATCAGGGCCTGGAAATCGGCATCGTCGTGAAGGTCCGTCATGGCACACCTCCTGGCCAGCTTGAGTAGAACGCTCATCCTAGCAAATGGCTCAGTGCCATCGCATGTCGAGATGACGCCGTAATATCCGCTATAGAGGATATTGTGCTAATATCCTCTATAGCGGATAAACGTCTTTTTATCCTCTACAGGGGATACCATGAAGATCACCTCACCCGAGATGCTCGCGCACTCGCTGAAGAACGCGCGCAAGCGCCGCCAGCTGACGCAGCAGGCCACCGCCGAGCAGATCGGCATCAAGCAGGCGACCGTCTCCGGCTTCGAGCACCACCCGGAGCGCAGCCGGCTCGAGACGCTGTTCAAGCTGCTGTCGGCCCTCGAGCTGGAGCTTCACGTCACCGAACGCGACAGCACCGAGGAATCGGCAAGCCCCGAGGCGTGCTGGGACCAGGAGTGGTAGGCCATGGCGAATCTCACCGTCGCGATGAACGGCATCGAGGTCGGCACCCTGAGCCTGGCGCGCTCCGGCGCCATGGCCTTCCAGTACCGTCGTGAATGGATCGAGCGCCCCGGCGCCCGGGCCGTCTCGCTCTCGCTGCCGCTCTCCACGGCGGCGTACCGCGGCGAGCGAGTCTACAACTTCTTCGACAACCTGCTGCCGGACTCGGAGGCGATCCGCGCCCGCATGCAGGCCCGCTTCCGAGTGCCGACGCGCCACCCCTTCGACCTGCTGGCGAGCATCGGCCGAGACTGCGTCGGCGCCATCCAGCTCACCCCCGAGGATGCCCCGAGTGGCGACGTCCACGGCGTCACCGCCGAGCCGCTCGATGATCACGCCATCGAGGCGCTGCTGTCCGGCTACCAGGACGCTCCGCTGGGCATGGCCGAGGGCCAGGATTTTCGCATCTCGCTGGCCGGCGCCCAGGAAAAGACGGCGCTACTCTGGCATCAGGGCCGCTGGCAGCGCCCCACCGGCAGCACACCCACCAGTCACATCTTCAAGCTGCCGATCGGCTTTCTCGAACACAGCAACATCGATCTGCGCCAGAGCAACGCCAACGAGTGGCTGTGCCTGCGCCTGCTGGAGGCCTTCGGCCTGCCGGCGGCGAAGACCGCGCTCGCCCGCTTCGGCGACCAGGAGGTGCTGGTAGTCGAACGCTTCGACCGCCGCTGGTCGCGGGACGGGTCCTGGCTCATGCGCCTGCCCCAGGAAGACTTCTGCCAGGCGCTGGGAATTGCCCCGGCGCTCAAGTACGAGAGCGACGGCGGCCCGGGAATCGCCCAGGCCATGCGCCTGCTGCGCGGCTCCCAGCAGGCCGGCGTGGACCGGGAGCGCTTCTTCAAGGCCCAGATCCTGTTCTGGCTGCTGGCCGCCATCGACGGGCATGCCAAGAACTTCAGCCTGTTCCTCGAGCCGGGAAGCGCCTATCGAATGACGCCGATGTATGACGTCATCTCGGCCTACCCGCTCATGCGCCAGGGCAGCATGGCCGCCGAGCGCGCCAAGATGGCCATGGCCCTGAAGGGCAAGAATCGCCACTACCGCTGGTCGCGGATGGCGCCCCGGCACTTCATCGCCACCGCCGAGCAGGTCGATTATTCGCCCGAACGCGTCACCGCGCTGATGGAGGAGATCGCCGGCTCCGCCGAGCGGATCGTCGGTGACCTCGCCGCCGACCTGCCCGCCGACTTCCCGGCGGCGACCAGCGACCCCATCCTCGAAGGCGTCCTCCAGCAGGCATCGAGACTGGCGGACTTCCTGGCCTGAGCCGCGACGCCCCGCCGTGCTGTTGCGCCGGTGGCGGCTATGGCAGCATGGCCCCCGTTCTGCCGCCCCGGAGTCTCCCCATGCCCTCCCCGCGCCTGCTGATCGGTCTGCCGCTGCTCGCCACCCCGCTGGCGATCGCCGCCTGGCTGTGGCTGACGATGCTCAGCCCCTGGACCTACGAGCGCCCCGAACATCTGGCGCCCATCGGCGAGGGCCCGCATGCGCTGTTCGTCTACGGCACCCTGACCCATGCGCCGATACGCTGGGTGGTCTATGGCCGCGCGGGCGATCCCGAGCCCGCCTCACTCCCGGGATACCGGCGCACCGGACTGGATCTGAAAGCCTGTGCCGACTGCACGGTGGAAGGCCTGGCGCTGACGGTCAGCGCCGAGGAACTGGCCCGCCTCGACCGCTACGAGCGGCTCGGCATACGCTACCGGCGGATCCGGGCCGAGATATCCGACGGCAGCACCGCCTGGGTCTACCGCCGACTGCCTGACGCCGATTGATCCCGGCTTTTTCGCGATCCTCAGGATGGTTTCTAATGAATAGATAACGGTATAAATTTTTGGCGCGTATCGCCTTCGTGTTTCCTCCAACGGCACGATGCCGCACTATCGAGACGAGAGGACGCGACACGGAGGCATCACCATGGACGCCGGAATCACCCTGCTCGACATGTTCACTCGCCTGGGCGTGGCCGCCGGCCTGGCACTGGTGCTGGGCCTCGAACGCGAGCTACGCGGCAAGCCGGCCGGGCTGCGCTCCCACATGCTGGTGGCACTGGGCGCCGCCTCCTTCCTGATCGTCGGCCTCGAGATCCTGTATGCCACCGCCGAAGGTGACCCCTCCGCCCGCATCGATCCGACCCGCATCGTCGAGGGCGTGATCGGCGGCATCGGCTTCCTCGGCGCCGGCAGCATCATCCGCAGCGGTACCAGCGTCCAGGGCATCACCACCGGCGCCTCCATCTGGCTGGCCGGCGCCATCGGCATCGCGGCCGGGGTGCGCAACTTCCCGCTGGCGGGCATGGTCACCCTGATGGCGCTGGTGATCATGGTGGTGCTGGGTGGCATCGAACGCACCTTGCCGCACAACCGCCGACGCGGTGGCGACTGATCCGGGCCGGCAGTTGTGACGGCATTCGGCCGCGGCCTACAATGAGCCGCGTTTCTGACCTGCGATACGACGTTTCGGACAACACCAAGGACCCTCGCCCATGATCACCCTGCTGCATAACCCGCGCTGCTCGAAGTCACGCCAGGCCCTGTCGCTGCTGGAAGAGCGTGGCGTCGCCGTTCAGGTTCGTCGCTACCTGGACGACCCGCTCGACGGCGCCGAACTGCGTGCGCTGATGGCGCGCGTGACGGCCGAGCCGCGGGATCTGGTGCGTACCGGCGAGGCCGAGTGGAAGGCGCTGGGAGCGGATCGTGACGACCCCGAACAGGTGATCGAGGCCATCGTCGCTCATCCCAAAATCCTGCAGCGCCCCATCGCCGACGACGGCCAGCGGGCGATCATCGGCCGTCCACCGGAAGACATCCTCGCCCTGCTCGACTGACACTCTTTCCTCCCCGGTATCAGGAAGCTCCATGTCCGCCCTGCCCTATGTGCTGATCCTCTACTATTCCCGCTCTGGTGCGACCCGCGCCATGGCCGAGCGCCTGGCCGCCGGCGTCGAGTCCTGTCGCGGCATCGAGGCGCGACTGCGCACCGTGCCCCCGGTGTCGCCCACCTGCGAGGCGGTCGATCCCGAGATCCCCGCCGAGGGCGCCATCTACGCCGAGCTCGATGACCTGCGTCACTGTGCCGGCCTGGCGCTGGGCAGCCCCACGCGCTTCGGCAACATGGCCGCGCCGCTCAAGCACTTCGTCGACACCACCAGCGAACTGTGGCTGGGCGGCGCCCTGGTGGACAAGCCCGCCACCGCCTTCACCTCCACCGCGAGCCTCCACGGCGGCCAGGAGACCACCCTGATCTCGATGCTGTTGCCGCTGCTGCACCACGGCATGGTCTACGCCGGCCTGCCCTACAGCGAGACCGAGCTGACCGAGACCCGGAGCGGCGGCACGCCCTACGGCGCCAGCCATCTGGCCGGCAAGCGCAGCGACCGCCCCCTCGACGAGACCGAGCGCCAGCTCGCCTACGCCCAAGGCAAGCGCCTGGCGCGGCTGGCCCTGGCGCTCGAGGGTGTGGGGGATCGCTCATGAGGCGCTGGCTGGAAGACCTGGAAACCCGCCAGGGGCTCGACCAACTGACCGCGCGGTCGCGGCAGCTGGTCATCGGCAGCTACACCGTATTAATCGCCGCCATGCTGGGATGGGGCTGGCTGTTGAGCGAGAACGTCGGCAGCCTGGTACCGACCCTGGTCTTCGTGCTGCCGCTGGTGCTGTTCCTGCCGTCGATCCTCGCCCGGCGGGCCCGCGGCCACGCCTGGCTAGCCTTCGTCAGCCTGCTGTATTTCATGATTGGGGTGAACGTCGTCATGGTGCCCAAGGTCGGTGGGCTGGGTCTGCTGATCGCTTTGACGGCCCTTTCACTGTTCACCGGCTGCATGGGCTATGCCCGTTTTCGCAGCCGCCAGCTCAAGCCCCGGCAGTAAACCGACCGCCCGAGCGGCTGGAACCGCCTCTTGCGAGGCGGTTCACGCTCTCCTGTCCTGGCTGCCGACCCCGTGGCAGCGATGATCCAGCTCAATGGAATCCCGCTCACATGGCGTATGATAGCCATGGTCGACCCGTCCGCCTGCCCAGAGTCGACGGCACGAGGTTGAGCTTGGCGCGGCAAGCGGCGACCATGGGGGCACATTCGAGGAGAACACCATGACACGTGATATCGCCGATATCCGGCGCGACTACGAGGGCGGCCGCCTGGACGAGGCCCAGCTGCCCGAGCAGCCCATGCCGCTGTTCGAAGAATGGATGGCCCTGGCGCTGGACGCCGAAACCCAGGACGCCAACGCCATGACCCTGGCCACGGTGGACAGCCAGGGCCTGCCCCACGCCCGGGTGGTGCTGCTCAAGGGCGCCGACGAGCAGGGGTTCCAGTTCTTCAGCAACTACCACAGCCACAAGGGCAGCGAGCTCGCCAACGTTCCCCATGCCGCGCTGGTGTTCTGGTGGCCGTCGCTGGCCCGCCAGGTTCGCGTGGAAGGCGCCGTCGAGCAGGTCAGCGAACAGGAATCCGATGCCTACTTCGCCCGCCGCCCCCGCGCCAGCCAGCTGGGCGCCTGGGTCGCCACTCAGAGCGTGGTGATTCCCGGCCGTCAGTGGCTCCAGGAGCGTGAGACCCGCTTCGAGCAGGCCTACGAGGGACAGGACATTCCGCGCCCGGTGCACTGGGGCGGCTATCGCCTGATTCCCGAGATGATCGAGTTCTGGCAGGGACAGCCCAGCCGTCTGCACGACCGCATCCGCTTCGAACGCCGCGACGATCGCTGGCATCGCTTCCGCCTGGCGCCCTGATCCCCCAGGCCAGCGCCAGCAGGACCTTCCGACCCCGCCATCGCGCGGGGTCGGGCCTTTCCTCCTCGGCTTGCGTCCTCAGCCTGCTACCGGACTCTCCAGCCGCAGGCGCTGCCAGTCGCTCTCGGGCTCGTTGAGTCTGAGCACCGCGTCCATGACCTCCTCCTCCATGTTGTAGCTGAGCCGGAAGCCGAGATGCGCCATCAGCGCGCGCATCGGTCGGTTATCGACCATGATCTTGCCGATCATCTCCAGCGTCCCCACGCTGCGGCAGTAACGGATCATCTTGTCCATCAGCAGGCTGCCGATGCCCAGCCCCTGCAGGTCGTCGCGCACGATGATCGAGAACTCGGTGCGGATGTTGTCGGCGTCGTTCCATACCCGCACCACCCCGAGCATCTCCTTGCCCCCCTCGGGCAGCGGGTGCTCGGCGATGAAGGCCATCTGACGGTCGTAGTTGATGTGCGAGAGCAGCGACAGGTCCCGCTGGGTGAGATCGGCCTTGTGGTGAAAGTAGCGGAAGCGAATGCTCTCCTCGGACAGCCGCTGGTGAAAGCCGGTGATCAACGGCGCATCCTCGGCGCGGATCGGCCTCACCTCCACTTCCCAACCGTTGTTCAGGGTCACCCACTCACGCAGCTCTTCCGGGTAGGGCATGATAGCGAAGCGCGCCGGGGCGCCCAGGTCCATCGCGAAGTCCACCGCCAGCATGCCGTCGCGGTTGAGCACCAGCGGGTTGAGCTCGAGGCCGCGCAGCTCGGTGAGATCGCTGGCGATCTGCGAGAGCGTCACCAGCAGCTCGCCGATGCGGGTGAGATCCCGCTCGGGGTCGCTGGAATGCTCACGGATCAGCCGCGCGGCATGGGTCCGCCCGACCAGGTCGGCGGCCAGGCTCATGTTCAGCGGCGGCAGCGCCACCTGACGGTCGGCGAGGATGTTCACCTTGTACCCGCCGATACCGAACACGATCAGCGGCCCGAACACCGGGTCGCGGGTGATGCCGGCGCATAGCTGCATGGAGTGCTTGCCGCGCTGCATGGGCTGCAGGCAGTACTCGCGCACCGTGAAGGCGGGAAACTTCTCGGCCACCTTGTCGCCCAGCCGGGTCACGCCCTCGGCGACCCGCTCAGGGCCTTCCAGGTCCTGCAGCAGGCCGGCGGACAGCTTGTGGGGATGCTGACGATAGCGGAACGGCCGACAGTTGCCGTCATGCACCACCTTGAGCGCCAGCGGCCCGGCGAGCGTGCACGACGCCTCGGCCGCCTGCTCGGGGGTCGTCACGTAGCGGCTCTCGGCCACCGGGATGCCGTAGGCGGCCAGCACCCGGGCGGTCTCGGAGTGCGAGAGACACTCGCGTTGCTCGTTCTTCACGCGCTCGATCAGCGTCCGACAGGCGGCCCGGCTCTCCCGGGTGGTGGCGAACGGCAGGCTCGGCGGCGTCTCCTGCAGCAGCTTCTGGACCCGCTGGTAGTTGACCATGAGCATGAAGGCCTTGACCGCCTTCTCCGGCGAGAGATAGGTGGGGATGCCGGCCTCGTGACAGGCCTGTCGGGCGGCCAGTGCCTCGCCGAGGCCCATCCAGCTGGTCAGCAGGTTGCGCCGGAAGCGCTGTCGCGCGGCAATCAGCGCCTGGGCGGTGTCCAGGGACGGCGCCATTCGTGTCGGCGCATGCACCACCAGCACCGCATCCACCCCCGGGTCGGCGGCCACCAGCTCAATGATCTCGGTGAACCGTTCGGGGGTGGCGTTGCCGCCGATGTCCACCGGATTCTCCCCCGGCTTGCTGATGTCCATGTCGTCGCGACACAGCGCATCGTGGGTCGCCTCGCTGAACGTCGCCAGCCGACCGCCGGCGCTGATCAGCTTGTCGATGGCCAGCATCGCCGGCCCCAGGCCGTTGGACACCACCGCCAGCCGGTCGCGCTTGAGCGGGCGCATGCGCGACAGCGTCTCCAGGGCGTCGAACAGCTCGTCGGAATCGTCGACGCGCACCACGCCGGCCCTGGCGAAGGCCGCATCGAAGATCTGGTCGCGATGGGCGATGCCCGGCGTGGGCGGCAGGTTGGCGATGTCCGAGGCCGCCGTGCGGCCACTCTTGATCGCCAACACCAGGCGATGCCGCGAGGCCTCACGTACCGCGGTCATGAAGTGCTGGGCGTCGTGGATGTGCTCCAGGTGCAGCATCAGTGCCTGGGTCGGCGCGAACTGGTTCAGGAAGTCGATCATGTCCGGCAGCAGCACATCGACGCTGTCGCCGACGGTCAGCAGATGCGAGAAACCGATGTCGCGCCCCGCGGCCCAGTCGATCATGGCATTGCCCAACATGCCCGACTGGCCGAGATAGGCGACCCGCCCCTTCTGGACCGGCTGACTGGCGTAGGAAGCGTTGAGCCGCCGACCGGGAACGATCAGCCCCATGCAGCCCGGCCCCAGCACCCGGATACCGGATTCCCGCGCCGCCGCGAGCATGCGCGCCCGGATCGAGGCCTCACCGTCGCGCGCCTCGTCCAGGTTCGCCCCACCGGACAGCACCAGGGCCGCCCGCACCCCGAATCGCCCGAGCTCGGCGATCACCCTCGGCACGCGAACGATCGGCGCACAGACCACGGCCAGGTCCGGCACCCGAGGCAGCTGGTGCACCCTGGCCACGGCGTCGACCCCGTGCACGCTGTCATAGCCCTTGGGGTTGACCGCCCACAGCGTGCCCGGGAAACGCCCCTCGAGAAGATTGCGGATCACGATACCGCCCATGGAGTGCGGCTTTTCCGACGCCCCGATCACGGCGACGCTGCGCGGCGAGAAGAAGTGGTGCAGGAAGCGTGTGCTCATCCGGGGCTCCGTGGCGAATCGGCTCAGCCTCCTGTGTACGACTTATGGCCACTGTCACGCAAGGCCCCATCACGCTTAGGGTAACCTTGTCGCACCTGGAGCCCCTGCATGATCACGGCCTATCTGACCCACCCCGAGTGCCATCGCCACCACATGGGGCCGGAACATCCCGAGAGCCCGAAACGCCTCGACGCCATTCACGCGCGACTGATGCGCGCCGGACTTCTTCAGCAGACCATGCAGGGCGACGCCCCCGCCGCCAGCGACGAACAGCTCACGCGGGTCCACCCCGCCAGCCATCTGAAGAGCCTCGAGGCCTGCGTCCCCGAGCACGGGCTGATCCTGATCGATGACGACACCCTGATGAACCCCCACAGCCTGCAGGCCGCGCGTCACGCGGCGGGCGCCGTGGTGCGCGGGGTCGACCGCGTCTTTCGCCACCAGGCCCACAACGTCTTCTGCGCGGTGCGGCCCCCGGGGCATCACGCCGAACGCGACCAGGCCATGGGGTTCTGCTTCTTCAACAACGTGGCGGTCGGCGCGGCCCACGCTCGCGCCCGATACGGCGCGAAACGGGTGGCGATCCTCGACTTCGACGTCCACCAGTGCAACGGCACCATCGACATCTTCCGCGACGACCCCGAGGTGCTGATCTGCACCAGCTTCCAGTCGCCCTTCTATCCCTGGCGCCACCTCGAGACCGAGGCGTCGAACGTCGTCCATACGCCGCTGCCCGCCGGCACCGACGGTGCTGCCTTCCGCCGAGCCATCGAGCGGGACTGGCTACCCGCCCTGAACGACTTCGCCCCGGAGCTCGTGCTACTCTCGGCCGGGTTCGACGCCCACCGTCAGGACCCGCTGGCCGATCTCTGCCTGGAGGACGAGGACTACTACTGGATCACCCGCCTGGCGATGGACATCGCCGAACGCCATGCCGAGCATCGTCTGGTCTCGGTGCTCGAGGGCGGCTACGACCTCGATATCCTGGGCCGCGGCGTCGAAGCCCATCTCAAGGCGCTGATGGGCCAGCCCTCCGACTGAACACGGCGAGTTTCCCGCCCCCGGGAAACGGACCACCCGGGCAACCGACGACCCACGACATGTCGCAGCCCACCTGCCACGGGTCGCACCCGAGTCCGCAGGCCATCGGCGATATGATAGTCTGGAGGAAACCACGTTTCCGATAGTGAACCCGCATGCCCGCCAACAACGATCAAGACGCCGCCCTGCGCATCGCCTCCGGGCGCAAGGCCTTCGTCGAGCCGCTGCGGCTCGGCGAGCGCCTCAAGGAGATCCGCCTGGCCAACCAGTGGACCCTCGGCGACGTCAGCGAGCGTACCGGCCTGGCCCGCTCCACCCTGTCCAAGATCGAGAACGACCAGATCTCGCCGACCTTCACCGCGGTACAGAAGCTGATCAGCGGCCTGGACATCGACCTGCCGCAGCTGCTGTCACAACCGCGCCCCCAGGCCCGCACCATGGGCCGACGCGACCTGACGCGCCGTGGCGACGGCCAGCAGCACCCGACGCCGACCTACGAGCACGAGCTGCTCAGCTGCGAGATGGCACAGAAGCGCATGATCCCGTTCAAGACCATCGTGCGGGCACGTAGCTTCGACGAGTTCTGTCAGTGGGTGCGCCACGACGGCGAGGAATTCCTGATGGTGCTCGAGGGCGAGATCCAGCTCTACTCCGAGTTCTACGAACCGCTGCACCTGGTCAAGGGCGACAGCATCTACTTCGACAGCGACATGGGCCACGCCCTGGTCTCGGTGAGCGAGGAAGACGCCACGGTGCTCTCCGTGTGCACGCCCCGCGAATCCCAGTAGCCCGCCCGGCTTCCTCTCCGCCACGCACGCCAGCACGCGCGCTAAGCCCGGCCGACTTTTGATAAGCTGGACGCCATCCCATGGACCGGAACGACAATGGAGCCCGCCCCATGCAACACCTGGACGACAGCACCCGCACCGAGCTCGAAGCCGCCGCCTTCCGTCGGCTGCTGAGCCACCTGGACGAGCACAAGGACGTCCAGAACATCGACCTGATGATCCTCGCCGACTTCTGCCGCAACTGCCTCTCCAAGTGGCTGGTGGCCGCCGCCGAGGAACGCGGCGAAACGCTGGACTACGAGGCCGCCCGCGAATACGTCTATGGCATGCCCTACAGCGAGTGGAAGTCGCTGTATCAACCCAAGGCCACGCCGGAGCAGCTGGCCGCCTTCGAGGCCCGCCAGGCAGAGAAAGCGGAGAAGCAGGACGGCCAGTCGGACGGTCAATCATGAGCGAGGCCATGATCCCGCTGTCGGTGGCGGTGCTGACGATCTCGGACACCCGCACCGAGGACACCGATCGCAGCGGCCAGGCGCTGGTCGAGCGACTCACCGCCGCCGGCCACCGGCTGGCCGACAAGCGCATCGTGCCCGACGACGTCTATCGCATCCGCGCCGTGGTCGCCGACTGGATCGCCGATGCCGAGGTACAGGTGGTGCTGACCACCGGTGGCACCGGCTTCACCGGCCGGGATTCCACCCCCGAAGCGGTCTCGGCGCTGCTGGACAAGCGCATCGAAGGCTTCGGCGAGCTGTTCCGCCAGCTGTCCTGGCAGGAGATCGGCAGCTCCACGGTGCAGAGCCGCTGCCTGGGCGGTCTGGCCAACGCCACGGTGGTGTTCTGCCTGCCCGGCTCCACCGGCGCCTGCCTCACCGGC
The DNA here is from genome assembly GCF_000968715.2 of Halomonas sp. HG01. Classification (NCBI taxonomy): domain Bacteria; kingdom Pseudomonadati; phylum Pseudomonadota; class Gammaproteobacteria; order Oceanospirillales; family Halomonadaceae; genus Halomonas; species Halomonas sp. HG01. Next base: position 1,609,182 of record NZ_CP022134.1, on the reverse strand, counting down.
TGGGACGGCATCCTCGCCGAACAGCTCGACAGTCGGCACAGGCCGTGCAACTTCGCCAACCTGGTGATACCCGAGAGGGGCCAGCATGGCTGATCTCCAGCCCGTCGAGACGGCACTGTCGGCGCTGCTGGAAGGCGTCGCTCCGCTTGAGGCCGAACGCGCGGCGATCGATGCAGCCTCGGGGCGCGTGCTGGCCGAGGCGGTCACCGCCCGGCTCGACGTGCCGCCCTTCGACAACAGCGCCATGGACGGCTATGCCCTGCATCATGCCGATGCCGGGCGCTGGCTGCCGGTCCGTCAGCGCATCGCCGCCGGCCACACGGCCGAAGCGCTGGAACGCGGTCACTGCGCGCGCATCTTCACCGGCGGCGAGATCCCGCCCGGGGCCGACTGCGTGGTGATGCAGGAGAAGGTCGAGGTGGAGGGCGAGCGAGCCCGGATGCCCAAGGACGTGCCGGAAGGCGACAACCTGCGCCGCCGAGGCCGCGACGTGACGGCCGGCAGCGTGCTGCTCGATGCCGGCAGCCGGCTCGATGCCGCCGCGCTCGGGCACCTGGCCGGCCAGGGCATCACCGAGATGATGGTGCGACGCCGCCCGAGGATTGCCCTGCTCTCCACCGGCGACGAGATCGTCGACCCCGGCCAGCCGCTGGGGCCGGGACAGATCTACAACTCCAACCGGCCGATGCTGACGACGCTGCTCCAGCGCTTCGGCGCCGACGTGGTCATGACCGCCGCGGTGCCGGACGATGCGCCGAGCACGCGACACCTGCTCGGCGAAGCGGCCGAGGTCGCCGACGTGGTGATCACCACCGGCGGGGTCAGCGTGGGGGAAGAGGATCACGTGCGCGGTGCGGTCGAGGCCCTGGGGCGGCTCGACCTGTGGCGGCTGGCGTTGCGTCCCGGCAAGCCGCTGGCGCTGGGCCGGCTGCCCGGCTCGGGTGCCAGCGGTGAGGCGCGCTTCGTCGGCCTGCCGGGCAACCCGGTCTCGGGCTATGTGGGCGCCTGGCTGTTCCTGCGCCCGCTGATGGGCGCGCTGCTGGGCTGCCCCGCCATGGGCTCGCTGCCGGCGCTGAGCGCCCGCGCCGCCTTCGCCACTCGCACCGGGCCTCGCCAGCACTACATGCGCGTGACGCTGGACTTCGGCGCCGACGGCATCGAGGCCCATGCGTTCGCGGATCAGAACTCCGGGGTGCTCTCGTCCTGCGTCGGCGCCGACGCCCTGGCGGTGATCCCGCCCGAGGCGTCAGTGGCGCCCGGCGATGCGGTCCGCTGCCTGTGGCTGCGTGCCGACTGAGCCCGAGTCGTCCGGATCGAACGGCACATCGAGATGGGCCTCGATGTCCGGCCACAGCCGGGTGAAGGCCTCGTCCAGCGCCAGATAGTCGCGTTCGAGCCACGGCAGCAGCGCGGCGAGACGGTTGGGGCCCGAGAGCCGGCGCCCCAGCCCCGCCACGGCGCGACAGGTGAAGCGGAAATCGGCATAGCCGCGCAGCCAGTCCTGGCGCACCAGGGCCGGCATCATGGTCGCCAGTCGCGCCGGTGCCGGCCGCGTTTCCAGCAGCCGATAGCAGCGCGACACCAGCCAGTCGCGTTCGACCACGGTCAAGCGGCGCGCCAGGCAATGATCCCACATCAGATCCAGGGCGATGCCGGCCACGCGACGTCCGTCGCGCGGTGCCCGTGCCTTGACCTCGAGCAGCACCGGATGGCGATCGATGTAGGCATCGACTCGCCGATGATGGCGGATGCCCGCCGCCACGCCGGATCCCCAGGTGTCGAGATCGACGCCCTTGACCCCGTCGGCGATCAGGTTGCCGTAAAGGAAGTCGTCGTTGCCGCCGCGGGCGAGCCAGCCGTGGGCCAGAAAGTTCATGGCGAGGCCTTCACAGGCAGTTGCTCGGCTTGGGCAGACCAGCCAGTCGCGCCGCCCGCTTGGCGGGGCTGTCGGGAAACAGCCGCATCAGGTGCATCGAACGCCCCTTGTCGGGGCCCAGCTCGCGCCCCACCGCCTTGACCAGCGGGCGCATCGCCGGGGCCATCTCGTATTTCACGTAGAACGCGCGCAGCACCTCGAGCACCTCCCAGTGCTCGGCGCCCAGCTCGATGCCTTCTTCCTCGGCCAACGCCTCGGCCACCGCCGGCGACCACTGATCGAGATCGACCAGATAGCCCTCCGGGTCGAGGCCGATCTCGGTCTCGGAGACGGTGAGATAACGGGTGATTTCGGTGCTTGCCATGCTCAGTACCAGCTCAGGGTGTGTTCGGCTTCCTCGGTCAGCTGAACGAAGCCATCGACGTCGACCACCTGCACCGAGCCGTCGCAGCGACCCAGCAGCCCGCGCGCCTCGAGGTCCTCGCGCAGCGCATAGAGTCGCCCGGCAATCGCCTCGAAGTGACGCACCAGCTGCGGCAGTCCGCCCTGCACACCGTCCTCGATCAGCAGCAGGCGATCCTCGGGTCCCATGGCGGCCAGCGCCTGTTCGTGAACGCGATGACTGGCCGGCGAACGGTTCAGGATATGGAGTTTCATGGTTTCGGCTCCCGGGCCAGGCTAGAAGGTGAGCACACGCGGGTGATTCTGGACCGCCTCGGCGATCGCTCCGGCCTCGAGGGCGCGGGGAGCGAGCATCAGCTCGTCGGCCGTCAGGCCGAACCGCGTCAGCGCTTCGGCCTCGACCCACAGCGTCTCGATATCATACATCTCCAGCATCTCGAGCGTGGGCGCGGTGCCCTTCTGGCCCAGCGCTCCCGACGTCTGACCCTCGACCAAGGCCGTGACGCCCTCGCCCATGAACAGAAGCGAGACGTCGGTGCCGAAGGCCGCGGCCACCAGGGCGACATCCAGGCCCTCGCGCAGCCAGCTGCTGCCGTGAGGCGCATGGCGCAGGATCACCAGCAGATCGCCGGCAAGCGGTTCGTGTTGGTCACTCATGTCACACTCTCCCTCAGGCCCCGAAGGTCACCAGACGGTCGCAGCGCTGGCTCAGGTCGACCAGCTGGCCGACGCCGGTCAGCTCGAAGGGCGCCTCGACGCTGTGCCCCGTCTTGCCGTGGCGGGCCGCCTCGCGCTCGTCCATCAGCCCACGCCGCAGCGCCGCGGCGATGCACACCTGCAGCGCCACGCCGTGCGCCTCGTGCAGTTCCACCCAGCCGTCGGTCAGATGCGGTTCGTCCTGGGGCGGCGCCGACAGCCGCGCGGCGTTGTAGACCCCGTCGTGGTAGAAGAACACCGCCTCCAGGCGGTGTCCTCGCGCCAGCAGCGCCCGGGCGAATCGCAGCGCCGAGTGGCTGGCCTGATCGCTGTAGGGGGACCCCATCAGCAGGATCGCGTAGCGCATATCATCCTCTCAGAAACAGGCTGGCCCCGCCGAAGCGGGGCCAGCAATTCTCGCATCGCCGTGGCTGGCGTCAATCCTGGCTCATGATGCCGAGCAGGGACAGCAGGCTGACGAAGAGATTGTAGATCGACACGTACAGGGTGATCGTGGCGAGGATGTAGTTGGTCTCGCCGGCCCGGTGCACGATCTCGCTGGTCTGATAGAGGATGGCCGCGGAGGCGAACAGCACGAAGCCGGCGGACACCATCAGCGACAGCGCCGGAATCTGGAAGATCAGCCCGGCGACCATGGCCAGCACCAGCACGATGGCACCCGCCATCAGGAAGTTGGCCAGGAAGCTGAAGTCCTTGCGGGTCACCAGCGCCACGGCGGAGAGGCCGAAGAAGGTCAGGCCGGTCAAGCCCAGCGCGGTCATGATCAGCTGGGCGCCGTTGGGCAGCGTCAGATAGGCGCTGAGGATCGGCCCCAGGGTGAAACCCATGAAGCCGGTGAAGGCGAAGGTCGCCAGCAGGCCCATGGCGGAGTTGGCGGTCTTGTGGACCAGGAACATCAGCCCGTAGGCGCCGATGAAGAAGACGAAGATGTTCATCTGCTGAACGCCGAGCGCCATGGCGGCACCCGCCGTGACGGCGGAGAACAGCAGGGTCATCGCCAGCAGGCCATAGGTGTTGCGCAGGACCTTGTTGGCACTGACGGCACTCGTCTGTTGCGTCGTCATTTGCGTGTCTTGGTAAGCCATCGATCCAAAGCTCCGTGTGGTTGATCTTGGCAATAGATACCTCACAGGATGCCGCCTGGACGGTGGGGACGCAAGTTTCGACCCGACACGCGTGTCCCCCTGTGGCGTTATGAGCGAGGCGCGACGACCCGCCGGTAACGAGCCCGAGGCAGGCTAGCGGCGTCTACGGCAACACTCATCACAGGCGGAGGCGCGTGAAGCGCGCCGCCTGAGCGCCCTCACGGGGCAGCGGAGAAGCAGGCCGATCGCGCGATACACCCTCGCGAACGCCGCAGCGCGCGCTGCAGCATTGCGGCGCTCGATCTCTCGCATCTTCGGATCTGGATGGTGAAAGGCCATGGACGTCGCTTCTCCTGATCCTCGAAGGCTAGCACGGCGACAGCAGCGGCGAGTCGGGCGACCCACCACCGGCATCTTTGAGGAAGGCAGGGCATGAGGCAGATAACGTGACCGGGCAAACGCCATGCTCACAATCCTGTGACAGTGAAACACCGGCCTAGCGTATGGAGGGGCTGCACAAACGAAAAAAGCGCCCGTAGGCGCTTGATTCTTAAGAATAAGGTGGCGGAGGGACAGGGATTCGAACCCTGGGTAGGCTCTCACCTACGCCGGTTTTCAAGACCGGTGCATTCAACCGCTCTGCCATCCCTCCGGCTCACGGCGCATATATTACCAATCTTTCCGTTTTGGTCAAGAGTTTCATGCGATCAATGTGTTATCGCACTCCCCCGACGCGCTGAAGCTGGCGGGACGAGGGCACCAGACTCACTCGGTGTCGGCGAGACGCCGGTTCCAGTGCCGCTTGACGGTCGCGATGCTCAACCCGGAACGCGCCGCTGCCGCCGACTGGCTGACCCCCTGGTCCTTGAGCGCCTGCACCCTCTCGGTGGTATCGGTCGCCACGGGCCGACCGAGCTTCTTGCCCTGGCGCCTGGCCCGAGCCAGCCCTTCCCGGGTTCGCTCGCGGCGCCGGCCACGCTCGAGCTCGGCGAAGGCCTCGAACATGCAATGCAGCGGATGGCCCCCGCGGCTTGCCAGGTCATGCATCGGCAAATCCAGCGACACCACGGACGCACCGATCTCGGAAAGACGGGCGATGCTCTGCTGAACGTCGATGCTGTCGCACCCGAGCCGATCCAGCTTCAACACCACCAGGGTGTCACCGGGCTCCAGCTTGTGCTCGACCAGGGTCCGGAAGGCCGGACGCTCGCTGGCCGGCACCAAGGCGCCAACCGACTCACCGACCGCCCGATAAGGCACAACGGAATAACCGGCGGCCGCGATGACCGAGAGCTGATCATCAAGAGCCGACTCCCCGGACCCGACACGACAATACGCGAAAGTTCTTCCCATGCTGCTCCCGATCCCTGGCGCCACCGATTCACGACCCGCAAGACTGGAGTCATATAACGCTTATTTAGTGATACCAATCATAAGCGGGAAATCCGGTATCACCAAGTCGGACATCACCTTTATTGGCACCGAGAAGAGTGACGAGAGAGGACGAACGCCAGGGATCCAAGGCAGCCACCGGAAACCGAAAGGGGCGGCCAACGCCGCCCCCGCTAGATACCTTTGTGCAGATCACCGCCTGGCGATGATCCATACCGCATGCACGATGCCGGGAATGTAGCCCAGCAGGGTCAGCAGGATGTTGACCCAGAAATGCAGGCCGAAGCCGACCTGAAGAAAGACCCCCACCGGGGGCAACAGAATCGCCAGCAGTATACGAATCAGATCCATCGGAGCACTCCTTGTGTCGGTCACTGCGCATCGCCGAGGTCGCGACCACGCTTGCTGTCGTGAAAAAACGTTCAACTCCCCGAACCGGCGGCCGATAGATAAACGACATCCATCGCAACCCCTCGACGCCTGGGAGGTATCTTGTCGTTCCCCACCGAGTATGGCATGTGGATCGCCAGCGCCGCATCACTGATCGGCGCCATCGTGGTCTGGCGCATCGCCAAAGCCAAGGAATAACCCCGACCCGCCCTTTCCCCTGAACCCGACCGGCCGCCCAGTCCTCGCCTGCCGAAGACGCCCGCATGCCGGTCCGGCACTCAATAGAGCCGCAGCCCCACCCGCGTCACCCGGTTGCCATCCATCTCGTTGACGACCCAGTGGATGCCGTGCCAGTCCACGTCGTCACCGACCACCGGATGCCCACCGACGCGCAGCGAGATGAAGTCGGCGAGCGTCATGTCGTGCTCGCCCGGGCTCAGCGTCAGGCCATAGGCCTCGGCGATATCACCCAGGCGTGCATCGCCATTGAAGTTGAAGGCACCGAAGAACGCGCTCTGGCGACGGAGCGTCGCGTCACCATTGAACAGCCGGTTGAGGGCCGGCAGGTCGTCGCTGCGGCCGATCACGCACAGCACGTCCCCACGCTGCAGCTGGGTGCTGCCCTTGGGGTGGACCATCACGCCATCGCGGAACAGGGCGGCGATGATCGCCCCCGAAGGGAAGCGCAGCAGCCGGATCGGCACCTCCTCGAGGTCGGTGCTCTCCACGTGATAGACGAACATCTCGAAGTCGTTGTCGTGCTGGATCCCCAGCGGCCCGCGCCGTTTCGGCGTCACGCTGGGCGGCAGTTCGACCCTGAGCGTCTTCGCCACCCATGGCAGCGAGCCGCCCTGGATCAGCAGCGACAGCAGCACCACCGCGAAGGCGACGTTGAAGTAGAGCGCGGCATTCTCGACGCCACCGATGACCGGGAAGATCGCCAGCACGATCGGCACCGCACCGCGCAGCCCGACCCAGGCGATGAAGCCGACCTCACGCCAACGGAAGCGGAAGAAGGGCTTGATGGCGATCACCACTGCCAGCGGGCGAGCAACGAAGATCAGCGCCAGCGCCACGACCGCGGCCGGCAGTGCATAGACCATCATCTCGCTGGGATTGACCAGCAGGCCCAGTACCAGGAACAGGCCGATCTGGCTGAGCCAGGCCAGGCCATCGTGAACCGGCAGAATGAAGTTGAGATGGCGCCCGGGTCGATTGCCGATCATCAGGCCGGTCAGGTAGATGGCCAGAAAGCCGCTGCCGCCCAGCGCGCTGGTCGCACCGAACACGCAGAAGCCCAGCGCCAGCGCCAGCAGCGAATAGAGCCCCGGCGCCAGATCCACCCAGCTGATGAGACGCGCGATCAGCCAGCCGGCGCCCAGCCCCAGCGCGATGCCGACGCCGAACTGCTGCAGGAAGAACAGCGCGGTATCGAGCCAGCCGCCGATCTCGCCGACCAGAACCTCCACCAGCATCAGGGTCAGGAAGATCGCCATCGGATCGTTGGTACCGGACTCGATCTCCAGCGTCGCCCCGACCCGCTCGTTGAGGTTGATGCCGCGCCCGCCGAGCATCGAGAACACCGCTGCGGCGTCGGTGGAACCGACGATGGCCCCCACCAGCAGGCCCTGGACCAGGCTCAGCCCGAACACCCACATGGCGATCAGACCGACCAGCGCGCTGGTCACGAACACCCCGAGGGTCGCCAGCGACAGCGCCGGCCGGAAGCCGACCCGGAAGGTCTTGAGTCGGGTGCGCAGCCCGCCGTCGAGCAGGATCATCGCCAGCGCCAGGTGCCCGATCAGGAACGCCAGCGGGTAGTCGTCGAACTGGATGCCGAGCACGCCCTCCTCGCCCGCCAGCATGCCGAGACCGAGGAAGAGCAACAGCAGGGGAACGCCGACCAGGGTCGAGAGCCGGCTGGCCAGCACGCTCAGCGCGATCAGGAAGCCGCTGAGCAGAAAGAGGGTATTGATCGTATCCATGGCATCCTGCCCCAGAAGGTCATCCAAGTATCTCATGGCGCGCCGGTGGTCGCGACGATGGCGCCACGTTGACCGCCACGCTGGTCAGGCGGGACCGGACGCCGATAGACTAGCCGCGATCATCCCCTTGCCCGAGCGCCTCATCGCAGCGCCCGGGCATCGCTGGAGCCGCTCACATGCTGTCATTCATCCGCTGCCCGGCGCGCCCCCGCACCTGGGCCACCCTGACCCTGGCGCTCGGCCTGCCGGCATTACCCGCGCTCGGCCATGCCGCCCCGGAAGCGCCCGAAGGCGGCTACCCGCCGCTCGGCACCGAGGTCATGGTCCCCGACCTGGGGCGGAACACGCCATCGGAGGCCACCGAGGATCCGCTGGCGGCCTTCGAGGGGCGTTCCGGCGGCCCCGCCGTGGACACGCCCACACGCCCCATCGCGCCGGCCGTGGCGGTGGGGCCCGTCGAGCCCATCGCGCCACCACCGGTCACGCGGCTCTCGCTGATGCTCGACTGGTATCCCAGTCCGCGCCACGCGGCGCTGTTCGTGGCCCGAGAACTCGACCTGTTCAGTGAACGCGGTCTCGAGGTGGAGATCCGCACGCCCGCCGACCCCAACGTGCCCGCCAAGCTGCTGGCGACCTCCCGCGTGGACCTGGCCCTGACCCGCCAGCCGCTGCTGCACCTGCTGGTCGACCAGGGCCAGCCGGTGGTCCGCGTGGCGACCCTGGTCGGCCTGCCGCTCGCGTCGCTGGTCCTCGACGATGCCATCGCCCTCGAGTCGCTGGCCGGCAAGCGCATCGGCCACGTCGCCCCGGACGCCGAGCAGGTACTGCTGGCCAGTCTGCTGACGCACCAGGCCCTCACCCGCGACGCCCTGGACAGCCCCGACCTGCATTTCCGGCTGGAGCAGGCCATGCGCGAGGGGCGCGTGGACGGGGTGATCGGCGCGGTGCGCTACCTGCTGCCCCGCGCCCTGGCCGACGACGGCCTGGCGACACGCACCTACACCACCGAAGACATCGGCGTGCCGCGCTATGACGGCCTGATCCTGATGGCCAACCGCGATGAGCTCGCCACGCAGCGCAAGGCCATCGTCCAGCTGGTGGAGGCCCTGGAGGAAGCCACGGCCTGGATCGTCGAGCACCCCAGTGCCAGCTGGGAGCTGCTCGCCGAGGCCGAGCCGGCCATCGATACCCCGGCCAACCGGGCGGCCTGGCCCGAGGCCATGCGCCGACTGACCCTCACGCCCGCGGCGCTTCACGAACGCCGCTATGCCGACTTCGAGCGCTTCCTCAACCAGCGACATCTGGTGTCGGAGACCACGCCGGTCGAGCGCCTGGCCATCGACCCCAACCGTTGACGCCGACGCCTGTCCCGGCGCGGCTCAGTCCGCCTGGCGTGCCAGAAAGTCGTTGACCACGGCCTGGAACGCCTCGGGCTGCTCGGCATGCAGCCAGTGGCCGGCCTCCAGGGTCTCGAGCTCGACGGTCGGCAGCACCTCGCGCAGCGCCGGCAGCATGGCATCGGTCACGTAGGGCGAACGACTGCCGCGCACCAACAGGGTCGGGCCCTCGAAGGCGCCCTCGCCGTCCGGTTCGCCGCTGATCGACGCGTAGTCCTCGGCGATCTGATCCAGCCCGACACGCACCGTCATGCCATCCTCGCCGCGCACCAGGTTGGTGGCCAGGAACAGTCGCGTGGCACGCTCGTCGATATGGTCCGCCATCAGCGCGTCGGCCTGGCGGCGATCGGCGGGCCGCTCGTCGCGCACGCGCCGCAGCGCGCCGAGCTCCCTGTCGTGGCCGTGCCCGTAGGCCTGGGGCGCAACGTCGGCAACGACCAGCGAGGCCAGCCGCTCGGGCGCCAGCCGCGCCAGGGTGATCGCCACCTTGCCGCCCATGGAATGCCCCAGCACGTGCGCCTTGGCCACGTTCAGCTCATCCAGCAGCGCCAGCACGTCGCGGGCCATGTCGGCGTAGCCCATGCCGGACGCATGGGGCGAGCGGCCGTGGTTGCGCAGGTCCACCGCGATCACCCGGCGCTGCTCCTGCCACTTCTTGATGTGCGAGCGCCAGTTGTCGGCGCTGCCCAGCAGGCCGTGGATCACCACCAGCGGCGTGCCGTCGCCGCCGGTGTCGATATGATGGAGAGCGAGAGTCATCGTGAACTCCTTGTCGGGTTAGCGGAACTGCTCGGGCGCCAGATCGCGGTCGCCGGTCAGCGTCACCAGGCGACGCGTCAGCCAGCCCAGCAGCACGCCGTAGAGCGGCAGGAAGAAGGCCAGGCTGATGCCCAGCTTGATGCCGTAGTCCACCCAGGCGATCTCCGGCCAGTGAGTGGCCATGAAGGCATCGGGGCCGCGGTGGAAGGCGATCGAGAAGAAGGCGAAGGTATCGGCCAGGTTGCCGAACAGCGTCGACAGCGCCGGCGCCACCCACCAGGCCTTGAGCCGGCGCAGGCGGTCGAAGACCGTGACGTCGAGCAGCTGCCCCAGCACATAGGCCATGAAGCTGGCCAGGGCGATGCGCGCCACGAACAGGTTCCAGTCGCCCAGCGCCTCAAGCCCGGCGAAGCCACCGCGCGGAAATACCACCGAGACGACATAGGAGATCACCAGTGCCGGGAACATCACCCGCAGGATGATGGCCCGAGCCGGCTCCTTGCCGAACAGCCGCACGGTCAGGTCGGTGGCCAGGAAGATGAAGGGAAAGCTGAAGGCGCCCCAGGTGGTATGCAGCCCGAACAGGCTGAAGGGCAGCTGGACCAGATAGTTGCTGGCGGTGATGACGAGGATGTGAAAGGCGACCAGCCACGCGAGGCAACGGCGGGTCTGGGCGGCGGTAAGCGCGAACATCGAGCACCTTTTTGGCGGGAGGGGTGAGGGAACCCTCGTCGAATGACAGCCGGCACCCCGGCGAACGAGCGCGAATTATACGCGCCCGCCTGCCGGGGGCCAAACCCGCCTCAGGCAAACCGCGCCCTACTGCTGGCGTGCCCGTTCGGCGCTGCCCAGCGAACGCGCGACCATCGCCTCGTGTACGTCATTCAGGCTGGCCGGATCGTCGATGGTCGACGGCACCCCGAAGGCCTCGCCGTCGGCGATATGGCGCAACAGCTTGCGCAGGATCTTGCCGGAGCGGGTCTTGGGCAGGCGGTCGACCACCAGCACCTGCTTGAGACAGGCCACCGGGCCGATCATCTCGCGCACCCGCGCGACCAGCTCACGCTCCAGGGTCGCCTCGTCGCCGTCGAAACCGTCCTTGGGAATCACCAGCCCTACCGGCACCTGCCCCTTCAAGGCATCGTGGATGCCGATCACCGTGCACTCGGCCACCGCCGGATGTCCGCCCACCACCTCTTCCATCTCACCGGTGGAAAGCCGGTGGCCGGCCACGTTGATGACGTCATCGGTGCGCCCCATGATGAACAGGTAGCCGTCCTCGTCGAGATAGCCCGCGTCGCCGGTCAGGTAGTAGCCCGGAAAGGCCGCCATGTAGGCCGCCTGGAAGCGCTCTGGATCGCGCCAGATACCGGACAGGCAGCCCGGCGGCAACGGCTGCTTGATCATCACGCTGCCCTGCTCCAGCGACGGCGCGTCGTGGCCGCTGCGATCGAGGATGCGTACGTCGAAGCCCGGCACCGGCACCGTGGCCGAGCCCGCCTTGGCCGGCATCGGCTCCACCCCCAGCAGATTGGCGGCGATGGGCCAGCCGGTTTCGGTCTGCCACCAGTGATCGACCACCGGCACGTCCAGCATCCCCTTCAGCCAGTGGAAGGTCGGCGGGTCCAGCCGCTCCCCGGCCAGGAACAACGCCTTGAGACACGAGATGTCGTGGTCCTTCAGGTGCAGCCCCTCTGGGTCCTCCTTCTTGATCGCCCGGAAGGCGGTCGGCGCGGTGAAGAAGGCCTTGACCCGATACTCGGCGATCAGCCGCCAGAAGGCCCCGACATCCGGGGTCCGCACCGGCTTGCCCTCATACACGACGGTGGTACAGCCGCGCAGCAACGGCCCGTAGACGATATAGGAGTGCCCCACGACCCAGCCCACGTCCGAGGCCGAGAAGAACACCTCGCCCGGCGCCATGTCGTAGACCGCCTCCATGGAATAGTGCAGCGCCACGCCATAGCCGCCGGTGTCGCGCACCACACCCTTGGGCTTGCCGGTGGTGCCGGAGGTATACAGCACGTAAAGCGGATCGGTGGCCTTCACCGACACGCAGTCGGCCGGCGCCGCCGCGGCCTCCAGCGTCGCCCAGTCATGCTCGCCCTCGCCGAGTTCGGCCAGGCACTGCTCGCGCTGCAGGATCACGCAGGCCTCGGGCCGGTGGGCGCTCTGTTCCAGCGCCGCCCGCACGATCGGCGGGTAGGGCAGCACCCGGTCGACTTCGATGCCGCAGGACGCGGCCACCACCACCTTGGGCTCGGCGTCCTCGATACGCACCGCCAGCTCGTGGGGCGCGAAGCCGCCGAAGACCACCGAGTGAACCGCTCCCAACCGCGCGCAGGCCAGCATGGCGATCGGCGCCTCCGGCACCATCGGCAGATAGATGACCACCCGGTCGCCCTGCTCGACACCGAGATCACGCAGCGCCCCGGCGAAACGCGCCACCCGGTCACGCAGCTCGGCATAGCTGAGGCGAAGCTTGCCCCCGCTGACCGGCGAGTCCCACAGCAGCGCGGCCTGCTCGCCTCGCCCCTGCTCGATGTGGTGATCGAGGGCCGCGTGGCACAGGTTGAGCTCGCCGTCGGCGTACCAGCGGGCGTGGCCCTGTTCGTCGTACTCGAGGATGCGCGTGGGCGGGGCAACCCAGGGCAGGCGCTCGGCCTGCTCGGCCCAGAAGGCCTCGGGGTGCTGGATGGAACGCTGGAATTCGCTGCGATAGCTGGACATGGAGGCCTGCCTGTTCGATGAATGTCACCATGATTGTTGACACACTAGAACAGAAGAGGCCCACAGACCCTCATACCAAGGGCGAAATTCGACAAATGGACGATACTAGCCATCTAGTTGTCGACAAACAGCGTCGTCAGGCGTGACAACAGGGTCGCGGTGCCGACCCTGAACTATAATTGAGCAATGACTGAATCAGGAAAGATGTGACGGATCACGACACCGTCCAGAAGCTTGCCAACCGGGCAGGGACGACCACCATCGGCTGCATCGGCAGCATGAGGGGTGAGACATCATGAGCACTTCGCAACGTCAGGCCGCACGCCTGCTGCACGACGGGGATGACGTCATCGATCAGGCCAGCGCCCTGCTCAAGGCGATGGCCAACGACAACCGGCTGCGAATCCTGTGCCTGCTGGACGGACAGGAGCTGTCGGTCACCGAACTCAACCACCAGCTGGCGCTTAGCCAGTCCGCCCTTTCCCAGCATCTGGCCATCCTGCGACGCGAGCACCTGGTCAGTACCCGGCGCGCGTCGCAGACCATCTACTATTCGCTCAACGGCGATCGGGCGAGAACCCTGCTGTCGGCCCTCGCCCAGATGGAGCTGGGCGGCGACTGAGCCGCTCAGCGCTTCTGCCAGCCCCGCGCCTCCAGGCCCTCGACAACCCGCTCGATCCCGCATTCCACGCCGTGCGACACCGCCAGCCCCAGTCGTCCGGCCAGCGACTGACGACGCTCCAGGCGCAGCGATACCACCCGCGCCTCATTCATGCGCTCGACGAGATAGGCCTCGCTGGTGCCGATCTCGTCGGCCAGTCCCCGGGGCAGCGCCTGCTGCCCGTACCAGCTCTCGCCGGTGGCCACCGCCTCGATGTCCAGGTCGGGGCGGCGTTCGGCGACGTAGTGCTTGAACAGCCCGTGCACGTTCTCGAGATCTTCCAGGAACTTCTCGCGCCCTTCTTCGGTATTCTCGCCGAACACCGTCAGGGTGCGCTTGTAGCGACCCGCGGTCAGCACCTCCACGTCGACGTCATGGCGCTTGAGCAGGCGATGCAGGTTGGGCACCTGAGCGACCACGCCGATCGAGCCCAGCACCGCGAAGGGCGCGACCCGCAACCGGTCGGCGCAGCAGGCCATCAGGTAGCCACCGCTGGCCGCCACCTTGTCGACGCACACGGTGGTGGAAAGCCCCGCCTGGCGCAGCCGATCCAGCTCGGCAGCGGCGAGACCATAGGCATGCACCAGCCCGCCGGGCGACTCGAGGCGCACCACGACCTCGTCCTGCTCGCCGGCCACGTCCAGCACCGCCGAAACTTCCTCGGCGAAGCGCCCGGTGGCGCTGGCCTTCAGGTCGCCATGGAAATCCAGCACCCAGACCGTGCCGGCGGCCTCGGTGGCCTCGCCCTTCTGCTTGCCGCGCGCCTTGTCGTCGCGCCGAAAGGCCTTCTGCAGCCGCTTGCGCGCGCCGGGCTCGCTGGCGGCCAGCTGCAACCGGCGACGGCGGCGATCGCCGTTGAGCTCCTCGACCCGCAGCCGGGCCTGCTCGCCCTCACCGCCGCGGGCACGCATCACCACCATCACGCCCAGGGTCACGATGACCACCAACGCCACCAGCTGGGCCAGGAACATGCCGAAATCCGTCAGCCACTCGTTCACCGTGTCTCTCCTTCGTGGGGTCAATCCTTCGCGGCGTCGTTCGCCCGAGGCAGGGCTACCATCCTGCCCAGCCGCGGGCCCGGCCACAAGCCGGCCGACTTGATGGCACCGGCGCTTTTCCCTACTCTCGCGGATCGATCCTTCACCGTCTCCGGAGACCCCCGATGTCCGACAGCACCCTCGACAAGCTCCATGCCCGCTTCGATCCCGAGGCCGCCCGCGGCATGGACGAGGTCTTCCAGTTCCACTTCAGCGACGCCGGCGACTATCACCTGGTGGTGCAGGACGGCGAGCTGGACGTTCAGGAAGGCGTACACGAGGAGCCGTCGGTCAGCCTGAGCCTGAGTACCGAGACCCTCAAGGGCGTGATGAGCGGCGAGATCAGTGGCATGAGCGCCGTGATGAGCGGCCGGCTCAAGGCCACCGGCAACGTCATGCTGGCCACCAAGCTTGGCAGCCTGTTTCCCCGCCGCGGCTGATTTGCCCTGACGATCGGTATCCCGACCGGGGTCAGACTCTTCGGCCGATTATCCCGACCGGGGTCAGACCCTTCAGCGGGCTTAGGATCGGAGATCCTAAGCCCGCTGAAGGGTCTGACCCCAAGTGGCCCCGAGTGACCAAGTGCCTTACCTGGCCCCCACCTCGGCCAGGTGCGTCTCGATCAGCGCCCGCGAGATCGAATAGGGCGGCGGCAGCTGGGGCAGCCGGCGCGGCGAGAACCAGGCGGCATCGCTGATCTCGTGGCCGTCGATGCGAATGCGCCGGCTGGCCGCCTCGGCGAAGTAGCCGAGCATCAGCGAGTGCGGGAAAGGCCAGGCCTGGCTCTGGAAGTAGCGCAGCCGCCCCACCGTCAATCCCACCTCCTCGAACACCTCACGGCGCACCGCCTCCTCGGCGGACTCCCCCGGCTCGATGAAGCCGGCCAGCGTCGAGTAGCGCCCCGGCGGAAAACGCGGACTGCGGGCCAGCAGCAGCGACTCGCCGTGCGTCACCAGGGTGATGATGCACGGCGAGATACGCGGATAGTTGCGATGGCCGCAGCGTTCACAGTGCATAGCGAACTCGTGATCGAGCCGCGAGGCCGGCGCCCCACAGCTGCCGCAGAAACGGTGATGGCGCAGCCAGGCACCGACCTGCAACGCCGTGGACACCAGCGCGAACCAGGATTCCGGTAGTCGCGCCAGCCACTCCCGGCCCTCGATCCAGTCATCGCCAGGAGCGTCTTCCACCGACAGGGCCACCGGCGCGTCATGCCACCAGCACAGGGGCTGCATGGCCGGGGCCCAGGGCTGCCAGGACTGCAAGGGCCCTCCGTCGCCGGCCGGAGCGATGCGGCCCTGGGCCAGGCGAATCACCCGCCCGGCGGTTTCCTCATGGGGCAGTTCGCGACGCAGCATCAGGACGTCTCCCGGCCGGGCCAGCCCTCCAGCGTGTCCCAACGGCACTCGCCGCCGGCCTCGCGCACGGTCGCCAGCTTGTCGCGATGGGCCTGCCATTCGGCCTCGTCCGGTGCCTGCACCTTGAGCGTGCCCGGCGTCAGCGAGACCCGGCGCACGTTCAGCCCGCCGCTGGCCGCGGACTCATTGCCCTCACCGGCGCTGGCATCCAGCGACAGCGCCGTCTGGCCGCCGGTCATCGCCAGGTAGACGTCGGCCAGGATCTCGGCATCGAGCAGGGCGCCGTGAAGGACCCGGTGGCCGTTCTCGATGTCGTAGCGCTTGCACAGGGCATCGAGATTGTTGCGCTGGCCCGGGTGCTTGTCCCGGGCCATCTGCAGGGTGTCGAGGATGCGGCAGTGATCGGCCACCGGGCCCAGACGAGGCTCGCCGCGGTCCTGGTTCAGCATGCCCAGCTCATGGTCGATGAAGCCCACGTCGAAAGGCGCGTTGTGGATCACCAGCTCCGCCCCCTCGATGAAGGCCCAGAACTCGTCGGCGATCTCGGCGAACAGCGGCTCGTCGGCGACCCGCTCGTCGGTGATGCCATGCACCGCCACCGCCTCGGCGTCGATGGTTCGCTGCGGATTGATGAACTGGTGATAGGTGTTGCCGGTCAGCCGGCGATTGACCATCTCCACGGCGCCGATCTCGATCAGGCGATGGCCGTCACGGGGGTCGATGCCGGTGGTCTCGGTATCCAGGATGATCTGGCGCATGGGGCGTTACCTGTGGTGATCGGCGGTATTGATGCGTGAATCAGGCCTTGGCCTGCATCTCGTCGATGGCCTCGTTGGCCAGGCTGTCGGCGCGCTCGTTGCCGGGATGTCCGCTGTGGCCCTTGACCCAATGCCACTCGACGCGATGCCGTTGCGCCTCTTCGTGGAGGGCCCGCCACAGCTCGGCGTTCTTGACCGGCTGCTTGGAGGCGGTCTTCCAGCCGCGCTTGATCCAGCCGTGAATCCACTCGGTGATGCCGCGACGCAGGTATTCGGAGTCGGTCCACAGCTCGACACGGCACGGCCGGGTCAGCGCCTTCAGCGCCATGATGGCGGCCATCAGTTCCATGCGGTTGTTGGTGGTCTTCTGCTCGGCGCCCTTGAGCGGCTTCTCGTGGGGGCCACTGCACAGCAGCGCGCCCCAGCCACCCGGCCCCGGATTGCCGCGGCAGGCGCCGTCGGTATAGATCGTCACTTCGGGCAACGCCCCTGATGGTGGTTGGTCTGTCACCCTCGATCACCTTCGTCGGTGGCGGACCGGCCAGACACATTGCCCAGCGCCGAGCCGGCCAGCGGCGTCGGAAAGACCACCCTGCCGCGCCCGGGCTGGACCAGCTGGGACCGGCGCCGCGCATGAATCATGTAGCTGTCGCCCAACGGCAGGTTGTGCCGGCGCCCGAGCGTCTCGAGCCGGGCATTGCGGGCCAGGCCGCCGGGCAGGCGAAAGCCGCAGTAGTCTACCCGCTGGGCCTCGAAATCGACAAACGCCAGCCAGTCGGCAAGACGCCCCGGCGTGCGCCAGCGGCCGCGCCCGGGCAGCTGGCGGCGTCGGGCCGGTCGGCAGCGCCGCCAGCCGCTCGGGCCGAAGGGGTGCCAGCCGAACAGGATCAGGTGACCGTCGTCGGCGGTGACGCGAGCCGCTTCCTGGAGCAGGTGGTGGGGGTCGGGGGCGATCTCGAGCAGGTGATGCACCACCACCAGGCTCAGACAACCATCGGGTAGCGGCAGCGCGTCCAGGGGACACACCAGGGTGGATTCGTGCGAGGCCAGCTCAGGTGTCGGCGCCCAGCACAGCGCGTGACGCACCGGACACATGTCGGCCAGGCTCGGCGCCAGCCCGAGTTCCAGCCCGTGGGCCCCGAACCAGCGCTCGCACAACGGCCCCAGACAGGCGCGCTGGGCCTGCCACACGGCCTGGCCCGGAGGGCTCGCCCAAAAACGGCGCCCCTCTCGCACCAGTCGCGCCAGGCTCATCGCATCCTGCGAATTTGACATGATCCGTTCATCTCTCCAGAGTACTCGATTTTGCAAAGATCCGATTCAAGGCGCCACCGGCCCGGTTGATACCGGCCCCGGCGCGAGGACCCCGAGCCCATGTTGAGCGTGACACCGATTCCCGCCTTTCGCGACAACTATATCTGGATGCTGCGGCAGGACACGAGCCCCGAGGTCTGCGTGGTGGATCCCGGTGACGCCACCCCGGTGATCGAGACCCTGGAACGCGAGGGCCTGACCCTGGGCAGCATTCTCGTCACCCATCATCACGCGGATCACGTCGGCGGCCTGCCCGAGCTGATCCAGCGCTATTCGCCGCGGGTGATCGGCCCGCACAACCCCGCCATCGAAGGCATCGACGAGCGCGTCGGCGCCGGCGACGAGGTGCGGGTGATCGGACGCCTGTTCGAGGTCCTCGAGGTTCCGGGCCACACCCTGGATCATATCGCGTTCTTCACCGCCGGCATTCCGCCGCTGCTGTTCTGCGGCGACACCCTGTTCAGTGCCGGCTGCGGACGTCTGTTCGAAGGAACCCCCGAACAGATGCATGCCTCGCTGGCGCGCCTCACCGCGCTGCCCGAGGACACCCTGGTCTTCGCGGCCCACGAGTACACCCTGGCGAACCTCGCCTTCGCCAAGGCCGCCGACCCGGACAACCCCGACATCGACGCCGCCGAGCAGGAGTGCCGGCGGGCCCGGGAGCTCGAGCGCCCCACCCTGCCCAGCACCATCGGGCGGGAACGGCGCATCAACCCTTTCCTGCGCTGCGAGGACGCCGGCGTGCGTCGGGCGGCCGCCCCCCAGGGCGACACCGCCGACGCCGTGACCACCTTCGCCACGCTGCGCGCCTGGAAAGACGACTTCTGAGACCCACCCGGCAACTCGCGTTGCCCGCCTGATTCACGGACGGCAACGCCCGCCCCGGAGGCCCCTGAATGACCTATCACACATCGCGCCGGCGACTCCTCGGATTCGCCAGCACGATCGCCATGACCGGCGCCCTGATCGCCGGCGCCTACACCAAGGCATCGACCCTGCCCGCCGGACAGCTGGGCGCCGACACCCCGAGCTTCGCCCCGGTGCATCGCGGCGAGCCGGAAGGCCAGCGCACCTTCTGGAGCCACCTGCAACTGCAGCCGGCCGACGCCTGGTCGCGCCTGCGCGACACCTTCCAGTGGCAGGATCAGTGGCAGAGCGGCGCCGGCCACGCCCGCGTTCAGCACTGGATCGACGAATACAGCGCCAAGCCGCACAACGTCGCCGAGATCGCCGAGCGCGCCCGCCCCTGGCTGGCGTGGATCCTCGAGCGGGTCGAGGACCGTGGCCTGCCCGGCGAGATCGCCCTGGTGCCCTTCGTCGAGAGCTCCTTCGACCCCGAGGCGCGCAGCCACTTCGGCGCCGCCGGCCTGTGGCAGATCATGCCGCGCACGGGCGATGCCTTGGGCCTGAACCGCTCGCGCGGCTGGGACGGCCGCCTGGACGTGGTGCGCTCGACCCAGGCCGCCCTGGACTACATCGAGTACCAGGCCGACCAGTGGTACGAGGGCGACATCGAGCTCTCGCTGGCCGCCTACAACGCCGGCGCCGGCACCGTGAACCGTGCCCAACGACGCGCCCTGGCCCAGGGCAAGCAGGGCGACTACTGGGATCTCGACCTGCCCAACGAGACCATGGACTATGTACCCAAGCTGCTGGCCATCGCCGCCATCGTCGGCGAACCGGAGCGCTACGGCGTGACGCTGCCCGATATCGAGGGCACGCCGGCCTTCGAGCGCGTGCCGGTGACGCGCACCGTGCGCCTCGGCGAGGCCGCGAAGCTGGCCGACGTGCCGACCGGCGAGCTGGCGGCCCTCAACCCCGGCCTGCGCGGCGACACCGCCCGCCCCGGCCAGGTCAGCGAGCTGCTGGTGCCCGCCGACCGGGCCGAACCGCTGCTGGTCGCCCTGGAGCGCACCGCCCCGAGCGCTGGCAGCGCTGAAGAGGTCCATGTGGTACAGCGCGGCGACACCCTCTCCGCCATCGCCTCCCGACACGCCGTGGCGGTCGCCGACCTGGCCCGCTGGAACGGCCTCGACAGCCCCAACGCTTTACAACCCGGCCAGCAGCTGACACTTTCCGGTAGATGATCAGGGGGGCCGTCGCTCCCCGACCTGGTACAAGGATGCTGACCGATGCGATCGATCGTCCTGCTGACGACGGCCCTGGCGGCGACGCCCGCCCTGGCCGCGGCCCCGGCCGACGTGCCCACGCGCCACGGCCTGGCCCTCTACGGCGACCCGGCGCTGCCGGCGGATTTCGACCACTTCCCTCACGCCGATCCCGATGCCCCGGTCGGCGGCACCCTGACCCGCAGCGCCAACGGCAGCTTCGATTCCACCAACCCCTTCATCATTCAGGGCACGCCGGCCTCGGGCCTGAACGCCATCTACGACACCCTGATGGTGGCCAATCCGGACGAACCCTTCACCATGTACGGGCTGCTAGCCGAAGGCATCCGCCTCGACCCGGACCGCCGGTGGATCGAATTCGACCTCGACCCCGATGCCCGCTTTCATGACGGCGAGCCGGTCGACGCCGCCGACGTGGTCTTCAGCTTCGAGACGCTCACCGAGCAAGGCCAGCCGTTCTACGCCGCCTATTACGCCGACGTCAGCGACGTGCGGGTGGTCGACGAGAACACCGTGCACTTCGACCTCGCCGACAGCGATTCCCGCGAGTTGCCGCTGATCCTCGGCCAGATGCCGATCCTGCCGGCCCACTACTGGGAAGACCGAGACTTCGAGCGACCCACTCGCGACGCCCTGCTCGGCTCCGGCCCCTATCGCATCGCCGAGGTCGATCCCGGCCGGCGCATCGTCTACGAACGGGTCGACGACTACTGGGGGAAGGCTCTTCCGGTCAATCGCGGCCGCCACAACATCGGCCGGCTGGTCTACGACTACTATCGCGACCAGACGGTGGCGCTCGAGGCCTTCAAGGCCGGCAATCTCGACATGCGCATCGAGTCCAGCGCCCGCCACTGGGCCACCGCCTACGACTTCCCCGCCGCCGAAGGCGGCTTCGTCCGGCGCCTGGAAGTACCCGACGGCCAGCCGGCCGGCATGCAGGCCTACGTGCTGAACACTCGCCGCGACACATTCCAGGACGCCCGGGTGCGCGAGGCGCTGAACCTGGTCTTCGACTTCGAGTGGCTCAATCAAAACCTCTTCTACGGCGCCTACGAACGCACCCACAGCTACTTCGAGAATTCCGAGATGGCCGCCGAGGGCCTGCCGAGCGACGCCGAACTGGCCCTGCTCGAGCCCTGGCGCGACGACCTGCCCGAGCGGGTGTTCGACGAACCGCTGCCCGTGGAGCGGCCGGATGACATGCGTGCTCGCCTGCGCGAGGCGCTGGCGCTGCTCCATGCCGCCGGCTACGAGAATCGCGACGACGGTACCCTGGTGAACACGGAGACCGGCGAGCCGCTGTCCTTCGAAGTGCTGCTCTACGACACCCAGTTCGAGCGCGTCGTGCAGCCGCTGCTGCGCAACCTCTCACGGCTCGGCGTGCAGGGCGACATCCGCATCGTCGACGTCAATCAGTACCTCAACCGACTGCGCCGCTTCGACTTCGACGTGGTGGTGGGGAGCTTTCCGCAATCCGCCAATCCGGGTAACGAACAGCGTGAGTTCTGGGGCAGCGAGTACGCCGACGCGCCGCAGAGCCGCAACCTGATCGGCCTGGCCGACCCGGCGATCGACGCCCTGGTCGACGACCTGATCGCCGCCGACAGCCGCGAGGCGCTGGACACCGCCGCCCGGGCTCTCGACCGAGTGCTGCGCTGGGGCTTCTACGTCATTCCCCAGTGGCACCTGGACAGCACCCGCATCGCGGTCTGGGACAAGTTCGGCTGGAAGGAGCCCTTCCCCGAGTACAATCTCGACCTCGACGCCTGGTGGGTCGACCCCGAGCGCGGCGCCGAGATCGAGGCCCGACAGCGCAATCGGTGAATGGGTGTGAGGGGTAAGGAGTGAAGGGTGAGGAGCGAGGCGCACCAGCGTATGGAGCAGGCGTTTTCTCACTCCTCACGCCCTGCCCCTCACCTCTCCCGTGATACCTCCGGATAGTCACTAGCCAAGGACATGCCGTGGCCGCCTACGTACTGCGCCGCCTGCTGTTGATGATCCCCACCCTGCTGGGGATCATGCTGCTCAACTTCCTCATCGTGCAGGCCGCCCCGGGCGGCCCCATCGACCAGATGCTGGCCCGTTTCGAGGGCCTCTCGACCCAGGCCAGCACCCGCCTCGAGGGCGGCGGCGGCGACAGTGCCGGCGGTGGCGGTGAATCCCGCGGCGCCCGCGGCGTGCCGCAGCAGTACATCGACCGCCTCGAAACCCAGTTCGGCTTCGACGAGCCGGCCTACCAGCGCTTCTTCGACATGCTGGTCGACTACGCCACCTTCGATCTCGGTGAGAGCTTCTTCCGTGGCGAGCCGGTCACCCAGCTGATGCTCGAGCGGCTGCCGGTGTCGATCTCGCTGGGCCTCTGGACCACCCTGCTGGTGTATCTGATCTCGATCCCGCTGGGCATCCGCAAGGCGCTGCACCACGGCTCGCGCTTCGACGTCTGGAGCTCGGGGCTGGTGATCGTCGGCTACGCCATCCCGGGGTTCCTGTTCGCCATCCTGCTGATCGTGCTGTTCGCCGGCGGCAGCTACTGGGACGTCTTCCCGCTGCGCGGCCTGACCTCGCCGGACTTCGGTGAGCTCTCCGCCTGGGGCAAGCTCAAGGACTACTTCTGGCACATCAGCCTACCGGTGCTGGCCTCGGCGATCGGCAGCTTCGCCACCCTGACCATGCTGACAAAGAACAGCTTCCTCGACGAGATCCACAAGCAGTACGTGCTCACCGCCCGGGCCAAGGGGGCCAGCGACCGTCGCGTGCTCTACGGCCATGTCTTCCGCAACGCCATGCTGATCATCATCGCCGGGCTGCCCTCGGCGCTGGTGGCGATCTTCTTCACCGGCTCGCTGCTGATCGAGGTCATCTTCTCGCTCAACGGCCTGGGACTGCTGGGCTTCGAGGCGGTGATGCAGCGCGATTACCCGGTGATCTTCGGCACCCTGTATCTCTATACCCTGATCGGGCTGATCCTGAAGCTGATCTCCGACCTGACCTACGTATGGGTCGACCCGCGGATCGACTTCGAGACCCGGGAGTCCTGAACATGGCACTGAGCGAGCGTTTCTCCCCCATCACCCGCCGCCGGCTGGCCGTGTTCCGCGGCAACCCGCGCGCGCGCCTGTCGCTGTGGCTGTTCCTGGCCATGTTCGTGATCAGCCTCGGCGCCGAGCTGGTGGCCAACGACCGGCCGCTGCTGGTCCACTACCAGGGTCATTGGTACGCGCCGCTGGTCGTCGACTACCCGGACAGCGAGTTCGGCGGTTTCCTGCCCACGCCGGCCGACTATCGCGATCCCTACACCCGTGAGGCGATCGAGGCCGACGGCTGGATGCTGTGGCCCCCGATCCCGTTCTCCTACGACACCCTCGATCAGGACCTCGACCATCCGGCGCCCTCGCCCCCCGACGCCCACCACTGGCTGGGCACCGACGATCAGGGCCGCGACGTGCTGGCTCGAGTGATCTACGGCTTCCGCCTGTCGGTGGTGTTCGCCCTGGTGCTGACCGCCGGCTCCCTGGCCCTGGGCGTGATCATCGGCGGCGTGCAGGGCTACTTCGGCGGCAAGGTCGACCTGATCGGCCAGCGCCTGATCGAGATCTGGTCCGGGCTGCCGGTGCTGTTCCTGCTGATCATCCTGGCCAGCCTGGTCGAGCCGAACCTGTGGTGGCTGCTCGGCATCATGCTGCTGTTCTCCTGGCTGGGGCTGGTCGACGTGGTGCGCGCCGAGTTCCTGCGCGCCCGCAACCTGGAATACGTGCGCGCCGCCAAGGCCATGGGGCTGCCGTCGCGAATCATCATGCGCCGCCACGTGCTGCCCAACGCCATGGTCGCCACCCTGACCTTCATTCCGTTCCTGTTCACCGGCGCCATCACCACGCTCACCGCCCTGGACTTTCTCGGCTTCGGCCTGCCGCCGGGCTCGCCGTCGCTGGGCGAGCTGGTGGCCCAGGGCAAGAACAACCTCCAGGCGCCGTGGCTCGGCATCACCGCCTTCCTGACCCTGGCGGTGATGCTGTCGCTGCTGGTGTTCATCGGCGAGGGCCTGCGCGACGCCTTCGATCCGCGCCACATCCAGCACGCCAGCGGCAAGTCCGAGCCGGCCGACGGCGAGCGCCAGACCGCCACCGGGAGCGCCAGATGAGCGACGAGACCCTGCTTCGCCTCGAGGATCTGACCATCGCCTTCGACGACGCCCCGGTGGTCGAGGGACTGTCGCTGGAAGTGCGCCGCGGCGAGACCCTGGCGCTGGTCGGCGAGTCCGGCTCCGGCAAGTCGGTGTCGGCACTCGGCGCCCTGGGCCTGCTTCCCCCCAGCGCCCGCGTCAGCGGTACGCGCCGGCTCGACGACACCGATCTCGCGCGCCTGTCCGACCGCGACTGGCGGGCGATCCGCGGCGGCCGGGTCGGCTTCGTGTTCCAGGAGCCGATGACCTCGCTCAACCCGCTGCACACCGTGGCCCGCCAGATCGGCGAGACCCTGCGCCTGCACCAGGGGCTGCGCGGCGCGGCCGCGCGCCGGCGCGCCCGCGAGCTGCTCGAACAGGTCCAGCTGCCCCGCGCCGAGGAACTGCTCGACGCCTGGCCCCACCAGCTCTCCGGCGGCCAGCGCCAGCGGGTGATGATCGCCATGGCCATCGCCAACAACCCGCGGCTGCTGATCGCCGACGAGCCGACCACCGCGCTGGACGTCACCGTGCAGCAGGAGATCCTGGCGCTGCTGGCCGAGCTGCGCGATACCCACGGCATGGGCATGCTGTTCATCACCCACGACCTCAATCTGGTGCGCCGTCACGCCGACCGGGTCTGCGTCATGCGCCACGGCCGAGTGCAGGAGACCGGCCCGGTGTCGCGGGTGTTCGAGGCCCCCGAGAGCGCCTACACCCGAGAACTGCTGGCCGCCGATCCCACCGGACGCCCCGAACCGGTCACCCATCGCACCCCGCTGCTCAGCGCCCAGGGGCTGGGCATTCGCTTCCAGCGGCCGAAGAAGCTGTTCAGCCGCCGACCGCCGGCCTTCGAGGCGGTCAAGCCGCTGGACCTGACGGTGGCGCCGGGCGAGACCCTCGGTATCGTCGGCGAATCCGGCTCCGGCAAGACCACCCTGGCCCTGGCGCTTCTGCGCCTGCAGCAGAGCGAAGGCGAGATCACCTTCAACGGCGAGCGTCTCGACCGCCTCCACGGCGACGCCCTGCGTCGCCAGCGGCGGCGACTCCAGGTGGTGTTCCAGGACCCTTACGGCTCGCTGTCACCGCGCATGCCGGTGGCCGACATCGTCAGCGAGGGGCTTCGCTTCCACCATCCCGAACTGGACGACGCCGAGGTCGACCGCCGCGTGCGCGACACCCTGCGCGAGGTCGGCCTGCCCGAGGAATGCGGGGCCCGCTATCCCCACGAGTTCTCCGGCGGCCAGCGCCAGCGCATTGCCGTAGCCCGGGCCATCATCCTCGAGCCGTCGCTGCTGGTGCTCGACGAACCGACCTCGGCGCTGGACCGCACCGTGCAGAAGCAGCTCGTCACCCTACTGCGCGAGCTGCAGCGCAAGCGCGGGCTCAGCTACCTCTTCATCAGCCACGACCTGGCCGTGGTGCGCGCCATGGCCCATCGCCTGCTGGTGCTCAAGGACGGCGAGGTGGTCGAACAGGGCGACTGCGAGGCCGTGCTGACCCAGCCGACCACCGACTACACCCGAGCACTGGTCGAGGCCGCGGGGCTGTCGCCAATGTCGCCATGAACGTCGTCGTCAGCGTCGCCGGCGTCTCCCCACGGCCTGATGACCAGGACGCTTCAGGATCGATGATGGTTTAGCCGTTACGCAAGATAACGGTATAAAACACGGCGACCGGCGCGACGGTTTTGCTGGTACCGAATCGGGACCTGTTTATACTTGCCGAATGCCGAGGGGAAGGAACGAGAGGAACCGGGATGCCTCAGACAAGGGCGTGGCTGACCACCGCCGTACTCCTGTGTGTGGCCGCCCTCTGGCTCGGCTCGGCGATGGCGGCACCTCGGGATCTGGGAACCGGCTGGGAGTATCGCTGGGGCGACTCCCCCGTGTCTGCCGATGGCGTCCCAACCTGGGTGAAACCAGGAGACGACGATGCTTGGAACGCCATCGATTTCCCCGCCAACCCGCCCGGACGCCGAGGACAAACCCTGGCCTGGTTCCGACTCTCCCTCCCTGAGGGTGATTGGCAAGATCCGGCACTCTACATTACCAGCATCAACCTGATCGCCGACGTCTACTTGGACGGCGAACGCCTCTACCAACATGGCACCTTCGATGATGATGGCAATGGCCGCTTCGCAGGCTGGCCCTGGCACATGATCCGCCTCCCCGAGGGCTTCGGCGGTCGACAACTGACCCTGCGGGTCTACTCCGACTACACCGCCATCGGCCTGTGGGGCGAGATCATGCTGATCGAACGCGCCGATCTCTTCCCCAAGCTTCTGCGCGACGCTCTGGGTGCACTCATCGTCGGCCCGCTGTGCCTGCTCCTGGCGCTTTTCGCGGTAGGTTTCGCGCTGTTCCAGGACGACCGTCGCCGTTTTATGCCCATCAGTCTGTTCGCGCTGGCCTCCGGCATCATGATCATTGCCGAAAGCCCGGTCGACCAGTTGCTGATCGACCGCCCCCTGCTGTGGGACAACCTCGCCGCCGCAGGCTACTTCACCCTTCCTATCGCGCTGGGGCGCCTACTGGAGCACTGGTTCGCCGATACGCGATCACGCCGTATCCGGCGTATCTGGCAGTTCCACCTTGTCTACCTGGTGGGCGCGCTGGGGGCCAGCGGGCTCGGCTGGATCAATCTCTCGATCACCTTTCCGGTCTTCGATGTACTTCTGGTGCTCAGCATCAGTCTGCTGCTGGCGATTATCGCGCCCCATCTCGGCCGGTTCGACGCTCGCCAGAGGGCCATACTGGCCGCCTTCGCTCTGTTCGGGGCGCTGTTGCTGGTCGACATGGCCGTGGCCCATGGCCTGCTGCCCTGGCAGCGGGTACCCACCAGCGCCGGCGCGCTGGCCTTTGCCCTGGTCATCGGTGGCATCTCGCTGATCGACTACGCCCACACACAGAGGGAACTCCGGCGCCTCAACCACCAGCTCGAACAGGAAGTCGAGGAACGGACGCACCAGCTACAGCAGCTGGTGGAACGCCTCGAGATCGACTCCACCACCGACCCGTTGACCGGCCTGCATAATCGCCGCCACTTCGACGATTGCCTGCGACAGGAATCCCGCCGGGCCCGGTCCCGGCAGACGCCGCTGGCGATGGCGATGCTCGACATCGACCACTTCAAGCGGATCAACGATGGTCACGGCCATGCAGCGGGCGACCGAGTCCTGGTGGGCATCGCGATGGCGCTCCGGGAACACTTCCGCGACGATGATGAGATATGCCGCATCGGCGGCGAGGAATTCGTGATACTGCTGCCCGGCACCGGCGCCGATACGGCAAGAGAGCGCGCCGCCTCGCTGATGGCGAGCCTGGCCGACCGCGTCTACTGGCACGACGGCCGCATGCTGGGCCCGGTGACCCTGTCCTGCGGTATCGCTGCCTACCCAGCGCACACCGCCGATCCCATGACGCTGCCCGATCTGGCTGACCGTGCGTTGTACGGCGCCAAGGAAACCGGCCGCAACCGGATCATCACTGCTAGCTGAGCATCGGCCTCACGAAGAAGCGCCGCTAGAAAAGCGCGACCTCGTCGGCCGTGAGCTCACGCCACTCACCGGGCGCCAGCTCCGAGTCCAGCGCCAGTGCACCGACCGACTCGCGATGCAGTATCTCGACGTGATTGCCGATGGCGGCAAACATGCGGCGCACCTGATGGTAACGACCCTCGTGGACGGTCAGCCGCGCGTGCAGCGGGTCGAGCATCTCGAGCTCGGACGGCCGCGTCGGCGCCTCGTCACCCTCGAGTTCGATGCCCTCGGCGAAGGCCGCCACCGCGCGCTCGGCCTCGGCGCCTTCCAGGGGGCGCGCCAGGGTCGCCAGATAAACCTTGGCGCAGCCGCGCTTCGGCGAGGTCACGCGATGCGACCACTGGCCGTCGTCACTGAGCAGCAGCAGCCCGGTAGTCTCCACGTCGAGGCGCCCCACGGTCTGCAGCCGCTCGGCCTTGGGCAGGTCGATCAGATCCATCGCACGCGGATAGAGGCCGCGTCGCGCCGTACATTCCACGCCTTCGGGCTTGTGCAGCATCACGTAGCGCAGCCCGACCAGCGCCAGGCGCTCGCCGTTCCAGGTCACGCGGTCATCGGACGCGAGATGGCGGGCAGCCTTCTTTTCGCGCTCACCGTTGACCTCGACCTCGCCGCGCAGCAGCGCCCGCTTGGCCAGGCTGCGGGTCATCTCGGTACTTTCGGAGAGGAATCGATCCAGTCGCATCAGGCACCCACCCCGTCGGTCAGGCCGAAATGATCGGCATCGCGCCAGGCCGGAAACTTCTCGCGGAAGGCGTGCAGCTCATCCAGCGACAGCGTGCCGGTCTTGACGAAGGTCGTATCGCGGGGCTCGTCGATCAGCGGCTCGCCCTTGGCGTCCACCAGCATCGAATCACCGGCATAGGCCAGGCCCTTGGCATCCTCGCCGACACGGTTGACGCCGATCACGGGGCACAGGTTCTCCACGGCCCGGGCCTGCAACAGCACCCGCCACGGGTGGCGACGCGGTGCCGGCCAGTTGGCCACGCACAGCAGGGCATCGTACTCGAAGTGCTCGCCCGGCGCGGGCCGCTGGCGCAGCCACACCGGAAAGCGCAGGTCGTAACACACGCTGAGCAGGATCCGGAAGCCCTTGAGCTCGACGATCACCCGCTCGTGGCCCATGGCATAGCGCTCGTGCTCGCCGGCCATGCGGAACAGGTGCCGCTTGTCGTAGTGCACCAGGCTGCCGTCGGGGCGCGCCCAGATCAGACGGTTGAAGCAGTCACCGTCTTCCACTATCGCCACGCTGCCGGTGACCACGCAGCCGCGCCGGGTCGCCTGCTCACGCATCCAGGCCACGGTGGCACTTTCTGCCATCGGCTCGGCCATCTCGCGGGAATTCATGGTGAAGCCGGTGGCGAACATCTCCGGCAACACGATCAGGTCGGTATCGCCGCCGTCGAGCTCGCCCAGCGACGCCTCCAGCATCCGGCAGTTCGCCTCGGGGTCTTCCCAGCACAGGTCGGCCTGCACCAGGGTCGTTCTGAGTTCGCTCATCGAGGACTCCATTGGGGATCGAAACGGCCCCCATAGCCTAAACGACAGCGGCCGATGGCGCAGCCACCACGCACCGGTCGACGCCCGCATGATAAGCTTTGGTTTCATTGATTAGGAAAGTAAAGATGTCATCGACCGATCGCGATACCCGGGCCGCCCAGGGAGTCGGCTATGGCCTGGCCGCCTACCTGATGTGGGGCTGCTTCCCGCTGTTCTTTGCCCTCTTCGACGAGGTGCCCGCCTACGAGATCCTGGTACACCGGGTGCTGTGGTCGTGCGTGTTCCTGGCCGGCGTGGCGACCGTACTGCGGCGCTGGAAGCCGGTCGGCGAGGCCCTGGCCCAGCCGCGGCGCCTGGGACGGGTGCTGGCCTGCGCGGTGCTGATCGCCGTCAACTGGGGGCTGTATATCTACGCCGTCGAGACCCATCGGGTGCTGCAGGCGAGCCTTGGCTACTACCTGACGCCGCTGATCAACATCGCCCTGGGCATGCTGGTGCTGCGCGAGCGCATGAGCCGCCTGCAAGGCCTGGCGGTGGGCCTGGCCGGGGTGGCCATCGCCCTGCAGCTGGCGCTGATCGGCACCTTGCCCTGGATCAGCCTGGTGCTGGCGCTGAGCTTCGGCACCTACGGGCTGTTGCGCAAGCAGGTGCCGCTGGACGGCCTCTCCGGACTGCTGGTCGAGACCCTGCTGCTGATGCCGCTGGGGCTCGTGGCCCTGGGGGCGCTCAGTCAGGCCGGCCTGTCGCATTTCCTCGGCGACAGCCGTACCACGCTGCTGCTGCTGGCCTGCGGGGTGATCACCGCCCTGCCCCTGCTGGCCTTCGCCGGCGCCGCCCGCCGCCTGCGCCTGGGCACCCTGGGGTTCCTGATGTACCTGAATCCCAGCCTGCAGTTCCTGATCGCGCTGTTCGTGTTCGACGAGCCGCTGAAGCCAACGCAGCTCGCAACCTTCGTGCTGATCTGGATCGGCCTGGCACTCTACAGCTGGTCGGCCTGGCAGCGACGCCCGGCCTCAGAGGTCCGCGCCTGATCGCACCGGGGCATAGCGAAACAGGAAGGTCTCGGATTCGCTCGGCCGCCCCAGATGGAAGCCCTGAAGCAGCTGCACGTCCAGCGATGCCAGCCAGCGGGCCTGGGTCGCGTTCTCCACGCCTTCGGCCACGACCTCCAGGCCCAGCTGGCGACAGAAGCGTATCATCGCCGCATAGGCCTCGACCGCCCGCTCGTGGCGCTCGGCCGCCGCAAGCAGCTCGCGGTCCAGCTTGACGGCGTCGAAGGGCAGCCGCTGCAGCAGCCGGAAGGCGGTGTAGCCGGTGCCGAAGTCGTCCAGCGAGACGCGCACGCCGAGGCGACGCAGGCCGATCAGCGCCTGCTCGATGTGTATCAGCTCCCCGAAGTCGGCGTGCTCGGTGATCTCGATCTCCAGGCAGCTCGGCGGCAGTGCCCGCTCGTGCAGGGCATCCCCCAGTGCCGCGACGAAGTCCACGTCTTCCAGGCTCGACAGGCCGACGTTGATCGACAGTCGGAAGTCGCCATCCAACCGCTCCCGATGCCGGCACAGCCAGTCGATGGCCGTGCGGCTGACCCAGCGATCCAGCTGCCGGGTCAGGCCGAGGCTCTCGACCACCGGCAGGAACTCGCCGGGCGACACCTCGCCGAACTCGGGATGCTGCCAGCGCAGCAGGGCCTCGGCGCCCAGCAGGCGATGATCGAGGCGGGAAAACTGCGGCTGGAAGACCAGGCGCCACTGCGACTGCGGTGCCTCGATCAGGACCTCCAGCGCCTCTGCCAGATGACGGAAACGGGTCGTCCCACCGGGCGCACGAGGCGAGACGCGGCGCAGGGGCTGCGGCCAGCCGCGCCGCGCCAGATGCCTCACGCCCTCATCGAGGGCGTCGCGGCACTGGGTGATGTCGCCGCTATGCTCATCGAGACACAGCAGGCTGGCGTACCAGGTCAGCCGCTGGCCGCTACCGCCGGGCGAGAGCTCACCGAGGTGCGCCAGGATGCTGTCGAACAGCGCCTCCACGTCCTCCGGCCGCGACGATGCCGGCACCGCGCCCAGTAGGTTCATGCCGGTCCCCGCGTAGAGGTGCCAGTCCGCGGGCAGCGCCTCGCGCATCGCCGGCAGCTGTTCGCGCAGCATCGCCTGCGCGGTGACCAGCCCGAAGCGTTCGCGGGCCTCACGCAGCTGCGGAGAAGCAAGTTCGAACAGGCAGCCGTCCCGACGCGGCGCCTCGACTTCCCAAAGCTGCTGGCTGGGCAGACCGGTCGCATGGTCGACCATCAGCCGGCGCTGGCGACGCGCGATGCGTCGCCGCGACCGGCTCAGCAACAGCAGGCCCGCGCCCAGCACACCACTGACGCCGATCCCAACCCACAGCAACAACGAGCGCTGCCCCTCGACCTGCTGCATGGCAGCGTCGACGCCGACCCACTCGATGGTGGCGGCCAACGGCGTCGGCACCCGGGCATGCCAGCGGGCGTCCAGCACCCGACGGCCCGCCATGACGACCTGGCGCTCGGGCTGGCGCTCGAACACCGGACTCAGCAGCGTCTCGATGGCCAGGGTGGCCACACGCCGGGTGTCGAGCAGAACGCCACCGGCACAGCCCAGGTCCAGCTGGTACGGCAGATGGCAGAACACCGGCACGCCCTGGTCCTCCAGCGTCTCGAGCCAAAGACGCTGCCTCGGGTCCAGGTCGCCGCTGCCGGTGGTCTGCCCCTCGACCAGGTACACCCGGGTGTCGACCGGCAGGGTTTGCAGCGTGCGGACCACCTCTTCGGGCGTCCAGTCCCACAGCACACCGGCCAGGCGCCCCGACGCCGACGCCCGCAGGCGCGACACGAAGCCCCGGGTCAGATCCTCGCCGACGGCGGTCTCGTCCCCCAGCACCAGCCAGGGCACCGGCGCGCCGAACGCCTCACCGAGGAAAGCCAACGACGACTCGGCCACCCCGGTGGTCATGATGCGCTTGATGCCATGCGCCCGGGCCTGGCGCTGAAGGTCGGGATCGTTGATGCCGATCGCCACCACCCGGGAGGGCGACTGCCAGTCCTCGGGCCGGGCCAGGTAGAAGGCCAGGGCCGCATCATCGATCAACAGCAGGCGATCGCTGGGCGTCACCGCCTGTCGCCCTTCCAGGCGCTCCCGCTGCAGCATGAAGGCCCGCTCGCGGCCCAGACGCCGGGCATCCAGGTAGTCCACGTCGAGCGACGGCACGCCGAGCCGCTCGGCCGCCTCGTCGAGGCGGGCCAGCAGCTCGTCGGTCCACAGGTTGCCGCGGTGATAGGACGCCAGCACCTGAATGCGCGGCACCACATTGTCAGGGCGTTCCGTCGTTTCACCGCGATCGGACTCGGCGGAGCTAAGCGAGGCGGCCAAGAGGGCGAGTCCTGCGAGGCAGGCCCCAAGGCATGACGTAAGGTATGGTCTCCGCGCTCGCACCCACATCGGGTTCATCCGACTCATTGTTGTTCAATGCTTTATCTGAGACCTTGTCATGCCAAACGTCAACCGAAAGTGCTAACGCACGGTGTCGGACGGTCTCATTCTCACCGCCTGCCCTGGTGCCGGTTCTCCGACATGGCGTACGCGAGAGGAGTGGCGCACGCGGGCTCACCAGCCCAAGATGACGGTACCCTGGCCACCCGACGGCGCTCCATGGCGACCAACGCATCCCCCGACCTTTCCATGCCCGCGTCGATACCGACTCCGCTCGCCGACGCCCCGCTGCTGCTGGTGGGGGCCGGGCATGCGCACCTGCATCTGGTCAGCCAGCGCGCCCGTCTGCCCATGCCCCGGGTAATGCTGCTCGACCCCGGCGGCTTCTGGTACTCCGGCATGGCCGGCGGCGTGCTGGGCGGCCAGCATTCGCCCGCCGCGGACCGCCTGGAGCCCATGGCGCTGGCCCGCCGCCATGGGCTCGAGGGCCTGCGCGGCCGTCTGGCCGGGCTCGATCCCGACCGGTACGAGGCGCTGCTGGACGACGGCCGGCGTCTGGCGGTGTCGGCCGTCTCGCTCAACCTGGGCTCAACGGTGAACACGCCGCCCGCTCATCCCGAGGGCCCCGATATCTGGCCGGTCAAGCCGATTCCCCGACTGGTGGCGCTGCGACATCGGCTGGCGCACGACTTCGCCGCGGGAAAGTGCCCACGCCTGCTGGTGGCCGGCGGCGGCGCCAGTGGCGTCGAAGTGGCCTGCCAGCTGCGGGCCCTGGCCGATCGCCACGGCGTCGATCCGACCATTCGCCTGCTGACCCGGTCATCGGACCTGCTGCCGGGCGCCCCGCGAGGCGCGGTGCGCTGGCTGCATCGGCGGCTCGTCCAACGCCGCATCGCGGTCGAGACCGGGCTCGCGCTGGTCGGCCATCTGCCCGGTGGCAGCATGGCGACGCCACCGAATCAGCCGCCGAGTGAGGACAACGCCCATTTCATACCCGCCGATCACGTCATCCATGCCGTCGGCCTGGCGCCACCGACGCTGCTCGAGCGGCTCGGTCTGCCGATCATCCCCGGGCGGGGCCTGGCGGTCACCGACACCCTGCAGAGCCCGGCGCTCCCCTGGGTCTTCGCCGCCGGCGACTGCGCCGCCATGATCGACCACGAGCTGCCACGGCTCGGCGTCTACGGCGTGCGCCAGGCGCCGGTGCTGCTCGACAACCTCGCCGCCTGGTGGCACGGCGAGGCGCTGCGCCCTTATCGCCCGCAGTCCCGGGCGCTGTCGATCCTCGACCTGGGCCGTCGTCAGGCGTTGGCAATGCGCGGCGGCGCCTGGTGGGGCGGACGGCTGGCCTGGTACTGGAAGCGCCGGCTGGACGAGCGTTTCCTGACCGGCTATCGCTGCTGAACCCGGCCAGGGCGGATTCTCGACGGCGGCGCCGATCGGGTATCATGGCCGACCATCACAGGGAACGGCAGCACCATGGACAGCACTCCCAAGCAGAACCTCGGCATCAGCGCCTACCGCTGGCTCAAGCAGGACATCATCCGCGGCGTTTATCCGCCCGGGGAGAAGCTGCTGATGAGCCGGCTCAAGGAACGCTACGACCTCGGCATCGGTCCGCTGCGCGAGGCCCTGTCCCAGCTGGTCGCCGAGCGACTGGTGGTGGCGATCAGCCAGCGCGGCTACCGGGTCGCGCCGATGTCGCGCGAGGAACTGGCCGACCTCTACGATGCCCGTGCCCAGCTGGAGGGACTGATGCTGGAGCTGGCCATCCAGCGCGGTGACGACGCCTGGGAAGCCGACGTGCTGGCCAAGGCGCACACCCTGGCCAAGGTCATGGAGGTGCACAGTCCCGAGGAGATGCTCGACGTCTGGGACACCCGTCATCAGGCCTTCCACACGGCCATCGTCGCCGGCTGCAACTCCCCCCACCTGATGCAGGCGCGCCAGGGGCTGTTCGACCAGGTCGAGCGCTATCGCCACCTGTGGCTGCAGGAAACCGTGCTCTCCGACGAGGCCCTGGCGCGCAAGCGCCAGGAACACGCCGCCCTGGTCGACGCCACCCTGGCCCGCGACGTGGAGCGCGCCCGCACGATGATGCGTGAGCATCTGATGACGCCGGTGCCGATCATCCTCGACGCGATGCAGCGCCGCGGCCTGGCATGAACCACGGCCTGGCATGAGCCGAGGCGGCAGGATCGCCTTGATCCCGGTCATCGTGCTGTCACGACCCATGCGGGATACTCCTCACGAGCCCACGGAGGAGTCTTCACCATGCCGCGACCTCATCTGCTTCACCTGACCCGCGACCAGTCACTGCGCCTCGAGCACCTGGCCGAACGCTGCGACCTGCCCGTCAACGAGTTGCTCAACCGCCTCGTCGGCGAAGGCATCGCCAACCTCGAAAGCGAGCTGATGGTCGAAGGTGCCGGCCTGCGCAAGGCCGAGCGCAGCATCGACCAGTTGCTGCGCGAAAGCGGCCTCGGCATCTGAACCGGGTCAAGCGAACGCACGGCGAAAACGACGATAGTCGGCCAGCGCCCGCTCGGCCGATACCGCCGCGAGCCGCACCTCCTGGCCCGGCAGGCACTGCGCCAGCCGCGCGCAGGAGAGCGGCGTCAGTGCCCCCAGCCGCGGATAGCCGCCGATGGTCTGACGGTCGTTGAGCAGCGCGATGGGCTGGCCGTCCGGCGGCACCTGCACGGCACCGAGGCCGAGCCCCTCGGAGATCATGCTGGTCAGCCGACAGCGCAGCGTCGGCCCCCGCAGTCGCACGCCCATGCGGTCGGCGCGGTCGTCGACCCGCCAGGCCGTATTGAACGCCACGGCCAGGCTCGCGCCCTCGAACTCGGCGATCTGGGCGCCCGGCAGCAGCGACAGCCGCGGCATCGCCGTGTAGTCCAGGCGCGCCTCCGCGGGCGCCTCCCGCTCGTCGCCGATCGGGTGCTCCCCCGCCTCGGTGCCGACGTGGAGGACATCGCACTCGGCCAGCGCGTGGCCATGGCCATCGTGGCCGCCGAGCCCTTCGCGCACCACGCTGGCCAGGCTGCCGAGCACCGGCTCGGCACGAAAACCGCCGGCCACGGCCAGATAGGCGCGCAGCCCGCCGACCGGCTGGGCGAAGCGCAGCACCTGGCCGGGTCGCAGGCGAAACCGCTGCCAGGGCGAGAGCGGCGCGTCGTCGAGGGTCGCCCCGAGATCCGCGCCGGCCAGCGCCAGCGTCAACTCACGCTCGGCCTCCAGTGCCAGGCCGCCGAGCGTCACTTCCAGCGCCGCCGCCCCCCAGGCGTTGCCGGCCAGCCGGTTGGCCCAGGCCCAGGCGTGCAGATCGGCGGGGCCGCCCTGGGTCACGCCCAGCCGGCGCACGCCGAAGCGCCCGGCATCCTGCAGCAGCGCCAGCGGCCCCGGGCGCGTCACCCGCAGACCCGACACGGCATCCTCTATCGCCGCCGTCATCGCGTGTCCTCCATATACGTGACATCGGCGCCCCGTCGCACCAGTTCCTCCTTCGAGACCGGCACGAAGCGCACCCGGTCACCCACCCTGAGCAGGCTGAAGCCGTCACGGTCGCGATCGAAGAGCCGCGCGGCGGTGCGGCCGATCAGGTTCCAGCCCCCCGGCGAGACGGCGGGATAGGCGGCGGTCTGGCGTCCGGCGATGCCCACGCTGCCGGCGGGCACCCGCTTGCGCGGCGTCTCCAGGCGCGGCGTCTCGAGGCGCTCGTCGACACTGCCCATGAAGGCGAATCCCGGCGCGAAGCCCAGGGCATAGACGCGATAGGTCACCTCGGCGTGCCGTGCGATGGTCTCCGCCACGTCGAGCCCCGCCCGCTCGGCCAGGTGCGGCAGCTCCGGGCCGACGCTCTCGTGGTACCAGGTCGGAAGCTCGTGGACCTCGCCCGTGGCGGCCTCGTCGTCGGGCGCCAGCGCGGCCAGTGTCTCGGCGAGCCGCTCTCGCGCCTCGTCGGGCGTCATCCGCATCGGATCGAAGATCACCAGCAGAGTGGTATAGGACGGCACCAGGTCCACCAGGGCATTGCCGAAGGCCGCCTCGCAGTCGCGCACCAGGGCGGTGATCCAGGGCAGGTTGGCCTCGTCGATGGCATCGAACAGCCGTACCAGCCAGCCGTCGATCCCCGCCGACTCCAGTCGCGGCAGGCCGGGGACGCTCATGCGTTCCCCTCATCGCCGTCGTCGTCCTCGTCGAGGGCACGGCGAATGGCCTGGATGGCGGCGATCGACTCGGCATTGTCGCCGTGCACGCAGAGGGTGTCGGCCGCGAGGATCAGCGCGCTTCCATCGCGGGCGACGAGTGGCTCGCCGCGGGCGATGCGCCGCGCCTGGTCGACGATCGTGGCCTGGTCATGGTGCACGCTGCCGGGCTCGCGCCGCGACACCAGCCGTCCCTCGCCGTCGTAGGCACGGTCGGCGAAGGCCTCGAACCACAGGGTGACGCCGAAGCGCTCGGCCAGCTCGCGGGCGGCGGAATCGTCGCGGGTGGCCATCACCATCAGCGGCAGCTCGGCGTCGAAGGCCACGAGCGCGCGCATCACCCCGGCCAGGATCTCGGGATCGCGCATCATGTCGTTGTAGAGCGCCCCGTGGGGCTTCACGTAGCCCACCGACAGGCCCTCGGCGCGGCACACGCCGGCCAGCGCCCCGAGCTGGTAGAGCACCAGATTCTCGATCTCCTCCGGCGTGCAGGCCATGTGCCGCCGCCCGAAGCCCACCATGTCCGGATAGGCCGGATGCGCGCCCACGGTGACGCCGTGCTTGCGCGCCAGGCGCACCGTCATGCGGATCACATCGGGATCCGAGGCGTGGAAGCCGCAGGCCACGTTGGCCAGGTCCACGTGGGGCATCACCTCGGCGTCCATGCCCATGGTCCAGGCGCCGAAGCTCTCGCCCATGTCGGCGTTCAGCAGCAGTTTGCGCATGCGCGTCGTCTCTTTTTCCATCGTTGTTGCCATTAAAACAGGCACGCGGCGCGGCCTCACCCCCATGGAGAGATGTCGTCATGCGTTATCCCGGAGTTCGAGGCGCAGGTCGTGAATCAGCCGCACGTCGTTGAAGGCGGCCGCCCGGGTCTCCTGCTGTCGCAGCCGGAACGCAGCCTGCTCGCGCCTTGGCAGGCCCTGGAACTCAGCGAGCACCTGGAACAGCCAGATTTCGGGGCCCCAGTCGAGTCCGCCGGCCTCGAGGTACTCGAGCGCGCTCAGCGGCTCGCCCTCGACCACCGACAGGTAGAAGCGTTCGACGTCCTCCCTCAAGGCCTGCTGGCGGGCGGCGACCATCGAATCCTCGTGACGCTCGGCGGCCACGGCGGCGGCGACGGGCTCCGGCGCCGCGGCGGGCCGCGGCAGGTCGTGGAGCAGCTCGGTGACGACCCGGGCATCCGGGGCCTGATCGAGCGCCACCGCGCCGGCGGCGGTCAGCGGCGCGGCGCGGTTGACCAGCGCCGGCACCTCGCTGCGCCGGGCGTAGTTGCCGGGCACGAAGCCGGGATGCTCGCGCAGGAAGGCGGCCATGCCCGCCACCAGGCGGCTGCGCGACTGCTGCTGGCGGAAGCGCGCCATCAGCTCGATCAGCCGGCGCTGCACCTCGCGCAGGCTGGTGTAGTGCTGGCTGAGGCGATGCTGGAGCTGGCTGACCAGCAGCTTGCGCAGCGCCCCGTCGGCGCCCACCAGGTCGATCAGCTCGTCGAAGTCGATCAGCGCCAGGCCGTCGAGCAGGCGCACGATCTGCTTCTGGGCGCGGTCGTTCTCGCGGATCTTGTCGGCCAGCCGGCTGACGAAGCCGAAATCGCTGTTGAGGCGCCGCCAGAGGCTGTCGATGGCGTCGGCGAAGCGGCCGTCGAGGTCGTCCACCGCCTGGCGCAGGCGCAGCAGCTGCTGCTCCTGACGCCAGTACTCGGCGCCGTCACGAGCCTCGCGATAGCTCTGCACCAGGCCGCGCATCAGCTCAAGCGTCTCGGCCACGTCGGCGTTGACGTGGCGGCGGGTCTCGTCGGCCAGCATCTCGGCGATCAGCTCGCGCACCTTGGGCGCGAGCTTCACCCCGGCCTGCTCGTCGGGCCGCCACAGGATGCGCGCCGACAGCAGCCGATTCAGCGCGGTAGTGGAAAGCCCCTCCAGCGGCACCTCGTCGCGCACGTAGCCGGCCATCAGCGCCTCGGCGTGCTTGCCCAGCAGCGCCAGCCGCTCGGCGCCGGTGCCGAGCAGGCGGTTGTCCAGGGCGTCTGAGTCGCTCGCGCTCACAGCAGCCGCTCCTGGGCCTCCGGGGCCTGGTCGTCGACGGGCAGCTGCTCCTCGTCGCGGATGAAGCGCACCAGCTCGATCAGGTAGTCGATCTTGGCGGTGGCAATGAAATAGTGGCGGTCGGCATGGGGCTGGCTCAGGTAGCCGCGCTCGCGCAGGCGCTTGAAGACCTGCTTGATCTGGGCATCGAGCTGCTCGCTCTGTGAGCCGAAGAACGGATCCGTGGCCAGGCGCTCGAGGCGCTCGCGCAGCCCCTGGTTGTCCTCGCAGCGCGAGCTGAAGTCGGCCGGCTTGAGCACGTCGCCGGGCGACACCGGGCCGTCGCGGCCGAGCGCCTCCTGCACCAGCTGCAGCCATTCGAGCATCGGCAGCAGGCTGCCGACGGTCTCCGCCAGCTGGCGGGAGAGCTGGTCGCGGGCGGTGTCGTCCAGCTGGCGCCAGGCCAGGAAGTAGACGCTGCCCTCCTCGTTGCTCGCCAGGCGCCGGTTGAGCGGACGCAGGTAGGCGTCGAGGCGCTCGCGGGTCGCCTCGTCCTGCAGGCGGCGGAAGGCCGTATCGTCGCTGACCGCGCACAGGAAATCCCCGGCCAGCAGGCGCTCCAGCAGCGGACCCAGTTCCACCATGGAACGCTCTGCGGTCGAATGCTCTGACATCATGTCCTCGCTCATGCCGATGCCTCCTGACAGTCGCTCTGGCGCTCCTCCAGACGCTGGGCCAGGCGGCTCAGTCGCGGCTCGATGCGCTTGAGCCGGCGCTTGTCGGGCGCGGTTTCGTCGCGGTCGATCAGATAACGGTGCTGGAACAGCATCAGCACGTCCGACTCCGGGTTGGGGAAGGCGCCGACGATATGGATGCGGTTGTTGTCGCAGGCGTCGAACAGCTTCTCGACGTTGTGATACGCCAGGGTGCCGATCTCGTCGATGGGCCAGTGCACGGCCACCTCGGCCGGGCCGCGCAGCAGCCGGGTGAAGGCCAGCAGGAACTTGCACAGGATCAGGTAGGCCATGCCGTGGCTGGAGGACTCCAGCAGCTGGCGGTCGTTCTTGATCACCAGGTCGGCGCCACCCTCGTTGAGGTGCAGCTCCAGGCGCAGCAGGCTCTCGACACTGTACTGCTGGTCGCTGCGCAACAGCTCCACCACGTCGGCCAGGGCGTCGAGGTAGTCGTCGTCCGGCAGCGTGCGGCCGCCGTCGCGCCACTCGCGGTAGCGCTGGGCGAAGCGCTTGAGCGGCTCCCAGAAGCCGAGCTCGTCGATGGTCGACTGGATCTTCACCTCGGCCTTGCCGATGCCCTCGAGCCTCAGGTCGTCGGCCACTTCGTCGGAAAGCCGCCGGCTCTGGGCGTTGATGCGCCGGTTGAGGTCGCGAAACACGGTGAAGAACTTGTCGAGATCGTCGCCGAGATTGCGCCCTTCCTGCAGCAGCTGCTGCTGTTGCCCCTCGAGCAGCTGCAGCATGTCGGCCAGCACCGCCAGCAGGCGGCGCGGACCGGTGTCCTCGAGCTTGGCGCGTTCGGCCTCCAGGGTGTCCTGGAAGTCGGCGCTGGCGCCCTTGACCAGGTTGGCCTCGATCTTCTCGCAGCCGCGGCGCAGCGCGTCGAGCGCGCGGGCGTGGTCGGTGAGCGCCTGGCGGACGCGCTCGATGCGCTCGTCGACGTCACCCGGTGCCTCGCCGAGCGGCTCGCTGGCCGGCGCCAGCGACAGCCCCTCCAGGGTATCGAGCAGCGGCGCCAGGGTCTCGATCAGCGCCTGCTCGGCCTCGCGGCGGGTCTTGAGTTCACCCACCGCCGACCGATGCTCGGCCCGGTCGGCGTCGAAGGCGTCCTTGAGCGTCTTGCGCTCGCGTTCGGCGGCCTGCTGGGCCTGGCTCAGCTCCGCTTCCCGCGCCACCAGCCGCGGCTTGCGCTCGCCCCAGTCGAGGCGCATGAAGCGGGCGTAGGCGTCGAGCTCGTCCCGCCGCGCCTCGGTGTCGTGGATGCGCTGGCCCAGGTCCTCGATCTTCGCCCGGGTCTCCCGCACCTTGACCGGGTCGACGCCGCGATCGGCCAGCTCGCGATCGAAGGCGGCCTCGAGCTCCTCGCGCTGGCGTCGGTTGTCTTCCCGGAGCTCGCCGAGCTGGCGGCGATACTGCTCGATCTGGCGATCGACGCCGGCCAGCTGGCCCTGGTGATCGGCGGTGAGCTCCATGCGCTGGGCGCGGTGGGTCTCGTCCAGCGTCGCCAGCGCCTGGTCGCGCTCCTCGCGCAGCGCCTGCTGCACCGCCTCCTGCTCCTCGAGGGCTTGGCGGCGGCTCGCCTGGCGTTCCTGCTGCGCCTGCTGATGACGCAGCTGACACTGGCTACGGGCCTGCAAGGCGTAGTCCACTTCCTCGGCGGCGCGACGCTTCTCGCCGCCCGCCCGTTCGAGACGCGCGTCGGCCTCCTGCACCCTGTCATGACCGGCCTTGAGCGCCTTCTCGGCGTCCTGCTCCGCCCCCCGAGCGTCGTCCAGCGCCTGCTCGGCGGCGCCGATTTCGGCCTGCAGGCCGGCCTCGTCCTGGGCGTGGTCGGGCAGCGCGATGGCGGCCAGGTCGAGGGCCAGGCCGTGGAGGTCGTCGCTGGCGTCGTCGTTGAGCTGCGGGGCGAGATCGCGCCGTTCGAGCAGCGCCGGCGCCAGCACCTTGCCCAGGGTCTGCTCCCAGCCGGGCCGGTGATGGCGCAGGAAGTGCCGCAGGCTGCCCTGGGCCGGATCGCGCTGCACCTCCAGGGCCTCGAGACGGGCCTCGGCCCGGGCCCGCTGCTGGCGGACCCAGTCGAGCTCGCGTTCGGCGTCGTCGCGGGCGCGCTTGTGGCCGTCGAGCTCGCCGCGCAGGGCGTCGAGGGTGGCGGCGATGGCGTCCTGGGCGCTGCGCGCCTCGTCGACGCGCAGCTGGGCCCGCTCGGCCTCGCGGGCTTCCTCCTCGGTCTGGGTGCCGTGGGCGAGCTCGGCCTTGAGCTCGGAGAGGCGCGCGGTGAGCCGCTCGAGTCGCCCGCGGTAGTCGCCGTCCAGCGCCTGGCGGCGGGTCTGGTAGTCGGCGTCGAGGCGGCTCTCGGCCTCGCGCTGGCTCTCGCGGCGGGCTTCCTTCTCCTCGCCGAGGGCGTCGATCCGGGCTTGGAGCTCGTCGCGACGGCGCTCGAGCTGATCGCCGAGCTCGACCAGCCGGGCCTCGAGGCGGGCCTTGCTCTCCTGCACCGCCTGCTGCATGAACTCGAGATGGTCGCGCAGGCCCTGCTGCTGCTCACGCCACTGGGGCAGTGCCTTGAGGTCCTGCTCCAGGCCGGGCATGTCGGCCTCCTCGAAGGCCTCGAAGCGGCGCTGGAGATCGTCGAGCTCGGTGCGGGTCTGCTCGAGCTCGCTGCCCATCTCGCTGAGGCGGTCGTTGACGTCCTGGCGCGCCTGCTCGTAGGCCTGCTCGCGGGCCTGGAAATCGCGCTGGCGCTCGCCGATCTGCGCTTCGAGATCGGCCCGGCCGCGCTCGGCCCGGGCGCGGTCGGCCTCGAGCTGGGGACCCAGCTGCCACAGGCCGGCCTCCAGGTCGGCGATCTCGCGGTCCTGGCGCTGCAGGTCCGAAAGGGCCTGCTGCAGCGGCTCGAGGCGCATCGACTGGCGCATGCGGGCGATCCACTCCCGCGCCTTGGTGTTGCGGATGCGGGTCATCGGCAGCTCGACGCCGTCCTCCTCGAAGATCGCCGCCAGCATGGTCTTGAGGGTGTCCATCTTGCCCTCCTTGGCGTGCACCGCCGAGACCAGCTTCTCCATGTGGCGGATGCGACGGCCGGCGCGCACCAGGCTGAAGCGGGCGGCCACCTGGCGCAGCTTCAGGCCCTCGCGGCGGCCGCCACCGCCGCCGTGCTGGGTGAAGTCGTTCTGAATCACCGCGCGGTATTCCGAGGTGGCGCCGAGCTTGTGCGACACCGGGGTGCCCTGGCGGCGCAGCCCCTGGTTCCACTGGGCGTAGTCGAGGGCGACCACGCCGCCCTCGGTCTCGACCAGGTAGTCCTCGGGGCGATAGGGCGCGCCGACGAAGCGATACTCGACGCCGCCCTCGCCCTTGCGGGTGAGCACCGCCTGGCAGACGTCGCCTTCCTCTCGGCGATATTCGTAGACCAGGTAGCTGTTGCGATGCGGCAGGTAGAAGGCATCGAACTTGCGTCGGGTCTTGGGCACCACCCGGTTGGGCAGCTCCCCGTAGAAGACCGGCACCAGGCGCTGCAGGGTCGTCTTGCCCGAAGCGTTGGTGCCGCAGATGTTGGTGTGGCCATCGACGTCCAGTTCGACCACCCCCTCGAGATGACCGTGGATCATCACGATGCGTAACAGCTGAGCCATGCGGCGTCCTTGATCTTTGCTGACAGTCGCGAGCGTCTGTTGCGGCTCGAGCACGCGCCCGGGGCAAGGCGTAGCGAGGTTCTTTTGACATGGACGTCAAAAGAAGCGCCCAGGGACGGGTTTACCGCGTCCTCGCGCAGGCTTGCCCCGGGCATCGCGTGCCCGGCGTGGAGGTCAGACGCTCCAAGGCCGCCTATCTTGCCAGATCGCCGCGACAAGCTCATGGCATGAACAGGCGTTGGTCCTGGCCTCGACGCCAGGCCGCCACGTCGACAGGTCTTCGAGGGGCGCTGTGAACCCATCCCTGGGCGCTAACTTTTGCCATCCCTGGCAATAACCCCCTCTGCGACCTGTCCCCGTGGCTTGTGCATGGTTCGGTTCGCCGTCTCGGGCGTTACCTTTCTTACTCGCCCTGCTCTTTCATCGCGGCCAGGGCGGCGCGCGGGTCGCGGGGATAAAAGCGCTCCGGCTGGCGGGCCACGTGGGCGAAGACGCGAGTGTCCTTGTAGGGCATCTTCATGAAGCCCGAGACGCCGAGCCCCTCGATGCGCCCCACCGCGGCGAGGATGTCGTCCAGCCGGCGGCGGAATTCGGCCTCCCGGGACGGGTCGAGCAGCCGGTAGTGGCTATGGATCTTCAGGTGCTCGGGCAGCGCCTCGAAGATGATCATGCCGGTGTGGTGGATCTCGTTGAGCGCCTCCAGCGAGGCGATGATGGCCTCGGGCAGCACCAGAAACTCCTCCGGGTCCGGGCCGTCCTCGAAATAGCTGTGCAGCCGCGAGCGATCCTCGAGCTCCGGCACCGCGCTGACCTCGTAGGCCAGCCGCAGGTCCGGCGGGATCACGAAGGGACGCTCCGGGCCCTCGCGGTCCAGGTGCAGAGTATCGCGGGCATTGAACAGGCAGCTCTTGAAGATGCCCCGGCGGTGGATGCCCCGGGCCAGGTCGACCATGTTGTTGACCGCGGCGATGAAGGCCGGCTTGAGCTCGGGATCATGCAGGTTCAGCGAGGAGTCGATGTAGACGCCGTCGGCCTCCCAGCGCACCGCCAGCCCGCCCACCACCGGGTACTTGCCGAGCCGGCTGACCGCAGCGAGAAAGGCCTTCTCGGTCTCGCCCATGCCCTGCATGAAGTTCTTGTAGTAGCGGTCGAGCTGCACGTCGTTGACGTCGCTGAGGGTCTCCCTGCCGTCCTCCTCGCGCAGGAAGGCCTTGCGCGAGCTGTAGACCACGGTGTCGATCTCGCGGTCGGCGGCCCGGGCCCATACCGGCACCAATGGCGCCTCGGGCGGGCTCGGCAGGTCGAGCATCACCAGCCGCGACAGGCGCGGCATCTCGCGCAGGAAGTGATCGCCGGCCTTCATGCGGGTGCGCGGGTCGGGGTCGAGCATGCCGTCGAGCATGCGCGCGAACTCCATGGGCAGGCCCAGCGAGGTGGCCGGAATCGCGCGGTGACCGAAACGGCACGACTGGGCCGAGGCCAGCGCATAGAGCGTGCCG
Organism: Halomonas sp. HG01; assembly: GCF_000968715.2. Lineage (NCBI taxonomy): Bacteria > Pseudomonadati > Pseudomonadota > Gammaproteobacteria > Oceanospirillales > Halomonadaceae > Halomonas > Halomonas sp. HG01. Next base: position 1,564,446 of record NZ_CP022134.1, on the reverse strand, counting down.
GCGGCGCCCTGCTCGTCGAAGCGCGGCGACGACAGCGCGCCGTTGAGCTGGTCGTCGCCGATGAAATAGACGTCGCCCAGGCGGGCGTTGGTCTGCTGCAGGTTGTCCGACATCAGCTCCATGACGTTGGCCGCGACGAACTGCAGCTCGGCGTCGAGCTGGGCGAACACCGAGGAGCCCCAGTCGATCAGCGCCACGCTCTCGTCGCGTTCGTCGAACACCAGGTTGGAGGGCTTGATGTCGCCGTGGACGATGGGCCGGCCGGAGGGGCCGGACTCGCGGCGCAGGGCGCGCAGGATATCGGCCAGCTGGGCGGCGATGTGCACCACCCGCCGCGGCGACAGCCGTCCCTCGCGCAGCGAGACCTCCTCCAGGTTCTCACCGGGCGCGCGCTGCATCACCAGGATCGACTGGTGGCGCACCCGCTGGAAAGCGATCAGCCGCGGCACCCGGGGATGGGCCACCTGCTCGAGCATGAAGGCCTCTTCCTCGAGGCGGTCCTGCAGCGACTGGGGCAGGTTGACCCGGGTGAACTTGAATACGTACTGCTCGCCGCCGGCGGTGAGGCCGGCGAACACGAAGCCGTAGGCGCCCTTGCCGATTAGCTCGATGTGCCGGTAGCCCAGCTGCTCGAGCTGGGCCTGGCACAGTGCCACCCACTCCCGCAGCTTGCGGGCGTCGTGATGGCTCAGCAGATAGACCGACTGGTCTTCCGGAATATAGAACTGCTGCAGCGGCTGGGTCATCGTCCTCCCCGTGGCGATCCTCAGCTCAGCTCGAGCAGCATGGTTTCCGGGTCTTCCAGGTAGCCCTTCCAGGCGTTGCAGAAGCGCGCGATGGTGCCGCCGTCGAGCAGGCGGTGATCGCCGGCCCAGGTCACGGTCATGATCGCCCGGCGAGTCACCTCGCCGGCCTCGTCGAAGCGTGGCAGCCACTGGCTCTTGCCGATGGCGACGATCGCCGCCTCCGGGGCGTTGATGATCGGCGCGGCATAGGTGCCGCCCAGGGCACCGATGTTGGAGATGCTGATGGTGCCGCCCTGCAGATCCGCCTGGGCCACGCGCCCTTCCCGGGCCGCCCCGGTCAGCCGCTGGATCTCGCCGGCCACGTCCAGCAGGCTCAGGCCTTCCACGCCCTTGACGTTGGGCACCATCAGGCCGGCCCTGCCGTCCACCGCCATGCCGATGTTGCAGGACGGCAGGTAGTGGATCTCGTCGCCGGCCTCGTTGAGCCGGCTGTTGAGCAGCGGGTAGTCCCGTATCGCCAGCGCCATGGCCTTCATGAAGAACGGCATCAGGGTCAGCCTGACCTCCCGCGCCTCGGCCCGGGGCTTCAGCCGCTCGCGCAGCGCCAGCAGCTCGGTGACGTCGATCTCCTCGCCGTACTGGAAGTGCGGGATGGTCGAGGCCGCGGCCACCATCTGGCGGGCCATGGCCGCGCGCACGCCGCGCAGCGGCTCGACGCGTATCTCACCCTGAGCCTGATCCTGCCCCCTACCCGATGCGGCAGAGGGCGCCGTCGGCTCGGCGGCTGCCCCGTCGCCTTCGACCAGCGCCAGCACGTCCTCCTTGAGCACCCGCCCATCCTTGCCGGAGCCGGGTACGTCCTCGAGGCGCAGGTCATGCTCGCGCACCAGGCGGCGCACCGCGGGGCTGGCCGGAATCCGGCCATGGGGGCCCTGGCCCGAGGCGGCCCGGTCGGGGCGCTCCTGCTCGGCGGAGCACACGGTGCTCGCCTGCGGCGCCGGCGTCTCGAGGCGGGGCGCTCCTGTGTCGGTGTCAGCGTCGTCGTCGACCTCCTTCGCCGGCGCCGGTGCCTCGGCATCCTCCGGCTCGGCGGCCGATTCACCGTCCGCCATCTCGTAGGCGAACAGCGGGGCGTGGACCTTGGCAATCTCGCCCTTGGCCACGTGCAGCTTGGTGACCCGCCCGCCCTCGGGGGCAGTGATCTCGACCAGGGCCTTGTCGGTCATCACCTCGACCACCGGCTGATCCTCCTCGATGGCGTCGCCCTCGGCGACCCGCCACTCGACGACTTCACACTCCACGATACCCTCGCCGATATCGGGCAGCTTGAACTCGGTCATCGTGCTTGCTCCTGTCCTGGACTCAGTAGTTGACGCTCTCGCGGATGGCCTCGAAGACCTTGAGGTGATCCGGCAGATACTCCTTCTCCAGCGTCAGCGGGAAGGGCGTATCCAGGCCGGTCACGCGCAGGATCGGCGATTCCAGGTACAGGAAGCAGCGCTGCTGCAGGGTGGCGGCGATCTCGCCAGCGAAGCCGCCGGTCTGCGGCGCCTCGTGGGTCACCACCAGCCGGCCGGTCTTGAGCAGCGATTCCGCCACGGTGTCGGCGTCCCAGGGCAAGAGCGTGCGCAGGTCGATCACCTCGCAGGAGATGCCCTCCTTCTCGGCCAGCTCGACCGCGCGATCGATGACTTCCATCTGGGCGCCCCAGCCCACCAGGGTGACGTCGCTGCCCTCCTTGGTGATCTCGGCCTCGCCCAGCGGCAGCTGATAGTCCTCCTCCGGCACCTCGCCGGTGGACGCACGGTAGAGCCGCTTGGGCTCGAAGAAGATCACCGGGTCCGGATCGCGAATGGACGCCAGCAGCAGGCCCTTGGCCTCGTAGGGATTGCGCGGCACCACGATCTTCAGCCCCGGCGTATGGGTGAAGTAGGCCTCCGGCGACTGGGAGTGATAGTGGCCGCCGGAGATGCCGCCGCCGTAGGGCGCGCGGATGGTCAGGCCGCCGACGTTGAACAGGTCGCCGGAGCGATAGCGGAACTTGGCGGTCTCGTTGACGATCTGGTCGAAGGCCGGAAAGATGTAGTCGGCGAACTGGATCTCCGCTACCGGCACCGAGCCCTGAGCGGCCAGGCCGTTGGCGAAGCCGACGATGCCCTGCTCCACCAGCGGCGTATTGAAGCAGCGCGCCCGGCCGTAGCGTTCCTGCAGATGGCTGGTAGCGCGGAAGACCCCACCGAAGCCACCCACGTCCTCGCCGAAGCACAGCACCTTCTCGTCCTCGGCCATGGCGATGTCCAGGGCGTGGTTGATCGCCTGCAGCAGATTCATGGTCGGCATATCAGGACTCTCCCTCGTCGTCGGTGCGGCTCAGCTCGGGATCGAGGAAGCGCGCCCCCTTCGGATAGGCCTCCGGATGGCGGCGGATATGGGACTTGAGCGCATCGAGCTGCTGCTGCAGGGCCGGCGTGACCTCGGCGTAGACGTCGGTGACCAGGGTATCGAGGGGCGGCGGCGGGCGCTTCTCGGCGCGCTTCATGGCCTCCAGCACCTCGCGGCGCAGCCGCTCCTGCAGTTCCTTCTCCTCATCGTCGCTCCACCAGCCCTGGTCGTACATCCAGCGCTGCATGCGCAGGATCGGGTCCTTCTCGCGCCAGGCTTCCTCCTCCTTGCGCGAGCGATAGCCGGAGGGGTCGTCCGAGGACGAATGCGCGGCCAGACGATAGGTCATGGCCTCGATCAGCACCGGCTTGTTGTGCTCGACGGCGATGCGCCGTGCCTCCTGGGTGGCGCGATGGACCGCCAGGATGTCGTTGCCGTCGACGCGGATCACGTGCATGCGATAGCCGAAGGCTCGCGGCGCCACGCCGTCGGCGGCGAACTGCTCGATGGCCGGGGTGGAGATGGCGTAACCGTTGTTGCGGCAGAAGAAGATCACCGGCACCTCGTGCACCGCCGCCATGTTCAGGGCGGCGTGGAAGTCGCCCTCGGAGGCGGCGCCCTCACCGAAGAATACCGCGGTGCACTGGCCCTCGCCGGCCAGCTTCTGGCCGTAGGCATAGCCGGTGGCCTGGGGAATCTGGGTGGCCAGCGGCGAGGAAATGGTCATGTAATGGAGCTTGCGCGACCCGTAGTGGATCGGCATCTGGCGCCCCTTGCCGTAGTCGAGCTCGTTGCCGAACAGCTGGTTCATGAACTCGTCGAAGGTGAAGCCGCGATAGACCAGCGCGCCCTGCTCGCGGTACTGGGCCATGATCATGTCGGCCTCGTCGAGCGCCGCGGTGGCGCCGATCACCGCGGCCTCCTCGCCGGTGCACTGCATGTAGAAGCTGAGCCGGCCCTGGCGCTGGGCGGCCATCATGCGCTCGTCGAGCACCCGGGTGGCGATCATCGCCCGGTAGATGGCCCGAGCCTCGTCGCGCTCGAGGGTCGGAGCCTCGGCGCCCTCGCAGAGGGTGCCCTCCTGGGTCAGCACCCGATAGGTGGGAATGCTGAACTCGTCACCGGCCAGAAACTCCGGCACGTGAATATCTCGCGTCGTGGTCATCGTCGTGATCCTTACCCCTTTTGGGGGCAGTGTTGTCGCTCTTGTGTCGGACCGCCAGGGGATCGCCCGGGCGTCGATCAACGCACGACTCTGACGTTAACGTAAACTGAAAACCTTCGATAGCACGACGAAAGTCACACGCCGGCGAGGCCGCGTTCTTAAGCGGCGGCCGGCTGCAGCCGGGCGAAGACGCTGTCCACGGTCAGCGCCAGCAGCCCGATCAGCAGTGCGCCCTGCAGCACGTAGGCAGTATTGCCGTTGACGATGCCGGAGATGATCGGGTCGCCCAGATTGCTCGCCCCCACGGTGGCGCCGATCGCCGCGGTGGCGATATTGATGGTCACCGAGGTGCGGATGCCGGCCAGGATCACCGGCCAGGCCAGCGGCAGCTCCACCTGGCGCAGCAGCTGGCCGCTGGTCATGCCCATGCCGCGGGCGGCCTCGCGCACGCCGGAGTCGACGCCCTCGAGCCCGGTCAGGGTGTTGCGCACGATCGGCAGCAGCCCGTAGAGCAGCAATGCGACGATGATCGGCAGGGTGCCGAAACCCAGCACCGGCACCGCCAGCGCCAGCACCGCCACCGGCGGGAAGGTCTGCCCGATCGAGGCCAGCTGGGCGACCAGCGGCAGGAAGTCGCGGCCGGTGCGCCGCGTCACCGCCACCGCGGCGCCGACGCCGATCGCCACCGCGGCCAGCGCCGCGACGGCCACCACCAGCAGATGGCGGCCCAGCAGGGTCAGGAAATCGGCCCGGGCATAGACGACGCTGCGGCTGTCCGGCTCGACCAGCCGGAACAGCCCCTCGAGCCAGGGCATGCCCACGCAGGCGGCGAGCAGCAGCACGGCCCAGGCCAGCGGCACCAGCCAGCGCGTCCCTCCCCGCGAGACCAGGCGACTCACCGCCTCACTCATGATGCTTCGCCCCCACCAGCTGGCGCAGCGACAGCTCGCCGACCGGCATGTCCTCGTCATCGACCACGGCCAGGCGCTCGGCGTGGCGCCACAGCATCATCGACAGCGCCTCGCGCAGGGTGGCGTGGCGGGAGATCCTCTCCCGCGGCAGCAGCCGCGGGCTCAGCGGCATCATCCGCTCGCCGACGGTCAGCAGCGCCGCCTCCTTGAGGCCGCGGTCCTCGCCGCCGAGCAGCGATTCGACGAAAGCGTCGGCGGGCTCGCGCAGCAGCTCAAGCGGATGGCCCTGCTGGCGGATGCGTCCGCCGTCCATGACCACCAGCCGATCGGCCAGCCGCAGCGCCTCGTCCATATCGTGGGTGACGAAGACGATGGTCTTCTGCAGCCGCGACTGAAGCTCGCGCAGTTCATGCTGGAGCGTCTCGCGGGTGATCGGATCCAGCGCCCCGAAGGGCTCGTCCATCAGCAGAATATCGGGATCGGCGGCCAGCGCCCGGGCCACGCCGACCCGCTGGGCCTGACCGCCGGAGAGCTGGCGCGGATACTTGCCGGCGAATTCCTGCATCGACAGGCCGAGCATCGCCATCAGCTCCTCGACCCGCTCGCGGATCCGTGCCGGAGGCCATTTCAGCAGCCGCGGCACCAGGCCGATGTTGCGCGCCACCGTCCAGTGCGGAAACAGCCCGGTGCTCTGGATCGCATAGCCCATGCGCCGGCGCAGAGTCTCCTCGCGGAAGTCGCGGATCTGCTGGCCGTCGATGTGGATCTCGCCGTCGCTGTGCTCGATCAGGCGGTTGATCATGCGCAGCGTCGTCGACTTGCCGCAGCCGGAGGTGCCCACCAGCACGCACAGCTCGCCGCGTTCGACGCGCAGCGAGATGTCGTCCACCGCGGCGGTGTCGCCGAAGCGCTTGGACACGCCGATGAGTTCGATCATGTGGCCTCTCCCTGGCGTGTAAGGTCGGCCAGGGCGCCCAGCAAGGCATCGGCGAGCAGCGCCATGACCAGGATCGGCAGGGCGCCGAGCAGCACCATGTCCATGGCCGCCTGCCCCAGCCCCTGAAAGATGAAGGTGCCGAGGCCGCCGGCGCCGATCAGCGCGGCCACGGCGGTCAGGCCGATGGCCTGCACGGTGGTGATGCGAATACCCTCGAGGATCACCGGCGCGGCCAGCGGCAGGCGCACCTGACGGAACACCTGGCCGCGACTCATGCCCATGCCCCGGGCCGCGTCGATCACGCCGGGGTCGACCTCATCGAGGGCCACGAAGGTGTTGCGCACCATCGGCAGCAGGCTGTAGCCGACCAGCGCCAGCAGCGCCGGGGCGGCGCCGATGCCGCTCACGCCCAGCGCCGCCAGCCACTCGACGTGGGCGCCCAGCCAGGCCAGCGGCGCCAGCAGCAGGCCGAACAGCGCCAGGCTGGGAATGGTCTGCAGGAAGTTGAGCACCGCGAAGCCGAGCATGCGGCAGCGCGCCCAGCGGCGCATGGCCAGCGCCAGGGCCACGCCGAGCACTAAACTGACGCCGACGGCGGCGCCGACCAGCAGCAGATGCTCGACGATGGCGGCGATGAAGCCGTCGCGGCGCGCCAGGAACTCCTGGCGCAGCGCCAGCGGGGCGAGGTCGAACGTCAGCCAGGCGGCGAAGCTCGCCAGCGGCACCAGCAACAGCGACCAACCCAGCGTCCGCGACAGCGCCAGGCGCGTGCGCAGCTCGATCAGCGCCAGCAGCAGCAGGAACAGCGCCACCCAGACCCCGGCGCCCACGCCCATGCGCGCCTGGGGCAGATCGGCCTCGACCAGCCTGGCCGCGGCCAGCGCCAGCCAGGCCGGCAGTGCGGCGAGCATCGCCACCACCAGCCCCAGGGCCCAGCGCAGGCGGCATCGTTGCGGGCGCCAGGCCAATGCCAGCACGGCGAGCATCGGCACCAGGCTGATCAGGAATCCCGGCCAGCCGGCCACCTCCCAGGCGGCATGGCCCTGGCCGGGTACGATACGATTGGGGGCGACGCTGACGGCATCGAGCCCGCTCCAGGCGACCAGGGTCGCCAGCAGCAGGCTCAGCAGCACGACGTTGGGGCGAGGCACGTCCCTGTTCCCTGTCTCCTCGTTCACCCCGCGGCTCATTCGTCCAGGGTGTCGAGGAAGTCGCCGGCCACCTTGGCCGGATCACGGCCGTTGACGGCCACATCGCCGTTGAGCCGCTGCAGGGTGTCGCGGTCCAGCGCCTCGAACACCGGCGCCAGCAGGGTCTCGATCTCGGGATGCGCCTCGAGCACCTCGGCGCGTACCACCGGCGCCGGCTGATAGACCGGCTGCACGCCGAGGGTGTCGTCCAGCACGTGCAGATCGAGGGCCTTGAGGCCGCCGTCGGTGCCGTAGGTCATGGCGGCGTTGACGCCGCTGGTCTGCTGGGCGGCGGCGCGCATGGTGGCGGCGGTATTGCCGCCGGAGAGCACCAGCAGCTCGTCCTCGGAGAGCTCGAAGCCATAGGCGTCCTGGAAGGCCGGCAGCGCCTGGGGCGACTCGACGAACTCGGCGCTCGCCGCCAGCTTGAACTCGCCGCCGTCGTCGAGATAGCCGGCCAGGTCCTCGAGGCTCGCCAGCTCGTGCGCGCGGGCCAGATCGCCGCGCACGCTGATCGCCCAGGTGTTGTTGGCCTCGGCGGGCGTCAGCCACACCAGATCGTTGGCTTCGCGATCCTTCTGACGGACCGTCTCATAGGCCTGCTCGGGGTCCTTCCACACCGGGCTGTCGGCCATGTCGAAGAAGAAAGCGCCGTTGCCGGTGTATTCCGGGTAGAGATCGATCTCCCCGGCGGTCAGGGCCGTGCGCACGATGCTGGTGGCGCCCAGCTGCAGGCGATCCTCCACCGCGATGCCGCCGGCCTCCAGGCGTTGCAGGATCAGCTGCCCGAGCACCGAGCCCTCGGTGTCGATCTTGGAGGCGATCACCACCGGCTCTCCGGCGGCGTCCTGGGCCTGCGCCGCGCCCAGGGTCATCAGGGTGCCGGCCGCGATGGCGGCGAGACGTGTCAGTGCTGGCTGCATGGATACCACCCGCTTCCCGAATGAATGTATGCTGGAGTATAAGACCTGTATAGCTTCGCTGTCAGAGCGCCATCTCAACGCCCGGAGCGAGACCGCATGCCGCCATTCCGCGATGACATCCGCCCCTGGCGCCACCCGCTGGTACGCGACCTGGCCTGGCTGTTGCAAGCACCTGACCTGATCACCCTCGAGACCCCCGGCCGCCCCGATCGCCGCAGCCTGGGTCTCGAGAGCGACGCCGCCCTGAGCGACTATCTGAGCCACCTGGACGAGGCCCCGAGCGATCTGGAGCGCTACGTCGGCGCGGCCCTGGAGGGCCGCATGGGCCACTATCACGAGCGCCTGTGGCAGTTCCTGCTCGATACCGCACCGAATACCCGCCTGCTCGCCCACAACCTGCCGGTGCTTCAGGAGCGTCGCACCCTGGGCGAGCTCGACCTGATCTACGCCGAGTCGCCGGATCCTGTGCCCGTCCATCTCGAGGTGGCGATCAAGTACTACCTGGGTCTCACCGAGGGCCCGGGCGCCGACGACGATCAGGCTCGCTGGGTCGGCCCCGGCGGGCTCGACAGCCTGGCCCTCAAGCGCCATCACCTGGAGCACCACCAGCTGCCGCTGGCCCAGCGCCCGCTGGCGCGCCAGGCGCTGGCCGAACGGCTGGGAGCGCCGGTGCCGGGGCTGCGTCAGCGCCTGGCCATGCCCGGGGTGCTGTTCCACCCCTGGCAGACGCCTCTGCCCTCCCCGCGCCAGGCCACGCCCGACCACCTGCGCGGCCAGTGGCTGCACTGGCACGACTGGCCAGCCTGGTGCGAGCGCCTGCCGGAAAACGCGCTCGGCGCCTGGCTGTGCAAGCCTCACTGGCTGGCGTTTCCTCCCCTCCCGCAGATGAGCCCGCTGTCGGTCCTCGAGCACCGGCTGCGCCTGCACTTTCTCCGCGGCGGCGCGCCGGTTCAGCTCGCCATCCTTCTCGACACCCCCTCGTCCCCGAGCTGGCAGCGCGTCTTCGTCGTCGACGATGCCTGGCCCCATCGCCTCCCGCTGCCACCGGCATGATGCACTAACGGCCTTCTCGCGCCGGACTTGAGCGACATATTTTGTAACCTGAATTTACAAACAGCGTTTCTCAACTATGCTGACCATAAGGCCGCCCCCGGCGGTCCGACAGACCGGCGACAGTGAGTCGCTCCCTGGGTTATATGCCGTTCGGAGGAATGCCACATGAACCAGGTACTGCGGTTGCCCCACATGCCCGTTGAGCAACACTCACTCCCTCGAGCGCGGCCAATGGGCCGCGGCCAACGCCAGGAGTCACGCCTCCGAACGCGCTCCCGGCCCCATGAACGGGTCGACGTCGGCTGTCTCGCCCACGCCCCTCATGAAGACCTTGGCCCGGTAGACCTCGCCAACGCCCAGCGTCGAATCGATTTCTATTCACGCTGGCACGGGCTGACGGAACCCCGTCTGAAGATCTGGAAGGCTTGCTGAGCAATCGCCCGAGCGGGCGGCTCACGAAGGAAGGTGACGCATGAACATGAACGCTCGGATCGCCCCGCGCTGGCATCATGTCCACGCCGACTGGTGGCAGGACGACCGGGGCAACGACATCCACCGTGTCGACATCGATGACGATGCCCTCTACCACTGCCATCTCGTCGGATCGACCCTGCCCTGGGACGCGGTCGCCGTCAGCCTCGACGAAGCCATGGCACTGGTCGACGAGACGCTGGGCGAGGAAACGCACTGAGTCTTCTGCCCCCAGACGCAAAACGCCCGGCACAGAGCCGGGCGTTTCGACATCTTGCATTGGCGATCACGCCAGCTGAATCATGCGCTTTGCGTAGCCGATCAGGTCATCGGCCTGATGGCGGATGATCGACATCACGATCGGCACCTGGACGGCCTGATAGTCATGCACGGCGATGTTCCGAAAGCCGGTCATGCGCTTCATGGTCTCACCCAGCGCCTCATCGAGCAGGTCCGCCTGCACCAGCAGCGAAAAGACATCTCGCGCACTCTGCGGCAATCCCAGCTGCTGCAGACGCACCAGGCGATTGCCCGCATCGATGGCCGCCTCGCAGGCACGCTGCAGATTGAGGATGGCGGCATCCTGACGCGTCTGATCGGACTCGAAGGTGTCGGGATCCTTGTCGTACTCTTCCCTGGCACGCCCGATGCATCGCTCGATCGTGGCGGCCTTGTTCAGCAGCACGTCATCGGCCATGAATGCTTCCCCGTTGCTTGATGTCCTCGATCAGGGCACGCCGCTGAATGCCGAGGTCCCAGTACTCACTGAATATGGCCAGCTCGAACTCGTCGGCCTCGGTGCCGGCACGCCACAGCGGCACACCTTCCGAGACCACCTGATACTGCATGACGGTCGAGGCGTCTCGCAGATCCACGAGATCGACGTCCCGATCCAGCAGGCTGGCGAGAGTTCCCGCCAGCGCCCAGCGCTGGTCGGATGCCATGGCCGAAGGCAGGAGAACGGCCAGGTCGACGTCGCTGTCGTGTCGCGACATCTCGGTCGCCTGGCTGCCGAACAGATAGACGGCCTGCAGCGCTGGCAACGCCTGGCGCAGCGATTCGACGCAGCGCTGGCAGTCCTCCGGTCTCAGCGGCATGGCATGCCTCCCGACAGCAAACGAGGGGCGACTCGCGAAGCACGCGCCGCCCACGCGGCTTGACGCAATCCGCCGTTACTCGCCCGGCGCCTCGAACACCCAGCCGGTGCCCTCGCGGCTGTCCTTGAGCACGATGCCCAGTGCGGCCAGCTCGTCGCGGATGCCGTCGGCGGTGGCAAAGTCGCGGGCCTTCTTGGCCTCGGCGCGCTGGGCGATCCTGGCCTCGATCTCGGCCTCGGTCATCGGCAGCTCGCCGGCACCGGCGCCCTTCAGGAAGGCCGCCGGCGCCTGTTGCAGCAGGCCGAGCACGCCGCCCAGGCGCTTGAGCTCGGCGGCCAGGGCCGGCGCCTGCTCGGGGCTTTCCTTCTTGGCGCGGTTGAGCTCGCGGGCCAGGTCGAACAGCACCGACACCGCCTCGGCGGTGTTGAAGTCGTCGTCCATGGCCGCGGTGAAGCGCTCGTCGAAGCGCGCATCGACCTCGCCTTCCCGTACCTCGACCCCGTCCAGGGCCAGCCCGTCCAGAGCATTGTAGAAACGCTCCAGCGACTTGCGGGCGTCGGCCAGCGACTCCGGCGCGTAGTTGATCGGGCTGCGGTAGTGGCTCGATACCAGCAGGTAGCGCACCACCTCGGCGTCGTGATGCTCGAGCACGTCGCGGATGGTGAAGAAGTTGCCCAGCGACTTGGACATCTTCTCCTGGTTCACCCGCACCGCGCCGGCGTGCATCCAGGTGTTGACGTAGGGCTTGCCGGTGGCGGCCTCGCTCTGGGCGATCTCGTTCTCGTGGTGCGGGAAGGTCAGGTCCGGCCCGCCGCCGTGGATGTCGAAGGTCTCGCCCAGGCAGCAGGTGGACATCGCCGAGCACTCGATGTGCCAGCCCGGACGCCCCTCGCCCCAGGGCGAGAGCCAGTTGACCTCGCCGGGCTTGGCGGCCTTCCACAGCACGAAGTCGAGCGGGTCTTCCTTGTGCTCGTCGACGTCGATCCGGGCGCCGGAGCGCATGTCGTCCAGGTCACGGTTGTTGAGCTTGCCGTAGCCGTCGAACCTGCGCACCCGGTAGTAGACGTCGCCGTTGTCCGCCGCGTAGGCATAGCCCTTGTCGATCAGCGTCTGAATCATCGAGACAATCTCGTCCAGGTGCTGGGTCGCACGCGGCTCGGCGTCCGGACGCAGCACGCCCAGGCGGCCCTCGTCCTCGTGCATGGCATCGATCATGCGGTCGGTGAGCGCCTCGATGGTCTCGCCGTTCTCGTCCGCCCGCTTGAGGATCTTGTCGTCGATGTCGGTGATGTTGCGCACGTAGCTGACGTCGTAACCGCGGGCCCGCAGGTAGCGGGTGATGACGTCGAAGGCCACCATCACCCGGGCGTGGCCCAGGTGACAGAAGTCATAGACGGTCATGCCGCAGACGTACATGCGCACCTTGCCCGGCTCGATGGGCGTGAAGGTTTCCTTGCGACGCGTCAGGGTGTTGTAGATCTGCATGTCAGCCCTTCTTCTGGGCCTTGGCCCAGCCATCCTTGAGTCCCACGGTGCGGTTGAACACCAGCTTGCCGTCGCGGCAGGCGTGGCGGTCGGCGCAGAAGTAGCCGACCCGCTCGAACTGGAAGCGACTCTCGGGCGCGGCATCGGCCAGGCTCGGCTCGCCCATGGCCTGCACCACGGTCAGCGACTCGGGGTTGAGGTGCTCGAGGAAGTCGGCGTCCTTGTCCTTGTCCGGCTGCTCGACGGTGAACAGGTTGTCGTAGAGACGCACCTCCATCGGCACCGCCTGGGCGGCGCTGACCCAGTGGATCACGCCCTTGACCTTGCGGCCCTCGGGGTTCTTGCCGAGGGTATCGAAATCGACCGAGCAGCGCAGCTCGCTGACCTCGCCGGCCTCGTCCTTGATCACCTCGTCGCAGCGGATGACGTAGGAGTTGCGCAGCCGCACTTCCTTGCCCGGCGCCAGGCGGAAGAACTTCTTCGGCGGCTCCTCCATGAAGTCGTCGCGATCGATGTAGATTTCCCGGCCGAAGGGAATCTCGCGCACGCCCATGTCCTCGCGGGCCGGATGCCCGGCGACCCGGTAGGTCTCCGCGAAGTCCTCGGCGACGTTGGTCAGCACCACCTTGAGCGGCTTGAGCACGCACATGGCGCGCGGCGCGTTGTCCTCGAGGTCAGAACGGATCGCGTGGTAGAGCATGGCGATATCGACCAGGCCGCCGTCGGCGCGGGTCACGCCGATCATCTCGCAGAACTTGCGGATCGAGGCCGGGGTATAGCCGCGGCGACGCATGCCGGACAGCGTCGGCAGGCGCGGGTCGTCCCAGCCGTCGACGATGTTCTCGTCCACCAGCAGCTTGAGCTTACGCTTGGAGGTCAGGGTGTAGTTCAGGTTCAGCCGCGCGAACTCGATCTGGCGCGGCTTGGCCGGCACCGGAAGGTTGTCCAGGAACCACTCGTACAGCGGGCGGTGATCCTCGAACTCCAGGGTGCAGACGGAGTGCGTCACCCCTTCCAGGGCATCGGACTGGCCGTGGGTGAAGTCGTAGGACGGGTAGATCTTCCACGTGTCGCCGGTCTGATGGTGCGAGGCGTGGCGGATGCGATAGAGGATCGGGTCGCGCAGGTTGATGTTCGGCGCGGCCATGTCGATCTTGGCGCGCAGCACCTTCTCGCCCTCGGCGAACTCGCCGACGCGCATGCGCTCCAGCAGGTTGAGGTTCTCCTCGACGCTGCGCTCGCGGTAGGGGCTCGGCGTGCCGGCCTCGGTCAGGGTGCCGCGATATTCGCGCATCTCTTCCGGAGAGAGATCGTCGACGTAGGCCTTGCCCTCGCGGATCAGGTGCTGGGCCCACTCGTAGAGGGTCTCGAAGTAGTCCGAGGCGAAGCGCACATCGCCGGCCCACTCATAGCCCAGCCAGCTGACGTCTTCCTTGATGGCGTCGATATAGGCCTGCTCTTCCTTCGCCGGATTGGTGTCGTCGAAGCGCAGATGACAGTCGCCACCGAACTGCTCGGCGAGCCCGAAATTCAGACAGATCGACTTGGCATGGCCGATGTGCAGGAAGCCGTTGGGCTCCGGCGGGAAGCGGGTGACGATCTTCCCCTGTCGGCCGGCCTCGATCTCTTCGCTGATCTGGTTGCGAATGAAGTTCGGCGCGCTGGTGGTCTCGCTGGTCATGTTGATTGGGCAACCTCTGGTTGAACGCGGGCCTGTCGTCGCGACGCCGCGGGCCTGACCACGGCTTCGCGCATCGACGCAAAACGGCTATTATAGCGCCACCTGCCCATAGGGCGCCAAGGCATCCCGCTTCGAGAAGACAGGACATCATGATGATCATCTTGCAGACCAATTTCGGCGATATTCATGTCGCCCTGAACCACGACAAGGCGCCGAAGACCGCCGCCAATTTCGAGCAGTACGTGCGCGACGGCTACTACGACAACACCCTGTTCCATCGCGTGATCGACGGTTTCATGGTCCAGGGCGGCGGCTTCGACCTGGACTTCAACCAGAAGCAGACCCGCGGCCCGATCGAGAACGAGGCCGACAACGGCCTGGCCAACACCCGCGGCACCCTGGCCATGGCCCGCACCCAGGACCCGCACTCCGCCAGCGCCCAGTTCTTCATCAACGTGGCCGACAACGACTTCCTCAACCATCGCGGCAAGAACCTGCAAGGCTGGGGCTACTGCGTGTTCGGCGAGGTCGTCGAGGGCATGGACGTGGTCGAGCGCATCAAGGGCGTGGCCACCACCCGCCGCGGCATGCACGCCGACGTGCCGGCCGAGGACGTGATCATCCAGCGCGCCTACGTCCAGGACGACGCCGAGGCCTGAGTCCTCGCCCCGTGAGTCCCGCGCCCTCGCCTTCCGGCGGGGGCGTTTTCCTTCATCCTCTGCCCGCGAGAGATGCCATGTCGACCCTGCTGATCTCCGATCTTCACCTGCATCCCGGCGCCCCGGCCATCACCGAGGGCTTCCTGAACTGGCTGGAGACCCGCGCCGCCGGCGCCGAGGCGCTCTATATCCTCGGCGACTTCTTCGAGGCCTGGATCGGCGATGACCTGCTGGACCTCGGCGCCGCCGACCCCACCGGCACCGCCGCGCTCGCCGCGCGCATCGCCGAGGCCCTGAAGCGGCGCGCCGAGGCCGGCACCACGATCTACCTGATGCACGGCAACCGCGACTTCCTGCTCGGGCAACGCTTCGCCGAAGCCGCCGGCGCCACCCTGCTTCCCGATCCCAGCGTGGTCAACCTCGGCGACGAGCGGGTGCTGCTGATGCACGGCGACAGCCTGTGCACCCGGGACGAGGCCTACATGACCTTCCGCGCCAAGGCCCGCGACCCGCAGTGGCAGGCGCAGATCCTGGCCATGCCGATTCCCGAGCGCATCGCGCTCGCCAGGCAGCTGCGCGACCAGTCCGGGGAGGCCAACTCGAACAAGGCCGAGGACATCATGGACGTGACGCCGGCCGAAGTGGTCGAGGCCCTGCGCGAGCACGGCGTGACCACGATGATTCACGGCCATACCCACCGCCCCGCCATCCATGACGTCGACATCGACGGCACGCCGGCGCGTCGCTTCGTGCTGGGCGACTGGCAGCCGGACCAGGGCTGGGAAATCGAGAGCGTCCCGGGACAGGCGCCGGTGCTGCGCGACTTCCCGCTGCAGGACTGAGGCACACTCTCATTTTACCTTGGGGCCAGACCCTTCAGCGGCCTTAGGATTGCAAATCCTAAGGCCGCTGAAGGGTCTGGCCCCGTCTCTGCTCGGACTTGATCCTCTTCCTGTCAGCGACGACAGCCGACAAGCCCGGCCTCGAGCGCCTCGGCGTCCGGCATCTCTCCGGCCTCGGCGATCAGCTCCAGGCGCGAGTCGCGGCGCCACTCGCTGGGCGAGAGCGGCGCGTCGTTCCTCGCGCGATTGACCGTGACCCATCCCGTGTCCGTGTGCAGCACGCCCTTGACCCGCAGCGCCGCCGGCAGGGCGTCCAGCCAGGCCGTGATGGCCGCGGTGGCGAAGACCTCATCGGCATGCCAGCGCCAGCCGAGGCTTTCATGGCCCAGTGACGCGCCGCTCTCGCGCACCGGCGCCCCGACGCGCGGCGCCCGGGCGTCGAGATCGAGCAAGAGCCCCGGCGTCTGGGTCTGGATCTGGGCCTGAGCACGATGCGACGCCGGAGAGGCAGGCTCGGCTCCCTCCCGGTGAGCGCCACCCTCGAGCAACCGCGCGACCGGCAGGCGACCGTGAGGCGCCTCGACGACCCAGCGTTCACCCGGCAGCGTCTCGGCCAGCCAGTCCCGCGCCGCCATCACCCGCGCCGCGTCGAGCCGATCGACCATGGTCAGGGCCACGCCGTCGGCCAGCCGCAGCTGATCGAGGAAGGTCTCGTGGCCTCGCGCGCGCGGATCGTCCAGGCGCCGCGGATCCAGCACCGTCACCACGTCCCGAAGCGAGAGCACACCGGCGAAGGCCTCTCCCCGCAGCAGCTCGATCAGCCCCGACGGGTGGCCGAGCCCGGAGGGCTCGATGATCAGCCGGTCGGGCCGCTCGCGTCGCAGCAGCTGCACCAGGCTCGTCTGCAGCACCGTGGCCAGCTGACAGCACAGGCAGCCGCCCGGCAGGGCCTGAACCACGACATCGTCGCGTTCGGCGAACATCGTCTGGTCGACGCCGACCTGGCCGAACTCGTTGATCAGCACCGCCCAGCGCTCGCCGGGTGGCTTGTGCGCGATCAGGTGGTGGATGAGCGTACTCTTGCCACCCCCCAGGAAGCCGGTGATCAGATGGGCGGGAATATCGCGAAGCGGCGGCCGGGTCATGGGCAACTCTCATCGGCGGAAGGAAGATCGGTGGTCATCATCGCATGCTCACCGCTCCGCGCCCCAGGACGACGCCTCAACGAGGGTAAAGCATGCAAGATAACGGTATAAATAGCGAGCCGACTGGCTCGGTCAGATTCGCTGCGACAACACGAACGACAGACGCGAACGACAGACACGCAAAAGGGGGCCGAAGCCCCCTTCTTCCTCTTGCCTCTACCGTGGCGCGAGTCGAGTCGACCGTCAGGGACGCTCGATCTCGGCCTGCTCACGCAGATGGTCGAGCAGGCCGTTGACCGCCGCCTGGGAGCGCAGCTGCTGGGCCATGCGCGCCACGAAGGACTCGATCTGCGCATTGGCCTCGCCCTCGGTGACGGACTCCAGCCCGATCAGCACCACCCGCTGACCGTCGTTGGCACGGCCGTAGACGGTCTCGCCCTCCGATGGATGCGGCAGACGGAAGGCGGCCTCGATCACCGGTTGAGCCAGACCACTCTCGGCCTGGCGGCTCAGCGATTCGGCCCGCTGCCAGTCGAGTCCCAGGGTCTCGCCGCCACGCAGCGACGCGAGCATCTCGTCGGCGCGCGCCTCGAGGGCCTCGCGGGTCTTCTCGGCCTCGACGGCCGCCACGACACGGTCGCGCACCTCGTCCAGCGGCAGCGTGGTGGCATCGCGATGCTCGACCACGCGCAGCACCATGCGGCGATCCTCGTCCAGCTCGATGACCTCGCTGTTGAAGCCCTCTTCCAGGACGTCATCGCTGAAGGCCTGGCGCATCACGCCCGGCTCCGACAGCACGCCGTCGACATCATCACGGCTCACCCAGTCGCTCTGGCGACGCTCGAGACCGAGATCCTCGGCCACGCTGGCCAGGTCCTCGGCGGCGAAGCTCTCGTCGATCAGCCGCTGGGCCTTGTCGTTGAAGGCGTCTTCGACCTGCGCCAGCGCCACGTCCTGGCGCAGGCGGTCGCGGGCCTCTTCGAACGGCGGGCGATCGAGCTCGGTGACCTGGATCAGGTGCAGGCCGTTGTCGGTCTCGACGATATCCGACACCTGCCCCTCGTCGAGCGCGAAGGCCGCGTCCTCGAAGGCCTCGCCGAAGAAGCCGCGGCCGATCACGCCCAGGTCACCGCCGGCATCGCTGGTCGAGGTATCGTCGGAATAGTCGGCGGCCAGATCGGCGAAGGCCTCGCCGTCGGCCAGCCGGGACTTGACCTCCTCCAGGCGGGCCACCGCGTCCTCGCGGCTGCGCTCGTCACCGAAGCTGACCATGATGTGGGAGACACGGCGGTCGGCGCTGGCCGCTTCATCCTGCCAGGCCTGGCGGAGGTCCTCGTCGCTGACCTCGACGTCCTCGGCCATGGCCTGCTTGTCGAGCACCACGTAGGCCAGCTTGACCTGCTCGGGGCGCTGGTAGGC
Source organism: Halomonas sp. HG01 (assembly GCF_000968715.2). Taxonomy (NCBI): domain Bacteria; kingdom Pseudomonadati; phylum Pseudomonadota; class Gammaproteobacteria; order Oceanospirillales; family Halomonadaceae; genus Halomonas; species Halomonas sp. HG01. The sequence goes on along the minus strand of NZ_CP022134.1, from coordinate 1,546,340 downwards.
GTCGGCATGAGCCTCATAGTAGGCCTGGAGGTCGGCGTCGTCGATATCGGGCGCCGCCTCCAGGTCGGCCGGGGTCAGGGCATAGTGACGGAAGGTGCGCGCCTGACGCTGCAGCTCGGCGAGGCGCTCCTGCTCGCTCGGCAGGCTGAACTCGCTGATGACCAGGCCCTGCTGGAGCTGGCGACGCTTCATGTCCTCGCGCAGCTGGGCGCGGAAGGAAATGGGCGTGAAGCCGGCGCTGGCGAGACGATTCTTGAACAGCTCGCTGTCGAAACGGCCGTTGGCGTCCTGGAACTCCGGCAGGGTGACGATCAGCTGGTCGATCTGGGCATCGGAGAGATGCAGGCCGCCCTCCTCGGCATACTGGGTCAGCAGCTGGTTGGTGATCAGGCTGTCGAGCGTCTCGGCCCGCAGCTGACGCTCCTGCTCCGGCGGCACCTGGCCGCTGCGGATCGCCCGCTGCACCTGCAGCTCGAGCTGCTGACGCGTGATCGGCTCGCCATTGACCGTGGCGACCTCCTCACCGTCGCTGTTCAGCAGCCCCACCAGGGACTCCACGCCGAACAGGGCCATGGTCACCACCACGGCGCCGACCAGGATCTTGGCACCCCAACTGGTGGAGCGGTCACGAATACTTTGCAGCATGCAGGCCTCTGCGGATCAAGTGGTTCGGGACGCCCATCTTACAGGCGTCCACCTTGGCCACGCGACGGCGAGCACAGCACGCTCGGCGCCTGCGGGGCTCCGAAAACGAAACAGGCGCACCGCGACAGCGGTGCGCCTGTAGGGAAACGTCGGTCAGGAAGACGGCAAGGCCGTGTCCTTAGTTGACGGAATCCTTGAGCGCCTTGCCGGCCTTGAAGCTCGGCACCTTGGCGGCGCTGATCTCGATCGGCTCACCGGTCTGCGGGTTACGGCCGGTACGCGCGGCCCGCTCCTTGACGGTGAAGGTGCCGAAACCCACCAGGGAGACGCTGTCGCCCTTCTTCAGGCTGTCAGCCACGGCGTCGACCATGGCGTCCAGCGCACGGGAAGCGGCTGCCTTGGGAATATCGGCAGACGCAGCAATGGCTTCGATCAGCTCGGACTTGTTCACACTTCACCCCTTGACTGTTACGTAAATTGGCTCTAATCGGCGAGACTTACGGCTGACTGACGCGATCACAGCATGGCGATAGTTTATAGCAATGCGATGAAAGACGTGTCAAGCAACCTTCCCTGACAATCCCCGTCATGCCGGGGTTTTCACCCCGGCAAGCAGGAAAAAATGTCGTCAGTGTGTACTGATCATCGAGTGAGAAGAGGCCTTGTCTTCCGCTCGAGATTCTTCATCCTGGCCACCGGTTTTTTCACCCAGGGCGGTCTCGAGAACTTCGTCGATCCAACGCACGGGCCGGATGTCGAGTGCCTGCTTGATGTTGTCCGGGACCTCTTTCAGGTCGCGGCGGTTCTCTTCAGGAATAAGCACGGTCTTTATACCACCGCGCCTGGCGGCCAGCAATTTCTCCTTGAGCCCGCCGATCGGCATCACCTCGCCGCGCAGGTTGACCTCGCCGGTCATGGCCACGTCGCAGCGTACCGGGCGGCCGGTGTAGGCAGAGATCATCGCCGTGACCATGGCGACGCCGGCGCTCGGACCGTCCTTCGGCGTGGCGCCCTCCGGCACGTGGATGTGCAGGTCTTCCTTCTCGAACCGTTCGGGATCGATGCCGAAGCTTTCCGCCCGCGCCCGCACCACGGTCTGGGCGGCGCTCACGGACTCCTTCATCACGTCGCCCAGCGAGCCGGTCTTGTTGATGCGCCCCTTGCCGGGCGTCACCACCGACTCGATGTTGAGCAGCTCGCCGCCCACCGAGGTCCAGGCCAGGCCGGTGACGCGACCCACCTGGTCCTCCTGGTCGGCCAGGCCGTAGCTGTAGCGACGCACGCCGGCATAGGCCTCGATGTCGGCGGCAGCGAGGATGGCCGGCGCCTGGGCGCCTTCCTTGCCTTCCTTCTCGATGCGCTCGCGCAGCACCTTGCGGCAGACCTTGGCGATCTGGCGCTCGAGCTCGCGCACGCCGGCCTCGCGGCTGTAGTAGCGAATCAGCTCCAGCAGGGCCTCATCGGCAAAGCCAAGCTCGTCGTCCTTGAAGCCGTTGGCCTTGAGCTGCTTGGGCACCAGATAGCGCTTGGCGATGGCGAGTTTCTCGTCCTCGGTGTAGCCGGGCAGACGAATCACTTCCATGCGGTCGAGCAGCGGGCCGGGGATGTTCATCGAGTTGGCGGTACAGATGAACAGGGTCTCGGACAGGTCGTAGTCCAGCTCCAGGTAATGGTCGCTGAACTTGTCGTTCTGCTCCGGGTCGAGTACCTCGAGCAGCGCCGAGGACGGGTCGCCGCGGTGGTCCATGCCCACCTTGTCGACCTCGTCGAGCAGGAACAGCGGGTTCTTGACCCCGGCCTTGCTCATGCGCTGGATCGGCTTGCCGGGCAGCGAGCCGATGTAGGTGCGGCGGTGGCCACGAATCTCGGACTCGTCACGCACCCCGCCGAGGGCCAGGCGCACGTACTTGCGGTTGGTGGCGCGGGCGATGGAGCGCCCCAGCGAGGTCTTGCCGACGCCGGGCGGGCCCACCAGGCACAGCACCGGGCCCTTGAGCTTCTTGACCCGCTTGTGCACGGCCAGGTACTCGAGAATGCGCTCCTTGACCTCCTCGAGGCCGTAGTGATCCTCGTCCAGCACCTTCTGGGCGTGGGCCAGGTCATGGCGTACCCGGGTGCGCTTCTTCCACGGCACCGCGATCAGCCAGTCCAGATAGGAGCGCACCACCGTGGCCTCGGCGGAGGACGGCGTCATCATCCGCAGCTTGCCGAGCTCCTGACGCGCCTTCTCGGCGGCGTCCTTGGGCATCCCGGACGCCTCGATGGCCTGCTCGTACTTGTCGGCCTCGTTGGGCGCATTCTCGAGCTCGCCCATCTCCTTCTGGATGGCCTTCATCTGCTCGTTCAGGTAATACTCGCGCTGGGACTTCTCCATCTGGTCCTTGACCCGCGAGCGAATCCGCTTCTCCACCTGCAGCAGGTCGATCTCGGACTCGATCAGCGCCATCAGATGCTCGATGCGGTCGCGCACGCGATCCATCTCGAGCAGCTGCTGCTTGTCGTCGATCTTCAGCGACAGGTGGGCGCAGATGGTGTCCACCAACCGGCTCGGATCCTCGATGCCCGACAGCGAGTTGAGCACCTCGTTGGGCACCTTCTTGGACATCTTGACGTACTGCTCGAACTGGTTGAGCAGCACGCGCACCAGGGCATCCTGCTCGCGCTCGGACAGCGGTTCGCTGTCGCGCAGCACCACCTCGGCGCGGCTGTAGCCGTCGTCGACGGACAGGATGTCCTGGATGTCGGCCCGGGACTCGCCCTCGATCAGCACCTTGACGGTACCGTCGGGCAGCTTGAGCAGCTGCATGATCTCGGCCACGGTGCCGATGGCGAACAGGTCCTCGTTATCCGGATCGTCCTTGCTGGCCTCACGCTGCGCCACCAGCAGCACGCGCTTGTCGGCCTCCATGGCGGCTTCCAGGGCCTGGATGGACTTTTCACGGCCGACGAACAGCGGGATGACCATCTGCGGGTAGACGACCACGTCCCGCAGCGGCAAAAGGGGCAGACTCAGGGTCTGTTCGGCGTTCTGCTGCATCGCAGACCTTCCTCAAACGATCAGTGGAGATACCCAAGGAATGGGGGCGATGACGCGGCATTGCAAGGCCAAGGCAATGACGGCGCAAAGAAAAGGGCCGCCGAGGCGGCCCTTGGGTCGACGCGGCCCGATCACGGGCAGCGCACCGGCGCGAGACGGGCGTCTCAGCCGTCGGTGCCGTCGACCTTCTGCGATTCCTGCTGGGAGTAGATCAGCAGCGGCTCGCTTTCGCCGGCGATGACGGAAGCATCGATCACCACCTTGGAGACGCCTTCCAGGGAAGGAATCTCGTACATGGTGTCGAGCAGCACCGACTCGAGGATGGAGCGCAGGCCGCGCGCCCCGGTCTTGCGCTCCATGGCCTTGTGAGCCACCGCACGCAGCGCGTCCTCGCGGAAGTCGAGCTCGACGTTCTCCATCTCGAACAGCCGGGCGTACTGCTTGATCAGCGAGTTCTTCGGCTCGGTGAGGATCTGGATCAGCGCATCCTCGGTGAGCTCGGTCAGGGTCGCGATCACCGGCAGACGGCCGACGAACTCGGGAATCAGGCCGAACTTGACCAGATCCTCGGGCTCCACGTCCATCAGCAGGTCGCCGACACCCTTGGTCTCGTCCTTGCTCTTCACCTCGGCGTTGAAGCCGATGCCGCCCTTCTCGGCGCGGTCACGGATGACCTTGTCGAGGCCGGCGAAGGCACCGCCGACGATGAACAGCATGTTGGTGGTGTCGACCTGGACGAACTCCTGCTGCGGATGCTTGCGACCCCCCTGGGGCGGCACCGAGGCGGTAGTGCCCTCGATCAGCTTGAGCAGCGCCTGCTGCACGCCCTCACCGGAGACGTCCCGGGTGATGGACGGGTTGTCCGACTTGCGCGAGATCTTGTCGATCTCGTCGATGTAGACGATGCCGCGCTGGGCCTTGTCCACATCGTAGTCGCACTTCTGCAGCAGCTTCTGGATGATGTTCTCGACATCCTCGCCGACGTAGCCCGCCTCGGTGAGCGTGGTGGCATCGGCGATGGTGAACGGCACGTTGAGCAGCCGCGCCAGCGTCTCGGCCAGCAGCGTCTTGCCACTACCGGTCGGGCCGATCAGCAGGATGTTCGACTTGCCGAGCTCCACTTCGTCCTTGGACGCATAGCGCAGCCGCTTGTAGTGGTTGTAGACCGCCACCGACAGCACCATCTTGGCGCGGTCCTGGCCGATCACGTAGTCGTCGAGGGTGTGACGAATCTCGCGGGGGGCAGGCAGACGCTCCTCGTCGCTCTCGGCATCGGCATCGAGCACCTCCTCGCGAATGATGTCGTTGCACAGATCGACACACTCATCGCAGATATAGACGGACGGGCCGGCAATCAGCTTGCGCACTTCGTTCTGGTTCTTGCCGCAGAACGAGCAGTACAGCAGCTTGCCGCCTTCGTCCTTGCCTTTGCCGTCGGCCATTCGCGTACCTCTCTCGCAGCGGCGGCCCGTGGGCCGCCGGGAATCACGTAATCACAGCGTGGTTGATTTCACGCTATCAGGATGTCGGCCGCTTATCCAGCACGGCGTCGATCAGGCCATATTCCGCCGCCTGAGGGCCGCTCATGAAGTTGTCGCGGTCGGTATCCCGGGCGATCGTCTCGAAGTCCTGACCGGTATGATCGGCCAGGATCTGGTTGAGCTTCTCGCGAATACCGAGGATCTCGCGGGTGTGGATCTCGATGTCCGAGGCCTGACCCTGGTAGCCGCCCAGCGGCTGGTGGATCATCATCCGCGAGTTGGGCAGGCAGTAGCGCTTGCCCGCCGCGCCGCCGGCCAGCAGCAGCGCACCCATGCTCGCCGCCTGACCGATGCACACGGTGGAGACGTCGGGCTTGATGAACTGCATGGTGTCGTAGATCGACATCCCCGCGGTGACGGAGCCACCCGGCGAATTGATGTACAGATGGATGTCCTTGTCCGGGTTCTCGGACTCCAGGAACAGCATCTGTGCCACCAGCAGGTTGGCCGTGTAGTCCTCGACCGGCCCCACCAGGAAGATCACGCGCTCCTTGAGCAGGCGGGAGTAGATGTCGTAGGCCCGCTCGCCGCGTGCGCTCTGTTCGACCACCATCGGCACCAGGCCGCCGGCGGATTGGGTATCGAACTCGTTGCTCATGGTGATGTCCTTGCGTCCGATGTGTGGGGGCGACACCAGTAGCCCGCCGGGCTGGGCTGATCTCGCAGGGGTCACGGAGTTTTCATACCTCAGGGAAAGGTGGGGGTGAATAGCGCACTATTCAACGCCGCGCCTCGCCGATGGCGAAAAACGCCATGCGTCACCGCCGATCAGCGACATCCCGGCAGGACGTCCACCCTTCCGCCCACGGCGGGCGGAAGGGTGAAAGCGGCCATCAGGCCTGGGCTTCGGCCTCGTCGGCCTCTTCGTCGTCGGCCTGGCCACCCTGCTGCTGAGCGGCGGCCAGCGCATCCTGGTAGCTCATCTCGACGTCCTTGACGCTGGCCTGGCCGAGCAGCACGTCGACGGCCTTCTCCTCGAGGACCGCGGACTTGACCTGATCCTTCATCTGGTCGTTGCCCATGTAGTACTCGACGACCTGCTGCGGCTCCTGGTACTGCTGAGCCAGCTCCTCGACCTTGGCCTTGATCTCGTCGTCGGAGACGTCGAGCTCGTTGACCTTGATCACTTCGGCCAGCAGCAGGCCGATCTGCACGCGGCTCTTGGCCTGCTCGGCGAACAGCTCGTCCGGCAGCTGGCTGACGTCGAAGTCCTCGCCGAGGCCGAACTGCTGGGCGGCCTGACGCTTGAGACCGTCGGTCTCCTGCTGGATCAGGGCCTGCGGCACCGGGATGTCGTTGGCCTGCTTCAGCGCCTCGAGCACCTGCTGCTTGACGCGATTGTCGACGGCCTGGCTGGCCTCGCGGGTCATGTTCTTGGTGATCTCGTCACGGAACTTGGCCAGATCGCCATCCTCGACGCCGAACTTCTCGACGAAGGCCGCATCGATCTCGGGCAGGGCCTGGGCTTTGACGCCGTTGACCTTGACCTTGAAGGTCGCTTCCTGACCGGCCAGCTGCTCGGCCTGGTAATCCTCGGGGAAAGTGACCTTGAGCTCCTTTTCCTCACCGGCCTTGGCGCCGATCAGCTGCTCTTCGAAGCCGGGGATGAAGCTGCCGGAACCGATCACCAGGTCGTGACCCTCGGCGCTGCCGCCTTCGAACGGCTCATCGCCCAGATAGCCCTGGAAGTCGATGTTGACCTGATCGCCGTCCTCGGCAGCACGCTCCACCTCTTCCCAGGCGGCGTTCTGCTTGCGCAGGGTCTCGATCATCTCGTCGACGTCGGCGTCGGTGACCTGGACCACCGGACGCTCGACCTCGGTGCCCTCGATGGAGGCCAGTTCGATTTCCGGGTAGATCTCCAGGGTCGCGGTGAACTCGAGGTCCTTGCCCGCCTCATTGACGTGGGCTTCGATCTGCGGGTTACCGGCCGGGTTGAGGCTCTCGTCGGTGATGGCCTTGACGTAACGCTCGCGCATCACCTCACCGACCACCTCGTCGCGCACGCCACGGCCGTAGCGCTGGCGGATCACGGACATCGGCACCTTGCCCTGACGGAAACCATCCAGGCGCACGTTCTTGGCGGCGTCCTTGAGGCGAGCGGCAACGGCATCGTCGATTTCGGCGGCCGGCACCTGCACCGTGATGCGGCGTTCAATCTGGGAGGTCGTATCGACGGAAACTTGCATGAATTGTCCTCTGCCGACTGGGGCGTTCAGTGTGTAAAAAAGCGCTGCGTGAAGAGCGTTGAAACATTCAAGGGCAAGGATTCTATGAATCCCGCCCAGCAGTGGCAAGCGCCATGCACGAAGTTATGGGGGCGATCACCCGATTAGACAAGGGGATATCGTCGATTCTCCGTGCCCTGGTCCGACCGGACGCGGCAATCGCAGCTGCCGGAAACGACAAAATCGCCGCCCACCTCGAAATGGATGGCAGCGTCACGAAGCGATAACGACGGGAGATCACTGAAAAACAAAGAAGAAGGGAGGCAATGGGGTGGATGATGGGGATCGAACCCACGACCACCGGAGCCACAATCCGGGGCTCTACCACTGAGCTACATCCACCACTGCCTGGGGTGATATCGAAATGGGGTGGATGATGGGGATCGAACCCACGACCACCGGAGCCACAATCCGGGGCTCTACCACTGAGCTACATCCACCATTTCGATTTCGCTCGACCGACACGAGACCGCTTAGACGCCATCTGGACTGGCACGCCCAGCAGGACTCGAACCTGCAACCTACGGCTTAGAAGGCCGTTGCTCTATCCGGTTGAGCTATGGGCGCATTCTACGTTCCCGAGCATCTTACCGCAAGCAGAAAATTGAACTTTCTTCTATTCAATCAACAGCTTGTGGTCGGGGTGGAGGGATTTGAACCCCCGACATCCTGCTCCCAAAGCAGGCGCGCTACCAGACTGCGCTACACCCCGCCGGCTCTTGCACGGCCTCGACGCCGCCGCAGGGGCCTCATCGAGCGCTGCGTATTTTACGGATCTCTCCGCGCTCGTCAAGCCACAATGCCCTTTGATCAGGATGTTAGCCGATCCTCCTTTGTCTTCATCACCGCCCGCCTGCTCCCCATGACCGCCCTGCCCCGCGGCCGGTCCCCGAGATCGCTTTGCCTGAACGCCGGCTCATGCGAAAATCGCCGCTCTTTTTCTCACCGTCTTCTTTTCACCCAGAGGGAAACTCGATGTCCGCCCAACTGATCGATGGCAAGTCCATTGCCGCCCGAGTCCGCCAGCAGGTCGCACGCCAGGTGCAGGCACGCCGCGAGGCCGGAGCACGGGTCCCCGGGCTTGCCGTCGTGCTGGTGGGGCAAGACCCGGCATCCGCCGTCTACGTGCGCAACAAGCAGCGCGCCTGCGAGGAAGCCGGCATCCAGTCGATCAAGTACGAGCTGCCCGCCGAGACCTCCCAGGCCGAGCTCGAGGATCTGGTCGATCGCCTCAACGCCGACACGAGCGTCGATGGCATTCTGGTCCAGCTGCCGCTGCCCGACCACCTCGATTCGCGCCCGATCCTCGAGCGCATCCTCCCCCACAAGGACGTCGACGGCTTCCACCCCTATAACCTGGGCCGACTCGCCCAGCGCCTGCCGCTGCTGCGTCCCTGCACGCCCAAGGGCATCATTACCCTGCTGCAGGACACCGGCGTGGACGTGCGCGGCCTGGACGCCACCGTGGTCGGCGCCTCCAACATCGTGGGCCGCCCCATGGCCATGGAACTGATGTTGGCCGGCTGCACCACGACCGTCTGCCACCGCTTCACCCGCAACCTCGAGGAGCACGTGCGTCGTGCCGAGTTGCTGGTGGTCGCCGTCGGCGTGCCGGGGCTGGTCAAGGGCGAATGGGTCCGTGACGACGCCATCGTCATCGACGTGGGCATCAACCGCCAGGACGATGGCCGCCTGATCGGCGACGTGGAGTTCGAGCCCGCCGCCGCCCGTGCCAGCTACATCACGCCGGTCCCCGGCGGCGTGGGGCCGATGACCGTGGCCTCGCTGCTCGAGAACACCCTGCTCGCCGCCGAGATGCACGACGCTCAAGCCTAACTCCCTCTTGGGGTCAGCCCCTTCAGTCCCCCTTGGGGTCAGACCCCGGCAACAGGGCCACGGAGACCGGCGCCTGCCGTGCACCCGTGGCCCGATTTCGTTAACATGTGCCGCTGATTTCCACCGACTCGCGAGGTCCGCCCGATGAGCGACAAGATGAACGTCGAAAGCTTCAATCTCGACCACACCAAGGTCAAGGCGCCCTACGTCCGTCTGGCCGGCGTCACCGTTGGCCAGCACGGCGACGAGATCACCAAGTACGACATGCGCATCTGTCAGCCCAATCAGGACCACATGGCCATGCCCGGCCTGCACTCCCTCGAGCACCTGATGGCCGAGATGTCGCGCAACCATACCGACAAGGTCGTCGACATCAGCCCCATGGGCTGCCAGACCGGCTTCTACTGGGCGATGATCAACCATGACGACTACGAGGGCATCCTGACGCTGATCGAGAAGACCCTCGAGGACGTGCTCGAGGCCAGCGAAGTCCCCGCCTGCAACGAGATGCAGTGCGGCTGGGCCGCCAGTCACAGCCTCGAGGGCGCCAAGGACATCGCCCGCGGCTTTCTCGCCAAGCGTGACGAGTGGGCTCAGGTCTTCGGCGAAGACGCCTGACTCCCTCCTTCTGACACCTCACTTCGCGGAGACACCGGATAGATGAAACGCATCGGCATCATCGGCGCCATGGCCCAGGAAGTCGCTCGACTGGCGGACATGCTCGAGGATCGCGAGACCCGCACCCACGTCGGCTCCACCTTCCATCACGGCCGCCTGCACGGCGTCGAGGTGGTGATCCTGCAGTCCGGAATCGGCAAGGTGAACGCCGCCATCGGCACCACCCTGCTGATGGACATGTATCAGCCGGAAGCGATCATCAATACCGGCTCCGCCGGCGGCTTCGGCGAAGGGCTCGAGATCGGTGACGTGGTGGTCTCCAGCGAGGTGCGCCACCACGACGTCGACGCCGTGGTGTTCGGCTATGAACATGGCCAGGTGCCGCAGATGCCGGCCGCCTATCTGCCCGACACGCGGCTGGTGACAGTGGCCCGGGAATGCATCGAGGCGATGAACGAGGTCAACGTGGTCGAGGGGCTGATCGCCACCGGCGACGTCTTCATGGCCTGCCCCGAGCTGGTGGCGACCACGCGCTCACGCTTCCCCACCATGCTCGCCGCCGAGATGGAGGCTGCGGCCATCGCCCAGACCTGCCATCTCTACGGCTGCCCCTTCGTGGTGATCCGCGCGCTGTCCGACATCGCCGGCGGCGGCGACAACCATCTTTCCTTCGAGGAGTTCCTCGACAAGGCCGCCGACCACTCGACGCGCATGGTCACCGCCATGGTGGCCAGGCTCGCCGAACCGGCGACCGCGAGCGTCACCGTCGAGGACTGACGCATGCCACGCTGCCGCCTCCGCCTGCTGGGGCTGGCCCTGTGCCTGCCCCTGCTGCTTGGCGGCTGCGCCAGCCAGCGCAGCACCGATGGCATCCCCGCCATCGAGGCCCAGGACAACCCCGCCAAAGCCGAGACCAGCTTCCGGCGGCTTCCCGACCGCGTCTACACACCGCCGGACTGGCCTGCCCCGCTGACCGCCCGGGTCTATCTGCCGGACACGCCGGGCGACGCCCGTCGCCCGGCGGCGCTGGTCGTCCACGGCGGCGGCTGGCAGCGGCGCTCCCCCGACGACATGACGCCGATCGCCGAGCGACTGGCCGCCCGCGGCTACGTGGTCGCCAACATCGGCTATCGCTTCGCCCCCGACCACCGCTTTCCCGCCCAGCTGCACGACCTGCAGATCGCCATGACCTGGCTGCATGACAATGCCGACGCCTGGCGCATCGACACCGACCGTATCGTCGGCGTGGGCTATTCCAGCGGCGCCCACCTCGTCAGCCTGCTCGCGGTACAGCAACCCGGTTCCCCACTCGACCGCCCTCATGGCGGAGAGAGGACACGCCTGGCCGCCGTGGTGGCCGGCGGCCTGCCCAGCGACCTGATGAAGTTCGACGACGGCCGCCTGGTCAGGGAATTCATCGGCGGCACCCGTGCCGAGAAGCCCCGCGCCTATCGCCTGGCCTCCCCCGCCCGCCAGGTCGGCCCGCTGACGCCGCCCCACTTCCTGTTCCACGGCGATTGGGACAGCCTGGTCCCCGTGGATCACGCCACCGACATGTATCGTCGCCTCGACGCCGCCGGCGTTCCCGCCGAGCTTTACCTGCAGACATGGCGCGGCCATATCACCGCCTTCCTGACCCGCGACGACGCCATGGACGCCGCCCTGGCCTTCCTCGATGAGCAGCTCTCGGTTCCGGAGGCTGGTACGGGGTCAGACCCTTAAGTGGCCTTAGGGGTTCCGCCCCTAAGGCCACTTAAGGGTCTGACCCCATTCTGATCCTAATGCCACTTAAGGGTCTGGCCCCATTCGGATCCGCCCGTTAGCCGCTCAGCTTCCAGCCCAGCGTCTCGCCGGCCTGCAGCGGCACGATGACCTGGCCGTCGGGATAGGGCAGGCTCTCCGGCAGCGTCCAGTCCTCGCGCACCAGGGTCACGGTGCCGGTGTTGCGCGGCAGGCCGTAGAAGTCGGGCCCATGGTGGCTGGCGAAGCCTTCCAGACGATCCAGCGCACCGGCCTGCTCGAAGGCCGTGGCGTAGAGTTCCAGGGCGTGCGGCGCGGTGTAGGCGCCGGCACAGCCGCAGGCACTTTCCTTGTCGCCCTTGGCATGGGGCGCGCTGTCGGTGCCGAGGAAGAACTTGCCGCTGCCCGAGGTGGCCGCCTCGATCAGCGCCTGGCGATGGCGCTCGCGCTTGAGGATCGGCAGGCAGTAGTAGTGGGGCTTGATGCCGCCGACCAGCATCTGGTTGCGGTTGAACAACAGGTGATGGGCAGTAATGGTGGCCGCCACGTTGGCCGGTGACTCGGCCACGAAGGCCGCCGCGTCGGCGGTGGTGATGTGCTCGAAGACCACCTTGAGCGACGGGTGACGCGCCAGCAGCGGCTTCATCACCCGCTCGATGAACGTCGCCTCGCGATCGAAGATGTCGATCTCGGCGTCGGTCACCTCGCCGTGCACCAGCAGCGGCATACCCAGCCGCGCCATGGCCGCGATGGCCGCATCGCAGTTCGCCAGGTCGGTCACGCCGGAATCGGAGTTGGTGGTGGCCCCCGCCGGATACAGCTTGACCGCCTGCACCCGCCCGGAGGCATGGGCACGCTCGATCTCCTCGGCCGCGGTCCGATCGGTGAGGTAGAGCGTCATCAGCGGCTCGAAGTCGAGCCCCGCCGGCACCGCCGCGAGGATGCGCTCGCGATAGGCCAGCGCTTGCTCGGTGGTGGTCACCGGCGGCTTGAGGTTGGGCATGATGATGGCACGGCCCATCTGCCGGGCACTGGCAGGGACCACAGCATCCAGCACTGCGCCATCGCGCAGGTGAAGATGCCAATCGTCGGGGCGGGTCAGGGTCAAAGAGGTCACGATCTATCCTGTCTCGGCGATTCCGGGGATGAAAGGGGCCGCAAGGCCCGGCGCTGGCGGCAGTATACAGGAAGCGGCCTCCAAGGCGGGATGCGAGATGTGAGAGGCGCAGGATGTGAAAGGCAATGCGCCATCGCCCTGCCCGACGGCCGGCCCCGCTGACGAACGCGGGTGCGCCGGCCCGCCGCGATGCCGTATCATGGCCGCCGATCCTGCCAGGCCTGTCGAGCCTTCGCCGCGACCCGCGGACGTGAGTCGCGCGACTGCCCGCGTCACGTCGGGCGGCCTTGGCCAAGAGGCCGGGCTCATGGCGGATCCGCGACACGTCCGACAGTTTCCTGGGAGAGAACATGCCGAAGGTTCGTCACTACGCCGACCTCGTCGCCATTCTGGCCGGCCTGATGTGGCTGCTGGTCTACTGGTCGGTGAGCTACTCGGTGTACATCGACAACATCGAGCCCACCATGGCGGCGCTGCTGATCGCGGGCAGTCTCATCATGATCAGCTTCGTGCACCGCCCGATTCGCGTGCTGCTGAGCCGCTACCACGTGCGCAAGCGACGCACCGAGATGTGGATGCACATCCTCGCCCTGCCCCTGGGCCTGGCGTTCTTGATCGCCATCCTGATCGAGCATCTCATCACGCCCATCGACGGCATTCAGAAGATGCTGCTGTTCAACGTGCTGGCGACCGCCGGCTGGCTGGTGTTCATCTTCACCCTGGCGGTCAAGCTGCTGATTCACATGATCAAGGAGAAGCGCAAGGCCCGCTAGCCAAGCGCTCCCTCCCCGGCCGGTTCAGAAGCGGTCGACCCGGAAGGGCCGCATGTCGATCGCCGGCGTCTCCCCCGCCATCATCTGCGCCAGCAGCTGGCCGGTCGCCGGCCCCAGGGTGAAGCCCTGGTGGCCATGGCCGAAGGCGCACCACAGCCCCGCCTGCCCATCCACCGGCCCGATCACTGGCTTCATGTCCGGCGTGCAGGGCCTCGCGCCCTTCCAGGGCTCGGCGTCGAGCCGCTCACCGAGCGGATACAGGCGACGTGCGCTGGCCTCAGCGGCGGCCAGCTGATCGAGATGCGGCGGCGCCTCCAGGCGCTCGAGCTCGGCACCGGTGGTCAGGCGGATGCCGGCCCGCATCGGCGCCAGCAGATAGCCGACCTCCGCGTCCATCACCCAGTGATGCAGCCGCGCCTCGCCTCGACTGGCGTAATGCATGTGATAGCCGCGCTTGGGAAACAGCGGCAGCGACACCCCGAGGCGCGACAGCCACCGGCGCGACCAGGGGCCGAGCGCCAGCACCACCGATTCCGCCGACAGCGTCTCGCTCCCGATGCCCACCTGCCAGCCGCCGGCACCCGTCGACAGCGTCTCGACCTCCGACCGGACGATACGCCCGCCCTCGCGCTCGAACGCCTCGGCATAGGCCGAGACCAGCGCGCCGGGATCGGCTACCGTCCAGGGATCCAGCCAATGAATCGCCCCGGCCAGCCCGTCGTTCACGTCGTTTCCCAGGCTCGGCTCCATGGCGGCCAGCGCCTCGGCATCGAGGGCCCGATAGCGGACACCGAACCGTTCCGCGTTCTCTTCGGCTTCGGCGAGACGCGCCTGGAGCGCGGAGCGATGACGATATACCTCGAGCCAGCCCTCGCGGCGCACCAGCGACTCGGCGCCGGCGGCCTCGATCATTGCCCCGTGGGCATCCAGGCAACGCTCGATCAGCGACGCATATTCAGGCACGATCCGCCGATATCGATCGGGGGCGGAGTGTTTCCAGTACTGCCAGAGGGGGCCGGCCGCCTCGAGCATGCCGCCGGGCCGATAGCGGATATCCACCTGGCGATTGGGCAGCACGCGCCACAGGGTGGCGAGATCCCGCGGGAAGGGATAGGGCCGCACCGCCTCGCGCTGGATGATGCCGGCGTTGCCGAACGAGGTCTCGCGCCCGGGGGCGCGCCGGTCCACCAGGGTCACGTCCTGCCCCCGCCGGGCCAGGTGCCAGGCCACCGACACGCCGACCATGCCCGCTCCCAGTACGATGGTGCCGCTGCTCATCCGTTCATTCCCTTGTCGATGCTGTGACCCCATCATCCCCAAGAGCGCCGGAGCATCGCAAGCATGGCCTCATGTGTCGCCGCCTTCCGCCTCGATGCGGGCACGGATGAAGTCGCCGTGGCCGACGTGCAGCAGCTCGGCCAGGCGACGAATGCGGTGCTCCTCGAGCGGATGCTTGTCGCCGTCGACCAGCGCCAGCGACCACATCTCGCGAACCAGCGCGACCCGCTGGTCGTAGTCGCAGCCATCGCGCACCGCGCGCAGGAAGCGGTGGTGGTCCACCGCCGACTCCGTCTCGTCGCAGGCCTGGCGCACCAGCGCCTGCGCCTCCTCGCCGGGAAGCCCGAAGCGAGCGGCGAGAATCGCCGCAAGATGCTCGAGCTCGGCCTCTTCCAGGCGATAATCCGCGCGGATCACCTCGCACAGCAGCACCGCCGCCGCCAGCGCCTGGCCGGGCTCGGCCTGTTCAGACGACGCCGCCGGCGCCATCATGTCCTGAAAGAGCCGTTGCAAGGACTGGATCATAGGAACTCCCGACATGCCGAACATGATTCCCCTCATCGTCGCCCTGGCCTGCGGGCTGGGCGCCGCCCTGGCCGCACGCGGCGCCTGGCAACGACGCGACGTGAATCGCTGGCCCACGGCACTGGCGACGGTCGAACGCACCGAGGTGCAGGTCGTCGACGACCATCACCGCCGCGCCGACCGCGACGAGCATCCCAGGCGCTTCCTCGCCCGCCTCCACTACCGCTTCGAGGTCGAGGGGAACGAATATCGCTCTGACAACGGCCAGTTCGACGGCGTTCCCGACTTCACGAGCCGGGAAGCCGCCGAAGCATTTCTCTCCCGAACGCCACCGGGCAGCCGGTTGACCGTTCGCTACGACCCCATGGGGCCCCATCTGACGCAGCATGGCGAACATCGCCAGCCCACGGCCCGGCTTGGGCTGGCAGCGTTTCTGGGCGTGGCGGCGATTGGGGCGCTGTGGGTATGGTGGTGAACTCGGCATCGACACCTGGAGCAGACAGGCCCAGGCTGGCGACGAACGTCACGGCAGCATCCGGCCGACCAGGCTGGCCAGGCGCAGTCGCCAGCGATGGCGCCGCTCCAGGGCCTGCATCATGCTCAGATCGTTGCGATCACGCCA
Source organism: Halomonas sp. HG01 (assembly GCF_000968715.2). Taxonomy (NCBI): domain Bacteria; kingdom Pseudomonadati; phylum Pseudomonadota; class Gammaproteobacteria; order Oceanospirillales; family Halomonadaceae; genus Halomonas; species Halomonas sp. HG01. Next base: position 1,530,380 of record NZ_CP022134.1, on the reverse strand, counting down.
GCTACCGCGATGCCGCTTGAACGCACGAGCCGTACCGAAAGACACGAACTTCAAGCCATCCAATACGACACGATGCCGGGCATCCTCTAGGAGCCGTGTGCGATCGGCACAGAAGTGTTCGAACTCATCCGAGGCGATGACCCGGAGCGGTCCTCCCGTCAGCGAGACCGTCGCCTTGGTCAGCACATCGACATAGCGGGCCTTCCTCAGGCCGTACACCTGCATCAGCGCTTCCGGGCCGAACAGCACCTCTGGCGACGACACACCGGCCTGAGAGAGCAGGCCACGGAGTTCTGCGCTGAAGTCATGGGCAAGCTTCTCCCGCCGGGTATGCAGCGCATGGTTCAGGAAATGCCGGCCGTCGGGCGTCAGCACAAGCTCGGCGATACGCTCCCGTTCCTGCGGGCAGCTGAGCAATAACCAGCCCTTCTGCGCCACGCGCGCGGGGGGCCGCATGCCGACCGCCATGACCAGCCGTTTGACCACAAGCGGCGCCTTGTGCGGCCTCGAGCGGGGCCAACCAGGCGGCACGGGGTCCAGGCAACGCAACAGGTACTGCCAGCCGCCGGGCGACACCGACACCTCCTGCCTCTCGGTCACCACCCCGGGAAGAACCATCTCGCTGCTCCAGGCATCCTCCATGGGGGTCAGGGCAAGCAGCCTGGGGCCTTCCTGAGCCCCATCGAGCTCCCGGGCCGCGGTGACGACCGCCGACGTGGCACCGCTCTGAGCCATCGACAACACCTCTTTCTTCGGGCACACGCCTGCCGAGCGCTGGATAACGTCAGAAGCGTTCTTGACGTGAAGCACCCGGCCTCGGCGTATCGCCATGCCGCTGGACCGGCACAGCCGTTAACACAAGGTTACATTGTTAACATGCCGTCAGAATGATGGTTTTTCCCATGACAGCGTGATCAGGCGAGACGTGAGGAGGTCAGTCGAAAGAGGTGGATCACACCCCGTAATACTCCCGGTACCAAGCCACGAAGCGACGCACACCCTCTTCGACGCCGACCCGAGGGCAATAACCCGTAAGGTTGAACAAGGCCTCGGTGTCCGCCCAGGTACGCGGTACGTCACCGGGCTGCATGGGCTGGAAATCGCAGATCGCTTCGCGGCCGGTGGCAACTTCCACCGCATGCACGAAGTCCATCAGCGATACCGGGCTACCATGACCGATATTGTACAGCGCATAGGGCGCGTCGCTGATATCGGGCGTCTCGGTCGTACCGCCAGGCTGTCGCGCAGGCACCTCGTCCAGAATGCGCGAGATCCCCTCGACGATATCGTCGATATAGGTGAAGTCGCGTGACATGTCGCCGTGGTTGAAGACCTGGATCGGCTCACCGGCCAAAATAGCGCGCGTGAACTTGAACATGGCCATGTCCGGGCGCCCCCAGGGACCGTAGACCGTGAAGAAACGCAGGCCGGTGGTTGGCAGGTCGTAGAGATGGGAGTAGGTGTGCGCCATCAACTCGTTGGCCTTCTTGGTGGCCGCATAGAGGCTGATGGGATGATCGACGTTGTCGGAGGTAGCGAAGGGCGTCTTGTCGTTGGCGCCATAGACCGAGCTGGAGGAAGCATACACGAGATGCCCCACCCGCCCGTGACGACAGCCCTCCAGCACGTTGAGGTGCCCGATCAGGTTGGCATCGGCATAGGCATGCGGATTCTCCAGCGAATAGCGAACCCCCGGCTGAGCGGCCAGGTGGATCACGCGATCAAAATGCTCGGCCTCGAACAGCGCGGCTACGGCTTCGCGGTCGGCAAGATCGAGACGTTCGAAGCGCACGTCCTGGCAGTCCTGCAGGTCATCCAGCCGAGCCTGCTTGAGCGCCACGTCGTAGTAGGGGTTGAGGTTATCGACACCGACGATCTCATGCCCCTGACCCGAGAGCCTCCGGGCGACGGCATGACCGATGAATCCTGCCACGCCCGTGATCAATACCTTCATGCTCTCCTGCGCCTCCTGGCTCGTGTTCTACGGGCACTGCTGGCCCTTATGGTGGCGCGCATTGTACCTCAGTGCCAGAACGGGCCGCAGCACCCCGCCCCTGCCGCCACGCGACGACCATGCTAGAATTTTGCCTTTTGCGCCGACACTCGCGCCGCGCCAATCGCTCGGCTCTGAGCGTCACAGGATGAAACCGCCGTGCAGGACGACACCATGACCCGCAAAAGATTCGCCTTCGTCATCGAGGACCTCTACGGCGGCGGCGCCCAGAAATCGCTGCTCTATACGGCCGACCAGCTGCGCCAGCGCGGCCATGCGGTCAAGGTATTCACGCTGCGCGAGCGCATCGAACATCGACTGCCCGAAGGGCTCGAGATCGAGAACCTCGCCGTGGTCACCCGCTTCACCAAGGCCACCAGCACGGTACTGACCGAGAAATGGCAGGCCTCACGGATCAAGCGTGCTCTGACGCCCTGGCGACCGGACGTGGTGATCTCCTGCTCCTGTGACAAGATCACCCGCCATCTCGACTTCCCGAACCTCTACTTCTGGATCAAGTCGGACGTCTCGGCCAAGTTCAGCGATCCCAGGCAACGCGAGCGTGCCTTCGACAAGGTGCGGCGCTTCTATAAAGGCCGCCAGGTCATCGCCGTGTCCCAGGGCGTGAAGGAGAATCTGGAGAACGTGGTCGGGCTAGAGGCCGAGCGCATCGTGCCGATCTACAACCCCTATGAGCGCGACCCCTTCGTGGCCATGGCCGAGGAAGACGCCCTGGTTCCTGAGGGAGACTATTTCCTGTGCGTGGCGGCCATCGAGCCACGCAAGCGCCATGACCGCCTGCTGCGGGCCTATGCCGAAAGCGCCGTGACAACGCCGCTGGCGATCATGGGCAAGGGCAAGCCGGAACACGAAGCCGCCGTTCACGAGCAGATCACGGCACTCGGGCTCGAGGACCGCGTGCTGTGGCTGGGCTATCACCACAACCCGTATCCCTTCATCCGCCACGCCAAGGCGATGGTGCTGACCTCGGATGCCGAGGGGCTGCCGCGCGTGCTGATCGAGGCCCTGCTGCTGCACACTCCCGTGGTCAGCGTAGACTGCCCCAGCGGCCCTCGAGAGATCCTTACCCAGGAGCTGGCCGATTTTCTCGTCGCCCCTGATGACGAAACAGGCCTGGCTCAGGCATTGGCGAACATGGACCGTGCGCCAATCACCATCGAGCCGCGCCACTATCAGCAGTTCCTCAAGGAAACGGTCCTGCCCCAGTTCGAGGCGCTGTGACGGTGAAGCTGCTCGACATCCCCTTCGACGACCGCCGACGTCGCTATCTGGTGTTTCATGCCGCCGGCCTGCCAGCCCAACTGCGCCTGGCCAGCACCAGCACCACCGCCGCCTTCGAGGCGGCGGGCAGCAGCCGCTTCTATCTCTCACAGGACGGGAAGATCCTCGCCAAGGTGGTGCCCGACAAGTTCACCAAGCGCAAAGCGCCATTCAGCTGGTTCAGCCGCGACTATCTGGAGAAGCGCTGGCTGCTGCAGTCGGATGCCCGCAAGGAATTCCTCAGCCTGCGCATCCTCCAGCGGGCCGGCCTCGCCACACCTCGCTGCCACGGCTGGGGGCTATCGCTGAACCCGGCGAATCGCAACGCCTCGCTGTTGCTGATGGAACACCGTCAGGATGCCAGGCCGGGGGGCGATGTCTTCGAGTCACTGGACGACGCCGGCCGGTACCGTTTCCTGGAACGCTTCTGCGAAGAGGTGGCCCGTCTTGCTCGCGCCGGCTACGTTCACCGCGATCTTCACTACAACAACCTGCTGGTGGCCGATGACGGCACGCTGATCTGGATCGATGCCCACGTGCGGCGGCTGCCCAGAAAAAAAGCCGACCAGTGGCCGGCTATCAGCAACTCTATTACCTCAGACAAGCTGCGTGGAGAGAGGTACCGGGCATTATGCAGCGAGCGGCTTCGTCAACATCTCATGCTTTAACGCGGACTCAAGTTATCAGAGCCTCCCTGTCACGCTGGCCAATCGAATTCGCTCGGCCACTCGGCAGGATCCAGCTCGCCCGGGCGCTGCTCGGGCATGCAATCATGTAATCCATCAGCGACACACTCCAATGCTTCCTGCCCCGTGGCACCGCCAGTAATATGCTGCCACCACTCACGATGTACCGCCATGACCCGTACCGGCACGCTGTCCAAACCCAGCCGCTGCGCCATCGCCAGGCGATGCAGGCCACGATTGATCTTGATCAAACGCCCTTCTCGGCTTACCGCCACGCCCAGCTTGTCCTTGCCGCGAGCACCATCGAACCCTCGTACGGCCATGTCATCGAGAAAGCTCAGATACACGCGCAGGTACATCAGGATTCGCTCTTCGGAGTCCAACAACACCCCTTGCTGATGGGAAGACCACGGTCTGCCGGCTTTCAAGCGAGCCGCATACCTGGCGAAGCTTTCACTCCGTGTCAGATCGTCGCGATGTTCATCGAGATCGCTGATAAAACGGTAACGGGAACTGAAGCGCAGATCGCCACGCCGAAGATCCCATTCGCCATCCCAGAGGAAACGCGATGAGGAAGGACGCTGGCGACGATCATACCCACGCCAGTCGGTGCTCTGGATCAGCTCACGCGGGTCGACTTCAAGGGTCAGCCGATCCCCGAGAGATTCTTCCATCGCTCGCCGCGGCAGCCCCTTTCGTTCGATCGTGGCACTGCCGTATCGGCCCCTGAGCCACCGGCGCAACAACCGTCTCTCCAGTGGCAGGCCAACTCCCTCCTGGAATGCTTCACGTACCGAGACCTGCAGGCGGGCACGGCGAATGGGCCAGCGCATGCGATCATCGTAAAGAGGAAAGAACGCCGGATCGCCGGCAGGCGCCAATGGAATCGAGTGGCAAGCCGCTGGTTGGTGGCAAAATGATTTCATGGATGTGATAACAGTTCCCTGATGCGGTGAGTCGGCAGTCTCCCGGCTGCCTTGCTCGCTTCTTGTAGGCCACCAAGGCCTCTTGTTATTCGAAATAAACGCCCGAGTGCACGGTATATATTGCACACATCACTATTGAACTCGGCCAATGCGCAAGAAGCCGAGACACTTTACCCAAGGCCCTTCGTCTCGTACATAGACCGGCGGTCATAGCCGGCAACCGCGTGGCAGACGTGTGTGCAGCAGTGGCACTCACCGGTAAAAACCATATCCTACGCCAATGCAAACAGTTAGAATGCTACGCATATGCTTGATGGCCTGACAAGCGTCTCCGACACATCGAGCCACGGCAAGCCGAAAGCACGAAGCCCTCCCCGGATAGTGAAACATTGCAACCTTCGACATTTCCTCCCAGACGCATCATGATCGTTTTGCGCCGCCTCGGTACCGGTGGCATCGAGACCGCCACGATGACACTGGCCAACGCCATGGCGGCGGCCGGGCACGAGGTTCACCTGCTGGTGCTGAAAGGCCAGCCGATCCAGCAGCCCTCCCCCGACGTCATCGTTCACTGCCGTGACATAGACAGGGAACAGCGCCGCAGCGCTGCCGGGATGGCGTGGCACCTTCTCAGTCGGCTGATGCTTTCTCCCCTCATCCCTCAGTCTGGGTTCATATGGCAAGGATGGCGCTGCAGCCGAGCCTTCGATGCCTTCGTGACCGACGTCGAGCAGCAATACGGCAAGCTGGACCAGATCTTGATCCGCGGCCAGGGAGCCTTCGAGCTACTGTGGCGTGTCAAGGATCCGCGAACCTGGCGCGTCGTGGAAGCCGTGACAGGGCGCTTTCCCGAAAATGTACTGGGGCGCTGGCTGACGCGCTGCCTGTTCAAGAACCACCGCGTGATCAGCGTCTCCGAGGGAGTGAAAGCGAACCTGCAGGCTTACCTCGACGCCCAGGGAGTTTCCATCGAGACGAGTCACGCCATCCATAATGCCGTGCCCTTTGAAGCGATCCGTCACTCGGCATCAGCGCCCCCGCCGGTCGAGATCCCCGGGCCTTTCCTCGTCCATGTCGCCCGACTGGTACCGGTCAAGAGGCAATGCCTGCTGCTCGAGGCCTTCGCCCTGGCACGCCAACAAGGGCTGAAGCATCGCCTGGTGATCATCGGCGACGGCTCCGAGCGTGCCCGACTGGAAAACCTGTCCCAAGCACTGGGCATCGACAACGCCGTCGATTTCCTCGGCCATCAGGCCAATCCCTATCCCTGGATGGCTCGCGCGGATGCACTGGTGCTCAGTTCCCGCTTCGAGGGGCTCGGTATCGTACTGATCGAAGCGCTGGCGCTCGGCACGCCCTGTGTCGCCACCCGGGCGCCAGGGGGCATCAACGAGGTGCTGGTCGACGAACAACAGCAATTGATCACCGACGCCACCCCGGAGGCACTGGCCGCCGGCATGCATCGGGCCGTCGCATCACCGATCGAGGTTCAACCGGCCTGGATAGAGCGCTTCAGCGAGCGCAGAATCGTCAGCCAGTTTCTCGATCTCATCGATGACCGCCAGGAGCCCGCCGATGCCAACCACGCATGATCACACCCTGCCCCTGGCGCCCGAACGCGAGGTCGACGGCAGCATCGATGAAAAGGGCAAGCTGCACCTATCGGAAGCCACGTCCTCGACCGGCGGCTGGAGCTGGATGCTGGAAGTTCGCTATCAGGCTCGCGGCCGCTGGCGGCAACCCGGCATCACGGTTCGAGAAAATGGACATGAGCGCTTCATCCAGTACCTCGAGCCCGGGCAAGCCGGCAAGCGTCTGCTCAATCTTGCCGGTATCGACGATCTCGGCGCGGTGACACTCTCGGCCGAAAGATGCCGGCTGGCCCCCCAAGCGCGACTGCTCGGCTTCCAGCGCCCGGCACTCGACGACGGGCCACTGATGATCATCGCTCCCCACCCGGATGACGCCGAGCTCGCCGCCTACGGCCTGTACCGCCAGCATGCCGAACGCACCTGGATCCTGACCCTGACCGCGGGCGAACGCCACAAGCGGCTCGATCGACAGTACCTGCCGTTCCTCGATCACGACCTGAAGAGCGCCAGCCGTCGCAAAGGCTGGATTCGGAGCTGGAACAGCGCAACGACGCCCCAGCTCGCCGGCGTCGCCCAGGATCGGCTCTACATGCTCGGTTATTTCAACGACACCCTGGCCACTCTGCTGGACACCCCGAACGTCTGCGCCCCCTCTCTGGCCGATGACGCGCTATCACCTGCCGACTTCAGGCGTTGGAACGCGCGGCCACTGGCCTCCGATGAGCTCCCGGGCGGGCCCAGCAACCGGGGAGACGACCTGCTGGCCGATCTGATAGGGCTGCTCGATCAGGTGCGCCCCAGTACCGTGGTGGTGCCCCATCCAGAACTCGATCCGCACCCCGACCACCAAGCCGCCGCAGCGGCTCTGGCAACGGCACTAAATGCCACGACGCATCGACCCGAGCGAGTGCTGCTCTATGCCAATCACCTCAAGAGTCAACGCGGCTTCCCCCGCGGGCCGGCCCATGCCGCATCCGGCGTCTGGCCCGTCGCTTGCTCGACATCAGGCCTGGGGGCATGGTCGCTCTACAGCCAGCCGCTCGACCTGGAAGCGCAGCAGGAAAAAGCCGTGGCCATGGACAGCATGCACGACCTGCGCGATAAACCAGGCTGGGAGCGTCGGCTGAAACGTGCAGTGAAACGCCGACTGAGCGGCATTCAGCCCGAGCGTTGGGCCGACTACGGCCAGCATGACTTCTTCCAGACTCACATCAAGGCGCAGGAAATGTTCGCGCTCGTCGGCACCGAGGCGCTCATGGAATATTTCGAACCCCACTGAACATCAGGCCATCACCCCCCAGCGACATGGCAAACACCACGCGCAGCGATGGCCGTTCAGCCCCTTCCGATGGCGCCATCGGAGTAACCGGCCGCTGAACACACCTTCCGCTGAGGCCTGGAGCCGGTGACATTAGGTGCCCATCTATTAATAAATGGGCACCTATCATGACCACCTCAAGCACCGATCGTGAGATCCGCCGACGTCGCCGCTATACACCTGAGTTCAGAGCCAAGATCGTGACGGCCTGCCTGCAGGGCGATTCCTCGATCGCTCAAGTCGCCCTCCAGCACGGACTGAATACCAACCTCGTCCAGACCTGGATCCGCAAGGCCAAGCGACAGAGCCAGCTGCCGGCCGTGCCGGACTTCGTGCCCCTACCGGCGCCGCCAGCAGCGACCGATCTGCCAGCGTCGACTGCCGCCGTCGGCGACATCTGCATCGAGCTGCCCTCGGTGAGGGGCACCATCACTGTGCGTTGGCCGGCGAGCGAGGCAACACCGTGTGCGCAGTGGCTGAAGGAGCTGCTGGGATGATCCGCATCGACGAGATCTGGCTGGCCACCGAGCCGCTGGATATGCGGGCCGGGCCGGATACGGCGCTGGCTCGGGTGGTCAAGGTGTTCGGCGCGGCCAGGCCGCACTGCGCTTACCTGTTCGCCAACCGGCGTGGCAACCGCATGAAGGTGCTGATCCACGACGGTCTGGGCGTCTGGCTATGTGCCCGGCGCCTGAACCAGGGCAAGTTCCACTGGGCCGGTCACTGGCACGGCGATCGCGTCGAGCTCTGTCCAGAACAAGTGACGGCGCTGGTTCAAGGCCTGCCCTGGCAGCGTCTCGGTGCCGACGGGGTAATCTCGGTCGTGTGATGCGCGGCACAGACGCGGCGGCCCGGCTATTCGCGGATGCGCTAATCCCGCTTCCGCCCGAGGACTGGCATACTCGGCGGATGACCATGCCGACCGATCTGTCTCAGCTCTCTCCCGATCAGCTCCGCCACCTGGCGGCCACGCTGATGTCGCAGGTCGAGCAGCAGGAACAGGCACTGGCGCAGAGCCAGAAAACGCTGCGACATACCGAGCAGGTCAACCAGAAGCTGACGTATGAGCTGGCGTTACTCAAGCGCCATGCCTTCGGCAAGCGCAGCGAGCAGCTCAATGTCTTGCAGATCAGCCTGCTGGACGAGGTGGTGGATGCCGACATCGCCGCCATCGAGACCGAGTTGGAAGACCTGAAGCTCACTGCCGCGACGCCAACACCCAAGAAAGTGCCCAAGCGGGCTGCCTTGCCTCCCGAGCTGCCGCGCACCGAGATCCGTCACGCCCCGGAGAGTGAACACTGCGCCTGCGGTTGCCAGCTGCGACGGATCGGCGAGGAGGTCAGCGAGAAGCTCGACTACACGCCAGGCGTGTTCCACGTCGAGCGCCATATCCGCGGCAAGTGGGTTTGCGATCACTGCGAGACGCTGACCCAGGCGCCGATGCCGGCGCAGATCATCGACAAGGGCATCCCCACCGCCGGCCTGCTGGCCCAGGTGTTGATCGCCAAATACGCCGATCACCTGCCGCTGTATCGGCAAGAGCAGATCTTTGCCCGTGCCGGCGTAGCGATTCCGCGTTCCACCCTGGCCGAGTGGGTCGGCATCTGCGGGGTGCGACTCCAGCCGTTGATCGATGCCCTGCGTGAGCTGCTGCTCGATGCCCCTGTGCTGCATGCCGACGAGACCCCGGTGCCGATGCTGGCCCCGGGCAAGAAGAAGACGCATCGAGCCTACCTCTGGGCCTACGCCACCACGCCCTACGCCGGATTGAAGGCGGTGGTCTACGACTTCAGCGAGAGTCGCGGCGGGCAGCATGCCCGTGACTTCCTCGGCGACTGGCGGGGCAAGCTGATCTGCGACGACTACAGCGGCTACAAGCAGAGCTTTGCCAACGGCGTCACCGAGATCGGTTGCATGGCCCACGCGCGGCGCAAGTTCGTCGACCTGCACGTGGCCGACAAGAGCCAGATTGCCGGGCAGGCCATCGAGCTGATCGGCCAACTCTACCAGGTGGAGCGCGAGGCCCAGTCGCTGACTACGGAAGAACGCCAACGGCGACGCGATACTCGGGCGAGGCCCATCGCCGACGCGCTGCACCGCTGGATGCTGGCTCAGCGCGAGAAGGTGCCGAACGGCTCGGCGACGGCCAAGGCGCTGGACTACAGCCTCAAACGCTGGGCCGCGCTAACACGCTACCTGGATGACGGCCGACTGCCGATCGACAACAACCGGGTCGAGAACCTGATTCGCCCCTGGGCACTGGGTCGCTCGAACTGGCTGTTCGCCGGGTCACTGCGCAGCGGTCAGCGGGCCGCCACCATCATGAGCTTGATCCAGTCTGCCAAGCTGAACGGCCACGAGCCTCATGCCTACCTGAAGGACGTACTGGCACGGCTACCGACACAGAAAGCCAGCCAGCTCCACGAGCTCATGCCTCACCACTGGCAGCACATCGCCTGATCACTGACAAACGGTGATGCCCGTTCGCTTACCCATCGGAGGGGGCGACACTGGTGGGCGCTGAACCGTTCGGCCTGGCAATGCGATATTGGCGCCGCAAGCCCGGCACCGGAGACGTATCGTTCACATCCGCTAAAATCAGTTGCCCCGGGAGGGGGATGCAAGAAATGCCTTAGCGACGACATCGGGCCGGAAATTCTCCAGCCAGGCTTCCTGGATGGCAGGCTTGTCTCGAGCGAGCGCGTGGCGAATGCCCTCCGCCAGACCCTCGACCGAGTGCGGCGTGATGCAGGCCTCGAGATCCCCCTTGAGGATCTCGCGAATGCCGCCTGGGCAGTCGACGCTGAGCACCGGGGTGTCACAGGCCAGCGCCTCGAACAGCACGATGCCCATGCCCTCGAAACGCGAGCTGAGCACGAACAGCCGGGCATGATGCATCCACGGATAAGGGTTGGCGCGCTGCCCCGCGAAAATCACGCGCTCGGCGATCCCCAGCGCCTCGGCCAGTGCCTCCAGCCACTCACGCTCCTGCCCATCGCCCACCAGCACCAACGGCATCGACGTACCGGCCGCCGCATAGGCGCGTAACAACAAGGCATGATCCTTGGCCGGTACCAGGCGGGCGACGTTGACCAGATAGGGGACCTCGGGCAGGTCGGGCTCCGGCTCCGTCATGGCCTGCCGAATACCATCGATCGGGCAAGGATTGGGAATGACCGTCACAGAGGCCGGCGTGAAGCCCCAGCATTTCGCCGCCTCATCGAGGCTCTCGGCCACCCCATGCGATACCGTCACCAGGTGGCGGCGGTCATACAGGCAACGACTCAGCAGCCGCCCCCGCCAACCGACCTTTCGAACATGCAGGATGTTTTCCAGCACATAGCGCGCCCGCTCATCGCGGAACGTCCAGACGAGTTCGAAGGTACCAACGCCCCGGAAGACGATGCGATCGAAGCGCCCGTACCGACGCTCGGCGCGACGTAGCCAGCGATGAAAGACCCAGCCGCCCATCACGCCGGTGCCCAGGAAAAGCGAGCGTTTCATGAGCGGGTTGATGACGAGGCGAGCGAACAGCTCCAGCAGCAAGCCGATGCCGGTCAGCCGGCTCCACCAGCGCAGGTTGAGCCGATGCACTCGTACTTCGTCGCGTGCCGGACGCAGAGGATCGGCCACCTCGCGCAAGCTGAGCAGATGGCTCTCATGCCCCGCCTCCGCGAAGGCATCGGCGAGGTTGACCGCAACGCGCTCCATGCCACCCATCTTCAAGGAGCGAACGACCACCAGGGTTCTCATCGGACCGCCTTGCGAAGACCAAGGACCGGCGAACCGGTCGAACGTTGCCAGCGCCAGATATGGGTCACCAGTCCGCCCATGACCAGGGTGAACACATAACCGCCGGACCAGAAGGCCAGATAGGACTCGAACAGGTTAGCGATCATGAAGAACACGAAGAAGCCGAAACCGAACAGCGCCATGTCCCCCGGCATCACACCGCCTCGCCAGGCCAGCCAGGTACCGCGCGCTACCCAAGTGGCCAACAGCGCCACCACGCTCGCCCCCAGCAGGCCATAGCCGACCAGTACCTCCAGGAAGGTATTGTGCAGATGCCCGAAACGTTGGCGGATGGTATCCGGCAGCCACGCCGTCTGCTCCATCACCAGGCTGCGCCCTTCCCCGCCCCAACCGACGAACGGGCGCTCGGCGATCCACTCCGTGGCGGCGCGCCAGGAGTGGATCCGAACGCCAACGCTGGAATAGGGCACCCCGCTCCAGTCGCCCTCGATAACGCTGGTGATCACCTGCTGTTCGGCCAGCAGCCTGCGCTCGATGGTGCCATGGAAGGTCGACGTCAGCACCACGATGGCCAGCAAGACGCCGATGACGGCCGCCCATGACCAGTGAAGAGACGCCTTGGAGGACTGCTTGCTCTGCCAGGCTCTCCAGGCCCAGCCCCCCAGCATCACTAGCGACGCGGCGATGGTCGCCAGCCAGACGCCGCGCGTCTGAGTCACGACGAGCCCCACGAGGCACACGAACAGCATGGCGCACCAGGCCAGGCGACGACCCAAGGCCAGCCGCCCTGCCGACCACATCCGCGAGGTGAATGACACCAGCCCCAAGGCCGCCGCGCCAAAAAGCATCGCCACATGCTGAGCATTGTGGATGCCGAAATCGACGCGAATTCCTGCCAAGCCACGCTGCCAACTCTGCCAACCATGGCCCTCGAGCCACACCGCCAGCAGGAAACCCGGCACGGCGACTGCCCAGGCCCATAAGGTCAGCCGCGAGCTCCCCCCCCAGCCACCAGGCCATGCCGATGAACAGGAACCACTTGGCCAGGCGATCCAGCTCGGGATTGTCCGGCACCCACTGCGGGTGATGAAGATAGCCGAGCCCCCAGCTCAGCAGCTGAACCAGCACGATCGCCAGCAGCAGCCAGAGCGGCGCCGACGACCGGAGCCGCCGCCCCCAATACAGCACCGCGAATAGCCCCAGCAGCGCCATGGCCGTGCCCGCTTTCTGGCCGGCATCCGGCCACGCCACACGCCCTGCGGCATACAAGAAGGTGGCAAGCAGCCCGAGCCATGTCAGAACGCGCGGCACACGCGCATCAGAAACGAGACAGGTCAATACTCTGCCGTTAGAAGATGAGAGAGGTAACACGAATCTCGCCGCCTGCATCGTGAAGTAAATAGCGGAGCATGCTACCAGAATTTGACCACAAGGGAGGAACGCCAATACGGCAGAGAAGCCACAGGATCAGACCCTGTGGCTTCCCAAGATGCTATCGACGTTGGCGGTGTTGACGCCGCCGATGGTGATCCGCCTGCCGGCATGGGAAGGATGATGCCTGGAGAGCGATCCTAAGCCACAGGGTCAGACCCCGGTTGCCCCGGGCGATACGCAATGGCCCGATCACTCTCGGCGCCACCGCACCCGGGGTCTGACCCGTCACGACGCGGCACCCAAGCAGCTCATGCCGCCATGGGCCGCCGCCTGCAAGGTCTCTTCGCCCTTCCGGTAGGGAAGGATGATGCCTGGAGAGCGATCCTAAGCCACAGGGTCAGCCCCCGGCTGCCCCCGGCGATACGCAATGGCCCGATCACTCGCGGCGCCACCGCCCTGGGGTCTGACCCGTCCCGACGCAGCACCCAAGCAGCTCATGCCGCCATGGGCCGCCGCCTTCAAGACCTCCCCACTCTTCCGATAGGGAAGGATGATGCCTGAAGAGCGATCCTAAGCCACAGGGTCAGCCCCCGGCTGCCCCCGGCGATACGCAATGGCCCGATCACTCGCGGCGCCACCGCCCTGGGGTCTGACCCGTCCCGACGCAGCACCCAAGCAGCTCATGCCGCCATGGGCCGCCGCCTTCAAGACCTCCCCACTCTTCCGATAGGGAAGGATGATGCCTGAAGAGCGATCCTAGGCCACAGGGTCAGACCCCGGTTGCCCTCGGTGATACGCAATGGCCCGATCACTCGCGGCGCCACCGCCCCGGGGTCTGCCCCGTCACAGCAGCTCATGCCGCCATGGGCCGCCGCCTGCAAGGTCTCTTCGCCCTTCCGGTAGGGAAGGATGATGCCTGGAGAGCAATCCTAGGCCACAGGGTCAGACCCCGGCTGCCCCCGGCGATACGTAATGGCCCGATCACTCGCGGCGCCACCGCCCCGGGGTCTGACCCGTCACGACGCGGCACCCAAGCAGCCCGTGCCGCCATGGGCCGCCGCCTGCAAGGTCTCTTCGCCCTTCCGGTAGGGAAGGATGATGCCTGGAGAGCGATCCTAAGCCACAGGGTCAGCCCCCGGCTGCCCCCGGCGATACGCAATGGCCCGATCACTCGCGGCGCCACCGCCCCGGGGTCTGCCCCGTCACAGCAGCTCATGCCGCCATGGGCCGCCGCCTTCAAGACCTCCCCACTCTTCCGATAGGGAAGGATGATGCCTGGAGAGCGATCCTAGGCCATAGGGTCAGACCCCGGTTGCCCCCGGTGATACGCAATGGCCCGATCACTCGCGGCGCCACCGCACCCGGGGTCTGACCCGTCACGACGCGGCACCCAGCAGCCCGTGCCGCCAAGGGCCGCCGCCTGCAAGACCTTCCCACTCTTCCGATAGGGAAGGATGATGCCTGGAGAGCGATCCTAGGCCACAGGGTCAGACCCCGGTTGCCCCGGTGATACGCAATGGCCCGATCACTCGCGGCGCCACCGCCCCGGGGTCTGACCCGTCCCGACGCAGCACCCAGCAGCCCGTGCCGCCGTGGGCGTCAGACCCATGGAAGCCACCATCACGAGCCGCGCCCCTCCCTCAAGGATTCGCCGTTCCGTTTTCCCGACGCAGCTGCACGACGGGGGCCGCCTCGGCGCTCGGTGGCTCATGCCCCAGAAGGTCGCACAGCCCGCTGCCGTGGGTAAAACCGTCCACGCCGAGCTTGAGCGTTTCGCAGGCCCGATGGCTATCCATCTGGTGCTCGGCGTCGTGCAGCGCCTGGAGCAGCTCGCGCAGCGTCTCGGTGGGCAGCACGGCTTCACGGGCGCGCATGATCTTGGGGTGCGAGGTGCCGACCACGTTCTCGCCGATCAGCAGTTCCTCATAGAGCTTTTCCCCGGGCCTGAGGCCGGTAAAGGCGATCTCGATATCGCCCCCAGGGCTATCATCATCGCGCACCTCCAGCCCGGTCAGGCGGATCATGCGCCGCGCCAGGTCGACGATCTTCACCGGGTCGCCCATGTCCAGCACGAAGACATCCCCGCCCTTGGCCATGGAGCCCGCCTGGATGACCAGCAAGGCCGCCTCGGGAATGGTCATGAAGTAGCGGGTGATCTCGGGGTGGGTCACGGTCAAGGGGCCGCCCTGCTCGATCTGGCGCCGGAACAGCGGGATCACCGAGCCGCTGGAACCCAGCACGTTGCCGAAGCGCACCATCGAGAAGATCGTGCGGTGCTCCCCTTCACCACCGTGCCGCGCGGCCAGGTCCTGCAGCACCAGCTCGGCCATTCGCTTGGTGGCCCCCATCACGTTGGTGGGGCGCACCGCCTTGTCGGTGGAGATCAGCACGCAGCGCTCCACGCCGAGCCTGGCCGCGCTCTCCGCCACTACCCGGGTGCCCCGCACGTTGTTGCGCACGCCCTCCAGCACGTTGTGCTCGACGATCGGCACATGCTTGTAGGCCGCCGCATGATAGAGGGTATCGACCTCGTAGCGGCGCAGCGTCGCCTCCATACGCTCACGATCGCAGACGTTCCCCAGCAGCGGGTAGATGGGGAAGTCCCCCCCCATGTCACGCTTCAGCGCCTCGAGTTCCTGGTCGATGGCATAGAGCCCGTACTCGCTGATCTCGTAGAGCACCAAGGCCTTGGGGCCGCCGCGCATCACCTGGCGGCACATCTCGCTGCCGATCGAGCCGCCGGCGCCGGTCACCATCACCACCTTGCCGCGGATGCTGGCGTCCACCAGGGCCTCGTCGGGCGGCACCGGGTCGCGCCCCAGCAGGTCCTCCAGCTCCACCTCACGCAGCTGGTCCAGGCTGGCCTCGCCGGAGACGATCTCGGGCATGGAGGGCACCGTCTGCACGTGCACCGGCAGGTCCGTCAGCTTGTCCAGGGCCTGCTTGCGCTCGGCCTTGGTGGCGTTGGGCATCGCCAGCAGCACCCGCTTGAGGCCATGATGCTCGACGAGCCCGGCGATGGCGTCCGGGTCCATCACCTTGACCCCCTTGATGGTGCTGCCCCACAGCGCGGGCGCATCGTCCAGGAAGGCCGTGACGATGAACTCACGCCCGCTGGAGAGCGCCAGCGCCAGCTGCGCCCCCGCCCCGCCGGCACCATAGATGGCCACCGGCTCCTTCTCGGCGAAATGGCGGTTCAGCCAGTGATAGTAGCTGCGCACCAGCAGCCGGGTACCGCCCACGTACACCAGGGTCACCAGGGCGAAGTTCACCGGCACCGAACGCGGGAAGCCCTGCCACTGGAAGAAGTAGGCCGCCGCCCACATCATCAGCGCCAGCAGCACCGCACCCTTGATCACCGCCCACAGCGCCTGGGGGCCCATGAAGCGCACCACCGCCCGGTACAGCCCCAGCCGGGCGAACACGAACACGCCCAGCACCGGCACGACCAGGAACATCCACCAATAGGGCTCCATATACTGCGCCGGCCACCACTCGGCCAGCCGCAGCGCATAGGCCGACCACAGTGCCAGCGGCAGCGCCACCAGGTCGGCCGCCACCATCAGCAGGCGCTTGTGCGAACGGCTGAGTTCAGCGATCGAGCGGTGCATGCGTGTATGAATCATCATCTCGTCCTTGTATTGCGTGGCCCCGGGGTCAATGACGCAGCGCTCATGGCTCGGGCTCAATCACTGCCGAACAGGTCGCGGGTATAGACCTTCTGGGCCACGTCCTCCAGCTCGGCGACCATGCGATTGCTGAGGATCAGCTCCGCTTCCTGCTTGAAGGCGTCCAGGTCGCGCATCACCCGCGAGCCGTAGAAGGTATCCTCCTCCAGCACCGGCTCATAGACCACCACCTCGATGCCCTTGGCCTTGAGTCGCTTCATGACGCCTTGCATGGCACTGGCGCGGAAGTTGTCCGACCCGGCCTTCATGATCAGGCGATACACCCCCACCACCTTCGGCCTGCGTGCCAACACCTGCTCGGCGATGAAGTCCTTGCGGGTGGTGTTGGCATCGACGATGGCCTGGATCAGGTTGTTGGGCACATCCTGGTAGTTGGCCAGCAGCTGCTTGGTGTCCTTGGGCAGGCAGTAGCCGCCGTAGCCGAAGGAAGGGTTGTGGTAATGGCTGCCGATGCGCGGGTCCAGCCCTACCCCCTCGATGATCTGGCGGCTGTCCAGGCCATGGGTCTCGGCGTAGGTGTCAAGCTCGTTGAAGTAGGCCACGCGCATGGCCAGATAGGTATTGGCGAACAGCTTGATGGCCTCGGCCTCGGTGCTGTTGGTGTACAGCACCGGCACATCACTCTTGACTGCGCCCTGTTCGAGCAGCCCGGCGAAGGTCTCGGCGCGCTCGGAGCGCTCGCCGACGATGATCCGCGACGGGTGGAGGTTATCGTAGAGCGCCTTGCCCTCTCGCAGGAACTCCGGCGAGAACAGCAGATTCTCGGTACCGAAGTGTTGGCAGGCCTCGGCGGTGTAGCCCACCGGCACAGTGGACTTGATGACCATCACCGCCGCGGGGTTGATGGCCATCACGTCCTGGATCACCGCCTCGACGGTCGAGGTATTGAAATAGTTCGTCTCGGGGTCGTAATCGGTGGGCGTGGCGATCACCACGAAGTCGGCGTCGCGGTAGGCGGCTTCCTTGTCCAGGGTGGCCGTGAAGTCGAGCGCCCGGTTGGCCAGGAAGTCGCTGATCTCGGCGTCCTCGATGGGCGAGACCCGGTCGTTGAGCTGCGCCACCTTCTCGGCCACGATGTCCAGCGCCACGACCTGATTGTGCTGGGCCAGCAGCATGGCATTGGAGAGGCCCACATAGCCGGTGCCGGCAATGGCAATCTTCATGCATTCACCTGTCAGAAACTGACCCGCGGGGGCCGCCCAAGCGGCCACCGCGGGATCCTTGTCGAACCAGCCGCGGGCGTTCCGCAGCCGCCGCCTGAGCGTCTTAGATCACCCGCTTGATCAGCTGGGCCAGCAGTTCCTGCTGGCCGTGTTCCGCGCCCTTCAACGTCACCTCGGCCTGGGGGGGCGCTTCGTAGGGGCTGCTGATACCCGTGAAGTCGGCGATTCTGCCCTCTCGGGCCTTCTGGTACAGCCCCTTGGGATCGCGCTGTTCGCAGATGTCCAGCGGCGTGTCCACGTGCACTTCGATGAAGTCGCCCTCGTCGAACAACGCCCTGGCCGCATCGCGGTCGGCGCGGAACGGCGAGATGAAGGCGGTGATCACGATGATGCCCGCCTCGGCGAACAACCGCGCCACCTCGCCCACCCGGCGAATGTTCTCGGTGCGGTCGGCTTCCCCCATTCCCAGGTCCTTGCACAGACCATGGCGGATGTTATCACCGTCCAGCAGCATGGTGTGGTAGCCACGACGGTTCAGCTCCACTTCCAGGGCGTTGGCCAGGCTCGACTTGCCGGAACCGGAAAGACCGGTGAACCACACGCACTTGCCAGCATGGCCGTTGAGCTGCTCGCGCATGGCCTGGGTCACGCTGGTGCGGTTCCACACCACGCTGGCCTTGCTGTCGTGCTCGCGGAACTCGTAGGGCAGCTCGCTCTCCAGCGGCCGGTGGATCATGCCGGCCCCCACGGTGATGTTGGTCAACCGATCGATGATGATGAAGCTGCCCGTTCCCGGGCTGGTGCGATAGTCGTCGACCGGTACCGGCGCGGTCAGCTCCAGCGCGCAGCGTGCGATGGCGTTGAGGTCCAGATGATCGGCGTGACGATGCTCCAGGGTGTTGACGTCGACCTGATAGTCGATCGCTGCCACCTTGCCCGCCACATCTCGGGTCGCCAGCTTGATGTCGTAGAGCTTGCCGGGCTCGAGCGCCGTTTCGTGCATCCACACGATATCGGCCTCGAAGCTGGTGGCCAGCGGCACTTCATCATTTTCGGCGACCAGCCAGTCGCCGCGGGAGATGTCGATCTCGTCTTCCAGGGTCACAGTGATCGCATCGCCGGGATAGGCGGCCTCCAGGTCGCCGTCCCAGGTCACCAGCCGCTCGACGGTCGACACCTTGCCGGACGGCAGCGCCCTCACCTTCTGGCCCGGGCTCATCACGCCGGCGGCCAGGGTCCCGGCATAGCCGCGGAAGTCGAGGTTGGGGCGATTGACGTACTGTACCGGCAGGCGCAGGTCACGCAGGTTCTGGTCGTGGGTGATCTCGACGGTCTCGAGCAGTTCGAGCAGCGCCGGGCTCTGTTTTCCATCGACCCGGTACCAGTCCATCGCCTCGCTCGGATTGACGACGTTGTCGCCCTTGAGCGCCGAAAGCGGCACGAAGCGGATGTCCGGGGCATTGAGCTTGCCGGCGATCTCCTGGTACTCGGCGACGATTTCCTCATAGCGCTCCTGGGAGTAGTCGACCAGGTCCATCTTGTTGATCGCCACCACCAGGTGCTGGATGCCCAGCAGATCGGCGATGAAGCTGTGCCGGCGCGTCTGGGTCTGCACCCCGTGGCGAGCATCGACCAGGATCACCGCCAGGCTCGCGGTCGACGCCCCGGTCGCCATGTTGCGGGTGTACTGCTCGTGCCCCGGCGTATCGGCAATGATGAACTTGCGCCGATCGGTGGAGAAGAAGCGATACGCCACATCGATGGTGATGCCCTGCTCCCGCTCGGACTGCAGGCCGTCGACCAGCAGCGCCAGATCCACCTCATCACCGGTCGTCCCCGCCGTCTTCGACGCCTGAGTGATCGCCGCCAGCTGATCCTCGTAGATCATCTTCGAATCGTGCAGCAGCCGCCCGATCAGCGTCGACTTCCCGTCGTCCACGCTACCGCAGGTGATGAAGCGGAGCAGATCCTTGCGCTCATGCTCTTTCAGATAGGCTTCGATGTCGTCTGAGATCAAGTCCGAGGCGTGTGCCATTTCCCGTCCCTTAGCTGGAAGCTGGAAGCTTGAAGCTGGAAGACCCCCCAGCCCCATTAGCTACCCAGCCGATTCATTCGATGGTGAGCTTGCCGATCAGCCCCGAGAGCATGGCGGCAATCTCCCTTGTTTCCTGTATCCACCGGTTTCCATTGGCTTTTTCGATGTAGCCGATATCGATACCGATGTAGATCTGTGTTCTCAGTTCAGCGCATGAGCCCTTGGCGATCAGCAAGAAGTGTCGTTTGTCCTTGGCCGTGCCACGCGTCATGCCCTCTGCAATGTTGCTGGGGACCGAAAGCCCTGAGCGAGTGATTTGATCCTTGAAGCCGAAATCCCTGAGATCTCGCATCGCCTTGTAGAGCTCGGCCGATAGCCTGGCCGACCGCTTCCACACCTGAAGCTTCTCGAAGTCCATGTCCTGCCCTCCCTCCTGGCCACTCCAACAGGCTAGCCTAAGCACAGGCGAGGGTTCTTCGGTTCTTCAAGCTTCCAGCTTCAGGCTTCTAGCTCCCGGCGCAGCCGGGGACTTCCAGCTTCCAGGCGCGAAGCGCCGCTCTTCAAGCTTCCAGCTTTCTAACGCGCCTCCGGCGCGTTAGAAGTACCCCTCCCGCTTCTTCCGCTCCATCGACCCTGCCTGATCGTGATCGATGGCGCGGCCGGAACGTTCGGAGGTCCGGGTCAGCAGCATTTCCTGGATGATCTCGGGCAGGGTGGTGGCGGTGGATTCCACCGCCCCGGTCAGCGGGTAGCAGCCGAGGGTGCGGAAGCGTACCCATTTTTCCTCGGGCACTTCGCCGTCTTCCAGCGGCAGGCGGTCGTCGTCGACCATGATGTCCATGCCGTCGCGGTTCACCACCGGACGCGGCGCGGAGAAGTAAAGCGGCACGATGGGGATGGATTCCAGGTAGATGTACTGCCAGATATCCAGCTCGGTCCAGTTGGAGAGCGGGAAGACGCGGATCGACTCGCCCTGGTTCACCTTGGCGTTATAGGTGTTCCACAGTTCGGGGCGCTGGCTCTTCGGGTCCCAGCGGTGGTGCTTGTCGCGGAAGGAGAACACCCGCTCCTTGGCACGGCTGGCCTCTTCGTCGCGGCGAGCCCCGCCGAAGGCCGCGTCGAAGCGATGCGTGTCCAGCGCCTGCTTCAGCGACTGGGTCTTCATCACGTCGGTGTACTTGGAGCTGCCGTGATCGAAGGGATTGATCCCTGCGGCCCGGCCTTCCTCGTTGATGTGTTCGATCAGTTCCATGCCGGCCTCTTCGGCCATGCGATCGCGGAACTCAATCATCTCGCGGAACTTCCAGGTGGTGTTGACGTGCATCAGCGGAAACGGCGGCACGCCGGGATAGAAAGCCTTGCGCGCCAGATGTAGCATCACCGAGGAATCCTTGCCGATCGAATAAAGCATCACCGGGTTGCGGAACTCTGCCGCCACCTCACGGATGATATGGATCGACTCCGCCTCGAGCTGTTTGAGGTGGGTCTTACGTTCTGCCGAAATCTCAGACATGGGTGCAACCTTGAAATGGAAGTGATGTCAGTCAGGAATTTAGCTAGAAGCTGGAAGAGCGCCGCTTCGCGGCTGGAAGCTAGAAGAAAAGCCAGTGCAACCCCACCACTTGATAACGTGGTTTTGACCTTGGGGTTTCTTCAAGCTTAAAGCTTCCGGCTTCAAGCTCCCGCGAAGCGGCTCTCTTCAAGCTTCCGGCTTCAGGCTCGCGCGGAGCGCGCGCTCCCAGCGCTCGTCGCGCTGGCCACAGACGATAAAGAACGGATTGAGCACGCTGTCCTGCTGGTTGCAGCGCAGCGGTTCGAGGGTCTCGGCATTCAGTACGTCACCACCGGCGGCGGTGACCACGGCCTGGGCGGCGGCGGTGTCCCACTCGCAGGTGGGCGCGAGGCGCGGATAGAGATCGGCGGCGCCTTCGGCGACCAGGCACAGCTTCAGCGAGCTACCCATGGAGACGCGCTCGTGGGCGGGCAGCCCGGCACAGAAGGCCTCGAACTCGTCGGAACCATGGGAGCGGCTACCGACGATCTTCCAGACCGCCTGCTCGGGATCCGGCAAGGCACGTACCGAGATCGACTCGAGGGAGCCACCGGGCTGCTGTTTCCAGGCGCCCTGCCCGTGCTGGCCGATCCACGTAGTCCCGCCCGCGTCGCCCACGGCAGGCGCATGCACGATGCCGAACACCGGCACGCCGTCTTCGATCAGCGCGACATTGAGGGTGAATTCACCGTTCTTCTTGATGAACTCCTTGGTGCCGTCCAGCGGATCGATCAGCCAGTAGCGGCCCCACGCCCGACGGGTCGCGAACGGAATCCCACCGGACTCCTCGGAGAGGATCGGCACCCCCGGCGTCGCCGCCTCGAGCAACGCCACCAGGGCATGATGCGACGCCATGTCCGCCTCGGTCAGCGGGCTGTCATCGCCCTTGGTCGCCACCTCGAAGTCACGCCGATACACGGCCATCACCTCACGGCCCGCGGCATGCACACCCTCGATCAAGCGGGAGCGCAGATCGTCAGTTACGAAATTGGTCACGAAAACTCCTTTCTAAATAAGCTCGAAGCTGGAAGTCCCCGGCTTCGCCGGGAGCTCGAAGCTGGAAGAACGCCCGCTTCGCGGGCTTAAGCTGGAAGAAAAACCACTTTAACCCAAACTTTGGACATGAGCTTTTGACCTTGGGGTTTCTTCTAGCTTCTAGCTTCTAGCTTCCAGCCGCGAAGCGGCGCTCTTCAAGCTTTAAGCTTCCGGCTTCAAGCTTCAAGCTTCCGGCTTTCTGACCGCGAAGCGGTCAGAACGGCCACACCACCGGTATCAACCCCACCGCCGTGACACCGACGATCAGGCTGAGCGGGGCGCCGAGGCGCAGGTAGTCGAGAAAACGATAGCCGCCCGGCCCCAGCACCATCAGGTTGGTCTGGTAGCCCAGCGGGGTCATGAAGCTCGCCGAGGCGGCGAACATGATCGCCACGGCGAAGGGCAGTTCGTTGACGCCCAGTTGCTCTGCCACCGCCATGGCGATGGGGAACATCAGCACCGCGGCGGCGTTGTTGGTGATCAGCTCGGTGAAGATCACCGTCATCGCGTAGATTGCGGCCAGCGCCGCCCAGGGGGCCAGGCCGTCGATCAGCAGCAGCCACTGGGCGATCTGGGCGGCGGCGCCGGTCTTGGCCATGGCCGCCCCCAGGGCGAAGGAGGCGGCGATCACGATCAGCACGGTCAGGTCGAGGTAGCGCCGCGCCTTGCTCGCCGGCACGCAGCGGGTCACCAGCATGGCGCCGCCGGCCAGCAACGCGGCCTCGAGGATGGTCAGCCACCCGCTGGCACTGGCGGCCACCATGGCCCCCAGGATGGCAATCGCCAGCGGCGCCTTGCGGAAGTCCGGCGGCGTGGAGTCGTTCAGCCCGCTCACCAGCAGGAAGTCCTTGCGGTAGCGATACTGGTCGACGAAGTCCTGGGCGGTTTCCAGCAGCAGGGTATCGCCCACCTGCAGGCGAATGTCACCCAGCTTGCCGGACAACCGCTGGCCATGGCGCGAGATGGAGAGAATCACCGCCTGGTAGCGTGAGCGGAAGCGCGACTCGCGCACCGTCTGGCCCAGCCCGGCGAAGTCCGGGCCGATCACCGCCTCCACCAGGCAGCGCCGGTGATGGTCGATGTCCAGCTTGTGCACGTCGCCGCCGGCGGGGCGCAGGCCGTGGATGCGGCGCAGCTCCCGGGCGCATTCCGGGGCGCCGATGAACACCAGCACATCGCCCGCCTGCAGCTCGGTCTCCGGCGGCACCGCGGTGAGCAGGCGGTCATGACGCTCGATGTCGGCCAGGTAGCCATGGCTGAGGCTGCGCAGCCCCGCATCGGCGATGGTCTTGCCCACCAGCGGCCCCTTGGCGATCACCACCACCTCCACCGCATACTCTCGAGCCTGCTCCAGCTGCTCCAGCACGCCCCGGCGGTTGGGCAGCAGCCAGTCGGCGAACAGCATCAGGAAGACGCCACCCACCAGCAGCAGCGGCACGCCCACCCAGGCCAACTCGAACATCGAAAGCGACAGGCCGCGCTCGGTCTGCAGCAGGCCATCCACCACCAGGTTGGTGCTGGTGCCGATCAGCGTGCAGGTGCCGCCCAGGATGGCGGCGTAGCTCAGCGGCAGCAGCAGCTTGGAAGGCGGCAGCTTGAGCCGGCCGGCCCACTCCTGAATGGCGGGAATGAACATCGCCACCACCGTGGTGTTATTCATAAAGGCGCTCAGCCCTGCAGACGGCAGCAACACCCGCAACTGCGCCCGGCGCAGCCGCCTCGGCCGGCCCAGCAGGCCATGGGCGATCCACTGAATGGCACCGGTCTCCTTGAGCCCGGCCGCCACCACATAGAGGGTGGCAATGGTCATCACCCCGGGGTTGGAGAAACCGACCAGGGCCTCGCCGGGGGTCAGGATGCCGCTCACCACCAGCACGGCCAGCGCCGCCATCAGCACCACGTCCGGCGCGATGCGGGTCGCCACTAGCGTAACGAGCACCGCCAGCACCGTGGCGAGCGTAAACAGAGCGTCGAAGGGCATTAAGAAGATATCAAAGCGAGAAGAATGGGGTTTTTAACAACAACGAAACCACAGGGTCAGACTTACCGCGCCACCGGCACCAAGGCCAGCAACGAAGCCACAGGGTCAGACTTACCGCGTCACCTGCACCAAGGCCAGCAACAAAGCCACAGGGTCAGACCCCGGATGCCCCCGGTGACACGCGAAGACCCGACCACTCTCGGCGCCACCGTGCCCGGGGTCTGACCCGTCACGACGCGCCACCCAAGCAAGCCACAGGCAAAAGCCCGCAACCAAGCCACAGGGTCAGACCCCGGATGCCCCCGGTGACACGCGAAGGCCCGATCCCCCTCGGCACCACCGTGCCCGGGGTCTGACCCGTCACGACGCGCCACCCAGGCAAGCCACAGGCAAAAGCCCGCAACCAAGCCACAGGGTCAGACCCCGGATGCCCCCGGTGACACGCGAAGGCCCGATCCCCCTCGGCACCACCGTGCCCGGGGTCTGACCCGTCACGACGCGCCTCCCAGGCAAGCCACAGGCAAAAGCCCGCAACGAAGCCACTGCCACCCCCGCTGTCCCGCACAGGCACCACGTCCGGCACGATTAACGACTTTCCTTGCCTGCCACCGACGACCCATCCGCTTCGGGCGATATACCCAGCCCGCTCAACACATTGGGCAAGGGCAGGGTCCAGATTCCCAGCTTTCGCCACACAAAATACAGCGCCACCAGGTTCTGTACCACCAACACGAAGGCCAGCGCCATGGCCGCCCCCAACGGGCCGAACAGCGGAATCAGCACGAAGAACATCGACAGCCCGATGGCATTGCAGATCAGCGCGATATTGCGCATCAGGGCCTCATGCCCCGTCATGTTCAGTAAAAAGTTCACAGAACCTGTCGCCACATTGATCAACTGGGCCAAGGCAAGGATTCTCAGCAGCGGCGCCGCCTGGGGAAACTCGCTGCCGAACAGCCCCAGCACCCAGCCCGGCACCAGCAGACATACCAGCAGCAGTGGCGCAGCGATCGCCACGCCCAGCAGGGCACCCTGTCGCGCAAGTCGACCGAGGGCTAGGATATTGCCTTCCCGGTGCAAACTGGCGAAGCGCGGCGGGAAGATCGCATTGATGACGATCAGGATGAAGTTGATCAGCATAGCCGTCTGCTGTGAGGTCTTGAACAGCCCGAGCCCCGCTTCGCTCAGCAGCCAACCGGCTACCATGACGCTCAGCACAGACTGCATGAACCCAGCCAGGCCCATCACGAAGAACGCGCGCGATGAGGCATCGAACTGGTGCCGACCCACACTTGGCGACGGGCCCCCATCCCGGGCCGCCCAGCCCTGTCGACGCCACCAGCGCCAGAGCTGCCAACTTCCCTGCCCCAGCACCAACCAGGCGGCACCGGCATAGGCCCAGCCAATCACCGCAAGGCCTTCCAACCGAGCGTACTGATGCAGCAACACCACCAGACCGCCCGCCAGCAGCGCGACCGAGCCATTCTCCAACAGGCAAGCCGTGGCCGGCCTGCGAATGCCCTTGAAGAAGCCGGAGAACAGGAACCCCAGAGTAAAGGAGGGCGTGGCGACGGCGATGCCCACCAGCACCTCGGCCAACCCCTCGGTCCCGAACCCCCGCGCCAGCAAGTCACGCCCGAAGAAGATGACCAGGGCCAATACGATACTGAGCCCCAGCACCCTGCGGCATGCCCAACGCAGATAGCGCATGACATAAGGGGAATGGGGAGCCTCGCCCACGTAGCGCATCAGCGCGTGGTTCATGCCGAAGCGCGCCAAGGTGGCGGCTCCCAACAACAGCCCCTGGGCCAGCGCATAGACGCCCACCCCGGCCGAGCCATAGAGCCGCCCCAGCACGACCACCAGCGCCAGGCTGCCCAGGGCCGCGATTCCCCTCGCCAGGAAGGTTCGCGCCAGCGTCAGCGCCATCTCGCCCTTCAGGCGGCCCAGCAGGCGTTGGCCCAGCGACAAGATCCTCATCTGGCGTTATGCCCGGTCGCCTCGTCCATTACCTCTCGCAACACATCACACGTCTTGTCGATCTCTGCCTCAGTAAGCGTAGGGTGGTAAATGTGCATCAAGCTGGCCTCGCCCAGCTCACGTGCAACGGGCAGTGGCTTCTCGGGCCGCCACTCCTTGTCATCAAAAGCCTTCTCGCGATAGTCCTCAGAACAGGAACCGGAGACGCAAGGTACGCCACTCGCGACGATTTCGTGCTGGGTGCCGAAACTCTCGTGCAACCAACGAAACCCGGGTGGGTATTCACTCTCGTAGACTGCCTTCCAACTATTACTGTGATCCTTCCAAGCCCACAACAGGGCTTCGTCGCTGATAGTGGCCATGCCGCCTTCGCAGCCGGTGGTCATGATCTTTTCCTGGCAGAGGGACAAGCAGCACACAGGGCCGATATCGCCCACTCTCCGGACTAGGTAGCAGGAGCCTTGAGGGCTTGCCCTGTCATTGCAAGGTGTGAAGCGACGTGGAGTTCTGCTAACCATCCCTACAGGCATCTTCGGTAACGCAAGCAATGGCAGGCTCCAGTTATCGGGTGAGCAGATGCGTTACTTCGGTAATAACTCGATCAATGCTTTCCTGGCTCATGGCCGGGTAGGCTGGGAGCGAGACACAACCCTGCCAGTAGGCTTCCGTATTAGGGAAAGCCTGTGGATCGAGCTCATATTTTTCACGGTAATAGCTCATCTGGTGTAACGGACGGTAATGCACCGACGTGGAGACACCACGGTCAGCTAGAGTGCTAATAAAATCATCACGGCTGATCGGGCTTTTCTCATTGAGAACTATAGGAAACAAGTGATGAGAGTGTTGCTCATCTTTCACTCGCGACTGCACCAAGGTCAGGCCAGGAATATCGGAAAAGGCCTGGCGATATTGTTGGATTATAACCTGGCGCGCTTGCCTGAAGGACTCGGCCTTGTGGAACTGAGCTACGGCAATGGCGGCATTAAGGTCGGGCATGTTGTACTTGAAGCCAGGCGCTTTCACATCGTACACCCAAGATGAAGCGCGGGTACCGGTAAAACGGTCCCAGACATCCCGGTCAATCCCGTGCAGGCGCATCATTTTCACCCGCTTGGCAACCTCGTCATCATTAGTCACCAGCATACCACCTTCGCCGCTGGTGATGGTCTTGTTAGCGTAGAAGCTGAAACAAGTAACATCACCAACGCTACCCACAGGGCCATAAGTGTCACTGGCTGGAAAGGCATGAGCAGCGTCTTGCACCAGCTTTACATTGTGTTTGCGGCACACAGCAAGCAAGCCGGCGTCACCATCCAGTGCAACGGACTGCCCCCCGAAATGCACAGCCACCACAGCCCTGGCTCCCGGGGTCTGCTCCAAGGTACGATCCACCACTTGGGGATCAAGTAAGAGCGTATCGCGGTCGATATCGACAAACACTGGATCCGCGCCTACATAGCGAATGACTTCCGCCGAAGCAGTAAAAGTCAGCGACGGGACAAGCACCTTGTCGCCTGGACCAATACCTAGGGCCTCAATCCCCAAATGCAACGCCGCAGTGCAGGAGTTAACTGCGAGAGCATGCTGTACTCCGCAATAATCTGCAAACAGCCCTTCCAACTGCTGCGCCCACTTCCCAGTGGTCAGCCATCCAGACTCTAGCACCTGACGGACATTGTCTAGCTCTTCATCGCAAGGGGAAAGCTTGAAAAATGGAACACTCATATTAACCCCGCACCACCTTCACAAAAGTTTCAAAAATTATTTTCAGGTCGCCCCACAAAGTTCGATTACTGACATATGCTTCATAGATATCCAGCTTCTTAGGAAGCACAATATCCCGATAGGCAGTCACAGGGTCATCGTACTGGGCCAAGACATCTTCTTCGTTACTAAATCGAATGGACGCCGGGTCGGTAATGCCCGGCTTTACCTGGAGGACAGTCTTCCAGCGTTCCGGGTAGGCTTCTACCCACTGCTTGATCTCTGGCCTTGGTCCCACAATAGACATGTCACCCCTCAGCACGTTCATAAACTGGGGCAGCTCGTCAAGTTTAAACTTTCGCAGCATGCGGCCAGCGCGTGTCACACGGCTGGCATCGCCCACATCAAATCTCCCTGATTCCGCTTCAGGCTTCACCGTCATACTGCGAAACTTTAGGATATAGAATGGCTTCCTGTCCTTCCCCATCCGAAGCTGATGAAAGAATGCCCCCCCTGGGGAATCAAAACACACCCAAATATATAGAGCTGCTAGCAGAGGGAACAAAATCACCAGAACAGCCAGCGACACCACAATGTCAAGAAGCCTTTTCACTAAACACCCAGTCTTTTATCGATTCTGGCAATGCCTTAAACACGCTATGAATATCGTTGATTTGCTCCGGAGTGAGCGATCTTCGCCACTTCTCATTTTCTCCTGGCCTCAGCATCTCCTCATGCCGCCGTACGACTGGATCGGGATCTATACCCAGCTTTTCACACAGGGTAGTCAGTGATTCTGTACCCACCATGATGTCTTCATAGCGCACTGAAACAACCTGATCTTGAGGAATAGTTGCGAGCTGCTCCGAAGCAACTCTAACACAATGGAACCACTGTTTTGCACAAACAACATGCAGAGATTCATATTGAATATCGTTTTCAATGCCTCGGTAACGGGGCCCCCAGACAGCGGGGCTATTTTTCACTTTCCCGAAGGCCCGATTGCAAACATACCAAATAGCATAACGTATATTGCCCCAGGGAAAGTATCTAATTTTATCCATTAAGTAGTGGCGTTCAGGAGGTGTCCGCCACATTCGCATAGCGGATTCAGTAACAGCGCGTCCATCACGTACCAAGTGGACAAATGTGGCCTCGGGGAAAGCCCGATACAATAGACGAGGCCGCAAGGCGTTGGGTACAGACTTTTCCACCAGAATGCTAGCATCTGGCTTGTATACACTGCGGTCTATAAGCTTGGGCAGCTTCTTTCGCATCCACCGAATGGATTTTCTCGACACGCTGTCGGGATCGATCTCGTCATGGTTCAGCCCTTCGTTGCCATAACGCCAGAGATAACCAATATCGTAGGGAACACGAACCACTTCCGGACTGGCCGCCAGTATATCGCGCAAAAACTTGGTACCTGAGCGGCCGGCACCTATTATGAAAACCGGCTTTTTTTTCATGTCACCATCCCCGCCACCAAATCGGTCATTTCTTTCACAACCACTTCACGTGAAAAGTGGGTCCGGGCAAAATCGGAAATGTCAGACTTGCTACGCACTTCTAAGTCTTGCCTATGAAGAAAGTCACCCAGCACATTCACTACATATTCCACACTGACCGGGGCCACCGCTACACCAAGCTTTTCATCCTGAATCATTTTTCCCAACGAGGACTGCGGATCGACAAAAGCTATACATGGTAGGCCGGCGGCCAAATACATGACTGTTTTGCTCGGGTAGGCCACACGATCAACGCCTTCTGCCAGCGAAACCAATCCAAAGTCACTCGACTGCATGGAGTCAATGGCCTCGTCAAGCGGACGGTGACCAGTAAACAAAACATACGACTCTAAGCCAGCACGCTGCACCTGCTCTTCCATTTC
This sequence comes from Halomonas sp. HG01, assembly GCF_000968715.2. NCBI lineage: Bacteria > Pseudomonadati > Pseudomonadota > Gammaproteobacteria > Oceanospirillales > Halomonadaceae > Halomonas > Halomonas sp. HG01. The sequence goes on along the minus strand of NZ_CP022134.1, from coordinate 1,500,427 downwards.
CCGGCGCATAGGGCCATCCCCCATAAAAGTGGTTTTGACACCATAGTCACCGGCCAACCGAATCACCACTTGGGTGAGAAACTCCAAATTCTGAAAGCGACCTAGACTGCCAGAAAACAGCAGTTTAGGAGCAGGGTTTTCACCCACCAAATCTTCCCTTTCTTGAACATCCTCAAGAATAAAATTGTTTATAATGCAAACATTACTCGTATTGCAGGGACGTTCGCTCAGAGTCTTTTTCATGTCTTCCGACAATGTCACGACAGCATCTGCCGCCCGGACATTACCACTATCAAGCTTTTTCAAAGCCCTTAACACCTTGCCCCGACCAATATTTCCATTAATGGCCAGTGCCTCAGGATGGATATCCTGGCAATGGTAGACGATCTTGAAGCGCCGAAACAGGCGTGCGAAGCGTAGTACACTGACCATGAGAAGTGGCGGAGTTGTGCCCACCCACATAACACGCGCGCGGCAACGAAGTGCAACTGTGAATACCCATAGCGCATAAAACAGCGCCTGCACCGCCTTTTGCCAAACCTTGAAACTACGCTCCGACCACAGCGGCAACGATTTTACAAAAATACCAGTTTTCACCGACCATTTTCGACGTTGCTCCTTTTGTTGACTATTCGGCTCATGGCTACTGTACACCGCCACAGACAATCCACGCTCAGCCATGCCTTCAGCAATATAACGCAGCATCATCGCATAGGGATAATTTTGTGGCCAAAAGTAACGGTGAACTATAGCAACATCCAGTCGATCTGATTTACCAGTCATAGCGGCTGAACTCATCCATGTTGCGCCAGCGGTTGGCCAGCTTGGCGGTGCCGGTGATCAGCCTGACCACTCGCTCCGAGGTGTTGCGCACCCGATACTCTTCGGGGATCTCGCGCTCGGTACCGGAAAATACCTCACGCGACGCCGTGGCGATCCGCACCCCATCCACCAGCACTTCCTGGTCGAGCCCGGTGAGCGCGATGGCGCCAGTGTCCAGCGCCTCGGGCCGCTCGATGGAACGACGCAGCGTCACCGCCGGGAAGCCCAGGATCGACGCTTCCTCGCTGATGGTGCCGCTATCCGAAATGGCGCAGAAGGCGTTCATCTGCAGGTGGTTGTAATCCAGGAAGCCGAACGGCTTGAGGAAGCGGATGGCCTCACTGTCCTCGGCCAATCCCAGCTTCTCGAGTCGATTGCGGGTGCGTGGGTGGGTCGACACCACCACCGGGTAGCCGTAACGCTCATGCAGCGCTTGCAGCGCCTCGACGACCTCACGCAGGTTGTCGCGGCTATCGACGTTCTCTTCCCGGTGCACGCTGACGATGAAGTACTTGCCGGCTTCCAATTCCAGGGTCTCCAGCACCCTGGACTGCTCGATCCTGGGCAGTATCTGTTCCAGTACCTCGCGCATCGGCGAGCCGGTCAGATAGACAAAGCGATGCGAGAGCCCTTCACTGATCAGATGGCGTCGGGCGTGCTCGGTATACACCAGGTTGAAGTCGGCCAGGTGGTCAACCATTTTGCGGTTGATCTCCTCCGGCACGTTGGCATCGAAGCAGCGGTTCCCGGCCTCCATATGGTAGGTGGGAATCTTCATGCGCTTGGCCATCAGCGTGGCGATGGCGCTGTTGGTGTCACCCAGCACCAGCACGGCGTCGGGCCTTTCTTCCAGCAGCACCTGCTCAGTCTTGATCAGGATCTCGCCCAGGCTACGCCCCAACGATGAGGTATCCACGTTGAGGAAGTGATCCGGGCGCCGCACACCCAGCTCCTCGAAGAAGACATCGTTCAGCTCGTAGTCGTAATTCTGGCCGGTGTGCACGATCTTGTGGTCCACCACTTGATCGAGAGCGGCCATCACGCGCGAAAGGCGAATGATCTCGGGGCGAGTGCCCAGAATGGTCATGACTTTCATTGGCTAGCTCGCTTATTGGCCAAGCACCGGCTCGAAATAGGTATCCGGGTTATCCGGGTCGAAGATCTCGTGGCTCCAGAACAGGGTGAGCAACTCCTCTTCCCCGGTATTGGTGATGCTGTGGGTGTGCAGGGTCGGCATGTCCACGTAGGCCGGAGCCTCGCCGCTGACGTGGAATTCCTCGACCTTGTCGTCCAGGAGGTGGCGAATGCGGATCACCGCCTGGCCCTTCACCACCAGGAAGCGCTCTACCTTATTGAAGTGATAATGGTTGCCGCGGGTAATGCCGGGCTTGGTGGTAGAAAGAAACGCCTGTCCACCGTTACGGTTCTTGACGCCTTCGAAAAGTGCTCCGCGATCATCGCTATGCAGCTTCAGCGCCTTAGGGTAGTAACCGGGGTACAGGAAGGAGCGCAGCGTGTTGAACAGCTGCAGGTCGAAGGCATCACGCAGATCCGGAATCACGTCGCCGGTATAGCTGCGATGCATGTCGACCAGCTTGCCCGCCGCCGCGGCAACGCTCATCGTACGCCCCTGCAAGCGCAGCTCGCCGGTTTGGCCACGCTCGAAGGCTGCCATGATGGCCGCTGCAATATCCTGGGCATGCAGCAGCTCCAGCTGACCGCCACCATTGATGGCCAGATCCTCACCTTGGGCAAGCTGATGGCAGAAGGTATGAATCGCCGAGTTGTAGTAGGGGCGCCCTCCCTCGCCGAACACATGGGGCAGCACCAGCTCGGTATAACGGCCACCCGCACGCTCAGACCAAGTGGCAAACACATGGTGGGCCGCCTGCTTGCCACGACCATAGGCCGCATCACGGTCGCGCTGAACGCTGTTGGCATAGAACAGATGAGGTGAGGTGCCAACGTCCTGCAAGGCTTGCGTCAATCGCTCGGCCAACTCACGATTTCCGTACTCGACCCTCTCGTCGCTGTCGCGGTTGATGCCGGCGCAGTGAATCACCCATTCGGCATCTCTCAAGGCATTGGCCAGCGTCGCATCATCATTGAAAGCATGCCGATCCAGCAGCACCAGCTCCTCCCGATAGGCGTCTCGAGCGCGCAGATGTAGATGAATATGCCGGCCCAGCAGCCCGTTGGCTCCGGTGATGACGATCTTCATTGAGTCTCCAGATAGGTTGGCGGGCAGAATCAAGCCTCGAGCGCGTCGCGAACTTCGGGCAGCGTCAGCAGCAGCTCCTTGAGCTCCTGCTTGTTGAGCTGATAGGTGTTGTGGGAGTGGTAATCCTCGGTAGCAGCCTCTTCCACGTCACCCTCGGTGAAGTACTTACCGTAGTTGAGGTCGCGGTCATCAAAGCTGACCCGATAGTAGTCACCCATGTCCTCGGAGCGACGTAGCTCCTCGCGGCTGGCCAGGGTCTCGTAGAGCTTCTCGCCGTGGCGCATGCCGATGACGCGCAACTCGTTATCGGCGTCGAACATCTCCAGCAGAGTCTCGGCCAGCAGCTTGACCGTACAGGCCGGCGCCTTCTTGATGAAGATGTCACCCTGGTGCGCATTCTCGAAGGCGAAGTTGACCAGCTCGATGGCATCCGGCAGCGAGAGCATGAATCGCGTCATGCTGGCCTCGGTGATGGTCAGCGGCTTGCCTTCCTTGATCTGCTTGATGAACAGTGGGATGACCGAGCCACGCGAGCACATCACGTTACCGTAGCGCACGCAGGAGACGGTCGTTTCGCCTTCCCCCAGCTGCCGACTGGCTGCCTGTGCCGTCTTCTCCATGAGCGCCTTCGTCATGCCCATGGCGTTGACCGGCATCACCGCCTTGTCGGTGCTCAGGCACACCACGCTCTTCACACCGGCCTCCACGGCCGAATCGATCACGTTCTGGCTTCCCAGAATGTTAGTCTTCACCGCCTCCAGCGGGAAGAACTCACACGACGGCACCTGCTTCAGCGCCGCCGCGTGGAACACCAGATCCACCCCGCGCATGGCCTTGTCGACCGACTGCCGATCGCGCACATCGCCGATGTAGAACTTCAGTTCGGGACGAACAAAAGCGATCCGCATCTCTTCCTGCTTGGCTTCATCGCGGCTCAGGATGCGAACTTCCCGGCAACCATGATCGAGCAGATAGTTGACCATGGTCTTGCCGAAGGAGCCCGTTCCTCCGGTGATTAAAACCTTACTTGCATCCAACGACATATCTTTTCCTATTTTTTCAACACATACTCAAACATGGCTTTATTGGCTTCAATAGCTTCAGGATTTTCGAATTTATCCTTGGCCCAAGCAAGCACGCGATTGCGAAACCGAGAATAGTCATCCACCGTCATCGCATGAGCATTTTCTATTGCCTGCACATAGCACTGTGGGTCAGAGAGCGGGATATCCCAACCAATACCCTGCTCTTCGAGATTGCGCCACGGAGTCTGATCGGAGATCAAAACCGGCAGAGCTGCACAAATAGCCTCGGCTATGACATGACCGTAATTCTCACCTTTAGTGGGCATATAAAAAAGATCATACCGAGAAATAGTTTCAACCACTTCTTTAGGCTGAAGCTCCCCCCGATAATTGACAACAACATTGTCAGGGAGGTTGTCAATCACCCCTAAACACTCATCCCAATATTCTTGATCTTCAACCGGACCATAAATATCGAACGCTACTTTGCACTTCAGCTCCTGGAGGACCTGCAGAGCAAAAAGCAAGTTTTTCTTTGGAGAAATGCGTGAAATAAAAACAAGGCGCAAACAGTCACTTCGCTTAATTGTAACTGGGACAGACTCCTCTAACAGGCCAATGTCTTCAGCCACAAAAACATCCACCTGATCTCCCAGAGCTCTATATATATCCTGCTTTTCAAACTCGCTTGAAGCCTGAAAAACAACATTTCTATGAAGCCCCGCCACCTTAAAAGCCGAGATAAATACACTTTTCTTTTTCGCCTTTAGGCTTAGCGCACCGGGTGAAAATACGCCCCTTGGACCTAGAACTATCCGCCTTGCGGTAAGCTTAGATAGCACAAGGGGCAAAAGAGAAAACACAGGAGAGAAAAAGCTATTCAAATAAACAACATCATATTTTTCTCGCAGCATCAGCAACACGATCTGCCACACCCCTTTCACCCTCGGCGAACAATAAAAGATATCGCTACCTTCTGCTTTACTCCATCTGCCTGAAAAAACTCCTGGATAGCTCTTCTCGTCTCCTAAGTCACGATCTTTACAAACCAAGTAATAATCAAAATCACCAGAAGTAGTAGACACAAGATTAGCAACAGTTTTTATGGGACCGCCACCTTTATACCCTGGCAGATAGTAGGTTGAAAAAGCAAGAATCTTCGGATTACCTTTGTGCATCAACATAACGAGCCCATGGATAAAAAATGCGCCTGGGTATAAAAACACACCCAAACCCAAAAAAACTTCCCCAAAAGAATGAGTGAAGGAAAGATATAACCCTTAAGGTGGCTAAAACACTTCGCCTCATCCCGCCACCACCCCCCTCTTTAATTTTTTCAATCTCCTGCGAAGAATGATTAAAAACATCACAACAACAATAATAACAACACTTTGCTGAAAGCGCTGAGAGAAGGTTGCCATACCATTCCACACAAAAGACATTACCCACATACTAGCTGGAACTGTATATATTCCTCCGACAGTTTTTTTTCCAAACGAGTGAAAAAAATTAAAAATCAAAACAACCAAAAGAATTGCTAGAAAAGCTGAAAAGAAACCTAGATACGGCCCTAAATAATAAAGATGTTCCCCAATAAAAAGCGCTGCAATAGAGTGCCCAGCTTCGGCCAAGTCGGGTGACAGTTCTTGCAAGGTATATTCATAGCCAAAACCATACGGCTTACCGGGCCACCATTCTCTAGGAAAAACCCCAAGGACAAGCAACAGAAACTGGTCAAAAATTCCAGAAAAATCTAAACCCAAAGCGCCAGTCATAAAGGAGTGGTAAACATCTTGAGCGTATCTTAATGGCGCCGTTGTCGAATCTCTTGCAACAGCACTAAAAATGGCTAAAACGCTAACACCATCGAACCGTAATAATGATGCAAATATACTGGCCATTGATGTTGTGATCAAAAAAGAAAACTTCTCAAAAGGCAATCTGTATTGATAAACAAAAACAATAACTGGCACAATCATCCACCCAGCAAGAAGCAACCTCCCAAAGCCTGTCCACACAAAATTAATATAAACAAACACAGAGCCAATTAGTGCTATCAAGCAAAAAAGGCCTTTCCTAAAGGGCATACCCTGGATGATTAAAGAAAATAGAAATGCACAAAATGGATACAATACAAAAAAAGCAACCCTTCCAAAGGCAACAGAAAAAACCATCGTCAACAACAAGAAAAAAAAGTATAAATACGCATGCTTTTTCTTAACATGTATAAGACAACCACCTCTCTCCCGAAAAAGCTTCCCATATGAAAAAAACAGAGCCACACCAGATAAAAAAATAGAGGCTACGTACACGTATAAATCGATATAAACGCCAACATATGAAAGAACCATGGAAGGTGTAAAAACAAAAATATACATCCCGAGCATCCACGTCATGTGGAACAGGTTTTTCTTTTGGGCCCACAAGGTTTGCAACACAGCGGTAAAACATAAAAGAACTACCGACAAAGTTTCAACACCTAGCTTTCCAGCAAAGAAAGCCCCCACGCATGACAAAGAGCTCAAGAAAAAGAAAATCAAGTTTTGTTTTTTTAGCTTTACCACACTAGACACGAACATCACCTTTTATCAACTCAGCCAACCTTTCGCCTAAAGGTGGAGAATTAAGATCAACATACTGTTCATAAGCACTTTCACCAACTCTTGAAAGCTCACCCTCATCCAAACCAATGACTTTCAACAAAACCTCTCTCAAGGATTCATAGGGGTCATCTTTATTAAAAAAAAATCCATTTTTTCCATTAGAAATGTAAAAAGGTTCAGGCCCCATATGTTCATGAAGGTTAGAGTGAACGATCGGAGGAAGAGACAGCCCAAACATATGCACAACACTCAGTCCAGAATCACCTGGATAACACCCAGCTAAACAATCTTTACTTATGCTAGCAATCTTCCCATGATCATATATCTTACCAAACCACTTTATCCAATCATGGCTATACTTCTCTCTATAATAAGACTCAAGATCCCCACTTCCAATAACATATAACTCAAAATTAAATCCTTGAAGATTAAGTTCCTGCATAACTTCTATCAAGATTTCTAGATTACTCCCCTCCCTAAGCCTGCCAATAAAAAGAATAGCACTCCCGCTGTATTTTTTCTCAACAGGCTTAACCACATGATCTAGATGTATGGAGTTGTCAAGGGAAAATATCTTCCCTTCCTTGCAGCCAATATTTTTTAAAACCCTCTCAGAATATTGATTATAACACAAGAACTTTCTGCTCAAAGAAACTATTGCCTTGTATGCCATCTTATGGGCAAAGGAAACCTTGCCCTTCCTGTAAGGTCCTTGGCCATGCGAATAAAGCTTTATATCCAGGATTTTGCACAAAAGAAGAACAAACCAATAAGTCAAATCCCTGGGGTTAGCACATGCCACTACAATATCAGGCTTCTCTTTCAAAATGGATTTAATAACATTCGACTGGTATTTCAACTTCTCATTGAAAAAACCTTGAAAAGGGCAGTCTATAACTTTTATGTCAGAGCCTACCCCTGAGCTAAACCCTGATTCACTCGACTGCTTTAATGATGCCATAACAATTAATTCAAAGCTGTCATTCAATGAATTGACCACCTCTTGGCGATATGAAGCAACCAAAGGCTGCAAATATGCAACTTTCATTTTAAGCCCTCAACGCTAGAACTGACTTACAAAGCAACCACATCAATGCAAACCGAGCAACACAAAAAATTAATCACACTCTCAAAAAACAACAACACAATGCCAGATAACAGAATTAAAGGTAAAAAAAGGGCGGTGCAGACACTGAGCGCAACACCGTCAATGTGTCGATGATGGAGCCTCTTGGTAATCCGCCATCTGCTCGCTCATCATCTCAATAGGTCATTTGAAGTCGAAGCACTTTCGCGGGTGCATGTTTAGCTCAAATACGATCTCATCCAGTTCTTGCTGGCTATAGACCGATAGATCCGTTCCCTTGGGCAAGTACTGCCATATGAGCCCATTGATATTTTCGTTGGCCCCTCTCTACCACGGGCTATGTGGGTCACAGAAATAGATGTCAACACCGATATTCTGGGTAATCTGGGCGTGCGAGTCATACATCATGCTCTTCCGTGCAGCAAACGGCATGCGGTTCAGCGCAGCGCTAAAGCCTTCCACAGCAGAGGTAGAGGTAGAGGTAGAGGTAGAGGTAGAGGTAGAGGTAGAGGTAGAGGTCGCATCGTGATCTTCGCCAAGATCAGATAACCGCTTTTCAGCTCGACGCGGGTGCCGATAGCCTATGCATTGCCGTTGCTTTTGATCAGGTCGCCTTCCCAATGCCCCGGGAATTCACGTTTCTCCACCTCGGGTGAGCGGAGGTGAATGCTGACCCAGGGATCTGGTTGCGCCGGTAAACTTGCCCACGCCGCGTCTTGCGAGTCGCTTTTCCTTGACGAAAGCACTGGATCAGCTCTTTTCGCAGCTTGCCGACGGACAACCCATGGATGACGTTGTAGATCGTTTCACGGCAGACGTAGGCGTCTCGGAGGTCAGGGATAGTCTATGCTTGAGCCTGCCCTAGTCTGCTCGGGGGACAAGCGCTGACGCAGAATGTGCTGAATCAGAGCGGGACGAGGGCTTCCAGGGAGCAGCTTTCGCCTTGGCCGACAGGCTGCCCGGCAGTCTTGTCGACGCTGCGCACATGTGGCACACGGTATCTCCCATCGGACGCCCCATTGCGACGTATCTCTCGACTGATTGTCGACTGAGACCGCTCGAGTCGAGCTGCAACCTTCCCGATGCTTAAGCCCTGCGAGAGGCTGACCTGGATCGTGGTACGTTCTTCGGTGCAGAGTTCAGCATATGGCAGAAAGTCAACACCTTACCGGTTTGGTCAGGTGTTGCACTCAGAATTTGCGACCAAGCCCTGAGCAGCTATGGAGGGGGGGCACTTCAACAATGCACCAACATTATTTACAAGTAGTCAAAATCAACATAATCTTTCTTATAAAGGCTTTTGATTTTATCCAACGATCCTCCGCTTAACATCTCTAAACTAACTCCGGAAGAGGGGTTTTTTACGCTCAAACTAGAAACATTGACCCCGCAAGTTTTTTCTATCTCACCAATACTTTGGCTCAACCTCTCCACTTTAAATATTTTATCCATGGCAATCTCATGATTATTATCCAGCAAAAACTCATACTGCGGTATAAAATGAGGCCAAAGATATATTGTCTCCTCGTTTAGCCACTGATCGATAAAGTCATTTATGTCTTTAAACCGCGACAAAACTAAGCTGTCCATATAGGCATTAACACCATTGCCTTTGCGTATATGATTATATGCAGAAACCAACCTTTCTGCGGGATCCCTGACCACAGATACTTTTTTTATCCCTTTTACCGATGGCTTGTAACTTTCAATATCCCTATATAGAGGATGGCCGTTAAAAGAAATATCTAAAGTTTTTTTTAATGAAGTGCCAGCACACTTAGGGACGTGCAGAAAAATCCAACCTCTCTTCAAAGACTGTTCAATGTATCGTTTCTCCACATACAGCATTGGGACGTTCGAGAAAAAAGAACTTTTCACTTTCTTATTTTCTCTATAGCTATCCAGAAACTCTTTAAGACCCATACTGTCACTCCTTGAAAAAGTCACCACAAGATTTTAATAGGCGCAAATGGGAAGTATACAACGCAAAAAACAACCGAATATTCTGAACCTTTAAATTAACCGTCTGCTTGTTAGGTGCCTAAAATTAAGTTTTCGTGTAGTGTCGATTTGGTACACTGACAGGGATGACGCCATGGCAAGGCGCCGCTTCGTCGCCCCTCTCACTGAGTCTGAGCAGCATACGCTGACATCGGCTTATCACCACGGTGAGAAGCGACCTCTACGCAGGCGCGCTCATGTCATCCTCCCGAGTAATCAGAGCCATACGATCAACCAAATCAGTAAGATATTGTAGATTCGCCGATATGCAGTATCACGATGGCTTAAGCCCGCCTCATTCATCAGATACCATATTTCCTAACCGGCCACAAACATTCCATCAGGCGGTTTGTGGCCGGTTAGGAGAGATAGTATCTAATATCGTGGCGTTGATACAGCCGATGCAAGCTAGAACGCGTCAGATGAGGGATGAAGCGCTGCAAAGCGAAAGGGCAGTCATCTAATGAAAATTAGTTGCTGTACCGAAAGTTGACAGCCGCCGACTCCTCAAGGTCTGAAAACGACGTGAAACTCGGCTGTTTAGGCCCCATGCGCTCACCTTCGATAGAAGAGCGCTGACGCCACTTACGCACTGTTTTCGGGTTGAGGTTTTAACGGCGACACAACTCCGCGACCGAAGCTGACGATCATTGTATGTCTTCTCGGATGGCGTGCGTGGTCTTGGCGCGTTGGTGAAGTACTTGAGCCATGGTTCCTCGTCGGACAAAGGTTTGTACCATGGATGGCGGTCTCAAGTTCCAAGCGCATTGCTATTGAAGGGGGCCCAGGCCAGCGTCACCTCGATCTCATGGCCGGCCTGCTCGGCCCAGCGTTCGATCTCGGCCTTGAGGGCCTGCTGGGCGTGGGGCTCGCCATGCACCAGGCGCACATGGCACGGCGGATAGCGCATGCGCGTGACGAAGTTGAGCAGGTCGTGCTGGTCCGCGTGGGCGGAGTAGCCGCTGACGGTCTCGATGCGGGCGCGGATGTCGACCCGCTGGCCGTCGAGTTCCACCCAGCCGCCGCGGGGGCCGTAGTGCTGGATGTCACGGCCCGGCGTGCCGGCGCCCTGGTAGCCGATGAACACCACGGCGTGGCGCTCGTCGGGCAGCATGCGCTTGAGATAATTGATCACCCGGCCGCCGGTGGCCATGCCGCTGGCGGCGATCACCACCGCGGGGCGGTGGCTGGTGGCCAGGTAGTCGACGGTGCGCTCGTGCTCCTCGTGGCTGGCTACGGTATAGAGATTCTCGAAGCTGAGCGGGTGGCGGCCGCCGCGTAGCCGCCGATGGGCCTCGGCGTCCCACCAGGGCTTGAGCTCGCGGTAGACCTCGGTGAAGCGCGCCGCCAGGGGCGAATCGACGATGATCTCCAGGTCGTGCCAGGGGCCGGCGGCGCCGCGGTGAATCAGCCCTTCCAGCTCGTAGAGCAGTTCCTGAGTGCGGCCGATGCTGAAGGCCGGCACGATCACCGTGCCGCCGTTTTCCAGGGCGCGGTCGATGGCCGCCTTCAGCCGGGCCTGGCGGTGCCGGCGGTCCTCGTGGCGGCGATCGCCGTAGGTGCTCTCCAGCACCAGGGTATCGGCACGCCAGGGCGAGCGCGGCGCCGGCAGCAGCGGTGCATGGGGCGCGCCGAGGTCGCCGGAAAAGACGGTGCGATGCGGCTGGCCATGGGCCTTGTCGAGGCTTTCCACTTCCACATAGGCGGAGCCGAGGATATGCCCGGCCCGCTGCAGCTTGACCCGCAGGCGGTGGCGCTCGTCATCGAGGACGGTATGCCAGGTCTTGTAGTCGAGCGGCACCAGGCGCTGCGTTACTTCCTCGAGGAAGCGTTCGATCAAGGCACGATCACGGGTGAAGCCGATCTTGAGGGCATCCTCGATCACCAGCGGCAGCAGCCTGGCCGAGGGCACCGAGCAAAGGATGGGACCCTGGTAGCCCGCCGCCAGCAGGTAGGGCAGCCGGCCGATGTGATCGATATGCACATGGGTGGCCACCAGAGCCAGCAGGTCATCGACCGGGAAGCGCACCCGGTGCTGTTCTAGGCTGTCGCGATGCTCGGCATCCTGGCCTTGGAAGAGGCCGCAGTCGACCAGCAGGGCGCGGTCCGGGGCGATCTGCAGGCGGTGGCAGCTGCCGGTAACGCCCGAGGCGGCGCCGTGGTGGTGGAGTCGAGGGTAGTCGTCCATGACCGGGCCTCTTGGGTTGTCTGGGTGCCCCGGCCTTTAGGCTGGTTGGGTGCCGGCTTCGGGACGGGTCAGACCCCGGGTGCGGTGGCACCGAGGGGGATCGGGCCTTCGCGTTTCACCGGGGGCAACCGGGGTCTGACCCTGTGGCTTTGTGGCTGGCCTTTGCCTTTGGCTTGCCTGGGTGCTGCTTCGTGACGGGTCAGACCCCGGGTGCGGTGGCGCCGAGGGGGATCGGGCTTTCGCGTTTCACCGGGGGCAACCGGGGTCTGACCCTGTGGCTTTTGGCTGGCCTTTGCCTTTGGCTGGCCTGGGTGCCGCCTTCGGGACGGGTCAGACCCCGGATGCGGTGGCGCCGAGGGGGATCGGGCCTTCGCGTTTCACCGGGGCAGCCGGGGTCTGACCCTGTGGCTTTTGGCTAGCCTTTGCCTTTGGCTGCCTGGGTGCCGCCTTCGGGACGGGTCAGACCCCGGGTACGGTGGCGCCGAGGGGGATCGGGCCTTCGCGTGTCACCGGGGGCAACCGGGGTCTGACCCTGTGGCTTCGTGGCTGGCCTTTGCCTTTGGCTTACTTGGGTGCCAGCTTCGGGACGGGTCAGACCCCGGGTGCGGTGGCGCCGAGTGGGATCGGGCAGTCGCGTCTCACCGGGGGCAGCCGGGGTCTGACCCTGTGGCTTTGTGGCTAGCCTTTGCCTTTGGTCTGGCCTGGGTGCCGGCTTCGGGACGGGTCAGACCCCGGGTGCGATGGCGCCGAGGGTGACCGGGCCTTCGCGTGTCACCGGGGGCCGCCGGGGTCTGACCCTGTGGCTATTGGCTGGCCTTTGCCTTTGGCGTGCCTGGGTGCTGCTTCGTGACGGGTCAGACCCCGGGTGCGGTGGCGCCGAGGGTGACCGGGCCTTCGCGTGTCACCGGGGACCGCCGGGGTCTGACCCTGTGGCTTTGTTGCTTGCCTGGGTGCCCTGGCCTCTTGGCTTGCCTGGGTGGCGCGTCGTGACGGGTCAGACCCCGGGTGCGGTGACGCCGAGGGGGATCGGGCCTTCGCGCGTCACCGGGGGCAACCGGGGTCTGACCCTGTGGCTTTTGGCTGGCCTTTGCCTTTGGCTGGCCTGGGTGCCGCGTCGTGACGTGGCCCGTGGCTTTTGGCTGGCCTTTGCCTTTGGCTGGCCTGGGTGCCGCGTCGTGACGTGGCCTGTGGCTTTTGGCTGGCCTGGAAGTTAGCCGTCTTCGTGGAGGCTTTGGCGTACCAGGCTGACGAAGTGCAGCAGGAAGACGCCCATCACCGCGAGCATGCCGCCGAGTACCACGCCGAGGGCGAGGATCAGGGCGCGGCTGGTGCCTTGTTGCTCGAGGCTCTGCACGGCCGCCTGGGCGGTTTCACCGGCCATCAGCCCTTCCAGTTCGGCCTGGAGTTCGAACTTGCGCGACAGAGTGCTGGCGATACGCTCCGAGGCGCCTTCGCCGCTGTGCTCGAGCGTGTTCTCGACGCCGGCGAGCTGGCGTTCCAACGCCTGGCGATGGCGCTCCACTCGCGCCTGCTGCCCTTCTTCCAGCCTGTCGAGCAGCAGCCGGTGATGCGCCTCGACGCGCTCGGCCAGGACCTCCGGCGCGGTGCTGGAAAGCTTGACGATCTCGGTATCGTCGGGATTGGAGACACGCGTGTCGAAGCCCAGGGATTCCACGCCTTCGGCCGCCATCAGCTCACGCGTTGCCGGGCCGAGGTAGAGGTTCTGGGTGCGCGCCACCAGGGCCGCCGGCGTTTCCAGCGGCTCGCCCGTGCCACTCTCCGCCACCTGATAGATGGAGGTGTAGGTATAGCTGGAAGGCTGCATCAGGGCGTAGGCCAGGGCCATCAGCACCACCACGCTGAAGATGCCGACCATGGCCTTCCAGCGGCGCACCAGCAGCTTGGCGAGGTCGATCAGTGAGATTTCGTCGTCGGCGTGAGGCGGTGGGGACTGAGGGTCTTGGGAGGCAGGCATTGGCGTCATTTCGTCTCGGCGTCATCGGTCGCTGGGCATCTCGCGGGCACGCTACCGCCCCGGGGTTCCGGTCGGACGCGTCCCCATGCCCTAGTTATGTTTAGTAAGTTATTGAAACGCCGAATTATACATCAAAAGCCACAGCGTGCACTTCCCGGCCACACCCCTCAACGGTAGCTGTAGTTGTAGTAGCCGTAGCCATAGCTGGTGGCAGCCTTGCGTTCCATCGCGTTGAGGATGGCGCCCTTGACCGGCACGCCGGTGGTTTCCAGGCGCCGCCGGGCGATCTCCAGCTCCTTCACCGGGTTCATCTGAAAGCGCGTGACCATCAGAGTGGTGCCGCACTGCTTGCCGATCACCGCGGCGTCGGTCACGGCCAGGATCGGCGGCGTGTCGATGACCACCAGGTCGTAGCGCTCGCGAATGTCGGCCAGGAACTGGCTGAAACGCTCCTGCATCAGCAGCTCGGAGGGGTTGGGCGGGGCGCTGCCGCGGGACAGGTAGTCGAGACCCTCGATGCCGCCGGGGCGGATCACCTCGGCCAGCGCGGCCTTGCCGGAGAGCAGCTCGGAGAGGCCGCCGTCGCTGCGGCCGCCGAAGGCATGGTGAACGTGGCCCTTGCGCATGTCGGCGTCGACCACCAGCACCTTCTGCCCGGCCTGGGCGCACACCGCCGCCAGGTTGATGGAAACGAAGCTCTTGCCGATGCCCGGGCTCGGGCCGGTGATGGCCAGCAGGTTGTTGCCGGCCTCCAGCATCGCGAAGTGCAGGCTGGTACGCAGGCCGCGTATCGCCTCGATGGCGGTGTCCGCCGGTGCCCGTTCGGCCAGAATGCCGGTGCTGATGTTCTGGCCTTGCTTGTCGTTGCGACGCTTGACGCGCTTGACCAGCTTGCTCTGCTCGTCGGAGAGCGGCACCGTGGCGTAGACGGGAAGGCCGGCGTCCTCGATCTGCTCGGGCGATTCCACGCCGCGGCGCAGCAGCCCGCGCACCAGCACCAGCCCCACCGCGAGCATGCCACCCAGCAGCGTGGCCAGCACCACGATCAGCGGCTTCTTGGGCTCGACCGGCGCCGGCTGTACCGCCGCGTCGTCCAGGATGCGCACGTTGCCGACGGTGCTGGCCCGGGCGATCTTCATCTCCTGGATCTTGTTGAGCAGCTGGACATACACCTCCTGGTTGACCTGCACGTCGCGACTCATCCGCAGCACCTGCTGCTGGGTCTCGGGCAGCGTTTTCACCCGCTCCTCGAGCTGGTCACGCTCGTTCTGCAGCTGCCGCTTCTTCTCGAGCAGGGCCTGGTAGGTCGGGTGGCTGGTGGTGAAACGCCGCGAGATTTCCGCCTCGGTGAACGAAAGCTCGTTCAGCTGCTTCTCGAGGTCCACGATGCGCTCGAGGATCGACTGGGTCTCGAGCGACAGGTCGACGCTGTCGCGTTCGGTGCGGTATTGGTTGAGGTGATCTTCCGCCTCGCGGAGCTGCTCGCGCACCTGCGGTGCCTGCTGCTCCAGGAACGCGAGGCTCTTCTCGGCCTCGGCCGCCTGGCGCTGAATGTTCTGGGTCAGATAGACCTCGCCGATGGCATCCAGTACGCGCGTGGCACGCTGGGGATCGGTATCGCTCAGCGACAGGTTCAGCAGGCCGCTGTCCTGGCCTTGCTGACTGACGCTGAAGCGAGCGCGCAGATCGTTGATCACCGCCAGCCGTGAAGACTTCTTCAGGGTGAAGGTGGCGCCCTCCCCGGCCTGCAGCTCGGCGATACGCAGGTTGACCGCCCCGTCGAGGAAGGCCTCGTCGACGCCGGTCCGCCCCTCACCCAGCGAGCGACCCTCCAGGCTCAGCCGATAGCGCTCATCGCCGAGCACGGTCAGCTCGAACGGCTCGCCGATGAAGTCCGACGCCACCTGGAAGTGACTGACATTGATCTGCTCATTCGCCCACACGCTGGCCTCGGCGAAACCGGGGCGCTCGACGCCATGGCGCACCAGGAAATCGCCCACCACGGGAAGCCGCTCCGGAATCACCTGGAGTGTGAGCTGCTGCTGGTCGATGGCACGCCCGAGCACCATGCGCGAACGCAGGATGCCCACTTCGGTGTCCGACGACGGCTGCTCGCCGAGGATCGACTTCACGTCTTCGAGGGGATTGCTCATGCCGGCCTTCTTCTCGACCTGCACCAGGGCATCGGCACGATACACCGGCGTCGCCAGCAGCGCATAGGCCACGCCCATGATGGCGAACGCGGTGGTGATACCGATGATCCACCACTTGTGGTCGAGCAGCAGGCCGAACAGCCGGCCCAGATCGATTTCGTCGTCGGCCCCGGAAGCAGACGATCGGGCTTGCGAAGAGTTCAGGTGGGAGTCAGTCATATTGGGTACTTTGCATCGCGCGCCAAGCTACAAGCGCCAAGCCGCCAAGCTAGCAAGTGCTATCTTGAAGGCTCAATGGCGCCATCGGATTGGCAAAAATGAAATTTGAGGATTTATTGGTCTGGAAGCGATCTGCCAAGCTTTGCGTGGAAGTTTATCAACAGTTTGATAAATCGCGTGACTTCGGATTCAAGGATCAAATCACAAGATCCGCCCTATCTATTGTCAGCAACATCGCCGAAGGCTATGAAAGAGACAGCGATCGTGATCGCGTCAAGTTTCTGAGCTACGCCAAGGGATCATGTGCTGAACTCAGAGCTCAAATCTATATCGGTATTCAGATCGGTTATATAGACAGAACTCTTGGCCAGCAATGGGCCGAGGAAACACGAGATATTTCCAGAATGCTCTACGGCCTGATGGCCAAGATGCGGCGCTAACGCTCTCATCCGCCGGACCACTCGTCACTTGGCCACTCGTGTTCAGCGCACGGCCGCTGGCTGCTTGGCCGCTTGGCCGCTTGGCCGCTTGGCTGCTTGGCTGCTTGGCTGCTTGGCTGCTTGGCTGCTTGGCTGCTTGGCTGCTTGGCTGCTTGGCTGCTTGGCTGCTTGGCTGCTTGGCTGCTTGGCCGCTTGGCCGCTTGGCTGCTTGGCTGCTTGGCTGCTTGGCTGCTTGGCTGCTTGGCTGCTTGGCTGCTTGGCTGCTTGGCTGCTTGGCTGCTTGGCCGCTTGGCTGCTTGGCTGCTTGGCTGCTTGGCTGCTTGGCTGCTTGGCTGCTTGGCTGCCTGGCGCCTTGGCCGCTCAGACCTTGGCCACCCAGGCCTCAGTGGCGTCTTTCAACATCTGATGCACGTGTTCGAAGGCCTCGCGACTCTTGCGGTAGGGGTCGGGAATCTCGAGACCCTTGCCACCGTCGAGCCAGCGGCCGATCAGCATCGTCTTGCCCAGGGCGGCGGGCGCCATCTCGCCGATGGCGCGGCGCTGGCCTTCGCTCATCACCAGGATGAGGTCGGCGCGCTGCAGCATCTCCTGGGTGATCTGGCGGGCCTGATGGGCCTCGACGTTCAGGCCGTCGGCTTCGGCGAGCTCTTTCGCTGTGGTCTCCACGCCCTGGCCCACCAGGGCGCCCAGGCCGGCGGATTCGATGTGCCGGCCCGGCAGCCGGGCCTTGAGCATGGCTTCGCCTACCGGGCTGCGGCAGATATTGCCGGTGCAGACGACGAGCAGGTGCTGGAACATCAGAAATCATCCCGCAGGTCGTTGGCATCACGCGCCGTGCGCGTCACCTGATAAAGAGCGGTCACCGTGGGCAGCAGCTGGTTGACGGTACGGTTCCAACGGCCCAGCGCATTGGTCGTCACGTAGACCACATCGGAGGGCTCCAGCCGGAACTGGGTGCCGAGCACCATGGCCGCCGCATTGCGGGCATCCAGCTGGTAGACGGTCGCCAGCTTGTCCTCACGCTGGACGTTGCGACGAAACACGAAGATACCGCTGGCATCGGCCTGGGCCTCGTTGAAGCTGCCGGCACGGCTGAGCGCTTCGGTCAGCGTCATCCGCGAGCGCCCCATGGGCAGCGCCTGGGGCTCGCCCACTTCGCCCATCACGAACACCTGCTGATTGCCGAGGTCCGGCACGTGCAGCACGTCTTCGTCCTCGAGCAGGATGTCGTTGGCCAGGTTGCCATCATGGAGCATGTCATAGACATCGAGCGTTCGAGTCTCGCCATCACGCGTCAGCTGCACGCCTCGCCAGTTGGCGCGAGGACCCAGCCCACCGCTCATGCTCAGCGCATCCAGCACCGTCATCGGCACATTGGTGATCGGCAGGCGCCCAGGCTCCCCCACTTCACCACTCACCAGCACGTCCTGCGAGTTGTAGGCCGCGATGCGGACTTCCACCTGGGGCGCGGCGATGAATTCCGCCAGCTGAGCGGAAATCGTCTGACGGACTTCCGACACCGTCTTGCCTTCGACGGCCACCTCGCCGATGTAGGGATAGTAGATCGAGCCGTCCGGCTGAACGGTGTTGCCCGATTCGGCGGCACTGCGCTCGCTACCGGCGGGGATCGTCAGTTCGGGATGGTCGTACACGATAATGCTCAGCACATCGCCTTTGCCGATGCGGTAGTCGTAGGCATCCAGCGCATCGCGCTGGGCATCGCTCATGCGCTTCAAGGCCTGATCCTGCGGCAACTCCTGCTGACTGGAGATCAGCCCCAGCGTGATGGGCTCCACGTCGACGAGGTCGTCGACGGGCGCGCTCTGCACGTCGGCGTCGAAATGGCTGCCTGGAGCAAAGGCACACCCCGAGAGCCAGACGGTACCAAGCAGGCTGACAAGAAGTTTGAGAGGCGTTGAATGACGCATGCAGGACTGCCTGTATAAAGAAGGACTGGTTTATCGTCGGGGCACGCTACCGCCCCGAGGTGTCATGGCGCATCCCCGAGGCCTGTCATCGATTGGCAACGTGCCAAAATTTCATTTTCAGTGTTTTCAAAATGAAAAGCTTGCGGATCATACATGACCCCGCTATGACATCACCAGCCTTCCAACCCCCTGGTTCCAAGACCTTCCGAGAACACCGACTCTTTGCGTAAGAAATATCCTACAAATAGTTTTTCTGCTTATATCTTCATGAAAAACTGACACCAAAGCTTCAAGAAAACGCATTAACGTCGCTGTTAAAGGCACGACAACGTCTACCCTACAGCCGGCAAAAGCATTAGCATGTCCCATTAAAGGCAGCACGCACACTCACGCAAGGGAGATTTCAGGATGCTCAAGAAAGGACTGGCCTACCTCGCCATCGCTGGTATGGCGGCGTCTCCGCTGGCCATGGCTCAGAGTGAAACCGGCGCTGGCGCTGCGGGAGCGGGCTCTGGTGGAGCCGGCGCCGGAGCAGGGGCAGGTGCCGGAGCAAGCACTGGTGCCGCTGGCGCGGCCGGTGCTGGTGCAGGCGCGGCCGCTGGTGGCGCTGCCGCCGGCGGCCTGGCCGCGGCAACCGGGCTCTCCACCGCCGCCCTCACCGGTCTGGCCGTGGCTGGTACCGTAGCAGTGGGCGCCGGCGTCGCGGCCGCCTCCAGCGGCGGCGATGGCGACAGCAGCGGAACGACCGGCACCACCGGCACTACCGGCACCAACTAAACGCCATGAGCCACCTCAAGGCACAGGGCCGATCACGAGGCCGCCTACGGGCGGCCTCGTGCTGTGTGGCAATGGCCGTTCTGATGAGCGGCTGCGCCAGTTCCGGCTCGACACCCCTCGGCGCCTCGCTCAGCGCGATCCTCTTCGGAGGGGATATCCAGGCCGAAGCACAAGCGCTCCCTTACGCCTCGCTCGATGCATCGATCGGCGATATTGAGGGGCTGCTGGTGCTCGGCACCCAGGCCGGCGACATGACTTACTGGCCGGCGCGAGAAGGCGTCATCCTCGAACTCTCGGATGGCGGCTTGCATGCCTTCCAGGGCCCGAATACCCGGCTGCTCGGTTCGACCTACCAGCCCACTGCGCCTTGGCAGCAGACACCCCAGACCACGGTCACGCTGACTCGCCATGTCGAGGATGCCGCCGGGGACATGCAGCGCTACCAGGCCAGCGGCAGGCTCCACTGCGAACCGGCACGACTCACCGCTCTGCCGCTGGGGGAACGTCGCCTCGAACCCTGCCATATCGAATGGCACTGGACGACTGGCGACACCACAAGCGCAACCTACTGGCGCGACCCCGAGACGCAACGCCTCTGGGCCGCCACCGAGACGCCCTGGCCGGATGCTCCGGACGTCGCATGGCGCGTCGCGCGACACTGGTGGTAAGACCGACATGACCCGCAGCATGCAAACCCTATTGAAACCGTTCCTCTGCACCGTCCTGCTCGGCGCCTCACTGACATCGGCGACATTCGCGATGGCGCAGTCCGAAGCGCCTGTGACGCTGGTCGATGCCTGGCTGAGCTGGCAGCAGGAGCGCCAGACCACAGAGCAGCCGCCGTTCGACTGGGCCTACAGCTTTGCGCTACGCCAGGACGATGCTGCGGAAATGGCCGACCAGCGCGCCCGCCTGATCGCCGAGATCGATGGCCTCGGGCCGGTACTGGCGGCCGGGGGACAACGGCAGCTGCCCGACACGCTGGCACGCTGGGCACAGCAACTGCGCGACATGCCCGCCAAGCCCGCCCGCAGCGCCGAGCCGCTGGGTCTGCTCACGCTGGCCGGAGCGCTGCGCCGCAATCCGCCGATGGCCGACATCGCGACCTTCGGCACCTGCCGCCCACCGGAATGGGTGGAGGCCTGGACCCTGGCTGGCGTAAAGCGCATCGCATGGCGCCCCGGCCTGACCGTCAGCAGCCTGCTCGATCAACTGCCGGCCGCCGACACACGCAGCCTGGACACGATCAGCCTTGTCTCGCCACGCGGCGAGACGCGCATCCTCGGCGTCGCCGCCTGGAACCGTCAGAACGCGGCCCTGGCCCCGGGGGCAAGAATCGTGGCGCAACTCCCCGAGCACTCCCTGGAGGCTCGACTCATCAACCGTGAACTGGCCGCCTTCCTGGCCACCCGACTGCCCGGCGACGACTGCACCCTATGGCCAAACTGATCTTTGGGGTCAGACCCCTCAATTCCCTTTGGGGTCTGACCCCACTGCTGCTTGTTTCTCATACCGCCGTGGCCCAAGGCCCGGGCACCGGCCAGAGCGATTTCGGCGGTGTGGGTCTTATGCAGACGCCAAGCGCGCGGATGAACGAGGTGGGCAACTTCGCCGCGAGCTGGAGCCGAACGGCACCTTATCGCCGCTACAGCGTATTCATCCAGCCGCTCGACTGGATGGAAGTCGGGTTTCGCTATGTCTCGGTGGAAAATCGCGAGTATGCCGCGTCGGACGGAGACAGGAACAACCTGGACAAGGGCATCGATGCCAAATTTCGCCTACATCAGGAGAGCCGCTATTGGCCCGAGCTGGCCCTGGGCCTTCGCGATGCCGGTGGCACCACCCTGTTCGGGGCCGAATATCTGGTCGCCAGCAAGCGCTGGAACTCTCTCGATTTCAGCCTCGGTCTGGGCTGGGGCTATCTGGGCAACGCCAGCGACGTCGATTCTCCCCTCGGCTGGCTCGATCAGCGCTTCGATGAGCGACCTGGCGATGCCGGCGGTGACCAAGGCGGCGAGTTCGCCCTGGACCAGCTGTTCCGAGGCTCCATGGCGGTGTTCGGCGGCGTCGAATACCAGACGCCCTGGGATCCGCTGATTCTTCAGCTCGAATACGAAGGCAACGATTACACCGACGAGCCACAGGACAACGACCAGGCCCAAGACTCTCGGTTCAACGTCGGTGCACGTCTGCGGCTCAGCGATAACATCGAGCTGCGCAGCGGCTGGGAACGCGGCAATACGGCCATGGTCGGGCTGAGCTTCTCCACCAACCTGGCGGGGCTGTCCCAGGTCAAGCGCGACCCGCCGCCCCGCGCCATGAACGCCCCGGCCGACCCTGACTGGGCCTCCACCGCCGAGTCGCTGCAACGCAATGCCGGCATTCGCGTCGACGAGATCCACCGCCACGACGATACGCTGACGGTCATCGGCGAGCCCACGACCTATCGTGCCCTCTCACAGAGCGAGGGCCGTGCCAACCGCATCCTCAGCGCCAAGGCCGATGACGGCGTCGACACCTTCCGCTACCGCTGGCAGCGTCGCGGCCTGGCCCTGCGCGAGGACGTGCACGATCGTGACGCTTTCGAGGCCGCCGCCGGGAGCGCCTCGCATGATACCCCCTATCGCTATGGAGTCTATTCCCATGCGCGGCTGGAGGAGCCAGCGGGCGACTCGATCTACCAGGGCGATGCCCAACGTGCCTCCTGGCGCATCGGCCCCTCCATCGAACAGAACTTCGGCGGCCCTGACGGCTATCTCTACCGCCTCTCCGCCTACGCCTCGGGCGAATACGCCACCGACCGCAACGGCTGGTTCTCGGGCAGCGTGACCGGCACCCTGGCCGACAACCTCGACAAGTACGAGTACATCGCCGACTCCGACCTGCCGCGCGTACGCACCTACATCGGCGACTACCTCGCCGAAGCCGATCTGGGTATCGGCAACCTGCAATACACCCGCACCGCGAAGCTCGGCGACGATCTCTACGCCATGGGCTACGGCGGCCTGCTGGAGATGATGTATGCCGGCGCCGGCGGCGAGGTGCTCTATCGCCCCTTCGACGCCGACTGGGCCGTGGGCCTGGATCTCAACTGGGTCCGCCAGCGCGACTTCGACCAGCAGTTCGGCCTGCGCGACTACGAGACCTGGACCGGACACGCCACCGCCTACGTCGACACCGGCTACGAAGATATCCTCGCCAAGCTCAGCGTGGGCCGGTATCTGGCAGGCGACTATGGCACCACCATCGACTTGTCCCGCGAGTTCGACAACGGCACACGTATCGGCGCCTGGGCCACCTTCACCGACGCCGGCGACGACTTCGGCGAGGGCAGCTTCGACAAGGCCTTCTACATTACCGTACCGCTGGATGCCTTCTTCGTGCGCTCCAGCCGCAGCAGCGCCACCATCGCCTGGCAGCCGCTCACCCGCGACGGCGGCGCCCGCCTCAACCGCCGCCACGCCCTCTATCCCATCACCGAGGAACGCGACCTCGGCCGCTACTGGGAAGAGTACGAAGCAACCTGGGACTAATCTCCCCTTGGGGTCAGACCCCTCAGTCTGCTTAGGGGTCTGACCCCCAAGCAGGCTGAGTGAACTATACTGAGCGCCATCCCAAGGAACCGGAAGACACATCATGGCTCGCCCGACCCGTTTGTTGCTGCCCGAGACAGCAGTGCATCTGGTCCAGCGCGGCAACAACCGCGGCGCCTGCTTCGTTCATCGCCGTGATGCCATGCAATACCTCGCCATGCTCGATGAGGCCCGCCAGATCTGCGAGGTTGAGATTCATGCCTATGTGCTGATGACCAATCACGTGCATTTGCTGGCCACGCCACGCGGTGAGCCCGATGGCATCAGCACCATGATGAAAGGACTCGGTCAGCGCTATGCCCAGTACTTCAATCGCCGCCACAGGCGCACTGGCGGCCTGTTCGAGGGGCGTTACCGTTCCAGCCTGGTGACCGAGACCCGCTACCTCTTCGCCTGCTACCGCTACATCGAGTTGAACCCGGTGCGAGCAGGCATGGTGTCTCACCCGGCCGATTACCGCTGGTCGAGCTATGCCGCCAACGCCCTCGACCGACACGACCCGCTGATCACCGCCCACGACGCCTATAACGACCTCGCCTGCCGACCTGAGCATCGCTCCGAGCGCTATCGTCACCTCTTCGATACCGACCTACCCGTTGGACTGCTCGACGAGATCCGACAGCAGACCCGTCGCGGCAAGCCCCTGGGGCAATTTAGGGGGTCAGACCCCTCAATCCCCTTAGGGGTCTGACCCCCATTTGCTGGCGCCCGTCGCTACAGCGCGGCGTCCAGCATGGTCTGGGCCTCTTCGATCAGGGCCTGCAGATGGGCCTCGCCGCGAAAGCTTTCGGCATAGACCTTGTAGAGCGGTTCGGTGCCGCTGGGGCGCGCGGCGAACCAGCCGTTCGCGGTTTCCACCTTGAGCCCGCCGATCGGCGCATCGTTGCCGGGCGCATTGACCAGCATGCGCTCGACCCGGTCTCCCGCCAGGGTGGTCACCGCAAGGCTCGATGGCTCCAGGCGCTTGAACGCCCGCTGCTGCCCGGGCGTGCAGGCGGTATCGACGCGGCGGTAGTGAGGCGCTCCGTGGCGCTCGGTCAGCTCGCGATAGGCCTCGCTGGGGCGCTTACCGGTCACGGCCATCAGCTCGGCGGCCAGCAGGCACAGCAGGATGCCATCCTTGTCGGTCGACCAGGGCCGGCCATCGAGGGTCAGGAAGCTCGCCCCGGCGCTCTCCTCTCCACCGAAGGCCAACCAGCCCCGCTGGAGGCCATCGACGAACCACTTGAAGCCCACCGGCACCTCGTGCAGCTCGCGGCCTCGCGCCGTCACCACGCGATCGATGATCGACGACGACACCAGCGTCTTGCCGACCTTCAACGTCTCGTCCCAGCCGGAGCGATGCGTCAGCAGGTAGTCGATGGCGACCGCCAGGTAGTGGTTCGGGTTCATCAGTCCCGCGGCGTCGACGATGCCGTGGCGGTCGGCATCCGGGTCGTTGCCGAAGGCCAGGTCGAAGCTTTCCTTCATCGCCAGCAGGTTGGCCATGGCGGCCGGGCTCGAGCAGTCCATGCGGATCTTGCCGTCATGGTCCGTCGGCATGAAGGCGAAGCTTTCGTCGACCTCGGTGTTGACCACCTCGAGGGCGAGGCCGTGGCGTTCGACGATGGCCTGCCACACCGGCAGCGCGGTGCCGCCCATGGGGTCGACGGCCAGCGTGAGGCCGGCGTTCTTGATCGCGTCCAGATCCACCACCGAGGCCAGGCCATCGACGTACTCGCCCACCATGTCGTGGTGCACCGCCCGCGTCAGGGCCTCTTCCAGGGTGACCTCGGCCACGCCCTCCAGGCCCTGGGCGAGGAGCTCATTGGCGCGACGCTCGATCCAGCCGGTCACGTCGCCTTCAGCGGGGCCGCCATGGGGCGGGTTGTACTTGATGCCACCGTCTTCGGGCGGATTGTGCGACGGCGTGACGATCAAGCCATCGGCCGGGGCGGCATCGGCCTCGGCGTTGTGAGCCAGGATCGCCCGGCTCACCACCGGGGTGGCAGTCAGCTCGCCGTCGCGCTCGATGCGCACCTCCACGCCGTTGGCGATCAGCACCTGCAGCGCCGTCTCCCAGGCCGGGCGCGACAGCGCGTGGCTGTCACGGCCCAGATACAGCGGGCCGGTGATGCCGGCCTGGCGGCGATAGTCGGCCGTGGCCTGGACCACCGCCAGGATGTGAGCCCGGTTGAAGGAGCCCACCAGAGAACGCCCGCGATGGCCGGACGTGCCAAAGCTCACCGCCTGGGCCGGATCGGCCGGGTCGGGCTGAATATCGTGAAACGCCTGAATCACGTCCTGCATGTCGCTATCTCCCTCTTCATCAGGCGCCCTGTGCCTATCTCCCGGCCACCATGGTGCCACAGTCCGAACGAAGATGCCGAACGAGCCCCATCAGCCAGGGCTCAGCGCCCTGGTCCTTGCCCTACCACTAAGGTCGCGTTGTTCGATGCCCGCCAGCCCTCCATCATTCTCGGCGAACAGACACAAAAAAAGGCCCCATAGGGACCAGTTGAACTCGCCGGCTCCAGTTCGAATGGCCGTCCAAGGGCGGCCATTCGAACGACAACAAGCCAACGGCGCGACAACAAGGACAACACCTCTTGTATTCAAGGCCTCCTCCAACAACAAGACCGGCCTTGTCGATTCTCTCCAGCCACACGTCTCGCAGCGCTTCCTTCCCGGCCTCCTCCTCGCATCCGTGAGCGCGCCACCGCCTGCGTGTTACCGATCATCCTCCGCTCTGCCCAGTGCGCATCATCACCGTCTTTCTCGTGGCTATCGCCTGATTCGAACGATCCGGCGTGACGGCTAGCCCCTGCCCGCGTGCCGC
Source organism: Halomonas sp. HG01 (assembly GCF_000968715.2). Classification (NCBI taxonomy): domain Bacteria; kingdom Pseudomonadati; phylum Pseudomonadota; class Gammaproteobacteria; order Oceanospirillales; family Halomonadaceae; genus Halomonas; species Halomonas sp. HG01. Next base: position 1,474,577 of record NZ_CP022134.1, on the reverse strand, counting down.
AATCGGAACCGCACAGGTCGCAAACGCACCGCCCCTTCACGGCCGGATTCTGGATGCTGTCAGAGCCAATGATTACAAACACATAAGGATGCATCGATGGCCGTCTCCCCGAAACGCCCGCAGGGTGCCCGCTCGTCTCGCCTCGCCGCGCCGCTGCTGGCCCTGGGCCTCGCCGCCTCAGTGCCGGCCCAAGCTGCCGACATGGACTTCTCCAACGAATACAACGCCAGCTCGATCCACGCCGAGGGCGATGCCTGGTTCATCGACCGCGTCGAGACCCTGACCGACGGCGAGGTCGACATCACCTTGCACACCGGGGGCGCGCTGGGCTTCCGCTCCGGCGATCACTTCTACGCCGTGGCCGACAACGCCGTGCAGATCGCCGACAGCCTCTCCGGCACGCTGGGCGGCATCGACCCCATCTTCCTGCTGTCCTCGCTGCCCTTCCTGGCCGACGACGTCGAAGCGGCCCATCGACTCTACGAGATCGCCCGCCCGGAATACGCCAAGGTGTTCGAGGATAACGACCAGATCCTGCTCTACGCCTCGCCCTGGCCGGCGAGCGGCATCTGGGCCGAGGAGCCCATCACCAGCATGGAGGCGCTCGAAGGCCTCAAGATCCGCAGCTATGACCGCAACGGCACCGCCACCCTGGTCAGCGCCGGCGCATCGCCGGTGAAGCTCTCCTGGGCCGACGTGGTGCCCCAGCTCGCCACCGGCGGCATCGAGGCGGTCCTCACCTCCGCCGAGGCCGGCGCCAACGGCAGCTTCTGGGAGCACCTGAGCGACTTCAGCGCGATCCAGTACGCCGTACCGCTCAACATGGTGCACATGAACCGCGACGCCTTCGAATCGCTGAGCGAGGAAGAACAGCAGGCCGTACTCCAGGCCGCCGAGGAAACCGACGCCCACAACTGGGAAGTGGTGAAGCAGCGCGTGGCCGAGAACTATGCCCAGCTCGAGGAGCACGGCATCGACATTCACGATCCGGTACCGGCCGAGTTCCAGGCCGCCCTCGCCGAGGCCGCACAGCCGGTGGTCGACGACTGGGTCGAGAGCACCGGCGAGCGTGCCAGACGCATCCTCGAGGAATTTCATAAGGGGAACGACGGCCAGGAGAGCGACGAAGAGACCGCCCAATGAGTTCACAGCATCGTCGTGACGGCGCCGCGTTTCCCAGCGTCGCCGCCCTGCTGGTGGATGCCCTTGGCCGGCTGATCAGCGCCCTCGCGGCGCTGGGAGCCGGCCTGGCCATGCTGCTGGTGGTCTACATGCTCGGCCACATCCTGCTCGAGATCGGCCTGCGCCTGTTCGGACGCTCCACCTTCATCCTCGACGAGTACATCGGCTATGCCGTGGCGGCGATGACCTTCCTCGGCCTGCCCTACGCCCTGGAAAAGGGCGGGCTGATCCGCGTGGCGCTGGTGCTCAAGCGGCTGCCCCAGGCCTGGCGCTGGCCGCTGGAGCTGTTCGCCAGCGTCTCGGCCCTGCTGGCCTTCGGCTGGCTGGCCCACTACTGGACCATCGCCGTGCAGCGCAGCTTCCAGCGCGGCATCGTCAGCGAGACCCTGGCGCAGACCCCGCTGTGGATTCCCCAGGGCACGGTGCTGGTCGGTCTCTACCTGCTGTGTCTGGTGCTCGTCATCCGTTCGCTGCGCATCCTGGTGCAGCGCCACGCCTTCGACGGCGGAGACCTCTGAATGGAAACGCTATTCGTCGGGGCCGGCGTCATCGGCCTGCTGCTCGTCGTGCTCGCGCTGGGCAGCTGGGTGTTCGCCGGCCTGACCATCGTTGCCATGCTCTCGCTATGGGGGCTCGGCGACTTCGATGCCAACCGCATCGGCCTGATCCTGTCCAAGATCCTGTTCCGCGCCGCCAACAGCTGGGAGCTCTCGGCGATCCCGCTGTTCATCCTGATGGGCGAGCTGATCTTCCGCTCCAACATCTCCGAGCGGCTGTTCCGCGGCCTGACACCGCTCACCCGTCGCCTGCCCGGTGGCATACTGCACACCAACGTGCTCGGCTGCACGCTGTTCGCCGCCGTCAGCGGTTCCAGCGCCGCCACCACGGCGACCATCGGCAAGATCACAACCCGCGAGCTCGAGCAGCGTCGGTACGACCGCGACTTGTCGATCGGCTCGCTGGCCGGCGCCGGCAGCCTGGGGCTGTTGATCCCGCCGTCGATCGTGATGATCGTCTACGGCGTGCAGGCTGAGGTCTCGATCAGCAAGCTGTTCATGGCCGGGGTGCTGCCGGGGCTGGTGATCGCCGTGCTGTATGTCGGCTACGTGGGGCTGCGCTGTCTGCTCAACCCGAGCCTGGCTCCCAGGGCCGAGGACAGCGGCAGCGGCGTGCTCCAGGCGCTGCGCGACCTGTCGCCGGTACTGGGGCTGATCGTGATCGTGCTGGGCGCCATCTACACCGGCATCGCGACCCCTTCCGAGGCCGCCGCGGTCGGCTGCGCCGCCACCCTGGCGCTGCTGCTGTGGGAACGCCAGCTGACGGTGGCGCTGTTCATGGACGCCCTGCGCGGCGCCCTGATCAGCTCGGTGATGGTGTGCAGCCTGCTGGTGGCCGCCGCCCTGCTCTCGACTGCCATGGGCTATCTGCACCTGCCCAGCGATCTGGCCGGCTGGATCGCCCAGCAGGGCTTCTCGCCGATCGCCCTGCTGCTGGCCATGGCGCTGTTCTACGTGCTGCTGGGCCTGTTCCTGGACGGTATCTCGATCACCGTGATGAGCCTGCCGATCACGCTGCCGATCATCATCCAGGCCGGCTATGACCCGCTGTGGTTCGGCGTCTTCCTAGTGATCATGGTGGAGCTGGGGCAGATCACCCCACCGGTGGGCTTCAACCTGTTCGTGCTTCAGGGCCTGACCGGCGAAAGCATCGGCCGTGTGGCACTGGCCGCCGCCCCCTTCTTCCTGCTGATGTGCCTGGCCGCGCTGATCATCAGCGTATGGCCGCAGATCGCCCTGTGGCTGCCTGCCGCCCTCTCGGGCTAATCCCCATTTGGGGTCAGACCCCTCAGCCTGCTTAGGGGTCTGACCCCAAAGCGGGCTGAGGCCACTATACTGAGCGCCATCCCCATAGCATCGGAGGGTGCGCCATGGCCCGCCCCACAGGCTGCTGCTGCCCGAAACGCCCGTGCACGTGATCCATCGCGGCAACAACCGCGGCGCCTGTTTCGTTCATCGCCGTGATGCCATGCAATACCTCGCCATGCTCGATGAGGTTCGCCATATCTGCGAGGTTGAGATTCATGCCTATGTGCTGATGACCAATCACGTGCATTTGCTGCCCACGCCGCCTATCACGACCTCGCCTGCCGACCTGAACATCGCTGCGAGCGCTATCGCCACCTCTTCGATACCGACCTTCCCGCTGGACTGCTCGACGAGATCCGACAGCAGACCCGTCGCGGCAAGCCTTTAGACCAGCTTAGGGGTCAGACCCCTCAATTTACTTAGGGGTCTGACCCCAAACCTGGATCACCCCGCCGGTGGGCTTCAACCTGTTCGTGCTTCAGGGCCTGACCGGCGAAAGTATCGGCCGTGTGGCACTGGCCGCCGCCCCCTTCTTCCTGCTGATGTGCCTGGCCGCGCTGATCATCAGCGTATGGCCGCAGATCGCGCTGTGGCCGCCCACGGTGCTGTCGGGGTAGAACATCGGGTGGACGACGGCCGTTTAAAGAGGGTCTCCATGGGGTCGGACCCCGGCCAAGCCACCGGGCCTGTCACTGGGTACTTCACTCGCTATATCGCCGCCGTCAGGGGTCTGACCCCATGGCGGCATCCAGATTGCCATCACCAGCGAAGATGCCGACCGCGACGACAACATTGCGGAGATACCTCTACTCATTGCCGGAACAGCCAGTGCTCAGGGGCGACAAGCTGCATGCACTCCAGGCGTCCCTGCGACCAGAAGCGCGGGTATAAGTACGCCCTTCCAAGCTCTCGAAAACATTCGGGTGTCGAATCCACCGCCAGCCGATATAACGCCAATCCAGCAATCAACAGGTAGATGATCATCAGCACCGACGCCGCCCATGCCAACGTCGCGCCGATGGGCACAGGCGCCTTGGCGCGAGGGGCTGAGCTCGCGCCGGAGCCCGGGCGATAGCCGAACACCAGCCCCGTGACCAGCACAATCACCAACGCACTCAATGGCACGACCTGCGCTCCGGCCACCTGAACATTCACCATCATGCCGACGAACGCCATCACCAGACAGGCAAATACCGGCTTGCTGCTCTCGGGCATGTCACGCGCCTTTCGAATCAGTGCTCGGCAGCCCAGCAGCATCAGCGCCAGCCACGATAGCGCCAACGGCAGTCCCCACTCCGCTGCGGTATTGAGCAGCAGGTTATGCACATGAGCGGAACGCAAGTGGCCATCTGCGGCAAACCCCATAGGGCCAAGGCCCAGCGGGAAGTGCTCAACCGAATAAGCAAGCGCATCCCGCCACAGCGCCAGTCGACCGCTACCCGAGGTAATGTCACGAACGAAGATAGCGCTGGCGCCGGCGCCTCCAATCGGGTTCAGATACCACCAGCCCAGCAAGCCCATAACACCGGAGATCGCCAACAGGCCGACCGGCCAGCGGGCGCCACGTCCCAGCAGCCATAGCGCACACGGGCCGGCGACGACCAATCCCAGTAGCGCCCCTCGGCTCTCGGACACCCACAACAGCCACCACCAAACCGTCAACGGTGCCAGACACAGCATCGCCGCGACCCGGGAAGGCGCCTGACGGGATACGACATACAGCAGTGAGAGTGGCATCACGCCCACCGCCACATCGGCGAAGAAACGCACATTGGCGAACCCCGGCCCGAAGTCATGACGATCGGCCACGGCCCAGGCCACACGGACATGATCGATGGCAAAGACCCCGTAAGCCAGCATGAACAGCGCCAGCAGCCCGCCCGTCAACATCCAGCACAGCGTCGTGAGCCTGGCGGCATGGATCGCCAGCACGGCTACTGAAACGCCCAGTGCCAGCAGATAACCAAGCTCCAGCAACCCGATGCCGGGAAACGGCGAGAGAGCTGCCGCCAACAGCATCAGAAGCGCCACGGTGGCCGACACCAGTCGCTGAGCAAACGCGGCAGCCGCCAGGGAGCGGTAAAGCGGCCGGCGGGCCTGAAAGCCGCCGACCGCCACCAGCCATGCCAGCGCTCCGCCCTGAAAGACACGCTGAAGGTCATAGGGCGGCAGCGACCATAGCTGCCAGGGCAGGAAGACCCCTGCCGTCAAAAAGAACAGGATCACGGCAAGTGGCATAAAAGCCGCGGCAGGCGTCCTTGTCATATCGTTCTCATTGATCGGAGACGCACCTCAATGCACTTAGGATACATGCGAGACCTTACTACTGCCCCATTGATCAGGTCCCACCCCTCCTATTTCACCGGTCAACCCAAAAGAAAGGCCGGCAAAAGGCCGGCCATTTTCTTTAACTTGGCATGTCTGCGACTAGGTTTTATCAGCTGCTAGTATCCCACGCAGTTATTGTCTCACCAGAAATAGTCCCTGGGTCAGCAGCAGTATAAGTTACTACACCACCATCTTGAGACAATGACGAGCAAGAGGGATTAAGCCCATCTCCCGAATCATACTCTTCACCCAAAACCTCGGAAGTAGTAGGCGCATCATCATCGGATGATGGGTCAGCGTACCAAGCTGCGATGGCTGTTGCATAAGAACGAGCATCAACTTCACATGCCCTATTTGCACTTCTTTCGGTATAATCTTGGTATTGTGGAATCGCAATTGCGGCCAGAATACCGACGATTGCCACAACCACCAGCAGCTCGATCAGGGTAAAGCCGCCCTGAGCGCTCCGAATGCCTCGTTTCATGCCCTGTGTTGCCATTACCTACACCCCTCGTTCGATTCAGGTCACGCGAGCCGGTGCCCGCCTATCGCACGACGACAGCCCGCCGCTTTGGCGCTTACATTAAGTTACGGCCTGCCATCCTGCAAGCTCATCACACTCGCACTTTCTAATATATCAGACTTTACTCATTCTTTTTCCTTATACAGGAGACCACGCCCAGGGATGAATGACTGCTGACAGCTATGGTCGCTGACCACACGAAACGACTAGAATCGGCTTCAAGCCCTTTCACGATGTCGGCCCGCCGTGCATTCACGGCGACCAGGCAGCCCCCGGAGCCTCATGAACGACTATCGCCCTCCCGCCACCGAACATCAGACCTCTTCTCAGGCGCCGCCTTCTGGCGCCGGCCGCTCCCACGGCATGCGCGGACTGGCGCACCGGCTGGTCGCGGAGGGCCTGCTGGCCGAAGCGGCAGCACAGCGTGCCGAGCAGGAAGCCCGGGATGCCGAGACCTCGCTGCTGGAGCACGTGATCACCACGGGCCTGGTCCAGGCCCGCTCCGCGACGCTCACGGCCGCCTGGGAATATGGCCTGCCGATCATCGATCTGGATGCGCTGCGACTGGAAAGCCTGCCGGACGCCGCCGACTACCCCGACAGGCTGCTGCGCAAACTCGGCGTGCTGCCGCTGCATCGCCGAGGGCACCGACTCACGGTGGCGGTGCCCTACCCCAGCACCCTGGCCCAGCTCGACGAGCTGCAGTTCGCCACCGGCCTGACGCTGGAAGGCATCCTGGCCCCTGTCGACCAGCTCGGCCCGGTGCTGGAGGCCTATCTGGCGCGCAGCGAATCCTCGATGCTCGACGAGCTGTCGAACGTCGATGACGCCGTGGGCGAGCTGCAGTTCGACGAGGGCGTGGTCGATGCCAGCGACGAACAGCAGGCAGCGGCGACCGCCGGCGACGACGCGCCGATCGTCAAGTTCGTCAACAAGATCCTGCTCGATGCCATCCGCCGTGGCGCCTCGGACATTCACTTCGAGCCCTACGAAACCAGTTACCGGGTGCGCTTCCGCATCGACGGCATCCTGCACGACGTGGCCCATCCGCCCTTCGCCATGCGCAGCCGCATCGCCGCGCGCCTCAAGGTGATGGCCCGGCTGGACATCTCCGAGCGCCGCCTGCCCCAGGACGGCGCCATCAAGCTCAAGGTCTCGTCGAGCCGCTCCATCGACTTCCGCGTCAACTCGCTGCCCACGGTCTACGGCGAGAAGCTGGTGCTGCGGATCCTCGACCCCGGCTCGGCCCAGATGGGCATCGAACAGCTCGGCTTCACGCCCGAGCAGCGCGCCATGTACGAAGACGTGCTGGATCATCCCCAGGGCATGATCCTGGTCACCGGCCCTACCGGCAGCGGCAAGACGGTCACGCTCTACAGCGGGATCAATATTCTCAACGAGATCGAACGCAACATCTGCACCGCCGAGGACCCGGTGGAAATCAAGGTCCCCGGCGTCAACCAGGTCAACGTGCTGCCCAAGATCGGGCTGGACTTCGCCAGCGCCCTGCGTGCCTTTCTGCGCCAGGACCCGGACGTGGTGATGGTCGGCGAGATCCGCGACCTGGAAACCGCCGAAATCGCGGTCAAGGCGTCCCAGACCGGGCACCTGGTGCTGTCCACCGTGCATACCAACTCCGCGGCCGAGACCCTGACCCGGCTTGCCAACATGGGCGTGGCACCGTTCAATATCGCCAGCTCCGTGAGCCTGATCATCGCCCAGCGCCTGGCCCGGCGGCTGTGCCCTGACTGCAAGCAGCCCGCCGACATCCCGCACGAGGCGCTGCTGGCTCAGGGCTTCAGCGAGGAAGAAGTACAAAGCGCCACCATCTATGAACCGGTGGGATGCCAGCATTGCACCCAGGGCTTCAAGGGCCGGGTCGGTATCTACGAGGTGGTGCCGATCAGTGAGGCCATGAGCCAGCTGATCATGACCCATGGCAACGCCATGGACTTCGACACCCAGGCACGCGAGGAGGGCCACCCGGACCTCCGTCGCAGCGGCCTGTTCAAGGTCATGCAGGGCATGACCAGCCTGGCCGAAGTCAACCGGGTCACCAAGGACTAGAAACATTCGCAACGCGGGGAACACACCATGGCAACCGCCAGCCTGAACAAGGCCCAGAAGCTCAAGCTGTATCGCTGGCGCTGGTCCGGCAAGGGGCCCCAGGGGCGCAAGGTCAGCGGCGAGATCATCGCCAGGAGCCGCGTCGAGGTCGAGAAGGAACTCTCCGGCCAGAACATCATCGTCAAGACCATCCGCCGCAAGAGCGGCAACGGCATGGGCAAGGTGAAGCCCCGCGACATCATGCTGTTCGCTCGCCAGATGGCCACCATGATCCGCGCCGGCGTGCCGGCCCTGCAGGCCTTCCAGGTGGTCGCCGAGAGCATGAAGAAGCCGGCCATGCGCGCCCTGGTGCAGGAGCTGATGAACGAGGTGGCCGCCGGCGCCAGCTTCTCCGAGACACTGAGGCGTCACCCGCTCTACTTCGACCGGCTGTTCTGCAATCTGGTGGAGGCCGGTGAGCAGTCCGGCTCGCTGGATCGCATGCTCGAACGGGTGGCCACCTACAAGGAAAAGGTGGAATCGCTCAAGGGTCGGGTAAAGAAGGCGCTGTGGTATCCGGCGGCGGTGGTCACGGTGGGCATCGGCGTCACCGCGATCCTGCTGATCAAGGTGGTGCCGCAGTTCGAGAGCCTGTTCCACGGCTTCGGCGCCGAACTGCCGGCGATGACGCGCATGACCATCCAGCTCTCCGAACTGGCCCAGCAGTACTGGCCGTGGGCGCTGGGTGCGGTAGTCGCGGCCATCGTCCTGATCCGCGCCGGCATCAAGCGCTCCGAGGCCTTCGCCTACCGCATGCATGCCCTGGCGCTGCGCATCCCGGTGATCGGCGACATCCTCGACAAGTCCTGCGTGGCCCGCTACTCACGCACCCTGGCCACCACCTTCGGCGCCGGGGTGCCGCTGGTGGAGGCGCTGCAGACCGCTGCCGGCGCCTCCGGCAACAAGGTCTACGAGCGCGCGGTGGAACAGATCCGCGACGACGTCGCCACCGGCCAGCAGCTGCACTTCGCCATGCGCCTGACCGAGCAGTTCCCGCCGCTGGCGGTGCAGATGGTCGGCATCGGCGAGGAAGCCGGCGCCCTGGACGCCATGCTCAACCGGGTGGCGGACTACTACGAGGAAGAGGTCGACAACAAGGTCGACGCCCTCACCTCGCTGCTCGAACCGTTCATCATCGTGGTGCTGGGCGTGCTGGTGGGCGGCCTGGTGATCTCGATGTACCTGCCGATCTTCGAGCTGGGGAGTGTGATTTAACCTGTCACCTGACCCCAAGATGGGAGAAGGCAATTAAGCGTCTGATCCCGAATTGAATTAGCTCGGCGCTATTCCGGCAACGGCGCCTGCATGGCTGCCACCACCACCGGCCGCAGCTTCTGCACCAGCTCGTGAACGGAGACTCGCTCGCCGTAGTCATGCTCGGCGATGTCGCGCAGTGCATCCAGGCCGGACAGCGTGAAGATCACCGAGCCGAGGATGAAGTGCAGCCGCCAGAAGCGTTCTGCGTCGGGCAGCTCCGGCGTGGCCAGCCGTACCAGCTCGATGAACCGATTGAAGGCGTCACCGTACTGCGACTGGATATAGCCGCGCAGATGCCCCTGGGCCTGGCTGTAGGCCAATCCCAGCAGACGCATGAATACCTTCAGGCTGTCGCGCTCGGCCGGCACCTCGAGCACCGTGCGAGCCATGGTCTCCAGCAGCTCCTCGAGCGGAATCCGGCTGCCATCACGAGCGTGCCGCGCCTCGAGCTCGTCCAGCGCACGATGGAAGCGTTCGGTAAAAGGGTCCAGGTAGCGGGCGAACACCGCCTGAATCAGCGACTTCTTGGAACCGAAGTGATAGTTGACCGCGGCCAGGTTCACCTTGGCCTTGCTGGTGATGTTGCGCAACGAGGTCTCGGCAAAGCCGCGCTCGGCGAACAACACCTCGGCGGTATCGAGAATGCGAGTGACGGTATCGGGCTGGGCCATCGAGTCGATCCGGTATTATGTGGTCTCAGGCGTGAGGAAACGCATGTTTCAAACTGTCCATGTTCCATGAGAGTGCAGCGCCAAGGGCCTCGAGGTCAACCGTCATACGCTTGATACGCATCGGGCCGGCGGCGACATGGCGAGCCAGCGCCCATGCCAGCGCGGCATCACGAGACTTTTACTGGATGAATGGCCATGCTGTATACTTGATCAATAATCGCATTCCATCCGCTCCGGAGGCCGCATGACTCGCCCCCTCACGTCACGCCAGCAGAACGTCTATGACTTCATCGTCAAGACCATGAACGAGCTGGGCTATCCGCCGACCCGAGCGGAGATCTCACGCGCCCTGGGCTTCAAGTCACCCAATGCCGCCGAGGAACACCTGCGCGCCCTGGAGCGCAAGGGTGTCATCCGTGTCATCCGTGGCACCTCCCGCGGCATTCGCCTGCCGGCCCAGGAAGCCGAGGTCACGGAGGGCGCTGCGGGTGAGGAGCCGAGCCAGAGCCAGGGTCTGCCGATCATCGGTGAGGTCGCCGCCGGCAGCCCGATCCTGGCCGCCGAGCACATCGACCGCTACTGCCCGCTGCCCCCGGAATACTTCACCCCGAAGGCCGACTACCTGCTGCGGGTGCGCGGCCTGTCGATGAAGGATGTGGGCATCATGGAAGGCGACCTGCTTGCCGTGCATCGTACGGAGCGCATCCGCGACGGCCAGATCGTGGTCGCACGCCTGGAAGACGAGGTGACGGTCAAGCGCTTCCACCGCCAGGGCCACAAGGTGCGTCTCGAGGCGGAGAATACCGACTTCGATCCCATCGAGGTCGACCTGCGCCATGACGCCTTCGAGATCGAGGGCATCGGTGTAGGGGTCATCCGCGGCGGCAACGGCCAGGCTTTAGGTTAGGCACTTCCCGAGCTTGTCCATACGGCGTTAAAGCTCTCCTCGGTATGCTCATTGAACGGCTCGTCAACTCCGCATCCTCGTCGAGCTTTGCCTTGCGACCCACAGGGATGTGGGAAGTGCGTTGGCCCGTAGGGAACGGGCCTAGCCCTGGACTGCGCTCAGAAAGCGTTCTAGTGATGAGGTAAAAGCTTTGACGCGCAAGATCCTGCACGCCGACTGCGACTGCTTCTACGCCGCCGTCGAGATGCGCGACGACCCGAGCCTGCGCGATATTCCCATCGCTATCGGCCGCTCGCGCGAACATCGCGGGGTCATCGCCACCTGCAACTATCCGGCCCGGGCCTTCGGCATCCATTCGGCGATGCCCACGGCCCAGGCCCTGAGACTCTGCCCTCACCTCACCCTGCTGCCGGGCGACTTCGACAAGTACCGCGAGGTCTCCCGGCAGATTCAGGCCGTGTTCTATGAGCTCACGCCGCTGGTCGAGCCGCTGTCGCTGGACGAAGCCTATCTGGATGTCACCGACGTCGAGGGCTTCCAGGGCAGCGCCACCTGGATGGCCCAGTGGATCAAGCAGGAGTGCCTGACGCGCACCGGCATCACCGTCTCGGTGGGTGCCGCTCCGTCCAAGTTCCTGGCCAAGGTGGCCAGTGACTGGGAGAAACCGGACGGGCTGACGGTGATTCCGCCGAACCGTGTCGAGGCCTTCGTGGCGAGCCTGCCCGTCGGCAAGCTGCACGGGGTAGGACCCGCCACCCGGGCCCGCCTGGAGGCGCTGGACGTGGCCACCTGCGCGGACCTGCGCCGCCTGCCGCGGGAACGGCTGCTGGAGGAGTTCGGCAAGTTCGGCCAGCGGCTGTTCGAGCTGGCCAGAGGTATCGACGAGCGTCCGGTCAAGGTGGAGCGGGAGCGGAAATCGATCAGCGTGGAGACCACCTTCGACCGCGACCTGCCAGACCTGCCGAGCGCCCAGGAGGCGCTGGCACCGCTGTGCGACAAGCTGGCCCTGCGGGTGGCTCGCCACGGGGAGCCGGCGATCGCCGGGCTGTTCGTGAAGGTGCGCTTCGATGACTTCAGCCTGACCACCCTGGAGAGCCGCGGCCAGGCCATCGACCGCGACAGCTATCATCGCCTGCTGGAACAGGCCTGGGCCCGGGCCTCGCGCCCGGTGCGACTGCTGGGCGTGGGCGTCAGGCTACAGCCCGAGGCCGCCCGCCAGCAGCTGACGCTGGCGTTTTAAGACTGCCTCCGGGTCAGCCCCTTAAGTGTGCTGGAAGCCGTCAGTTGCTACGGGGTCAGACCCTTAATTCCGCTTTGGAACTCTGTTCCAAAGCGGAATTAAGGGTCTGACCCCAACCTGGGTAGAGCCATGGGTCGCCTTTCACGGCGTCTCCTCTCGATCCACCACCTTGACCTCCTGCAACGACACACCATGACGCAGGGCCTCTCGGACCCGTTCGTCATAGCTTTCCTTGGCCGACAGGCGATGGATCACCACGCGCCGCGGCAGGAACATCAGCTCGACCAGCACCAGAGCACCCAGCAGCCCGACCCCGAGGAGCCACCAGCCGGTCGGATCGAAGAAAAGCGCCAGACCATAGGTCATCACCGGCGTCAGCAACAGGCCGAACCAGAGCTGGTGCAATCCGAAGAAACGATTATGGCGAAGCATCTGTCGGCGGATCAGGCGAGCCGAACGCGCCACGGGAGTAGCCGTCATGGTCATGGGAAGTCGTAGCCAGGCAGAAATCGCCTACCATTATGCCAAAACGGGCAGCGACGCATCGTCACATCACGTGGCAGGAACGACGCCTTATCGGATTAAAGTTTCCATGCAAGAACATTTTGTTACGCCTGGAAACAATCGACGATGCCCGATAAGTCACAAGACGCTCGGGCGGTACTGCCACTCTCTCGGGGCGTGAGCGACCGGGCGCCGGCGATAGCTCCGGCGCCCGGTCGATTCAGGCGAACACCACCGTCTTGTTGCCATGCACCAGCACGCGATCCTCGAGATGCCAGCGCAGCCCTCGAGCCAGCACCGTCTTCTCGACGTCGCGGCCGAAGCGCACCAGGTCATTGGGCGTGTGGCAGTGACTGACTCGATGGATGTCCTGCTCGATGATCGGGCCGGCATCCAGCTCCTGAGTCACGTAGTGGCAGGTGGCACCGATCAGCTTCACGCCGCGCCGATAGGCCTGATGGTAGGGCTTGGCCCCGGCGAAGGACGGCAGGAAGCTGTGATGGATGTTGATCACCCGGCCGGCGTAGCGCTCGCAAAGGCTCGGCGGCAGGATCTGCATGTAGCGCGCCAACACGATGCTGTCGGCCCGACTCTCGTCGATCAGGCGCTGCACCTCGGCGAAGGCGACCGACTTGTCGGCAGGGTCGACCGGTACGTGGTGATAGGGAATGCCGTGCCACTCCACCAGCGAACGCATGTCCTCATGGTTCGAGATGACCGCGGCGATGTCGCAGTCCAGCTCGTTGGCGGTCCAGCGATAGAGCAGGTCCACCAGGCAGTGGCTCTCGCGGGAGACCATCAGCACTAACCGCTGGCGTTGCTGGGTGTCGGTCAGCAACCAGTCCATCTCGAATTCGTCGGCGATCGGCGCAAAGGCATCGCGCAGCGACTCGGCGGACATGCCGATGGAATCGGCGAGGATCACGTAGCGCATGAAGAAGCGCCCGGACTCCAGGTCGGAGTGCTGGCTGGCCTCGGTGATGGAACCGCCCTGCCCGGCTATGAAGCTGGAAACACGCGAGACGATCCCCAGATTGTCGGGGCAGGAAACCACGAGACGGTAATAGTGTGACATCGAAAGACCGTAGTTTGGATGAATCGAACAATCCCCCATTGTAGCGAAATCCTGTCCGTCGAGTCAGACCTTCGTCACCTGACGAGGCGCGTTGTGACGCCGCGCCACCATCCCGTATAGTGATCGTCACATTTTCCGTCGACGTTCCCTTGATGCCACAACCCCGCGTCCAGATCCGCCCCCGCCGCCGCCCGCCCCTGCATTTCCTGCCGCTGGGTGGCTGCGGCGAGATCGGCATGAATCTCAATCTCTACGGATACGCAGAGAAGGAGCACGAGGACCGCTGGATCGCCGTGGACTGTGGCATGATGATCCGCCAGGACCTGCCGGACAGCCCGCTGCAGGTGCCGGACCTTGCCACCCTGGACACCCTGGGCATCGCCCCCGAAGCGCTGATCATCACTCACGGGCACGAGGACCATATCGGTGCGGCGGCCTGGTTGTGGCCGCAATGGGGTTGCCCGATCCACGCCACGCCGCTGGCCGCGGGGCTGCTGCGCGCCAAGTTCGCCGAGCGCGGCTTGTCGCAGTCGGCGATTCACGTCATCGAGCCCGGCGAGGCGTTGAGCGTCGGCCCCTTCGGCCTGCGCTACCTGCCACTGACCCACTCGATTCCCGAAAGCTGCGCCCTGCTGATCACCGCGGGCTCGCATCGTGTGCTGCATACCGGCGACTGGAAGCTCGATCCCGAACCGCTGATCGGCCCCGCCGTCGAGGCCGAACTATACCGCGCCCTGGCGCCGGTCGACCTGGTGGTGGGCGACTCCACCAATGCGCCGTTACCCGGCCACTCCCGCAGCGAGGGTGAGGTCGCCGATGCCCTGGCTCAGGCCATCGAAGGCTGCCGGGGACGCGTGGTGGTCAGCTGCTTCGCCAGCAATCTGGCCCGGGTGCTGGCCATCGGTCGCGCCGCCGCGCGCTGTGGTAGGCGTGTCGCACTGATGGGGCGCTCCATGGAACGCATGGTCGGCGTGGCGCGTGGTCTCGGCTATCTGGATGACATGCCGCCGCTGGTGCCGATTTCCGACATGGGCTACCTGCCCCCCGAGGAGGTACTGGTGATCGCCACCGGCAGCCAGGGCGAGCCCCGTGCGGCACTGTCACGCCTGGCCCGTGGTCGCCACCCGCACGTCGAGCTGGAAGCCGGCGACAGTGTGATCTTCTCCTCCAAGGCGATTCCCGGTAACGAACGCCTGATCGAGCGTCTCAAGCGCGGCCTGAGGCATCTCGGCGTGTCGCTGCTCGACGAGAGCAACCACGCGGAGCTGCATGCCTCCGGCCACCCGGCCCAGGATGAACTGACCACCTTCTACGGCTGGACGCGCCCCCGCCATCTGCTGCCGGTGCACGGTGAACCCCGCCACCAGCAGGCCCACCAGAGCCTGGCGCAGTCGCTCGGCATCGCGGCGCCGCTGATCCCGCGCAACGGCGACATGATTCGCCTGGACGGCGAGGGCCTCCACCTGGAGACTCGCCATGCCCAGACGCCGCGCATCATCCATCAGGACGAGGTCGCCCGACTGCCCGGCCTCGGCGGCGGAGAGGCCCGGCATGGCCAGGGCCAGCTGCACCTGGCGCTCACGGTGATGGCCACCGAACAGGGCTGGACCCGCATCGGACGCCTGCTGCTCGATGCCAGCGAGACGAGCCCGCTGGACGAAGACGCCTTCATCGACTGGCTCGACGATTGCCTGGACGACATCCAGGTGGAATCCCTGGCCGACCTGCGCCTCGCCCTGCGGCCACGCATGCTCGCCTGGTTCGGCGACCACCTGCGCCGAATGCCCGAGATCCATCTGCAGATACTCGCGGCCGAAGCGGAAGTGTCGGGATAAAGGGGGGCACGCAACCGGCATGTCATATATCGGCGCTATCGAGGCTGCCGGGGTCAGACCCTTAAGTAGGCTTTGGTGCTCCGCGCCAAAGCCTACTTAAGGGTCTGACCCCAAGAGATGACCCCAAAGAGATGGCCCATGAGAGGCTTCCCACAAAAGAAAAACCCCGAAGGCCAAACCTTCGGGGTTTTCTTGTCACTCAGCGCTGAATTTACGCCTTGTCGGCGGCCTTCTTCGGCGGACGGCCGCGTTTGCGCTGGGGCTGTTCCGGCACGAGATCCTCGACGGAAAGGCCCGCCTCGTTGATCTGCTCACGGATTTCGGCGAGCTTGCGAGCCTTTTCGGCTTCCTCTTCCTGGCGCTGACGCTCCTCGTCATTCTTCTGTTCGATGACTTCACCAATCACTTCGGCCAGCTTATGGAGTTGCTCCATGCTGAGTTGGCGGGCCGCCGCACGGGCCACGTTCTTGTTGCGCGCGATACGCTCCAGGGTCTGCTCGGACATTGCCCCCTCCAGGACGCAGGTTGATGGTGGGCCACATTCGGCCGATACCATTAAAAGTATATGCTCAACAGCGTTTTTGGCAAGAAAAGCCGAGGGCCGGTGCTCGGGAATAGTCGCCGGGAAAGTAGACGAAACCGTGAACCGCGAAGAGAAAAAAGCAAGGGGATTAGCAAGCAGGAAAACGGCACCGGGGCAATAGACAATTCTCCGGCCCGGCGCCGAAAGGCAATGACTAGCCGCCGGTCATGTTCATGAAGCGCACCACCTGCACATCGCCATCGGTGGTGAAATGATGGCGCTCGGGCTTGAGCGGCATGGCCGCCACGATGGCGGCCTTGAGGGCCTCGATATCGCCGGGATGGCGGCGTACCACGGCCCGCAGGTCCACCGAATGCTCGTTGCCGAGACACAGCAGCAGCCGGCCTTCCGCGGTGACGCGAACCCGATTGCAGCTGGAGCAGAAGTTGTGGCTGTGCGGCGAGATGAAGCCCACCCGAGTATCGCTGTCGGGCATGCGGAAGTAGCGCGACGGCCCGAGCGTCGACTCGGTGGTCGGCAGCAGCGTATGGCGTGTCTCGACCAGCGCCTGCACTTCGTCGCTGGAGCAGAAGGTCTCCTCGCGCCCATGGTCCGAGACCTCGCCCAGCGGCATCTCCTCGATGAAGCTGATATCGAGCCCCTCACGGCGCGCGAAGTCCACCAGATCGATGACCTCGTCGTCGTTGCGGCCCTTGAGGATGACCGCATTGAGCTTGATCCGCTCGAAGCCGGCCGCCTTGGCGGCGCGGATGCCGTCGATGACTCGTTGCAGATCGCCGGTGCGCGTCAGCCGCCGGAAACGCTCGGGGTCCAGGGAGTCGATGCTGATGTTGAGCCGCTCGAGGCCGCCCTCGCGCAGGCGACGGGCATACTTGGGCAGGCTCGCACCGTTGGTGGTCATGGCGAAGTCCTTGAGCCCCGGCAGTGCACCGATGTCCTCCACCAGACGGTCGATGTCGCGCCTGACCAGCGGCTCGCCGCCGGTCAGGCGAACCTTTTCCACCCCGAGCTCGGTGAAAGCCCGGGCCACCAGCGTCAGCTCTTCGAGGGTCAGCACCTGGGCTCGCGGCAGGAAGGTCATCTCCTCGCTCATGCAATAGACGCAGCGAAAATCACAGCGATCGGTGACCGAGATGCGCACGTAGCGCACGCGTCTACCGAAGTCGTCGATGAGCTCATCGGTCATGATGACACCTCCCAGCGCTTGGCATCGCGATGATCGGTCTGGCGCTCAGCCACCCAGTAGTCACCGCTGGCGGTGTGCTCCTTCTTCCAGAAGGGAGCACGGGTCTTGAGATAATCCATGATGAAATCGCAAGCCTCGAAGGCCGCCCGCCGATGGGCGCTGGCGACCACCACCAGCACGATGGGATCCCCGGGCCCAAGACGGCCGACACGATGAATGACCCGCATGCCCTGCAGGGGCCAGCGAGATTCGGCCTCGTCGACGATCGCCTCGAGGGCCGCTTCGGTCATGCCCGGATAATGCTCCAGGCTCAGTGCCTGCACGTCCGGGCGTTCGTTGAAGTCACGCACCAGGCCGGTAAAGGCGACCACGGCGCCGATATCGGTGCGCGTCTCGATCAACCGGCGCTGTTCCTCGCCGGCGTCGAAGGCCTGTTGTTGTACTCGCACACGTGACATGGTCAGCCTCCGGTCACCGGGGGAAAGAAGGCCACTTCGTCCTCGGCGGTCAGCGGCGTCGCATTGCCCGCCATGACCTGATTCACGGCGCACAGCACGCGCCCTTCCTCGAGGCCGGCGAAGCGTTTGTCCATGGCCTTGAGGGCGGCCTTGAGCCCGCCCACGTCGGCTCGTTCGAGCGCGTCGAAGGGCAGCGACACCTCGCCGACGCCCAGTCGTTCGCGAAGTTCGGCCAGGCACTTGACCAGGATACAGGGCTCGCCGGCGGCGCAGCGCGCGCCCAGCGAGACCTCACCGGCCTCGCCCTCCCCGGTCACGATGGGCACCTCGTCGGCCTCGGCCTCTCGGGCGTAATCACCGGACTTGCCGCCGGTCTTGGCCTCCAGTCGGATCTCGCCGATCTCCATCGTCTTGTCCACCGCCTTGCACATATCGTAGAGGGTCAGGCAGGCCACGGACACGGCGGTCAGCGCCTCCATCTCGACGCCGGTACGACCGTTGAGCCGGCAAGTGGCGGAAACGTGGACGCTGGCATTGGCCTCGTCGAGTTCGAAGTCCACGCTCACCTTGGACAGCGCCAGCGAATGGCACAGCGGTATCAGCTCGTGGGTGCGCTTGGCGGCCTGGATGCCGGCGATACGCGCCGTGGCCAGCACGTCGCCCTTGGGCAGGTCGCCATCGGCCAGCAGCGCCAGGGTCTCGGGACGCATGCGGATCGTCCCGGAGGCACGCGCCTCGCGACGGCTCTCGGCCTTGTCGCCGACATCGACCATGTGGGCTTCGCCGCGGGCGTTGAGGTGAGTCAGGCTCATGAAGGGCGCCTCATGTCAGTCGGAAAAGGGGTTGGATGACCACCGGCTCGCCGGGCTCGACCGCGGCGCGGGCCGCGTCGATCTCAATCAGGCAGTCGGCGGCCACCATGGAAGACAGGATACCGGAGCCCTGGGCACCGGTGGGCCGCACCCAGCGCCGCCCCTCGGCGTCGCTGCGGCAGGTGGCACGCAGGAAGTCGGTGCGACCGACGCGGCCTGTCAGCGCGACCTCGGCCAGGGCGGTTTCGCGCCGGGGGGCGAGATCGTGACGCCCCTGCAGCCGCTTCAGCAGCGGCGCCACGAACTGCAGGCAGGTGACCATCGCCGCCACCGGATTGCCGGGCAGCCCGATGAACGGCACCTCGCGCTCGCCGAGCGTGCCGCAGGCCAGCGGCCGGCCGGGGCGAAGGGCGATGCGCCAGAAGGCCAGCCGACCGACCGACTCCAGCGCCTGGCGCGTGTAGTCGGCCTGCCCTGCCGACACGCCGCCGCTGGTCAGCACCAGGTCGGCGTGGCGGGCGGCGCCGTCGAGGGACGCGACCAGGGCGTCGCGATCGTCGGCCAGGATGCCCAGGTCGATGACCTCGGCACCGTGTTCCGTCAGCAGGCCGGCCAGCGAGAAACGATTGGCATCATGGATGCCGGCCGCGGGCAGCGGCTCGCCCGGGGCGGTGACCTCGTCGCCGGTGGAGAAGATCGCCACCCGTGGCCGACGATGAACGGCCGCCTCGGCGAATCCCAGCGAGGCCAGCAGGCCCAGTTCGGCCGCCCCCAACCGGGTACCGGCGGCCAGCGCCCGCTGGCCGCGGGCGATATCCTCGCCGGCCTGGCGCACGTTCTGGCCCAGGCGAACGGTCTCGGGGCGCTCGACCTCGACGGCATCGCCGTACGCGTTCAGCTGTTCGCCCATGATCACGGTATCGGCGCCCGGCGGTAGCGGTGCCCCGGTGGTGATGGTCACGCATTCCCCGGGACCAAGCGGCGTCTCGCGCCGGCGCCCCGCCAGCACCTCGCCGACCCGATGCCAGCGCGACGTCCCCTCGCCGGATGTCCACGCCAGGGCGATACCGTCCATGGCGGCATTGGTGTTCTGGGGCACGTCGATGGGAGAGTCCAGCGCGACGGCCAGCACCCGGCCATGCAGGGCACCGAGGGACACCGATTCGGCGGGCAGCGGGCCGGACACCAGGCCCAGCAGGGCCTCTCGAGCCTCGTCCGGCGACAGGGTCCGTTCGTCGAGGTCGAAACAGGACAGCGTCATGATGCCGTGCCCTCGCCTCGCGGGCCACGCCGACCGGCCCAGCGCGTTGGCCAGTCGGCGACCCAGTCGGCAAGGCCGTCGAGATCGTTCAGGTCCAGCCGCTCGACGTCGTCGGGCAACTCAGGCGCCCCGTCGCTGGCCACCGCCACGATCCAGCCGTCCCCGGCCGCGCGCAACGGCTTGCCCACCGCCTCGCGGTAGAGCTCGAGCTTGGGCAACGGCCAGGCCTTGAAGCCTTCCACCAGCACCAGGTCCGGCCGCTGGGGGCGCACCATCTCGATCAGCTCGGCGAGATCGGCCTCTTCGCGATCGGGGGTCTCCATCATCAGCGCGACCCGGGCGCGGGACGCCACCAGGATGGGCTCGGCGCCGGCCTGGCGCAGGCGATGGCTGTCCTTGCCCGGCTGGTCCACGTCGAAGGCATGATGGGCGTGCTTGATCACCGCCACGCGCAGGCCGCGCTGGCGCAGCGCGGGCAGCAGTCGCTCCAGCAGGGTCGTCTTGCCGGTGCCGCTCCAGGCGGCGATGCCCAGCAGCGGCAGGTCGGCCTCCAGGGGTACGGCCCCGATGGGTATATCGCTCATGGGCGCGGCGTCTCCCTGCGGCGCCTTTCCATGCGCCGCTTGTCATCCAGGGTATTGAGGTTGGCGAAGGCGTCGGCACGGTCCGACAGGTCGACGGCGCACCAGGCATGGCGAGCGAACCAGCGCCCCACCTTGCGCTCGCCGACGGCGAGGGCCTCGCCCAGGTCGTCGACCAGGTCGCGTCGGATCAGCGCCACGACCGGATGCAGCCGCTCGCCGTCGTGGGCCACGGCGATATCGGCGTCGCCTCGGCCCGCGATGAGCCGCGCCACCAGATCGTCCGGCAGCGCCGGGCAATCGCAGGGCACCACCACCACCCAGTCGGTGGCAGCCGCCCGCAGCCCGCTGTAGAGGCCCATCAGCGGGCCCATGTATCCCGCCTCGACGTCGGCGACGACCCGATCGGCCCACCGGGCGTAGGCCTCGGGATGGCGGTTGGCGCTGATCAGGAGCTCCGCCACGCGCCCGACCAGCGGCGCGACGGCATGGGCGATCAGGGGGCGACCCGCGAAGGCCTCGAGGCCCTTATCGCATCCCCCCATGCGACGCCCCTGCCCGCCGGCCAGTACCAGGCCGGTGAGCGCATCACGATCGATCACGAACAGGCTCCGTCCAGACGTTCTGCATATCGCGTCATGATGCCTCAGCGTCGCGGCGGGTGCCATGACCATAGGGTCAACTTGCGTTCCGAAACCGACCCGTGGGGGAATGCCGACTTATCGCCGGCACGGGGAGAGGGTATCATTCGTCAATTATTTTCCACGCCCCAACCAGCAACAGGATCGCGGCCCGGCCGCGAAAGACCACGATGGATGAAGGCTTCAATGTCGGCGCAAGGCTGCGCCAGCTGCGCAAGGAGAAAGGGCTCTCCCAGCGCGAGCTCGCCAAGCGCGCCCAGGTGACCAACAGCAGCATCTCGCTGATCGAGCAGAACAGCGTCAGCCCTTCGGTGAGCTCGCTGAAGAAGATCCTCGATGCCCTGCCGGTGTCGATCAGCACCTTCTTCGCCGGCGAGGAGACCAGCCATCCCCGGCCCTTCTACAAGGCGTCGGAACTCACCGAGATCGGCGACGGCCAGCTGTCGTGGCGTCTGGTGGCCGCACGCCGCCCGGATCGACGCATGTCGGTGCTCCACGAACGCTATCCGCCCGGGGCCGACAGCGGCGAGGAAATGCTGGAACACGAAGGCGAGGAAGGCGGCGTGGTGATCTCTGGACGGATCGAGATCACCGTCAACGGCGAGGTGGAGGAGCTGTCGGCCGGGGATGGCTACTACTTCGATTCACGGCTGCCCCACCGCTTTCGCAACGTCGGCGACGAGGAATGCGTGATCGTCAGCGCCAATACCCCGCCGTCGTTCTCCGACGGCGGGGAAGAGCTGCATCACGGGTAAACGGTGAGGGGTACCGGCCCGGGGTCAGACCCTTAAGCGCCCTTAGGAACGGAGTTCCTAAGGGCGCTTAAGGGTCTGACCCCAAGTGGTGTGGCCAAGTGAAGTGACCAAGCGGATCTAGCGGAGGCTACTCTCCCGCCCGATACAGCCACTGGATGCTGGAGAAATCGAGCTGGCCGCTGCCCTGGGCGCTGTGCAGCGCGAACAGGTTGCGCGCCTGGGAGCCCATAGGCACGCTGGCCCGGGTCTTGAGCGCCAGCTCCCAGGCCAGCCCCAGGTCCTTGGCCATCAGGTCGGTCAGGAAGCCGCCCTGATAGTCGCGCGACGCCGCCGAGCCCTCCATCACCCCCGGCCAGGGGTTGTAGACGTTGAGCGCCCAGTTGCCGCCGCTGCTCTGCTTCATGATCTCGGACAGCACCGCCGGATCGAGCCCGTTCTTCACCCCCAGCGCCAGCGCCTCGGCGGTGCCGCTCATCAGGATGCCGAGCAGCATGTTGTTGCAGATCTTGGCGACCTGCCCCGCCCCGATGTCCCCGGCGTGGAAGATGTTCTTGCCCATGGCCTCGAGCACCGGCCGGGCCTTCTCGAAGCCCGCCTCAGAGCCACCGACGATGAAGGTCAGCGTCCCGGCCTTGGCCCCGCCGATACCGCCGGATACCGGCGCGTCCAGATAGCTCAGCCCGCGCTCGGCGGCCGCTGCGCCGACCCGGCACGTATCGTCCGGCGAGATGGTCGAGGCATCGATCACCAGCGGCTTGTGCGTCAGCGCATCGAGCAACCCGGGCGCCCCGTCGCGGCCCAGATAAAGGCCGAGCACGTGGGCGCCCGCCGGCAGCATGGAAATGACCACCTCGGCGTCGCGACAGGCCGCCTCGGCGCTGTTGGCGCGCCTGGCCCCCTGCCCCTCGAGGTCCGCCATGGCGGCCTCGACCAGGTCGAAGACGCAGACGTCGTGCCCCGCGCTCAGCAGGTTGGCGGCCATCGGCGACCCCATGTTGCCGAGTCCGATAAAGGCGATGTTCATGGCGTGGCTCCTTGTCTTGTTCTAATGGGATAAACCTGCACTGGGCGTCTCCAGACGCCATTAACCGATACGCTGACCCACCCCAAGATCTCTCAGCGGATGTGCTTCACTCGACCACGGCGAGGCCAGCATCGCCTGGAGGTCTGCCTCGGGCACGCTGGCCACGTCGGCATGGGACCAGCGGGGTGACTTGTCCTTGTCGACCAGCAGCGCGCGCACGCCCTCGGCCAGATCGCCGCGCTGGCAGCATTGCACCGAGAGCCCGAGCTCGTCGCGGAAAGCGTCGGCCAGCCCGGTATGGCGATGCCGCTCGAGCATCCGCCATACCAGGTGCGCGGTCAGCGGGCAGCCGGCAGCGAGGCGCTGACGATTGGCCGTGAGCCACGCATCGTCGCGGTCGTCGGCAAGAATGCGCGCCACGGCATCGGCGGCACTCGTCTCGCCGATCAGCGACTGCAGATGATCGCGCCGCGGCCAGACCTGCCCCTCCGGCGCCTGCTCGCGAGCCTCGAAGCGGTCGAGCACGCCTTCCACGGCCAACCGGCACGCCGCCGGGGAGTGATCGCCATGATCGGCCTCGGCCAGGGCAGCGAGCAGGTCATCGCGGCGCTCGCGGGGCACGAAGCGATCGGCCAGCCCCAGGTCCAGGGCATCGCGGGCGTTGAGCTGGGCGCCGGTCAGCCCCAGGTAGGCGCCGATGCCGGGCGGCATGCGATTGAGGAACCAGCTCGCGCCGATGTCCGGGTAGAGCCCGATGGTGATCTCGGGCATGGCGATCAGAGTGGTCTCGGTGACCACACGCTGGAAGCCGCCGGCCAGCAGCCCCAGGCCGCCGCCCATGACGATGCCGTCACCCCACACCAGCAGCGGCTTGGGATAGGTGTGGATGCGGTGATCCAGCCGGTACTCGGCGGTGAAGTAGCGCGTGGCGAAGGTCTCGTCACGGGCTTCGTCATCGGCCAGCGAGCGATACAGCGCCACCACGTCGCCGCCGGCACAGAAGGCCTTGCCGCCGGTGCCTTCCAGCCACACCGCCACCACCCGCTCATCCAGCGCCCAGGCCTCCAGCCTGTCTTCCAGCAGCCGGATCATCTCCAGCGACAGCGCATTCAGCGCCTTGGGCGCATTGAGGGTCGCCACGCCGATCCGGCCGCCGCCGCGCGTGGGGAGTTCGTCGAAGCTGACCACGGGGTCCGACATCACTGTCTCCTGATAGTCCGTGTGAGATAGTCCGTACAGGGGCGACAACTGTCAGCCGGTCGCTGCCATGGTGTCAGGTCACTGCAGGCCCTCGACGACGCCGTCGGCCAGCAACCGACGGGCGACGATCAGCCGCATGATCTCGTTGGTGCCCTCGAGGATCTGGTGCACGCGCGTGTCGCGTACCATCCGCTCGAGGGGATATTCGCGGATATAACCATAGCCACCGTGCAGCTGCAGGGCCTCGTTGCAGACGTTGAAGCCCATGTCGGTGGCGAAGCGCTTGGCCATGGCACAGTGGGCGGTGGCCTCCGGGTCGCCCTGGTCGAGCCGCCAGGCGGCGTGACGCACCATCAGCCGCGCCGCGGTGAGCTCGCTGGCCATGTCGGCCAGCTTGAACTGCAGCGCCTGGAAACTCGCCAGCTCGCGCCCGAACTGCTTGCGCTCGCCCAGGTAGTCCCGCGACAGCGTGAGCGCCTGCTGGGCCGCGCCCAGCGAGCAGCTGGCGATATTGAGCCGGCCGCCATCGAGCCCCTTCATGGCGAAGCGAAAGCCTTCGCCCTCCTCGCCCAGCCGGTTGCCCACCGGCACGCGCACGCCGTCGAAGCTGATCAGGCAGGTGGGCTGGCTCTTCCAGCCCATCTTGTCTTCCTTCTTGCCGACCTCGATGCCGGCGGCATCGGCCGGCACCAGGATCGCCGAGATGCCGCCGGCGCCGCTGTCCGGCTCGCCGGTGCGCGCCATCACTACCAGCACCTGGGTGGCACCGGCGCCGGAGATGAACATCTTCGAGCCACTGATGACATAGTCATCGCCATCGCGCACCGCCCGGGTGGTGAGGCTGGCAGCGTCCGAGCCGGCGCCCGGCTCGGTGAGGCAGTAGGAGCCCAGGGCCTCACCCGCTATCATGGCCGGCAGATAGCGCTCGCGCAGGGCATCGCTGCCCCAGCTGGCGACCATCCAGGTCACCATGTTGTGAATGGTGAGATAGGCGGTGGTGGCGATGCAGCCCTGGGCGAGGCGCTCGAAGATCAGCGAGGCATCGAGTCGCGACAGTCCAAGCCCGCCGTGTTCCTCCGGCGTGTAGAGGCCGAGGAAGCCGGCCTCGCCGGCCCGACGAATGACGTCGACGGGAAAATGGCTGCGGGCATCCCAGTCGGCGGCATGGTCGGCCAGCTCGGCCCGGGCGAAGTCGGCGGCCGCATCGGCCAGCGCTCGCTGGTCTTCGGTCAGCGCAAAATCCATGGTGACACCTCCGTCGAGAGAATCGGGAACGGCCGAATGCCGGGCCGGCGATGCGCACCCGCGGGTCCTTCCCTGCGGCTATCGCCAACCTAGCAACTGCTTGGGTTATCCCATATCCCGCCATGGTCTAACAAGCACTTTACGTTAACGTAAACCTCGTCTAGGGTTTCTCGGACGAGGTGGGAAACCGCCGGTGGACCACCCGGCTACAGGAACGATCGACATGACGCGAACGCCCTCCCAGGCACAGGACAGCGAGAACGACGCCCTGCCCCGGCAGCAGCGCACCTACACCATCGGCGAGCTGGCCCAGATCTTCGAGGTCACGCCCCGCACCATTCGCTTCTACGAGCAGGAGGGGCTGCTGGCCCCCACCCGCCAGGGGCAGAAGCGCATCTACCGCGAGAAGGATCGCGTGCGCCTCAAGCTGACCCTGCGCGGCAAGCGGCTGGGCTTCTCGCTGGCCGAGATCCGCGAGGTGGTGATGATGTACGACGCCATGCCGGACGGCAACGCGCGCCAGCTCCGGCGGCTGCTGGAGCTGCTGGCGGAGAAGCGGGCCAACCTGGAGCGCCAGCTCGAGGATATCCGCCTGATGCGTCTGGAGATCGACGACGTGGATCAGCGGGCGCGAGAGGTGCTGCGCCAGCTGGAGGACACCCCGTAACCGGAGCGACCAGTGCGGCAGGGTTTCCCGAGACAACACAGCCATGTCCCGAGATAACACAACAATGAGAGCCACCATGCCACGCCAGACCCGACACGCCAGCTATCTGAGCGGCATCAGCGACACGCCCCTCAAGGGCCAGACCATCGGCGACTGCTTCGACGACACGGTCGCCCGCTTTCCCGACCGGGACGCCCTGATCAGCCGCCACCAGGGCCTGCGCTATCGCTGGCGGGAGCTTCAGGCCGACGTCGACCGCGCGGCCCGCGCCCTGATGGCGCTGGGCGTGGCCAAGGGCGACCGGGTCGGCATCTGGTCGCCCAACTGCGCCGAGTGGGCCATCACCCAGTTCGCCACCGCCAAGATCGGCGCCATCCTGGTCAACATCAATCCCAGCTACCGCACCCACGAGCTGGAGTATGCACTGCGCCAGTCCGGCACCTCGACGCTGATCCTGCAGGGGCAGTTCAAGACCACCGACTACGTGGCGATGCTGGCCGAACTGGTGCCGGAGCTCGATGACGCCACCCCCGCCGACCTCAAGAGCGCCACCCTGCCCGAGCTCGAGCGGGTGATCTGCCTGGATGGCGCCCGGGCACGACTCGGCATGCACAGCTGGGAGACGATGCTCACGCACGCCGACCGGATCAGTGACGAGCAGCTGGCCGAGCGTCAGTCCGGGCTCGAGTTCGACGAGCCGATCAACATCCAGTACACCTCCGGCACCACCGGCGCCCCCAAGGGCGCCACCCTCTCCCACCACAACATCCTCAACAACGGCTTCTTCGTCGCCCGCACCCTCGACCTCACCGAGGCCGACCGCATGGTGATCCCGGTGCCGCTCTACCACTGCTTCGGCATGGTGATGGGCAATCTCGGCTGCATGACCCACGGCGCGGCGATGATCTATCCCGGTGACGGCTTCGATCCGCAGGCCACCCTGGCGGCGGTGGCCGAGGAGCGCGCCACCGCGCTCTACGGCGTGCCGACCATGTTCATCGCCGAGCTGGAGCATCCCGAATTCGAGCACTTCGATCTCTCCAGCCTGCGCACCGGCATCATGGCCGGCTCGATCTGCCCCATCGAGGTGATGCGCAAGGTGATCGAGCGCATGCACATGCAGGGCGTGACCATCTGCTACGGCATGACCGAGACCAGTCCGGTGAGCCTGCAGACCCGCACCGATGCACCGCTCCAGAAACGCGTGACCACCGTCGGCAGCATCCATCCGCATCTGGAGGTCAAGTTGGTCGATCCCGGCACCGGTGCCGCGGTCCCGCGCGGCGAGCCCGGCGAGCTGTGCACCCGGGGCTACAGCGTGATGCTCGGCTACTGGCACAACGAGGAGGCGACCGCCAAGGCCATCGACGCAGCCGGCTGGATGCACACCGGCGACCTGGCCACCATGGACGACGACGGCTATGTGGCCATCGTCGGGCGCATCAAGGACATGATCATCCGCGGCGGCGAGAATATCTATCCGCGCGAGATCGAGGACTTCCTCTACACCCACCCGGCGATCTCGGACGTCCAGGTGATCGGCGTACCGGACGATAAATACGGCGAAGAGGTCATGGCCTGGGTCAAGCTTGCCGACGACCAGCCCCTCGACGAAGACGGGCTCAAGACCTTCTGCCAGGGCAGGATCGCCCACTACAAGATCCCGCGCTACGTGAAGTTCGTCGACGAGTTTCCGATGACCGTCACCGGCAAGATCCAGAAGTTCAAGATGCGCGAGGAGGCGACGCACGAGCTGGGGCTGGCATGATCATCGAACGACGCCGGGGGATTGCCACACTGGGCGACTTCCGGCTTCAATGACCTGTAACACCTCAGACAACACTTCGGCCATCACTTCAGGGGAACGCCGCACGGTGCCGCCCGCCCCTGTTTCGCGCTATCACTCATCGGGAGAACGACCATGACACCCCGCCTGTCGCACGTCATGCTGACCGCCGGTCTCGCCCTGGGGGCCACCACCGTCCACGCGGCACTGCCGGACACCGCCATCCTCTACAAGAATCCCCAGTGCGGCTGCTGCGACGGCTATGCGCGCCATCTGGAGCGCCTGGGGATCGACGTGACCGTGGTCGATGACCAGCCCCTCGGCGAGATCAAGCAGGACGCCGGCGTCCCTTACGGCCAGGGCTCCTGCCACACCGTCGAGATGGGCGACTACGTGATCGAAGGCCACGTGCCGATGGCCGCCGTGGAGGCGCTGTTCGAGCAGCGGCCCGACACCGACGGCATCGGCCTGGCCGGCATGCCGAGTGGCACCCCGGGCATGCCGGGACCGCAGAACGCCCCCTACGAGGTCTATCAGTTCCGCGACCAGCAGGCCTCGCCGTTCATGACGCTGTAACGGCTATCCTCAAGGCCGAAAAAACCCCGCGAGCCTCGGGCTCGCGGGGTTTTCATTGGCGACCGTCGCACGACGGCGGCGATCACATGCCCTTGGGCGCGAAGATCCCCGGCGCGTTGCGCCAGTAGCCCTTGTAGTCCATGCCGAAGCCGAACACGTAGCGATCCTCGACCTCGAGGCTGCAGTAGTCGGCCTTGAGATCCGGCATCGCCTTGCGATCGTGACGCTTGTCGACCAGCACCGCGGTGGAGATGCTGGCGGCACCGGCCTCACGGCAGTAGTCGAGGATGGCGGCGAGCGTGGAGCCCTCATCGAGGATGTCATCGACGATCACCACGTGGCGGCCGGCCATGGGCACTTCCGGCGAGACGCGCCAGAACAGCTCGCCACCGCGGGTGCCGCCGCGATAGCGCGTGGCGTGCAGGTAATCGACCTCGAGCGGGAAACCGAGGCGGGTCAGCAGGTGCCCGGTGGTGATCAGGCCGCCGTTCATCACGCAGTAGAAGACCGGCAGCTTGTCGCCGAGATCGCTGGCGATCTCGTCGGCCATGCGATCCAGGGCACGCTCGACCTCCTCCTGGCTGATCAGGCAATCGGCAGAATCCATGACCTCACGCATGTCCGCCAGGGACGGAAGGGCATTGGCATCGAGTTTGGGCATCGGAAGCTCGTCGTATGTCGAAATTCAGGGAACCGTCAGTCGGCGGCCATGGCCTCGAGGTGCGCATGCACCCGACGCCAGCGGGACAGCGCGCCGAGCGCGTCGAGATCGGGCCGGGCCCGGCCGTAGCGCAGCTTGGCGGCGCGTTTGGTGGTGCGTCCCTCGCAGGCCTCGACCACCTCGAGGGCGGCGGCGCGATCGTTGCACACCAGCAGCATGTCGCAGCCGGCCTCCAGGGCCTGGCGGGCGCGTTCGGCGGGCGCCCCGGCGCTGGTCGCACCGGCCATGCTCAGGTCATCGGAGAAGATCGTGCCCTTGAAGCCCAGCGACTCGCGCAGCATCCCGAGCCAGGCCGGCGAGAAACCCGCGGGCCGATGATCGAAGGCCGAGTACACCACGTGAGCGGGCATCACGCCTCCCAGACGTGCCGACAGCCCAGCGAAGGGCACCAGATCGCGCTCGCGCAGCGCCTCGAAGGACCGCTCGTCCACCGGCAACTCGTGGTGGGAGTCCGCAACCACACCGCCATGGCCGGGAAAATGCTTGCCCACCGCGGCCATGCCGGCTTCGTGCAGGCCTTCGACGAAGGCGCCGGCCAGGCGCGTCACGACCTCAGGATCGGCGCCGAAGCTGCGGTCGCCGATCACCGTGGACTGGCCATCGTCGACGTCGAGCACCGGGGCGAAACTGAGATCCAGCCCGCAGGCCGCCATCTCCATGCCAAGCAGCCAGCCGGCATCCTGGCACAGGCGCCGCGCGACCTCGGGGGCCGCCTTGTGCTCGCGACCCAGCCGCCCCATAGCCGGCAACCGGGTCACGCCCTCGCGCAGGCGCTGCACCCGCCCGCCTTCCTGGTCGATGGCCAGCAGCAGTTCAGGGCGCACCTGGCGGATCGAGCGGCACAGCTCACGTACCTGGGCGGCGTCTTCGACGTTGCGGCCGAAGAGGATCACGCCACCGACCGCCGGTCGCGCCAGCAGCGCTCGCTCCTCATCGCGCAGCTGCGTCCCTTCCAGGTCCAGCATCACCGGTCCGAGCGTCTGGGTCATGTTCGCCTTCCTGACGGATGAAGGGAGGCGATTCTAGACCAAAGCCGGCGCCGACGACAGTCCGCCCCGATATCGCCTCGCATGTGAAGATAGAAGACCCCGGACAAGCCGTCGCCACCTCCGTAGAATATGCGCATCACCCTTTACCACCCTCTCCTCGCGGATAAGGAGCATCCCTTGCCTGTCGATCTTCCCCCTAGCCTGCTGTGGCCGCTGGCCGCGATCGTCGGCCTGTGCCTCGGCAGTTTCCTCAACGTGGTGATCACTCGCCTGCCGGTGATGCTGATGCGGGAGTGGCGGGCCGAGGCCCGCGAGGCGCTGGAGCTCGAGGCGGAAGACACCACGACCTTCAACCTGGCCACGCCGCGCTCGATGTGCCCACGTTGCGAGGCCCCCATCGCCTGGCACGACAACCTGCCGCTGATCGGGTGGCTGAAACGCCGCGGGCGCTGCGCTCGCTGCGGCACCCGCATCAGCCCCCAGTATCCACTGGTGGAGCTGGCCGGCGCCCTGCTGACGCTCGCGGTGACGGCACTGTTCGGCCCCACCCTCGAGGGGCTGTTCGTCCTCGGCGCCTGCCTGAGCCTGCTGGCGATGGCGGCCATCGACCTGCGCACCCAGCTGCTGCCGGACGCCCTGACCCTGCCGCTGCTGTGGGCCGGCCTGCTGTACCAGCTGCTGTTCCAGCCGCTGCAGCTGCCGAGCGCGGTGATCGGCGCCATGGCCGGCTATCTCTCGCTGTGGGGCTTCTACTGGCTGTTCAAGCTGGTGACCGGCAAGGAAGGCATGGGCTACGGCGACTTCAAGCTGTTCGCCGCGCTGGGCGCCTGGCTGGGCTGGGTCTACCTGCCGCTGGTGCTGATCCTGGCCGCCGGGGCTGGCGCCATCGTCGGCGTGATCGTCCAGTTGGCCGTGCCGCGACTGCGCGGCGCCCCCCTGCCCTTCGGCCCCTGGCTCGCCGCGGCCGGCTGGATCGCGCTGCTGGTCGGTGAGCCGCTGATGGCCCACTACCTGACCCTGATGATGTGATGGGAGATGACAGAGAGATGAGCGACACGACCCTGATCATCGGCGTGACCGGCGGCATCGCGTCCGGCAAGTCCACCGTGGCCCGCGCCTTCGCCGCGCACGACATTCCCTGGGTGGACGCCGACGACGTCGCCCGCGAGGTGGTCGAGCCCGGCGAGCCTGCCCTCGCCGCCATCGCCGAGCGCTTCGGCACGAAAGTGCTGCAGGCGGACGGCCGCCTGGATCGCCGAGCCCTGCGCGAGATCGTGTTCGCCGACGAGGCCGAGCGGCGCTGGCTGGAATCCGTGACGCATCCGCGCATCCGCGAACGCCTGCTCGAACGCCTCGCCGAGTTCCGCGAAAGCCCGGCCCCCTACGCGCTGCTGGTCTCGCCGCTGCTGTTCGAGTCGGGCCAGCACACACTGGTCGACCGGGTGCTGGTCGTCGATGTGCCGGAGACGCTGCAGATCGAACGCACCGCCGCCCGCGATGGCGTCGACGACGCCCAGGCCCGCGCCATCGTGGCCGCCCAGATGCCCCGCAACACGCGCCTGGCCCGCGCCGACGACGTGCTGGACAACGCCACCGACGAGGCCGGCCTGGCCGCCCGGGTGGCCGAGCTGGACCGGCACTATCGAACGCTTTCCGGTTTGCCCCCGGCGCGCTGATTCGTCATCCTTTCCTCGATTGACTGACGCCGAGAGAATCCCTATGAGCCAAGCCGAGTCCGAGCGCCCCCTCGAGGTCGCCTGCCCCCAGTGCCGCACCAAGGTAGCCTGGAGCGAGGACAATCCCTACCGCCCCTTCTGCAGCAAGCGCTGCCGCCTGCTCGACCTGGGCGCCTGGGCCGACGAATCGCATCGCATCGCCGGCGAGCCCGCCATGGACGAGACCGACATCGACGCCCTGCTGGCCCGCGCCGACCGCGACGGCGGCGTCTGAGCCGATGACCACCCCCGCGCCCGAATACCAGCTGCTGGCCCGACTGGAGGCCGCCTTCGATGGCCTGGTCGAGGCCAGCGAGACACTGGTCAACACCTGGCGTCACGAGGGTGGCCAGGCCTGGGCCTTCGGGCGTGAAGAGGCCGATGCCGCCTGGCTGCACGAGGCGCTGCTGGACGTCTGGTATCAGGATGGGCAGGACGGACGCAGCACGCGCAGTCATGTCGGCCTGGTGGCCGCCACGCCGGCGGTCATGGAGGCCGCCCGGCGGGTTAACGACACCAAGCAGGCGTTCGCCGACCTGCTGGCCAGGATCCGGGAGGAGGAGCCCTCACTGCTGCCCGAGATCAAGGCGGTGCTGCCCTTTCGCCATCCCGAGCTGCATACCCATCTACGTGGCAGCGGCCTGGCGAGGCTGCATCTCAAGCAGTGCTGGCGAGCCATTCCGCTGGCCCCGGCGCCGGTGGCCAGGGTGCGCTTCGCCTGGTACTCGAGCGGGCGCTCCATCAAGCGACTGAGCGTGCGCGAGGCCGAACAGAAGCTGCTGGCCCTGGATACCGACGCCCCGCACGTGCGCATCCAGCTGCGTCAGCTGGCCGGCATTCCGGACGGCGAGCCCCTGGCTCAGGTGCAGACCCAGGCGCCACTGATGCGGGCCAACCTGTTCTTTCGCGAGCCCCTGGAAGACGGCCATCGGCGACGCGCCATGAACGTGGCACTGCCGCTGTTCGTCCCGGCCGACGACGGGCGTCTGCCGGATCACAACCAGCCCCCCGACCACCCGCCCCAGACGCGCACGCGTGCGCGTCGCCGCGACGAGCGACTGGAACAGGAGCCGCTGCTCCCGAGCCTCAGGGTCTATCGCTACCGCCGCTGACGGCCGCACCGGGTCTCAGGTGAGGCGCCTCAGGCAATACGCCCGAGTGACTGAAGCGTCTGCAGCAGATCGCTGACGCTGTCTTCCTGCTGGGAATAATCCTGCATCAGCTCACGGAGACGGCGCTCGAAGAGCTGCTGGCGGCTCTCCGACGATTCCACCTGCCGTGCATGCGGTGCATCCGTAGAGGAAGGCTCGGCGGGAATATCCAGGGCCGCGCCGGGGGTCTCGAGTTCGCGCAATGCCTCGGCGAAGGCATCATCGAGTTCACGGAACTTGCGTAACTTCTCACGCTCATCCATGGGCTTTTGAAATTTGTGCTGTTTCATTCGCAACCAGTCGGTTCAAGGCCTGGCCAGAGAAGGACGACAACGAGGGCCATGGCCAGGCGAGATACCCAGAGATTATACCCCTCGGCTCTGCGACAAGCACCTGCCTGACGGTTCTCGCCCGCATTATGTGCAGAAACGCTCAATACCCGGAGGCAAACTTGCCTTCGCCCCCCGTTAGGCGGCATAAAACAGTGACTGTGGCCCTACAACGATATCAACTGCCACCGCAGGCAACATTCCGGCACAAGATCTGCTAGCCAAGAATTACTAGCGGCGCACGGGGAACAACGCAGTACGAGGGGAAGGCCATGTGCCAGGACATGATGCGCGCGGAAATATGGCTGCAAGACACGATGGGCAGCCAGAAGGGAATCGAAGAGCTGGCCAGCAAGATGGGCTATTCCTCATCACAGGTCAGGCGCCGGTTCCGACATTATTTCGGACTATCGCCGGGCGCCTATCGCGACCGGTTACGGCTCGAGAAGGCGGCACGCCTGCTGATTCACACTTCCAGCAACATCAATCAGATTGCCGGCGTCTGCGGCTACCGGAATCACTCCGCATTCTCACGCGCCTTTCAGCGCCATTACGAACAGTCTCCGCGTCGGTTTCGCCAGGCGGTGCGCGTCTCGCTCAAGCGCCGGCTGAACGCGACGGAAGACTTTCACTATGACATTCGGGAACAGCCCTCGCACAAGGCCGTGCTGACACGCCTCTACCGCCCGGACAGGCTTCGCGACGACCTGCGCGACTGGCTGCGTCACACCCCGGGCGCCGAAGCGCTGCCGGCTCGGCTCGACAAGGCTCACCCCGTGGCCATCTTTCACGACCGACCGCTGGAAGGCGCCCTGCCCCGACTCGACCTGGGCGTGCAGCTGAGCGGCGGAGACGCCAACCTGGCACTACCGCCGGCCTTCCGCACGCTTCATCTGCCGGCTCAGCGCCACGCCTGCGTGCCACTGCAGGACATCGGCCAACTGGACGCCGCCGTGCTCTACATGGCCTGTCGCGGAGTTTCCGGAGAGGGAGAGCCCATCAGTGGCGACGCGCCGCTGCTGCTGCAGGCCGGCCACGGTCTGGAACTTCGCATCCCACTGCTGTGATGCACGCAAAGACGCCGCCCCTTCGGGCGGCGTCTTTACTGAATGCTCTTGCCGTCTGCCGATGTCGCTCGGCCGGCGATCGTGCTCAATCTTCGGTGCGCACCAGCCAGGACTCGACGGTCTCGGCACCGAACTCGTCCTTCCAGGCTTTCAGGGTCTTCTGATTGCCACCGCGCGTCTCGACGACTTCACCGGTCTGCGGATGCTTGTAGATCTTCAGCTTGCGCTTGCGACGGGTGCCGGCGCTGGGGGCTGCGGCCTTCGGCGCGGCGCCAGGCTTCGGATTCAGCAGTTCGATGACGTCATTGGCGCTCTTGTCGAATTCCTTCATCAGGGCTTCGAGCTTGGTCTTGAATTCCAGCTCGGCCTTGAGGCGCTCGTCATTCTCCAGTCGATCGAGTTCGTCCTGAAGTTGCTTGAGCTGCTGTTCTTTCTGCATGTAGTTGCTGAGCAGTGAGGACATGTAAAAGTTCCTTGTCTAGGGAGGAGTCTCGGGAATGCCTCGACATTATTGCGTCTATCGGCATATAACGCAACGTTTACACAATGCTTAACTCACGCACCGAGGCGTTTAAATATAAAGCGCCAACTCACTCATAAAATGCATTTTATTAACGCTTTTTATATAGCAGCGATTCAACGCCTGTCATCGGTTGGCTCACAAACGGAAGACGCCCGGCCTCTCGGACAGGACCCCAAACGAAAAAAGAGGCGCCGCCCTCGCGGGCGGCGCCTCCGGTCTTGCCAAGATTCACTGCATGGGCAGAGCCCGGGAATCTCAGTCCTGACCCATCTGCTGCTTGATCAGGTCGCCGATGGTGGTCGGGCCATCCTGGTCGGTTTCCTGCTGTTCGCGCAGCTTGGTCATGTTGCGACGAGTGTCGTCCTGATCCTTGGCCTTGACGGACAGGCTGATCTGACGATTCTTGCGATCGACGCCGACGATGCGGGCCTCGACGCTGTCGCCCTCGTTCAGCACGTTGCGCGCGTCTTCGACGCGGTCGGCGCTGATCTCGGAGGCCTTGAGCACGGCCACGACATCGGTCGCCAGCTCGACGTGAGCTTCCTTGGCATCGACCTCGACCACACGGCCGGTGACGATGGAACCCTTGTCGTTGACGGCCAGGTACTCGGCGACCGGATCGCTGTCCAGCTGCTTGATACCGAGAGAGATGCGCTCACGCTCCGGATCGATGGACAGGATGACGGCTTCGGCCTCGTCGCCCTTCTTGAAGTTGCGAACGGCCTCTTCACCGGTTTCGGTCCAGGAGATGTCGGACAGGTGAACCAGGCCGTCGATGCCGCCTTCCAGACCGATGAAGATACCGAAGTCGGTGATCGACTTGATGGTACCGGCAACGCGGTCGCCCTTGTTGTACTGGGCGTTGAAGGTTTCCCACGGGTTGGCGGTGCACTGCTTGATACCCAGGGAGATACGACGACGCTCTTCGTCGATATCCAGCACCATGACGTCCACGTCGTCACCGACCTGAACGACCTTGGACGGATGGATGTTCTTGTTGGTCCAGTCCATTTCGGAGACGTGAACCAGACCCTCGACACCCTCTTCCAGCTCGGCGAAGCAGCCGTAGTCGGTGAGGTTGGTGACGGTGGCGTGCACCTTGGTACCTTCCGGGTAGCGAGCCTTGATGTTGACCCAAGGATCCTCGCCCAGCTGCTTCAGGCCCAGGGAGACGCGATTGCGCTCGCGATCGAACTTCAGCACCTTGACGCTGACTTCGTCGCCCACGGACACGATCTCGCTCGGATGCTTGATGCGCTTCCAGGCCATGTCGGTGATGTGCAGCAGGCCATCGACGCCGCCCAGGTCAACGAAGGCGCCGTAGTCGGTCAGGTTCTTGACGATACCGACGATCTGCTGGCCTTCCTGCAGGGTGGCGAGCAGGGCTTCACGCTCGGCGCTGTTCTCGGCTTCGAGAACGGCACGACGGGAAACGACAACGTTGTTGCGCTTCGGGTCGAGCTTGATGACCTTGAAGTCCAGTTCCTTGTTCTCGAGGTGCGTGGTGTCGCGCACCGGACGCACGTCGACCAGGGAACCCGGCAGGAAGGCGCGGATGGAATCCACGTCGACGGTGAAGCCGCCCTTGACCTTGCCGTTGATCACGCCCTTGACGATCTCTTCCTTCTCGAAGGCCGCTTCCAGAACCTTCCAGGCCTCGGCGCGCTTGGCCTTCTCGCGAGACAGACGGGTCTCGCCG
Source organism: Halomonas sp. HG01 (assembly GCF_000968715.2). Taxonomy (NCBI): domain Bacteria; kingdom Pseudomonadati; phylum Pseudomonadota; class Gammaproteobacteria; order Oceanospirillales; family Halomonadaceae; genus Halomonas; species Halomonas sp. HG01. The sequence continues at coordinate 1,438,154 of NZ_CP022134.1, read as the reverse complement.
AAGCCGTCTTCCACGGCTTCCAGGGCGACGTGGACTTCGTCGCCGACGGCGATGGTCAGCTCGCCGTTGTCGTCGCGGAACTGGGCCGCGGGGATCTGACCTTCGGACTTCAGGCCGGCATTGACGGTGACCCAGTCACCCTCGATGTCGACGACGGCAGCCGCGACGATGGCGCCCGGCTCCATGTTGATGTCCTGGAGAGACTGTTCAAACAGTTCAGCAAAGCTTTCGCTCATGATGTTCCTACGTGATCAACGTTGTGCGGCAGGGCCGCTCCTCCGTACCACCAGCGAGTACGGGCCATTTCAGACTGCCCCCGGGGATGTTGGCGCTGGTTCGACCTGGCCGGGCTCACGGGACACATAGGTGCCCGACCACGTCATCACATCGTTCCGGGGGCGCCGCAAGGGAGCTCAGGTGTCGGAGGCGAGCCCACGCCGGGCCAGCAGCTCCGTCAGCCGATCCACCACTTCCGGTATCGTCAGGCTCGTGGTGTCCAGCTCGACGGCGTCTTCGGCCGGTACGAGCGGGGCCACGCTGCGCTGCATATCGCGTGCATCGCGTGCCTGAATCTCCTTGAGAAGACTCGATAGACTAGCATCCACCCCTGCCTCTCGCAACTGGCGCTGGCGCCGCCGCGCCCGCTCCTCCGCGCTGGCGGTGAGGAAGATCTTCAGTGGCGCCTCGACGAACACCACGGTGCCCATGTCGCGCCCGTCGGCGACCAGCCCCGGGGCCTGGCGGAAGTCGCGCTGGCGCTTGAGCAGCGCCTCGCGCACCGCCGGCAGCGAGGCCACGCGCGAGGCGGCGTCACCGACCTGTTCGGTGCGAATGGTGCGGGTCGCGTCCTCGCCCTCGAGCAGGACGCTCGCCTCGCCGTTCTCGGCCAGGAACACCACATCCAGCGTCTCGGCGATCGCCGCCACCGCCGGCTCGTCGTCCAGGGCCACGTCGTGCTTGGTGGCGGCCAGGGCGGTCAGCCGGTAGAGGGCCCCGCTGTCCAGCAGGTGCCAACCCAGCCGCTCGGCCACCAGCCGGCTGATGGTGCCCTTCCCGGCTCCGCCCGGGCCGTCAATGGTCAGTACCGGCGCCTGATCGCTCATGAGGCCTCCTGCTCTTCGGCGAGAGTCAGCCCGACGCGGCGGGCCAGGTCCACGAAACCGGGGAAGGACGTTGCCACGTTGGCGCAGTCGTCGATGACGATCTCGCCGGAGGCACGCAGCGCCGCCACGCTGAAGGCCATGGCGATACGGTGGTCGCCGAGGCTGTCGATGCGTCCGCCGCCGTAGCTCGGGCCGTCGCCGCCCTGCCCTTCGCGACGACCGACGATATCGATGCCGTCTTCATAGAGGCGGTTCTCGACGCCCAGCGCGGAGAGGCCATCGGCCATGGCCTTGAGGCGGTCGGATTCCTTGACGCGCAGCTCGGCGGCCTCGCGCAGCCGGGTGGTGCCCTCGGCGTTGGCGGCGGCGACGAACAGCGCCGGAAACTCGTCGATGGCCAGCGGCACCTGGTCGACCGGAATGTCGATGCCCTTGAGCGGCGCATAGCGGATGTGCAGGTCGGCGACCGGCTCGCCGCCTACCTCGCGCTCGTTCTCGAGGCGCAGGTCGGCGCCCATCTGCTTGAGGATGTTGATCACCCCGATGCGGGTCGGATTGGTGCCCACGTGCTCGAGCACCAGATCGGCCCCCGGCGTGATGGCCGCCGCCACCAGGAAGAAGGTCGCCGAGGAGATGTCCGACGGCACGTCGATCGGCGCCGCGGTCAGGCGACCGCCACCCTGCAGCCAGCAGGTATCGCCTTCGCGCCCGACTTCATAACCGAACCCGTTGAGCATGCGCTCGGTGTGGTCGCGGGTCGGCGCCGGCTCGCGCACCCGGGTCTCGCCCTCGGCGTAGAGTCCGGCCAGCAGCAGACAGGACTTCACCTGGGCGCTGGCCATCGGCATGTCGTAGTCGATGCCCTTGAGCGGCTGGCCGCCCTTGATCTTCATCGGTGGGCGACCGCCCTCGGCGGTCTCGATCACCGCGCCCATCTCGCGCAGCGGATCGGCCACGCGCCCCATGGGGCGCTTGGTCAGCGAGTGGTCGCCGGTCAGCTCGGTGTCGAACGACTGGCCGGCCAGCAGCCCGGCGAACAGGCGCATGGCCGTGCCGGCATTACCCACGTAGAGCGGTCCCGCCGGCGCCTTGAGGCCGTGCAGGCCGACGCCGTGAACGGTGACGCGCCCCTGGTGCGGCCCTTCGATGGCCACGCCCATCTCGCGGAACGCCTGCAGGGTGGCCAGGCTGTCCTCGCCTTCCAGGAAGCCGGAGACCTCGGTCACGCCCTCGGCCAGGGCGCCGAGCATGATCGAGCGGTGGGAGATCGACTTGTCGCCGGGCACGCGGATGCGCCCGGTCACGCCGCCACCGGGGCTGACCCGGTAGCGCAGCTGGTCTTGTGCTTGCATCTGGTATTCCGCCTGGTAACTGGTCTGGTTAAGCAGGGAATCGAAGTAGTGCCGGGCATGACTGGCGCGATCGAAGGTCGCCAGCATGGCATCGGTGTCGCCGCCCTCGACCGCCTCGCGCAGCCGGGCCACACCGGCCTCGAAGTCGTCGAGGGCATGCAGCACGGCGTCGCGATTGGCGACGAAGATATCGCGCCACATCACCGGGTCGCTGCCGGCGATGCGGGTGAAGTCGCGAAAGCCGCCGGCGGCGTAGCGAAAGATGTCGAGACGCTCGTCCTGGCGTGCCAAGGTATCCACCAGCGAGAAGGCCAGCAGGTGCGGCAGATGACTGGTGCGGGCCAGCACCTCGTCGTGGCGCGCCACGTCCATCTCCAGCACCTCGGCGCCGGCGGCTTCCCACAGCGCGCGCACGCTGCCCAGGGCGGCGCGATCGGTGCTCGGCTCGGGCGTCAGGATCACCTTGTGACCGACGTAAAGCTCGGGGTTGGCCGCCGCCACGCCGCTCTTCTCGGAGCCGGCGATGGGATGGCCCAGCACCAGGCTCGCCGGCATGCCGCCAAACACCTCCACGGCCGCCTCACGGATGGCGCCCTTGGTGCTGCCCACGTCGGTGATCACCAGGCCTTGCTCGACGGCGCCGGCCGCGGCGAGCTCGCCCATCACCTGGCGCATGGCCAGCACCGGCACCGCGAGCACCACCAGGTCGACGTCCTCGAGCAGCGAGGCCAGCCGAGTGTCACCGCGGTCGATCAGCCCCATCTCGATGCCTCGAGCGATCTCGTCGGCGTCGGGATCGCAGGCCAGGATCTCGGCACGCTTTTCAGCGGCCCCGAAGCCGGCCGTGACCCCTTCAGCGGCCCCGAAGCCGGCCGCGCCTTTCTCAGACGCCCCGAAACCGGCCTTGCGAAGGGCCGCCGCGAGCGAGCCGCCGATCAGGCCGAGGCCGACGATCAGCAGCCGGGAGGGCATTGCCTTCTGCTGCATCCTAGAGCACGCCCTGGGGGTAGGAGCCCAGGATCTTGAGCTCGGCGGCGCGCAGGCGCACTTCCTCGAGCACCGCGGCGACGCGGGGCTCGTCGCGATGGCCCTTGAAGTCGATGAAGAACACGTAGTTCCACACGCCGCTGCGCGACGGACGCGTCTCGAGGCGGGTCATGTCGATCTGGTGGCGGTGGAACGGCTCGAGCAGGTCGTGCAGGGCGCCGGGCTGGTTGCGCATGGCGACCACGATGGAGGTCTTGTCCTCGCCGGACATCGGCACCGGCTGATTGCCGATGATCAAAAAGCGCGTGGAGTTGTCCGGGCGATCCTCGATCTTCTCGGCCAGTCGCGTCAGGCCATAGAGCTTGGCGGCCATGTCGCCGGCGATGGCGGCGCTGTGCCACTCGGTCTTCACCAGGCGTGCGGCCTCGGCGTTGGAGGATACCGGAATACGTTCGGCGTGGGGGTAGTGGGCATCCAGCCACTTGCGACACTGGGCGAAGGATTGCGGGTGCGAGTAGATCCGCGAGACCTTGTCGCGACGCGTGGTGTCGGCCACCAGCAGGTGATGGTGAATGCGCAGCACCACCTCGCCGCAGATACCCATGCCGGAGTCCATGAAGGAGTCCAGGGTATGGTTGATCACGCCCTCGGTGGAATTCTCCACCGGCACCACACCGTAGTTCACCGCGCCGGCCTCGACCTCGCGGAACACCTCGTCGATCGCCGCCATCGGCAGGCTCACCGCGCTCTCGCCGAAGTGCTTGAGCGCGGCCTGCTGGGTGAAGGTGCCTTCGGGGCCCAGGTAGGCGACCTTGACCGGCTGCTCGAGCGCCAGGCAGGCGGACATGATCTCGCGGAAAAGGCGCGCCATTTCCTCGCCGTCGAGGGGCCCGGGGTTGAGCTCCATGATCCGGCGCAGCACCTGGGCCTCGCGCTCGGGCCGATAGAACACGGCCTTGGGGTCGCCCTGGGTCTTGACCTCGGCGACGCGACGGGCGCACTCGGCTCGCTCGCTGATCAGACGCAGGATGTCGGTGTCCAGCTCGTCGATCCGCTGCCGCAGCGAATCGAGATTGATGGGGGCATCACTCATCGGTGGTTCCCTTTGTCTCGGGGCCACGCCCCGTTGTCATACGGAGATATCAGGCGCGAGGGCGGGCGCCGCATGGACGCCCGCCCCCACCTCACCCGTTGCGTCGTTCGAAGTCGGCCATGAAGTCGATCAGGGCGTCCACGGCGGCCTCGGGCACGGCATTGTAGAGACTGGCCCGCATGCCGCCGACGCTGCGGTGGCCCTTGAGGTTCAGCAGTCCCGCATGTTCCGATTCCGCCAGAAAGGCCTTGTCGAGCCGGTCGTCGGCGAGCACGAACGGCACGTTCATCCGCGAGCGATTGGCCCGGGCGATTGGGTTCGAGTAGAAGTCGCTGCCGTCGATAGCGGCGTAGAGCTTCTCGGCCTTGCGCGCGTTGAGGGCATCCATGGCCGCCAGGCCACCGATGTCGTGCTTGAGCCACTGGAACACCAGACCGGCCAGGTACCAGCCGTAGGTCGCCGGGGTGTTGACCATGGAGCCCGCCTCGGCCTGTGCCTTGTAGCCCATCAGGCTCGGCATCTCGGCGCAGGCCTGGTCGAGCAGGTCGTCGCGCACGATCACCAGCGTCAGGCCCGCCGGGCCGATGTTCTTCTGGGCACCGGCATAGATGACGCCGAACCGCGAGACATCGAGCGGCCCGGATAGGATGCTCGACGACATGTCGCACACCAGCGGCACCTCGGTGCCGTCCGGGCGCACCGCTTGCGGCACGTAATCGAACTCGATACCGCCGATAGTCTCGTTGGCGGTGTAGTGCAGATAGGCGGCGTCATCGGTCAGCGCGATATCGGCCTGGCGTGGCACGGCGCTGTGGCCGTTCGCCTCACTGGAGGCCACCACCGGCGCCGCACCGAACAGGTGACGCGCCTCGGCGATGGCCTTCTTGCCCCAGATCCCGGTATGCACGAAATTGGCGCTGCCGCCCCGGCCCAGCAGGTTGAAGGGCACGGAAGCGAACTGCAGCGTCGCCCCGCCCTGGGTGAACAGCACCCGGTAGTTGTCGGGAATCGCCAGCAGCTCGCGCAGGTCGCGTTCGGCCTGCTCGGCGATGGCCACGAACTCGGCGGAGCGATGGCTCATCTCCATCACCGAGAGACCGCGCCCCTGGTAGTCCAGCAGCTCGTCTCGGGCACGTTCCAGCACCGGTTGCGGCAAGGCAGCAGGGCCGGCGCAGAAATTGAAATGGCGTGTCATCAGCGTTGTCGTTCCGTTAGCTATTACTGCTCGTCGTCCGCGGCCGACGGCTCACCGCCGGCCTCGGCATCGGGGGCGCCGCTCTCGTCACCCTCTGCGTCCTCGGCGGGCGCCGCGTCTTCCTCGGGCTCGTCGATGCGCACCGTCTTGACCAGCGACTCGGCCTCGCCCAGGCGAATCAGCATCACGCCCTGGGTGTTACGCGAGCTGATCGATACCTCGTCGACGCGGGTCCGCACCAGGGTGCCCCGGTCGGTGATCAGCATCATCTCGTCGGCACCGTAGACCTGCATCGCCGCCACCAGGGCGCCGTTGCGCTCGCTGGTCTGCATGGCGATCACGCCCTGGCCGCCGCGGCCACGCAGCGGGAATTCCTCGAGGCGGGACCGCTTGCCGTAGCCGTTCTCGCTGGCGGTAAGGATGTAGATCTGTCCGCCGTTGCCATTGACGTCCTCGACGCTATCGACCGACGCGTCCTCGCCCTCGGTGTCGATCCGCTGGCTCTGCGGAATGATCAGGCTGATCACCTCGGCGCCGCCCTGCAGCTTCATGCCACGCACGCCGCGGGCGGTGCGGCCCATGGCGCGCACGTCGTTTTCCTCGAAGCGGATTGCCTTGCCGTTGGACGACAGCAGCATGGCGTGGTCCGAACCGCTGGTGATGGCGGCACCGACCAGGCGGTCGTCTTCTTCCAGCTCGATGGCGATCAGGCCCACGCTGCGCGGCCGGGAGAACTGTTCCAGGCTGGTGCGCTTGACGGTGCCCTTGGCGGTGGCGAAGAAGATGTAGCTTTCGGGATCGTACTCGCGCACCGGCAGGATGGCGTTGATCGACTCGCCCTCGTCCAGCGGCAGCAGGTTGACCAGCGGCTTGCCGCGCGAGCCGCGGCTGGCCGCCGGCATCTCGTAGACCTTGAGCCAGTAGACCTTGCCGCGGTTGGAGAACAGCAGCACGGTGTCGTGGGTCGAGGCCACCAGCAGATGCTCGATGACGTCCTCGTCCTTCATCGAGGTGGCGGACTTGCCGCGGCCGCCGCGACGCTGGGCCTGGTAGTCGGACAGCGGCTGGGTCTTGGCGTAGCCGGAGCGGGACACGGTGACCACCATGTCTTCCTCGGCGATCAAATCCTCGATGGACAGGTCGAGATGGCTGGCCTGAATCTCGGTGCGACGCGTCTCGCCGAACTGATCGCGCACGGCGACGAGCTCCTCGCGGATCACTTCCAGCAGGCGCTCGGCGCTGGCCAGTATCTCGGTGAGCTCGGCGATCCGCTCGAGGATCTTCAGGTACTCGTCGAGCAGCTTCTCGGTCTCGAGGCCGGTCAGGCGATGCAGGCGCAGCTCGAGGATCGCCTGGGCCTGGGCCGGCGAGAGGCGATACTCGGTGGCCGCGTCGTTGAGGCCGAACCCTTCCTCCAGGTCCTCGGGCTTGCAGGAGTGGGCGCCGGCCCGCTCGAGCATGCCGGTGACCTGACCCGGCGACCAGCTGCGGCCGAGCAGCTTCTCCTTGGCCTCGGCGGCGTTCGGCGAGGCCTTGATCAGCTCGATCACATCGTCGATGTTGGAGATCGCGACGGTCAGGCCTTCGAGGATATGACCCCGCTCGCGGGCCTTCTTGAGCTCGAACAGGGTGCGCCGGGTGACCACCTCGCGGCGGTGGCGGATGAAGGCCTCGAGCACTTCCTTGAGATTGTGCGTGCGCGGCTCGCCGCCCTCGAGGGCGACCATGTTGATGCCGAAGACGTTCTGCAGCTGGGTCTGGGCGAAGAGATTGTTGACCACCACCTCACCGGACTCGCCGCGCTTGACCTCGATGACGACGCGCAGGCCATCCTTGTCGGACTCGTCGCGCAGCTCGGCGATGCCGTCGATGCGCTTGTCCTTGACCAGCTCGGCGATCTTCTCGATCAGCCGCGCCTTGTTCACCTGGTACGGCAGCTCGGTGACGATGATGTGATCGCGACCGGTCTTGTCGTCATGCTCGATGGTATGACGGGCGCGCACGTAGATGCGCCCGCGGCCGGTGCGATAGGCCTCGAGGATGCCTGCGCGGCCGTTGATGATGCCGCCGGTGGGAAAGTCCGGACCGGGGATGTACTCCATCAGGTCGTCGACCGACAGGGTGTGATCGTCGATCAGCGCCAGGCAGCCGTCGATCACCTCGGTCATGTTGTGCGGCGGGATGTTGGTCGCCATGCCCACGGCGATGCCCGAGGAGCCGTTGACCAGCAGGTTCGGCACCTTGGTCGGCAGCACGTCGGGGATGCGCTCGGTGCCGTCGTAGTTGTCGACCCAGTCGACCGTGTCCTTCTCGAGGTCAGCCATCAGCTCGTGGGCGAGCCGGGCCATGCGCACCTCGGTGTAACGCATCGCGGCGGCGTTGTCGCCATCGATGGAACCGAAGTTGCCCTGGCCGTCCACCAGCACGTGGCGCATGGAGAAGTCCTGGGCCATGCGCACGATAGTGTCGTAGACGGCGCTGTCACCGTGAGGGTGGTACTTACCGATGACATCGCCGACGACGCGCGCCGACTTCTTGTACGGCTTGTTCCAGTCGTTGCCCAGCTCGTGCATGGCGTACAGCACACGGCGGTGGACCGGCTTCAGGCCATCGCGCACGTCGGGCAGCGCACGGCCGATGATCACGCTCATCGCGTAATCGAGGTACGACTGCTTGAGCTCGTCCTCGATGTTGACTGGCAGAATCTCTCTGGCGATGTCACCCATGGGTCGTCGAATCCTTTGCACTGCAAGAGGTTGGCGCGCCGTCTGGCCGTGAGACGGCGCGCCATTTCAGCCGAGCATCATACCACTCCGGGCGCCGCAAAGCAGCGGTCTGACGGGCCATCGCCGTTCACGGCGTCCTGGCATGCCGCGACGGCGATACCCCGCCAGAGGAGACGCTGACGCCTTCTCGTGCCGCCGCGGCACCTCATTCGACAACCAGCGGCGCCAGAGCCTCGTACAGATCGCCGCTGATGCTCACCGCCTTGTTGGTGGCCACGTCCAGCAGCACGAAGGTGATGTCGGCGCTGGCCACGGTCTTGCCATCACGCGCCCGGCGCACGTCCTGGTGCATGCGGGCACTGCGGCTGCCAAGCTCGGCCAGGCCGGTGACGACCTCGAGCTCGTCGCCGGCCGTGGCGGCACGCCGGTAGTCGATGTTGAGATTGACGACGACGAAGGCCACCTCCCCCCGGCGAACCACCTCGCCGAGCGCCGGGCGCTCGTCGAAGAAGCTCCAGCGCCCCTCCTCTAGGAATTCCAGATAGCGGGCGTTGTTGACGTGGCCGTAGCCGTCCAGGTGGTAGCCGCGAACGCGCAGCGAAATGGTGGAACGACGATCAGCCATGAGAATCTCCCGGGACCATGAAAGAAGGAAAACCGATTCTAGTCAGGCCCGCCGCCGACATTCAAACAGCAGTTTGAAGCCGATGCCGTTCGCGTGCTGGCACCCCCGTTCCCCATTCGCCATAATGTGCCTCCTTTTCGCCCAGGAAACGCTTCATTCATGTGGTTCAAGCACTTGCATCTCTATCGCCTGCACGACGCGCCCGCGCTGGACGCCGCCCGCCTCGAGGAAGCGCTCGGCGAGCAGGCGTTTCGCCCGCTGGGCGGCAGTGAGGCGCGCCGCCTCGGCTGGTGCGCCCCCGCCGGACGGGCCGGCACTCAGCTGCTCCACGAGCTGCAGGGCCAGCGCCTGATCACCGCCCTGCGCCAGGAACGCCTGCTGCCGGCCGCCGTGGTCAAGGAAGAGCTGGAGGAGCGCGTCGAGGCGATCGAGGTCGCCGAGAGCCGCAAGCTGCGCCGCCAGGAAAAGCTCACGCTCAAGGAGCAGGTCTACGAGGAACTGCTGCCTCGAGCCTTCGTTCGCAGCCAGAAGGTCGACCTGTGGTGGGACACCCGCCGCGGCCTGATCGCCGTCAATACCAGCAGCCGCAAGCGCGCCGAGGAGCTGCTCGATCTGCTGCGCGAGACGCTGGGCAGCCTCAAGGTCACGCCACTGGCCAGCCAGACCCTGCCGATGCGCGCCATGACCACCTGGCTCGGCGATGCCGCCTCCCGGCCCGAGGACATGGCACTCGGCGACCAGGTCGAGCTCAAGGCCAAGGGCGACGACGGCGTGCTGCGGGCCCGCCAGGTCGACCTCGACAGCGACGAGATCCAGCAGCTGCTTGAGAGCGGCCGCCAGGCCAGCAAGATGGCGCTGGGCCTGGAGGGCCGGCTGACCTTCGTGCTCCACGACGACCTGGCGGTCAAGTCGCTGCGCTTCGACGACGCCCTGATCGACGAGGCCGGCCAGACCGACGACGGCGACGACGCCCTGGTGCGACTGGAAACCGATTTCATGCTGATGACCCAGGCGCTGGCCGACGGCATCGAGCGCCTGCTGGCCTGGCTGGGCGGCGAAGCCCAGGCCGGCCAGGCCACCCCTTCCGCCTGACCGACACGGCCCCGCGCTCATGACGACCATGCAAGACCAACACGACAACGATCCCTGGGCCGAGATTCGGCCCTATCATGACGACGAAGTGCCCGAGGTCCTCGAGCGCCTCGCCCGTGATCCGGAACTGCTCGATGCCCTGACCCGTTTCCGCCTGCCGCGCCTGGCCAGGTGGATGCCGCGACTGTCGCGGGCCATCGCCAGCGCCGCGGTACGCCGCGAGGTGCGCGGCGTCACTTCCATCCGCGGCTTCCAGGATCGCATCGCGTCCTACATGCAGCGGATGATCCGCAACTCGACCACCGACTTTCGCGTCGATGGCCTCGAACGGCTGGAACCCGACACGGCCTATCTGTTCATCGGCAACCACCGCGACATCTCGCTGGATCCGGCGTTCGTCAACTACGCCCTCTATCTGGCGGATCGCAACACGGTGCGCATCGCCATCGGCGACAACCTGCTGCAGAAGCCCTATGTCACCGACCTGATGCGGCTCAACAAGAGTTTCATCGTGCCACGCAGTGCCCGCGGCAAGCGCGCCATGCTGGCCGCCTATCAGAAGCTCTCGGCCTATATCCGCCACTCGATCACCGGCGACAACCACTCGATCTGGATGGCCCAGCGCGAGGGCCGCGCCAAGGACGGCATCGACGGCACCGACCCGGCGATCGTCAAGATGCTGAGCATGGCGCGACGCAGCGAGGACCGCGATGCCGGCATCGGCGAGGCCATCGCCGAGCTGCGCGTGGTGCCGGTATCGATCAGCTACGAGTACGACCCCTGCGACGTCCAGAAGGCCCGCGAGCTGCATGCCGTGCACACCAGCGGCGGCTACGACAAGAGCGAGTTCGAGGACATCCGCTCCATCGTCGCCGGCATCACCGGTCAGAAGGGCCGTGTGCACCTGCGCTTCGGCACCCCGCTCTCGGCGGACTTCGACAGCCCCGAGGCGGTCGCCGCGGAGATCGACCGCCAGGTACTGGGCGGCTATCACCTCTTCCCCAGTCACTACCTGGCCCTCGAGGCGCTGGGGGACGCCCCGGAGCTGCTCGACCTGAGCGAGGTCACCGACGCCGATCGCGCCCGCTTCCAGGCTCGCCTGGCCGAGGTGCCGGCGGAACTGCGCGACTGGTGGCTGGCCCAGTACGCCAATCCGGTACGCCACGTTCACGGCAGGATATAGCCCGGCTGTCGTATGCTGTGGGGTGACAGGGAGCGTCGCCCCAGCGCCGACAGGAGAGCCTGAATGACCCCGAGCCACGAACAGCGAGCCACCCAGGCTCGGGAAGCCCACAAAGTCACGCTGGTCGGCGCGGTGGTGGACTTCCTGGTCGGCATGGCCAAGCTCATCGCCGGCCTGATGGTGGGCTCGGCGGCACTGGTCGCCGACGGCATTCACTCGTTCTCCGACATCCTCACCGATCTGTTTGTGATGGCGGCCACGCATTTCGGCCGCCAGGCGCCCGATCAGGGACATCCCTACGGCCACGGCCGCATCGAGACCCTGGCCACGCTGTGGCTCGGCGGCGTGCTGATCTTCGTCGCCGGTGCCATCGCCTGGGCGAGCCTGGGCCGGCTGATCGGCGGCGACGCGATCCCCGCCCCCGGCGGATGGGCGATCACCATCGCGCTCGCCTCGCTACTCGCCAAGGAAGCGATCTATCACTACACAATGCGCGCCGCACGGCGTATCGGCTCACGCCTGCTCGAGGCCAACGCCTGGCACTCCCGTTCCGACGCGCTCTCCACCCTGGTGGTACTGGTCGGCCTGGTCGCGACCCAGCTGGGGTACGCCTGGATGGACGCACTGGCGGCGATCGTCGTCGGCGTGATGGTCGGCCGGATCGGCGGGCGCCTGCTGTGGGAGTCCAGCCAGGAGCTGATCGACACGGCGCTGCCCGAGGACGAGCAGGCGCTGCTGAAGCGCACCGCCGAGACGGTGCCCGGTGTCCATGGCGTCCACGAGCTGCGCACCCGCCGCATCGCTGGCGACGCCCTGCTCGACCTGCATATCGTAGTGCCACCGCGGGTCACCGTGTCCGAGGCCCACGAGATCGGCAATGCCGTCAGCCGCCGACTGCGCGAGGCCATGCCTCACCTGGCCGACATCACCTTCCATATCGACCCGGAGGACGACGAAGGCCAGACCGAGCACAGCCGGCGCCCGGGCCTGCCGCTGCGTGACGATGTCGAGTCGCTGCTCGACGATGCCTGGGGCGATTCCCCGGCCTGGCGGGCCCGCATCGACCTGGACCTGCATTACCTGGACGATCGCATCGACGTGTCGCTGTATCTGACGGCACCGGAGGCGCTCGATCTGGATGATGCCGCGACCGACCTGCGGCGCGCGGCCGCCGACCTCGACTGGCTGGGCCGGCTGCGGCTCTGGCAAGGGCCGGGACGCGCCTGAGCGCGATTCATGCTCTCGCATTGATGCCACTACCCGCCTAAGATGCAGGCCACCATCCTTCATTAGCGGGACGACATGTCCGACGCCCTTCGCCCCGGCCCGATATCGCCCGGCCGCCGGCGCTGCCTGGCCCTGCTGGGCGGTCTGCTGACGGCGGGCGTCCTGGGCCTGCATACCGCCGACGCTCAGGCACGCCTCGACCGTGCGCGCCTGCGCGTCAGCATGCGTCAGGCCTATGGCGAGAACGGCGTCTCGGTGCTGGAAGAATGGCTGGCGATGCTTGACGAGCTGAGGGGTGCCGACATCGACGCCCAGCTGCGCGGAGTCAACGACTTCGTCAACCGCCGGGTGCGCTGGCTGGAAGATGAAAGGGTCTGGGGTCAGGAAGACTACTGGGCCACGCCGCTGGAGACGCTGGGCCGCGGCGCCGGCGACTGCGAGGACTTCACCATCGCCAAGTACGTGTCGCTGCGCGAGCTGGACGTGCCCGAGTCACAGCTGCGACTGATCTACGTCAAGGCTCGCATCGGCCGCAGCCGGATCACCCAGGCGCACATGGTGCTCGGCTACTATGCCTCGCCCGGCGCGGAACCCATGGTGCTGGACAATCTGGTGACGTCGATCACGCCGGCCAGCCGACGCACCGATCTCGACCCGCTGTTCAGCTTCAACGGCAGCGGCCTGTGGGCCGGGGGCTCCAGCCAGTCGCGCGCCGATCCGGTGGCGCGTCTCTCGCGTTGGCGCAGCGCCATCGACCGCATGCGGCAGCAAGGATTCATCCAGGGGGGATAACGCATGTCACTCATCAAGCAGCTGTGGTTGATCATCGTCGGGCTGGTGCTGCTGTCCTTCGGAGCCAGCCTGTTCATCGGCGTGACCACGAGCCGCGCCTACATCGAACAGGAAGTGCGCATCAAGAACGCCGACAATGCCAACGCCCTGGCGCTGACGATGACCCAGATGCCGAAGGACGACGTCACCCTGGAGCTCTTGATCGCCGCCCAGTTCGATACCGGCTACTATCGACGCATCGAGCTGCGCACCCCCACCGGCGAGCTGATCGATGCCCGTCAGGCCGACGAGGCCATCGGCGATGTCCCGGCCTGGTTCGTCGATCTGATCGACTTCAACGTGGCGCCCGGCGTGGCGGTTATCCAGGACGGCTGGCAGCAGTTCGGCACCCTGACAGTGGAAAGCCAGCACAGCTACGCCTACCGCTCGCTCTGGCACAGCACCCTGAAGCTGACCGGTTGGTTCGCGCTGGCCGGGACCCTCGGCCTGCTGCTGGGCGGCTGGCTGATTCGCGGCATCCGCCTGCCCCTGCACCGCGTCGTGGAGCAGGCACGGGACATCGGCATGCGCCGCTTCACCACCTCCCCCGTGCCACGCACCCGGGAACTGGGTGACGTGGTCGAGGCCATGAACCAGCTGAGTCGCGACGTGGGCGACATGCTCGGGCGCGAGAGCCAGCAGCTCGATGTACTGCGTCGCCGCCTGCAGCACGACGCGGTGACCGACGCCCTGAACCGCGAGGCCTTCCTCACCCAGCTGCAGATCCACCTGGAGAGCCAGGACGTCCGGGCCAGCGGAGGCCTGGCGCTGATCCGCGTCAGCCACCTGGCTGACATCAACGAGCGGCTCGGTCATTCCGGCGCCGATGCCCTGCTCAAGGAGCTCGTGTCCTCGCTGGAACAGCTGACCCAGGACCACGGCAGCGGCCTGGTCGGGCGCCTCAACGGCAGCGACTTCGCCCTGCTGCTGCCCGGGCTCGACGACCTGACCTTCGCCCAGCAGAAGCTGAGCACCCGGATTCAGGCGCTGGCCGAGGCCCGCGACACCGCCATCCTGCTACCCGGTGCGATCGGCCACTATGTCCAGGGTGACAATCGCGGCACGCTGCTGGCCGGCCTCGACGGCGCCCTGTCGATGGCCGAATCCCACGGACAACAGGACATCGTCATCCTCGACGGCGACCAGCCGGGCAGCCTGTTCAAGAACCATGCCGAATGGCGAGAGGCACTCCAGGGCGCCCTTCAGGAAGGCGTCGACCTGGCCCACTATCCGGTACTGGATCGCGACGGCAAGTTGCTGCACTTCGAGTGCCCCTCACGGCTGCGCCTGAAGCAGCAGTGGCACGCCGCCGGCGTGTTCATCCCCTGGGTCTCACGTCTGGGGATGACGACGCAGCTCGACCTGGCCGTCGTCGATGCCGCCCTGCGGGACATCACCCAGCGCCATCAGCCGGTGGGTATCAACCTTTCCGCCGACGCGATGCGGGATGCTCGCTTCGCCCTGGAGCTTCGCGCGCGTCTCAGCGCCCGCCCCGAGGCCGCCCGTCGGCTGTGGATCGAAATCCCCGGCAATCTGGCCATTCAGGATGTCGAGCACTTCCGCAGCCTGTGCAAGGCGCTCCAGCCTCTGGACTGCCGGGTGGGGCTCGAGCACGTCGGCGCCGAGTTCACGCGCATCTCCAACCTTCACGACCTTGGCCTCGCCTATCTCAAGATCGACGGCTCGCTCACGCAGGGCATCTCGGAAAGCCATGAACAGCAGACGATCCTGCGAGGCATGGCGACGCTCTGCCACTCGCTCGGCATCCTGGCCATCGCCGAGGGCGTCGAGACCCACGACCAGGCCCGGGCACTCTTCGAACTGGGGCTCGACGGGGTGACCGGCCCGGGCATTCGCCACAATGACAAGACCGGCTTCTAGCCGTTTTCACGCCCCAATGAACACCGCCGACCACAAGGCCGGCGGTGTAATCATGGCTTTCTTCAGTCTCCCGAAGAGGACGGTCAGATCACATCATCGCCGCCCTCACGATCCGACACCAGGTGCAGCCCATTGAGCCGGCGACGCAATGACTGTCGCTCCATGACCTTCTGCTGAGCCGCCTCGGGCAGTTCGGTGAAGCGAATGAGCCCCTTGTCCATCAGCAGGGCGATCACGTCCTCCAGCACTCGCACGAAGGCCAGATCGGAGGCCTGGAAACGCGCCTTGCCGGACTCACCCTCCGACAGAAACGCCAGCAGCTCCGGCGAATCCGCCGGCAGAAACTCGGCGCAGTCCGGCGTCTCCTCGCGACTCACCAGCTGGATGTTCCCACCCTCGTCACGCTGGACGTACATGATTCACTCTCCTCTGGGTCACTGACTGCATATTAGCAGGCATCGGACCAAGAAAACGCGCCCGGCATGGGCCGGGCGCAGTGGTGACTGATCCAGCCGAACTCACTCGATATCGAGCTGGCCGTTGTTCTGAAGGTCCGACACGGATGTCACCACATTCTGCAGCTGGATAGTCTGGTCCGCCGCACTGACGTCGCCCGACGTCATATCCCCCGAGGTACTGATATGCAGCGTCGTATTGGTGCCATCATCGGTCGACTGAATATAGCTGGACAGGTCTTCACCATCCTGCATGCCGGACAGCAGGTCCGACAGGTCCAGCTTGTCCGCGTTGGCATCGGTGCCGAAGGTACCCGGCGTGAAATCGGTGACCGTATCCTCGGCGGGGGTCGCGCTGATGCCTTCATCGCCGAGGTTCCAGGCGAAAACGTCAGCACCCGGACCACCGGTGAGGATGTCATCCCCCGCACCGCCAATCAGCAGGTCGTCTCCGCCGTGCCCGCTGATCGTATCGTTGCCCTCATTACCGATCAGGATATTGCTGTCAGCGTTACCGGTCAGGATATCATCGTAATCCGACCCGATAATGTCCGGTGACACATCCGACGCGGTTACGGAGACACCGGCGCTTTCGCTCGAGTAGTCCTGCGTCCCTTCAGGAAGCAGCAGCACATCGAGGCTGCTACTCGCAACATCACCATCACCATCCACGATTTCGACGGGCACGCTGAACGCCACTTCCTCTCCTGGCTCGATGGCCGTCGTGCCGAAGTCACCGATCTTGAAGGTATTTCCCGCAGCATAGTGATACTCGACACTGTTATAGCCATCGGCAGTGAAGACCGAGACCTGAGCCCCTCCGACAATGCCTTCGACGCTCGCCTCGAGCTTGCCAGCACCGTTCTCTGCGAACACAACGATGAACTCCTCTCCTCCCACGTTGGTAACGAATGGGCCGCCGGTACCGTCATAGGCTACCAGTTCATAGTCACCGCCGAAGCTTATCCCAACCGCGGTGATATCGTCTTGTGTGCCATCGCCTACCGTATTATCACCATCGGCATCGTCGAAAGCCTTGAACAGGACAGTAGATCCAGACGTTCTAGTAAAAGTCGCCGCAGCCCCATTGACCTGGTAGTGGCCATCGAAGACATGGTTATCGGCACCAGCGTCCTCATAGTCCGTTCCATTGACAGGAGTGCCACTAAGGTCGACGACATAATCAACACGTATCGCTTCGTTTGCACCAACTGAGTTGCCGCCACTTACCCCACCCTCATTGGCATTGGTATTGACAGATCCCGCACTGGCACCGTCGATCATTGGTGTCAGCAACAAGTCACGGCTATCATCATCGGCAGCGGTATTGAAGCCCGCCCACGCGCTATTCCCACCGATGAAGTCATAGTTATCATCGCTGAAATCAATACTGCTAGCCCCGCCATCCACGGTGCCCGACATTTCGATAACGTAGGTATCTTGCCCACTGTCATTGATGCTCAGATCGATCGTGAAGATTTCTCCTGCTAACGTCGAGGCAGTCAATGTCTGACCATCCGCCGAGACGCTATAGGTAATCGACAGACCACCGGACGTCAGAGGATCACCATCGGCGTCCAAGGCCGTGGCTCCATTCAATGAATCCGAGAACAGAACCGATCCTGCCCCGTCAGCACCGAAGTTGTCCTCAACTTGCCCGTCGACATCCAGCAGCCCCGTCAGTGCATTAGTGGTCGTATTGACCAGGTAGGCATTTTGGGGGGCGATTGCCATTGGCACGTCGTCCACGATGTCGATGGTGATGGTGCCGGTGACCGTGTTGCCGGCCGCATCGGTGGCGGTGTAGCCGTAGCTCTCCGCGCCGATTTCGGTGTGGGCACCATTATCGGCATCCGGCGTGGTGTCGAACGGCTGCGTCAGCGTGTAGGTGTAGCTGCCGTTGGCATCGAGCGTCAGCGTGCCGTAGGTGTTCGTGCCGCTGTCGAGCGTGTAGGTCACCCCGGTGCCGGCGACCGCCAGCTGGCCGCTGGCCGTCTCCGCAGGGCTCGTCGGGTCACTGCCCACATCGTCCAGCGCGGCCTCGTTCACCGTCTCGCTGGCGTTATCGGCGACCAGGGTCACGTCGGCCACGTCGATGGTCAGTGTGGTGGTGGAGCGGTCGCCGTCACCGTCTTCGANGTCACGATGGCTGCCGCTCACCAGATTGTTCCGAAGGTACTACGGCAAGTCGTTCACCGATCGCTTCACACGGGCAGGTGAGCGCAAGCCCAGCGGCCGCCACCCCTTCGACCAGGAGTGCCAGGCCCATGATATCGAACATCGCCTGATCAAGCCGGGAAGGCCACAGACGAACGGTATGGTGGAGCGGTTCAACGGCCGCATCAGTGACGTGCTGGCGACCCGGCGCTATACCTCAGGCGAGGATCTGGAGCAGACGCTCAAACGCTACGCTTGGCTGTACAATCACCACATCCCTCAGAAGGCGCTGCATCATCAATCACCGATTGCAGCGATGAAGGAATGGCAGGCCAAGCGGCCGAAGTTATTCACCAAGCGGGTAGTCAATCACACGGGACCCGACACATACTTTCAATATTAAATGAAGGAGCTCTTTGCCTATTTTTTCCCCTTGCTCTCTCTTTGCCTTAACAATAAGGTCAAATATCTTTATCTTCTCCGCCCTTGGCCTATATTTTTTTAGGGCCTTGAGCACATTTTCAATTGATTTTCTATCAAAGCTTTCGCTCAAGCACCAGCAACTTAATATCTGCCCTGGGTAGCCATTTATCTTATTTGGAAGTTTAAAAAATCCTAGGAGCTCTAACACTAGAGGAACCACGTTTAGTACAACCGCATCTTCGTTAAGGCAGAACCTTTCCTCTATGCTGCGCAATACATCGTTCTCGACAAGTATATAATCTTGTTCGTAAAGCTCCTGTTTCAGACCTTCATACTCAAGAACAACCGTGTCAGAGGCGGCCACGCCACTCTGAAGCGCTGCTCCAGACAGAACTTTACGAAGGTTGCTTATCGTGTTCGCTTCGATCTGCCTCACTCGTTCACGAGAAATGTCGTAGTAGTCTCCGATTTCCTCAAGAGTGTAGAAATTTTCGCCCTTGAGACAGAATCGTTTCTTGATAATGTCAGTGTTCCGATCCTTTTCTTTTCTAGAACTGGCTTGGGCTGTTCGAATGGCTAGGTCTTCAATTTCTTCTAAGAGGTTCAATTCCTAAATCCTTAATCCTGTTCTCTAATTAGGTATTCTTTGGCTTAACAGTGATTAGGTGGAACGCTCTGATATTGGATGAACGCGCCGACCCGTTCAACATCGTTATCAAGCCAGCCATTTCACACCTAACTCATTGATATCACATAAAGCTAAGAAAAGCTCGGCCCCCTATGCAGGATTCGCGTGCTTGCGCGTTTTGCCGGCACCAATAATACTGTATAGGCATCCATGCCAGAGAGGGCTACCATGGATACGCACAGCAAGCCGCCGAAGCTGATGAGTCGCGTGAAGGCCACCCTGCGGGTGAAACGTTACAGCCTGCGAACCGAGAAGACCTACTGCTACTGGATTCGCTTCTTCATTCGTTTCCATGGGATACGGCACCCATCAGGTATGGGAGCCTCCGAGGTTCACGCCTTCCTGGAGCACCTGGCCGTGGAGAGGCATGTGGCTGCGGCCACACAGAACCAGGCATTGAATGCCCTCGTCTTCCTGTATCGCCATGTGCTCGAACAGCCCTTGGGAGAGATCGGGGAGTTCTCACGCGCCAAGCGCCCTCGCCGGCTGCCGGTAGTGTTGTCGCACGACGAAGTGATGCGTGTACTGAGCCATCTTGTAGGCCCGATGCATCTGATGGCCGCGCTGATGTATGGGGCAGGCCTGCGCGTGACGGAGGCCTGTCGGTTGCGCGTGCGAGATATCGACTTCAATCGACAAGTGCTGACGGTGAGATCCGGCAAGGGCGACAAGGATCGCACCACGCTGCTGCCCCCCGGTTGCATCGTGCCAATACAACAGCGAATAACAGAGGCCCAGAACTTGCTGAACCGTCGCCTCGAAAATGGTCGGGTTCCTGTCACCCTGCCCCATGCCCTGGATCGTAAGTATCCCAATGCCGGCCTGTCGCTGGCGTGGCAATGGCTATTTCCCTCCAGCAAACCCTGCTTCGACCCTTTCGGGAAAGTGGTACTGCACCATATCCATACCTCCTCGGTGCAGAAATCGGTCAGACAGGCAATGCGTGCCGCGAATCTCCCGCGGCCGGGTTCGTGCCATACCCTGCGACACAGCTTCGCTACCCAGTTGCTGAGCCGAGGCACGGACATACGCACGGTTCAGGAGCTACTGGGCCACAAAAGCGTCGAAACCACCCAGATCTACACTCATGTGCTGGGAAGCGGCTTCGCGGGTGTCAGGAGCCCTCTGGACTAGCCGTGCCGTCGTGAATGCTCGGCCACGCTACCGCCTGCCGACCTGCATGATGCGACGACACTCCAGCCGTCTCTGCGGTAGCCCCTGAGTCCCTTTTGTGGCCGTCTTCTGCAGCCTTATTAGCCGATCCTATTCGAAGGGGATATCGGCTGCAAAAGGCGCGTCTTGAACTATGCCGAATGGCGCAGAAATGGGCGGGTTTGCAGCGGTTCGAGGCACAGGTAGGCTGGAAGCCACATCGCATGGTGGGAGCCACGGCATGTCAGGACCGAACGATCATCTGGAATACGGCCACGACAGGCCCGCGCGCGACGAGGCGCCAGGCCGGCGGATGCGCCTGGTCTACGACGGCGACTGCCCGATCTGTCGGCGCTATGTGCTCTGGTACCGCATCCGCCGCGATGTCGGCGAGCTGGAGCTGATCGACGGGCGCGAGGAAAGCGAGGCCCGCCGCGAGCTCAGCGCCCAGGGCATCGACCTGGACCAGGGCTTCGCCCTGCAGATCGGCGAGCGCTGGTACCACGGCAGCGAGGCCCTGCATCGCCTTACCCTGCTCGGCACCCGCAGCGGCGTGTTCAACCGGCTGATGTATCGCCTGTTTGCCAGCCCCGGGCGAGCCGCCCGCCTCTACCCCTGGCTCAAGGCCTGTCGCAACGCCCTGCTGCGGCTGTGCCGCATCCCTCCCATCGACAATCTGCGCCGCTAGGCGACGGCGGGTCGTGATGTCCCGCTACCGGATTTCTCTCACCTCGGCGGTGGCGATCACATCTGCGATGCGTGCGGCCTCGGCCTGATGCTCTCCCCGATAGCCCTCGAGGGACGCCAGAAGCCGGGCTTTCAGATCGGCCAGATACTCGGCGTAGGCCGCGCGGCCGCTGTAATTCGTGAACAGGCTGTCGGGTACACTCGCCAGCCATGCGTCCAGCGCAGAGCGATGCGCGGCGAACCAGGCCAGCATGGAATCCGTTCGATACACCAGGGCCTCGGCGATGTAGGGGGATACCTCGCTACCCAGCACGCCATCCCGCACCGCCCAGGTGTTGCCGAGCAGGTTGATGACCGGCACGACGGAGGTCTCGTTGTGCTGCAGAAGATCGACGATCTCCGCCTCATGCCGATGGAGCCACTCGCCGTTGACCTCGGCCAGCTCGTCCGCCACGGCAGCGGTGCCGCACAGCATCAATGCCGGGATGAGACCTCGTTTCAAGATCCCCCCGATGGAATACCCCCAGATATCATTTCGGCTCCCTGGAAGCTTCGAGCTCCTGATCCATCCACCAAAAAGCCGCGCATCATGATGCACGGCTTTCGTGGGTGCGCGGCACGCCATCTAGCTTAAGCGTTCTCCACCTTCGCGGCTTCCGGGCGGGCCAGCAGCACCTCGCGGAAAGAGAGGTAATAGGCCCCGTTAAAGATCAGGAAGAACCCCGAGATCACTACCACCATGACGACGACAATCAGGGCCATCGAGGTGGTGAGGGCAGCGCCGGCCATGGAAACCAGCAGCAATAGAGCATAGAGCGTTGCGGCGTTAACGCCGAAGACCAGCAGCAGGAGAAGGTTCTTGAAGGTGGCCAGGAAGCTGTTCTTCAATGCGGAAAAAACGCTTTCGCCGGACACGATGATCTGCGGCACCGCGTAGAAGAGCAATGCCGTCACCATGAGGGCCCCGGCCAGGAAGAAGATGACCACCAGCGACGAACCGCCCATCATCTCCGCCATCATGCGGGTATAGGAGTAGCCATAAGGGCTGCCATACGAGTTCATGGCACCCATCATCGAGCTCCCCCCGAAGAGCTTCATCAGCAGGAACATCACCAGCGCGAAGACCGCGAAGATCGCCAGCGCACTGACGAACAGCAGGAACATGCCCAGGAGGTTGCTTCCCTTGAAGCCACGAAACACGTCACTTACCCGGGGACGATTCTCGGCCGCCCCGTGTAAGACGGCCATCATGCCCGATTGCAACAAAGCGGCAAGGAAAGTCACCGCCACCAGGACAACCATCGTTCCGATGCCGATATGGTACGGCTGAAGCGATCCGACAACGACCTGGAGCAGCGTGGAGACCACGACCACGATCAGGTAAGCGGGAATGATCGTCTTCCAGTGCGCACGAACCAGCCGAAACGCGTCCACGATCCAGCTCAGCGGCGGGCCTGACTTGATCTTGCGCACGCTGATCGCCGTCGACTCATGTGAAAAGGCATCGTATTGCTCGTTCATCCTTGAACTTCCTTTAACTCGATTCGAATAGATACCGCTTTGTCTTGGCTAAGCGGCCGGCCAAACTAACAGAAACTTCATCATTCTTAATGCGCTATCGCTGACAAGCCTGTAGGAAATCGACCACATGCAGGAAGCCCGAGGTCTCCAGCCGGTGGCGCGAGGTACCGATGCGTGCGGCGCACGAATGGCCGGTCGCACTGGTTCATGAAAATGCCGCCGGCCAGTCGGCCCGCGGCATGTTCTGCGGCTGATCAGGGCGACTCCTCCGGTTTAGAGGCCGTCCAGGTTGATCTCCACGCTATCCCCCAGCCAATAGGCATAGGTCGTATGGTCCTCGTAATCGTCTCCCGTCAGCGCGTGAACGAGCACGCTCAGGTTGCCGCGGTGTTCATCCAGCCAGGGAATGAACGCGTCGAAGGACTTATGGCTGAACGTGATCTGACAGCTCCACCTGGTGTGCGGCCCGACCAGTTTCTGGTGCACGCGCCCGACCTTCAGGCCGAATGTCTCCCCCGCTTCCGCGCAAAGGCGGGATGCGAAGTCCACCGTCTCTTCATCGAAGTAGACGTGAGCATGGTAGCCCTTGTGAATATTCACCGGGCGCTTCGGTTCGTTCATCTCAGCCTCGTTTATCGGCAATTTTTCTTTACATCTTAACGCTACCACTGATCCATGACGGCATGAAGCGGTGAGCCGCAGCCGACGTTGCCCCTCGTATGAACGGTAGGCGATGTTCCGTCATGCTGCCGGCCTGGAGACGCCAGCCAAGGCGGAGGGGCCGCGTGAGCAGGGCCTGATGGGAGCTCCCCCGGCCGGGGATGCCGCTGACGGCGACCGGGGGAAGATCGAGGACGGGAAATGGATCAGAAGTCGTAGCGCACGCGGGCCAGGGTGGCGTCGGCCTGGTCATCCGAGGTATCGGCGAAGGTGTGTTCCAGATCGACCTGGAAGCCGTGCGGCAGCCGGGTCGAAACGCCCACGTACTGGTGATCGTAGTGATCGTCGCTGCCGTTGCGCATCTCCAGGCGGTCGCCGGCGACGTAGGGAGTCACTTCCTTCACCACGGCAGTGTCCAGCAGGATCGCGTACTTGGCGACATACTCCACACCGGCGGCATCGCCGCGGAAGAACCGGTCGGTATCGCCGGTCATGTACGGCACGAAGTTGCGATAGTAGCCGCCGCCCACCGAGAGATACCACTGATTCGGCGTCCAGGTGACCGCGGCGCCGCTGTTTTCCTGACGATAGTGTTCGCTGCCCTGGCCATGCACCGTGGCGCCGGTGTTGCTGTAGGCCGCGCTGAGCACCAGGTCCGGTGTCAGCCGATAGTCGAGGCCCAGGGCGCCGCCGCCGTTGCGACGGTAGTCGATGCCGTTGCCGACGTGCAGGTCCTCGTCCTGGAACAGCGCGCCGACGTAGAGCGAGGCGGGGCCGACATCGTAGCGATACTTGGCGCTGCGACGCGCGCGATAGGAGCCATCGTAGTCGCCGTCCAGACCGACGCCCGGCGCCTGGGCCTGCATGTCGTTATCCCAGACGTCGGTCTTGGCGCCGACCACGTCGTAGTAGACGCTGTTCTGCTTACCCAGGGTCAGGGTGCCGTAACGCTGGCTCTCGACGCCGAAGTAGGCCTGACGCCGGGAAGTGCGGCGGCCGTCCCGGTCGTACTGGCCGTGCAGGCGCAGCACGTGCATCAGGTCGAAGCCCGGCTCGAAGTAGCCCAGCAGCGTCAGGTCGTCGTTGACGGCGTAGTCGGCCGAGAAACGCAGGCGACTGCCGCCGTCGTAGACGTTGTGCTTGTAGCTGCCGTCATCCTGGCTGCCCATCTCATTGAAGTACTGGGCGCGAATGCTGCCACCGATCTGAACCTCCAGCGGGTCCCAGAAGCCCGCGCCGTCGGGATTGGCCTCGACCAGCGTGACCTCGGCCTGGGCCAGCGAGGCGTGGCCGGCCATGACTCCAGCGAGCATGAGACCCGTGACGGCATGTTTACGCTTGAACGACATCATTCTGATCCTGTTGGTAACTGCGAGCCTGGGCTCGACATTGACGATTGAGAAAGCAAAACGCGGCGGATTCGGGATCGGTCACCACCACTGAGCGAAATTGGCATGAACGAATACGCCAGAACAGATAATAAACCAGCAAATCTTTGTCATCCATAATGTAAGCAAGTTAATTTGTTTTGCGACATCGAATCACGCCAGTAGCATCGAGCACGACGTTGCGCCCCGCCAAAGTGGCCAGGGCAGGAAAAAGAAGCAAAATGAAGGAAAATGCCGCGAAAACGGCAGAAAAAAGAGAGCTGGAGGAGAGATGGAGGAAAGGCGCTAGATGTCAGGACAACGACACAGGCAGTCCGGGCCCCGCTGACGCGGGGCCGATGGCGCTCGATGGGCCGCTAGCCAAGGCCGGCCAGAAGGGTGCGGATCACCGCGTTCACCCGGGCCGGCGGCTCCAGCGCCGAGGGATGGCCGGCAGCGGGGATCATGACGAGATCTCTCGGCCGAGGACACGGCCGCCCTGCTCGCGACCGCCCAGCCGGGTCAGGCCGTTCGGCGCGGCGATGCGGAAGAAGCGCTCCACCACCTCGCTCGGGGCCGGCCGGGTAAGCAGCGACACCGCGACGAACGTCGGCAGATTGAGCATCAGCCCCCAGAAGCCGGCGTGGATGCCCAGCGGATGCTTCCACACGGTGGTGAAGGCCACGGTCACCAGGAAGCCGCTGACGATGCCCGCCATCACGCCCCACTTCGAGGCGCGCGGCCACAGGAACATGCCGATGAAGGCCGGCAGCACCTGGGTGGCGAAGCCCAGCCCCACCAGCAGGATCATCACCAGGCTGCCGGGTTCAGCGATCGCCAGCGGTGCGATCACCAGGGCCATCAGCGGCACGATCATCCAGCGCGCCAGCTTGCCGGTGAACGCATCGGAGAGCCCCAGCAGTGGCTGGAGCACGTCCTTGCTCCAGGAGAGCGCCACCGAGTGGATGAAGGGCTCGCTGGAGGACATCGACGCGGCCAGGGTGCCGGCACCGAGCAGCCCCACCAGCCATACCGGCAGGAACTGCATGGCATATTCGAGGACCACGGTGTCGCTACGCGCCAGGTCGGGCAGCGCGAAGATGCCGATGAAGCCCACCACCACCATCGGCAGGATCACCACGTAGTAGGTCGGCAGCCAGGTGGCACTGCGGCGGATGGTGCGTGCGGACGACGCGCTCATCCACTGGGTCCACACCGGCGGCATGAAGGAAAGCATCGAGACGATGATCGAGGTGGTCCAGAAGCTGAAGCTCATGTCGCCACCGCCGCCGGGCAGGGTCAGGAAGTCGCCGTGCTCGGCCTGGAGCCGGCCGAACAGCGCACCGACATCGAGCCCGCCGGTGGCACCGTGCAGCGCCCACAGCCCCACCGCCCAGGCCACCACCAGCATCAGCACGCCCTGGAAGGCGTTGGTACGGCCGATGGCACGCTGGCCACTGACGAACAGGTAGACGGCGATGCAGGCCAGCACCAGCGGCACCGCCAGCCATATCGGGATCGCCCCGCCGCTCATCACGTTGAGGATGTAGGCGGAACCGATGGTCTGCAGCACCGCGTAGGCCACCGAGCCGATCGACATCACCAGCGCCGCCAGCGCCCCCAGCAGCGGGCTCTGGTAGCGGTCGGCGATGGCGCTGGCCTGGGTGACATGGCCGAACTGCCGGCCGAAGCGCCACACCTTGGGCCCGAAGTACCAGGCCACCAGCGCCAGGTAGGCCAGATAGACGGCGACGTAGAACACCGGCACGCCCTTGGAATAGGCCCAGCCCGGCGCGCCCATGAAGGTGTAGGCGCTCACGCTGCCGGCGGCGATCAGCAGGTACAGCGTCACCGGGCCCATGCTGCGTCCTGCCACGCCCCACTCCTCGAGGCTGTTCATGCGTCGCCCGGCCCGGGCGCGCAGGCCAATGACCATGGCGATGGCCACGTAGGCCAGGGTGATGAGAAGCGGCCAGGGACTAGTCATGCTCCCCCTCCTTGCGTTCGAGCACGCGGTTGGCGATCAGCATCACGGCGAAGCAGGCAAAGATCACCACATAGCTCCAGACCACCAGCAGCGGCAGGCCGAGGACCAGCACGGCACGATTCACCCAGCCGATCACCGGCCAGATGCCCGCGGCGACCAGGGCGACGAAAGCGATGAGCAGCCCCCAGCCGGCGCGACTGGTGGGCAGGACGACAAGACGAGATGACATGACAAGAACTCTCCCACGATGACGATGTGAGGCAATGCCTGAACGATGGACGCGGACCTTACTGCGCCACGGGGGGAGAAGGCCAGCTCGGCGCAAGCGCCAGACGGGTCTCCAGCACCTTGGCCAGCTTCAGCACGAAGTGGTCGGCCAGCCGCGGGCCGATCAGCTGCACGCCTAACGGCATGCCATCGCGGGAAAAACCGGCGTTGAGCGACAGCGCCGGCTGCTCGCCCCCAGGCCGGCCACTGCCCTCTTCAGCCTGCGACACGAATCAGTCCTGATCCCCCAGTCCCTGAAGCGCCGAGGCCAGCAGCCCCAGGCAGGCGTCGGTGGCGAAACTGCGCTGACGATGCCGATGCAGGCAAAGGTCGAGACGGGTGCGCGACAGTTCGCCCGGCGCCAGTGGCACGCTCGCCAGCCGGCCGTCGCGGCATTCCCGCGCCACCGCCATGGGCGGAAGAATCAGCAGCGCGGCACCGGCCAGCGCCAGAGCCTTCTGGGTCTCCAGAGAGGCGGTATGGAAGGTGGGCATCAGCGTGACCCCCTGGTCACGAGCGGCCTCGTCCAGGGCCTGACGCACGCCGTAGTGTTCGTCGGGCAACGCCAGCGGGTGCTCGGCAATCTCGGCCAGGCGCAGCTCCCCCCTGCCGGCAAGCGGATGGCTCGGTGCCATCACCACATGGTGCTCCAGACTGCTGCTGGCAAACGGCTGGATATCGTCATGATGCGGCAGGAAGAAGGCCAGCCCGATATCGGCATCACCGCTGCGCAGCGCTTCGACGATCTCGCCGGCGCTGGCGATCTGTATATCGAAGCGCAAGCGCGGGTAGTGCTGCCCCAGGTCGGCCAGCGTCGGCGCCAGCAGACCCGCCACCACGCCCTCGGCCACCCGCAGACTGACACGTCCGGTGCGCAGCCCCTTGAGATCGCCGATTTGTTCCTGGACCCGCTCCAGGTCTCGCAGAGTGCGTCTGGCCTGCACCGCCAGCAGTTCCCCGGCCGAGGTCAGGCGGATACCACCGGGGCCACGCTCGAGCAGCGGCGCTCCGAGCTGGCGCTCCGAGCTGGTGCTCGAGCAGATCGATCTGACGGCTGATGGCGGTAGGCGCGATATGCAGCCGTGCCGAAGCCTCGCGCAGCGAGCGACAGCGGGCGACCGTGTCGAAGTAGTGAAGCGCTCTCCACTGCATGGCTCAGACCGGCCGCGCGGCAGCAGACGGCGCGGGGCCTCGCGGAGAGAGATCCCGCCGCATGATGGTCACGGTCTCGCCGTGGTACTCGCGATCCTCCACGTCTTCCCAGCCCAGGCGGCGATAGAGGGGCTGCTGGTCCGGCGTGTAGAGATAGAAGCGCTCGACGCCGTGCGCCTGCGCCTCGGCTTCCACGCGGCGCACCAGAGCGGAGGCGATGCCCTGCCCCCGCCACGCCGGCAGCACATAGACCGACGCCAGCCAGGGGGTCAGGTCGTGGCGGTCGTCCATGTCGTCGACGACCAGGCTGGCCATGCCCACCGGGCGCTCCCCGTCCATGGCGGCAAATACCGAGGGCACGCCTTCCGAGCCGCAGTCGGCGCGGAAGGTGGCGATGGCGGCGGCACGGCTGCGACCGGGGTGCAGGTGCCCCCACTCGTCGTGGGCCCAGCCGGCCAGGGTCGGCACATGAGGCGAATGAACGGTGATGCGAGCGAGTGACAAGCCTGAATCCATGGCGGGGGGCCTCCTTGGGGCGAGCGACGGGAAGAAACGACGAAACCGCTCAGTATCCCGATTCTCATGTCGCCTCGCCAGGCGCATCGCCCAAAGGCAGGCGACTCGGCTAGACTCGACGTCTGGCCAACAGGGAAGCGGTCCATGTCCACTACGCTCGAACAACGCGCCCTCAAGCGCTCCATCATGATGACCCTGCTCGTATCGAGCCTGGGCATCGCCTTCGGCCTCATGGCCGGCTCACGCTCGATTCTCTTCGACGGCGTCTTCTCGACCATCGACGCGGCCATGTCGGCCCTGGCGCTGGTGGTGACGCGGCTGATCGCCCGCGAGGTGAGCCAGCGCTTCCAGCACGGTTACTGGCACCTGGAACCGCTGGCCGCGGCGCTCAACGGCGCCATCCTGTTGCTGCTGTGCTTCTATGCGTTTCTGAATGCCGTGCAGGGATTGATGTCGGGCGGCCACGAACTGGCCTTCGGCGTGGCCATCATCTATGCCGTGATCGTCGCCTCGGCGTGCTTCACCATGTTCGCCTACCAGCGCCGGCTCAACCGTGACGCCGACTCGGAGTTCGTGCGCATCGACATGCAGGGCTGGCTGTTGGCTGCCCTGATCACCGGCGCACTGCTGGTGGCCTTCGCCATCGCCCTGATTCTCCAACAGACCCGCTACGCCGCCTTCACGCCCTACGTGGACTCACTGCTGCTGGCGATCCTGACCCTCGCCTTCCTGCCGGTGCCGCTCGGCATCGTGCGCCGCGCCATGAAGGAGGTGTTCCTGATCGCGCCGAGCGCGGTCGACCGCGAGGTGCACGCCGCCATGGCGCCGGTGATGGAACAGGACGGCCTGCTGGAGTACAGCAGCCACGTGGCCAAGGCCGGCCGCGGTCACTTCATCGAGATCCATATCGTCACCCGGACCGACTTTGCCGCCGGACGCGGCGTGGCCGAGCTCGACGAGATCCGCGCGGCCATCGCCGCGGGCCTGTGCATTCCCGCCGAGCATCGCTGGTTCACGGTGTCCTTCACCGCCGATCCGGCCTGGACCTGACGCCACCTCTCAGCCGCCGTCTGCGGCCCGTTCCAGGTCGGCGATGACGAGCTTTTCCATCTGCATCATCGCCTCCATGGCCCGCCGGGCCCGTTCGGGGTCGGGATCGTGCAGCAGCTCGTGCATTCTGCGGGGCACCACCTGCCAGCGAAGCCCCCAGCGATCCTGAAGCCAGCCGCACTGGATCGCCAGGCCACCCTCGCTCAGGGCCTCCCAGTAGTAGTCCACCTCGGCCTGGTCGGCGCAGTCGACATGCAGCGACACCGCCTCGTTGAACGGTACGTCGGGCCCGCCGTTCAGCCCCAGGTAGCGCGAGCCGTCGAGGGTGAATGCCACCAGCAGCGCCGCGCCCGCCGGCACGCTCGGCGTATCGGCCGGCGCCTCGAGCACCCGCTCGATGCGGGAATCCGGAAACACCGAGACGTAGAAGCGCGCCGCCTCGATCGCCTGTCCGTCGAACCACAGGCAAGGAGTGATACGGCTCATGGGGCTACTCCTCGATCACCATCGCGAACCCGCCATGAATCAGCCGCTTGCCGTCGAAGGGCATGGGATTGACCTCAGGCGACAGGCGCGGGTCCTCCATGATCCGCGCCATGGCCTGGTCGCGCACCTCCCGCGACGGCCAGACCAGCCAGGAAAAGACCACGCTCTCGTCGGGCTGGCACTTTACCGCCATGGGGAAGGACGTCACCTCGCCTTCCGGTACGTCATCGCCCCAGCACTCCACCACCTTGAGTGCCCCATGCTCCTTGAACACCGCCGCCGCCTTGCGCGCATGCTCGATGAAAGCCTGCCGGTTGGCGGTGGGCACGGCGGCCACGATGCCATCCACGTAGCTCATGGTGTCTCTCCTGTCTCGTCTTTCGGGGGCAAGTCGCGCACCGGGCGCACCTCGATGGTGCCCAGGCGCGCCGGAGGAATGCGCCCGGCCAGGCACAGCGCTTCGTTGAGGTCACGGGCCTCGAGCAGATAGAAGCCGGCCAGCTGCTCCTTGGTCTCGGCGAAGGGGCCGTCGGAGACCAGGACCTCGCCGTCGCGCACTCTCACGCTGGTGGCGCTGCCTGTCGGCTGCAGCGCCTGGCCGGCCACGAAGTGGCCCTGCTCGCTCAGTCGCTCGACACCCTCGATGCATTCCTGGTTGAGGTCGTGCCACTCGCGCTCGGACATGGCCTCGATCAACCGCTCCTGGTAGTACACCAGCGCCACGTATTTCATGATCCTCTCCTCCCGTCAGGGGCATTGATCGCTCGGGGTGGCGACCATCCACTGCACGCCGAAACGGTCGCTGACCATGCCGAAGCCCCTGGCCCAGAAGGTGGCCTCGAACGGCATCAGCACCTGACCGCCCTCTGCCAGGCGCTGGAACACCTGAGCCGCCTGGTCAACGTCGTCGTAGTCGATAAACAGCTGGGCGCCCTGGGGCGGCCGGTCGCCATCGCCCTGCATATCAGCCCCCATCAGGCGATGACCGCGGACATTGAGCGAGGCATGGGCGATACGGTCGTGCCACTCGGGCGGCACGTCCTTGGCCGCTGGCGTCTCGCCGTAGGTCAGGGCCGCTTCCAGATGACCGCCGGTGACCTCGGCGTAGAAGGCCATGGCCTCGCGGCAGCTGCCCGGAAAGCTCAGGTGGACCTGGAGCCCCCGAGGCATGCGCGCCTGGGCAGCATGCCGCTGCAGCCCTGCTCCCGGCGCGAAGTCCTCGAAGGTGAAGTAGCGGCGCAGTTCCAGCGTGACGTCGCTGTCCTCCCGCGGCCAGTCCCTGGCCCACTCGACGGCCTCTTCCAGGGAGTCCACCTCAAGCACGGTATAGCCTGCCAGCAGGTCGTCGGTGGCAGAAAAGGGGCCTTCGGTGACTCGCGGCTCGCCGTCGCGAAACGCGATGCGACAGCCCTCCCGACTGGGTCGCAGGCCGTCTCCGGTGACGAAGACGCCGGCCCGGATCATGCGCTCGTTGTAGTCTCCCATGGCCTGCAGCAGTTCCTGGCTGGGCAGCACGCCTTCCTCGGTGGCGGCATCGGCCTTGCGCATCAGCATGTATCGCATGACATCACTCTTCTGGGGGATGGTAGTCATGAGTCGTGCGGCGCCGCCGAGAATCGACAGACCGGCGAAATTTTTTTCCGTCGCGTCACCCGCCGGCGCCGACGAGCGCCTCCAGTCGACGCGCCAGCAAGCGCCGCTCGGGCTCCTGCACGGCAAGCGCCAGGGCTTGCCGATAGGCCTGCCGGGCCGCCTCGAGATGGCCGGCGCGCCGATGCAAGTCCGCGCGGGCAGCGTGGAAAAGATGGTAGTGATCGAGACGATGACGCTGGGACAGGCGATCGAGCAGGACCAGTCCGACGTCGGGGGAATCGCGCATGGCCACGGCCACCGCCCGATTCAGCTCGATCACCGGCGAAGGCTGAATCCGCAGCAGGGCCTCGTAGAGACGCACGATTCGCCCCCAGTCGGTGGTCTCGACGCGAGGCGCTTCGGCATGCACGGCGGCGATGGAGGCCTGCAGGGTATAGGCACCGACAGGCGACAGCGCCAGGGCGCGCTCCAGCCAGGCATGCCCGATCTCGATCTCCCCAACATCCCAGCGGCGGCGATCCTGCGCCTCCAGCGGCACCAGCTCACCGTGGTCATCCTGGCGCGCCTCGCGTCGGGCATGATGGAGGTGCATCAGCGCCAGCAGCGCGAACACCTCGCCTCGGGGCAGCAAGCCGGCCAGGGACTCGCCGAGCCGGATCGCCTCATCGGCCAGCCGCACGTCGACGACTCGCTCACCGCGGCTGGACGAATAGCCCTCGTTGAAGATCAGGTAGATCACACCCAGCACGCCGGGAAGCCGCACCGGCAGATCGGCGGCCTCGGGCACGTCAAAGGGAATGCCGGCGGTGCGCAGCCGGCGCTTGGCGCGGACGATGCGCTGGGCCAGCGCGGCCGGCCGCTGCAGCAGCGCGCTGGCGACCTGCTCGGTGGTCAGCCCGGCCATCTCGCGCAGGGTCAGCGCCAGGCGATCCGGCATGGACAGGACGGGGTGGCAGCAGATGAACAACAGCCGCAGCAGATCGTCCTGGATATCGCGGTTCCCCTCGGCCTCACCTTGGTCGAGCACCAGCAAGTGAGCATGCTGGCGAGCCGTCTGCCGGCGCCGGATCTGGTCGATGCCGCGCCGTTGACCGACCCGAATCAGCCAGGCCACCGGCGCGTCGGGCATGCCCTCCTCCGGCCAGCGGGACACCGCCGCGGTGAAGGCGTCGTGCAGCGCCTCCTCGGCGGCATCGAAATCGCCGAGGTGACGAATCAGCGTCGCCAGCACGCTCGGGGCGTGCTGGCGATAGAGTGAGGCGATGGAGACATGGTCCGGCATGGCTGGTCGGCTCCGGGCGCCGCGGAGTAGTGACGCGCTCGACGTCAGCCACCAGCATAGCCGCCATCATGCCGAGAGGCGCGGGCAGCCCCGCCCTCAGCCAAGAATGAACACCACGCAGCCGGCGGTCAGCGCGCCCATGGTGCCGTTGAACGCTCGCCAGGCGCGCGGTCCCTTGAGCCAGCGGCCGATGGCCATGCCGAAGCCGGCCCACAGCGAGATGCAGGGGAAGGCGATCAGTTCGGAGACCCCGGCCAGCAGCAGTGCGTTGATCACGGTATTGCCGCCCTCGGGCAGGAAGCTCGCCATCAGCGTCAGGCCCATTACCCAGGCCTTGGGATTGGCGAACTGGAAGGCGGCCGCCTGCCAGAAGCTCAGCGGGCGGCCCTCGGTGTCGCCGAAGCTGGGCGGCGGCGCGGTGGCAATGCCCCAGGCCAGGTACAGCAGGTAGAGGCTGCCAACCACGCGTAGCGCCGTCTGCACCATCGGGAAGCGCTCGAAGACCAGTCCCAGGCCCAGCGCCACCGCCGTGAACAGTACGAAGCAGCCGCCCATGATGCCCAGCAGGTGCGGCAGGGTGCGCCGGTAGCCGTAGTTGGCCCCGGAGGCGGTCAGCATCATGTTGTTGGGCCCCGGCGTGATCGTCATGGAAATCATGAACAGGGCGGCGGGCCCCAGGGCGGCCAGAGTGTCCATCGAAATTGTACCCCTACATTTTTGAGTTAATTGGTTCCTTTCTGCCGGCTTTTCTGAGCATAATGGGCACAATTACGCCGTCAAAGGTTTTATTGTCACCATGACAATCTGGACACCCGCGCTGCCCGACGGCGGCCCGCGCTATCGCCGCATCGCCGAGGCCATGGCCGCGGCGATCGGCAACGGCGAGCTCGCCCCGGGCGAGAAGCTTCCGCCACAGCGTCAGCTGGCCGATCGCCTCGGCGTGACCGTCGGCACCATCACCCGCGCCTATGCCGAGGCCCAACGCCAGGGCTGGGTGGAATCCCGGGTCGGCAGCGGCACCTACGTGCGCCGCGCCGCCGAGGAGGATCACCTGCCCTTCTTCCGCGCCGGCCAGCCGGCGGGCGACGGCGTGATCGACATCAGCATGAGTCTGCCGCCTCCACACCCGCTGCGCGCCCGCGGCCTGCAACGCGCCCTCGAGGGCATTACCGCGTCCCCCGAGGCCCTGCAGGCCGCCACCGAATATCAGCCCGAGGCCGGCAGCCAGGCCCAGCGGGCGCGCATCGCCGCCTGGCAGGGTCGTCTCGGTCTGCCCGACGACCCGGAGCGCCTGCTGATCACCCAGGGCGGCCAGCACGGCATCCACCTGCTGGTGCATCACCTCGCCCAGCCCGGCGACCTGGTGGCCGCCGACGCCCTCACCTACCCGGGCTTCGTGTGTGCCGCCCAGCAGGCTCACCTGCGCCCGATGGCGGTGCCGATGGACGCCGACGGCATGGACATGGACGCCCTGGCCCGGCTGTGCGCCCGCCAGCCGCCGCGCCTGATCTACTCCACGCCGGATCTCAACAATCCGACCGGCGCGCGGCTCGGCGAGGCCCGACGCGAACGCCTGGTCGCCCTGGCCCGGGAGCACGACATCTGGATCATCGAGGACGCCGTGCAGTACCTCCCCGAAGAGCAGCGCGGCACGCCGCTGATCGCCCTGGCGCCGGAGCGCACGCTGCACGTCTTCAGCACCTCCAAGGTGATGGCCGGCGGCCTGCGCATCGGCAGCCTCACGGTGCCCGAACGGCTGCAGGAGCGGCTGTGCTCGGCGCTGCGCTCCCAGAGCTGGATGGTACCGCCGCTGATGGTGGAGGCGGCCTGCCGCTGGATGGAGGATCCTGACAGTCGCGAGCTGCTGCGCTGGCAGGTCGAGGAACTTGCCGCGCGCCGCACGCTGGCCCTTGAACGCCTGGCCGACTACGGGCCGCAGAGCCGCGAGGGCTCGTCGCTGATCTGGCTGCCGCTGCCGGCGGGCCGCCGCAGCAGCGAGGTGCAGGCGTTGCTCGCCCGCCGCGGGGTCAAGGTGTCCACCCCCGAGCCGTTCTGCATGGGCAGCGAGCCGGCACCTCAGGCCATCCGCCTGTGCCTGGGGCCGGCCGAGACCCGCGAGACGCTCAAACACGCGCTGACCATCGTCGACGAGCTGTTGAGCGAGCCACCCACCTCGCCCTGGCAGACGCTCTAGGTGCTTCACGAAAACGGTCTGCGCTCGCCCATACGGCGTTAAAAATCGGCTCAAAGCCCTCATTTACACCGCGTAAACTCCGTCTTTTCACCGATTTTCGCCTTGCAACCCACGGGGAGGTGGGAAGTGCGTTGGCCCGCCGGGAGCGGGCCTAGCCCTGGCCATCGCTCGCCGACTTTTCGCACCAAACCTGGCCGAACGCGATCGTTGGCCGGAACGCACCATCCGGGTGAGCAGCCGCGGCAACGAGCACTCATTGGGTGCATCGGCATCGTGATAGACCACAGGATGCCGCCCACCGGTGCCTTGAATTTCCTGTGAGCACGAAAAACGCGCCTTTCTGGAACATGTCTTGCATCTCTCCAGCGCATTCCGTTCCCTTCATGCATCAAGAGAGATCATCCCGTGGATATCACCAGTGCTGTCGAGTCGCTGACCCAGAGCGCCAACACGTTATTCCTGCTGATAGGCGCCATCATGGTGCTGGCCATGCACGCCGGCTTCGCCTTTCTCGAGGTCGGCACGGTGCGTCACAAGAACCAGGTCAACGCCTTGGTCAAGATCATGACCGACTTCGGCGTGTCGGCCCTGGTCTACTTCTTCGTGGGCTACCAGATCGCCTATGGCGCCCACTTCTTCCAGGGTGCCGAGGCACTGACCGCCGGCAACGGCTACGATCTGGTCAAGTTCTTCTTCCTGATGACCTTCGCCGCGGCGATTCCGGCCATCGTCTCCGGCGGCATCGCCGAACGCGCCCGCTTCTACCCGATGCTGTTCGCCGCCGCGGTGATCGTCGGCGTGGTCTACCCCTTCTTCGAGGGCATCGTCTGGAACGGCAACGTCGGGCTGCAGGCCTGGCTGGCCGCGACCTTCGGCGCCGGCTTCCATGACTTCGCGGGCTCCGTCGTGGTGCATGCCTTCGGCGGCTGGGTGGCGCTGGTGGCGCTGCTGCTGCTGGGCGCCCGTCGCGGCCGCTACCGCGGCGGCAAGGTGGTGGCCTTCGCCCCCTCCAATATTCCCTTCCTGTCGCTGGGCGCCTGGATCCTGACCATCGGCTGGTTCGGCTTCAACGTGATGTCGGCCCAGACACTGGACGGCATCAGCGGCCTGGTGGCGGTCAACAGTCTGATGGCCATGGTCGGCGGCATCCTGGTGGCCATGGTGCTGGGCAGGAAGGACCCGGGCTTCATTCACAACGGTCCGCTGGCCGGCCTGGTAGCGGTATGCGCCGGTTCCGACCTGATGCACCCGATCGGTGCACTGATCACCGGCGGCGTCTCCGGCGCGCTGTTCGTGGTGCTCTTCGAGTGGGCGCAGAACCGCGTCGAGCGGCTCGACGACGTGCTGGGCGTGTGGCCGCTGCACGGGGTGTGCGGCGTGTGGGGCGGCATCGCCGCCGGTATCTTCGGACAATCGTGGCTGGGCGGCCTGGGCGGCGTCAGCCTGATGGCTCAGCTGATCGGCTCACTGGCCGGCGTGGCCGTCGCCGTGATCGGCGCCCTGGTGGTCTATGGCGCGATCGCCAAGGTGGCCGGCCTGCGCCTGAGCGAGGAAGAGGAATTCGACGGTGCCGACCTCAGCATTCACCGCATCGGCGCCACCTCGATGGACTGAGCCGGGCCCGACGCCTGTCCGATCACGACGCGGGGCCCATCGGGCCCCGCGTTCTTTTCAAGCCGTTCGGCCCGTCCTATTCCTCGAGCGTCTCGCCGGAACCGCCGAGCTCGGCCGGCACGTCCTTCATCTTGGGCAGCCCGTCGGGGATGCGCAGCACCGATTCCTGGTAGTGCACGTGCAGCTGAGGCGTGAAGTCCAGATCG
The DNA here is from genome assembly GCF_000968715.2 of Halomonas sp. HG01. Classification (NCBI taxonomy): domain Bacteria; kingdom Pseudomonadati; phylum Pseudomonadota; class Gammaproteobacteria; order Oceanospirillales; family Halomonadaceae; genus Halomonas; species Halomonas sp. HG01. The sequence goes on along the minus strand of NZ_CP022134.1, from coordinate 1,401,402 downwards.
GGCAGCAGCGCCGCATAGACGTCGACCAGCCCCATGCCGGGATGCTCGGTCAGCACGTGCCCGCCGCAGTGGCGGCACCAGCGGCGTCGGCTGGCGCGGGTCTTCTCGAAGCTCTCCAGGGCGTCTTCCCCCCGGGTGATGCGCACCGCCTCCGGCTTCCATAGCGTGAAGGCGTTGACCGGGCCCGCCGACCAGTGCCGGCAGGACTCGCAGTGGCAATAGCCCATGGCCTCCGGCTTGCCCTCGACCTCGACCTGGACGACGCCGCAGAAGCAGCCGCCCGTGTGATGTTCGCTCATTGCATGGCCCTCCGATGACGTCTCGCCTGGCTTCTTCAGTGTAGTGCCCCGTCGGCCGGCCCCTCCCCCAATGCCATGCCCAAACGCGCGGCGAGTGGACCATCCACGCCCCAGCGCCTACACCTTCAACATGACCCGAGCGGATACAGGGAAAGTCGAGGGCCGCGGCGCGCGGGGCGTGCTGCGCTTTCTGGGGCTGGTGGCGCTGGGCGGCGTGACCGGCGGCCTGGCGGCGCTGCTCGCCGTGGGCTTCGTCGGCGCCGTGGTATGGCTCAATGACCTGCTGCTGGTGTCGCCACGCGGGCGCATGATGTTCGCCCACCCCGAGTGGCTGGCCGTGGCCACGGTGCTGGTGCCGACGCTGGGCGGGCTGATCGTCGGCCAGCTGCATCGCGCCATTCCCGAGGGCCGCCCCCATACGCCCGCCGACGCCATCGCCGCCGTGCAGACCCGCCGCGGCCGCCTGCCGCCACGCGCCGGGGCACTGTCCGCGCTGTCGGGGTTGGTGTCGCTGGGCGCCGGCGCGTCGGTGGGCCAGTACGGGCCGCTGGTCCACATGGGCGCCAGCCTCGGCTCGGCGGGCGCCCGCCTGCTGCGGCTGGGCCGCTCCGAGGACAACATCACCATCGCCTGCGGCGTGGCCGCGGCCATCGCCACCGCCTTCAACGCCCCGCTCGCCGGCATCGTCTTCGCCCACGAGGTGGTACTGCGCCACTACGCCCTGCGCGCCTTCGCCCCGGTGGCGGCCGCCGCCCTGGTCGGCCACGTGATCGCCGCCGAGGTGCTCGACCGTGGCGCCCTCTTCCACGTGGTCGAGCTCGCCATTCCCCGCCCCTGGGAGTTCGGCGTGTTTCTCGTCATCGGCGGGCTGGGGGCACTGGTGGCCGGCGGCTACATGCACGCCATCCTCGGCATCGGCCGGCTGGCCCGGCGCCTGCCGCTGGCCGCCCCGCTGCGCCCGGCGCTGGCCGGCGCCGGGCTCGGCGTGACCGCGCTGTGGGTGCCCGATATCCTCGGCATGGGCCAGGAGACGCTGCGCTTCGCCACCATCGCCGGCGCCTTCGGGAGCGTGGAGCTCGCGGTGGTGATGGGGCTCAAGCTGGCCGCCACGGCGCTGTGCCTGGGGATGGGCTTCGGCGGCGGCGTGTTCAGCCCGGCGCTGGTAATCGGCACCCTGTTCGGGGCGCTGTGCGGCACCCTGATAGGCCTGGCCGGAGCCGCCCAGGACACCTTCGTCTTCTATGCCATCTGCGGCATGGTGGCGGTCACCGCCCCGGTGATTGGCGCGCCGCTGACCAGCCTGCTGATCGTCTTCGAGCTCACCGGCAGCTACGCGCTGACCACCGCGGCGCTGGCCAGCGTGACCCTGGCCAGCCCCATCGCCGCCCAGCTGTTCGGCCGCTCGCTGTTCGACATCCAGCTGACGGCCCGGGGGCTGGACCTGTCCTCCGGCCGCGGCCGGGCGGTGCTGGAGGACGCCCGACTGGGCGACCTGCTCAGCCAGGAGGGCGTGACGCTGCGTCCCGAGACCACGGTCACGGCGGCCATTCACGCCCTGGGTCAGGCGGGCCACGGCGAGGCCTATCGGGTCGACGCCGACGGCCGCTACCGCGGCAGCCTGACGCTGGCCGACCTGGAGGTGATGCGCGAGCAGGACCGGGGCGACGCCCCCATCGCCGACTGCCCGGCCACGCCGCGTCCGGTGCTGGGGCCCGAGGCCTCGATCTGGGCCGCCATGCGTCAGCTGCAGGAGATGACCGGCGAGGCCATCGCCGTGGTCGACGAGGACGACGTCTTCCACGGCGTGGTCTATGAGTCGAGCATCGCCCGGGCCTTCCTGCGCTACAGCGACGAGCTACGAAAGGAGGAGCACGGTGCGGGCTAGACGAATACTGGCCGTGATGGCGCTGCTGTCCGGCCTCGCCGCAGGCGGCATGGCGCCGGGTCAGACAGGCCAGACGAGCCCTGCGACCGGCACCGGGCCGCTGACGGTGCTGAGCTGGGGCGGCGCCTACGAGCGGGCCCAGCGACGCGCGCTGTTCGCCCCCTTCACCGAGGCCACCGGCATCCCGGTCGCGGTGGAACGCTACGACGGCGGGCTGGCGGCGCTGCGCCGCGCGGTGGCCGAGCAGAACGTGCCCTGGGACGTCATCGACATGACCCGCAGCGAGGCCATGGCGGCCTGCGAGGCGGGGCTGCTCGAACCCCTGCCGGCCGATCTCGCCGCCCCGGCGCCGGACGGCACGCCCGTCGAGCGCGACTTCATCGACGGCGCCTTCGGCGACTGCAGCCTGACCCACTCGGTGTTCGCCACCGTGGTCGCCTACCGCACCGACGCCTTCCCCGGCCGGCGCCCCACCGAGATCGCCGACCTGTTCGACCAGCATCGTTTCCCCGGCCCTCGGGCGCTGCAGCGCACGCCCTCGGTCAATCTCGAATGGGCCCTGCTGTCCTACGGCGTGCCCCGCGAGGAGCTGTACCGGCTGCTCAGCACCCGCCGCGGCCTGTCGCTGGCCTTCGCCCGGCTGGCGGGGCTCGAGGAACTGCGCTGGTGGGAGACCGGCAGCACGCCGGTCGAGCTGCTGCTCGACGGCGAAGTGGCCATGGCCTCGGGCTACAACGGGCGCTTCTTCGATGCCATGGCCCATCGCGACGCGCCGATCGCCATCCTCTGGGACGGCCAGGTCCAGGAGCACGAGGTGTGGGCGATCCCGCGCCACGCCCCTCACCCCGAGGCGGCACGGCGCTTCATCCGCTTCGCCACCGCCAGCGAGCGCCAGGCGGCACTGACGCGCTACATTCCCTACGGCCCGTCACGCCACAGCGCCATACAGGGGGTCACCACCCATGCCGACAGCGGCATCGACATGCGTTTGCACCTGCCCACCCATCCGCTCAACGCCGGCGGCGCGGTGATCAAGGACGAAGCCTGGTACGCCAGAAGCCGGACGCGCATCGGCGAGCTCTTCCGCGCGGCGCTGACGGCCGAGCCGCCGACGGACGACTAGCGCACTCCGCGGGCACGAACGCCGCATCGGTCACGAAGGCTGCAGCGCCGCCCTGGAAGGAAGATGGCGTCGTGCACCTCCGCGCTCTAGACTGGCCGGGTCGGTGTTCCTCAGGGAACCTAAGAGGGAATCCGTCGCGATACCCGCGCGAAACGGAACTGCCCCCGCAACTGTAGGCGGTTAGCGAGGCTCGATGACGCCACTGAACGCAGCGTTCGGGAAGGTGAGCTAGCGATGACCCGTCAGTCAGGAGACCTGCCGACCCCTATCGACTAACCGAGCGGGTCGGCTTGGGCGGTACCCGCACCAGGGGGATGGTCCGCCTGGTGGACGCCCCGGTCGTCCGCTCATCATGCACGGGAATGTACATGATGTTGAGAATGACCACGGCAATCGCCGCGAGCCTTTGCCTGGGGCAGACGGCCCTGGCCGCCACCGACTATCCCCTCACGCTATCGAGCTGCGGCCACGAAATCACCGTCGAACGGCCGCCCGAACGGGTCGTCAGCGTCGGCCAGGCCACCACCGAGATCCTCTACCTGCTGGGCCTTTCCGAGAAGGTCGTTGGCACGGCACTATGGGTCAACCCCGTACTCGACCGCTTCACCGAGGTCGATGCCGACGTGACGCGGCTGTCGAACAATGCGCCGAGCTATGAAAGCGTGGTCGGCCAGCACCCGGACCTGGTGGTGACGGCCTACCAGTGGATGATCGGCCCCCAGGGCGCCGTCGGCACCCCCGAGATGTTCGATGACATCGCCATTCCCAGCTGGGTCATGCCGACCGACTGTGTCGGCAAGCACAATCGGAACAGCCTCGACGGCACCCGCACGACCCCGTTCGACCCCGAGCTAATCTATGACGGCATCGCGACGCTGGCCAGGATCTTCGACGTCTCGGCGCGCGGCGACGAGGTGATCGCCGATCTTCGCGCACGCGAGGAGGCCGCCAAGGAGCGGGCTCGGGCAATGGCGCTGCCGAAGGATATCCGCGGCGTGTTCTGGTACTCCTCCGCCGACCTGGCCATCGCCCCCTACGTCGCCGGGGCCAACGGCGTGCCGGGCTGGATGATGGCCACGCTCGGCATCACCAACGTCATCGCCTCCGAGGAGGAATGGCCCACCGTCGGCTGGGAGACCATCGCCCGCGGCCATCCCTCCTTCATCGCCGCGGCGCGGATGGATAGACGTCGCCTTCCAGCCGACGATATCACCGTCAAGCGTGAGTTCCTCGACACGGACCCGGTCACCCGTGAAATGCCGGCCGTGCGCAACGACCGCATCGTCGAGATCGATGCCCATGCCATGGATCCCTCGATCCGGGCGATCTTCGCCCTGGAGCGACTGACCGACCGACTGGCCGACTTCGAGCTCTCGCCGTGAACCGCCGCCCGCGCCACCGATCCACCACGATATCGAGCGATACCATGCTGAAACGCCTGATCCTGCTGCTGAGCCTGCTGCCCCTCTCCGCGATAGCCGAGACGCACACCGTGAAGATGCTGAACCGCAACGCCACCGGGCCGATGCCCTTCGAGCCCGGCTACCTGCACGTGCAACCCGGCGACACTGTGACGTTCGTCGACGCCGCCCCGGGGCACAACGCGGCGACCATCGACGGCATGGTGCCCGAAGGCGGCCAGGCCTTCATCGGCAATATCGACGAAGCCATCGAGGTCACACTGGAGGCCGAAGGCATCTGGGGGATCAAGTGCTCGCCGCACTACACCATGGGCATGGTCATGTTGATCCAGGTCGGCGACCGGCCGGCGACCGAGGCCGACCTGCCCGAGGCACTCCCGGCCACCGCGCGACAGCGCTTCCTCGACATCCTCTCACGACGCGTTACGGACATCTGACCGCCAGGTGCCGGGCCTTCCCCGCGACGGCGTATGCGCGCCGTCGCGGCTTTACTCTCCTCTCTTCCCCTTCCCTCTATTTCCCTCTCCTCCCTCCCCGTCATGCCCAGGATCGACGGGGCAAACCTCTGGCCGCGCTAAAGCCCGGCGGGCCGAGGCCGATAATGCCTGGTCATAACACGTCCAATAACCGCCCCTCTTCCTATCAATGATTATCGCAGGATAAGAAAGCTCCATGACGAGTTTGACCACAAGCGCTCGCCTCGACGCGAGCCAGGCCCCCGCCGTATCGCAGGGCGCCCGCACCTCCCAGGCACACCGGCCATGGCCCCTCAAGCGCAAGCTGTGGCTGACGCTGGGACTGATGTGGCTGGTGATGATCGGCATCGTGATCAGCATGGCCTGGCAGAGCCGGACCACGATGTTCGAGGAACGCCAGCATTCCCTTTCCAACACCATCGGCATGGTGGATACCCTGCTCGAAGGCTACGCGACACGGGTCGAGACCGGCGAGCTGAGCGAGGATGAGGCGAAGACACGGGCCTACGCAGCGCTGGATGCGATCCGCTTCGGCGACGCCCGGGACAACTACGTCTTCGTCTTCGACGCGGATTCGCGCCTGATCTATCACCCTCGCCGTGATCCGGGTACGAACATGTCGTCCTACGAGGACCCCAACGGGGTCGGGGTGTACCGCGAGCTGGCGGCTCTCGCCCGCGACGGCGGCGGCTACCTGCCCTACGCCTCACGCGACGCCAGCAGCGATACGCTGTTTCCCAAGCTGAGCTACGTCGAGCGCTTCGCGCCCTGGGGCTGGAACATCGCCGCCGGCGTCTACACCCACGACATCCAGGCGGCCTTCCTCGGCAAGCTGGGCCAGTATGCCCTGGTGCTGCTGATTGCCGGCGGCTTCCTGACCGCCGCCTTCCTGGTGCTCATCCGCAGCGTGTATCGCACCCTGGGCGGCGAGCCGAGCGAGGCCGAGCGCGTCGTGGAGCGCATCGCCGAGGGCGACCTGACGCACGCCACTCCCCTGCGCGATGACGACCGCCACAGTCTGATGTATGCCATCGAGCGCATGCGACTCGAGCTCGCCGCCACGATCACCCGCATCCGCCAGGCCGGGGAAGCCATCGACCAGGGCGCCAGCGAGATCGCCAGCGGCAACAACGACCTGTCATCGCGCACCGAGCAGCAGGCCGCCTCGCTGGCGGAAACCGCCTCCAGCATGGAGGAGCTGACCGCCACCGTGCGCCAGAACGCCGACAACGCCACCCAGGCCAATACCCTCTCGGACGAGACCACCAGCTCGGTGGAAAAGGGTCAGGACGTGATCGGCCGCGTGGTCACCACCATGGGCGAGATCCGCGACAGCTCGCGCAAGGTGGCCGACATCATCTCGATGATCGACGACATCGCCTTCCAGACCAACCTGCTGGCCCTCAACGCCTCCGTGGAGGCCGCCCGTGCCGGCGAACAGGGCCGCGGTTTCGCGGTGGTGGCCAGCGAGGTGCGCAATCTCGCCAGCCGCAGCGCCGAGGCGGCCAGCGAGATCAAGACGCTGATCGAAGGCTCGGTGGGCCACGTCAACGACGGCGCCGAACTGGTCGACCAGGCCGACCGCGCGATGGGCGAGATCCGCACCAGCGCACAGCGCGTCAACGACCTGATGGCCGAGATCTCCGCCGCCTCTCAGGAACAGTCGGCGGGCATCGAGCAGGTCAACCAGGCGGTGACCCAGATGGATCAGGTCACTCAGCAGAACGCCGCCCTGGTGCAGCAGGCGGCAGGGGCCGCCGGCTCCCTCGAGGGGCAGGCCAACGGGCTCTACCAGGCCGTGGTCGGCTTCCGCGTTCCCGAGAACGCCTGACGGCCACGCCGGTCACCGCCGCCAGCCTCACGGCGGTGACCGGCGCTCTCCCCGGGTATCATGGCGGAGGCGTCTCGCCTATGCTGACCGCCCTTTCGCCATCCAAGGGGAGACCGCCATGATCTGGGACCAGCACGAGATCCGCCTTGCCCCTCGCGCCCGAGGCTTTCACCTGATCACCGACGAGATCGCCCGTCAGCTGCCGGCGCTGGCCGAGCTCGACGTCGGTCTGCTGCATCTGCAGCTGCTGCACACCTCGGCCTCGCTGACCCTCAACGAGAACGCCGATCCGGACGTGCGCCACGACCTGGACGCCTTCCTGCGCGACCTGGTACCGGACGATCTGCCCTATTTCAGGCATACCATCGAGGGGCCGGACGACATGCCCGCCCACGTCGCCGCCAGCCTGCTCGGCACCCAGCTGACCCTGGCGGTACGCGACGGTCGACTGGCGCTGGGGACCTGGCAGGGGCTCTATCTCGGCGAACACCGCGACCACGGTGGAAGCCGGCGCATCATCGCCACCCTCAACGGCCGCACCCGTTAGCCGCCCTCCGTGGGATGATCCAGACGCGACGGACTATGCTTGAAGTCAGGAAGACACGCCTGCCAGGCAGGGAGGCGCGGCAATCGATGGTTCGGCCCGCGAGGCCGAAGGAGAGCCCGTCATGGCCATGCCGATGACGATCAGGGAGTACCTCCGCGCCTGCGACATCGACTACGAGGAGGTCACTCACCCACACGCGGTTTCCACCAGCCGCATCGCCGAGATGTCCCACGTCGGCGGCCACCAGATGGCCAAGGCCGTCATGCTGCACGGCGACCAGGGATATCGCGTCGCCGTGGTGCCCAGCACCCGGGATGCGGACCTGCAGAAACTCTCACAGCTGTTCCATGAGCACTTCGAACTGGCTTCCGAGGAGGAGATCCAGCGCGAGTTCGACGACTGTGACCCCGGCGCGACCATCGCCGTGGGCCAGGCCTATGGCCTGAAGGTCTATCTCGATGACCAGCTTCGCCACCAGCCCGATATCTACTTCGATGCCGGCGACCACGAGACGCTGGTGCACATGAGCGGCAACGAGTTCGAGCGCCTGATGACCGGCAGCCGGCACGGCGCCTTCAGTCGACCCCACTGAGTCGCCGTCACGCGACACGACAATCGGCCACGCCCCTTGGGGCGTGGCCGATTCATGTGGGCTCGAAACGGTGCTCGCTCAGGCGCTGCGCACGTACTTGATGAAGGGTGTCAGTGCCCCGACCCGGTCGTAGAGACGGCGCGCCGGCTCGTTGAACTCCTGGGTCATCCAGTAGATGTCCGTGACGCCGTCCTCACCGGCCTGGCCATGGACGCGCTCGATCAGCCGGCGCCCCAGCCCCTTGCCGCGATAGCGGGGATCGACGAACAGGTCCTGCAGGTAGCAGACCGGCCCCAGCTTCCAGCAGTGCGCGTGATAGAGGTAGTGGACGAGCCCCGCGAGGGCCGGCGTCTCCTGCCCGTCGGCCTCTCGCACGTCCACCACGAAACACCCGGGCTCACTCTCGCCGACGGCCAGCAGCCGCTCGAAGGTGTGATCGTAGACGGCCTCGGGAAGCTCGGTGTCATAGAAGGCCAGGTAGTCCTGCCACAGGCGTGCCCATTCCGGCTTGTCGCTCATCTGGAGCGGGCGGATCAGGCAGGGGGAATCGGACATGAGCACTTCCTTGTCGGTCTTGTCTGTCTTGTCGGGCGCGATGTTCTTCATGGCGGGTCGATGTCGTTATCGTTGTACACGCCCGAGGCGCGACGGCTCAGCGCGTCTCGAGCAGCAGATTGCGTGGCGTCAGTTCGCGTTCGCAGAAGGTACCGAGGCGCACCCGATAGCCGGCCTCGACCAGTCGCCAGGCTCGGTCCAGTACCAACCAGACCTCGAGCGGCCGACGAAACAGATGGCGCACCAGTTCGAGACGCTCCACCTCGGCCTGGCGCCGCCAGCCGGCGGTCTCGAAGGGGGCCCAGTCTACCTCCTTGGGCAGTGTGACACCTTTGTTCTCGGCCGCCCAGCGGCAGAAGCCGGCGAAGTCGCCGGGAAGCCTGCCATAGGCGCAACTGGGCACGGGAAGGTACTCATCTCGGCCACGCACCTCACGCTGCAGGCGGTCGAAGCCCAACCGCCAGGCGTTGGCACGCCGACGATGACGCCGCACGCCCTGCGGTGCCGTGACCGTCTCCTGCACCGCCATGGCCAGGTCCTCACGCGATAGCGTCAAGCCGTGCTCGGCCATCAGTGCCCTGCCCCGATTCGACAGCGCACGGTAGTCGACGGCCTCGGTGCGGTGATAGCAGCAGGGCGCCAGCGTCACCGCCGCGCCGCGCTCGACGGCCAGCTCGAGCAGCCGGGCGTGCAGGTCGCCGCAGGCGTGCAGCGCCGCCACGCGCCGGCCCGGCGCCAGCCAGTCGCCGGCGCCTTCGGCCAGCACGTCCTGGCGGTAAAGTGTCACCGGCTGACCCTGGCGCTCGGCCAGGACCTGCCCCGCTTCGCACAGCGACGCCTGCCACTCCAGGCCGGTGACCGGACGGCCATCGCGCCGGGCCAGGGTCCGCGACAGGTGGCCCTTGCCGGCGCACCATTCCAGCAGCGACTCGTCGTCGCCCGATGCCACGCAGCCGGCGAAGGCCTGGATCTGACGCCACTTGCGCGCGCCGATACCCTCGCCCCAGCTCGCCGGCAGCGCCTCTTCGCCAGAAACCAGATCCGGCAGGTCGACCGCCTCGGCCAGCACATCGACCGGCAACCATGCCGCCAGCGGCGAAGCGTCGAAGGGCCTGGCCTGGAGGCGCTCGGCCTCGTCGTCGGACAGTGCCAGCAGCGCCTCGGCAAGCCCCGGAGCACGCTCGCCCCAGGGCACGCCACGGTGCTGGAAGGGCAGCGGCCGCCATAGCGCCTGCCATTCGGCCAGCCGCTCGGTCAGCGCGTGGAAGCGTGTCTCGAGGGCCGGCTCAGATGGCATTGCGCAGGCCGAGTTCGTAGGGATGCGGGTGGAGGTAGGACTGAGCGCGGATGTAGTCGGATCCGTGGCGCTGGATATAGTGATTGAGCAGCCGCATGGGCACTGCCAGCGGCACCTGCTGGAGGCGATATTCCTCCACCGCGGCCAGCAGATCCTGGCGGGTGTCGCCGTCCAGCGCGCGCTTGAGATAGCCCATCACGTGCATGAGCGCATTGGTGTGGGACTTGCGCGTGGCCGGCCGCGACAGCGCCTCCATGAAGCGTCGCAGATAGTGAAACGCGGCCTCTTCCACCGGCACGTCATGGGCCTCGCCCAGATAGCGCCCCAGCTCACGATAGGTCTCGACCCGATGGGCCATCAGCAGAAACTTCTGGCGGCTGTGAAACTGGATCAGGGCATGACGGCTGGGCTCGGGCTCTACGTTGCGCTTCCAATCGTCCAGGGCATAGACCCGGGTGATGAAGTTCTCGCGCAGCACCGGATCGTTGAGCCGCGCCTCTTCCTCCAGCGGCAGCTCCGGATAGTCGCGACGCATGGCACGCACGAAGGCGCCGGAGTCGGCGTGGCTGGGCATGCCATTGGGGTGATAGACCTTGACCCGTTCGAGCCCGCAGGTCGGCGAGCCCTTCATCAGCACGAAGCCGCGCAGGTGACGATGCGCCTCGATGAAGGACTCGCTGACCTCCTCCAGACGCTCGGTGACGTCAAGCGAGGCATCGACGCTGCCCTTGACCCGCGGCGTCTCGCCGACCTTGCCGACCAGGCGAATCGGTTCCCGGGGCACGCCCAGGCCGGCGGCCAGCTCCGGGCAGAAAGGCTCGAACGCGAAGCGCTCCGCGAGCACCTGCAGGCAGTAGCGGGACCGCTTGTGGCCACCGTTGTAGCGCACTTCCTGGCCGGTCAGGCAGGCGCTGATACCGACCGGAATGCCCTCTTGCGGATGCGACGTCATGACGAGCCTCCTTGGCCCTGGCGGGGATGCAAAGGTGAATGCGCACAGGATAACGCCGCGCTCCTCGCCTCGCGAGTGCGGCCGGGATGCCCTGAATCTCACGCCGTTAAGCCTTCCTTAAGCCTGGCGCGCCAGGCTGTCGCCCACCCGTGGGGCCGCCCCGTTGCGCGACGCGTCGCATTAGCCGAAAGTCGACACCATTAGCACGCTATGAGGGTCGGCCACGCATAGTGATAAAACGGCCCCTGTAGTAGAATTGCGCGCGTTTTTTCCCCCTCCCCCTCCAATCCCAGGATGCATTCGCCATGCCGACAAGATGTCGACCGCAATACTGGCCCCGGCAACACGCCCGGTGGCCAGGTTTTCTCGTGCTCGCGGCACTGCTGCTGTTCAGCCCTCAGGTACTGGCCGCCGGCGCCGGTGAGCTGGATCTGACCTATACGCTGAGCGGCTTCGTCGCCGTCACGCTGTTCATCCTCGCCTATGCGCTGGTCATGGCCGAGGAAAAGCTGCACATGCGCAAGTCGAAGCCCGTGCTGGTCGCGGCGGGCCTTATCTGGACGTTGATCGGCTGGGTCTACGTCCAGGAAGGCCTGCCGGATGCGGCCGAGCACGCCTTCAAGGCCACCCTGCTGGAATACACCGAACTGCTGCTGTTCCTGCTGGTGGCGATGACCTACGTCAACGCCATGGAGGAGCGCCGCGTGTTCGACAAGCTGCGCGCCTGGATGGTCGAGAAGGGCTTCAGCTATCGCGCCCTGTACTGGATCACCGGCCTGCTGGCCTTCTGGATCTCTACCGTGGCCAACAACCTGACCACCGCCATGCTGATGTGCGCGGTGGTGCTCAAGGTGGCCGAGGGCGACAAGCGCTTCATCAGCCTGTGCTGCGTCAACATCGTGGTGGCCTCCAACGCCGGCGGCGCCTTCAGCCCCTTCGGCGACATCACCACGCTGATGGTCTGGCAGGCCAAGCTGGTCGAGTTCCAGGAATTCTTCGAGCTGCTGGGGCCGTCGCTGGTCAACTACCTGGTGCCGGCGATCATCATGAGCCTGTTCATCCAGAACAAGAAGCCCGGCGCCCTCGAGGAGCACATCTGGCTCAAGCGCGGCGCGCGGCGCATCGTCTGCCTGTTCCTGCTGACCGTGGTGATCTCGGTGCTGTGCCACACGGTGCTGCACCTGCCGCCGGCGCTGGGCATGATGACCGGTCTCGGCTTCCTGCAGTTCTTCGGCTACTACCTGCGCCGCAGCCTGCCGCGCTCGCTGGAGCGCAAGCGCACCCGCTACAGCCAGCGCGGCGACTGGCGCAAGCTCGAGGCGCTGGGCAGCGTGGTGCCGTTCGACGTCTTTACCCGAATCGCCCGCTCGGAATGGGATACCCTGCTGTTCTTCTACGGCGTGGTGATGAGCGTCGGCGGCCTCGGCTTCATGGGCTACCTGGGCCTGCTCTCCGAAACGCTCTATGCCGGCTGGGATCCGACACTGGCCAACGTGGTGCTGGGCGTGATCTCGGCGGTGGTCGACAACATCCCGGTGATGTTCGCGGTGATCTCCATGGATCCGGACATGTCGATGGGCAACTGGCTGCTGATCACCCTGACCGCCGGCGTGGGCGGCAGCCTGCTCTCGGTGGGCTCCGCCGCCGGCGTGGCACTGATGGGACAGGCCCGCGGCATCTACACCTTCGCCGCCCACATGCGCTGGGCGCCGGTCATCGCCCTGGGCTACGTGGCCAGCGTGCTGATGCACCTGTGGATCAACGCCGACAGCTTCAACGTCTTCCACTGAACAGCGCCTCGGCCCGTTCGGGCCTGAGACGTCTCATCGCGCGGCGGGCCTCGGCCCGCCGCGTGCCGTTTCGGTCGATGGCTAGCGCGCCAGGCTTATTCCTCCAGCCCCAGTCGCCGGTGCCAGTCGGCCAGGCTCTCGTCCGGATAGCCGTCGAAGCAGCGATCGTCGGGGCCGGCCTCGACGTCCACCCAGCTGGCCTTGCTGCCCAGCATCAGATGAACGCGTTCGGGCGGCACCGGCAGCTCGGAGTCGATCGCCGAGGCGAAGGGATGGACGAGCTCGGGCCAACGCGGATCGAACACCCACAGCGCGCTGCCGCATCGCGAGCAGAAGTGACGCTCGCCGGGGCTCGCCTGGCCATCGGTCACCGCCTGATAGATGGTCTCGTGCTCGGCGCCCTCGACCTTGAGCGTCTCGGCCAGGGCCCCGAGATTGATCGCATAGCCGCCGCCGCCCGCGGTCTTGCGGCAGATCGAGCAGTAGCAGCGATTGAACGGATAGGGGTGCGGCGCTTCCACGCGGAAGTGGATCGCCCCGCAGTGACAGGAACCCTCGAGTTGCATGGTGTCGCTCCTTTGGCATTCAGCTCTGGCATTCAACCCTGCCCTCCAGACTAGTCGACACCTGATCGAAGATGACGCCTGAAACGGCCATCGACCGGGCATGCCCGGCCGATGGGTTCCCGACGTCAGCCGACGCCGTGTCGCTTGCTATGCCTCGCGGTATCGATAGGACGACCATCCACGGTCCATACTGCTTCTCACCGCCCGGAGACGATGTTCAGGGCGCCGCACACCGCGACAGACCATCGGCCAAATCCTCGATGACCCCGGCATAGAGACCGGGGCCGGGCTCGTGGCCCACGCCCAGGGGATCGATCCTCATCGCGGTGTCGACGGGCATGTCGCCGAACACGCTCTGCACCAGATCGGCATTGAACTGCGGCTCGGTAAACACGCACCGAACATCGAGCGCCGAGACCTGGTCCTGCACCCGCTGGATCCGGGCCGGGCTCGGGTCGGAGGCATCTCCCAGCGAGATCGCCCCGGCCGCCGGCACCCCGAAGCGGCGTTCGAAGTACTGATAGGCATCATGAAAGACGATGAATCGCGGCTCACCGGCTTCCTCCAGGCGCCGCTGCACGTCGTCGATCAGGTCATCCAGGCTCGCCCGAGCCGCGCGGGCGTTGTCATGATAGGTCTCGGCGTGTTCAGGGTCCGCCTCGGCCAGGGTATCAGCCATGAGCGTCAACCACGCCTGGGCATTGCGGGGATCCAGCCAGGCATGGGGATCCAGCCCCTCGTGATGGTGATGATGTCCGGCCTCATGATGGGCCTCATCGTGGTCGTGGTCGTGGTCGTGGTCGTGGTCGTGGTCGTGGTCGTGAGCATGATCCTCGCCGTGGTCATGGGCGGCGAAGGTCGCCCCCTGGCGAAAGTCATGACGGACCAGCCCCGGCGCATCGAGCAGCTCGATCGTGGTCGCGTCGGCGGCCAGGGTGCTCAGCGATTTCGCCAGCCAGGGCGTCAACGCATCGCCGACCCAGAACACCACGTCGGCCCGGTCCAGCGTCGCGGCCTCCGAAGGGCGCATGGAATAGCCGTGAGGTGACGCACCGGGCTGGATGACCGGCATCGGCGTGCCGAGATCGCCCATGACCTGGGCGACCAGCGACTGGACGGGCGGAATGTCCACCGCGACGCGGGGAACATCGGCGGCCGCGAAGCCCGGGACGGCCAGCAACGAGAGAAGCCAGGGACGGCGATTCAGGGGCATGGGGATCTCCTTTCAGGTCTCTTTCAGGTCACGAATAAAATGTTATATCATAACGTTTTTAGCAAGTCCCCTGTCGAGGCTGCCCCTGGCGGAGCAACGACGACCTGATGGAGCCGCCATGCCCCTACTGAGCCTGAGCGACGTCGGCGTCACCCGACGTGGCCATACCATCCTGGACGGCATCGACCTGTCCCTGGAAAGGAACGAGATCGTCACCATCGTCGGGCCGAACGGGTCCGGCAAGACCACGCTGCTACGCGTGATCATCGGCGCCCTGGCACCGAGCCGGGGTCGGGTATCCCACGACGCCTCGCTGACCATCGGCTACGTGCCGCAGCGCCTGCACATCGATCCCACCCTGCCCATGACCGTGTCGCGCTTCATGGCCCTACCCCGGCGCCACTCCAACGACGCCGTGCGGCGCGCGCTGGAACGGGCCGATGCGGCCGGGCTTGCCGACAGGCAGATGAGCGGCCTGTCGGGTGGTCAGTTCCAGCGCGTGCTGCTGGCTCGGGCTCTGCTGACCTCTCCGGACCTGCTGATCCTCGACGAGGCCAATCAGGGACTCGATCACCGCGGCACCGCGGAGTTCTACCGCCAGCTCGCGCGGGTGAAACGGGAGCTGGGCTGCGGGGTACTGATGGTCAGCCATGAGCTGCATGTGGTCATGCGTGCGTCGGACCGCGTGGTGTGCCTGAACGGGCGGATCTGCTGCCAGGGACCTCCCGACACGGTGGCCGGCTCATCGGCCTATCGCGATCTGCTCGGCGTCGACGAACGCGATGCCGTCGCCTTCTATCGCCACGATCACGCGCCCGAGGAGGCGCTTTCCTGATGCTCGATGACTTCCTCGTTCGCGCCGCGCTGGGCGGCACCGGCGTCGCCCTGGCGGCCGCACCGCTCGGCTGCTTCGTGGTGTGGCGGCGCATGGCCTATTTCGGCGATGCCACCGCCCACGCGGCCATCCTCGGCGTCGCCCTTTCCCTGGTCCTGTCCACCTCCCTGTTCGCCGGGGTGCTGGCGGTCTCGCTGCTGATGGCGCTGGCCGTGTCGCTGCTGAGTGGCCGGGGCTATGCCATGGATACGCTGCTCGGCGTCACTGCCCATGCGGCACTGGCCTTCGGGCTGGTGGCGGTGTCCTTCGTCTCCGGCGTGCGCATCGACCTGATGGGCTATCTGGTCGGCGACATCCTCGCCGTGAGCCGTCAGGATCTCGCCATCATCTGGGGCGGCGCGCTGATGGTGCTGGGACTGCTGAGCTGGCGCTGGCCGGCGCTGCTGACCTCGACCCTGAACCCGGACCTCGCCCATGCCGCCGGGATGGACCCGAAGCGCGAGCAGCTGGTGCTGACGCTGTCACTGGCACTGGTGGTGGCCGTCGCCATCAAGGTGGTGGGCGTGCTGCTGATCGCCGCGCTGCTGGTCATCCCCGCGGCCACCGCCCGGCCGTTCAGCCGCACGCCGGAGCGGATGGCGATGGCCGCGGCGGCGGTCGGCATCTTCTCGGCCAACGGCGGCCTCATGGCCGCCTATCGCTTCGACACCCCTACCGGCCCCACCATCGTCTGCGTGACCACGCTGCTGTTCCTGTGCGCGAGCCTGGCCAGTGCGTGTCGCTTCCGCTCCCGGTCGGCACGGTCCGACCACTAGGCCCGCACCCCGGGGAGGACCTCAGCCCTCGGCCTCGGGCCAGTTCCACTGGCTGCGCGCCACGGCGTCGTGGGCATGCAGGCTCTCGGCGTGCACCACCCGCAGACGAAAGCCGGCCACGCCGGGCTGCTCGCGCAGGGTCCGATCCAGGCGCCGGGCGGCGTCCTCGCAGAACATCAGGTTCTGGCCGTTGGCCAGAGCGAAGGCCTGCTCGTCGACGCGCTTGACCGCCGTCTGCAGCGCGGTGCCGAGGCTGGCTTCCGCCCGTTCGATGACCTCGACCACCGGCAGGGCCTCGAGCCCGCCATCGAGGCGCAGCTCGAGATGCGCGCGGCTGCGCTGGCTGTGCGGCGTGGCGACGATGCCCTGCTCGCCGCCGAGCCAGCGGCGCACCGCCTCGTGGTCGAGCGCCGTCTCGTCCTCGAAGTCGCAGTCGAACCGCTCCTGGATCAGCTGTCGCGCCAGCCCCGCCGAGCAGGGGCAGGTCGAGGAATAGCCGATCTCGAGCGACAGCCGCAGCGCGAAGCCGTCGGGCCCGAGCCGGCCGCGCAGCGCGAAGGGATAAGCCTTCCACCCCGCCAGCGGGCTGACCAGCGCCGGTCGGCGCAGCATGGCCTCGCCCTCCAGGTCGAGGAAGGCCTCGCGCGAGAGGTCATGATGGCTGTCGAGGAAGTGTGCCAGCACCTCCTGAAGCCGCCCGGGGGTGATCTCCCGGTCGACCAGACGCTCGAGGGCCAGATAGAGCCGGGACATGTGAATGCCTCGCGCCTCGGCGGCGTCCAGGCTGACGCCGGCATGAGCGCGCGCCTGGACCGGCCGACCCGCCAGGGTCAGCGGCAGATCGATGCCCTCCATGCCGACCCAGGACAGCCGCCCCGGCTGATCGGCGGCGCCGTCGGCGATATCCATCAGCGGCGTTGTCATCAGGCCTCCTCGGCATCGAGCTCGGCGGGCGCGAAATCGGCGAAGGGATCGGGCAGCGCGCGCCAGAACTCGTGCCCGGCCAGCAGGGTCTCGTCATCGAGCAGGCAGCCGTCCAGGGCCTCGCGCATGCGCGCCTCGTCCATGCCCTGGCCGATGAACACCAGCTCCTGGCGCATGTCGCCGAAGGGCTCCTCCCAGACCTGCTCGATCGCCTCGAGATAGCCGGGATCCGTCGGCCAGTCGACCTCGGGCACGGCCTTCCAGAACAGGCCCGCGAAGCCGTAGTGGGCGACGCCGCCGGCCTGGCTCCACTGCCCGGCGAGGCGCGGGCGCGAGGCCAGCCAGAAGAAGCCCTTGGAGCGCAGCAGCCGCTCGCCGAACCAGTCGGCGTGCAGCAGCTCGAAGAACTTCTGCGGATGGAAAGGCCGCCGCGCCCGGTAGGTGAAGCTGGCGATGCCGTATTCCTCGGTCTCCGGCACGTGCTCGCCGCGCATCTCCCTGAGCCAGCCCGGTGCCCGCTGGGCCCGCTCGAAGCTGAAGCGGCCGGTATCCAGCACCTCCTCCAACGGGACCGCCCCCTGGGCCATGGCCAGGATCCGCGCCTCGGGATTGAGGCTTCGCAGCACCGCCTCGAGCTCGGCGCGCTGGCGCTCGTCGATCAGATCGGCCTTGCTGATCAGCAGCACGTCGCAGAACTCGATCTGGTCGACCAGCAGGTCAGCGACGTTGCGCTCGTCGTCCTCGCCCAGGCTCTCTCCGGCCTCGGTCAACGACCGGGCCTCACGATACTGGGTGAGGAAGTTGGCACCGTCGACCACGGTGACCAGGGTATCCAGGCGCGCCAGCCGCGACAGGCTCTCGCCGTTGTCGTCCTCGAAGGTGAAGGTTTCGGCCACCGGCAGCGGCTCGGAGATGCCCGTGGACTCGATGACCAGCTGGTCGAAGCGTCCCTCGCGGGCCAGGCGGGCCACCTCGATCAGCAGATCCTCGCGCAGCGTGCAGCAGATGCAGCCGTTGCTCATCTCGACCAGGCGCTGCTCGGCGCGGTTGACCGCGACGTCGGGGACGGGACCGCCGTTGCCCTCGTCCTGCCGCAGCAGGGCCGCGTCGATGTTGACCTCGCTCATGTCGTTGACGATGACCGCCACCCGACGCCCCTCGCGATTGGCCAGGATATGGTTGAGCAGGGTCGTCTTGCCGGCGCCGAGAAACCCGGACAGCACGGTCACGGGCAGGGGATGAGGTTCACTCATCGGTCTCTCCTTGTTGCCTGTTGGTCACGGTCATCGCCCGCCCTCGAGAGAGCGTGGCTTTCAAGGGCAGAAAAGATACGTTATAACGTAACAAATTGGCAAGACGCCCAAGCCCGCTAACCGCCTCATGACGGAGACTTCCATGCCGCACCCCACGCCCCTGCCCTGCCCCGACTTCGCCGCCTCGGCACCACGTCCGCTCTCGACGCCTCACTGGGCGGAAGGCGGCGGCATCAAGGTACTGCCGCGCATCTTCGAGGACGCCATCACGCTGGCCGTGATGCGTCGCCCGGTCGGCAGCGACCTGCTGGCCGGTGCCCTGGCCCAGGTGGAAGCCGGGCGTCCGCTGTCGTTCAACTGGCGCGGTGCGCCCGGCGTCGAGCTGCGCACCGCGCTGTTCGAGACCCTGGCCGCGCCCGCGGCGTCCGTCGCCCTGGTGGAGGATGTCGTGATCCTGGCCGAGGCCATGGCCTTCCTGTTCGACACCGACACGGTGGGCCTGCGGCTGAGGCTGATGGACGCGCCCATGTGCCCGCGCTTCCACTGCGACAATCTGCCGGTGAGGATGATCACGACCTATCTGGGCCCGGGCAGCGAATGGTTGCCCGAAGCGGTGGTGAATCGCGCCGGACTCGGGGCACCGAGCGCCGCCAAGCCGGAGATCGTGCGCGACGACGGCGCCATCCGCCGGCTGGAGTCCGGCGATGTGGCGCTGCTCAAGGGCAGCGGCTGGATCGGCAACGAGTCGCACGGCCTGGTGCACCGCAGCCCGGCCCTGGCGGAGGGTCAGCCGCGGCTGCTGCTGACCATCGATCCCGGTTGAGGCGGATAAGAGGGCCTATTCGAACATCCAACGCGCCACCAGACGCACGACACGCGGCATGACCACGTAGATCACCAGTGCCACGACGGTGGCCGCGATGAGGCCATGCCGTATTCCCCAGGTAGCGAGCACCGGCTGAACGGCAAACAGCGGCTGCCAGAACAGCGGCACCAGCATGGTGAGCGGCCAGATCACGGCAGTGGTCACCAGCCACTGCTTCCAGCGCACCGGCTGCTTGGCCTTCGAGGTCGACGGCGTGAACCAGTAGTCGATACCGCTGTGGATCTCGACCGTTTCCTTGCGCTGCAGGGAGGGCAGGATCTCGTCAAGCAGCCGGCGACGCTCGTCCGAGTGTCGCCAGTGATCGGCTTGCTCCTCGGAAGCGAAACGCACCGCGATCTCGTAGTCGCAGCCATCCGCCGTAGGCCTCAGCACGTGCACGCCCTGATGACCGCAGTATCGCCCGGCCACTTCGATGATGCGACGCAGCCAGCCCTCGTAGTGATCTCTCGCCTCCGGCCGCACGCGATGCTGAATGCGAATGGTGACGCTAGCGCCCGACGTGGTCTCGGTCATGGGACTGCCTTCTACTGAAGAGTGACACGGGGCCAATCAGGCCTTCCAGGGCAGCAGCGGCGGCATCAGCCGCTCACCATCGTAGTCGGGAATGCTGCCGAAACGCTCGCTGCCGGCCTCCCAGTCGCGCTGGGCCTCGGCGATCTCGGCCTTGCCGTGGCCGACGAAGTTCCACCAGATCAGGATCTCCTCGCCCAGCGGCTCGCCGCCGATCAGAATGGCTCGGCCGTCGGCGGGCAGCGTCAGGGTGACGGCGTCGCGCCCACGCCCCAGGTAGGCCAGCTCATTGGCCGCGAACGCCTCGCCCTCGATGTCGATCTCGCCTTCCAGGGACAGCACGCCGTACTCGAAGTCCTCACGCAACGGGAGTTCGACGGTATTCGCCTCTCGGCTGGCAAGGTCCAGTCCGACCAGTTCGGAAAAGGCCAGCGTCGGCGCGCGGCGTCCGGCGAACTCGCCAATGAGCAGCGTGAAGGCGACGCCCTGCGCTTCCCAGCCCGGCAGATCGGGATAGTGATCGAAGCGCGGATCGGTGCGCCGATCGGCCTCGGGCAGGGCGATCCACAGCTGGGCGGCATGCAGATGCGTCTCGCCGGGCACCGATTCCTCGGTGTGGCTGATGCCGCGGCCGGCGGTCATCAGGTTGACCTGGCCGGGGCGGATCACCTGTTGGTTGCCGAGGCTGTCCCGGTGCAGCACCTCGCCCTCGATCATCCAGGTGAAGGTCTGCAGGCCGATATGCGGATGAGGGCCGACCCGCAGTCCGCGGGCATCCCCCTTGAAGACGCTGGGTCCGGCATGGTCGAGGAAGCACCAGGCGCCCACCAGGCGACGATGGCGAGACGGCAGCACCCGGTTGACCGGAATGCCGCCGACGTCCGCGGTCCGCGGCGGCACGTGCTGGACCTGGCGCTTGCCGTCGACGATCGGGCAGTCGAGCGAGGACTGCGGTTCAGGATCCTGGATCAGGCTGCTCATGGGCGGTCTCTCCTGCGTGGATAGCGGAACGGCTCGGCCCCGAGGCCGAGCCGCACGACTCAGCTGCGTGCCTGCTGAGCATAGCTCTGCATCAGGTTCGAGTAGGCCGGCAGATGACCGGCCAGCAAGCCGCCGAAGCCTTCGATGTCGTTGCGCCAGTCGCGATGCAGCTCGCCACCGACGGCGAACCAGGTCATCAGCTGGGCGCCGGCCTGGGACATGCGATTCCAGGCGGCGTCACGGGTGATCGGGTTGAAGGTGCCCGACGCATCGGTGACCACGAACACCTCGAAGCCTTCCTCCAGGGCGGACAGCGCCGGAAAGGCCACACAGACCTCGGTGACCACGCCGGCGATCAGCAGCTGCTTCTTGCCGGTGGCCTTGACCGCGGCGACGAAGTCCTCGTTGTCCCAGGCATTGATCTGGCCGGGGCGCGCGAAGTACGGCGCATCCGGAAACGCCTCCTTGAGCTCCGGCACCATGGGCCCGTTGGGGCCATCCTCGAAGCTGGTAGTGAGGATGGTGGGAATGTCGAAGAACTTGGCGATGTCAGCCAGCGCCAGAACGTTGTTCTTGAAGTCATCCGGGCTGAAGTCACGCACCAGGGACAGCAGGCCGGCCTGGTGGTCGACCATCAGCAGCGCCACGTCATCCTTGTCCAGGCGGTTATAGGTGAAGGACATGATCGCTCTCCTTTTGCATCAGGGGGAAATCCGGTGGCCTTGGCCACCGGGGACGAACGCCAGCGGATATCCGCCCGCTAGCCGTTCAAGGCGCCGTACTTCCCGTTCTGGAAGTCGACGAAAGCTTGCTGGAGCTCCTCTTCACGGTTCATCACGAAGGGGCCATATCCAGCCACCGGTTCGTCGATGGGCTCGCCGCTGAGCAGCAGCAGCTTGGCGTCGTTGTTGGCCTCCAGGTACAACTCCTGGCCGCGACGCTCGAAGGCCACCACGGCCTCATCGCGCACGATGGTCTCGCCATTGACCTGGACGGTGCCCTCCAGCACCGCCAGCAGAGTGGTATGACCGTCCGGCACCGGCAGCACCGCGTCCCCGCCCGAAGCGAGACGCACGTCCCACAGATTGATCGGCGTAAAGGTGCGAGCCGGTCCCTCGTGTCCAAGATAGCTTCCTGCCACGACCCGCACATGGCCTGCATTGTCGTCTAACGACACGATGGGAATATCCGCATTGAGTAGCGTCTGATAGGCGGCCGGAGTCTCCTTGTCATCAGCCGGCAGGTTGACCCACAGCTGCACCATTTCCAGACGACCACCCCGCTCGGTGAAGGCTCGAGAGTGGAACTCCTCGTGAACGATGCCGGCCCCGGCGGTCATCCATTGCACGTCTCCCTCACCGATCCTGCCGCCGCTGCCGGTGGAATCACGGTGCTCCAGCTCTCCTTCGTAGACCAGGGTCACCGTCTCGAAGCCACGGTGCGGATGCTGCCCCACGCCCCGTGGTTTTCGGGCCGGCTTGAAGGTATGGGGACCGGCGTGATCCAGCATCAGGAAAGGGCTGAGATGCTCGGCGCCCATGCGGTCGTAGGTGAACAGGGAACGTACCGGGAAGCCGTCGCCGACCCAGTGACCGTGGGGGGCACCGTATATGGCTTGGATCTGCTTCATCGTCAGGCTCCTGCTGGCAGGGAGGGCACGCTGGCCCCGTTGCAGAAAGCCTATGAGAGGAACGCTGGATCGGCTAGGTGGTAGAATCCACACACTGCGTTCCCCATACAGGACGATAGAATGCGAGACCTCAATGACCTCTACTACTTCGTCCAGGTGGTGGACCACGCGGGATTCGCGCCCGCGGGCCGCGCCCTGGGCATTCCCAAGTCGAAGCTGAGCCGACGCATCGCTCAGCTGGAAGAACGCCTGGGAACGCGCCTGGTGAACCGCTCCACACGCCACTTCTCGGTGACCGAACTGGGCCAGGCCTACTACCGGCACTGCCTGGCCATGCTGGTGGAGGCCGAAGCCGCCGACGAGCTGATCGAGCGCCATCGCGCGGAACCCCAGGGCAACGTGCGCCTCAGCTGCTCCCCCAGCGTGCTGCACTACCTGATCACGCCGCTGCTGGTACGCTTCATGGCCCAGTGTCCCAAGGTCAACGTCCAGGTGGAGGCCACCAGCCGACGCGTCGACGTGGTCAAGGAGGGCTTCGACCTGGCTATCCGCGTTCGCTTCCCGCCGCTGGAGGACAGCGACCTGACCATGAAGGTCCTGGCCCAGAGTCCTCAGCGGCTGATGGCCGCCCCCGAGCTGTTCGAGACCCATCCCCGGCCGAGGGTGCCCGCCGACCTGCCCCGCCTGCCGAGCCTGGACTTCGAGCAGTACGCCGGGCAGCACTGCTGGGACCTGGTCGGCCCGGACGGGGCGAGCGCCCGGATCCAGCACCGCCCGCGCCTGGTGACCGACAGTGCCGAGACGTTGCACGAGGCGACCCTGGCGGGCATGGGCGTGGTCAAGCTGGCACTGCTGGTCGGCGGCTGCGACCTGGCCGATGGTCGGCTGATCGACGTGCTGCCGGGCTGGGCGCCGCGCGGCGGCATTCTCCACGCGGTTTTCCCCTCACGGCGCGGGCTGCTGCCCTCGGTGCGGGCCCTGCTGGACTTTCTCGATGCCAATATCGCCACGCAAGACGTGACGAATCGCTTCCCCGAGCTGAACGACGGGCGGCAGAACCGGACGCCCTGATGCCAGCCTTGTCGGCTCAGCCAAACGCGCGGATATGCGCGGCCAGTTCGGCCAGCGCACTATCGTCGGCGCGTCGGTAATCGTGGGACGAGAGATATCCCTCGTAGCGGTCGAAGTACTTGTCGACCCGTGACTCCACGGGCTGGAAGGCCGAGTCACTGCCGGTGCCGTGCATGGGAAACAGCTTGGCGTGCAGGTGATCGACGCCATAGCCCTCGAAGAACATGCCGGTGCGGGCGACGCCCTCGAGCGAGGCATCCAGCAGCCGCGCGACCCGCTTGGTGGCCAGCATCAGTCCGGTCAACACCTCGTCCGGCTGGTCGAAGGCGTAGCTGGGGTGGTGGGCCTTGGGAATGACGACCGAAAAGCCCGGCGTATTGGGGAAGATGGACAGAAACGCCAGGTGTGCCTCGTCCTCCCAGATGACATGGCACGGCGCCCGGCCGGCGACGATCTCGCAGAAGATGCAGCTCACGTTCGATGCCTCCCTGTTGACGACGACGCGCCGGAAAACGCCGGCCGCAACGGTTCCTCGGCGCCGGCGGCATGCTATTCTCCCCGCTCGTTCAGAGCCTATCCCATCCGCGAAGGAGATTCCCATGACTCAGGCCACCGCTCGCCATATCCTCGTGCCCAGCGAAGAACAGTGCCTGGCCCTCAAGGCCGAGATCGAAGGCGGCCGCGACTTCGCCGAGGTCGCCCGTGAACACTCCCAGTGCCCGTCCGGCCGCCAGGGCGGCGAGCTCGGCAGCTTCGGTCCGGGCCAGATGGTGCCCGAGTTCGACAAGGTGGTGTTCTCCGCCGACCTGAACCAGGTCCAGGGCCCGGTGAAGACCCAGTTCGGCTACCACCTGCTGGAAGTCACCAGCCGCGGCTGAGTGGCTGCAGAGGTAGACAAGGGCCGCGTCGGATACCGACGCGGCCTTTTTCATGACACGCCCTGCTCGGCCATCGGCCCGGCGTCACGCGCGTCGAACACCACCCGCACGCGATGGCCCGTCGCCTCGGGCAGGTTCTCGTAGGGCCAGCCCAGCCGCTGCGTCAGCTGCGCGGTGAGCCGCAGCCCCAGGCCGAAGCCGACCTCGCCCGGCGCCTCATCGGCCTCGGCCGTCTTCGGTGACGCCTGGTAGTTGTCGATGCGCACTTCCGAGCCGCGCTGGCGGATCACCACCCGCCCCTCCCAGGTATGCACGAAGGCGTTGCGAATCAGATTGCCCAGCACGATCCGGGTCGGCGCCTCCGGCAGGGTCAGGTGACACGGCGCGGTATCGAGCTCGACGTCGACCGCCTTGTCGCGCAGCAGGTAGCGCAGCTCGGCGACCTGGGCATCGAGCAAGGCCTCGAGATCGACGCGGACGCCAGGGGGCGCAAGGCCCTCCTCACGGCTCAGCCACAGCAGGGTCTCGGTCAGGTGCTTCATGGTGGTACCGGCCCGCTCCATGCGCGCGAATACCTGGCGATGACGCGGGCTCCAGGTCTCGTCATGCGCCTGCTGGAAGCGCCGCAGCAGCTCGAGATTGTGGCGCAGCACGGTGATCGGCGTACGCAGCTCGTGGCTGGCATGGGCCAGGAAGCGCTGCTCTCGCGCCAGGCCCTCATGGGCCGAGCACAGGCTCTCGCGCAGCAGGCCGGCCAGCTCGTTGAGCTCGGGATAGCCGAAATCCGGCGTCGGCTCGGCCAGGCGCTGCGCATCTAGGCCGCGTGCCCAGTCGCCCAGGGCATTCACCGGGCGTGAGACGTGGCGCAGCCACCACAGCAGTGCACCCAGCAGCCCCACGGCGATGATCATTCCCAGCCCGAGCAGCGTCATCAGGCTGTTCAGCGACTCGTTGGCCGGCGAGATGGCGGGAGGCGACGAGGCGATCACGTCGGCCACGAACAGCGATCCCTCAGGGGTCGGATGGCGCATGGCGACATAGAAGGTCTGCGGCCGCTGGAGCCCGTTGCCGTCGTCCTGCTTGTAGAGCCGCCCGGGCTCGCCGGGCGCATCGCGGAAGACACGTCGGACGGCCTCGGGCATGGCCTGCCAGTCACCGCTCAGATGGTAGCCGGCCACCTTGCGCAGGTCTTCCGGTAACGCGCCGCCCTGCCGGCCGGCGACGTCGTCGGCGACCCGGGCCATGTGCGCCCGCGTCATGTTGTCCATGCCGCGCAGGAAGTAGTGGGCGCTGAGCACGGAGTAGCCGACCGCCAGCAGCAGGCCTACCACCAATCCGCCCAGGATCAGCTGCCCCTTGAGGGTATCGGGTCGCCTCACGTCGCGGGCCTCAGCGCCACGCCATGGCCGGGCACGGTCTGCACGAGGGGGAACTCGAAAGGCACGTCCACGGCCTGGCGCAGGTGATAGAGATGGACCTTGAGGCTGTTGCTGTCGGGCACGTCCTCGCCCCACAGCGTGGTCTCCAGCGCCGCGCGCGACACCACGTTCGGCGAGGCTCGCAGCAGCGCCTCGAGCAGCCGCCAGCCGGTGGGCGAGAGATGGATCGGCCGCCCCGCACGCGTGACACGTCGCTCCCCCAGGTGCATCTCCAGGTCGGCACAGCCGAGGCGCTGGGACTGGCCGCTGCGGCGCCTGGCCAAGGCATGGACCCGCGCCGCCAGCTCGCGCAGCTCGAAGGGCTTGACCAGATAGTCGTCGGTGCCGGCCGCGAAGCCGGCCAGCTTGTCGTCCAGGGCATCACGGGCGGTGAGCATCAGCACCGGGATGTCGCGCCCGGCCTCGCGCAGGCGCTCGCAGACCCGCAGGCCGTCCAGCCGCGGCAGGTGCAGGTCGAGCAGCACCAGGTCGGGCGGCTGGCGCTCGACCAGCTCGAGGCCCGCCACGCCGTTGGCGGCGTGGTCGCAACGCATGCCCTCGAGCGCCAGATAGTCGATCAGCGTCTCGGCCAGGTCGATGTCGTCCTCGATCAGCAGCACGCTCAGCATCGGCTCTCCTCGCTCGATTCACGCCCGTGCCGTCGCAGCATGCCCCGGCATGGGTTCAGGAAAATGAGCAGAATATGATGCCACAACCCGGCGCGACCGAGTCGACCGACGACGACGCCCGGCCCCCCTCGACGCCCGGAACCATGGCGGCGGCGATGGGAGACAAGCACCACGCCCGGCGACGACCGGGACCATAAAAAAACCGCCCGGTACGGGCGGTTTGAAGAAGAACAGGGAATATCGCCTCAGTGAGACCCAGGCAGCTTGTACCCGAAGGGGTTAGGGAAGCGTTAAGGTATGGCCTCAGAGACGCCGACTCGACGAGGGGTGTCGCCGGCAGGCCAGCGGCAGGATCCGAACAGCCAGGGAGGTACGGGAAGGTGAGTGAACAAAGCGTGATCCGCGTCGAGGCGCTGTCGAAGACCTACGACAGCGGCTTCGAGGCCCTCAAGGGGGTGGACCTCGAGATCCGACGCGGCGAGATCTTCGCCCTGCTCGGCCCCAACGGCGCCGGCAAGACCACCCTGATCAGCGTGATCTGCGGGCTGGTCAACGCCTCCGCGGGTCGCGTGCTGGTGGCCGGTCACGACAATGTCATTGACTATCGCCAGGCGCGCCAGCTGATCGGCCTGGTGCCCCAGGAGCTGACCAGCGAGGCCTTCTCCACGGTGTGGGACACGGTGAGCTTCAGCCGCGGGCTGTTCGGCAAGCCGAAGGATCCGGCCCACATCGAGCGGGTGCTGAAATCGCTGTCGCTGTGGGACAAGCGCCGCAATCGCCTGATCACGCTATCCGGCGGCATGAAGCGCCGGGTGCTGATCGCCAAGGCGCTGGCTCACGAGCCTCAGATCCTGTTCCTCGACGAGCCCACCGCCGGCGTCGACGTGGCGCTGCGCCGCGACATGTGGGAGGTCGTGCGCCAGCTGCGCGACAGCGGCGTGACCATCATCCTCACCACCCACTACATCGAGGAGGCCGAGGAGATGGCCGACCGCATCGGCGTGATCCGCTCAGGCGAGCTGGTGCTGGTCGAGGACAAGCGCGAGCTGATGCGAAAGCTCGGCCGCAAGGAGCTGACCCTGCAGCTCCACGAGCCCCTCGAGCGCCTGCCCGGGGAACTGGACGCACATGGCCTGGAGATCGCCGAGGACGGCCAGGCACTGATCTACACCTACGACGGCCGCACCGACGGCGACGACTCGAGCGGCATCGCCGAGCTGCTCGCCGATCTGGACGCCGCCGGCATCCGCTTCAAGGACCTCCACACCCGACAGAGCTCGCTGGAGGACATCTTCGTCAGCCTCGTCAGGGAGGACGCATGAACCTCGAATCCGTGAAGACCCTCTACGTGGCCGAGATGTCGCGCAGCCTGCGCACCGTGTTGCAGAGCATCGTCTCGCCGGTGATCTCCACCTCGCTCTACTTCGTGGTCTTCGGCGCCGCCATCGGCACCCGCATCAGCGAGGTCGAGGGCGTCAGCTACGGCGCCTTCATCGTGCCCGGGCTGATCATGCTGATGCTGCTGACCCAGAGCGTCTCCAACGCTTCCTTCGGCATCTTCTTCCCGCGCTTCTCGGGCTCGATCTACGAGATCCTCTCGGCGCCGGTCTCCTACTTCGAGGTGGTGCTGGGCTTCGTCGGCGCGGCGGCCACCAAATCGGTGATCCTGGGGCTGATCGTGCTCGGCACCGCGAGCCTGTTCGTGCCCTTCACCATCGCCCACCCGCTGGTGATGCTGCTGTTCCTGGTGCTCACCGCCCTGACCTTCAGCCTGCTCGGCTTCATCATCGGCATCTGGGCCGACGGCTTCGAGAAGCTGCAGCTGGTGCCGCTGCTGGTGATCACCCCGCTGACCTTCCTCGGTGGCACCTTCTATTCCATCGACATGCTGCCGCCACTGTGGCAGGCGGTGACGCTGGCCAACCCGGTGGTCTATCTGGTCAGCGGCTTCCGCTGGAGCTTCTACGGCCTGGGCGACGTCAGCATCTGGGCCAGCCTGGCGGTGATCGGGCTTTTCCTGGCGGTGGCGCTCGCCGTGGTCAGCTGGATCTTCCGCAGCGGCTACCGGCTCAAGCCCTGACCGTCCCGCCAGGATACCCGGCGCGCTATCGCCGCCGCGCCGCGGCGGGTATCATCGCCAGCCCCGATCACCGAGGCCGAGGGAGGTCCCCATGCCGATCCTGCACAGCATCATCCACCGCATCGACAAGGGCGACGGCGAGACCCCGGCCCGCCTGATGCCCGCCGAGGCCCCGCTCGCGGCTTCCACGGCCCTCGACGACCTGGTCTCGGGGCTCAACGACGCCTATCACGGCAAGGCCAAGAACTGGGGCCGCTTCGCCGACGACGAACCGGCCGCCTTTCCCACAGCGCTGAGCGCCTTCCTCGACGGCGAGCGCGACTTCCCCAGCCTGACCCGGGCGCTGGCCGAACAGATCGTGCCACTGGTCGACGACCACCTGCCCGTGGGCGGCCACCTGCTGGTCGTCGACCATCGCCAGGGCGAGGCCCGCTACCTGATTCTCGCGCTGCTGCATCACCGCGACGGCTTCGGCATCGACGATGCCCTCGGCGTGGTGCCCGCCCGCCAGCTCAATCTGGCCCAGATGACGCTGGCCGCGCGCCTCGACGTCAACCAGTGGCAGAACGGCTCGGCCTCGCATCCGTATCTCTCCTGGACCCGCGACCGCGGCGGCAAGAAGCTGTCCGAGGCCTTCGCCGAGGCGCTGGGCGCCCGCGAGCAGCGCGACGCCGGCGAGGAGACCCGCACCCTGCTCAAGGCCTTCAGCGACTTCGTCGAGAACGAGGACCTGCCGGAAGAAGCCAGCCGCGAGAAGACCGACGCCCTGGTCGACTACGCCAGCGACCAGGCCAAGCTCGGCGAGCCCATCACCCTCGAGGACCTCTCCGAGCTGGTCGACGAGGAGCGGCCCAAGGCCTTCTATGAACACATCCGCAACAGCGACTACGGGCTGAACCCCGAGATCCCGCCGGACAAGCGCACCCTCAACCAGTTCCGGCGCTTCACCGGCCGCGCCGCCGGCGTCTCGATCAGCTTCGACTCCCACCTGCTGGGCGCCGCCGTGGAGTACGACGAGGACGGCGACCGGCTGATCATCAAGAAGGTGCCGAACGGGCTGCGCGACCAGCTCAAGCAGCGCCAGGGCGACTGACCCCAGCCGCCCCGAGCGTCAACGTCTCTCAGCCCAGCTGCGCCGCCAGCCACTGGCGCAGCTGCGGCCCCTGCAGCAGCCCCGGCTGGCGGGCCGCCTCCTGGCCTTGCTTGAACAGGATCAGCGTCGGGATGCTGCGGATGCCAAAGCGGCCGGCCAGGCCCTGCTCGGCCTCGGTGTCCAGCTTGGCGAAGCGCAGACGCGGCTCCAGTTCGCGGGCCGCCTCGGCGAAGATCGGCGCCATCGCCTTGCACGGGCCGCACCAGCTGGCCCAGAAATCGACCACCACCGGCAGCGAACTGCGCGCCACCAGCGACGCGAAGTTGGCACCGGTCAACGTCAGCGGCTCACCGGTGAACATCGGCTGTTGGCACTTGCCGCAGCGCGGGCCGGCGGACAAGCGATCGGGGCGAACCCGGTTCATGGCATGACAGTGGGCACAGCCCAGCAGCAGGGCATCGGACATGATGGGACTCCAGAGGGGGGAAGACCCGAGAAACTATGTCGCCTGATGCCGGCGCCATCAAGCGCGCCGCGACGATCGGACACGGCGAAGAGAGTCGGGCTCAGAACAGCCCGAGCTGACGGTCGATCAGGGTCGCGAAGTCGTCTCCCACGAACGGCAGGATGGCATCCGCCACCGGCTGCAGCTGACGGGTCAGGTAGTGATCGGTGTCGATGGCCGAACACTGCTGTTCCAGCGGCTCCGGCCCCGCCACCGTCATCACGTAGCGAATCCATCCGCCGTGCTGATAACGGCGCGGCCGACCGAGCCGGTCGCTGGCCTCGTCGGCGAGCCGCGCCGCCCGCACATGGGGCGGCACGTTGCGCCGATAGTCGTCCAGGGAACGACGCAGCCGCTTGCGATACACCAGCCGATCATCGAAGTCGCCGGCCAGGGTGCGACGCACATAGTCGCGGATGAAATCCCGATAGGGGTCGCCGTTGAAGATGCGCTGATAGAGCTCCTGCTGGAAGTCCTTGGCCAGGTCCGTCCAGTCGCTGCGCACGCTCTCCAACCCCTTGAAGACCATCCGCTCGTCCCCGGACGCGTCGCGCACCAGTCCGGCATAGCGTTTCTTGCTGCCCGCTTCGGCCCCGCGAATGGTCGGCATCAGAAAGCGTCGGTAATGGGTCTCGAACTGCAGCTCCAGCGCGCTCGCGAGGCCATGTTCCCGGGCCAGGTGGTCACGCCACCAGGCATTGACGTGTGCCACCAGGCGCCGGCCGATCGCCTCCGCCTGCTGCTCGGGATGCTCGCGGCCGAGCCACACGAAGGTGGAGTCGGTGTCGCCGTAGATGACGGTATAGCCTTCGGCCTCGACCAGCTCGCGCGTGCGTCGCATGATCTCGTGCCCGCGCATGGTGATCGACGAGGCCAGGCGTGAATCGAAGAAGCGGCAGCCCTTCGATCCCAGCACGCCATAGAAGCTGTTCATGATGATCTTCAACGCCTGGGAAAGCGGCGCGTTGCCCGCGCGCTTGGCGGCCTCGCGCCCTTCCCAGACCCGCGCCACGATAGCCGGCAGCGCGTGCTGAGTCCGCGAGAAGCGGGCTCCGCGAAACCCCGGCACCGAGGCCGCGTCCGCGGGATCGGCGAGCCCCTCCACCAGGCCCGCCGGGTCGATCAGGAAGCTGCGGATGATCGAGGGATACAGGCTCTTGAAGTCCAGCACCAGCACCGAGTCGTAGAGGCCGGGGCGGGAATCCATCACGAAGCCGCCGGGGCTCTCGGCGGCTTCTGCCTCGCCGAGATTCGGCGCCACGAATCCCAGGCGGTGCAGGCGAGGCAGGTAGAGATGGGTGAAGGCCGCCACCGACCCGCCGCTGCGGTCGGCGGACAGCCCGGTCACCGTGGCCCGCTCCAGCAGAAAGCCGAGTAGCTCGGTCTCGGCGAAGATCCGCGTCACCAGCTCGCAGTCCTTGAGGTTGTAGCGCGCCAGCGCCGGCTTGTCCTCGGCGAACATGCGCAGGATGTCATCCAGCCGCTGGTAGGGGTTGTCGATGGCCTTGCCCTCGCCCAGCAGCGCCTGGGCCACGTGCTCCAGGGAAAAGGAAGAGAAGTGCCAGGTGGCCGAGCGCAGTGCCTCGATGCCGTCGATGATCAGCCGCCCCGCCGCCGAGGCGACGAAACGATTGGCCTGATGGCCATGGGCACGCCACTCCATCACGGCACCGCCGCGCCCCAGTCGCAGGGCAACGCCGAGCCGCCGCGCATGTTCGTGGAGGATGCGCAGGTCGAACTGCACGAGATTCCAGCCGATGATGGCATCCGGGTCGTGCTCGGCGAACCATCGGTTGAGCCGCTCCAGCAGGTCCGAGCGGCTATCGCAGTATTCGAGGGAGAAATCGAGCCCATCGGCCACACCGTTGGGCGGGCCCAGCATCAGTACCCGGCGTTCTTCCCCGCTTTCCAGGGCAATGGAATACAGCTCGCCGCTCCCGCTGGTCTCGATGTCCAGCGACACCACCTTGAGTCGTGGACGATAGTCCGGCGCCGGCCTGAGCCGCGTCGCCATCAAGCCGCCCGCGCCGTCGGGCTCTCCCTCGACGCTCACCGGCGCGGTGATGAAACGCTCCATCAGATAGCGTTCCGGCGGCCGGATATCGGCCTCGTAGACCTCCACGCCGGCGTGCGTCAGGCGCCGTTCCAGGGCCGTCAGGCGGTGATGCGGCCGACAGTAGAGTCCCAGCACGGGGCGTCGATGAAAGTCGCGCAGCGCCAGGGAGCGCAGCTCGACGTCGCGCTCGCCATGCAGCACGGCCTCGGCGTGTCGGCACTGCTCCACCGGGATAAAGGCCACCGACGGCCGCGGCGGCACGCGCACGCGCAGCGGCCCCTCGTCGGTCGCCAGCCAGAACTCGGCCTGGGGGCCTTCGGACGTCTCCTGCCAATCTCGAGTCAGGATGAACCCCTGCCGCACCACTACCGTCGCTCCTCGCTTGCCCATGAGGCTCCATCATATCGCGGCGGCAAGACACTCACGGGTCACGGACATAAAAAAAGCCTCCCCGAAGGGAGGCCAGTTGGAGCACGCCAGCTCACTCGTCGGGTCGGTCGTCTCACTGCGACGCAATGACGACCGGCAGACAATCGGAGCAAAGCCCAGACAGGAAAGGCTCCGACCGCCGACACCCATATCAAAGCAATGTACAGGCCAAAAAATAAATAGCTCTTTAAAATCAATTAAATAATAAAATATAGCGCCGTGTCGGAACGAGACCGCGTGGAACGGCCACGCTGCGGCGCACCATCATGAACCGCCTAATGGATGCGATGCGTCACTTCGGAGCACCGGACGCCGGTCGCGACGCCCGGCGGCACTTGATGGAAATCCCTTCCATCGCGCATTCTGATGCTTCTCTTCATTCCCACCGGAGCATCGCCATGTCCTCTCCCCGCCTCGGCTTCATCGGCATCGGCCTGATGGGCGACCCCATGACCCGTCGTCTGCTGGCGGCCGGCTTCGATGTCACGGCCTGGAACCGCTCGCCGGACAAGACCGCCGGCGTGGCCGAGGCCGGTGCTCGCGTGGCCGGCTCGATCGGCGAGCTGGTCGCGGCCTCGGACGTCATCCTGCTGTGCCTGGCCAACACCGCCGTGGTCGAGGCCGTGGTGTTCGGCGAGGACGGCGTGGCTGCCCACGTGCGCCCCGGCCAGCGCCTGCTCGATCTCTCCAGCAGCGACCCCGACGCCACGCGCGACATGGCCGCGCGGCTCGCGGACGCCTGCAGCGTCGCCTGGGTCGATGCCCCGGTCTCCGGCGGCGTGGCCGGCGCCGAGGCCGGCGAGCTGGCGGTGATGTGCGGCGGCGCCGACGCGGACGTCGACGCGCTGCGCCCGGTGCTCGCCCCGCTAGCCGCTCGGGTGACCCACATGGGGCCGGTTGGCAGCGGCCAGGTGACCAAGGTCTGCAACCAGATGATCGTCGGCTGCCAGGCGGCGGTGATCGCCGAGACGGTCGCCCTGGCGGAAGCCAGCGGCGTGGACGCCACCCGGCTGACCGAGGCGCTGGCCGGCGGCTTCGCCGACTCCAGGCCGTTTCGCATCCTCGCCCCGCGCATGGCCGAGCGCGACTTCGCCGCCCCGCCCTGGCACCTGCGCACCCTGCTCAAGGACCTGGACATGGCGGTGGCCCAGAGCGGCCGCGCCACCAGCGCCACGCCGATGAGCGCCCTGGCCGCCCAGCTGATGCGCGGTCATGCCGCTCGCGGGCACGGCGAGGCGGATCCGGCCACCCTGGTCGAGGCCTATCGCTCGCCGGGCTCGGGCGAGGCGTGAGGCGTGAGGCGTGAGGCGTGAGGCGTGAGGCGTGAGGCGCCCAGATATAGCCATATGAGGCTATTACATTGAAAAATAGCCTCGAGAATCTATCCTGAGGCATGACCGCCGTCCTCAAGAGCCCCCATGGCCACACGCCTCGCCGTCATCACCAGAGACATCATCGACTCGCGCCGCCTCGAAGAGGGCCCACGCCTCCACCGAGTGCTCGAGACGACCCTGACGGGCCTCGCCGAGCGCCACGAGGGCGACTATCAGCGCTATCGCGGCGACGGCTTCCAGCTCGCCATCGCCCGGGCCGAGGCGGCCCTGGATACGGCCGTAGCGCTGCGCGATGTCGATAGCCTAGATGACATCATAGAGCAAGCGCTTGAGCGTATTGATAGGGACTCATGTAAGGTCAGAACAATCGATCAAGACGCTTCCTTGTAGCGCCAAATGAATACATCAAATAGCAGCGGCAAGACAAATCTGGGCAAAGGCATTGGCATTCAAAGAAGCCCCTCCAATCAAACCACCATCAACATCTGACTGGGCAAAAAGTTCAGACGCGTTGTCAACTTTGACGCTGCCGCCGTAGAGTAGCGAAAGATCATTCGCAATATCTGGAGATTGTTCGGCGAGTATGCCACGAATATAGGCATGTACGGCCTGAGCTTGCGCGGGCGTCGCAGTCTCGCCAGTGCCGATGGCCCACACCGGCTCATATGCGATAGCGCTTCCCTCAAAAACCTCGATACCCAAGGTGTTGATCACCGCTCGCAGCTGTCTTGCCACGACTGATTCGGTCTCACCTTGATGTCGCTCTTCCAACGTTTCGCCCACACATAGGATAGGCATGAGTCCATTGGCTTTCGCGGTCTCGAACTTTGCCGTTACCACAGCATCAGATTCACCATACAAGCTTCGACGCTCCGAGTGGCCAATCAATACACATTGACACCCAAGATCAGTCAACATCTCGGCACAGACTTCTCCAGTATGCGGACCGGCCTCATGCGCGTTTAGGGTCTGGGCGCCAAGAGAAATATTTGTCCCCTGCAAACGCTTTCCCACCTGCTCCAAGTAAGGCAACGGCGGACAAATCGCGACTCCCACCTCCAAGATATTAAGGCTATCAAAATAGGGGATCAATGCCTCCAACAAGGCCTCATTATTCTGGCGACTACCGTTCATCTTCCAGTTGCCAACCACCATTGTTTTTCTCATCAAAAACTCCAATTTTATGATCTTCCCAATAGCCGGCAGGGCCGGCAAATCAACATTGTAATATCGTGATGCATTTAAAAATTCGCAAAAAAGATCCACTCACACGCTTTCGGGCGTAAATATATCGATCGGCAGGATCACTCGCCTAGGCAATGTATCGAGCTGAGGCGCCATCAACGACTCCACCATGGCCGATACCGCCCTCTCGGCCAACTCGCGACGCGGCATCGACAGCAACATGTCCAAAGTGCCATCTACCAATGCTGCCCGGGTCGTGGCGGTCAGGTCATGACCGACCACAAGCAGATCCTGGCGGGATCGCTCTCGCAGCGTCTCGACCACGCCCTCGATGCCGCCGCCCGCTACGTAGAGGCCACGCAGCTCGGGCTCGGCCTCCAGCAGCTCACGAGTCGCGCGAGCGGCTTGATCGGGATCCTCCTGGCTGAAGATCGGCTCCACCACGCGGAACGCCGGGGCTTTCTCGCGGAAGTAGCCACGAAAGCCTATCTCGTAGAGCTCCTGGCAGACGTAGCGATGGCTGCCGGTGATGATCCCCACCGCGCCCGGACGCGTCATGCGACTCATGGCCCAGGCCGCACTGCGCCCCATCTTGCGTCCGTCCTGGCCCACGAAGCCCGCGCTGAGGGCGTCAACGGACAGTTCGGAGAGCAGCGCAAAGACCGGCACGCCCTGCCGGTGCAGGCCGGCAACGGCCTGGGCCACCTCGGGATGATCGGTGGCCACCACCCCGATCGCCTCGACCTGCCGCCCCAGGCGCACCAGCGCGGAAGCGACCTGATCCGGATCCAGGGTATCGCAGTAGTCGATGGTGACCGTCACCCGCGTTCCGTGATAGCGCCGGGCGGCCTCTATCAAGGATTCGGCGAGGACTCTATAGACCGGCGAGGTCCGCTTCTGCAGCAGGAAACCCAGACGCCGCACAGTCGCCGGGCCGGCACCGGATAGCTCACCACCTTCTTCACTACTTCTCTCATAACCCAATGATTTAGCAGCTCTCAATACCTTGTCGGCGGTTGCCTTCCGGACCCTTGCCCGACCGCTGAAGACCCGATCGACGGTGGCCACACCGACACCGGCTGCCCTGGCAACATCGACCATCGTAGGGGTCGACGATGGCTTGTCATACATGGATATTCGCTCGCACATGATGATTTCTATCAATCTATCACAGATCTATCAAAAAACAACCGCGAGATCCCGACATGGCCACCAACACTGCAGAGCTACTGATGCCCCAAGGCCTGAGGCTCGGCATCAACCCGCTGGGCTGGACCAACGACGTCATCGAGGAGTTCGGCGACCAGACTCCGGTGGAGACCTTCCTGCGCGAAGCCGCCGAGTGTGGCTATCAAGGGGTCGAGATGGGGCGCAAGTTTCCCCGCGAGGCCGCCGTACTGAAGCCGCTGCTCGCGGAGTATGACCTGGCCCTTGCCAGCGGCTGGTACTCCGGTTTCGTCGCCGAACGCGACGCCGAGGCCGAGCTCGACGCCGTCGCCGACCACGCCGAACTGCTCGCCGCCTGCGGCGCCCAAGTGATGGTCTACGGCGAGTGCGGTCGCATGCCAGGCTCGGCACCGCTGGACGCACCGCTGTCCCGCACCCCGGCCCTGGGCGAGGCCGACTGGCCGGCCTACGGCGAACGCCTGACGCGCTTCGCCGAGGGGCTGCGTCAGCGTCACGGCCTCGAGCTCGCCTATCACGCCCACCTGATGATGCTCGTCGAGAACGAGCGCGAGATCGATGCCCTGATGGCCCATACCGGCGAGGCGGTGGGCCTGCTGTTCGACAGCGGCCATATCGTCGCCGGCGGCGGCAAACCGGCGGCCCTGCTCCAGCGCCACGGCTCGCGCATCAATCACCTGCACCTCAAGGACATCCGCCACGACGTCATGACCGAGGTTCGCCGGGACGACCGCAGTTTCAACCGCGGCGTACGCGACGGCATGTTCACCGTCCCCGGCGACGGCTATCTGGACTTCGCCCCGCTGCTCGACTTCGCCACCTCGACCGACTATCGGGGCTGGCTGGTCGTCGAGGCCGAGCAGGACCCGACCCTGGCGCCGCCCCGCGAGATGGCGACCCGGGCCCACGACCACCTCGCCACCCTACTGTCCCGTTAACACCGAGCCACCAGGAGACAA
Source organism: Halomonas sp. HG01 (assembly GCF_000968715.2). Taxonomy (NCBI): domain Bacteria; kingdom Pseudomonadati; phylum Pseudomonadota; class Gammaproteobacteria; order Oceanospirillales; family Halomonadaceae; genus Halomonas; species Halomonas sp. HG01. The sequence goes on along the minus strand of NZ_CP022134.1, from coordinate 1,364,199 downwards.
CGACATGCCCCGCACCCTCAATATCGGGCTGATCGGCAGCGGTTTCATGGGCCAGGCCCATGCCGATGCCTACCATCGCGCCCGGATGCTCTACCGCGACCTGCCGCTGGCGCCGCGGCTCTACGCCATCGCCGACCAGGGCGACGAGGTGGCCGGGGCCGCCCGCTCACGCCTGGGCTTCGAGAAGGCCTACGGCGACTGGCGGACCCTGGTGGCCGATCCCGAGGTGGATGTCGTCGACATCACTTCCCCCAACGCCCTGCACCACGAGATGGCCATGACCGCCATCGAGCACGGCAAGCACGTCTACTGCGAGAAACCGCTGGCCATGGACGACGACCAGGCCCGCGAGATGCAGGAAGCGGCCGAGCGCGCCGGGGTGAAGACCATGGTGGCCTTTAACAACATCAAGACGCCGGCGGCGCTGCTGGCCAAGCAGCTGATCGAGGCCGGCGAGATCGGCCGCCCGATCCGCTTTCGCGGCACCTTCGACCAGGGCTTCTTCAACGACCCCGAGCTGCCCTGGTCCTGGCGCTGCTCCCGGGAAGGCGCCGGCACCGGGGCGCTGGGCGACCTCGGCGCCCACGTGATCAGCGTGGCCCAGTTCCTGATGGGCGATATCGACGAGGTGAACTGTCAGGCCCAGACCCAGATCACCGAGCGCCCGGTGCCCTCCAGCGATGCCGGCTATGCCAGCCGGGTCGAGGCCGACGCCGAACGGCGCCGAGTGGAGAACGACGATCAGACCCAGTCGCTGGTCAAGTTCGCCTCCGGGGCCGCCGGGGTGATCGAGAGCTCGCGCGTCGCCGCCGGCCGGGTATTCGGCGTCTATTGGGAGGTCTCGGGCACCGAGGGAACCCTGTACATGGACGGTGAACGCTTCAACGAGCTGCAGGTATTCCGCTTCAACGATGACAAGCGCGACCGTGGCTTCAAGACGCTGCTGGCCGGCTCTCAGGTGCCGCAGTACGGCGGCTTCTTCGGCTTCGACTTCGGCGGCGGCGGTCTGGGCTTCTTCGACATCAAGGTCATCGAGATCCACGACCTGATCCGGGGCATCGCCGAGCGGGACGACTGCTATCCCAACTTCGCCTTCGGCCGCGCCAACCAGCGCATCATCACCGCCATGGACGAGTCCGCCTATAGCGGCCAGTGGGTGCGCGTCTGATATCGACCAGGCGCCACCGGCGCCATGTAAAGGAGCCAAGCATGAGCAACGACAGGATTCGTATCGGCATGGTGGGCGGCGGGCCCGGCGCCGGCATCGCCAAGGCCCACCGCATGGGCATGCGCCTGGACAACCGCTACGCGCTGGTGGCCGGCGCCTTCTCGCGATCGCCGGAGAAGTCTCGGCAGGCCGCCACCGAGCTCGGCGTCGCCGAGGACCGGGTCTACCAGGACTACGCGCAGATGGCGCGCGAGGAGGCCGCCCGCGAGGGCGGCATCGAGGTGGTGGCCATCGTCACCCCCAACGACAGCCATTATCCGGTGGCCAGGGCCTTCCTCGAGGCCGGCATCCACGTGGTCTGCGACAAGCCGATGACCGGTGACCTGGATCAGGCTCGGGCACTGCACGAGCTGGCCACCGCCAGCGGGCGGGTATTCACCCTGACCCACAACTACAGCGCCTACGCCATGGTGCGTGAGGCCGCCCGGCTGATCCGCGACGGCGTCCTCGGCGAGCCGCGTATCGTGATGGTCGAGCATGCCTCGGGCTGGGCGGCCGACGCAGTGGAGCTCGCCCCCGACAACAAGCAGGCCGCCTGGCGCCTCGACCCGGCGCAGTCGGGGGAAGCCAGCCTGGTGTTCGACCTGGGCACCCATGCCCATCAGCTGCTGCGCTTCGTCAGCGGCCTCGAGGTCACCGAGGTCTCGGCGGAGATGCAGACCTGCGTACCGGAACGCCGCGTCTTCGACGACGCCCAGGTCCAGGTCCGCCTGTCCAACGGCGCCCGCGGCACCCTCTGGGCCAGCATGGCCGCCACCGGCCATGAGCATGGCCTGCGCATTCGCGTATTCGGGAGCAAGGCCTCGCTGGAGTGGCAACAGATGGACCCGCACTACCTGACGATCAATCACCCCGGCGGCCGCCGCGAGATGCTGGTCCAGGGCCACGACGGACAGAGCGAGGCCCAGGCGCGTCTGACCCGGGTCGGGCTCGGCCATCCTGAGGGCTTCATCGAGTCCTTCGCCAACCTCTACGGCGACGTGGCCGAGGCCATCGACCGCCATCGCGAGTCCGGCCAGACACGCTTCGACGACCTGCCGCTACCGACCAGCCACGACGGCCTGCTGGGCATTCGCTTCGTCCAGGCCGTCGGCGACTCCCATCGACAGCAGGGTCGCTGGACCCACGTCTGATGCCTCATCATCCCATTCCAGGAAAGGCCTAGCCCATGAAACGCTTTGCCCTGATCGGTGCCGGCTTCATCGGCACCGTCCACGCCCGCCACCTGGCCGATCATCCCCGCATCGACTTCGCCCTGGTGGCCGACGCCGACCCGGCGCGCGCCGTCGAGGTGGCCGAGCGCTTCGGCGCCCGCTCCGCCAGCGTCGATGAGGTGTTCGCCTCGGACGTCGACGCCGTGGTGATCGCTTCCTCCACGGATACCCATGCCGACTACGTCGAACGCGCCGCCGCGGCCGGCAAGGCCATCTTCTGCGAGAAGCCCATCCACCTCGACACCCGATGCGCCGAGGCGGCGGTGGACGCCGTTCGCCGCGCCGGGGTACCCATGATGATGAGCTTCACCCGACGCTTCGATGCCAGCCATGACGCCTTGCGCCAGGCCGTCGCCGCCGGCGAGCTGGGCAGTACCGAGCTGGTGCAGATGACCTGTCGCTCCCAGGACACGCCGCCACTGTCCTACCTCGAGGTCTCCGGCGGCCAGATGCGCGACCAGGCCATCCACTTCTTCGACCTCCTGTGCTGGCTGACCGACGACGTACCGGTGGAGGTCCAGGCCATGGGGGCCGCCTTGAGCGATCCTCGCATCGCCAAGATCGGCGACGTGGATACCTCGGTGGTCACGCTGCGCATGGGCTCCGGCGCCCTCGCCCAGCTCGACTGCACCCGTCGAACCGGCTATGGCTACGACGAGCGCCTCGAGGTATTCGGCGCCGAGGGCATGGCCGAATCCCGGCGCCAGCCCCATCGCCATCTGTCGCTGTTCAAGGGCGACCGCCAGCAGGACGACGGCCTACATGCCGGCTGGTTCGAGCGCATCGCACCAACCTTCCAGACCGCGCTGGACACCTTCGTTCGAGTCCTGCACGACGAAACGAGTGACTATCCCGACCACGAGGCCGCACTGCGCGCCCAGCGCATCGCCGATGCCGCGACCCGCTCGCTGGAGACCCGGGCGCCGGTGAGGCTCGACTGGCGCTAACCAACACTGGCCTGATGAACACAGTCGGGGGCGTAGAACGCCCCCACCAAGGGCGCAACATGAAGTGGATGACGTCCTATGCCGCGTTCAAGAAAGGGTTCCCCAAGTCAGCGAAGAAGGAGCCTAGAAAACGGCGTAAGCACTGTGTGATTTTAGAAATCCCAAGCAGCATGCGTCAGGTGGTAACCATTACTTTACAGCCTATGCGAGAAGCACGTTGCTATAGCCATAAGTTGACAACCGACGTATGCCCGTTTCAGTTACAAGCACCTGCTCTTCGAGCTTGACGCCTTCTTTTCCGTCACGATGACCAACGTAGGATTCCACACACAGCGTCATGCCAGGCTGAATGACACCGTCATAGCCAACCGCTTCCCAATCCATATTATGAGAAATGATTGGCCATTCACCTGTCATACCACAGCCGTGCACCACCGCCAAATAACGATTCTCCTGATATCCATCAGGAATTTTCCAAGCATTTTCTGAATACTCGCGGAACGACATCCCTGGCTTCATGAGCTCGATATTCGTCTCAATCTCATCTTGAGAAAGTTTATATAGCTCTTTTTGTTTATCTGTCGGCTCTAGGCCTCCTCCTGAAAAAAAGGTTCGGGAAAAGTCAGTGTAGTATCCATATACTCCGACGGCATCAGTATCAAAAGCAATCAGTTCGCCAGGAGCCAGCTTTTTACTTGAAGTCTCTTGAAACCACGGATTGGTTCTATCACCGGAGCTAAGCAAACGCGTTTCCAAGTACTCCCCACCGGTTTCAATAACCTTTTGCTGGAATATTGACCATAAAGCATTTTCCGTAATCCCGGGAACGATCGCCTCCTCCATAGTGGCCATCGCTTGCTCGGTAAGCTCGACAGACTTGGCGATCAAGGTTAGTTCATCGATACTCTTTATAGACTTGGCGATTTCAATCGGCCGAGAAGCATCCGAAAGCTCATACCCTTGTTCAATAAGGGCACTGATTACTTCGGTGGGCGCGCCTTCGATGCCAATGCGTTTTCCCTTTGAAGCAGAACGCTCTAGGATGTCGGATAGCTCGCCTAGAAAAGACTCGACATGCCTGCCCGAGTGATGACCACTATGAAGTGGCATGATGGGACTCGCGCCATAGATTTCATCAAGCGTGGGCATACCCTCGGCCAAGTGGCGGCAAGACCGGTACTCAAACAGCGCAACCGGGCCATCAGCGGGCACGATAAGGTATCTAGCCGGATTACGCTGTGAATAAACCTGCATGTTACGAACACCACAAGCATAGCGAATATTAATCGGGTCGAATAAAACCACTGCATTCAGCTCATGCAAGTGCAACTGTTCGCGCAATCGGTGGAGTCGATACAAAGCCACCCGATTTTCCAGCTCCTTATTAATCACATTTTTTTTAAAATCGTAAGTTCCATAGCGAAACTCATCAGATCGGTGTGCTACTTTCTTATCAACACTGGTCATTATTCACCCCACCAATTCATCGTTGCGACGATCTTTTTCGGCGTCAACATGAGCTTGCGTGACACGCCCATAAACATCCTTGGTACGCTTCACACGGCCAATCATGCCAGGTTCCTTGGCGTAACCAAGCAGGGTGCACAGGCGCTGTCCTTTTGCAGGAGCGACTCGATGCATAGAGTAGCGACCTTTGAAGAGCTGAAGATCACCAGTGTTCAACGTTAGCGACTTGACTTTCCTATGGTCACCATCCAGAACTTCCTTCACCTCCTCGAAGTTTTCGTTTCCAGGGGTGCGAATGTTAGGGCAATACTCGAAGTCACCTCCCTGCTCGGGGCGACGAGTCATCAGGCTTACGATGAACTCATTGGTATCGAAATGCCAAGGCAGCGTTGTATTTTCTGGCATCACATTGATGACCAGGCCTGCTATTGGATCCGCATATTCGTAGATTTTATTTTCTTCCAAACAATCAGCGATGAACGTCTGAAAGATCTTGTTCCTGTAAAGCCGTTGCACCAACGAGTCTTCACCGATCAGATCCTTTGCTACGAAGCCATTACTGAAGGACTGAAAACGTCGCACAGGATGATCTTCAGGATAAGATGCATCATCTTCCGTAGCGTAAGGATTGACTTGGTTACTATGGTAGTGAGCCTGAGGTGCTAATGCTTCACTCTCTATTCTTAATTGCTCTACCTTGTCGCTTCGAATAAATTTAGCAAAATGTGCACAACCATCCTCAGCGAGCTGGGTACGGATGCGTGCTACACATTCTCGATATGCAGTCGAATCCGGTTCATGAAGCGGGTAAGAGTCTAAATTAATGAGTTCGCTCAAGGTGTCGACATCTCGTGCTTGATCAACGACAACGTCTTTATGACTCACGATGCTTTCTCCATCCTGTCAAATTCAAGGAATGACCAGCATATAGCCAGCTGAGGCGTTAAAAAAATGAAAAATTCGTCGAAAAGAAAATGGAGCTTTTATACCATCAAAATTCCATCAGCTTTGTGCACCATATTCAATAATCACGCTTTATCAGGCTGGCACATCACATCACTTATTATGAGTGCCAGCCCCACACTACATTGTTTGATTTTAGTGATTGGCGACTTCCTGTGCGCCGATGGAATTTTTATCCCCTGAGAACTTTAAACTCCCATCTCGCCCATTGTAAGCAAGAGCCATCCTGATGAGCGAAGAGGCACAAAAACATACTATGACCATTCCTAAGAAACCGCCGATCGTAGAAATCATCTTGAGGCCATCAAGACCACCTGTACTCGTCAAAGTAAGTGCGATGACTGCGATCACGCCGCCCCATAGCAACTTAATGTAATAAGGAGACGAGTTGACTTCACTTTTCAAGCTGCTAGTAGCACAGATCCCCGAAATTGCATCAATAGCGGAGTCAGCAGCAGTTATATAGGAGATAACTGCAATGACCATAAACACAGCCATTACAACAGTACTACCGGGAAGCTGCTCCAACATTACCCAAATGACATCCCCGGGGCCATCCTGGGTCAATGTCTGACTAAGCAATTGAGTCGCCATTTCGACATTGATTGAGAACCCACCAAATACTGAGCACCAAGCTATGACAAAAACGGATGGAACAACAAAGTTAAAAATCAGAAACTCACGAACTGTATAGCCACGTGAAATTTTCCCTAAGAACATTGCAGTGATCGGTGCCCAGGCGAACCAGTTAGCCCAAAAGAATAGCGTCCAGTCGCGTGCCCAACTATCTTCTACTACTGTTCCAGTGTTCAGACTTTCTGAAACAAAGTTGGATAAATAGTGGCCAAGCGCATCTACGCCAGAATTGGCAATATAGGAGCTCGGCCCAATAGCCAATATAAAAAATGCTAGACACATCAACGCGCGAGCATTCCAGCTGGAAAGGAACGTGATACCTTTCAATAACCCGGAGGCAGCCGAGATGGCAGATGCAGCCATGACCAGTACGCAGAGCATCCCAACCATAGTCGGTGAAACCTCAACACTAAACAGGCGTTGGATGCCGCCACCGAGCATCATGGCTCCTGTTCCCAAAGAGGCTACCATCCCCGCCACCAATGCAATCAATGCAATCGAATCGATAGCCTGACGCACGGTAGACGTCATCTTTATCGGAAGTGCGGCATTCATTGCTGATGAAATACTGAAAGGCATCTTCAGGTTGTAGTGAGCAATAGCAAAAATCAGAGCCGGAATTGCATATATAGCATAAGTAGTGAAAGACCAGTGCATGAATAGAGATGAAAGGCCGAATAACGCGCTATCTTTCGACATGGCTTCGATGCTAGTTGATGACGGCGGTGTTAGTATAAAAAATATAGGCTCTGCTGCAGCAAAGAACAGCAAACCGATGGCAATGGAACTACATAGTGTTATTGAACACCATTTCCAGCGCGTCAGTAGTGGCGTGGCTGAATCGCCGCCGATACGTAGTTTTGCCAGTGGCGAAAAAAACAACAAGAATGCCAGGATGACAAGCACGAATGCCGACAAAGCATAAAGCCATCCAAAGTTAGACATAAGCCACTCATGAATATTCTGCGTAACGCTTAACAGCAAGTCGTCACTTATAAGCGCCAGAACTGTGAATGACCCAAGAACTAGAAGAGAAGGGTAGAAGGTGTATGAGCGCAGGGAAGCTTTCACTGTTTCTCCTTTATATTACACAGCTATTATTTATTGGATATAATGCCAAATATTTTCTTGACTTCACCAAATCTTTCATTGACGAGATCATTGTCGCGGCATGTCAAGTACCACCTTATATTTATAGGATCCCCGTCAAGAGGTAGAATTTTTAGCCCCTCCTGATTCTTACCTGACTTTATAGCCCAGGAAGACAGGATGCTAACACCATTTTGAGTATCAGCGATTACACTTAGTATCGTTTGAACGGACTCAATTATATGTATATTATTTGGAGACTGGTTGTTAGGCTGCAAAAACAGATCAAACTCAAAACCAGGTTCACGAGTGGCGCTATATGTGAGATATGTCTCAGCAGCAATTTCTGCTGCAGTAATGAAGTCTTTTTCTGCCAGATGGTGAGTTGCAGGGAGAACTGCCATCAATTCATCTTCAAACAAGAAGATGCTATTGATCCCTTGCTGCTCCGGGGGGGCTGTCAGCAAAGCCAGATCAATCTGTTTATCTAGCAACGCTGTCGTCAATGCAGCACTTGAAAATCGATAAAGTTCTAGCGGTATCACTCCAGAGCGGTGTTGTTCGCACAGAATATCACTAACTGTATCGTACGCATCTACGCCCCATTTAAGTGATGTTGTGCCGGAACGGGCCAATAGTGCCGCTTCACCTTCGGCTTCTCTAATCTTTGGAATAATATCTTGTGCTGTTTCCAGAAGCCTAACCCCCGCCGGGGTCAATTGGATTTTTCGACCTCTTTTCTCAAAAATTGATATTGCTAGCCGGCGTTCCATTTCCCGTATGCGGTGCGTTACTGCTGGTTGTGTTAACCCTAATGCAGCAGCAGCAGATTGTAGCGTTCCATGCTTATATATGGCTTCTATGAGAATGTAATATTTTATATCAAGCATAAAAACTCTTGGTTACGATGATGGAATAACTTTATGGATGTTATGCAGAACTATCAAATTAGATTTTCTGTAAAACACGCATGATTTTTTTATGGATGATAGAGGTGCGCTATCCTATGAGCATGAGGCGGCAGCAGAATGCTAAGAATTATTCGCAAACTGCCCGTGGCATGGAAGGCCCTCTGTTCCTTCCTGTTCCTGCGTCAGGACCGCCCGGCCGCACAGATAGCGGTTGGTGTTGTACTGGGCTTCATCGGTATCGCACTGAGTGCTCGTCCCTGGGAAGGCTCCGATGACATGGCGTTGGCCGGGGCTTGTGCATGCTGGCCGTGACGCTGAGCCAAGGAGTGTCATTCGTCAATGCCCAACGGCTCCTGTCGCCGCTGAAACTGCGCCGCTGGCATTGGTGACCTGGCAGTCGGGACTCGCGGTTCTGACTCTGCTAATACTGACTAACTTCGTCAGCATGGCTAGCCTCACGTCGAATTCGCGAACACTGGTGGGGGCCGTGGCCTGGGAGTGCTGGGCACCGAGCGAGCCTGCTTCAGCAATTACTCCATCATCGGAAAGCCAGGTTCCGTGCAGGCATCCGATGCCAGCTACATTGCCCTGGTGGTGGCCGTGATCATTGGTACGGCAGTTGGCGAGGAAATCACCGGTACGTCACCCTCGCGCTGACCTGATCGTCGGGGAGGTGGTGCTATCCGGAGGAGGAAGCGTAAGAGCACACCGACTCCTTCTCATCACCCAGCCGGGGATTGACGGCTACCGGTGCCGCCCGTGGAGCCTCAGTGTATGCGCATGCTCATGAAGGCAGGCATTCGGCTCGGCCTCATTACTCTGCAAGCACTGGGCTATGCCATTGGTAACAGCAGGGACATCTCCATGGCCGACCAGAACACTGGTTTCTACCCTATCGAGTTTCTATGTGAGAGAGGCAGGGCTCGAACGAGCAGGAGGCCCCTTCTCACTGTATCCGCAGTCTAAAGACCAGAAGGCCCCCACCATCCCATGACGGCGGGGACCTTCGCGTGCGTCTCGCGGATCAGGCCGTGTGATGTCGGGGCTTGCGACGGTTGCGCATCCACAGTGTCGCGGAGGCGAAATACAGCGCCGTCGGCACCACAATCAGGGTCTGGAAGGTGTCAAGGTGTGCGACGGCACTCTCGTCGCCGATCCAGGCCCAGCCGGCGACCCCCAGGATGACCAGCAGGCAGGCCACAGCGGTGAAGTACCAGGGATCGCGGATGCTGACCGGCGCATGCTCCGCCACCGCAGTGCCGGAATCCTCGGCCGGCTGCACGGGGCCATAGGCCGCGTGGTGCAGATCGGCGCCGCACGCACTCCCCCGCTCGACGCCAGCCAGCCGGCACAGCAGCGGGTAGGCCAGGAAGCTCACCAGCCACACGGGAATGAACAGCGCAAACAGATGCAGCGAGCCGTCAATCAGCAGAGCGACGCCAACGGCAATCCCGAGGCCCCAGGCCCCGAAGGCAGGCAGGTTGCTGCCCAGCCGCTGGCGTTCACGCCAGAAGGGACGCATTCCCTGACGCGGCAGCAGGAAGTGCTCGGCGGCGATGATGGCACCCACCGGGGCGATCAGCATGATGAAGTAGGACAGCACGTTCAACCACTGGGTGAACACGAAGGGGAAGCAGGCGATCAGGGTGGTGACCACACCGGTGGCCACGGTTACCCGCACGCGGGAGTATTTTGGGAAGACCGACTGGAAGGCCAGGCCGGCACGATAGAGGCTGGGGATCGAGGTGGTCCAGCCAGCCACCACCACGGCAATCAGCCCCATGGCGCCGAGGACGCTGAAGGCGACGCCGCCCGGATCCATGTCGATCAGCTGAGACTTGGCGAGCAGTGCCGCAGTGGCCCCCATCAGACCGGCACAGACCCAGGCCATATAGTGACCGATGTACATGCCGGCGGCGGAGAAGTAGCTGTAGGAGGACTTGCGAGCGAAGCGCAGGATGCTCATGTCGCTCATGCCCAGGTGCATCGGCAGGTTGGCCCCCCAGGCCCAGGCCGCGATCACCCACATGGAGATGCCGGGCGTGCCGTCAGGAGAGGTACCTGTCCAGACGAAGGTATCGACCACGCCGGCCAGCGTGAAGAGGCCATCCAGTTCGCCCATGTGCATCAGCACCGGCACCGTGAGCACGCCGCTAGCGAGGAACATAGTCGCCATCCACGGCGAGCAGACGGTGGAGAAGTTGGCGATCAGCTTGAAGCCCTTGACGGTCATCCACACCGTGATGGCGCCGACGAACAGCACCAGGGCCACGAAGCTCAGGCTCTGGGGATACCAGGCAGTCTGGGGCGGAATGCTGGTGACCACGCGGAAAGCCGAGGCCGATACCGTGATCATGGCGCCGGAAACCACGGCAAAGATCAGGCCGTTCAGGAGGTTGTAGACCAGCGAGAAGTGCTTGCCTGCGAGACGCTCCAGGTACCAGTAGATGGTCATGCGCGAGCGCGTGGCTACCGGGCTGCAGACCCAGGCCCAGGAGAGCACCGCCAGCAGGTTGCCGATCAGCAGCCCCCACAGCAGGTCGCCGGTGCTGACCCCGAGCGAGACCAGAGAGGCGCCGATGACGAACTCGGTGCCGGCCACGTGCTCACCGGCGTAGGAGCCCAGGAAATACTTGCCACTGAGCTGATGACTGGGAGGAATCCGCTGTCGCTCGAATTCACCGTCACTGCTCGTGTCGGATCGAGGCATCTCTTGGGCGGCCGTGGAATGGGCTGGCGTGCTCATGTGCGTCGCTCCTTTGTTATGGAGAAAATCCACCGGATGGACGCTACCGGTGAAATAAAATGGAACGCTGATTCCAGAATATAGATTTCACGGAAGGAATGTTCAATGCATGTATTCCATACTTTGGTCTACTCCGCGGGCCGAAGACCTTGAACGTCGCTACCCTCACGCACAAAAACGCGCCATGGAAGCACCGCCGTCCGGCTGGGCCCTCCATGGCGCGCGATTTACGGTTCGTAAACGGCCCCGCAAGAGGCTCATGACATCTCGCCAGCCTCCCGAACCGGCTGGAAGAAGCATCCCTGCTGCACATCACCTTGCTCAAGGAACTGCGCCACGCCGTTGCCGAACGACCAGTCGGCGTCGCTATTCTCGGTAATCACGATCATCACATTGGCTGGCTTGATGCCGGCCAGCCTCGACAGGTCGTCCACGACTCGTCGATAGAAGGCCTGCTTGGCTTCGATCGGGCGACCGGCGCGCATGGTCAGCTGCAGAAACACGGCGTCGCCGTTGCGCTGCTGCAGCTCCATGTCCTCGGCCGGCAAGGGCTGGAGGAGCTGATAGCGATCGTCTGCCGGGAAGTCGAGGGTTTCGATCACCGCGGCGTTGACCAGGTCGGCGACTTTCTTGCGCCAAGGAAAAGAGCGATGGTCGGGCACACTGATGGTCACGAGGGGCATGAAAAGGTCTCCTGTCGAAGAAACGCCGGGCACGAGGCCCGGCGCGAAGGTGAAACGCGAGGTCGGGCGTCGGTCAGAGGGTCGGCATGGTGAAATGGTTGGTCTCTTCACGAATGCCGCTCGGCCAGCGCTGGGTGATGGTCTTCATGCGAGTGTAGAAGCGCACGCCGTCGGGGCCGTGCATGTGCAGCGGGCCGAACAGCGAACGCTTCCAGCCGCCAAAGCTGTGGAAGGCCATCGGCACCGGGATCGGCACGTTGACGCCGACCATGCCCACCTGGATCTGCTCACAGTACTGGCGTGCGGCATCACCATCGCGGGTGAAGATGGCGGTCCCATTGCCGTACTCGTGGTCGTTGATCATCGCCACGGCGTCGTCGAAGCTCGCCGCCCGGGCGATGGCCAGCACCGGCCCAAAGATCTCCTCGGCGTGAATGCGCATGCCCGGGGTGACGCGGTCGAACAGGGTGCCACCGACGAAGTAGCCGTCGCCGGCGCCCTCGATCACGGTTTCACGGCCGTCGACCACCAGCTCGGCGCCCTCGTCCACCCCGGTCTGGATATAGCCCTTGACCTTCTCCAGGTGCTCGCGGGTGACCAGCGGGCCCATGTCGTTGTCGGGCCCCTCGACGATCCCCGGGCCGACGCGCAGCTGCTCGAGCTGCTCGACGAGCTTGGCACGCAGCCGCTCGGCGGTCTCCTCGCCCACCGGCACGGCCACCGAGATCGCCATGCAGCGCTCGCCGGCGGAGCCGTAGGCCGCGCCCATCAGCGCGCTCACCGCCTGGTCGAGGTCGGCGTCGGGCATCACCACCATGTGGTTCTTCGCCCCGCCCAGTGCCTGAACGCGCTTGCCGTGGGCCGAGGCGGTGGCATAGATGTATTCGGCGATCGGCGTGGAGCCGACGAAGCTCACCGCCTGGACGCGCTCGTCGGTGAGCAGCACGTCGACCGATGCCTTGTCACCGTTGACCACGTTGAACACGCCGTCGGGCAGGCCAGCCTCGCTGAGCAGCTCGGCCAGGCGCATCGGCGTGGACGGGTCCTTCTCGGACGGCTTCATGACGAAGGTGTTGCCGCAAGCCAGAGCGATGGGGAACATCCACATCGGCACCATGGCCGGGAAGTTGAACGGCGAGATGCCGGCGCATACGCCCAGCGGCTGCATCATCGAGTAGCTGTCGACGCCGGTGCCGACGTTCATCGAGTGCTCGCCCTTCTGCAGGTGCGGGATGCCGCAGGCGAACTCGACCACTTCCAGGCCGCGGGTCACCTCGCCCTTGGCGTCGGAGAATACCTTGCCGTGCTCGCGGGAGATCATGGCGGCTAGCTCGTCGGCGTGTTGCTCGACCAGCGCCTTGAACCTGAACAGGATGCGCGAGCGCTTGAGCGGCGACAGCTTCGACCAGCCGGCGAAGGCCGCCTCGGAGGAGGCGATCGCCTCGCGGGTCTCGTCGGCGGAGGCCAGGGCGACCTGGGCGCTCTGCTCGCCGGTGGCGGGGTTGTAGACCGGTGCGAAGCGCTCGCTGCGTCCGTCGACGTGGCGGCCGTTGAGATAGTGGTGAATCTGGTTCATGACGTTACCTCTTGGTGCTTATTTCTCGATGGTGAAACCGGCCCCTTCGGCCAGCGAGCGCAGGTTGTTGCACCCCAGGCGGGCATAGGTCAGCGGATTGGCGATCTGCGGATCCTGTTCGGCCTCCACCACCAGCCAGCCCTGATAGCCGGTCTGGTGCAGATGCTCGAGGGCCGGCAGGAAGTCGATGTCGCCGTCGCCGGGCACGGTGAACATGCCGTCGAGCACCCCGTCCAGGAAGCTCTTGTCGCGGTTGCGCACCGCCTCGCGCACCGGGAAACGCATGTCCTTGCAGTGCACGTGCTTGATGCGCGACGCATAGCGCTGAGCGATCGCCAGCGGATCGCCGCCGGCACCCACCAGGTGGCCGAAGTCGAGCAGCAGGCCCACCGAGTCGCGGGTGCTGTCCATCAGCCGCTCCACGTCGGCCTGGCTCTCCACCACTGTGCCCAGATGATGGTGATAGGCCAGGTGAACGCCCTGCTCCTTCAGGTAATCGCCGACCACGTTCAGGCCCTCGGTGAGGCGCTGCCAGTCGGCCTCGCTGAGGTGTGGCCGGCGGGTCAGCGGTGTGCCCTGGTCGCCGTGGACGCAGCGCGAGACCTCGCAGAACACCATCGCGGTGGCCCCGCACTGTTTGAGCAGTTCGAGATGCTCCTTGACCGCCTCGATCTCTTCCTCCGGGCTGCGCTCCAGCAGCTGACTGGAATACCAGCCGGAGACCAGCGACAGGTCGTGCTCGCCCAGCACCCGGGACAGGGCATCCGGGGTGCGCGGGAACTTGTGGCCCAGCTCGAAGCCGGTGAAGCCGGCCTCTCGACCCTCCGAGAGACACACCTCGAGCGGGGTGTCGCCGCCCAGGCTCGGCAGGTCGTCGTTGGTCCAGGTCAGGGGGTTGATGCCCAGTCTAACGCTCATGATGTGCTCCTAATCGTGAACCCCGTGGTTCGTCGGTATATCGCTTGTCGCCGTGTCAAAGGTTCTGCCACTGTCGGGCCTTGTAAGACTCGTAGCGCCGGCGAGCCTCCTCGACCTGGCTGCGTTCGGAGACCTCCGGCACTGCCACGTCCCACCAGGAGCCGCTGTCGCCGGTGTCGAGCAATGGATCGGTATCGAGGGTGATCACATAGCTGGTCTCGGCGGTCTTGGCGCGCGCCAGGGCCTGCTCCAGCTCGGCGATGTTGCCCACCTTCTCGGCCTGTGCCCCCAGCGCCCGGGCATGAGCGGCAAAATCGGTCTTGGGCGCCCCACCCTCCGCCGTCAGGCAGTCGTCGAGCAGGTTGTTGAAGCCCGGGCCGCCGCAGAACTGCTGCAGACGATGGATGCAGCCGTAGCCGCGGTTATCGAGCACCACCGCGACGATCTTGTGGCCCAGCATCACCGAGGTGGCGATCTCGGAGTTCAGCATCAGGTAGGAGCCGTCACCGACCATCACGAACACCTCGGAGTCGGGCTTGGCCATCTTGGCCCCCAGCCCGCCGGCCAGCTCGTAGCCCATGCAGGAGTAGCCGTACTCCATGTGGTAGCCACGATCGAAGCGGGTGCGCCACAGCTTCTGCAGCTCGCCCGGCAGCCCGCCGGCGGCGCAGACGACGATGTCGCGCTCGCCGGCGGCACGGTTGACCGCGCCGACCACCTCGGCGTCGCTGGGCAGGTCGCTGCCACGATCGGTGGTGGCGATGTCGACCTGGGCGTTCCATTCGCTGCGCAGCCGGGCGGCACGCTCGATCCAGCCACCCTCGGGCTGCCAGCCGGCCAGCCCCTCCCTGAGCTCGGGCAGCGTCAGGCGGGCGTCGCCGACCAGCGCCTGGCCCTTGTGCTTGACCGCATCGAAGGAAGCCACGTTGAGGCACAGCAACCGGGCGTGTGGGTTGAACA
Organism: Halomonas sp. HG01; assembly: GCF_000968715.2. Lineage (NCBI taxonomy): Bacteria > Pseudomonadati > Pseudomonadota > Gammaproteobacteria > Oceanospirillales > Halomonadaceae > Halomonas > Halomonas sp. HG01. The sequence goes on along the minus strand of NZ_CP022134.1, from coordinate 1,348,861 downwards.
TGGCCCGCGAGCCAGAGGCGAAGTCGCCCAGCCGGGTGCCCACGGCGATGATCAGATCGGTCTCGGCGGCCAGGGCATTGGTGGAGGCCGCACCGGTGACGCCGATGGTCCCCATGTTCTGCTCGTGGTCCCACGGCAGGGCGCCCTTGCCGGCCTGGGTCTCGCCCACCGGCAGGTGATAGGTGGAAACCAGGGCATCGAGCTCGGCCAGCGCGCCCGAGTAGTGCACCCCCCCCCCGGCGACCACCATCGGCTGCTTCGCCTGGCGGATCAGCGCGATGGCATCGGCCAGCTCGTCGCGATCCGCGGCCTGGCGACGCTGACGATGGAGGGTCTCGTCGAAGAAGTGTTCCGGGAAATCGAAGGCCATCGTCTGCACGTCCTGGGGCAGCGCCAGGGTCACCGGCCCGCATTCCACCGGGTCGGTGAGCACCCGCATGGCCTGGGGCAGCGAGGTCAGCAGCTGCTCGGGGCGGGTGATGCGATCGAAGAAGCGGCTCACCGGCCGGAAGCAGTCGTTGGAGGTCAGGGTGTGATCGTGAAAGTTCTCGACCTGCTGCAGGACCGGGTCCGGCATGCGAGTGGCGAAGGTGTCGCCTGGCAGGAACAGCACCGGCAGCCGGTTGACATGGGCCACTGCGGCGGCGGTGACCATGTTGGTCGAGCCCGGGCCGGCCGAGGCCGTGCAGGCCATCATCTGCCGGCGATTGAGCGTCTTGGCGTAGGCGATGGCGGCGTGCGCCATGCCCTGCTCGTTGTGGGCGCGATAGGTCGGCAGTTCCTCACGGACGTGGTAGAGCGCTTCCCCCAGGCCGGCCACGTTGCCGTGGCCAAAGATGCCCCATACCCCGGCGAACATCGGCTGTATCTCGCCGTCGAGTTCGACCTTCTGGGCCATCATGTAGCGAATGACGGCCTGGGCCATGGTGAGTCGAATGGTGCTCATGACAGGACTTCCTCTGCAGTGGGCTGGGCGGCGCGCAGCCGTTGCCATTCTTCAATCAGTTCGGCGTAGTTGCCGGCGACCTTGTCGACCAGCTGGGCATCGTCGATGGTGCCGGCCAGCCACTCGCGGCCGGGCCCGGCGAACAGGGTGCGGCCGACGGTGAAGCCCTTGCAGCGGGCGTTGCGAGCGGCGGCGGCGAAGCCGCGTTTCATGTCGTCCATCGGCGCGTCCAGGCCCAGCAGCACGACGCCGCGGCAGTGCGGATCCTGCTCCTCGATCGCCTGGCTGACCGCTATCCAGGCCGCGTCGGACATGGCCGGCAGCTTCCACCAGTCGGGGCGGATGCCCAGGTGGTAGAGTCGCTGCACGGCACGCGCCAGGGTGCGGTCATCGACCTCACTGCCAGCGGGCGGGATCACCTCGACCAGCAGTTCCAGATGATTGGCGCAGGCCGACTGGTAGAGCTGACGCAGGCGAGCTTCCTGCTCCAGGCGCAGCTCGACCGGATCGTCTGGGTGATAGAACACCAGACACTTGATGATGTGCTCCGCCGGCCAGTGGCGCAGTTCGCTGCCCAGGTCGTCGCCATGCTGGAAGTGCAGCGGGCGGGAGCTCGGCAGCTCCACCGGACGGCCGATCCACCACCCCTTGCCGGTGGCGTCGTTCAGCGCGTCCTGGCCGAAGACGTCGTCGACCAGGATCGCCGGCTTGTCGAGCCCGGTGCGACGGGCGCCTTCCTCGGCGGCACGCACCAGCAACTGCTTGAGCACCGGGATGCGCGCCGGGTCGGCCTCGACGTCACGCGCCATGTCGGTGAGCTGGCGCCGATGGTCGAAGGCCAGACCGCAGACCTGGGGCCAGTCGGCAGGCGTGCGAGTGGTGACCCGATGCAGGTGGTTGAGGCGTTCATCCTGATCGGGGCGTGGGACTGTAGCGCGACGGCTCAGGTAGTCGAACAGCTCTTCTTCAGTGGGCATGGCCGGAGCGCAACCGTGGCGCGACACCACCAGGGCGCCGCAGGCGTTGGCATAAGTGGCGCAGGTCTCCCAGCTTTCCCCGCGCAGCCAACCCCTGAGCAGGCCGCTCATGAAGGCATCGCCGGCGCCCAGCACGTTGAGCACCTCGACCTTGACGCCCTCCACCAGGATGCCGTCCTCGATGCGCTCGGGAATCTCGCCCTCGAAGACCACGCAGCCCAGGGCGCCGAGCTTGCACACCAGAGTGGCATCGCTGACCCGGCGCACCGCACGCAGCGAGGCCAGGGTATCGGTGCTGCCGCCGGCGATGTGGAACTCCTCCTCGGTGCCGACGATCAGGTCGAAGTCGCCAAGCCATTGCTGCAGATCGGTGGTGACCGACTCATCGGCGATAAAACGGGTCTCGCCGTCGCCGGGGGTGGTCAGGCCCCACAGTACCGGGCGGTAATCGATATCCAGCACCCGCTTGACGCCATGCTCGGCGGCGGCGTCCAGCGCCTTGCGACAGGCCCGTCCGGTGGTCTCGGTGGACAGGTGGGTGCCGGTGATGGCGAGCGCCTTGGCACGGGCGATGAAGGCCGGATCGATGACCTCGGCATCGATGGCCATATCGGCACAGTCATGGCGATAGAACAGCAGCGGGAAGCTGTCGCGATCCTTGAGCGCCAGCAGCACCAGGCCGGTGTGACGGTCGGGATCGGTCTGCAGGGCACTGACGTCGACGCCCGCACGCTCGAGTTCCTCGCGCACGAAGCCGCCCATCTGCTCGTTGCCGACCCGCGACAGCATCGCCGACTTGAGGCCGAGCCGAGCGGTGCCATAGGCCATGTTGCCGGAGCTGCCGCCCAGGTACTTGGCGAAGCTGGTGACATCCTCCAGTCGACTGCCGATCTGCTCGGCGTAGAGATCAACGGCGACGCGGCCGAGACAGATCAGATCCAGGGAGTTGGCATTGTTCATAGAGTCGATTCCTGCTTGAGGCCGGCGCCCGACTGCATGGGACCGGTCGGTGGGCTCTAGCGGCCGTGGTTGCGTAATACGTCGGCTGTCATATCGATACTAGACAAAATAGAACAAAGATTCCAGTAATACCAAAGTTGGAACAATAGTTCCTGGTAACCCGTAAACATGAAACATCGGCCATCAAAGGCCTGGCGCGGTTTTCAAGAACGAGAAGGGTCGCGCAAGCGGGTATTGCGTTCCGACACATTCGGAATGAACGTTTCATTCCCGAGTCACACAACGAGGACCGGTCACGGCATAAAAAAGCCCTGGATACCGTGTCACGACGACATCCAGGGCCAACCTTCACGACGCTCAGTTACGGACCCGCCTCAGCCATAGAATGCCGGACGCTCAGGCATGTTGATCGCTTCGATCTGCCCGCTCTCCTGCGCCTTGACGCAGGCATCGCTGGCAATGGCGGCGGCATAGCCGTCCCAGGATGACGGCCCGCCGATCTCGCCGACGGCAACGCCGTCGATGAACGCTTGCAGTTCGACGTCGAAGGCGTCACCGAAACGCTGCTTCCAGTCCTGCAGGATCTCGTTGGAGCGCTGGCCGCCCTGGCGGAAGGTCAGGCTCTGCGGCTCGGGCAGGTGGGCGATGCCCTCCTCGCCTACCACGTCACACTGGATGTCGTAACCGTACTGGCAGTTGACGAACACCTCGACATCGATGCGTACGCCCTTCGCGGTCTCCAGCAGGACCATCTGCGGATCTTCCACCTTGCTGTGAGCATGGCGCGTCTTGCGCGGGAAGATCACCTGGGCGCTGGCGTAGTCGTCGTCGAGCAACCAGCGGAAGGTGTCCAGCTCATGGATCAGAGTGTCGTGGATCGCCATCGGTGTGACGTAGCGCTCCGGCACGTCGGGGTTACGGTGGGCGGCGTGCACCAGCAGCGGCTCGCCCAGGCGGTTGGCGTCGATGGCATCCTTCATCAGGTTGTAGCCGCTGTCGTAGCGACGCATGAAGCCGACCTGGACGAGGCGCCTTCCGGCCTCGATCTCGGCATCGATGATATGGCGACAGCCCTCGGCGGTAGTGGCCAGTGGCTTCTCGCAGAACACGGCCTTGCCGGCCGAGATGGCGGCGAGCACGTATTCTTCATGAGTCGGGCCCCATGAGGTGACCAGCACCGCATCCACGTTGTCGGACTGGATCAGCTCGAGGCCGCTCTCGTAGACCCGCGCATCGAGACGCAGACGATCGACGACGCCGCGCGCCTGGTCGGCATTGACGTCGCTGACGGCGACGATTTCACCGCCGGTGAGGCGTTGGGAAATGCGGCGGGAATGCTCCTCGCCGATCATGCCGGTTCCGATGACACCGATTCTGACGGTCATGGTGATGTCCTTTAGTGTGTTGAGCTTGTTCGTAGAGAGGACAGTGGGCCTGGCGATGATGCCGGGCCCACTCGGCATCACTGCTTCCAGTACTTGTCGACGTAGCGCTGGATCTCTTCTCGCATAAAGCGCGAGGACTCCACGGCGCGCTCTTCCCAGGCAAACACGCAGCTCGACAGCACACCGTCGAAACCGATCTCGTGCAGGGTCTTGAAGAAGACATCCCAGTCAACTTCACCCTCACCGATGTCCAGGTGCTGGTGCACGCGAGCGTTGGAGGTCGGCGGATTGACGATGTACCGAAGCCTCGAAGAGCCCTTGTGATTGAAGGTGTCGGCTACCCGAGCATGGGCCAGCACACCCTGTGTGGAGCGCATCGTCTCGGCCAGATCGTCGCCATAGTAGAAGGAATGCGGCGCGATGTAGGACGCCTTGACCGCCGGGGAATCGATCGTCTTGATGATATTGACCGCCGGCTCCATGGTCTCAACCCAGTCCTCGGGGTGAGGCTCGATGCTCAGGGTCAGGCCCTCGCGTTCGAGAAGCGGCACCAACACGTCCATGGAACGCCAGAAAGCGTTCTCACAGGCCTCCGGGGTATGCCGCCCTTCGCGATCGGCGAAGGAGCGCTCGTCAGAGCCGCCGCGGCCGAACTCTGACACCAGCGTGTCGCATTCCATTTCCACGGCGATCTCGATGACCCGCTTCCAGTTATCGATGGCCATTTCCCACTCGTCCTTATAGGGACTGGACCAGCGGTACATCGGCTGCATGGTCGCAAGGGCGACGCCATGATCTTTCATGGCCTTCTTGAAGGAACGCACGCGCTCGGGATAGACGCGGGGGCGCGTCCACCAGTTCAGGAAATCGGGGCGCGGCGACAGCTCGATGTAGTCGTAGCCGAGTTCGGCGGTCAGCCGGCAGGTTTCCTCCAGCGACAGGTGCCGATGCATATGAGGGTCGAGGGCGATCTTCATGACGAACTCCGAGTGATGAATGAGTGTTCCAAATGGGGATCAGCGCAGACCGGCCTGCACGAAGGCCATGCTCTGGCGCAGCTCGGCCACCGGATCTGCCGCGGCATGCACCGCCTCGGCGAAGGGCTCGAACGAGACGTAGCCGTCGTAGCCCTCATCCAGCAGCCGGCGCAGCTGGCCGACGTTGTCCAGTCGATCCGCCTCGCCGACCAGGAAGCGATCGCCGTCGAGCATCTCCTCGAAGCCGATGGCCGGATCCTCGACACCGGAGATATGCACCAGGCCGGTCATGTCGGCGAACAACTCTGTCTCGCCGGCTCCCTGATGATGGAAGGTGTCGTGGACCAGGCCAAAGCGCTGCTCGAGACCCAACTCACGAATCACCGTCACCGCCGCACGCTTGGTGCGCAGGGTGGAGATCGGGAACCCCAGCGGCTCGACGAAGCCCCTGAGACCATACTGGCCGAGGATGCCGTCCAGCGCGGTAAGTGCCTGCTTGAATGCGGCCGCCTTGTCGGCCTCCGAGCCACAGTAGTCGCCATCGACCAGCGGGCACAGTACCAGGCCACGTCCACCGCAAGCCGCAACCAGCTGAGCCAGCTTGTCAGCCTGAGCGGCTCGCTCGTCGCTCCAGTCGTTGAACGGATAGAGGGCATTGAGGCTCAGGATCTCGACGCCCAGCGCCCGGGCGCGTTCGCCAACGGCACGCGCCTGCTCTACATCAACCAGGCTGTTCTCGCCAACGTCGTTGCGCAGCTCCACGGCACCGACGCCCATCTCGGCGGCGACCTCGATCAGTTGCGCGGGTGTCCAGCGGGGGCACACCATGTGATTCAGCGAAAACTTCAGGGCTTGCTTTGCCATGACGGGCTCCAGTGATGACGTCATTGTTGACCGGCCATCGCGCCGTTCGGGCAACGCCCGGTGGACGGGATGACGCATTTTCCGGAAGGCTAGAACACATATTCCACTCCATCAACAAACAGAACATTCCATCCTTGAGACAAAGCCTCGAGAGAAAAACAATAAATCCATGAGTATCAGATAGTTAAACTGTTCATCGCGGTGTCGCAATCCGCGTAAATTACGACCAAAGCAGCATTCCACTCCGCTCATATCAGGTGGAAAAACGGAAAAATTGCTCCGCCAGCCATTCTATACTAACGTAGAAATGGAATTTTTATTCCCTCTGCGCTATTCTGGGCATCACGATGAAATGAGCGCATCAGGCCCCACCAGCGAGGCGCAACCATGAGCCAGCCCCCTCAGGACTTCACCACACTGGAAGAGCGCATCACGTCGGACTATCCGGCGCTGAGCCGTCGCCTCCAGCAAACGGCACGCTTCCTGCTCGATCATCCCCAGGAGGTGGCCTTTGCCACCGTAGCCAAGCTGGCCGAGAGGGCGAGTGTCACGCCGTCGACGCTGATCCGTTTCGCCAACCATTTCGGCTTCTCGGGCTTCTCCGAGATGCAGCAGCTGTTTCGCTCGCGACTGGTGGACGAACTACCCAATTACAGCGAGCGCATTCGCGCCGTGCGCTCAGCCACCGGCGAGACGCCGGACAGCACCCAGCTGCTGTGGGAATTTGCCGAGGCCAACCGTGAGGTGCTCGATCAGCTACCGGGCAACATTGATCCCCGGCACCTGGAGCGAGCTCTGGACATCTTCGAGCAGGCGCGTGCCATTCACGTAATGGGGGCGAGACGCAGCTTCGTGGTCGCGAGCTACATGACCTACGCCCTGCATCACATCGAAAAAAGCACCTACCTGGTCAATGGCCTGGGCGGCATGTACGGCGAGCAGGTACGCAACATCGAGCCTCAGGACGCCCTGATGGTGGTCAGTTTCTCACCCTATGCTCCCGAATCCCGCGAGGTGGCAGACGAGGCCCGAAAACGCGGTATCCCGCTGGTGGTAATCACCGACTCGAGCCTCAGCCCGCTGGCTCGCATCGCCGATGTCTCACTGGTGGTACACGAGGCAGAGGTCAAGAGCTTCCGCGGATTGACGGCCTCGCTTTGCCTGACCCAAACCCTGGCCATCGCGCTGGGAATGCGCCAGGACAAGGCCCGCGACCGTTCCGGCCGTGATGGCGACGAGGCACAGGCCTGACCCGGCCAACGCCCCATACCGCCGGCAGCACCCGCGCGGTCCCAGTAATCCAAGATCCGATTCGCCGTCGTCCTGGAACACGACGACGGCGCCCCTGCGCAGCAGGCAGGCAATACACCGCTGGATGACACTCACTGAACTCGACAGGAGCGCCCCATGACTTCACTGCTGGTACGCCCTCACGCGCCCGATGATCAGGGCACGGTACTCGACATCACGCCGGAATCCGCCGGCTGGGAGCACGTCGGCTTCCGCATCCACCAGCTGACCAAAGGCCAGCGCCTGGAGGCCAACACTGGCAACCGGGAACACTGCCTGGTGCTTCTCACCGGTCGCGCCACCGTGAGCTGCGGCGAGCATCGCTGGGAAGATATCGGCGAGCGCATGGACATCTTCGAGAAGGTGCCACCCTATGCGGTATACCTGCCCGATGGCGTCGGCTTCGAGGTCGAGGCGACCACCGACATGGAACTCGCGGTCTGCAGTGCCCCGGGGCACGGCAACCACGCGCCCCGGCTGATCGCCCCCGACCAGATCCAGCAGAGCACTCGCGGCAGCGGCACCAATACCCGCCACATCCAGGACATCCTGCCTGAGACCGAGCCGGCCGACGGCCTGCTGGTGGTGGAGGTCTACACCCCCCCGGGCAACTGGTCCAGCTACCCCCCGCACAAGCACGACGTGGACAATCTGCCCGAAGAGTCGATCCTCGAGGAGACCTACTACCACCGCCTCAACCCCTCCCAGGGCTTCGCCTTCCAGCGGGTCTACACCGATGACCGCAGCCTGGACGAGACCATGGCAGTCGAGAACGGCTGCTGCGTGATGGTACCGCGCGGCTACCATCCGGTCGGAGCCCCCCACGGCTACGAGCTCTATTATCTCAACGTGATGGCCGGCCCTAAACGCAAGTGGAAGTTCCAGAACGATCCTGCTCACGATTGGATTGCCCACCAGTAACTCAACTCTTTACTGGCTTCTCTCCGCGTCAATTTCTCCGAATTGACGTTTTCCCCGCCTCGGCGGGGTTTTTTGTGTCCAGCCCCCGTATCGGCCAGCACTCGGCTCCACCCAAAAAAGAAACAAAAATTCCATTAATACCAAAGTATAGAATATTTCTTTTGCATTTATTGATTTTGGAATCTAGATTCCAAATAGGATTCTACGGGATTCCTCACTCCTAACGGCATGCCAGCCGCGAGCATAACGAACAATATTCGGGAGACCCTCCATGAAACGCCTATTCCTTGGTACCGCCCTATTCGCTGCCTGCAGCTCTTCTGCCATGGCCGCCACCATCGGTGCGTCGGTGGCCTGGTTCGACGACAACTTCCTCACCACCATGCGCAACGCCATGCAGGCCGGGGCGGAAGCACAGGGCCACGACATCCAGTTCCTGGACGCCCAGGGCGACATCGGCCGCCAGCTGAGTCAGATCCAGACACTGGCCGCGCAGGACGTCGATGCCATCATCATCAACCCGGTGGATACCGCCGCCACCCAGATGATGACCAAGACCGCCGTCGACCATGGCATCCCGCTGGTCTACGTGAACCGCCAGCCAGAAGGCAACGACCTGGACAACGACAACGTCGTCTTCGTCGGCTCGGATCAGAAACTCTCGGGCACGCTGCAGATGGAGGCCATCGCCGAGCGGCTTGACGGCAAGGGCAACGTGGCCGTGATGCTCGGCGAGCTATCGTCCGGGGCCACCCACAAGCGCTGGGACGGGGTCAAGGAGGTCGCCGCGGAGTATCCCGATCTCGACATCGTTGCCGAGCAGCCCGCCGACTATCAGCGCACCGACGCCATCAATCTGATGAACAACTGGATCGTCGGCGGCGAGCAGATCGACGCCGTCGCCGCCAACAACGACGAGATGGCCCTGGGCGCGCTGATCGCCATGAAACAGTCCGGGATCTCACCCGACGAGATCCTGGTCGGCGGCATCGATGCCACCCGCGATGCGCTCGAATCCATGCAGCGGGGCGAGCTGGCCGTCACCGTCTTCCAGGACGCGGAAGGCCAAGGCGGCGGCGCCGTTCAGGCCGCCATCGACATGGTCAACGGCGAGCCCGTGGACGACATCAACATGGTCCCCTTCCAGCTGGTCACTCCCGAGAACCTCGACGACTTCCTCAACTGATGCCGCCAGCCCCGTCCCACCGGGCGGGGCAACGCGAACATCGTCGGAGCGTGCGACATGGCAACGATGAACACACGACAAGACCCCCACGGCGGCGCCGATCGCTACCTGCTCGAGGTCGTCGACGCCCGCAAGACCTTCCCCGGCGTCGTCGCCCTGGATAACGTCCAGCTCAGGATCCGGCCAGGCACCGTACACGCCCTGATGGGCGAGAACGGGGCCGGCAAGTCGACCTTGATGAAGATCATTGCCGGCATCTACATCCCCGAGCGAGGCGAGGTCCGCCTGCATGGCAAGCCCCTGAGCCTGAACGGGCCGCTGGATGCCCTCGAGGCCGGCATCGCCATGATCCATCAGGAGCTCAACCTGATGCCCTTCATGACCATTGCCGAGAACATCTGGATCCGCCGCGAGCCGATCAATGTGCTGGGGCTGGTCGATCATCGCCGGATGAACCGGATGACCGAGGAGCTGTTCGAGCGCCTGGGCATCGATATGGACCCGGAGACCGAGGTGCGCCACCTCAGCGTGGCCGGCCGTCAGATGATCGAGATCGCCAAGGCGGTCTCCTATGAATCCGACGTGCTGATCATGGACGAACCCACTTCGGCACTGACCGACCGCGAAGTGGAGCACCTGTTCCGCATCATCGCCGACCTCAAGGCCCAGGGTAAGGGCATCATCTACATCACCCACAAGATGGACGAGGTTTTCGAGATCGCCGACGACATCTCGGTGTTCCGAGACGGCCAGTTCATCCATGCCGCTCCGGCCAGCGATCTGACCTCCGACGAGATCATCAAGCTGATGGTGGGACGCGAGGTCACCCAGATGTTCCCCAAGGAGGAGGTCCCGATCCGCGACGTGGTGCTCTCGGTCAGGAACCTGGCGCTGGAGGGCATCTTCGAGGACATCAGTTTCGATGTGCGCGCCGGCGAGATTCTCGGCATCGCCGGCCTGGTCGGCTCGGGCCGTACCAACGTGGCCGAGACGCTTTTCGGCGTGACGCCGGCCACCGGCGGCAGCATCGCCATCGACGGCCAGGAGACGGTGATCTCTTCTCCCCACCAGGCCATGCTGCGGGGCCTCGCCCTGCTCACCGAGGACCGCAAGGAGACCGGCCTGTTTCTGGGGCTGTCGGTGATCGAGAACATGGAAATGGCCGTGCTGCGCGATGGCTACACCCGAAGCGCCTTCGTCGAACAGGGTCGCCTCGAACAAGAGTGCAGCGCAATGAAGGAGCTGCTGAGGGTCAAGACCCCCAGCCTCGACGAGCGCATCGGCAACCTCTCCGGCGGTAACCAGCAGAAGGTGCTGATCGGCCGCTGGCTGATGACCAATCCGCGCATCCTGATCCTCGACGAACCGACCCGCGGCATCGACGTAGGCGCCAAGGCCGAGATCCACAAGCTGATCAGCAAGCTCGCCGGCCAAGGGGTCGCGGTGATCATGATCTCGTCCGAGCTGCCCGAGGTCATCGGCATGAGCGACCGCATCATGGTGATGCACGAAGGCCGGACCACCGGCTTCCTCGACCGCGGCGACGCCGACCAGGTCAACATCATGGAACTCGCTTCCTCGCCGGTGACGCCACCGGCCGAGAGCGCCTGATACACATCGAGATCAACAACAACGAGTGAACATCATGGCTAACGCAAACGACATGCCGGACACCTCTCGACCGCTTGAGGTGGTCAAGAAACGCAAGCGCAAGGTCCCGACCGAGGTCAGCATCCTGCTGGTACTCGTCGGTATCGCCGTGCTCTTCGAGATCATCGGCTGGATCGTGCGCGGGGATTCATTCCTGATGAACCCGCAGCGACTGCTGATCATGATCCTGCAGATGTCGATCATCGGTATCATCGCTATCGGGGTGACCCAGATCATCATCACCGGCGGCATCGACCTGTCGTCCGGGTCGGTACTGGCCCTGACGGCCATGGTCACGGCCAGCCTGGCGCAACAGTCGGAGTACGTGCGTGCCGTTTACCCGGCCCTGACCGACATGCCCTGGATCGTCCCGCTCGTCGCCGGGATGCTGGTCGGCGCCCTGTGTGGCCTGGTCAACGGCGCCCTGATCTCGTTCGCGGTGATTCCGCCCTTCATCGCCACCCTCGGAATGATGGTCAGCGCCCGCGGCCTGGCCCGGGCCTATACCGACGGCCAGCCGGTCAGCATGTTGACCGAGCAGTTCACCTGGATCGGCTCCGGCGCCAATCCGGTGATCATCTTTCTCGCGGTCGCCGTGATCTTCCACATCGCCCTCAAATACACCCGCTACGGCAAGTATACCTACGCCATCGGCGCCAACCCCCAGGCGGCCCGGGTGTCCGGCATCAACGTGCGGCGCCACCTGGTGCTGGTCTACGCCATCGGCGGCTTGCTGGCCGGCCTGGCCGGCGTCGTGGCCTCGGCACGCGCAGGAACCGGCCAAGCCGGCATGGGCCTGATGTACGAACTCGACGCTATCGCTGCAGCCGTCATCGGCGGCACCAGCCTGGCCGGCGGCTACGGCCGCGTCACCGGCACAGTGATCGGCGCCCTGATCCTCGGCGTCATGCTTTCAGGCTTCACCTTCCTTGGCGTCGATGCCTACTACCAGGACATCGTCAAGGGCGCCATCATCGTGGCCGCCGTGGTCGCCGACCAGTATCGCCAGCGCCGTCGCAACAAGGCAGCCTGATCCCGCCTGCCCGGCCGTTCCAGGCCGGGCGCTATTCACGTCCTGATTCAGGCATTCCCCATCTGGACCTGCCCATCAACAGTGGACCTCGTTGAGACTTCGCACGGCTGACCGGGGCGCTGGCCGCCCAGCTGATGCGCGGTCATGCCGCTCGCGGGCACGGCGAGGCGGATCCGGCCACCCTGGTCGAGGCCTATCGCTCGCCGGGCTCGGGCGAGGCGTGAGGCGTGAGGCGTGAGGCGTGAGGCGTGAGGCGTGAGGCGTGAGGCGTGAGTGTAGCGCGCCGCATAAATTGAGACATTGAGCCACAAGGTATGGGACATGAAAACGGCCGGGGTTAACCGGCCGTTATTCGTTGCTTACTAGGGGGTTCTGACGGGCTCAGTCGTCGATGATCACCCGGCCTTCATCATCGGTGGTGACCTGCTGGTCGAACTCCACCTGTACGAGCTTCGGGCCACGACGCTTCAAGCGGTAGAAGTCCAAGCCACAGAAGCTGAGCACATCATCGTCGTTATGGATCTCCAGCATCCGCTTCAGCTCGCCGACGGTGATCTCCATGGGTCCCTCCTGGGTATCAGTGAATGCTCATCCATCTAACCAGAGCCAGCGAGCCTTGGGAATCACGGTGATTCCCTGCCCCTACGTCTCCGACCACTCCACCGCTTCCAGGGCCGCGCGGTCTTCGGCGGCCAGGGCGGTGTCGATCTGGGCGTTGAGTTCGCCTTCGCGGGCGATCAGCTGGCCGCGGCGGGTGGCGATGTCGAGCAGCGCCTGGCGGACGTCGCTGACTGGGTGGTCGGCGTGGAAAAGGCCGTCGCTGTCCTTCCAGCTCGCGAAGGTGGTCTGGCCGGTGGTGTCGGCGAGGTCCAGGGCCTCCATCAGCGCCTGGCGGTTGCTGGGATCGCCGGCGTAGCGGATGCCGTTGTAGGTGATGCCCGCCTGCTCCGACGCCTTGCGGCCGGCCTCGAGGTCATCGCGCTTCCGGGCGGCGAGATCCCCGAGGGGCTCGGGCGGGGCCTCGTCCAGTGCCTCGGCCGGCGGCTCGACGCCGAGCTCGGCAATCTCGTGGCGGCTGCCATCGGCGAGCCAGTAGACATGGCCGCGCCAGTCGGCCACCACTTCCCAGGCGTCGCCCGCCCAGCGGGCGGCCTCTCGCTCGCCGGTAGCCGGCGGCTCGATGCTGGTCGCGCCGGCCGGAATGCGCGGCTCGCGGCGCATGGGATCCAGGGGCGCTTCGCGGCCTGCCGGGTCGATCACGGTGCCGTCGGCGAGATTGATGTCGTAGATACGCATGCTCGGCTCCTCAGATTTTGGTCAGATAGATGACGGCGTTGTTGCGGGGATATGTGCTATCGCCAGTCCGAGCGTCGGGAGAGTCGGCAGAATCCAGCAAAATGCTTTCTACTCGGGCCTCACTCGATGCAAACGCTGACCCTGCGGTGCTGCTCAGTATTACGCTGAGAGCCCCCGTTGTTACTGCGTTACCGTCGTGGTCGTTAGCATTTAAATTGCTGATGCTGCCCGTAATCTGCTGCATCTGGTCCATCTGATGCCCGGCCAGCGTCCTCCCTGCATCGACCCCGCGGCCGTTATCCCAGCCACGTTTGAACTCGCCCCTGTCATCCGGCAGCAGAAACGTCGTGCTGCCATCCCCCGCGCCATGCGTCGTACCGTGCGCCGCGAACACGCGCCGGTAGTCGGCGCGGCTGATCTCGGCGCCGTCGTTCTCGACGTAGCCCTCTGGTAGGGTCTCGCTGCGCCACTCGATGGTGGAGCCCGGCTTGACGCCGTCCCACGCCATCCAGACGTGCGGGCGGTTGGCGGCGTTGGTGGGGTCGACGCCCTGGACGGTGCCGGCCTGATCGCGGTCGTAGAATTCGTAGAACTGGCCATCGCTGCCGCGCACCACCTCGCCGGTGGTGTAGGTGCGATTTGCATCATAATCAGCAAATTGCAACGTGCTCAGCTGCAGCGCCTGACGGCCAGAATCCGGCGTCGTGCCAAGCGCCAGTTGATTGGCGTTATGGAAAATCTCCCTCCACGCTCCCCAGGCACTACCCTCCCTGGATCGAAATTTAAATAAGCCATCTACTGAAATAGCTAACTGAGCGCCGGCGCCAAGATTATCATGCGGAAGCACCAGTAGACGGTATGTCTGGAATGGGTCTACACCGCCGGTCCCCGCTCTCACTGTCCACCAGCCGCCGTATAACTTTTCATCGACGCTGCCATCAGAGATGTCCGGCGCGAATGCCCCCAGACCGTGCTGATTGAAAGCCTCATGCACCCCCGCCGCGTCTGGGTATTTGTTGGCGGCCCCTGCTTTGGCCTCGGCGGTGGTGGCCTTCTCGACGGTGCCCTTCTGGGTGGTGGTGGCGGCCAGGCCACGGATCGCCGCGAGCAACTGGGCCTCGTCCGCCACATCGGGGGTGATGCCCGCATCGGCGAGCACCGCGAGCAGCTCCCGCTGCAGCATGTTGAACCAGTCGGCCAGCATGGGGGTGGCCTGCTGGCCGGTTGAGGGGTTGCCGGGGCGCCATTCGCCCTCGGTGGTGGCCCGCTCGGTAAAGGCTCCTACCTTTTCCACGGTGCGTCTCCTCTAGGCTTGATAGCCGATTTGCAGAATGAGCCAGCTCGGTGCGGCGTGGCGCAGCGAGCACTCGACCAGCTCGTCGCCCCAGCTGCGCAGGGGGTCGCCGATCTGGGCTTCGTTGATGACGGACTGGCGGATCACGTCGCTGGGCAAGGTGATGCGCCAGGTCCAGTCCCAGTCCTCGCCGTTGAGGTCGTCGCCGATCACGGCGCCGGTGTGGCCGGTGGCGGTGTCGACCTCGACGGTGGCCTCGCGGAACTCCTCCACGGTGGCGCCTTGGTAGCCGAGGCCGTCGGCCAGCTCGATGTAGTCGGCGGCACGCATGCCGCCCTGGCCGACGATGCGCCCGACCAGGGCGGCGCGGCGGTCGGCGATGGACTGGTCGGCCGGCGCGCAGGCGCTGGGCAGGCTGTAGCTGGCTTCCCACTCCTCGAACAGGTAGAGCGCCTGGCGCGGATCGGCCTCGGCGAGCAGCTCGAGGGCGCGGCGGTCGACCCGCTCCAGCTCCTGGGCCTCGCCCTCCAGCAGCCGCTGCAGGCGGCTCTCCGGCGCGGTGGGCCAGATGCGGCCGGGCGGCAGCAGGCTGAACAGCAGCTGGCGGTAGGTGTCGGCGCTCAGGTGATCCACGTGGCGCCTCCCCACAGCGGCAGCTCGCCGGTGGCATAGGTGACGTTGGCGCTGGGCGACTGCAGGTCATAGTCCTCGACGCCGGCTGCGGTGCTGATGGCGTGGCGGATGCGGGTGATCAGCAGGGTGCCGCCGGGCTCGCCTTCACGCTCGACCAGGTCCTGGAGGTTGGTGGCCACCGCGGCGCGCACCTCGGCGGTGTCGGGCACCACCGAGAGCTGCGGCGCGAAGGCCACGCCGGTGGGCGCGATCACGTAGAGGTGGGCGGTCACGTTCTTCTTGGTGGTGACGTGGTCGAAGACGGCGTCGAGCAGCTGCTGGGACGGCAGCGGGCCGTCCGGGGCGTCGTCGGCCATGATGCGCAGCACGACGGTGCCGGCGCCCATGCCCAGCGGATCCTCCCAGGCGCGGGTCACGCCCGCGACCTCGAGCGCCCAGCCTTCCCAGTCGCCCTCGGCACCGCCCCGGGGCACCCGCGCCCGGCGCAGCATGATGCGGTCGCGCCAGGCGGCGAAGGCCTCCAGGTCGACGCCGCCGGCGAGCCCGTCGGCACCCACGGTGGCGGCGCTGTTGACGCCGGCCACCGGCGACACCAGGTTGAGCTGGGTACCGGCCGACTGGTTGCCGGCCAGGCCGGCCTCCACGGCCTCGACCTGGGCGGTGGCCACCCCACCGGCGATGCTCACCTCCTCGGTGGTGGCGTATTCCTGGTCGTCGACCTGCAGCCGGGTGCCCTCGACGATCACCGCGCCCTCGTCGCCGGTGAAGTCCACCGGGCCGGTGGCCGTGGCGGCCGCGCGGCGCGGCACGCCGGCGCTGTGCAGGTAGAGGTTCTCGTCGTCGCAGGTCTCGGGGAAAAGCTGCTTCTCCAGCCACTGCAGGTAGCCGTAGAGGCCGTGCACCGCCCCGGCCTGGCCGGTGGCCAGATCCTTGGTCAGGCGCGTGGCCAGGGCCGCCTGGGCGCCGGGCAGCCGGGACACCAGGTCCTGGTCGATGCGGTTCAGCAGCTCCGCCAATGTGGGTCGTTTAAACGCCATTTATCCCTCCGCTCATCCCTTGATCACGCGGCGTTCTGCCAGACGTACTCGTATTGGCGATCCAGCGTCGCCTCGCCGCCGCGCCGGATCTGGATGCGCAGCTGAAGCACGCCCCGGCGCAGGTGGCTGGCCTCGACCGTGACCTCCTCGGCGATGCGGTCCTCGACGATCCAGGCCAGGGCCTCCTCGGCGTATTCCTTGGCCCGGCGCAGCACGCTGTCCTCCTCTTTCTCGCGGCTCAGCAGCCACAGCCGCGAGCCGTGGGGGCGCGGGTGGTAGGCATCGGCCCACCAGCCGCGCCGGTCGCCGACGCCATCGGGCAGGCGGTCGGCCTCGAGCGCGCGCCGATCGGTGAACAGCGAGAGCACCACGGCGGTGTGCAGGCCCTCGTCGGTGGCCAGGTCGCCGTCCTCGAGGGCGAGGTCGTACCACTGCTCGGCGGGGTCGTAGCGCAGCGCGATGTCCATCAGTTCATCCCCTGGTTGGGCGGATCGGTAGGCCCGCCACTGTCGTTCTCGGCGTGGTCGTGATCGTTGTAGATGTCACGCATCCCCTGCATGGAGCTGACGCCGTCGTAGACGTCGCCGGTGACGCGCAGGTTGCCGTCCATGTACACGTCCGGGCAGTTGACGAAGTTCACCGGCTTGCCGACGCCGTCGATCACGATGCCGCTGCGGGTCAAGTGGACCTTCTGGCCCTGGTCGTCGTAGATGGCCATCTCGCCCCGGGCGAGGCCCTTGAGGCGGTAGCGGCGGTCGTCCACCGCCAGTGCAACCAGGTGGGCCCGGGCGCCGCCCACGGCGGCCACCACGGCCTCGGCGCCGGGGTGCGGGTGGCTGGTGATGCCGTACTGCTGGAAGCGCTCGGCCTGGGCGGGCTCGCCGCCCAGCAGCGTGACCTGCACGCCCTGGAGCTTCAGCGAGTCGTCGACCAGCTTGAGCACCCCGCGGCTGACCAGCAGGCGGATGCGCCGCCACAGCGGGCCGGCCAGGCGCTGCCAGGCGCGTCGTTGATCGGCCATCACCACCCCCAGCCGGCGGGGCTGCCGGTCGTGCCGCTCGAGGAGGCCTCGGGCTTGGGTTCGGGTACCGGCACCGGCTCGAAGGCGGCCGGGGGTGCGACGCGCAGCTCGGCGCGGCGGCCCTGGTCGTCCTCGAGCAGCTGCACCTCGCTGACCAGCAGGCGTTCGTCCAGGCCCAGGTAGGGATCGCGCACCGGCACCAGGTCGCCCGGGCGCCAGACGCCCTGCTCGTGGCGCCAGGTGCCGACGGTGTAGGTGATGCCGCGCCCCTGGGCCCAGCGGCGGCGGGCCTCCAGCTCGGCGCGGGCCTGGCAGTCGGCGGGATCGGCCGGGGTGTCGCTGACGATCAGGGTGCGGCGCGGGGCGCGCACGCGGGGATCCTGGGCGCGGGCGCGCGGACTGGCCGCCGCCTCGCCGTGCCAGCTGTCGTCGCCCGGGGTCTGCCCCTCGACGACGTACTCGTTGAAGCGGTCGCGGTCGCTGAACTGGCCACGGCCGGCGCGGATGTTGCTGCCCAGCACCAGCGGCGTGCGGATCTCGCGCTGCACGGCATGCACGATCAGCAGCCGGCCCTCGGCGTCGCTGACGATGCGCGCGCCGCGGATCTGGGCGGCGCGCTCCAGGGCCTCGGCGATGGGCTGGCCGTCCTCGAGGGCGAAGGCACGCAGCGGGCGGCTAGCCCCGATGCGGTCGATCACCTCGATGCCGTAGGGCTCGGCCAGGGCGCGGGCGATCTGCACCAGGGTGCGGCCGTCGAAGCGCTGGTCGATGCCGCTGCAGTCGACCAGGTCGGCGGCGCGGCTGCGGCCCCGGGCGGTGATGCTGTGGCGCTCGGCGTCGTAGTCCGGCAGCACCTCGTCCAGGTAGCCGGTCACCACGAGCTCGTCGCCCACGGCGACGGTGCAGGCCTCGCCGGGCGTCACCGGCCGCACCTGGCCGGCCTCGCTCCAGCGCTCGGTCAGGCCCAGCTCGAAGTCGTCGGCGACCTGGTCGAGGCTCAGGCGGATGCGCACGCTCTGCCAGCCCTGGTGGCGCTGGCTGCCGATCTGCAGGACGACCGGCGGGCGGTCGGTGGGCTCAATCACTCAGCACCTCCAGGGGAATGCCGCCGCGCAGGGCGCCGGGGCGTGGGACGTTGTTGCGCACAGCGATCTCGTCGGCGCGGGTGGCGTCGCCGTAGAGGCGATGGGCCAGCACCAGCGCCGGGGTGTTCACCTGCGGGGTGTGGGTGGTCATGCCGGGCAGCGCGGTGGCGCGGGTGCGCAGGTCCTCGGAGACCGCCACGCGCAGTGCCACCAGGGCGGCATAGACGGCGTCGCTGATCGGCTCGCGCACGCTGGCGGCGGTGGTCGACTCGCCGCCTGAGGCGTCGATGGTGGCGTCGCCCTGGGCGATGGTCAGCTCGTCGATCAGGGCCAGCACCTGGCCGCCAGCGTCCTCGGCGTCCTGGCGGCTGATCCAGTCGGTGTCGGCGACCAGGCGCGCGGCGGTGACGGCGGCGGCCCGGCCGCTGAGGCGCTGGGCGGCGATGGTGTTGCGGCCGCGCTGGCGGCGCTCCGGGGTGTCGGCGATGGGGATCTCGACGTTGCGGCCGCTGGTGCCGAGCTCGCGCAGCACCCGGGCCGCCCGCACCGGGGTGCCGGGGCTCAGGCGCACGCGGCCGGTGCCATCGGTGGCCGGGCTGCCCAGCCGGCTGCTGCCGCTGTAGAGGTCCAGGGCGGTGATCGGGCGCATCACGGCGTTGCGCAGGCGCGCGTAGCCGCCCAGGACGGTGTCGGCGAGATCCTCGGGGGCGCGGATGACGTCGGTGATCTCGTCGGCGACGTCGCCCACCATCTGCTCGAGGTCGCCCATCACGGCGAGCAGGTCGCGCTCCACCGCCACCAGCGACCAGCCCTGCAGCCCCTGGACGCTCCACTGGTCGGTGAAGTCCTCGAGCAGCGAGGCCTCGGCGGCGTCCGCCGCCAGCGACAGCTCGCGCCGGGTGTCGAGGCTGGTGGCCGGGTAGGCCTCCTCGCCGCTCTCGCTGAAGGTGACCTGGAAGGTGCAGACGCCACCCTGGCGGGTGCTTTCCCGCCAGCGCACGTCGCTGGCCACCGCCGAGAAGGTGCCCAGGTACGGGTGCACCAGGGTGGCCGCACCCGGGGCGTCCAGGGCCTTGATCAGGGCGTCGCGCTCGCGGTCGTAGTCGTCGCCGGCGACGAACAGCTCCAGCCGCCACTCCTTGGCGCGGCGGCCCATGTCCTCGCTGTAGGGCCGGTCGCGGCGCGGGTACTCGTGCACCAGCCAGCGGCGGCCGCCCTGGGCGTCGGCGCTGGCCACGTGGAAGTCCACGCCGCGGAAGCTGCCGCGCAGCTCGGGGTCGAGTCGATCACGCCAGCTCATGTGCTAGGCTCCCTTGGGTACGCTTGGAACTGATGGAAGGGATATACCCATGAAAACGACGGACAAGATCATGGTCGCGGCGATCGTGGTCAGCGCGCTGCTGACAGGCGGCGTCTACTGGTGGATACCCGATATGCACTGGGGCGTGTATCTGGGCATCTGGTTCGTTCTTGCCGGTGCCGGCTATAACCAGTGGGTCAAAGACGCAGCCCACGAAAAGCAGGCCAACGCCGACGACCTTCCACGCAAGTCTTAACCTCACGGCATCACCCCCAGCAGACCCGACTCCACGTCGAAGCCCATGCCGCCCCGGGGCGTCGCCTCGGCGACCCGGGGCCGGCCCTCACCGTCCACGATGATGCGCAGCTCGCCGCCGACCTCGGCGCGCGCGGCGCCCTGTGCCGGCATCGGGGTGCCGCTGCCCACGGCCGCGCCGGCCTGGGGCGCACTGGGCTGCGGCACGCTGGGCGTCTCGATGCCCAGCCCCTCCCGGGCCCAGTCGGGCATCCAGCCGGTCAGGCTGTCGAGCTTGCCGCGCAGCCAGCCGGTCAGCCCCTCCCACTGCTCGCCGATGCCGGCCTTGAGGCCGTCGATCCAGGCGCCGCCGATCTCGGCCAGGTCGAAGCCGCCGAAGATCTCGCCCAGCGCCTCGAGGCGCTCGTTGGCCCAGGTGGTGATGGCCTGCCAGCTCGACGACACCCCGTCCACCAGGGTGCCGATCCATTCGGCGCCGGTCTCCGAGAGCGGGCGCGCGCCGAACAGCTCGAACACCTCGTCGATGGCGCGCAGCAGCAGCCCCGCCGGGCTCCAGCTGGCCAGGTCGCGCATGATTCCGCCGATGCCCTGGTCGAACCAGGCCGTGATGTCGTCCCAGAGGCCACCGAACCAGGCGGCGATGCCGTCCCAATTGCGATAGATCAGGTAGGCCGCGCCGGCCACCGCCGCGATGCCGGTGATGATCCAGCCGACCGGGGTGGTCAGCATGGCCAGCGACAGCGCTCGAATGCCGGCGATCGCCGCCGGTACCGCCCGCGCCGCCACGCCCAGCAGTCCTCGGGTCAGGGCGACCAGGCCCGTGGCCGCCATGCCCACCCCTCTGGCTGCGAACACCAGCAGCACTCTGGTGAGTGCCACGATCCCTCGGATGGCCATAGTGGCCGACCGCACCGCAAACAGAGCCAGCTGCTTCCCGAAGCCCAGCAGGGCCATCACTGACTGAGCCACTGACAGCAGGAAGCGCCCCGCCAAGACCCCGGCCAGGATGGCGATCAGGTTGCCGAAGCCCCCGACCCGATCGGCCGCCCAGGACGCGGCGCCGCCGATCAGCCGGATGCCGCGCCAGGTCTCGCGAATGCCCTCCAGGATGCGCTCGCTCACCGCCTCGCGATTGACGCTGGCCAGCTCACTCATGCGGTCCATCCAGTCGGTGATGGCGGGCAGCAGGTCGCCCACCACGGTGCGCTGGATGCCGAACAGCGACTGACGCAGGCTGCCCATCTGGCGGGTGTACTCGCGGGAGTTCTCGATCTCCTCGGGGGTCAGGATCTCGCCGCGCTCGCGGGCGGCCCGCATGATGGCCTCGACCTCCTCGCGGGTGGCGCCCAGCATGGCCACCATCTGCTCGGCCCCCTGGCCACCGAAGATCTCGTCCATCACCCGCTGGCGGGCGGCGTCGTTCTCCAGGCTCCCCAGGCGCGAGCGCACCAGGTCGAACATGGCGGCGGTGTCGCCACCCGTCTTGCGCAGCTCCTCCACGCCGATCCCCAGCCGCCCGAAGGCCTCGGCGGCGGGGCCGCCGGCCGTCATCACGAACTCGTCGGCGCGCATGCTGAGTTCCTTCAGGCCGTCGACCAGGGCGTCGTTGCCCACGCCGAACTTCCTGCCCACGGCCTGCCATTCCTGCAGCCAGGTGGTGCCCACGCTCAGCCGCTCGGCGCTCTCCTGGACGGCGGTACCGACGTCGGTGACGCCGGAGACCAGCCGCTCCACGCCCCACACCGCCCCGGCGGCGAGCCCGCCCATCCACAGCATGCGCTCGCCGAGGCCCTTGGCCCGCTCGATGGTGGTGCCGATGGCGGCATTGGCCCGGCGCGCGGAGGCGCCCAGGCGGTCGAGCCCGGCCCGGCGGCCGAGGCCGGCCAACGCCTGCTGGACGCGGCGCACCGGGCGGGTCACCCGGTCCACCAGCTCCAGGACGATGCTAGTCGCCATGTTGGCCATGTTGCTTGACCTCCTCGGCCAGGGTTGCGGCCTGGTGGTACCACCAGACCAGGTCGTCGACGTCGAGCTCGAGCAGCTCTACCGGGTTGAAGCCGGTGAAGGTGACGGCGACCGCGCGGATCAGCGACGCCCAGTCTTGCGGCGCTTGGGCAAAAAAGGCTCGATGGCCACCAGGCACAGGTCCATGTCGCGGGCATCGAGCTCGTCCATGGCGTGGGCCGGCAGGCCGGCCAGGGCGGCGACCAGGGCCAGGCCCTTGCCGATCTCGCCGCTGGCCTGGTCCATCTTCTTCAGGTGCTTGCCCTTGACCCGCTTGGGCAGGGTCAGCGCCTCGAGGGTGCGCGGGCCGTCGTCGAGCTTGCTGTGCGTGTAGACCAGCGGCTCCTCGAGGGTGATGACCAGGGCGTCGCCCTGGTCGTCGAGGCGTGCGCGCTCCTCGTCGGTCAGCTCGATGCCGTCGATCTGGTCGCGCAGGGTGTCGAGGTTGTCGTCCATCGGTTAGACCCTCCGGCAGGTGCGAGCTGCCATGTTCAGGGGAAAGGTGCCCTCGCTGCTGTTGAGCGCGGGCGGTTCGGTGACGAAGCCGCCGGTGAGC
Source organism: Halomonas sp. HG01 (assembly GCF_000968715.2). Taxonomy (NCBI): domain Bacteria; kingdom Pseudomonadati; phylum Pseudomonadota; class Gammaproteobacteria; order Oceanospirillales; family Halomonadaceae; genus Halomonas; species Halomonas sp. HG01. The sequence goes on along the minus strand of NZ_CP022134.1, from coordinate 1,326,191 downwards.
ATGTAGTCCTGGCCGTTGTCGGCCTCGAACAGCACCGTGGCCCCGACGATCTTGCCGATCTCGACCAGGTCCATCTCCTCGGTGTGCAGCACGGTGCACTGCAGGGTCGGGGCGACCGGCTCCTCGTTGTAGTAGACGCGGGTACCGGCCATCTTGGTGGCCCGGTTGACGCCGCCCGGGTTGAGGGTGGCGCCGCGCTCGCTGGGGAATTCCTGGCCGTTCACTCGGATGGTGGCGCGCCCGGTGATCTTTCCGCTCATGGGGAGTTGTCCTCCTGTTAACGGGTGGTTATCCGCCGCTTATCCCTCAGCGACGGAACTGGGTCTGCTGGGCATGCACGCGGTACTGGCCGATCAGCATCGGCTGGTCGATCACGTTCAGCCGGCTGGGATCGTCGGGGTCGATATTGGCCTGCAGGCTCTCGGCGTAGCCCTCGTAGTCGCGCACCCAGCCGTAGGCGCCCATCAGCGTCAGCTCGTAGAGGTTGAGCAGCTCGGTCTTGGCCACCTTGGGGGTCATGATCGGCTGGCTGGGGTCGTAGAACTCACGGTCCTCGTCGGCCGCCAGCTTGTGGCGCGGGTACTTCTGGGCGAACAGCGAGATCTGCTCGAAGCGGATCCGCTCCAGGGTCTCCGGGGTGTTGATGTCCAGGTAGCTGTCGTCGGCGATGCCGGCGGCGTTCTCCTGGTAGGTGGTGATCTGGCGCTCGATGCGCACGGTGCCGTCGCTGGCCACGGTGTAGGTGGCGATGCCGTCGAACAGCAGCAGGTTGCGCTCGTCGTCGGTCCAGCGATCGCTCTCGGCGGGGCCGATCAGCCCGGGCAGTGCCAGGGTCTGCAGCGGGCGGGCCGGATCGTTGGCCAGCGCGGCGGCGCCGACGATGGCGTCGGTGGCCGCCCACAGCCAGGTCGGCGACACCGCCGGGCCGGTGCCCATGACGCTGACGTGGGGCGAGTTGCGGCCGTTGCCGAGGGTCGCGGTCTCGCTGTGGGTGCCGCGGAAGGCGGCGAAGGCGCGGCCGCCGATCTGGCGCATGGGGCCGTAGCGGTCGGCCAGCTCGCCCTCGATGGCCTCCAGGCTGGTGGTGTCGGTGTAGGGCAGCGCGACCCAGTTCCACCACTCGCTGCCCATGCCGGCGATCGCGGTGGAGAGATCCGGGTTGGCGGCGCCGCCGGTGGGCGGGGTGTAGCTCAGCACCACGCCCTGGGGGCGCGGCTCGCCCTTCACGCTGTCGCGCAGGTCGATGTCGTTGCCGGTCTCGCCCTTCCAGCGGCAGGTCAGGTCGACCTCGCTGGCGGTGGTGCCGTTCACGGCGGCGGTCACCGGCATGCGGTCCTCGGCGTTGATGGCGTCGGCGATGGCCTGGGCGGCGTCCTCCGGGGTGCCGCCGGCGGTCAGCTCGACCCACACGCGGTAGCCGGCGACGTAGAGCGCCAGGGGGCGGGTCTCGCTGGCCCCGGAGGTGACGGCGATCTTGCCGGCGGCGGCCGTGGCGGCGGCGTCGTCCTCCAGCGGGATGGCCCAGGTCTCGGTGTAGATGTCGACGTCCTTGATGGCGCGCATCATCTCCGCGAGCATCGAGCCGCGGCCGAACAGGCCGTCGGCCTGCTCCGGGTTGGTCACGCGCACGGCCTGGCCGGCGGTGGCGGTGCCGCCGGTCAGCATCTGGCCGAGCACCAGCAGCTTGCCCATGAAGACGCTGTTGCCGGCGAGGCGGTTGTCGAACTCGATGTACCAGCCGGGCACGCGCAGCGCCGACGGGATCTGGTTGAAGACGGTGGAGCTGACGGTCATCGGTTAGTCCTCCTGGGGCTGGCTGGCGGCCTTGGCCGGCGTGCGCTTGGCGGGCTTGGGCGGCGTGCCCTTGACCACCGAGCCTTCCGCCATGCGGCGCATCCAGTAGCTGTTCCATGCCACCCAGGCGCCCTCGGCGGGCAGCGGGCGGGCGTTGTGCGGTTGGCGCACCACCAGGCCCTGGCGGGCCGGCTTGACGTAACGCTGGCGGTTGTTGTCGGTCACGGTGAGTCCTCCGTGGGTAGCTCGAGATGGCTCTCGGTGTCGGGGCCATCGCCGACGTGATGGGTGCCGTGGAAGGTGGCGAAGTCGGCCAGGTCGGCGGCATCGCGGACGAACGGGAAGCCCATCTCCAGGGAGAAGGCCATCTCGTAGACGGCCACGCCCTTGCGCTGGGCGCTGGCCGGGGTCAGCACGCGCAGCCCCTGGGGCATCAGGGAGCCGAGGTCGGCCACCTTGGCCCCGCCCAGACGAGGCATCACGCGCTCGACGATCTCGTAGGCGCCGATCTCCCGGGTGTCGCCGCGCTGGCGTGCGCGGCCGCCGCTGGCGTGGCTGGTGACGGCGTAGACCAGGAAGCTGGCGTTCAGGCGATCGCCCCGCTGGCCCTTGCCGGGCTGGCCACCGTCGAAGTAGACCCACACCCCCGGCATGGAGCGAAAGGCCAGGGTCAACGCGTCCTGGTCCCAGGGGCCGGGCAGCACGTCGACGGTGCGCACGGTGGTCCCCAGCACCTCCTGGCAGGCCGCGACGATGGCGTCTTCTGCCTCGGCGATCATCAGTAGCCCCTCAGTGCGTCGTCATCGAATACCCGGCGCCCACCGCCGGTGGTGGCCGGGGCGGCATTGGCCGGAGGCGGCGAGGCCAGGGGCAGGTTGATCTCGCCCCGGGCCACGGCCTTCAGCCGGGCGATGGCATCCTCGTAGCGCTGCCGAGCCTGGTCGGTGGCCACCGGCTGCTGCAGCCGGTAGCGGGCGATGTCGGTGCACAGCAGCGACAGCAGCCGCGGCGTGTCCGTCACCGGCAGCCGGTAGCGGGCCGCCAGGAAGCCGTCGATCTCGACGCTGGCGTCCTCCAGGGCACGCTCGGCCACGGCGGTGTCGATGGCGCCCGTGTGCTCGAGGTCGGTCAGCTGGATGATCTCGGTCTCGCCGAAACGCTCGACGAGGTCGGCAACGCTGGCGTACATGGCCCGTTACTCCTTCGCCTTGGTGGTCTTGCCGGCGGTCCGGCGCGACGCGGGCTTGCTGGCCGTCTTGTCGCCTGCCTCGGCCCCGTCATCCTTCGCAGCGCTCTCGCCGTCCTGCTCGGGGGTGGCGTCATCGGCGTTGGCGGTGGCCGCCTCGTCGTCCTTGGCCTGGTCCTGGGCGTCCGCCTCGTCGGCGTCACCCGGTGCGCCGATCACGCCCTTGCGGGTCAGGTGCTCGATCTCGGCGGCGTCTTCCTTGGGGTCCAGCTCGACCTCGCCGGGCGGGCGGTGGGTCTTGCCGTTGTGGCGCAGGGGTTCACGTACCGGATACTTCATGGCTCACCTCGTGGCGTGCCGGCCCGCCGGTCGGCGGGCCGGGTGCATGGGCTTACGACTGGGCGGCGACGTCCTGGATCAGGAAGCCGGACTCGATGCCGGAGAGCACCGGGGCGCGCTCGTAGGTCACCGGGTAGATCCAGCTCTTGGCGTTGCGCTCGTTGTAGGGCTCCTCGACGATCGGGTGCCCCTCGAGGGTGTAGGTGTAGCCGAAGGAGGGCTCGGCCCGGGAGCTGACCTGCTCGGGCACGTAGGCCAGCACCGCGGCATTGCCCCAGGCGTCCACCATCTGGTCGCTGCCCTCGTTCATGTACACCGCCTCGCCGATCACGATGCGGCGCAGGTTGAACAGCCGGGCCAGCATCTCGGCGGTGATCGAGTCGGAGCTGGTGTACTTGAAGCGCTCCAGGATCTTGGGGTGCTCGCACAGGGCGTTGAAGCCGGCCGCCGGGATCTCCAGCGTGTTGGGCCGCACGCCGATGATCGAGCGCACCGCCTCGCGGTACTCGCGGATCTGCTTCGCCGGGTCGCTGGTGCCGTCGGTCCACTGGTCGGTGCCCGACAGGGTGATCTTGTTGTTCACGCTGTAGTTGGCCGGGTTGGTGGCCAGCTCGGCCTGCTCGATCTCCAGCGAGAGCGACATGATGTTCATGGTCTCGTTGGTGGCCTGGGTACCCAGGTCGATGCCGGGCACCTGGTTGGCGTCCTGCATGTGCTCCCAGGGCACCTGGCCCTCCAGGGCGTCCTGCACCAGCGAGAACGGCTTGCCTTCATAGCCGAACTGCACGCGCTTGGTGTTGGCGCCCGGTGCGCGGCGCGTCTTGTAGCGCTTGAACGAGTCGCGCCCGAACTCGATGATCTGCCCGCCGCGCTGCTTCACGGGCACGCGGGGGAACAGGGCGAAGCCGACGCGCTCGGGGTGGCGATACCCCTGGGCGACGTTGGACAGGATCGGGTCGATCACCCGGACTTGCTGGTTGTTCATGACCATCGGTTAACGTCTCCTTGAAAGCGGGTTACCGGCCGTTTAGCGGGCCAGCAGCACCTCGATGAACTCACCGGCGCCGGCCGCCGAGTCGAGCGCGCGGGCCAGCACGACCTCGCCGCCCACGCCGGGATTGGTGATGGCCATGCCACTGGCGTCGCTGACCACCTCGTCGCCCACGGCGATGGCGCCGGCGGTCTCGACCACGGTGGTGCCGATGACATCGAGGGCCAGGTCCTGGCCGTCCACGGCGTCATGGCCGGACACGCCCATGGCGTCGCCGCCGGACGCGGCCACCTGGACGCCATCGAAGCCCACGAAACGATGCCCGGCGACCGCCCCCGAGGCGGTCACGGTGAGGGCGAGTACGACGATCTTCTGGCTCATGCCTGGTTACCTCCGCGCTGCACGGCGTTGACCGCCGTGATGTAGTCGCAGTCGTTCTTCTCCTGGTAGGCCACCGCCCGGGCGTGCAGGCGGGCCTTGTCCGGGTCCACGCCGTAGCCGTCCGGGGTCTGGTAGCCGGCGCCCTCGGCTTCCTCGCCGCCGGCACCGGCGCGCTCGGCATAGTCCACCGCCACGGGCAGCTCCTTGAGGAAGCCTTCCAGCCAGGCGCGATCGGTGGTCTTCACCTTGTCGTCGCCCTCGCCGAACTCCAGGGCCTCCTCGGCGTCCTGGTTGGCCATGAAGGCCACCAGGCCGTCACGGTGCTTGGGCAGCACGCGGCCTTGCTTCACCAGGTCGTCGACCAGGGTGGCGCTGGCCTCGGCCTGCGCCTTGCGTTCGCGCTCGGCGAAGGCGGCCTCCTGCGCCTTGAGCCGGTTTTCGCGCTCGGCCGCCTCGCGCTCGCGGCGCTCCAGTTCTTGCTTGTCCACGTCGGTCACCTCCGGGGTGGGCTTGGGGTGTGGCGGTTGGTGAGAGGGGCGCTCGCCATAGCTCGGCGCGTCGCGCTCCTCCAGGTGCTCGATCTCCCAGTCGGGCAGCACCTTGTCGGCGGCCTCCAGGCCGTCGTCGGCGATCAGCTTGTCGCGCAGGCCGCGGAACAGCCGCTGCAGGATGCCGCCGCGGATCTCGCCGAACTCCAGCTCCACCACGCCGGTGTCGCCGTCGGCGAACTCGATCTGTTTCAGGCCCTTGATGGCCGGGGGCTGGGCGCCCAGGAAGCCCACGTGGCGCAGGTAGTACACGCCGGGCTTGGGATTGGCGGGGGAGTCGGGGCGGTAGAAGCTCGCCGACACCTTCTTGAAGCGGCCGGACTCGACCAGCTCGGCGAACTGCGGCTCGACCTGGTCGGGCTCGGCGGTCAGGGTGTCGGCGAATGCCAGGGACTTCACCCAGCCGTAGGCGGGGTGATCGTGGCGCGGGTGCCCCACCACGATGGGCGCTTCATGCAGCGCCGGATCGTAGGCGGCGGCACTCTCGCGCAGCTGCTGCTCGGTGAATCCGATGGTCTCGCCGGACATATCGGTGTGCGTGCCCGGCCGGAAAATCTCGATGCGCTGCATGGCGGCCTCCCGTGTTCGTGGGGGCCAGTATCGAGGGCGCCATGGCGGGCGGTAAGGCGAAGGGCTTCAGCGGAAAGCCGGAGGGGGCCGGCGGGTCGAGCGAGGAGGAAAAGCGGCGGCCGCGAGGGCGAAACCCATATAACCAGCGACCGCCGCCACGGGCAAGCTGTTTAAACCCTGTTTAAATCGCCGCAGGCGCGTGTAAAAAAATCGAGTCGTAACATGGGGGCGGGGAAAGCGAACGTCGCTTGTGCGGCCTCACAGGCCGTTCTAGGTGGCGCCGCCCTGACCGCCCAGCGCATACCGACTGAGGATCTCGTCGATCACCTGGCGGTCCTCGTCGGACAGGCCCAGGTAGGGGCGCGCCGGGATGGTCACCTGCTTGACCAGGGCGAAGGCGCCACCGGGCCGGCCGATGGCCAGTGCGCCGCCCTTGGCCTTGATGGTGCCACCCAGCTGGTGGATGGCGCCATAGATCTTGTTGGTGCCCTGCTCGAGACTGTCGCGGCCCACCCGGTAGTGGATCGAGCCGCGCAGGCCGGCGCCGCCGCTCTCGGTCAGGATCTGGTCGTTGCGCTTGTTGGCCTTGGTGAAGTCCGACAGCGGTTCCCAGGGCCGCCCCTCGGGGTCGGTCTCGGTGCGAAAGCGCTCCTCCACCGAGCCCTGCAGGTGCTCGCCGATCTCCAGCAGCGCCGGGCGCAGGTTCTCCAGGTTCTCGCGCATGCGGCCCAGCATCTCGGCGACCTGCTCGTCGTTGATGTCGTAGTTCAGCTTGATACCGGCCATGGGACTTACTCCAGGTCTCAGTCCAGATCGTCGGGGTCTTCGCGCAGCGCGGCGCGGATCTCGGTCATCATCGCCGTGGCCAGGGCGTCGGGCAGTTGGCTGCGCTTGCGCTCCACGGTCTCGCGGGTGCGCGCGGCCACGCTCTTGCCGGGCGGGTAGTTGAAGCCGGGATCCACGCCCTGGGGCACGTCCTCCTGGCGCGCCCCGGTGGTGTCCTGCCAGGGCTCGCGCGTCACCGTGGGCGCATTGTCGGGGCCTTCCTTGCCCATGCGCTCGAGGTCGGCCGGCCCCTTGGCCACCACCTTGCAGCTGCAGCCCCAGCCGTTGGGCGGGTAGTGCTCGTTCCACCAGGGATCGTCGGCGCGCAGCACCATGCGGTCCCACTTCAGGTGTTCCTCGCGCGGGTCGGCGCTGCCGCCGTGCAGGTACTGCCAGTAGGGCCGCACCCTGAGCAGGTCGGGATCGGTGAGCTGGGCATGACGCCCGGCGGCGTAGGCGGTGCGCAGGTTGGTCTCGTAGATCACCCGGGTGCGCCAGCCGCGCCCGCCGCGATACTCCCAGCCGGTGCGCGCCACGGTCTCGTCGAAGCGCTCGCGGAACGTCTCCAGGGTAGTGCCCTGGCTGATCGCCTCGTCGACCGCCGCGCGCAGGTCGTTGAGCAGGTCGGCCTTGGCCGCGCCCGCCACCATGAAGGCGCTGTCGTGGGCCTCCTTCCACACGTCGGTCCAGCGCGTGCTGGGCATGTCGACCTTGTTGCGGAAGAAGGCGATGGCCTCCTCGAACGGCAGATCCTGGTACTCGACGGCCATCACTCGCCCTCGCTGACGTCGGCCCGGCCGGACAGCTCGGCGGTGGCGATGGCCTGCTGCATCGCCTTGGCCAGCGGCTCGCTAGGCATCTCGGCATACAGCGCCTCGAGGCCGTCGCGGATCTCGGCCAGGCTCGAGGCATTGGCCACCAGGCGACGCACCGGCTCCATCATCTCGCCCCAGGCGGGCTCGGCCTCGCGCTCCAGGCGGTCGGCCATCATGTCGCCGCGCCGCCTGGCGCTGTCGTCGCCCTCGGCGAAGCCCACCGGCGCCGCCGGCTGGGGTGGGCGGTTGTCGACCTCCCAGCCGTCGCCGTAGCGCTCCTGGATGTAGCGCAGGCTGGGGCGATAGCCCAGCCGCGACACGCGCTCGTCGCGCTCGGCCAGCTTGTTGAGATCCTCGGGCTGCCCCATGCGCCGCCACACGCGCGGCGTCTTGGCGGTGGGGAAGTTCCACTCGGTCAACCACCTGGCCACCGACTGGTTGAAGCTCTCGCAGACCACGTCGGCGTCGGCCTTGGTGATGTCGTCGCGCACCTCGCCGGCCATGTCCTCGCCACCCAGGCGGCCCGGGGTGCTCTCGCTGGAGCCGGTGTGGCCCAGGATCACCTTGGCGATCGCGCGGTCCATGCGGTCGTACAGCGAGGTGTAGTCGCCGGTACCGCTGCGCGCGGCCTCGATCAGCTCGATCTGCATGCCCTCGGGCACGATCACCCCCGAGTCGGAATGCACCGCCTGCAGCGCCTGCAGCAGCTTCTGCTTCTGCGGCTCGGTGCTCGACCCGGGATATGTGCCCTTGGCGGTGGGCTGGCCGAACTTGTCCAGGAACACCAGCCACAGGCGCAGGCCATTGCGCTTGAAGAACACCGGCCAGTACAGCCAGTGCCCCAGGCCCTGGCCGTAGGGCTCGTCGTCGTGGTCGGCGCCGGTCGAGAAGTGCCAGAACTTGCGCTCCGGCAGTAGCTCGCCATTCGGACTGTTGGCGGTCAGCAGGCGCAGGCGTCCCGCGCCGTCGAAGCGGAAGCGCCGCCGGTTGCGAACCTTGAGCGCATCCAGGGTGACGTAGCGCCCCTCGCGGCCCCACAGGCATTCGGCCACGGCGTAGCCGTAGAAGATGCCGTGCAGCATGTTGGTGGTGGCCCGGTCGAAGCGGATCGACTGCAGCTGCTCGCGCAGGAAGGCCGCGGCGGCCTTGTCCTGGCGGCGGTTGCCGCCGGCCTCCACCTCCCACTCGGCGGACGCCACCGCCAGCTGCCGCTGCTGCCAGGTGGCCTTCACCTGGTCGTCACGCAGCAGCTCCTCGTAGAGCCGCAGGTCGCCACCGCCCCGGGTGGCCAGCACGCTGTCGGTGGGCTGCAGCAGCTGCAGCGGCGTGACGTACCCGCGCGTGATGTCGCGCCCATCCAGCGTGGACGCGACCTCCTGCATCTCCGGCTTCGGCGCTTCGCTCGCCATCTAGAATCCCCCTGTGTCCATGCCGCCCCCGACGACACCCCAGCCCACGTCCCCCTGGACGCGGCCGGCCTCGTAGCCGCTGCGCTGGATGCCGGTGGAGCGAAAGTCGATTTCCACGCCGTCCTGGCGGGTCGCGTAGTAGGCCAGCGCCAGGGCGATCGCGGCGTCGCCGTGGCGCTGCTGCTGGCCGGTGCTCTTGGGCAGGCGGGCCACGCCGTCCACCAGCTTGATGGCGCGCAGGTCGTCGAGCAGGTGCGAGTCCTTGGGGATCGCCAGCTCGCCGTCCTCGAACGCCGCCTTCAGCGGCGGCATGTGCTCGCGGTACCAGGCCTCGGTGAACTGCACCTCGTGGATCCGCGCGCCGTACTGCTGGGTGGCCACCTCGGCCAGATAGGCGCCGTTGCCCCGGGCGTCCAGGGCGCCGACGTGGAAGCGCGCCAGCCGGTCGCAAAGGTAGAACAGCACCTGGCGCTGCTGCTCGAAGGGCATGTTGCCCAGTTCGACGATGAACGGCACCCGCCGCCCCAGGTCGGCGCCGGTGACCATCGGCACGATCACCGTCAGGTCCGAGACCCGGCCGAAGTCCTCGCCCACCGAGACCAGCAGCTCCGGCGGCAGCGAGGCCAGCAGCGGCCCCAGCTCGCGGTCGCACCAGTCGCGGATCTCGGCCTCGCGCAGGTGCACCGGCCAGTGCTTGAAGTCGTCGTCCATGCGCAGGCGCAGCACCGGCGGGCCGTCGACCATGCGCGCCTCGATCAGTGCGCGGGACAGCCAGGCGCCCGAGCCCTGGGACGGGACCACGTCCAGCTCCTCGCTGGCCGCGTCGCCGTAGAAGGCATAGACGCCCCGCATCCACTCGCGCTCGCCCTCGGCGCTCCATTCCTTGCCCAGGCGCAGGCACACCCGGCGATAGAGCCCCTGGTCGACCGCCTCCCGGAAGGTGATGCGCTGCACCGAGCCCGCGCGCTTGCCGGCGCGAATGTCGTTGATCAGCTCATTGAAGGGGTTGCGCTCGCCGTTGTGGGTGCTGATCACGCGCACCTTGCCGCCCCAGATCAGCAGCGCCAGGGCCGCCTTGAGCAGCTCGCCGAGCTTGTCGTGGAAGGCCGCCTCGTCGATCACCACCACGCCTTGCTTGCCGCGCAGGTTGGCGGGCCGCGACGACAGCGCCACGATGCGGTGGCCGCTGTCGGGGAACTTGATGGTGAACGTCTTGATGTTCTTGTCGTCGCCGTCGTCTTCCCAGATCCCTTCCTCGACGGCGCTGGCCGCGTGGTTGAAGGCCCGCGCCCACATGCCGCAGGCCTCCACGTATTCGATGGCCATGTCCTGGTTATAGCCGATGTAATAGACGTTCTGACCGCCGGCCCCGGTGGCGGCGGCGGCGATCAGCACGTCGTCGGCGGCCTCGGCCCAGGTCAGGCCGGTACGCCGCGACTTCTCGCTGACCTTCAGCTGGCTGTCGTCGGCGATCCACGCCTGCTGGTAGTCCAGCAGCACCGGCGGCGGGGCGTCGGCGGCGTGGGTGGCCGGCAGCTTCGCGGGCACCTCGGTCATTTATCGGACATCCTCTGCTTGAGCAAATAGCCTTCCAGGGGCCAGATCTCCTCGACGGCGTTTTCCCGGGCGACCTTGCGGCCCATCGCCGGGTCGAAGTTCTCAGGGCTGGCACAGGCTGACTGGCCGGTCACGGTGAAGCCGTTGCGCAGGACCAGGACACAGAACGTCAGAAGCCCCAGCGCCTCCAGATCATGGTCGTCGTTGGCTGGTGATTCGCGCCCCTCGTATGTCTCGGCAGCGAGCGCACCGGCGCGACCATCGGCGGCGGTGAAGTAGTGCTCGCTGGCTATGCTGGCCTCGATGTCAGCAGGCGTAACACGCGGTGCTGTCTGGCCCTTGGCGGCAATCTCCTGTTGGATCTCTGACTTGCTCATGGCCCGTCTCCTGATTGGTTACTTGGCGATGCCCAGCAGCTCGCGGCGCAGGTCGTCCACCATGTCCTTGGAAAGCCCGCCGCGCTTGGCCACCTCGGCGGCCTTGTCGGCGGCTTGCTTGGCCACCTCGCTGCGGATGCGCAGCTCGCGCTCCATGCTCACCTTGTCGGCGTTGGCCAGGTCCTTGATCGCCCCGGCCAGGAACATGATGTCCTTGGTGCTGATCTCGGCGTCGTCGTCGCCGGCATTGGCCAGCTGCTGGAAGGCCACGGTGCGCAGCATCTCCGACAGCAGGCGGCCGACGTCGCCGTCCGGGTCTTCCTCCAGCTTGCCCACCCAGACCTTGGCCAGCTCCTGGGCCTCGCGGTAGCGCTGCATCTGCTGACGGGCCGACTTGACGTAACGCCCCACGGCGCTGCGGCTGGGCGCGTCGTCGCCCATCATGTTGTCGAGCTGCTCGACGATCTGGTCGATGGTCGCTCGCCCGTCGCGGATGGCGCGATCGACGCTCTCGCGGATCCGCGGGTCGAGCTTGGCGACGCTGCTGCGGCGGGCCATGGCTTACTCCCCCGGCATCGGACGCTTGACGCCACGCACGCGGGCGCGGCCGGCGGCCACGTCGCCACCCCGGGCGGTCAGGGTGGCCACGGTCACGCTGCCCATCTCCTCGAGGGCCACCAGGTCCTGCTCGGCCAGCCACTCCAGGTCGGTGGCCAGGCGATCCTGGCTCACGGCGTGGCCCATGCCCTCCAGGGCGTTGCCCAGCAGGATGGCGTTGGCGCTGTAGCCGGCGGATTGCTCCAGCAGGCGCAGCATCTGCAGGCGCCGGTCCTCGGTCAGGATGCGCTCATAGCTCATTTGCGTTGCTCCAGCAGGTGTTGATGTACCAGGCTCAGTTGCTTGCCCAGGGCTTCGTTGGTCGAGGCGGCGTGGGCCAGCCCCTGGTTGGTCTCGTCGAGCTTGCGCCACAGGTCGCGCAGCTCGTCGCTGCTCGGCCGGTGCCGCAGGTCGTGGTCCACGCCGTCCACGCGCCGCTCGAGCACGTCGATGCGCTCGTTGGCCTGCTCGATGGCCTTGCCGGTGGCGCGGTGCCGGTTGATCCACCAGGCGTAGGCCGACACGCCCAGCAGCCCGACGACCTGCGACACGTCCAGCAGGAAGCGCGCCATCGTCCAGTCGATTGCTTCTCCCATCATTCCCTCGCGTAGCGTGATTGGCGTTTGTCGTGATCTTCCTGGCAGGGCACGCAGCGCCGCGCGGTCGGCCAGGCGGCGAGCCGCGCCGCCGGGATCGACTCCCCGCACGCCTCGCAGCGCCCGTCGGGCGATGGCTCGGCACGGGCCATGCGCGCTCGATGCGCCTCCAGGGCGGTCTCGCGCTCGCGCTCACTCAGCGCGGCCGCCGTCTCGTACTGCTGCTCGGTCCACACAGTCCCTGCTCCATTGGCGCACGCGCGCCAGTTTCGTCCATCCCCGACTGCCCCACTGGTGGACCTCGGCCACGTAGCGCGCCACGTCGCGCTGGGTGTATTCCCCCGCCGGCTTGTCCGGCGAGGCCTCGTCTTCGGTCATGCCCGGCCCCGGGGCGCATACTACCGGCGTGGCCAGAGGCTCCGGCAGCGGCTCAGGCGTGCTGGCGCAGGCGGTCAGCAGCAGGGCCAGTAAAGGCAGTACCGCCCATCGAGCGACGCGACCGGGAAAGCAGACAATGCCGACCGCTGCGATGATGCCGGCAGCCACAACGAGCGCGTGGCGGCTCATGGCAGCGCCTCCAGGGTGTCGCGCAGCACCGGGGCCACCGGACCGTCGTCCTCGGCCGGGGCCCGGGCGATGCGCTGACGCAGGGCGCGGTAGCGCTCGTCGACCTCGGCCAGGCTGTCCTGCAGCTCGCGCACGGCGCGCTCGGCATGGGCCTGCTCGGCGATCGCCGTCACCAGATCGTCGCGGTAGCGGTTGGCGCGCGCCTGCCAGGCGTCGCGCCCGCGGCGCAGCGAGTCGGCCTCGAACTGCGCCTCGGTCACGGCCAGCTCCAGCCGGGCGGTCACGGTCTGGTGCCACAGCCAGCCACCGACCACGGCAGCGACCAGGGCGCCGATCAGCCACACGCGGCCGGGCAGCAGGCGGAACAGCTTCAGGAACATGGCTCGCCCCCTTGCCAGCCGGCGCGGTCGTAGCGCGGCACCAGCTCGCGCAGGATGCGCCGCACGTAGTGGCGGTTCTCGCGCTCGGCCCAGTCGGCGCGGCGGGTGTGGCGCTCGACGCTGCCCCACCACACGGCGGGATCGTCGCCGGCCGCGCGGGCCAGGCGCTGGTCGCGGTAGACCCAGCCCAGCCCGCCGTTGTAGGCGCTCAGGGCGAAGGCCCAGCGCTGGCAGCCATCGGCGGCGCTCGACAGCCGGCGCCAGTGCCAGCGGTTGTAGCGGGCCTGGGCGCGCATGGCCCAGGCGGGCGAATAGGGGGCGGCCTCGCCCAGGTCGGGGTAGATCTCGGCGATCCACTCGCTGGTCGAGGGCATGAACTGGGAAAGCCCCTGGGCGCCCACCGGGCTCTCGGCGTCGCTGCGCCAGGCGCTCTCCTGGTGGATCTGCGCGGCATGCACCGTCACCGGCGCCGGCAGCCCGAACTCCTGCTGCACGATGCGCGTCAGCTCGCGCTGGTAGTGGGCGGCGTTGCCGGGGATGCCCTGGGCGGCGGCGCGCTCGCAGGCGGCCAGCAGGGCCATGGCCAGCAGGATCACCAGCGTCGCCAGGGCGCCGCGCTCCTTGGTGGTCATGACGGCGCCTCCTCTTGCAGGGCGCGAACGCGGGCCACCACGTCCTCGAGGCGCAGGTAGAGCGTCAGCAGGCGCAGGCCCGGGGCCGGCTCGCCCTCCAGGGCGTGGATCTCGGCGACCAGCCGCTCCCCCTCCTCGAGGAGCGACCGGGCCTTGTCACCGTGGGCGGCCATCTCAGACCCCCAGGCCCAGCGCCAGGATGGCGGCCGCCATCACCGCCGCGCGGCGCAGGGTCGCCAGGCTGGCCTGGTGGCGCAGGTGGCGCAGGTGACGGGCGCCGTTGCGCAGATCCTGGTCGGCCAGGCGATTGGCCATGTGGAAGAAGTCGTGCGGGCGGGCGTAGTGGAAGATGGTGCGGTCGATCCAGTAGCCCAGGTAAGCGCCGAAGGCCAGCTTGGACAACGACCACACCAGCACGCCGAGCTGATAGGGGGCGAGCCATGCCACCACGGCGGTGGCCATCAGGGCCAGCAGCAGCCAGGGCAGCGCGCGCAGCTTGTCGATCAGGGTGGTGAACATCGGGGCCGTCTCCAGTAGGGATCGTCGGGTCTCGGTGAAACCTGACGGTACCTTCTGGGACTAAGTGAGATGCAGGCGAAGGGCTTCAGCGGATGCCGCGGGGTGCGGCGCGGGGCGGGAAGTGCAGGCAGGTTAGCGCGCCCGGCCAGCGCGGTCTAGCCGGGCTTACAGCAGGGAGATCTGGTCCCGGGCCTCGTCGTCGGCCCGGGACAGGATGGTGTAGACCTGGCGCTCGGTGAGCCGGTAGCGCAGGGCCAGCTCCGCGGGGCGGGCGCCCTGGTCGCGCTCCAGGCGCATCTGGCGGTTGCGCACCCGGCGCAGGGCGTCGGCGCAGCGCGGCACCACCAGTTCCTCCATGGCCAGCGCCTCGGACAGGCGGACCGCCGCTTCGCGGCCCAGCCAGTCGATCAGCCGGTGCTCGTCGCCCAGACGCTCGGGCACGTAGATGCGCACCCCGCCGGCATGCTCCACCAACGCCAGGGTGGCCGCCAGGCCGATGGCCTCGGCCACGTCGGTCAGCGACTGCGGCAGCTCCTGGATCTCGCGAACGTCCAGCATCAGCGGTTCTCCTTGCGGCGTGAGGAAATGCCCAGCTCGGTCATCATTTCGCGCAGTCGAGCCTTGTTCTTCTTACGCTGCGCCTCGCTCATCGGCGGCTTGGCCAGGCGCGGCTGCTGCGGGCGGTCCGGCAGCAGTTCGAGCAGTTGGCGAGGCGCCGGCCAGCGGTTGACCTGGCCGGCCAGACGGGTGAAGGCCTGACGCAGTCGATGCGTGTCGAGTTCGGCATCCCACCCGATGGGGGCGGCCCACAACGCTTCTGTCCAGGATCTCTGGGTGTGCTCGGCTTCCTCCTCCCAGGGCGCGCCAGGGAGGCGCAGCACCAGCAGCCGCCCCAGACCGTCGAAGATCTCGTCACGGAACCACTGCGGAATGGGTTGAGGCGTCCGGCTCATGATTGGCGCTCCCGGTTCATTGCTTCGAGGGCACGCATCACGCCCCTGGAAGGCTTGCGTGACGTGGCGTCTTCGACGCTGGCCACCGCCTGACTGGCCTCGGCGCGGGCACCCAGCGAGGTCAGCACGCTCTTGAGGTAGTTGTGGTTCTTGAGCGGGCGGGTGTCCTGGCCGCTCTCGCGCTTGGCGCGAATCGCCTCGACGGTCTCGGACATGGCCGCGCCGACCAGGCTGGTGTCGCTGGCCAGGGCCAGCGCCTCCCGCGACAGGCGCAGCTGCCGCTCGTAGGCGGTGGCCCGCGTCTTGCCGCGGAACAGCCCCACGTAGGCGACCAGCGGCCGGGAGACGTCGCGCGGCAGGTCGGCCAGCAGCGCCATCATCTCGCGCAGCGCCTCGTCTTCGGTGACGTGCTCCAGGTTGAACTGGCTGTGGCAGCAGGGGCAGCGAATATCCATCGGTTCTCCAGCGGTTAAACGGGGGTTATCGGAGGCGTTCGAGGCCTTCACAGATGGCGCGCAGCGTGAGCAGGTTGCGCTCCCAGCCGTGGGGCAGCTGGCACTGGGCGGCGAAGGCGTCGCGAGTCTGGCCGGTCTTCTCCAGGTGGCGGTCGATGGCCGCCAGCCGGTCGCGCTTCTCCTGCTCGACGTCCAGGGCGGCGATCACGCCGCGGTATTGCTTCTCGGTCTTCAGCCACTCCAGCTTGGCGATGCCGGTCTGGCGCCGGGCGATGGCCTCGGCATAGGCCCAGGACGCACCCAACTCGCACAGCTGCGCCTCGATCTTCTGCAGCATCTCCTCGCTGTTCAGGGTGTTGGGCTGCCGGCCGGCGCGCTTGGGCGCCTTGGGCTTCCAGCCCAGCCGCTTGAACTCGTGGAGCACCCGGCCGACGTTGCTGTCCGTCAGCTCCTTGGCGCTGCTCACGCCCACGGTGCGGGCGAGGATGGCGCGGTACTCGTCATCGGAGAGGCCGAGCTGCTGACGGGCGATATGGATCTGGGCCAGCTTGTTCTTGCTGATCATGACGTCACCTCGTCGGCCTTCAGCTCGAGATCCGGGAAGTGCTTCTTCAGGTGACTGATCAGCGGGCGCGGGCTGTTCCAGTAGGGGCTGACGATCATGGTGCGAAGCGCCGTCATCTCGTCGGCCTTGCGCTTGCCGAACACCTTGCGAAGCTCTTTGTACTCCTTGAGCTGGTAGAGGCGCCGGCGCACGGGGCGATAGAAGCGCCCCTCTGGATGCGTCGGGTTGCCCTGGTCGTCGACGTCCGTCCAGGCGCCCTTGATCCAGCCGTCGACACCGACCTGGATCACCAGCTTCTCGCCGTCGAGGCGCTTCTGCAGGGATACCTCGTGGCCATCGGCGAGGATCGTCGCCCCGCCGAACACGCCTTGCAGTCGCTCCTCGAGCTGCTGCCACTTGCTCATGACGCCACCTCACCGATCGCCGCCTGCCGCTGGCCATTCACGCCCTGGTGGAAGCTGACCTTCTTGCCGTCGCGCCGGCCCTGGTGCAGGGCGTCGATGTCGTGGCTGCGCATGCCCTTGGTGTTGTCGCGGGCCTGGCGCGTCTCCAGCGGCTCCTCCCAGCGCTTCGCCTGATAGGCGGCGATGGTCCTGTCCTCGGCCTCGCTGCGCTGGTGCGGCACCACCTGGCGGGCCACCGCATTCACCCACGCCTGGGCGTACAGGTCGCCGCGACGCACCTTGGTGGCGCGCTTGATGCGCTTGTTCAGGGTGGCCAGATAGGCGTTGCGGTCGCGCTTGAGCTGACGGCCCAGCACCTCGAAGGCGTAGCCCGCGACCTCGGCGGCACCGTTCACGCCGTAGAACTCGACGCGGCCGATCCAGCGCTCGCCGTCGTACAGCGGGCTGTAGACGATCTCGGCGCCGAACGCCCCCGCGACCATGTTGGCCAGCATGGCCACGTGGCTGGGCGGGGTCTTGCCGGCGCCGGCCTTGGCCACGTGGCTCTCGACGTCGCTCACGGCCACGTCATCGGCGGTCACGCCGTGGATCTCCATCAGCTTCTGCGCCTGGCGCATCGCGGCGGCCGCCTCGTTGGCGTTGCTCGACTGCGCCAGCCGCAAGCACTTCTTGATCTTGTCCAGGATCTTGCGGTCCATGGCTTTCCTCGTTGGCTGCTCATCAGTGCCGGGCCACCACGCCCGGCAGACGCCCCGCGCTGGGCGGGGCGTTTCGCTTAGCGGTTGTCGGACGTCACCTCGAAGCGGTACAGCACGCCTTTCTCCCGGTCGTCCGGCTCGGGATCGAGCAGCTGCAGGCGGGGCTCGTCGTAGTGCTTGCCGGCGCAGCGGCGGGCGGCCTCCATCGGGCTATAGGCGCAGGTGGCACGCTTACCACCGCCGCTGGCGGCATAGGCATCGCCGCTGGCGCGGCGCACGCGAATGATCACGGACTGGGTCATGACGCCTCCTTGAGCAGCCATTTCTGGGCGACGTTGCCGGCGATGTAGCCGCCCAGCAGCAGCCAGGTCAGCGTCTCGAACACCTCGACCGGCAGGTGGCCGGCGATCAGCAGCCAGACCATCACGGCCTGCCAGGCCATCGCCGACCAGAACTTGCGCGAGCTCCAGCGCGCGGCGACCTCGTTCATGCCGCCTCCTCGAAGCGCTCGGCGTCCTCGAGCAGCTTGGCCACCAGCTTGTCCACCTGGCTGTCGGTGGGCTTGATCACCACCTGGTCGTCGGCCTCCTCGACGGTCACGCCCACGCGCTTCAGCTCGGTCACGGTCAGCTCGGCCAGGGCCTTGCGGATCGGCTCCTCGCGCACGCGGATCATCGCCTCGGACTGGTCGGGGAAGTGGCGGCGGATCAGCTTCACCACCTGGGCGGCGTCGTCCCAGGTCAGCTTGCCCTTGCCCTTGGTCATGCCCACGCGCACCCCGGCGATCACCACGGTGCGGCGCTTGCCTTCCCACAGCTCGGGGTTGGCCTCGACCGAGGCGCGCAGCCGGTCGTGGGCTTCGCTGGTGCGGCGCACGGCGTCGCGGATCTCCGGCAGGGCCTGGCGCTTGGCGTCTTCCACCTGGCGCTCCAGGGTCTCGACCAGCTGGCACAGGCGGTCGCGCTCGGCGGCGTAGTCCTCGGCGCGCTTGTTCACGGTTTCCATGGGGGTCTCACTGTTCACGGTCTTGCTCCTCGGCTTCGATCTCACGGGTTACGGCGTCGATGGCCTGCATGTAGCGCTGGGCGTTGGGGCCGTGCAGGCAAACCAGCCCGCCCAGTACGGTGTCGCTGTCGTCGCGCACGGTGATGGCGACCTGGTTGGCGCCCAGGGCGCCCATGTCTTGCAGCACCTGGGCGACCGGGCTTTGCCCGATCTGCTCCAGGCTGGCGAGGCGTTGCAGTACGGTCATGCGGATCTCCTGTCGGCGTGGCGGCTGATCACCCAGGGCGCCAGGTAGGCCATCAGCGCCTCGGTCTCGTCGGCGTCCAGCAGCAGCTCGGTCTCGTGGGCGCACAGGGTCAGGCTGCCGTCGCTGGCCAGGGCGAACACCGGCTCGGCGGCGGCCTCGTCGCTGGTTTCGAGGCTGGCCGAGGGGCCACCCCTGGCCTGGCGAAGATCCGCGATCAGCTGCTGCATGCTGGGCTGTGCCTGCTCGGGTGCGACCGGCTCGGGCGTGGCCGGCACCGGGCGCTCGGCGTCGATCGTCTGCCACGCCACGCGGCCCCGCTCCAGCTGGATCTTCGCGACCCGATCGGCGCGGCCCAGGGCGTTGAGCGCACGGGTCACGGCCTTGCGGTCCAGGCGCAGGTTGTCGGCGATCTGGCGCAGCGACAGCGGCTTGCCGACGTGCGCCAGGTGCGCCTCCACGCGCCCCTTGATGGTCGTGGGCGGGGCGACGTCCTCGCCCTGGGCGAGCATCGGCAGGCTGTAGCGGCGCCCGTCGCCGTGCGGGTGGGTCACCAGGGCGCCGTGCTGGGCCATGGAGGACACCCGAGAGGCCACGCTGTGGCGGCCCTCGGCCAGGGTGGTGTGGGCGTAGATCTCGGTCAGCGTCAGCGGATCGGCGGCGCGGCCGAGGATCTCGCGGATCTCGTTTTCGAGGGCGATGTCGAGGTCGTCCTGGGAAGCGAATACCTTCATTGAGCCTTCCTCCGGGTGAAGTCGGCGGCCCCGCTGCGCGGGTGGCGGTGATGGCGAAGCGGCTCGATGGCGGCGCCGTTGCGCTGCGGCAGGTGAGCGACCGGGCGCTCGGCGGCGTCGGTCTCGGCGCGCCAGCGGGCGACCAGGTCGGGCCAGGCCTGGTCCTGCAGGGGGATGGATGGCGTGGCGTCGTAGCAGGCGCCGCGGGGCGACAGGCCGGTGTCCTGGGCGGCCCACAGGCGAAGGGATGCGGCATGCTGCGCCTGCAGAAGCGGCTCTCTTATCAGGGCCTGCCGACGGCCGGCCTCGGGATCGGCGAGGAACTGGCGGAACGACACGCCGTGGCGCTCGAGGCGCAGCCGGGTGTACTCGCCGAGCCGTTCGGAACGCTCGGGATTGGCCAAGTACTGCGCCAGAGTCAGCCCCGCGCGGGACAGACCCAGCAGCATGAAACGGTCGGCGTAGTAGTCCAGGGTCTCGTCGGGGTAAATCATGCGACACCTCCGTGGCGGGCCAGGTAGGCCCGCTTCTCGTCTGCGGTCACGGGGCGCTCGAGGCGCTCCAGGCTCACGGTTTCCAGCTCGCCGGCCGGCTCGCGCCCCAGCACGATGGCCTCGGCGCGGCGGCAGGCTTGCGGCGCGGTGAAGGCGGCCAGCTCCAGCACCACCCGCACCTCGCGGTGGCCGGCCGGGGCGACGCCCACGCGGTACGCCGCCAGGTCGTTGGGCGAGCACTGCTGCGGCGTCTCGCCGCCGAACAGGTCGGGGTGATGCGGGCCGGGGATCACGGTCGGGGCGTTCACGCTTCACCTCCCAGGTCCTGCCAGGCGTCGCGGATATGCTCGGCGCTGGGGCGGGCGGCGCCGGTGGCGGCGGCGAACATGCTGGCCAGGCGCAGGGTCTGCGACAGGCCGCGCAGGGCGCCGGGGCGGCGGCCGATGCCCAGGCACAGCTGGCGGGATTCCTTGTCGGCGATGCCCCAGGCCTCGAGCAGCGCGGTCACGTCGGCGTCCTTGGCCCGCGACAGCCGCACCCGCTTGGCCACGCGGCTGAACAGCTGGGCGAAGCCGACGCTGCGGCTGCCGCCGGTCAGCTGGCTGTAGACGATCTCGTTGCCGACCAGGGCCAGGCCGATGCCGGCGGCGTCGTGGATCGAGCGGATCGCGTCCAGGGCGCGGTGGGTCAGGTGCTGGGCCTCGTCGATCACCAGCAGCCCGCGGGTCTCGCTGACGCGCTCGATGATGTTGGCCTCGACCACGTGCACGGCGCCGGAGGCGCGGATGCCCAGCACCTGGGCGATGCGCGCCAGGATCGGGCCGGGCGCGGAGGCCGCGGGGGTGGCGGTGACCACCCAGACGTTGGGGGCCTGGTCGCGGTAGCGGGCGAGCGTGGTGGTCTTGCCGACCCCGGCGCCGCCGTAGATCACCGAGACGGCCTCGGCCATCTGCGCGAAGGACAGCGCCGAGAGCACGGCCCGGGCGGACGGGGTCTCCACCCACTCGGGGGCGGTGGGCATCTGGCCCTCCAGGGCGGCGGAGGCCTGGCGGCTCTCCAGCCAGCGGCGCACGTCGGTCTCGACGGCCGCCACATTCCCCTTGTAAACCCCGTTCAGCCACTGGCTCAGGCGGGCCTTGCCCACGCCGGTGAGCTGGGACAGCGCGGTCTGCGACAGGCTCTCGGCCTCCATGATGCCGCGCACCTCGCTGATCAGGGCCTCGTCGTGCGCTCCGCGGGTCTTGTCCAATTGGGTCACCTTGCTATCGCTCATCTGATACACTCCGTTTGCGTTGTGATGGGCCCTCGGGCCCGTTGCTGCAGGCCTCGGGAGGTGCTGACTCCCGGGGCCTTCCTGCCTAGATCTGGCGCTTCTTCCACTGGTCGAAGCTGCCCTTCACCATCGAATCCCAGCTGTACTTCTCGGCGGCGCTGTCGGCCTCGCCCACGTCCTCGTCCTGCACCAGGTCGCTGCCCGCGACGCGCTTGCGTTCGCCGAAGCTGCCGCGCACCACGCCGGTCTGCAGCGGCGCGCTGTCCTCGGGCTCGGGATCGGGCAGGTAGTCCAGGGCTTCCATGGCGCTCATGCGCTGCTCGGCTTCGGCCTGGTGCTTGGCGGCCTTGGTCCGCTGGGTGCGGTTGCGGGCCCACTCGCGGGCGGCGCGGCTGTCGCCGAAGCCCACGGCGAACTGGCACTCGGCTTCGCCGATGTAGCGGCCGTCGAGCTGGTAGACGTGCACCGCCTGGTGCAGGGCGTCCGGGTCGAAGCGCACCACGACCTTGCGGCCGATGTGCTCGATCAGGGCGTCGCTGCCGTAGCGGTTCTTGCCGTTGGGGCCGCTGCCGACCTTCAGCGAGAGGCTGCTGTCGCGCTGCACCGTCACTGCCTCGGCGGCCAGCAGCCACATGCGGCGCTGCGCGCTGGTCGGGCGGCGGATGCTGTCGGCGTTGCGCTGGTAGCTCTCGTCGAACGCCTGGGCGAAGGAGAGCCGGCCGTCGCAGATCTCGGTGCGGCGCCCCGCCTTCTCGTTCCACTGGCGGATGGCGTCGGCCAGCACCTCGCAGAACGTCTCGAAGGGGATGGCGCGCTCGGCGTAGTTGTCCGGCTTGGCCATGGGGTTGGGGCCGGTGTAGGCGCCGCGCAGCTCGTAGCGCTTGTCGGCGTATTCGCCCAGGCCGCCCACGCCGAAGCTGCGCTCCACCGGCTTGGCCTGGCCGTGGCCCTTGCCCTTGAACACGCTGGTCCAGTGCACCTGGATGCCCAGCTGCGGCATCAGGCCGACCGGGTCTTCCTCCTTCACCTTGAAGCGGTAGCGGGTCTTCACCCCGCCGGTCATCCACTTGTTGGCGGCGGCCCGGGTGTTGTCGATGGTCACGTGCTCGGGGATGCCGAAACGCTCCAGCACGTCGCCCAGGGCCAGGCGGATCATGTCGGTGTGCTCGGTGCGGTCGGTACGGAAGCCGACGATCCGGCGGCTGTAGACGTCCTGCCAAAACCAGGTCTTGGGGCGGTCGATGGTGCCGTCCGGGAACTGGACGAAAACGTTGTGCTTGTAGCCGTCGCCGTTCAGCCAGTACATGGCGTGCAGGTCGCGCACCGTGCGCTGCTGCGCGGGGTAGAGCCGCATCAGCGCTTCCTCGCCTTCCCGCGCCAGCACCCGGGTGGTGGTGGGAATCTGGTCCACCCAGCGGGTGATGGTGCGCTGGCTCGGCATCGTCCAGCCGTGCTGGCGGGCGGCGTCCTGGGTCCACTGGTAGCAGGCGGCAATGCTCGGCGCCTCGGGGCGCAGGTACTGAACCTTGAAGAACTCCCAGGCCTCGCTGCTGCACTGGGCGCCCGCGCTGCGGCCGGTGTAGGCCGGTACCAGGGCGGCAAGCCAGTCGGCCCGATCAACGCCCTTCACGTCCTTGAACCAGCGGTACAGCGTGGAGCGCGATTCGCCGAACGCCTTGGCGGTCTCCTGGATGGCCCGCGAGCGTCCGGTGCCGCTTTCTACCAGCCGCTCCACGGCCTGCAGCACCTGCAGCTTGCGGGCGGCCTCGTCCTTCAGTCCCTGGGGGCGGCGCTCGTAGGCGGCCCACAGGCTCTCGCGGTCGACCACCGCCGGGCTCGCGCTGCGGCGCGGGGCCGGGCGGGCCGGTGCGGCCGGCTGGGCTTGCTTGAGCAGCGCGGCCTGGGTCTCGGTCGGCAGCGAGTCGAAGGCGTACTCGCGGCCACCGCCACGCCCGGCACGGCGACGGCTCTCCCAGTCGTCACGCTTGGCCCGGCGCACCACGGCGCTGTGGGTGTCGGGCATGCCGGGCAGGCCGGCCAGCTCCTTGGGGGCGTACCATTCCCGCGTCATGATTCCGCTCCCTCGAACAGCGCCAGCTCCGGGGCGTCGTGCTTGCGCACGTTCTCCCGGTGGCCGGCCAGCTGCTCCATGGCCTGGGTGACGCCGTGCAGCACGTCGGCCGCCTCGGCCTCGCTGCGATAGAAGCGCGTCAGCAGCGCCACGGCATCGTTCAGTCGGTTCTGCAGATCGAGCAGCTCGTCCTGGTTGCTGGCTCGCCCGGCGGGGATGTCGATCACCAGCTTCTGCGCGCTGGCGGCGATGTACTGCGTCACGAACGTGGCGTCGCAGGCGAACTCGAACGGGCGGATCCGCTTGCTCGGGATCGAGCCGTCCTTCATCCAGCCGTAGACGGTCCACTCGGTGGTGCCGATCAGGTCCGCCACTCGCGGCACGCTCCGGTTGTGCTTGTGCAGCGCATAGTCCAGGCACAGGCGGATCGCGTGCTGCATGGTCTGCGGGGTGGTTGGCTTCCAGCGCTTGCGCGTCATTTGCACCCTCCTTCTTTCAGGGGCCTCCAAACGTCGTCGCATCTTGTGTCTAGGCGGGCCTGGGTCGGCGGCCTACGCTCAACTCGAACGACGAATGAGGGCGGTCTTATGCAGCGTTTCGACGGTTCGTATCCCGATGCCCTTTGCGGGCGCCAGTGGTACCCTTGGCGTGATAGCGGCTCGGCCAGATCGTGGCCGCGTCAATGCCGATCGCCTCCGCGATGATCCGCTCGCCCTTCGGCCAGGGCCGGGCCAGCGCATTCGTCAGGGTGGTCGGAGAGGCATAGCCGTGATGCGTCGCCAGGCGGCGCAGGCTCCAGCCGGCCTTACGGAGCTCCGCGACAATGTCTGCGCGGTGCCAGTCCTTGAGGGCGGCTTTTTTCGGACTGCTGCTTTTGGTCATGTGCCAACGCTCTCTTGGTGCATGTGTGTTGCGTCATGGCTACATACTGAGCCACGAACGTGGATCACGTCAACACAAACAGAGTGCGTCAATGTTCAAAAGGAGTGCACGAACGTGGATAAAGACGGGAAAATAACTGAATATCAAGAGGTTATAGATAACTATGACGCGTCAAACTTCTTCTAGTGATCAGGTCAATGTTCAGGCCGGGAAGGTTGACGCGTTTTGCGATCGCCTGAAGGTGGCCATAGATCGTGCCGGCGGCCCTACGAGCATGGCCTACAAGGCTGACGTATCCACGTCCGTGATCAACAAATGGAAAAACGGGAAGTCTGAGCCACAGGTCACCTCCTTGGTGAAAATGGCCAGAGTCGCAGGCGTGTCGGTGGGATGGCTGGCGACGGGCGAAGGCGACCCCGAGGGCGGCGAGCCGCCGGCCGAGCTGGGCCGCCCCGACGCCGACCTCGACGCCCTGGAGGAGATCGCCCTGAAGGTGCTGGCGCTGATCGACAAGCGCCGCCCGGACCTGTCGCCCAAGGCCCGCGCGCGCATCGTGCGCCTGGTGTACGAATTCTATATCCGGCAGGAACAGCCGATGGACGAAGCCAGCCTGGACAACGTCATAGAGCTGGCGGCATTCAGATAGACGCAGGGGGGAAGGCAGTGATCGACGACTTGCTGAAGAAGATCGACGAGGCGATAGCCGACGAGGACGACAGCCGCCAGGACGGCGCCGGCAGGGGCTCGACCCACATCAGCATTGGCGACATCGTCAACAACACCGGCACGGTGGTGATCGGTGGCAACGTCGAAAGGAAGGATCGGCAGGAAGACGAGGGCAGCGACCGCCAGGCCCGGCAGCCGTGCGGCGCCATGACGTGCTCGGAGGTGGCTTGGCTGCGCCGCCAGGTGCTGGCCCTTAAACAGTGGGTATGGGGCGATTACTCGCCGGATGCTTTGAACGCCCTTAAACACAACGGGCGCCATCGCGGCGCCCGTCTCACTTCATGTGGCCTATCTGCCCCTCGGCGGCCCGTTGTCCCAAACCATCACCGCCCGTCCCGTTCAGCCCGTCCGCGCCGCGCCACTGCTCGCCAGCCCGCGCCACGCCGCATTTCCCGTCCCGCTATGTCTTCCTTGCTGCCACCAAATCCCACTTCCCCCTATGTCCCATACTCCTTGTCTCCCCTCAGTGAGGCGTGAGGCGTGAGGCGTGAGGCGTGAGGCGTGAGGCGTGAGGCGTGAGGCGTGAGGCGCCTAAATATAGCCTTATGAGGCTATTACATTGAAAAATAGCCTCGAGAATCTATCCTGAGGCATGACCGCCGTCCTCGGGAGCCCCCATGGCCACACGCCTCGCCGTCATCACCGGCGACATCATCGACTCGCGCCGCCTCGAAGAGGGCCCACGCCTCCACCGAGTGCTCGAGACGACCCTGGCGGGCCTCGCCGAGCGCCACGAGGGCGACTATCAGCGCTATCGCGGCGACGGCTTCCAGCTCGCCATCGCCCGGGCCGAGGCGGCCCTGGACGCGGCCGTGGCGCTGCGTGCCGCCCTGATCGCGCACTCCGAGACCGGACACCGCTGGGATGCCCGGCTCGCCGTCGCGGTGGGGCACGACGACTGGCGGCCCGGCGAGGCGCTGGCCTCCGCCGATGGCCCGGTCTTCGTCGCCTCCGGCCAGGCACTGGACGCGCTGAATGCGTCGGAGACGCACCTCGCCCTGCGGCATACCGACGTCGATGAGGGCTCCTGCGAGGCACTGCTGATCCGCCATCTGGATGCCCTGCTGGCCGACTGGTCGCCCCGCGCCGCCGAGGCGGTCGGCCTGCGTCTGACCGAGGATCTCACCCAGCAGGCGCTGGCCGAGCGGCTGGGCATTCGCCAGCCCAGCGTCCACAAGCGGCTGCGCGCCGCCCGCTGGGCCCTGCTGGCCGACACCCTGACGCATGTCCGCGCCTCGCTCGCCGGCGAGGAGGCGACGCCATGACCGCCACGGCCCTGACGACGCTGTTCGCCCTGATCATCGCTCACCTGGTGGGCGACTTCCTGCTCCAGCCGCGACGCTGGGTCGAGGCACGCCAGCGCGACAAGGCCCGTGCCGGCGTGCTCTACCTGCATGCCGGGATCCATGGGCTGCTGGCCCTGGCGGTGCTGGTCGTCGCCAGCATCGATCCGCTCGCCGCCGCGGCCTGGTCGGTGACCATCGCCGCCAGCCACGCGCTGATCGACCTGGGCAAGGCGCATCTGGACCCGCGGCGGCTGTGCTGGTTTCTGCTCGATCAGGCCCTGCATCTGACCGTGCTGGTCGGCGTCTGGCTGGCCTCGCTGGGCAGCCTGGCACCGCTCGCCGCGGCGGCCGACTGGCTGAGCCGCCCCGAGGTGATGGCGCACGCCCTCGCCTACCTGCTGGTCACCCGCCCCATGGCCATCGCCATCGCGCTGACCATGCGCCCCTGGAGCGAGGAGGTCACCGACCCCGGCACCCTGGTCGCCGCCGGGGCTCGCATCGGCATGCTCGAACGGCTGCTGGTGCTGACCCTGGTGCTGCTCGACGAGCTGACCGCGGTGGGCTTTCTGCTCACCGCCAAGTCGGTGCTGCGCTTCGGCGATCTGCGCGCCCGCCGCGACCGCAAGCTCACCGAGTACGTGCTGCTGGGCACCCTGCTCAGCGTCACCGCCACCCTGGCGCTGGGTCTGGCGGTGCGCCAGCTGCCCTGGACGGCCTGAGCCATGCGATTCGGGAAACTGCCCTATCTAGTGCTCGCCCTGCTGCTGGGCGGCTGCGCCGGCGGCGAACGCCTCGTCGAGCCCACCGGCGTGGCGATCGACGACAGCCACCCGTCCAGCGCCCACTCCAGCCGGGTACGCTTTCTGGTGCTGCACTACACCGACGAGGACGAGGCGACCTCGCTCGAGATTCTCACCGGGCCCCGCGTCAGCGCCCACTATCTGGTGGCGCGCCAGTCCGGCCGGGATCTCGGCGCGCCGCGCGTCTATCGCCTGGTCGACGAATCGCGCCGCGCCTGGCACGCCGGTGCCAGCGCCTGGGCGGGCCGCACCCACCTCAACGACAGCTCGCTGGGCATCGAGCTGGTCAACGCCGGGCCGGATCGCACGCCCATCGAGACCGCCTCGAAGGTGAACTGGGCGCCCTTCCCCGACGACCAGATCACGGCACTGATCGCCCTGCTCAGGGACCTGATCGCGCGCCACGACATCGCCCCCACCGATCTGCTCGGCCACGCCGAGATCGCGCCCACGCGCAAGATCGATCCGGGACCGGCCTTCCCCTGGCGGCGCCTGTACGCGGCCGGCATCGGCACCTGGCCGCTGGAAGCCGACCTGGCCCGCTACCGTCGGCTCTTCGCCGCGGGCCCGCCGCCGCTCGCCACCCTGCAGCGGGCGCTGGCGGCCTGGGGCTATGCGGTCACACCGAGCGGCAAGCTCGATGGCGCGACCCGAGGCGCGCTGCGAGCCTTCCAGATGCGCTATCGGCCAGCCGACCATCGCGGCCGGCCGGACGCCGACACTGCCGCTCGGCTGTGGGCGCTGCTCGCTCACTACCGCCCCGAGGCGCTGTCCGATCCCGAGCTGGCCTCGCCAATCCCGTCGCCCGGAGAGACACCAGCACCGCGGGGATAGTGGATGACGTCGTGGAAGCGCGCCGCCCCCTGGCCCGGGTTGCGATAGGCGTGGGGCCGATCGGCGCCGAAGCGCAGCCCCTCGCCCGCCGTCAGACGCCGCCAGACGCCGTCCACTCGCACCTCCAGCTCGCCCTCGACCACCACCAGATGCTCGACCACGCCCGGGGCGTGGGGCGCCGACTCGCTGACCGCGCCCGCGGCCAGGGTCCCCACCAGCAGCTCGAAGCCGAGCGCGGGGTCGAAGGGAAACAGCGGCACGGCCGCCATGCCGGCGGCATCGCCCTTGGAGGCCGGCGCGGCCTGACGCGCGGCGCCGGTCGCGTCATCACCCTCGCCGACGGCCTCGGGTTCGAACAGGCTCGAGAACGGCACGCGGAAGCCGCTGGCGATCTTCCACAGCGTCGCCACCGTGGGGCTTGATTCACCGCGCTCGATCTGGCCCAGCATGGCCTTGCTGACGCCGGTCTCCCGAGCGGTGCGATCGAGGCTCCAGGCCTCGGCGCGGCGCAGCGTCCTGAGCCGCTCGGCAATGTGCTGCGAGATCTCCTGCATCGGCCTCTCCCGGTCGCGTTCGGACAGTTCTAATAGTTCGTTCTGATAGATCGTTCGAATGGATGGAAAGGCGCCATTGTAGCGCGGCCGCCGTGGCGTGCCTGCCCATTTGTGCGTTATAGCGCACGGTGCTAGGGTGACGCCATCGTACGTTATAGCGCACACGTTTCCGGAGCCCTCCCATGTCCACGTCAAGCCGGCCGACGCCGAGCCCCGCCACCGCCGAGCGTTCCTCGCTGTGGCGCGACAGCAGCCTGTCGACCCTCACCGCCGGCTTCATCGCGGTGCTGATCGGCTATTCCAGCTCGGCGGCGATCATCGTCCAGGCCGCCGAGGCGGCCGGCGCCAGCCAGGCCGAGATCGGCTCCTGGCTGTGGGCGCTGGGCATCGGCTCCGGCGTCACCACCCTGGTCTTCTCGCTGCGCTACCGCATGCCGCTGCTCACCGCCTGGTCGACCCCGGGCGCGGCGCTGCTCGCCACCAGCCTGCCGGGGCTACCCATGAGCGAGGCGATCGGCGCCTTCCTGTTCTCGTCGCTGCTGATCACCCTGTGCGGCGTGACCGGACTGTTCGAGCGTCTGATGCACCGCCTGCCGCGTGCGCTGGCCTCGGCCATGCTGGCCGGCGTGCTGCTGCGCTTCGGGCTCGATCTGGTGATGACCGTGGAACACCGGCTGGTGCTGCCGCTGGCAATGGGGCTGACCTACCTGGTGGCCAAGCGGCTGTGGCCGCGCTATGCCATCCCGCTGGTGCTGGCCGTGGGCGGCCTGGTGGCCCAGGCTCAGGGCCTGCTGGATCTGGGCGCCATCACCCCGGCGCTGGCGGTGCCGGCGTATACGGCGCCGAGCTTCGACCTCGGCACGCTGATCGGCGTCGGCATCCCGCTGTTCGTGGTCACCATGGCCTCCCAGAACCTGCCCGGCGTGGCCGCCCTGCGCGCCGCCGGCTACCAGCCGCCGATCTCGCCGCTGGTCGGCGGCACCGGGCTGGCCGGCCTGGCGCTGGCCCCCTTCGGCGGCTTCGCACTCAATCTGGCGGCGATCAGCGCCGCGGTCTGCCAGGGCCCGGAGGCGCATCACGACCCGCGGCGACGCTACGCCGCCGGGGTCGCGGCGGGCGGCTTCTACCTGCTGCTGGGGCTGTTTGGCGCCACCGTGAGCTCGCTGTTCGCCGCGCTGCCCGGCGAGCTGGTGGTCGCCATCGCCGGCCTGGCACTGCTGCCGACCCTCGGCGCGTCGCTGGCCGACGCCCTGGGCGATGTCAGCCAGCGCGATGCCGCCCTGCTCACCTTCCTGGTCACCGCCTCGGGTATCGCGCCGGGCGGCATCGGTTCGGCCTTCTGGGGGCTCGTGGCCGGCCTGGTCGCCCTGGCCATCGGTCGCTGGCGCGCCGCGGGCAACGTCGCCTGAGCCATGTCGCGCTCGGCACCGCTGGCGTCGCCGCCGCACTGCGTCAGCCCGGGCGCATCTGCTAGGGTGCCGCGACCCAATAACAATTTTCCTCCCTGGAGCAAGCCAATGGCGAACCCGACCCTATCCATCTGCCGGGGACGCGACATCACCCCGCACCTGCCGGCCCTGGCCCAGCTGCGCATCCGGGTCTTCCGTGACTTCCCCTATCTCTACGACGGCGACGAGGCCTACGAGGCCAGCTACCTCGAGCGCTACGCCGCCAATCCGGAAAGCTTCTTCGTGCTGGCCTTCGACGGCGACACCCTGGTCGGCGCGGCCACCGGCCAGCCGCTGGACGACGAGGTCGACGACTTCCGCGCACCCTTCGAAGCCGCCGGCTACCGCCCCGAAGGCGTCTTCTACTACGGCGAGTCGGTGCTGCTGCCCGAATACCGCGGCCGCGGCATCGGCAAGGCCTTCATGGAGGCCCGCGAGAGCCACGCCGAAAGCGAGGGCTTCGGCCATGCGGCCTTCTGTGCCGTGGAGCGTCCGGTCGACCATCCGCTCAAGCCGGACGACTATCGGCCGCTGCACGACTTCTGGAACGCCTGGGGCTATCGCCGCACGCCGTCGCTATCGACCACCTTCAGCTGGAAGGACATCGATGCCGACGAGGAGACCGCCAAGCCGATGATCTTCTGGCTCAAGGCCCTGGATTCATGAGCGAGAACCACCGCCCGACGGTGACCGTGGCAACCGCTCAGTACCCCATCGACCGCTTCGCCACCTTCGCCGATTTCCAGGCCAAGGCGGCACGCTGGGTGCATGACGCCGCCAGCCGCGGCGCCGAGCTGCTGGTGTTTCCCGAGTACGGCGCCATGGAGCTGGCCTCGCTGCTGCCCGAAACCGAGCAGGGCGACCTGGCGGCCCAGCTGCACGGCCTGCAGCCCTGGCGCGATGCCGTCGTCGAGACCTGGCGTGAGCTTGCCCGCGAGCATGGCGTGACCCTGCTCGCGCCCTCGCTGCCCTGGCGGCTCGATGACGGCCGCTTCGTCAATCGCGCCTGGCTGTGCGGCCCGGACGGCGACCTGGGCCATCAGGACAAGCAGGTGATGACGCGCTTCGAGAACGACGAATGGGGGGTCGAGGCCGGCCACGGCCTCAAGGTCTTCGACACCCCGGCCGGGCGGCTGGGCGTGCTGATCTGCTACGACAGCGAGTTCCCGCTGCTGGCCCGGGCGCTGGTGGACGCCGGCGCCGAGCTGCTGCTGGTGCCGAGCTGCACCGACACCGAGGCCGGCTTCCAGCGCGTGCGGCTCAGCGCCCAGGCCCGCGCCATCGAGCAGCAGGTGGCGATCGTGCACTCGCCCACGGTGGGCGAGGCGCTGTGGTCGCCGGCGGTGGACATCAACGTCGGCCGGGCCGGCATCTACACGCCCTGCGACCACGGCTTTCCGCCCGATGGCGTGCTGACCCGGGCCGCGGATGCCACCCCGGGCTGGCAGATCGCCCGCCTCGATCTGGCCGCGATCCGCGCCCTGCGCGACCACGGCCAGGTCAACAACCACGCCGACTGGTCCCTGCAGGACGCCTGCCTGGCCACGGGCATCACCCAAGAGACGTTCACCTAACGTCTCAACCGCCCGCCTCGAGGCGCGGCGACAGCCGCTCGCGCCGCGCCATCAGGTCGTCGACGAAGGCGGCGACCTTGGAAGAACGCAGCCGGTGCTCCGGAAAGATCAGGTGGATGGCATCCAGCCGCCGCCACCCGGAGGCGGGATTCGCGCGCGGCGTCAGGCCGAACGCGGCTCGACCTGTTCGATTAGCGAGCGCATGTGGCCGTCACGCTGGGCGGCCACATGCCAGGACAGCGCCGATTCCAGGCAGTGCGGCGTGTGCCCGCCGCGCGCGCAGGCCCTGGCGAAGTAGTCCCGCAGTGCCGGGCGATAGCGGGGATCGGCGCAGCGCTCGATGATCACCTCGGCGCGCTCCCGTGGCGCCAGCCCCCTCAGGTCGGCCAGGCCGTGCTCGGAGACCAGGATATCGACGTCATGCTCGGTGTGGTCGACGTGGCTGGCGAAGGGCACGAAGCTCGACAGGTCCCCGCCCTTGGCCACCGACTTGGTGACGAACACCGACAGCTGGGCGTTGCGCGCGAAGTCGCCGGAGCCGCCGATGCCGTTCATCATCTTCGAGCCGTTCACGTGGGTGGAGTTGACGTTGCCGTAGATGTCGGCCTCCAGCGCGGTGTTGACGGCGATCACCCCGAGCCGGCGCACGATACCGGGATGGTTGGAGAGCTCCTGGGGCCGCAGCACCAGGCGGTCGCGGTACTCGGCCAGACGCGGCCAGACGCGCTCGCCGCAGGCCTCGGAGAGGGTGATCGAGCAGCCGGAGGCGAAATCGAGCTTGCCGGCGTCCAGCAGGTCGAAGGTGGAATCCTGGAGCACCTCGGAGTACATGGTCAGGTGCTCGAAGGGGCCCTCGGCCAGGCCGCACATCACCGCGTTGGCCATGCTGCCGATGCCGGCCTGCAGCGGCAGCAGCGAGGGCGTCAGGCGCCCCGCCTCGACCTCGTCGGCGAAGAAGCCGATCAGGTGCTCGGCGATGCGCGCGGTATCGGCATCCGGCGGCAGCACGGTGGAGGCGCTGTCCTGGCCCTCGGTGACCACGATGGCGGCGATGCGTGACGGGTCGACGGGAATGGCCGTGGTGCCGATGCGCGAGTCCGGCGCCACCACCGGGATCGGCGGACGCGTCGGGCGCATGGCCGGCACGAAGATGTCGTGCATGCCCTCGAGCTCGGCGGGCGCGGCCAGATTGAGCTCGACGATCACCCTGTCGGCCAGCAGCGCGTAGCTGGCCGAATTGCC
Organism: Halomonas sp. HG01; assembly: GCF_000968715.2. Classification (NCBI taxonomy): domain Bacteria; kingdom Pseudomonadati; phylum Pseudomonadota; class Gammaproteobacteria; order Oceanospirillales; family Halomonadaceae; genus Halomonas; species Halomonas sp. HG01. The sequence continues at coordinate 1,293,866 of NZ_CP022134.1, read as the reverse complement.
CACCGAGGTGGTCGGCACGATGCCGCCGTCCTCGGTGATCGCGCAGGCCTCGACCACCGCCACGTCCAGATCGGCGAGCTGATGGTTGCGCAACAGCTCGACGGTCTCGGACAGATGCTGGTCCATGAACATCACCCTCCCGTCGTTGATCGCCCGGCGCAGGGTGGTGTCGACCTGGAACGGCATGCGCCGCGCCAGCACGTTGGCCTCGGTGAGCAGGCGGTCCAGGTCGTTGCCGAGCGACGCCCCGGTCATCAGGGTGATCGACAGCGGATCGCGGGCGGCCCGCTCGGCCAGCGCCAGCGGCACCGCCTTGGCCTCGCCGGCCCGGGTGAAACCGCTCATCCCGACCGTCATGCCATCCTCGATCAGCGCCGCGGCCTGTTCGGCCGAACGGAGCCTGTCATGCCATTGCGGCCAGCGGCAGCGCTGCCGGATGCGATCGTCGTCGTACACGCCTGCAATCTCCTCGTCGGTGGGGAAGGAACCGTCGGAAGTGACCGGCGGCCTGCCTTAATCATTCCACGCTAATAGATTGCCAGCTACATATGTCCGCCCGCCTTCGACCAAAGGCGTAGCCGCGCCGGCGCCTCGCGTCGCTTTTGCCGCCACTCGCGCTTGGTCGTACAATGCCGTTCAATTCGGGCCGCTCATATCCGGTCGGCCCATCCCCTCTATACGACGCTTTCGAGGATATCCGCGACCCATGCGCGCCACGCAACTGTTGATCTCCACCCTCAAGGAAACGCCCGCCGACGCCGAAGTGGTCAGCCATCAGCTGATGCTGCGCGCGGGGATGATCCGCCGCCTGACCTCGGGGCTCTACACCTGGCTGCCGCTGGGCCTTCGCACCCTGCGCAAGGTCGAGCGGATCGTCCGCGAGGAGATGGATCGCGCCGGTGGCCAGGAAGTGCTGATGCCGGCCGTGCAGCCCGCCGAGCTGTGGCAGGAATCCGGCCGTTGGGACCAGTACGGGCCCGAGCTGCTGCGCCTCAAGGACCGCCACGAGCGCGACTACTGCGTCGGGCCGACCCACGAGGAAGTGATCACCGACCTGGTGCGCCGCGAGATCGCCAGCTACAAGCAGCTGCCGTCGAACTTCTATCAGATCCAGACCAAGTTCCGCGACGAGATCCGCCCGCGCTTCGGCGTGATGCGCTCCCGCGAGTTCGTGATGAAGGACGCCTACTCCTTCCACATCGACGAAGCCTCGCTGATGGACACCTATCAGGTGATGTACGACACCTACGTGCGCATCTTCACCCGCCTGGGGCTCGACTTCCGCCCGGTGATCGCCGACAACGGCTCCATCGGCGGCACCGGCTCCCACGAGTTCCACGTGCTGGCCGACTCCGGCGAGGACGACATCGTGTTCTCCACCGAGTCCGACTACGCCGCCAACATGGAGAAGGCCGAAGCGCTGGCGCCCCAGGGCGAGCGCGCCGCCCCCGCCGAGGAGCTGCGCCTGGTCGACACGCCGGACGCCAAGACCATCGCCGCGCTGGTCGAGCAGCACGGCCTGCCGATCGAGAAGACCATCAAGACGCTGATGGTGCACGCCACCGAGGGCGGCCTGATCGCGCTGCTGGTGCGCGGCGACCACGAGCTCAACGAGGTCAAGGCCGAGAACCTGCCCGAGGTGGCGAGCCCGCTGACCATGGGCACCGAGGAAGAGATCCGCGCGGCGGCCGGCGCCGGCCCCGGCTCGCTGGGCCCGGTGAACCTCGACATGCCGGTCGTGATCGACCGCAGCGTGGCGATGATGAGCGACTTCGGCGCCGGCGCCAACGTCGACGGCAAGCACTACTTCGGCATCAACTGGGAGCGCGACCTGCCGCTGCCCAAGGTCGCCGACCTGCGCAACGTGGTCGAGGGCGATCCTTCCCCGGACGGCCAGGGCACGCTGTCGATCAAGCGCGGCATCGAGGTCGGGCACGTCTTCCAGCTGGGCCAGAAGTACAGCGAAGCGATGAATGCCACCGTACTGGACGCCAACGGCAAGGCCGCGCACCCCTGGATGGGCTGTTACGGTATCGGGGTGAGCCGGGTCGTGGCCGCCGCCATCGAGCAGAACCATGACGACGGCGGCATCATCTGGCCGGACGCCATCGCGCCCTTCCACGTCACCGTGGTGCCGATGAACGCTCACAAGTCGCAGCGCGTGCGCGAGGAAAGCGAGCGTCTCTATCAGGAGCTCAGCGCCGCCGGCTTCGACGTGCTGCTCGACGATCGCGACCTGCGCCCCGGCGTGCGTTTCGCCGACCAGGAACTGATGGGCATTCCCCATCGCCTGGTGGTCGGCGACCGCGGGCTGGACAAGGGTGAACTGGAGTACAAGGGACGCCGTGACAGCGACGCCACCATGGTCCCCGCCGGGGACATCCTCGCCTTCCTGCGCGAGAAGATCGACGCCCGGTAAGCGGTACCTGACGGCCGCCCTGGCGGCGGCCGCCTCCCTGCTGCTGGCGACGCCGCTCGTCGCCCAGCCGCTCGAGGACCAAACGGGCAGCGACTTCCTCGATGCCCTCTCCGTGCGCCCGGTCCTGGACCGGGCGCCGGTGGTTCAGGCCCTGCCGCCGCCCCCCGCCACGCTGCGCCCGACCCTGGACGGCGCCCGGCAGACGCCGCGCTCGCCCGCCGAAGTGTGGGCGGCCCGCCAGTGGATCAACGACATGGCACCGCGCTTGGCGCGCTACGTGCCCGATGCCGATCGTCGCCAGACGCTGCTGGCCCGCATCCATCAGGAAGCGAGCCTGGCCGGCCTTCCGCCTTCGCTGGTGCTGTCGGTCATTCAGGTCGAGAGCGCCTTCCGCGCCGAGGCGGTATCCTCAGCCGGCGCCGTGGGGCTGATGCAGATCATGCCGTTCTGGATCCGGGAGCTCGGGCTGCCCGCCGACGACCTCAAGGACCCCATCCGCAACCTGCGCTACGGCTGCACGATACTGGCCCACTACCTGGCGGTGGAGGACGGCGATCTCACCCGCGCCCTGGCCCGCTACAACGGCAGCCTGGGCAAGACCTGGTATCCCGAGCGAGTGATGCGCGCCCTGGCCCGACGCTGGACGCCCGCGGCGCCCGGCCTGCCGGAACGCCTGACCGCCGACCGTTGAGCAAGCCTCTCCCCGGACGACGCACAAAAAAAAGCCGGCCCCGAAGGGTCGGCCTAGTGGGGGGAATCCCCCCTCCCCTGACGACGGTGGAACGGTGGATCAGCGCTTCTTGTTGCGACGATGGTGGTCGCGGATGACGAAGGCGATCCAGCCGCCCATGAAGGCGATCATCATGCCGACGGTGGCAAGCCCGAAGATCACGGCATCATCCCAGTACATGGTGCTTGCCTCCCGTCGCGATGTGATGACTCCACTCTAGCGACCCGACACGGGCGATACGCTGATCTGCGTCAAGTGCGCCGCCCGGTGCGTACCTGCCGGCCGCACGGGCTTGATCCAGGTCAGTTCCACGACCGCACGACGCACCCGAGGAAAGATCATCGGCCCCGGAAACGGTGCCGCATCGCGCTGAAGGGCAGCAAGAAGGGAGGACGGGAGGAAGGAAGACAGGAAGACAGGGCGGGAGAGAAAGAGGGGGACACGCGGCCACGCCGATGAGGACGCGGCCGGCGCTCTCGGGTCCAACGCTCAGATCACCTTCTTGTCTTCCACCTGGTCCGGCGTGGTGCCTGGCGGCAGCGGATGGCCCTTGGCCAGCTCGGCACGAGTGGCCTCGCGCACCTCCAGTACCTCAAGCCGATAGTGCAGGGTGCGTCCGGCCAGCGGATGATTGGTATCGATCCGCACGCCGTCGTCGCGCACCTCGAGCACGGTGACGATCTCCGGGCCGTCGTCGCCACGGGTCTGGAAGCGCATGCCCGGGGCAAGGTCGGGCACCGGGAAGGCATCGCGGCCGACCTCGCGCACCAGCGCCTCGTCGCGCCGACCGTAGGCCTCGTCGGGGGCCAGGGTCACCTCGAGCTCGGCGCCGGCCTCGCTGCCGGCCAGGGCGCGCTCCAGCCCGGCCATCAGGTTATCGTGGCCGTGCAGGTATTCGAGCGGTTTCTGACGGGCACGGGAATCGTCGAGGATCTGGCCGTCCTCGTCGCTCAGCACGTAGTGCAGGATCACGACCCGCTGGGGGGCGATGGTCATGGGACCTCCGGTACGGGGAAATGAAAGGAAGGGGGAATCGTATCAGTCGCGGCGGCGCAGCCGGGAGACGGGCATTTCCAGGCGCTGCTGCTGATGCAGCATGTTGAGCAGCACGATGGCGCGCTCCTCGCCCTTGTGACTGGCGAAGACCGCCTGGAGGTCCTTGAACGGCCCCTCGGTGATCTCCACCGTCTCGCCGGCGCGGAAATAGACGTGAGCGACGTCGTCGTCATCCTGGCTGGCCTGGCGGCGCAGGACCTCGATCAGCCCGTCACCGACCGCCACCGGCATCTCGCCGCCGAAGGTCACGAGCTTGAGCACGCCCCGCGTCGAGCGGATCGGTCGCCAGTTGCTGACCAGCCGGTCGAGGCGGATGAACAGGTAATAGGGGAAGAGCGGCTCGCTCACCCATTCGAGCTTGCCTCGGCGCTTCTTCTGCACTTCTAGAACAGGATGGAAGACCTCGTAGCCCTGGTTGCCCAGATGCTCGGCGGCCCGGAAGGACTCGCCGCCCTTGCACTGGATCGCATACCAGCGCGGCACCGCGTCCTCGGCGCCCTCGAGAGAAAGGTCGTCATCTCGCATGTCGTCGATCGTCTCTGGCTGGTGTCGGCGCCGGGGCTCTGCAACAATCGGCGGCGCGCGCCGCCGGCGTCACCGAGCCCCGTCGTGGGCGACATCTTAGCATCGATGGCCCGGCGCGTGACCTGACCCATCGCAAGGAGAGCCCCGCCATGCCGACCCCCACCGCGCACCGCAGCTGGCGCAGCGCCCTGTCGGTCTATCTGCGCGCCCCGGTACTGACCATGCTGTTCCTGGGCTTCTCGGCGGGCCTGCCCTTCCTGCTGGTGTTCTCCACCCTCTCGGCCTGGCTGCGCAGCGACGGCGTCGAGGTGGCGGCGATCGGCTTCTTCGCCTGGATCGGCATCCTTTACTCGATCAAGTTCTTCTGGGCGCCGGTGGTCGACCGCTTGGCGCTGCCCGGCCTGACCCGCTGGCTCGGCCAGCGCCGCGGCTGGATGCTGCTGGCCCAGGCGATGATCGCCATAGGCCTGGTGGGGCTTTCCAGTCTCGACCCGCCCAGCCAGCTGCCGCTGGTGGCGCTGTTCGCGCTGCTGGTAGCCTTCGGTTCGGCGACCCAGGACATCTCTATCGACGCCTTTCGCATCGAGTCGGCGCCGGAGGATCTGCAGGCGGCCATGGCCTCGACCTACATCATCGGCTATCGCGGCGGGCTGATCGCCGCCGGCGCCGGGGCGCTCTACCTGGCCTCGCTGGCGTCCTGGCACGTCGCTTACCTGGCGATGGCGGCGCTGATGGCAGTGGGCATGCTGACGGTGCTGGTGCGCCCGGAACCCGAACGCCAGGCGCTCGCCACCCAGCTGATCCACGAGCCACGGGTACGGGCCTTCCTGCGTGCCAGCCGCGGCCGGCCGGCCTGGCTGCGCCGCCTGGGCGCCTGGGTGATCGGCGCGGTAGTCTGCCCGTTCACCGACTTCTTCGGCCGGCACGGGCTCAAGGCACTATGGCTGCTGGCCTTCGTGGCGGTGTTCCGGATCAGCGACCTGGCCATGGCCTCCATGGCCAACCCGCTCTACATCGATCTGGGCTTCAGCCTCGAGGCCATCGCCAACGTGACCAACGTGTTCGGCATCGCCATGAGCATCGGCGGCGGTCTGCTGGGCGGCCTGCTGGTGGCACGCTACGGCGTGGGGCCGATCCTGATCCTCGGCGCCACCGCCACCGCCCTGACCAACCTGCTGTTCGTGGCCCTCTCGCTGGCCGGCGACAGCCTGCCGATGCTGGTGGTCACCATCGTCGGCGACAACCTCTCCAACGGGCTGGCCAGCGCGGTGTTCATCGCCTTCCTCTCGGGACTGACCTCACGCGCCTACACCGCCACCCAGTACGCACTGTTCTCCTCGCTGATGACCCTGCCCGGCAAGTTCCTGAGCGGCTTCGGCGGCCTGGTGGTCGAAGCTCACGGCTATGCGGACTTCTTCCTGGCGGCCTCGGTGCTGGGTCTGCCGGCCATCGCGCTGGCGGTCTGGGTCAGCCGAGACCGTCGTCTGGCGCCGGCACCGACGACGGCCTGAGGCCGATCACTCGGTCCCGCCGCTCAGTCCAGCCGACCGGCGAGCCATTCCAGCGCGCCCGGGGTGGCGCGCCACTGGTCACGCATCAGGGTACGGTACTGCCAGGCCTCGGCCCGCGAGCCGGGTGCCGCGGTGCCGTCGCCCGACGGGCTGGGCGGACGCGGGTTCTCGGCGCACAGCAGCGCCAGGGCGTGCCCGTTATGGCGCCGAGACTCGCTCAGCGCCTCGATGGCCTCGTCGACGCGATCCAGGCGGTACAATGCCAGCACGCGCCCCATCAGCAGCCCCAGCACCGCCTCGTCCTCGGACGGCTTGGCCAGCGCCGACTCGCTGAGCGCGAGGGCCTCGGTATCGCGACCCTCGCGCAGCAGCTGGTCGAGCACCAGTTCGCGCAGCCCCAGGCTGTCACGGTCGTCCAGCTCGAGCAGCCGCTCGGCCAGGTGCCGGGAGCGCTGCCGTGCACCGCGTTCCATGCCCACCACCAGCGCCAGGCCGGTGCGCAACAACACCGCGTTGTCGGCGGCGTCCCAGCCCAGTGCCGCCTCGCCGGCGGACTGCTGGCTCGCCTCTCGAGCCTGCTCCAGCCAGTCCTCCAGGCGCGCGGACAGCGGCTCGAACAGGCTCGGCGCCATCCAGGGCAGGCTGCCGAAGCGGCTCGTCATCGCCAGCGCCAGCGACTGCACCACCGCCGGCGAATCGAGCCACTCGGGATGGGCGCACAGCGCCGGCAGCCACTCTCCGGCGGCCTGCCAGGGATCGTCGTCGAAGCCCAGCGGCGCCTCGTTCTCGACCTCGGCGGGGAACACCGCGCGGAAGGCGGCATAAAGGGTGTCTTCCCGGGCACTGCGGTGATAGGCCAGCTGGCCCTCCTCGACGCGCAGATCCAGCGTCGGCGCACCGTCCAGCGACTCGAGCAACGCCTGCAGCGCCACCAGCGGCTCGGCCAGGTCCTCCTCGGCGTTGAGCAGCTGCTCGGCCAGGGTGGCGCCGGGATTGTCGGCCAGGTCGGAGAGGAACTGCAGCTGGTCGGGGTCGAGCTCACCCTGGCGGGACAGGCGGCGGAACCAGAAGCTCGAACGTTCCCGGGCCTCTTCCTCGTGCCCTTCGTGCAGCAGCAGCATGGCCTCGATGTAGGCCAGGGTCGGCGAGTCCGGCAGCGCCTGCTGGGCGCGCACGAAGGCGGCCCGGGCGCTGTCCAGGTCGTCGTTGTCCAGATGCATCAGGCACAGTCGCTCCAGGGCCACGCCGCGCAGGAACAGCGGGCCGCGATCGAGCACCGCATCGAGCAGCGCCTCGCGCTTGCGATGGAAACCGCGTTCCTGATAGAGATCGACCAGGATCTCGAAGGCCGGCTCGGCCTGCTCCGGCAGGCGCGACCAGTCGGCGGTCTCGAACAGCGATTCGAGGATCTGCTGGGCGCGACCGCGCTGGCCGGATTCGGCGGCGATCAGCCCGGCCTCGAGCAGCGCCTGGGCAGGCGCCTTGCCGCTGGCCAGCGCGGCCTTGAGGGTATCGCCCTTCCACTCGCGCAGCGACAGCATCCACATCAGGTGATCGGGCACCTCGCCCGGCAGGCTGACGGCGCCGCAGCAGCGCTTGGTCTTGCGCCCTGAGTCGCACCAGCAGGGCTCGTTGCGCCCCGGGCGGGCCAGCGCCTCGCATTCGAAGTCCAGCCGCGCCAGCGGGGTCTGCGACCACAGCTCCGGAGCCAGCGCCTGGGCCATGGCCGGATCCCCGGTGAGCTTGGGACCTTCCTCGCGCGCCCAGGCCATCAGCGTCGGATAACGCTCGTCTTCGCGAATCGCCTTGAGGGCGCCCGAGGCGAACCCCAGCAGCTGTTCTACCCATACCGCCAGCATGGCCGTCTCCCCTGCCGAAAAACCGCACAGTCTACCAGCCGCGGGCCGGGCTGGCAGCCGCTCACCGCGACACCTGCGCGAAGAGGGGCCGTACCCGGGCATCCATGTCCAGCCGCGCGCCGAGGCGCACCAGGTTCCAGTAGTGGCCGTTCAGGGTGCGCGACAGCAGCAGGGTGTCCGCCGGCGGCTGCAGGCGATCCATGGCCGCCCACACCCGCGGGCTCAGCTCGCGCAGCCGGCGGTGCACGCGTACGTCGCCGAAGTCCTGGATGCCGGGGGCGAACAGCGGGCCCACGGCCTCGGCGGCCTCGCGGTAGAGCGCCAGGGGCGCGCCCTCCCCCTGGCGACCGCCCAGCTCGAGCATCGCCGCATCCATGGCCATGGGGTCCGCGGCCAGGGTGGCCTCGAGCAGACGCATCATCGCCGACAGCCGCTCACGGGGCACCGGGATGACGGCGCCGAAGTCATAGATCACCAGCCGACCCTCGTCATCGGCGGCGAAGTTGCCGGCATGAGGATCGGCGTGCAGTTCGCCGAAGGTGAACAGCTCCTCGGTCAGCCAGTCGGCCAGGGTCGTGGCCACCCGCTGACGCACGGCGTCGTCGGCATCCTCCAGCTCGCGCAGCGGCGTGCCCGCCACGTGGCGCATCGCCAGCACATGGGGCCCGCAGAGATCGGTCAGCGGCTCGGGGATCACCAGCGAGTCGAGATGCGCATAGCGCGCCCGGTAACCCGCCAGGTGCTCGGCCTCGGCCCGGTAGTCCAGCTCGTCGCGCAGGCCGGCGGCGAGCTCCTCGAACAGCGCATCGAGGCGCGCCTGGGGCACCTTGAACCAGCGTCCCAGACGCATCAGGCGACGCAGCTGGGCGAGATCGCCCTCCAGCACCTCGGCGAGGCCGGGGTACTGCACCTTGAGCACCACCGTCTCGCCATCTCGGGTCACCGCCCGGTGCACCTGGCCCATGGAGGCACTGGCGAAGGGCGCGGTCTCGACCTCGGCGAAGACCGCCTCCAGGTCGCCGTACTGCGCCTCGAGCGTGCCCTGAATGGACTCCCAGGGCATCGGCGTGGCCTGGCGCTGCAGCCGGGCCAGCTCGTCGGCCAGCTCCGGCGGCAGCAGATCATCCCACTGGGACATCACCTGGGCCAGCTTCATGGCCGGCCCCTTGAGCTCGGAGAGCCCCTCGAACAGCGCCTCGCCGAGGGCACGCCAGTCGGCCTGCCCGCCCAGTCGGGTACGCAGCAGTGCCCCGCCGGTACGAGTGCCCAGGCCCAGCAGGCGCCGTGTGCGGCCGCGTTCGCGCATCTATCACGCCCTCCGATAAAGTGTGACAAGCATTGTACAGCATCGCCCCATCTTACCCCTGGCGGCCCGTGGTAAATACTGTAAGAATTCCCATACTTTCTTCCATCGCCCGTGATGCCGACGACGAGGACCCATGCGCCTGATCATCGCCGAGAAGCCGAGCCTGGCCCGGGCCATCGCCGACGCCCTGCCCGCCGCCGTTCGCCGCGAGGACGGCGCCCTGGTGGCCGGCGATACCACGGTCACCTGGTGCCTCGGCCACCTGCTGGAACAGGCCCCGCCCGAGGCCTACGATCCCGCCCTCAAGAGCTGGCGGCTCGATACCCTGCCGATCCTGCCCGAGCAGTGGAAACTCGCCCCGCGGCCCAAGGCCAGGGGGCAGATCGCGGTGATCCGCCGGCTGCTCAAGCAGGCCGGCGAGGTCGTCCACGCCGGCGACCCCGACCGCGAGGGCCAGCTGCTGGTGCAGGAAGTGATCGAGCACCTGGGCTGGAAGGGGCCGGTGTCGCGGCTGCTGGTCAACGATCTCAACGCCCCGGCCGTGAAACGCGCGCTATCGCGGCTGGAGGACAACGCCCGCTACGCGCCGCTCTACCGCGCCGCCCAGGCCCGCTCCCGGGCCGACTGGCTGTACGGCATCAACCTGACCCGCGCCTGGACGCTGATCGGCCGACAGGCGGGGCACGACGGCGTGCTCTCGGTGGGCCGGGTGCAGACGCCGGTGCTGGGCCTGGTGGTACGCCGCGACGCCGAGATCCGCGACTTCACGCCCAGGCCCTTCTACGTGCTGTGGGCCGATCTGGCGGTTACCCGCGGCAGTCTGAGGGCCTGGTGGGCGCCCGGCGAGGGACATCCGCTGGACGATCAGGGGCGGCTGCTAGAACGCGCCCCGGCGGCCGCGCTCGCCGAGCGCCTGCCCGGCGCCGAGGGCCGGCTGACCAAGCTCGAGCGCCGCGACAAGCGCCAGGCCGCGCCCCTGCCCTACTCGCTGTCGGCGCTGCAGGTCGACGCCGCCCGCCGCCACGGGCTCTCGGCCAAGGCGGTACTGGACATCTGTCAGCGCCTCTACGAACGCCACCAGCTGATCACCTATCCGCGCTCGGACTGCCGCTATCTGCCCGAGGAGCACTTCGCCGGGGCCCGCCGCACCCTCGAGGGCGCCTGCGCCGGCGACGACACCCTGCGCGGCTGGCTCACCGGCGCCGACTTTGCGATGCGCTCCAAGGCCTGGAACGACAAGCAGGTCGGCGCCCACCATGCCCTCGCGCCCACCGGCGAGACCGCCGATCCGGCGAAGCTCTCGCGCCAGGAGGCCGACGTCTTCCGGCTGATCGCGCGCAACGTGCTGGCCCAGTTCTATCCTGCGCTCTCGACCCGCGAGGTGAAGGTCGAGTTCACCATCATCGGTGAGCTGTTCCGCGCCCGTGGCCAGGAGATTCTCGATCCCGGCTGGAAGCCGCTGTTCACCACCCGCGACGAGGCCCCGCCGCTGCCGCCGCTCGACGAGGGCGAGGCGTGCCGCGTCGAGGGCGCCGGCGTGGAGGACCGCGAGACCCGCCCGCCGGAGCCCTTCACCGACGCCAGCCTGATCAAGGCGATGATGAACATCGCCCGCTACGTGGACGACCCGGCGGTGCGCCGCACGCTCAGGGACGCCGACGGCCTGGGCACCGAGGCCACCCGCGCCGGCATCCTCGAGACCCTGGAGACCCGCGGCTATCTGGTGCGCGAAGGCAAGGCCCTGCGCGCCACCCGCCTGGGCGATGCCCTGATCGCCTCGCTGCCCGAGGCCGTGAGCCGCCCGGAACGCACCGCCCTGTGGGAACAGCGGCTCTCCGCCATCGCCGAGGACGGCGACGCCCCGGCGCCCTTCCTCGACGCCCTCGTCACCGATCTGCGCGAGCTGCTCGGCCGCGCCGACGCCGGCCGCCTGCGGCAGTCTCTGGCCAATGCGCGAGGCGCCGAACCGGCGGCTCGCTCGGGCAAGTCGGGTGGCAAGACACGACGCGGCAGCGGAAGCCGAAGCGCCAGCAAGGGCGGTAGCAAGGGCACCGGCCGAGGCGGCGCCGGCAAGGCCGCAAAAGGCGCCAAGGCCGGCACCGCCCGACGCAGGCGGAGCACGTCCTCATGAACACGCTGATCCTCGGGCCTGGGGCCGTCGGGCGACTGCTGGCGCTGCACCTGGCCGCCACGATGCCCGTGACGCTGGTCGGCCGCCGCGAGCTGCCGCGCCGTCAGACCCTGACCACCCCGACCGGCGAAACGCTCTCGCACGAGCTCGACAGCGTCACGCCCGCGACGCTGCCCGACGGACTCGCCGATATCGTGCACCTGACCACCAAGGCCTACGCCGCCGAGGCCGCCTTCGAGGCCATCGCCCCCGGGCTGGCCCCGGACACGCCGCTGGTGCTGTGGCAGAACGGCTACGGCGTTCAGCCGCGCCTGAGCGAGCGCTGGACCGGCCCGGTGCTTTGCGCCAGCACCACCGAGGGCGCGTATCTGAATGGCGACGAGGGCGTGGTGCATGCCGGCCGCGGGCAGACCGTGATCGGCGATCTCGCCGGCCGCCACACCCGGCTGGCCGAAGACATCGCGGCAGGCCTCGACACGGCAGGGCTGACTACCGTCGCGGTGGACGATATCCACGTGAGGCTGTGGCACAAGCTCGCCGTCAATGCCGCCATCAACCCGCTGGTCGCCCGCTTCCGGATCCGCAACGGCCAGCTGCGTGATCGCCCCTTCCGGCCCATGGTCGAGGCCGTGATCGAGGAAGTCTCGGCGGTGATGGCCGCCGAGGCCATTCCGGCCCCGGCGGCCGGCTGGTCGGCGCAGGTGTGGTCGGTGGTGTCGTCGACCGCCAACAATCGCGCCTCGATGCTGCAGGACGTGCAGGCCGGCCGGCCCACCGAGCACGAGGCCATTCTCGGCCCGCTGCTGGCGGCCGGGCGCCACCACGGCCTGGCGACGCCGGCGCTGGCGGGACTCCACGCCCGGCTGGCCGAGACCGATTCCGTGTCCGGCTCCGTCGCCCGACAGTGACGCATCGCCTGGCCGTCTCGGGTGTCACCTGCTAGCCTCATTCTGGTAACGATACCCGACGGGCACCCTCTCCAGGCCTGAGCGATGAAGATCCCGAGTCCATGGCGGTCGATGCTGATCGCCCTGCTGCTGCTCCCCACCCTGAGCGCCACCCCTGCGCTGGCAGGCGCCGACGAGCCCGCCTACGCGGGTGACGACACCGCCCTCGCTCGCCTAGACAACGGGGTGCAGCTGCTGGGCGGCAACGTCCAGAGCCCCGATGGCGTGACATCGGGCTTCCGTCTCACCGCCGGCCTGTCGCCACACGACCTGCCGAGCTTCGACTTCGGCGCCGAGATCCGCTATCGGGAAAGCAACGACGTCCCCGTGACCAGTGCGACCCGCGACACCCTGCTCGATACCACCAGCCTCGGCGGCAGCCTGCTGGCCGGCGTGCGCTTCGGTGCCTTCGGTCTCTACGCCAAGTCGGGCCTCGCCGGCTGGCAGGGCAAGGCGGCCAGCGGCCACGCCCCCGAGCTCTCCCAGGGCGGCATGACGCGCGTCAACGGCTTCGGTGCACGGCTCGACTTCGACAACGACTGGGTCAGCCGCCTGGAGGTCGAGCGCGTCGACGACCCCGCGCTCGAACACCTCAACATGGTCACCGCCTCGGTGCATCTGCCCTTCTAGCCTGTTCCACCAGGCCTCCACGCCGCAGACCGGGGGCGCCTCACCGCTTGCATCAGACGAAAAACCCCGAAGGCCAAGGGCCTTCGGGGTGCTCTGTCGCTCGGCGCGCCTCGCACGGCGCCGGGGATCAGCCGGTGTTGCGCAGCCCGGCGGCGATGCCGGCCATGGTCACCATCAGCGCCCGGGACAGGTCGCCGCTGATCGCGCCATCGGCGTCGCGGTTACGCTGCAGGAGCTCGGCCTGAAGGCCGTGAAGCGGGTCGATGTAGGGGTTGCGCACCTCTACTGCCTGACGGATCAACGGCGTGCTCTCGAGCAGCTCGTCCTGATCCAGGATCGAGAGCACCGCACCGTTGAGACGACCGAAGCGCTCGCGCAACCGCTCGCCGAGGGCCTGCAGGGCCGGCTCGTCGACCAGGCGCTGTTCGTAGTAGGCCGCGATGCTGACATCCGCCTTGGCCAGCAGCATCTCGAGCATGTCGAGATAGGTGCCGAAGAACGGCCAGCGGTCGCGCATTTCGCGCAGCACCTCGAGCCCGCCCGGCTCCTGGATGCGCTCGGCGAAGGCCTCCCCGCTGCCCAGCCAGGCCGGCAGCATCAGCCGCGTCTGGGTCCAGGCGAAGATCCAGGGAATGGCGCGCAGGGTCTCGACGCCGCCGTCCTGGCGCCGCTTGGCGGGGCGCGAACCCAGCGGCAGCCGACCCAGCGCCGTCTCCGGCGTCACCGAGCGGAAGTAGGGCACGAAGTCGGGGTCCTCGCGCACCACGCCCACGTAGGCCTGGTGGGCCACGCCGGCGAGGCGGTCCATCTCCTCGCGCCAGGCCGGTTCGGGGGCCGGCGGCGGCAGCAGCGAGGCCTCGAGCACCGCACAGGCGTAGATCTCCATGGAGCGCAGCGCGATGTCGGGCTGGCCGAACTTGAAGCGGATCATCTCGCCCTGCTCGGTCACCCTGAGGCTGCCGTTCACCGATCCCGGCGGCTGGGACAGGATGGCCGCATGGGCTGGACCGCCGCCGCGACCCACCGTGCCGCCGCGGCCGTGGAACAGCGTCAGGTCGACGTCGTGGCGCCGGCAGACCTCCACCAGGGTCTCCTGGGCCCGGTACTGGGCCCAGGCCGCGGCCAGCTGGCCGGCATCCTTGGCCGAGTCCGAGTAGCCGATCATCACTTCCTGACGATCCCCGATCAGCCGTCGATAGCCCGGCAGCGCCAGCAGCCGGTCGATGACGTCGCCGGCGCGGTTGAGGTCGTCCAAGGTCTCGAACAGCGGCGCGATCGGCAGCGTGGCCTCGCCGCCCACTTCCTTCATCAGCAGCGCCACCGCCAGCACGTCGGAGGGCTGGCCGGCCATGGAGATGATGTAGGTACCGAGGGCCTCGACGTGCTCGGAGCCGATCACGCGGAAGGTATCGATCACCTCGCGGGTCTCGGCGGAGCACTCCCAGCGACGCGGAATCAGCGGCCGGCGGGAAGACAGCTCGTCGAGCAGGAATTCCTGGCGCTGCTCCTCGCTCCAGTCGCGATAGTGGCCGAGTCCCAGGCTGTCGGTGAGCTCTTCCATCACCTGCTCGTGGCGTGTGGATTCCTGACGCAGGTCGAGCTTGGTGAGGGTGACGCCGAACACCGAGACCCGGCGCAGGGTATCGAGCAGCACGCCATTGGCGATGGTGTCGAGCCCCACGTCGCACAGCGAGCGGTAGCAGGCCAGCAGCGGCGCATAGAGCTGGTCGCGGGTCTCGATGATCGGCCCGCCGTCGTAGTTGACGCCGTCGAGCTGGGCCTGGGCCCAGTCGCGGGTGGCCTCGACCTTGCTCAGCAGGCGCTTGATCAGCTCGCGATACGGCTCGGCGACGTCGCCCACCTCGGCCTTGAGCGCGCTGTTGGCCTTCCACATGGAGAGCTCGGCCTTGAGCTGCTCGAGGTCGCGCGAGTAGAGGTCCGCCGCCATCCAGCGGCCCAGCAGCAGCACCTCGCGGGTGACCTTGGCGGTGACATTGGGGTTGCCGTCGCGGTCGCCACCCATCCAGGAGGCGAAGCGGATCGGCGCGGCGTCCAGCGGCAGCCGCTCGCCGGCGGTATCGAGCAGCAGATTGTCGAGGTCGCGGTGGAAGTCCGGCACCGCCTGCCACAGCGAGTTCTCGATCACCGCGAAGCCCCAGCGGGCCTCGTCCACCGGCGTCGGGCGCTCGTGGCGAATCTCGTCGGTGTGCCAGGCCTGGCTGATCAGCTCCTCGAGGCGGCCGTGGGCGCGGGCGGCGCGCTCGGGATAGTCGGCGGAGGATTCGATGATGGTCAGGCAGTCATCGATGGCGTCGTACTTCTGGATCAGGGTCCGACGAATGACCTCGGTCGGGTGGGCGGTCAGCACCAGCTCGACGCGCATGTTGGCGAGCGCCTCGACCAGCTTGCGCGGCGTGTGGCCCTCGCTGCGCGCGCGTTCGAGCAGCTCGCCGAGCACCGGCTGGGCGCCGGGCTTGTAGTCCTCGACTCGGCGGAAGCGGGCGCGATAGTGCTGCTCGGCCATGTTGGCCAGGTTGAGGAACTGGTTGAAGGCACGGGTCACCGGCAGCAGGTCGCTGTCCGGCAGGCCACGCAGGTAGTCGATCAGCTGGCGGTTGCTGTCGGCCTCGCGCTGGCGACCCTGCTTGGCGAGGCCGCGGATGGTCTCGATGCGATCGACGAAGTCCTTGCCAAGATCATCGGCAATGGTACGCCCCAGACTGTCGCCCAGGATGCGGACGTTGTCCCGCAGCGATTCGTGCAGGTCGTGGCTCATGTCCAGGATTCTCCTTCACTCGTGGGTGGGGGGAATATCGTTGTGGTTATCGTGTCGCTTCGCCGCCTGCCAGTGCCGCTCCATGCGCTCGAGCCCCGCCTCCGCCGGCGTCACGCCCTCTTCCTGAAGGGCGGCCTCCAGCCGGCGGAAACGGCGCTCGAACTTGCCGTTGGTGCCGCGCAGGCAGCGTTCCGGATCGGCGTCCAGGGTGCGCGCCAGGTTGACGGCGGCGAACAGCAGGTCGCCGACCTCCTCCCGAGCGTGGTCATGATCGCCCTCGGCCAGCGCCTCTTCCACTTCGGCGAGTTCCTCGCGCAGCTTGGCGATCACGCCGCGGCTGTCCGGCCAGTCGAAGCCGACCCGGGCGGCGCGCTTGGACAGCTTGGCCGCCCGGGACAGCGCCGGCAGGTTGCGCGGCACGTCGTCCAGCACCGAGGCCGTGGCCGCTTCCTCGGCCCGCGCGTCGCGTTCCTCGGCCTTGAGCGACTCCCAGCGCGAGTGTACCTGCTGCGTTTCCACCTCGGCGGCGCTCACGTCCTCTCGTCGCGAGGCCAGGGTGCCGTCGGGAAAGACGTGCGGATGACGGTGCAGCATCTTGGCGGTCAGGACGTGGACCACCTCATGGAAGTCGAAGCGACCCTCCTCGGCGGCGAACTGACTGTAGTAGACCACCTGGAACAGCAGATCGCCCAGCTCGCCCGGCAGCTCGTCGTAGGCGCGACGCTCGATGGCGTCGGCGACCTCGTAGGCCTCCTCCAGGGTGTGGGGCACGATGCTGTCCCAGTCCTGCTTCACGTCCCAGGGGCAGCCCTGCTCGGGGTCGCGCAGCACCGCCATCAGCGTCAGCAGGTCGTCGAGATCGAAGCGGCGCTCGCTCATTTCTTCTTGCCCTTCTTCTTGTTCTTGCCCTTGCCGCCGGCCCGCAGGCGACGCACCTCGATGACGTTGGACAGCTGCTGGATGCGCGAGAACAGCCGGCCGAGGGTCTCCAGGCCGTCCACTTCCAGGGTGATCTGCATCCGCGCGATGCCGTCGTCGGTATCGGTGAGCGTGTTCACCGACAGCACGTTGACCTTCTCGTGGCTGAGTACGGCGGTCACGTCGCGCAGCAGCCCCGAGCGGTCCCAGGCCTGGATCTCGATGTCCACCGGATACTGGGTGCGGGCCCGCTCGCCCCACTCCACCTCGATCACCCGCTGGGGCTCGTCGAGGCGCAGCTGCAGGATGTTGGGGCAGTCCTCGCGATGCACGGTGACGCCGCGCCCCTGGGTGATGAAGCCGACGATCGACTCGCCGGGCACCGGATGGCAGCAGTTGGCCATGCTGGTCTTGAGGTTGCCGACCCCGAGCACCGTGATGCCGTCGCCCTCCGGCTTGTCGGCGGCCTTGCGCGGCTTGGCCAGCAGCTTGTCGAGCTGCTCCTGGTCGTCGCTCTCGCCGAACAGCTGCTGGGCCTGGTGCAGCACCTGGCCGATGCGCAGGTCGCCGGCCCCCAGCGCGGCGTACATGTCCTCGGGGCCGGCATAGTTGACCTGGTTGGCCAGCCGGGTGAGATCCATGTCGCCGACGTCCAGGCGTTTCATCTCGCGCTCGAAGAGGACGCGCCCCTCCTCGAGGTTGCGGTCCCGCGCCTGGTGCTTGAACCAGGATTGGATCTTGGCCCGCGCCCGGGAGGTGCAGACGTAACCGAGGTTGGGGTTGAGCCAGTCGCGGCTCGGCCCGCCCTTGCTGGCAGTGAGGATCTCGACCTGCTGGCCGGTGCCGAGCCGGTAGGTCAACGGCACGATGCGCCCGTTGACCTTGGCTCCGCGACAGCGGTGACCGACCTCGGTGTGCACCCGGTAGGCGAAGTCGATGGGCGTGGCTTCCCGCGGCAGATCGATGACGTGGCCGTCGGGGGTGAAGACGTAGATGCGGTCCGGCGCCACGTCGCTGGACAGGCCCTCGCGGATGTCGCCGAAGTCGCCGACTTCCTCCTGCCACTCGAGCACCTGGCGCAGCCAGGCGATCTTGTCCTCGTAGCTGGCGCTTCTGGCGTTGGTGTCGTGGCCCTTGTAGCGCCAGTGGGCGCAGACCCCGAGCTCGGCCTCCTCGTGCATCGAGAAGGTGCGGATCTGGATCTCCAGCACCTTGCCCTCGGGGCCGAACACCGCCGTGTGCAGGGACTGATAGCCGTTCTTCTTGGGGTTGGCGATGTAGTCGTCGAACTCCGTGGGCACGTGGTGCCAGCGCGAGTGGACGATGCCGAGCACGGTGTAGCAGTCGGTGATCTCGGGGACCAGGATTCGCACCGCGCGGATATCGTGGACCTGGGAGAAGTCGATGGCCTTGCGCTTCATCTTCCGCCAGATCGAGTAGATGTGCTTGGCGCGGCCGTCCACCTGGTACTGATGGATGCCCTGGGCCTCCATCAGCCCCTTGAGGGTGGCCACCACATCCTCGATGTAGCGGTTGCGGTCGAGACGCTTCTCGGCCAGCTGGCGGGCGATGGTCTTGTAGTCCTCCTCGTGCAGGTAGCGGAAGGACAGGTCCTCCAGCTCCCACTTGAGGTGGCCGATGCCCAGCCGGTGGGCCAGCGGTGCGTAGATGTCGAACACCTCGCGGGCCACCTGCAGGCGCTTCTCGCGGGGCGCGTCGCGCACCTGGCGCAGCGCGCAGGTACGCTCGGCGATCTTGATCAGCGCCACCCGCACGTCGTCGATCATGTTGACCAGCATCTTGCGCAGATTGTCCTGCTGGTCGTGCTGGCTCAGTCCTTGGCAGGGCATCTGGGACGTGCTGATGGCGGCCATCTGCAGCACGCCGTCGATCAGCCCGGCCACCTCCCGGCCGAAGCGCTTGGTGACCTCGGCCAGGTCGATCAGCCCCTCGCGCACCGCGCGATAGAGCACCGCGGCCTCGAGGGCCGGCTGGTCCAGGCGCAGCTCGCCGAGGATATCGGCCATCTCCAGGCCCATGCGGAAGCTCGATCCGTCCTTGAGCCAGGCCTTGTGGGGCCGGTCGGACTCCTGCTCGAGACGCTCGGCCAGCTCGCAGGCCACGCGCATCTCCTCGGCATCGCGCAGCTTGACGTCGTCCTGCAGGCGCGCGACCCAACGGGGAATATCCACCGTTCCCCGCTCGGTCAGGGGCTGATCTTCCCGCACTTTAACCATCTCTTGACGCTCCTTCGCCCCGCTGCCCGGCGTCCGGGTGCTCGAGCAGCAGCATGGATTCCAGATGAGCGGTGTGAGCGAACATGTCGGCCACCGCCCACCGCTGGATGACGTAGCCCGCCCGCACCAGATGCGCGGCATCCCGCGCCAGGGTCGCCGGATCGCAGGACACATAGAGCACCCGCGGCACCGGCCGCTCGGCCAGCGCTCGGCACACGGCCTCGGCGCCGTCGCGGGGCGGATCGAGCAGCACCTGGCGCAGCCCGGGCACATCGAGCAGCGTGCCCAGCGCCTCGGCGCGGCTGAGATCGGCCTGCCGGGCCGTCAGCTCGAGCGCGTTGCGCCGGGCGTTGTCGGCCAGCCGCTCGACCATCGCCGGACTGCCCTCCACCGCCGTCACCTCGGCGCCCAGGGCCGCCAGCGGCAGGCTGAAGTTGCCGACCCCAGCGAACAGGTCGAGCACCCGCTCGCCGGGCGCCAGGGGCGAGAGCCACGCCAGCGCCTCGGTCACCATGCGCTGGTTGACCGCCTCGTTGGCCTGAAGGAAATCGCCGGGGGCGAAACCCAGTTGCAGCGAGCGTTCATCGACCGCCAGATGGGCGTGAAGGTCCGGCGCCGGCGTCAGCCACTCGAAGGCCGGCGATTCGCGGCCCACCCAGCGTGCCAGATGCAAGCCCCGGGCCAGCGCGAACTCGCGCCAGCGACGGGTATCGCCGTCGTGCTCGCGCAGCTGGCGGACCACCAGGGTCACGCCGGCGTCGCTCGAGGACAGCTCCAGATGGCCGACCTGACGCGGCGCCTCCAGTTCGGCCAGATGTCGGTGCAGCGGCGCCAGCAGGGCGGCCAGTGCCGGCACCAGAATGGGGCAGTCGTCGAGGTCCACCAGCCGGTGGCTGTGCCGGGCGCGGAAGCCCAGGTGCACCCGGCCATCGGCATCGACCTTGACGCCGAGGCGCGCCCGGCGCCGATAGCCTTCGCCGGCCTCGGCCAGCAGCTCGGGCTCGCCGTCCGGGGCGATGCCCTGGCGGGCCAGCAGCTCGCGCAGCACCGCCTGCTTGTGGCGACGCTGCCCGTCCAGGCTCAGGTGCTGCAGGTCGCAGCCGCCGCAGGTGCCGTAGTGGGCACAGGGCGGCGTGACGCGCTCGGGCGAGGCCTCGACCACCTCGCGCACGTGGGCCTCGTCGAAGCGCTGGCGGGTCCGATGCACGGCGATCTCGACGCGCTCGCCCGGCAGGGCACCGTCGACGAACACCGTCTTGCCGTCGCCCAGGCGCCCCACGCCGCGGCCGTCATGGGCCAGGCCGTCGATCGTCAGGATGGCGCCCTGATCGCCGCCGCCGTTGGCGGCCTTCTGGCCGCGTTTCGCCGTCTGAAGCCCCGAGACGCCGGCACTCTTGCGCGCGGGCCGTCGTTGTCCCAGCCCCACCTCAGGACTCCGGGGCGAACAGGCCGGTGGACAGGTAGCGGTCGCCGCGGTCGCAGACGATGAACACGATCACCGCGTTCTCGACCTCCTCGGCGATGCGCAGGGCGCCGGCGAGCGCCCCGCCGGACGACACGCCGGACAGGATCCCCTCCTCCCGGGCCAGGCGACGCATGTGCTCCTCGGCCTCGGCCTGGCCGATGTCGAGCACCCGATCGACCCGGGCAGGCTCGAAGATGCCCGGCAGGTAGGCCTCGGGCCAGCGGCGAATGCCGGCGATGCTGGCGCCGTCTTCCGGCTGCAGGCCGACGATGCGTACCTCGGGGCTCTGCTCCTTGAGGTAGCGGGAGACACCCATGATGGTGCCGGTGGTGCCCATGGAGCTGACGAAATGGGTGATGGTGCCGCCGGTCTGCTCCCACAGCTCGGGACCGGTGCCCCGATAGTGCGCCAGCGGATTGTCGGGGTTGGCGAACTGGTCGAGCGGCTTGCCCTCGCCCCGGGCGATCATGCTTTCGGCCAGGTCGCGGGCCGCCTCCATGCCACCCTCGCGGCTGACCTCAATCAGCTCGGCGCCGTAGGCGGCCATGGCCTGCTTGCGCTCGCTGGAGGCGTTCTCCGGCATGATCAGGATCAGTCGATAGCCCTTGATCGCCGCGGCCATGGCCAGGGCGATGCCGGTATTGCCCGAGGTCGCCTCGACGAGGGTGTCGCCCGGAGAGATGGTGCCCCGCGCCTCGGCCTGCTCGAGCATGGACAGCGCCGGACGGTCCTTGACCGACCCGGCAGGATTGTTGCCCTCGAGCTTGGCGAGCAGGGTGTTGTTGCGCCCGGCCGTGATGCGCTTCAGGCGGACCAGCGGCGTGTGGCCGATGGTCTCCTCCAGGGTGGGGAAATGCATGCAACCGTCCTTCTGGAAACGTCTTTTCGGCATTATATCCTCGGGCACCGACACTGGACAGGCATCCCGGCCGGCTGTGGCATACTGGGGCACGACACCCCAGCCGACGAGCCCTCCCGATGTCATTGAAGACCCGCCTGATGCTGGCCATCCTCGCCCTGCCACTGGTGCTGATCGCCCTGCTGGTGGTGGCGGTCACGGAGCTGGACGATCGCCATCATCGGCTGCAGCTGCGCGAGCGCCTGACACAGGCCGCCGATCTGCTGACCCCCAGCCTGGGCCAGGCGCTGGCGGCCGGCGACGCGGCCGAACTGGAGGCCCTGGCCGGTCGCCTGCTCGAGCTGGAGGACGTGCGCGCCCTGCGAATCCTGGGCGCCGACGGCGAACGCCGCCTGGAGCTCGGCCGACTGCGCCAGGCCAGCGATCTTGTGTCCCCCCAGGGTCCGGCGCTGATCGAGGACGGTCGACATTGGCGGCTGCAGGCGGCGCTGCCCGGGGCGCCCGGCGCCCGGCTGACGCTGGACATCGACGCCTCGACGCTGCCCCTCACCTACTATCGTCACCTGGCCAGCGGCGGGCTGCTGCTGCTGATCGTGGGCCTGCTGCTGTTCCTGGTGGCCTACGGCCTGAGCCGGCGACTGACCCAGCCGCTGGAAGACGTCACCCGCTCGCTGGAATGGCTGACCGCCGGCGGCGCCCCGCAGCCGCTATCGGTGCCGAAGGAGGCCGAGCTGGCCCGCCTCGCCCAGCGGCTCAACGCCCTGGGCGAGCACCTGGCCTCGGCCCGCGACGACCTGCAGGCCCAGATCGAGCAGGCCACCGGCGAACTGCAGGAATCCATGGAGACCATCGAGGTCCAGAACATCGAGCTGGACCTGGCGCACCGCCGCGCCCTGGAAGCCAACCGCGCCAAGTCGGAATTCCTGGCCAACATGAGCCACGAGATCCGCACCCCGCTCAACGGCATCATCGGCTTCTGCCGCCTGCTGCATCGCACCGAGATGGCGCCCCGGCAGCGCGAATGGCTCGACCACGTGCAGCGCGCCTGCGACAACCTGCTGATGCTGGTCAACGACGTGCTCGACTTCTCCAAGATCGAGGCCGGTCGTCTGGAACTCGAACACACCGAGCTCGACATGGTGGCCCTGGTCGACGAGGTGCTGGGGCTGCAGGCGCCCCAGGCTCAGGCCAAGGGCATCCAGGTGCTCGGCCTGGTCTACGACGACGTGCCGGAGACCCTCAGCGGCGACCCGCTGCGCATCCGCCAGGTGCTGACCAACCTGGTCGGCAACGCCGTGAAGTTCACCGAGCACGGCGAGGTGATCGTCCGCGTGATGGTCGAGCAACGTGCCGCCGGGCACGTGGTGCTGCGGGTGGCGGTCAGCGATACCGGCATCGGCATGAGCGACGAGGCCCAGCGCCGGCTGTTCCAGGCCTTCCGGCAGGCCGATGCCAGCCACCAGCGCGAGTTCGGCGGCACCGGCCTGGGGCTGGCGATCAGCCGCCAGCTGGTGGAACAGATGGGCGGCGAGATCAGCGTCGAGAGCACCCCGGACGAGGGTTCGACCTTCGCCTTCAGCCTGCCGCTGGCGTGCCCGCCGGAGACCCCGGAAGAGCGCGAACCCGAGATGACCCTCGACGGCAAGTGCGTGGTGCTGGAGGAGCCCCACGGCCCGACCCGCTCCGCCCTGCGTCACCTGCTGGGGCGCTGGGGAGCCCGCGTGATCGGAGAGCGGCAGGCGCTCGGCCACGAGACGGCGCTGGCCGTGTTCGGCCTGACCGACGCGGACCTGTCGCCGTCGGGGCAGACGGCCCTGCAGCAGCGCCTGGAGCGCCTGGAGTGTCCGGCGATGCTGCTGGTCAATGCCAGCCCGCCCGATCTGCCGGCGCTGCCGCTGCCCCAAGGCGGCGAGGTGCTGAGCAAGCCGCTGTCGCGGCGCACCCTGGTGGAATCGATCAGCCGCGCTCTGACGCGAGTCCGTCGCGACCGGCTGCCGGCCCGCCAGACGACGGCGCCCCGCGGCCCGCTGAGCCTGCTGGTGGTGGACGACACCGAATCCAACCGCCTGCTGCTCCAGGAGCTGATCAGCGGCCCGCAGCTGGAGGTGGGACTCGCCGCCAGCGGCGAGGAGGCCCTGGCCATGGCCCAGGAGAGACGCTTCGACGTGGTGCTGATGGACATCCGCATGCGCGGCATGGATGGCGTGGAAACGACCCGCGCGCTGCGCGAGCTGGGCGGGCACTGGCGCCATGTACCGATCATCGCCGTCACCGCCCACGTGCAGAGCGAACAGCGGCGCCAGCTGCTGCAAAGCGGCCTCGACGGCGTGCTCGAGAAACCGCTGGACACCGCCCAGCTGTCGAGCCTGCTGCGTCATCACCTGGGCGTGGGCCTGGCGCTCGAGGAAGCCGGCGAGGCGCCGGAGGCCGACCCGGCCACCGATGGCGAGCTGGCCTCGGTGGACCTGGCCCTGGGCACCCAGCTGGCCGGCGGCCGCGAGGCGCTGGCCCGCAAGCTGCTGGGCCAGCTGATCGATTCGCTGGACGAGAGCGAAGCCCAGGTTCGCCAGGCCATGGAAGTCGGCGATGCCGAGGCGCTGCTCGACGCCATTCACGCCCTCAACGGCGCCTGCCGCTACTGCGGCGTGCCGCGCCTGGGGCTGCTGGCCGAGACCCTGGAAACCCGGCTGCGCTCCCGCGGGCTGGAAGCGGTGACACCGCTGCTGCCGGACCTCTACGCGGCCATGACCGCGCTGCGCGACTGGCAGGCGGCTCAGCCCGCCTCGACGTCGACGTCCGGCGCCTGATCCGATGAGGTGCCGGGACGCCCCGGCACCCCGCCTCAGGCCTCGAGCACCACGAAGGCCACGGCGAAGGCCGCCTCGTCGGACAGCGACAGGTGAAGGTTCCTGACGCCTTCGGCCTCGGCCAGCTCCCGGGCACGCCCGGACAGCACCAGCGCCGGACGCCCGAGGGCATCGTTGACCACCTGGATCTCGCTCCAGCGCATGCCGTGACGCAGCCCGGTGCCCAGCGCCTTGACGAAGGCCTCCTTGGCGGCGAAACGCTTGGCCAGGAAGGCGGCCGGCTGACCGCGCTCCCGATACCCTGCCAGCTCGTCGTCGCCCAGCACCCGCCGGGCGAAGCGCTCGCCGTGACGCGCCTGGGCGGTCTCGAAGCGCGCCACCCGGGCGATGTCGGTGCCGACCCCGAGGATCATCCGCAGCAGCTGCCGTCGGCCTGATGGTCGTGATCATGCTCGTGATCGTGCTCATCGAGCGCCGCCACGAATCCCGCCTCCTGGCCGGCGATGGCCAGGCGCTTCATCTCCGCCACCGCCTCCTTGAGACCGACGAACAGCGACCGCGCGATGATGGCGTGGCCGATGTTGAGTTCGTGCAGCCCCGGGATGGCGGCGATGGCCTCGACGTTATGGTAGTGCAGGCCGTGCCCGGCGTTGACGGTCAGCCCCAGCTCGCCGGCCATCTCCGCGGCGGCGACCAGACGGGCGTGCTCGGCGGCCGCCTCCGCGCCCTTGGCCTCGGCATAGGCCCCGGTGTGCAGCTCGATCACCGGCGCCCCGGCCTTGGCCGCCGCCTCGATCTGCGCCGGCTCCGGGTCAATGAACAGCGACACTTCCGAGCCCGCCGCGGCGAGACGGCGGCAGGCCGCCTCGATCGCCTCGAAGCCGCCGACCACATCCAGGCCACCCTCGGTGGTCAGTTCCTCGCGCTTCTCCGGCACCAGGCACACGTGGGCCGGGCGAATCTCCTCGGCCAGCGCCAGCATCGCCTCGGTGACCGCCATTTCCAGGTTCATGCGCGTGTTGAGCACCTCGGCCAGCAGCCGCACGTCACGCTCCTGGATGTGCCGGCGGTCCTCGCGCAGGTGGACGGTGATGCCGTCGGCCCCGGCCTCCTCGGCCAGCAGCGCCGCCTGGACGGGATCGGGATAGCGAGTGCCGCGCGCCTGACGCAGGGTGGCGATATGGTCGATGTTGACGCCGAGCAGGATGCGGGGAGGATGCATGGGAAACTCTCCAGGTCCGGAATACGAGGGAAACAGGGTCACAAGGATAAGGGTAAGCGGACGGTCGCCCAAGCGCCCTGGCCCGCCGTCCGGAACATACCGTTCAGGCCGGGCCGTTCAGCCGCGGGCGGCGCTCTCGCCGGTCCGGCGCCGCGCCACCAGCTGCTGCATCCACTCCCGGGAGCGCAGCGGCCGGCTGCCCAGCAGCGGCGCCAGCGCCGCCCGGGTCACCGCCTTGGCCGGACCGGCGAGCCCCGGTTCGCGCCAGTCGCCGCCGGACAGCAGCTTGAGCGTACGCCCGTCGATGCCGGTCTCGGCGGGCAGGAAGGCGCGGGAATCGACGTCGAAGCGATAGCGCGTCTGGGGGTTGAGGGACTCGCCGCCCGGGGTGCAGAAGCGCGGCTCGGCGTCCAGCGCCTCGAGCAGCGACAGCTCCAGGCGACGCAGGGCCCCGGCCCGGCCGTCGGGGCGCGACAGCGCCTCCAGGGCGGCGGCGTAGAAGGCGAAGACATCAGCCACCGGCAGCTCCACCGGCAGCAGCCGGGTCAGCAGCTCGTTGGCGTAGAGGCCGCACAGCAGCCCCTCCCCCACCAACATCGCCGCCGGCGCACGGCTCTCCATCAGCGACAGGCGCTTGAGCTCGCCCTGACCGCTCCAGGTGATGTGCAGCGGCGCGAAGGGCTGAAGGGTCGCCCGGGCACGACTGCCCGGGCGCTGCACGCCTCGTGCCACGGCCCGCACGCGCCCGTGATCGAGCGTCAGAAGCTCGACCAGGGCGCTGGTCTCACGGTAGGGGCGCTTGTGCAGCAGATAGGCCGGCTGGGGGATCATAAGACGCCGTTCAAGAGAATCGAAGCTCGAAGCTCGAAGCTCGAAGCTCGAAGCTCGAAGCTCGAAGCTCGAAGCTCGAAGCTCGAAGCTCGAAGCTCGAAGCTCGAAGCTCGAAGCTCGAAATCAGTCTAAATCGTAGCCCAGGCTCTTCAAGGCCCGCTCGTCGTCGGACCAGCCGCTCTTGACCTTGACCCAGAGGTTGAGCATGACCTTGGCGTCCAGCGCCCGTTCCATGTCGAGGCGCGCCTCGCGGCCGATCTTCTTGATCCGCTCGCCGCGCTCGCCGATCAGGATCTTCTTCTGCCCGTGGCGCTCGACCATGATCAGGGCGCTGATGTGCACCACCCGACCCTCGTCGCGGAACTCCTCAATCTCGACGGTCATCTGGTAGGGCAGCTCGTCGCCGAGCTGGCGCATGACCTTTTCGCGCACCAGTTCCGCGGCCAGGAAACGCTGGCTCTTGTCGGTGACCTGATCCTCGGGGAAGTAGTGGATGCTCTCGGGCAGGTGCTTGGCGACCTCGGCCTCGAGCGCCTCCACGTGCGTGCCGTGCTTGGCGGCAATCGGCACGATGGCGGCGAAGTCCCGCCGCGCACCGACCGATTCCAGCCAGGGCAGCAGTTCCTTCTTGTCCTTGAGGCGATCGACCTTGTTGACCGCCAGGATCACCGGCACCTCGACCTTGGCCAGGCGGTCGAGCACCACCTGATCTTCCTGGGTCCAGCGCGTGCGGTCGATGATGAAGACCACTGCATCCACGTCACGCAGGGCCTGGGTGGCGGCCTGGTTCATGAAGCGGTTGATGGCCTTGTCACGATCCTTCTCGAGGATGTGAATGCCCGGGGTGTCGACGTAGATGAACTGGTCGTCGCCCTCGGTCTTGATGCCCATCACCTGATGGCGCGTGGTCTGCGGGCGCCGCGAGGTGATGGAGATCTTCTGACCGAGAATGCGGTTCATCAGCGTCGACTTGCCGACGTTGGGGCGGCCGACGATGGCCACGAAACCACAGCGTTGTGTCATGAGCGACCTCCATGGCCTTCGAGGCGGGACAGGGCCATCTCGGCGGCCTGCTGTTCGGCGTGGCGGCGGCTGGATCCGATCCCCCGGGTATGCTCCTCGAGCATCTCCACGTGGCATTCGACGGTGAAGGTCTGGGCATGGGCCTCGCCCTCCACCGAGATCACCTCGTAGCGCGGCAGCGCCGACTGACGCGACTGCAGGAACTCCTGCAGCCGGGTCTTGGGATCCTTCTGGGTGTCCTGCAGGTTGATGGCCTCCAGGCGCTCGGCGTACCAGGCCAGCACGCGGGCCCGGGCGGTTTCCATGCCGGCGTCCAGATAGATGGCACCGATCACCGCCTCGACCGCATCGGCGAGGATCGAGTCGCGGCGATGGCCGCCGCTCTTCATCTCGCCGGAGCCCAGCCGCAGGTGGCCACCGAACTCCATCTCACGGGCCAGCTCGGCCAGGGTCTGGCCCTTGACGAGGCGTGCACGCAGGCGCGACAGCTGTCCTTCCCGCGCCTGCGGGAAGCGCTGGAAGAGGTCCTCGGCGATGACGAAGTTGACGATGGAGTCGCCGAGGAACTCCAGGCGTTCGTTGTTGCGGCCGCCGTAGCTGCGGTGGGTCAGGGCCAGCTCGAGCAGGTCGGGCTGCGCGAAGTCATGGCCGATGCGGCGGCTGAATTGGGTCAGGGAATTGCTCACGAAGCTCCTGCTATGTCATGCAAGGAATGCCGCTCCCGGCATTCATTGGATACGGCGTACACTGGTAAAATTCGGCAGCCCGCCATTCCAGTGCATCCAGACGGCGAAGGCCTTGCCCACGATGTTCTGCTCCGGCACGAAGCCCCAGTAGCGGCTGTCGTTGGAGTGATCGCGGTTGTCCCCCATGGTGAAGTAGTGACCGGGGGGCACCGTGATCTCGCGCATCTGCGGGCCGGGATCGCGTGGATTATTGTAGATAGGGTGCGGCGCCTCGCCCAGCTGCTCTTCCAGCAGCCGTTCGCCGGGCGCCGACTCGGGGCCGTTCTCGAGCAGCGTCTTGGGCACCGGTTCGCCGTTGACGAACAGCTGCTTGCCCTCGTAGCGGATGCGGTCGCCCGGCAGGCCGACCACGCGCTTGATGAAGTCGACCGAGGGATCGTTGGGGAAGCGGAACACCATGACGTCGCCGCGCTCGGGCTCGCCCACGTCGACGACCTTGGTGTCCAGCACCGGCAGGCGCAGGCCATAGGCAAACTTGTTGACCAGGATGAAGTCCCCCACCTCGAGGGTCGGGCGCATCGAGCCCGACGGGATCTGGAAGGGCTCTACCACGAAACTGCGCAGCACCAGCACCACCAGCAGCACCGGGAAGAAGGAGCGTGCGTAGTCCACCGGCCAGGGCTCCTTGAGCGCCTTCTCGCGGGCGGCGGGGTCGGCGCCCTCGGTGGTGCCGGCCTCGACGCTGGCCGTCAGGCGGCCCCGGCGCGCCGGCCGCCACCAGATCAGCTCGAGCAGCCAGATCGCGCCGGTGACCAGCACGGCCACCGTCAGCAGGAGTGTGAAGTCCATCGGTCGTTGCCTTCCCTAGTCGTCGTTGACCTTGAGCACGGCGAGGAAGGCATCCTGGGGGATTTCCACCCGGCCGACCTGCTTCATGCGTTTCTTGCCCGCCTTCTGCTTCTCGAGCAGCTTCTTCTTGCGCGAGGCGTCGCCGCCGTAGCACTTGGCGGTCACGTTCTTGCGCATCGCCTTGACGGTGGAACGTGCCACCACCTGGCCGCCGATCGCCGCCTGGATGGCCACGTCGAACATCTGGCGCGGGATCAGCTCCTTCATTTTCTCGACCAGCGCCCGGCCACGGGAATGGGCATGGTCGCGGTGGATGATGATGGCCAGGGCATCGACCCGGTCGCCGTTGATCAGCACGTCGAGACGCACCAGCTGGGCGGCCTCGAAACGCTCGAAGTTGTATTCAAGCGAGGCGTAGCCCTTGGAGATCGACTTCAGGCGATCGAAGAAGTCCATCACCACCTCGGCCATGGGCAGCTCGTAGGTGAGCTGGATCTGGCTGCCGAGGAACAGCATGTCGAGCTGGGTGCCGCGACGCTGCTCGCACTCGGCGATGACGTTGCCGACGAACTCCTGGGGCACCAGGATGCTGGCCCGCACCACCGGCTCGCGCATCTCCTCGACGTCGGCCATGTCCGGCAGCTTGGACGGGTTGGAGACGTAGCGGACCTCGCCGTCCTTCATCAGCAGCTCATAGATCACCGTCGGCGCGGTGGTCAGCAGGTCGAGATTGTACTCGCGCTCCAGCCGCTCCTGGATGATCTCCATGTGCAGGGTGCCGAGGAAGCCGACCCGGAAGCCGAAGCCCAGGGCGTCGGAGTTCTCCGGCTCGTAGTCCAGCGAGGCATCGTTGAGCGCCAGCTTCTCCAGGGCGTCGCGGAACTCCTCGTAGTCATCGGAGGAGACCGGGAACATGCCGGCATAGACCTGCGGCTTGACCTTCTGGAAGCCCGGCAGGCGCTTGACGTCCGGCGTCTTGGCATGGGTGATGGTGTCACCCACCGGCGCACCGTGGATGTCCTTGATACCGGCGACCACGAAACCGACCTCGCCGGCGCGCAGGACGCCGGTCTCGCGGCGCAGCGGCGTGAAGATGCCGACCTCGTTGGCCTGCCAGTCGCGGCCGGTGGAGGTCATGCGGATCTTGTCGCCCTTCTTCAGCGTGCCGTCGAAGATCCGCACCAGCGACACCACGCCCAGGTAGTTATCGAACCACGAGTCGATGATCAGCGCCTGCAGCGGCGCCTCGGGGTCGCCCTTGGGCGGCGGGATGTCGCGCACCAGGCGCTCGAGCAGCGCGTCGATGCCGAGCCCGCTCTTGGCCGAGACCTGGCAGGCGTCGGTGGCGTCCAGGCCGATGATCTCCTCGATCTCGGTGGACACCTTGTCCGGGTCGGCCTGGGGCAGGTCCATCTTGTTGAGCACCGGCAGCACCTCGAGACCCTGCTCGATGGCGGTGTAGCAGTTGGCCACCGACTGGGCCTCGACGCCCTGGCCGGCATCGACCACCAGCAGAGCACCCTCGCAGGCGTACAGCGAGCGCGAGACCTCGTAGGAGAAGTCCACGTGCCCCGGGGTGTCGATGAAGTTCAACTGATAGGTATTGCCGTCCGCGGCCTGATAATCCAGCGTCACCGACTGGGCCTTGATGGTGATGCCGCGCTCACGCTCCAGGTCCATGGAATCGAGGACCTGCTCCTTGAGCTCGCGTTCGGTGAGCCCGCCACAGGTCTGGATCAGGCGGTCGGCCAGGGTCGACTTGCCATGATCGATGTGGGCGATAATGGAGAAGTTCCGTATCCCATTGATTACTTTGCGGTTATCGCTTTCTGACATTCGAAAAGATCCGGTTCGTGTACACAACCCTATACTGACTACAGGCTTGCCGCCCTCTTCGGGTGCGTCGAGTGAGATGGCGGCATTGTAGCGGGATGCGCCTTCCAGATACAGCGACCCGACGGCGCGGGCCGTCGGGTCGCGGGTCACGACGAGAGCGGGTCAGGCTCAGTCGTCGGCCAGGCGCAGGGCCACGTAGTAGGAACGGCCGTCGCGATACAGCCGTACCGGCACCGCGCTGCCGGCCGGCAGCTCGGCGACCAGCTCGGCGAGCTGCGCGGGGCTCTCCACCGCCTGGTGGGCGATGCTGACCAGCACGTCGCCGGTACGGATGCCGGCAGCCGCGGCGATGCCGTCGGGATCGACCCGAGTGACCTGGACACCGTGATCGAGCTCCATCTTGCTGCGCTGGGTCTCGTCGAGGGACTGGACCACCACGCCGAGGCGGGCGGGCGAAGCATCGCCGTCGCTGCTGTCCCCGGCCTTCTGGCTGTCCGGCCACTCGCCGACCTCGACGTCCAGGGTCTGGCGCTCGCCGTCACGCAGCACCGTGATCGCCACATCGCCGCCCGGCGAGACGTGGCCGATCAGGCGCGGCAGCTTGCTGGAACGATCGACGGTTTCGCCGTCGACCGAGAGGATGACGTCGCCGGCCTGGAGCCCGCCCTGGGCCGCCGGCCCCTCGGGGTCGAGATCGGCGATCAGCGCGCCTTCCGGATTGTCCATGCCGAAGGATTCGGCCAGCTCCCGTGACACCGGCTGGATCATCACGCCGAGCCAGCCGCGCTCGACGGAGCCGCTGGACCTGAGCTGGTCGGCCACGTCCATCGCCACGTTGATGGGAATCGCGAAGGACAGCCCCATGAAGCCGCCGCTGCGGGTGAAGATCTGGGAGTTGATGCCGACCACTTCGCCGTCGAGGTTGAACAGCGGACCGCCGGAATTGCCGGGGTTGATGGCCACGTCGGTCTGGATGAAGGGCACGTAGGCATCCCGCGGCAGAGTACGGTTGATGGCGCTGACGATGCCGGAGGTCACCGAGTGGTCGAAGCCGAACGGCGAACCGATGGCCGCCACCCATTCGCCCACCTCGAGCCGGTCGGAGTCGCCGAGCTCCAGGGTCGGCAGGTCGCTGGCCTCGACCTTGAGCACCGCCACGTCGGTCTTCTCGTCGGCCCCCACCAGCTCGGCCTCGAGTTCGCGGCGGTCGTTGAGCCGCACCAGGATCTGATCGGCGCCATCGACCACGTGGGCATTGGTCATGATGTAGCCGTCTTCACTGATGATGAAGCCCGATCCCAGCGACTGGCGCTCCTCGCTGTGGCTGCGTCCCGGCCCTTGGCCACGCGGCATCGGCAGCTGGTCGCCGAAGAAGTGACGGAAGATCTCGGGGATCTCCTGATTGCCGAAGCCGCGGAAGGGCGAGTCGGGACGCTCGACCATGCGCGAGGTGGAGATATTGACGACCCCCGGGGCGGCATCCTTCACCAGCTCGGTGAAGTCCGGCAACTCGCGGGCCATGGCGGACTGCGCGGCGAACAGCCCCACGACCAGCAGCACCCAGAGGGATAGCGTGCGCGTCATGCGTGTCATGAATGACTCCTGTGACAAGGTGCAATGGATGGCAAGGACATCTGCCCTACCCCTTAACCCCGGAGCGGGCAAAAGGTTCAGCACGGCCGTTCGAGCCGGGGTGGCCCGATGCCGGGTTCGTTTCGGAGGAAGGGTGAATCTCAGCGCGCGTCATCGCCGTCCGGCTCCGCCTGCTCCGCCGTCGTCTCGTCGGGGGCATCGGCCATTTCGCCACCCTCGCTGTCCTCGACCCAGACCACGGACTCGACGACCCGACGCAGCACGTCGGCGGGCAGCTCCCCCATGGCGACGACCTGCCGCGGACGATCGCCCAGCTCCCGGTGCAGCACCGCCGCATGGGAGACGCCCAGGCGATGAAGACCGGGCATCAGGAGGTCGCGATCCTCGAGGGGCTCGACGAACAGGCTCAGGGTCGAGAGGCCGTCGCCATAGATACGGTGACGGGGGCTAGGGTGGCGCTCGCCCTGTGGCGCCACGGGCTGGGACACGAACCCCTCGGGTAACCAGCCAGGACGCCAGGGCACGTCGGGAGGCGGCGCGGCCGACACCAGCTCGATGCCTCCGCGATGGAGGCCGGGAGCATGCAGCTCGGTGATCTGGAAGGTCTCGAGCACCCGCCCCCGCTCGTCGAGCAGGATCTTCTTCAGCGGCAGGCCAGTGGCGGCATCGAGCCACAGGCGATGACCATAGCGATGATCATCGAGGGGTTCGATGTCCAGGCGCACGCTGGCGCGACCCGCGATGCGATCCGCGCCGGAAAGCTGGAGCCGATAGAGGCTGTCGAGGTGCTCGACGAGGGTATGGGGCGGAGTCGCCTGGGCCCGGGCGTCGGCGCTGGCCAGGCCACCGGGACGCGCGATGCGCCCCTCGCGCTCGAAGGCCACGGCCGGGCCATCCAGGAAACGGGCCCGCTCGCGCTCCACGCCGTCCTTGACCTCGTGAGACAGGGCCAGGGTGCGCACCCCGTCGCTGCCGATGCGCACGGCCCTGGCCCGGAAGTCGTAGCAGTGGCTGGCCCAGAGACTGCGCTCGTACCAGGCCTGCGCCGAGTCGGGTTCGTCCTGCTCGGCGAGCCGGGCACAGTCGATGCCGGTCGACGCCTGGGCGACGGGAGCCAGGGCGGCGACCATGCAAGCGGCGCTGACCAGCCGCCACGCCCGCAGGCGCACCGACCGCCTTCGCCGGGACGCCATCAGCGCTGCCCCAGCGACTCGCTTCCCGAGGCCCGCAGCAGGGGCATCCAGGAATCGCCCCCGGTGGCCGCCGCACCCTCGGCATGACGATCCAGGTAGGACTGCAACAGCAGCGCCTGCTGGCGATCCATCCGCAGCGACTGACGCTGGGCGGGCGACAGCACCATGGGCGCGCCGGCACCGACGGTCATCAGCCCCTGTTCGCCGGCGCTGCCGCCCGGGAACATCGGCATGTCGACCAGCGACGCCCCCTGGCCGAAGGTCGCGTTACCGCCGCCCAGCGCCTCCAGCCCGGAAGAGGCGCGGGTCGCGGCGGCGGTGGCACCGGCGCCGGAAACCCCGGCGTTGGTCGCCACCGGCGCCTCGCCACCGCCCAGCGGGGAAGCGCCGTTGTAGAACTGCACCCCGGTGATCACCATCAGCGACACCGCCGCGGCGATGCCGGCGCTGCGCCCCAGCGGCAGGGAGCGACGCGCGGCCTTCGACGGCTCGGCCATGGGTGCCGGCTCGTCCTCCAGGGCAGCCATGACGCCCGCCGAGAGATCCACCGAGGTATCGGCCTCATTCTCGCGCTGCATCAGACTGCGCATCAGATGGTAGCGGCGCCAGGCATCCGCCGCATCGGGCTCGTCATCCAGCGACTTGAGAACGCGCCGCAGCTCCAGCTCGTCCCCCTCGTTGTCCATTAGCGCAGAAAGCGATTCCCGTGCGTTCTGACTCATGTCTCTACACCCTCACAATCGTCAAGGCGACACTGCCTTGCAGCCTGTTGGAAGCCCGGATTCCCGACCACACTGGCCGTCATGCCGGCCATGTCGAGAGGCCCCTGCCTCATCGTGTACGGATCGGTCACCGCATATGACGTCACTGTCGCCCGACAGTTCAGCCAATCGGCAAAAACGGTGAAAATTCGGCTCATTCGGTGACCGTTTCCTGGTTGCGCGACGTGGCGACCAGCGGCCGGATGTGCTGATCCACGGCCTCCCGGGCCCGAAAGATGCGCGAGCGCACCGTGCCGACGGGGCAATCCATGATGTTGGCGATGTCCTCGTAGGACAGCCCGTCGAGCTCGCGCAGGGTGATTGCCGTGCGCAGGTCATCGGGCAACGCCTCGATGGCCTCGAACACGGCCGTCTGCAGTTCGTCCCGCGCCATCGCCGCTTCCGGCGTCTCGATGTCGGCCAGCCGGCCGCTGTGGTCGACCACCTCGGCATCGACGATGTCCATGTCGCTGCCCGGCGGACGGCGCCCCTTGGAGACCAGATGGTTCTTGGCGGTGTTGATGGCGATGCGGTACATCCAGGTATAGAAGGC
This sequence comes from Halomonas sp. HG01, assembly GCF_000968715.2. Classification (NCBI taxonomy): domain Bacteria; kingdom Pseudomonadati; phylum Pseudomonadota; class Gammaproteobacteria; order Oceanospirillales; family Halomonadaceae; genus Halomonas; species Halomonas sp. HG01. Next base: position 1,259,143 of record NZ_CP022134.1, on the reverse strand, counting down.
ACTCTCGGCGCGAAACTTGCCCAGCGCCCGGTAGGCCTTGATGAATGCCTCCTGGGCCACGTCCTGAACCTCGGCGTGGTCGTGCACGTAGCGACCGATCAGGCCGATGATCTTGTGCTGGTACTTCTTCACCAGCAGGTCGAAGGCGCGGGTATCTCCCTTCTGCGCGCGCTCGACGAGTTGCTGGTCGGTTTCCCGGTGGCTCATTCAGCGCCTCCCCGTGGCGGGAGCTTGCCGCGACGCCTCGAGAGGGCGTCGCGATGAGACGGGTGTCGCTTCCATATGTATCAACCTAGACCCTGGGGTGAGCGTGCGCCGTTCTCGGCGGGAGACCAAGTGTTCCTGTTTCGCCGGTCGGCATCAAGCCTGGACGCCACCACGGGCGCCCGTCCGGGCGAGGCGACCCATGGGACCGCCAGCGGGGCGATGTGACAGCTCAAGCGCCCGGGGAGTTCCGTCTTCGATTGAATTTGGCCGTCACGCGGGCGATAGTAGTCGCTTGATACCGCATCAGCGCTGACACGATACAGGTAGCAGAATTCCATGTCCGAGCAACAGGTCAACAACCTCAACGTCCTGGCCGAGGACGTCCTCCTCCCGCCGGCCGACCTCAAGCGGGACATCCCGCTCTCCGAGGAGGCCGAGCGCACGGTGATCGAGGGCCGCCAGGTCATCCAGAACATCCTCGACGGCCGCGACCCCCGCCTGCTGATGGTGGTCGGCCCCTGCTCGATCCACGACGTCGATGCCGCCCTCGACTATGCGCGCCGCCTGCGCCGTCTGGCCGACGAGGTCAAGGACAGCCTCTATATCGTGATGCGCGTCTACTTCGAGAAGCCGCGCACCACCGTGGGCTGGAAGGGGCTGATCAACGACCCGCATCTCAACGGCTCGTTCGAGATCGAGGAAGGCCTGCACATCGCACGGCGCCTGCTGGTCGAACTCGCCGAGATGGGCCTGCCGCTGGCCACCGAGGCCCTGGACCCGATCTCTCCCCAGTACCTGCAGGATTGCATCAGCTGGTCGGCGATCGGTGCGCGCACCACCGAGTCCCAGACCCACCGCGAGATGGCCTCCGGCCTGTCCGGCCCCGTGGGCTTCAAGAACGGCACCGACGGCAGCCTCGACGTAGCCGTCAACGCCCTGCAGTCGGTCGCCCATCCGCACAATTTCCTGGGCATCGACCAGGCCGGCAAGGTGGCGATCATCCGCACCCGTGGCAACCGCTACGGCCACGTGGTGCTGCGCGGCGGCAACGGCAAGCCCAACTACGACAGCGTCAGCGTGGCGCTGGCCGAGCAGGAGCTGCAGAAGGCCGCGGTGACGCCCAACATCATGATCGACTGCTCCCACGCCAACTCCAACAAGGACCCGAGCCTGCAGCCGCTGGTGCTGGAGAACGTCACCAACCAGATCCTCGAAGGCAACCGTTCGATCATCGGCCTGATGGTCGAGTCCAACATCGGCTGGGGCAACCAGAAGGTCCCCGAGGACCTGAGCCAGCTGACCTACGGCGTCTCCATCACCGATGCCTGCATCGACTGGGACGCCACCGAACAGGCCTTCAAGACCATGAACGACAAGCTGGCCCCGGCGCTGGCCAAGCGCTGCCAGGCCGCCTGACCTGGGCCTGACACGACAAGGGCCCGCCATTCGGCGGGCCCTCTGCGTTGTATCACCCTGAACGGGCGCCCTGCTCCAGCGCACCGTGTTCGCGGATCAACTCCCGCGCCCAGGGGATCGCCTCGGGATACTGATCGGCGTCCAGCACGAACTCCTGCCCTCGCGCCACGGCCTGCAGCGCGACCTCGTCGCCGCGCCTTTCCCAGCGCCCGGGGTCGGCATGATAGGTCAGCGGCGCCCGCCCCTCGTCGGGATGCCACCAGCCCGGCAGGCGCCACTGCGATACCGTCTCGGCGTCCGGCGCGGTCAGCCGCTGCCGGGGCGTTTCCCCGGGAAAGATCCCTGCCCCCGGCAGTCCGCCGCCTTCACCGTCCGGCAGCGCCAGTGCGTGACGCGCGATATAGAGCGCATTGCGCGCCTCGCCGAGCCGCTGGCAGTGCGGATGCTCGCGCGCCCACTCGAGCCCCGCCGGCAGGTGGTCGCCCAACGTCAGCGCCTCGCCCACCTGCAGCCAGCCCCATAACAGGTGACGCGGCCACGCCTCGGGCACGAAGCGCCAGCCACCGTCGACGCGCTCGACGGGCCGAAACAGCCCGAAGAACAGGAACAGGTCGCCCGCCCCCACGCCCTGGTTGCGCAGATGGCTCTGGGCCGCGCCCCGCTGTCCGAACAGCGGCATCCAGCCTGCCGGGCGCGGATGCTGATCGGCCCGCAGATCGGGATCCAGATGCGCCCCGTCACCCGGCGAGACACGCCACCGGGTCAGATCCTGCACCAGCGGCCCGAGCGGCTCGCCCTGCTGCGTGATCGCCTCATAGGGCATCACCGACTGCGCATCGGGAATCGGCAGCGCCAGCAGCCGGCCGTCGGGCAGGATCGGATTGGGCACCCCGCCGGCGGAGGTATCGAAGCCCTTGCGGCTCAGGATCAGTTTCATCGGGTCTCCTGTCGGTAGGCGCGATCCACGAGCGCGGGATGGTGACCAACGCTGACACGGGTTTCAAGCGTCGACACGATCGTGGAGCGGCCCGTTTGCCGGCCCGGCATGCCTCGGCTAGCTTGAGGCGAAAGGCGCCGCCCGCCACGAGGAGCCCGGATGCCCGAGTCGACGGAACCTTCGATCCTCGCGACCGCGCTGCACTGGCTCGCGCCCTGGGAATTCGAGCCGCTATGGGGGCTGGCCTGCCTGGCGGCGCTCGGCCTCTACTGGCGCGGCGTGCGTCATCTGCGTGCGCTCGACCCGGACGTCTCGCCACTGGGGTGGCTGCGACCCGCGACCTTCCTGATCGGCCTGACGCTGATCTACGTCGTGAGCCAGACCCGCTACGACTACCTCGCCCAGTACATGTTCTTTCCCCACCGGGCTCAGCATCTGGTGCTGCACCACGCGGCGCCCTTCCTGCTGGTGCTGGCCGCGCCGCCCCGGGCGCTGGCCGCCGGACTGCCGGCCTGGGCGTCCTCGGCGCACCGCCTCGCCCGCCCGCTGCTGGATCTACTGCAGCATCCGCTCATCGCACCGCTGCTGTTCGTCAGTCTGATCTACTTCTGGCTGATCCCGTCGGTGCACTTCGACGCCATGCTCAGCCGACATCTCTACCAGCTGATGAACTGGAGCATGCTGCTCGACGGCCTGCTGTTCTGGTGGCTGGTGCTGACGCCTCATGGCCGACTAGGCCCCGGGAAGCGCATCCTGCTGCTGCTGGTGGTGATTCCGCCGCAGATCCTGCTCGGCGCCTACCTGACCTTCAGCCCCACGGTGCTGTTCGACGTCTACGAGGTGTGCGGGCGCGCCTGGCCGCTGGCGCCGCTGGTCGACCAGCAGATCGGCGGGCTGATCACCTGGATTCCGGCCACCATGATGAGCGTGATCGGCACCCTGATCGTGCTGCGACAGCTGCGCCGTGGCGACCAGGCGACAGGCCACACGCCATCGCCGACCCGGCCCCAGGCCCATTGAAAGGAGATGCCATGCCCCCCGCCCCGCCTCGTTGCTGCGCGCCACTCCTCCTTCTCGCCCTGCTGGTCATGGCCGGCTGCGGCGAGCCGGAGTGGCGGACCAAGGACATCGCCTCGCTGATGCCGCCGCTCGCCTTCACGCTGGTCGACGAACGCGGCGAGACGGTCGAGGCCGACCGCTATCGGGGTGGCGTCGCCCTGCTGTTCTTCGGCTACACGCACTGCCCCGACGTCTGCCCGATCACCCTGGCCCGGCTCGCCGGCCAGGTGCGAGACCTCCCCCCCGAGGCCCGGGACGATATGCAGATCCTGTTCGTCTCGGTCGACCCGGCCAGGGACGACCCCGAGCGGCTGGCGGCCTACACCGAGGCCTTCGGGTCGGCCATCGTCGGGCTGACCGGCAGCCGGGCGCAGCTCGACGCCCTTACCAAGCGCTACCGGGTGACCTACGGCTACGGAGAGAAGGACGCCGCCGGCGGCTATGCCATTTCCCATCCGAGCGGCGTCTTCGCCTTCGACCGGGACGGCGAGGCGCGGCTATTGATCCGCGACGGCGACGCCCCCGAGGCCGTGCGACACGACCTCGAGCGGCTGCTCGCCGAGGAAGGGTGATCTTACAAGAGTGTAAAAGCCGGCGAGCGAAGACGCCCCGTTACTGGCCGTCGATTTCGCGCACGAAGGGCGGCAGCGCATCCAGCAGCGCGCGGCCGTAGCGGCGGGTCAGCACGCGGCGGTCGAGCAGCGTGATGCGACCGCGATCGGCCTCCTTGCGGATCAGCCGGCCGCAGGCCTGGACCAGCTTGATCGAGGCGTCGGGCACGCTGATGCGCATGAACGGGTTACCGCCCTGGCGCTCGATCCATTCGGCCAGCGTGGCGCCCACCGGGTCGTCGGGCACCGCGAACGGCAGCCGGGTGATGATCACATGGGTCAGATAGTCGCCGGGCAGATCGATGCCCTCGGCGAAACTCGCCAGGCCGAACAGGATGTTGCCCTCGCCCTTGTCGATCTTCGCCCGGTGACGCTCCACCAGCTCGCGCTTGGGCAGCCTGCCCTGGGCCAGCACCCGCTCCCGCGTGCCTTCCGAGAGCGCGCGTTCCACGGCACGCAGCTGGGCGCGGGAGGAAAACAGCGCCAGCACCGCCTCGTCTTTTCCGAGCGCCTCGACGAAGTCGACGATGGCGCGCTCGTGGCCCTCGCGGTCGGACGGGTCGGCCGCCTCGCGGGGCACGCTGAGCACCGCCCGGGAGTAGTCGAAGGGGCTCGGCAGGCTCTGGTAGCGATAGCGATTGGCCAGTCCGGCTCGCTCCTGCAGCCGCTCGAAACGGCCCAGGGCGGTGAGGGTCGCCGAGGTCACCACGGCGCCGAAGCAGCGCCCCCACAGCGACTTCGCCAGGGTATGGGCGGCGGACACCGGGCTCGCCGAGAAGGTCAGCTCCGGGTCGCCGCCGAAGCGCTCCAGCGTCAGCCAGCGGGCGCGGGGCGGCTCGCCTTCCGGATCGGTCTCGGCGAAGGCCTGCCACAGGGCATGCGCCTCCAGCGCGCGGCCGTGGAGCAGCGCCACCAGCGGCAGCCAGGGCTCGGCCTGCTCCTTGGGCAGTCCGGTGGACTTCTCCGGGTCCAGGCTCTCGCGCAGGATATCGGCCATCGACTCCAGGGTCCGCGACAGCTCGGCGAACATCGTCACCAGGCCGTCGGCCTGTTCGCGCAGCGCGTCGGGGGTTCGGCCCATCTCGAAGCGATGCTGGGCGCTGTCTTCGCCGTCGCCCAGGCCTTCGGGACGCCCGGCCAGCTGATGGCCCAGCGAGAAGGCGTCGCCGAGGCGCGGCTCAAGCCCCTCGAACAGCGGCGGCAGGCTCGAGAGCAGGCGCGCCAGCGTGGGCTGCACGGCCAGCGCCTGGTTGAGCTCGGTGAGCGACTTCTTGAGCGTGCTCAGCCAGCGCAGGCCATGGCCCACGGCGAAGCGATGAGTGAAGTGGTTGAGCGCCTTGTCCGGCAGGTGGTGGCCCTCGTCGAAGACGTAGATGCAGTCGCCGGGGTCCGGCAGCACCACACCACCGCCCAAGGCCAGGTCGGCCAGCACCAGGTCGTGGTTGGCGACGATCACCTCGGCGCTGTCCAGCTCGCGCCGTGCGCGAAAGAAGGCACAGGCACCGTAGTGTCCGCAGCGGCGATTGGTGCACTGACGATGATCGACGGTCAGCTTGCGCCAGTGGGCGTCGTCGATGCCCTCCGGCCAGCTGTCGCGATCGCCGGCCCAGCGGCCGTTGCCGTAGGCCTCGCCGAGGGACTGGACGAGCTCTTGGAAATCGTCGCCGCCGCTGTCCAGGGCCTGCTCGAACAGCGACAGGGTGGGATTGTCGTCCTCGCCCCCGTCCATGGCCTGGTCGAGGCGCGCCACGCAGACGTAGCGACCGCGGCCCTTGGCCAGGGAGAAGTTGAAGGAGAGCCCGCTGTGGGCCTTGAGCGCCGGCAGGTCCTGGTGCAGCACCTGCTCCTGCAGGGCCACCGTGGCAGTGGCCACCACCAGCCGCTTGCCATGGGCCTTGGCCACCGGCAGCGCGGCGAGCAAATAGGCCAGGGTCTTGCCGGTGCCGGTGCCGGCCTCGAGCACGCAGACGTGCTCGTGGCTGGTGCGCTGGCCGGCGTCATCGGCCTCGATGCCGCCCAGGGTGCGGGCGATCTCGGCGATCATCAGCCGCTGGCCGTAGCGTGGGGTGAGGTCGAGGCCGTCGAGCACCTTGCGATAGGCGCCCTGGATCTCGCCCTTCAGGGCCTCGTCTAGCATAAAAATCCTAGCTGGAAGCCAGAAGCTGGAAGCTGGAAGTCACCCCAACGCCACTCGGAGAAAGCGCTGGCGCCCGGCACAGCCGGAGTGTTTCTCTTCCAGCTTCAAGCTTAAAGCTAAGAGCTTACAGCAGCCCTTCCGGCGGATGCTCGCAGGGCAGCTTGTCGTTGATGAAGCGCTCGATCTCCGGCAGCGAGAAGGCGTCTTCCTCGCCCACGAAGCTGATCGAGACACCCTTGGCGCCGGCGCGGCCGGTGCGGCCGATACGGTGGACGTAGTCCTCCGGATCTTCGGGCAGGGTGTAGTTGATGACGTGGCTGACGTCCTCGATGTGGATGCCACGGCCGGCCACATCGGTGGCCACCAGCACCTGGATCTCGCCCTCGCGGAACTTCTCGAGGGTGCTGATGCGCTGGTTCTGGGGCACGTCGCCGGAGATCATGGCGGCATTGATGCCGGCGTCCTTGAGCAGGCCGTCAAGCTTGCGCACCAGGTCACGGCGGTTGCCGAACACCATCACCCGGTCGAAGCTCTCCTGCTGCAGCAGCTTCACCAGCAGCTTCGCCTTGTCCTCGTCGCCGACCAGATAGACACGCTGATCGATATCGGCGGCGTTATCGACGGTGACCGCGATGTCCACGTGGGCCGGATCGCGGGTCCACTGGCTGGCCAGATTGAGGATGTCCTCGGTGAAGGTCGCCGAGAACAGGAAGGTCTGGCGCTCCTCGGGCTTGGGCGTATGGCGGATGATGCGCTTGACGTCGGGGATGAAGCCCATGGAGAGCATCCGATCTGCCTCGTCGAGCACCAGCACCTCGACCTGGGTCAGATCGACGTCACGCTTCTGATGGAAGTCCAGCAGCCGGCCCGGGGTGGCCACCAGGATGTCGAGCTGCTGGCCGAGGCCCTCGAGCTGCTTCTGGTAGTCCATCCCGCCGACCACGCTGGCCACGTTGAGCTTGGTGAAGCGGGCCAGGGCCTTGGCGTCCTTCTCGATCTGCAGCGCCAGTTCGCGGGTCGGGGCCACGATCAGCGCCCGCGGCGCGCCCGGCTTCTGGCCGTCCGGGGCCTCTTCCTCGAGGAAGTAGGCGAGGATCGAGATCAGGAAGGCGGCGGTCTTGCCGGTGCCGGTCTGGGCCTTGCCGACCACGTCGCCACCGAGCAGCGTGTGGGTCAGCGCCTCGGCCTGGATCGGCGTGCAGTACTCGAAGCCCTGGGCATGGATGGCACGCATCAGCGGCAGCGGCAGGTCGAAATCGTGGAAGCGCCACTTGCCCGCCACGGCGGGGACCTGGAACTGGCGCAGATCCCAGTTCGACTGGCGGCGACGCGGCTTGCGGCGGCGACGCTTGGGCTTGCGGTTCTCGGTCTGGGCCGGTGCTGTGGTCTGTTCCGACTCGCTCATAGGCTGTGCTGTCTCGTCCATGTTCGTGGATGGAGGTGCATCGATCAGCGATGCGTGACGCAAACGCGCATTGTACCAGTCTCGGGCGCCGAGGGCGCGTCCGCTGTCGAAGGGAAGCGTCCGACTGCTAGAATGGCGCCCATCGAAAGAGGAGCCGTGTCATGACACGCAGGAAGAAGAGCCGTTCCATCGCCGACAAGGTGACCATCCGCACCGGTCGGCGCAAGGACTACAAGCAGTGGCGCCACGAGAACCCCGACGAGGTCACCTCGTCGCGGCGCTACACCGACAAGAAGCGCCAGCAGCGCAAGCTGCAGGCGGAGCGCAAGCTGGCCCGCCAGGAAAGCGGCCAGAAGATCGCCATCCATCCCGACAAGCCCGAGCAGAAGGACGACTGACCGATGCGCCTGGTGTCATTCAACATCAACGGCATTCGCGCCCGGCTGCATCAGCTGGAGGCGCTGGTCGCCGCACATCGTCCGGCGGTGATCGGCCTGCAGGAGACCAAGGTCCAGGACAGCGAGTTCCCGGTCGAGGCCGTCGAGGCGTTGGGCTACAGCGTTTACTTTCACGGCCAGAAGGGTCACTACGGCGTGGCGCTGATGATCTGCAACGAGCAGTGCCCGGACGGCCCGGAAGCGATCCATCGCGGCTTTCCCGATGACGGCGAACAGGCCCAGCGCCGGCTGATCGGCGCGCGACTGCGCATCGACGGCGGCGAGCCGCTGACGGTGTGGAACGGCTACTTTCCCCAGGGCGAAAGCGTCGACCATCCGGTGAAATTCCCGCACAAGCGTGAGTTCTACGCCCAGCTGTCGCGCCTGCTCAACGAGCATCACGCCCCGGACGAGCGCCTGGCGATCATGGGCGACTTCAACATCTCGCCCGAGGACATCGACATCGGCATCGGCGAGCCCAACCGCAAGCGCTGGCTGCGCGAGGGCAAGACCAGCTTCCAGCCGGTGGAACGCGAGTGGCTCGCGGGCATCAAGGCCTGGGGCCTCGCCGACAGCTACCGGCTCTGCCATCCGCAGGTGGACGACCGCTTCAGCTGGTTCGACTACCGCTCCAAGGGCTTCGACCGCGACCCGAAGCGCGGCCTGCGCATCGACTACATCCTGGTGACGGAGCCGCTGGCCGGCCGGGTGCGCGACGCCGGCATCGACTACGAGCTGCGCGGCATGGAGAAGCCGTCCGACCACGCCCCCGTGTGGACCGAATTCGAGGCGTAATCATCTCGCGAAGCGCTTGCCCGGCGGCAAGCCTCGGGGTGCCGGACCATCACGAGGCGCTGTAAACCCTTCCCTGGGCGCTACTTTTGCCCTTCAGCACTCTCGCATCCTGCTCCGCTTGAAGGACCGGTGCTGGCCATCCATGGCCAGCCCGTTCGGCGAGGATCGCCTCACCCTTGGCAAAAACCCTCGCTACGCCTTGCCCCCGGCATTCACCGCCTCATCCTCGGTCCCGCCTGTTGCCTCACCGCCTTCCTGCTCCGGCAGGCTCGACAGCCAGTCTTCCGCCTCGGACTCACCCAGATCACGCGCCTTCGCCAGCGCCTCGCCGGCGATGTCCCACTCGCCCCAGCCGTAGGCCAGCTCGCCCAGCCGCAGCCAGTCGTCGCCGGCCCCGCTGCGCTCGACGACGTCGCGCCAGGCAGCCAACGCCTCGTCGTGATCGCGCGCGGCCTGCCAGGCACGCGCCAGCAGGCGGCGATGCTCGAGATCGTCCGGCAGCGACTGCTCCTCGAGAGCAACAGTCAGCAGCTCGGCGGCCCGCGCCGGCGTGCCGCCGGCCAGGTGCAGACGGATGCGCTGGTGCAGGTCCTCGGCGCCCGACAGCACGCCGCGGCGCCAGCCGGCCTCCCAGATCGCCGCAGCCCGACCCGGATCGCCCAGGCGCTGGGCCAGGCTGGCCGCTCGACGCCAGGTCTCGGCATTACCGTCGGCGCCCTGGAGACGCCGCTCGATCAGCGCCAGCGCGCCGCCCTCGTCGCCGGCACGCTGCAGCACGGTGGCGGCCAGCGTCGCATGCGCCTCGCTCGGCTCGCCGCCGCCACTCAGGGCGCGATTCACCCAGCGCGCCGCGTCGTCCCAGTCGGCCTCGGCGGCCAGCAGCTGGACCATCAGCCAGTGATCCTCGCGGGTGCCGGCGTGACGCTGGAACCAGTCGCCGAGCAGCGCCCTCGCCCGCTCGGGCTGATCGCCCCGCAGGCGCAGTCCCGCCTCCTGGCGCAGCCAGCGATCCGCCTGGGCGCGCTCGACGCCACGGATGCCACGCGCCTCGGCCAGATGACCGGCGGCGGCCAGCGGATCGTCGAGACGCGCCGCGGCGCTGGCGGCGAGCTGCAGGTAGAGGGCGCGGGCCCAGCGGTCCGAGGCATTGCCGCCCGCCAGGCGATCGGCCTGGCTCAGGGCGCGTTCGCGCACGGCGGCATACTCGGACTGCCCCAGGCGCTGCTCGAGGCCCTGAAGGTCGTCGATGCGCGCCCCGGACAGGGTCGGCGCCGCCAGGGCGGGCGAGGACAGCAGCAGCCAGGCGAGCAGGCACAGCGGGCGTGTCGGCGTCATGATCGTCATCTCAGCTGGAACTCCAGGCGCTGGCGGGCCCGACGGCGCTGATCGGCGGACGCGAACTGCCAGCCGGCGATGGCGCGGCGAGCGACGCGGTCGAAGACGCGACGCGGGCTGGCCTCCACCACCTGGATGCTGTCGCGTTCGACGCTGCCGTCGCGGCGAATGATGAACTGCACCACCACGTGGCCCTCGAGACCGCGACGGCGGGCCCGCGAGGGATACTCGGGCGGCACGCGACGCGTGGCCTGGGCGGAGGACCCGACGTCCACCGGCTCGTTGGAGGCCGCCTGACTCGCGGCCTGGGCCGACGACGACGTGCTCGCCGTGGCCTGGCTCGGAGCAGGGTCCGGTGCCGGCGCGGGTTCCGGCTGCGGTTCGGGTTGCGGTTCGGGCCGGGGCTCTGGCTTCGGTTCGGGTGGCGTCTCGGTGAGCTCCGGCAAGGCCTCGTCCACCGGCGTCTCCGGCGCTTCCATGGGCGGCAGCTCCGGCTCCGGCAGGGAAATGGCGCTGTCGACCTGGGGCGCCGGCGCCGGCTGTGGCGGCGGCGTCGGAGCACTGGGCGGCGGCGGTGGCGCCGCGCTGGCCGCCGTGGCCGGCTCGGGCGCCATCTCGGCCGGCGCTTCGGCCAGCGTCATCATGATCTCCTGCTGCGGCTCGGGCTCGGCCTCGGGCGGTGCCACCAGCAAGGCCAGCAGCGCGAACAGCGCCAGGGTCAGGGCCGCCCCGGCCAGCAGCGAAACCGGTAGCCGCATCAGTCACCGCTCCGCTGGGCGGCCACCGCCACGTTGTCGACGTCGGCCTCGCGCAGGCGATCCATGACCTCGATCAGCACGCCGGTGGTGGCATCGCGATCGGCCTGGATCACCACCGAGCCGTCGTCGCTGATCAGGCCGGCCACGCGCGGACCGACCCGGTGCAGGTCCACGGGCTCGCCGTCGACCCACACCGCGCCCTCGGGGGTGATCGCCACCAGCACCTGAACGTCCGGCCGCGGCGAGGCCGCGCTGGACTCGGGCCGTTCGATCTCCACCCCGCTCTCCTTGATGAAGCTGGTGGTCACGATGAAGAAGATCAGCATGATGAAGACCACGTCCAGCATCGGGGTCAGGTTGACCTCGCTGCTCTCCTCAGCGGCCGCCGCCAGTCGACGTCTACGCATGTGCGTCCTCCGCGGCGCGTGCCAGGCGGTCGTGCAGCCGCTGATCCTCGCGCCGGATGATGTGTTCGAGACGAGCGATGAACAAGAGCCCCACCACCGAGACCGCCATGCCGCTCAGGGTCGGCAGGGTGGCGCGGGCCACGCCGTCGGCCATGGCACGAGCCTGATTGACCTCGCTCACCGACAGGCTGTCGAAGACGGTGATCATGCCGGTCACCGTGCCGAGCAGGCCGAACAGCGGGCAGATCACCACCAGCAGCTTGAGCCAGGGCAGCGGCGCGCGCAGCCGGGTGATCAGCTCGCGGGCCCAGATCTCGCGCAGGGTCAGCGCACTCCAGCTGGCGTGATCCTCGCGGGCCACCCAGCGCGCCACCAGGGCGTGGCGCGCCGGACGATAGTGGAAGCGGAAGAACCACCAGCGCTCCAGGCCCAGCGAGAACAGCAGCACCGCCACGCCGATGATGACCACCAGCACCGGGCCGCCGGCCTCGACCAGCCAGGCCAGGGGATCAAGCCAGAGCATCGGCATGGCGCGGCGTCACGCTCGGGGAAGCGGCGTCGCGGCCGGCTTCCAGGGTGTCGGCGAGCACGGCACTGGCGCGCCCTTCGAGGGTACCGATCAGCGAACGGCTGCGGCTGGAGAGCGCCGTCTGGGCGAACAGCAGCGGCACCGCGGTGATCAGGCCCAGCACCGTGGTCACCAGCGCCTGACTGATGCCGCCGGCCATCAGCTGCGGGTCGCCGGTGCCGAACACGGTGATCGACTGGAAGGTCACGATCATGCCGGTGACGGTGCCGAGCAGGCCCATCAGTGGCGCCACGGCGGCGAGCATCTTGACCAGTCCCTGGCCGCGCTCGAGCTTCGGCTGCTCGGCGAGCAGCGCCTCGTCGAGGCGGGCCTCCAGCGCCTCGGGCGCGTGGCCCGGGCCGAGGGCATGGAAACGCTTGAGCACGCGTCCCAGCGGATTGTCGTCGCGCAGCCGGTCGAGATCACCGAGCTGACGATGCAGCCGCACCGTCACCCGCGTCAGATAGAGGTACTGCACCAGCGCCACCAGCAGGCCGACGACGCCCAGCGCCACGACCACATAGCCCACGGCACCGCCCTGCTGGAAGCGCTCCCAGAGGCTCGGCGTCTGCGCCATGGCCGCGACGACCTGCCCGTCGGCCGGATCGAAGGCCAGGGTGTCGCCCTCGCCGTTGCGGAAGGCCGCCAAGGTGTCGGCGATCGCCCCGGGCGTCGTCGGCAGCACCGCCAGGCGCCCGTCCTCACCGGAACGCTCGAGCAGCTGACCGTCGTCGGTCGCCGCCAGCAGATCGCCCACGCGTAGCACCGAGCGCTCGGCCACCTCGCCATCGGCGCCAGCCACTGGCGCCTCGAACTCCGCCACCCGAGCGGTCTCGCGCGTCAGCGCCATCAGGCTGTCGGCGAGGCCGGCCACCTGATCGGCGCCGAGGATGCCGTCGGCCTCGAGGCGCGGCGGCAGCTCGGCCTGACCGCCGAGAGTCAGCCAGCTGGCGGCGAGATCGTCACGCAGCTCGCCGCTGACGCCGGCCACCTCATCGAACAGGGCCTGCAGATCACCACCTTGTTCCTGGCGACGGGCGTTAAGCTCCTCGAGCGCCTCGCGCTGGGACTGCTCCCGGGCGTCGAGGGATTCGCGTCGCTCGCGAGCGGCGGCCAGTGCGTCCTGAGCCTCGGTCAGCGCCTCATCCAGCGCCGCTTCGTCATCGACCAGCTCGGCCAGGCGAGCGTTGTCACGGGCCTCGGCGGCCTCGCGTTCGGCACGCAGGGTCGAGAGCGCGGCCTCGTCGTCCGGCGCGACCGCCGGCTGGGCCTGGCCCAGCAGGGGGAAGCCGGCCAGCCACAGGCCCATCAGCGCGGCGCGCATTGCCGTCGGCAGGTGCATCAGGCGTCCTCCCCGGCAGGTGTCTCTGACGCAGACACGGGTTGAGAAACGGGCAGCTCCAGCAGCGCGGGGGCGCGCCGCTCGCGGGCGATGGCCAGCCCCTTGCGGACCTCGGTCAGAGCCGCGCCGTCCAGCGGCTGCCAGCCGCCCTGCTCGGCCTTCCACACGCCACCGCGATGGCCGTCGGGCGTCAAGTAGTACCAGCCGACCCGGCCCAGGCGCAGGAAATCCACCTCGCGCGGGACATCGCCGGCCAGTTCACCACGCCAGGCATCGATCTCCCGGCCGTAGTCGAGCTCGGCGCGCCAGGCGGCCAGCATCCGCGCCAGCTTCTCGTCGCGGCTCGTCTCGGGATCGGCCAGCAGGCGCTCGAGGTTCTCGACCCGGGCCAGACGCTCGTCCTCCAGGAAAGGCATGTCGCGCTCCACCCAGGCACGCAGACGCTCGACCATGTCACGCATCAGGCCCGGCAGGGCCTCGCGGGTCTCGGACAGGGTGGAAAGCGCCTCGTCACGGCGGGCCAGGGTATCGGCCTGACGCTCGACCAGCGGCGCCAGCTCGGCGTTGTAGTCGTTCAGACGCCGCGTTTCCTCGCGCGCCTGACGCAGTGCCTGGAGCTTGTCGCGCACGGCGTCGTCGGCGTTGTCGATACGCGCCTGGAGTTCGGCCTGGGTACGCTGGGCGTCCAGCGCCTCATCGCGCACCGTCGACTGGGCGGCCGCCGAACCGACCATGAGCAGGGCAACGCCTGCCACGGCGAGGCGGCGCCGGGATTGGTGGTAGGACACGCTTGTCTCCGAAAGGTCCGACATATCCCCTAAACCCTACTTTGAACAAGAATAATTATCAATGCCTGACGCAACCGCAAACGAGACCCAGCACCGAGAGGTTGACAGCTCGCGGGCGCCCATAAAGAATGAGAATTAATATCAAAGGAGCCGCCGCCCATGTCGGCCGACACATCACAGCTGCATTACACCTGCATCTTCCTTTCGGTCTCCTTCCGGGCGCTTCGCGATGACCTGGACAAGCCGTCGCGAGCCCCGTCCCACCCCTGCTGGCTGGACGCCGGCCTGGTCGAGATGCTCACCGGCGAACTGAGACGCTGCCGTGATGCCGCCGTTCGTCATCCGGCGGCCTGGCAGTCCCTCGATGCCGCCCTCGCCCACGCCAGCCTGCTGCTGGCCCAATGCCCCGGCGGCCTGGGTCGCGATCGCTGCGCGCGCCAGCTCGACGCCATCGTGTCGCCGCTGCAGGAGGCTGCCGCCTGGCTGGCCGGCCGTCGCCCCTCCGAGGCACAGGAAAGCCAGTGGCAGGCCATGGCCCGACGGCTGGGCGGCTGGCTTCGCCGCTAAACCGCCCTCCTCGCCACCTCTTCAGCATCGACGACGCACCAACGCAAACGGGCCGGCCTCTCCGTGGAGAGGCCGGCCCGTTTTCTACCTGACGGCAGAGAGTGTTACAGCTTGCTCTCGAGCTCCGGCAGGATCTCGAACAGGTCGCCGACAAGACCGCGGGTCATCGAGAGCGCCACCTGGAAGATCCCGATCTTCGCCTTACAGCTTGCTCTCGAGCTCCGGCAGGATCTCGAACAGATCCCCGACGAGACCACGGGTCATCGAGAGCGCCACCTGGAAGATCCCGATCTTCGCCTTACAGCTTGCTCTCGAGCTCCGGCAGGATCTCGAACAGATCGCCGACGAGACCATAGTCCGCGACCTGGAAGATCGGCGCCTCGTCGTCCTTGTTGATGGCGACGATCACCCGGGAATCCTTCATCCCTGCCAGGTGCTGGATGGCACCGCTGATGCCCACCGCGATGTACAGCTCCGGCGCCACGATCTTGCCGGTCTGGCCGACCTGCATGTCGTTGGGCACGTAGCCGGCGTCGACCGCCGCACGGGAGGCGCCGATGGCCGCGCCCAGCTTGTCGGCGATGCCGTCGAGCAGCTTGAAGTTTTCGCCACTGCCCATGCCGCGGCCGCCGGAGATCACCACCTTGGCGCCGCCGAGCTCGGGGCGGTCGCTCTGCTCGAGCCGCTCGTCGACGAACGAGGACAGGGCGTTGTCGATGCCGCTCTCGACGGCCTCGACGCTCGCGCTTCCGCTCTCACCGACGGCATCGAAGGCGGTGGGACGCACGGTGATCACCTTCAGTGCGTCCTCGCTCTGCACGGTGGCGATGGCGTTGCCGGCATAGATCGGGCGCTTGAAGGTATCGGCGCCGACCACCTCGATGATCTCGGAGATCTGGCTGACGTCCTTGAGCGCGGCGAGTCGCGGCAGCACGTTCTTGCCATTGGTGGTGGCGGCAGCCAGCACGTGGCCATAGTCGTCGGACAGCGCGACCAGCAGGTCGCCGACCGGCTCGGCCAGCTGGTGGGCATAGACCGCGGCGTCGGCGACGCGCACCCGGCTCACGCCGTCGAGCTTGGCGGCGGCCTCGGCGACGGCACCGACGTTCTCGCCGGCAACCAGCACGTCAACGTCGCCACCGATTTTCCTTGCGGCGGCGACCACGTGCGCGGTGATCTCGGCCAGCTGGCCGTCGTGATGTTCGGCAAGGACCAGGATACTCATGAAATCACCTTCGCTTCATTCTTCAGCTTGTCGACCAGCTCGTCCACGGAGCCCACCTTGACGCCGCCCTGACGCTCGGCCGGCGGCTCGACGGAAACCAGCTTGAGGCCGGAGGCCACCGCGACGCCGAGTTCCTCGGGCGTCTTGGTGTCCAGCGGCTTCTTCTTGGCCTTCATGATGTCGGGCAGCTTGGCGTAACGCGGCTCGTTGAGGCGCAGGTCGGTGGTGACGATGGCCGGCAGCTGCAGGGCCACGGTCTGCAGGCCGCCGTCGATCTCGCGGGTGACCTTCAGGGTCTCGCCCTCGACGGCGACCTCGGAGGCGAAGGTGCCCTGGGGACGACCGGTCAGCGCGGCGAGCATCTGCCCCACCTGGTTGTTGTCGCTGTCGATGGCCTGCTTGCCGAGGATGGTCAGCTGCGGCTGCTCTTCCTCGACGACCTTGGCCAGCAGCTTGGCCGCGGCCAGCGACTCGACGGGCGCCTCGGTCTGCACGTGCACGGCGCGATCGGCGCCCAGCGCCAGCGCGGTGCGCAGCTGTTCCTGGGCGGCCTTCGGACCCACGGTGACGGCGACCACTTCGGTGGCCACACCGGCTTCCTTGAGCCGCACCGCCTCTTCCACGGCAATCTCGCAGAAGGGATTCATGGCCATCTTGACGTTGGTGAGATCGACGTCACTGTTGTCCGGCTTGACCCGAATCTTGACGTTGTAGTCGATGACGCGTTTGACCGCGACGAGTACCTTCATAATGTCCTCGCTGGGTTCTGTCTCGGAACCTGGGAAACGGAGCTCGGCGACTCGCTGAGGGAACGCGACACTGGCCCATAGAACTGGCCGATATGCTTTTATGCGTTTCAGACGAGCGTTTGATAGGCGCCTTGCCGAAAAACCCCCTAAATGTGCCACAGCCCGGTCCACTCCAACAATCCCCGGCATGCCGGGAATGGGGCTTTCCGGGGTTTGGCCATCGTAAGGGGGGGCCAATCCGGCTATCATGCGGACCATGGGACACCCCCGGAAGCAAACGACCGTTTTAACACCCTGACGATGCCGAGACCGCCTCGGCCAGGACGTCGTCGGGATGGGAGGAGAAGGATCCAATGACAGAACAGATCGAGCGCGACGCCATGGAGTTCGACGTGGTCATCGTCGGCGGCGGCCCCTCCGGGCTGGCCGCCGCCTGCCGCCTGATGCAGCAGGCCAACGAGGCCGAACAGGAGCTGACGGTGTGCCTGGTCGAGAAAGGCTCCGAGGTCGGCGCTCACATCCTCTCCGGCGCCGTCTTCGAACCCCGCGCCCTGCAGGAACTGTTCCCCGACTGGCAGGAACGCGGCGCGCCGCTGACCACGCCGGCGATTCGCGACGAGCTCTATCTGCTCAAGGACGCCGAGAAGGCCCAGAAGCTGCCCAATGCCCTGGTGCCAAAGACCATGCATAACACCGGCGGCGACCTCACCCGTTATGTGATCAGCGCCGGCAACCTGTGCCGCTGGCTGGCCGAACAGGCCGAGGAGCTCGGCGTCGAGGTGTTCCCGGGCTTCGCCGCCCAGGAGACCATCGTCGAGGACGGCGTGGTCAAGGGCATCCTGGTCGGCGACATGGGCGTGGGCGCCGACGGCCAGCCCAAGGACGGCCACATGCCGGGCATGGAGCTGCGCGCCAAGTACACCCTGTTCGCCGAGGGCGCCCGCGGCCACCTGGGCAAGGGACTGATCGAGCGCTTCGAGCTCGATGCCGGCAAGGATCCGCAGCACTACGGCATCGGCCTCAAGGAGCTGTGGGACGTGCCGGCCGACAAGCACGAGCCGGGCCTGGTGCTGCACGGCTCCGGCTGGCCGCTGGACAAGTCGACCCACGGCGGCTGGTTCCTCTATCACGCCGAGAATCAGCAGGTGGTGGTCGGCCTGATCCTCGACCTGTCCTACCAGAATCCGTACCTGTCGCCCTTCGACGAGTTCCAGCGCATGAAGCACCACCCGGTGCTCAAGCAGTACCTGGAGGGCGGCTCGCGGGTGGCCTACGGCGCCCGGGCCATCGCCAAGGGCGGCCTCAACTGCCTGCCGAAGATGACCTTCCCCGGCGGGCTCTTGATCGGCTGCGACGCCGGCACCCTGAACTTCGCCAAGATCAAGGGCCTGCACACCGCCATGAAGTCCGGCATGGTGGCCGCCGAGAGCGTCTTCGAGGCCATCGCGGCCGGTGACGAGGGCGGCGCCGATCTCACCGCCTTCGAGGCCAAGTGGCAGGCCAGCTGGGCCTACCGGGAGCTCGACGAGAGCCGCAGCTTCGGCCCGGCGATCCACAAGTACGGCACCGTGGGCGGCGGCGCCTACAACTTCCTCGACCAGCTCACCGGCGGCAAGCTGCCGACGGTCCACGACACCACCCCGGACCACGCCACCCTCAAGCCGGCGGCCGAGTGCGAGAAGATCGACTATCCCAAGCCGGACGGCGTGATCTCGTTCGACAAGTCCTCCTCGGTGTTCCTCTCGAACACCAACCACGAGGAAGACCAGCCCTGCCACCTGCGCCTCAAGGACCCGGAACTGCCGATCCGCGACAACCTGCCGACCTACGCCGAGCCCGCGCAGCGCTACTGCCCGGCCGGGGTCTACGAGGTGGTCGAGGACGACGACGGCAAGCCCGCGTTCCAGATCAACTTCCAGAACTGCGTGCACTGCAAGACCTGTGACATCAAGGACCCGGCCCAGAACATCACCTGGGTCGCGCCGGAAGGGGGAGGCGGGCCGAACTACCCCAACATGTAAGGGAGGCCTGAGTCAAAAAGGCAAAAAACGCCCCGCAGGCACACAGCCTGCGGGGCGTTTGTCTTCAGGCTTCCAGGCGCGAAGCGCCGCTCTTCCCTCTTACCTCTCCGGGCGCTGCCCAGGCTCAGTCGCCGGTGGCGATGGGCCGGTCGGCGTCGGTGATCCAGTCGCTCCAGGAGCCGACGTAGAGCCGCGGCAGCGGGCGGCCGGCGATCGCGTAGGCGAGGATGTCGTGGCAGGCGGTGACGCCGGAGCCGCAGTAGGCGATCACCGGGTCCGCGTCCGGCAGCTCGGCGTCGAGCGTCTCGGGCGACTTGAAGCGACCGTGCGCATCGAGGTTCTCGGCGCTCGGCCGCGAGCGTGCGCCGGGGATATGCCCGGCCATGGCATCGACGGACTCGGCCTCGCCGCGGAAGCGCTCGGCGGGGCGCGCATCGAGCTTCAGCGCTCGACCGGAGAACACCTCGTCGGCCTGTACCAGCACATCGTCGCGGTAGTCGGGCACCCAGTCGCTCGGCGCGGGCGCCGGCTCGCGCCCCAGCGGCAGCTCGCCGCCGGCGGCCTGCCAGGCGCCGAGTCCACCGTTCAGCAGCCGCACGTCGGGATGCCCGGCCCAGCGGGCGATCATCCACCAGGCCCGGGCCGCGGCCAGCTGACCGCCCACGTCGTCGTAGACCACCACCGGCCGCCCGGGGGTGACGCCGAGGCGGCGCAGCGTCGCCGTGAAGGCCTCGCGGCTCGGCAGCGGATGGCGGCCGCCCGCGCCGTTCTCACGGGCCGGGGCGGCCAGGTCGCGATCCATGTCCAGGTGCTGGCTGCCCGGCACATGGCCTTCGCGCCACAGCCGCTCGCCGGCCTCGGGATCGCCGAGCCGCGCCCGGCAGTCCAGCACCAGCGGCGGCATATCGCCCGCGAGCGCCTCGGCCAGCGCGGTGGCTTCGATCAACACGTTCATGCGCCTTCTCCTTCCAGCCATTCGATGGGGGCCCGCCGGGCAATCAGTCGCCTGCGGCCGGCCTGACGGAATCGCACCTCGATCACCGGATTCGCCGGATCGCCTTCCACCACGCTGATCTCGCCCTCGCCGAAGACGGCATGGTTGAGGCGCTGGCCGACCCGGTAGTCGGCCGCGCTATCGGCGACCTGCCCCGTCTGCGCCGCGGCGGCCTCGACGGGCAGCGGCCGGCCCAGGCGCTCGAGATAGCGCTGCACCAGCGCCGGGCGGGAGACCCGCAGCGGCGACGGGGCGGCCTCGGTATCCTCGGCGACCAGCCGCTCGGCCACCCGCTGGCCGTCCTGCCAGGCGGTCTCGCCGAGGAAGCGGCTGGGCCGGTGATCGCCGCCGTCGTGCAGCATCACCAACCGCTCGCAGGCGCGGGTGATCGCCACGTAGAACAGCCGCCGCTCCTCCTCGAGACGCGGCGGACTCAGCGGGTTGTCACGGGTGTAGTGCGGGAAGTCTTCCTCGTTGACGCCGCCGAGCATCACCAGCGGCCACTCCAGCCCCTTGGCACCGTGCACGGTGGTGATCAGCACGCCGTCATCGCGGTTCTCCACCGGGCGGCGCAGCAGCTCGATGAAGGCCGCGAGATCGGAGGCCTCCTTGGCCTGCTCCACCAGCACGTCGAGCAGGCGCACGTCCTCCTCGCCCTTGTCGCGGCGTGCCGCGGCGCGCTTGAGCACCTTCTCGGCCTCGACCTCCTCGACCACGTGCTCGAGCAGCTTGGCCGGCGACCAGCCGCCGCGTTTCGGCAGCTCGCAGAGCAGCGCCCAGCGACGTTTGAGGGTCCGCCGCTGGTGCGGCCTGAGCGAGGCCAGCAGCGGGTCCTGGCGCTCCGGCCAGCGCTGGGTCTCGGCCAGCCGGGCGGCCAGCGCCGAGAGGCGTTCGCGGGGCACGAAGGGCGTCGGCTGGGACAGCAGCAACAGCAGGTGGCCGGGGTCGCGCAGCAGCTGGCCGTCGAGCGCCAGCGCCAGATAGCCGGCCAGCGCCTCGACCAGCGGCAGGCGGAACACGAAGCGGTCCTCCCGGGACAGACGGAAGGGCACGCCCTCGCGCAGCAGCGCCAGCTGCAGCGGCACCGACAGCGCCCAGCTGCGCACCAGCAGGCAGGCCTCGTCGAGACGGCGGCCGTCGCGCTGCCAGCCGGCCAGCTCGTCGAGCAACGCCTGGCTGCCCTGCCCCACCGCCAGCCGGGTGTCGGGATTGTCCGGCGCGGCCAGGCACAGCTGGTCCGGACGGCGCCGGTTGGCCTCGATGGCGTGATTGGCGGCCAGCGCCAGGGCGTGGCCGTGGCGGAAGGTGGTGGAGAGCGGGTAGTCGCGGGCCTCGCCGAAGATGGCGGTGAAGTCCTCGAGCATGGTGTCGGGGTGGGCGCCACGCCATTCGTAGATGCACTGGTTGGCGTCACCCACCGCCATCACCGCCGCCTGGCGCCCGGCCAGCACCGCCAGCAGGCGCTGCTGGGTAGGATTGATGTCCTGGTACTCGTCGATGATCACCTGGTCGAGGAAGCCCTGGACCCGGGCGCGCAGCGCGGGATCGGCCTCCAGCGCCCGGACCGGCCGGTACAGCAGGTCGGCATAGGTCATCAGGCCCTGATCGGCGAGCAGTGTCTCGGCGTGTTCGAAAGCGGCGACGAAGTGATCGGTGTCCTCGCCGAAGTCGAGCCGGGCGTAGAGCTCGGCGGGCTCGGCCATCTCGGCCTTCACCAGGCCGCTGAAGTGGGCCAGAGCCTCGAGCTTCTCGGCTTCCAGGGCGCGCTCGCCGGCCTCGGGGAAGGCCTCCAGCGCCTGCTGGGTGGCCTGGCGCAGCAGCCGCTCGAGCTGCCAGTCGGCGGTCAGCAGCCGACGGTTCTCCAGCACGCCCCAGCGGGTCAGGCTCTGGGTCAGGCGATGACCCAGCGAGTGAAAGGTGCGCACGTCGGGCAGCGCCTGGCCGGCGGGTGCCGCCGCGGCCAGCCGAGCCTGGAAGTCCTCCCGGGCCGAGCGGTTGAACATCAGCACCAGGATGCGCCCGGGCGCCATGCCGCGTTCGAGCAGGTGCAGCACCCGCGCCACCAGGGTGGTGGTCTTGCCCGCCCCGGCCACGGCGGCAACCCGGGCATGCCCCTCGGGGTGGCCGACCACGGCGTGCTGTTCCGACGTCAGCCTCATGATGCCTCGTCGTCCCAGCGGCCCAGCGAGTGCCAGGCGCCGCCGCTCTCGAGCCCCAGCTCGTCGTCGCGGCACTCGGCGGCGTCGGCGAGGCGATAGAAGACGTTGCGCCCGAGGCGCGCGGCCAGCCCGAAGCGCACCGGCACCTCCGGCACGGCCTCGCCGCGGGGCGTATCGCTGACCGTCAGCCGGTGCGCGTCGTCGAGCCTCACGCGATCGCCGGCATTGGTGACGAGTTGCCAGTCGCCGGCGGCATCGCGTTCGGCCTCGACGATCAGCAGCGGGCGATCCTCGACGCGGATACGCCATTTCTCGGCCGGCGCTACCAGGTAATACTCGCCGTCGTCCTCGCGGCGCAGCACGCTCGCCAGCAGCCGCACCAGCGCAGGACGCGCGATGATGCCCCCCTCGTGGAGCCAGCGACCGTCGGCGGCGATGGTCAGATCCATGTCGCCCCGGCACTCGGGATGCCAGCGCTCCAGCGGCGGGATCTCGCCCTCGGGCGGTATGCCGGCCAACCAGGTGTCCAGGTTCATGACGCCTCCTTTGCGCGCCGGATCAGGATCAGACCACCAGGCCGGCGCTCGACAGCGCCTCGCGGACTTCCGCCGACGCCTCGGGCACGGCCGCCTTGAACAGCCGATAGAAGTTGGCAGTGGTCTGCATGGCCACCTCCTCGACGCTGATGCCGCGCTCCTCGGCGATGCACTCGGCGACCTCGACCACCCAGGCCGGCTCGTTGGGCTTGCCGCGATGCGGCACCGGCGCCAGGTAGGGGCTGTCGGTCTCGATCAGCAGGCGGTCCAGCGGCACCTTGCGGGCCAGCTCGCGCACCGATTCAGCGTTGCGGAAGGTGACGATACCCGACAGCGAGACCATGAACCCGTGGGCCACCGCCTCGCGGGCCATGTCCAGGTCCTCGGTGAAGCAGTGCAGCACGCCGCCGACCCGCGGATCGACGTGCTCGCGGATCAGCGCCAGGGTGTCCTCGCGCGCGGCACGGGTGTGGATGATCACCGGCAGCTCGAGTTCGGTAGCGGCGATCAGGTGGCGGCGGAAGCGCTCGTGCTGCACCTCGCGGGAGACACCGTCGTAGTGATAGTCGAGGCCGGTCTCGCCGATCGCCACCGCCTCATGGCGCTCCGCGCATTCCTTGATGGCCTCGACGCTCGGCTCTTCCGGCACCTCATGCAGCGGATGCACGCCGGCGGAGATCACCACGTCGTCATGCTCGCGGGCGATGGCGGCGATACCGGGCACTTCTTCCAGGGTGACCGCGATGGCCAGGAACTGGCGCACGTCGCGGGCGCGGGCGGCGTCCAGGGCGGCGGCGACGTCGCCGTCGTGGGTACGGGGATCGAGACGATCGAGATGGCAGTGGGAATCGACAAACATCGGCAGGTTCACACGAAAAAGGGATACGTTCGGAAGCTCGACGCGGGTCAGAGCGTGTAGGTCGGCGCGGCCTTGTCCAGCTGGCCCGCCAGCAGGGTCTCGATATGATCGCGCACGGCCTGGTCCTCGAGGCCGAAGTGCACGCCGATGCCCGGCACGCGTCGCCCGGAGACGCCTTCGGGCGAGACCCAGACCACTCGGCCGGTGATCGGCAGGCGCTCGCTCTGCTCGGGCAGGGTCAGCAGCACGAAGACCTCCTGACCGAGCTCGTAGCGCTCCCGGGTCGGCACGAAGATGCCACCCCGCTCCAGCGACGGCATGTAGGCCATGAGCAGCGTGGGGATATCCCGGATGGTCAGGGAGAGGGCCTTCTGGGCGGACATCGGCGAGCCTCCTCGGGCAGTGTCTTCAGGAGCGCAGCAGCGCGGACCAGCGCACCAGCCAGGCCTCCAGCACCAGCTGCGGGTTGGGATTGCCCCCCGCGCCGAGCAGGCGGCGCTGTTCGCGAGCATAGTCCAGCAGGCGGAACCAGTCGCGCACCCGGCCGTTCTTCACCGCCTGGCGATAGAGCGGCAGCAGGTCGGGATTGCGCAGCGTCGCGCTCTCGCCGGACAGCCCCAGCCGGATCAGATCCTCGAGCCAGGCGATACCGTACCACAGGATGGCGTCGAGGGACTGGCGGTCCAGCCGCGCGGCCTCGGCCACCGGCTCGGCACCGCGCACCAGGGCGTCGAAGGTCTCGTGGAGCTGCTGACGCAGCGCCCGGGCGTCGGGCTCGGCGAGCTCGAGGGCCCGCAGCGGCAGTCCGCCGGCGGCCTGATACCAGAAGCGGGCATCCTCGCGGCCGCCGAGCCGTTCGGCCAGCCAGTCGAGGCAGTCGGCCTCGTCCGGCGCGGTCAGGCTCCAGTGCTGGCAGCGCGAGCGGATGGTCGGCAGCAGGTGAGAAGGGATGTCCGAGAGCAGCAGAAACAGGGTCCGGCCGCCGGGCTCCTCCAGGCTCTTGAGCAGGGCGTTGGAGGCGGCCACGTTCATCGCCTCGGCCGGGGAGATGACGATCACCCGGTAGCCGCCCTGCTGGGCGGTCTGGGAGACGAAGCCGTTGATCTCGCGGATGGCATCGATGCGAATCTGGCGCTTGCCCTCGTCCGGCGACACCCGCATCAGGTCCGGGTGATAGCCCGACGCCAGCATCTGGCAGGCGTGGCAGCGGCCACAGGCGACCTCCCCCGGCGCCTGGCACAGGGTGCGGGCGATCAGCGCCTCGGCCAGCGATGGCTTGCCGACACCGTGGGGACCGGAGAACAGCAGCGCATGGGGCAGACGGCCGGCCTCGGCCAGCGCGATCAGCTCCCGCCAGCGTGGCTCGAGCCAGGGCAGCGGCCGGACGGGCTCGCTCATGACGCCTCCAGGTGCGCGTCCAGCCGGCGGCCGAGCTCGGCCTGCACGTCCGCGAGGGCGCGGTCGGCGTCGACCACGGCGATGCGCTCGGGCGCCGCGGCGGCGCGGGCCAGATAGGCCTGACGCACGGCCTCGAAGAACTCGCCGCGCTCGCGCTCGAAACGGTCGCGCTGGCCACCGCTGTGCTCCAGACGCCCCTCGAGCCGGCGCTGGGCCGCGGCCATCGGCATGTCGAGCAGCAGCGTCAGGTCCGGCTGCAACCCCTGCTGGACGAAGGCCTCCAGCTCGGCGATGCGCTCGGCCGGAATCCCGCGCCCGCCGCCCTGGTAGGCGAAAGTGGCATCGGTGAAGCGGTCGCAGACCACCCAGGCGCCCCGTTCGAGGGCCGGCCGCACCACCCGTGCCAGGTGCTGTGCGCGAGCGGCGAACACCAGCAGCAGCTCGGCGTCGGCGTCCAGCGGCTCGTCGGACGCGGGGTCGAGCAGCAGGCCGCGGATCGCCTCGGCGCGCGGCGTGCCGCCCGGCTCGCGGGTGCGCACCACCTCGAGGCCGCGGTCCTCCAGATGCGCGGCGACCCAGGCCAGATTGGTGGACTTGCCCACCCCTTCGCCGCCTTCCAGGGTGATGAAGCGTCCTCGGCGTTGCATGGCCCCTCCGATGCTCAGCGGTTGCGGATGTAGCGATTGACGGCGTTGTTGTGCTCGCGCAGCGAGCGCGAGAAGTGGTGGGTGCCGTCGCCCCGGGCCACGAAATAGAGCGCCTCGCCCTCGGCGGGCTGCACCGCCGCCTGCAGCGCCGCCCGTCCCGGCAGGGCGATGGGCGTCGGCGGCAGGCCGTCGATCACGTAGGTGTTGTAAGGCGTGGGCTCACGCAGGTCGGCGCGGGTGATGTTGCCGTCGTAGTCGTCGCCCATGCCGTAGATCACGGTGGGGTCGGTCTGCAGGCGCATGCCCCGCTCCAGGCGACGCACGAAGACGCCGGCGATGCGCTCACGCTCCTCGGGGGCACCGGTCTCGCGCTCGATCAACGAGGCCAGTATCAGCGCCTGATAGGGCGTATCGATGGGCAGATCGTCGTCGCGTGATGCCCAGGCCTCGGACAGCAGCTCGTCCATGCGTACCATCGACTGGCGCAGAATCTCCAGATCGCTGATGCCCTTGCGATAGCGGTAGGTGTCGGGGAAGAAGCGCCCCTCCGGCAGCTCGTCCTCGCGACCCAGCTCGGCCATGATCTCGGCGTCGGACCACTCGGCGGTGCGATGCTCGAGCTTGGGCGCGGCGTCCAGCGCGGCGCGCATCTGAGCGAAGGTCCAGCCCTCGGGAATCGTCAGCGGGTAGGTGACCACCTCGAGACGATCCAGCAGCCCGAGCAGCTCACGGCCGCTCATGCCGGGCGTCAGGCGATACTCGCCGGGGCGCAGGTCGGGCAGCGCCTCGGGCTCGAGACGGCTCAGCAGACGATAGGCCCAGCCGTCGGACAGGATGCCGCGCGCGTCGAGCTCACGGATCACCCGATGGAAGCCGGCGCCGGCCGGCACCTCGTAGAGCGTCGGCGTCTCGAGGGCCAGCGGGGCCTCGAGACGGCTCTGCCAGTAGCGATACCCCGCACCCAGCACCAGTGCCGCCAGGATCAGCAGCAGCGGCAACAGCTTGGCCACTCGCCTCATGGGAAGTCCTCGTTCAGTCGTGGGGATAGCCGAGCCGCGCATGGGCCTCGGCCTGCAGGGCGCGATGGTGATCGCCGATGTCCCAGCGCGCCTGACGGCGGCCGTCGGCGTCATCGAGCCGGGTCACCGGCCACAGGCCCTGCACGGAGTTGGCCAGGCATACCGCCTCGGCCGTCGCCAGCGCTTCGGGGGAGGTGTCGCCCTCATGGATCACGCCGTCGGCGAGCAGCGCCTGGCGCAGGGTGCCGGCCACGCCACAGCGGTCGAGCCGCGGCGTGTACCAGGCATCGTCCTGCCACCAGAAGAGATTCATGCAGGTGGCCTCGACCAGCCGCCCCTCGGCGTCGCCGAGCAGCCCCTCGGCGATCTCGGGATCGGACCATTCGGCCCGGGCCAGGACGTTCTCCAGGCGATTGAGGTGCTTGAGGCCGGCCAGCGCCGGCTGGATGCCCAGCCGCAGCCGGCAGTGGCGAACCCGCACGCCGTCGCGCCAGCGCGCCCGGGCCGGGGCGAAGGGCACGGCCTGCCAGCGCAGCCGCGGCTCGGGCTCGGCGGGCGCGAGGTAACCGCGCCCGCCGGAGCCGCGGGTCAGCATCAGCTTGAGCACCGCGAGCCCCTCGCCGGCCCGTGCCGGCAAGGCGTCGAGCGCGGCCCGACCCGGCAGCGGAATGCCGAGGGTCTCGGCACCACGGGCCAGCCGGCCCAGATGCTCGGCCCACAGCAGCGGCTCGCCGTCGCGCACCAGCACGGTCTCGAACAGGCCGTCGCCGTAGGCCAGGCCGCGGTCGTCGAAGGGCACGCCCTCCGGCGTCAGCCTGTCGGCGTCGCCCTCGCCTGCCGTGCCGCTCACACCTTGGAGAAGACCAGCGTGCCGTTGGTGCCGCCGAAGCCGAAGGAGTTCGACAGGCTGACGTCGATCTTCATCTCACGGGCGGTATGCGGCACGTAGTCCAGCTCGCAGCCTTCCTGGGGATTGTCGAGGTTGATGGTGGGCGGCGCGACCTGATCTCGGATCGCCAGCACCGAGAACACCGCCTCGACGGCGCCGGCGGCGCCCAGCAGGTGGCCGATCATCGACTTGGTGGAGCTGACCGCCACGTCCTTCGACGCCTCGCCGAGCACACGCTGCACGGCGCGGCTCTCGGCCAGGTCGCCAGCCGCGGTGGAGGTACCGTGGGCGTTGATGTAGTCCACCCCGGCCGGATCGATCCTGGCGTCGCGAATGGCGTTCGCCATCGACAGGGCCGCCCCGCTGCCGTCTTCGGGCGGCGCGGTCATGTGGTGGGCGTCGTCGCTCATGCCGAAGCCGGTCAGCTCGGCGTAGATGGTCGCGCCACGGGCCTTGGCGTGCTCGTATTCCTCGAGCACCATCACGCCGGCGCCATCGGACAGCACGAAGCCGTCGCGATCGCGATCCCAGGGGCGGCTGGCCGCGGCCGGATCGTCGTTGCGGGTCGACAGCGCCCGGGCGGCGGAGAAGCCGCCCAGGCCCAGCGGCGTGGTGGCCATCTCGGCGCCGCCGCAGACCATCACGTCGGCGTCGCCGTAGGCGATGGTGCGGGCGCTGTAGCCGATGTTGTGGGTGCCGGTGGTGCAGGCGGTGGTGATGGCGATGTTGGGGCCGCGGAAACCGTGCTGGATCGCCAGGTTGCCGGAGATCATGTTGATGATCGAGCCCGGCACGAAGAACGGCGAGATGCGGCGAGCGCCGCCCTTCTGGAGGGCGTTGTGGTTATGCTCGATCATCGGCAGGCCGCCGATGCCGGAACCGATCGCCACGCCGATGCGGTGGGCGTTTTCCTCGGTGCACTCGATGGCGGCGTCGCTGATCGCCTGCCCACCCGCGGCCACGCCGTACTGGATGAACAGGTCCATCTTGCGGGCGTCCTTGGGGTTCAGGTACGGGCTGATGTCGAAGTCCTTGACCGACCCGCCGAACCGCGTGTTGAAGCCGCTGGCATCGAAGTGCTCGATGGGGGCGATACCGCTCTTGCCGGCCAGGATGTTGCCCCAGCTCTCGTCCACGGTATTGCCGACTGGCGTGACCAGGCCGAGCCCCGTCACCACAACCCTTCTACGAGCCATCCGCTCTCCTCCAGATCCAGATAGTGTCACGGCCCCGCAGGGCCGTCTTGGCGCGCATTATACCCGACTCCGCGTCCGCTGTGGTCGCGCACCGCCCCCAGACAGCACGAGAGCCGTCCTGCATGGCAGGACGGCTCTCTCACCAGGACGCGTTGTCCCGGGCACACCTCAGCAAGCGGTGTCCGACAACACCCTTACTGGTGGGCGTTGACGTAGTCGACGGCTTCCTGA
The DNA here is from genome assembly GCF_000968715.2 of Halomonas sp. HG01. Classification (NCBI taxonomy): domain Bacteria; kingdom Pseudomonadati; phylum Pseudomonadota; class Gammaproteobacteria; order Oceanospirillales; family Halomonadaceae; genus Halomonas; species Halomonas sp. HG01. The sequence continues at coordinate 1,230,451 of NZ_CP022134.1, read as the reverse complement.
ACGGTGGTGATCTTCTCGGCTTCCTCGTCGGGAATCTCGGTGTCGAATTCCTCTTCGAGCGCCATCACCAGCTCGACGGTATCCAGGGAATCCGCGCCGAGGTCCTCGGTGAAAGAAGAAGAGTTCTGGATGTCCTCTTCCTTGACGTTCAGGCGCTCGGCCACAACCTTCTTCACGCGCTCTTCGATGGTGCTCATTATGAAGTACTCCAGTCGTTCACGTTAAGCGACTGCTAACCAGCCGTTTCAGATCCGCAAGCCAATAAGCTGCGGGGTAGTTTATAGACCGCTCAAGGACAACGCAACCGCCGCATGGCGCGGCTTCAGCGCATGTTCATGCCGCCGTTGACGTGCAGCGTCTCGCCGGTGATGTAGCCGGCCGGCTCGCTGGTCAGGAAACCCACCGCTGCCGCGATTTCCTCGGGCTGACCGAGACGCGTCAGCGGAATCTGGCCCAGCAGCGCGTCCTTCTGCGCCTCGGGCAGGGCCTCGGTCATGTCGGTGGCGATGAAGCCAGGCGCCACGGCGTTGACGGTGATGGCGCGAGAGGCCACCTCACGGGCCAGCGCCCGGGTGAAACCTTCCATGCCGGCCTTGGCGGCAGCGTAGTTGGTCTGGCCGAGGTTGCCCATGGTGGCGACCACGGAGCTGACCGAGACGATGCGACCGAAACGCGCCTTGGTCATGCCGCGCAGACAGGCCTTGCTGACGCGATACACGGACTTGAGGTTGGCGTCGATCACCGCATCCCACTCATCTTCCTTCATCCGCATCAACAGGTTGTCGCGGGTGATGCCGGCGTTGTTGACCAGGATAGTCGGCGCGCCGAACTCCTCGTTGATGGCCTGGATCAGGCCGTCGACGCTGGCCTGGTCGGTGACGTCGAGGCGGCGACCCGCACCCTCGAACCCGTGGGCCTTGAGGTCGGCATCGATGCGCTCGGCGCCGGCATCGCTGGTGGCAGTACCGATCACGATGCGGCCCTGGCGGCCGAGCTCGTGGGCGATGGCGCGGCCGATGCCGCGGCTGGCCCCGGTGATCAGGGCAACTCTAGACTCGCTTGACATGGTCTCTTCCGTTCTCGTCCAGGAGAGGGGGTCAGCCGTTGGCCGACGGCGACTGGCCGGCCGCCTCGCGGGCCAGCTCGAGGGCCGCCGAAAGGCTGTCGGGATCGTTGACCGCCAGCCCGCGGCTGCCCCGTGCGATTCGCTTGTTCAGGCCGGTGAGCACCTTGCCCGGCCCGCATTCGATGAACACCTCAGCGCCCTGGCCGACCATGTTCTCGACACAGGAGGTCCAGCGCACCGGCTGATAGAGCTGCTCGATCAGGCGCGTGCGCAGGGTCTCGACATCGGCATGCGCCTGGGCGTCGACGTTCTGCACCACGGTGTAACGCGGCGCGCGCAGCGAGATGTCATCCATCGCCGCGGCCAGGCGCTCGGCGGCCGGGCGCATCAGGTCGCAGTGCGACGGCACCGACACCGGCAGCGGCATGGCCCGCTTGGCACCGGCCTCCTGACAGGCGGCGATGGCACGTTCGACGGCACCCTTGGCGCCGGCGATGACCACCTGACCGGGTGCATTGTAGTTCACCGCGGACACCACTTCGCCCTCGGCAGCCTGGGCACAGGCCTGCTCGACGGCAGCATCGTCCAGCCCGAGGATCGCGGCCATGGCGCCCTGCCCCATGGGCACGGCGTCCTGCATGGCCTCGCCGCGCAGCTTGACCAGCCGCACGCCGTCGGCGAAAGACAGCGCGCCGGCACACACCATGGCGCTGTACTCGCCCAGGCTGTGACCGGCCATGGCGCCTGGGCGCGGCCCTTCGAGCTCCTGCCAGACACGCCAGATGGCGACGCTGGCGGTCAGCAACGCCGGCTGGGTGCAGGCGGTGGCGTTGAGCGACTCGGCGGGCCCTTCCTGGACCACCTGCCAGAGATCGTAGCCCAGCGCGTCGGCGGCCTCCTCGAAGGTCGTGCGTACCACGCTGTAGCGCTCCGCCAGCTCGCGCAGCATGCCGATCTGCTGGGAGCCCTGCCCGGGAAAGATGAGGGCAAGGGGTTGTGTCATGTCGATCACCTTTGCACTTGTTGACGGATTCCGGCGCTGTCGCTGTCCGTGGCGGCGACGCCGGAAGTCCTGGATCCGCTGTCGGTTCGGTCGCCGCCGGCGGCCGAATCGACGACAGACCGCCGAAGACCTAGTTCGTCGGCCAGCCGCTCGGGCAGGCCATGCTGCACTTCCTGCGCCGCACGGGCCACGGCGTAGTGGAAACCCGCGGCATCGGCACCGCCATGGCTCTTGATGACGATGCCGTTGAGGCCCAGCAGGCTGGCGCCATTGTAACGCACCGGATCCAGCTCACGGCGCAGGCGACCCAGCGCCGGTCGCGCCAGCACGCCTACCAGGCGGCTGGTCCAGTGCGCCTCGAAGGTCGCCTGGACCCGTCGCACCAGCATCTTGGCCAACCCCTCGCTGGCCTTGAGCACGGCGTTGCCGACGAAGCCATCACAGACCACCACGTCGGCCTCCCCGGCGAAGATGCCATCACCCTCGACGAAGCCCACATAGTCGAGGTCGTCGCGCTCGCGCAGCAGCTCGTCGGCCCGCTGCACGCTCGCCGACCCCTTGGTGCCCTCGACGCCGACGTTGAGCAGCGCCACCCGCGGACGCGCAAGGCCATCCACATGGCGCGCCATGACGTCGCCCATCAGCGCGAAGTCGAGCAGTCGCTCGGCCTCGACGTCGACGTTGGCGCCGAGATCGAGCAGGTAGCAGCGCCCTTCCCGATCGATGGGAATCGCCGTGCTGATCGCCGGTCGCGCCACGCCGGCGACGGTACCGAGTGCGCGGCGCGACAGCGCCATCAGCGCCCCGGTGTTGCCGGCACTGACCCCGGCCTGCGCCTCGCCCCGAGCCAGACAGGCCAGCATGGCGGCCATGCTGGAACCCTGACCGCGGCGCAACGCCTCGGCGGGACGCTGATCCTGACGGATCTCCCCGGGGGCATTCTCGATCTCCAGATGCGACGACGCCGCGGCGAGAGGCCGCGGCAGCCGACGGAGCTCTTCCTCCAGCCGCGCGGCAGGGCCGAACAGCCGGATATCGAGCTCGGGATCGGCCATGACGGCGCTGGCGGCGCCTGCCACGGTAGCGCGGGGACCGAGATCCCCACCCATGGCATCGACGGCAATCCGCATGTCAGCGGGCGTCAGGCGTCATGGCGATCGATAGGACGCGTCGCCTCAGGCGTCGACGACCTTGCGACCCTTGTAGAAGCCGTCCGGAGAGACGTGGTGACGCAGGTGCGTGGTACCGGTCTCCTTGTCCTGGGACAGGGCCTTGTTGTCAACCAGGGCGTCGTGGCTGCGACGCATGCCGCGCTTGGAACGGGTCTTGCGGTTCTGTTGAACTGCCATGAGATATCACTCCAGAGTGAATCGATGAGGTAATCAGGTTTTGCCTTTGAGCTGCTTGAGCACCTCAAAGGGATTCTCCGCGGGCGAGTCCGAGACCGACTCGGCGCTCTCCCCACTGCTCAGCTGGTCGCGCGAGACCGCGCAGTCGGCCTCGTCGTGGTAAACCACCTGGGGCAGACTGAGGATCAGCTCGTCCTCGATCATCGCCAGCAGGTTCAGCTGTTCGTCTTCCACCAGCACCGGCTCATGGGTGCTCGGCAGAGAGGCCGCCAGGGCGTCGCTGGAGACCATTCCCAGCAGGAACTCGCTCTCGACCGACTGCGGCATGGGCGAGAGGCAGCGCCGACACAGCAGCTGCAGCTCGGCCGTCAGACGACCGCGGATTTCTCGACGCCCCTGGGCGTCGATGGCGAAGTCCAGCCATACCTCGGCATCACCGTTTTGCACACCGGCTTCATCGGCGAGACGGGGCATATCGCCCAGCGCCACCAGGCCTTCGAGATGTTCGGCATGCGCGGCGAGCTTGTAAGGCTCGACCCTGCCAGGGAGTCTTGAGGTCAACATAGGCGCGCAATGATAGGCACTCCCCTCCCCCCTGTCAAAGCCCGCACGCTTCGGGGTTACAATGCCCGTCTGTTGCGGCAGAGACCGCCCCACCGTGTCACACGAGGACCCCACCATGCCACGTTTGGTACTCGCCTCGAGCTCTCGCTTTCGCCGCCAGCTGCTCGACCGCCTGGAACTTCCCTACGCCTGGGACAGCCCGGACATCGACGAGACACCCCGCCCCGGCGAATCGCCCCGCGCACTGGTGCATCGCCTGTCGCTGGCCAAGGCCGAGCGGCTGGCCGACGACTGGCCGGACCACCTGATCATCGGCTCCGACCAGGTCGCGGTCTTCGAAGGCGAGGCACTGGGCAAGCCTGCCGACGAGGCCGCCGCACGCGCCCAGCTGGCCCGTTTCTCGGGCCATCGGGTGAGTTTCCTGACCGGACTGGCGCTGATCGACACCCGCCATGCCAGCCACCGGGTCTGCCACGAGCGCTACGACGTGGTGTTCCGCCAGCTCGGCGACACCGAGATCGCCCGCTACGTCGAGCGGGAGCGGCCACTGGACAGCGCCGGTAGCTTCCGCATGGAAGGCCTCGGCATCACCCTGTTCGAGCGCCTGGAGGGCGACGATCCCAACACCCTGATCGGGCTGCCGCTGATTCGCCTCTGCCAGCTGCTGCGCGAGGCAGGCATGGACCCGCTGGGCAGCCCCTGAGCACCCTTCAACGCGAACCGCCCCGGCCGGGGCCACGGGGCGGCAGATGACGACGAATCGTCAGACGGGCAGGTGCCCGGGCACAGGACTAGGGCGCGAGCTGATAGCGTAGCGGCGAGGCCGCCTGGGGCACGCCCGCCCACTCGGCGGCGACCCGGCCGAAGCGCCGGGTCAGGCGCTCGAACGGATCCAGCGGCGGCGTGTAATCCCGGGTGCGCGGCGTCTCCAGCCGCTCCCGCGCGAGGGTGTCGATACTGCCCAGCTTATCCACCAGCCCCAGCTCCAGCGCCTGCTCGCCGGTCCAGATCAGGCCGCTGAACAGCCGCTCGTCGTCGGCCAGCCGATCACCACGCCCGGCCTTCACGTCGTCGATGAACTGGCGGTGAGTGGTGGAAAGCACCCGCTGCCAGAAGTCGCGCTGCTCCGGCGAGATATCCGAGAACGGATCGAGGAAGGCCTTGTTCTCACCGGCGGCGAACACCCGACGCTCGACGCCGAGACGCTCGATCGCCTCCTCGAAACCGAAGCCGGCGTTGATGACGCCGATCGAGCCCACCAGGCTGGCCGGCGCGGCCACGATCTCGCCGGCGCCCGAGGCGATATAGTAGGCGCCGCTGGCACCGATGTCCTCGACCACGGCGATGATCGGCTTGCCACCCTGCTCGCGCAGGCGCATCAGCTCGTCATGGATGCGCTGCGACTGCACAGGACTGCCACCGGGACTGTCGATATGCAGCACGACCGCCTCGGCGTCCGGCGCCTCCCAGGCCCGTTGCACGCCCTCGATGACACGCTCGGCGCTGGCCCGGGAGTCGCCATCGATCACGCCCTTCACCTCGACGACTCCCAGGTGCGGACCGGCCACATCGGTCGCTCCGGGCGCCACGAAGAGCCCATAGAGCGTGGTGGAAAGCGACGCCAGGATCAAAAAGGCGAACAGGAAGCGGAAGAACAGCTTCCAGCGCCGCGAGCGCCGCTGCTCGACCAGCACGCCATCGATCCAGCGATCGAGCATGTCCTGCTGGGCCAGGCGGCGACGCTCGCGAAGCGTCTCGGCATCCTCGCCATCCGCCACTGAAGACGCCTCGTCGGCGGCCTCGCGGCGCCGTTTCTCCTCGCGCGCCTGCTGGGCACTGAGCTCGGGCCCCTGGGTCCAGTCGTCGCGTCGCTCGTCGTCCATAACGCCACCTCCTGTCTATCGAGGATAAAAGCCGTGATCAGGCGTGCAGCCAATCGATGAGTGCCGGGAAGGCCTCGGCGGTGTACACCGGACGACTGGCCGCCAGCCGTTCCGGCGCGTGCACGCCGTAGGTCACGGCGACACGATCCATACCCAGCGCCCGAGCCATCTCCAGGTCGTACTCGGTATCGCCGACCATCACCGCCTCCTCGACCGGCACCCCGAGCTCGTCGAGCAGCTCCTGCAGCATCCGCGGATGCGGCTTGGAAAGGGTCTCGTCGGCGGTGCGACTGGCATGAAACCAGTGGCCGCAATCGCTCTCGCGGAAGATGCGATCGAGCCCGCGGCGGCTCTTGCCGGTGGCCACCGCCAGCCGGCTGCCGTCGTCGGCACGCAGCCGCGCCAGTCCCTCGACCACGCCGGGATAGAAGGCCATCGGCGTGACGTCGCCTTCCACGAAATGGTAGGCATAGCGCTGGCGCAGGGCCTCGGCCTGTTCGGGACCGATCCCCGGGCACAGCTTGGCAATGGCCTCGGGCAACCCCAGGCCGATGATATCGCGAACCGCCTCCTCGGACAGCTCGCCCCAGCCGACGTCGCGCGAGGCCGCCTGCATGCAGGCCACGATGCGCGCCAGCGAGTCCATCAGGGTGCCGTCCCAGTCGAAGATCATCAGTCGGTAACGCATGCGGGCTCCGGATCAGCGGGCGTTGCGGGCGCTTTCCAGCACGCCGTCGAGGGTCTCGCCCAGCGGCGCGCGGATCTTCACCGGCTTGCCGCTGGTCGGTTCGGGGAAGGTCAGGGACGCCGCATGCAGGAACAGCCGCGACAACCCAAACTGGGCGGCGATGCGCCCCGCCTCGCGGGTGCCGTACTTGTCGTCGCCGAGCAGCGGATGGCCGGCATGGGCCGCGTGCACGCGAATCTGGTGGGTGCGCCCGGTGATCGGCTCGGCTTCGATCAGGGTGGCACGGGCGAAGGCCTCGCGCACCGCGAAGCGCGTACGCGCCACCTTGCCGCCGCTGTCCACGCGCACCCGGCGCTCGCCGTTGCCGGCGTCGAAGCGATCCAGGCGCGCGCTGACGAAGTCCCGGCGCGCCGGCCAGCGCCCGGCCACCAGCGCCAGATACTGCTTGTTCATCTCGTGCCGCTTGAGCGACTCGTTGAGGCTCAACAGCGCCGGGCGCGACTTGGCCAGCAGCAGGCATCCGGAGGTGTCACGGTCCAGGCGATGCACCAGTTCGAGGAAGTCGAGATCCTCTCGCACCTGGCGCAGGGCCTCGATCAGGCCGATCTTGACCCCGCTGCCGCCGTGCACGGCGAGCCCTGAGGGCTTGTTGAGCACCATCCAGTCCCGCCCTTCCAGCAGCACGCTGCCGGCCAGCAGGTTACGCAGGTTGTCGCTGACCTCGCGAACCGCCTCACGCGGCGCGAGCTTGAGCGGCGGAATGCGCACCACGTCGCCCAGCGCCAGGCGGGTATCGGCCTTGACGCGCTTCTTGTTCACCCGCACCTCGCCCTTGCGCACGATGCGATAGATGAGCGCCCGCGGCGCTCCCTTGATGCGCGTCATCAGGAAGTTGTCGACCCGCTGACCCACCTGGCCCTCGGTCACTTCCACCCACTGAACCTCGCGGCCGTCGGTCATCCCGCTCTCCACTTGCCACCGTCGTAAAGGCCGCATTCTACCGCACTGTGCGCCGTCCTGCCGCCAATTGCTGGGCACCCCCTTTACTGTTATATTGCCGAGGCGTTCCAATGGACAGAACCGTCCGCTTGGCGCCTGCACGACAGACACGCAGGCCGGAACGACGAAATCAGGCCGCGACGACGCTCCCCCATGAGGTCCCGCCGCCGACAGAAAGCGATATGACGCCACGCCCGCCCCGCCTCGCTCCCGACGAGCAAGCGGCGACCACGGGATACGTATAACACCGTGCCGGAGGCCGGCGTTGGCGAATCGATGAATGCCAGGTGTTGGCGGTGACCGCAGGACCGGATGGGCAATACGACGACCCGCCGAGAACATGTCCTGCCTCCGCCCCGTACTCAACATGATCCTGCCGTGCCGGCCCGCCACCGCTAACAGGCCCCGACACGGCCGGGCGCAGTTCCGCTTCCGCGACATGCGCTGAGCACAAGCACGCAGCACCCAGCGGTTCGCCTTCGTCGTTGCCCATGGGCGCCCACCGGCGCGTCCATTTTGCGAGACGACATGAAACGGATGCTCATCAACGCGACCCAGCCCGAAGAGCTGCGCGTCGCCCTGGTCGATGGACAACGCCTGTACGACCTGGACATCGAATCCGGTGCCCGGGAACAGAAGAAAGCCAACATCTACCGCGGCAAGATCACCCGCGTGGAACCCTCCCTCGAAGCCGCCTTCGTCGACTTCGGTGCCGAACGCCACGGCTTTTTGCCCCTCAAGGAAATCTCCCGCGAGTACTTCCTCAAGGAACCCTCGGGCCGCCCCAGCATCAAGGAAGTGCTCAAGGAAGGCCAGGAAGTCATCGTCCAGGTCGACAAGGAAGAGCGTGGCAACAAGGGCGCGGCCCTGACCACCTTCATCAGCCTGGCCGGCCGTTTCCTGGTACTGATGCCCAACAACCCCCGCGCCGGCGGCATCTCGCGGCGCATCGAGGGCGAGGAACGCGCACAGCTCAAGGAGGCCATGAGCCACCTGACCGTGCCCGACAAGATGGGCCTGATCGTGCGCACCGCCGGCATCGGCCGCAATCCCGAAGAGCTGCAGTGGGACCTCGACTACCTGACCCAGGTCTGGGAGTCGATCACCGAGGAAGCCGGCAAGCGCGCCGCGCCCTTCCTGATCTACCGCGAGTCCAACGTCATCATTCGCGCCATGCGCGACTACCTGCGCCAGGACATCGGCGAGGTGCTGATCGACAGCGAACAGGTCCACCAGGAGGCGCTGGGCTTCATCCGCCAGGTGATGCCTTCCTACCAGCAGAAGATCAAGCGCTACGCCGATGAAGTGCCGCTGTTCTCGCGCTTCCAGATCGAGTCCCAGATCGAGACCGCCTACGAGCGCGACGTGAAGCTGCCCTCAGGCGGCTCCATCGTGATCGACCACACCGAGGCGCTGGTCTCCATCGACATCAACTCGGCGCGCGCCACCCGCGGCAGCGACATCGAGGAAACGGCGCTGCAGACCAATCTCGAGGCCGCCGACGAGATCGCCCGCCAGCTGCGCCTGCGCGACATTGGCGGCCTGGTGGTCATCGACTTCATCGACATGTCGCCGGCGCGCAACCAGCGCGAGGTCGAGAACCGGGTCCGCGACGCCCTGAAGATCGACCGCGCCCGGGTACAGATCGGTCGCATCTCGCGCTTCGGCCTGATGGAAATGTCCCGCCAGCGCCTGCGCCCGTCCCTCGGCGAGACCAGCGGCGTGGTCTGCCCGCGCTGCGACGGCCAGGGCACCATCCGCGACGTGCGCTCCATCTCGCTGTCGATCATGCGCCTGATCGAGGAAGAGGCGATGAAGGAGCGCAGCGCCCAGATCCGCGCCATCCTGCCGGTCCCGGTCGCCACCTACCTGCTCAACGAGAAGCGGGCGATGCTGGCCGACATCGAGCGCCGCCAGGGCGTGCGCGTGGTGCTGCTGCCCAACCCCGAGATGGACACGCCCCACTACGACGTGCAGCGCCTGCGCGACGACCACGTCGACGAGGAAGGCACCTCTCACCTGCCCAGCCACGAGCTGCCCACCGAGACCGAGGTCGGCAAGGAGCCGGAGGCCGCCTTCGGCAAACCGGTCAAGCGCGACGAGGCCGCGGTCAAGACCGTAGTGCACCACGAGCCCGCCCCGGCCTCCCTGCAGGAAGAGCCCGCCGAACCGGCGAAGCCCAAGCCGAAGCCCGCCGAAAAGCCGACGCAGCAGCGGCCCGCCCAGAAGCCCGCCGCCAAACCGGCCCCGGCGGCAAAACCCGCTGCCGCTCCCGCCGCTCGCGATGGCGTGCTGAGCCGCCTGGTCAAGGGCTTCTCTCGCCTGCTGAGCGGTGAAGAGACCCCCCCGTCCAGCCAGCAGCGTCAGTCCGAGGGCAGTGGCCAGCGTCAGGCCGGCACCGCCCGCAACGACGAGCGCAGCCAGCAGCGTGGCGAAAGCGGCAAGAGCGGCGACAACCGCTCCGGTGGCGGTAACGGCCGCCAGCGCAACAATCGTCGCGGCGGCCAGCGCCAGGACCAGCGTCAGGAGCGCGGTGACAATCGCGACGAGACGCGCAGCGCCAAGCCGCAACGTCAGGGCGAGGACAAGGCCCGTAGCGACCGCTCCGAGAAAGGCGAGAAGGCCGACAAGAGCGGGAGCCAGAACCGCGGCGGTCGCGGTCGCAACCAGCGCCAGGACGACAACCGTCCACAGTCCGAGGGCCGCAAGTCTCAGGAAGGCAAGAGCCAGGACAACAAGGGACAGGAGCGCAAGGACAAGGACCAGGGCGGCCGCAAGCCCCAGGAACCCAAGTCCCAGGACGCCAAGTCTCAAGACACCAAGCGCCAGAGCGACAAGCCTCAGGACACCAAGCCCCAGAAGGCCAAGGGCGACGCCGAAGCGACGCCTGCCAAGGATGACGGCCAAGCCGAGGCGGACGGCAAGCCCAAGCGCACCCGCAACAACCCGCGCCAGCGTCGTCGCCAGCACGCCCTGAACCCGGAGTCCGTGGCCGAACAGCAGCGCCTGCAGGCCGAAGCCGCCAAGGCAGAAGCACAGCCGGAAGAGGCGAAGACCGAAGCCAAGGCCGAGCAGTCCAAGGCCGAAGAGCCGAAGGCCGACGCCAAGGCGGAACAGCCCAAGGCCGAGACCAAGGCGGAAGAGCCCAAGGCCGAAACCAAGGCAGAACAGCCGAAGGCCGAGACCAAGGCTGAAGCGCCCAAGGCCGAGGCCAAGGCGGAAGAGCCGAAGGCCGAGACCAAGCCCGAGCAGCCGAAGGCCGAGACCAAGCCCGAGCAGCCCAAGGCCGAGACCAAGCCCGAGCAGCCCAAGGCCGAGACCAAGGCGGAACAGCCGAAGGCCGAAGCCAAGTCCGAAGAGCCGAAGGCCGGGACCAAGGCAGACGCCAAGGCCGACGCCAAGGCGGAAGCGCCCAAGGCCGACGCCAAGGCGGAAGAGCCGAAGGCCGACGCCAAGGCGGAAGAGCCGAAGGCCGACGCCAAGGCGGAAGAGCCGAAGGCCGAGACCAAGCCCGAGCAGCCCAAGGCCGAGACCAAGCCCGAGCAGCCCAAGGCCGAGACCAAGGCGGAACAGCCGAAGGCCGAGACCAAGGCTGAAGAGCCGAAGGCCGGGACCAAGGCAGACGCCAAGGCCGAAACCAAGGCTGAAGCGCCCAAGGCCGACGCCAAGGCGGAAGAGCCGAAGGCCGAGACCAAGCCCGAGCAGCCGAAGGCCGAGACCAAGCCCGAGCAGCCCAAGGCCGAGACCAAGCCCGAGCAGCCCAAGGCCGAGACCAAGCCCGAGCAGCCCAAGGCCGACGCCAAGGCGGAGCAGCCCAAGGCCGACGCCAAGGCGGAGCAGCCCAAGGCCGAGACCAAGGCGGAACAGCCCAAGGCCGAGACCAAGGCGGAACAGCCCAAGGCCGAAGCCAAGGCGGAAGCGCCCAAGGCAGACGCTAAAGCCGAAGCGCCCAAGGCGGACGCCAAGGCCGAGACGCCGCGTCGTCGCCGCCGCGCCCATAACGACCCGCGGGAAATCCGCCGTCGTGAACAGGAGGCCAAGCGCCAGGACAGCCAGCAAGGCTGACCCGACGCCCGCCCCTGAAAGACAACGCCCGTGGCCATTGGCCACGGGCGTTTTCGTTGGCGTCTACCGAAGGCGCCGGAAGCGCCGATGTCCCTATTCTGTCGCCAGCCGCGGCTCACGCTCCAGCGTCACGCCGAAGCGCCGCTCCACCGTCTCGGCGACCCGCGCGGCGAAGGCCAGCAGCCCGGGCGCATCGCCGCCGCCGTGGTGCACCAGCACCAGGGCCTGGCGGTCGTGGACGCCGAAGGGGCCATCGCGCCAGCCCTTGAGGCCGCAACGATCGATCAGCCAGCCGGCGGCCAGCTTGGTGCGGCCATCCGCCAGCGGAAAGCTCGGCATGTCGGGATACGCCTCGCGCAGCGACGCCGCGCATTCCGACGACACCACCGGGTTCTTGAAGAAGCTGCCGGCATTGCCGAGCACCTCCGGATCCGGCAGTTTCTCGCGCCGCACCGCACAGACGGCCTCGGCCACCTCCAGCGGCGTGGGGGTCTCCCCGACACGACTGGCCAGGTCGCCGTAGCCCAGGCGCGGCTCGGCCTTGCGCGAGACACGCAGCACCAGCCGGGTGATCGCCACCCGCCCCGCCAGGGCGCGCTTGAAGACGCTGTCTCGATAGCCAAAGGCGCACTCGTCGGGCCCCAGCACCGCTTCGCGGCCGTCGTCCAGATGCACCAGATGCACGGCCTCGAGGCGTTCGGCGAGCTCGACGCCGTAGGCGCCGATGTTCTGGATCGGCGCCGCCCCGCAGTGCCCGGGAATCAGCGCCAGGTTCTCGAGCCCCCAGAGGCCGCGGGCGGCCAGGGCCATGACCAGCTCGTGCCAGACCACGCCGGCCTCGGCGTGCACCCGCACGCTCCCGTCACCGGTCTCTTCCAGCCACCAGTCGTTCATGGCCATCCGGATGACCAGCCCCGGCTGAAAGGCGGGCAGAATCAGGTTGCTGCCGCCGCCCAGCACCAGGGTCGGCCAGCCGGCTTCCCGGGCCATCGACAGCGCCCCGCCGAGCTCGGCGGCATTGTCCGGCGCGACGAAGCGCTCGGCGCGACAGCCAAGCCCCAGGGTATTGGCGGCGGTCAGGTCGTGGTCGGCGAGGATGTCCAGGCTCAAGCGCCCTCCTCCAGTCGCCGACGCACGTCCTCGACGAGACCGCGCGAGGCCGCCTCGACCAGGTCCAGCACCTCCTCGAAGCCGTCGTCGCCGCCGTAGTAGGGATCGGGCACGGCGCGATCGGGCAATCCGGCGAAGGACAGGAACAGGCCGACATGGGCATCACTGTCGGCCGGCCGCCGCGCTTCCAGCGCCGCCAGGTTGTCGTGGTCCATGGCCAGCAGGTAGTCGAAGCGGCCGAAGTCGTCGTCGTCGAGCTGACGGGCCCGTAGGCCGGAGAGATCGAGCCCGCGCGCGGCGGCCGCGGCCTGGGCGCGGGCGTCGGGCGCCTTGCCCGCGTGCCAGGGGCCGATGCCGCAGGAGTCGACCTCGACGCGGCCGGCGAGACCGGCCTCGTCGAGGTGGCGGCGGAACATGCCCTCGGCGGTGGGCGAACGGCAGATATTGCCCAGGCAGACGAACAGCACCCGCATCAGCGCTCCCCCTCGTCGTCGCGGCCTTCCTCCTGCCCCAGGATCTGTCGCACCCGGGCGAGATCCTCGGCGGTGTCCACGCCCGCCGGGGGCGGCTCGCGGGACAGCGCGACCTGGATGGCATGGCCGTGATGCAGCGCCCGCAGCTGCTCGAGCTGCTCGAGCTGCTCCAGCGGCGACGGCGTCCAGTGGCGATACTCGTCGAGGAAGCTCGCCCGGTAAGCATAGAGGCCGATATGGCGCAGCCAGGCATCGGTCTCGAGCAGCTCGGGCCGCGCGGCGAAGGCCTCGCGATCCCAGGGAATCGGCGCACGAGAAAAGTAGAGGGCCCGCCCCGAGAGCGCACGCACCACCTTGACCACGTTGGGATTGAACAGCGTCTCGACGTCGCCGATCGGCTCGGCCAGCGTGGCGATGGAAGCGCCGGGATCGTCCATCAGGCGCACCGCCACCTGGTCGATCAGGGTCGCCGGCAGCAGCGGCTCGTCACCCTGCACGTTGACCAGCACGGCGTCATCGGCGAGGCCCAGCGTATCGGCCACCTCGGCCAGCCGATCGGTGCCGGAGGGATGATCGTCGCGGGTCATCACCACCTCGGCGCCCAGCGGCGCCATGGCGTCACGAATGCGCGCATCGTCGGTGGCGACCACCACCCGTCCGGCGGCGCTGGCCGAGGCCCGGCGCCAGACGTGGGCCACCATCGGCTCGCCGGCGATGTCGAGCAGCGGCTTGCCCGGCAGCCGGGTCGAGGCGAAGCGCGCCGGAATCACGGCGATGAAGTCCTGCATCTTGCCTCCTCAGCCCTCGGCGCCGGTCGACGGCGGCAGCTTCTCGTCCACGTCGATGGCCCGCGCCTCGTCGGGCAGCATCACCGGGATGCCGTCGCGCACGGGATAGGCCAGGCCGTCATAGCGGCACACCAGCTCGCCGGCCTCACGATCGAAGGCCAGCTTGCCCTTGCACAGCGGGCAGACCAGCATCGCCAGCAGTTGCTTGTCCATCTCTCACGCCTCCAGGGTCAGCATCGGCGACCGCACGCAGGCGGCCGCCAGGAATTCACAGGGTCGCCAGGCGTGCGTCCAGCCAGGCGACGAAATCGGGATCGGGGACGGCCTCCACCTCCAGCACCCAGGCATCGTCCGCGTCCAGACCGCGGCACTTCACCGCATCCTTGGCGGTCATCACCCGTGGGCGGCCGTCTTCGAAGGCCAGATCCTCGGCGGTGAAGCGGTGGTGATCGGCGAAGGGGTGCGTCCAGTGGGCGATACCCAGGCCTTCGAGGGTCTCGAAGAAGCGCGCCGGGCGACCGATACCGGCCACGGCATGCACCGGTTCGACGAAGGGCGCCGGCGCCACCGCCCGGCGCTGGCCGCCGCCCAGCGGGCGCCAGCCGGCGGGCGCCAGGGTCATGCGATAGTGATCGGCCAGCGCCGCGTCGCGTGGTTCGCCGTTGACCAGCACGGCATCCACGGTCTCGAGCCGCTCGGCAGGCTCGCGCAGCGGCCCGGCCGGCAGGCAGCGCCGATTGCCGAGCCCGCGATGGCCGTCCACCACCACCAGCTCCAGGTCGCGCCCCAGCGGCAGGTGCTGCAGGCCATCGTCGGCGAGCAGGATGTCGCAGCCTTCCTCCAGCAGCCGCCGGGCGCCTCGCGGGCGGTCCGGGTCGACCACCACCGGCACGCCGGTCTGGTCGGCCAGCATGCGAGGCTCGTCGCCGCAGGCCGAGGCCGGGGTATCGGCCTCGACCCGCAACGGATAGCGATCGGCGCGGCCGCCGTAGCCGCGGGACAGGATACCGGGCCGCCAGCCGGCCTCGCCCAGGTGGCGCGCCAGCCAGGCCACCAGCGGCGACTTGCCGGTACCGCCGAGGGTGATATTGCCGACCACGACTACCGGCACCGGGGCCCGCCAGGCCTGGCGCCGCCCCTCGGCGTAGGCCCGGGCGCGGCGCGCGATCACCCGGCGGTAGAGCGCCTCGAGCGGGCGCAGCGGCCACAGCCACAGCGAACCGGCATAGGCCCCTTCGAGCCAGCGCTCGCCGACGCCACCGCTCATGCCGTCTCGGCGTCCTGGAACTGCAGGCGATGCAGGGCCGCATAGGCGCCCTCGCGGGCCAGCAGCTCGGCGTGGCTGCCCTGCTCGACGATCTCGCCGCCCTCCATCACCAGGATGCGGTCGGCGCGTTCGATGGTGGAGAGCCGGTGGGCGATGACGAAGGTCGTGCGATCGCGGCACACCTCTTCGAGCGCCGCCTGGATGTAGCGCTCGGACTCGGTGTCCAGCGCCGAGGTCGCCTCGTCGAGGATCAGCAGCGGCGCATCCTTGAAGATCGCCCGGGCGATGGCCAGGCGCTGGCGCTGACCACCGGAAAGCATCACCCCGTTCTCGCCGACCACGGTGGCGTAGCCGTCGGGCAGGCGCTCGATGAACTCGTGGGCATGGGCCGCCCGGGCCGCGGCCTCGACCGCCTGCGGATCGGGATCGTCGATGCCGTAGGCGATGTTGTCGGCGATGGTGGCGTTGAACAGCGTCACCTGCTGCGAGACCAGGGCGATGCTGCGCCGCAACGGCAGCAGCTTGAAATCTTCGAGCGGCACGCCATCGAGGCAGATCCGTCCCGCGGTGGGCCGGTAGAAGCGCGGCATCAGCCCCATCAGCGTCGACTTGCCGCTGCCGGAGCGGCCCACGATGGCGATCATCTCGCCGGGGGCCACGTCCAGGTCGATGCCCTTGAGCACCTCAGGCTGGTCGGGGCCGTAGGCGAAGCGCACGCCCTCCAGGGTCACGCGGCCCTCGAGACGGCCCGGTTCGCGGGTGCCGCTGTCCTCCTCGGGCGGCACGTCGAGCAGCCCGAACAGCTCGCCGGCGGCGGCGATGCCCTTCTGCACGGTGGCATTGATCTCGGTGAGCTGTCGCACCGGCTTGGCCATCAGCGAGGCCGCAGTGATGAAGGCCACGAACTCGCCGGGGGTCATGTCGTCCAGCATCGCCGGCGACATGGCGAGCCACACCAGCAGCGCCAGCGACAGCGCCACCAGCAGCTGGATCACCGGCGTGCTGGTGGCCTTGGTCAGCGCCTCCTTCATGCTCTGGCGCCGGTTGACCTCGCTGGCCTCGGCGAAACGGGCCTTTTCATATCCCTCGGCACCATGGGTACGCACCACCCGGTAGCCGGACAGCGCCTCGGAGGCCACATGGGTGACGTCGCCCATGGAATGCTGGATGCGCCGGGAGATGCGCCGGAAACGCTTGCTGGCGTAGCTGACCACGCCGCCGATCAGCGGCGTCACGGCCAGGAACAGCAGGGTCAGCATCCAGTTGGTCCACAGCAGGTAGACCACCAGCCCGATCACGAACAGCCCCTCGCGCAGCAGGATGGTGATCGCCTTGGTGCCGGCCCCGGTGACCTGCTCGACGTGGTAGGTGACCCGCGACACCATATGTCCCGAGGAATGCTCGTCGAAGAAGCGCCCCGGCAGGTGCAGCATGTGATTGAAGACATCGCAGCGCAGCGCGTGGACCAGGTTGCGGGCCACGTTGCTCATGAAATAGGTGCCGAGGAAGGTGCCCAGCCCGCGAGCGGCGAACATGCCCACCACGAACAGCGGCAGCATCAGGCGAAAGGCGGCATCCGGATTCTGGATGCCGTCGATCAGCCGCTTCATCATCTCGGCCAGCGCCGTGCTGGACGCCGCGTAGATGGCGTAGCCGACGACGGCCAGGGCGAAGGCCTTCCAATGGGGCTTCACATAGCCCAGCAGACGCTTGTAGAGGGTCCAGCCCGAGTGTTCGCTCACGGTGTCTCCGCTTCAGAATGTGTTGCCTTGGCGGTGGCGATGCGCACCCGCCGAATGTCCAGAGCGCCGGCCCGGTCGAGCACCCGCACCACGTCGGCGTGGGCGGCGCGGCCGTCGGCCTCGACCACCAGGCCGTGCTCGCGGGCGCGCGGCGCCGCCTGGGCCAGCGCCGCTTCCAGCGCGCCTGGCGCCAGGGCGCGATCGCCCAGGCGATACGCACCCTCGGGGGTGACCACCACGGTGACCGGCGAGGCCTCGGCGGCCACGCCGGTCTCGCTCTCGGGCAGCACCAGTTCGAGCGCCTGCCGGGTCTCGAAGGTCGTGGACACCATGAAGAAGATCAGCAGCAGGAACACCACGTCGATCAGCGGGGTCAGGTTGACTTCCACCGCCTCGCGTCGCCTGCGCGGTACCCTCATGGGCGCCCGGCTCCCGCCAGCGGATCCGGGTCCGCGGTCCGGGAGTCCGCCGTCGCCTCATGGCGCTCGGCCAGGGTCAGTTCGCCGTCGTGATGGGCCAGGAACTCCACCACCTGGCCGGCCTGTTGCTCGATGCACACCGTGACGTCCTCGACCCGCCGCTGGAAGTAGCGGTGGAACATCAGCGCGGGAATCGCCACCGTCAGGCCCGCCGCGGTGGTCACCAGCGCCCGGGAGATGCCGCCGGCCAGATCCGCGGTGCGTTCGCCGCCATCGTTCGACACGAGCACCGCGAACACCTCGATCATGCCCACCACGGTGCCCAGCAGGCCGAGCAGCGGCGTGATCGACGCGATGGTGCCGAGCGGGCTGAGGAAGCGTTCCATGTCGTGGACCACCGCGGTGGCGGCCTCCTGGAAACGCGCCCGGACCTGCTCGTGGCCGAGCCGGGCGTTACGCAGCCCGGCCGCCAGTACGCCGCCCAGCGGCGAATGGCTCTCCAGCCAGTAGAGGTTGACCTGGCCGCGAGCCACCAGCGTGCAGACTTCCTCGCCGAGCCCCCTCGGCGCGATGCGCGAGGCGCGCAGCGCCCACAGGCGCTCGACGACGATCACCACCGCCACCAGCGAACAGCCGAGCAGCGGCAGCATCAGCCAGCCCCCGGCGATCAGGGCCTCCATCAGGGTCATGGGGTCACCTCCCTCGAGCAGTCACCGGCGCCTCCGGCGTCATTGCAGGCGATTCTAACGCAAGGCACCCGCGTCCGACACCGCCGCGCCGCCAGGCCGCCGGGCGCGCGGGCTCGACCCGCCCCTCCCCGCCCAGCCACAGGGTCACGGCACCGTCCTGGGCCGTGTTCCACAGACAGCTGCCGAGTCGCCGAAAGCGACGCACCACCGACGCCGCGGGGTGGCCGAAACGGTTGTCCCGGCCCGCGCTGAAGATCACCTGCCGTGGCCTGACGGCGGCCAGGAAACCGGGGCTGGAACTGGTCGCGCTGCCGTGATGCCCGGCCACCAGCGCCTCGATGGGCCCCTCGAGCCACGCCAAGAGCTCATGTTCCACCCGCACACCGGCATCGCCGGTGATCAACAGCCGCTGCTGGCCCGCGGTGATCAGCAGCACGCAGGAGCCATCGTTGGCGGACAGCCCCGCGGCCCCCGCGGGCGGCCAGAGCACGCGAAAATCCACCCCGTCACGCTGCCAGGCCAGCCCCGCCACGCAGGGCTCCGTCGCCACCGGCAGCGCGCTGCCCGGCGGCGCCAGGTAGCGCCCGACGGAATGCTCCATCATCAGCGCCTCGACGCCGCCGGCATGATCGAGATCGGCATGGCTGACGATGACATCGTCGAAGCGTTGCCCCTCGGGCCACAGCGTCGACAGGGGCATGAAGCCGGAGGGGAAGCGCGGCCCCGTGTCGATCAGCGCCCGGTAGCGGGCGGTGCGCAGGGCCACCAGCTGCCCCTGCCCCACGTCATGGACGCGCACCCGCACCTCACCGGGCGCTGGCGAGGATGGCGACAACCCGAGCGTACCGCAGGCCAGCAGCAGCGCGGTGCCGGCCAGGCGCAATCGCCCGGCGAGGCCCGGTAGCCCCCACAGCAGGCCGATCAGGACCAGCGCCACGCCCAACGCCTGAGCCACGGCCGGCGCCGGCTCCTGCAGCGGCGCGAGGCGTGCCGCTGTCTCGAGCCCGAGGGCTAGCCCCTCCGCCAGCGTGCCGAACGCGGACCAGGCGAGATCCGCCAGCGGCGGCACCCAGGCCAGGGCCCAGCCCGCCAGCCCCAGCGGTACCATGACGCTGCCGACGAGCGGCACGGCCACCAGGTTGACCAGCGGCGCCGCCGGCGCGAACCGGTCGAAGGCCAGCAACACCGCCCCCGCCATCACCGGCGCCAGCAGCAGCTGGCTGCGCACCAGGGCCCACAGCCAGCCGCGCCACCCTATGGGGCGAGGCCGCCCCTGCCAGATCAGGATCAGCCAGGCCACGGCGCCGAACGACAGCCAGCCGCCGGGGCGCCAGACCGCCAGCGGATCGAGGATCACTACCAGGGCCAGCGCCAGCCACCAGGCCTGCCAGGGCCCGGGCGCATGTCGCCCGCTGGCCACCCAGAGCCCGACCAGGGCCATGATCATCGCCCGCAGCGCGGGCGGCTCGAGCCCCGCCAGCCAGGCGTAGGCCGCCGCCGCCACCCCGGCGGCCCACCAGGGCCAGATCGCCATCCGCCAGCGACCCGGGGCGACGAGCCGCGACACCCCGCGCGACAGCCACAGGGCCACGCCGGCCACCAGGCCGACATGCAACCCGGAAATGACCATCAGATGGGTAGTGCCACTGGCATTGAGCAGCGCCCAGTCGTCATCGCTCAGCCGTTCGCCGACGCCCAGGGTCAGCGCCGCCAGCCAGCGCGTCGTGCGCGGGGAAAGATCACGCTCATCGAGCCGGACGAGGGCCCATCGACGAATCGAGCCGCCGGCCGCCTCGAGACGCGCCGGTGGCGGCGCCTCGCGCACGTAGCCGGTGGCGTGGATACCCTCCCGGCGCAGCCAGGCGCCATAGTCGAAGGCATCCGGATTGGCGAAACCCGCGGGCGGACGCAGCCGGACGGTCAGGCGCCAACGCTCGCCGACGCTCATGACCGGCGCGTCGTAGGCATTGAGCCGCACCCGCGACAGCCGATCGCAGCGCGGCAGGCCCGCGGCCAGCGGCTCACAGTCGCTCACCGCCAGGGTCAGTCGCGTCAGGACACCCTCCCGGACCACCGACGTCAGTCGCCCCTCCACGGCCAGGTCCTGGCGTGTCAGCCCATCGGGCAGCTCGCCGCCGCGCAACACGCTCAGCTGGCCGGCGACCAGCGCGACCATCGACAGCAGCAGCACCAGGCGCCAGCGGCAAGCCGCCAGCCCGACCAGCAGCGACAGGCCCACGGCCTGAGGCCAGGCGGTGAAGGCGCCCTGGTCGGCGAGGGCACCGATCAGCGTGCCGAGGAGGGCCGCCAGCGCGAGCGGCAGGGCCAGTCCGGTTGCCATGGGCATCATCATCCCTGAGCGGAGCGCCCGCGACAGCATGACGGCCTGGCGTTGAGCGACGCCATGGCGAGGGAGCGGGCTTGTATGGATAATAGCGCGCATACCGAAGCCGCGAGCCCATCCCCATGCCGCGCCGTCTCCTGCAGCGCTACCTGCCCCATCCCGAGACCCTCAGGCGCCAGCGCTCACTGCGCTTCTTGAGCCACCTGATCGGTAACCCCTCGCTGTGGATGCTGTCGCGCCGCAGCGTGGCCAATGCGTTCTTCGTCGGGCTGTTCTGCGCGCTGCTGCCGATTCCCGGCCAGATGGTGCTGGCCGCCCTGGGCGCCTGGGCGCTGCGCGCCAACCTGCCCCTGTCGATCGGCCTGGTATGGATCACCAACCCCCTGACCATGCCGCTGATCTTCTACGGCAACTATCGGCTGGGCGCCTGGCTGCTGGACCTGCCCGCCCGGGAGGCCCCCACCCGCCTGTCCACCGAATGGATCGCCACTCAGATGATCGACGCCCTGCCGGCGCTGGCGGCGGGCTCGCTGGTGGCGGCCATCCTGGCCGGCCTCCTGGGTAGCGTGGCGATTCGCCTGGCGTGGCGCTGGCAGGTCTCGCGCAGCTGGAAGCGTCGAGCGCGGCGCCGCCGGGACCGGCTGGGCGACCGCGCTCGAGAAAGGTAATCGCGCCGGGAAAGGTCGACAGCCGGCCCGCCCGCGCTTCAGGCGGCGGGCGCGTCCTGGGTCAGGCGACCCGCGTCGAGGCGCAGCACCCGGTCCTGATGGGCGGCGAGGCTCGGATCGTGGGTCACGATCACGAAGGCACAGGCGGCGCTGGCGGACAGCTCATCCATCAGCCCCAGGATACTGGCGGCGGTGGTCTGATCGAGGTTGCCGGTGGGCTCGTCCATCAGCACCAGGCTCGGGTCGGTGACCAGCGCCCGGGCGATGGCCACCCGCTGCCGCTCGCCGCCGGAGAGCTCGCCGGGCTTGTGGTCGGCCCGTTCGGCCACGCCCACCCGCTCCAGCAGCGTAAGCGCCCTGGCCTCGGCGTCCTTCTTCCGATGGCCACGCACGATCAGCGGCAGCGCGGCGTTCTCCACGGCGGTGAACTCGGCCAGCAGGTGGTGAAACTGGTAGACGAAGCCGATGTGCCGATTGCGAAAGCGCCCCAGGGCGGCGTTGCCCAGCTCGTGCAGCGCCTGCCCGGCGATGCGCACCTCGCCGCGGCTGGGATGATCCAGCCCACCCAGCAGGTTGAGCAGCGTGGTCTTGCCGGAGCCGGAACTGCCGACCACCGCCACCCGTTCGCCGGCGCGCACCTCGAGCGCCAGCTCGTCGAGCACGGTGAGATCGCGCGGCCCCTCGCGATAGACGCGGGTCAGGCGGTCGCAGGCCAGCATCACCTCGCGCCCTGAGGCCGGACGGTCGATCTCCTGGGTCATGGCGGGATCATTCATAGCGAAGCACCTCGGCAGGCTGCACCCGGGCCGCGCGCCAGGCCGGGTAGAGGGTCGACAGGAAGGTCAGCACGAAGGCCGCGGAGACGATCTGGCCCACGTCGGACCACAGCAGCTGCGAGGGCAGCTCGCTGATGAAATAGACGCCGGCATCGAGGAAGTGGATGCCGAAGGCCGACTCGACGAAGGCCAGGATGTCGGAGACGGTCAGCGCCAGCAGCACGCCGAGCCCCACCCCGATCAGGATGCCGATCACCCCGATCGCCAGCCCCTGGACCATGAAGATGCCCATGATCGAGCGCGGCGTGGCGCCGATGGTGCGCAGGATGGCGATGTCGGCATGCTTGTCGGTGACCACCATCACCAGGGTCGAGACGATGTTGAAGGCCGCCACGGCGATGATCACCGTCAGCAGCAGCGCGATCATGCGCTTCTCCATCTGGATCGCCTGGAACAGGTTGCCCCGGGTATAGGTCCAGTCCAGACCGCGATAGCCCGGCCCCAGGTCGTCGATGATCGCGCGGGTCACGCTGCCGGCCTGGAAGAGGTCGTCGAGCTCCAGGCGCAGCCCGCCCACGTCGCTGCCCATGCGCGCCAGGGTCTGCATGTCGGCGATGTTGGCGTAGGCGAGGCTGGCATCGAGGTCGGCGCCGACGCTGAAGATGCCGCTGACGGTGAAGCGCTTGAGGCGCGGGAAGACCCCGGCCGGCGTGATCGAGGCCTCGGGCACCAGCAGGGTCACCCGATCGCCCACCGTCACCCCGAGCTGGCGTGCCAGCATCGAGCCAAGCACCACGTTCCACTCGCCGGGCTGGAGGTCGTCGAGGCTTCCCCGCTCCATGTGCTCGTCGACGATCGAGACGCGCTTCTCCCACTCGGGCTCGATGCCGTTCACCATGGCGCCGTTGTTGCGACCGCCCACCGAGAACATGCCCTGCTGCTGGATATAGGGCGCCGCCCCGATGACGTGCTCGCGCTGCTGGAGGCGTTCGGCCAGCGGCTGCCAGTCGGTGAGCCCGGAGGGCACCTCGATGCGAGTGTGCGGCACCATGCCCAGCACCCGCTCGCGCAGCTCGCGATCGAAGCCGTTCATCACGGACAGCACGAGAATCAACACCGCCACGCCCAGGGTCAGGCCCAGCATGGAGGTCAGGGAAATGAAGGAGATGAAGTGGTTGCGTCGCTTGGCCCGCACGTAGCGCAACCCGATCAGGAGAGGCAGACGATCCAGCATTTGAGCATTCCTTGTCGGCGGGCGCTCATGGTACGTGTTTTTGGCCGGCCCTGCATCGGGGAGGCAAGGCTTGCACGATGACTGCACCTTGCCGGCTCGACGACGCGGGAAAACGCCCGACAGAGGCATGGCCCCCGGGTTCGCCGACCGCGAAGCCGACGGCCTCGTCGGACTTGCATCCCGACGCACCGCCCCCTACATTGCGCCGGATTCCTTCATCGAGGAGGCCTGCCATGGCCGTCTGCCTGCTCCCCGAATGGCATCCCCAGGATGCCGTGCAACTGACCTGGCCGAGTCCCGACAGCGACTGGGCGCCGCTGCTGGCGAACATCGAGGCGACCCTCGAGACCCTGGCAGTGGCCATCGCCCGCTACCAGCCGGTACTGATCGCCGTGCCGGACGACGCCACCCGCACCCGGCTGGCCGAGGCCTTCCATCATCGCGGCGTCTCCGCCGAGCGCCTCATTCTCCAGGTCGCCGAGGCCGACGACACCTGGGCCCGGGACCACGGCCCGCTCACCGTCGAACGTGACGGCGAGCTCGTGCTGCTCGACTACGTCTTCACCGGCTGGGGCGGCAAGTTCCCGGCCAGCCGCGACGACAGCCTGACCCGCCGCCTCGCCGCGGCCGGCGTCTTCGCCGCGCCGCTGGTCTCCCACGACCTGGTGCTCGAAGGCGGTGCCCTGGAGAGCGACGGCCAGGGCACCCTGCTGACCACCGGGGCCTGCCTGCTCAACGACAACCGCAACCCGCACCTCGACCGGGCCGCCATCGAAGCGAGGCTGGCCGAGGAGCTGGGCGCCGAGCGGGTGCTGTGGCTCGCCCATGGCCATCTGGAAGGCGACGACACCGACAGCCACGTGGACACCCTGGCCCGGTTCTGCGACCCGCGGACCATCGCCTACGTGCGCTGCGACGACGACACCGACCCGCACCATCCTGCGCTGGCCGCCATGGAGGACGAGCTGCGCGCGCTGCGCCGCGCCGACGGCGAGCCCTACCGGCTGATCCCGCTGCCCTGGCCCACGCCCTGCTTCGACGCCGAGGACGGTCGCCGCCTGCCGGCCACCTACGCCAACTTCCTGATCATCAACGGCGCGGTGCTGGTGCCCACCTACGGCGACGCCGCCGATGCGCGCGCCCTCACCGCCCTGGCCGAGGCCTTCCCGGACCGCGACATCGTGCCCATCGACTGCGGCACCGTGATCCGCCAGCATGGCAGCCTGCACTGCCTGACCATGCAGCTGCCCCGCGGCACCCTGGCCGGGGCTCGCCGCCATGAAGGAGAGACATCATGACCCGCACCCTCAAGGTCGGCCTGGTCCAGCAGCCGGCCTGGCCCGACAAGGCCCGGAGCCTGGCCGAGAGCGAGGCCGGTATCCGCGAACTGGCCGGCGCCGGCGCCCAGCTGGTGATGCTGCAGGAGCTGCACGCCACCCACTACTTCTGCCAGTTCGAGGACACCGCCCTGTTCGACCTGGCCGAGCCACTGGACGGCCCCACCGGCCAGCGGCTGGCGGCGCTGGCCGCCGAGCTCGACATCGTGCTGGTGGGCTCGCTGTTCGAGCGCCGTGCCCCGGGCCTCTACCACAACACCGCCGTGGTCTATGACGGTGCCCACGGCCGGGTCGGCCAGTATCGCAAGATGCACATTCCCGACGATCCGGGCTTCTTTGAAAAGTTCTACTTCACCCCGGGCGATCATGACGCCGCTCGCGAGGAAGGCTTCACCCCCATCGACACCTCGCTGGGCCGCCTCGGCCTGCTGGTGTGCTGGGACCAGTGGTATCCGGAAGCCGCGCGCCTGATGGCCCTGGCCGGCGCCGACCTGCTGCTCTACCCCACCGCCATCGGCTGGGACCCGCAGGACGATGACGACGAGAAGGCACGCCAGAAGGACGCCTGGACGCTGATCCAGCGCAGCCATGCGGTGGCCAACGGCCTGCCGGTGGTGGTGGCCAACCGGGTCGGCCACGAGAGCGACCACTCCGGGGTCGGCCCGGGCATCGACTTCTGGGGCGGCAGCTTCATCTGCGGCCCCCAGGGCGAACTGCTCGCCCACGCCGGCCAGCAGGCCGAGCGGTTGCTGGTGACCCTGGACATGGAGCGTGGCGAGGCGGTGCGACGCATCTGGCCCTATCTGCGCGACCGGCGTGTCGACGCCTATGGCGACCTGACCCGCCGTTATCGGGACTAGCGGCAAGTCGAGAGCCTGAAATTGCCTGAAGCAAAAGAAAACCCCGAAGGACTGTCCTTCGGGGTTTTCTTGTAGCTCGGCGCTTGTCGCTCGGCGCCGATTACTTCCAGAAGTCGCGAATCGAGGCGATGCCCTGGGCGCCCACGGCGCGGGCATGATTGGCGTCGAAGCGGGTCATGCCACCCAGCGCGAACACCGGCATGCCGGCATGCTCGACCAGCTGCTGGAAATCGTGCCAGCCGATCGGCGCCACTTCCGGATGCGAAGGCGTGGTGCGCAGCGGCGACAGGGTCGCGAAGTCGCAGCCGACGCGATGGGCCTGGTCCAGCTGCTCGCGGTCGTGGGTCGAGGCCGAGAGCCACTTGCCCTCGGGCAGCGGACGACGATCCAGGCTCATCAGCCGCACGCTGGTCAGATGGATGCCGTCGGCATCCACCTGGTCGAGCAGCTCGGGCTCGCCGTTGAGCATCAGCCGCGCACCGTGACGACGGCATACCGCCAGGGCCTGCTCGGCGCGAGCCAGGTAGCCCTCGCGGTCCAGATCCTTGGCCCGCAGCTGCACCATGCGCACGCCATCCTCGACCAGCGCCCGCTCCAGCCGTGACAGGAACACTGACTCGTCCTCTTCCTCGGCGGTGATCAGGTACTCGGTGGGCAGCATCACCGCGCGAAGGATCGGCACGTTGGCCGCCGGGAAGGGATAGTTGAACAGCTCCTCCATCGGCACCCAGCGCACCGCCTGCCCCTCGCGCCCGAAGGGCTCGCCGGCGAAGTCGTGGACCTGCCAGACGTCGAGCAGAATGTGCTTGTCGGTGTACTCGTGGTGGATGCGGATCAGCGGCTGGGCGCGATGAATCTCCACCCCCAGCTCCTCGTGCAACTCGCGCTTGAGAGCCTCGAGGCCCGTTTCATAGGGCGCCAGCTTGCCACCGGGGAACTCCCAGAGGCCGCCTTGATCGACGTTGGACGGGCGCCGGGCGAGCAGCACCTCACGACCATCGGCGCTGATGATGGCGGCGGCCGCCACATGCACCCTTCTCTTGACCATTGCGTTCATTCACCTTATCCCACTTGTCCCCGCGCCGACGCGCGGGGGATTGCTCTCTTGATGCGAACCGGGAACGCCGGGCCCCGCGCGCTCAGCTGCGGTAATCGGCGTTGATGGCGACGTATTCCCGGGTCAGATCCGTGGTCCAGACGGTGGCGCTGCGCTCGCCGCGCCCCAGGTCGATGCGGATCGCGATCTCCTCGCGGGCCATGACCTCGCTGCCGGCCTCCTCGGTGTAGCCGGCGGCCCGGCCGCCGTTCTCCACCAGGCGCACCTCGCCGAGGTCGATCACCACACGCTCGACGTCGAAGTCCTCCAGCGGCGCCCGCCCCACGGCGGCGAGGATCCGGCCCCAGTTGGCGTCGCTGGCGGCCAGTGCGGTCTTGACCAGCGGCGAGTGAGCCACGGTGAAGGCCACGTCCAATGCCTCCTGACGCGTCACCGCGCCATCGACCTGCAGGCCGACGAACTTGGTGGCGCCCTCGCCGTCACGCACGATGGCCTGGGCGAGCTCGATCATCAGCCGGTCGAGCGCCTCGCGGAACATCGCCAGGCGTCGGTCATCGTCGATGGCCGCGCCGCGGCCGGTGGCGATCAGCATGCAGGCATCGTTGGTCGAGGTATCGCCGTCCACCGTGATGCAGTTGAAGGAGCGCTCCACGGCCTCGCGCAGCAGCTCATCCAGCAGCGCCGGGGCGATGGCCGCATCGGTGGCCACGAAGGCCAGCATGGTGGCCATGTTGGGCTTGATCATCCCCGAGCCCTTGCTGATGCCGTTGAGGGTGACGGTCTCGTCACCCAGCGGCACGGTCACGCTGGCCCCCTTGGGCCGGGTGTCGGTGGTGAGGATACCCTCGCCGGCCGCGGCCCAGCCCGCTGCGCTCTCGTCGAGGCAGCGCAGCGCCTCGGGCAGGCCGCCCAGCAGCCGCTCCATGGGCAGCGTCTCTCCGATCACGCCGGTGGAGAACGGCAGCACGCGGGAGGCCTCCACCCCGGCCAGGCCACCCAGCTCGGCGCAGGTGGTCCGCGCGTCACGCAGCCCGGTCTCGCCGGTGCCGGCGTTGGCGTTGCCGGTGTTGATCACCAGGTAGCGCGGCGCCTCGCCGTGCAGGGTGCAGGCCGCCAGGTGCTCTCGGGCCACGGTCACCGGGGCCGCACAGAAGGCATTGCGCGTGAAGCTGCCCGCCACGGCGGCGCCCTCGGGCACCTCGATCACCACCAGGTCACGGCGATCGGCGGCCTTGATCCCGGCCCGGGCCGTGCCCAGGCGCACCCCATCGATCACCGGCATCTCGGGAAAGCTTGCAGGGCCCACTGCCATCGTCTGTCTCCTGTATGAATTCGCTTGGCGGGGCCGGCGCGGCACGCTCGCCCGGCCCCCGACCGATCAGCTCAGCTCAGCTTGCCGCAGCACTGCTTGAACTTCTTGCCCGAACCGCAGGGGCACGGGTCGTTGCGTCCGACCTTGGGGCCCTCGCGGCGCTGGGGGCGGGCCTCTCCGGCCGGCGCCGCGGCGGCGGCCTGCTCGGTGTCCGCCTCGGCCCCCTCGGGCGCGTCGTGGCGGCTGGCCGCGGCCGCCTTCTCGCGCTCCAGCGACTCGCGCCGCTGACGTTCCAGGGCCTCGACCTCTTCCGGCTGACGCACCTTGACGTGGCTGAGGATACGCGTGACGTCGGACTTGATGTTGGTCAGCAGCGTCTGGAACAGCTCGAAGGACTCGCGCTTGTACTCCTGCTTGGGGTTCTTCTGGGCGTAGCCACGCAGGTGGATGCCCCGGCGCAGGTGGTCCATGGACTGCAGGTGTTCCTTCCAGCGGGTGTCCAGCACCTGCAGCATGACCTGCTTCTCGAAGCGACGCATCAGCTCGGCACCGGCGATCTCGACCTTCTCGTCGTAGGCCTGGCGATGCATCTCGTGGAGACGCTCGCGCAGCTGCTCCTCATGGAAGCGCTGGTCTTCCTCGGCCCACTGCTGCACCGGCGCCTCGAGGTTGAACTCGGTCTTGAGGTGATCTTCCAGGCCGGCCAGGTCCCACTGCTCGGGCAGACTCTGGGGCGGCACGAACTCGCTGATCGCCTCGTCGAGCACCTCGGCGCGGATGCCGATGACGTTCTCGGAGACGTCGTCGGCGGCCAGGATCTCGTTGCGCTGCTCGTAGATGACCCGGCGCTGATCGTTGGCCACGTCATCGTACTCGAGCAGCTGCTTGCGAATGTCGAAGTTGCGACCCTCGACCTTCTTCTGGGCGCGCTCCACGGCGTTGGAGACCATCTTGTGCTCGATCGCCTCGCCGCGCTCCAGGCCTAGGGCCTGCATCAGCTTCTGCACGCGCTCGGAGCCGAACAGCCGCATCAGGTTGTCTTCCAGCGACAGGAAGAAGCGCGTCGAGCCCGGGTCGCCCTGGCGGCCGGAACGGCCGCGCAGCTGGTTGTCGATGCGCCGCGACTCGTGGCGCTCGGAGCCGATCACGTGCAGGCCGCCGGCCGCGAGCACCGCCTCGTGACGCTCCTGCCATTCGGCCTTGAGGCGCTCGATCTGGGCCTCGCTCGGCGACTCGAGCTGTGCGGCCTCGGCCTCCCAGTTGCCGCCCAGCACGATGTCGGTACCACGGCCGGCCATGTTGGTGGCGATGGTGATGGCCCCGGGACGACCGGCCTGGGCGATGATCTGCGCCTCGCTCTGGTGCTGCTTGGCGTTGAGCACGTTGAAGCGGATGCCCGCCCGCTTCATCAGCTCGGCCAGGTACTCGGAGGTCTCGATGGAGGCGGTACCCACCAGCACCGGGCGACCGGCCTCGGTCTGGACCTTGACGTCCTCGATGATGGCCTCGAACTTCTCCTCGGCGCTGAGATATACCAGGTCGTTCTGGTCCTTGCGCGCCAGCGGCCGGTTGGTGGGAATCACCACCACGTCCAGGCCATAGATCTGGCGGAACTCGAAGGCCTCGGTATCGGCGGTACCGGTCATGCCGGACAGCTTGTCGTAGAGGCGGAAGTAGTTCTGGAAGGTCGTGGAGGCCAGCGTCTGACTCTCGCGCTGGACGGTCACCCCCTCCTTGGCCTCGACCGCCTGGTGCAGGCCCTCGGACCAGCGCCGACCCGGCATGGAGCGACCGGTATGCTCGTCGACGATGACCACCTGGCCGTCGCTGATGATGTAGTCGACGTCACGCTGGTAGAGATGGCGGGCGCGTAGCGCCGAATGCATGTGCTGGAGCAGGTTGAGGTTCTGAGCGGCGTAGAGGGAATCCTCCTCGCCGAGCAGGCCCTCGTCGCGCATCAGCTGCTCGACCCTGTGATGGCCACCCTCGGTGAGCTCGACCTGCTTCTGCTTCTCGTCGAGGGTGAAGTCACCGCTCTCCGGGTCCTCTTCATCGGTGCAGGGCGCCAGGTGGATCGCCAGCCGGTCGACGACCTTGTACAGCTCGGTGTTCTCGTCCACGGCACCGGAGATGATCAGCGGCGTGCGCGCCTCGTCGATCAGGATGGAATCCACCTCGTCGACGATGGCGTAGTGCAGCCCGCGCTGAACCTTGTCCTCCAGCGAGAAGGCCATGTTGTCGCGCAGGTAGTCGAAGCCGAACTCGTTGTTGGTGCCGTAGGTGATGTCGCAGCCGTAGGCCTCACGCTTCTCCTCGGGGGTCTGGCCGGCATAGATGGTGCCGACGGTCAGGCCCAGGAATTCGTAGAGGGGGCGCATCCAGTCGGCGTCGCGGCGCGCCAGGTAGTCGTTGACCGTGACCACGTGCACGCCCTTGCCGGGCAGGGCGTTGAGGTAGACGGCCAGGGTCGCGACCAGGGTCTTGCCCTCGCCGGTCTTCATCTCGGCGATGCGGCCGCCGTTCAGGGTGATGCCGCCGATCATCTGGACATCGAAGTGACGCATGCCCATCACCCGCTTGCTGGCCTCGCGTACGGTGGCGAAGGCCTCGGGCATCAGGCTGTCGACGGACTCGCCGCCGTCCAGGCGCTCGCGGAAATCGGCGGTGCGCGCCTGGAGCGGGGCGCCGTCGAGGGTCTCGAGATCCTTCTCGAGGGCATTGATGCGGGCCACGGTGCGGCCCATGCGCTTCACTTCGCGGTCGTTCTTGGAACCGACGACCTTGCGTAACAGGTTGTTGATCATGAAGGGTCCATCGCTGGGGTGCTCAAGGCCGGGACGCACTCCCGGCCGCTCGTCGTTCAGGCGAGAAGCACCCGCGGCGGCCCGCGGCGGGTCAGGACATCATGCGCCGCCACGGCCCGCTGCCGAGGCGCGACGCTGGGCAGGCGCAGCGCGAGCCGGCCGGCACGGCGAGGAAGGGGGCGGACCGGCCAGCGGCGCCGGGCGCGCCGGCGTGCCTGGAGGCGAGAGCTGGCCCGGATCAGCGCCGGCGCCAGAATGCAGACCTGGATCACGCGCTCGACCGGCGTCGCCGCCCCTAGCGGCGACAGCCCCGCCGGCAGCAGGCAACCGACCAGCAGGCCGGCCAGCCACCAGCGCGGCGTCCGGCGGCCCGACGGACGGCGCTCCACCGAGGCATGCTCGGCGGGCGCTGACGGACCTGTCTCCGCGGTAAGGCTGTCCATGCTGTCGAGGGACTCCCGTGCCTGTGCTAGGCTCATGCGTTCCAAGGCCGTCGACGACACGGTCGACGATTCCCCACCCGGGCCGGACCCGAGAATCAAGCTGATGAGTATAAAGGTTAAGCGGTGGCGAGCCCAGCCCATGTCCCAGGTGCTGAACGGCCGCGGTGAGCTGGGTAACCTGATGCGGCGGGCCCGACTGATCGAACAGGCCCAGCAGCATCTGCGCGACCACCTGCCGAGCGAACTCGGCGAGCATCTGTTCGTGGGCGGCTTCCACCAGGGGCGATTGACGGTCATCACCGACCGCGCCGTGTGGCTGACCCGGCTGCGCTACGAGCAGTCGCGCCTGCTGTCGCTGCTTCACGAACTCCCGGGCTTCGCCGCGGTGACCGGCTTCGACTTCAAGGTCCGCCCGGTACGCCCGGCCAAGGTGCCGCCACGCCAGACACGCCACCTGCCTGCGCACGCCGCCGACGAGCTCTCGAGCTGCGCCGCCGACGTCGAGGACCCGACGCTCAAGCGCGCCCTGGAACGCCTCGCCTCCCACGCGGAACGCGACCCCTGACGCACCACACCCTCCCGGCCACGAGAAAGGCCCGCCAGGAACTGGCGGGCCTTTCTTCTACCGAGCTTGTGATCGAGCCTCAACCATCGAGCCCCTCACCATCGAGCGGGCATATCGGGCTCATGCGACCTCGTCGACCGCGGAGAGGCGTCAGGCCATGGCCGGCGCGGCATAGGAAATCGGCGCCTTGGCAGTCTCTTCCTCGAAGGTGACGATCTCCCAGGCATCCTGGTTTTCCATCAGCGCGCGGCACAGCTGGTTGTTCAACGCGTGGCCGGACTTCACCCCGCGGAACTCGCCGATCAGGCTGTGGCCCAGCTGGTAGAGGTCACCGATGGCGTCCAGCACCTTGTGCTTGACGAACTCGTCGTCGTAACGCAGACCACCCTCGTTCACGATCCGGTAGTCGTCGACCACGATGGCGTTGTCGAGACTGCCGCCCAGCGCCAGGTTGTTGGAGCGCAGGTACTCGAGATCGCGCATGAAGCCGAAGGTGCGCGCCCGGGACACTTCCTTGACGAAGGAAGTGGTCGAGAAGTCGACCTCGGCGCTCTGCTTCTGGGCCTCGAACACCGGATGATCGAAGTCGATGGCAAAGGAGACCTTGAAGCCCTGGTGAGGCAGGAAGATCGCCTCCTTCTCGCCGTCGCGCACCACCACTTCACGCTTGATGCGGATGAACTTCTTGGCGGCGTTCTGCTCGGCGATACCGGCGGACTGGATCAGGAACACGAAGGGGCCGGCGCTGCCGTCCATGATCGGCACTTCGGGGGCGCTGACATCCACGTAGGCATTGTCGATGCCGAGGCCGGCCAGGGCCGACATCAGGTGCTCGACGGTGGCGACCTTGACGCCGTCCTTGGACAGGGCGGTGCACAGCGTGGTGTCGGTCACGCTGTCGGCGCTGGCCGGAATCTGGACCTCGGGGTCCAGGTCGGTGCGCACGAACACGATCCCGGTATCGACCGGCGCCGGCCGCAGGGTCAGGTAGACCTTCTTGCCGGAGTGGAGGCCGACGCCGGTGGCGCGGATGACATTCTTGAGTGTGCGTTGTCTGATCATGGGCAGTCGCCAGGCTCGGTGGTTATCAAACACCGTTCACTATAACACCAAACGCACGTTTCAACAAAAACAACGTGCGTTTGGCGTGTCTATGCAAACGATAGCGGCGCTCAATCGGCCTGGCGACGCAGGAAGGCCGGGATGTCCAGGTAGTCGTCGAGCTCCTGGGACTTGCGCGGCTCCTGCTGGGGACGTGACGCCTCCTGGGACTCGGGCTTGGATGCCGCGGCGGCGGAGCCACGGCCCGGGGCCGGGGCCTGCTGCTGAGGACGGCTGGCGGCTGCCGGCTGACGCTGGCGATAGTCGCCACCGCCGGCCGCCTCGCGACGCGCGCCCTGGCTGGCCGCGGCCGGCTGACGCTGACCGTCGAGACCGGCGGCCACCACGGTCACGCGCAGCTCGTCGGTCATCTCCATGTCGATGGAAGTGCCCACCACGATGGTGGCGTCCTGGGAGGCGAACTCCTGGACGGTGGCACCGACGTCGTTGAACTCGCCGATCGACAGGTCCGGGCCGGCGGTGATGTTGACCAGGATGCCACGCGCACCGTGCAGGTCGATGTCCTCGAGCAGCGGGCTGCGGATCGCCTTCTCGGCGGCCTCGCGGGCGCGATTCTCGCCGGTGGCCCCACCGGTGCCCATCATCGCCATGCCCATCTCGGACATCACGGTGCGCACGTCGGCGAAGTCGACGTTGATGATGCCGGGGCTGGTGATCAGCTCGGCGATGCCCTGCACCGCCCCCAGCAGCACGTCATTGGCGGCGCTGAAGGCGGTGAGCAGGCTGGCGCTCTTGCCGAGCACCGAGAGCAGCTTCTCGTTGGGAATGGTGATCAACGAGTCGACGTGCTCGGAGAGCTCCTTCATGCCCTCCTCGGCCGAGCGCATGCGCTTGGGGCCCTCGAAGGGGAAGGGACGCGTGACCACGGCCACGGTCAGGATGCCGAGCTCCTTGGCCACCTGCGCGACCACCGGCGCACCGCCGGTACCGGTACCACCGCCCATGCCGGCGGTGATGAAGACCATGTCGGCCCCGTGGAGAAGCTCGGCGATGCGCTCGCGATCCTCCATGGCGGCCTGGCGGCCCACTTCCGGATTGGCGCCGGCGCCCAGCCCCTTGGTGATCTCGCTGCCGAGCTGGAGAACGGTCTTGGCCGCCACCCGCTTGAGCGCCTGGGCATCGGTATTGGCGCAGATGAACTCGACACCTTCGATGCTGCTTTCGACCATGTGGTTGACGGCATTGCCGCCCCCACCGCCGACACCGATGACCTTGATGACTGCACTGCTTGAGGGTGCACTGTCTACCAGTTCGAACATTAGCCCCGTCTCCTGGACCGCGATCGCGGCCCTGTCAGAAATTTCCTTTGAACCAGCCCTTGAGCTTTACCAGCGCCGGAATCCCTTCCCCTGCTCCGCGCCGGGAGGCGTCTCCGCGCCTCGGCTGCGCCGACATGCCACTGCCCGACGTCTCTTGTTGGCCGTGCCCCTGACGGGCCTCGTTTAGAGCGTAATGTAGCAAACCGACCCCCGTCGAATAAATCGGATTGCGTACCACATCGGCGAGCCCCCGCACGTTCTGCGGACAGGCGATTCTCACCGGCATGTGAAAGATTTCCTCGGCCAGCTCGACCACCCCTTCCATGCGCGAGGTTCCGCCTGTCAGCACGATGCCGGCGGCGACCAGATCCTCGAAGCCACTGCGTCGCAGTTCGTCGCGCACCAGAGTGAACAGTTCCTCGTAGCGCGGCTCGACCACCTCGGCCAGCGACTGGCGGGACAGGTCCCGGGCCGGTCGATCGCCGACGCTAGGCACCTTGATCATCTCGTCGCTGGCGGCCATCTGGGTCAGCGCACAGGCGTACTTGACCTTGATTTCCTCGGCGTGCTGGGTCGGCGTGCGCAGCGCCATGGCGATGTCGTTGGTGACCTGATCGCCGGCGATGGGAATCACCGCGGTATGGCGGATGGCCCCCTCGGTGAACACCGCGATATCCGTCGTGCCGCCACCGATGTCGACCATGCAGACGCCGAGCTCGCGCTCGTCCTCGGTGAGCACCGCATGGCTGGAGGCCAGCTGCTCGAGGATGATCGCGTCCACGTCGAGGCCGCAGCGACGCACGCACTTCTCGATGTTCTGCACCGCATTGAGTGCCGCCGTCACCAGGTGTACCCGGGCTTCCAGGCGCACCCCGGACATGCCGAGGGGTTCGCGAATGCCGCCCTGAGTGTCGATGGCGAACTCCTGGGGCAGCACATGCAGCACACGCTGGCCTTCGGAGATGGCGCGGGCGCGTGCCGAATCGATGACGCGCTCGATATCGGCAGGCGCGACCTCACGCTCCTTGATGGCGACCACGCCATCGGAGTTCATCGAGCTGATATGACTGCCGGCGATCCCCACGTACACGGAGTGGATGTCGCAGCCGGCCATCAACTCGGCCTCTTCCACGGCGCGCTGGATGGATTGCACCGTGGACTCGATGTTGATCACCACGCCCTTCTTCATCCCGCGAGAGGGATGCGAGCCGATGCCGGCAATCTCGATGCCGCCATCGTCGGTGGGTTGACCCACGATCGCCACGACCTTGGACGTTCCGATATCCAGCCCGACTACCATATTGGACGCATTGGATGGACCTGACATGAGTCGGGGAATCTCCTCGAGCTGACCCGCTTGGGGAAATTAAGCATTAACAATAGAAAAACCTGGGCCAATTATAGGAACAAGTTCCCGTGCTCCACCAGCCCAGAGCGAAAAACATCCGTCACGATACGGCGATTTTTCCTCAAAAGGAACACCCGAGAGGCCCTTCCATTCATCGCGTGTGTTTCGCGAATCGCCTTCAACTTTCCTTAGCGCCGTCTTCCTCGTCCGGCTCGCTTTCACCGTGCCAGGCGACCGAGACGCCATTCGGATAGCGCAGGTCGATGTAGCGGATATGCGACGCCAGGCCATCGAGCTCCCGATCCCAGGCCGCCAGGAAGCGCGCCAGACGCGCCTCGCGATTGCTGCGGCCCAGCATCACCCAGATGCCGTCGTCGGTCTGCAGCCGCCAGGCACCACGATCCTCAAGCCGCAGCTGGCGCAGCCCCAGCCCATGCTCGGCCAGGCGGGCGCCCAGGGTGTCGTGATAGGCCAGCACCTCCGGCCCGCTGCCGGCCGGACCGGCCAGGTTCACCAGCCCTTCCGGCGCCGCCAGCGGAGCGAAGGCGAAGGGATCCCCGGCCGGATTGAGCAGCCGATCGTCGTTCCAGCGCGCCACCGGCACCTGTTCGACCAGCTCGAACACCAGGGCGTAGGGCCATTCGCGACGAATGCGCACCTCGCTCAGCCAGCCGATGTCACGAGCCTGCTCGCGAAGCTCGCCGATATCCGCCGACAGCCAGGTCTGGCCCCGCACCAGCGGCGCCAGCTTGCTCCTCAGGTAGTCGGCGCTGGCGTACTCCAGGTCGCCGCGGATCGAGACACGCTCCACGGGCCGGTCGAGCCACAGCCACAGCGCGCGGCCGCCGGCGCCCAGCACCAGCAGCAGCAGCAGAACGCCGATCAGGCCTCCGCGACGCGCCATGGCCTCAGGTCCGCCCGGCGGTGTCGAGGATGCGCCGCACCAGCGCATCGAAGTCGATACCCGCGTGAGCGGCGGCCTGAGGCACCAGGCTGTGATCGGTCATGCCCGGCACGGTGTTGACCTCGAGCAACCAGAAACGCCCTTCGGCGTCGCGCATCACGTCGACGCGCCCCCACCCCGCACAACCAATAGCGGCGAAGGCATCGCGGCTCAGCTCGGCGAGCCGCGCCTCGTCGCCGGCCGGCAGGCCGCAGGGCAGGTGGTAGAGCGTCTCGTCGGAAAGGTACTTGGCCTCGTAGTCGTAGAAGCCGTTCGGCACCTCGACGCGGATCGCCGGCAGCGCACTGTCGCCCAGCAACGTCACCGTGTACTCCTCGCCGCGCACGAAGCGCTCCGCCATCACCCGGGCATCGAAGCGCGCGGCGTCGCGATAGGCCGCCTCCAGGGCCTCGGGACTCTCGACGATGGTGATGCCCAGCGTCGAGCCCTCGTGAACCGGCTTGACGATCAGCGGCAGCCCCAGACGCTCCGCCACCGCCGCCCAGTCGGCGTCGGGACCGAGCATCTCGCTCTGCGGCGTCGGCAGCCCCAGGGCCTGCCAGACCAGCTTGGTGCGCTGCTTGTCCATCCCCAGCGCCGAGGCCATCACCCCGCTGCCCGTGTAGGGGATGCCCAGCAGCTCGAGGGCGCCCTGCAGGGTGCCGTCCTCGCCGCCGCGCCCGTGCAGGGCGATGAAGACGACGTCCGGCCTCAGCGCCTCGAGCCCGGCCAGCCCGCCCTGCTCGGCGGGATCGAAGCCGACCGCCTGGACGCCGCTGCGTTCGAGCGAGGCCAGCACCGCCGCGCCGCTCTTCAGCGAGACCTCGCGCTCGGCGGAGTCCCCACCGTAAAGCACCACCACCCGGCCCGGGCCGGTCACGTCGGTCGTCATAGCGTCACCTCGTCGAGCGCCAGACGGGCGTCGGCCAGTCGCTGGGCGATGCCGCCCACGTCACCGGCGCCCTGGGTGATCAGGATGTCACCGGGGCGCAGCACCTTGGCCAGCAGTCCCGGCAGTTCGGCCTTGTCCTGGACGAAGATCGGATCGACCTCGCCGCGCTGGCGAATCGAGCCCGCCAGGCTGCGCCCGTCGGCGCCGGGCAGCGGCGTCTCGCCGGCCGCGTAGACGTCAAGCAGCAGCAGCGTATCGACCCCCGCCAGCACGCGCACGAAATCCTCGTAGAGGTCCCGGGTACGCGAGTAGCGGTGCGGCTGGTAGGCCATCACCAGGCGGCGGTCGGGCCAGCCATCGCGCACCGCCTGGATGACCATCTCCACCTCGCGGGGATGGTGGCCGTAGTCGTCGACCAGCATCACCTCGCCGTCACCGGCCGGGGCCGGGAAATGGCCGTGCACCTGGAAGCGCCGACCGACCCCGGCGAAACTCGCCAGCCCGCGCAGGATGGCGTCGTCGTCGACGCCGGCGTCGCTGGCCACGGCAATGGCGGCCAGGGCGTTCAGGGCGTTATGGCGCCCCGGCATGGCCAGGCGCACCGGCAGCGGCGCCAGCCCGTCGGGCCGCCGGGCGGTGAAGCGCACCTCGCCGGCCGACTGAGCGAAGTCCTCGATGCCGTAGTCGGCGTCGTCGCTGAAGCCGTAGGTCACGAACTGGCGACTGACCCGCTCGAGCAACCCACGCACGTTGGCGTCATCGATGCACAGCACGGCCAGCCCGTAGAACGGCAGGTTGTGCAGGAACTCGACGAAGGTGTCCTTGAGGCGCTCGAAGTCGCCGCCGTAGGTCGCCATGTGGTCGGCGTCGACATTGGTGACGATGGCCACCATCGGCTGCAGGTGCAGGAAGGAGGCATCGGACTCGTCGGCCTCGGCCACCAGGTAGTCCCCCTCCCCCAGCCGCGCGTTGGTGCCGGCGCTGGTGAGCTTGCCGCCGATCACGAAGGTCGGGTCCAGCCCGCCCTCGCCCAGCAGGGTGGCGGTGAGGCTGGTGGTGGTGGTCTTGCCATGAGTGCCCGCCACGGCAATGCCATGACGGAAGCGCATCAGCTCGGCCAGCATCTCGGCGCGGCGCACCACCGGCACGCGATGCTCCTGGGCCCAGCGCACCTCGGGATTGGCCGGATCCACCGCCGTGGAGACGACCACCACGTCGGCATCGCGCGCATTGTCCTCGGCATGACCAATCGCCACGCGCACGCCACAGGCCTGCAGGCGGTTGACCACCGGCGAGACCCGGAGGTCGCTGCCGCTGACGTCGTAGCCCTCGTTGGCCAGCACCTCGGCGATGCCGCACATGCCCGCACCGCCGATGCCGACGAAGTGGATGCGCCGGATACGGCGCATGCCCAGCCCGCGCCCGAGGCGGGGAGGCGTGGCTTGGCCGGGTACCGGCCCTAGGGTCTGGTCACTCAAAAGCAGTCTCCATACAACCGGCCACCAGCCGTTCCACGGCGTCGAGATGGGCACAGCCTCGCGCCTCGGCGGCCATGGTGGCAAGCGTGTCGGGGTCGAGCAGCGCCGCCAGCCGGTCGGCCAGCGTCGCCGCAGTCATCTCGGATTGCGGCATCAGGGCGGCGGCCCCCTGGGCCACCAGGGCCGCGGCGTTGGCGGTCTGGTGATCGTCCACCGCGTGCGGGAAGGGCACGAACAGCGCCGGCTTGGCCGCCGCCGCCAGCTCCGCCACGGTCAGGGCCCCGGCCCGGCAGACCACCAGATCGGCCCAGTCGTAGGCCTCGGCCATGTCATCGATAAAGGCGGTCACCTCGGCGGCCACGCCCTGCCCCGCATACGCCTCGCGGGTCGCCGCGTCCTTGTCGCGGCCGGCCTGATGCCGCACCTCGGGGCGCTCGGCCTCGGGCAGCCGGGCCAGCGCCTCGGGCATGCCCCGGTTGAGCGCCAGCGCGCCCAGCGAGCCGCCCACCACCAGCAGACGCAGCGGACGGGCGCGCATCGTCTCGGCGTTGCGGGGCGTCTCGCCGATGGCGGCGATGTCGCTGCGCACCGGGTTGCCGACCACCTCGGCGCGGCCCGGGAAGGCCTGGGGGAAGGCCGCATAGACCCCGCGCGCCAGCCGTGCCAGGACGCGGTTGGTGAGCCCGGCCACGGCGTTCTGTTCGTGGATCACCAGCGGCCGGCGCGCCAGCCAGGCGGCCAGGCCGCCGGGGCCGCTGGCGAAACCGCCGAGGCCCACCACCAGCTGGGGATCGAAGGTGCGGATCACCCGGCCGGCCTGGCGCACCGCACCGATCAGCCGCCAGGGCGCCATCGCCCAGCCGGCCAGGCCATTGCCTCGCAGCCCGCTCACGGCGATGCGATGCAGCGGCAGGCCGGCCTCAGGCACCAGACGGTTCTCGAGGCCGCGCGGGCTGCCCAGCCACTCGACCTCGACCCCGCGGGCCTGCAGCGCACGGGCCAGGGACAGGGCCGGAATGACGTGGCCGCCGGTGCCGCCGGCCATGATCAGGGCGCGTCGCCCCTCGCGTCGACTCATGCTTGGGTTCCTTTGCTCTTGCCAGGGTCACTCTTGGCGGCCGCGCGCTTGCCGGCACCGCGGGTCCCGGACGCCGTGTCCCGAGCCGCGGTCGGCGAGGCCCGGCGCACGGCCTGGCGGGTCTCGATGTCGGCCCGCAGCAGCATCGCCACCATGATGCAGCTCACCACCAGGCTCGAGCCGCCGTAGCTCAGCAGCGGCAGGGTCAGCCCCTTGGTGGGCAGCATCCCGCTGCTCACGGCGATGTTGATGAAGGCCTGGGCACCGATCACCAGGGCGATGCCATAGCTGGCATAGGCGGCGAAGGCCAGGCCGGCCAGCTCGGCGCGCCGCCCTACCGCCATGGCACGCCACACCAGCAGCGCGAACAGGCCGATCACGGCGATCGCCCCCACCAGCCCCAGCTCCTCGGCGAGCACGGCGAACACGAAGTCGGTATGCGCCTCGGGCAGGTAGAACAGCTTCTGCACACTGTTGCCGAGCCCGGTGCCCAGCCACTGCCCGCGACCGAAGGCGATCAACGCCTGGGTCAGCTGGTAGCCACTGGCGAACTGGTCGGCCCAGGGGTCGACGAAGCTGGTCAGGCGCGCCATGCGATAGGGCTCGGCGATCGCCACCACGACGCCCAGCACGGCCACCAGCGCCATCAGCAGCAGGAAGCGAATCCAGGGCGCGCCGGCCATCAGCAGCATGCCCATCACGCAACCGGTCATCACCACCACGGCGCCATAGTCCGGCTCGAAGATCAGCAGGCCGCCGAACAGACCCAGCACCACCAGGGGCCGCAGGAAGGCCCCCCACTCTCGGCGCACCTGGGGCAGAAAACGCTCCAGATAGCCGGCCAGATAGGCGATCAGACACAGTTTGGCGATCTCGGAAGCCTGGAGATTGAACGGCACGCCGGGCAGCGACAGCCAGCGCTTGCTGCCGTTGACCTCGCGGCCGACCACCAGCACCAGCACCAGCAGGGCGATGCCGACCAGCAGCAGCAAGGGCCCGTTGGCCTTCCACCAGGCCAGCGGCACCCGCAGCGCCAGGGCCGCGATCGCTATCGACAGCAGCAGGAAGGCGCCATGACGCAGGCTGAAGTACCAGGCATTGCCGGTCAGGCTCGAGGCCACCTCGCTGGAGGCCGAGGTCACCATCACCCAGCCGATCAGCAGCAGTGCCAGAGCAGCGATCACCAGCCAGCCGTCGAAGGGCTGGTCGGCGGTGGAGAGCCGTTCGCGAAGACGGGCCAAGCGGCTCATGAGCGCTCCTCCTCGGCCAGGCGCTCGACGCCGGCCCGGAAGGCCTCGCCTCGGGCCTGATAATTCGGGAACTGGTCGAGACTGGCGCAGGCCGGGGACAGCAGCACGCAGTCACCGGGAGCGGCGATCTCGGCGGCCCTGGCCATGGCCGCCTCGAGGTCATCGACCCGGGTCGAGGCCACGGCGCCGTCCAACGCGGCGGCAAGGCG
This sequence comes from Halomonas sp. HG01, assembly GCF_000968715.2. NCBI lineage: Bacteria > Pseudomonadati > Pseudomonadota > Gammaproteobacteria > Oceanospirillales > Halomonadaceae > Halomonas > Halomonas sp. HG01. Next base: position 1,189,367 of record NZ_CP022134.1, on the reverse strand, counting down.
CTCGGCGTCGCGGCCGAACAGGATCGCCTCGCGCCCGTGACGGGCCAGCGGCGTGGCCAGCGGCGTGAAGTCGGCGCCCTTCCCCTCCCCGCCGGCGAGCAGGATCAGGCGGCCGGACAGCGTCGGGCCGAGCCCGGCGATGGCGGCCAGGGTCGCGCCCACGTTGGTGCCCTTGGAATCGTTGATCCAGCGCACCCCGCCGACCTCGGCGATCAGCTCGCCGCGATGCGGCAGGCCGGCGAAGCGCTCGAGCACGCGGCGCATGGCGGCCATCCCCAGGCCGAGGCGATGCCCCATGGCCAGGGCCGCCAGGGCATTGGCCTGGTTGTGGCGTCCCGGCAGGCGCACCGCCGAGGCCGGCATCAACGGCGCGGTGCCGTGCATCAGCCAGTCGCGTGGGCCGCTGCCGTCGTCGTGGACGGCGATGCCCCACGCCTCGCCCTCGGGCGATGCCGTGGTGAAACGATCGAGGGCCGGCGGCGGCGCGTCCGGCCAGGTGGCCGGGTCCTCGGCGTTGATCACGCCGTGGCGCGCGCCGCGGAAGATCGCCTGCTTGGCGGCGCGATAGCCGGCGAGGTCGCCGTGGCGGTCCAGATGATCCTCGGACAGATTGAGGAAGGCGGCGGTCTCGGCGCCCAGCCGCGGCGTGGTCTCGAGCTGGAAGCTGGACAGCTCGAGCACATAGAGCTCGGCATCGGGCCGCTCTACGAGCAGGTCCAGCGCCGGCGTGCCGAGGTTGCCGCCCACCGCCACGCGCCGGCCGGCCTCTGCGGCCATCTCGCCGAGCAGCGTGGTCACGGTGGACTTGGCGTTGGCGCCGGTGATGGCGGCGATGGGCGCGCGGGCCGCGCGCACGAACAGCGCGATCTCGCCGACGACGAGCGGCTCGCCGGATTCGCCGAGGCGACCGGCCAGGGCATCGAGCCCGGGGCTTGCCGGATCGACGCCGGGACTGACCACGATCTCGCGGGCCGCCTCCATGTCCAGCTCGGTCAGCGCCGCGCAGTGGATCGCCACGCCCGGATGGGCGGCGCGAAAGTCGTCCAGCCCCGGGGGCGCGGCGCGGGTGTCGGCGACCATGAAGGGTCGCCCGAGGCGTTGCAGGTGGCGGCAGATGGCGCGCCCGGAGACCCCGAGCCCGACCACCAGCGTGACGCCCTTGGGCACCTTGACCATCAGCGGCTCCTCAGCGATGCGGCATCAGCGGATCTTCAGGGTGGCCAGGCCCAGCAGCACCAGCACCACGGTGATGATCCAGAAGCGCACGATGACCCGCGGCTCCGGCCAGCCCTTGAGTTCGAAGTGATGGTGCAGCGGCGCCATGCGGAAGATCCGACGCCCGGTGAGCTTGTAGGAGCCCACCTGCAGGATCACCGAGACGGTCTCCATGACGAAGATGCCGCCCATGATGAACAGCACGATCTCCTGGCGCACGATCACCGCCACCACCCCCAGGGCCGCGCCCAGGGCCAGCGCTCCCACGTCGCCCATGAACACCTGTGCCGGGTAGGTGTTGAACCACAGGAAGCCCAGGCCCGCTCCGGCGATGGTGGCGCAGAACACCGCCAGCTCGCCGGCGCCGGGAATCATCGGGATCTGCAGGTACTCGGCGAACACCGTGTTGCCGCTGGCATAGGCGAACACCGCCAGGCCCATGGCCACCAGCACGGTGGGCATGATGGCCAGACCGTCCAGGCCGTCGGTGAGGTTCACCGCGTTGGAGCTGCCGACGATCACCAGATAGGTGAGCACCACGTAGAACAGCCCGAGCTGCAGCACGAAGTCCTTGAACAGCGGCAGGATCAGGCTGGTCTCCACCGGCGAGGCGGCCGTCACGTAGAGGATCACCGCGGCGGCCAGACCGATCACCGACTGCCAGAAGTACTTCCAGCGCGCCGGCAGGCCACGGGGATTCTTCTCCACCACCTTGCGATAGTCGTCGACCCAGCCGATGGCGCCGAAGCCCAGGGTCACGGCCAGCACCACCCACACGTAGTGGTTGCGCAGATCGCCCCACAGCAGGGTGCTGACGGCGATCGCCATCAGGATCATGGCGCCGCCCATGGTCGGCGTGCCGGCCTTCGAGAGATGCGACTGGGGACCGTCGTCACGCACCGCCTGGCCGATCTGGCGCTCCACCAGCCGGCGGATCACCTTCGGGCCGAGCCACAGGCACAGCACCAGGGCGGTGAGAGTGCCCAGGATCATGCGCAGGGTCAGATAGTTGAAGACGTGAAAGGCGCTCTGGAATTGCGCCAGCAGTTCAGCCAGAAAGAGCAGCATGTAATGCCTTACCTTGATGCATCCGGACACAGCGCCGACACCACGGCCTCCATGCCGGCACTGCGCGAGCCCTTGACCAGCACGCTGGCCCCTGGCGGCAGATGTTGGAGGACGTGGCGCGTCAGCGCCTCCCGATCGTCGAAATGACACCCCGCCTCGCCGAAGGCGCGGCTGGCCGGCCGCGCCGCCTCGCCGAGGGTGCCGAGAAAGTCGATGCCAAGCTCGCGCGCGTGATGGCCAACCTCTTCGTGAAGCCGCGCCGAGGCCTCGCCCAGCTCGCCCATGGCGCCCAGCAGGCACCAGTGCGGTCCCGGCAGGCTGGCCAGCAGGTCGAGGGCGGCCTTCACCGCGCCGGGGTTGGCGTTGTAGGTATCGTCGAGCAAGCGCGAGCCATTGACACCCTCCACCGCACTGAGCCGGCCCGGCATCGGCGCGACGGCCTCGAGCCCGGTCAGCACGTCGTCCGGGGCCAGGCCCATGGCCAGCGCCGCGCCCGCCGCCGCCAGGGCATTGGCCACGTTGTGGCGGCCGAGCAGCGCCAGCTGCACGCGCCCCAGTTCGCGATCATCGTGAAACAGCGTGAAAGCATAGCGTCCGAGCGGATCGCAAACCAGTGTCTCGGCGCGCAGACGCGCCGGTCCTTCCACGGCGAAATCCAGCACCTCCCGCGGCGCCGCGAGGCTCGCCCAGCTGGCGAAGTAGCGGTCGTCGCGGTTGAGCACCGCCACCCCGTCGCCAGGAAGCGACGCCAGGATCTCGGCCTTGGCCTGGGCGATGCGCCCGAGGCCGCCGAACTCGCCCACGTGGGCGCCGGTGACGTTGGTGATCACCGCCACCCGGGGTTCGGCCAGGCTCGCCGTCCAGGCGATCTCGCCCAGGTGGTTCGCCCCGAGCTCGACCACCGCCTGGCGGTGCTCGGCGGCCAGCTCGAGCAGCGTCAGCGGCGCGCCGATGTCGTTGTTGAGGTTGCCCCGGGTGGCCAGGGTCTCGCCGCGGCGGGCCAGCAGCGTGGCCAGCATCTGCTTGACCGTGGTCTTGCCGCTGTTGCCGGTCACCGCGACCAGCGGCCCGCCCCAGGCGCGGCGGCGGGCGCGACCCAGCAGGCCCAGGGCCAGGCGAGCGTCGGCCACTTCGAGCTGTGGCAGCGGATCGTCGACGCGACGCTCGACCACCGCGGCCACCGCCCCCGCCTCGCGGGCGGCGGCGATGAAGTCATGGCCATCGAAGCGTTCGCCGGTCAGCGCCACGAACAGCGCCCCCGGGCCCAGGCGGCGGGTGTCGGTGACGATCTCGCCCACCGACAGCTCGGCGCCGACATCGGCGTCGGGCACGTCGAGGCCGAGCACCGCTGCGACCTCGGCCAGGGTCTCGAGACCGACGCCGCTCATGCCTCTCCCTCTCGGCGGGCGGCCAGCGCCGCCTCGGCCTCGGCGAGATCAGAGAAAGCATGGCGGACGCCGTCGATCTCCTGATAGGCCTCGTGGCCCTTGCCGGCGATCAGGATCACATCCTCGGCGGCGGCCTCGCGGATGACGTCGCGGATCGCCCGGGCGCGGCCGTCGACCACCTCGGCGGCCTCGCGGCCGGCCTCGGACAGCCCCTCGAGCATCGCCTCGCGGATCGCCGCCGGCGCCTCGGAGCGGGGATTGTCGTCGGTGATCACCAGCCGGTCGGCGTGGCGCTCGGCGGCGGCGGCCATCAGCGGGCGCTTGCCGGCATCGCGGTCACCGCCGCAGCCGAACAGGCACCACAGCCGGCCGCTGTCGGGCAGATGGGCGCGCAGCGCCTGTAGGGCATTCTCCAGGGCGTCCGGGGTGTGGGCGTAGTCGATTACCACCGTCGGCGCGCCCTCGCCGACCAGCGCCTGCATGCGACCGGGCACCGGCGCGAGCCCGTCGGCGGCCTCGAACAGGTCATCGATCGCCTCCCCCAGGCCGTGCAGCGTGGCGATGGCCAGCAGCACGTTGGTCAAGTTGAAGCGTCCCATCAGCGGCAGCGTCAACACGCGCTCGCCGTCGGGCGTGGCGACCAGCGCGCGCTGGCCTTCGCCATGGGGCACCCAGTCCACCACCCGCAGGGTCACGGCCTCGTCCTCGCCTACCGCCAGCACCCGTACGCCCTCACCCAGCCCGGCCAGCATCAGCCGCGCCAGCGGGTCGTCGGCGTTGACCACCGCCAGCGCGAGCTCGCTGCGACGAAACAGCCGCGCCTTGGCCGCGGCGTAGGCGGCCATGCTGCCGTGATAGTCGAGATGGTCACGACTCAGGTTGGTGAACACCGCGGCGCGGAAGCGGCAGGCATCGAGACGCCGCTGCTCCAGGGCATGGGACGAGACCTCCATGGCCACCCGCTCCAGGCCCGAGCCGGCGAGCTCGCCGAGGGCGGCCTGCAGCGCCAGCGGCCCCGGCGTGGTCAGCCGCCCCTCGACCAGCGCGCCGGGGCGCCCGTGGCCCAGGGTGCCGATCATGCCGGCCGGTCGACCGAGGCGTTCGCTCAGGGCAGCAATGTAGTGAGTCACCGAACTCTTGCCGTTGGTGCCGGTGACGCCGATCAGCTCCAGCGCCTCGGGCACGTCGAAGAGGTCGCGCCCCAGCTCGCCGAGCCGGGTGCGCAGATGTGGCAGTGCCACCACCCGAGGGTCGTCCGGCAGCGTCGAGGCGTCGTCGTCATGGGCCAGCACCAGGGCGGCGCCGGCCTCCAGGGCGACGGCGATGTAGTCGCGGCCGTCGACGGATACTCCGGGCACGGCGAGGAAGACGTCGCCGGCGGCGAGCTCCCGGCTGTCCAGGATCAGCCGCGGCCGGTCGGGCAGCGCGAGCCCGGCCAGCGCCTCGCGCCGGCGGGGCCAGTGGGCGATCAGGACCTCGATCAGGCGCTCGGCGGTCACGTCCATGGGCTCTCCTTTCGGTAGACGGTCAGGCGATAGACGGTCGGGCGATGAACGATCGCATGGCGAACGGCGAACGGTGCGGCGCTCATGAATCCTCGTCCAGCAGGTCGGGAGGCACGTCCAGCAGCCGCAGGGCGCTGCCGGCCACCCGTGAGAACACCGGTGCCGCCACCGCACCGCCGTAGAAGGCGTCGCCCCGAGGGTGGTCGATCATCACCACGGTGATCAGGCGCGGATCGGAGACCGGCGCGATGCCCACGAACAGCGAACGGTAGGCGTTCTCCTCGTAGCCACCCCCGCCGCTCTTGCGCACCGTGCCGGTCTTGCCGGCCACGCTGTAGCCCGGCACCAGGGCACGCCGGGCACCGGTGCCCGGCTCCACCACCCGGTCCATCATACCCAGCACGCGGTCGGCGACGTCGGGCTCGATCACCGGCTCGCCGGCCGGCGGCCGATTGAGACGCAACAGAGACGGCGGCAGGCGCTCGCCGTGGTTGGCGATGGCGGTGTAGGCCCCGGCCAGCTGCAGCGCGGACACCGACAGGCCGTAGCCGTAGGACAGCGCCGCCCACTGGCTGCTGGACCAGACCTGAGGCGCCGGCACGCTGCCCCCCGCCTCACCGGGAAAGCCGGTGCCCGGCACCTGATCGAAGCCCAGCGCCCGATAGCGCTCGGGCACCACGGGGTCGTCGAGCTGCAGGGTCAGCTTGGACATGCCGATGTTCGAGGACTTCTCGAGGATGCCGGACAGGCTGAGCTCGCCGTAGTTGGCGACGTCCTTGATGGTGTAACCGTCGATGACCATCCAGCCCGGCGACGTGTCGATCACGGTATCGGGCGGAAACCGACCGGTCTCGAGCAACGCCGACATGGCCAGCGGCTTCATCACCGAGCCGGGCTCGAAGACGTCGACGATGGCGCGGTTGCGCAACCCGCCGGGATCGAGGCCGGCACGATTGTTGGGGTTGTAGGACGGCTGGTTGGCCATGGCCAGCACCTCGCCGGTATCGGCGTCGAGCATCACCAGCACGCCGCCGTCGGCGTCGTTCTCGTCCACCGCCGACTTGAGCTCGCGATAGGCCATGTACTGCAGGCGCTGGTCGATGGCCAGCGTCAGGTCGCCGCCGGGCTCGGCCTCCTGGAGCACCTCCAGGTCGCGGACCAGTCGTCCGCGCCGATCCTTGAGCACCCGGCGACGCCCCGGCTCCCCGGAGAGGTAGGACTGATAGGCGAGCTCCAGCCCCTCCTGCCCCTGATCGTCGATGTTGGTCACGCCGATCAGCTGGGCGATCACCTCACCGGCGGGATAGTAGCGCTTGTACTCGGCCCGCTTGTGCACCCCGGGGATGCGCAGGTCGAGCACCTCCTGGGCGTCCACCGGCGTCATGCGGCGGCGCAGGTACATGAACTCGCGATCGGCATAGCGCTCGATGCGCGCGTTCAGGGCCTCGGGCTCCTGCCCCAGGGCCTGGGCCAGGCGCAGCCGCTGGATGCGATCGTCGGGCAGATCCTGGGGGTTGGCCCACAGCGTCACCACCGGGGTGGAGATCGCCAGTGGCTCGCCGTGGCGATCGGTGATCATGCCGCGGTGGGCGGGAATGGGATCGACGCGCAGGGTCCGGGCATCGCCCTGCCCCTGCAGGAAGGTGCGGTCGAAGACGTGCAGGTCGACGATGCGTCCGGCCAGCAACGCCAGGCCGATCAGCACCAGCCCCAGCATCACCCGGTAGCGGGCCTGCCCCATGGGCGACGGGGCATGGCGCGTCTTGCCGCGACGAGGCGTGGCACTCATGGCCGGATGACCTCGACTTCGTCGATGCCGGGCAGGCGCATCTCGAGCCGGTCGCTGGCCAGCCGCTCGATGCGCGACGGCGAGGACCAGGCGCTCTCCTCGAGCAGCAGCTGGCTCCACTCGGTCTGCAGCTGCTGGTGCTCACGCTCGAGCGACTGCAGCTGCGCGTATTGCACCCGGGTCTGATGGCTGGTGGCGATCACGGCCAGGGCCGCGCCCAGGCAGGCCGCCAGCAGCACGGCATTGAGCGCCAGCCCCAGGGTCGGGCGCAGGCGCAGCGGCCAGGCGAAGGAAGAAGGAGTGGCGTCGCGTCCTTGAGCCATGCCGTACCTCAGTATCGCTTGCGCGCCACGCGCATCACCGCACTGCGGGCGCGGGGGTTGGTCTCGACTTCCTCCGGCCCCGGACGGCGCGCCTTGCCGACGGACTCCAGGCGCCGCTGAATCTGGTCGTCGCGCAGCGGGATGCCCTTGGGCAGATGAGTGTCGCCGCGCACGTGATCCCGGATGAAGCGCTTGACCCGGCGATCCTCCAGAGAATGGAAGCTGATCACCACCAGGTGCCCGCCGGGGGCCAGCGTCTCGAGGGCGGCCTCGAGGGCGGCATCGAGCTGGTCGAGCTCGCCGTTGACCTGGATGCGCAGCGCCTGGAAGGCGCGGGTGGCCGGGTGCTTGCCCTTCTCCCAGGCGGGATGGGCGACCTTGATCACCTCGGCCAGGTCGCCGGTGCGGGTGAAGGGCGTCTCGACGCGGCGGGCCACGATCGCCTTGGCCAGCCGACGGGCGAAGCGCTCCTCGCCGTAGGTCTTGAACACCCGGGCGATCTCGCCCTCGGCGGCATGGGCCAGCCAGTCCGCGGCGCTCTCGCCACGGGTCGGGTCCATGCGCATGTCGAGCGGGCCGTCACGCAGGAAACTGAAGCCCCGCTCCGGATCGTCGAGCTGGGGCGAGGAGACGCCGACGTCGAGCAGCACGCCGGACAGCCGGCCGTGCAGGCCGCGCGCCTCGGCGAACTCGCCCAGGCGGGCGAACTCGCCCTGGTCGATGGCGAAGCGCTCGTCGTCGATGCTCGCCGCCTCGGCGATGGCCTGGGGATCGCGGTCGATGGCCAGCAGCCGTCCCTCGGGAGCGAGCCGCTCGAGGATCGCCCGGGAGTGGCCGCCGCGGCCGAAGGTGCCGTCCAGGTAATGGCCCGCCGGATCATGAATCAGGGCGTCGACCGCCCCGTCGAGCAGCACGCTGGCATGGCGAAAGCCGCGGGGGGCGTGTTCGGGGGCGGATGACGTCATGCGCTTCTCTTGGCGGCTGGTCTTGCAAATGGCGGGGCGCCGCCGGACGGCGGCGCGCAAAGAATTCGTGGGGAGTCGGCCGATAAGCCGGGTTCTGTCGGGGACAGCCATTCCTCTAGGGGCGACGTCACCGTCGCCCTCAAGCAACCTACCCGAACCCAACGCGGGCCACGCCAACGGGTTCCTATTTGGTCTTGCTCCGAGTGGGGTTTACCGTGCCACGCACTGTTACCAGGCGCGCGGTGCGCTCTTACCGCACCCTTTCACCCTTACCGGCCTCCCGAAGGAGACGTAGGCGGTCTGCTCTCTGCTGCACTTTCCGTCGGCTCGCGCCGCCCAGGCGTTACCTGGCACTCTGCCCTGTGGAGCCCGGACTTTCCTCCCCCGGATCGCTCCGGCGGCGGCTGTCTGGCCAACTCCCGCGGCAAGCATACCAGCGCCCCGCCACCCCCTCAATCCCCGTCCTTGAGCGCCTGCGCCCTGGCGTACCACTGTTTCTTGGCGCCTCCCAGGGTCCGGGCGGTCACTGCCGCGGCCTGCTTGACCCCCACGCCCTCGGCGAGCATGGCGGAAAGCAGCGCATCGGCATCGACGCTGGCGGCCTCGTCGGCCGACTTCGGCGCGGCGCCGGCCACCATCACCACGAACTCGCCGCGGGCCTGGTCAGGGTCGTCCGCCATCCGCGCCAGCAGGGCCTCGGGGGCGCCCTCGAGAAAGGTCTCGAAGGTCTTGGTCAGCTCACGGGCGAGCACCACCTGACGCTCGCCGAGCACCGTACCGAGATCGGCCAGAGTGTCACGGATGCGATGCGGAGACTCGTAGAACACCAGGGTCTCCTCGCGCTCGGCCAGCGCCTCGAGCCGTCCTCGCCGGGTGCCGCCCTTGGCCGGCAGGAAGCCCTGGAACAGGAAACGATCGGTGGGCAGGCCCGCCGCCGAGAGCGCCGCCACCAGGGCGCACGCGCCGGGTACCGGTACGATGCGGCGCCCGCGGGCGCGCAGCTCGCGCACCAGCACGAAGCCGGGATCGCTGATCAGGGGCGTGCCGGCATCGCTGACCAGCGCCACGGCCTCCCCGGCGGCCAGCCGGGCGTCGATCTGCTCGACCCGAGCGGCCTCGTTGTGCTCGTGCAGCGACAGCAGCGGCGGCGCCACGCCCAGGTGGCGCAGCAGGCGCGAGGTGTGCCGGGTATCCTCGGCGGCCACCAGCTCGACCTCGCCCAGCAGCCGTGCGGCGCGGGGGGCAAGGTCGTCCAGATTCCCAATCGGCGTGGCGACCACGTACAATACCCCTGTAATGGCGTCTGTCATTTCGGCTCCCGGGAAGCTCTCCGCACGTGAGGACAAGGAAGGATTCATGAAGATTTCGTCTCGCGGCCCGCTGGCCGCCGCCTTCGTGGCAATGTGGCTGGCCGGCTGTGCCTTCCAGCCCGGCATCACCGAACGGCAGCCCGTCGGCGATCCGAACCAGCTGCTGGCCCAGGCCGAACAGCAGGCCCCCGAACAGGCCGCCAAGTCGCGGCTTCGGGCGGCCGATATCCTAGCACGCCAGGGCAGCCGCCCCCAGGCGCTGGAAATCGTCAAGGACATCGACGACAGCCGGCTGCCCCCCGAGGATCGCGGACGCTGGGCGATGCTGCTGTCCGACCTCGGCGAGACCGAGGGAGACCCCTCCGCGGTGATCCAGGCCGCCCAGCAGCTCGACGAGCTGCAGCTGCCTCGCGACCAGGCCGCGCTGCTGCGCGAACGCCAGGCCCGCGCCCTCGGCCAGATCGGCGAGACCCGCGCCGCCGCCCAGACGCTGCTTCGCCTGCAGGCCGATACCGGTCGCATCGATCTCAACGACCCGATCTGGGAGCAGCTCTCGCGCCTGACGCCCGGCGCCATCGACGAGCTGCGTGACGGCGCCAGCGACCCGACCCGGGCCTGGCTCGATCTCGCCGAGCTGGTGCGCACCAGCGGCGGCGACATCGAACGCCTGTTCGCCCGCCTCGACGACTGGCGCGGTCGCTATCCGGATCATCCCGCAGCCCGGCAGCTGCCCGCCGACATCCTGGCGCTGCGCGACCTGCGCGGCCAGGACGTGCGCCACATCGCCGTCTTCCTGCCCGAATCCGGCCCGCTGGCCGGGGTCGCCGACGCCCTCGAGGAAGGCCTGCGCGCCCACCACATGAACGAGGTGAACGGCGGCGGCCGCGGCATCCAGCTGACCTTCATCGATTCCTCCGGCGGCAACTTCGACGCCCTCTATCAGGAGGCCCGTCAGCGCGGCGCCCAGGTGGTCATCGGGCCGCTGGACAAGGATGCCGTCACCGCCCTGGAGCGCCGCGACCGGGTGCCGATGCCGACGCTGGCCCTCAACTACGGCGAGGACGAGCGCAACAGCGCCGAAGGGCTCTTCCAGTACGGCCTCTCGGCCGAGGACGAGGCTCGCTCGGTGGCGGCTCGCGGCCGCCAGGACGGCCATCGCAGCGCCTCGCTGCTGGTACCGGACAACGCCTGGGGACGCCGGGTCGGCGAGGCGTTCGCCGACGCCTGGCGCGATCGCGACGGCCGGATCGCCAACGCCGTACGCTACAACCCCGGCCGGCCGGCCACCGAGAGCACGCGCCGCGCGCTGGGCTCGAGCCGCCCCGACATGCTGTTCCTGCTGGCCCTGCCCGACTACGCTCGCCAGGTGCCACCGACCATCGACTACTACGCCTACAAGCAGGAGCTGTCGGTCTACGCCACTTCGCACCTCTACGAGGGGCGCCCGCAGCCGCGCCTGGACAAGGACCTGAATGGCGTGATGTTCCTCGACATCCCCTGGCAGATTCCCGACGCCGCCGTGGGCGGCGAAGAGGCCCTGCCCTTCCTCGACAGCTATCGCCAGCTGCGCGAGGAGTCCGACCCCAACATGTTCCGCCTGATGGCCATGGGCGTGGACGCCTACGAGCTGGCCCGGCGTCTGCCCCAGTTCCAGGCCATCCCCGGCAGCGAGCTGTTCGGCGCCACCGGCACCCTGAGCGCCGACCAGGACGGCCGCATCCACCGCGAGCTGCCCTGGGCCCGCTTCGAGGACGGCGTGCCCCAGCCGGCGCTGGACATGAGCCACTTCACCGATGACGCATCCCGCTGACGCCCGCGCCCGCGGCGCTCGCATCGAGCGCCTCGCCGCGGACTGGCTGGCGGCCCGCGGCCTCGCCCTCGTGGCCGCCAACCAACACGCCCGGGGCGGCGAGATCGACCTGGTGATGCGCGACGGCGATGTGCTGGTATTCGTCGAGGTTCGCCACCGCCGCGACACCCGCCACGGCCATCCGCTCGAGACCGTCAACGCCACCAAGCAGCGCCGCCTGATCCAGGCGGCGCGTTTTTATCTGCAACGCAACCGGCTATCATGTGCCTGCCGCTTCGATGTGCTGGCCGCCACCGGCACGCCGCCGGACCTCGATTTCACCTGGGTCCGAAACGCCTTCGAAGCGTTCTGATCGCCCAAGGACCAGGAAGCCACGATGGATTTCCAGAACCGCATTCTCGGACACTTCAACGCCAGCATCGACACCAAGACCTACGCCAGCGAGGTGCTGCCGCCCTTCATCGAGGTCGCCAGCCAGATGATGGTCCAGGCCCTGGTCAACGAAGGGAAGATCCTGGCCTGTGGCAACGGCGGCAGCGCCGGCGACAGCCAACACTTCTCGTCCGAGCTGCTCAACCGCTTCGAGCGCGAGCGCCCCAGCCTGCCGGCCCTAGCGCTGACCACCGACACCTCGACGCTGACCTCGATCGCCAACGACTACAGCTACAACGAGGTGTATTCCAAGCAGATTCGTGCCCTGGGCCAGCCCGGCGACGTGCTGCTGGCGATTTCCACCAGCGGCAATTCCGGCAACGTGGTGCAGGCCATCCAGGCCGCCCACGACCGCGAGATGACCGTGGTCGCCCTGACCGGCCGCGACGGCGGCAACATGGCCTCGCTGCTCGGCCAGGACGACTGCGAGATCCGCGTGCCGGCCACCTCGACCGCCCGCATCCAGGAGGTTCACCTGCTGGTGATCCACTGCCTGTGCGACCTCATCGACGAACAACTCTTCGGCGCAAGCGAGTGATGCCCATGATCGACAAGTCCCGCCTCCTGGGCCTTTCCCTGGCCCTGCTGCTGGCCCTGTCCGGCTGCACCACCATGACCGCGGCCACCACCTCCGGCCCCATCAACGAGAACTACAGCGAGCGTACCGTCGGCACCAAGGTCGAGGACGACAGCATCGAGACCAAGGTCGCCCACAACCTCGGCACCACCGACGCCCGCCTTGGCGACGCCCGCATCAACGTCGACAGCTACAACGGCGTGGTGCTGCTCACCGGCCAGGTACCGAGCCAGGAACTCAAGAACATGGCCGAGCGCATCGCCGGCGAGGTGCGCAACGTGCGCCGCGTCCACAACCAGCTGAGCGTGGCCGCCAACCTGCCGACCAGCCAGCGTCTCACCGACACCTGGCTCAAGACCCGCATCCGCACCGCGCTGGTCGCCAACGAGGCCATCGACTCCAGCAAGCTGCGCATCGTCACCGAGAACGACAGCGTCTTCCTGATGGGCATCGTGCGCCGCCAGGAGGCCGAGCGCATCGTCGCCGCGGTCCGCAACGTCGGCGGCATGCAGCGCATCGTCAAGGTCTTCGACTACCTCGACTGACGCCCTCGCGCCCCGCCATCCGGCGGCACGGAACGAAGAACGGCAGGCCCGAGGGCCTGCCGTTCTTCTGTCAGGTTCCGCGCATGGCGGCGGGAACGACGCGCTACTTGACCACGCGCAGCGAGGGACGCCCCTTCTTCGGCGCCTGCTCCGGCTCGCCGCCGGCATCGCCATCGTCGCTGTCGACGCTGGACAGCCCCGGCGCCTCGTCCTCCGACGCCTCCTCGGCCACGTCATTGGCATCATCGGCCGGCATAACCGGCTCATGACCGAACACCATGCCGACGCCGTTCTCGCGGGCATAGATCGCGATCAGCGCCTCGATCGGCACCATGATCTGGGTCGGCTTGCCGCCGAAGCGTGCCGAGAAGGCGATGGCCTCGTTGGTCATCGACAGGTCGCGGATCGCGCTGACGCCGAGGTTGAGCACGATCTGGCCGTTCTGCACGAACTGGCGCGGCACCTCGACGCCCGCCTGCTCGGCATCGACCACGATGTAGGGCGTCAGCTCGTTGTCCAGCAGCCACTCGTACAGGGCCCGCGCGATATAGGGACGACTCGATTGCATCGATTGGCCCTCCAGAAAAGCGGCCCCGGCGCGACGCCGGGGCGTGAAAGAACGATCAGGGACGCATCTCGCGCTCGGCTTCGCTCAGCGAGGCCCGGAAGCCGTCGCGATCGAAGACGCGCTCCATGTAGCCCATCAGCGGCTTGATCTGCTTCTCCGGCATCTCGATGCCGAGCGCCGGCAGACGCCACAGGATCGGTGCCAGGCAGCAGTCCACCAGGGTGAACTCCTCGCTCATGAAGAACGGCATGTCCTCGAAGATCGGCGAGATGCCGACCAGGCTCTCGCGCAACTCCTTGCGCGCCTTCTCGGCTTCCTTCTTGGTGCCGTTCTGGATCTGCTCGACCAGCGGGCACCACTCGCGCTCGATGCGATGCATCCACAGCCGGCTCTGGGCCCGGGCGACCGGATAGACCGGCAGCAGCGGCGGATGCGGGAACCGCTCGTCGAGGTACTCCATCATCACCTTGGACTCGTAGAGCACCAGGTCCCGGTCAAGCAGCGTGGGCACGCTGTTGTAGGGGTTGAGATCGGCGAGCTCCTCGGGGTGGCTCTCCTCGGTGACCTCGACGATATCCACCGCCACCCCTTTCTCGGCGAGCACGATACGTACCCGATGACTGTAATGATCATCGCCCCCGGAATAGAAGATCATCGACGACCGCTTGGCCACTACACCCATGAAACAATCCTCGCATCAGTTCGTGGCGGGATGATAACACGACGCACCCCATCTCGGGGCGTCGTGTGGCGTCCCGCTATCGCCACGGCACACGACGCGGGCGCATGGCCGAAGCCATGCGCCCGCGCGGCCGGATTCGTCAGTGAATGTCGCGCCAGTACTCGCGCTTGAGCAGGTAGGCAATGATGCCGAAGACGAAGATGAAGATCAGCACCTTGGGCGCCAGCGCCTCGGCCTTGAGCCGCGACGGCTCGCCGACATAGGCCAGGAAGTTGGTCAGGTCATAGACCACCTCCTCGAACTCGCCGGGCTCCATGGCGCCGGGCTGGGTCACCTGCAGCACCTCACAGGACTGATACTTGCCGGTCAGCGGATCAAGCTCGGCCCCCTCGACGGGATGCTCGCTGGCGGCGCAGACCTTCTCCTGCACGCCCTGCAGCGGCTCGAGCACGTTGGGCATCGCCACCAGCGGAAAGACCTGGTTGTTGACGCCGGTGGGCCGTGACGGATCGCGATAGAAGCCGAGCAGATAGGAGTAGATCCAGTCGGTGCCGCGCAGCCGCGCCTCCAGGGTCAGATCCGGCGGCGCCGCGCCGAACCAGTCCTCGCCGTCCTCCGCCGACATCGCATTGTGCATCTGGTCGTTGAAGCCCACCGACTCGGCGAAGATCAGGTTGTCCTCCACCAGCCCCTGAGGCATGCCCAGATCCTCCGCCGCGCGGGAGAAGCGCTGATACTGCAGGGAGTGACACCCCATGCAGTAGTTGACGAACAGCTTCATGCCACGCTGCAGCGATGCTCGATCGTGCAGGTCGGGGGTCATCTCCTGCAGATGGGCGCCACCTCCGGCGGCGAAACCGAGCATCGGAAGCAGGGCCAGGATCAGAGCCAGCAGTCCCTTTTTCATCAGCCAGTCACCCTTTCCGGAACGGGTTTGGTCTTCTCCCAGCGGCTGTAGAACGGCATCAGCAGGAAGAAGGCGAAGTAGAGCACGGTACACAGCTGGGCCAGCGCCGTGCGCGCAGCGGTCGGCGGCAGCACCCCGAGCACCCCAAGCACGATGAAGCTCACCGCGAACAGCGCCAGCATCAGCTTCGAGATCCAGCCCTTGTAGCGAATCGAACGCACCGGGCTGCGGTCCAGCCAGGGCAGCACGAACAGCACCGCGATGGCCGCGCCCATGCACACCACGCCGAGGAACTTGGCGTCGAGGCCGAACAGCGAGAAATTGATCGCGCGCAGGATTGCGTAGAAGGGCGTGAAGTACCACACCGGCGCGATGTGATCCGGCGTCTTCAACGGATTCGCCGGCTCGAAGTTCGGCTTCTCGAGGAAGTACCCGCCGCCTTCCGGGAAGTAGAAGATCACCGCACAGAACACGAACAGGAAGACCGCCACGCCGACGATGTCCTTGACCGTGTAGTAGGGATGGAAGGGAATCCCGTCCAGCGGCTTGCCGCTCTCGTCCTTCTTGGCCTTGATGTCGATGCCGTCGGGATTGTTCGAGCCGACCTCGTGCAGGGCGATGATGTGCAGCACCACCAGCGCCAGGATCACGATCGGCAGCGCCACCACATGCAGGGCGAAGAAGCGGTTCAGGGTGATGCCGGAGATCAGGTAGTCGCCGCGTACCCACTGGGCCAGGTCCGGCCCGATGGCAGGAATGGCCGAGAACAGCGAGATGATCACCTGGGCGCCCCAGTAGGACATCTGCCCCCAGGGCAACAGGTAGCCCATGAAGGCCTCGGCCATCAACGCCAGGTAGATCGCCATGCCGAAGATCCACACCAGCTCCCGGGGCGCCTTGTATGAGCCGTAGAGCAGGCCGCGGAACATGTGCAGGTAGACCACGACGAAGAACGCCGAGGCGCCGGTGGAGTGCATGTAGCGAATCAGCCAGCCCCACTCCACGTCGCGCATGATGTATTCCACCGAGGCAAAGGCGCCCTCGGCGGAAGGATTGAAGCTCATGGTCAACCAGACGCCGGTGAGGATCTGGTTGACCAGCACCAGCAGCGCCAGCGAGCCGAAGAAGTACCAGAAGTTGAAGTTCTTCGGCGCGTAGTACTTCGACAGGTGCTCCTGCCACATCTGAGTGGCGGGAAAGCGATCGTCGACCCAGCGCATGACGCCGCGCTCCGCCTTGGGCTTATCGGGGTTCGCCATCAGGCCGTCTCCTCATCCTCACCGACGACGATGACGTCGTCACTCTCGAAGCGATACGGGGGCACCTCCAGATTCAGCGGTGCCGGCACGTTGGCGAATACGCGACCCGCCAGATCGAAGCGCGACCCGTGACAGGGGCAGAAGAAACCGCCCGGCCAGTCGGCGACGCCGACATCGTCGGCCCCGGGGTCCGGCTTGAACAGCGGCGAGCAGCCCAGATGGGTGCAGATACCGACCAGCACCCCGATCTCGGGGCGAATGGACCGCATCGTGCCATCGGCATAGCCGGGTTGCTGGGGCTCCTCGGAGCCGGGGTCGGCCAGCAGATCACCGCCGAGCGCCTCGGTGCGCTCGATCATTTCGGGCGTCCGGTAGAGCACCCACACCGGGCGCCCACGCCATTCGACGGTCATGCGCTGACCGGGCTCGAGCTTGGAGATATCCGCCTTGACCGGCGCACCGGCGGCACGCGCCCGGGCACTCGGTTGCCAGGAGGACAAAAAGGGAACCGCGACCCCGACCGCGCCCGCCGCACCCACGACGGAGGTAGCGCCCACGAGGAAACGGCGTCGCCCCTTGTTCACGCCGCTGTCTGCCATTGTTGGTATTCTCCCATCAGCGATTTGCCCGCCATTGCTGCGCGAGCCACCAGAGCCGCGACCACAGGGGGTGAGGAATGCTAACCATGGTAGGTAAAGGGGCCACCCTTCACAACACGCCGCGGCCGACCGGCAGCGGCAAGACGCCAATCTCTTGACCTCGCACAAAAAAAACGCCCGGGTCCTGAGGACCCGGGCGTTCTTGACGAGGCTCGTCGCAGATCAGCGCTTGGAGAACTGCGGACGACGACGGGCCTTGCGCAGACCGATCTTCTTACGCTCGACTTCACGGGCGTCACGGGTGACGTAACCGGCTTCACGCAGCGGCTTGCGGAAGTCTTCGTTGTACTGCATCAGGGCGCGAGTGAGGCCGTGACGAATGGCGCCGGCCTGGGCGCTGCCACCGCCGCCCTTGACGGTCACGTAGACGTCGAACTGGCCGAGGGTCTCGGTCAGCTCGAGCGGCTGACGGACGACCATGCGACCGGTGACACGGCCGAAGAACTCGTCCAGATCACGGTTGTTGACGGTGATCTTGCCAGTGCCCGGCTTCAGGAAGACGCGGGCGGTAGAGGTCTTGCGGCGACCGGTACCGTAATACTGCTGTGTCATGGCGAAAGCTCCCTCAGATGTTCAGTTCTTGCGGCTGCTGCGCGGCGTGCGGATGCTCGGTGCCGGCGTAGACCTTGAGCTTGGAGTACATGGCACGACCCAGCGGGCCTTTCGGGAGCATGCCCTTGACCGCGGACTCGATGACGCGCTCCGGTGCGTGAGCGATCATCTTCTCGAAGTTCATGGAGCGCAGGCCACCCGGGTAACCGGTGTGACGATAGTAGTTCTTGGCGCTCGCCTTGTTGCCGGTGACATGCACCTTCTCGGCGTTGATCACGACGATGTAGTCGCCAGTGTCAACGTGCGGGGTGTATTCCGGCTTGTGCTTGCCACGCAGGCGGCGAGCGATCTCGGTGGCCAGACGGCCCAGAGTCTTGTCCGCAGCGTCGACGACGTACCAGTCGCGCTGGACGGACTGCGGCTTGGCAGTGAACGTCTTCATGGGTGAATCACCAAATCGATGTATTGGGTCCTGCCCCGGCTCGGCGGTTCGGACCATCCCTATTTTTCTTGGTTGCCGTCCGCGGACGACAACGGTCAAGCGCGCGAATTCTACACGCCCTACTCCATCAGGACAATGCTTTCCGCCCCAAGGCAGGAATCCCTTGCACAAAAACGCTCAAGCCAACATCTGAAAAGTCGAAAAGTCAGCGAGCGAAGGTTAGACAAGGCAAAAATCAGCGAGAAGGCGGACCGGGCTCGCGTGCGAGTTTACTGGCCGTAAATGAGGACTTTGACCGGGCTCGCGCACGAGCTGATTTTTAACGCCGTATAGCCGAGCGCAGCGACTTTCGTGCACCGGCTAGGGCTTGTGCGGCAGGGCCAGATACTCCCTCGACTGCATCTCCTGGAGGCGCGAGAGGGTCCGCTCGAACTCGAACTCCAGCTTGCCGTCGCGATAGAGCCGCTCGGCCGGCGCTTCGGCGGACATCAGCAGCTTGACGCCGCGGTCGTAGAACTCGTCGACCATGTTGATGAAGCGCCGGGCCTGGTCGTCGCTGGCGCCGTCCATGCACGGCACGCTGGAGACCAGCACGGTGTGGTACTCGCGAGCCAGCTCGATGTAGTCGTTCTGACTGCGCGGGCCGTCGCAGAGCTCGTCGAACGCGAACCACACCACGTCGTCATGCAGCCGCCGGCTGTGCAGCACCCGATGATTGATCTCGATCGGCGCCCCGTCCTCGCCCTCGTGGCCGGCGATCTCGCGGAAGCTGCGTGACAGCTCGGCCTCGGCGGCCTCGTCCAGCGGCGAATGAAAGATCTCGGCGCGTTCCAGGGCGCGCAGTCGGTAGTCGATGCCGGAGTCGACGTTGACCACCTCGCAGTGACGCTCCAGCAGGTCAATCGCCGGCAGGAAGCGCGCGCGCTGCAGGCCATCCTTGTAGAGGTCGGCCGGCACGATGTTGGAGGTCGCCACCAGCACCACCCCGCGGGCGAACAGCGCCTCGAGCAGGTTGGCCAGGATCATGGCGTCGGTGATGTCCTTGACGAAGAACTCGTCGAAGCAGATCACCCGCGCCTCGGCGGCGAACTTGTCGGCCACGAGGGTCAGCGGGTTCTTCTCGCCCTTGTAGTGCTCGAGTTCGTTGTGCACCCGCTGCATGAAACGGTGAAAGTGGGTGCGCATCTTCTCGGGAAAGGGCAGCGCCTCGAAGAAGGTGTCCACCAGGTAGGTCTTGCCCCGCCCGACACCGCCCCAGAAATAGAGCCCGGTCACCTCCGGCAGCGCCGGCGCCTCGGGCTCGCCGCGGCGGCCGAACAGCCCGGCCATCCGCGACTTCAGCCCCTTGCCCGCCGACGCCGGCCGAGCATACTCGCGCGGCTTGGCCAGCAGGTCGTCAAACAGGCGCTGCAGGTGCGTCACGGCCTGTTCCTGGGCGGGATCGAAGGCGAAATCGGCGCGCTCGAGATCGGCACGATAGCGGCCCATCGGGGTGTTCGGCTCGGCGGCGGTCGGCATCCTGTGACGCTCGCTCATGGACATGGGGGCGACGGTCCTCGGCATCCGGTGAAAGAGGGGCATTATACCCACCGGGGCGTCGCTTGGCATCGCCGGCCGGCCGTTGACCCCGGCATCTGCCTCGGCCCTATAATGGGCCGCCGGCCCGCCCGGCGCTGGAGCCGGCCGCCGATGCCGAGCCGAGAGACCGCTCAGGAGAACGATGTGGAATTAAGCAATATCAACTGGATGCTGGGCGCCGCTTGCCTGCTGGCCGGGATCGGCCTCGGCGTGATGGGCTACCACCTGATGAATGCGGGCGCACGCAACGTGCAGATGTTGCGCCAGCGCCTCGCCGAACGCGACCGCCAGCTGGCCGAACTTCGCGACGGCGTCGGCGATCACGTCGAGCGTCTCGGCAGCCTCGCCGCCGCGCTGAACCAGGAAGTGAGCGAGGCCAGCAGCCGGCTGGGGGCCGAAGCCCCGCAGCGCGCCGACCTGGCCGCCGCCACGCCCACGACGCCCGAGGTCGAAAGCGACGACGATGTCGCCGCCCCCCGCGACTACGCCGATGGCAACCGCGGCACCCTCTCGGAGGACTTCGGCCTCAAGCAGAACGACGCCGACGCGCCCCAGCCACCCCGCTACTGAGGCCCTCCCGGCGCCCGATCCGGGAACCCGCCACGAACACGAAGACGCCGCCCATGGCTCGAGCTCCATGGGCGGCGTCTTCGCGTCCACGCCCCGCCGCCGTCAGGCGGGGTTGTCGATATCCACGAAGCGATGCTCGATGCCGAACTCCGCGGCGAGGCGTTCGCCCAATGCCTGGACGCCGTAGCGCTCGGTGGCGTGATGCCCCGCCGCCAGGTAGTGGATGCCCAGCTCCCGCGCCAGGTGCGTGGTGCGCTCCGAGATCTCGCCGGAGATGAAGGCATCGGCCCCGGCCGCCGCGGCCTCGGCGATCATGTCCTGGGCCCCACCGGTGCACCAGGCCACGCGCCGGACCTCGCCGCCGCCGGGCGCCTCGACCAGCAGCGGCTCGCGACCCAGCCGCTCACCGACATGCTCGGCCAGCGCCGCCGCGCTCATCGGCACGGAAGGCCGCCCCCGCCAGATCAGCCCCTCGCCGAGCTCGCCGTCGGCGCAGCCTTCCGCCACGAAGCCCAGCCGCTCGCCCAAGCGGGCGTTGTTGCCAAGCTCGGCATGGGCGTCCAGCGGCAGGTGATAGGCCAGCAGGCCGATGTCATGAGCCAGCAGGGTCGCCAGCCGGCGACGCTTCATGCCGGTGACCGCCACCGGCTCGTTCTTCCAGAAATAGCCATGGTGCACCAGCAGCAGATCGGCGTCCCAGGCCACCGCCTGGTCGAGCAGTGCCTGGCAGGCGGTGACGCCGCTCATCACCCGAGCGACCCGCTCGCGGCCTTCGACCTGCAGGCCGTTGAGGGTGTAGTCCTTGAATCGCGCCGGTGACAGCAGCCGATCGCAGGCCGCCACCAGTTCCGTGGATGTCGTCATGAAGCCTCCGGACGGTTCACGCATGCAATGTTACAATTCGAGCCATTCTAAACCGCCGCCCCGCCACCCTGCGACCACGCACCAGAAGGAAGCCCGCCGCATGCGACGCGCCCTCCCCTATGTCTGGCCCATCCTGATCGGCCTGCTGCTGGCCATCGTGCTGCTCAACGCCTTCCCGCGACTGGTGGGTCGCCAGGCCACGCCGCCCGTCGCCACCTCGCCGCCCCCGCTGCAGACCGCCGACGAGGTCGAGCGGCCGGCCCCCAGCCTGCGCGAAGCCCCGCCCATGGAACGCGGCGAAGGCCCGGCCAGCTACGCAAGCGCCGTGGCACAGGCCGCCCCGGCGGTGGTCAACGTCTATTCCTCGCGGGTGGTGGAGCGCGACAGTCATCCGCTGATGTCCGATCCCTTCTTCCGCCAGTTCTTCGGCGATGACGCTCCGCGCCGCCAGCGCATGCTGTCGAGCCTGGGCTCGGGGGTGATCGTCAGCGCCGACGGCTATGTGCTGACCAACCACCACGTGATCCGCGGCGCCGACCAGATCCAGGTGGCACTGCGCGACGGCCGCGAGACCCTGGCCGAGGTCATCGGCACCGACCCCGAGAGCGACCTGGCGGTGCTGCGCATCGACCTCGACGACCTGCCGGTCATCGAGCTGTCCGACTCGGACCAGGCGGCGATCGGCGACGTGGCGCTGGCCATCGGCAATCCCTTCGGCGTCGGCCAGACCGTGACCATGGGTATCGTCAGCGCCACCGGCCGCAGCCACCTGGGGCTCAACGCCTACGAGGACTTCATCCAGACCGATGCCGCCATCAACCCGGGCAACTCCGGCGGCGCCCTGATCAATCCGGACGGCGCACTGGTCGGCATCAACACCGCCATCTTCTCGCGCTCCGGCGGCTCCCAGGGCATCGGCTTCGCCATCCCCGCCAACCTGGCACGCAGCATCCTCGAGCAGATCGTCACCCAGGGCCGGGTGGTGCGCGGCTGGCTGGGCGTCGAGGCCCAGGAGCTCAACCCGGAGCTGGCCGCCTCCTTCGGCCTGGCGGCACCCACCGGCGTGATCATCGCCGGCGTGGTGCCCGACGGCCCGGCGGATGATGCCGGCCTGCAGCCCGGCGACGTGCTGCTCAAGGTGGATGGCAACCCGATTCTCGATCCGCGACAGACCATGAGCGACATCGCCGACATCGCCCCCGGCACCGATCTGCCGGTGACGGTGGTGCGCGGCGGCGAGCCCCTGGAGATCACCCTCGAGGTCGCCGAGCGTCCCACGCCGTCGCGCCCGCTGTCCCTCGAGAAGCCCGACTCGCCCTGAGCGACACCCTTCCGCCGAAACGACCGCGGCCCCGTCGCTGACGGGGCCGCGGTCGTTGTTGCCTGGCAAGGCCCGAAGGGCCCTCAGTCGCGGATGCGGTACTCGGCGCTGCGGGCATGGGCGGTCAGCGACTCGCCGCGGGCCAGCACCGAGGCCGTGCGGCCCAGGGTCGAGGCGCCCTCGGCGGAGCAGCCGATCAGCGAGGAACGCTTCTGGAAGTCGTAGACGCCCAGCGGCGAGGAGAAGCGCGCCGTGCCGGAGGTCGGCAGCACGTGGTTGGGGCCGGCACAGTAGTCGCCCAGCGCCTCGGCGGTGTAGCGACCCATGAAGATGGCGCCGGCGTGGCGCACCTCGGGCAGCCAGTCCTGCGGGGCTTCCACCGACAGCTCCAGGTGCTCCGGGGCGATACGGTTGATCAGCGCCACCGCCTCGTCGCGGTCGCGGCAGTGGATCAGCGCGCCGCGCTCGGCCAGCGAGGTGCGAATGATCGCCTCGCGCTCCATGGTCGGCAGCAGCCGGGCCATGGCCTCGCCGACTGCCTCCAGGTGATCGCCGTCCCAGCTGACCAGGATCGACTGGGCGTCCTCGTCGTGCTCGGCCTGGGAGAACAGGTCCATGGCCAGCCAGTCGGCGTCGGTGCCGCCATCGGAGACCGCCAGGATCTCCGAGGGACCGGCGATCATGTCGATGCCGACCTGGCCGAACACCGCTCGCTTGGCGGTGGCCACGTAGATGTTGCCGGGGCCGACGATCTTGTCGACCCGCGGCACCGTCTCGGTGCCGTAGGCCAGCGCGGCCACGGCCTGAGCGCCGCCGATGGTGAAGACATGATCGACGCCCGCCAGGTGGGCGGCGGCCAGCACCAGCTCGTTGAGCACGCCATCCGGGGTCGGCACCACCATGACGATCTCGCCGACGCCGGCCACGTGAGCCGGCAGCGCGTTCATCAGCACCGAGGACGGATAGGCGGCCTTGCCGCCGGGCACGTAGATGCCGGCGCGGTCCAGCGGCATGACCTGCTGGCCGAGCACCGTGCCGTCATCTTCGGTGTACTGCCAGGATTCGGGCTTCTGGTGCTCGTGGTAGCGGCGCACCCGGTCGGCGGCGGTGGCCAGCGCCTCGCGCTGCGCCTCGGGCAGGCCATCGAAGGCCTGGCGCAGGCGATCCGGCCCCAGGGTCAGATCGGCCATGCTCGACGCCGAGAGGCGATCGAAGCGGTTGCTGGTCTCGACCACGGCAGCATCACCGCGGGTCTTCACGGCCTCGAGGATGTCGGCGACGCGGCGCTGGACCTCGTCATCGGACACGCCTTCCCAGGCCAGCAGGGCATCGAGGCGTGTCTCGAAGTCGGCGTCGGCGGTGGACAGACGCGCGATCTCGAGGCGGCCGGCGGACACTTCACTCATGACGATTGCTCTCCTCTCAGGGATGACCGGCCGCTCAGGCCGGCGCCTCGGCGCTGCGCCGCTCGACCGCCTCGCGCAGGCGGGCGATCAGCGGCTTGAGGCGGTCGTGCTTCATGGTCATGGCCGCCTTGTTGACCACCAGACGGGTGGAGATCGGCGCGATCAGCTCGCGCGGCTCCATGCCGTTGGCCCGCAGGGTGTTGCCGGTATCGACGATGTCGACGATCTCGTCGGCCAGGTTCATCAGCGGCGCCAGCTCCATGGCGCCGTAGAGCTTGATCACCTCGGCCTGGATGCCCTGCTCGGCGTAGTAGCGCTTGGCCACGTTGACGAACTTGGTGGCCACCCGACGCCGGGCGTGGGACGGCTCGGCACCGCTGACCCCCGCGGTCATCAGCTTGCAGCCGGCGATCTCGAGGTCCAGAGGCTCGTAGAGGCCCTCGGCCCCGTGCTCGAGCAGCACGTCCTTGCCCGCCACGCCCACGTCGGCGGCGCCGAGCTGGACGTAGGTGGGCACGTCGGTGGCGCGGATCACCACCAGCTTGACGTCCGGCAGGTTGGTGTCGAACAAGAGCTTGCGGCTGGCCCCCAGGTCCTCGGCGGGCGTGATGCCGGCCTCGGCCAGCAGCGGCAGGGTCTCGTCGAGAATGCGGCCCTTGGACAGGGCCAGAATCAGTTGCTTGCTCATGGTCTCGCCTGTTGTCGGCTCAGCCCGGAATGCGCCGGATCTTGGCGCCCAGCAGCTGCAGTTTTTCCTCGATGCACTCGTAGCCACGATCGATGTGGTAGATGCGGTCGACCAGCGTCTCGCCCTCGGCCATCATCGCCGCGATCACCAGCGACGCCGAGGCGCGCAGGTCGGTGGCCATGACCGGCGCACCGGACAGGCTCTCGACGCCGGTGATCACCGCGGTATTGCCCTCGAGCGCGATGCTCGCGCCCATGCGGTTGAGCTCCTGGACGTGCATGAAGCGGTTCTCGAAGATGGTCTCGACCACCCGGGCGGTGCCTTCGGCCACCGCGTTCAGGGCCACGAACTGGGCCTGCATGTCGGTGGGAAAGGCCGGATAGGGCGCGGTGCGCACGTTGACCGCCCTGGGCCGCTTGCCGTGCATGTCCAGCGCGATCCAGCCCTCGCCGGTGGTCACGGTGGCACCGGCCTCCTCGAGCTTGGCCAGCACCGCCTCGAGGATGTCGGCGCGGGTGTTGCGCACCTTCACCCTGCCCCGCGACAGCGCCGCGGCGACCAGGAAGGTGCCGGTCTCGATGCGGTCCGGCATCACGTCGTGCTCGGCGCCGTGCAGCCGCTCGACGCCCTCGACGACGATGGTGTCGGTGCCGTGGCCGCGAATGTTCGCGCCCATCTTGATCAGGCATTCGGCCAGGTCGGTGACCTCCGGCTCGCGGGCGGCGTTCTCGAGCACCGTGGTGCCCTCGGCCAGCACCGCGGCCATCAGCAGGTTCTCGGTGCCGGTGACGGTGACGGTGTCGAAGAAGATGGTCGCCCCCTTGAGGCGACCGTCGACCCGCGCGCGGATGTAGCCACCCTCGACGCGGATGTCGGCGCCCATGGCCTCGAGGCCGCGGATATGCAGATCGACCGGCCGGGAGCCGATGGCGCAACCGCCGGGCAGCGACACGTCGGCCTGGCCGAAGTGGGCCAGCAGCGGTCCGAGCACCAGGATCGAGGCGCGCATCTTCTTGACCAGCTCGTAGGGCGCGTGACAGTCGGTCACCTGGGCGCCGTCGAGCTGGATGCTCATGCGCTCGCCCATCACCGGCTGCACGCCCATGTGGCCGAGCAGCTCGAGGGTGGTGGTGATGTCCTGCAGGTGCGGCAGGTTCCCGATGGTCACCGGCTCGTCGGCCAGCAGGGTCGCGCAGAGAATCGGCAGGGCGGCGTTCTTGGCACCGCTGGCCCAGACCTCGCCATCGACGGGGCCGTTGCCGGTAATGATCAGCTTGTCCATGTCACCTCGAGCCTCAGGCCCCCTTGTTCTCGGCGGCACCCTGCCACTGCTCGGGCGTGTAGGTCTTGATGGTCACGGCATGCAGGGCGCCGGAGGCGATCTCGTCGGACAGCGCGCCGTAGATCAGCTGCTGTCGCTTGACCCGGGACAGCCCTTCGAACACCTCGCCGACGGCGACCACCTGGAAGTCGCAGCCCTCGCCCTGGATATGAAATTCGCAGCCATCGAGCCGGCTCTCGAGCAGCGCCTTGACCTCAGTGGGAAGCATCGAACCCTCGCTAGAAAATGGTTGATCCGTGAAAGCGCCACCGCGATGCGATGACGGGACGAACAGGCCGACCATGGTAATGAAAAGCGACGCCGTTGGCGACGTGCGCGTATGGCGACGTGCGCGTATGGCGACATGCGCGCCAGCCGACGAGTCTCGACACGATACGCCTGGTCATGACGAGCCTCGAAACACGAAGGGGCCGGGGCGACGCCCGTCGCTCCCGGCCCCTTGCCGTCATGGTGCCGCTCACGCTTCGGTGGCGTCGACGCTCGCCTCCACCGGCAGCAGGGTATCGACTCCGGCGACCTCGGTCAGCCGGGCCAGCGGCGGCGACAGCCGCACCGCCTCGAGAGTGAGGCCACCGGCCCGACTCTGGCGCGTCCACTCCAGCAGCACGCTGACCGCCGCACTGCTGACGCGCCCCACCCCGCCGAGATCGAAGACCACGCGGCTACCCTCGCTCTGGCTGGCAAGCCAGCGCTGGCCGGCGGCGGCAATCTCCGCGGCCCCGTCGAAGTCGACCTCGCCGGACACCGACAGCACCTCGCCATCGACCTCGAGGCGATTGGCACCGTTCTCCAGCAGCACGCTCATCCTGCCTCGCCCTGCTCCAGCTCGTCGACGGCGAGCTCCGGCGCCCAGCCATCGATCACGGCGTCGTAGTCGCGATTCTGGTCGCGCATCGCCTGATCGAACTGGTTGCGGAAGGTCAGCCCCAGGTTGATGCCGTTGACGATCACGTTGACCACCTTCCACTGGCCGTCATCCTGACGCAGCGAATAGCTCACCGGGTAGACGGTACCGTCACTGGCCACCACTTCCATCTCGACGCTGGCCTGGTCCTCGTAGCGGCCGGCATCCTGGTTGTCGAGCACGCGGATGTCCTGGTAATCGAAGGTCACCAGTCCCTTGGCATAGGTATCGATCAGCGTCTGACGGAAGGTGTCGACGAAGCGCGAGCGCTGCGACGGGGTGGCGTTGCGGAAATAGCGGCCCATGACGCTGGCGCCGATATAGCGGAAATCGGCCACCTGCTCGAGGCTGTCGTCGACCACGACCTCGAGCTCGTCGGGATGCTCGCGGTAGTAGTCCCGACGCCCCTCGATATCGCCCATCAGCTCGTCGATGCTGTCGCGGATCAACTGTTCCGGGGTGTTGGCCTGGGCGACCGCCGGCAGCGCCATCAGGCACATCACCAGGATCGTCATGGCGCCGACCAGGCGCCGGGAAAGGCTCGTTGCGTTCATCGGGTTCACTCCTTGGCCATGTTGGACACGAACTGCTGGATGAGCTCTTCCAGCACCAGGGCGGACTGGGTATCGCGCAGGCGATCGCCGTCCGCCAGCGTCTCGGGGGCGCCGCCCACCGACAGTCCCACGTACTGCTCGCCGAGCAGTCCCGAGGTAAGAATCGCGGCGGTGGTATCCTCGGGCAGCGCCCCTTCCAGCTCGTCGTCGAGCGTCAGCACCACCCGCGCGTCGTACCACTCCGTGTCGAGGTCGATGCTCTCGACCCGCCCCACCGTGACACCGGCCATGGTGACCCGGGCACGCGGCTTGAGACCGCCGACGTTGGCGAAGTTGGCCTCCAGGCGGAAGTCGTCGCCCGGGGGCGCGAGGCTCAGGCCGCTGACCCTCAGGGCGAGGAACAGGAGCCCCAGGATGCCGGCCAGCATGAACAGGCCGACTCCGAGTTCCATCGTCTTGCTGCGCTTCATTCCATGTCTCCACAAATCCGCGGCGGCCGACAGCCGCCATCATGCTTCCGCCTCAGGCGAGCCCGCCGAACATCAGGGCGGTCAGGACGAAATCCAGCCCCAGCACGGCCAGCGAGGCATAGACCACGGTGCGCGTGGTGGCGCGGGCGATGCCCTCCGACGTCGGCACCAGGGCGTAGCCCTGATAGACCGCAATCCAGGTCACCACCAGGGCGAACACCAGGCTCTTGATCAGGCCGTTGAGGATGTCATCGACGAATTCGACGCTGGCCTGCATGTTGCCCCAATAGGAGCCCTCGAAGACGCCCAGCCACTTCACGCCGACCAGCTCGCCGCCCCAGATGCCGATCACGCCGAAGCCGATGGTCAACAGCGGCAGGGCGACGAAACCGGCCCACAGGCGCGGGGCAACGACCCGGCGCAGCGGGTCGACGCCGATCATCTCCATGCTGGTGAGCTGCTCGGTGGCCTTCATCAGGCCGATCTCGGCGGTCAGCGCCGAGCCGGCACGGCCGGCGAACAGCAGCGCCGCCACCACCGGCGCCAGCTCGCGCAGCAGCGACAGCGCCACCATCTGGCCGAGCGCATCCTCGGCGCCGAAGTCGACCAGGATGGTGTAGCCCTGCAGGCCCAGCACCATGCCGATGAACAACCCCGACACCATCACGATGGCCAGCGACAGCACGCCCACGAAGTACATCTGGCGCAGCCACAGACGGATCCCTTCGCCGGAGGGCACGCCCACTGCCGACTGGACGAGCAGCAGCGTCGCCTGGCCGAGTCCCTCGGCGACGCCGAAGCCCAGGCGTCCCAGACGTTGAATCATCGCCATCATCTCGCGCCTCCCGTGCCCAGCAGGTCCTCATGGAAATCCCTGGCGGGATAGTGGAACGGCACCGGGCCGTCCGGCTCGCCGTGAACGAACTGGCTGACCCTGGGGTCGCGATCCACGTCGAGGCTCTGTGGCGTGCCCTGGGCCATCACCTGGCCGTCGGCGATCACGTAGACGTAGTCGGCGATGGACAGGGTCTCCTTGATATCGTGGGACACCACCACCGCGGTCAGCCCCAGGGCATCGTTGAGCCGGCGAATCAGCTGCACCAGCACGCCCATGGAGATGGGGTCCTGGCCGACGAAGGGCTCGTCGTAGAGGATCAGGTCCGGGTCCAGGGCGATCGCCCGGGCCAGCGCCACGCGCCGCGCCATGCCGCCGGAAAGCTCCGACGGCATCAGCGTTCGGGCGCCGCGCAGGCCCACCGCCTGAAGTTTCATCAGCACCAGGTCGCGGACCATCGATTCGGGAAGGTCGGTGTGCACGCGCAGCGGAAAGGCCACGTTCTCGAACACGTCGAGATCGGAGAACAGCGCCCCGCTCTGGAACAGCATGCCCATGCGCCGACGCATCCGGAACAGCGCCTTGCGCGACAGGGCGTGCACGTCCTCGCCGCCGATCATCACCCGACCGGCGTCAGGGGCGAGCTGGCCGCCGATCAGCTTGAGCAGGGTGGTCTTGCCGGTGCCGCTGGGTCCCATGATCGCGGTGATCTTGCCGCGTGGCACCGCCATGTCGAGGCCGCGGAAGATCTCCGTCTCTCCGCGAGAGAAGCGCAGGCCCTCCACCTCGATGAGGGGAGAATCGGTCATCCAATGAATTCCCTGATAGATTATCGAACATCGTATCCTAACCATCGACCGGGGCGCCAGCGCCGTCATGTGCCGGCTTGCGCAGCACGGCCTCAGCGGGTTCAATGAGCGCCCTCTTGCGTGGCCCGCCGGCGCCGAATCGGCCGTCCGCCCTTGAGCCCAACCCCGCGACAGGCAACAATCCTCCCATGACAGACGACACCTCCTCCCTCACCGGCCTGCTGGCCAGCGCCGAACGCACCCTGCGGCTGGAGCAGCAGGCCATCGGCGCCCTCGTCGCGCGCCTGGACGGCGACTTCGAGCGCGCCTGCGAGCTGATCCTGGCCTGTCGCGGCCGCGTGGTGGTCACCGGCATGGGCAAGTCCGGCCACATCGGCAGCAAGATCGCCGCCACCCTGGCCAGTACCGGTACCCCGTCCTTCTTCGTGCATCCGGGCGAAGCCAGCCACGGCGACCTGGGCATGATCACGCCGGGCGACGTGGTGCTGGCGCTGTCGAATTCCGGCGAGACCGCCGAGGTCACCGCCCTGCTGCCGCTGCTCAAGCGCCTCGGCACCCCGCTGATCAGCATGACCGGGCGCCCCGGCTCGACCCTGGCTCGCCACGCCGAGGCCCACCTGGACGCCGGCGTCGAGCGCGAGGCCTGCCCGCTGGATCTGGCGCCCACCTCCTCGACCACCGCCGCCCTGGCACTGGGCGATGCCCTGGCCGTGGCGCTGCTCGAGAGCCGCGGCTTCACCGCCGAGGATTTCGCCCTCTCGCATCCCGGCGGCAGCCTCGGCAAGCGGCTGCTGCTCAAGGTCTCGGACCTGATGCATCAGGGCGCCCGCCTGCCGCAGGTCGCGCTGGGCAGCCCGCTGCGCGATGCGCTGCTGGAGATCACCCGTCAGGGCCTGGGCTTCACCTGCGTCATCGACCCCGAGGGCAGGCTGGCCGGGGTCTACACCGACGGCGACCTGCGCCGCACCCTGGATCAGTTCAGCGACCTGTCGTCGCTGACCGTGGATCAGGTGATGACGACCCCCGGCAAACGGACCTCGCCCGACACCCTGGCCGCCGAGGCCGTGCGGCTGATGGAGGACAACCGCATCACCGCCCTGGCCGTGGTCGACGATGACGGCCGCCCGGTGGGCGCGCTACACATGCATGACCTGCTGGCCAGCGGCGTCATCTGACCCAAGGAGATTCCATGCCCTTCGACGCCCCCCTGCTGAACCCGGACCTGGTCCAGCGCCTGCGACAGGTGCGCCTGCTGGCCCTGGACGTGGACGGCGTGTTGACCGACGGCCGCCTCTACTTCGATGCCGACGGCGACAGCCTCAAGGCCTTTCATACCCTCGACGGTCACGGCATCAAGCTGGTGCAGCGCGCCGGCATCCAGGTGGCGCTGATCACCGGCCGCGACTCGCCGATGGTCACTCGCCGCGCCAGCGCGCTCGGCATCCGGCATCTGCATCAGGGCATCGAGAAGAAGCTGCCGACGCTGCGCCAGCTGTGCCAAGACCTCGAACTCGACCTCTCCCAGGTCGCCTACTGCGGTGACGACCTGCCCGACCTGGCCCCGATCCATCGGGCCGGCGTCGGCATCAGCGTCCCCGGCGCGCCGAGCTACATCCGTCGGCACGCCGACTGGGTCACCGAACGCGAGGGCGGTCATGGCGCGGTTCGCGAGATCTGCGACACCCTGCTCCAGGCCCAGGACAGCCTGGACGCCGTGCTCGACACCTATCTGAACGGCCAGGACTGACGCCATGCGCCTCCCTCGTCCCGGCTTTCGCACCTGGCTGTTCCTGCTGCTGCTCGCCCTGGGCGGCGGCCTGGCGCTGCTCGACCAGCGCCCCGAGGCACCGCCGGGCCCCGCGCCCCAGGGCGAGACGGGAGAGCCCGACTACTACCTGGAGAACGCGCACCTGACGCGATTCGACGCCCAGGGCGCGCCTCACCAGCGCCTCACCACGCCGCGCCTGGAGCACACGCCCATCGACGACGTCACCCGGCTGACCACGCCCCACGCCCAGCTTCGCGACAGCGAAGGCCGGCAATGGCTGGCCGACGCCGAGCGCGGACGCCTGGAAGACGGCCAGCGCCTGCTCACCCTCGAGGGGCAGGCGGTGCTGACCGCCCCCGAGGAACGCTGGCGGCTCGAGACCGAACGCCTGTACTACGACAGCATCGCCGGTCACGCCTGGAGCGACACGCCGGCACGACTGAGCCAGCCGCCGCAGTGGATGCGCGGCGAGCGCTTCGACGCCTGGCTCGATGACAACCGCGCCCGACTGACCGACAATGTGCGCGGCCACCACCCGCCGGACCCCCAGGAGGACCCCGAGTCATGACGCGATCCCTCGCTTCACTGCTCAGCGCAGCGCTGCTCGCCACCGCGCTGGCCGCCCCCGCCGCCCTGGCGCTGGAAGGCGACGCCAGCGCGCCCATCCAGGTCGAGGCCGACCGCCTGGACCTCGACGACCGCGCCGGCACCGCCGTCTATCAGGGCGACGTGCAGATCCAGCAGGGCAGCATGCAGCTGACCGGCGACCGCGTGGAGATCCAGCGCAACGAGGCCGGCCAGCTGACCACCGCCACCGCCACCGGCCAGCGCGCCTACCTGGAGCAGAAGCCCGCCCCCGATCAACCCCTGGTCCGCGCCTGGGGCCGCACCGTGGTCTACCACGTGGCCGAGCGGCGCATCGAGCTCGTCGACCAGGCCGAGCTGCACCAGGGCGGCGACACCTTCGACGGCGGCTACCTCGAATACTTCCTCGACCGCCGGGTGGTGCAGGCCCGCTCCGACGCCGAGGGCATCGGCGAGCGCCAGCGCGTGCGCATGACCCTGGAGCCGGAACAGCAGGACGGCCCATGAAGACCCTGAGTGCCCAGAACCTCGCCAAGAGCTACAAGCGCCGTCGCGTCGTTCACGACATCAGCCTGGAGATCCAGCAGGGCCGCATCGTCGGCCTGCTGGGCCCCAACGGCGCCGGCAAGACCACCTCCTTCTACATGATCGTCGGCCTGGTCCGGGCCGACGCCGGCCGCGTCGTCATCGACGACCGCGACCTCTCCGGCGCCGCCATGCACCAACGCGCCCAGGCCGGCATCGGCTACCTGCCCCAGGAAGCCTCGATCTTCCGCAAGCTGTCGGTGGCCGACAACATCATGGCCATTCTCGAGACCCGCCGTGACCTCGACCGTGCCGGCCGCAAGGCGCGCCTGGAGGCACTGCTGGAGGAGTTCCACATCACCCACATCCGCGACAACCTGGGCATGAGCCTGTCCGGCGGCGAGCGCCGGCGGGTCGAGATCGCCCGGGCGCTGGCCACCGAACCCGATTTCATCCTGCTCGACGAGCCCTTCGCCGGCGTCGACCCGATCTCGGTAGGCGACATCAAGGGCATCATCCGCCAGCTCAAGGCCCGCGAGATCGGCGTGCTGATCACCGACCACAACGTGCGCGAGACGCTGGACATCTGCGACGGCGCCTACATCGTCGGCGACGGCCAGATCATCGCCGAAGGCGACGCCGAGGCCATCCTCGCCAACCAGCGGGTACGCGACGTCTACCTGGGCCAGGACTTCCGACTCTGAGCCTATTGGCTTCGCAAGTCACTGATATATTGTCGCCATGCACAGACAGGCATGGCAATTGCCATTGGCATGCTAATTGCTGAGCAAAGGCTTGCACGGCGGGCACACCCACACTAGGGTGGAAGGCCTCTTTGCCGCAGGACCGGAACGCTTGCCATGGCCATGAAGGCATCCCTCCAACTGCGTGTCGGCACCCAGCTGACCATGACGCCCCAGCTGCAGCAGGCCATCGGCCTGCTGCAGCTCTCGACCCTTGATCTGCGCCAGGAGATCCAACAGGCCCTGGAAGCCAATCCCATGCTGGAGCTGGAGGACGACTTCGGCGAGCAGGCCGCCGGGGAGACGCCGGACGACGACTGGTCCGACGAGATTCCGGAAGAACTCAGCGTCGACAGCGACTGGTCGGACACCTTCCAGGACGCCGGCGGCAGCGGCGAGGCTCCCGACTTCGAGCGCCAGGCCGCCGGCCAGAGCCTGCAGAGCCACCTCGTCTGGCAGCTGGCCATGAGCGAGCTCGACGAACGCGAGACCCGCATCGCCGAGAGCCTGATCGATGCCGTGACGCCGGACGGCTATCTGGATCAACCGCTCGACGAGCTGCGCGACGGCCTGCGCGCCCAGGGCCTCGACGGGCTCGCTACCCGCGAGGTCGAAGCGGTGCTGCTGCGCCTGCAGCAGTTCGAGCCCACCGGCGTGTTCGCCCGCGATCTGCGCGAGTGCCTGCTGCTGCAGCTGGCCACCCTGACCGACGACACCCCGCTGCTGCCCCAGGCGCGCCGCCTGGTACGCCAGTTCCTCGAGGCCCTGGCCGGCAACGACCGGCGGCTGCTCAAGCGGCGTCTGGGGCTCGACGACGAGACCCTCGACGAGGTCATCGGCCTGATCCGCGGCCTCGACCCGCGCCCGGGCAGCGAATTCGCCAGCGGCGACAGCGACTACGTGATTCCCGACCTGATCGCCCGCTACACGCCCCAGGGCTGGCGCGTCGAGCTCAACCCCGAGGCGATGCCGCGGCTGCGCATCCAGCCCGACTACGCGGCGCTGATCAAGCGCGCCGACAAGAGCGACGACAACCAGTTCCTCAAGGACCACCTGCAGGAGGCGCGCTGGCTGATCAAGAGCCTGGCCAGCCGCAACGACACCCTGCTGCGCGTCGGCCACGAGGTGATGACCCGCCAGATCGAGTTCCTCGAGCACGGCGAAGAGGCCATGAAGCCGCTGATCCTGGCCGACATCGCCCAGACGGTGGAGATGCACGAGTCGACCATCTCTCGGGTCACGACCCAGAAGTTCATCCACACCCCCCGCGGCGTCTTCGAGCTCAAGTACTTCTTCTCGAGCCAGGTCGGCGACGGCGAGGATGCCCACTCCAGCACCGCGATCCGCGCCCGCATCCGCAAGCTGATCGAGGGCGAACCGCCGCGCAAGCCGCTGTCCGACAGCAAGCTGGTCACCCTACTCGCCGAGGAGGGCATCGAGGTGGCCCGACGCACCGTCGCCAAGTATCGCGAAGCGATGCACATCCCCTCCTCCAGCCAGCGCAAGCGCCTCGGCTGAGGCCCTCCCGACGGGGGGGTTCCAGAGTATGAAAACGCGTCTGGCACGGGGGGTTTGCAAGGCACCAAAAAGGGTTACAATCGAGTCACCACCCAAGGAGCAAGGAGCGTGTCATGCAAGTCAACCTCACCGGCCATCACGTGGAATTGACCGAGCCCCTGCGTGACTACGTGCAGGAGAAACTCTCCCGCCTGGAACGCCATTACGACAACATCACCACCGTTCAGGTGACGCTCTCCGTCGAGAAGGAACGCCAACAGGCCGCCTGCACGCTGCACGCCGCCGGTGCCGATCTGCACGCCGAAGCGATGGACGCCGACATGTACGCCGCCATCGACGCCCTTGCCGACAAGCTGGACCGCCAGCTCGTCAAGCACAAGGAAAAGACTCAGGCCCGCGCCCAGGGCGCCGCAAGCGTCCGCTGAGTCATGTCACTCGAAGCCATCCTGCCCCCCGAGCGCACCCTCTTCGGTGTGCCCGGGGGGAGCAAGAAACGGGTGCTGGAGTTCTTCAGCACCTTCATCGCCCAGAACATTCCCAGCCTCGACAGCCAGGAGGTCTTCAGCCGGCTGATCGGGCGGGAGCGCCTGGGCAGCACCGGCATCGGGCACGGGGTCGCCATCCCCCATTCCCGCAACCCTCACTGCAAGGCCCCTATCGCCGGCTTTCTCAAGCTCGACGAACCGGTCGACTTCGACGCCATCGACGGTGAACCCGTCGACCTGGTGTTCGTGCCGCTGGTCCCCGAGGAAGCCGACGACGCGCATCTCGCCCTGCTCGGCCAGGTCGCCGGCGTGATGAACGACGCCGCGACCCGCAGCGCCCTGCGTCGGGCCGGCAGCCAGCGCGAGCTGCACGACAGCCTCCTCGACGCCATCCGACGACAGGCACCGGCCGCCAGCGGACGCAGCTGAGGGCCGCCCCCGACCAGGAGACCCGATCCGTCATGCAGCTCGTCATCATCAGCGGACGCTCCGGCTCCGGCAAGTCGATCGCCCTGCAGGCCCTCGAGGACCTCGGCTACTACGCCATCGACAACCTCCCGGCGATGCTCCTCGGACCGCTGGTCGACGAGCTGCGCAGCGGCCAGTCCCTGCGCAGCGCCGTCGCGGTCAGCATCGACGCCCGCAACCTGCCCCATGCCCTGGAACGCTTCCCGACGCTGCTCGAGGACGTGCGTGCCCGCGACATCCAGTGCCAGGTGATCTACCTGACCACCGATGCACGCATCCTGCTGGAGCGCTACTCCGCGACCCGGCGCCGACACCCCCTGACCCGCGATACCGAAATGACCCTGGCCGAGGCGATCGATCGCGAGGAAGACGCCCTGTCGGAGATCCGCGACCTCGCCGATCTGCTGATCGATACCTCGCGGCTCTCGGTGCATGACCTGCGTGGCCGCATCACCGACCAGGTCGCCGGGCATCGCCGCGAAGGGCTGACGCTGACC
The DNA here is from genome assembly GCF_000968715.2 of Halomonas sp. HG01. Classification (NCBI taxonomy): domain Bacteria; kingdom Pseudomonadati; phylum Pseudomonadota; class Gammaproteobacteria; order Oceanospirillales; family Halomonadaceae; genus Halomonas; species Halomonas sp. HG01. The sequence continues at coordinate 1,153,441 of NZ_CP022134.1, read as the reverse complement.
CTCGAGTCGTTCGGCTTCAAGCGCGGCGTGCCCCTGGACGCCGATATCGTGTTCGACGCCCGCTGCCTGCCCAACCCCTACTGGGACCCGCGGCTGCGTGATGCCACCGGCCGCGACGACAGCGTGATCGCCTTCCTCGAGGGCTACCCGGTGGTCGACGAGATGGCCGACGACATCCTGGCCTGGATCGAACGCTGGCTGCCCCGCTACCGCGCCAGCCAGCGCAGCTACCTGACCGTGGCGATCGGCTGCACCGGCGGCCAGCACCGCTCCACCTACCTGGCCGAGCGACTGTCCCGGCGTCTTGCCGAGACCCACGCCGGCGTGCGCCTGCGCCATCGCGAGCTCGGCCTGCAACTCACGCTTCCCGACCCGAACGACGCCAAGGACCGCTAGTCACGTGCCCAGCCGCAAGCTCACCCTGACCAACAAGCGCGGCCTGCACGCCCGGGCCGCCACCCGCCTGGTGCAGTGCTGCCAACCCTACGCCTCCCGCGTCACCGTCTGCCATGGCGACCAGCAGGCCGATGCCACCAACATCATGGCGCTGCTGATGCTGGCCGCGCCCTGCGGCACCGAACTGACCCTCGAGGCCGACGGCGACGACGGCGAGGCGGTGCTGGATGCGCTGGAAGCCCTCTTCGCGGCCCGCTTCGACGAAGAAGCCTGACCAGAGGCCGTCTCGACGGCGCCATCACTCCCCCTCTACCGAGCAGGACCATGCAGCTGATCCAGACCGGCAAGTACTCCAGAGTCCACTTCGATCCCGAGCGCGACCACTTCATCAAGACCTTCCAGCCAAAGACCGTCGACCGGCTGCGCTACCTGGCGCGCATCCGGCCCTACCCCGGGCGCAACTTCGCCCTCATTGCTTCGCGGCTCGAAACCCTCGGCATCGCCACGCCGACCATCGTCGAGGCGCGCCCCTATCGGCTGGTCACGGAGAACATCCATGGCGTACCGCTCAAGCAGCTGATCCTCGACTCCCCCGACCTGCAGGAACAGTATCTGGACGCGCTGGTCGCCTTCGACCGCGACGGCATTCACTGCCGCGGCCTGCACACCGACAACTTCCTGGTTCGCGACGGTCGCCTGTTCGCCATCGACCTCGATGCCTACAAGGCACCGCGCTGGCGGCGCTATCCGCGCCGCGAGTACCTGGACTGCCTGAGCCGCTCGCTCAAGGGCAACGAGGCCTTCCTGTTCACTCGCCTGCTCGAACGGCTGGGCGTGGACGAACACTACCGCCCGAAACGCTGAGCACCGGCACCCGGACCACGACAACATCGTACAAAAAAGCCCGCGAGCGTCTCGCGGGCTTTTTGTCGTTACCGTGTCCGGCTCAGCTGCCGGCCACGGTCATCTCGTCGATCAGCCAGCTGCCGGTATGGATGCTTCCGCGGGTGTCGATGTCGTCGCCGACGCCGACCAGTCCCCGGAACATCGTCGCCAGGTTGCCGGCGATGGTGAATTCCTCCACCGGGTGCTGGATGCGGCCGTTCTCGACCCAGAAGCCCGCGGCGCCGCGGGAGTAGTCGCCGGTAACGCCGTTGACGCCCTGACCCATCAGCTCGGTGACCAGCACCCCGCGATCCATGCGCGCGAGCAGCGCCTCCTGGGACTCGAGCGGCGCGCTGAGGCGCAGGTTGCGGGCGCCGCCGGCGTTGCCGGTGGTCTCCATCCCCAGTCGCCGCGCGCTGTAGGCGGACAGCATGTAGCTGGCCAGCCGTCCCTGATCGATGAAGACGTTGTCGCGGGTCGCCACGCCGTCACCGTCGAAGGCGCTGCTGGCCATGCCGCGCACCAGGCGCGGCTTCTCCTGCAGCGAGAACCATTCGGGGAAGAGCGCATCGCCGAGGCGGTCGCACAGGAAGGAGGATTGGCGATAGAGGGCGCCGCCTGCGATGGCACTCAAGAAGCTGCCGACCAGCCCCGACGCCAGGCTCGGATCGAACAGCACCGGCATCCGCCCGGTGGCCGGGCGCTGGCCGCCGAGCCGGCGCAGGGTGCGCCGCGCGGCGCTCTCGCCCACGGCCTCGGGCGCCAGTAGCTCGCGAGGGTCGCGGGCGCTGGTGTAGTCGTAGTCGCGCTGCATGCCGTGCTCGTCCTCGGCGATCAGCATGCAGGACAGCGAGTGGCGGCTGCCGCGCTGACTGCCCAGGAAGCCGTGGCTGTTGGCGTAGACGCGCACGCCCTCACCGCTGGACAGCCCCGCGCCGTCGGAGCTCCTGATGCCCGCCTGGCCGCGGCCGGCGTTCTCGCAGGCCAGCGCCAGCTCGACCGCCTCCTCGGTGGACAACGCCCAGGGGTGATGAACGTCGAGGTCCGGCAGCTCCTGGGCCATCAGATCGGCCGGGGCGAGCCCCGAGGCCGGGTCCTCGCCGGTGTAGCGGGCGATGGCCATGGCCTTCTCGACCACGTCCTGAATCGACGCCTCGGAGGCGTCGGTGGACGAGGCACTGCCCTTGCGTTGGCCGACGTAGACAGTCACCGCGATGCCCTGATCGCGGGACAGCTCGACGGTCTCGACCTCGCCCTCGCGCACGTTGACGCCCACGCCCTGGTCGACGCTGGCGCCCACCTCGCAGGCATCGGCGCCGAGCCGGCGGGCCAGCGCCAGGGCCGCCTCGGCACGGGTTTCCAGCAGCGACTGCTGGGCGACGGCATCGAAAGCCTGTGTCATCGTCTTGACTCCTCACTCGACCGGCCAGGCGGCCGATACACAACATGGTCGTTTGGCCAGCCCGACGCGGCGGGCTGGTATACTGGGCCAATGCCTAACGCCCCTCTCATGAATCAGGACGCCGCATGACCCAGGATGATTTCTCTTCGGCCGACGAACGGCCCAGCAAGTCGCAGCTCAAGCGCGAGATGCATGCCCTCCAGGAGCTCGGCGAACGGCTGATCGCCATGCGCGAGGCCGAACGCGACCGCTTCCCGCTCTCCGACGACCTGCTGGCGGCCATCGAGGAGACCGGCCGCATCCGCGCCCGTGAGGCCCGCCGCCGGCACATGCAGTACGTCGGCAAGCTGATGCGCCGCGAGAACCTCGACGGCATCCAGGCGGTGTTCGACGAGATGGACCGCGAGCAGCTGCGCCGCGACCACGCCTTCCACCGCCTGGAGCAGTGGCGCGACCGCCTCATCGAGGACGACGACGCCCTCGAGGCCTTCATCGCCGACTACCCCGACGTCGACCGCCAGGCCCTGCGCCAGCTGATCCGCAACGCCCGCCGCGAACGCGATCAGGGCAAGCCGCCGACCAACGCCCGCCGGCTGTTCAAGCTGATCCGCGAGACCGCCGAGCTGTAAAGCCGGAAGCTTGAAGCCTGAAGCTGGAAGTCCTCCCGTCAGGCCATGGGTTTCTCTTCCAGCTTCCCGCCGCGAAGCGGCGCTCTTACAGCTTCAAGCTTTAGGACTGCGTTCCACCGACGGTCAGCTCGTCCAGCTTCAGCGTCGGCTGGCCGACGCCCACCGGCACACCCTGCCCTTCCTTGCCGCATACGCCGATGCCGGTATCCAGCTCCAGGTCGTGGCCGATCATCGACACATGCCCCATGGCCTCCGGGCCGTTGCCGATCAGGGTCGCGCCCTTGACCGGCGCGGTGATGCGACCGTCCTCGATCAGGTAGGCTTCACTGGCCGAGAACACGAACTTGCCCGAGGTGATGTCCACCTGGCCGCCGCCGAAGCTCACGGCATAAATACCGCGTGAGACGCTCTTGATGATGTCGGCGGGGTCGTCCTGGCCGGCACGCATGTAGGTGTTGGTCATGCGCGGCATCGGCATGTGGGCGAAAGACTCGCGGCGGGCGTTGCCAGTGGGCGCCATGCCCATCAGCCGGGCGTTGAGCTTGTCCTGCATGTAGCCGGTCAGGATGCCATCCTCGATCAGCGTGGTGCACTGGGTCGCCGTGCCCTCGTCGTCGACGGACAGCGAACCACGCCGGTCTGCCAGGGTGCCGTCGTCGACCACGGTCACGCCGGGCGCGGCCACGCGCTCGCCCATGCGGCCGGCGAAGGCCGAGCTGCCCTTGCGATTGAAGTCGCCTTCCAGGCCATGGCCCACCGCCTCGTGGAGCAGGATGCCGGGCCAGCCGGCCCCCAGCACCACCGGCATCTGGCCGGCCGGGGCGTCCACGGCGTCGAGGTTGACCAGCGCCTGGCGCACGGCTTCCTTGGCGAAGCGCTCGGCGACATTCTCGTCGCGCAGGCGCGACATCGGATAGCGGCCACCGCCGCCGGCGCTCCCGCGCTCGCGGCGGCCGTCGCGCACCGTGATCACGCTGACGTTGAAGCGCACCAGCGGGCGCACGTCGGCGGCCAGGGTGCCGTCGCTGGCACGCACCAGCACCACCTCATAGACGCCGGTCAGCGAGGCGCTGACCTGGCTCACCGACGGGTCGGCAGCCCGGGCCACGCGATCGGCCTCCTTGAGCATGGCGACCTTCTCGTCGGCGGAGAGTCCGGCCAGCGGATCGATGCCGGCATAGCGAGACGTCGGCGCCGTCACCACGCGCGGCGCGGCGCCCACCTTCTGGCCGCTGCGCACGATGCCGGCGGCGGTGCGACCGGTCTCGGCCAGGGCTTCCATGGAGATCTGGTTGGAGTAGGCGAAGCCGGTCTTCTCGCCGGCCAGGGAACGCACGCCGACGCCGCCGTCGATGTTGTAGCTGGCCTCCTTGACCTCACCGTCCTCCAGCACCCAGCCCTCGTGCCAGCTGCGCTGGAAATACAGATCGGCGTAGTCGATGCCGGCGCCCATGGCGTGGCCGAGGCCGGTATCCAGGGCATCGAGATCGAGCCCGCCGGGGGTCAGCAGCGCCTCGGCGGCCTGGTCGAGCAGGGGTTGCGTGTGTGATGTCATTCGGCACTTTCCAGAGCGATGCGCGGCGAGGTCCAGGGCCCCTCCACGCGATAGTGAATTCGGGTCACGCGGTCGAGGGCGTCGCCGAACAGCTTGTCGGCGATGAACAGCGCCCCTCCGACCACCGGCGCCCCGGCGATCACCGCCGCCAGGGGCAGGTTGTTGCTCACCGGCAGTGTGATGCCCAGACGCTGGTCGAGTTCCCTCCGCGCCAGGTCGACGCTGCCGTCGAGGGTGAAGCGGGTGGCCGGACCGTCGATCTCGACCGGACCGCGGGTCTCCAGCACCCCACCATACAGGGTCGCATCGCCGCTGACACGATCGAAGGCGGTGCCCCGCCCGGTGACGTCGGAGAAGTCCAGGGTCAGCCGGCGCAGCAGGTTGTCCACGTTGAGCAGGCCGACCAGCCGCGCCGAGGGCGATTCCAGGTTGACGAAACGACCGTCGCGCAGCTCGACCGCCAGGTTGCCCCGGGAGCGCGCCAGGGCGAACTGCCAGGGCGCACCGGGCCAGGCCAGCTGTCCGTCGACGCGGGTCTCGGCGTTGCGGATCGCCACCGGCTGGCCCAGCGCCTCCAGGGCCGACCCCAGGTCGCCGCCATCGATGTCCAGCCGTGCCCGGGTCAGGCTCGCCTCGGGGCCGGCGGCCTCCCAGGTCAGGCTGCCCCGGGCATCGATCTCGCCCAGCGTCAGCGCCAGCGGATCGATCACCAGGCGATCCGGCTCGGCCCGCCACTGGGCGTTCAGCGGCCCGAACCGTCGACCCTGATAGCTCAGTTCATCGATGCCCAGCCGAACCGCCGGCAGCGCTTCGAGAGACGCCGGCATGGCGACCGGCGTCGGTGGCACCTCCAGCTCCTCGAGCAGGCGGCCGCCTCCCGCGGAGACCGGTGCCGCCTCGGCCGGCAGCAGGCCGTCGAGGCGCAGCCGCGACAGCGAGACGTCGAGCGGCTGCGAAAGCCCCGGCCGATAGGCTAGCCGGCCGGTCAGCAGGCTGCCGTCCAGGGCCAGGTCCCAGCCGCCGGCCGTCGGGGCTCCCTCGACGATCATCGAGCCCAGGCAGCGCCGCTCGACGCTCAGGCAATCGGTATCCAGCATCAGGTGCGAGATGGCGCCGCTGCCCGCCAGCCCCTCGCCGGCACCGTCCACGCCGGCGGACAACGGCGCCAGGGCGGTGCCCCAGGCCTCGGCATCGACGCGCGGCAGATAGGCCTGCAGCGACCAGCCGGATTCACTGGGCCAGGTCGCCGGTGCCTCGCGGCCCAGCCAGGCCTGCCCCTGGCCGCCGCGCCCGGGGCGCCAGCGCCAGCCGAGGCGCGCACCCAGCCGGCCCGACCAGGGCCCGGCCTCGGCCAGGGCGAAGGTCAGGCGCAGGTCCCGCGGCGTGCCGGCCGGCTTGCCCAGCGGCGCCGGCAGGTCGATGACCAGGTCGCGCAGTTCGCTCGACAGGTTCAAGATCGGCGTCTCGGCGTCGAGATCCACGTCGCCCTGCCAGGCCAGCGGGCCGGACAGCATGCCGCCGATGCCGGCCGGCGCGCCCAGCTCGGTCAGCGCCCCGGCGCGGGCAGTGCCCGACAGCGCGACACGTCCCTCGCCGGTGGCCAGCGTGGCGCTGACCGGCCCGCCCAGCAGCCGTCCGCTCAATCGACCGTCGAGGGAGCCGGCCTCGCCGCGCTGGCGCCAGGCCAGCGGCCCGCTGATGTCGCGGAACGAAAGCCCGCTCGCCGCATGGGTCAGGCGCGGCAGGTCGGCGTCGCCGGCGATGTCGAGCTGCAGCGCCTGGGGCTCGTCCAACGCCATCTCGAGGTCCAGGCCGGCCTCGACGCTCCCCTCGGCCTGCCAGTCGGTGACCGCCTCGATGCCATCGACGGGCATCGCGGCAAGATAGCCCGAGAGTGCCGGGGCGTCGGCGACGAGCGGCCCGCTGACCGAGAGCCGATCGTCCTCGAGGCGCACCTCGGCGTCGCGGGTGCGGATGCCCAGGCTCTCGGCGGCATCCACCTCGGCCTCGAGGGTCTCGCCGCGCAGGCGCAGGCGGCCGGCCACGTCATCCAGCGCCGGCCAGCCGTCGGCGAACGGCAGCCGCCCGGCCTCGACCTCGAGATCCAGGTTCAGGGTCGGCTCGATGGTGGAAAGCCCGGTCTGCTCGTCGCGCAGCGGCACGTGCAGGCGCAGCGCCCCCGCAGGCACCCGCCCGGCCAGGCCGCCGGATAGCCAGTCGGCGAGCTCCGGGGCTTCCTCGCGCAGCACCACCATCGGCAGCCAGTCGATCAACGGCCGCGAGCGAGCGTCCACGTCACGGAAATCCAGCGCCAGGCCGAAGCCGCCGCGGCCGGTGCCACCGGTGGCCAGGCCGAAGTCGCCGCTCACCTCGGCGCCGCGCCAGCCCGCCGAGAGGTGCCGCCCGCTGACGAAGCCGCGCTCGCCGTCGTAGCGCCAGCTCACCTCGCCGCTGGCATGATCGAGCGACATCGGCGCCTCGAAGACCTCGGGAAAGGCCAGCGTGCTGCCCTCGCCGCCGGCGAAGCGCACGCTGCCGTGATTCCCGTCGGCCTCCAGCCACAGCGCCAGCGGACCGCCGCCCGGGGCTTCGTTCCAGGGCGCCACGCTCACCTCGCTGGCACTGACCCGGGCCTGCCAGACGCCATCCTTCACCCCGGCGCCGAGGGCCTCGATGCGCCCGCGCGGGGCCAGCGCGGCCACGCCGCGGTCCAGCGCCTCCGGCAGCGGCAGCCGGGAGCGCCAGGCGGCCAGGGCCTCGAGATCGAACGGGCCGGTGGTGAGCCACCAGTCGCTGTCGTCGCCCTGAAGATACCAGTCCCGAGGCAGCGCTCGCGCCTCGGCCGAGGCCTCGGGGCCGGCGACCTGCTCGGCGTCGGCCTGCACCCAGGCCTGCCAGTCCTCGGCGCCGGCCGTGCGCCGCCATTGGCCCCGCAGCATGGCGTTGTCGAGCACGATATCCGACGCCTCGGCGTCGTCTACCGTCGTGCCCAGCACCAGGCGTGGCGCGGTGACGTCGAGGCGCGCGTCGGCCAGGCGCCCGTGGGTCCAGCGCCCCCACAGCCGGGCCTCGCCCGCCAGGTCGTCGAAGTCCGGCAGCCCCTCGACGCCGAACAGCGACGACAGCCCGGTCAGGCTGTCGAGGCTCATGTCGGCCTGCAGGGCCGCGCCGAAATCGTCCAGCCCCTCGCCCGGCACCAGCTCCATGACCACGCTCGCGGCCTCCCCCGGTCGGCCCCGCAGCCGCACCCGCCCCTCCAGATGCGTGCGTCGGGCATCGCCGACCATCAGCAGCCGCGGCGCCGCGAGCACCGCCTCGTGCTCGCGGCCGTGCAGCACCAGCTCGATGTCCTCGGCCCAGGCGCGCTGGCGCAGCAGCACGCCGACCCAGAAGTCCAGGCGCTCGAGATCGAACTCGCTATCGGGAATCAGCTCGGGGGGCACGTCGGCCGGCTCCGGCCAGTGCCATCGGCCGTCTTCGGCCTGATAGAGATGCAGGGTGAGATCGGACAGCCGCGCATCGGACACCACCGGCATGCCATCGCGCAGGCTGGCACCGGCATCGAGCCGCAGGCGAGCGTCGCCGAGCTCGAGCAGGGGCCGGTCGCCGCCGGCCGCACGCAGCGAGAGTCCGCGCAGCTCGAGCTCGGGATCGAATCCGGCCAGCCCACCCTCGATCGCCTCCAGGCTCACTGCAGCCTCGAAGCGGGCCGAAAGCAGCGCCTCCAGGCGCGGGGTGAGCTGATCGACCTGACCGAGCAGCAGGCGCAGCACCAGGGTGAGCACCGCCACCAGGGTGAGCGCCGCCGCCAGCAGCGTCAGGGTCCAGCGAATGGCCAGGCGAGTCCTCGACATGGGCTCACATCAGCACGATATCGTACTGCTCCTGGGAGTAGTGGGCCTCGACCTGGAAGCGGATGGTCTTGCCGATGAACTCCTCCAGGTCGGCCACCGCCGCGGACTCCTCGTCGAGCAGGCGATCGACCACCGGCTGGGAGGCCAGCACCGTATAGGTCTCGGCGCTGTAGGCCCGCTCCTCGCGCAGGATCTCGCGGAAGATCTCGTAGCACACCGATTCCGGGGTCTTGAGGGTGCCGCGACCATGGCAGGACGGGCAGGCCTCGCACAGGGTCTGCTCGAGGCTCTCGCGGGTGCGCTTGCGCGTCACCTGCACCAGCCCCAGCTCGGTGACGCCGGTGCACTTGGTCTTGGCGTGATCGCGCTCGAGCGACTTCTCCAGCACGCGGAGCACCTGGCGCTGATGCTCCGGCTCCTCCATGTCGATGAAGTCGATGATGATGATGCCACCCAGATTGCGCAGCCGCAGCTGGCGGGCGATGGCGGTGGCGGCCTCGAGGTTGGTCTTGAAGATGGTCTCCTCGAGGTTGCGATGTCCCACGAAGCCACCGGTGTTGACGTCGATGGTGGTCATGGCCTCGGTGGGATCGATCACCAGGTAGCCGCCGGACTTGAGCTGGACCTTGCGTCCCAGCGCCTTCTGGATCTCGTCCTCGACGCTGAACAGGTCGAAGATCGGCCGCTCGCCAGCGTAGTGCTCGATGCGCTCCACCGCCGAGGGCATGAATTCCTCGGCGAACTCCAGCAGCTTGACGTGATTCTCCCGGGAATCGATGCGCACCTTCTCGATGTCGTCGCGCATCACGTCGCGCAGGGTGCGCATGAACAGCGGCAGGTCATCGTAGATGACGCTGGGGGCCGAGGCGGTGACCTTGCGCTCGCTGACCTTGCGCCACAGGCGCAGCAGGAAGTGCATGTCGCCAGCCATTTCCTCCTGCGTGACGCCCTCGGCGGCGGTGCGCACGATGAAGCCGCCCGTCACCTCCAGCGTCTGTTCCGCCTGGGCGGCCTCGACCAGCTCGCGCAGCCGCTCCCGCTCGCGCTCGTCCTCGATGCGCTGGGAGACGCCGTTGTGCGGCGAGTCCGGCATGTAGACCAGGTAGCGCGACGGCACCGAGAGATGCGTGGTCAGGCGCGCGCCCTTGGAGGCGATGGGGTCCTTGGTGACCTGCACCACCAGCGACTGGCCCTCGTGGAGCAGGTGGCCGATGGAGGCCTGCTCGTCGGCCGGGGTCCCGGAGGGCATCACCTCATGCGCGTGGATGAAGGCGGCCCGCTCGAGGCCGATGTCGACGAAGGCAGCCTGCATGCCCGGCAGTACACGCACCACCTTGCCCTTGTAGATGTTGCCGACGATGCCGCGGCGCCGGGCCCGCTCGATGAAGGCTTCCTGGAGCACGCCGTTCTCCACCACGGCGACCCGGGTCTCCATCGGGGTCAGGTTGATCAGTACTTCACCGCTCATGCGGAAATCCTTGTCCAGAGGAAACTCGAGGCATTATGACATAGCGCGGTTCCACAGCGGCACGCCCTGTCGGGCCAGCAATTCAGCGGTCTCGAACAGCGGCAGGCCGACCACCGCGGAATGACTGCCCTCGAGACGCGACACGAACAGCGCCGCCCGGCCCTGAATGGCATAGCCGCCGGCCTTGTCGGCGGGCTCGCCGATGGCCCAGTAGGCGGCGGCCTCGGCCTCGGTGATCTCGCGTAGCGTCACTCGCGTGGTCACGCAGGCGCTCAGCAGGCCCGCCGGGCCGGTCACCGCCACCGCGGTCAGCACCCGATGGGTGCGCCCGGACAGCGAGCGCAGCATGGCGGCGGCGTGCTCGCGGTCGCGCGGCTTGCCGAGGATGGCGTCGTCACACACCACCGCGGTGTCGGAGCCGAGCGTGGGCAGCGTGCTGCCCAGCGCCCCAGCCCGGGCCTTGTCCTCGGCCAGGCGTCGAACATAGGCCTCGGGGGCTTCGCCGGGCCGCGGTGTCTCGTCGAGGTCGACCGGATGCACCTCGACCGGCACGTCGATGCTGGCCAGCAGCTCCCGGCGGCGCGGCGAGGCGGAGGCCAGCCGGATCAGCGGCGGCTCGGGAGCATCGGTGGCGGCATCGGACATCGTCATCCGGCTCACTCCTCGCTGCCACGGCGCCGGAAGACGCGGAACAGCGTGGTCAGCCAGGGCCACAGCAGCGCCCCGATCACCGAGGGCAGCAGGAAGGACAGGTGAATCGCGAAGGGGCCCAGCAGGGTCCGCAGCCACTGCTCCACCAGCTGCACCGTGCCCAGCAGCACCAGGATCAGCACCGCCTGCTGGAGCAGCGAGTAGGCCCGGAAACGCGGATAGACCAGGGCACACAGGAAGGCCAGCAGCGACAGCAGCAGAGCGTTCTGTCCCAGCGGCGCGCCCTGAATCAGGTCCACCAGGATGCCCAGCGCGAAGCCGTGGAAGACCCCGACCTTGTGGGGCGCTTTCATGCACCAGTAGATCAGCATCAGTCCCAGCCAGTCCGGGCGCCAGATCTGCCAGCCATCGGCCAGCGGCATCACCTGAAGGCACAGCGCCAGCAGCAGGGTCAGCCAGATCCAGGGCAGGCTCGCCGTCGCGCGTGCGGCCATTATTCGTCCTCCTCGACGGGACCGAACATTTCCAGCGCCGCCTGGACGGCGGCCTGGTCGAGCGCGACCGTCCAGCCCCCGCGGCCCGGCGCCTCGGGGGGCTCCGGCGGAAACAGCAACAGGAAATGGCGGGCGCGCTGCAGCTGGGCCACCGGGCGGGCCTCGACCCGGGCGAAGGGCTCGCCGGGATCGTGGACCACCGAGGTGACCCGCGCCACCGGATAGCCGGGCGGAAAACGCCCGGCCAGCCCCGAGGTCATCAGCAGGTCGCCCTCGCGGATATCCGCGGTGTCCGGCACGTGCAGCACGCCGAGGGCGTCGTACTGGCCGGTGCCCTGAAGGATGAAGCGCAGGCCGTTGCGGTTGACCTGGACCGGCAGCGAGTGACTGGCGTCGGACACCATCAGCACCCGGCTGGCGTAGGCCGACACCGAGGTCACCTGCCCCACCAGCCCGGCGGCATCCATCACCGGCTGGCCGACGAAGACGCCGTCGCGCTGCCCGCGGTCGATGACCATGCGGTGGCTGAAGGGATCCGGGTCCAGCGACAGCAGCTCGGTGGTGATGAAGGGAATGTCATGCTCGCGGGTGGCATCCAGCAGCTCGCGCAGCCGCACGTTCTCGGCGGTCAGGCTGGCCATGCGCTGGACGCGATGCGAGAGGGTCAGGATCTGCTCGCGCAGCTGGCGATTCTCGTCGAGCAGCTCGCGCTGGTCGGAAAACGCCAGCGACGCCCAGTTGAGGGCGTCGCTGGGCAGGCTGACCAGCCACTGGACCGGCGCCACCAGGGTCGACAGCTGGGCCCGCACGGGCTCCATGCGCGTGAAACGCAGATCGGCGAACATCAGGGCCACGGCGAGGAGCGCGCAGAGCAGCATGCGATACCCCGGCACCGAGCCGTGCGAGAACAGCGGTTTGATGGCGTCCTCTCCCTATTCTCCTTGGCGGCGTCGGGCCTCTTGCCGCGACGCCTAGGCGAGGCCGTCGAGAGGCCACCCGCCCCTGGTGCTTCTAGCTTCCGCGGGAGAGCGCTGATTTATGTCGCGAGCGACGAGAGGCGGGGGCGCCTAGCCTGGCCGCCGCCGGAGCACAGCGCCCGCAGTGTAGCCTGCTACATGAGAGCCGACCGGGCCGGCGTACCGGCACCGCCGGTGGCCAGGATATCGAGCGCAGCAATAAATCAGCGCTTTCCAACGTCAGTCGCTGGAGAGCAGTTCAAACGTATGCTGATCGATCATCTCGAGGGCCTTGCCGCCGCCGCGGGCCACGCAGGTCAGCGGGTCCTCGGCGACGACCACCGGCAGGCCGCTCTCCTCGGCGATCAGCTTGTCGAGATCGCGCAGCAGCGCACCGCCGCCGGTCAGCACCAGGCCGCGCTCGGCGATGTCGGAGGCCAGCTCGGGGGGCGACTGTTCCAGCGCGCTCTTCACCGCCGCGACGATGGAGCCCAGGGTCTCCTGCAGGGCGTCGAGGATCTCGTGGGAATTCAGGGTGAAGCTGCGCGGAATGCCCTCGGCCAGGTTGCGGCCGCGCACGTCGATCTCGCGCAGCTCGCCGCCGGGGTAGGCGCAGCCGATCTCTTCCTTGATCCGCTCGGCGGTGGACTCGCCGATCAGGCTGCCGTAGTGGCGACGCACGTAGGCGATGATCGCCTCGTCGAAACGGTCGCCACCGACGCGGATGGACTCGGAATAGACCACGCCGTTGAGCGAGATGATGGCGATCTCGCTGGTGCCACCGCCGATGTCGACAACCATCGAGCCCTGGGCTTCCTCGACCGGCAGACCGGCGCCGATGGCCGCGGCCATGGGCTCCTCGATCAGGAACACCTCACGGGCGCCGGCGCCCTCGGCGGATTCCTTGATGGCGCGGCGCTCGACCTGGGTCGACATGCAGGGCACGCAGACCAATACCCGCGGGCTCGGCGTCAGGAAGGTGCTCTGATGGACCTTGCGGATGAAGTACTGCAGCATCTGCTCGGTCACGGTGAAGTCGGCGATGACGCCGTCCTTCATCGGGCGGATGGCGGTGATGTTGCCCGGTGTGCGGCCCAGCATGCGCTTGGCGTCGGCACCCACGGCGGCCACGCTGCGCATGTTGCCGGACTGGCGGATCGCCACCACCGACGGCTCGTCGAGCACGATGCCGCGCCCGCGGACGTAAATCAGCGTATTGGCCGTCCCCAGGTCGATCGACAGATCGCTGGAAAACAGCCCCCTCAAACGTTTGAACATGAAGTCGTTACCTAGTGCAGACCGGGGACCCTGTGCGGGGGCAAACCGTATCACTGCACCCCCCCAGCGGCAAGCGCCACGCCCCTGGCCCCTGCCCGCCGTGACGCGAATGTGATAACTTCTGCGGTCTTTTCTGCCACCCTTTCGAGGACACCCGATCATGGCGCTTGAACACGCAGACGTTCTCCGGGCCGCCCACCTGGCCCGTCTCGGCCTGGACGAGGGTGAGGCCGACCGCTACCTCGACGACCTGGGCCGCATCCTGGAGATGGCCGACCAGCTGCAGTCGATCGACACCGACGGCGTCGCCCCGCTGGCCCACCCGCTGGACGCCACCCAGCGCCTGCGCGCCGACGAGGTCACCGAGGCCGACCAGCGCGAGACCTTCCAGCGCTGCGCCCCCGCGGTGGAGAACGGCCTCTATCTGGTGCCGCGAGTCGTCGAATGACCGCCTCCCTCTTTCGTCGTCAATGACATGTCATCACGGAGCCCCGGCCCCATGCACGACCAGACACTGACCGGACTCGCCGCCGCCCTGGCGGCCGGCGAGTTCTCCAGCCGCGAGCTGACCGAACATCTGCTCGCGCGCATCGAGCGCCATGACGGCGCGCTCAACAGCTTTATCACCGTTACTGGCGATGCCGCGCTCGAAGCAGCGGATCGCGCCGATGCCGCCCGCGCGCTCGGTGAGGCCGGCCCGCTGACCGGCCTCCCGCTGGCACTGAAGGACATCTTCTGCACTCGGGGCGTCAAGACCAGCTGCGGCTCGAAGATGCTCGACAACTTCGACGCGCCCTACGACGCCACCGTGGTCGAGAAACTGGCCGCGGCCGGCACCCTGAGTCTCGGCAAGACCAACATGGACGAGTTCGCCATGGGCTCGTCCAACGAGAACAGCTTCTATGGCGCGGTGAAGAACCCCTGGGACCTCGGCGCCGTGCCCGGCGGCAGCTCCGGCGGCAGCGCCGCCGCGGTGGCCGCGGGCCTGGTGCCGGCGGCGCTCGGCACCGACACCGGCGGCTCGATCCGTCAGCCGGCGGCCTTCTGCGGCATCACCGGCCTGAAGCCGACCTACGGTCGCGTGTCGCGCTACGGCATGATCGCCTACGCCTCGAGCCTCGACCAGGCCGGCCCCATGGCCCGCACCGCCGAGGACTGCGCCCACCTGCTCGGCGCCATCGCCGGCCACGACCTGCGCGACTCCACCAGCGTGGCGCGCGGCGTGCCGGACTACACCGAGGGCCTCGACGCCCCGCTGTCCGGCCTCAAGATCGGCCTGCCCAAGGAGTACTTCGGCGACGGCCTTTCCGCCGAGGTCGAGAGCGCGGTGCGCGAGGCGATCGCGGTCTACGAATCGCTTGGCGCCACGGTGCGCGAGGTCAGCCTGCCGCATACCCACTATGCGATCCCGGCCTACTACGTGATCGCGCCGGCCGAGGCCTCCTCCAATCTGTCGCGCTTCGACGGCGTGCGCTTCGGCCACCGCTGCGAGAACCCGACCGACCTGATCGACCTCTACAAGCGCTCCCGGGGCGAGGGCTTCGGCGAGGAGGTCAAGCGGCGCATCCTGATCGGCACCCACACCCTCTCCGAGGGCTTCTTCGACGCCTACTACAAGCAGGCGCAGAAGGTCCGCCGCCTGATCCGCCAGGACTTCCTCGACGCCTTCGAGGAGGTCGACGTGCTGATGGGCCCGGCCTCGCCGACCCCGGCCTTCGACCTGGGCGCCAACAAGGACCCGGTGTCGATGTACCTGCAGGACATCTACACCATCGCCGTCAACCTGGCCGGCATCCCCGGCATCAGCGTGCCGGCCGGCTTCGCCGGCGGCCGCCCCGTGGGCCTGCAGATCCTCGGCACCCACTTCGCCGAGGCCCAGCTGCTCAACGTCGCCCACCAGTTCCAGCAGGCCACCGACTGGCACCTGCGCCGTCCCGACCTCGCCGAGGAGACCGCCTGATGCAATGGGAAACCGTGATCGGGCTGGAGGTCCACGTCCAGCTCGCCACCCGCTCCAAGATCTTCTCCGGCGCCTCCACCGCGTTCGGCGCCGAGCCCAACACCCAGGCCTGCGCCGTCGACCTGGGCCTGCCGGGCGTGCTGCCGGTGCTCAACGAGCAGGCAGTGGCCATGGCCGTGCAGTTCGGCCTCGGCATCCACGCCGAGATCCCCGAGGTCTCGGTGTTCGACCGCAAGAACTACTTCTACCCGGACCTGCCCAAGGGCTACCAGACCAGCCAGATGTATGAGCCGATCGTCGGCCCGGGCGAGGTCGAGATCCTGCTCGACGACGGCGAGAGCAAGCGCATCCGCGTGCATCACGCCCACCTCGAGGAGGACGCCGGCAAGTCGCTCCACGAGGACTTCCACGGCATGACCGGCATCGACCTCAACCGCGCCGGCACGCCGCTGCTGGAGATCGTCTCCGAGCCGGACATGCGCTCGGCCAAGGAGGCCGCGGCCTACCTCAAGGCGATCCATTCCATCGTGACCTATCTGGGCATCAGCGACGGCAACATGGCCGAGGGTTCGATGCGCTGCGACGTCAACGTCTCGGTGCGCCCCAAGGGCCAGGAAGCCTTCGGTACCCGCGCCGAGATCAAGAACGTCAACTCCTTCCGCTTCGTCGAGCGTGCCATCGAGTTCGAGGTCGAGCGCCAGATCGAGCTGCTCGAGGACGGCGGCACGGTGGTCCAGGAGACCCGTCTCTACGACCCCGAGGCCGACGAGACCCGCAGCATGCGCACCAAGGAGGAGGCCAACGACTACCGTTACTTCCCCTGCCCCGACCTGCTGCCGGTGGTGCTCGACCAGGCCTACGTCGACCACCTGCGCGGCCAGCTGCCGGAACTGCCGGCCGCCAAGCGCGAGCGCTTCCAGGGCGAGCTCGGCCTCTCCGCCTACGACGCCGGCGTGCTCTCGGCGAGCCGTGCCATGGCCGAGTACTTCGAGCGCGTTCATGCGGTCTGTGGCGACGCCAAGCAGGCCGCCAACTGGGTCCAGGGCGAGCTGTCCGGCGCCCTGAACCGCGAGGGCCTGGCGATCGTCGACAGCCCGGTCTCCGCCGACCAGCTCGGCGGCCTGATCGTCCGGGTGCTGGACGACACCATCAACGGCAAGGCCGCCAAGCAGGTGTTCCAGGCGCTGTGGCACGGCGAAGGCGGGGGAGAAAACAACAGCGCCGACGCCATCATCGAGGCCAAGGGGCTGAAGCAGGTCACCGACACCGGCGCCATCGAGGCCATGATCGATCAGGTGATCGCGGACAGTCCGGCCCAGGTCGCCCAGTACCGCGACGCCGAGCCGGACAAGCGCGGCAAGATGATCGGCTACTTCGTCGGCCAGGTGATGAAGGCCTCCCGCGGCACCGCCAACCCCCAGCAGGTCAACGCCCTGCTCAAGGAAAAGCTCGACGCCCTGTGCTGAGCCCCGAGGGGCGGGCCTGACCGGCCCGCCCCGTCGACTTCAGAGGATGAACCATGGCAGAAGACGTCGGCGCGCGATTGCGTGCCCTGCGTAAACTGAGAGGCATCTCCCAGCGCGAACTGGCCAAGCGCTGTGGCGTCACCCACTCCAGCCTGTCGCTCATCGAGCAGGGCAAGGTCAGCCCCTCGGTGAGCTCACTGAAGAAGATCCTCGATGCCATCCCCATGAGCGTCGGCGACTTTTTCACCATGGACCTGGAGAGCCGCGACCAGGTGTTCTATTCGGCCGACGAGCTGGCCGACGTGGGCAGCGGCGACGTCATCTACAAGCTGGTCGGCGGCAATCGCACCGCCCGCGCGCTGAACTTCATGGTCGAGACCTACCCCCCGGGGGCCGACACCGGCCGCGAGATGATCGCCCACCAGGGCGAGGAAGCCGGCGTAGTGCTGGAGGGCGAGATCGAGATCACCATCGGCGCCGAGACCCGCGTGCTGATCTCCGGCGAGGCCTACTACTTCGACACCAACGTCCCCCATCGCTTTCGCAACGTCGGCGAGGTCGCCTGCCGACTGGTCAGCTGCGCCACCCCGGCCCGCAGCTTCTGAACGTGGCGACGCCCCGGCACCACCGCCGGACATCGCCCCCACCCCGGGAGACCCCCATGCCGAACGTCAACATCCAGCTGATCGAAGGCCGCAGCGCCGAGCAGAAGGAAGCCCTGATCGAGAAGATCACCGCGGCCTGCGTCGAGGCCATCGACTGCACCCCGGAGAGCGTGCGCATCGTGCTCTCCGACATCGCGCCCCAGGACTTCGGCCTGAGCGGCGAGTCGGTCGCCAAGCGCCGCGCCGGTCAGGACACGACGGCCTAATCCTCCCCCCTTTCCCGGATGAGGCGTGGGGCGGACGACTCCACGCACCGCGCCTCGATCGGGTCATTCGCCAGGCCAGCCGGCCACCGCCGCTTTCAGCTCTTCTGCCGCTCAATCTCCGCCCGCAGCGCCTCGGCCTGCTCGGTCAGCACCGCATTGGACCGCATGTCACCGTTGCGTGCAGCCGTCATGGCCTCCTCCAGCTTCTGCTCGTACTGCCGCTGAAGCTTCTTAAGCGGGTCTCGCTTGAGCCAGTTCAACATGCCATTTCCTCCGCAAGAGCCAGAATTTCGTACAACTTAGAAACAACCATTGTACAAGAAAATTCCGCTCCCGGCGCTCATTCGACGCCCCCCCCATAACGAGCCGGCCGACGATCGCCTGACGAGGTGACGGGTGTGCCACGCGGCGAACAGCGCCGCAATCCTTCCCCCCCCTGGCCGCCGCCCAGGACGCCGTTTCCTGACCGAGCCCGCGGCACGAAAAAAGCCGGCCGCGGCGAACCGCGGCCGGCAAGTCGAGGGTTCCCCTCCCCCATCAGTGCTCCAGGCTCCGCCCCTCAGGGCGCCAGCGTCATCCACACGCTCTTGAGATCGGAGTACTCTTCCAGCGAGTGATGCGACTTGTCGCGCCCGTTGCCCGACTGCTTGACCCCGCCGAAGGGCACCGTCTGGTCCATGTCCGCCCAGTTGTTGACGAACACCTGGCCCGAGCGCAGCCGGCGCGTGACGCGCATGATGCGATCGATGTCCTGGCTCCACAGCCCGGCCGCCA
Organism: Halomonas sp. HG01; assembly: GCF_000968715.2. Lineage (NCBI taxonomy): Bacteria > Pseudomonadati > Pseudomonadota > Gammaproteobacteria > Oceanospirillales > Halomonadaceae > Halomonas > Halomonas sp. HG01. Next base: position 1,134,802 of record NZ_CP022134.1, on the reverse strand, counting down.
GGCCGTAGTCGCTGTCGTTGGCGAGCCGCACCGCCTCGTCCTCGCTGTCGAAGCCGAACACCGACAGCACCGGGCCGAAGATCTCCTCGCGGCCGATGGCCATGGTCTCGGTGACGCCGTCGAACACCGTCGGCGGGATAAACAGCCCCTTGCCCTCGATGGCGGTGGCCTCGCCACCGGCGCGCAGGGTCGCGCCCTCCGCCACGCCGCGGCGGATATAGTCGAGCACCCGCTCGTACTGGGCCTGGTCGACCATCGCACCCATGAAGCTGTCCGGGTCCAGCGGGTCGCCGGGCTGCATGCGCTCGGCGGCGGCCAGCACCTTGTCGACGAAGGCCTCGCGAATGCTGTTTTCGACCAGCAGCCGCGAGCCGGCGATGCACACCTCGCCCTGGTTGTGGAAGATCGCCCCGGCGGCGTGCTCGGCGACCCTGTCGAGATCCTTGCAGTCGGCAAACACCAGGTTCGGGCTCTTGCCGCCGCACTCCAGGAACACCTTCTTGAGATTGGACTGGCCGGCGTACTGCATCAGCTGCTTGCCGACCCCGGTGGAGCCGGTGAAGGCCAGGCAGTCGACGTCCATCGACAGCGCCAGCGCCTTGCCCACGGTATGGCCGAAGCCCGGCAGCACCTGGAACACGCCGCGCGGCAGGCCCGCCTCGCGGGCCAGGCTGGCCAGGCGCAGCGCCGACAGCGGCGACTTCTCCGAGGGCTTCAAGATTACGCTGTTGCCGGCGGCGAGCGCCGGGCCGATCTTCCAGGCGGTCATCATCAGCGGGAAGTTCCACGGCACGATGGAGGCCACCACCCCCAGCGGTTCGCGCAGCACCAGCCCCAGGCTCTCCTCGCCGGTGGGCGCGACTTCGCCGTAGAGCTTGTCGATGGACTCGGCATGGTGACGAATGCAGCCGATGGCGCCGGCCATGTCGCCGAGCGAACTTCCGACCGGCTTGCCCATGTCCAGGGTGTCGAGCAGCGCCAGCTCGTGCCGATGGGCCTCCATCAGTTCGGCCAGGCGCAGCAGCACGGCCTTGCGCTGGCCCGGGGCCAGGCGCGACCACTCGCCGGCGTCGAAGGCGCGCCGGGCGGCCGATACCGCCCGTTCGGCGTCGGCGGCGTCGCAGCTCGCCACCTCGGCCAGCGCCTCGCCGGTGGCCGGGTTGACGGTGGTCAGGGTCGCGCCGTCGACGGCGTCGACGAAGGCATCGTCGACGTAGGCGCGGGTCTCGAAGCCTTGCTCGACCAGCGAGGCGGCCAGCGCCTGCCAGTCGTCACGGGTCGTCGGGGCGGGGCTCATGCGCGAATCTCCTCTCGCGGGGCGTTGTCGGTCACCGCATGCTCGGCCAGGCGAGCCGCGGTCTCGTCGAGCGCCTGGCGGGCCAGGCGCACCAGTTCATCGATCTCGTCGCGGGTGATCACCAGGGGCGGCGAGATGATCATGGTATCGCCCACCGAGCGCATCACCAGCCCCGCCTCGAAGCACAGATCGCGGCACAGGTTGCCGGCGCCCAGCGACTTGTCGAAGCGCGCACCCGAGGCCTTGTCGGCGACCAGCTCCAGGGCGCCCATCAGCCCCAGCGAGCGCGCCTCGCCGACGATGGGATGCTCGCCCAGCTCGGCCCAGCGCCGGGCCAGATAGGGCCCCAGATCATCGCGCACGCGATCGACCACGCCCTCGGCCTCCAGCAGCTCCAGGTTCTTCAGCGCCACGGCGGCGCAGGTGGGATGCCCCGAGTAGGTGAAACCGTGGAAGAACTCGCCCCCCTCCTCGATCAGGGCCTCGGCCACCCGATCGCCGACCAGCACGCCGCCGATCGGCAGGTAGCCCGAGGAAAGCCCCTTGGCGATCGGCATCAGGTCCGGCTCGAGGCCGAAGTGCTGACTGCCGAACCACTCGCCGAGGCGACCGAAGCCACAGATCACCTCATCGGCGACCAGCAGGATGTCGTACTTGGCCAGCACGGCCTTCACCGCCGGCCAGTAGCTCGCCGGCGGCATGATGGCGCCGCCGGCCCCCTGGACCGGCTCGGCGATGAAGGCGGCGACGTTCTCCTCGCCGAGCTCGAGGATCTTGTCCTCCAGCGCCTCGGCGCAGCGGCGCCCGAAGGCCTCCGGCGACAGGTCACGGCCCTCGCCAAACCAATAGGGCTGCGCGACATGAGCGATCTCCGGCACGCAGGGCCCACCCTGGTCGTGCATGGGCGCCATGCCGCCGAGGCTCATGCCGGCCAGGGTGGAACCGTGATAGCCGTTCTCGCGGCCGATGACCCAGCGCTTGCCGGGGCGCCCCTTCAGCGCCCAGTAGCGGCGCACCATGCGCAGCACGGTGTCGTTGGCCTCGGAACCCGAGCCGGTGAAGAAGACATGATTGACGTGTGCCGGGGCGAGCTCACAGAGCTTCCCGGCCAGCTGCAGGGCCGGCGGATGCGTGGTCTTGAAGAAGGTGTTGTAGTAGGGCAGCCGCTCGAGCTGAGCGGTCGCCGCCTCGACCAGCTCGCGACGGCCGTAACCCAGGTTCACGCACCACAGTCCCGCCATGCCGTCGAGGATACGGTGCCCCTCGCTGTCGTGGATGTAGACGCCCTCGGCATGGGTCACGACGCGGCTGCCCTCCTCGCCCAGCGCCTTGAAATCGGTGAACGGATGAAGATGATGCGCGCGGTCGCGGGCCTGATATTGCGATGTCTGCATGATGATTCTCCTTGATGACACTCGCGGCCGATCAGGCCGGGGTCGCGACCGGGGCGGCGACGCGAGCATGGTCGCCACAGGCCTCGGCGAAGCCGCGGAAGATGGCGTCGTAGAGCGGATGCTCCCGAGGCTGCCATTCGGGATGCCACTGCACGGCCAGGGTGAAGCCCGGCGCATCGGTCACCGAGATGGCCTCGACCAGGCCGTCCGGCGCCTGGGCCTCGGCGGTCAGGCCCTCGCCGAGGCGGTCGATGCCCTGCTGGTGCAGGGAGTTGACCCGAGAGCGAGGCTCGGGATACAGCGCCGACAGGCGTCCGCCCGGGCGAATCGAAAGCTCGTGGGCCGGCGCATACTGGGCCGCCCGCTCGCCCGCCCGCTCGCGATGATCGAGCATGCCGGGCACGGTCTGAACCGCCTGGTGAAGACTGCCGCCGAAGGCCACGTTGAGTTCCTGGAAACCGCGGCAGATCCCCAGCAGCGGCAGACCGAGGTCCAGCGCCGCCGGCACCCAGGCCATGGCCGCGGCGTCGCGATGACGATCGTCACGGGTGTTCTCGGGCGCCCGCTCGGCGCCGTAGCGGGCTGGATCGACGTTGGTGTAACTCCCGGTCAGCAGCAGGCCGTCCAGACGTGACAGCAGCGGTGTCACAGCGGCGGCATCGCCCCCCTCCCAGACCGGCAGTATCACCGGCTCGAGCCCGTAGTCGCGCAGCGCGCTCAGGTACTTGTCGGTCACCATATGGGCGGGATGCCCTTCCACCTCACGGCGACAGGCGATCACTCCCACCAGGGGTCGGCTCTGCATGGCAGCCTCCTCGAAACGACAGGACAGAAAGTTGTTATGGTTTGCTCAACATATCTTGGTTGCTTAATCTTGCCAACCCGACGAAAGCGACAGCATCAGAAAATAAATCACAACACACTGATATTATTGAGATAAAAATCAAAAATACGGAAATCACCACATTGTCAAAAGCGCCATAAACGTAAAAAATTTGACAACAAAAGCGAAGAACACCAATGATGACGACCATGCCAACATCCTAAAAACAGGTGTCATCATGCCCTCTTACCCCGTCGACGAAGCCCGCGACTTCCTGGCCCGCCACCCCGAGGTCACCAGCATCGATCTGCTGATCAGCGACCTCAACGGCGTGATACGCGGCAAGCGCATCCCCCACGACAACCTGGAGAAGGCCTTCGAGCACGGCATCAACCTGCCGGCCTCGGTCTTCGCTCTGGACATTCTCGGCAACACGGTGGAAGCCACGGGGCTAGGACTGGACACCGGCGACGGCGACCGCGTCTGCCGCCCCGTGCCGGGCACCCTGATGCCGACGCCCTGGCTGCGCGATGGCCGCCAGGCGCAGCTGCTGATGACCATGGAAGACAGCAACGGCGGCCCGTACCCCGTCGACCCGCGTCAGCTGCTCGCCGGCGTGCTCGAACGGCTGAAGCGGGAAGGCCTCACCCCGGTGGTGGCGGTGGAAATGGAGTTCTACCTGGTGGATCGCAGCCGAAACGAACTGGGCATGGTGCAGCCGCCCTGTTCACCGGCGACGGGCGAGCGCGCCACGCATAGCCAGCTCTACTCGATCAGCGAGCTCGACGAATACGCGGACTTCCTGGAGGAGGTGCACACCGCCGCCGAGACCCAGGCCCTCCCGCTGGATACCGCCCTGAAGGAATGCGCCCCCGGTCAATTCGAGATCAACCTGATTCACTGCGACGATGCCCTGGCGGCCTGCGATAGCGCCGTGCTGCTCAAGCGCCTGATCAAGGGCATCGCCCTGCGGCACGGCTTCGAGGCCACCTTCATGGCCAAGCCATACGGGGACGAGGCCGGCAACGGCACCCACGTGCATATCAGCCTGCTCGACGAGAGCGGGCACAACGTCTTTGCCGCCGAAGACGGCGACCCGCTGGGCACCCCCCGGCTCAAGCAGGCGGTGGCCGGGCTGCTGGCGATGATGCCCGCCTCGATGGCCCTGTTCGCGCCCAACCTCAACTCCTTCCGCCGTTTCCAGCCCGGCCTCTACGTGCCCATGGCGCCGACCTGGGGCTTCGACAACCGCTCGGTGGCGGTGCGCATTCCTTCCGGCCCCAACGCCGCACGGCGCCTGGAGCACCGCGTGGCCGGCGCCGACGCCAACCCCTACCTGCTGGTCGCCACCCTGCTGGCGGCCATCGAACACGGCCTGCACCAGCAAATGACGCCTCCGCCGGCGATCACCGGCAATGCCTACGACCAGGTCGCCCCCAGCCTGACCAACAGCTGGAGCCAGGCCCTGGACCTGCTCGAGGAGAGCAAGGCGCTCACCGAAGCCCTGGGACCACAGTTCCTGCGCGTTTTCCTCGCCAACCGCCGTGCCGAGCGCGACCAGGCCATGCAGGCGGTCAGCAAGCTGGAATACGACTGGTACCTGCGCCACGTCTGAGCAGGAAAGCCATCCTTCCACCTTCGACCGTGGGCGGCATCACCGCCCGCGGGGACGCGGCACGGTCGCGCCGGCAACGATCACAACGACCCAAGGCTCGCCTCGCGCCTGCCGAACCTCACAACACCACAAGATGGAGGTCGTCATGAGCACCACCCACCCCTTCTCACCCTCGCTGCCGGCCCGGGACGGTACCGGCCGCACCCTGCTGCTGGTGCTGGCCGTGCTGGGCACGGTCACCGCGCTGACGCTGACCCACGACCCCGGCAGCGACTACGGCTGGGCCAGCCTGGTCCCCTCGCTGATCGTGCTGGTGGTGGCCATTGCCACGCACCGCACCCTCGAGGCGCTGGCCATCGGCGCGCTGTCCGGCCTGATCATGCTGCAGCCGGAGGACTTCGTCGGCGAGCTGGCCGACATCTCGCTGTCGGTGATGATGAACGAGACCATCGCCTGGCTGATCCTGGTCTGCGGCCTGATGGGCGGCTTCATCGCCATGCTCGAGAAGTCCGGCTGCACCCTGAGTTTCAGTCACGTCATGACCCGGCTGGTCAAGACGCGCCGTCAGTCGATGCTCAGCACCGCGCTGCTGGGCGTGCTGATCTTCATCGACGACTACTTGAACGCCCTGGCAACCTCGGCGGCCATGAAGCGTCTCACCGACCGCTTCGGCGTCTCCCGCGAGAAGCTGGCCTATATCGTCGACTCCACGGCGGCGCCGATCTGCATCCTGGTGCCGATCTCCACCTGGGCGGTGTACTTCGCCGAACTGCTGAAAACCAACGGCGCCACCGACGGCCCCGGCATGGGACTCTACATCGCATCGATCCCGTTCATGCTCTACGGCTGGGTGGCCATGGGCCTGGTGGTGCTGGTGGCCAGCGGCAAGCTGCCCGACATCGGCCCGATGAAGGCCGCCGAAGCCCGGGCCCGGGCCGGCCAGCCGATCCCCGACGGCGCCCCGGACGAAGCCCTGGGGGAGACGACGCCCAACCAGTCGCCGTGGCGCGGCGTGTTCAACTTCCTCGCCCCCATGGCGGTACTGATCGGTGCCAGCGCCTACTTCGAGATCGACCTGCTCAAGGGCGTGATGGTCGCCACCCTGTTCACCCTGGTGCTTTACCTCATCCAGCGCCTGGCGACCTTCGCCAGCCTGATGGACGGCATCATGGACGGCTTCCGTACCATGATGCTGCCGCTGGCCATCGTCGCCGTGGGCTTCGTGCTGCGCGAGGTCAACGACCAGCTGGGCATGACCCAGTTCATGATCGATGCCCTCGCCCCCTATCTGACGCCGGCGCTGCTGCCCGTCCTGGTGTTCGTGTCCATGGCGGTAGTGGTGTTCGCCACGGGCTCTTCCTGGGGCGTGTTCGTGATCTCGATCCCCATCGTGGTCCCCATGGCCCAGCACATGGATGCCCCGATGCCGCTGGTGGTGGGTGCCCTGCTGTCGGCCTCGAGCTTCGGCAGCCACGCCTGCTTCTTCTCCGACTCCTCGGTGCTGTCCTCACAGGGCAGCGGCTGCCTGCCGATGCAGCACGGCCTGACCCAGTTCCCCTACGCGCTGATCGGCGCCCTGATCACCGCCGGCGGCTTCCTGGCGCTGGGCCATGTCCTGACCTGAGCCTGACCTGAACAAGGCCTGTCACGCGGCGCCGCCCGGCGCCGCGTGCGTCAATCCGGCAGCAGCGACTCGATGCCCTCCACCTGGCCGCAGCGATCCGGCCGATAGCCCGGCAGCTCCGCCACCGCCGCCTGAAACGCCTCGCCGGCGATCACCTGACACAGCGACTGCAGCTTGGGCTCCGCCAGGCTGCGCCGATGACCGACCAGCAGATAGTCCTCCAGCGCCAGCGGCACGAAGTCGAGACCGAAGCGCCGCGCCGCCGCCTCCACCCCGAAACCGACCTCTGCCATGCCGGCAGCGACATAGGCCGCCACCGCCGAGTGGGTGTATTCCTCGAGTTCATAGCCGCGGATGCGCCGCGTCGCGAGCCCTTCGCCCTCGAGGAGGCCGTCCAGCAGCGCCCGGGTGCCCGACCCCACCTGGCGATTGATGAAGCGCACCTCGCCCTTGGCCAGATCGTTCAACCCTTTGACACCCAATGGATTTCCCGGCGCCACGATCAACCCCTGGCGTCGGGTGATGAAGCGGATGACGCGATAGCTGCGCGGCTTGAGCAGGTCTCGATAGCCGCGGCTCACCCGCTTGCCGACCTCCCCCCGCGGCAGGTGGAAACCGGCCAGATCGCAGGCCCCGCGATGCAGCGCCGAGAGGGCCTCACGGGAACTACAATATTGGAGATCGAGGCGCAGCTCATCGAGATAGGCCGGGAGCAGCTCCACGGCATAGCCGTGGGTGGCATAGAGCCGCAGCACCGGCTTGACGCCCTCGAGGGTCTGCTGGATGGCGAGGTTGAGCTCGGAGCCCAGGCTCTCCAACTGCGGCCCCAGTCGGGCAATCACCCGCTGCTCGGCCCACAGCAGCTTCTCGCCCAGTGGCGACAGTCGTGCACCCTTGCCACGCTCGAGGTCGACCAGGGCGATGCCGAAGAACTCGCCCCACTTGTTGAGCAGGTTCCAGGCATGGCGATAGGAGATACCGACAGCCTCGGCGGCCTGGGTGAGCTTGCCGTGGCGATGCACCGCCTCGAGCAGGCCGAACAGCTTGGGATCGAGCTGGTTACCGGCCTCGTCGCTGAAGTACCAGGCCGGCGTGATGCGGATACGCTTCATGTGAAGTAAGTTTCATATTTCGCCATGGAAACACCAATGCTAGCTTTACCGCGACCGTGACGCACGCCCCGCCCAAAATATGAAGAAGCGTGCATATTTAAAAGCCAGCTACAATGATAACCAGGGGTACTCGATGAACGATTCCCGAGAGTGGACGCCCCAGGCGGTCCAGGCCGAGATCGACGCCCTGAAGCACAAGCCCGGCGCCCTGCTGCCGATCCTGCACGCCCTTCAGGACCGCTTCGACCATGTGCCCGAAGGCGCGGTGCCGATCATCGCCGAATCGCTGGGCCTCACCCGCGCCGAGGTGCACGGGGTGATCAGCTTCTACCACCATTTCCGCACCTCGCCGCCGGGGCGCCATGTGGTCCAGGTGTGCCGCGCCGAGGCCTGTCAGGCCCGCGGTGCCCGCACCCTGGAAGCCCATGCCAAGGCCACCCTCGGCGTCGGCTACCACCAGACCACCGCCGACCGCGAGATCACCCTCGAGGCCGTCTACTGCCTGGGCAACTGCGCCTGCGGCCCATCGGTCCGCGTCGACGACCAGATCCTCGGCCGCGTGACGCCCGAGAGCTTCGATGCCCTGGTCGATGAACTCCGCACCCAGCCGCTGGAGGTGCTCGGATGAGCGTCCGCGTCTTCGTTCCCCGTGATACCACCGCCCTCTCGCTGGGCGCCGACGCCGTCGCCACGCGCCTGGAGCGCGAGGCCGAACGGCGTGGCCTCGAGCTGACCGTGGTGCGCAACGGCTCCCGCGGCCTGGCCTGGCTCGAGCCGCTGGTCGAGGTCGAGACCCCCGCCGGCCGCGTCGCCTATGGCCCGGTGACGCCCGCCGACGTGCCGTCGCTGCTCGATGAGGGCCTGCTCGAGGGTCGTGACGGCCACGCGCTGGCCCAGGGGCCGACCGAGTCGATCCCCTATCTCGCCCGCCAGCAGCGCCTGACCTTCGCCCGCATCGGCGTGACCGATCCGCTGTCGGTCGATGACTACAAGGCCCACGACGGCTTCCGCGGCCTCGAGGCCGCGCTGGCGCTCGAGCCCCAGGACATCGTCGAGGAGGTCAAGGCCTCCGGCCTGCGCGGCCGCGGCGGCGCGGCCTTCCCCACCGGCATCAAGTGGCAGACGGTGCTCGACACCCCGGCGGACCAGAAGTACATCGTCTGCAACGCCGACGAGGGCGACTCCGGCACCTTCGCCGACCGCCTGATCATGGAGTGCGACCCCTACGTGCTGATCGAGGGCATGGCCATCGCCGGGCTCGCCGTGAACGCCACCCAGGGCTACATCTACCTGCGCTCCGAGTACCCGCTGGCCAAGGAGATCCTCGACGACGCCATCGCGCGCGCCGAGGCCGCCGGCTACCTGGGCGACGACCTCCAGGGCAGCGGCCGCGCCTTCCATCTGGAAGTGCGCCTGGGCGCCGGCGCCTACATCTGCGGCGAGGAGACCTCGCTGCTGGAGAGCCTCGAAGGCAAGCGCGGCCTGGTCCGCTTCAAGCCGCCGCTGCCGGCCATCGAGGGCCTGTTCGGCCGCCCCACCGTGGTCAACAACGTGCTGTCGCTGGCCGCCGTGCCCTTCATCCTCGCCGAGGGCGCACAGGCCTACGCCAACCACGGCATGGGCCGCTCCCGCGGCACCCTGGCGCTGCAGCTGGCCGGCAACGTCCAGCGCGGCGGTCTGGTCGAGCTGGCCTTCGGCACCACCCTGCGCACCCTGATGGAAGAGTTCGGCGGTGGCACCGCCAGCGGTCGCCCGCTGCGCGCGGTGCAGGTCGGCGGCCCGCTGTGCGCCTACCTGCCCGAGAACCAGTGGGACATGCCGCTGGACTACGAGACCTTCGCCGAGGTCGGCGCGGGCGTCGGCCACGGCGGCGTGGTGATGTTCGACGACAGCGTGGACATGGCCGAGCAGGCCCGCTTCTCGATGGAGTTCTGCAAGGTCGAATCCTGCGGCAAGTGCACGCCCTGCCGCATCGGCTCGACCCGCGGCGTGGAGGTCATCGACCGCATCCGTGCCAACGAGAACCGCGACGCCAACCTCGAGCTCCTCGGCGAGCTCTGCGAGACCATGGAAGACGGGTCACTGTGCGCCATGGGCGGCATGACGCCCTTCCCGGTGCAGAGCGCCCTGAAATACTTCCCCGACGACTTCCAGCGCGCGCCGGAAGGAGACCGCTCATGATTCAGCACTTCGACCCCAGCCAGCACGAAAAGGACCTCGGCACGCCGGCCCCCGCCGCCGACGCGGCCCCGGTGAGCCTCGAGATCGACGGCGTCGAGATCACCGTGCCCGAGGGCACCTCGGTGCTGCGCGCCGCGGCCCTGGCCGATATCAACATTCCCAAGCTGTGCGCCACCGACAGCCTGGAAGCCTTCGGCTCCTGCCGGCTGTGCGCCGTCCAGGTCGAGGGCAAGCGCGGCACGCCGGCGGCCTGCACCACCCCGGTCGCCGCGGGCATGAAGGTCACCACCCAGAACGACCGGCTGGCCAAGCTACGGCGCAACATCATGGAGCTCTACATCTCCGACCACCCGCTGGACTGCCTGACCTGTCCGGCCAACGGCGACTGCGAGCTGCAGGACATGGCCGGCGCGGTGGGCCTGCGCGAGGTGCGCTACGGCTTCGAAGGCGAGAACCACCTGGCCGCCGAGACCGACCACTCCAACCCCTACTTCAGCTTCGATCCCAGCAAGTGCATCGTCTGCTCGCGCTGCGTGCGGGCCTGCGAGGAGGTGCAGGGCACCTTCGCGCTGACCATCGACGGCCGCGGCTTCGACTCGACGGTGGCCGCCGGCCAGGACGAGGCCTTCATGGACTCCGAGTGCGTGTCCTGCGGCGCCTGCGTCCAGGCCTGCCCGACCTCGACGCTAATGGAGAAGAGCGTCATCGACGCCGGCCAGCCCGAGCACAGCGTGATCACCACCTGTGCCTACTGCGGGGTCGGCTGCTCCTTCGAGGCCCAGATGAAGGGCGACCAGCTGGTGCGCATGGTGCCCTACAAGGGCGGCGACGCGAACCACGGCCACTCCTGCGTCAAGGGCCGCTTCGCCTTCGGCTACGCGACCCATCCGGACCGCATCACCTCGCCGATGATCCGCGATGCCATCGACCAGCCCTGGCGCCCGGTCGAATGGGACGAGGCGATCTCCTTCGCCGCCAAGCGCCTCACGGCGATCCAGGACGCGCACGGCCGCGAGAGCATCGGCGGCATCACGTCCTCGCGCTGCACCAACGAGGAAACCTACCTGGTGCAGAAGCTGATCCGCGCGGCCTTCGGCAACAACAACACCGACACCTGCGCCCGGGTCTGCCACTCGCCCACCGGCTACGGCCTGAAGACCACCCTGGGCGAGTCCGCCGGCACCCAGACCTTCGACTCGGTGATGGAAGCCGACGCCATCATCGTGATCGGCGCCAACCCCACCGACGCCCACCCGGTGTTCGGCTCGCTGATGCGAAAGCGCCTGCGCCAGGGCGCCTCGCTGATCGTCGCCGACCCGCGGCGCATCGACCTGCTCAAGACGCCTCACCTCGAGGATGCCCAGCACCTGCCGCTGCGCCCGGGCACCAACGTGGCGCTGGTCAACGCCCTGGCCCACGTGGTCGTCACCGAGGGCCTCGAGGATCACGACTTCATCGCCAAGCGCTGCGACACCGAGGCGTATCGCGCCTGGCGTGATTTCATCAGCGAGGAGCGCCACTCCCCGGAGGCCACCGAGGCGATCACCGGCGTGTCCGCCGAGGCCGTGCGCCACGCCGCGCGCACCTACGCCACCGCCGGCAACGGCGCCATCTACTACGGCCTGGGCGTCACCGAGCACAGCCAGGGCTCGACCATGGTGATGGGCATCGCCAACCTGGCGCTGGCCACCGGCAACATCGGCCGCGAGGGCGTGGGCGTGAACCCGCTGCGCGGCCAGAACAACGTCCAGGGCTCCTGCGACATGGGCTCCTTCCCCCATGAGCTGCCGGGCTACCAGCACGTCGCCGACGTCGCGGCGCGCGGCCGCTTCGAGGATGCCTGGGGCGTCAAGCTCGATGACGAGCCGGGCCTGCGCATCCCCAACATGTTCGACGCCGCCATCGAGGGCAGCTTCAAGGCGCTCTACGTGCAGGGCGAGGACATCGCCCAGTCGGACCCCGACACCCAGCACGTGGAGGCGGCGCTGCGCTCGCTGGACTGCCTGATCGTCCAGGACATCTTCCTCAACGAGACCGCCAAGTACGCCCACGTGCTGCTGCCGGGCTCGAGCTTCCTGGAGAAGGACGGCACCTTCACCAACGCCGAGCGCCGCATCAATCGCGTGCGCAAGGTGATGCCGCCGGTGGCCGGCAAGGCCGACTGGGAGGTCACCGTCGACCTGGCGCGTGCACTCGGCTACCCGATGGAGTACACGCATCCGTCCGAGATCATGGACGAGATCGCGCGGCTCACGCCGACCTTCTCCGGGGTCAGCTACGACAAGCTCGACGAGCTCGGCAGCCTGCAGTGGCCGTGCAACGAAGAGCATCCCGAGGGCACCCCGACCATGCACGAGGTGGACTTCCCGATCGGCCGCGGCCGCTTCGCGATCACCGAGTACGTGGCCACCGAGGAGCGCGCCAATCGCCGCTTCCCGCTGCTGCTGACCACCGGGCGGATCCTATCCCAGTACAACGTCGGCGCCCAGACCCGGCGCACCGACAACCAGGTGTGGCATGACGAGGACGTGCTGGAGCTGCACCCCTCCGACGCCGAGGTGCGCGGCATCCAGGACGGCGACTGGCTGGGCATCACCAGCCGCTCCGGCCAGACGGTGCTGCGGGCGCGGCTCAGCGAGCGCATGCAGCCGGGCGTGGTCTACACCACCTTCCACCACCCGGGCAGCGGCGCCAACGTGATCACCACCAGCAGCTCCGACTGGGCCACCAACTGCCCCGAGTACAAGGTGACCGCGGTGCAGGTCGAGAAGGTCAGCCAGCCGTCGCAGTGGCAGCGCCGCTTCGATGAGGTCGACCGTCAGCAGCGCGAATACCTGGCCACGGCCAGGGACGCCGCCTCATGAGCCGTCGAGGGACGCCATCGCCCGGCGACGGCGCCCCTCCCCTGACGCACAGGCGCGTGGAGGTCCACCGCGGTGCGTCGGGCCGGGACGCCGACGCGGTCGACGACGCCCTGGCACTGGAGGTGCCGGTGGCGCTGGTCTACAACGGCATCTCCCACGCGGTAATGATGGCCAGCCCCGCCGACCTCGAGGAGTTCGCGCTGGGCTTCAGCCTCACCGAGGGCATCCTCTCACACCCCCACGAGTGCTACGACCTGGAGGTACACGAGGAGCCCGGCGGGCTGACGGTACAGCTGAGCATCGCCAGCCAGCGGCTGGCGGAGCTCAAGGAGCGCCGTCGCAGCCTGGCCGGCCGCACCGGCTGCGGTCTGTGCGGCACCGAGGCGCTGGATCAGGCGATCCGCCCGATTCCGCGGGTCCGGGCCCCGGCGCTCGACGACGACGCCATCCAGCAGGCCCTCGGGGCCCTCGCCGATCACCAGGTGCTGCAGGCGGCCACCGGGGCCACCCATGCCGCCGCCTGGTGCGAGGCCGACGGCCGCGTGCGGCTGGCGCGCGAGGACGTGGGACGCCACAACGCCCTCGACAAGCTGATCGGCGCCCTGGCCCGGGAGGGCGGCCCCAGCGACGGCGGCTTCGCCCTGGTCTCGAGTCGCGCCAGCTACGAGATGGTGCACAAGAGCGCCAGCGCCGGCATCGGCGCTCTGGTGGCCGTCTCGGCGGCCACCTCGCTGGCGGTGGAACAGGCCGAGCAGGCCGGGCTGCTGCTGGTCGGCTTCGCCCGTCCCGGCCGCCATCTGATCTATCATCGCCCCGTCGACGCCTCGTCGGCGCGGGCCCAAGGTTGTTGAGGAGCAGAGCATGTCGCACGATCAAGGCGAGACCCTGGTGCATATGGTCAATCAGATTGCCACCAACCTGAGCGGCGGCCGCGAGGAAGCCGAGGCCGTGGAAGGCGTCTGCAGCCACCTGGAGAAGTTCTGGGCCCGAGCCATGAAGCAGCGCATCGTCGCCTGCCTCGACGAGCCCGACGCCGGCGGCCTGGAACCGGTGGCCCGCCAGGCCGTGGAGCGGCTGGCCGAGCAACAGGCCCGCAAGGCGGGCTGACACGGGTCGCCCCGCTCCGCGGAGCAGGCACAACGCAGAAGGGCCGCCCCAATGGGGCGGCCCTTCTGTCTGTTGTTTCCTGCCGTTCCTGACTTAGTGCCGGCACCTGCCGCACGTCGGAGACCCATCAGCTCTGGCTGCGGGGCTCGCCCCACTGCGGCTCGCCGTTCACGACGCGCACCGTCTCGCCCTGGGGGCGCTGGTCCAGCCGGCTGGTGTGCGACTGGCCGTCATAGCGCCAGCTGACCTCGTAACCGGTGGTCTCCTGGTGGGAATCGGTGACGGTGTGGCAGCGCTGCTCGGTGGTGGAGACGGTCTGGCCGGCCTCGACCCGCTGCTGAACCTCGCGGCCGGCGAGGCCACCGCCGATGGCACCGGCCACGGTGGCGATCTTCTTGCCGCTGCCGCCGCCGACCTGATTGCCCAGCAGCCCGCCGACGATGGCGCCGGCCGCCGTGCCGACCACGCTGTGCGGATCGCGGGTCGGCGCCTGGCGCTGCACCACCACGTTCTCGCACACCTCGCGCGGGGTCTCCACGGTGCGGGTCAGGGGTTCCACGCCGGTGATATCGGCGAACTGGGGCTGACGGCTTTCCTGGACCTGCCAGGCGCCGAAGGCCATGCCGCCGAGGCCCAGTACCGCCAGGACGCTGCCCACCACGATCGACTTGCTCATGTTCGTTACCTCTCGTCGGGCGCTCGTCACGCCGCTCGCTGGAATCCTGGAACACTGCTCCAGCGGTTGCGATGGCGGGCGGGGCTTCCCGCCCCGCACCGGTGCCCGACAGTATCGACCGTCCGCGTCTGCGGCTCCAGACCGGTCGAAGAGGTTTCACACTTGCTGCGCCACCGTCGGCGAGCGGCGACAGCGGGCTGGGTAGCATGCCTGCCATGGCGTCATCGCGACGCAGGTGCCCCCTCAGATGCCCAGGCGATCGCGCGTCTCGTAGTACCAGGCGCCCATGGCCGAAAGCGGCACGCGCAGCATCCGCCCGCCCGGGAACGGCAGGTGCGGCAGTCCGGCGAAGGCATCGAAGCGCTCCTCGCGTCCGGTCATGGCCTCGGCGATCAGACGACCGGCCAGGTGGGTGCAGGTCACGCCGTGGCCCGAATAGCCCTGGGCGTAATAGACGTTGTCGTTGATCACGCCGAACTGCGGCAGCCGGTTGAGCGTCATCAGGAAGGTGCCGCTCCAGGCATAGTCGACGCTCACGTCCGCCAGGCCCGGGAAGGTCTTGAGCATCTTGGGCCGGATCACCGCCTCGATGTCGGCCGGGTCCTGGCCACCGTAATTGACGCCGCCACCGTAGATCAGCCGGTTATCGGCGGTCAGGCGGAAATAGTCGAGCAGGTAGTTGCAGTCCTCGACCGCCAGGTTATTGGGCAGCAGCGCCCGGGCGCGCGCCTCGTCCAGCGGCTCGGTGGTGATGATCTGGGTACCGCAGGGCATCGACTTGCCCTCCAGCGCCGGCATGATGCCCTGGTGATAGGCATTGCCGGCCATCACCACGCGCTCGGCGATGACCGTGCCGCTGGGTGTGGCCAGGCGCACCGGCTGGCCATGCTCGATGGCCGTCACCGGCGTCTGCTCGTGGATCACGCCGCCCAGGGACTCGATGGCGGCGGCCTGGCCAAGCACCAGGTTGAGCGGATGGAGGTGCCCGCCGGAGTGATCGACCAGCGCGCCCACATAGCGCTCGGTGCCCACCTCGCGCTTCACGTCTTGACCGTCGAGCAGTTCCAGCTCGCGATGGCCGTAGCGCTCCCACAGCGCCTTGTGCTCCACCAGCCCCTTCATCTGCTTGGCATTGCAGGCGGCGAAGAGGTTACCGTCGCGCAGGTCGCAGTCGATGCCGTAGCGCGCGATCCGCTCGCGGATGATGCGATTGCCCTCGAAGGCCATGTCGCCCAGCGCCCGTGCCGTCCCGTCGCCGTACTTCTCCTCGATGACGTCCATGTCGCGGCTGTAGCTGTTGACGATCTGGCCGCCGTTGCGCCCGGAGGCGCCAAAGCCGACCCGAGCGGCTTCCAGTACCACCACCTTGAGGCCCTTCTCGGCCAGGTGAAGGGCCGCGGAGATGCCGGAGAAGCCCGCGCCCACCACGCAGACGTCACAGCTCGTTTCCCCCTCCAGGGCGGGTCGCTCAGGGGCCGAATTGGCGGTGGCGGCGTACCAGGAGCCGACGTGTTCGGTTTCGTTCGAGACGCGCATAGAGCCTCCAGATGGTTATTTTATTTAACACACTGGAGCCAATATTACGGCGCAATCGCGTAAAATTCCAATCACAAGCCATGCTTTTCTTTCCACCTGACCCTCTAGAATGCAAGAAGGCGCCGGCATGACCGGCGCCTGGACGCACACGAGGGACGCCACGACGTCAGCGGCTGCGGGCATCGCTCCACAGCTGCTGAAGCAGTTGCAGCTGCTCGCCGCTCACCGAGGGAGTGAAGGACAGGTGCTGTCGCGTCTCGGCCGCGGGCATGACCGGTGGCTCGCGCAAGGCCGGATCCACCAGAGGCAGCGCCGCCTCGTTGGGTGTGGTGTAGAAGTTGTGGTTGGACAGGCGAGCCGCCACCTCGGGGCGCAGCAGATACTCGATGAAGGCCCTGGCCGCATGAGGGTTGGGGGCATGCGCCGGCACGGCCATCACGTCCACCCATCGCTGGGAGCCCTCTTCGGGCACGAAGAAGCCGAGATGGCCATAGAGCTCGGGATCCGCCGCACGCTTGGCCGCGACATCGCCGTTATAGGCAACGCCGGCATGGATCACGCCGGAGGCCACCTGCTCGATGGCCGCCGTCGCATCGACGAAGCCGACGAAGTTGTCCCGTCGGCGGGTCTCGATCAGGCCATGTGCCGCCGCCACCCAGGGCGCCTCGCCCACGCAGTCGAAGCCCGCCCCCTGGAAAGCGCAGAGGGTGCCGAAGGTAAACTGGGCGTCGCCCTTGAGCAGGGCGAAGGGATAGGCGTCGTTGACCTCCGGATCATAGAGCAGCGACCAGCTGGGCGCGGGGTCGGGGAAGGTCTCGGCGTTGTAGACCACCCCCGTCACCCCCCACTGATAAGGCACGGTGAAGCGCCCTTCGGGGTCGAAAGACGGGGTAAGGAACTCCTCCAGGATGTTGTCGCGGCCCTCCAGGGCCTCCCCTTCCGGCACCAGTGGCTGGATGAGGCCGGCATCGATGAGCCGGGGCACGAAATAGTCCGAGGGCACGACCAGGTCATACTGGGCATCTCCCCCGGCGGTCAGCTTCGATAACAGCTCGGCATTCGAGTTGTAGTAGTTCTGGACGACCTCGATGCCCGTTTCGGCTTCGAACCCCTCGATGATCGAGGGCGCCATGTAGTCCGTCCAGTTGAAGAGGCGAAGCTTGCCCTCCTCGGCGACGGCCAGAGGGCCGGCAGCCAGCAGACCGAGGCCGGTCACGCCGGCCAGAATGAAGTGCCTCATGAATCGCCTCCTTGCCATAGGATCGGGCGGGCCTGTCACCCGCCCTTCTTGTGGTAACCCCTAGACGCGCAACAGCAGATGCTCACGCTCCCAGGAACTGATCACCTGGAAGTATTCCCGATGCTCGGCCCGCTTGACGGCCAGATAGCTGTGGGTGAAACGCTCGCCGAGCATCTCGGCCAGCTCGGGGCAGTCATGCAGCAGGTCCAGCGCCGGCCCGATGTCGTCGGGCAGCTTGTGCCCGCCGGCCCAGGCCGAACCCACCACGGCCGGGCGAGGCTCGAGCTGGTTGAGCATGCCGAGATAGCCGCAGGCCAGCGACGCCGCCATCACCAGGTAGGGATTGGCGTCGGCCCCGGCCAGGCGGTTCTCGACGCGAGTCGCCTCGGGCGGCGAGACCGGCACCCGCAGGCCCACGGTGCGGTTGTCGGTGCCCCACTCGACGTTGATCGGCGCCGAGCCGCTGGTCTCGGTGCGCATCAGCCGGCGGTAGGAGTTGACGTTGGGCGCCATCAGCGGCATCGCCGCCGGCAGGTAACGCTGCAGGCCGCCGATGAACTGCTGGAACAGACGGCTGGGCCTGCCGTCTTCCCCGGCGAACAGGTTGTCGCCCTCGATGCCCACCAGACTCTGGTGCAGGTGCATCGAGCTGCCCGGCTCATTGGCCATCGGCTTGGCCATGAAGGTCGCGTACATGCCGTGGCGCAGGGCGGTCTCGCGCAGGGTGCGCTTGAACATCACCACCTGGTCGGCCAGCTTCAGCGGGTCGCCGTGCTGGAAGTTGACCTCCATCTGGCCGGCCCCCTCCTCGTGGATCAGGGTGTCCAGGTCGAGGTCCATGGCATCACAGTAGTCGTACATCTCCTCGAACAGCGGGTCGAACTCGTTGACCGCATCGATGGAGAACGACTGGCGGCTGCTCTCCTGGCGACCGTTGCGACCCACCGGCGGCTCCAGCGGATAGTCGGAGTCGGTATTGGTCTTGACCAGGAAGAACTCGACCTCCGGCGCCACCACCGGTTTCCAGCCCCGGTCCTCGTAGAGCGACAGCACCCGCTTGAGCACATGACGCGGCGACAGTTCCACCGGCTCGCCGGTCAGATAGTAGCAGTCATGGATGATCTGGGCCGTCGCATCGTCTGCCCAGGGGACCATGTAGATGGCGCCGGGGTCGGGCACCAGCTCCATGTCCCGTTCGGCGGGATTCCAGAAGTGGCTGTCCTCGTCATCGGGATAGCCACCGGTGACGGTCTGGATGAAGATCGAGTCCGGCAATCGCGGGCGACCGCCGCCCAGGTACTTGCCAGCGGGCATGATCTTGCCCTTGAGGATACCGGTGAGGTCGGAGACCAGGCATTCGACCTCGGTAATGCCGCGGGTCTGGAACCAGTCGTTGAAATTGGGGTGTTCCTGACGGTTACTCATGGGGTTTCCTTGCTCTGGAGCTGGGACCCCGGCCACCCGGCCGGGGTCCGTCGTCTCACCGCGCCTTGACCTCGGACCACAGCTGCTGGAAGGTCTGCAGCTGCTCGCCCTCGAGACTCGGCGTGAACAGCAGTCGATCCATGTCCTCGTCGGACGGCATGATCGGCGGCTGGGTCAACACGCTGTCGAGATAGGGCTCGGCCGCGGCATTGGGGCTCGCGTAGTAGTTGTAGTTGGAGAGCTGGGCACCGATCTCGGCATCGAGGATGAAGTCGATGAACTTGTGGGCCAGATCCGGGTTGGGGGCTCCGGACGGGATCATCATGGCGTCGACCCACATCTCGGCGCCCTCGTCGGGAATCATGAACTCGAGGTGTTCGAAGGCCTCGGGGTTCTCGCTCTTGTAGAAGAAGTAGTCCCCGTTGTAGGACATGCCGGCATGGATCACGCCACGGGACAGCTGCTGCAGCGCCGGGGTGCCATCGGAGAAGCCGCTGAAGGTGTTGCGACCCTTGGTCTCGATCATCAGCTGCGCCGCCTCGCGCCAGGCGTCCAGGCCGGTGCAGTCGTAGCCGTGACCCAGGAAGGCGCAGGCGCCGCCCATGCCGACCTGGCCGTCGCCGATCAGGGCGAAGGGATAGTCACCGTTGACCTCGGGGTCGAACAGCAGCGACCAGCTCTTGGGCGCGTCCGGGAAGGTCTCGGCGTTGTAGATGATACCGGTGGTGCCCCACTGGTAGGGGGCCGAGTACCGGCTACCGGGATCGTAGGACGGGTCCTGGAACTGCGACATGACGTTGTCGAGGTGGGACAGTTTCGACGTGTCGAGCTCCTGGACCAGACCGGTCTTGATCAGGCGCGGAATGTAGTAGTTGGACGGCACGATGATGTCGTACTGCGAGGCCCCGCCAGCGTTGAGCTTGGCGAACATTTCCGGCAACGAGTTGAAGTAGTTCTGCACCACTTCGACGTCGTACTCGTCCTCGAACGCCTCGATGATGGCCGGGTCCATGTACTCGGTCCAGTTGAAGAGGTAGAGCTTGCCCTCCTCGGCCTGGGCTTGGCCGGCGAGCGCGAGCCCGCCCAGCGACAGGGCCATGGCGATCTTGTTGAACTTCATGGGTGGCTCTCCTTCGTTCCCTAGGTGATGATGCCGGCTCAGGACGGCCGACGACGGCTGAATGCCAGACTCAGGATGGCGGCCGCGGCCACGGCAAAGATCATCAACGCGGCGATGGCGTTGATCTCCGGCGAGACCCCCTTCTTGATCGCGCCCCAGATATAGATCGGCAGGGTCGCGCTCTCCGGTCCGGCGGTAAAGAAACTGATGACGAAGTCATCCACCGACAGCGTAAACGACAGGAAGAAGGCGGATATCAACGCCGGCTTGAGGGTCGGCAGCATGAAGTGCACCACCCGCTTGACCGGCGTCGCATAGAGGTCCTTGGCGGCCTCGAACAGCGTCGGATCCAGCCCCACGAAGCGCGAATACACGATCAGTGCCACGAAGGGAATCTGGAAGGTCACGTGGGCGATGATCATGGTGCCGAGCCCCGGCGACAGCAGCCCGGTCCATTCGTGGATCTGCACGAAGAAGGCCATCTCGGAGATGCCGAAGACGATGTCGGGCAGCACGATGGGCAGGTAGATCAGCACGATCAGCCAGCCGAGCTTGCGATGACGGTGACGGTACATGCCGTAGCCGAACACGCAGCCGATCCCCAGGGCGATCACCGAGGAGCAGATGGCCAGCACCAGGCTGTTACCGAAGGCCGACAGGATCTCCTCGTTGCCCAGCAGCTGGAAATACCAGCGCAGCGAGAAGTCGGCGAAGTTGGCCGAGCTGTTGGCGGAGTTGAAGGAGAACAGTACCACGACCGCCAGCGGCAGATAGAGAAAGGCCAGGGTCAGCCACCAGAAACCGGTCAGGCCACGATGCAGGGTCCGCTTTCTCATATCACCACCTCCTCGCCGCCGCCCAGACGCTTGCCGAGACGACGCATGACGTAGAGTCCGATGAAGGTCGCCAGCAGCATCAGGATCGCGCCGGCCGCACCCAGCGGCCAGTTGGCCCCGCCCGAGAACTGGTTGGCCACCAGGTTGCCGAGCATCATGCCCTTGCCACCGCCCAGCAGCTCGGGGATCACGTACATGCCGAAGGCCGGAATGGCCACCAGCACGATGCCCGCGAGCAGCCCCGGCAGGGTCTGCGGGAAGACGGCGTGCCAGAAGGCGCGCACCGGGCTGGCGTAGAGGTCCTGGGCGGCCTCCACCTGGGCGGTATCCAGCTTCTCGAAGGCGCCGTAGAGCGGCAGCACCATGAAGGGCAGGAAGTTGTAGACCAGCCCCAGGGTGACCGCGAAGTTGGAGGGATACAGGCCCATGTTGGGAGCGACCAGCCCCAGCCCCTCGGCCAGCTCAGACAGGGGAGTCCCCGGCGCCAGCAGGTTCATCCAGCCGAAGGTGCGGATCACCTGGTTGGTCCAGGACGGCACCACCACGGCGAGCAGCAGGATCGGCCGCCACTTCTCGCGGCAGGTGGTGATGTAGTAAGCGATGGGATAGGCCACCACCACCACCAGGGCGGTGGACACCAGGGTCTGCCACAGCGAGCGCAGCAGGGTATAGAGGTTGCCCGGGCTCCAGCCCAGGAAGCCGAACCCCGCCAGGCGCTCGAAGGACGCCAGCGACAGCGGCATCTGCGGCAGGCCATACGGCCCGTTGGTCATGAAGGCCACGCCCATCAGATAGGCACTCGGCAGTACCAGGAACAGCAGGATCCAGAACGCCCCCGGGGTCACCGTGAACAGCAGGTGGCGGGTCTCGCGGACCATGGCCCGGCTGCGCGCCGAGGGCATTACGCCGGAATAGGACATATCCACCTCCTCACTCGCTCAGGGTGACCAGGTCTTCCGGCGCCACCGTTACCGTCACCGTATCGCCCACTTCGGGCAGGTGACGGCCGCGGTTGCTGACCGTGGCCTGCAGGGAGGTGTCGCCGATCTCCAGACGGAACTCGGCGTGGCTGCCGCGATAGAGCCGCTCGGCCACCGTCGCCGTCAGGTGGTTGTCGCCCGCGGCTTCGCCGGGCAACAGATCGAGCGTCTCGGGGCGGATCAACAGCAGATCGCCGTCACCGGCGTCCTCGACGGTGAGCGTCCCCAGCGCCGTGGTCAGGCGTTCCCCCTCGCGGGCGCTGATCGGGTAGAGATTGTCATGTCCCATGAACCGGGCCACGAAGGCGTTCACCGGTCGTTCGTAGACGTCACGCGGCGCCCCGACCTGCTGGATGTTGCCACCGTTGAGCACGGCGATGCGGTCGGACATGACCATCGCTTCGTCCTGGTCGTGGGTGACGAACACGAAGGTCATGCCGAGACGCTTCTGCACCCGCAGCAACTCCACCTGCAGCTGGCTGCGCAGGCCGGCGTCCAGCGCCGAAAGCGGCTCGTCGAGCAGCAGCACATCGGGCTCGCAGACCAGCGCCCGGGCCAGGGCGATGCGCTGGCGCTGGCCCCCGGAGAGCTGATCGACACGCCGCTCGACCAGGTCGCCGAGCTTGATGAAGCGGGCGATCTCGTCGACCTTGGCGTTGCGCTCATGGGCCGACAGGCCGCGCATCTTCAGCCCGAAGGCCAGGTTCTCGCGCACCGAAAGATGCGGAAACAACGCGTAGGACTGAAAGACGGTGTTGACGCTGCGCCGGTGGGGCGGCACCTCGGTGACGTTCTTGCCGCCCACGACCAGTGAGCCGTCATCCGGCTCCTCGAGGCCGGCGAGGATCCGCAGCAGGGTCGTCTTGCCGCAGCCGGACGGCCCCAGCAGGGTGAAGAACTCGCCGGCCTGGATGTCCAGGTCGACGCCGTCGAGGGCCACGGTATCGCGCCCGAAGCGCTTGTGCAGGCCCTGCATCTCGATCGAGGACGCCTTGCGGCTCCCCCGATCCCGTTCCTCGACGGCCGGGCGCAGCCCCGGCTCGTCGGCGATCTCCGCCGTGATGGTCTCGCTCATGGGGATACCCTCTTCACTTGTCGGCGGCCCCTCAGAGCCGGTCGCGCAGTTTGTAGAAATTGGTGGCCAGCACCAGCAGCGGCTTTCGCAGGGCTCGCCCGCCCGGGAACTGGCGGTGCGGCATGGCGGCGAAGACATCGAAACGCTCGCTCTGGCCGCGGATCGCCTCGGCCATCAGCTTGCCGGCCAGTCCCGCCAGGGCCATGCCATGGCCGGAATAGCCCTGGGCATAGTAGAGATTGTCGCCCAGGCGACCGAAATCCGGGGCCCGGTTCAGGGTGATCGCCACGTCGCCGCCCCAGCGATATTCGATCGGCACGCCCTCGAGCACCGGGAACAGCCGGGCGATCTTGGCGTCCATGCGCGATTGGAGCCGCGGAGGTTCGCGACCGTCGTAGCTGACCTCACCGCCGTAAATCAAGCGACGGTCCGCGCTGAGCCGATAGTAGTCGAGCACGAAGTTGGCGTCGGACAGGGCATCGTTTCTGGGCAGCACCTGCGCCGCCTGCGCCTCGCTCAGCGGAGCGGTGGCGATCATGTAGTTCGCGGCGCGCATGATGCGCCCGGAAAGCTCCGGCACCAGGTCGCGGTGGTAGGCATTGGCCGCCAGCACCACGAAGTCCGCGCTCACGCGACCATGCTCGGTGAGGACGGTGGCCGGCCGGCCACGCCGGATCTCGACGGCGGCACTGCGGGGATGGAGACGCACTCCCGCGCGCTGCGCGGCCCGGGCCAGTCCCAGGGTGTAGTTGAGAGGGTGAAGGTGGCCGCCCTCGCGGTCATGAAGGGCGGCTGGGTAGGCATCGGTGACCACGTGCTCGCGCAGGGCATCGCCCTCGAGCCATTCGAGGGCCTCGTAGCCGTAGTCCCGAGACAGCTGTTCACGGAAGGCCTCGAGCTCACTAACATGTCGCGGCTTCACCGCGGCATGCAGATACCCCCAGGCCAGCTCGCAGGGAATGGCGTGGCGCTCGACCAGCTCGGCGGTGAGACGCACCGCCTCGCGGCTCATTTCCCACACCTCCCGCGCGCGGGTCAGGCCCATGGCTTGCTGGACGGTGGTGATATCGGTGCCCAATCCCGGCAGGATCTGCCCGCCGCTACGGCCAGAAGCGCCATGACCGACGTCGCCGGCCTCCAGCAGCACCACCGAATAGCCCTGTTCGGCCAGGTGCAGAGCGGTCGAACAGCCGGTGACACCGCCACCGATCACGCACACGTCCGCCCGTGCCTCCCCTTCCAGCGGTCGACAGGGCTCGAGCTCGACGGCGACCGAGGCGCGATACCACGAGGCCGGGCCGTCGGAGACGGAACTGCTCATACATTGCATCCTGTTATTGTTGTTGAATACTTCATACCTAAAGGTCGCTCACGCTTCAGGAGACGTCGCATGACCCATGGCATCCATTCTGACGTCATCGGCCACATGAATGTCAAGTATTCAACAACGATATATTAAACGCTGAAAATAATATTAATAAAATCAATATTTTAAAAAAAACAGGATGGAATTTCGTCAAGAAAATAACGCCGCCAAAATCCCCCCGCCCGCGCATGCACACTTTATTTCCGGCGCCTCCACAGCGTTAAAATAAGTCGACCAACGCTACCATTCCCCTGTGACGCCATCCGGCATGATACCCAAAGCCTTGTTGCACTTCGAAAAAACGGGTGGCGGAAAGATTTTCCGCGGTGAAGGGCGTGGCGGCAAGCGCCACGAAAAAAGGCCTCCGACGACCCGGAGGCCGGGCAAGCCGAGCGCCTCCGCTTCCGGGGAGGCGCCTGGAGGCGAGGCGGATCAGGCCATCGGAGCGGCATCTTCCAGGCGGGCCTTGACCCGCCCGAAGGCGGCCAGGGCGGCGTCCAGGTCCTCGCGGGTCAGCGCCGCCGAAACCTGGGTGCGGATGCGGGCGCGGCCCTTGGGCACCACCGGGTAGGAAAAGGCGATCACGTAGATGCCTTCCTTCAGCATCTCGTCGGCGAAGCGCGCCGCCAGGGCCGCATCGTGCAGCATCACCGGCACGATGGGATGCTCGCCCGGGAGCAGCTCGAAGCCCAGGTCCTCGAGCCCGCGACGGAAGTAGGCGGTGTTGTCGCTCAGCCGGTCGCGCAGCTCGCGGGACTCACCGGCCAGCTCCAGCGCCTTGAGCGCGCCGGCCACCACCGGCGGCGCCACGGTATTGGAGAACAGGTAGGGCCGCGAGCGCTGACGCAGCAGTTCGACGATCTCGCGCCGGGCGCTGGTGTAGCCGCCGCTGGCCCCGCCCAAGGCCTTGCCCAGGGTGCCGGTGAGAATATCGATCCGCCCCAGGCAGCCGCGGTACTCGTGGCTGCCGCGACCGCCCTCCCCCAGGAAGCCGGTGGCGTGGCAGTCGTCGACGTGGACCAGGGCCCCGTAGCGCTCGGCCAGATCGCAGATCTCGTCGAGCTTGGCGATGTAGCCATCCATGGAGAAGACGCCGTCGGTGGTGATCAGCTTGAAACGCGTGCCGGCGGCGTCGGCGGCCTGGAGCTGGGCCTCCAGATCGGCCATGTCGCTGTTGCGGTAGCGATAGCGGCTCGCCTTGCACAGCCGCACGCCGTCGATGATGCTGGCATGGTTGAGCTCGTCGGAGATCACCGCGTCCTCGGGGCCCAGCAGGGTCTCGAACAGCCCGCCATTGGCGTCGAAGCAGGACGGATAGAGGATGGTGTCCTCGGTGCCCAGGAACTCGCTGAGCCTCGCCTCCAGGGTCTTGTGCAGGGTCTGGGTGCCGCAGATGAAGCGCACCGAGGCCAGGCCGTAGCCCCACTCGTCCAACCCCTGCCTGGCGGCCGCCTGGACCTCGGGATGCTGGGCCAGCCCCAGGTAGTTGTTGGCGCAGAGGTTGAGCACCTCGCCGTCGTTCGCCACGCCCACATGGGCGCCCTGGGGGGTCGCCAGCTCGCGTTCGTGCTTGGTCAGGCCGGCCTGCTCGATGGCCGCGAGCTCGTCGCGCAGATGCCGCTGAAAGTCGCCGTACATGGTGTCTTTCCCTTCATTTTACGCTGAGTGTTACCAGTGCCCGAAGCGTCGGCACGCGATGTGCGCCCGGACTCGGGCGCGCATCGCTGCCGGGCATTCTCACTCCCAGTCCAGAATCACCTTGCTGGCCTCGCCGGCCAGCATGGCCTGGAAGCCCTGCTCGAAGTCGGTATAGGGCAGACGGTGGGTGATCACCGGCGAGATATCCATCCCCGATTCCACCAGCACCGACATCTTGTACCAGGTCTCGTACATCTCCCGACCGTAGACGCCCTTGATGGTCAGCATGTTGAAGATCACCGTGTTCCAGTCGATGGCCGTCTCCTCGGTGGGAATCCCGAGCATCGCCACCTTGCCGCCGTGGCACATGCTGGCCAGCAGATCCTTGAAGGCCGCCGGACTGCCGGACATCTCCAGCCCCACGTCGAAGCCCTCGGCCATGCCGAGCTCGGCCTGCACGTCGGCCAGGCTTTCCTCCGCAGCGTTGACGGTACGCGTCGCGCCCAGCGTCTCCGCCAGCGCGAGCCGGTTCGGATTGAGGTCGGTGACCACCACGTGGCGCGCCCCAGCATGGCGACACACTGCCGCGGCCATGGCGCCGATCGGGCCGGCGCCGGTGATCAGCACGTCCTCGCCCAGCACGTCGAACTGCAGCGCGGTGTGCACGGCGTTGCCCAGCGGGTCGAACAGTGCCGCCACGTCCAGGTCGATGCCCGGGCGATGCTCCCAGACGTTGGACATCGGCAGCGCCACGTACTCGGCGAAGGCGCCGGGTCGATTCACCCCGATGCCGCGGGTATGGGCGCACAGGTGGCGGCGCCCCGCCAGGCAGTTGCGGCAGCGCCCGCACACCACGTGCCCCTCGCCGGAGACGATCTGGCCGGGGTGGAAGTCGTTGACGTTGTCGCCCACCGCGACGATCTCGCCGACGAACTCGTGGCCGACCACCATCGGCACCGGGATGATCTGCTGCGCCCAGGTGTCCCAGTTGTAGATATGCAGATCGGTGCCGCAGATGGCGGTGCGCTTGACCCGCACCAGCACGTCGTTGATGCCGACTTCCGGCTCGGGCACGTCCTCGAGCCAGAGCCCGGGGGCCGCCTCTCGCTTGACCAGCGCCTTCATGAGCGTCTCCTGATGGTTGTGAATGGCTTCCCTGAATGACCTCCATGCTGGCAATCCCTGACGGGATGATTACCATGAAGGAATTAATTCCAGCATAGTGGACAAAATCCTCTATGCAAGAATAAATTCCAGCATACTGAACACCAGGAGTGCCCGGTGACCACCACGCCCCCCGACGCGCCATCGCCCTCGGAGGCGCCGGCGAAGACGCCCTCCCAGGGCGGCCAGCTGCTCTGCGACCGCGTCATCGAGCTGCGCAAGCGACGCGGCCTGACGCTGGACCAGCTCGCTTCGGCCTGCGGCGTCAGCCGCTCGATGCTGAGCCAGATCGAGCGCGGCCGCGCCAACCCAACCCTGGCGGTGACGCTGCGCATCGCCCAGGCCTTCGGGCTCAGCATCGGCGATCTCGTCGATCAGCCCTGGACCGCCTCCACCATCGAGGTGGTGCGCGGCGACGACGCCACGCACCTGTTCCGCGACGATCGGGAATGCCGCATCCGCACCCTCTCGCCGCTGCACCTCGAGAAGCACGTGGAGTTCTACGAGCTGCGCATCGCACCGCGGGCGAGCCTGCGCAGCGCGCCGCACTTCGAGGGCACACGGGAATTATTGACCATCACGAGTGGCAGCGCCCGGGTAGTAGCAGGCGACAGCGACTGCCGGCTGGCGGTGGGGGATTCGGCGCACTATCACGCCGATCAGGATCACGTCATCGAGAATGAGAGCGACGACGAGCTGCTGGCCTTTCTGGTGGTGACCTACGAGTAACCTGGAGCATCGACAGGCAGGAGGCGCCCGATGCGGCGCCTCGCGGGGAGATCGAGATCAGCCGCCGCAGACCGGGCAGGCGGAGTCGCGGGGCACGCGGAAATGACGCCACTGGCCGCTGAGGCCGTCGAAGGTGGAGAGTCCCCGGTGCACCTGCCCGGCGTGGGCGACCAGCTTGATCGCCTCGAGCGCCTGGAAACAGCCGATCAGCCCGACAAGAGGCGCCACCACACCGCTCTCGGCGCAGCTCAACGCCTCGTCGCCGCCGTCGTCCGGCGGATAGAGGCAGGCGTAGCAGGGACTCTCGGCATCGCGCGGATCGAACACCGCCAGCTGGCCGGAGAAGCGGATCGCCGCCCCGGAGACCAGCGGCACGCCGGCGACGCGGCAGGCGGCGTTGATGGCGTAGCGGCTCGAGAACCGGTCGGTGCAGTCGAGCACCACGTCGGCTTCGGCCACCGCCGCGGCCAGCGCCTCGCCCTCGAGGCGCTCGGTGATGGCGCGGATCTCGGCCTCGGGATTGAGCGCCAGCGCCGCCTCCCGCGCGGACTCGGCCTTGGCACGCCCCAGGTCAGCGGTGCCGTGGGCGATCTGGCGCTGCAGGTTGGAGAGTTCCACCGCGTCGTCGTCGGCCAGCGTCAGCCGCCCCATGCCGGCCGCGGCCAGATACAGCGCCACCGGCGAACCCAGCCCGCCGGCGCCGATCACCAGGGCATGGCCGGCGAGCAGGCGCTCCTGGCCGGCGATGTCGACCTGCTCGAGCATGATCTGGCGGCTGTAGCGCAGCAGCGCGTCGTCGTTCATGGCGCTCACTTGTCCTCGAATTCCTCGATGTCGGGCACGTGGAGGGAGAACTCCTCCTTGACCTCTTCCATCACCACGTAGCTCTTGGACTCCTTGACCCCGGGCAGGGTCAGCACCACTTCGCCGAGCAGCTGGCGGTAGGCCGACATCTCGGGAATCCGGCACTTGAGGATGTAGTCGAACTGCCCCGACACCAGATGACATTCCTGGATCTGCGGCAGCTTGGCCACCGCCCGGCGAAACTCGTCGAACACCGAGGGCGACTGGGTCTCCAGACTGATCTCGACGAACACCAGCAGGTTGGCCTTCAGCGCCCGCGGGTCGAGCAGGGCCTTGTAGCCGCGGATCACCCCGGCGCGCTCGAGGCGCTTGACGCGCTCCAGGCAGGGCGTGGTGGACAAGCCGACCTGGGCGGCCAGGTCGACGTAGGAGATGCGGGCATTGTCCTGCAGGCAGCGCAGGATCTTGAGGTCGATGCGGTCGAGCGAACGGGTCTTGGTTTTCATTGTGGTCCTGGCACGTCGAACGGGCCACCGCCGAATCTTCTACTGAAAACCACCGTCAAACGGCGCGCTTTCGGGATTCACACATGAATAACCGGCGGTGAGTGGCGTTTTTTTCTGCTTCAACGTGTACCACAAGGCCCGGTATCGGCTCCAGTCCTGGCGGCGGAAAGATGCCCCGGGATGTCGCTCACGGGCGGCCGACCGGCGCCGCCACGCAAGCCCGGGAAGCCAGCCCGGAGGGCGCTCAGCGCCGCCCCAGACTGATCCGCTCGTGCCCGCCGAGATCGCGGCGGCTCGACACCTCGCGATAGCCGGCCGCGGCGAGGGCCTCGCACACCGCCGCGGCCTGGCCGGCACCGTGTTCCAGCATCAGCCAGCCGCCGAGGGCCAGATGGTCGCGCGCCGCCTCGACCAGATGGCGCAGGTCGGCCAGGCCGTCATCGGCGGCCACCAGGGCGCTGCGCGGTTCGAAGCGCACGTCGCCGCGGGCGAGGTGCGGATCGTCGTCGGCGATGTAGGGCGGGTTGGAGACGATCAGCTCGAAGCGGGCGCCACCGCCCTCCTCGTCCAGCGCCGCAAACCAGTCGCTGACCAGGAAGCGGGCGTTGCCGAGGCCGTGGCGGGCGGCGTTGTCCCGCGCCAGGGCCACCGCCTCCTGACGCAGGTCGACGCCGGTCACCGCCCAGCCCGGCCGCTCGCTGGCGAACGCCAGCGCCACCGCGCCGGTGCCGGTGCCCAGGTCGAGCAGCCGCCCCGTCTCGCCGGCCGCGGCCAGCGCCGCTTCCACCAGGGTCTCGGTGTCCGGGCGCGGAATCAGGGTGGCTGGCGAGGTGGCAAGCCGCAGGCCCCAGAACTCGCGCTCGCCGGTCAGATGCGCGACCGGATGACCGGCCTCGCGCTCGGCGACCAGCGCCTCGAAACGCGCCTCGGCCTCGGCGTCGGCCTCGCGGTCGCCCCAGGTGTAGAGCCAGGTGCGATCGACCTCGAGCACGTGGCACAGCAGCACCTCGGCGTCGAGCCTTGCGCTCGGCGAACCGGCATTCAGCAGCCGCTGGGCGGCCCGGGCCAGCAGCAGGTCGAGGCGCATCAGGCCTCCTGCTGCAGGGCGGCGAGCTGGTCGGCCTGGTGCTCCTGGATCAGCGGCTCGATCACCTCGTCGAGCTGCTCGCCGCCGATCACCTCGCCGAGCTTGTAGAGGGTCAGGTTGATGCGGTGGTCGGTCACCCGGCCCTGGGGGAAGTTGTAGGTGCGGATGCGCTCGCTGCGATCACCCGAGCCCACCAGCGAACGGCGCTCGTCGGCCTGCTGCTGGCGCTGGCTGTCCTGGGCGGCCTGCTTGAGGCGGGCGGCCAGCAGCGACATGGCCTTGGCGCGGTTCTTGTGCTGGCTGCGCTCCTCCTGACATTCCACCACCACCCCGGTGGGCAGGTGGGTGATGCGGATCGCGGAGTCGGTGGTGTTGACGTGCTGGCCGCCGGCGCCGCTGGAGCGGAAGGTGTCGACGCGCAGATCGTTCTGGTTGATGTCGACGTCACCGACCTCATCGGCCTCGGGCATCACCGCCACGGTGCAGGCCGAGGTGTGGATGCGGCCCTGGGACTCGGTGGCCGGCACACGCTGCACACGGTGGGCGCCGGACTCGAACTTGAGCCGCCCGTAGACGCCCTCGCCCTTGATGCGCGAGATGATCTCCTTGTAGCCGCCCATGTCACCGTGGCTGGCGCTGACCACCTCGACCTTCCAGCCGTGCTGCTCGGCGTAGCGCGAGTACATGCGGAACAGGTCGCCGGCGAACAGCGCCGCCTCGTCGCCGCCGGTGCCGGCGCGAACCTCGAGGAAGACGTTGCCGGCATCGTCCGGGTCGCGGGGGATCAGCAGCTGCTTGAGGCGCGCCTCGAGCTCGACCAGCCGCTCCCGGCCTTCCTCGCGCTCCATCTCGGCCAGCTCGCGCATCTCGGCGTCGGCGTCGTCGGCCATGGCCTCGGCGGCCGCGATGTCGCCTTCCACGCCGCGATGCTCGCGCCAGGCTTCCACCAGGGGCTCGAGCTCGGTGTATTCGCGGGAGTAGTCGCGGAAGCGGGCCTGGTCGGTGATCACCTCGGGGTCCGCCAGCAGGGCGGCGAGCTCCTCGAAGCGCTCGGCAAAGGCGTCGAGACGCTGACGCAGGGAAGCTTTCATCAAGGATGTCCTATCGGGAAGTGTCGGAAGGGTCGTCGAGCAGCAGTGACGCAGCCGCTTCAAGCAGCTCGCGCTGTTCGTCGGCAGCCGCCTCGCGCAAGGCCACGGTGGGACGATGCAGCAGGCGGTTGGTGAGCTGGTGGGCCAGCCTCGCCACCACCTCCTCGGGGTTCTCGCCGCGGGCCAGCCGCGCCATGGCCTGGTCGCGGGCCTCGTCGCGCAGAGCCTCGCCCCGGGCGCGCACGTCGCGGATCAGCTCCCCGCCGCTGCGCAGCCGGCGATCGTGCTGCCAGCAGCCCACGCCGTGCTCGATCAGCGATTCGGCCTCGTCGGCGGCCACCTGGCGGTGGCGACGATTTTCCTCGATCACCTCCTCCAGGTCGTCGACGGTATAGAGGAAGACGTCGGAGAGCTCGCCGACCTCGGGCTCGATGTCGCGGGGCACGGCGATGTCGACCATGAACACCGGCCGGTGGCGGCGCTTCTTGAGCGCCCGCTCCATCATGCCCTTGCCGAGGATCGGCAGCGGCGCGGCGGTGGAGGAGATCACGATGTCCGCCTCGATCAGCGCCTCGGGAATCTCGTCGAGGGTGATGGCCTGACCGCCCAGCGGCGCGGCCAGCTGCTCGGCCCGTTCGCGGGTGCGGTTGGCCACCGTGAGATGGCGCACGCCGGCCTCGTGGAGATGGCGCGCCACCAGCTCGATAGTCTCGCCGGCGCCGATCAGCAGCGCCGGCGAGCGCGAGAAGTCGTCGAAGATGCGGCTGGCCAGGCTGACCGCGGCATAGGCCACGGAGACCGGGTTGCGGCCGATGCCGGTCTCGGTGCGGACCCGCTTGGCCACCGCGAAGGTCTGCTGGAAGAGGCTCTCCAGCTCGCCGCCCATGCCGCGGGCCTGACGCGCGGCCTGGTAGGCGTCCTTGAGCTGGCCCAGGATCTGCGGCTCGCCGAGCACCATCGAATCCAGCCCCACCGCCACCCGCATCAGGTGGCGTGCGGCCTCGTCGTTCCTGTAGTGGTAGGCGCAGCGGGTCAGCTCTTCCACGGCGAGGCCGTGGAAGCGGCCCAGCCAGTCGAGGACCGCGCGCTCCCCCGACTCGCCGGTGACGCAGTACAGCTCGGTGCGATTGCAGGTGGACAGCACGGCGGCTTCCTGCACTTCCGGCAGGCCACGCAGCTCGGCCAACGCGGTCTCGAGCTGCGCGGGCGTGAAGGCGACCTGCTCGCGCACCTCGACGGCGGCGGTCCGATGGTTGATTCCCAGGGCAAGAAGCGTCATGCGTGTCGGCGTCTTCGCGATCGAGTTTCGGCGGTATCGAGGGCGGCGCGGCGAGCGCGCGCCTGCCACTCCACGGCGCCACATTCTATCACAGCCCATGGCGACGAGGCGCCCGCCGAGACTATCGGGGGCATCGACCCAGGCCATCGTCCAGGCGCTCATTGCGTCTTTGCCCCGCGCGGTCGAGCCGTTATGCTGGCGACTCGCCCGACATCACGAGACCGGCATGCCCCGAGGATTCCCCACCACGCCGTTCCGTCGACGCCCCCTCGCCGTACTCGGCCTGGCCCTGGCGCTCGGCGGCTGCCAGAGCCTGTCCGCCGTGTCGGCCCCGCCGCCGCAGGATCCATTGGCCGATGCCCCACCGGTCACCCGGGGTCTCGACGCCGAAGGCC
Organism: Halomonas sp. HG01; assembly: GCF_000968715.2. Lineage (NCBI taxonomy): Bacteria > Pseudomonadati > Pseudomonadota > Gammaproteobacteria > Oceanospirillales > Halomonadaceae > Halomonas > Halomonas sp. HG01. The sequence goes on along the minus strand of NZ_CP022134.1, from coordinate 1,101,838 downwards.
TGTCGACGCTGCTGGTGGCGGAGATCGCCGGCCAGCGCGGCGACTATCGTCGCGCCACCCGCGGCTACCTGGCCACCGCCGAACGCTATCAGGCTCCCGAGCTCGCCGAGCGCGCCACCCTGGCGGCTCGCTTCGACGAAGATCCGGCGCTGCTCGAGGAAGCCGCCCGCCGCTGGCGCTCGCTGGATCCCGCGAGCGACGCCCCGGCCCGGCTGCTGTCCAGCTTGGCCGTGCAGCGGGGCGACTGGACCAGCGCCCTGGAACAACGCCTGGCGCTGCTGGACGGGAATGAGGACGCCGAACTGCTGAGTTTCGTGGAAGGCGCCCTGGACGCCGGCACACCGGCCGAGCCGCTGCTGCAACGCCTGCGACAAGACAGCGCAGCGACGGGCGCCTCGGTCGACCGCGCACTGAGCCTGGCGCTGCTGGAGGCCAGCGCGGGCCAGACGGTCTCGGCCCGGCACCGTCTCGATCGGCTGAGCGCCGAATATCCGCAGGAGTCTGCCGTCCATCGCATCGATGCCGCCCTGGCACTGGAGATGGACGCCCCCGAACGCGCCGCGGCCGCCGCCCGGCGCGGCCTCGAGATATCACCGGACGACGCACGCCTGCAGCTGCTGCTGGCCCGGGCCCAGATCCACCTCGGCCGGCTCGACGCCGCCGAGGCCAGCACCGATGCGCTGCTCGAGGGCCGCGGCGATCGGCCATCGCTGCGCCTGGCCCTGGCGCGCCTCTATCTCGAGGAGGCGCATCCGCAGCCGGCCCGCCGCCTGCTGCTGCCGATGCTCGAGGACGACGACACGCCCGTGCTGGCCTTCCTGCTGCTCGGCAGCATTGCCGAACAGCAGGGCGAGGTGGACAACGCCCTCCTCTATTACCGCCAGGTCCCCGAGGGCGACAGCTTCCTGCTCGCCCGGCTCAGCGCCGCCCGCATGCTGATCGAGGACGACCGGCTGGTCGACGCGCGCACTTTCCTGCGCAACGAACGCCTGGCGCATCCCGGCGAGGCCTCACCACTCACCGGCCTGGAGGTCGAGCTGCTCGACGAGGCCGGTGCCCACGCCCAGGCCGACGCCCTGCTCGACAGCTACCTCGCGAGCCATCCCGACGACGCCCGGCTGCGCTACCAGCGTGCCATGCGGGCCTATGCCGACGGCGACCTGGCGGCCATGGAACGCGACCTGCGCACCATCTTCGAGCGCGACCCGGACAACGCCAACGCCCTCAACGCCCTGGGCTACACCCTGGCCGACGAGAATATAGAAGGACGACTGGAGGAGGCCCGCCGGCTGATCGATCGCGCCCTGGAGCTCGAGCCGAACAATCCGGCGATCCTCGACAGCCGCGGCTGGGTCGCCTATCGCCTCGGCAACATCGAGGCCGCCCTGCCGTGGCTGGAACGCGCCTGGGCCGCCATGCCCGACCAGGAGATCGCCGCCCACCTGATCGAGGTGCTGTGGATGGCCGGCGAACGCGAGCGGGCCCGGGCACTGACCGCCACCGCCGTGGAACGCTTCTCGCCGCGCCCCCGAATCGACGAGCTGCTCGAGCGCCTGCCCGCGCTCGCCCCCTGACGCCCCGCGACGGAGAAGGAATCCCGATCATGCGACGCCCCATCCGCCCCCTGCTGCCAAGCCTGGCCCTCGCCCTGCTGCTGATCGGGGGCTGCGCCACCCGAGGCCAGGCGCCCGAGGCGCCTCGCGCCGCCGACGACTGGCAGGCCCAGAAAGTGCGCCTCGAGGCCATGCAGACCTGGGAGCTGACCGGCAAGGCCGGCCTGCGCACCCCCGAGGACAGCACCAGCGCCAATCTCGACTGGAACCAGACCCCCTACCATTTCCGCATGCTGCTCAGCGGCCCCTTCGGCAGCGGCCGCAGCGTGCTGGAAGGCCGCGAGGGTCGCGTCTCGTTGACCACCGGCGAAGGCCGCTTCGAGGCCGAGAGCCCCGAGGCGCTGATGAACCAGCAGCTCGGCTGGTCGCTGCCGGTGGCCGCGCTCGGCGACTGGGTGCGTGGCCTGCCCGCCGACGACAGCCCCCATCGGATGAGCCGCGATGCGCGCGGCTTTCCGGAGCGTCTGGAGCAGGACGGCTGGACAATCGATTACCAGGACTGGATGCGCGTCGAGGACCTGTGGCTGCCGCGCCGCATGAAGATGCAGTACGGCGACCTGAACGTCACCCTGGTGGTGACTCGCTGGCAGCCGGAGACCACCGATGTCTGATGCCGGCCGCCTGATCCTGCCGGCGCCGGCCAAGCTCAACCGGCTGCTGCATATCACCGGCCGGCGCCCCGATGGCTACCACGAGCTGCAGACCCTGTTCCAGTTCCTCGACCACGGCGACACCCTGACTCTCGCTCCGCGCGACGACGGCGAACTTCGCCTGACGCCGACGCTGTCCGGCGTCGCGCCGGCGGACAACCTGATCCTGCGCGCCGCCACGGCGCTGCGCGAGGCCACCGGCAGCCGCCAGGGCGCCGACATCCACCTCGACAAGCGCCTGCCCATGGGCGGCGGCCTCGGAGGCGGCAGCAGCGATGCCGCCGCCGCCCTGCTCGGTCTGAACCGTCTCTGGGGGCTCCACCTCTCTATAGAGGTACTGGCCGAACTGGGCCTGCGCCTGGGCGCCGATGTCCCGGTGTTCGTGCGCGGCCATGCCGCCTGGGCCGAGGGCATCGGCGAACGCCTGACGCCGGTGGCGCTCGACACCCCCTGGTTCGTGGTCGTCCATCCCGGCGTGAGCGTCTCCACGCCGGCGGTGTTCCAGGCGCCGGAATTGACACGAGACACGCCTCCCATTACTATGGCGCGCGCACTTCAGGGGGGAACGGCGAGCTGGCGCAACGACTGCGAGCTCACGGTCCGGGAATTGTATCCCGAGGTCGCGGGTGCGCTCGACTGGTTGAGCGACAGGGCACCGGCCATGCTGACCGGCACCGGCGCCTGTGTATTCGCCCGTTTGGACCATGAAGCCGATGCCACGGCGCTGCTGGACGACATCTCCGGCCGCTGGACATCCTTCAAGGCCCAAGGGCTGAATCGCTCTCCTCTCCATGATGCACTGGATCGATGATCGCCAGGCCATGGCAGCATCATGCATCGATCCGGTACGGCAAAGGTTGCTGGGGTATAGCCAAGCGGTAAGGCACCGGTTTTTGGTATCGGCATGCGCAGGTTCGAATCCTGCTACCCCAGCCATATCCCTTCCCGAACATCCGACCCAAACCCTGATGACCCAACACTGCAAAGGTGGCTGCGCGTGTCTAAATTGATGGTTTTCGCCGGGAACGCCAATCCCGAACTCGCCCAGAAGGTTGCCGAGAGCCTGGATACCCGGCTCGGCAACGCAACGGTCGGCCAGTTCAGTGACGGCGAAGTTGCGGTCGAGATCAACGAGAACGTGCGCGGCAAGGACGTTTTCGTCCTGCAGCCCACCTGTGCCCCGACCAATGACAACCTGATGGAAATGGTGCTGATGGTGGACGCCCTGCGCCGGGCCTCCGCCACGCGTGTCACCGCCGTGGTGCCCTACTTCGGCTATGCCCGTCAGGACCGTCGCGTCCGCTCCGCCCGCGTGCCGATCTCGGCCAAGCTGGTCGCCGACATCATGGTCAAGGCCGGCGTCGACCGCGTCATGACCATGGATCTCCATGCCGACCAGATCCAGGGCTTCTTCGACGTGCCGGTGGACAACGTCTACGGCTCGCCGATCCTGCTCGACGACATCGAGCGCCAGAACTACGACGACCTGGTGGTGGTCTCGCCCGACGTGGGCGGCGTGGTTCGCGCCCGTGCCATCGCCAAGCAGCTCAACGCCGACCTGGCGATCATCGACAAGCGTCGCCCCCAGGCCAACCAGGCCCAGGTGATGCACATCATCGGCGATATCCAGGACCGCACCTGCGTGGTGGTCGACGACATGATCGATACCGCCGGCACCCTGTGCAAGGCCGGCGAGGCGCTCAAGGAACACGGCGCCCGCCGCGTGGTGGCCTACGCCACTCACCCGATCCTGTCCGGCCCGGCCGTCGACAACATCACCGGCTCGGTGCTCGATGAACTGGTCGTCACCGACACCATCCCGCTGACCGAAACCGCCCGCCGCAGCGGCAAGATCCGCCAGCTGAGCGTGGCCGGCCTCATCGCCGAGGCGATCCGCCGGGTCAGCAACGAGGAATCCGTCAGCGCCATGTTCCACTGACGACACCGTCGTCAGCGCATCGCGCGGATAACGCTCCCCGGTTCGCCGGGGCGATGGGAACCACCGTCAGCCTGGTCGCGGGCACCGGTGGTTTCCTCACTTTCTATCAAGAGGCAACATCATGTCCGAATACACTCTCACAGCCAACGTCCGCAACGACCTGGGGAAAGGTGCGAGCCGCCGCCTGCGTCGTGCGAACGAGCAGGTGCCGGCCATCATCTACGGTGGTGAGCAGGCCCCGCAGCCGATCGCCGTCGACAAGACCGCCTTCTACAAGGCGCTCGAGGACGAGGCGTTCTTCGCGTCCGTGATCAACCTCGAGCTGGACGGCAAGCCGCACCAGGTCGTGGTCCGCGACCTGCAGCGTCACCCGTACAAGCCGCTGGTGACCCACGCTGACTTCATGCGCGTCGACGCGACTCACGCCATCACCATGCGCGTACCGCTGCACGTGGTGAACGCCGAGACCGCGCCGAGCATCAAGGACCAGGACGGCGAACTGCACGTCCTGGCCAACGAGGTCGAAGTGAGCTGCCTGCCGAAGGACCTGCCGGACTACCTGGAAATCGACGTCGCCGACGTCGCCCTGGGTACCACCCTGCACCTCTCCGACCTGAACCTGCCGGCCGGCGTCACCTCGGTCGAGCTGTCTCACGGCGAAGACCATGACCAGGCCATCCTGAGCATCACCGCCGCCAAGGTCAGCAGCGAGGCCGAAGAAGGCGAAGAGGCCGAAGAAGGCCAAGCCGACAAGGGCGAGTCCGCCGAAGGCGAGGACAGCGCCGAGTAAGTCCGGCACTGTTCAGGGCCGCGCCATCGGCGCGGCCCGCGTCCTTCCGATCAAGCGCTCCGGCGCTTGATTTTTTTTGTGGCCCGCCAGCCGCTGCAAGCCCCACGCGGAGCCGCGCCACACCGTTCCGGATGACTGTTTGGAGGCAGTGAAGATGAGTCAGGTCAAAGCCATCATCGGACTGGCCAACCCCGGCGCCGAGTACGAGGCCACCCGCCACAACGCCGGGGCCTGGCTGCTGGAGGCCCTGCTGCGACGGGCCGGCGGCGAACTGCGCGCGGAGAAGAAGTTCCTCGGCCGCTACGCCCGCATCCATCTCGACGGGCAGGAGCTACACCTGCTCGAGCCCACCACCTTCATGAATCGCAGCGGCGGCGCCGTGGCGGCGATGGCGAAGTTCTTCAAGCTCGCCCCCGACGAGCTGCTGGTGGCCCACGACGAGCTCGACCTGGATCCCGGCACCGCCCGCTACAAGACCGGCGGCGGCCACGGCGGCCACAACGGCCTGCGCGACATCATCCAGGCCCTGGGCAACGACAAGGGCTTCCATCGCCTGCGCATCGGCATCGGCCACCCCGGCGACGCCCGCCAGGTGACCAACTACGTGCTGGGGCGCCCCGGCAAGGCCGAGCGCGGCGCCATCGATGCCGCCATCGACGAGTGCCTGGCCACCCTGCCCCAGGCCGTGAGCGGCGACTGGACGAAGGCCATGCAGCGGCTGCACAGCTTCAAGCCCTAGGCATTGCCCGAAGGGTGCCGGCTTACAGCCGCGCCGTTATCTCGTAGAATACCGGCCAATCACACGCCTCGAACTCTCTTTCCAGGAAGATCCCATGGGTTTCAACTGCGGTATCGTCGGCCTGCCCAACGTCGGCAAGTCCACCCTCTTCAATGCCCTGACCAAGTCGGGCATCGACGCCGAGAACTTCCCCTTCTGCACCATCGAGCCCAACGTCGGCATCGTGCCGATGCCGGACCCGCGCCTCGACCGGCTGGCGGAGATCGTGAAGCCCGAGAAGACCATCCCCACCACCATGGAGTTCGTCGACATCGCCGGACTGGTGGCGGGCGCTTCCAAGGGCGAGGGCCTCGGCAACCAGTTCCTGGCCAACATCCGCGAGACCCAGGCCATCGCCCACGTGGTGCGCTGCTTCGATAACGACAACGTCATCCACGTGGCCAACGAGGTCGATCCGCGCGCCGACATCGAGACCATCAACCTCGAGCTGGCCCTGGCCGACCTGGACACCGTCGACCGCGCCATCCAGCGCCTGGTGCGCGTGGTCAAGGGCGGCGACAAGGAAGCCATCGCCACCAAGGCGATCCTCGACCGCATCCAGCCGCACCTGGCCGAGGGCCAGCCGCTGCGCAGCTTCGGCCTCGACGACGACGAGAAGCAGCAGCTCAAGAGCTTCGGCTTCCTGACCCTCAAGCCGACCATGTACATCGCCAACGTCAACGAGGACGGCTTCGACGACAACCCCTACCTCGAGGTGGTCAAGCAGATCGCCGCCGAGGAAGGCGCCGTCGTGGTCCCGGTGTGCAACCAGATCGAGGCCGAGATCGCCGAGCTCGACGACGAGGAGCGCGCCATGTTCCTCGACGAGATGGGCATGCAAGAGCCCGGCCTGGACCGCGTGATCCGCGCCGGGTACGAACTGCTGGGCCTGCAGACCTACTTCACCGCCGGAGTGAAGGAAGTCCGCGCCTGGACCGTCAAGATCGGCGCCACCGCCCCGGAGGGCGCCGGCGTGATCCACACAGACTTCCAGAAGGGCTTCATCCGCGCCGAAGTGATCGCCTACGACGACTTCGTCTCGCTGGGCGGCGAACAGGGCGCCAAGGACGCCGGCAAGTGGCGCCTGGAAGGCAAGGACTACGTGCTCAAGGACGGCGACGTGGTGCACTTCCGCTTCAACGTCTGAGGCAAAAAATAGTTGACGAAACGAGGCCTTATCCGTAGTATGCGCCCTCGTTGTCCGGCTACGTAGCTCAGTTGGTTAGAGCACATCACTCATAATGATGGGGTCCCCTGTTCGAGTCAGGGCGTAGCCACCAGATATCGAAAAGCCCGCCTGGTTCGCCAGGCGGGCTTTTTTCGTTGATGAGCCGGCTTGGCCGGTCACCCTCCCACCGGCGCCCGAAGGCGCCGGCGGTCACGGGGCCTCAGGGCAGCTCGCGGCGATCGACGAAGGCCGTGAGCACTCGGGTCAGGTGCGCCACGTCCTTGGCACCCGCGGTCTCGCGGATCGAGTGCATCGCCCACTGGGGCACGCCCACGTCCAGGGTCGGCACGCCGAGCTCGGTAGCGGTGATCGGGCCGATGGTGCTGCCGCAGCCCATGTCGGCACGGGTCACGAAGGTCTGCACCGGTACCTCGGCCTCCTGGCACAGCGTGCGGAACAGCGCCGCGGTAGCGCTGTTGGTGGCGTAGCGTTGATTGGCGTTGACCTTGATCACCGGCCCCTCGTTGAGCGCCGGACCGTGAGCGGCGTCGTGCTTGTCGAGGAAGTTCGGGTGCAAGGCGTGGGCATTGTCGCAGGAGATCATCCGCGAGGCCTGAATCAGACGGATGAATTCTTCCTCGCTGCCGTCACCCAGCTGGGCACTGACCCGCCGCAGCACGTCGCCCAGGAAGGGCCCCTGGGCGCCGCAGGCGCTGGCGCTGCCCACCTCCTCGTGATCGTTGGCCACCAGCACCGCCCCTTGCGTCCCGTCTGAATCGAGGAGGGCCTCAAGGCCGATGAAGCACGACAGCAGGTTGTCGAGCCGCGCCGAGGCGATCAGCTCGCCCTCCACGCCGACCCGGGCCGGCGGCTGCATGTCGTGGAAGCCGAGCTCGAAGTCGACGATCTCCACATCGCCGAGGTCATGTTCGGCCGCCAGCCAGGTTCGCAGCAGACGATCCAGATCGGCCGACTCGCCGCCCTGAAGGAAGACCGGCGCCATCTGGGTCTGGGCATTGATCGCCCGGCCGCTGTTGGCCTCGCGGTCGAGATGGATCGCCAGGCTCGGAATGATCGCCACGGCGCGGTCGACGTTGAGCAGCATGCCTTCCAGGCGGCCGTCGGGATGACGCACGTGAACCCGGCCGGCGAGCCCCAGATCGCGGTCGTACCAGGGCGCCAGCAGCGCCCCGCCGTACACCTCGACGCCGAGCTGCAGCCAGCCGGCGGCGGTCTGCGGCGCATGAGGCTTGAGGCGCAGTCCGGGACTGTCGGTGTGGGCGCCGATCATGCGCAGCGCCGAGAGCGGTTCGCTCGGCAGCTGCAGGGCAATGATCGAGGAATCGTTGCGCGTCACGTAGACCCGCTCGCCGGGCGTCAGCTGCCAGGGCTGTGTCTCGTCGAGGCGCCGGAAGCCTTCGGCCTCGAGGCGCTCGGCCATGTTGGCCGTGGCGTGCCAGGGCGTGGGCGAACGGCGCAGGAAGTCGAGCAGTCGCTCGAGCGGGGCATCCTGGGGCATGGGACTCCTCTCGGTGTCGCATCTTGGGGGCATGGGACTCGACCGAGCTGCTACAATGGCGGTTCTGTCCGTGCAACTCGTGAGCCGAATCACGGTCTGGACGCTAGAGTGTACATGAATCCGGGAGTGCTTCATCGATGAGCCTGTTTGTGACCCTGGGTCGTGCCGCGGCCCTGGCCCTGCTGCTGGGCAGCGTCCCGGCCCAGGCGGCGATCACCGCCACCGACGCCCAGCGCGAGGCCGCCGTGGAGGTAGCCGAATCGCTGCGCTACGGCCACTACGCGGATATCCGCTTCGACGACGAGTGGTCGAAGCAGGCCTTCGAGCGCTATCTGGAACTGCTCGACGGCCAGCGGGCCTACCTGCTCGCCGATGACGTCGACGAGTTCGCGGACCTGTCGACCGCCATGGACGATGCTGTCCTCGACGGCGATCTCGACCGCCCCTACGCGCTCTACCAGCGCTACCACGAGCGCGCCGAAGCACGCCTGGAGTGGCTGCTCGAGCGCGTCGATGCAGGCCTCGACTTCGACTTCGACGGCAACCAGCGGATGGTCCTGGATCGCAAGGACGCCCCCTGGCCCCGCCGCACCGCATCGCTGGACGAGCTGTGGCAGAAGCGCCTGCAGAACGCCGCCCTGACGCTGTCGCTCAGCGACCAGACCCCGGAAGAGGTCGAAGAAACCCTCCACGATCGCTACGAGAACCAGCTGAACCGCCTCCGCCAGGCCAACGCCGAGGACGTCTTCGGCCTGATGATGGCCGCCGTGACCGGCAGCATCGACCCGCACAGCGAGTACCTGTCGCCGCGCCAGAGCGAGTCCTTCGACATCCAGATGCGCCTGTCCCTGGAGGGCATCGGCGCCCTGCTCCAGGCCGATGGCGAGTACGTCAAGGTCGCGAGCCTGGTGCCCGGCGGCCCCGCCGAGAAAGCCGGCGTGCTCAAGCCCGCCGATCGCATCATCGGCGTCGGCCAGGAAGACGAGGAGGTGGTCAACGTGGTCGGCATGCGCCTCGACGACGTGGTCGACATGATCCGCGGCCCCAAGGGCTCGGTGGTGCGCCTCGACGTGGTGCCCGCCCAGGCCGTCGATACCACCCGCTCCAAGGTCGTCGAGATCACCCGCGACACCGTCAAGCTCGAGGACCAGGCCGCCCAGAGCGAGGTCATCGAGGTCGAGCGCGAGGACGGCATGCATCGCCTGGGCGTCATCGAGGTGCCGGCCTTCTACGTCGACTTCGATGCCTGGCAGGCCGGCGAGCCGGACTACCGCAGCACCACCCGCGACGTGGCCAAGGAAGTCGAACGGCTCAAGGACGAGAACGTGGAAGGCATCGTGCTCGACCTGCGCAACAACGGCGGAGGCGCCCTTCAGGAAGCCAACTCGCTGATCGGCCTGTTCATCGATCGCGGCCCCACCGTTCAGGTGCGCGACGCCCAGGGCCGCATCAGCCTCTACGGCGATACAGACAGCGGCACACTCTACGACGGTCCGCTGGCGGTGCTGGTCAACCGGCTCTCGGCCTCGGCCTCGGAAATCTTCGCCGGCGCCATTCAGGATTACGGGCGCGGCCTGGTGGTCGGCGGCGACACCTTCGGCAAGGGCACCGTGCAGACCCTCGACGAGCTCAACCACGGCCAGCTCAAGCTGACCCGCGCCAAGTTCTACCGCATCTCCGGCGAGAGCACCCAGCATCGCGGCGTCACGCCCGACATCAGCTTCCCGAGCCTGATCGACCCGGAGCTCATCGGCGAGAGCAGCCTCGACAACGCCCTGGCCTGGGATCAGGTGCGCAAGGTCCAGTACCGCCGCTACGGCCAGCCGGAGCGCTATCTGGAGACCCTTCGCCAACGGCATCAACAGCGTGCCGACCTGCACCCCAACTTCCACTACCTGGAGCGCGAGGCCGAGCTCGCCGAGCGGATACGCGAGCAGCACACCAGCGTCAGCCTCAATCGCGAACAGCGTCAGCGCGAGGCCGAGGCCCAGGAGGCCGAACAGCTGGCCCTGGAGAACCAGCGCCGCGAGGCCCTGGGCCTGGAGCCGCTGGAGGAGTGGACGGACGCCCGCGACGAGGATACCGAACAGGCCGAGCCGATCGATCGCGCCCAGGTGATGGAGAGCGCCGAGATCCTGCTCGACTACGCCCGTCTCGACCACGGCCTGCGACTCGCCGACTACGACGACTGAGCCCTTCCCACCCTCGCCATACACGACGCCGGGCCCTGCGCCCGGCGTCGCCGTATTGCACGGAGCAAAACGCGGACGAAACGCACGGACACGACGAATGCCGGCGGAAAGCCGGTAGCATCACGATATAATCGGGAAAGACGCGAGAGCGGAGAATTCAGGGAATCAGCGCAGAAACGGCTGAAGAACAAGCATTGGCTCCCCGAACAGGACTCGAACCTGTGACCCAATGATTAACAGTCATTTGCTCTACCAACTGAGCTATCGGGGAACGACTTGTATGCCCGGACGGGCTGACCTCAGAGGCCTGATGGCCGGAACCTGACGGTCTGGAAGAGGTAAAAGGTGGCTCCCCGAACAGGACTCGAACCTGTGACCCAATGATTAACAGTCATTTGCTCTACCAACTGAGCTATCGGGGAATGACCTTTTTTACCGTTCGACACCTTTCAGTGCCGCTGTGCTCGTTGCTCTGGGACGAAGCTGGCTCCCCGAACAGGACTCGAACCTGTGACCCAATGATTAACAGTCATTTGCTCTACCAACTGAGCTATCGGGGAATGGCCTCGAGCACGGTGCGTAGTATACGGATCCGCTTGTGAACGTCAAGGGCCAAAACCGTCACTCGCCGCTCACGCCTCCGGAAAGCAAGACGCCCGCCGGGCGATGTGCCGGGCGGGCGTCTCATGCTGTCCTGGTGGCTACGCCCTGATTCGAACAGGGGACCCCATCATTATGAGTGATGTGCTCTAACCAGCTGAGCTACGTAGCCATTTTGCGTCCTGGGAGAGATGTCCCCGACGACGGATGCAGATTATGCACGGCGGCCCGCCCCAAGGCAAGCCCGCCATGCGACAGGCGGCATCAGAGGGACAGCGCCTCCTTGACCGCGGGCAGCCCCGGCTCGCCGTCGGCGGTGGTCACGCCGTCGAGCCAGCCCTCGAGCACGTCGGGATGCGCCTGGAGATAGCTCCGGGCGGCATCGCGCGGATCGGTGCCCTCGTCCATGATCTCGCCCATCAGCTGATTCTCCATCTCCAGGGTGAAGGAGAGGTTGTTCAGCAGCGATCCGACGTTGGGACAGGCCTCGGCGTAGCCGGCACGGGTATTGGTGTAGACGGTGGCACCGCCCAGGTTCGGGCCGAAGTAGTCGTCGGCGCCCTCCAGATAGGCGATATCGAAGTTGGTGTTCATGGGATGCGGCTCCCAGCCGAGGAACACCATCCACTGCTCGTTCGGCTCGCGGGCGTTGAGCTCGGCCAGCATGCCCGCCTCGCTGGAGTCCACCAGCCGCCAGTCGCCCAGGCCGAAGGCGTCGTCGTCGATCATGTCCTGGATCAGCAGGTTGCCGTCGTTGCCGGCCTCGATGCCGTGCAGCGTGGACTCGAAGCGGTCGGCGTGGGCGTCCAGATCGGCCACCGAGGTGACGCCGGCGTCATACACGTACTGAGGCACCGCCAGGGTGTACTTGGCGCCCTCCAGGTTGGCGCCCAGGCGGTCCACCTGCCCCCGCTCGACGTAGGGGTCGCTGATCGACGCCATGGACGGCATCCAGTTGCCGAGGAAGACATCGAAGTCGCCGTTCTTCATGCCGGAATAGGCGATGGGCACCGAGACGGTATCGATCCGGGTGTCGTAGCCGAGCGTTTCGAGCACCTCGGTGGTCAGGGCGGTGGTCGCGGTGATGTCGGTCCAGCCCACTTCGGCGAAGCGGACGGGCTGACAGCCCTCTTCGGCGGCCATCAGCGGCGAGGCGGAAAGCGCCAGCGCGGTGGTGGCCAGGCCCATGGTCATCTTGTTCATTGCATCGCTCCCTTGCGTGGATCACGCGTATGATTCGAGGAAACATCGTGCCTGCCGATTTTTATTGATTGAACGTTCAATAAAAAAATGGCAAGCTGTCGCTATCTTAACCATGTCGGATGGCATGGTAGCAAGATGCTCTCGGGAGAGGAGTCAACGCAGTGCCCAAGGTCGGAATGGAACCCATTCGTCGCCAGCAGCTGATCACGGCCACCATGGCGGCCATCGACGAAGTCGGCCTGGCCGACGCCACCGTGGCGCGCATCGCCCGCCACGCCGGCGTCTCGGCCGGCATCATCAGTCACTACTTCGGCGGCAAGGACGGCCTGCTCGAAGCGACCATGCGCCAGATCCTCAACGATCTGGGCGAGGCGGTCTCACGCCGACGCAAGGCGCTGACCACCGATGCCCCGGAGGCCCACCTGGCGGCGATCATCGACGGCAACTTCGATCGCACCCAGGTCTCCGGCCCGGTGGCCAAGACCTGGCTGGCCTTCTGGGCCAGCAGCATGCACCGCCCTGCCCTGGCACGGCTGCAGACGGTCAACGACCGGCGCCTGTACGCCAACCTCAGCCACGAGTTCCGGCGCCTGCTGCCCAAGCACAAGGCCCGCGACGCAGCCCGCGCCCTGGCCGCCATGATCGACGGCCTGTGGCTGCGCGGGGCCCTCGCCCCCGAGGGGCTGGACAGCGACCACGCCCGGCGCCTGGCCCGCGACTACCTGGAGCAGCTGCTCAAGGCCTACGGCCTCGGCGCTCGCTCTTCCGAATCCCTGTCACTCGAGTCCTGACTGGAGGCTTCCATGACCCACGCAATCGAATCCCTGTACATCGACGGCCGCCGGGTGGATGCCACCTCCGGCGAGACCTTCCCGGTCATCAATCCCTATGACGGCAGCGTCCTGGCCGAGGTCCAGCAGGCCAGCGAGGCCGACGTGGACGCCGCCGTCGCCGCCGCCCGCCGCGGACAGCGCGACTGGGCCGCCATGAGCGGCATGGAACGCGGCCGGGTGATGCAGCGCGCCGTGGCGCTGCTTCGCGAGCGCAACGACGAGATCGCCGAGCTGGAGAGCCGCAACACCGGCAAGCCGGTCAGCGAGACCCGCGAGGTCGACATCGTTACCGGCGCCGACGCGCTCGAGTACTACGCCGGCCTGGCCCCGGCCATCGAGGGCAGCCAGATCCCGCTGCGCGAGACCTCCTTCGTCTATACCCGTCGCGAGCCGCTGGGCGTGATCGGCAGCATCGGCGCCTGGAACTACCCGATCCAGATCGCCTGCTGGAAGTCCGCCCCGGCGCTGGCCGCCGGCAACGCCGTGGTCTTCAAGCCCAGCGAGGTCACCCCGCTGACCGCCATGGTGCTGGCCGAGATCTTCACCGAGGCCGGCCTGCCCGACGGCGTGTTCAACGTGGTCCACGGCGACGCCCGGGTCGGCCAGCTGATCACCGGCCACGGCGACATCGACAAGGTCTCCTTCACCGGCGAAGTGGGCACCGGCAAGAAGGTGATGTCCGCCTCCGCCGCGTCCAGCCTCAAGGACGTGACCATGGAGCTGGGCGGCAAGTCGCCACTGATCGTGTTCGACGACGCCGACCTGGATCGCGCCGCCGACGCCGCCATGATGGCCAACTTCTACTCCAGCGGGCAGGTCTGCACCAACGGCACCCGGGTGTTCGTGGCCAGCGCCGTCAAGGAGGCCTTCGAGGGCAAGATCGCCGAACGCGTGGCCCGTATCAAGGCCGGCGACCCGCAGGACCCGACGGTGAACTTCGGCCCGCTGGTGAGCTTCGAGCACCAGGAGAAGGTGCTGTCCTACATCGCGCTGGGCAAGCAGGAAGGCGCCCGCGTACTGGCCGGCGGCGAGGCCTGGAGCCAGGGCGACTGGGCGAAGGGTGCCTGGGCCGCGCCCACGGTGTTCACCGACTGCCACGACGAGATGCGCATCGTCCGCGAGGAGATCTTCGGCCCGGTGATGTCGATCCTCGCCTTCGACGACGAGGAAGAGGTGATCCGCCGCGCCAACGACACCGACTACGGCCTGGCCGCCGGCGTGTTCACCGAGGGGCTGAACCGCGCCCATCGGGTCATCCATCGACTGGAAGCCGGCATCTGCTGGGTGAACACCTGGGGCGACTCCCCCGCCGAGATGCCGGTGGGTGGCTACAAGCAGTCCGGCGTCGGCCGCGAGAACGGCGTCGAGACCCTGGCCCACTACACCCAGACCAAGTCGGTGCAGGTCGAGATGGGCGCCTTCGAATCGGTGTTCTAAGGCCTGCTCTGGACCGCCGAGCGAGATGAGCTGATTCGGCGACGAGCCTGCGCGAGGGCGCTGTGAACCCATCCATGGGCGCTACTTTTGCCGTCCATGGTCAAAAGACCCTCGCTACGCCTCATCCCCGACGCTCTTCTCGCCGGTGCCGCTGCACGACCGCTTTCTCAGGCGCGCCCTCTCTACACGCGCCTGGCCTGATCGGCGAGACCCGACGCCTCGCCACGAGACCCTTTTGACTGTTTCAGGGAGGCTCCATGTCGCAGTCCCGTGAGTTCGATTACGTCATCATCGGCGCCGGCTCGGCCGGCAACGTCCTGGCCACCCGCCTGACCGAAGACCCGAACGTCAGCGTGCTGCTGCTCGAGGCCGGCGGCAAGGACCACCGCTTCGACTTCCGCACCCAGATGCCGGCGGCGCTGGCCTATCCGCTGCAGGGCAAGCGCTACAACTGGGCCTTCGAGACCGACCCCGAACCGCACATGGACGGCCGACGCATGGAGTGCGGCCGCGGCAAGGGCCTGGGCGGCTCCTCGCTGATCAACGGCATGTGCTACATCCGCGGCAACGCCCTGGACTACGACAACTGGGCCAAGCGCGCCGGCCTGGAGGACTGGACCTACGCCGACTGCCTGCCCTACTTCCGCAAGGCCGAGACCCGCGACATCGGTCCCGACGACTACCACGGCGGCGACGGCCCGGTCAGCGTGACCACGCCGAAGGACGGCAACAACCCGCTGTATCATGCCTTCATCGAGGCGGGCCAGCAGGCCGGCTATCCGGCCACCGAGGACGTCAACGGCTACCAGCAGGAAGGCTTCGGCCCCATGGACCGCTTCGTCACGCCGAACGGGCGCCGCGCCTCCACCGCCCGGGGCTACCTCGATCTGGCCAAGCCGCGCCCCAACCTGACCATCGAGACCCGCGCCACCACCGACGTCATCACCTTCGACGGCAAGCGCGCCACCGGCGTGCGCTACGAGCGCGGCGGCCAGTCCCGGGAGGTCAAGGCGCGTCGCGAGGTGCTGCTGTGCGCCGGCGCCATCGCCTCGCCGCAGATCCTGCAGCGCTCCGGCATCGGCCCCAAGGACCTGCTCGATGAACTCGGCATCACCCCGGTGCAGGTCAACGAGAACGTCGGCCAGCACCTCCAGGACCACCTGGAGATGTACATTCAGTACGAGTGCAAGAAGCCGATTTCGCTGTATCCGGCGCTGAAGTGGTACAACCAGCCTAAGATCGGCGCCGAGTGGATGCTGTTCGGCACCGGCGTGGGCGCCAGCAACCAGTTCGAGGCCGCCGGCTTCATCCGCACCCGCGACGAGGAGGAGTGGCCGAACCTGCAGTACCACTTCCTGCCGATCGCCATCAGCTACAACGGCAAGAGCGCGGTGCAGGCCCACGGCTTCCAGGCCCACGTCGGCTCCATGCGCTCCGAGAGCGAGGGCCGGGTGCGCCTGACCTCGCTGGATCCCAAGGCCGCGCCCTCGATCCTGTTCAACTACATGTCCACCGAGAAGGACTGGCAGGAGTTCCGCGACGCCATCCGCCTGACCCGCGAGATCATCGAGCAGCCGGCCATGGACGAATACCGCGGCCGCGAGATCTCCCCGGGGCCGGAGGTGAAGACCGACGCCGAGCTCGACGCCTTCGTCCGCGAGCACGCCGAGACCGCCTACCACCCCTGCGGCAGCTGCCGCATGGGCGACGGTGACGACGCGGTGGTCGATGGCGCCGGTCGGGTCCACGGCGTGGAGGCCCTGCGGGTGGTCGACGCCTCGCTGTTCCCGGTCATCCCCACCGGCAACCTCAACGCGCCGACGATCATGCTGGCCGAGAAGATGGCCGACAAGATCCGCGGCCGAGAGGCCCTGCCGAAGAGCGACGCGCCCTACTACGTCGCCAACGGCGCCCCCGCCCAGCAGGAACCGCAGCGCCGCACGGCCTGATCACGCCACCGGCAGCACCGAGACGCCCCGCCTTCGAGCGGGGCGTCTTGCGTTGGCAATCACAAAAAATAGGGCAGCCCTCTGCTGCCGGGCTCATCGGCGACAAGCCGCGAGGAGACGCATGAATACTTCCCTGTAGCTCCCGACGCCCTGCGGCGCTCTCGCGTCCCGCTCCGCTGGCAGGTCCGGTGCTGGCCATCCTTGGCCAGCCCGTTCGGAGGCATGCTCCTCACCCATGGCGTAGGAACGCCTCGTCGGCTTGCCTCCGTAGCCCTGGATCGAGCGAGTCCTGCGTTGAGCGATAGGGTATTGGCTGCGAGGCATCTGATGGGCTAGGCTGAAGGTATTCAAACAAGTGTTTAAATGTCACGGAGCCGCCCACCATGCTGACCCTGATCCTGCTGCTGCTGGCCGTTGCCGGCCTGCTCATCGTGATGCGCCGGGAGGCCGGCGCCCTGCCCGCCCTCGGCGTCACCGGCCTGCTCGGCCTCGTCGGCCTGGCCACCGGCGCCACGGTGATCGGCGTGCTGCTGCTGGTCGCCACCACGGCGATCGCCGCCTGCGGCCTGCCGGCGCTTCGCCGCCGCTGGCTGACGCCGAAGCTGTTCGCCATGTTCAAGCGCGTCGCGCCGAAGGTCTCGGCCACCGAGCGCACCGCCCTGGAGGCCGGCAGCGTGGCCTGGGACGGCGAGCTGTTCACCGGCCGCCCCGACTGGCAGCGGCTGCTCGACTATCGCGACGACGGCCTGTCCGACTCGGAACGCGCCTTCCTCGATCACCAGTGCGGCGTCGCCGCCGGCATGTGCAACGACTGGGACATCGCCCGCGAGCGCGCCGACCTGCCCCAGGAGCTGTGGGACTACCTCAAGCGCGAGCGCTTCTTCGGCATGATCATCCCGCAGGAATACGGCGGCCTCGGCTTCTCCGCCAAGGCCCAGTCGATGGTGCTGCAGAAACTCTCGGTCAACGAGACGCTGATGGTCACCGTCGGCGTACCCAACTCCCTCGGCCCGGGCGAGCTGCTGCTCAAGTACGGCACCGAGGAGCAGAAGAATCACTACCTGCCGCGGCTGGCCGACGGTCGCGAGATCCCCTGCTTCGGCCTGACCGGCCCGCGCGCCGGCAGTGATGCCACCTCGCTGCCCGACGTCGGCACCGTGGTGCGCCGCGAGATCGACGGCGAGACGGTGCTGGGCCTGGAGCTGACCTTCGAGAAGCGCTGGATCACCCTGGCGCCGATCGCCAGCGTGGTCGGCCTGGCCTTCCGCCTGTTCGATCCCGACCACCTGCTCGGCGAGGAGGAAGACCGCGGCATCACCCTGGCGCTGGTGCCGCGCGATACCGAAGGCATGCAGATCGGCCGCCGCCACCATCCCATCGGCAGTCCCTTCCTCAACGGCCCGATCAAGGGCGAGAACGTCTTCGTGCCGCTGTCCACCATCATCGGCGGCGAGGCCATGATCGGCCAGGGCTGGCGCATGCTGGTCGAGTGCCTGTCGGTGGGCCGCTGCATCACCCTGCCCTCCGGCGCCACCGGCACCGCCCGCTACGCCCTGGGCTGGAGCGGCGGCTTCGCCCGCATCCGCCGCCAGTTCAACGTCCCGGTGGCCGAGATGGAGGGCGTCCAGGAGCCACTGGCCCGCATGGCGGCGCTCGGCTACATCGCCCAGGCCGCGGTCTACCAGACCGCCAACACCATCGACCACGGCGAGAAGCCGGCGGTGCCCTCGGCGATCCTCAAGAGCCAGCTCACCGAGTTCCAGCGCGTGATCCTGGCCGACGCCATGGACATCCATGGCGGCAAGGCGGTGACCCTCGGGCCGCGCAACTACCTCGGCATCGGCTACAGCGCCAACCCGGTGGCGATCACCGTCGAGGGCGCCAACATCATGACCCGCAACCTGATGATCTTCGGCCAGGGGGCGATCCGCTGCCATCCCTACGTGCTGGAGGAGCTGGCCGCCAAGGACGCCGACGACGTCAAGGCCTTCGATACGGCCTTCTTCGGCCATGCCGGCCTGATCCTCGGCAACGCCGCCCGCGCCCTGACCCAGGGCCTTGGCATCGGCCAGCAGAGCGTCCCCTTCGACGACGTCGCCGCCCCCTACGCCAAGGAGATCGCACGGCTCTCCGCCGGCTTCTCGCTGACCGCCGATGCCGCCATGGCGAGTCTCGGCTCGAAGCTCAAGCAGCGCGAGATGCTCTCCGCGCGCCTCGGCGACGTGCTATCCAACCTCTATCTGGCCAGCCTGATGCTCAAGCAGTGGCACGAGGGCGAAAAGGTCGAGCAGGAAGATGCCCTGCTCCACTACGCCGCCCGCTTCCTGCTGGGCCGCGCCGAGCAGGCCTTCGATGAGCTGTTCGACAACCTGCCGAACCGCGCCTTGGGCCGCATGCTGCGCATCGTGGTGATGCCCCGCGGCCGCCGCTGGGCACGCCCGACCGACGACCTGACGCGCACCATCGCCCAGGCCGTGACCCGCGACAGCGTCCTGCGCCAGCGACTGCTGACCAACACCTGGGACGCCGACGACGGTCCCCAGGACAACCCGCTGGCCCGCTACAACGCCCTGCTGGCCACCCAGGAGCGCGCCGAGGCGCTGTATCGCACCGTCGGCAAGGCCCACGCCAAGGGCGAGATCCCGGCCGAGGCGCTGCACCCCGAGCAGCAGGTCGACGCCGCCCTCGCCGCCGGCCTGATCAGCGAGGACGATGCCACCTTCATGCGCCAGCGCGAGGCCGAGGTGCTGGACATGCTCACCGTCGACGACTTCGACTACGACGCCTTCGTCACCGACAAGAGCAAGGTGCTGCGACACCATCCGGCCTGACGCCTCACTTATCACGCCCACGCCCACGCCCACGACCACGCCCCGGCCCGCCGCCGGGGCGTCCTTTTTGCCCCCCTGCAAGGACCGGCGCAGCCGCTACGGCGGCCAGACGACCAGGATCAACGGGATCGCCACCGCCATCACCGCCAGCGACAGCGGAAGGCCCAGCCGCCAGTAGTCGCCGAAGCGATAGCCGCCGGGGCCCATCACCAGGGTGTTGGACTGATGCCCGATCGGCGTCAGGAAGGCACAGGAGGCGCTGACCGCCACCGCCATCAGGAAGGGATCCACCGAGGCCTCGAAGCCTTCGGCCAGGCTCGCCGCGATGGGCGCCATCAGCAGCGCCGCCGCGGCGTTGTTGATCACGTTGGAGAGCAGCAGGCCGAGCGCGAACAGCCCCGCCAGCGTGAGTGCCACCGGCCAGTCGCCGCCCAGCGCCAGCAGCGTCTCGGCGATGAGCGCCGCCCCGCCGCTGGTCTCCAGCGCCTGGCCCACCGGGATCATCGCGCCGAGCAGCACGATCACCGGCCCGTCGATGGCCTGATAGGCCTCGCGCAGGCTCAGCACACCGGCCAGCAGCGAGGCCAGGGCGGCGCCGCTCAACGCCACCGCGGCGGGCAGCCAGTCGAACAGCATCGCCACGATCGCCGCGGCGAAGATCGCCACCGACAGCGCCAGCCGACGCGGCTGGCCCAGGGCCAGGTCGCGGCTGGCAAGAGGCAGGCAGCCCAGGGTCGTCAGGCTCTCGCCGATTTCCTCCTCGCCACCCTGCAGCAGCAGCACGTCGCCGGCGCGGAAGCGGATGTCCCGCAGCCGCTGCCTGAGCCGGCCGCCGTCACGGGCCACCGCCACCAGATGCAGGCCGAACTGGTTGAGCAGGCGCAGCTGGCCGACCGTGCGGCCCTGCATCAGCGAGTCGTTGCGTACCACCGCCTCCACCAGCTGCAGGCCCTCGGTGTCGGTCGTGGCCTTGTCATGCGTCTTGCTCTTGCCACCCTTTCCGTCCTCGCCGTTCCCTCCTTCCTCGCCTTCCCTGTCGGCTCGACCGGTCTCCTCGGCGTCTTCGGCCTCCCGCTCCGCTTCGGCGCCCACCGCCAGTCCGGCCTTGTCCTCGAGCAGCGCCATCTCCTCGGGGCCGGCCTCCACCAGCAGGATGTCATGTTCACGAAGCGCGCCGAGAAAGGTATGGCCGGGATGGCGCCGCTCGTCTCGCACCACCGCCAGCACCGGGATCGGCTCTTCGACGGCCTGGTGAAGGTCGCGCAGCGACCAGCCCACCGCCTTGCCGTCCTCCGGCACGCGCAGCTCGACCAGGTAGTGGGCGGTGTCGAACATCGCGTCCATCGACGCCTGGCCGGCCCGCTGGGGCACCAGATAGCGGCCGGCCAGCACGATCACGACGAGACCCGCCAGCGCCACGCTGGCGCCCACCGGGAAGAAGTCGAACATGCCGAAGCCCTCGCCGGTCAGCGAGCGGCGGTAGGCGGAAATGATGATGTTGGGCGGCGTGCCGATCAGGGTGGTCAGCCCGCCGAGCAGCGAGCCGAAGGCCAGCGGCATCAGCAGCAGCGATGGAGGGGTATCGTGCTCACGGGCCAGACGCAACGCCACCGGCAGCATCAGCGCCAGGGCGCCGACGTTGTTCATGATGCCGGAGAGCACCAGCACGGTGCCGGAGAGCACCAGGGTCTGCAGCATGATCCGGTCGCCGACGCGCAGCGCCTGCTCGGCGATCAGGTCGACCAGCCCCGAGCGTTCGAAGCCGCGGCTGAGCACCAGCACCGCGGCCACGGTGATCACCGCCGGATGGCCGAAGCCGGCGAAGGCGCCCTCGGCGGGCACCAGGCCCAGCCCCACCGCCGCCAGCAGCGCCGCCAGCGCCACCAGGTCGTAGCGGAAGCGGCCCCAGACGAAGGCCGCCAGGGTCGCGCCGAGCAGAAGAAAGACCTGGGTGCTGTCGGCCATGACGGCTCACCTCCCTGTGCTGGAACAGGCGCGTCGAGGCTCGCAACGCGCTGTCTTCAGCATCGTCGCTAACGCGTGCGGATACCAGCGAGCGGTGAGCCGCCGCTTCAGCCCGGCGTCGGCGGCTCGGTAAACGGCAGTGGCCCGTCGCCGCGGCGCACCTCGAAGACGTTGAGGGTCATGGCCACCAGGGCGTAGTAGCCGAACACGCCGATCAGCTCGACCACCGCCGGCTCGCCGAAGGCCTCCACCGCCTCAGCGTAGAGCGCCTCACTGACGCGCCGGGTGGTGTAGAGCGAGCGCCCCAGGCGCACCACCAGCGCCTCGTCGTCGCGCTCGCAGTCCGGTTCCTGATCTTCTGTCAGGCCTTCCTGCAACGCCTCGATCAGCGACGCCGAGACGCCGGCCTCCCGGGCGATGGGTTCATGGATCTGCCATTCCGCCTGGGACTGCCACCAGGACGCGGTGAACAGGATCGCCAGCTCGGTGAGCCGCAGCTCGAGCCGCGTGCCGTAGCGACAGAAGGCGCCCAGGCGCTGGGCGTGGTCGGCCAGTTCCGGGCTGTGAATCCAGGCCAGGAAGGGGCCGTCGAGGTTGCCGCGGGGGCCGCGGAGGATGGCGTCCAGCACGCGGCGCTGCTCGGGCGAGGCGGTGGCGTCATCGAGCGCCGGCAGACGCGAAGTGATCGACATGTCGAGCTCCTGTTTCATGAGGTCCTGATCAAGAGGGTCCAAGGACGGACCGGAGGGTCGCGTCGAGCTTGTCGACGATCTCGTCGAGCTGGCCGTCCTCGAGGATGAAGGGCGGCGCCAGCAGGATATGGTCGCCCCGACGGCCGTCGAGGGTGCCGCCCATCGGATAGCACATCAGACCGTGATCCATGGCCGTGCGCTTGATAGCGGCGTGCAGCTTGCGCTCGGGATCGAACGGGGTCTTGTCGGCCCGATCGGAGACCAGCTCGAGCCCACGGAACAGCCCCCGGCCGCGGATGTCGCCGACGTGGGGATGGTCGCCGAAGCGGTCCTCGAGCCGCCGCTGGAAACCGTCGCCCAATTGCCGCACGCGGGGCAGCAGGTCGCGGGACTCGATGGCGCGCTGCACCGCCAGCGCCGCGGCGCAGGCGGTGGCATGGCCGATATAGGTGTGGCCGTGCTGGAAGAAGCCCGAGCCCTCGGCGATGGCCGAACGGATGCGCTCGCCGACCAGGGTCGCGCCGATCGGCTGGTAGCCCGCGCCCAGGCCCTTGGCGATGGTCACCAGGTCCGGCGCCACGCCCTCCTGCTCGGCGGCGAACAGGCTGCCGGTGCGCCCCATGCCGCACATCACCTCGTCGAGGATCAGCAGGATGCCGTGGCGATCGCAGATCTCGCGCACGCGCTTGAAATAGCCCGGCACGGCGGGCACCGCGCCCAGGGTCGCGCCCACCACCGGCTCGGCGACGAAGGCCATCACCGTCTCCGGCCCCAGGCGCTGGATCTCGTCCTCCAGCTCCCGCGCCAGCCGCTCGCCGTAGGCCTCCGGCGTCTCGCCCTCGGCCTGGCCGCGGTAGGCGTAGCAGGGACTGACGTGGCTGACCTCCACCAGCAGCGGCTCGAACTGGCGCCGCCGCCAGGCATTGCCGCCGGTGGCCAGCGCGCCGAGGGTATTGCCGTGGTAGCTCTGGCGCCGCGCGATCAGGTGCCGGCGCTCGGGCTCACCGCGCTCGATGAAGTACTGACGAGCCAGCTTCAGCGCCGCCTCCACCGCCTCGGAGCCGCCCGAGACGAAATACACCGAGGAGAGCCCCTCCGGCGCACGCTCGATCAGGAAGTCGGCCAGCGCCTCCATCGGCTCGGTAGTGAAGAAGGCGCTGTGGGCGTAGGCCAGCTTGCCGACCTGCTCGCGCACGGCCTCGATCACCTCGGCGTCGCTGTGCCCCAGGCAGGAGACCGCGGCGCCGCCGCAGGCATCCAGATAGCGCCGCCCCTCGGCGTCGATCAGATAGGCGCCGTCGCCGCCGACGGCGGTGGGGTAAGTGTGAGACAGGTGACGATGGAAGACGTGGCTCATGCGACCCTCCTCGGGCCATTTTGCAAACACATTTGCCATTTTGTTTAATCGCAAAGATATTTGCAATAAGTGCCATACCACCCTGACGCCAGTTGCCGCGGCCGCTACAATGCCCTGCCCTTACTCGCCAGCGAACCGGAGCCCACGCCCTTCATGACCGCCGCCTCGCCTTCTCGACCGGACGCACGCCTCGATACCCTCGCCGACCTCGAGCGCCTGCTCGCCGACCTCGAGGCGGGAGACGCCGAGCTGCGCCTGGGCAAGCGATCGCGGCAGGTGCTCTCGGCGCTGGTCGGCATGCCCCAGCAGGCCGCGGTGTCGTCGATCAGCGATCTGGCGGAGCGCCTCGGCGTCAGCCCCTCGACGCTCTCGCGGCTGGCCCAGCGGCTGGACTTCGAGGGCTTCGCCGGCCTGCAGGCGGTGTTCCGCCGCCACGTCACCGAAAGAACGCACTTCTACAGCGATCAGGTCTCGCGGCTGCTGGAGGGCGAACAGGACGACGACGCCCTCGGCCGGCTGACCCGGCTGGGCCGCCAGGAGAGCGCCAACCTCGGCGACCTGGTGGCGGGAATGGACGGCGAGGCCTTCACCCGTGCCGCACGGCGGCTGGCGGAGGCCCGGCGGGTGCGGATTCACGGCCGTCGCCAGTTCGCCTCGTTGGCCTCGTTCATGGCCTACGGACTCGGCATGCTGCGCCCCGACGCCGCTGCGCTGGACGCCGCCGGCCACGGCATCGCGGACGCCCTGGCCCGGCTCGACGACAACGACGTGCTGGTGGTGATCAGCGCCTTCCCCTATACGCCGAGCGTGCTGACCTCGGCCCGGGTGGCGGCCCGCCAGGGCGTGCCGGTGATCGCGCTGACCGATACCGCCGGCTCGCCGCTGGCCCGCGCCGCCAGTGAGCGCTTCGCGGTGCCCAATCAAAGCCTGTTCTTCAGCAACGCCATGTGCGCCTTCATGCTGCTGGCCGAGGGGCTGCTGAGCGAGGCGGCACGCCTGCTGGGTGAAGACGGGCTGGCCTCGCTCGAGCGCCGCGAGCGGATGATCGACGAGCTCGGCGACGCGCTGTAGCGCCCCGGACGCTCTCCCCGCACGCTCTCCCCAGAACGACGACGGCCCCGCGTCTCTCCGGACGCGGGGCCGTCGTCAGAAGCGCAGACGCCTACGGGATAAGCACGGTCGAGCCGGTGGTCTTGCGGCCTGCCAGCGCCTCCTGGGCCTCGGCGGCCTCGGCGAGCGGATAGCGTTGACCGATGTCGATCACGATCTCGCCGCTTTCGATCCGAGCGAACAGGTCGGCGGCCATCGCTTCCAGTCGCTCGCGGGTATCGGCATAGCCGTTGAGGCTCGGGCGGGTCACGAACAGCGACCCCTTCTGGTTGAGAATGCCGATGTTGACGCCCTCCACCGGGCCCGAGGCATTGCCGAAGCTGACCATCAGGCCACGCTTCTTCAGGCAGTCCAGCGAGGTCTCCCAGGTGTCCTTGCCCACCGAATCATAGACCACGTCGCACATGGCGCCCCCGGTCAGCTCGCGAACCCGCTCCACCACGTCCTCGCGGGTGGTGTCGATGGTCGCCCAGGCGCCGTTCTTCTCGGCCAGCGCCGCCTTCTCCGGCGAGCTCACCGTACCGATCAGCTTCACGCCCAGCGCCTTCGCCCACTGGCAGGCAATGGAGCCGACGCCGCCGGCCGCGGCGTGGAAGAGAATCGTCTCGCCCCCCTGGAGCGGACAGGTCTGGCGCAGCAGGTACTGCACGGTCAGGCCCTTGAGCATGGCCGCCGCCGCGGTCTCGGCATCGATGCCGTCGGGCAGCGTCACTACCTTCTCCGCCGGCAGCACGTGGCTCTCGGCGTAGGCGCCCAGCGGGCCCTGGGCATAGGCCACGCGGTCGCCCACCGCCAGGTGCTCGACGCCTTCGCCCACCGCCTCGACGACGCCCGCGCCCTCGGTACCGAGCCCCGACGGCAACGCCGGCGCCGGATACAGCCCGGTGCGGAAATAGATGTCGATGAAGTTCAGGCCCACCGCCTGATGGCGGACCCGCACCTCGCCGGGGCCCGGCTCGGCGGGCGTGACATCGACGAGCTCGAGGACCTCGGGCCCGCCGGTGCGGGCGAACTGGATGCGCTTGGCCATGTTGGATACCCTTAAACCGCTAATGAAGGAACCGTCAGTCAAACGCTACCTTACCGTGCGGTCAAGCGTCCCCGCGACCGACAGGGCTTGACAGCCCTGGAAGGCTCGGCGAAGAATGCAAAAGTGTATACAGAAACATCACCAAAGTGACGACAGAAAGGATGCCGCTATGAAAGCTACCAACGCTACCTGGTTGCTCGCCGCCACCGCCCTGGCCGCGACCCTGACCGCCGCCCCCGCCATGGCCCAGGACGGCGAACAGTGCCAGCTGACCATCGAGGGCAACGACCAGATGCAGTTCAACCAGGACGCCATGAGCGTGCCGGCCAGCTGCGACGAGGTCACCGTGACGCTGGAGCACACCGGCCAGATGCAGGCCAACGTGATGGGCCACAACTGGGTGCTCACCGAGACGTCCGACGTTCAGGGCGTGGCCCAGGCCGGCATGGGCACCGGCCTCGAGAGCGACTATCTGCCGGCGGACGACGACCGCGTGCTGGCCGCCACCGACGTCATCGGCGGCGGCGAAAGCACCAGCGTCACCTTCTCTACCGAGGGCCTGGCCGGTCGCGACCTGACCTTCTTCTGCTCCTTCCCCGGCCATTCCAGCCTGATGAAGGGCACCTTCTCCGTCGAAGGGTGATCCTGCCGCGCGCCGCCGCCCGGCGGCGCGCTTCTCGCCTCAGTGACGCGCCGACAGGGTGGCGGGAAAGCTCTCGAGCCCCTTCACGAAGCGCTGTTTGTAGTCGTCGAACTGCGCCCGGTCGCGCTTGAACGACTGCACCACGCCCTGCTCGTCCACCGTCAGCGTGCGCGGAAGGTCATCGAGCCCGGTGGCCGGATGACGCTTCGACAGCCCGATGCGTACGCCCGACTTGCCGCTGAACCAGCGCTCGATGCCGGCCTCGCGGAAGCGGGCTTCCTGCGTCTCGTCGGTGGCGTCCACGCGCAGCGGCGCGCGCATCGCCAGCTCGCCCACCAGCCGCATCGACGGCGCCTTCACCGTCTCGGTGTCGAGATCCGCCAGCTGCATGACGGTCATGCCCTCACCGGATTCGTCCAGCGCCAGCAGCGCCAGCGCCAGCGGCTTGCCCTGGTCGTCGGCCAGCGCCAGCAGACGCGCGGCCTCCTGCGGAAACAGCACGCCCGTCACCCCGGCGAACGTCACCAGCGGCGCGATGCCCGCCTCCTGGCCATAGGCCTCGGCGCACAGCCGCGCCAGACAGGCCTCACGCTGGGCCGCGTTCTTGATATGCACCACTTTCATCGCTTCCGGCTCTCCTTCATGGCTGCCTTCGATGCCCGGCCCGACCGAGCCTGAAAGCGCGCAGCCTAGCATAGACGCGCCCTTCGCTCTCGCCCCGCTCGGCACCGGGCAGGCAAACGGTCACGGGGCTGTCATCGAGTTTTCCTAATGTATTTGTCGCTCGCAGGCCGTCGGCGCATGCACGGCCCGGGCCTTCTCTCAGCCAAGACTCGATGGACAAGGAGATTCCGATGCCACGCCTGTACGCCGGAGCACTGACCCTGGGAATGGCCGCCGCCGGCCTGTCGCTGTCCGCCCACGGGGCCACCGAGATCGCCTGGTGGCACGCCATGGGCGGCGAACTGGGCAACAAGGTCGACGAGATCGCCGCCGACTTCAACACCTCCCAGGACGACTATGTGGTCGAGCCGTCCTTCCGTGGCAACTACTCGGAGACCATGACCGGCGCCATCGCCGCCTTCCGCGCCGGCGAGGCGCCGGCCATCGTGCAGATCTACGAGGTCGGCACCGCCACCATGATGAACGCCGAGGGCGCCATCGTGCCGGTCCACGAGCTGATGAGCGAGTCGGGCCAGGACGTCGACCCCGACGCCTTTCTGCCCGCCGTGACCGGCTACTACACCGACGCCGACGGCCGCATGCTGTCCATGCCCTTCAATTCCTCGACGCCGGTGGTCTACGTCAACCGCGACATCCTCGACGAGGCCGGCGTGGACGCGGTGCCGACCACCTGGCAGGGGCTCGGCGAGACCCTGGGCCGAATCGTCGACTCCGGCGCCGCCGAGTGCGGCATGACCACCACCTGGCC
The DNA here is from genome assembly GCF_000968715.2 of Halomonas sp. HG01. Taxonomy (NCBI): domain Bacteria; kingdom Pseudomonadati; phylum Pseudomonadota; class Gammaproteobacteria; order Oceanospirillales; family Halomonadaceae; genus Halomonas; species Halomonas sp. HG01. Next base: position 1,074,107 of record NZ_CP022134.1, on the reverse strand, counting down.
GTCCTGGATCCAGCTCGAGAACTTCTCGGCGCGCAACGACCTGCCCTTCGCCACCGAGCAGAACGGCTTCGGCGGGCTCGAGGCCCGCCTGAGCATCGACGACACCGCCGCCGTCGATCACATCCAGCGCCTGGCCGACTGGCAGCAGGACGGCCGCTTCGACTACGGCGGCCGCTTCGACGATGCCGCCCCGGCCTTCTACACCGGCCGCTGCGCCATGCTGATGGCGTCCTCCGCCTCGCTGGCAGGCGTGCGCGCCAACGCCGAGGACTTCGACTTCTCCGTCGCCCCGCTGCCCTACGACAGCGACCTGGTCGACACGCCGCAGAACAGCATCATCGGCGGCGCCTCGCTTTGGGTGCTGGCCGGCAAGAGCGACGAGGTCTATCAGGGCGTGGCGCGCTTCTTCGACTATCTCTCTTCCGCCGAGGTCCAGGCCGACTGGCACCAGTTCTCCGGCTATCTGCCGATCACCCAGGCGGCCTACGAGCTCGGCCAGCAGAAGGGCTTCTACGAGCAGAACCCGGGCAGCGCCGTGGCCATCGAGCAGATGACCGGCGTCACGCCCACGGCCAACTCCAAGGGCCTGCGCCTGGGCAACATGCCGCAGATCCGCGACGTCATCGAGGAGCAGCTGGAGCGCATCTTCAACGGCGACGTGAGCGCCCAGGACGGCCTGAGCGAGGCCGTGCGCCGCGGCAACGCGCTGCTGGAGCGCTTCCAGCAGGCCAACGGCTGATCCGCCCTCCGCCTCCGCCCCGTGCCGGCACGCCGCCCTGGCGTGCCGGCCCTTTTCCTCTCCAGCGATAAACGACCATGGCGACCTTCCAGCGACACCGCGTCACGCCCTGGCTGCTGCTCGCCCCGCAGCTGGCCGTCGTGGCGATCTTCTTCTTCTGGCCCGCCGCCCAGGCCATGCTTCAGGCCTTCTACGTCGAGGATCCCTTCGGCCTCGGCCGCACCTTCGTCGCCTTCGAGAACTTCGCGCGGGTGCTGGCCTCGGCGGAGTACTACCGGGCGCTGGGCATCACCGTGACCTTCAGTGCCGGCGTGGCGCTGGGCGCCATGGCGCTGGCGCTGCTGCTGGCGGTGCTCGCCGACCGGGTGATCAAGGGGGCCGGCGCCTACAAGGCGCTGCTGATCTGGCCCTATGCGGTGGCGCCCGCGGTGGCCGGCGTGCTGTGGGGCTTCATGCTCGACCCGGAGCTCGGCCTGATCAGCGCCGGGCTCGGCGCGCTCGACATCGACTGGAACCACCAGCTCAACGGCGGCCAGGCCATGGCGCTGGTGGTGATGGCCTCGATCTGGAAGCAGATGAGCTACAACTTCGTGTTCTTCCTGGCCGGCCTGCAGGCGATTCCCAGGAGCCTGCTGGAGGCCGCCGCCATCGACGGCGCCGGCCCCTGGCGGCGCTTCTGGACCATCACCTTCCCGCTGCTGTCGCCGACCAGCTTCTTCCTGCTGGTGATGAACAGCGTCTACGCCTTCTTCGAGACCTTCGGCACCATCGACGCCACCACCGCCGGCGGCCCCGGCGGTGCTACGCGCACCCTGGTCTACAAGGTCTTCGAGGACGGCTTCATCGGCTACGACCTGGGCTCCAGTGCCGCCCAGTCGGTGCTGCTGATGGGGCTGGTGGGCCTGCTCACCCTGCTGCAGTTCCGCTACCTCGAGCGCAGGGTTCAGTACTGACACCGGAGAGACGCCCATGCGCTACCGCCGCCGCGGCCTGGACATCGCCAGCCACGCGCTGCTGATCCTGGCCCTGATCGCCTTCTGCCTGCCGGTGTGGCTGGCCATCACCGCCGCCACCCACGACCAGGCCTCGCTGTATACCGGCACCGCGCCGCTGTGGTTCGGCTCCGAGGGCCTCGACAACTTCCGCGCCGTGCTCACCGAGCCGGTCGGCCGGCTGGGTACCGACGTCACTCGGCTGCTGCTCAATTCCACGGTCATGGCGCTGGGCATCGCCCTCGGCAAGATCGCCATCGCCATCCTGGCCGCCTACGCCATCGTGTTCTTCCGCTTTCCGCTGCGTCGGCTGTGCTTCTGGCTGATCTTCATCACCCTGATGCTGCCGGTGGAGGTGCGCATCATGCCCACCTACAAGGTGGCGGCCGATCTGGGACTGCTGAACTCCTACGTGGGGCTGATCCTGCCGCTGATCGCCAGCGCCACGGCGACCTTCCTGTTCCGGCAGTTCTACCTCACCGTGCCGCCGGAGCTGCTCGAGGCCGCCCGGGTCGACGGCGCCGGCCCCTGGCGCTTCCTCAAGGACATCCTGCTGCCACTGTCGACGACCAACATCGCCGCCCTGTTCGTGATCATGTTCCTCTATGGCTGGAACCAGTATCTCTGGCCGCTGCTGATCACCACCGAATCCGATCACATGACCATCGTGGTCAGCCTCAAGCGCCTGCTCTCCTCGGCCGACAACCTGGTGCCCTGGCAGACGGTCATGGCCACCGCCCTGCTGGCCATGCTGCCGCCGGTGGCGGTGATCGTGCTGATGCAGCGCTACTTCGTGAAGGGCCTGGTCGACGCCGAGAAATGACACACTCCAACGGACACGAGAGACGCCTATGGCCACGCTTCGCCTGAACGCCCTGCGCAAGACCTACCCCAACGGCGTCACGGCCCTGCACGGCGCCGACCTCGAGATCGCCGACGGCGAGCTGATCGTGGTGGTCGGCCCCTCGGGCTGCGGCAAGTCCACCCTGCTGCGGATGCTCGCCGGGCTCGAGTCGATCAGCGACGGCGAGCTCGCCATCGACGGCCGCCGCGTCAACGACCTGGAGCCCGCCCAGCGCGACATCGCCATGGTGTTCCAGAACTACGCCCTCTACCCGCACATGAGCGTGGCCGACAACATGGCCTACGCGCTGAAGAACCGCGGCGTACCCAAGGCCGAGCGCCGCCGCAAGGTGGAGGAAACGGCGCGCCTGATCGGTCTCGAGGACCTGCTCGACCGGCGCCCCAAGCAGCTTTCCGGCGGCCAGCGCCAGCGGGTGGCCATGGGCCGCGCCATCGTCCGCGAGCCCCGGGTGTTCCTGTTCGACGAGCCGCTGTCGAACCTCGACGCCAAGCTGCGCGTGCAAATGCGCCTCGAGATCCGCCGCCTGCAGAAGCGCCTCGGCGTCACCGCGGTCTACGTCACCCACGATCAGGTCGAGGCCATGACCCTGGCCGACCGGCTGGTGGTGATGAACGGCGGGCGCATCGAGCAGGTCGGCACCCCGATGCATCTCTACGAGCGCCCCGCCAGCCGCTTCGTAGCCGGCTTCATCGGCTCGCCGGCGATGAACTTTCTCGACGCCCGTCTCGATGCCCGCCGCGCGGGCGACACCCTGACGCTGCCCTGCGGTACCCGGCTGGCCGCACCCTTGCCCGCATCGGCAACCGCCGGCGAAGCCCCGGTCTGCCTGGGCATCCGCCCGGAACACCTGACCGTGGTGCCCGAAGTCGACGTCATCGACGGCGATCTGTCCGCCCGGGTCGAGCTGGTCGAGCCGCTGGGCGCCGACACCCTCGTCCATGCCCGGCTCGAAGGGCAGGACGATCTGGTGGTGGCGCGCGTCGACGGTATCCGCGCGGTGGCCGAAGGCGATAGGCTGGCCCTGCGGCCGGATGCCGGCCGCCTGCATCTCTTCGCCCCCGACACAGGGCAGCGCCTGGACCCCCTGGAGCCCGAATGCCAGCACTCGACCTCCCCCGCCTGATCGCCCATCGCGGCCTCTCCGCCCGCGCCCCCGAGAACACCCTGGCGGCGGTGCGCGCGGCCCATGCGGCCGGCATCATCTGGGTCGAGCTCGACGTGCAGCTGCTCGGCGACGGCACGCCGGTGATCTGGCACGACCGCGACGTGTCGCGCTGCTCGGACGGCCGCGGCCGGCTGGCGGCCATGGACCTGGCCGCGGCCCGACGGCTGGACACGGGTGCCTGGTTCGCCCCCGCCTTCGCCGGCGAGCGGATGGCCACCCTCGACGCAATGCTCGCGCTGCTCGCCGAACTCGGCATGGGCGTGAATCTGGAGCTCAAGGTCAACCGCGGCCACGACCCGGTGGCGCTGGCCGAAGCCGCGGTGCCCGCGCTGATGGAGGCACTGCCCTACGAGCGGCGGCTGGTGTCGTCCTTCGACGAGCGGGCGCTGAGGGTCAGTCGCGCGCTGGCCGGCCCCGAACGGTTGGCCCTGGGGGCGTTGTTCGACCGCGTGCCCCGGGACTGGCAGTCGCGCGCCGAGGCGCTGCAGGCCGTCAGCGTGCACGCCAACTGGAAACCGTTGAAGGCGGAGCGGGCCCGCGCCATCAAGGCCGCCGGCCATGCGCTGATCTGCTACACCGCCAACGACCCGGCCGCCTTCGCCCCACGCTGGGACTGGGGCGTCGATACGGTGATCAGCGACGACCCCACGCGTTTTCGCTGAGTCAGACGACGAGACCATCGGCGACGCTCAGCCGCCGATCAGCGCCTCGATGGCGGCCGGATCGAGATGTTCCTCCAGGGTATCGGCCAGCCGGTCGAGCTGACGCTCGCGGTGGGCGGCCAGATCCACGGCCGCACCCTCGCCAGCAAGTCCCAGCATGGCCAGCAGTGCGGCGGCCGCCGGCGCCTCGTCGAACAGGCCGTGCAGGTAGGTGCCCATCACCTGGCCGTCCTCGCTCACCGCGCCGTCCGGGCGGCCGTCCAGGTCGAGCAGCGGCCGCGCCAGCGCCGGGCCCTCGCTGACGCCGTTGTGGATCTCGTAGCCGCTCACCGCCACGCCTTCGCCGGCCGGGGAGCCCGCATGAAAAGCAGTGAGCGTCCCGCGCACGTTACGCAGCTGCTTGCCGGCCACCATGCGAGTGCGCATGGCCAGGAGCCCCAGCCCCTGCACGCTGCCGGCCTCGCCCTCCAGGCCGTCCGGGTCGTCGATGGCCTCGCCGAGCATCTGGAAGCCGCCGCAGATGCCGAGCACCCGGCCGCCGTAGCGCAGATGGCGGCGGATCGCCGGCTCCCAGCCCTCGCGGCGCAGCCAGCCCAGGTCGCTGGCGGTGCTCTTGCTGCCGGGCAGCAGGATGACGTCGGCGGGCGGCATGGCCTGCCCCGGCCCCACCAGCGTCAGCTCGACCCGCGGATGCAGGCGCAGCGCATCGAGATCGGTGTGGTTGCTGATCCGCGGCAGCGCCGGCACCGCCACGCGCAGTCCCGGCGCTTCGGCGGCGCTCGCGGTCAGGCCCAAGCCGTCCTCGGCGTCCAGCAGCAGGCCGTTCAGGTGCGGCAGCACGCCGGTCACCGGCTTGCCGGTGCGCTCGGTAAGCCAGTCGAGGCCCGGCTCGAGCAGCGCGATGTCACCACGGAAGCGATTGATCACGAGCCCGGTGGTGCGCGCGCGCTCGGACGCGCTCAGCAGCTCCAGGGTGCCCACCAGCTGGGCGAAGACGCCGCCGCGGTCGATGTCGGCCACCAGCCATACCGGGCAGTCCACCGCCTCGGCGAAGCCCATATTGGCGATATCATTGGCACGAAGATTGATTTCAGCAGGACTCCCCGCCCCCTCCGCAATGACGAGATCATGACGTGAAGTCAGCCGCTCCCAGGCCGCCAGCACGGTCCTTCGGGCCTGGCGCTTGAAGGCGTGATAGTCGAGGGCATCCATATGGCCGTGGACCCGACCGTCGAGGATCACCTGGGCGCCGCGGTCGGTCTCAGGCTTGAGCAGCACCGGATTCATGTCGGCATGGGGCGCCAGCCCGCAAGCCACCGCCTGCAGCGCCGTGGAACGGCCGATCTCGCCGCCCTCCGGCGTCACGGCGCTGTTCAGCGCCATGTTCTGGGGCTTGAAGGGCGCCACCGACACCCCGCGCCGCGCCAGCAGACGGCACAGCCCCGCCACCACCGTGCTCTTGCCGGCGTCCGAGGTGGTGCCCTGAATCATCAGCGCCTTCATCGCTCGCTCTCCCGCGCCGAGAGTGCCTCGAACAGCGCCGGCGCATCGGCCACCTCACCCCAGCCGTTACCGTGCACCCGCTCGGCCAGCGGCAGGCGCTGGCGCCAGCCGGCGCGGGCCAGCTCGGGGCGGTCGAGGAACTCGTCGACGTAGCCCAGGCACAGGTAGGCGAGCGGGTAGACGTTCTCCGGCAGGCCCAGCACCTCGGCCAGCTCGTCCTGATCGAGGATACTGACCCAGCCTACGCCGATGCCCTCGGCCCGGGCCGCCAGCCACAGGTTCTGGACCGCCAGGCAGGTGCTGAACAGGTCCATCTCGACGATGCTCTGGCGGCCCAGCACATGCTCACCGCCGCGGCTGCGGTCGCAGGTGATGCACAGGTTGAGCGGGCTCTCGAGGATGCCCTCCAGCTTGAGCCGGCGATACAGCGCACCGCGCTCGCCGGTGTGGGCCTCGGCCGCCTTGGCGTTCTCGCGCTCGAAGATGGCGTGCACGCGTTCGCGCACCGCGCGGTCGTCGATCAGCAGGAAGTCCCAGGGCTGCATGAAACCCACCGAGGGCGCGTGGTGGGCGGCCTCGAGCAGCCGCGCCAGCACCGCGGGCGGAATCGGGTCCGGGCGGAACTGGGCGCGCACGTCGCGACGCTCGAAGATGGCCCGGTAGAGGCCCTCGCGCTGCGCCTCGGGGAAGGCGTGATCGGGTCGCCCGGTGGGGTCTGCCATGCGACGGTCTCCTGGAAACTGGGTCTGGGATGGCATTTCAACAAGGATCGGAACTGGCCGATGAGCGCCGGGGACAAGCCGAAGCGAGGGGTTTTTGCCAGGGATGGCAAAAGTTAGCGCCCAGGGATGGGTTCACAGCGCCCTCGCGGCGGCTTGGCGCCGGAGAAGCTCATCGTCTTCACCAGCACCTCGAACGCCCTTCTTAGAGTTCCACCCCCTTCTGGGCCTTGATCCCCTGGTCCTTGAAGGCGTGCTTGACCACCTTCATCTCGGTCACGGTGTCGGCCAACTCGATCAGCGCCTCGGGGGCGTGGCGGCCGGTGACCACCGCATGCTGCATGGCCGGGCGGCCCTGGAGGTCGTCGAGCACCCGGTCGAGCTCCAGGTAGCCGTGGCGCAGGGCGATATTGAGCTCGTCGAACAGCACCAGGGCATAGTCCGGGTCGGCCAGCATGCGACTGGCCTCGGCCCAGGCCGCCTCGGCGGCACGCACGTCGCGCTCGCGATCCTGGGTATCCCAGGTATAGCCCTCGCCCATGACGTGGTAGTCCACGCCGGGCAGAGAGCGGTAGAAAGCCTCCTCGCCGGTCTGGAACTTGCCCTTGATGAACTGCACCACGCCGACCTTCATGCCGTGGCCCAGAGCGCGTGCGACCATGCCAAAGCCGGAGCTGCTCTTGCCCTTGCCGGGGCCGGTGAGCACCAGCAGCACGCCCTGCTCCTTGTCGGCGGCGGCGATCCGCTCGTTCATGATCTTCTGCTTGTGGGCCATGCGCACCGCATGGCGCTCGGGGTCGACGTGCTTCATCGGGATCTCCAGCGATCGAGGGAATAGCGTGGTGGTTCTCATGCCATACCGGGGACAAGTCGCAGCGGAGCTCCTACGCCAGGGATGGCGTCGGGAGCTACAAGGATGTATTTATCGCGTCTCCGCGCAGGCTTGTCCCCGGTATCCATCATTCGAGCAGCGGCTGACGCGCCAGCAGATAGACGTCCATGATCCAGCCATGGCGCTCACGTAGCGCGGCACGGCGCTCGACGATGGCGGGGCCGACCTCGGCCAGCGGGCCGTCGATCAGGCACTGCTTGTCCATGCCGAGATAGGCGCCCCACCAGATATGCAGGCCCTTCGGGGCCAGCGTCTGGAAGGCGCCGCCGGCGTCCAGCATCACCGCCAGGCTGGCGGCGTCGCCCGGCCAGCCGCGCTCGCGCAGGCGCCGCCCGGTGGTGATCTGCACCGGCTCGGCCAGGGCATTCAAGGGGATGCGATGCTCGGCGGTCAGCACCTGCAGGCTGGTGATGCCGGGCACCACGCTCACCTCGAGCGCCAGGCCGCTCTCTTTCTCTGGCCCCGCGCCCTTGAGGCGCGCGGCGATGCGCAGGCTGCTGTCGTAGAGCGAGGGGTCGCCCCAGATCAGCATCGCGACCCGCCCGCCCTCGGGCAGGTGATGCGTCATCTGCTCGCGCCAGGTCGCGGCGATGGCTGCGTGCCAGTCGTCCACCGCGCCCAGATAGTCGTCTCGGCCGTCGCGACGCGGCAGGTCGAACTCCACCACCCGCGATTGCGCGGCCTCGTCGAGCAGTTGGCGGCACAGCAGCCGACGCAGGTCGACCAGGTCCGAGCGGGCCTCGCCCTTGCGCGGCAACAGGATCAGCTCCGCCTCGCGCAGCGCGCGCACGCCGGCCAGGGTGATGTGATCGGGATTGCCGGTGCCGATGCCGATCAGCGACAGATGAATCATGCGCCGCCCTCTCGTTGCTCGCTCTCGCCCATCCAGGCGCCACCCTCGGCGAAGGGCGAGTCCGCCGACTGCGGCCGGAAGCGGCGGTCGTAGCCGATGGCGTAGAGGCAGCTGTCGTCGAAGGTTTCGCTTGCCAGCGCCGGGCCGACCAGGATCAGGGCGGTGCGGTTCATGGCCGGATCGAGGCGCGCGGCGATGGTGTCGAGCCGCCCGCGGATCACCTTCTGGTCGGGCCAGCTGGCGCGCCAGACGATGGCCACCGGGCAGTCGTCGCCGTAGCGGGGCGCGAGCTCCGCCACCACCTGCTCCAGATTGTGAATCGACAGATGGATCGCCAGCGTCGCCCCGGTGCGCGCGAAGTTGGCCAGGGTCTCACCGTCCGGCATGGCACTGGCGCGGCCCGGCGTGCGGGTCAGCACCACCGACTGCGCCACGCCCGGCAGGGTCAGCTCCTGGCCGAGGGTGGCGGCGGCCGCGGCGAAGGCCGGCACCCCGGGCGTGATGGCGTAGGGAATGCCCAGCGCACGCAGCCGGCGCAGCTGCTCACCCATGGCCGACCACACCGACAGGTCGCCGGAGTGCAGCCGGGCCACGTCCTGGCCCGCGGCGTGGGCCGTGGCGATCTCGTCGACGATCTCGTCGAGGGACAGCGGCGCGGTATTGATGATCCGGGCATCCGCCGGGCAGTGATCGAGGATCGCCTCGGGCACCAGCGAGCCGGCGTAGAGGCACACCGGACTGGCGGCGATCAGGTCGCGCCCGCGCAGGGTCAGCAGGTCCGGCGCGCCGGGACCGGCACCGATGAAGTGAACGGTCATGTCGTGTCTCCTGCCGGGATGTCTTGCGCCGCAGCGGCGACGGCCATGGCGGCGGTGGCGCATCGGTCCTTGGAAATCAGCCGCGGGCCGAGCAGCGTCGCGCCCGGCCCGGCCGCCAGTACCGCCACGGCCTCGGCGACGCTGCCGGTGCCGCGGGCCCGCCGGCTGCGTGGAGAATGCGTCAGCGTCTCGGCCGAGGCCAGCGCCTCGTCGGGCACGGCGAGCGTCTCGAGGCCCCGCGCCTCGCCCAGGGCCTGCACTCGCACGCGCATGCTCTCGGCCACGGCCAGCCGATCGGCCGGGCCGTATTGCGCCTCTAGCCGCTCCAGCGCCTCGGCGAGAGAGCCGAGCGTGGCCGAGCCGCGCATGCCGAAACCCGCCACCCTAATCTCACCGCTCATATCGCGATTCATTTCACTATCCGCCACTGCACGATGGGATAGGCGGCCTTCCAGCCGCGGCGAGTGCCGAGGGCGGTCGCCGACGACAGCTCCAGGCGTACCAGCTCGCCGCCCCACTCGCGCTGCCGCTGGGCCAGCAGCGCCTCGGACTCGAGCGTCACCGCGTTGGCCACCAGCCGCGTGCCCGCCGGCAGGCACGGCCACAGCGCGTCGAGCAGCGCCTCGGAGAGCCCGCCGCCGATGAAGACGGCATCCGGCGGCGGCGCGTCGGCAAGCTCATCCGCCAGCAGCGCCGCGGCGTCGCCCTCGATTACCTCGAGCCAGTCGACGCCGAGTTCCCGGGCGTTGCGGCGGGCGCGCTCGGCGCGCTCAGGGGCGCGCTCGAGGCCCAGGGCGCGGTTGTCCGGATGGGCCAGCAGCCACTCGATGGCCACCGAGCCGGAGCCGGTACCGATGTCCCACAGCCGCTCGCCCGGCATCGGGGCCAGGGCGGCGAGCGTGGCGGCGCGCACCGCCGGCTTGGTGATCTGGCCGTCGTGAGAAAACCAGCCATCCGGCCGCCCCGGCGTCAGCGGCAGCGCCGGCCCGTCGCCGGCAACCTCGAGCCCCACCGCCACCGGATGGGCGATGTCGTCCGGCAGCTCGGCGTCGGCACGCAGGCAGCGCACGCGTTCTTGATCGCCACCCAGGGCCTCCAGCACGTGAAGCTGGCTGGCGCCGAAGCCGACGCGTCCGAGCCAGTCGGCCAGCGCCGTCACCGCCTCGCCGTCGCGCAGCAGCACCAGCAGCCGGCGGCCGCGATGCAGGTGCGGGCGCAGGCGCGTCAGCGGCCGGGCGTGCAGGCCGAGACAGGTCAGGCCCTCCAGCGACCAGCCGAGCCGTGAGGCCGCCAGGCTGAAGGTCGAGGGCGACGGCAGCGAGCGCCATTCGCCCGGTGCGAGATGCCGCGCCAGGGTGCCACCGGCGCCGAACCAGAAGGGATCGCCGGAGGCCAGCATCACCGTGCGCCGGCCGCGCTCGGCCAGCAGTTCGGGGATGCCGTCGGCGAAGGGCACCGGCCACTCGCGCACCTCGGCGGCGAGCGGAGGCAGCAGGCGCAGGTGGCGACGGGCGCCGAACACCACCTCGGCGGCCTCCAGCGCCTCGCGGCTTGCCGGCGTGAGCCCGGCCGTGCCACTCTCGCCCCAGCCCACCACCGTCAGCCAGGGAGCGTCGTCCGCGTCAGTCATCATGAAGGTCCTGATCCTGGGAGGCACCACCGAGGCCAGCGCCCTGGCCCGCGCGCTCGCCGAGCGCGAGATCCCCGCGCTGTTCAGCTACGCCGGCCGCGTCGCCGCGCCGAAGCCCCAGCCGCTGCCGACCCGGGTGGGCGGCTTCGGCGGCACGGACGGGCTGGCCGCCTTCCTCGCGGCGGAGCGCATCACCCATCTGGTCGATGCCACCCATCCCTTCGCCGAGCAGATGAGCCGCCATGCCGTCGCCGCGGCCGAGCAGATGGACACCGCGCTGATCGCCCTGACCCGGCCGCGGTGGAAGCCGCAGGAAAGTGACCGCTGGCAGCGCGTCGCGAGCATCGAGGCAGCGGTGGCGACGCTCGACGGCCCGCCCGAGCGGGTGCTGCTGGCGATCGGGCGCATGCATCTGGCGGCCTTCGCCGCCCGGCCCGAGCACCACTACGTGCTGCGGCTGGTCGACCTGCCCGAGGAGGCGCCGCCGCTGCCGCGCCATACCCTGACCGTCGACCGCGGCCCCTTCACCCGGGAGGGCGACCTGGCGCTGATGCGCGAGCACGGCGTCGAGCGCCTGGTGTGCAAGAACGCCGGCGGCGCGGGGGCCGCGGCCAAGCTCGAGGCCGCCCGCGCACTGGGGATTCCGGTGCTGATGATCGACCGCCCGGCGCTGCCGCCCCGCCGCGAGGCCCATAGCCCCGATGCGGTGCTGGACTGGCTGGGTCATCGATCCACCTCGGATGACAGCACCGACCGCGGCGTATAGACCCACTCGCCCGCCTCGTCGCTGGCGGCCGGCATGCGCCGCGTCAGGCTCGAGCCCACCATCACCAGGGTGCGCATGTCGGCCATCTCGGGGGTCGCCTCGCCGAGGGTGACGACCCGCAGGCGCTCCTCCGGCGTGGAGACCGCGCGAGCGAACATGATCGGGCGATCAAGGCCGCAGGCCTCGCGCAGCACGTCCAGGGCGCGGGCGAAGCCCTCCGGCCGCGAGCGGGAACGCGGGTTGTAGAAGGCCATGGCGAAGTCGGCCTCGGCGGCCAGCCGCAGACGCTTCTCGATCAGCGCCCAGGGCTTGAGGTTGTCGGAGAGGTTGATGCAGCAGAAGTCGTGGCCCAGCGGCGCGCCGAGGCGCGCGCTGGCGGCCAGCATCGCCGAGACCCCCGGCAGCACCTGGATGTCCAGCGCCCGCCAGGCCGGCTCGCCCGCCTCCAGCGCCTCGAATACGGCCGCGCCCATGGCGAACACGCCGGGATCGCCCGAGGACACGACCGCCACCCGACGGCCCGCGGCGGCCATCTCGAGCGCCTGCTCGGCGCGGCGGATCTCCTCGCGGTTGTCAGAGCCGTGGCGGGTCAGCCCCGGGCGCGGCGCGACCCTCTCGACGTAGGGCACGTAGCCCACCACGTCGGTGGCATCCATCAGTACGCTCGACGCTTCCGGGGTGATCAGCGCCTCGCTCCCGGGACCCAGGCCAATGATCTTCAGCCATCCCTGATCGCTCATGGCCGCCTCCCGTTGCCGTGGATCACCAGGATCGAGAAATAGGGCACCTGCTCGCCGACCTCGGCCAGCGGCACCACCCGCTGCCGGCCCATGGAGGCGTACTCGATCAGCCAGGCGTCATCTTCACGGCCGGCGCTTGCCAGCGCGCGACGCAGCTTGTCGAGGTGGCGGCCGATCTTCATCACCACCAGGGCGTCGGTGCGCGCGATGCGCTCGGCCAGCCGGTCCTCGGGCTGGGTCGCGGTCAGCACGGTCAGCACGTCGTCGCCCCAGGTGATGGGCCGGCCCGTGGCCGTCCAGGCGGCGGACATGCCGGTGATGCCGGGCACCACTTCCACGGCCACCCTGCCCTGCAAACGGGTATAAAGGTGCATAAAGGAGCCATAGAAGAAGGGATCGCCCTCGCACAGCACCGCCACGTCGTGGCCCGCCCCGACGATCTCGGCGAGCTTTGCCACCTGGCGCTCGTAGAAGGCCGCCAGCCAGGCGTTGTAGCGTGGATCGTCGAAGGGGATCTCGGTGGTGACCGGATACTCCATCGGCAGCTCCACGGCGCCGGGCGCCAGCATGCCCTCGACGATGGTGCGGGCGTGGCCGGTGCGGCCCTTCTTGCGGAAGTAGGCGACGTGGCTGGCGCCGCGGATCAGCCGGTCGGCGCGCACGCTCATCAGGTCCTGGCTGCCGGGGCCGAGGCCGACGCCGTGAATCGTGCCGGGGACAGCGCGGGAGAGAGACTCGGGCATCGTCATTCGCTGCGATCCGCCATGGCATTGATGGCGGCCACCGTCACCGCGCTGCCGCCGAGCCGGCCCTCGACGATGGCGCAGGGCGCAGCCCCGCTCTCCCACAGCGCCTGCTTGGACTCCGCCGCGCCGACGAAGCCCACCGGGCAGCCGACGATCGCCGCCGGGCGCGGGCAGTCCGGGTCCTCGAGCATGTTGAGCAGGTGAAACAGCGCGGTTGGTGCGTTGCCGATCGCCACCACCGCGCCCTCGAGCCGGGGCCGCCACAGCTCCAGCGCCGCCGCCGAGCGGGTGTTGCCCATCTCGCGCGCCAGCCCCGGCACCCGCTCGTCGTGCAGGGTGCAGATCACGGCGTTGTCCGCCGGCAGGCGCTTGCGGGTGATGCCTTCGGCGACCATGCGCGCGTCGCACAGGATCGGCGCCCCGGCCTCCAGCGCCGTCCGGGCGCGGGCCACCGCGTCGTCGCGGAAGTGGACATGGGGCGCCAGCGCCACCAGGCCGGCGGCGTGAATCATGCGCACGGCGACGGGCTCCTCCTCGGGCGAGAAGCGTGAAAGCTCGGCCTCGCGCCGTATGATGGCGAAGGACTCCCGATAGATCGCCGGTCCGTCGGTTTCATAGACGTAAGGCATCACGTGTCTCCCAATATTCGATGGCGTCGGATTCGCCGAGGCCGGTCGCGACCGGCGTGTCGTCGGCGCGTCCGCCCAGGATCAGGTCATAGCGGCCGTCGCGCCCCGTCAGGCAGACCTCGGCCGGGCCGCTGCGGGCGCAGCCCTTGGCGCAGCCGGAAATATGCAGCCGGCCCGCGGCTGATTCGCCCGGGCCCTCGCTGCGCCGCTTGGCCAGCGCCTGAGCCAGGCCTTGGGTCGCCACGCTGGCCTGGGCACAGAACGGCGCGCCGGGGCAGGCGTCCATGGCCAGGCGCGGGTCGCAGGCGTCATGGATCAGCCCGTCGTCCGGCGCGGCGTCGCGCGTGCTCGCGTGCTCGCCTTCCAGCAGCAGGCGCCGCCAGGGCGTCACGCGAACGCCGGTGATGTCGTCGTGGAGGACAGCGCGCAGCGCCGAGGCCGGTGCCCGGCCGAAGGGCAGCCCCACCACCCGACCATGCGGATGTATTCCCGGCGGCAGGATCGGCGTGTCGTCGGACGACTCGGCCCGCGCGGCCGTCGCCGCGGCCCAGCCCGGCAGCGGCGCCGTGACGCGACGCATCCGCCCGGCCGCGAGGCCGCCGCTGTCGACGAACCAGTGCGCCAGCCGCGTCATCAGCGCGACCGCGGCCTCGACGTTGGCGACCGGCGTGGCGAGATCGCGCCCGTCGGCCCGCACCACCAGGCCGCCCTCGACCGAGCGCTCCAGGCGCAGGTCGGCGGGCACGTCACCCAGCACCGGCACCGGACCGGCGTCCAGCGCCAGGCCCCACTTGTCCGGCAGCGCCGGCCAGTCGCCCAGTCGGTGTTCCAACAGGCGCGCCGCCTCGACGGTGGCATCGCCGTCGCGCCAGTCCGGGGCCAGCAGCAGCGCCGGGCGGCGCTCGCCCTCGGCGTCCGGGGCCGCCAGGCCGTGCTCGACCAGAAACGCCATCAGCTCGGGCCAGCCGGCCTCGGTCACGCCGCGCAGCTGCAGGTTGGCGCGACGAGTCAGCTCGATCAGGCCGCTGCCCCAGGTCTCGGCGGCCTCGCACAGCGCGTTCATCTGTGCCGGGGTAAGCCGGCCCAGCGGTGGGCGCACCCGCACCAGCAGGCCATCGCCGGTGGCCATGGGACGCCAGGCGCCGGGGCACCAGCCGCGAACCTGTGGCGAGGCGCTCGAGCGCTTCTCCTTCACGCCCTGTTCTTTCAAGACATGCCCTCCCGTCGCTCGTCGAACTCGAGCAGCAGGTCCTGCAGGGCGTCGGCGCGCTCGCCGGCGTCCTGCCACAGGCCGCGCTGGGCGGCCTCGAGCAGCCGCTCGGCCATCTCCTCCAGCGCCGCGGCGTTGTGCTCGCGCAGGAAGCGCTGGTTGGCGTCGTCGAACACCAGGGCATCGCTCACCTGGGCGTACTGGTGGTCGGGCACCAGGTCGGTGGTGGCGTCATAGGCGAACAGATAGTCCACGGTGGCGGCCATCTCGAAGGCGCCCTTGTAGCCGTGCTCGCGCATGGCCTCGATCCACTTGGGATTGAGCACCCGGGAGCGCACCACCCGGGTGATCTCCTCCTGCAGGGTGCGGATGCGCGGCCGCGCCGGGTTGGCATGGTCGGCGTGGTAGACGGCCGGCGCCTCGCCGCCCAAGGCGCGGCCGGCGTTGGCCATGCCGCCCTGGAAGGCGTAATAGGTGCTGGAGTCGAGGATGTCGTGCTCGCGGTTGTCCTGGTTGTGCAGCACCGCCTGCAGCCCCTCGAGCCGATGCGTGAAGGCGCGGCGCGCGGCGGCGCCGGATTCGGGGAACTGGCCATAGGCGTAGGCGCCGGCCGCGAGATAGGCCTCGGCCAGCTCGTCGGCGTCGTCCCAGGTGCGAGTGTCGACCAGCCGATCCAGGCCGGTGCCGTACTCGCCGGGCCTGCTGCCGAACACGCGGAAGCCCGCCTCCTGCTCGGCCGCCTCGGGCGAGAGCCCGGCGGCCTCGAGCTCACCGCGGCGCGCCTCGACCGCGGCGCGGATGGTGTTGCCGTCGCCCGGCTCGTGGTAATCGGCCACCGCCCTCACCGCGGCGTCGAACAGCCGGATGACGTGGGGGAAGGCGTCGCGGAAGAAGCCGGACACCCGCAGGGTGACGTCCACCCGCGGCCGGCCCAGCAGCATGCTGGGGATCACCTCCACGTCGATCACCCGCTGCGAGCCCAGCGACCAGATCGGCCGCACGCCCATCAGCGCCAGGGCCTGGGCGATGTCGTCGCCGCCGGTGCGCATGGTGGCGGTGCCCCAGATCGACAGGCCCAGCCGGCGCGGATAATCGCCATGGTCCTGCAGGTAGCGCTCGACGAACGCCTGGGCCGAGGCCTCGCCCAGCGACCAGGCGGCGGGCGACGGCACGGCGCGGTTGTCGACGCTGAAGAAGTTGCGTCCGGTGGGCAGCACGTCGAGCCGGCCGCGGCTGGGCGCCCCGCTCGGCCCCGGCGGCACGGCGAGGCCGTCGAGCCCGTCGAGCAGCGCGCCGATCTCGCGCTCGGCACCGTGGCGCATGGCGGCCCAGAGGCCGTCGCGGGCATGGCGGCATAGCGCCGCGGTGGCCGGCCAGTCGCGGGCCAGTCCCTCGAGATCCCCCGGCGCCAGTACGTAGCCTTCGACCAGCCGCTCGGCCAGCGTCTCGAGGCGCTCGCGGGTGTCGGCGGCGCTGCGCCAGGGTGCATCATCCAGCTCGGCCAGCTCACTCAAGGCCGCCGGCCGCGGCCCTTGCCAGGGCTCGGCGCCGGCCGTCAGCGGATCGAAGCATTTGTCTTGACCATCCGCCTCGCGCAGTCCCAGGTCGTCGGCCAGGGCGTGCAGCAGGCCCTGGCGCTCGAGGCCCTCGCCTCGCGGCAGGCGCAGGATGGCGACCAGGGTCGCGGCCCGCTTGTCCGCCGGCGGCAGGGTGCCGAGCACATGCAGGCCGTGGCGGATCTGGGCCTCCTTGATATCGCACAGGAAGGTGTCGAGCTCGTTCAGCAGGCGCTCGTCGGCGCCCTGGCAGGCCTCATCCGCCTCGCTCGCCGACTGCTTCAGCTCGACGTCGATGCCGGTGCGCTTCAGGTGCTCGAGGATGCGTTCTCGCAGCAGCGCCTCGCGGCGAGGGTCCATGCCCAGCGCCTGGTAGTACTCGTCGGTCAGCGACTCGAGCTCGGCCAGCTCGCCGTAGAGCTCGGCCCGGGCCAGCGGCGGCATCAGGTGGTCGATGATCACCGCCTGGCTGCGGCGCTTGGCCTGGGCACCCTCGCCCGGATCGTTGACGATGAAGGGATAGAAGTGCGGCAGCGGCCCCAGGGCCACGTCCGGCCAGCACTCGGCCGAGAGCGCCGTGCTCTTGCCGGGCAGCCACTCCAGGTTGCCGTGCTTGCCGACGTGGATCACCGCGTCCACCCGGTAGTGCTCGCGCAGCCAGAGGTAGAAGGCCAGGTAGCTGTGGGGCGGCACCAGCTCGGTGTCGTGATAGCTCCTGACCGGATCGGCATCCGGACCGGCGTCGATGTCACGCGCCGGCTGGATGCCGACGAAGGTCTCGCCGAGGCGAATGCCGGCGATCAGCAGCCGGCCCTGGCGGTGCTTGGGGTCGTCCTCGGGGGCGCCCCAGCGCCGCCAGACCGCCTCCTGCAAGGAGGCCGGCAGGGTGCGGAACCAGGTCAGGTAGTCGTCGACGCCGAGACTCTGCCAGCTGCCGCGCCAGGCAAGCGACTGCGGATCGTTGGTCACGCTGGCCTGGAGGCGCCGGACCAGCTCATTGCCGTCCTCGGGCAGGTCCGCCAGCGGATAGCCGGCACCTTCCAGCGCGCGCAGCAGGTTGACCGTCGAGGCCGGGGTGTCGAGGCCGACGCCGTTGCCAATGCGGCCGTCCCGGGTCGGATAGTTGGCCAGCACCAGCGCCAGGCGCTTGTCGGCGTTGGCGGTGTGGCGCAGCCGCGCGTAGCGCCGGGCCAGTTCGGCGACGAAGGCGGCGCGCTCGGGATGCGGCGCATGGCGGGTCACCGAGAGCTGGCAGCGCTCGCTGTAGTGGGCCTCGGCCTTGAAGCCCACCGCGCGGGTGATGACGCGGCCGTCCATCTCCGGCAGCACCACCTGCATGGCCACGTCGCGGCTGTGCAGGCCGGCGGCCTTGTCGCGCCAGTCGTCCTCGGGGCTGCTGGCCAGTATCGCCTGCAGCACCACCGGGCGGCCGGCGAACAGGCCCGCCGCGTCCTCGCCGTCTTCGCCGAACGTGCCGGCGTCGAGCGTGCCCTCATCGGG
This sequence comes from Halomonas sp. HG01, assembly GCF_000968715.2. NCBI lineage: Bacteria > Pseudomonadati > Pseudomonadota > Gammaproteobacteria > Oceanospirillales > Halomonadaceae > Halomonas > Halomonas sp. HG01. Next base: position 1,056,122 of record NZ_CP022134.1, on the reverse strand, counting down.
CTCGCGGTTGACCGAGAAACCGGTGGTGTTGACCACCAGGCCGGCGCCGGTGCGCTCGATCAGGTGATCGACGAAGGCGACGCAGGCGTCTTCCTTCAGCGAGGCCACCGCCACCGCCAGCGGCGCCAGGCCCTCGGCCTCGAGCGCCGCGATCAGGCCGTCCAGCACCGCGGTGTTGGCCCCCTGCAGATGGCTGCGATAGAACAGCAGCAGGCAGACGGGACGCACAGAGTCGCGCTGCGCCTCCCAGTCCGCCAGGGTCGCCTCCTGTCCGGCCCTCGGCGCGGATTCGGGCGCCTGAGAGAGCGCCGTGTCGGGCGCTTTGGAAGGAGACAGATAGATCAGCGCGGGGGGAATCGCCCGCGGCTCGCGCCATTCCAGCGGCGCGTCCAGACATTCCGCGCCGACGAAGCGCAGCAGCTGCTCGGCGTTGTCGGCGCCGCCCTCGCGCAGGTAGCGCCACACTCGACGGGCCGATTCGACCGGCACGCTGGAGGCCTCCAGCAGGGCGTCGTCCGGGGCGTCGCAGCCCGGGACCAGGATCAGTTGCCGATTGGCATCCGCCGCCGCCCAGGCCCGCAGGCGATCGAAGCCGTACTGCCAGTAGGCGCTGCCGCCGAGCAGCGAGACGATCACCAGCCGCGCGTGCTCCAGCACCCGATCCTCGTAGAGGTCATAGGCGGCGGGCTTGACCAGGTTCATCCAGTTGGCGAGGCGCACCGAGGGATAGGCGTCGCCCAGTCGCTCGACCGCCTGGGCCAGCGCCGACAGGCTGCTGTCGGCGGCCGACAGGATCACGACCTCGGCGGGCGTCTGCTGCAGGTCGACGATGCCCTCGTCGTCGACGAAGCCTCCGGGCTTGGCGGCGAACAGGTGCATCAGGCGGGCGTCGCGCTCTCGGCACCGGCCAGCGCCGCCTCCAGCACCTCGCGATCCAGGTGGCGGCCGATGATGACCAGCTCGGTGTGACGCGGCTCGTCCCGGGCCCACAGCCGATCGTAGTAGCCGTCCAGCCGCTCGCCCACGGCCTGGATGACCCGGCGCATGGGCTTGCCGGGAATCGCCGCGAAGCCCTTGGCGCGATAGATCTCGTGTTCTTTCAGCAGCGCGGTCAGGCGCGCCTCCAGCGCCTCGGCGTCGACCTCGCCCAGGCGGATCACCAGGCCGTCGAAGTGGTCGTGGGCGTGATCGTGGTGAGCGCCCTCGGCGTGGTGGCGGTCGTGGTGGTTGTCGATGCGGTCGATGCCCTCCTCGCTCGCCGCGCCGATGCCCATCAGCGCCTCCAGACGGGCCGGATCGTCGGCCAGGCTCGGATCGATAAACAGCGTCTTCACGGACCCGGGGACCTTGTCGGCCACCAGCGCCTCGACCCGCGCCCGCTCGTCCTCGGCGAGCAGGTCGCTCTTGCTGACCAGCACCAGGTCGGCGGCGCTGAGCTGGTCGTCCAGCAGCTCGCGCAGGCTGGGATCGTGATCCAGGCTGTCGTCGGCGCGGCGCTGGGCCTCGACCCGCTCGACGTCGCTGGCATAGCGGCCGGCGGCCACCGCCGGGCCGTCGACCACGGTGATGATGGCGTCGACGGTGCAGTGCTGACGCACCTCCGGCCAGTTGAAGGCCTGCACCAGCGGCTTGGGCAACGCCAGGCCGCTGGTCTCGATCAGGATGTGGTCGATGTCGTCGCGGCGGGCCACCAGCTTCTTCATCACCGGCAGGAACTCTTCTTCCACCGTGCAGCAGATGCAGCCGTTGGCCAGCTCGAAGATGCTGCCGTCCTCGTCGAGCGCCTGGGCGCCGTCCTCATCACAGCCGATGGCGCAGCCGCGCAGCAGGCTGGAGTCGATGTCCTGCTCGCCGAACTCGTTGACGATCACGGCGATGCGCTTGCCGGTGATGCGGCGCAGGATACCGGCCAGCAGCGTGGTCTTGCCGCTGCCGAGGAAGCCGGTCACCACCGTGGCGGGAATCTTGTCGAGTTTCATGCGTGGCATTCCTTTGTCGAATCGTCAGCGACCGCGGCCGCGCCAAACAGGCGGGCCACGGCGGCGGGGTTGTCGGGGAAGAACAGGTGCAGGTAGGACGCGGTCAGGCCTCGCGCGCGGTAGATCGCCTCGCCCGGCGCGGGATGGCGCTGGCGGCGACCGTGGGCGATGGGCTCGGGCGTGCCGCTGGCCTGGGAGCGGTGATGGGCGTGGCCGCGCACCGGCCCTTCGGGCAGCTCGGCGGTCTGCATGCCCTGGCAGCCGCGACGCCCGCGCATGGCGCCGGCGCCGGGCAGCAGGCCAAGCATGGCGTGGGTCTCGCCGTCCTGATCGGTCAGGGTCTCCAGGCAGTAGAGCAGCCCGCCGCACTCGGCGAGGATCGGCAGATCGTCCTCGAAGGCCCGCCGGAGGTCGTCGCTCAGCGCGGCGTTGGCGGCGAGGCCTTCGGCGTGCAGCTCCGGATAGCCGCCAGGCAGCCACAGGGCGTCGCAGGCCGGCAGACTCGTATCGGCCAGCGGCGAGAAGAATCTCAGCGTCGCGCCCATGCGCTCAAGCAGGTCCAGGTTGGCCTGGTAGACGAAGCTGAAGGCGGCGTCGCGCGCCACGGCGATGGTGCGGCCGGCGAGCCAGGCCGGCGGTGCGGAGGCCTCGGTGGGCGCGGGAGTGAAGGCCACCGGCGGCAGCGCCAGCAGGGCCTCGGCCAGGCCCTCGGCGGCGAGCGCCTCGGCGCCGGCGTCGAAGCGCGCCTCCAGGTCGTCGCGGATCTCCTCGGCCTGGACCAGCCCCAGGTGGCGCTCGGGCAGCGCCAGGTCCGGGTCACGGGGCACCGCCGCCAGCAGCGGCACGGTCGCCGGCAGCGCGCCCTCGATCAGCTCGCGATGGCGCGCCGAGCCGCAGGCGTTGGCGATCAGCCCGGCGATGCGCACGTCGTCGCGGAAGCCGGCCAGCCCGGCCACCAGCGCCGCGGCGGTCTGGGCCATGCCCTTGACGTCCATCACGATCACCATCGGCAGGCCGAACAGCGCGGCCAGATCGGCGCTGGAGGGCTCGCCGTCGAACAGGCCCATGGCGCCTTCGACCAGGATCAGGTCGGCCTCCCGGGCGGCCTCGAACAGCCGCTGGCGGCAGTAGGCCTCACCGGCCATCCACAGGTCGAGCTGGTCCACCGGCTGGCCGGAGGCCTGGGCCAGCACCCGCGGGTCCAGGTAGTCCGGTCCGGTCTTGAACACCCGCACCACCCTGCCCTGGCGGCGCAGCATCCGCGCCAGCGCCGCGGTCACGGTGGTCTTGCCCTGTCCCGAGGCCGGCGCGGCGACGAACACCGCCGGGCAGCTCACGGCGTCGTGCTCGTGCATCGCGCTCGCTTCCTTGACGTTCATGTCGATGCCCATCCCCCGGCCTCCCGGCCGGCCAGCGGCCGGTAATCGGCGCCCAGCGCCCGGGCGATGTCGCGGCCGCGGCCGCGCTTCACGGCGGCGGATTCGGTGTCGACGACCACGCAGTCGCCGAGCGGCGGCAGGCCGCTCAGCGGCTGGCGGGTGCGGCCGTCGGTGATCAGGTAGGTGCGCACCTGCAGGCCCGCGTCCTGGCGGCGCCAGCGGCGCACCAGCTGCGCGGCGTGGCCCACGGCCTCGCGCAGCGGCGTACCGCCCCCGCCGGGCACGGCATCGAGCCGCTCGAGCAGGTCCTTCGGCGCGCGACGCTTGGGCTGCAGGGTGGCGACGCCCTCGTTGCCGAAGCCCAGCACCGCGATCTGTTCCCGGGCGGCGTAGGCCTGGCGCGCCAGGCGGTCGACCACGCCCTTGGCCCGGCCCAGCAGTTGACGGCCGAGGGTGGAGGCGGAGGTGTCCAGCAGCACCAGGTGCAGCATCGGCTGGCCGGAGCGCGGGCGGCGATAGCAAAGGCGACGCCAGGATCGACGGCCGCGATGCTCGACCAGGGTCGCGAACCAGTCCGGGCGCGGCGCGGGATCGGCGTGATCAGCCTGGCGGCGATCCCGGCGGCGGCCGACCTGGCGACCGGGGCGGCGGCTCGACGCATCGGACGAGGTCAGGCCGGGGGACGTGGGAGCGGCCGCAGACTCGGGCAGCGACGGCATCGGCGTGGCCACGCTCGGCTGGGCCACCGGCGGCATGGCGCCCCACTGGCCCTGGGGCTGTGAATCGGCCCCGGGGGCCTGGGCGCCGTCGGGGGCCGGCTTGCGTGAATCGTCGCCGCTCGCCCTGCCGCGGCCCGTGTCAGGCTCGCCAGCCCCGTTCATGCCGGACCCGCCCTCGCCAGCCCCGTTCCCGCCGGCGCCGGAGTCGGAGTCGGAGCCGCTGCCGTTGTCGTCGGGGGCAGCGGTGCGGCGATGGGCCAGCACCCAGGGCTCGACGACATCCAGGTCCTCACGCTCGACGCGCGCCGCACCGCGCCAGGCCGCATGGGCCCGGGCGGCGCGGTGCCAGGTGACGTCGGCGCGCAGCCCCTCGACCCCGGCGGCCTCACTGCGCTCGGCGATGCGCTCGTAGATGTCATCGTCGGCGACGATGTCGGGAAGGCGCTCGCGGGCCTCGGCCAGGCGCCGGGTCAGCGCCGCCTGCTCGGCCTCGTGGGCGTCGACGAAGGCACGCGGGTCGCGGTCGAAGGCCTCGCGCTGGCGCAGGATCGCCACGCGCTCGGCCACGCCGGGGCTCGCCGACTGCTCGACACACAGGCCGAAGCGGTCGAGCAGCTGCGGGCGCAGCTCGCCCTCGTCGGGATTCATGGTGCCGATCAGGCTGAAGCGCGCGGCGTGGGCGTGGCTCAGGCCGTCGCGTTCGACGCGGTTGACGCCGCTGGCGGCCACGTCGAGCAGCAGGTCGACCAGCGCATCCGGCAGCAGGTTGACCTCGTCGACGTACAGCAGGCCGCCGTGGGCGCGGGCCAGCAGGCCCTCCTGGAAGCGCGCCTCGCCGTCGGCGAGCACCCGCTGCAGATCCAGGCTACCGGTCAGGCGCTCCTCGCTGGCGCCCAGCGGCAGGGTCACCAGCGACGGTCGCCGGCCCTCGGCATCGCGCGGCAGAATCTCCGCCAGCGCCCGGGCCAGGGTCGACTTGGCACTGCCCTTGGGACCGCTGATCAGCACGCCGCCGAGGCGCGGATCGACAACGCTGAGCAGCAGCGCGGTCTTGAGCGCCGGCTGGCCGACGACGGCGACGAAGGGAAATTCGGCAACGGCGCTCATGGCGTCACGGCCGGGAAACGGCAGACGGACGCGGGACGCGCATCGCGGCGGAGGCTCCGCCGGGAGGGGGAATCGACAAACACGGGCATGGTGATCCTCTCGGTGCCCACCGCACCGGCATGGAATGACTCGACGTGACAGGCCGGTCTCCGGGCTCAGAAGGGGCACTCGCCGGGGCATGGCCGTGGGCGTCGTGCCGTGATCCGCACCTTCCCGGCATGTCGCCAGTGGTCGTCGCGGATCGCGCTTCATTACCGTTGCGGGGGCAGCGCTGGGATCGGCCGTGGCCTCACCAGACTTCCCGATTATCCCCTGAACCTCAGGGGCACCTGTCTTCGGAGGAGTATCGTAATGGACCGGCCATGTCCCGCGCAATCGACCACGCACTCGACCTGCGACGGCAAGCAAGCCCCTTGCCGGATAGATTTGTTATGATATAACATAACTTTTTATTTTCGCGGAAAAGCCTCGCGCGCAGGTCGCCGGCCTCTCCTCAAAGTCGGCGTCGACGCAGGCGTCGATGGGAGTGGAAAACGCCTCGAAACTCGTGGCAATCTCCCGTCGCCGGTCGGCCACTTCCCCTCCCCCACCTGGACACCGACGCATGACTCTCGCTCGTAGACTACTGGCAGTGCTCTCACTCATTACGGCGTCATCCGCCGGAGCGGAGGCGACACATTATCCGCTGACGATGATGAATTGCGGCCGCGACATTCACGTCGATGCCGCGCCGGAACGAACCGTCACCGTCGGTCAGTCGGCGACCGAAATTCTCTACGCTCTGGGGCTCGCCGATCGCGTCGTCGGCACATCGGTCTGGTTCACGCCAGTGCTGCCGGAATTCCGCGAAGCCAACACCGATATCGAGCGCATCGCCGACAATGACCCGAGCTTCGAGGCGGTCGTGAACAGGCGGCCGGACATTGTCACGGCCCAGTACGAGTGGCACATCGGCCCCACCGGCAGCGTGGCGACCCGCGACCAGTTCCAGGATCTCGGCATCAACACCTACATCATGCCCGCCGACTGCGATACCAAGAACAATGCCACCGGCGGCGACGGCACCCGTACCGCCGCCTTCTCCACCGATTCGGTGTACAAGGGCATCCACGAGCTGGCCACCATTTTCGACGCCAATGATGCCGGTGACGAGCTGATCGACGAGCTGAAAGACCGCGAGGAAAACGCCATTTCCCGCGCCGAATCGCTGTCGCTTCCGGACGATATTTCGGCGGTATTCTGGTTTTCGTCTCCCGACGGATCATCGGATCCCTACGTCGCGGGAAGGCTCGGCGCTCCCGGCTACATGATGGACAAGCTCGGCATCCAGAACGTCATCCAATCGAACGAGGAATGGCCGACCGTGGGCTGGGAAACGATCGCCCGCTCCGACCCGGACCTCATCGTGATCGCGACCATGGATCGCCGCCGCTATGCGGCGGACAGCGTCGAGACCAAGCGCGACTTCCTGCGCCACGATCCCGTGGCGAGCCAGATGTCGGCGGTGCAAAACGGCCACATCATCGAGATGGATGCCCACGCCATGAGCGCGACGATGCGCACCATCTTCGGCCTCGAGACGCTGGTGGATGCCCTGTCCGGGATGTCCTTCGCACGATGAATGACGCCGTTCGACTATCGCGCCCGCCCATGGCCAGGATAAGCGTCTCGCACTCCGCCTGGCACTGGGGCTGGCTGGCACCGCTGCTGCTGTTCGCCGCGGTGATGGCAGGCACCGCCATCGGCGAAACCGCGATTCCGTTCGACACCATCCTCAAGGTGCTGGCCAACCATCTCGGTGGCACGGCCTTCGCGGTGGATCGCATCGATGCCGGCATCGTCTGGGAATACCGTCTGAGTCGGGCGATCCTCGCCGCCTGCTGCGGTGCCGGCCTGGCGCTCGCCGGCGTGGTGCTGCAGGCGCTGCTGCGCAATCCCCTGGCCGACCCCTTCCTGATGGGCATCTCCGCCGGCGCCTCCACCGGCGCGGTGTCGGTGGCCATCCTCGGCGTCGGCGCCGGCACCCTGACGCTGTCGCTCGGCGCCTTCGCCGGCGCAGGCCTGGCCTTCGGTCTGGTGGTGCTGCTGGCCCATGCCGCCGGCAGCGGCACCGGCGGCGGTCGCGCGACCCAGGCCGCCGGCGCCATCATCCTCGCCGGCATCGCCGGCTCGCAGCTGTTCAACGCCCTCACCGCGCTGATCATCGCCAAGTCGGCGAGCGCCGAGCAGGCCCGCGGCATCATGTTCTGGCTGATGGGCAACCTCTCCGGCGTGCGCTGGAGCGACGTCGCCCTGGGGCTTCCCGCCGCCCTGGCGGGCCTGGCGATCTGCCTGTGGTACCGGCGCGCCCTGGACGCCTTCACCTTCGGCGCCGACAACGCCGCGTCGCTGGGCATCCCCGTGCGCCGGGTGCGCGGCGTGCTGATCGCCGCCATGGCGCTGGTCACCGCCGCCATGGTGTCCATGGTCGGCGCCATCGGCTTCGTCGGACTGGTGATTCCCCATGCCATGCGCTTCCTGGTCGGCAGCCGCCACACCCGGCTGCTGCCCGCCTCGGCGCTGGCCGGGGCCGTCTTCCTGATCGGCGCCGACGTGCTCTCGCGCACCCTGGTGGCCGGCCAGGTGCTGCCGATCGGCGTGGTCACGGCGCTGATAGGCGCCCCGGCCTTCGCCCTGATCCTGATCCGTGGGGCGAGGACGCGATGAGACTCTGCGCCGAACGCGTCGACTGGCGAGTCCACGGCCGCCGGCTGCTGGACGACGTCAGTCTGACGGTGGAACCGGGCGAGACCTTCGGCCTGGTCGGCCCCAACGGCTCGGGCAAGACCACCCTGCTGCGCGTGCTGGCCGGGCTGCGGCGGCCGAAGACCGGCCGCGCACTGGCGGACGGCCGGCCGATGCACGCCATGAAACCTCACGAGATCGCCCGCGCCATCGCCTTCGTCGAGCAGCAGGCGGACACCCTCGACCGCCTCCAGGTGCGCGAGGCCGTGGCACTGGGCCGCACGCCCTTCCTGTCGCCGCTGAGTCCCTGGCGCGAAGAGGACGATGCCATCGTCGACCGGGCACTGGCCGAGGTCGGCCTCGAGGCAATGGCCGAACGCCTGTGGCATACCCTCTCCGGCGGCGAGCGCCAGCGCGTGCACATCGCCCGCGCCCTGGCCCAGCGGCCCCGCGCCCTGCTGCTCGACGAGCCGACCAACCACCTGGACATCCGCCACCAGCTGTCGATCCTGCGCCTGGTACGACGGCTGCCGATCACCGTGGTCGTCGCCCTGCACGACCTCGATCAGGCCATGGACTGCGACCGCATCGGCGTGATGGAAGGCGGCCGCCTCATCGACATCGGCCCGCCCCGGGAGGTTCTGACCCTCGAGCGACTGCGCCACACCTTCGGCGTGCACGCCGACTTCCTCGACGATCCCGAACAGGATCGACCGGTGCTGCGCTTCCGCCGCGCCCTGTAGATCGCTACCCTGCCCCACCACACGACATGACACGAGAGGGCTCGACATGCTCGACAAGAAAGCCAGCCGGCAGATGGAACGCCGCCTGACCCAGGCCCTGACCGACGCCTGCGAGACCGCCAAGCCGCTGCTGCCGGGCTTCAGCTGGCTGACCCATCTGGTGGACTACCGCCGCTTCCCCGACAGCCTGCAGGTGGTCTGGGTGTTCGAGACCCAGGACGACCTGGCACGGGCCCTCAAGGGCGACGGCCGCCGCCGCATGCGCGAGCTCACCGAGGCCGCCCTGTTCGAGGTGGACGTGGATATCCGCGACATCGACGCCCATCTGGACGCCGACAGCGAGGAAGAGTGCCGCCGCGTGCACGGTGGCGACTGGGAGCGGCGGCTGGCCGTGCTGGAGCGGCACTGATGGCCAAGCGCATCGAGAGCCCCTGCGTCTCGATCTGCCAGCTGAAGGGCGGGCTGTGCGTGGGCTGCGGCCGCACCACCGATGAGATCACCCGCTGGCAGTCGATGAAGCGCCCGGAGCGCATGAAGACCAACCAGCTCGCGACGCAGCGGCTGAAGAAGCTGAAAAAGGACTGAGTCAGCGGGTCGGCACGAAAACCGGCGCCCCGTCGACTTCGACACACATCAGTTTCTGGTGATAGAGGCTTTCGAGGGCCTCGACCGTCAGCATGGCCTCCGCCTCCCCCCAGCAGGCCTCGCCGTCGGGATAGAGCAGCAGCAGATGACTGCACCAGCGCGCCGCCAGGTTGAGGTCATGCAGGCACATCATCACGCCGTGGCCGCGATCGGCCTGCTCGGCGAGCAGCGCCATGGCCGCCACCTGGTGATGCAGGTCGAGGTGATTGGTGGGCTCGTCGGCGAGCCAGACGTCCGGCGCCTGGGTCAGCACCGTGGCCAGGCTGACCCGCTGGCGCTCGCCGCCGGAGAGCGTCGCCAGCTCGCGCTCGGCCAGGTGCGAGAGCTCGAGGCGCTCCAGCGCCGCCACCGCGCGGGCGTGATCCTCGGGGCCCTCCTGGCGCCAGGGCGAGAGGAACGGATGGCGGCCGATCAGGGCGGTCTCGCGCACCGTGGCCGGAAAGTCGTCGTGGCGCTCCTGGAACACCACCCCCAGCCGTCGGGCCAGCGCGCGGCGCCGCCAGTGCGACAGCCCGCGCCCGTCGAGGCGAACTTCCCCCGCCCGCGGCGGCCGGAGCCCGGCCAGGGTATGCAGCAGCGTGGTCTTGCCGGCGCCGTTGGGCCCGAGCACGCCCCAGCGCTGGCCAGGCTCGATGGCGAGATCGAGCGCCCGGCCATCCGGCCGCCCCGGCACGTCGATCACCAGGCCTGTCGCTTCCAGCCCCTTCGCCATCCGCCCCTTCGCCGCCGGGCCCGTCATCGCCGGCTCCGCTGCAGCAGGAAGAGGAAGGTCGGCACCCCGATCAGCGCGGTAATCACGCCCACCGGCAGCTGCTGCGGGGCGATCAGGGTACGCGCCAGGGTATCGGCCAGGGTCAGCAGGGTGCCGCCGGCCAGCAGACTCGCCGGCAGGATGCGCCGCTGGTCGTTGCCGAGCCGCAGACGCAGCATGTGCGGCACCATCAGGCCGACGAAGCCGACGCTGCCGGCGGTGGTCACCGCCACCGCGGTGACCAGGCTCGCCAGCAGGTAGAGGGCCCACTCCAGCGGCCGCACCGCCACGCCCAGCGCGGCGGCCTGCAGCCCGCCCCGGGCCAGCACGTTGAGGGTACGCCCCAGCGGCAGCACCACGGCCAGCGCGGCCGCGGCCGTCACCAGCACCGGCCAGGGGCTGCCGGCGTAGGCCAGATCGCCCATCAGCCAGTAGAGCATGCCGGGCAGGCGCTCCACCGGGCTGACCGCCAGCAGGAAGCTGATCAGCGCGCCCCAGCCCGAGGCCATCACCACCCCGGTGAGCAGCAGCCGAGTCGGCGTCCAGCTGCCGCCGCCGTGGGCCAGGCCGAACACGATCAGCGTCGAGGCCAGCGCTCCGGCGAAGGCCGCGCCGCCCACCAGGGCGGCGCCGAGTCCGGCCAGCATGGCGGCGAGCGCCGCCACCGAGGCGCCGCCGGAGAGCCCCAGCACGTAGGGATCGGCCAGCGGGTTGCGCAGCAGGATCTGCATCAGCGCGCCGGCCATGGCCAGCAGCGCGCCGGTGCCGAAGGCCGCAAGCGCCCGGGGCAGGCGCAGCTCCAGCACCAGGGTGCGATGCAGCGCCTCGCCGCCGCCGGTCAGCACCTGGACGAGCTCGCCCGGGCCGATCGCCACGCTGCCGAGGGACAGCGCCAGCCCCTGAGACAGCAGCGCCGCCAGCGCCAGCCCGACCAGCGGGCCGCGGGCGCTACTCAGCCGCTCCGACGCCCTAGCGCCGCTCACGGGCGGCCTCCAGATCCGCGCACAGCGCCCGGGTGCCCTCGACCAGCCGCGGCGTGGCGCGCTGCACCAGGTCGGGGTCGACGAAGAACAGGTTGTCGCGGCGCACCGCGGTCAGCTCGGGAAAGTCGCGCCAGGCCTCGAGCCAGCGGAAGTCGGCCTTGCCCATGCCGCCGGTGATGATCGCCTCGGGATCGCGGGCCAGCACGGCTTCGCGGCCGATGCGCGGCACCAGCGGCGACTCGTCGGCGAACAGGGTCTCACCGCCGCACAGCGACAGCGCCCGGCTGATCCAGTGCTCGCCGTTGACCGTCATCAGCGGCTCGTCCCAGACCTGGTAGAAGACCGACACCGGGGCGGCGCCGGCGTATCGGCTGCGCAGCTCGGCCACCTCGCCGCGCAGCCTGTCGGCCGCGGCCCGGCCTTGCGCCTCGCTGCCGGCCAGCGCGCCCAGGCGCTCGAGGCTCGAGGCGATGGCGGCGAAGTCGCCGGCGTCGGAGAAATAGACCGGCAGACCGAGCGCGGCCAGGCGCTCGACCTGCTCCCGGGGATTGCCGCTCGACCAGGCCACGATCAGGTCGGGGTCGAGGGCCAGCAGCGCTTCGAGGTCGAGGCGGTCGTAGCTGCCGACCCGGGGCAGATCCTCGGCCGCGGCGGGATAGTCGCTGAAGCTCACCGCCCCCACCACCTGCTCGCCGGCGCCGGCAGAGAACAATAGCTCAGTGACGCCGGGCGAGAGCGCCACGATGCGCGTCGCCGGTGCGTCCAGGCACATCTCGCGCTCGGCGTCGTCGGTGACGCAGATCGACTCATCGGCCTGGGCCTGCGCGAAAGACAGCCCCGCCGTCAGCCACAGCATGGCCACGACGGCCCACCGCGCCGGGTGTCGCCGGATCGGCATCAGCCGCCGAAGCTCACGCTGACAAAGGCCGCGCGGCCCGGGCTGTTGTAGCCACCGACCGTCTGGTACTGCTTGTCGAGCAGGTTCTCCAGCGTCAGGCGCGTCGACCAGCCCGGGGCGAAATTCCAGCCGGCGCGCAGGTCGAGGGTGGCGAAGCCGCCGAGGCGCTGTTCGTTGGCCTCATCCGCATAGCGATGGTCCTGGGCGATCACCGAGCCGCCCAGCGTCCAGTCGCCCAGCGCGCGGTCGGCGTCGAAGCGCAGGCTGCGCGAGGCACGATGCTGCAGACGCTTGCCGGTCTCGCGGTTCTCGGGGTCGACGTAGGTCAGGGCGGCGCGCAGCGTCCAGTCCTCAACGTCGGCGCCGGTGGCGACTTCCACGCCGCGAATCCGGGCCCGGTCGACGTTGTCCGTGGTATCGACGAAGCCATCGCCGTCGCTGTCGACATTGGTGATCAGGTCGTCGATGTCGCTCTGGTAGACCGCCAGGTCCCAGAATCCGCGGCCGAGCTGGCCCCGGATGCCCAGCTCATAGGTCTCCGAGGTTTCCGGGTCGAGATCCGGATTGCCTACGAAGAAGCCATCGAACGGATAGTAGAGGTCGTTGAACGTCGGCGCGCGGAAGGCGGTGCCATAGCTGGCCCGCAGGGTATGGATATCGTCGAGGGCGACACCCAGCGCCAGGCTGCCGGTCGTCTCCTCGCCGTAGGCCTCGTTGTCGTCGTGGCGCAGCGAGGCCTGGACGGTCAGCGGCGAGAAATCCATCAGCGCCTGGGTAAAGACGGCCGTGTTGTCGCGACTCTCCACCGAAAAAGCCCCGCTTCCGGTCTCGCTGTCGTTGACCTCTTCCTCACGGTATTCTCCGCCGACGACCAGCTGGTGCGGCCCCAGGTCCAGGGTATTTTCCCAGCGTGCCGTCTGCGCCTGGGTATCGAAGACACTGCCATACAGCGGCGTTGCCTGCTTGTCCCTCGCCTCGCTCAGCGTCAGGCGGCTGGACCAGGTCTCGGTGATCGGCAGCTCACCGTAGACGCCGGCCACCTGCTGCACGTAATCGGTATCGGCGGGAGTGCCGAAGGCATCGAACTCGGTATTGCCGCGCGCCCGCAGCGCCAGCACGCCCAGCTCGGCGCCGCCGGCGAAGGTGTGCGAGAGGCGCATCAGACCGGTGGTGTTGTCGTAGCCCTTGTCGCCCTCGCCGTCGACGATCTCGTAGCCGTCGCTCTCCAGTCGGCTGGCGGCCACATAGTAGCGGGTGCCCCCCTCGCTGCCGGACAGCGAGGCACTGGCACGGCGGGTATCGAAGCTGCCGCCGCCGAGCGTGATGCGCGGGGCCGGCTCGCCCTCGCCCTCGGGGGTGAACAGCTGGACCACGCCGCCCACGGCGTCGGCGCCGTAGAGGCTGCCGCGGGGGCCACGCACGATCTCGACGCGCTCGAACATGCGCGGCTCGAGAAACTGCCAGGCCGGGCCGCCAGCGGTGGCGGAGCGCAGCCGGATACCGTCGATCATCAGCGGCGTGGACTCGCTGCCGGTGCCACGCAGGTAGACGCTGGTGGTCTTGCCGAAGCCGCCGCTGGAGGTCACGTCGACGCCGGGCTGGGCGCGCAGCGCATCGGTAATGTCCGTCGGGTCCTGACGGCGCAGCTGGTCCTCGTCGATCACGGTGACCGAGGCCAGGCTCTCGTCGGCGGTGCGCGGCGCCAGAGCGGCGGTCACCACCAGCGGGTTGAGGGTCTCGGCGGCGGCGTCATCGGCGGCCTCGCCCTGGGCCTGGACGGCCAGCGGCAGCGCGGCCAGGGCAAACGCCAGGCCGCGGGAGGGATAGGGCTTGTTCATGGGAGTCCTTGCTCACCGTGCTCACCCGCACGGCGTATCGGTTTTTATCCAGCCGCGGGCTGTCTCGCCCATTGCGGCGCTGGCTCTCGGGCCGGTCTCCGGGCTGACGAGCGAGGCGCCTGTGCGCCTCCACACCGCCGCCTTCCCGTGCGTGGCACAGTGGCATGTGGCGGTGCGTGACTCGATCACCGTTGCGGGGGCAGCGTCGGACTGGATCACCGACTTCCCGTTTACCCTCGCCCTTCTTGTCGGGGCCTGTTGCGCCTGCCGACAGGACAGACTGGCGGGTCACCCGAGAGTGCGGCGTAAGCTAGCAATCGCCTACCGGGGCGTCAACGCGGCATGGAGACGTTGGCACGAGGTGAGGGGCGCCGGGGACAGGTCGTAGAGGGGGTTTTTGCCATGGATGGCAAAAGTAGCGCCCCGGGATGGGTTCACAGCGCCCCTCAGAGACCTGTCGCCGGGAAAGCCCCGAGTGATGTCTCTGGGGCCGGAGCAAGGCCCTCACAATCTCCGCGCCAACCCATGGCGCACATACCAGACCGATTCGGCGCGGGCGGCGGCATCCTGTGCCAGCCAGCCGGCCAGATCGCGCAGGCGTCGGTCCGCCGCGTCCATGGGCACGATGCCGCGGCCCATCTCGGGCAGGATCAGCACGATCTCTCCCCTCGCCTCCCGCTCGGCGTCTTTCAGCGCGTCGAGCGACGCGACCAGCCGCGCGCGCAGCCGGTCATCGTCGGGCTCCGTGGCCAGCGCGTTTTCCAGCCAGCGCGTCCAGCCGGTCAGCACCCGCACCGCGCCCGGGCGCAGGTCATGCTCGCGGCCGTCGAGCCCCAGCTCGTCGATCCGAGCCCAGCCGGCGTCGGGGAAGCGCGCCGCTACGAGATCGCGCTTGCCGGCGCAGGCACCGCCGATGAAGAGCTGCATGACCAGCCGTCCTCCTCGAGTGTGAACGTGAAACGCCGCCCCTGGGCCTGGCCGACCACGCCGTCCCAGAAGTCCGCGTCTTCCAGACGCCGGCGCAGCTCGCGGATGGCGCCGCCGTGGCTGACCGCCAGCACGCGGCGATGGCCCGCCTTCCGCGCCTCGGCCAGCACCTCCTCGAGCCAGGCCGAGAGCCGCGCCCAGAGGTCGTCGGCGGACTCGCCGCCGGGCGTGGCCAGCCGACCCTGGCTGTCGACCCAGGCGCGATAGTCGGGATCGTCCTTGAGCTCGGCCCAGGTCCGCCCCTCGTAGTCGCCGAAGGCCAGCTCGCGTAGCCGGGCATCGAGGCGCGGTGCGCCGCTTTCCCGACCTTCCAGCACGTGGGCCAGGGTCTGGCGGCAGCGGGTCAGGTCGCTGCAGTGCACGGCGTCGAAGGCGACGTCGGCCAGCGCCTCGCGCAGCCGATCCAGGTCCGCCTCGGCGTCCGGCAGCAGCAGCGGAATGTCGCGATGGCCCTGGTAGCGGCGCTCACGGTTCCAGCTCGTCAGGCCATGACGAACGACCACCAGCTCCAGGCGATCAGCAGCAGCCATAGTTCTCCTCCCTCGATGGCGGCGCCGACGATGTCGCCATTGATGCCGCCGAAGGCCCGGCGCACCGCCCGGCCGTAGATGATGACGAAGCCCGCCAGGCCGACCAGCAGCCAAGCCAGCCCGGGCACGAAAACCAGACACGCCAGCGCCGGCAGCGCGGCCAGCACCAGGTCGCGCCGACCGAGACTCTGCTGCCAGGCGTGGGCCAGGCCCTCGGCGCGGGCGGCGGGCTGGCTCACCAGCAGGCCGACCGCGGCCAGCCGGCCCAGCGCCACCACCGGCACCAGCCACCAGGGGCTCGCCCCGGCCGCCAGCAGCGCCCACAGCAGTGCCGCCTTCCAGGCCAGCTGGAAGACCAGCGCCAGCATGCCGAAACTGCCGACCTGCGGGTCCTTCATGATCGCCCAGCGCTTCTCGAGCGGAGCGTTGCTGCCGAGCGCGTCGGCCAGGTCCATCAGTCCGTCGAGGTGCAGCCCGCCGGTCAGCGCCACCCACAGGCTGAGCAGCAAAAGCGTCAGCAGCGGCAGAGGCAGCAGGCCCTCGAGCAGCGTGCCGGCGGCGGCCACGATCACCCCCACCAGCGCACCCACCAGCGGATAGGCCCGCGCCGCCCAGCGCCGGGTGGCCGGCGTCCAGGGGCAGGCAAGCGTCACCGGCAGCCGGGTCAGGAACTGGATGGCCAGCAGCACGCCGAAGCCCGCGTCCTTCATGAATCGCCTCCTTTCCAGTCGATGGCGCGGCCCGCCACCACCTCGATCACGCGATTCGAGGCCGCGGCCAGATCGCGATGCAGGGCCTGCAGGAAGGCCAGATAGCGCCACACCAGGGCGTCGCGGGGCGGCAGTTCCTCGTTGAGGTCGTTGGAGACCACCACCAGGGCGAGGTCGCGGCGGCGGGCCTCGTCGAGCCCGGCCGCCAGCATCGCCCGGCCCTCGGCCTGCGAGAGCCCGGCCTCGAACATCACCCGGCTGGCCCACAGGGTCAGGCAGTCGAGCAGCACCGTGCTGCCCGGGGGCATCGCGGCGAGCGCCTCGGCGAAGGCCAGCGGCGGCTCCAGGGTCAGCCAGCCGTCGCCGCGCTCGCGACGGTGGCGAGCGATACGGGCGGCCATCTCGTCGTCGCCGGCCCGAGCGGTGGCAGTGGCGAGATAGAAGCGCGCGCCGCCGCGGGCCGACTGCCACTCGTCGACCAGCGCCTCGGCCACGCCGCTCTTGCCGGAGCGCGCCCCGCCGGAGACGAAGGCGATCATGGGCGCCGCCATGCCGCCAGGGCCTCGAGCAGCCGGGCATTGTCGTCGCCGCCGCGCAGCGCCAGGCGCAGCCAGGCGCCGTCGAGACCGGGGAAGCCGTGGGTATGGCGGGCCAGGAGGCCGCGCTCGAGAAGGAAGGCGAACAGCGCCCCCGCGTCCTCGGCGTCCTCTCCGCCGCGCAGCAGCAGGAAGTTGGCGTGGGTCTCCGGCACCGTGTAGCCCAGCGCGCGCGCACGCTCGGGAAGATCGCGCTCGGCGGCGAGCCAGGCCCGGGTGCGGGCCAGATAGTCCTCGTCGGCGAGCAGCGGCGCCGCCAGCCCCAGGGCCAGGGCGTTGACGCTCCACGGCATCTGCAAATCGGCCAGCCGCGCGACGGCCTCGGGGGCGCCGAGCAGGTAGCCGAGCCGAAGCCCCGGCACGTCGAACAGCTTGGTCAGCGAGCGCAGCAGCAGCAGGTTCGGTGAACGCTCGAGCAGCGGCGTCAGCCGTTCTTCATGCTCGGTGAAGTCGACGAAGGCCTCGTCCACCACCAGGGTGGTACCGGTCTGGTCGGCCCTCGCCAGCAGCCGCTCGACGTCGGCGCGGGGCACCAGGGTGCCGCTGGGGTTGTTGGGCCGGCACAGGAAGGCGATCTCGACGCCGGCCAGGGCGGCCTCGGCGGCGTCGAGGTCGAGCCGGAACTCGGGCATCGACAGGCCCAGCCGCTCGACCTCGAGGCCGTGCCGAGCGCAGGCCAGGGCGTACTCGCAGAAGGTCGGCTCGATCACCAGCGCCCGGCCGCCGGCATGCCGCGCGGCGGCGAGATGGATCGCCTCGATGCCGCCGTTGGTGACCAGCACCCGCGCCGGCGCCACGCCGTCGTTGGCGGCGATGGCCCGGCGCGCCCGATCGTCGTCCGGGTCCGGATAGCGGGCCAGCGACGCGGCACCGCCCAGCGGCTCACTCATCCAATCGCTCAGCCAGTCGCCGAGCCAGGGCGGCGGTCCAAGAGGGTTGAGGTTGGCGCTGAAATCGATCACCGGGTGGTCGGCCGGCAGGCCATGGCGCGCCAGCAGCGGCGCGATGCGCCCGCCGTGGGCGGGCCAGCCCGGTGTGCTGTTCGCATCCGGTCCTGCGTGTGCCGTCATGCCAGCCACTCCCGCAGCAGCACCAGCGGCGCCAGCATCGCCAGCACGCCCAGCCAGCCGCCGTGCATATGATGGATGGCGCGCTCGATATGGGACACGCTCAGCGGCTCCAGCGCGCGGCCGAGGACGGCGCGATGCGAGGGGCGACCGTCGTAGTGGTTGAGCCCGCCGAGCTGCACGCCCAGCAGGTGCGCCACCATGGCCTCGGGCCAGCCGGCGTTGGGGCTCGGGTGCCGCGGCGCCTCGCGGCGGGTGGCGGCCATGGCCCCCTGCGTGCGGCCGCCGACGACGAGCCGAGCGGCCAGCCACATGGCCAGAGCCGTGAGCCGCGCCGGCACCCAGTTGACGGCGTCGTCCAGGCGCGCCGAGGCGCGGCCGAAGTCTTCATAGCGCGGGCTACGATAGCCGACCATGGAGTCCAGCGTGTTGACCGCCTTGTAGGCCAGCGCCAGCGGCGCCCCGCCGATCAGCGCCCAGCACAGCGGGGCGGTGATGCCGTCCACGGTGTTCTCGGCCACGGTCTCCACCGCGCCGCGGGAAAGCCCCGCCTCATCCAGCGTGTCGGTATCGCGGCCGACGATACCGCCCAGCGCGCGGCGGGCCGCCGGCAGATCGCCCTGCCTGAGCGGCTCGGCCACCGCCCGGGCCGCCTGGGCGAGACCGCGGGTGGCAAAGGCCGTGGCCAGCATGACGAGCTCGGCGGCGAGCGACAGCGCCGGCGACAGCCAGGCCAGCATCGTCAGCAGGCCCCAGGCCAGCGCCCAGGTGCCGGCGGGCACCGCCACCGCCAACCATACGCCGCGCCGACGGCGTGCCTCGGCGCGGCCGTGGTTCCAGGCGCGCTCGAGCCTGGCGATCGCCCGACCGATGCCGACCACCGGATGCGGCAGCCAGGCCGGGTCACCCAGCGCGAGGTCGATGGCCAGCGCAACACCGACCAGCGCCAGCAGTTCCCAGGACAGCGGGTCCAGCGTCATGCTCGAGGCTCCTCGTGCTCGCTGCGGTCGTCGACGCCGGCGGCGTCGAAGGTGGCCATCTCGGCGAGCATCGCCGTGGCCGCCTCGAGCAGCGGGAAGGCCAGGGCCGCGCCGCTGCCCTCGCCCAGGCGAAGCTCCATGGCCAGCAGCGGGTCGGCGTCGAGCGCCGCCAGGGCATGGGCGTGGCCGGGCTCATGGGAGCGATGGCCGAAGATCAGGTAGGGACGCAGCGCCGGGTCGAGCCGGCAGGCGGTCAGCGCGGCCACGGTGGCGATGAAGCCGTCGACCAGCACCGGCAGGCGCCGTGCCGCCGCTTCCAGGCAGGCCCCGACCATGGCGGCGATCTCGAGCCCGCCGAGCTTCGCCAGCACGTCCAGCGGGTCCGCGGGATCGGCCGCGTGGGCGGAAAGCGCCGCCTCGATCACCGCGCGCTTGTGGGCCAGCGCCTCGCCGGCCACGCCGGTGCCCGGGCCGACCAGCTCGGCGACGGGCACGCCGGTCAGCGCCGCCAGCATGGCGCTGCTGGCGGTGGTGTTGGCGATGCCCATCTCGCCGGCGATCAAACAGCGGCAGCCCGCCGCCGCGGCCCGCTCGGCGGCGCGACGACCGACAGCGATGGCGGCCAGCGCCTCGTCGCGGCTCATGGCGTCCTCGCGGGCCAGGTTGCCGGTGCCGGGGCGGATGCGTTCATGGACGACGCCCTCGGCGGGCAGCGCATTGGCCACGCCCACGTCGACCACCTCCAGCCGGGCATCGATGCGGCGGGCGAAGGCGTTGATGGCCGCGCCGCCGGCGACGAAGTTGGCCACCATCTGGGCCGTCACCGCCTGGGGAAAGGCCGAGACGCCCTCCGCCGCCACGCCGTGGTCGGCGGCGAACACCACCACCGCGGGCGGGCCGACCCGCGGGAAATCCTCGCCGGTGATCGCAGCCAGGCTCACCGCCAGGGACTCCAGGCGGCCGAGGCTGCCCGGTGGCTTGGTCAGGGTGTCGAGATAGCGGGCCACGCGCCCGGCACAGGCGGTATCGGGCGCGGGAATGGGCGGCATGGCATCGGTCACTGGGCGTCTCCGGGCGTCCTTGGCGAGGCGGGCATTCTACCAGAGGCAGACCTGACTCCGCGGGCCTAAGCTGATCAAGGCCAGACCGTGACAGCGAGCGTGCCCGACACGCCCTCATCACGCGCCTTCATAACAACAGCTCACGACATCAGCCCGGCCGACGACGCCTGCGCCGCCCGCCGGGCGCTTCAGGAGTCAGCGCCATGACCAGGAAGCTTCCCCGCACCCGCGGCCTGCATGAGCTCTACGCCGAAGACCCGCAACGGGCCGACCGGCTGCTCTGGGATCGCGACGTCGACCCCGTCACCCGACGCGGTTTTCTCAAGCGCTCCAGCCTGCTGGCGATGGCCGCCGCGGTGGGCGCCAAGATCCCCTTCGCCGATCGCATGCCCGGCGGGCTGATTCCCGCCGCCCTGGCCCAGAGCGACGAGCCCTTCACGCTGCAGGGCAAGGAGGGCCTGACGGTGCTCAACGATCGGCCGATCAACGCCGAGACGCCGGCCCACCTGCTCGACGACGACATCACCCCCGCCGAGCGCATGTTCGTGCGCAACAATGGCATTCCGCCGGCGATGGATGCCATCGACGTCGCCGCCTGGCGGCTGGAGGTCGCCGGGGAATCCTGCGTGACGCCCATGACCTTCTCCATCACCGAGCTCAAGGAGCGCTTCGCGCATCACACCTACCAGCTGCAGGTGGAATGCGGTGGCAACGGCCGCAGCGAATATGTGCCCGCGGCCAGCGGCAACCAGTGGACAACCGGCGCGGTGGCCTGCCCACGCTTCACCGGCGTGCGGCTGCGCGACGTGCTGGAGGCCTGCGGCATTGCCGACGACGCCGTCTATGTCGGCTACTACGGCGCCGACGCCCATGCCAGCGGCGATCCGAATCGCGATCCCATCTCCCGCGGGGTGCCGATGGAGAAGGCGCTGGAGGACGAGTCGCTGATCGCCTGGGCGATGAACGATGCCGACATCCCCTACCTGAACGGGCATCCGCTGCGCCTGGTATGCGGCGGCTGGCCCGGCTCGGTGTCGGGCAAGTGGCTCGAGCGCATCGTGATCCGCAACCGCAAGCACGACGGCACCAAGATGGGGGCGCCCTCCTACAGCGTGCCCAAGCACCCGGTCGCGCCCGGCACCGACGTGCCGCTGGAGGACTTCGAGACCATCCAGTCGATGCCGGTGAAGTCGCTGGTGACCTTTCCGAAGTCCGGCATCACCCACGCGCTGGGCGAGCCGCTGACGGTGCGCGGCCACGCCTGGGCCGGCGACCTGGCGGTCGAGGCGGTCCACGTCTCGATCGACTTCGGCGCCACCTGGCAGCCGGCCGAGCTCAGCGCCGCGCCCAACCGCCTGGCCTGGCAGCGCTGGACCAGCGCCCTGGACTTCCCCGAGCCCGGCTACTACGAGGTCTGGGCCAAGGCCACCGACAGCCAGGGACGCGCGCAGCCCATGGTCGTGCCGGGCTGGAATCCCAAGGGCTATCTCAACAACGCCTGCCACCGCATCGCCGTTCAGGTGGCCTAGGGGGATGCCATGACACGCACGAACTCCCGTCGGCATCCGGCGCTGGCCGCGGCGCTGCTGCTGTCCATCGGGGTCTTCTTTCAGGGAGGCTCTTTTCAAGGGGCTTGGGCCCAGGACGACGCACCGGCCACCGATCCGGACAGCGGCCTGGTCCAGGCCGAGGGCTGGCAGGTGGTCAAGGCCAACTGCACGGTGTGCCACTCCGCCAGGCTGATCACCCAGAACAGTGGCTCGCGCAACCACTGGGAGCACCTGATCCGCTGGATGCAGGACACCCAGGGACTGTGGCCATTCCAGCCCGAGATGGAGGCCACCATCCTCGACTATCTGGCCGAGCAGTACGGCCCCAAGGAAGACGCCCGACGCGCGCCGCTGCCACGCCAGCTGATGCCGGACAATCCCTACTCACGCCCGGCGGAGAGCGGATCGGCTTCCGGCTAGGACAGCGGGCTGAACGACGTCGCCATCGCCGCTATACTGTATGTATAGACAGAAAAAGGAAGCCCGCATGGCGACGTCACCCTCGAACGCCGTGGCCCGCAAGGGCCGCGGCGCCACCTTCGATCCCGACAACCGCTTCGCCCCCACGCGGGTGGAAGCGGTCGACGACGGCTGGTGGCAGGAGGCCGTGCCCGAGCGGCTGGCCACCCGAGTCACCGAGGAGCAGGCCCGCAGCGCGCTGGCCTGGAACCGCTCGCCGGACCTGCCCTTCGACCGCTCGCTGAACCCCTACCGCGGCTGCGAGCACGGCTGTATCTACTGCTATGCGCGCCCCAGCCACGCCTACTGGGACCTCTCCCCGGGGCTCGACTTCGAGACCCGGCTGATCGCCCGCCAGGGCCTGGTCGAACGCCTGGAGGAGGAGTTGGCCCGCCCCGGCTACGAATGCCGCCCGATCAACCTGGCCGGCAACACCGATGCCTACCAGCCCCTCGAGGCCGAACGCGGCACCACCCGTCGGCTGCTGGCCTTCCTGCTCGACTGCCGCCATCCCGTCACCCTGGTGACCAAGGGCGCGCTGGTGCTGCGCGATCGCGACCTGCTCGCCGAACTGGCCAAGCGGCGGTTGGTACGGGTGCTGGTCAGCCTGACCAGCCTGGACGCCGACCTGAAGCGCACCCTGGAGCCCCGCACCGCCGCCCCGGCGACGCGCCTGAAGATGATCGAGCGGCTTACCGACGCCGGGGTGCCGACGGGCGTGCTGGTCTCGCCGGTGATTCCGGGGCTGACCGATCACGAACTGGAGCGACTGCTGGACGCCGCGAGGAACGCCGGCGCGATGGATGCTCGCTGGATGCTGCTGCGCCTGCCCAGGGAGGTGGCACCGCTGTTCGAGGACTGGCTGGCCCAGCACTATCCCGATCGGGCCGCCAAGGTGATGAGCCTGATCCGCCAGTGCCGCGGCGGCCAGGACTACGACGCCCGCTTCGGCCATCGCATGCGCGGCCAGGGGGTATTCGCCGACCTGCTCGATCAGCGCTTTCGCCAAGCTTACCGGCGGCTCGATTTCCCCGGCCTGCCGGCGCTGGATACCGATGCCTTCCGACCGCCGCGCCGCCAGGGCGACCTGTTCGACTAGGCCCGCCCCTCGGCTTTTTGACTAGGCCGCCCCTCGCCTTCGATCTGTCTATTCAGCTCTTCAAGGTAGCTCTCCAGCACCAGATTGGGCGGCGAGCCCTTGCGGGTGATGGCGCTGTAGCGGGTCAGGTACTGCCGGCTCGCCGGATTCAGGGCTCGCATCCGGCCGTCACGCACCCAGCGCTCGGCATAGTGGGTCGGCAGATAGCCGACATAGCGGCCGGAAAGGATCAGGAAGGCGATACCCTCCCGGTCGGTGGCCGAAGCCGAGGCGCGCAGGGATTCATGGAGCGCCTTGATCTCCGGCGCCTGGGCATAGGCGGGCAGCACCGCATCGCACTCCACCAGCTGGTGCTCCATCACGTCGGCGACATCGAACAGCGGATGGCCCTCGGCGCAGTAGAGCCGTGAGGCCTCCTCGTAGAGCGAGCGATACTCGAGCCCCGGCAGGGTCTTCAAGGCCGGCACCACGCCGGTATGCAGGCGACCGTCCAGCACTGCCAGCTCGATGTCGCTGGGCGGGATCATGCGGATGTTGATGCGCACCTCGTCGCCGCGCGCCTTGAGGGCGCTGAGCGCGTGGGTGATATGCATCTCGGGCATGGTCACCAGGTTGTCGGTGATGCCGATGTTGAGCTCGCCCTTGAGCCGGGCATGCAGGCCATTGACCCGGGTGCGAAATCCTTCCACCGCAGCCTGCAGCTGCAGGGTGGCCTCATAGACCTCGCTGCCCTCGTCGGTCAGGGCGAAGCCGCTTCGCCCCCGCTGGCACAGGCGCAGCCCGAGCCGCGTCTCGAGATCGTTCATCGCCATGCTGATCGCCGCGCGGCTGATGTTCAGCTCCACCTCGGCGGCGGAGAAGCCGCCGCATTCGACGACCTTGCGATAGATCCGCAGCAGGCGAAGATCGGCATCGCTGGGCTGCCCCGTGAAGGCCGGCTTGTGCTGCGACATGGCGGTATTCCCGTGTTCATGGCGGAGACATCGAGCATAGCGCCGCCCGACCACAAAGTTAACCAGATGCTTTCATGAAGGTAATACGTCATGGGTTTAACTGATCGATAGCACGGCCTAACGTCGACATCAGAGCGTTCCATCCGAACAGCCACACCCAGAACAGACCAGCCCGTCACAGATCAACAAGAGAGGGAGCCCATGTCGGATCGAGACCCGTCACGCGGTGCGGGCCTGAGCCCGGAACAGCTGGATGCCTACTGGATGCCCTACACCGGCAATCGCCAGTTCAAGCGCGATCCGCGCATCATCACCGGCGCCAAGGGCCACTACTTCACCGATGCCGAGGGGCGTCAGATCTTCGATGGCCTCTCCGGCCTCTGGACCTGCGGCGCCGGCCACTGCCGCCCGGAGATCACCGAGACGGTATCGCGCCAGCTCGCCGAGCTCGACTATGCCCCGGCCTTTCAATACGGCCATCCCAAGGCCTTCGAGCTGGCGCATCGCCTGCGAGAGCTGACGCCCGACGGGCTCGACCACGTGTTCTTCACCGGTTCCGGTTCCGAGAGTGCCGACACCTCGCTGAAGATCGCCCGCGCCTACTGGCGCAAGAAGGGCCAGCCGACCAAGACCAAGCTGATCGGCCGCGCCAAGGGCTATCATGGGGTCAACTTCGGCGGCTTCAGCCTGGGCGGCATCGGCGCCAACCGCAGCCTGTTCGGCCAGGGCGTGGATGCCGACCACCTGCCCCACACCCTGCTGCCGGAGAACGCCTTCACCCGTGGCATGCCCGAGCGCGGCGCCGAGCGGGCCGACGATCTGCTGGAACTGATCGCGCTGCACGATGCCTCCAACATCGCCGCGGTGATCGTCGAGCCCATGGCCGGCTCCGCCGGGGTGATTCCACCACCGGTAGGCTATCTCCAGCGGCTGCGCGAGATCTGCGACGCCCACGACATCCTGCTGATCTTCGACGAGGTGATCACGGGCTTCGGCCGCATGGGCGCGATGACGGGCGCCGAGGCCTTCGGCGTGGTGCCGGACATCATGAACGTCGCCAAGCAGCTGACCAACGGCGCGGTGCCGATGGGCGGGGTGATCGTGCAGCGCGAGATCTACCGCACCTTCATGGAACAGGGCGGCCCCGACTACATGCTCGAACTGCCCCACGGCTACACCTATTCCGGCCACCCGGTGGCCTGTGCCGCGGCACTCGCGGCCCTGGACGTGCTCGAGCAGGATCGTCTGATCGATCGCGTGCGCGAGATGGCACCGGTCTTCGAAGCCAACCTGCACGGCCTGCAGGGGACGCGCTACATCAGCGATATCCGCAACTACGGGCTGGCCGGCGCCCTGCAGATCGCACCGTCGCCTGGCGAGCCGGCCCTGCGCCCCTACCAGATCGCCATGAAGTGCTGGGAGAAGGGCGTCTATGTCCGCTACGGCGGCGACACCATCCAGCTCGGCCTGCCGTTCTCCGTCGAGCGGGAAGAGATCGACCGGCTGATCAATGTCCTTGGCGACGCCATCAACGAACTCGACTGACATCGCCACCACGACTTTTCACCACAAGACATTTTGAGAGGAATCTCCATGAGCACGGTTGGCCATCTGATCAACGGCGCGCGCGTCGACGACGCGACGCGCACCCAGGACGTCTACGACCCTTCCACCGGCGAGGTCGGCGGCCAGGTCGCCCTGGCCGGCAAGGCCACCGTCGAACAGGCCATTGCCGCCGCCCAGGACGCCTTCCCGGCCTGGCGCGACACTCCGCCCGCGAAGCGCGCGCGCATCATGTATCGCTTCAAGGCGCTGCTCGAGCAGAACGCCGACGAAATCTGCCGTCTGATCGGCCAGGAACACGGCAAGATCGTCCACGACGCCCGGGGCGAACTGCAGCGCGGCATCGAGAACATCGAGTACGCCTGCGGCGCCCCGGAGCTGCTCAAGGGCGAGTACAGCAAGAACACCGGCCCCAGCATCGACTCCTGGAGCGAGTTCCAGCCCCTGGGCGTGGTCGCCGGCATCACGCCGTTCAACTTCCCGGCCATGGTGCCGCTGTGGATGTATCCGGCGGCCATCGCCTGCGGCAACACCTTCGTCCTCAAACCCTCCGAGCGTGACCCTAGCTCGACCCTCTACATCGCCGAGCTGGCCCTGGAAGCCGGATTGCCGCCCGGGGTGCTCAACGTGGTCAACGGCGACAAGGAAGCCGTCGACACCCTGCTCGACGACAGCCGCGTCCAGGCCGTCAGCTTCGTCGGCTCCACCCCGATCGCCGAGGCCATCTACGCCCGCGCCAGCGCCAACGGCAAGCGCTGCCAGGCGCTGGGCGGGGCCAAGAACC
Source organism: Halomonas sp. HG01 (assembly GCF_000968715.2). NCBI lineage: Bacteria > Pseudomonadati > Pseudomonadota > Gammaproteobacteria > Oceanospirillales > Halomonadaceae > Halomonas > Halomonas sp. HG01. The sequence goes on along the minus strand of NZ_CP022134.1, from coordinate 1,030,017 downwards.
ACGCCATCGTGATGCCTGACGCCGACATGGACAACGTGGTCAGCTCGCTGAACGGCGCCGCCTTCGGCTCCTCCGGCGAACGCTGCATGGCGCTGTCGGTGGCCGTGGCCGTCGGCGACGAGGCCGCCGACGCGCTGATCGACAAGATGCAGGCGCAGATGAAGACCCTGAAGGTCGGCCCCTTCCATGACGCCGACAACGACTTCGGCCCAGTGATCACCCGGGCCCACCAGGAGAAGGTCTGCGGCTACATCGAGAGCGCCCAGCAGCAGGGTGCCGAGATCGTCGTCGACGGCCGCGGCGTGCAGGTACCGGGGCACGAGAACGGCTTCTTCGTCGGCGGCACCCTGATCGACCGCGTGACCCCCGACATGACCTGCTACCTCGAGGAGATCTTCGGCCCGGTGCTGCTGGTGGTCCGCGCCGGCTCCATGGAAGAGGCCATGCGGCTGATCGACGAGCACGAATACGGCAACGGCACCTGCATCTACACCCGCGACGGCGAGGCGGCCCGCTACTTCAGCGACCGCATCCAGGTCGGCATGGTCGGCATCAACGTGCCGCTGCCGGTGCCGGTGTCCTACCACAGTTTCGGCGGCTGGAAGCGCTCGCTGTTCGGCGATCTCAGCGCCTACGGCCCGGACGCCGTGCGCTTCTACACCAGGCGCAAGACCGTCACCCAGCGCTGGCCGTCGACCGGCGTTCGCGAGGGGGCGCAGTTCTCCTTCCCCTCCTGAACGGCCTGAGCCATCCCGCAAGACGCCGAACCGGGCCGCCCGGTTCGGCTTTTGTGCCTCAGGGCACCAGCACGGCGGCGCCGGACAGGCGCCCGGCGCGCAGATCGTCGAGGGCGCGGTTGGCGTCTTCCAGCGGATAGGCGACGGTCTCGGTGCGGATCGGCACCTGCGGCGCCAGCGCGAGGAACTCGTCGCCGTCGCGACGGGTGAGATTGGCCACCGACCTGAGGCTGCGCTCCTCCCACAGCAGCCGGTAGGGAAACGACGGGATGTCGCTCATGTGGATGCCGCCGGAGACCACCGTGCCGCCGGGACGCACGTGGGAGAGCGCGATCGGCACCAGCTCGCCCACCGGGGCGAACAGCAGGGCGGCGTCCAGCGGCTCGGGCGGGGCCTGGTCGCTGCCGCCCGCCCAAGCGGCACCGAGGCGCCGGGCGAAGGCCTGGGCCTCGGTGTCGCCGGGGCGGGTGAAGGCGTAGAGGGTCTGGCCGCGGGAGCGCGCCAGCTGGGCGAGGATGTGCGCCGCGGCGCCGAAGCCGTAGAGGCCCAGCCGCCGAGGTACGTCGCCGCCGGCCAGCCGCCAGGTGCGATAGCCGATCAGCCCCGCGCACAGCAGCGGCGCGGCGGCCTGGGCATCGTCGACGTCGAGCGCGAAGCAGTAGCGGGCGTCGGCCACGCAGTACTCGGCGTAGCCGCCGTCGCGGGTGTAGCCGGTGAATTCGGCGCGCTCGCAGAGGTTCTCGCGCCCGGCCCGGCAGGGTTCGCACTCGCCGCAGATCTTCCCCAGCCAGGGCACGCCGACCCGCTGGCCTCTTTCAAGCCCTGTCTCGGGCCCTGTCTCGGGCCCAGCGACGCCCTCCCCCAGCGCATCCACCTCGCCGACGATCTCGTGGCCGGGCACCAGCGGCAGGCGGGGCTCAACGAGCTCACCATCGACCACGTGCAGGTCGGTGCGGCACACCCCGCAGGCCAGCACCCGGACCCGCACCTCGCCGGGGCCAGGCTCGGGAATCGGCACGCGTTCGAGGCGCAGCGGCTGGTTCGCGGCGTGCAGGCGCATGGCACGCATCTCGCTCATGGGACGCTCCTCGTGCGGTTCACGTCCCGAGCATAGTCGAGCTTACGGACTCAAGCTTCGACCCGGATCTCGTAGCCGGTGAACTTGCGCAGGTTGATCACGCCGCTGTCGAGGATCAGGTACTGGCCCTTGATGCCGAGCAGGGTGCCGGCCACCTCGGGCTGCTTGTCGAAATTGTGGGAGACCACCTTGGTGGGATGCTCGAGCACCGGGTACTCGAAGGCCCAGGGCGCGGCATCGACCTCGCGGATGGCGTCATGGCCGAAGCGCTCGCGCAGCTCGAGCAGCCCCGGCGCGAGGCGTTCGAGCAGGCGGTCGCGCTCGCCGGGCAGATCCAGCTCCGTGGCCTCGCCCTTGAGCATGGCGCGCCAGTTGGTGCGATCCGAGACCTCGTCCTTGAACAGCACCTCGACGAAACCGGACTGCTGACGGGTATCGACCTCGAGGATCGGCAGCGCCTGGACGGCGCCCTGGTCGAGCCAGCGGGTCGGCACCTGGGTATCACGGGTGATACCGACCTTGAGCCCGGAGGCGTTGGCCAGGTAGACCACGTGGGGCCGGAAGCAGTGGGTCTCGCCCCACGCCGGTTCGCGGCAGGTGCCCTGGAAGTAGTGGCACTGCTCGGGCTTCATGATGCAGCTGTCGCAGCGAGCGAGCTTCTTGAAGCAGGGATAGCAATGGCCCTGGCCGAAGCTCTTCTTCGTCGCCCGCCCGCAGTGGGTGCAGGCGATGGCGCCGGTCCAGGTCAGCCGCAGCGGCTGACCCAGCCGGGCATTGAGGTCGAGGCGCTCGTCGCCGGCGCGCAGGGTGTAGCGCGCCGGAGCGCCCGGCTCGACCGACATCTTGATCAGACAGCCCGTCAGGGCGACGGCATCAGTCACGGCCGACGTCCCGGCCGAGACCGGCCTGCTGAGGAGACACGCCGGCACCGCTGCTGTCGGCGCCGCAGGTACGACGCTCCAGATAGCCGACGCGCTCCTCGGCGGGCACGTTGTTCTCGGCCTCGTAACGCATCACCGCCTCGAGGCAAAGCTCGGTCTGCTCGGCCGTCAGGAAGCGGCCGTCGGGCCACTTGCGCAGGGCCACCGACTGCTTGAGGCTCTCGTAGATGGCCGGCGTCATCTGCTGGATCATGCGCTCGAAGGTCATATCGCTCATGGCGGACTCTCTCGGAAGAAACGGGTCGGGACGCGACGGGTCGCCGGCATGCGGAGCCGGTGGTCAGTGTCGCTGGACGTGGCGGGAATGATACCAGCCGATCACCAAACCCACGACCAGCCCGCCCAGGTGCGCCTCGTTGGCCACGTTGCCGAAGCCGAACAGTTCGGCCACGTCGGTCATGGTGAAGACCATCCAGCCGAGCATGAACACCACCAGCATCTGGGGCACGAAGAAGCCGTCGCCGGGGCGCCGGCGCGACATCAGCCAGACGTAACCGAGCAGTGCGAAGTCGACGCCCGACATGCCGCCGAACAGCACCGTGCCGGTGGCATACTGGGCCAGATTGCCGCCGATGCCCGCGGCCAGCAGCAGTGTCAGCATGCGCCCGCGGCCATGGAAGGCTTCGACCTGGCGGCCGAAGTACCAGAGCCACAGCATGTTAAAGACCAGATGCATCCAGCCGAAATGCAGGAAGGCCGGCGACAGCAGGCGCCATACCTGCCCGGAGGCCAACGTTTCGCCCAGGTCGCCGAAGACCAGCTGGCCCCCCGCCACGCCCACCGGCACGATGGTCAGGGCGGCGGTCACCAGGTCGCCGAGCACGCTCATCACCGCGAACACCGCCAGGCACAGCGCCATGGCAGCCGCGGTCACCGGCGCCTGGCGGAACGGCGCCAACCAGGCCACCCTGCCAGCGGCGCCATGCAGGCGACGCGCCCTGCCGCCCTCGGGCCTCAGCGGCTCCCCCCGCTGCCAGCGCATCACCAGACGCTGCATGGCATCGCGCTGCTGAGGATCGACCAGCCACAGCACCTGGCCCTCCTCCTCGTCGGTGAAGAAGTGACCGATGCGCTCGGCCCAGAGGGCCTTTCGCAGCTCGCGGGTATCGGTGTCACGGGGCAGCAGCATCACCCGATGCATGGCGTCTCCTCGGGGGAATCGGGGGCGAACCGCGCCGGCCGGACACGCAAAGAAAAAGTCCGGCGGAAGGGGCCGCCGGACAAGAGCAAGGGATCGTTCAAGGGAACACTTACTCTGACGGCCCCGCAAGCGGCAAGTTCGCAACATTGAGCGGTAGTTAGGTAACGTTTTGTATCAGTCGAAATCGATTTCCCAGGGCTGCGGCCGGGCCTGCTCTTCCCGGGGCACGCGGACCCACACGAAGCGGTCGGCATCGAGGCGCGCCTCGCCGTTCCAGCGATAGGCCACCAATCGGCCGAACTTCACCGCGCTGTAGTCCAGGCAGGCAATGTTGGGGGCCGGCAGGGCCGGAATGCCCTCGCACCAGTAGTGGCCGATGAACAGCGGCGGCTCGTCGGGGCCGTAGTACGTCAGCCGTTTCGCCTCGGCCGCACTGAGCGGTCGCAGCTCCAGGTCGCCCGGCAGATTGTCGGGCTGGAACACCACGTCGCCCCAGGTCCGGGGCCGATGCGCCCAGAAGTGGGCGCGGAAGCTGCGTCGGGTGAAACCGTCGCCGGACTGGATCTGCACGCCCTCGGGCAGCGTGATGTGGCTGCCGCGGGTCAGCCGGTCGAGAATCTCGAACTCGCGGGTGCCGTGACGCACGGCGGCGGTCAGGAAATCGAGGTCGATGCGGCCGTCCGGGCGCGAGACGCAAAGCTCGTCGATCCGCGGCTGATCCCAGCAGGCATGCACCACTCGCAGGCCGTCGAGCTCCAGGAACAGCGGGATGTCGAGGAACCAGGCCAGCGTCTCGTCCCACTCCTGGGGATGATCGCGGTACTGCTCGAGGGTCTCGCGGACGATGCGGTTATGACGCGGGGTGTGCTCGCGCAGCCATTCGCGGCCCAGCTCGGCGGGGGCACGATGGTGATAGGCCAGGGCGTTGATCTCGTGATTGCCCATCACGATCAGCGCCTCGCCCTCCTCCACCATGCGCCGGGCGATGGTCACGGCGAGGCGGATACGCGGGCCGCGGTCGATCAGGTCGCCGAGGAAGATCACCTTGCGGCGCGGATGACGATAGACGCCGCCACGCTGATGATAGCCGAGGCGTTCGAGCAGGGCCGCCAGCGTCGCGCCGCAGCCGTGCACGTCGCCGATCAGGTCGTAGCCTTCCAGGGGCGCTCTGCTCACCTCAGTCTCCCAGGCGGTTGCTCCAGCCCAGCTTGCTGCGCAGGACCTCGTAGAAATTGTGCCCCACGGGGTGGACGAGCTGCACGCGCTCCGGCTTGCGACGGATCACCAGCACGTCGTCGGGTTTGGCCACCGCACGCGTCTGGCCATCGCAGCTGATGTGCGGATAGGTCTGATTGGTCTCGCCGATGTGAATGCGGATCTCGCTGGCGGCGTCGATGGCGATCGGACGACTCGACAGTGTATGCGGGAACATCGGCACCAAGGTGATGACGTCTAGCCGCGGATGCATGATCGGCCCGCCGCCGGACAGCGCATAGGCCGTGGAACCGGTCGGCGTGGCGACGATAAGGCCATCGCTGCGCTGGCTGTGCACGAACTGGTCGTCGATGAACAGCTCGAACTCGATCATGCGCACCGCCTTGCCGGGATGCAGCACCACCTCGTTCAGGGCATCGCCGTCGCCGACCCGCTCGCCATCGCGGTAGAGCTCGGCATCGAGCAGGAAGCGTTCCTCGAGCTCGTACTGGCCGGCCAGCACCTCGCCGACGCGCTCCTCGAGCTCGTCGGGCGATATATCGGTGAGAAAGCCCAGCCGGCCGCGGTTGACGCCCAGCACCAGGGTGCCGCTGTGACACAGGGTGCGGGCGGCGCCGAGCAGGCTGCCGTCGCCGCCGACCACGATCACCAGATCGCACAGCTCGCCCAGCCGGCGGCGGCTGGCCTCGGGATGGCCGTGGCCGAGCAGCACCGTGGCGGTGCGATCCTCGAGGATGACGTGGTAGCCGGCATCGTCGAGGAAACGGCTGAGCCGCTTGAGGGTCTCGACCACCTTGGCGCTACCCAGGCGGCCGATCAGGCCGATATTCCTGAAGGCCTGATGCTTGACGACATTGTTGTTGGCAGCGGGCATGAGCGGGTCCTTCGCTTCGCGACGGCTCATTATGGCGATTGGCTCCCGGCCGGGCAAACCGCCGCTCAGGCGGCACGCGGCGCGCGGCGGCGCTGCCACCAGTCGTTGACCAGCAGCGAGGCCAGGATGATGGCCCCGCCCAGCGCCAGGCGAGGCAGGTCGGCGTCACGGTTCCAGATCAACAGGTTGACCAGCAGGCCCGCCGGCACCAGGGCGTTGTTCATGACCGCCAGCGCGCCCGCATCGACCTTGGTCGCGCCGAGGTTCCACAGGAAGTAGCCCACGCCCGAGGCCACCAGCCCGAGCCAGGCCAGCACGCCCCACTGCAGCGGCGTGGCGGGCAACGCCGAGGCATCGCCCCACCACAGGAAGGCCGGCACGGCCACGGCCACGGCGCCGAGGTAGAACCAGCCGAACACGGACAGGCGGGGCAGATCGGCGGGCAACCCGGCCGAGAGACGACGATAGCCGACCTGGCCCAGGGCGAAGCAGAAGTTGGCGCCCTGGACCACCAGGAAACCGAGCCAGTAGTCACCATCCAGGCCGCGATAGCGGATCACCGCCGCCCCCAGCACCGCCAGCCCGGCGGTCAGCAGGTGGAACGGCGAGAAGCGCTTGAACATCAGGTCGTCGAGCAGGGTGATGTAGAGCGGCGTGAGCACCGTGAACAGCAGCACCTCGGGCACCGAGAGCAGCAGGAAGGACTGGTAGAAGAAGATGTACATCACGCCGAGCTGCACGGCGCCGAGCCCCATCAGCGCCAGGCGCTGGCCACCGCGCAGCAGGCGCGGCCGCAGCAGCGGCAGGAACAGCAGGGCCGCCAGCACGATGCGGGTCATCACCGAGAAGTAGCTGTCTACCTGACCGGCCAGGTAGACGCCGATCAGCGAGAACGAGAACGCCCAGAGGACGGTGATGCCGACGAGATAGCCCAAGGTTCCACTCCGTTTGGAAAAGCAAGGCGTCGAGGATTATACCGGCGGCATCCCGCCTGCCAAGCGGCTCAGCCCCGGCGGCGTTGCCGCAGGGCATGCAGCACGTAGGCCACCCCGGGTAGCCAGCCCAGCAGCGTCAGCCCCAGGGCGATCCACACGCGGCGCGAGCCGCCGCCGGCCAGCCCCATCGCCAGCGGCGGCAGCAGCACCGCCAGCGTCACCAGGGCGGCGAAGGGCTCGGCGCGGCCGGCCGGGGCTGACTCGACGGCCGGCGGCGTGGCCGGTTCCGCGTCCGGCCGGGCGGGCTCGCTCGAGGCCGTGGATGGCGCCTCCGGCGTCCACTGTCCGACCTCGGCGGCCGCCGGCCGCGCGGGCGCCGACTCATGCTCCAGGGCCTGACGATGGGCCTCGTGATCGATCTTCTGCGTCAGCTCGTCGGCGCCCTCGGCGAGTTCGTCGTGATAGCGCTCCCAGTCCTCCCAGTCGTGAGGGGTGCCCGCCCGGGGACGATGGTCTCCGGATTCACGGGCGCGTTCCCAGGCCTTCTCTTCCAGGGTATTGGGGCGCTCGCGGTCACGCTCTCCGTCCAGCCCCTTGCGGGCCAGGTATTCACGGGCATCCATGGTGAAACTCCATCACTCGTCGGTGGCGGCATTGTGCCTCATTGGAACGGTGTCTCAAGGGGCCAGTTCCCGGCGGGGCAGCAACCGTTGGTGGCGGTCGGCAGGCGGCGCGCCGTGAGTCGACTATGATGAACGCGAGACACGCCGCGGTCTCCGGCCGACCGACGGGCGCAGCACGCAACCATCACAAGGGACGTGCGCCCGGGCCGGGCCACCAGGCACGAGGTTCCACCGGGACGAGGAGAACCGCCATGCCCAGCAAGGCTCCCACCATCGTACGCGAGATCATGTCGCGCGACTGCTATCGGGTCACCGGCAAGACGTCGGCCACCACCCTGGCCCAGGGCTTGGCCCTGCACCGGCTGCCCGGGGCGCCGGTGGTCGACGAGCGCGACCAGCTGATCGGCTTCATCTCCGAGCAGGACGTGCTCGGCAAGCTGCTGGAGAGCGCCTACCTCGACGACGAGCCGCCGCTGGTCAGCGAACTGATGCGCAACGAGGTGCTGTCCGTGGCCCCGTCCAAGAGCATCACCGACCTGGCCCAGGAGATGCTGGGCGCCAAGCCCAAGATCTACCCGGTCACCGAACAGGGGCGCCTGGTCGGCATCGTGACCCGGCGCGACGTGCTCAGCGCCATCCTGCGCATGCGCCACTCCTGACCCTTCACCGCTCCTCGCTTCCGACACCCGGCGCCGCCGGGTGTCGTCGTTTGCGGACATAAAAAAACCGCCTCATCGGTGATGAGGCGGTCAAGGATCGAATCGCAAGCTAGATCAACAGTGCTAGCGACTGCCATCGCTACTGTTGTCTGCACCTGTTCTGACAGTCTTGGCAGGAAAAGTTCAGACGGCGACGAAAAAATTCCACGCTCCCTATCCGGTGCCCGCTGACGACCGGGGTTGTCAGCGTTAAGCCATTGGCGATAGTATGGAAATCGCCTCGCGGGTGTAGCTCAATGGTAGAGCAGAAGCTTCCCAAGCTTAAGACGAGGGTTCGATTCCCTTCACCCGCTCCACAGGCCTCTCACATCCTGACTCGCGCCCGCGAGCCGAACCGCCAGGTCCCGCCATGGCCCTCTTCCTGACCGTTCTGGCCGTCTGCCTGCTGATCATCGGCGGCATGATCGCCATTCTGATGACCGCGCGCACGCCCCGCTATCGCACCGAGCCCGAACACCTGCTCGAGCTGTTCGATCAGGCCCTCGAAAGCCGGGTCAGCGAGACCGAATGGAACGCGGTGGTCGGCTATCCGATTCGCCACGACGATTATCTGGAGGGCGTGCGGCGCCGCGCCCAGCGGCTGATGGACGAGCACGGCCGCCATGGCCGGGTGGCCCGCGGCAAGCCGCTGCTGGACGACGAAGGACACGCCGACCTCAGCGCCCTGCGCGATCACCTCGCCGCGCGCACGGCCCTGCGCCACGGCGAAGAGCGGGAATGAGGCCTGGCGACGAATTCGGTACACTGGGCCTCATCCCGTGACCGCCGCGCCGGAGGGCGACGATGACCAGCGCGATCCGCCAGTTTCCTCTCGATACCGCCATCCACCATCATGCCCACGACTTCCACCAGATCGTGATCGGGCTCAATGGTCAGGCGGAGTTCGAGATCGAGGGCCTCGGCGGCTCGATCTCGGCGCTCTCGGGCTGCATCGTCCCGGCCAATCACATGCATTACTACGCCGGTACCGGCGACAACCATCAGCTGGTCCTCGACTTGCCGCAGGACGCGCTGTCGCTGACCGGCCATCACCATGAACTGGCCCGGCTGTTCGACGCCCCGCGCTTCTTCGACCTGGATGCATCGCTGGCCCGCTATCTCGAGTTCGTGCTCCAGGAGCTGCGCCTGCTGGCCAGTCAAGGCGCCCTGAGCGACCTGCAGCAGGACCGCCTGGCTGCCACCCTGCTCGGCTCGCTGCATGCCCGGCTGTCCGGCGACGCCTCGTCGACGGGGCGCCCCCTGGATCTCTCGGCCCTGGACCGCTACATCGACCAGCACCTGAGCGGCCAGCTCCGGGTCGCCGACCTGGCGGCCCAGGCCTGCCTCAGCGAAGCCCACTTCACGGCACGCTTCCGCGCCCAGACCGGCCTCTCGCCGTGGCGCTACGTGATGCGTCGGCGCCTGGAGACGGCCCGACGCCTGATCCACGAGAGCCATCTGCCGCTCTCCGAGATCGCCGCGCTCACCGGATTCACCAACCAGAGCGCCCTCTCCCGCGCCTTTCGCCGCGACTACGGCCACCCCCCCAGCCAGCTGCGACGCCCGGGCGCCAGGCGACTCGCCAGCAACGCACCGATGCCTTAGACCAAGGTCGTAAAAAAGCTGTCACCCGACGGCAACATCCGCGAATTCGTCAAATCCCCCAACGGAATCGACAAGCAGAGCCCTCTCTGGCGCCCTACGCTTGCAGGATACCGTGCATCCGTCGGCGCTCCCCCTGACGCGGCGGCGGACACACGACCCTGTGACGATCGGCTTCCATCGGGGAACGACATGCTCAACGCCAACAACATGCTGGAAGACGCCACCTGGCGTCAGGATCTCGACACCCTCTTCGCCCGCATCAGCGAACACTACGTGGTCGACGAGAACGACTTCGTCGAGGAGCTGATCCAGGCCCTCGGCGCGGGCCACCAGGACTTCGCCCGCACCGCCGAGAAGACCGCCGAGCTGGTACGCGAGATCCGCGAGATGGATACCGCCGTCGATACCATCGACGAGCTGCTCCAGCAGTACAGCCTGGATACCCACGAGGGCCTGATGCTGATGTGCCTGGCCGAGGCCATGCTGCGCATCCCCGACAAGGCCACCGCCGACGCCCTGATCGAGGACAAGCTCGGCCCCGCCGACTGGAAGGCGCACCTGGGCAAGAGCGAATCCTGGATGGTCAACGCCTCCACCTGGGGCCTGCTGATGACCGGCCGCGTGGTGACCCTGGACAAGCCCCAGGAAGGCCGTCCGTCCGGCTTCATCAACAAGATGGTCAACCGCATGAGCGAGCCGGTGATCCGGCGCGCCATGGTCGAGGCCATGAAGGTCATGGGCAAGCAGTTCGTCCTCGGCCGCGATATCGACGAGGCGCTCAAGCGCTCCAAGCCGCTGTTCGACAAGGGTTACACCTACTCCTACGACATGCTCGGCGAGGCCGCCCGCACCCGCCGTGACGCCAAGCGCTACTTCGACGACTACGCCCGCGCCATCGAGCGGGTCGGCAAGACCAGCCGTACGCTGTCCGCCAAGACGCCCACGCCGTCGATCTCGATCAAGCTCTCGGCGCTGCATCCGCGCTACGAGTTCGGCCGCCGCGAGCAGGTGCTGCGCGAGCTGGTCGGCAGCGTGCGCGAACTGGCCCAGATGGCCCGCGAGCGCGACGTGGCCGTGACCATCGACGCCGAGGAGGTCGACCGCCTGGAGCTGTCGCTGGAGGTGTTCCGCGCCGTCTACGAAAGCGAGACCTGCCGTGGCTGGGGCAAGTTCGGGCTGGTGGTCCAGGCCTACTCCAAGCGCGCCCTGCCGGTGCTGCACTACCTCAATCGCATGGCCGAGCACCAGGGCGACGAGATCCCGTTGCGCCTGGTCAAGGGCGCCTACTGGGACAGCGAGATCAAGGAATCCCAGCAGCTGGGCGTGAACGGCTACCCGGTCTACACCCGCAAGTCCGCCACCGACGTGGCCTATCTGGTGTGCTCGCGCTTCCTGCTTTCCGACGCCACCCGCGGCCGGATCTTCCCGCAGTTCGCCACCCACAACGCTCATACCATCACCAGCATCCTCGAGCAGGCCAACGCCGCCGACCGCGCCTTCGAGTTCCAGCGTCTGCACGGCATGGGCGAGGCGCTCTACGATGCGGCCCTCAAGCGCGCGCCCCAGGGCACCTACTGCCGCATCTACGCCCCCACGGGCGCCCACAAGGACCTGCTGCCCTACCTGGTGCGCCGGCTGCTCGAGAACGGCGCCAACTCGTCGTTCGTCCACCAGCTGGTCGATCCCAAGGTGCCGGTGGAATCGCTGTGCGTGCACCCGGCGGAGACCCTGCGCCAGTACGATAGCCTGGCCAACCCGCAGATTCCGCTGCCCCGCGATCTCTACGGGCCCGGTCGCCCCAACTCGAAGGGGGCAAACCTCAACATCCGCAGCCAGTACCAGCCGCTGATGGATGCCATGGCGACGCACATGGACACCGTGTACGAGGCGCGCCCGCTGCTGGCCTTCGACGTGGCCAGCGACCCGGCGCAGACCCACGAGGTGACCGCGCCCTACGACCGCCGCCAGCGCGTCGGCACGGTGCTGTGGACCACCAAGACACAGGCCGAGCAGGCCCTGGACGCCGCCTGGGCGGCCTTCCCGCGCTGGGAGGCGACGCCGGTGGGCGAGCGCGCCGACATCCTGCGTCGCTTCGCCGACCTGATGGAGGCGAACATGGCGGAGCTGATGGCGCTGTGTTCCCGCGAGGGCGGCAAGCTGCTCACCGACGGCGTCGACGAGATCCGCGAGGCGGTGGACTTCTGCCGCTACTACGCCGTGCGCGCCGAGGAGCTGTTCGCCGAACCGACCCGCCTGCCGGGGCCGACCGGCGAGTCCAACGAGCTGATGATGGGCGGCAAGGGCGTGTTCGCGGCGATCAGCCCCTGGAACTTCCCGGTGGCGATCTTCTGCGGCCAGATGGTCGCCACCGCCGTGGCCGGCAACACCGTGCTGGCCAAGCCCGCCGAGCAGACCTCGATCGTCGCCCATCGCGTCGTCGAGCTGCTGCGCGAGGCCGGCATGCCCCGCGACGTGGTGCAGCTGCTGCCCGGCGACGGTCCCACCGTCGGCAGCGTGCTGACCAGCGACCCGCGCGTCACCGGCGTGGTGTTCACCGGCGGCACCGACACCGCCCAGGTCATCAACCGCGCCCTGGCCAACCGCGAGAACGCCGCGCTGCCGACCCTGGTGGCCGAAACCGGCGGCATGAACGCCATGATCGTCGATTCCACCGCCCTGCCCGAGCAGGTCGTGGCCGACGTCATCCATTCGGCCTTCCAGAGCGCCGGCCAGCGCTGCTCGGCGCTGCGCGTGCTCTACCTCCAGGACGACGTGGCCGACCGCGTGATCCAAATCCTCGAAGGCGCCATGGCCGAGCTTCACGTGGGCGACCCGCGCGACCTGGGCACCGACGTGGGCCCGGTGATCGACGAGGACGCCCGCCGGGGCCTGCAGGCGCACATCGACCGGCTCAAGGGCGAGGGTCGGCTGCTGGCCGAGACCCGGCTCGACCCGGCGCATACCGCCGAGGGCACCTTCATTGCCCCCAGCGCCTTCCAGATCGACGGCATCGACGCCCTGGAGCGCGAGCAGTTCGGCCCGGTACTGCACATCGTGCGCTACAAGGCCCAGGACCTCGACCGGGTGATCGAATCGATCAACGGGCGCGGCTATGGCCTGACGTTCGGCGTGCACAGCCGCAACGAATCCTTCGCCGAGGAGATCGCGCAGAAAATTCGCGTTGGCAACGTATACGTCAACCGCAATATCATCGGGGCCGTCGTCGGGGTCCAGCCGTTCGGCGGCCAGGGCTTCTCCGGAACGGGCCCCAAGGCGGGTGGGCCCCACTATCTTCTGCGGTTCGCCACGGAAAAGACGGTGACGATCAATACCGCCGCACTCGGCGGCAATGCGTCACTGCTTGCGCTGGGAGACGAGTGATCCCCGCTCGTCGGTAACGACAACAAACTGAAGGAAGTCCCTCATGGTCGAAAACAACGCCACCATAGGCTTTACATTCGCGCTGTACCTGATCGTGATGCTCGGCATCGGGATCATCGCCTACAAGCGCACCAGCAACCTCTCCGATTACATCCTCGGCGGGCGCTCGCTGGGCCCCTGGACCTCGGCGATCTCCGCCGGGGCCTCGGACATGTCCGGCTGGCTGCTGCTGGGCCTGCCCGGCGCGGCCTACGCCAGCGGCCTGTCCGCGGGCTGGATCGCCGTCGGCCTGCTGGCCGGCACCTGGCTCAACTGGCTGCTGGTGGCACGTCGGCTGCGCGTCTACAGCTTCCGGGCCGATGACGCCCTGACGATCCCGGACTTCCTGGCCAAGCGCTTCCGGGATAACAGCCAGCTGCTGCGGGTGATCTCGGCGGTGTTCATCCTGCTGTTCTTCATGTTCTACACCAGCTCCGGCCTGGTGGCAGGGGCCAAGCTGTTCGACACGGTGTTCGGCTTCGACTACACCCTGGCGTTGACCATCGGCACCCTGGCGATCATCTCCTACACCTTCTTCGGGGGCTTCCTGGCGGTGTCCTGGACCGACCTGATCCAGGGCCTGATGATGGCCGCGGCGCTGCTGATCGTGCCGGTCGTGGCGCTGACCGAGATGGGGGGCCTGGGCGGCAGCGCCCAGGAAATCCTGGCGGCCAACCCGGACATGCTGAAGTGGTTCACCGACGCGTCCACCGGCGAGGCGCTGTCGGTGATGGGCATCGTCAGCTCGCTGGCCTGGGGCCTCGGCTATTTCGGCCAGCCGCACATCCTGGCCCGCTTCGCCGCCATCCGCAGCGAGAAGGACATCCCCACCGCACGCCGCATCGCGGTGAGCTGGAGCGCCCTGGGCCTGCTCGGTGCCATGGCCGTGGGCCTGCTCGGGACCGTCTACATGGCGCGTGACCTGGGCGACGGCGAGACCATCTTCATGGTCATGGTCAACGCCATCTTCCACCCGGTGATCGCCGGCGTGCTGCTGGCCGCCATCCTGGCCGCGGTGATGTCCACCGCCGACTCCCAGCTGCTGGTGTCGTCCTCGGCGCTGACCGATGACTTCTACAAGGCCATCTTCCGCAAGGATGCCACCCAGGGCGAACTGGTGTGGGTGGGCCGCTTCGCGGTCATCGGTATCGCCGTCATCGCCTACCTGCTGGCGCTGAACCCCGACTCCACGGTGCTGGGACTGGTGTCCTACGCCTGGGCAGGCTTCGGTGCGGCCTTCGGCCCAGCGCTGATCATGTCGCTGTTCTGGCGCCGCATGAACACCTGGGGCGCGCTGGCCGGCATCGTCGTCGGCGGCGTCACCGTGGTAGCCTGGGCCCAGATCTCCGGCGGCATCTTCGATCTCTACGAGATCGTGCCCGGCGTGATCTTCGCCTACATCGCCATCGTGGTGGTGAGCCTGGTGACTGAGGCGCCGACCGACGACATCACCGCCGAGTTCGACAGCCTCGAGGAAGCCGCCTGATCGCGGCATCCGGACGAGAGAGCAAGCAAGAAGCCGCCTGCGGGCGGCTTCTTTCGTTTCGTCATCCCGTCGTCACGTCCCCGGGGCGGCGAGATCACCCCATCAGCCCCCTGCCCAACAGCGCCAGGGCGAACAGCGGCAGGGCCGCCCGGCTCCAGGTCGTGCCGGAGAATCGCCACAGCCCACCGACCGACATGGCCACCGGCCGCGCAAAGGCGCCACCCAGCGCCCAGATGCCCAGCAGCACCAGCACTGCCCGCCAGGGCCAGTCGAGCCCCTGCACCAGCGCGGGTTGATACAGCAACCATACCGACAGCCCCGCCGCCGTCAGCAGCGCGACCAGCGGCCTGTCGCCCGCCCCCAGCCTGGCGGGAAACCGCGTCTCGAAGCGCATGGCCATTCCCTCTCGCCGTCGCCTGTCTCACCGATCCAGTGAAGCCGAAAACCTCGAGATCGGCGAATCCGTGCAGGAAATGTGAAAGCTATACGCCTCCTGTACATCATAAGTCCCTGTCGGCAGGCGCTTTCGTTAAAGCAGGAGAAAACCGCCAGGGGTTTGATAGAAAAATCCTACAAGACATTTAGAAACAGTGTTTTTATACTGACCACATTCCATGCGATGACGCCGAATCGGTCGGCGTCGGCATCCAGGACGAACCAGGGAGGTTTCCCCATGAAGATGACCCGTCTGATCACCGCCACCGCCATTGCCGCCGCCGGCCTCGTCGGCGCCCAGTCCGCCATGGCCTACCAGGCCGGCGACATCTACGTGCGCGGCGGCATCGCCAAGTCCGAAGTCAACGACGACATCGGCTCCCTCAACGGCGACGATATCGACGTCTCCGACGAGCGCGGCTTCTCCTACGGCCTGGGCTATCAGTTCCACGACAAGTTCGGCGTCGAGCTCAACGGCACTCAGGACATCGAGCACGATGTGGCCATCGGCGGCACCAACGTCGGCTCCGTGGACCGCCGCCCGATCAACCTGATGCTCAACTACTACCCGCTGGGCGGCACCGGATCGCGCATCCAGCCCTACGCTGGTGCGGGCCTCAACTACACCGACTTCAACGACGTGACGGTTGCCGGCCTGGATGTCGATGACTCCTACGGCGCCGCCGCCCAGCTTGGCGTGGACTTCGCCCTGACCGACCACCTGCTGGTCGGCGCCTTCGCCAACTACGCCGATGTCAGCCCCGACATCGAGATCAACGGCCAGGATGCCGGCGACATCGACGTCGACCCGGTCACCGTCGGCGGCGGCTTCACCTACCGCTTCTGATCCGCGCCACGCCATGACCACCAAGACGCCGGGCCCCGTGCCCGGCGTCCTGTTTTGACGTGCATCAATTCAAGCCGCGAACCATTTTGCCTTGAGTCAAATCGGCGCCGCGGCGCACCCCGTAGACTGGAGCCCTCGCTTACCTTCACCGAGGAGCCAGCCTCATGCGCCGCACCCTGATTTCCACCCTGATCGTCGCCACCGGCCTCGCCGCCAGCAGCCAGGTGCTCGCCTACGGCGCCGGCGATATCTACACCCGCGTCGGCGTGGCCAAGGTCGCGCCCAAGAGCGATAACGGCGATCTCGCCAGCGGCACCTATGAGGTCGACGTTCAGGACGACAACGGCTTCGCCTTCACCCTGGGCTATCGCTTCACCGACAAACTGGGCATGGAGCTGCTGGCCGCCGAGCCCTTCGAGCACGACATTCAGCTCAACGGCGCCAACCTCGCCTCCACCAAGCACCTGCCGCCGACGCTGACCCTGCAGTACTATCCGCTGGGTGGCACCCAGGCGCGCGTGCAGCCCTATGCCGGCGTCGGCGTCAACTACACGCATTTCTCCGACGAGCACATCGACGGCGGCGATCTGGAGCTGGAAGACTCCTGGGGCGCGGCCGCCCAGCTCGGCGTCGACCTCCTGATCGACGAACACTGGGCCCTCAACGCCGCCGCCTGGTATCTCGACATCGACACCGATGCCGAGCTCGGCGGCACCGACATCGGCAACGTCGAGATCGACCCGCTGGTGGTGATGGGCGGCATCAGCTTCCGCTTCTGAGCCGCGTCGACATGCCATGCAAAAGGCCCGCCGAACGGCGGGCCTTTTGGCGTGCGAGCAGCGTGACGAGTGTCGGCGCCGCTAGCGGGCGGTATGGCGCGACAGCCCCAGCGCCTTGAGCGTCTCGTCGTCGAGGCCGTGGATGGCTTCCACATCGGCCAGGCGGGCGTGATAGTAGGCACTCAGGAAGGGCTTCCCGGCCAGGAGGTGGTCGAGATACTCCCGCGCCGGCCGCAGCGCCTCGCCGGTGGTACCCGGCGCGGCCACATAGACCCAGGCCTCGATGGGGCCTTGCCCCGTGTGGATGGGCAGGCGCAGCCGATCGTAGTCGTGGGGGTAGCCCTCGAAGGGGTCCATGCACTCGATCTGCTCCGGGGCGAGCAGCTCGAACAGCGCTCCCTCGACCCGCTCACCGTCGGCGGGCACCACGTTGGCGTGGCTGATGCCGGCCACTCGCGAGGCCTTGTCGAAACGCAGGGCATGGTCGCGCAGCACCCCGGGCAGGGCACGCCGGGTCGTGCCGATCCGCGCCTCGATCCGGGCGGCGTTCATGTTGCTGCCGTAGGCGAAATAATAGGGCATGGGCGACTCAGTTCTCGGTGACCAGCTGGTCGATCCGCTCCACCACCTTGCCCATCAGCACCCGCTGGCTGGCCTTCGCCCCTTCCTGGATCAGGTAGGCGTCCACGGCGGGGGCCACGTCGCAGCTCGCCGGCATCGGTGCGCGCGCCTCGACCAGCGCCTCGAGCCGGGCGATGAACACGAAACGCAGCCACTGGGGCAGCGACATGGTGTCGATGCAGAACGGCTGGGAGCTGTTGAAGGCCTCCGGCGCGGGCTGCTCCATGCGCCACAGGTCGGACGCCTTCATGGTGGACTCGAGTTCGCGCAATGCCTGCTCGAGTTCCTGATGAACGGTCATGGGGAAATACCTCTGATCTGACTAGGGGACCATTATCCCGCGCCTGCACGATGCGGGCCACCCCCCGTCACGCCTGCGCGGCGGGCAGCACCTTGCGCAGGAAGTCCCGGGTTCGCGGGTCCTCGGGCGCCTGGAACAGCCGCGAGGGCGGGCCCTGCTCGACGATGCGCCCGCCCTCCATGAACACCACCCGATCGGCGACGTCCCGGGCGAAGGCCATCTCGTGGGTCACCACCAGCATGGTCTGACGCTCGGCGGCCAGCTGCTTCATCAGCGCCAGCACCTCGTCGACCCACTCCGGGTCCAGCGACGAGGTCGGCTCGTCGAACAGGATCACCTCGGCCTGGGCGGCCATGGCGCGGCCGATGCCGACCCGCTGCTGCTGGCCGCCGGACAGCGAGGCCGGATAGGCGTCCGCCTTGTCGGCCAGGCCGATGCGCTCGAGGATCTCCCGAGCCCGGGCATGGGCCTTCGCCTTGGGCCAGCGATTGACCACGATCAGGCCCTCGGCGATGTTCTCCAGCGCCGTCTTGTTGGCGAACAGCGCGTAGTTCTGGAACACGAAGGCGGTGTGCCGACGCGCGGCCAGGATGTCGGCGCGGCTGGCCCGGGTCACGTCGACCTCCAGGTCGCCCAGGGTCAGCCGGCCGGCGTCGGGCCGCTCCAGGAAGTTGAGGCAGCGCAGCAGGGTCGACTTGCCGGTGCCCGACGGGCCGATCACCACGATGATCTCGCCCCGCTCGATCTCCAGATCGATGCCGTCCAGCACTATGCTGTTGCCGAAGCGCTTGACGAGTTGGTTGACCTTGATCATCGGCGATAGGCCTCGTTGAGTCGGCGTTCCAGGCGCCGCTGGCACCAGGCCAGCAGCTCGACGATGGCCCAGTAGATCACCGCCACGGTGATGAAGGCCTCGAAATAGAGGAAGCTGCCCGCCGCCTCCTTCTGAGTGGCCCCCATCAGCTCGGTGACGCCGAGAGTGAATGCCAGGGAGGTGGCCTTGATCATGTCGATGAAATAGTTCATCAGCGTCGGCACGGCCACCCGGGTGGCCTGGGGCAGCACGATCCGCCGCATCAGCTGGCCGTTGGTCATGCCGATGGACAGCGCCGCCTCGGTCTGGCTGCGGTCCACGCCGACGATGGCGGCGCGGATCGATTCCGCCATGTAGGCCGAGAAGTGCAGCGTCAGCCCCATGATGGTGGCGGTGATGCCATCGATCTGGGTCAGGAAAGCCAGCACCTGGGGCAGGCCATAGTAGAACAGGAACAGCTGCACCAGCAGCGGGGTACCGCGGAAGAAGGAGATGAACAGCAGGGTGATGCCGTTCAGCCCCGGAAGCTTCAACACCCGTATCACCGCCAGTCCGCAGGCCAGAGCCAGGGCCAGCACCATCCCCGCCGCGGCCATCGCCAGGGTCAGCGGCAGATAGCCGAGCAGAATGGGCGCGAGCCCCAGCATGTAGTCGAAATCGAGCACGCTCATGTCGGGTGCTGCGCCTCAGGGCCGCGTGATGTCGTTGCCGAACCAGCGCTCGGAGATATCGGCCAGGGTGCCGTCCTCGCGCAGGGCCTCGAGCGCCGCGTCGACCTCGTCGCGCAGGGCACGTCCCTGCTCGGTGTCGCGGAACGGCAGGGCGTTGTGGATCTCGGAGAACGGCTGGCCGGCCAGCTGCAGCGGCAGCGGTTTCTCCTTGATCACCTGGCTGGCACTGACGCGGTCCATGACGAAGGCGTCGACGCGGCCCAGTGCGGTGTCCTGCTCGATGTTGCTCTCGTAGGTGCGGATATCGATGTCGTCGGCGTAGGGCAGCTCGCGCAGCAGCTGCTCGTAGTTGGAGCCGAGGTTCACCGCCACGCGCTTGCCACGCAGGTCCTCGACGCCGTCGATCGCGTCATTGCCCTCCTTGACCACCACCTGGGCGCCGTCATAGACGTAGGGCGCGGTGAAGACATACTTCGCCTCGCGCTCCTCGGTGATGGTGATCTGGTTGGCGATAGTATCGATGCGACCGGACTCCAGCATGCCGAACAGGCCGGAGAAATTGGCGGTCACGAACGTCACCTCGGCGCCCATCGCCTCGCCCACCGCATTCATGACATCGACCTCGAAGCCCTTGAGGGTGTCCTGCTCGACGAAGGTGAAGGGGAAATAACCGCCCGACATGCCGACCCGGAGCGTCGTGTCCTGGGCGAAGGCGCCGCCGGAGAAGGCGATGGCGCCGGCGGCGAGAAACGTCAGAGTGAAGCGACGAAGCATGATGTTCCTCCGTTTGGATTCTGTTTTTGGAATAAAAACGACTGTTTAATATTTCATTTTCGCACAGACCATAGTGGAAATCTCGGTCATGGACCAATAGTGGCCCATTATGGGCGCCATAGCGGCCAAGCGGATCATTCATTCACAGCAGCGCTGAATGTTCCTGTGGATAACCACTGGAAAGCCGTCGCCGAGGCCGATACGGTGGGCGCGAAGCATGATCGTTCAGGATTTGATCAGCCTGCTCATCATCGCCCGCCGCCACGGGCTGACAGCGTCGGGGCACCACGGTAGAGTGCACGCTCGTCACAGAGGGAAACCGCATGCAGCCGATCGACAGCTTTCACGATTTCTTCGCGCGCACCGGGGCCGAGACCTGGCTCTATCACATGGGGCGCGGCGTCGAACCCTGCGGGCTGGAGACGCTGACGGCGCTGGAGCGGGACGAGCGGCCCTGGCCGCAACCCTGGCAGGGCAAGGCCCGGCTGGCGATGGTATTTCGTCTCGGCGAGATGGAAGACCCGCTGATCTGGTTCCTGGCACTGCCGCTGGACGAACAGGGCCGGCTCGACCCGGCGCCTCGCGACGCCTTCCTGCAGCGCCTGCTGGAGACCCTGGGTCGCAACGTCCAGGGCCTCGGCCGCGAGGACGGCGAGGCGATCGACAACCTGATGAAGGACAATCCGCTGGCCTTCACGCCCCCCCTGCCCTTCCAGGCCGTGCTGCACGCCCGGGCAAGCCGCGACATGGACCGGCCGGCCAGCCAGCACATGGAACCCGCCGAGGCCTACCTGGAAGGCCAGCAGGCGCTGGACTGGCGAGCCCTGGGCCTGCAGGGCCTGGCCGACGTCGCCGTGCGCATGGACGACGCCCAGGCCCAGCGCCTGGCGGCGCGTCTGCCGACCCTGCCTGGCGAAGTGCTGGCCTCGCTGTGCTACTGTCTGGAGCATGTGGACGCTCCCCGGCCGCTGGCCGAGGCGCTGCGCGTCCGGGGCGAAACGGCCGCCGAGTCCGGCGACATCGAGACCTTCTGCGCCTGCGTGCGCGCCGTGTCCGGCGCCGAACGCGAGGTCGCCGGCGCCTGGCTCGATGCCCTGCTCGACGATCCCGAGGCCTGTGGCCCGGACCTGCTGGCGGCCATCGCCGGACGCGGCTGGCGTCACCTGGAAGACGGCGAGCGACTGCCGCGCTTCCTGACCCGGCTGGCGGACACGCCGCGCGCGGACTTCGCCGCCGTGGCACGCGACCTGGCGCTGATTCCGCGCCTGCGGCTGCCGGTGCTGATGACGCTGCGTGAGGCCGACGCGGACTCCGCCATCGGACGACGCCTGGGCGATCTGTCCCGCGGATGACATCATGAGGAAGGATGCCATGAAGGAGCTGCCCTATCAGGCCAAGGCGGTCATCGGCCGCCGCGAGATGGTGACCCTGCCGGAACTCGGCCTGACGCTGTGCGCCAAGGCCGACACCGGCGCGCGCACCTCGTCGCTGCACGCCGAGGACATCGAATCCTTCGAGGAAGACGGCCACCTGTGGGTCAGCTTCACCACCCGTGGCGGCGGGCCGACGAGCCCGGCCCACGTGCACTGCCTGCACCTGTACGACCGGCGCCAGGTCACCAGCTCCAACGGCCAGGCCGAGTGGCGTTACGTGATCCGCACGCCGATGCAGCTCGGCGAACTGGAGTTCCCCGTCGAGCTGACCCTCGCCGACCGTCGCCAGATGCGCCATCCCATGCTGCTCGGGCGTCGCGCCCTGCGGCGGCTGCTGGTGGCCCCGGGCGCCGGCTTCCTGCACGGCGAACCCTGATCCCCGCCATCTCCTGGCATC
Source organism: Halomonas sp. HG01 (assembly GCF_000968715.2). Taxonomy (NCBI): domain Bacteria; kingdom Pseudomonadati; phylum Pseudomonadota; class Gammaproteobacteria; order Oceanospirillales; family Halomonadaceae; genus Halomonas; species Halomonas sp. HG01. The sequence goes on along the minus strand of NZ_CP022134.1, from coordinate 1,008,192 downwards.
GGAGGCCCTATGCATATCGCGCTGCTGTCCCGCAACCGCAGGCTCTATTCCACTCGCCGGCTGATCGAGGCCGCCGAGCAGCGAGGCCATACCACCCGGGTGGTGGACACCCTGCGCTGCTACATGAGCATCGCCTCCCACCAGCCCTCGATCCACTACAAGGGCGAACAGCTCGAACCCTTCGATGCCGTGATCCCGCGTATCGGGGCCTCGATCACCTTCTACGGCTGCGCCGTGCTGCGCCAGTTCGAGATGATGAATATCCCGGTGCTCAACGACAGCGTCTCGATCACCCGCTCGCGGGACAAGCTGCGCTCGTTGCAGCTGCTCTCGCGCAAGGGCATCGGCCTGCCGGTGACCGGCTTCGCCCACTCCCCGGACGACATTCCCGACCTGATCACCATGGTCCGCGGCGCACCGCTGGTCATCAAGCTGCTGGAAGGCACCCAAGGCATCGGCGTGGTGCTGGCCGAGACCAACCAGGCCGCGGAGTCGGTGATCCAGGCCTTCATGGGCATGAAGGCCAACATCATGGTCCAGGAGTACATCAAGGAGGCCAAGGGGGCCGACATCCGTTGCCTGGTGATCGGCGACAAGGTGGTGGCGGCGATGAAGCGCCAGGCCGCCGAGGGCGAGTTCCGCTCCAACCTGCATCGCGGCGGCAGCGCCAGCGTGATCCGCATCACCCCGGAGGAGCGCTCCACGGCGATTCGCGCCGCCAAGGCCATGGGCCTGCGCGTGGCCGGGGTCGACCTGCTGCGCTCGAACCACGGCCCGGTGATCATGGAAGTCAATTCGTCGCCCGGCCTGCAGGGCATCGAGACCGCCACGGGCAAGGACATCGCCGGGTTGATCATCGAGCACCTGGAGAAGAGCTCGACCCCGAGACGCAAGGCGCCGCCCAAGCCGAAAGGCTAAGCCAAGACGCCGAAATATTTGACCGCTGGGGGTGGCAAAAGGCCGACGACACCCCCACAATCTGCGTCACCGGAGGAGGTGACCGCCCATGTTTCTCGATAATCGCCAGGTGGCGATGGACAGCGTCCTCGAGGCGCTGGCCGACAGCATCGACTATTTCCAGGACAACCATGAGCGCCTGCGGCCCAGCCTGCGCGACGTCCTGCAGCCCTATTTCGATACCCGGAAAGCGTTGATGCGCGAGTTGCAGGAACTGGCCCGCCGGCACCTCGCCCTCCTCCCCCGCGATGCCGACGTCGAGCGCGACGATTACATGTGGCTGTGGAGCCGCCTGAAGAGCTTCGTCGGCGACGACAGCCAGGTGCTGATCAACGAGCTGCTGGAACAGGAGCGGGTGCTGATGCAGGCGCTGTCGACCCTGTACACCCACCCGCTTCCTGACGCCATCGAGTCGGTCATCGAGGAGTGCTGGAAGCACTGTCGCTCGCTGATTCGCGAGCTGTATCGGCAGCAGAAGAAGCATCAGCGGCGCTGAGCGCCGCTCGCGGCACGATCTGCAGCGGCTCCTCGGGCCCCAGGAAATGGGGCTCACGCCCCCATACGTAGAGATCGCCCAGGGTCGCCACTCGTGCGGCCCACTCCCGCGCCTTCAGCCACAGCACGCCCTCCGACGGTCGCTCCGGCGCCGCGCAGCCGCGCGCCTCGATGCCCAGCGCCTCGGCGATGAACAGGGCCCGCGGCAGGTGCCACGACTGGGTGACCAGCAGCGCTCGCGTCACGCCGAAGACGCCGCGCGCCCGGGACAGGGTATCGAAGGTGCTGAAGCCGGCGTAGTCCAGCGTCATGGCCGCGTCGGGCACGGCGCGACCGCGCAGGTCACGCCACATGGTCACCGGCTCGTTGTAGTAACGGGTGCTGTTGTCCCCGGACAGCAGCAGGTGCTGCACCCGCTCACCGCGGTACAGCCGCGCCGCCGCCTGCATGCGCCCCTCGAAATGCGGATTGCGCTGGCCGCTGCGCGTCCAGTGGGAGGTGCCGAAGACGATGCCCACCCGCTCGGGGCCGCACTGCTGAAGTCCGTGGTCGATGCGCCCGCGGGTCTCGGCCAGCACCCACAGGTTGGCGCCCACGAAAAGCAGAATCGCCAGGAGTGCGAGCCCCCCCAGCGACATCAGCAGTCCCCTGACACCTTTCCACAATGAGATGGGCATCCGCCTTACCGGTTAAAACATGCCGAGCTCGAGCTTGGCCTCGTCACTCATCATCTCACGACTCCAGGGCGGGTCGAAGACGATCTCGGTGTGCACCTGGCTGATCTGCGGGGCGCCGAGGATCTTGTGGCGCGCATCGGCGGCGATGACGTCACCCATGCCGCAGCCCGGCGCGGTCAGGGTCATGCGGATGGTGACGATACGCTCGCCGGTGATCAGACGCTCGATACGACAGCCGTAGACCAGCCCGAGTTCGACGATGTCGACCGGGATCTCGGGGTCGAAGCAGGTCCGCAGCTGATCCCAGACGAACTGCTCGATCGCTTCCTCGGAGGCGTCCTCGGGCAGGGTCGGGCGCGGCACGGCCTCGAGTCCCAGGGCGTCGAGGTTGCTGCCCTCGATCAGGTAGAGCCGCCCCTCGTGGCCCACGCTGACCGAGTTGCCCTTGGCCTGCATCACGCTGACCTCGCTGTCCTCGGGCAGCGTGATGGTCTTGCCGAAGGGAATGGAGATGACCTCGACGTCGCGCTGCAGGGGCAGGACCTGGCCCTTGTGCAGGCTCGCCAGGGGATCGTCGATCTCGCTCATAGGACTCCTTGGAGCTTCATTCACAGCGACCGCGGCGAGCCTTCAGGAGGCCCGCCGCGGTCGTGACCCGGGAGCGGCGCTCAGCGCAGCATGCCCACGACCCGCTCTAGGCCGTCGACGAAGACGTCGACCTCCTCGGGGGTGTTGTAGGCGGCGAAGGAGGCGCGGCAGGTGGCATCGACACCGAACGAGGACAGCAGCGGCTGGGCACAGTGGTGTCCGGTGCGGATCGCCACGCCGAGCTGGTCGATCAAAAGGCCGATGTCCTGGGAATGGGCGCCCTCGACCACGAACGACAGCACGCCGGCCTTCTCGGGCGCGGTGCCGAGGATGCGCAGGCCGTCGATGCGCGACACGCTGCGCGTGGCGTGCTCGAGCAACCGCGACTCCCAGGCGCCGATCAGCGGCAGGCCGATCTCCTCGACCCACTGAATCGCGCGGCCCAGGGCGATCACCTCGGCGATGGCCGGGGTGCCGGCCTCGAACTTGTGAGGAATGCCGGCGAAGGTGGTGGGCGCCTCGAAGGACACGGTGGCGATCATCTCGCCGCCACCCTGCCAGGGCGGCATGGCCTCGAGCAGTTCGGCGCGGCCGTAGAGCACGCCGGCGCCGGTGGGGCCATAGACCTTGTGGCCGGAGAAGGCATAGAAGTCGACGCCGAGCGCCTGCACGTCGACCTTCTGGTGCGGCGCGCCCTGAGCGCCGTCGACCAGAATCAGCGCGCCATGCTCGTGGGCCACCCTGGCCATGTCGGCCACCGGATTGACGGTGCCCAGCGCGTTGGAGACGTGATTGACCGCCACCAGCCGAGTGCGCTCGGAGATCAGATCGCGGTAGGCGGCCTGGTCGAGCACGCCGCGCTCGTCGACCGGAATCACCTTGAGGGTAAAGCCCTTCTCGGCGGCCAGCATCTGCCAGGGCACGATGTTGGAGTGGTGCTCCAGGCGCGAGATCAGCACCTCGTCGCCTTCGCCCAGGTTGGCGCGGCCCCAGCTCCCCGCCACCAGGTTGATCGCCTCGGTGGTGCCGCGGGTGAAGACGATCTCGCGGCTCTCGGCGGCGCCGAGGAAGGCACGCACGGTGTCCCGGGTGCCCTCGTAGGCCGCGGTGGCTTCGTCGGCCAGGGTGTGCAGGCCACGGTGGATGTTGGCGTTGTAGCGCCCGTAGTACTCGTCGAAGACCTCGATCACCTGACGCGGCGTCTGGCTGGTGGCCGCGTTGTCGAGATAGACCAGCGGCTTGCCGTGGACCTCCCGATCGAGGATCGGGAAGTCGCGACGGACCCGCGCCACGTCGAGCAGCAGATCGCTGAAGTCGACCATGGATCAGTCCTCGTTGAGCGCCGCGGCGGCTTCCACCAGCCCGGCCAGGTTGAAGCGTTCCGGCAGCTTGCCGGCCACCGTGAGCTCGACCCGCTCGGCCACGGCGTCGAGGTCGACCAGCTCCATCACCTCACCGGCGAAGGCCAGCGTCAGCAGGCCGCGTGCGGTCTGCTCGTCGATGCCGCGGGCGCGCAGGGCGTAGACCGCTTCCTCGTCGAGCTGGCCGGTGGTGGCACCGTGGGCGCACTTGACGTCGTCGGCATAGATCTCGAGCTCGGGCTTGGTGTCGACCTCGGCGCGGTCGGAGAGCAGCAGGTTGGCGTTGCTCTGCTCGGACTCGATCTTCTGGCTGTCGCGCTTGACCACCACCCGGCCGTTGAACACGCCATGGGCGCGATCATCGAGGATGCCCTTGTAGTTCTCGCTGGAACGGGTGTGCGGCGCGTTGTGGTTGACCTCGGTGTGGTTGTCCACGTGCTGGCGACCCTGGCCGTAGAACAGGCCGTGCAGCGTCGCCTCGGCGCCCTCGCCGTTGAGGTCGTTGATGAAGTCGTTGCGCACCAGGCCACCGCCCAGGTTCAGGTTGAACGAGGTATAGCGGCTGTCGCGCCCCTGCTCCACCTGGATGCTGGCGATGTGACGGTCCTTGAGCGGCGCTTCCTGCAGCTTGTAGTGGGTCAGGATGGCGCCGCGGTCGAGGATGATCTCCTCCACCAGGTTGGTGAAGTTGGCCGCGCCCTCTTCACCGGCATGGTGCTCGATCAGGGTCGCCTCGCTGCGACCGCCGGCCTCGACCAGGATGCGCGGATGGCTCATCACCGGCTGCTCGCCGGCCCGGGACAGGAACTGCAGCACGATGGGCTTGTCGACCACGGTGCGCGGCGCCAGGCGGACCAGGGCGCCCTCCTCGAAGAAGGCGGTGTTGAGCGCGGCGAAGGCCGAGAAGTCGACGCCGGTGAGCCGGCCGAGCGGGCCGCCCACGGCCTCGTGGTTCTCTTCCAGGGCCTGGGACAGCGGCAGCACCTGCACGCCGGCCGGCAGGTTGCCGAGGTCCGACAGCGCCGAGGCGAAGACGCCGTCGACGAAGGTCAGGCGATGCGCGTCCAGCGGCAGAGTCAGCGCCGCCGCCGCGGCCGGCGAGAACTCGGCGTCGTCGGTCAGCGCGAAGTCAGTGCGGGCGATGTCGCGCACGTCGGTGTACTTCCACGCCTCGACGCGACGATGCGGGAAGCCCATCGCCTCGAAGCGGGCGGCGCCGGCCTGGCGCCGGGCGGCGATCCAGGTCGGCTCGTCGCCGCGCTGGGCGCTGCGCTCGCTCAGGCGATCGAGGAAGCGTTGCACGTCGTCATTCATGCCGCGGAGCCCTCCAGCAGCCAGTCGTAGCCGCGGTCCTCGAGTTCGCGCGCCAGCTCGGCATCACCGCTCTTGACGATGCGGCCGTCGACCAGCACGTGCACCCGATCCGGCACGATGTAGTCGAGCAGGCGCTGATAGTGGGTCACCAGCAGGATGCTGCGATCCTCGGCGCGCAGCGAGTTGACACCCTCGGCGACGACCTTCAGGGCGTCGATGTCGAGGCCGGAGTCGATCTCGTCGAGCATGGCGAGCTTCGGCTGCAGCACCAGCATCTGCAGGATCTCGTTGCGCTTCTTCTCGCCGCCGGAGAAGCCCTCGTTGACGGCGCGCTGCAGGAAGCTGGCGTCCATCTTCATGAAGGCGATCTTCTCCTTGATCAGCTTCATGAACTCGGGCGCCGGAATCTCGCCCAGGCCCTCGGCCTCGCGCTTGGCGTTGAGCGCGGCCTTGAGCAGGTAGATGTTCTTCACCCCGGGGATCTCGACCGGGTACTGGAAGCCCAGCAGCAGACCGACGCGGGCGCGTTCCTCGATCTCCATCTCGAGGACGTCCTGGCCCTCGTAGGTGATCGAGCCGGCGGTGACCTCGTAGCCGTCCTTGCCGGCGATCACCGCGGACAGCGTGGACTTGCCGGCGCCGTTGGGGCCCATGATGGCGTGGACTTCACCGGCGCCGATGGTCAGGTTGAGGCCCTTGAGGATCTCGGAACCCTCGACCGTGACGTGCAGATCCTTGACTTCGAGCATCTTGACTACCTTTCGATCTTTGGGCCGCCGCGGCGGCTCGCATAAGTTGATTCGTGTCCGGCGTATCTAGCGCCTGGCAGCCGGCCTAAGCGATGAGCTGTCCCGGCGACAAGCCTCCGCGAGGCGCTGTTAACCCATCCCTGGGCGCTACTTTTGCCATCCATGGCAAAAACCCTCGCTCCGCCTTGTCCCCGGCGCTCATCTCGCCAGGCCCGCGGACAGCGGCCTTATCCGACCGCCCCTTCGAGGGTGACGTTGAGCAGCGCCTCGGCTTCGACGGCGAACTCCATCGGCAGCTCCTGGAAGACGTCCTTGCAGAAGCCGTTGACGATCATGTTCACCGCGTCTTCCTCGGAGATGCCGCGGCTCTGGCAGTAGAACAGCTGGTCCTCGCCGATCTTGGAGGTGGTCGCCTCGTGCTCCACGGTGGCCGTGCTGTTGCCGATCTCCTGATAGGGGAAGGTATGGGCCCCGCAGGTGTCGCCGATCAGCAGCGAGTCGCACTGGGTATAGTTGCGCGCGCCCTTGGCCCGCGGCCCCACCTTGACCAGCCCGCGATAGGACTGCTCGGAGCGACCGGCGGAGATGCCCTTGGAGACGATGGTCGAGCGCGAGCCCTCGCCGATGTGAATCATCTTGGTGCCGGTATCGGCCTGCTGGCGGCCGTTGGTCACCGCCACCGAGTAGAACTCGCCGACGCTGTCCTTGCCGCGCAGCACGCAGGAGGGGTACTTCCAGGTGATGGCGGAGCCGGTCTCGACCTGGGTCCAGCTGATGTGGGAACGGTCGCCGCGGCAGTCGCCGCGCTTGGTGACGAAGTTGTAGATGCCGCCCTTGCCGTCCTCGTCACCCGGATACCAGTTCTGCACCGTGGAGTACTTGATGGAGGCGTCTTCCAGCGCCACCAGCTCGACCACCGCCGCGTGCAGCTGGTTCTCGTCGCGCTGGGGTGCGGTGCAGCCTTCCAGGTAGGAGACCTGGGCACGGCTCTCGCAGACGATCAGGGTGCGCTCGAACTGGCCGGTGTTGGCGGCGTTGATGCGGAAGTAGGTGGACAGCTCCATGGGGCAGGTCACGCCTTCCGGCACGAACACGAAGGAACCGTCGGTGAACACCGCGGAGTTCAGCGCCGTGAAGTAGTTGTCGCCCTGGGGCACCACGCTGCCGAGGTACTGCTTGACCAGCTCCGGGTAGTCGCGGATCGCCTCGGAGATCGAGCAGAAGATCACGCCCGCCTCGTGCAGCTTCTCCTTGAAGGTGGTGGTCACGGAGACGGAGTCGAAGACCGCGTCCACCGCCACGCCGGCCAGCGCCGCCCGCTCGTGCAGCGGAATGCCCAGCTTCTCGTAGGTCTCGAGCAGCTTGGGGTCGACCTCGTCGAGGCTCTGGGGCTTGTCCTCGTCGCGCTTGGGGGCGCTGTAGTAGGAGATCGCCTGGTAGTCGATCGGCGGGTAGTTCAGATGCGCCCAGGAGGGCGGCGTCATCTTCAGCCACTGGTGGTAGGCCTGGAGGCGCCACTCCAGCATCCATTCCGGCTCGCCCTTCTTCTTGGAGATGAAGGCGATGGTGTTCTCGTCCAGACCCGGCGGTACCGTATCGCTCTCGATGTCGGTCACGAAACCTTCTTTGTATTCGCGACGGACAAGCTGTTCCATTTCCTGACTTGCCATGATGTCTCCCCTCCCGGGCTGGTTGGGTCGGCGAGCCGGGCTCGCCTCGGGTGGTGAATCCGCGGGTGATCAGGCCTCGGCGGCCAGACTCACGCCTTGTATGGGCAGCTGCACCGGCAGCTTGATCGGGGTGGTGTCGGCCAGGTGGGCCAGGGTCACGCTGTGGAGCAGTGTCTGCATCGCCAGCGACACCCGCTGCCAGTTGTCGGACACCCCGCAGGTGTCCACCAGTTCGCAGTCGCCCTCGGCCTGGCTGCATTCGGTCATCGCCACCGGCCCCTCGATCGCCGCGATGATGTCGCCGGCGGTGATCTGCGACGCGGGACGCGCCAGAGAATAGCCGCCCTGGGCGCCACGGCGGGACTCCAGCAGCCCGGCGCGCACCAGCATCTTCAGGGTCTTGCTGACCGTCGGGTGCGGCACCTGCACCGCCTCGGCGAGCTCCGCCGCCGCGTGTGGCTGCTCGGGGTGACGGGCGATCTGCGCCATCACCACCGCCGCGTAGTCGGTCAGTCTGGACAGCTTCAGCAAGACAGGCCTCCCCGGGAACACCCCCTGGTGATCGATTGCGGACCATTTTAGTCCTGTATGTCGACGATGTGAACCCTCGCCGTGCCGTATTGCGCCGCCGAACACGCCGTTGGCGACACGTTCGACACCGTTCACATCAAAAACAACAATCGTTCTCATTGGTAGGCACTATGCCCCGAACCCGCGGCCCAGCGCATGCATCAGCCCCCGCAATTTATCCCATTGCGCATCGTCATCCATGGAAAAACAAATAGATATGGAGCTTTGCTAAGCTGAGTCACCGCTTCACGGCCTTCCATCGCGGCCCTGCCACCGCCGGAGGCGCCACCCACGCCGTCAACGCGCCTCGAGCGCTATGCTGTATCGGCATGGGAACGACCAGGAGATAGGGACTTGGAACTCATTCAATACGCCATCGACAACCTCGACCTGCTGCTCTCGAGAACCCTCGAGCACATCGCGCTGGTCGGGGTCGCCGTCGGCATCGCCACCCTCACCGGGGTGCCCATCGGCATCGCCATCACCAAGAACGAACGCCTGGCCAAGGCGGTGCTGTATGCGGCGTCCATCATCGTCACGGTGCCGTCCATCGCGCTGTTCGGGATCATGATCCCGGTGCTGTCGCTGATCGGCCAGGGCATCGGCTATCTGCCGGCGGTCATCGCCGTGCTGCTCTACTCGCAGCTGCCGATCATCCGCAACACCTACACCGCCATCCACAACGTGGATCCGGCGCTGCGCGAGGCGGCCCGCGGCATCGGCATGAGCCAGAACCAGCGCCTGCGCATGGTCGAGATCCCGCTGGCGGTGCCGGTGATCATGGCCGGCGTCAGGACCGCCGTGGTGCTCAACATCGGCGTGATGGCGATCGCCGCCTACATCGGCGCCGGCGGGCTCGGCACCTTCATCAGCCGCGGCATCTCGCAGTCCGACCCGCGCCAGCTGATCGTCGGCGCGGTGGCGGTCAGCCTGCTGGCCATCATCGTCGACTACGGCCTGCTGGCGCTGCAGAAACGCCTGACGCCCCTCGGGATGGAGCGCGCCGCCGAGACGGCCTGATCCCGTCCCGCGCGACTCCGGCTCATCACACAAGGATTCCCCTGCATGATTCGACTCGACAACCTGACCAAGGTCTTCGACACCCCCAAGGGCGCGGTCACCGCCGCCGACCACATCAACATGGAGGTGCCGGCCGGCGAGATCTGCATCCTGCTCGGCCCCTCCGGCTGCGGCAAGACCACCACCCTGAAGATGATCAACCGCATCGTGCGCCCCACATCGGGCAAGGTGTTCATCAACGGCGAGGACACCACCGGCCTGGACACCCAGGAGCTGCGTCGCAACATCGGCTACGTGATCCAGCAGATCGGCCTGTTCCCCAACATGACCATCGAGGACAACATCACGGTGGTGCCCAAGCTGCTGGGCTGGGACAAGGCCAAGTACCGGGAACGCGCCCGGGAGCTGATGGACATGATCGCGCTGGACCCGGACGCCTTCCTCAAGCGCTATCCCAACGAGCTGTCCGGCGGCCAGCAGCAGCGCATCGGCGTGGCCCGGGCGCTGGCGGCCGATCCCCCGGTGATGCTGATGGACGAGCCCTTCGGCGCCATCGACCCGATCAACCGCGCGGTGATCCAGGACGAGTTCCTCAAGATGCAGCAGGAACTCAACAAGACCATCATGTTCGTCAGCCACGACATCGACGAGGCGATCAAGATGGGCGACCGCGTCGCCATCTTCCGCGCCGGCCGCCTGGAGCAGTACTCCACCCCGGACGAGCTGCTGGCCAATCCCAAGGACGAGTTCGTGGAGTCCTTCCTCGGCGAGGACCGGGCGCTCAAGCGTCTCAACCTGGTGAAGGTGCGCGACGTGGTGTCCGACGAGATCGGCACCGTGTCGCCCAGCGACACCCTGGAGACCGCCCTGGCCCGGATCGACGACTTCGGCTATCAGAACGCCATCCTGGTGGTGAACGATCGCCGCCAGCCGGTGGGGCTGATCAGCCGCTCCCAGGCGCGCACCACCAAGGGCTACTGCCGCGACCATTTCCAGAACGTGCCGGCCACGGTGTCGCTGGACGACGACCTGCGCAAGGTCGCCTCGCTGATGTTCTCCAACGACATCACCTGGCTGCCCTGCGTGGACGAGGCCGGCCGCGTGTGCGGCCAGATCACCCAGCGCGCCATGACCCACCACCTGGGCTCGCGGTTCCGCCCCACGGAACCCGCCGCGACCGCCGAACCGGCCACCAAGGAGTAAGCCGATGCCGATCCGGAGCCTGAAGGGGGCCCTGCGCATTGCGCTGCTCATCGCCATCTTCTTTCTCGGCGTGTGGAGCCAGTCCAGCGGGGTCATCGACGACTTCATCTTCTATCTGCCCGACGTGCAGTTTCTGGCCGTGCAGCACCTGTGGCTGACCCTCATTTCCGGGGGCCTGGCCATCCTGGTGGCCATTCCGCTGGGCGTGGTGCTGTCGCGACCCAGCATGGCGCGCGTCGCCGAATCGGCCATGCAGGTGCTCAACGTCGGCACCACCATCCCGACGCTGGCGGTGCTGGCGCTGTCGATGAGTTTCCTCGGCATCGGCACCGTACCGGCGGTGTTCGGGCTGTTCGTGGCCACGCTGCTGCCGATCACCCGCAACACCTACGCCGGCCTCAAGGGCGTCAACCCGGCGCTGAAGGAGGCCGCCTCGGGCATCGGCATGTCGCCGGCCCAGCGCCTGCTTCGCGTCGAGATGCCCAACGCCCTCTACGTGATCTTCGCCGGCATCCGCACGGCGCTGACCATCAACGTGGGCACCGTGCCGCTGGCCTTCCTGATCGGCGCCGGCGGGCTGGGCGAGCTGATCTTCACCGGCATCGACCTCTACGACCCGGTGATGATGCTGTCCGGCGCCATCCCTACCGCCCTGCTGGCGATCGTGGTCGATGCCATCGTGGCGACCACCGCCTTCCTGGTGGTACCCCGAGGGGTCAACCCCTCCCGCAGCTGAGCAAGAGTCCTTTCGATCCGGCCGCCGATGAGCGGCTACGCGGCAACCACAAGGAGATCACCATGAAACGCTTGATGATGACGCTTTCCGGCCTGGCACTGGCCGGCGCCATGACTACCGCCCAGGCCGAAGAGATCGTGGTCGGTGGCAAGAACTTCACCGAGCAGCAGATACTCGCCAGCATGACGTCCCAGTACCTGAGCGGGCTCGGCTACGACGTCGAGACCCGTGCCGGCATGGGCTCCGCCGTGCTGCGCCAGGCCCAGGAGAACGGCCAGATCGACCTCTACTGGGAATACACCGGCACCTCGCTGATCAACTACAACGACGTCACCGAGTCGCTGTCGCCCGAGGAGACCTATGAACGGGTCAAGGAGCTCGACGGCGAGAAGGGCCTGGTGTGGCTGGCACCCTCGGCGGCCAACAACACCTACGCCCTGGCCATGCGCCAGGAGAGCGTCGAGGAGACCGGCATCGAGTCGCTGTCCGAGCTGGCCCAGGCGGTCAACGACGGCGAGGACCTGACCTTCGCCATGAACGCCGAGTTCTACGCTCGCGAGGACGGCTGGCGCCCGCTCCAGCAGGCCTACGACTTCCGCGTCGGCCGCGGTGAGGTCAAGCGCATGGACTCCGGCCTGGTCTACCAGGCGCTGCGCGACGGTCAGGTCGACGTGGGCCTGGTGTTCGCCACCGACGGCCGCATCCCGGCCTTCGATTTCCAGGTCCTCGAGGACGACCAGGCCTTCTTCCCGGCCTACGCCCTGACGCCGGTGGTGCGCGAGGAAACCCTCGAGGCCAACCCGGACCTCGCCGAGCAGATGAATGCGCTGTCCGCGCTGCTCGACGACGAGACCATGGCCACCCTCAACGCCCGGGTCGACGTCGAGCGCGAGACCATCGAGGACGTGGCACAGAGCTTCCTCGACGACAACGAACTGCTGTAACGGCATCGCCCGTCATGCGATCGCACCGGAGGCCGCCCCAGGGCGGCCTCCGTCGTTTCCTCGAAGCGAGAGGTCCTCATGCCCCGGCCCACTACCCTGCTCGACTGGATGCTCGACGCCGACCCGCTCCCCGACGACGCCCTGCTGACCCAGGCCAAGCGCTGCCTGCTGGATCTCGTCGGCGTGGCCCTGCACGGGGCCTGGCTGATCGATGCCCTGGACGCCCACGACGGCCAGGTGCTGACCAAGGGGCATGCCGGGGTCGCCCTGCTGCCGGGGCTGCTCGCCCTGCCCGAGGCCGACCGCCTCTCCGGCCGCGATTTCCTCGGCCTGCTGGCCATGGGCTACGAGATCGCCACCCGCGCCGGCATCGCGCTGCATGCCACGAGCCCCGACTACCACACCTCGGGCGCCTGGAACGCGCTGGGCGTGGCGGCCGTGGCCGGCCGCCTGATGGGGCTCGACGCCGAGCGCCTGCACCACGCTCTGGGCATCGCCGAGTTCTACGGGCCGCGCAGCCAGATGATGCGCTGCATCGATCACCCCACCATGCTCAAGGACGGCTCGGGCTGGGGCGCCATGACCGGCGTCTCCGCCGCGCTGCTGGCCCGCGACGGTTTCACCGGCGCCCCGGCGCTGACCGTTGCCGCCCCCGAGGTCGAACAGCTCTGGGCCGATCGGGGTCAGCGCTGGTACCTTCACGAGCAGTACTTCAAGGCCTATCCGGTGTGCCGCTGGGCCCAGCCGGCGGTGGAGGCGGTGCTGTCGCTGCGCGAGCGAATCGGTGATCCGGCGACGATCGCGCGCATCGAGATCACCACCTTTCACGAAGGCAAGCGGCTGCATGTGGTGCACCCGGACAGCACCGAGCAGGCCCAGTACAGCCTGCCCTGGTCGGTGGCCTGCGCGCTGGCCCGCGGCACCCTCGACGCCGAGGCCGTCACCGAGCTCGGCGCACCGCTGCCCCGCGCCCTCGCCGAGCGGGTCGAGATCCGCGAGAGCGACGCCTTCAATGCGCGCTTCCCGGCCGAGCGCTGGGCCTCGGCGCGGCTGCATCTGAGCGACGGCCGGATCATCGAGAGCGAGCCCTGCGAGGCCCACGGCAACCCGCACAACCCGCTGTCCGACGACGAGCTGGCCGCCAAGTATCATGCCCTCGCCGGCCCGGTGCTCGGCGAGCGCGCCGAGCGCCTCGAACGCGTCATCCAGACCCTGGAGGACCGCCCGGCCGGCGACCTGCTCGCCCTGCTCGGCCCGCCCGGGGCAGAATGACGTTCCGGGCATCGCCCGCCTTCCTGCTGCAACGACGAGACCGTGACATGCACTATCAGGACGAACTCCCTGTGGCCGCCGCCCAGATCAACGCCGCGCTGGGCGAGGTCGACACCAACCTCGAGCGCCATCTCGAGATCATTCACGAGGCCGGCCAGCGCGGCGTGGCGCTGCTGGTCTTCCCCGAACTCTCGCTGACCGGCTACGGGCTCGGCGGCGAGGTCATGCGCGTCGCCATGCCGGTCGAGGACCCTCGCCTGGCCCGGCTGGCCCGGGCCTGCGGCGAGATGCAGACGGTGGTCGGCTTCGTCGAGGAAGCCAGCCCCGGCGAGTACTACAATGCCCTGGCGATCCTCCAGCACGGCGCGATCGTCGCCGTGCACCGCAAGCTCAACCTGCCCACCTACGGCGGGCTAGAGGAAGGCAAGTGGTTCACCCACGGCAGCGAGCTCACCCAGGCCGAGATCCTCCCCGGCTGGTCCGCGACCCAGCTGATCTGCGCCGACCTGTGGAATCCCGCCCTGGTACATGCCGCCCTGCTGCCCCGCCCCACGGTGCTGTGTGCGCCGATCAACTCGGCCTCGGGCATCGTCAGCGAGGACTTCTCCAACGAGCAGAACTGGGTGCTCAACGTGCGCTTCTACGCCATGACCTATGGCACCCCGGTGATCATGGCCAACCGCTTCGGGCCGGAAAACGGCAGCCACTTCTGGGGCGGCTCGCGCATTCTCGGCCCGCGCGGCGAGGCCCTGGCCGAGGCCGAGGACGGCGAAGGGCTGATCACCGCGACCCTGTCGCGTACCGCCATCGCCCAGGCCCGCTTCGAGCTGCCGACCCATCGCGATGCCGATACGCCACTCATTCGCGAGCTGATGGCCGGCCACCGCTGAACAATCCCTGACCAAAGAGCGCCCTTTTCACTCCCCATCCCGTCAAAAAATGCTAGAATTCCCGACATTCTTTCGACGCCATGAAAAGCAGACTCGCGCATGAAGACGACCGCCAAGAGCCTTCTCGTCATGGGCGTTTCCGGATCGGGAAAGTCCCATATCGGGCGCCAGCTGGCCGCCTCTCTCGGGGCTACCTTCATCGACGGGGACGACCATCACGGTCCAGACAACATCGCCAAGATGAGCCGCGGCGAGCCCCTCAACGACGACGATCGCGCCGCCTGGCTGGCGACCCTCGCCGACCTGTATCGCCAGTATCGCGACCAGGGCCGCGATCTGGTCATCGGCTGCTCGGCGCTCAAGCGCCGCTACCGTGACCAGCTTCGCGAAGCCGCTCCCGACCTGGCGATCCTCTATCTGGCCGGCAGCCGCGAGGTGCTGCTGGAGCGCCTCGGTTCCCGCGACGATCACTTCTTCGCCGGCGCCCACATGCTCGACAGTCAGCTCGCCACCCTGGAAGCGCCCGGCGAGGACGAGGCCGTCCTGGCCGACATCCGTCGACCTCCCCAGGCAATCGTCGAGAACTTTCTCGCGACGATATCCCGTGAAGCCTCAGACTGATCCAGTCTCTCCAAAGACAGTCAACCATAAGAAAACGGCGCCGCGGCGCCGTTTTCTTTTTGCCGAAAAACCGGAAAACCTCCATGAAAGCGCATCAATAAAAAACGCGCCATATCGCTATGCGATATGGCGCGCTTCCAGAGCGCTGATATCAGCAGTTCATGGCGGGGCATCGAGGCGTCTTTGCCCCGCCATGGACAGCGCCTTTACACCAGCCACATGGCGAGGTTCGGCCAGAACAGCAGCGCGAACAGCACGCACAGCTGTAGGGCGATGAAGGGCAGCACCGCGACGAAGATGTCCTTCAGGCTGACCTCGGGCGGCGCCACGCCCTTGAGGTAGAAGGCGGCCGGACCGAACGGCGGCGACAGGAACGACACCTGCATGTTCACCGCGAACAGGATACCGAACCAGATCGGGCTGTAGCCCAGCTGCTCGACGATGGGCACGAAGATCGGCAGCGTCAGCATGGCCACGCCGATCCAGTCGAGGAACATGCCCAGCACCAGCAGGATCGCCATCATCACCAGGATGATCACGATCGGCGCCACGTCGAGGCCCATGATCATGCCCGAGATGAAGCGGTTGCCGCCCATCAGGTTGTAGACGNTAGATCGAGCCCAGCACCAGGCCGGCGATCAGCGCCGGCACGATGATGGCGCGCAGCGCCTGCCAGCGGTTGGCGAAGCCTTCCTCGCGGTCGGCGTCGGTCATCGGCGGCCCCATCGCGGGATTCTTCAGGCAGCGCACCAGCACGTAGCCGATGTAGCTGGCCATCAGGATCACCGCCGGGGTGATGGCCGCGGTGAACAGGTCGGCGATCGACTGGGAGGCGATCAGGCCGTAGATGATCAGCACGATGGACGGCGGCATCATGGTGCCGAGCGCACCGCCGGCGCAGACCACGCCGATGGAGAGGTGCTTGTCGTAGCCCAGGCGCAGCATCTGCGGCAGCGCCAGGATGCCCAGCAGCACGATCTCGCCGCCGATGATCCCTGACAGCGCGGCCAGGAAAAAGGCCACCACGACGGTCTGCACCGCCACGCCGCCGGGCAGGCGACCGGCGAACACGCGCATGGCGTTGAACAGGTCCTTGGCGATCCCCGATCGGTCCAGTAGCGAGGCCATCAGCACGAACATCGGCACCGCCACCAGGGAGTATTCGGTGACGAAGCCGTAGACCCGGCTGGTGACCAGCGGCAGGGCGTTGGGCCCGAACCAGCCGAAGGTGAAGGCCAGTGCCACCAGGCCGGTGATGAAGGCCAGCGGCAGGCCGGTGACCAGCAGGGCGAAGATCAGCCCCACCATCAGCATGGTTCCGGTTGCGATATCCATCAGGCAGCGCCCTCCGTGTCATCCGGGGTGGGGGCGGGCTTGCCGCGCAGCGACTGCACCACGTGCAGCAGGGCCTGGATGCACATGATGGCCAGCGCCAGCAGGATCACGCCCTTCACCAGCGCCGGGAACGGCGGGTTCCAGGAGGTGCCGGAACGCTCCAGCTGCCATTCGCCCAGCGGGTTGTGGGAGGCACCCCAGAACATCACGAAGGCGGCGTAGCTCATGGCCAGGCAGAAGCCGAAGGTCACCAGGTCGTTGAAGCGATCGAGCCACAGCCTGAGGCGCGGCCCGGCGCTGTCGTAGATCACCCGCACACGAATGTGGCGGTTGCAGGCCAGCGTCGCCGGCCCGCCCAGGGCGAAGCTCACCGCCACCAGCATCACCACGCTCTCGTGGACCCAGGAGGTGGGGGAGCCGAAGCCGTAGCGCATGATGACCTCATAGACGCTGATCGCCATGGCGATCAGCACCAGCCAGGCGGCTACTCGGCCGCCCCCCATGATGGCGCGGTCGAAGGCGTTGCGAGCCGGATCGGGCGGGCTCGCCTCGGCGGCGGCCGGGTCGCCCTCCGGACGACGAGACGCTTGTGTCATGGAACTTCCTCGATACAGGAGCGGGCCACCCGGAGTGGCCCGCCGTCAGGATGGCCGGCACCATTCGGTGCCGGCGGGTGGATCACATCAGGTTGTGGTTTTCCAGGTAGCCGACCACGGAGTCGTAGAACTCCTGGGTGATCTCGTTCTTCTCGGCCCAGCTGGCCCACTCTTCCTTGGCGATGTTGCGGAACTTGACGCGCTCCTCGGCCGGCAGATCGATGATCTCGATGTCCGGGTTCTGGCGCGCCTCGCGCACGGCCTCGAGGTCGCGGGTCTTGAGCTCGGCGACCATCTCGTAGGCCAGATCATCCACGGAGGTCTCGAGGATCGCCTGGAGGTCCGCCGGCAGGCCATCCCAGATGTCCTTGTTCAGCGAGACCGAGACCATCGGCAGGGAGTGGAAGCCCGGATACAGCGGATACGGCGCGAACTCGTGCAGGCCCTGGGCCTGGTTGGTGGCGAACACCGTGTAGTCGGCCGCGTCGATCACGCCCTTCTCCAGGCCGGTGTAGACCTCGGAGCCCGGCAGGTTGACCGGCGTCGCGCCGGCGGCCTCGAAGATGTTGTAGACCATGCCCTCGGGGGCACGCAGCTTGAGCCCCTGCATGTCCTCGATGGAGCGAATCGGCTTGGTGGACGGCAGCGACTCGAGGCCGGTGGCGGCGGCGCCGATCAGGTGCAGGCCGTAGGGCTCGACGAGCTCGTTGTAGAGCTCTTCGCCACCGGCGTTGTTCATGTAGTCGAGGAAGTCGTAGGGATCGCTCCAGGCGCCGACCAGGTTGCCGATCATGCCGAAGGCCGGGTTCTGGCCGGTGAAGTAGCTCGGGTCGGTCAGGTGGCCCTGGAGGATACCGGACTGCACCGCCTGCAGGGTCTGGTTGGCCTGGACGACCGCGTTCACCGGCAGGATCTCGATGCTGATGCGGCCATCGGACATCTGCTCGACGTTGTCGGCCCAGGCCTTCTTCATCTCGAACTGCGGCTCGCCGGAGGTCTCGGACGTCTGGAAGGTCCACTCGTAGTCGGCGGCCTGGGCGTTGAAGGCCATGGCACCGAGCACGGCGACGGTCAGGGTCTTGAGAGGCATGCGTGTGATCATGAGGCTTCCTTATCGCTGCTTGTTTTAGAAACGTCAGATGTCGAAACATCGAGGGTGGGAAGGGCCGGCAGCATGGCCTCGAGGCCCAGATCCCGGCCGGTGCGTTCCAGCACCTTGAGGGCCGCCGCAGCGGCCTGTTCCGGCTGACGCAGGCGAATCGCCTCCATCATCCGGCGATGGCGTTCCATGCTGTCATGGAGCTCGTCGGCACTATGGTTGGAGCGCTCTACCAGCAGCGCGATGG
The DNA here is from genome assembly GCF_000968715.2 of Halomonas sp. HG01. Lineage (NCBI taxonomy): Bacteria > Pseudomonadati > Pseudomonadota > Gammaproteobacteria > Oceanospirillales > Halomonadaceae > Halomonas > Halomonas sp. HG01. The sequence continues at coordinate 989,848 of NZ_CP022134.1, read as the reverse complement.
CCGGCTTCAGCACATGGCTGATCTGGGCCCAGACCAGGTTGTGCGACGCCGCGAAGATGGCCTCGTGAAAGGCCACGTCGTAGTCGTCGTGGGAGATGCCCTGCCAGTGCAGATCGTCATGTTCCAGCGCGTGGATCATGCCCTCGTAGGCGGACTCGATGGCCAGCAGATCGGCGGCAGTGGCGTGCTCCGCGGCCAGGCGCGCGACGAACGGTTCCACGGCGACCCGGAAGGCGAAGATCTCACGCTGGATGCGCGGGTTGGGCTGGGCGAAGCGCGCCATCCAGCCGCTCACCCGGGGATCGAGGAGATGCCACTCGGTCAGCGCCCGCACCCGCGTGCCCTGGCCGGAGATGCGCGTGAGCAGGCCCGCCGTGACCAGCGTCTGCAGGGCGCTGCGCACGGTGCTGCGACTGACGCCGAAGCGCTCGCAGAGGTCCAGCTCCTTGGGCACGAAGTCGCCCGGGCCGTAATGGCCGCTGAAGATGTCCTCGGCGAGCACATCGGCGATGTCGGGGCGCGCGGCGCGGCGCGTGGAGTCGGCGGCGTGGGACATGTTCGGCATTCCACTGTTCCGGAGCCCTGTCGGACTCCATTCTCGTTATGTCGGACATAGGCTCGGATAAAATCGGACTCGACGCCTTTAGACTTTGGTCTTCTTTCTATACCCGAGCGCATCGCGCCCGACGCTTGCGACCCCGCAGACGTCAGGCACAATGCCTCCATGGACCCTGAGCAGCGGCAAGGAACGATATGACGCGACCGATCGTCGTCTTCGGCGGCAGCGGCTTTCTCGGCGACGCCCTGGTGCGCGAACTGGTGGAGGCCGGGCGGCCGGTGCGTCTGGTGGCCCGTCACCCGGCCTGGCCGAGCTGGGCCGAGAGCGGCGATCCGCTGGAGCTGGTCACGGCCGATATCCGCCATGAGGAAGAAGTGGCCGCGGCGCTGGAAGGCGCGGCGACGGTGGTCAACGCGGTCAGCCTCTACGTGGAGACCCGCGAGCTCGGCTTCGAGGCGATTCATGTGGAAGGAGCCGGCCGGCTGGCGCGGCTGGCGAGGGAGGTCGGCATCGACCGGCTGGTGCAGCTCTCGGGCATCGGCGCCGAGTCGACCTCGCCCTCGGCCTACGTGCGCGCCCGGGCGCAGGGAGAGCGCGCGGTGCTGGCGGCCATGCCCAGGGCGATCATCGTGCGACCGAGCGTGCTGTTCGGGCCGAATGACGCCTTTCTCGGCGGACTGGCGCGGCTCGTCCGGCTCCCGGCAGTCCCGCTGTTCGGGCGCGGCGAGACCCGCCTGCAGCCGGTGCACGTCATCGACGTGGCGCGCGCCCTCGCCCGCCTGACCGGCCCCGAGGCGCCGGCCCGGCGGCTGTTCGAGCTCGGCGGTGGCGACGTGCTGCGCTATCGGGAGATCGTCGAGCTGGTGATGGCCCGACTCGGCCGTGAACGTCCGCTGGTGCCGGTGCCCTTCTGGCTGTGGCGGGCCCTGGCCGGCGGGCTCTCGCGGCTGCCGAGCCCGCCGCTGACCCGCGATCAGATCATCCTCATGCAGCGCAACAACGTGGTCGCCGACGGTGTCGGCACCTTCGACGACCTGGGACTCCGGCCGCGCTCGCTACGCGAGGGCCTGCCGGACAGCCTGGCGTCGCCTGCCCGCTGAGCCCCGCTCGACGAGCCCGCCGCACGGCGGCGGGCGAGGCTCAAGCCTTCTTGACGAACGCCGACTTCAGCTTCATCGGGCCGATGCCGTCGATCTTGCAGTCGATGTCGTGATCCCCGTCGACCAGGCGAATGCCCTTCACCTTGGTGCCCACCTTCACCACCGAGGACGAACCCTTGACCTTGAGGTCCTTGATCACGGTGACGGTGTCGCCGTCGACCAGCGCGTTGCCGTTGGCATCGCGGATCACCGGGGCGTCGTCTTCCGCGTCCGGGGCCGCATCGGTCCACTCATGGGCGCACTCGGGGCACACGTACTGCAGGCCGTCGTGATAGGTGAACTCGGAGGCGCACTGGGGGCACTGGGGCATATCGCTCATGAAAAAGACCTCAGGGAAATTCGGAGAGCGCGCAAGCCTACACCGTTGGCCACTCGAACTCCATGTCGCCGTTGCACCCGGTCAGGATCCTGCTAGGGTGAGACCGACATTCTCTCATGCAGGAGATAGCGATGGACTCATCCGTCAACAACGTCGTCGCCCAGTCGCAGATGCTGGCGCACTACCAGACCGCCCAGCAGGCCCAGATGCAGGTGTTCAAGGAAGCCCTGGACACCCAGCAGCAGCAGGTCACCTCACTGCTGGAATCCGCCGCCGCCCAGCCCCAGCTGGCCCGGGACGGCAGCCTCGGCACCCAGATCAACACCTACGCCTGAATCTACGTCCTAGAGGCCGTACTCGCGCTCCACCCGCGCCACGCGTACCCGGTAGCGCGAGTACCAGACCTCCCGCCCCAGCCGCTGCGCCTCGCGATGTTCCACCTGCGCCTTCCAGCCTCGAATCGCCTCCGGGTCCGACCAGTAGGACACGGTGATGCCCACGCCCTCCCGGGCCGACTCCACGCCCAGAAATCCCGGCTGTCCGGCGGCCAGCGCCAGCATGCGCTCGGCCATGGCGGCATAGCCCTCGTCATGCTCGTGGCGCAGCGAGGTGAAGATCACGGCGTAGTAAGGTGGCTGGGGCGTCTCGGCCAGCATGCCGGCCTCCATGACACTCATTCGCCGATGTCCTCATGCCAGAGCGCGGGCTTCTCGGCGATGAAGGCCTCCATCAGGGCGATGCAGTCCGGATCCTGCAGCACCTCGACCTCGACGCCCCGCTCCCGCAGCAGCGCCTCCTCGCCGAGGAAGGTGCGGTTCTCGCCGATCACCACCCGCGGGATGCCGTAGAGCAGGATCGCCCCGGTGCACATCGCGCAGGGCGACAGCGTGGTATAGAGGGTCGACTCGCGATAGATCTCTGCCGCCTGGCGCCCGGCGTTCTCCAGGGCGTCCATCTCGCCGTGCAGCACGGTGCTGCCGAGCTGCACGCGTTGATTGTGGCCGGTGCCGAGGATCACCCCGCGATGCACCAGCACCGATCCGATCGGAATGCCGCCCTCGTCACGGCTGGTCCGCGCGGCCTCCAGTGCCGCCCTCATGAAATGCTCCATGGCTGATGCTCCCGTATCGTGCTGCGGTCGAATATGTCCGCTCACAGCCTATGCCTTCCCGCCAGGGCCCGACCAGCCCCGCCCCCCGCACGAGGCATCCACGCCGGCCTCCCCCCACCGGCATCAGACCGCTCCGAAGAAAACGACAACCTTTTGTTTTAAAAAGAATTCCTGAGAAAAATGCTCCGTATCAACCGCCTTGCCAGTCTCCCGCTTTCGACTAACTTTAGCCATGTGGCCGACGCATTCCCGGGGGATGCCCGAGTCACACGGGATAATTCCACAAGGGGGTGATGCATGAAGCACACGACGTCAGGGATAGTGGCAGCGGGGCTCGCGATCTCCATGACCGGTACGGCCTGGGCGCAGGAAAACGCCTCCCAGGACACGCAGGGCAGCGAGGGCCCTCCGAATATCCTGGTGATCTGGGGCGACGACATCGGCTGGAGCAACCTCTCGGCCTACGAGCACTCGGTGATGGGCTACTCGACCCCGAACATCGACCGGATCGCCGACGAAGGCGCAATGTTCACGGACCACTATGCCCAGCCGTCCTGCACCGCGGGGCGCGCCGCCTTCCTCACTGGGCAATATCCGATCCGCTCGGGCATGACCACGGTCGGCCAGCCCGGCTCGCCCCTGGGCCTTCAGACCGAATCGCCGAGCCTCGCCGAGATGCTGAAGGCGGAAGGCTATCGCACCGGCCAGTTCGGCAAGAATCACCTGGGCGACCGCAACGAGCATCTGCCAACGATGCACGGCTTCGATGAATTCTTCGGCAATCTCTATCATCTCAACACTCAGGAAGAATCCGAACAGCGTGACTACCAGCGCTTCGGCGAGGCCTTCTCCGGGTCGCTGGAGGCCTACGAGGAACGGTTCGGCACCCGTGGGGTGCTCCACACCTTCGCCACGGAGGAATTCGACGACACGGAGATGCCGCGCTTCGGCGTGATCGGCGCCCAGACCATCGAGGACACCGGCCCGCTGACCCGCGAGCGCATGGAGAATTTCGACTCCGACGAGGTGATACCCCTGGCCCTGGACTTCATGGAGGAGGCCAGCAGCGCCGGCGATCCCTTCTTCGTATGGCTGAACACCAGCCGCATGCATCTGTACACGCACCTCGACGACGAGTGGCGCTACGCCGCGGAGGAACACACGTCCGAGGCCGATATTCACGGCTCGGGGATGCTGCAGCACGATCACGACATCGGCACGGTGCTGGACTGGCTGGACGAGCAGGGACTGGCCGGGAACACCATCGTCTGGTACTCCACCGACAACGGCCCCGAGCACAGCTCCTGGCCGCACGGCGGCACCACGCCCTTCCGCGGCGAGAAGATGACCACCTTCGAGGGCGGCGTCCGAGTTCCGTCAATGATTCGCTGGCCCGACCATATTCCCGCCGGCAGCGTCCTGAACGGCATCCAGGGCCACCAGGACATGTTCACCAGCCTGGCAGTAGCGGCCGGCGTCGAGGATCCCGCCGAGCGCATGATGAGCGAGAAGGAGCAATACATCGACGGCGTCAATAACCTGCCCTACTGGATGGGCGAACGGGACCGGTCCGATCGCGACCATATCTTCCACTACTACGAGAGCAAGCTCACCGCGGTACGCATGGGTCCCTGGAAGTTCCACTTCTCTACCAAGGAGAACTACTACGACAACCTGGTGCCGCGGACCGTACCGCTGGTGTTCAACCTGCGCATGGACCCTTACGAAAGCTACGACTCGCCGGACAGCTACGGCCACCTGATGCAGAAGGTCTCGTGGCTCATCCAGCCGATGTCGGTGCTGATGCAGGAGCACCTGGCCTCGCTGGCCGAGTATCCGCCGGTACAGGGTGGCGCTTCCTTCGACATGTCCAACGTGGTCGATGAGTTCATGAACAAGGCCATCCAGTAACCCGGCCTCGCCGTCCGCCATGGCCACCCGAGGGTGGCCATGGCGGTGTCGCGTCTGGACGTCACGCTGCCGACACGACAGGATGATCACCGTGGCTGGCCACCGGGGCGCCACGACACAGGGAATGTCATCGCATTGAATACCCAGGCCTCATCCCGTACCGCCGTCTTCGTCCATCGCTGCCTGCGCCCGAGCGCCGCGGCGGCCCTTCTGCTGACCGGCCTGCTGACCCTGTTGATAGCAGGCGCCGCCCAGGCCGCCTCGCCGCGACTGGCCAGCGAGGGCGACGGCTACGCGCCGGAAGGCAGCTGCGCCGGCTGTCATCAGGCCGAACATGACGCCTGGAAGGATTCCGACCACGGCTGGGCCATGCGCCCCGCCACGCCGGACAACGTGCTCGGCGACTTCGCGGATGCTCGCTTCACCGACAGTGGCCAGGAAGGCGAGAGCCAGGCTCTGTTCCACCGGCAGGGCGAGCGTTTCCTGGTCACCCTCGAAGGCCCCGGCGAGCCCGAGGCCACCCACGAGATCGCCTATACCTTCGGCTACCAGCCCCTCCAGCAATACCTGATCGCGATGCCCGGTGGCCGACTGCAGAGCCTGACCATCGCCTGGGACTCTCGTTCGGCGGCGGAAGGGGGCCAGCGCTGGTTTTCGCTCTATCCCGGCCAGACCTTCACCCCGGACGATCCCCTGCACTGGCAGGGCCGCTACCAGAACTGGAACGCCATGTGCGCCGACTGCCACTCCACCAACCTGCAGAAGGGCTATGACCCGGTGGAGGACGTCTTCGACACCACCTGGCACGAGCAGAGCGTCGGCTGCCAGAGCTGCCACGGCCCGAGCCAGGCGCACCTCGACTGGGCCCAGGACGTGCCCTGGGCACAGGACGACGCATCGGCGGCCGCCCCGAGCGCCGAATTGAGCGCCGCCTCCAGCGACACGCCGGGCACGTCGAACAGCGCCGAGGACATCGGCCTCGGCGTGGACCTCGACGACATGTCCGGCCAGGAGATGGTCGGCCAGTGCGCCCGCTGCCACAGCCGGCGCACCACTCTGGGGGCAGGCCCGGCCCACGGCGAGCCGCTGCTCGACAGCGCGCTGCCCAGCCTGCTGACGGAGGGGCTCTATCATGCCGACGGCCAGATCCAGGGCGAGGTCTACGTCTACGGCTCCTTCGCCCAGAGCAGGATGTACCAGGCAGGCGTGACCTGCACCGACTGCCACGACCCGCACACCAACCGCGTGCGGGTCGAAGGCAACGGACTCTGCACCCAGTGCCACAACACCGCTCAATCGCCCCGCTTCCCGGAGCTCGAACCCGGCGACTACGACAGCGTCGAACACCACCATCACAGGCCCGGCAGCGAAGGCGCCCAGTGCGTGAACTGCCACATGCCGGAGACCACCTACATGGTGGTGGACCCGCGCCGCGATCACGCCTTCCGCGTGCCCCGCCCGGACCTGAACGAGGCCACTGACAGTCCGGATGCCTGCACCCGCTGCCACGACGGCATGTCTCCCGACCGTGCGGCCGGCAGCATCAGGGACTGGTTCGGCGACCTCGCCCGCACCGAGCAAGGCGGCACTCACTACGGCGAGGTCTTCGCCGCCGCGCGCCAGGGTCGCGACGACGCCCTCCGCCCCCTGCAGCGGCTGGCGGCGGACGACGACACGCCGGACATCGTGCGCGCCACGGCCATCGACGCCCTGGCGGACATGGGGCCGCCGGCCCTGCCCACCCTCGAGGCCGCGCTGGACGACGACAGCGGCCGGGTGCGCGCGGCCGCCGCGCCGGCCTTCGCCAGCGCCCCGGACGCGCTCAGGATGGAGCGCCTGCTGCCGCTGCTCGACGACCCGCTGCGGGCGGTCCGCGACGAAGCCGTGCGCGCCCTGGCCGGCATCTCGCCGATGGAGCTGCCCGAGGAGAGCCGCCAGGCCTACCGCGCCGCCCGCGAGGACACCGAACGCCGCCTGCGCGCCAATGCGGACCTGCCGGGCAACCGCCTGAGCCTGGCGGTGCTGCTCGAGCGCAGCGGAGAGCGCGACGACGCCATCGACCAGTACCGCGCGGCCCTGGCGATGGATCCCTACTTCCTGCCGGCTCGGGTCAACCTGGTCACGCTCCACTCGCGCGGCGGCGACACGGCGGCATCACGCCGGCTGCTGGAGGACGGGCTGGCCCTCGACGACATGCCCCGCACCGACCGCGGCCACCTGGCCTACCTGCTAGCCCTGTCGCTGGCGGAGACGCAGCAGTTCGACGAGGCCCTGGAGTGGCTGTCGAAGGCCGTCGAGTGGCGCCCCGGGCACGTGCGAACCCACTACAACCGCGCCCTGATCCTCGACCGGCTGGGCCACAAGCCCCAGGCCCTGGCGGCGCTGGAACAGGGCCTGCGACTGGCGCCGGACTCGCCGGACCTGCTCTACGCCGCGGTCTATCTGAATGCCGCGGCGGGGCGGATTCCCCAGGCGCTGTCGGCCCTGGAGCGGCTGCGTCGCCAGCGCCCGAACGACCCGCGCCTGCAGCAGCTCGAACGTCAGCTGCGCACCCGGTGACAAGGCGGCCGGCGACGCCGCCTATCTTGAGACATGCCCACAGAAGGAGTCTTCCATGAGTCAGTCCCCCCGCATCCTGGTCTTCGCCGGCAGCGCCCGCCGGGGCTCGTTCAACAAGCGCCTGGCTAAGCTGGCCGCCGAACGCATCGAGGCCCACGGCGGCCGGCCGACCCTCATCGACCTGGCCGACTACCCGATGCCGCTCTACGACGGTGACCTGGAAGAGACCAGCGGCCTGCCCGAGTCGGCGCTGGCCCTGCGCGAGCAGCTCGCCGAGCACCAGGGCCTGCTGATCGCCTCGCCGGAATACAACGGCTTCATCACGCCGCTGCTCAAGAACACCATCGACTGGCTGACCCGCCCCCATCAGGGCGACAGCGGCCTGGCGCTGTTCCAGGGTCGGCTGGCGGCCGTGGTGGCCGCCTCACCGGGCGGGCTCGGCGGACTGCGCGGCCTGGCATTGATCCGCCAGCTGCTCGGCAACATCGGCGTCACGGTACTGCCGGACCAGCTCGCCGTGGCCGGTGCCGGCGATGCCTTCGACGAAGAGGGACGGCTGGTCCAGGAAGGCCAGCGCAAGAGCCTCGACGGCATCTGCCGCCGGCTGGTCGAGGATCTGGAGCGCCTGCACGGCTGATCTCGGCGATGCGGCGCCCTCAGCGGGCGCCGTCATCAGCCAGGGTCCAGGCCACCAGCCGCACCACCAGCGGCCGCACGCTCAGCACGCCGATGAAGGCCACCGGCACGGCCCGCACGTAGGCCTGAGCCACCGCCGCGGGATAGCCGGCGTCGACGCCGCCGTTCACCGCGGTGATCACCAGGCTCATCAGCAGCGTCATCAGCGCGGACATGTAGAAGGCGAAGACCACGGGCGCGAAGCGGGTCGGCACGCCACGGCGGCGTGTCGCGCCGGCGGCGTCCTGCGTAGGGCGTGAAGGCATGGTGCTGTCCTCTGTCGGTGAATCGAACGCCTTCAGCCTAGGGAAGGACAGGGGGCATCAGTAGACGCCCCGGCCTTGGTTCACTATAAAGCTTTATTGACGAATCAATACCTGCATTACGAGATATACCCAATGGATACCCTGCGCGCCATCGAGAGCTTCGTGAAGGCCGTCGAGGCCGGCAGCATTGCCGGTGGTGCCCGGCGCCTCGGCATCAGCCCGGCCGCGGCCAGCCAGGCCATCGCGCGGCTCGAGGCCACGGTGGGCACTCGGCTGCTGGCCCGCACCACCCGCCGCATGTCGCTGACCGACAGCGGGGAGCTCTACTACCAGCACGTGCGACACGTGGCCCGCGATCTGGAGCGCGCCCACGGTGCCGTCTCCACGCTGCAGGCCGAGCCGCGCGGGCGGCTGCGGATCACCTCCACCGCCGCCTTCGGCCGCCACGTGCTGGCACCGCTGATGCCAGGCTTCAACGCCCGCTATCCACATCTGGCCCCGGAGCTGCTCACCACCGACCGCCGCGTGGACCACATCCACGAGGACGTGGACGTCAGCATTCGCTTCACGCCACAGCTCGAGGAGGGACTGGTGGCGCGGCGCATCGCCTCCATCCCCTTCCTGTTCTGCGCCTCGCCGGAGTACCTGGCCCGCGCCGGACATCCGCAGAGCCCAGAGGCGCTGCGCGACCACGATTGCCTGGTGTTTCGCTTTCCCACCGACGGCCGCTTCCTGAGCTGGGGCTTCATTCGTGACGGGATACGCTTCGAGGCGGACTTCCGGGCCGCCCTGATCAGCGACGATATCGACGTGCTGGCGAGCATGGCACTGGCCGGCGGCGGCATCACACGGCTGGCGGACTTCATCGCCGCCCCGCACATCGCGGCGGGGCGCCTGGTGCCGCTGTTCGTGGACGTGGAGGAAGGGGACGGCAGCGACACCCGCGCGGTGTCGGAGCCGATGGATATCTATCTGTGCGTCGACGACCGGCTGGCGCTGACGCCCAAGGTCTACGCCTTCATGGACTATCTGGTCGAGCATCTGCCGGCGGCCTGGCGACCGCGCTGACGGGCGCCCGGCGGCGGCTCACCGCCGCCCCTGACGGCGCAGGCGGCGGCGCACCCCGTGGCGATAGGCCACGGCGAGCGCCGGATTGATCAGCGGCAGGCCGATCAGCCACGCCAGCGGGCGCAGCCGCGGCACCCGGCGCATCAGCAGGAGGTAGGCGTCGAGACCGTCACACAGCCGGCCGTGCTCGTCCTCGACGTGAAGGGAATGCAGGGCATCATTCGGATCGATGCCGCGTTCGCGCAGGCGCGCCTGGTTGGCGGTGACGTCGACCCATTCCACTGCCGACGCCTCGCCGGCCATTCGCTCGTAGCGGCGCCGATCGCGGCGACATTTCGGGCAGACCGCATCGTAGTAGACCCTTAGCGTCGGTTCCTCTGGCATGGCAACCTCATCGTGAGACGCGCGCGGTGGGTCAGGCGGTCGCGGACGCCGGGGTCCGGGTCGCCAGGAACTCGCCCTTGCCCACCGGCACCAGGCTGGTGGTGAAGTCATCGTCCGCCTCCACCAGATCGATGAACGGCGCCAGCTCGTCGGCGTGGGAGGTGGCGTTGTCCACCACCAGCAGCCCGCCCGGCGCCAGGGTCTCGCGCACCACGGGCCACCAGTCGACGTAGCGCTCGCGGTCGGCATCGAGGAACACCAGGTCCCGCGAGGCCGGGGCCTCGCGGTCGAGCACCCGGCCGGCCTCGGCATGCAGCGATTCGATCACGTCCGCCAGCCCGGCCCGGGCGAAGTGTTCGCCGGCCATGCTCCAGCGTCCGGCGGCCCACTCCACCGTGGTGACCCGGCCGCCGAGCGCCCGGGCCGCCTCGGCCAGCCACAGGGTGGAGTAGCCGTTGGAGGTACCGATCTCGAGGATACGCCGCGCCCCGGTCGCCCGGACCAGCATGGCGAGGAACTCGCCGGTATCGCGGGTGATGTTGCGCAGTCGCTCGTCCGGCGTCGTGATGCTCCGGTCGTGGTGCTCGCCGAGACTCTCCAGCTCGGCCAGCAGAGCCCCGAAGGGCGTGGCGTGTTCCATGGCCATATCCTCTGGCATGTCGTCTCGTGATCGTCGTGCTCGCGGCTGGCGGCCCTCAGACGCCGATCTTGTCCTCGTACTCCTTGTCGGCATGACGATGCAGCGTCGAGTCGTCATCGCAGCTCGGCGACTGCAGGAAGGTCTCGGTGACGTCGAGATGGCCGAGGCTCTGGATGGTGCGGCGTCCCAGCAGCACCGGATAGTTCATGTCGCTGCGGTCCTCGAGGCTGAACTGCTCCTCGAAGCGTTCGTCGCCCATGCAGATCGTCATCAGCACCACCGGGCGGTGATCCCGGCCGCCGGCACCGACCACGGTAAGGTCGCGATAGAGCTGACGCTCGAATTCGTGGCTGACGATCTCGCCGCTCTCCTCGTCCTCGACCTCGACCTCAAAGCGCACCCAGTCCTCACCGTCGCGCTCGAACTCCTCGATGTCCTCCGCCTGCATGGAGGACGTCAGGGCGCCGCTGTCGAGCTTGGCCTTCACTTCCACGCCCCAGCTCGGGTCGATCAGGGTCTTCTCCACCCAGCCGTAGACTTCCGGCGCCTCGGCATCACTGGCCAGGGCGGTGCCGGACAGCAGGCCGGCCCCCAGCAGGGGCATCAGGGCTCGCGACAGGGACTTGTGCATGTTCTCTCCTTCGAATCATACGGTTGAGGACGGTGCCGGCGCAGGCCGGGCAGAATCGAGTGTCATCTGACACGTCCTCGGCGTCCAGGGTTCCGTCGGGCCATGGCATCGCGCCCGCCGGCCCGAGAGGCACCGGCGGGCGCCGCCGTCATGATGAGATGTCGAGCCGGCGGCGATGCGCCTCCTTGACCTTGGGCAGGGTCAGCTCCAGCACCCCGTCGCGGAAGCTCGCCCCGGCCTTGTCGGCGTCGATGTCGCAGGGCAGTTCCACGGTGCGCAGCACGCTGCCGCGGTAGATCTCGCAGCGATAGTACTCACCCTCCTCCTTCGTGCCGCTCTCCTTGCGGCTCTCGCCCTTGATGGTGACCGTGCGGTCGGTCACCGAGACGTCGAGATCCTCGCGAGCGAACCCGGGAACCTCGGCGCGCACCACCACCTCGGCGTCCTTGTCGAGGATATCGACCCGCGGCATCCGCGGCTCCAGACGATCCCAGCGCAGCGGATGCATCCAGTCCCGCGCCAGCAGGCCATCGAACAGGCGATCCAGCTCGCGGAACGGGCTGGCGGGACGCGACTCGGGGACCCGGGCTTCCGGCTCATCGGCCCCGGTGGCCGGGCGGGAGGAAGCGGCTTGTTGAAATGTCTTGTCGGCCATGATGTGGCACCTCGATACCGTCGATACGCAGAAGAATGCGCGGCGAGGCCTTGGCAGCCATCCTCGATCCCTCAGCTGCCCTCGATCCCTCCATGCGCTCGATCCATCGCCCGCCGTCCTCGCCGGCAGGGAGACGACCGCGCTTGCCGGTCGCATCATCAAGCGTAGGCGAGCGATCACTCACCACGATGACGCCGATCAACGTTTGTGTCGGTTCCTGTCCCGCAACCGCGGGCGTGGCGGCTAGCCTTAGGGGAAAGGGCCAACGACGGGAGACGCGGCATGGTGCTGGAACACGAACTCGGCCGGCATCGCCTGTTCAACGGACTGCAGACGGTGCTGATCCTGGGCGGCCTGACGCTGACGCTGTCCCTGCCCGGCTACCTGCTGGCGGGACCGGGCGGCGTGCTGATGAGCCTCTCGGCGGTGATCGTGACGGCCGTGATGATGAGCTGGATGCCGGCCCGGATGATCCTGGCCCGGGCCGGCGCCGAGCGGCTGCCGCCGTCCCGGGCGCCGGAGGTGCATGCGCTGCTCCGGCATCTCTACGCCGGCGCCGGCCTGACGATCGCGCCGCAGCTCTACTATGCGCCCTCGGCGGAGATCAACGCCTTCGCCGTGGGCGGCCCCCACGACGGCGGCATCGCGGTCACCGACGGCCTGCTGCGCTCGTTGACGCGGCGGGAGCTGGGCGGGGTGCTGGCCCATGAAGTGAGCCATCTGCGGCGCGGCGACACCCGGGTGATGTCGATCGCCACGGCCATGACCCGCATGACGCTGTGGCTGACCACGGCCGTGCAGCTGGCGATCCTGATCAGCCTGCCGATGATGCTGTCCGGCGAGGGCTCCCTGCCCTGGCTCACCCTGCTGACGATCGCCGTGGCGCCGACGCTCAGCGTGCTGCTATCACTGGCGCTGTCGCGCAATCGCGAATACACCGCCGACATGGAGGCCGTGGCGCTCACCGGCGATCCGGCGGGTCTCGCCTCGGCGCTGGTGGTACTGGAGCGTCAGCGCAGCGGCTGGCTGGCAAGCCTGTTCGGGCGTCGCCCGCCGCTGGAGATCGCCTGGCTGCGCACTCATCCGTCCACCGCGGCACGCATCCACCGGCTGGCCGAGATCGACGACGCGCCACATGCCCCGTTCGGCGATACCGACGAGGTCATGCCGCTTCGGCGCCCGATCCCGACCCGACGTCGCGGCGGGCACCGCTGGCGCTGAGGAAAGCCGCCGGCGGCTCAGTCCCGGCGACCTTCCCGCTCCAGGTCTTCCACGTCACCCATGGACGCCAGCTTGACGTCGCGCACGGTGCGGATGGTGGGCTTGAAGGCGAACAGCGCCGAGCCGACGATGAAGAACCAGGTCGCCAGCGTCTGCTGGCTCTCGTAGAGGAACAGCACCGAGCCGACCAGGAAGGCAGCCGCGGCGCCGAAGTCGACGAAGGTGTAGATCAGCTCCCAGAGGGCGTAGAGCCGGCGGGTGCGCGGGTTTTCCTCGCGCCGGTCGCGATCGAATAGCGCCATGCGCATCTCCTTGGACGATGGGGAAGGTCTCAGGGAGCGGCGCGTCGCAGCTGTTCGAACTCCTCGTCGCCGACTTCCTGACGCTCGGCATCGAGGATCCTGCCGCCCAGCGCGGCCACCGAGCGGGTGAAGTCGATCAGCGCATCGGGACTGTGGGCGACCCGCCGCTTGTTGCGAAAATGCACCAGGATGGAGATGCCGTCGACCACCGGATGCTCACCGTCCTCGTGAAGCGGCGGCAGCGCGCCGGGCGGCGTGCTGTTGGCGATCACCATGCGATAGCCGGTGCGCGGCGGATGGACGTTGTAGACCCGCTGCTTCGGATCGTAGGCCGCCCCGACCTCCTCCAGCTTGCGCCGGAGACGCCGATTGGTATCGAGCCCCGGCCAGTCGAGCACCACGAACAGGCACTGGCGCACCTCAGCGCCCTTGGCGACGCGAAAGCGCTCGGCCACCTGCTCGGGCTCGGGGAGCGTCGGGCCACTGGACGCCGAAGCGGGTTCAGGCGGCGACTCGGGCTTGGCCGCCGGCGCGGGCGTCGGCTCGCCGGATGTCTCGGCGCGGTCTCGGCGCAGATACCAGAAGACCCCCAGGGCCGAGACGCCCATGGCCAGTGCCACCACGGCCATCAGCATGGCACCGCTCATCATGTCCATCGCCCTCTATCCCCATCGAACCGTCATTTCCCTGAAAGAAACATGCCCACGGCCTCGGCACAATGCTTCCATGCCGGAAGCATCCCCCGGAAATCACGGCATTTTTCGGCTTTGTCAGCAAGGCTTCGTAACGTACTGCTTTGCCAGGAAAAGTTGGCGTCACCCCGACACCTGCGCCGCACGCTGATCGAGTCCCGCCCTCTCGTCGGGGCGCCGCCAGCTCATCAAGGGCGCCGCCAGCTAGTACAGAGAACCCAGCACGTTCGCCAGCGCCGGCGCCAGCAGCGGCGCCATGGGAATGGCGTTGCTGACATGGACGATGCAGTCGGTGCTCCACACCTCCCCCACGCCGGCGGCCTCGATCACCGCCAGGGCATCGTCGGCGAACAGCGCATGGGTCACCGCCAGGTCCACCGACGCCGCGCCGGCGGCCAGCAGCGCCTCGGCGGCCCGGGCCACGGTGTGGCCGGTGCTGGCCACGTCGTCCATCAGCACCGTTCGACGGCCGCGCAGCGCGATATCGGGCAGCGCGATCACCACCTCGCGGTCGCCGCGGCGGGTCTTGTGACAGACGCCGAAGGCGAAGCCCGTGGCGCTGGCGGCCTGCTGCACCCACTGGCGCGACTCGGCATCGGGGCCGATCAGCAGCGCCTCGTCGCGCTGCGCGGCGATCAGCTCGCCGAGGCGGACGGCGCCTGACAGTGCGACGGCATGCTCGAGCGGGATCGCCTGGTCGAGGCGGTCGATACGATGCAGATGCGGGTCGACGGTGATCACGGCGTCGAACAGCTCGGCCAGGAAGGCGCCGACCAGCGCCTGGCTGACGATCTCGCCGGGATGAAAGGCGATGTCCTGGCGCATGTAGGCCAGATAGGGCGCCACCAGCACCAGATGCCGTACGCCCTGACGACGGGCATGGCGGGCGATCAGCAGCAGCTCGACCAGCTTGTCGTTGGGCCGGTCGAGGCTGCGGTAGATCACCAGGGTCTCCGACATCGGCTCGGGGGAAGCGGCGGTGCCGGCGAAGGGCAGCGTCAGGCGCAGCTCCTGATCGGGAAAGCGGTGCTCCGCCACGGCCCGGGCCTCGAGTCCGGCAGCCTCGGCCAGCCGCCGGGCCGGGCCGGCCTCGTCGTTGACGTAGAGCAGCATGATGCTCATGGGCTCGCCATCCCTCCCGTTACCCTTCCACATTGAGCCGCACGATGCCCTCGTGTGAGCCGATGGCGACGCCGCGATCGCGTTCGCAGGCCTGGCGGGCGAAGGTCAGCTCGTTGGGTGAGGCGGCGTAGACGCGATACAGCGGCTGGCCGGCGCTCACCGTGTCGCCGATACGCACCGCCAGATCGACGCCGGCACCGATCGCCCGCGGCGCTCCGGCGAGCCGGGCGATGCGCGCCAGCTGCAGGTTGTCCAGGGCGGTCACCGCGCCGTCACAGTGAGCGGTCACTTCCAGGGTATGCGGCGCCAGCGGCGGATGCTCGGGATCGAAGGCATGCGCGCCCTGGGCCTGTATGATGGCCCGCATCTTGTCGAGCGCGCGGCCGTCGTCGAGGATGTCGCGGGCCAGGCCAAAGCCGTCGCCGCCGCGCACGTCGGGGTCGAACTCCAGCATCCGCCCAGCCAGGCGCAGTGCCTTCTGGCGCAGATCCATGGGCGCCTCCGGATGGTTGGTGAGTACTCGCATCACGTCTCGAGCCTCCAGGGCGGGACCGATGCCGCGCCCCACCGGCTGGCTGCCGTCGGTGATCACCACGTCCAGCGTCAGGCCCAGACGCCGGGCCACGAACTCGAACAGCTTGCGCAGCCGATGGGCCTCGGGCATGGAGCGCACCTTGGCGTGGGGCCCGATGGGCAGGTCGAGCAGCAGATGGGTCGAGCCGGCAGCGATCTTCTTGGACAGGATCGAGGCCACCATCTGGCCCGGCGAATCCACCGACAGCGGCCGCTCCACCGAGATCAGCACGTCATCGGCGGGCGACAGCTCGCTGGTGCCGCCCCAGGCCAGGCATCCGCGGTGAGTACGCACCAGCTCACCCAGCTCGTCGAAGGGCATGTCGACCCGCGCCAGCACCTCCATGGTATCGGCGGTGCCGGAGGGCGAGGTGATCGCCCGGGACGAGGTCTTGGGGCACAGCAGGCCGTGGGCGGCGACGATCGGCACCAGCAGCATCGAGGTGCGATTGCCGGGCACGCCGCCGATGCAGTGCTTGTCGACCACCGGCTGCTCGTGCCAGTCCAGCCGCCGCCCTACCCGGCTCATGGCATCGCTCAGGTAGAACACTTCCTCGCGGTCGAGCTCGCCCAGGTCGCAGGCCACCACGAAGGCGGTGAGCTCGATCTTGGAATAGCGCCGTTCGGCGATGTCGCGGATGATGCCGCGGAAGTCGTCGCGGGTCAGGCGCTCGCCGGCGAGCTTGCGATGCATGGCGGGAATCGAGGCCGGCGGCTCGGCCTGGCGGATGCTGACCGGGCAGCCCTCCGCCGCGTCCAGCGAAGCGAAGGCATCTTCAGAGAGGCCGAGCTCGCCACAGCCGACGATGGCCGCGTCGTCGACCACGTTGAGCGTGGCCAGGATGCGCCGGCCATCGGCGCGCACCTCCACCTTGGCCAGTGCCTGGAAGCCCTCAGCCCGGTAGCGGTCGCACTCGCGGTGCATGTAGGCCACGTTCTCGCGATAGGTGTCGATGCCGACGCGCTTGAGCGTCAGCGGCGTCAGCGCCTCCTCGCGGGCGGCGGGGTCGATATCTGAGCCGCGCGTCATCGGCGACTCCCGGCGTGGTGCGGCGGTGTCGGTCTCATGACGACAGCCTAGCAGCGCCTCGAACCCTACTCCCATGACGCCGGGCAAGCCGCCGGCAGAACGCGGCGCGCCCGCCCCGTTGTGGCAACGGGGCGGGCGCGATCGGAGCGGGACGGACCGTTCGTCACGCTCGGTGAGAGACGGTCAGTTCGACACGGTCAGTTCGACACGGTCAGTTTGACGGGAAGTTGAACTGGGCGCTCTCCTGCTGGGAACGCTGCGGCCAGCGCTGGGACACGGCCTTGCGGCGAGTGTAGAAGCGCACCGCGTCGGGGCCGTAGGCGTGCAGGTCACCGAACAGCGATTCCTTCCAGCCGCCGAAGCTGTGGAAGGCCACCGGCACCGGCAGCGGCACGTTGATGCCGACCATGCCGACCTCGATGGCGTCGGCGAAACGGCGCCCGGCCTCGCCGTCACGGGTGAACACGCAGGTGCCGTTGCCGTACTGGTGGGCGTTGATCAGCGCGATGGCCTCCTCGAAGGTCTCGACGCGCACCACGCACAGCACCGGGCCGAAGATCTCGTCGCGGTAGATATCCATCGCCGGCGTCACCCGGTCGAACAGGGTCGCGCCCAGGAAGTAGCCCTTTGATCCCTCGACCAGCGGATGCTCACGGCCGTCGACCACCAGCTCGGCGCCGGCCTGCTCGCCACGCTCGATATAGCCGGCGACCCTGTCGCGGTGGCCGGCGTTGACCAGCGCGCCCATGTCCAGCCCCTTCTCGGTGCCGGGGCCGATCTTCAGGGTTCGGGCCTGATCGGCGAGCTTGCCGACCAGGGCATCGGCGGTCTCGTCGCCCACGCAGACCGCCACCGAGATCGCCATGCAGCGCTCGCCGGCGCTGCCGAAGGCCGCCCCGATCAGGGTGCTGGCGGCGTTGTCCAGGTCGGCGTCGGGCAGCACGATGGCGTGGTTCTTGGCCCCGCCCAAGGCCTGCACGCGCTTGCCGTTCTCGGCGCCGCGGCGATAGATGCTCCTGGCCACCGGCGTGGAGCCCACGAACGACAGCGCCTTCACGTCCGGCGCGTCGATCAGCGCCTCCACGGTCTCGCGGTCGCCGTGGACCACGCTGAAGAGACCGCGCGGCAGGCCGGCCTCGTCGAGCAGCTCGGCCATCTTGATCGCGGTCGAGGGCACCTGCTCCGAGGGCTTGAGGATGAAGGCGTTGCCGCAGGCGATGGCCATCGGATACATCCACAGCGGCACCATGGCCGGGAAGTTGAACGGCGTGATGCCGGCCACGATGCCCAGCGGCTGGTGGTTGGACCAGGTATCGATGCCCGGCCCGGCGTTGTGGGAGTACTCGCCCTTGAGCAGCTCCGGCACGCCGCAGGCGTACTCGACGTTCTCGATGCCGCGCTTGAGCTCGCCCATGGCGTCCTCGAGCACCTTGCCGTGCTCTTCGGCGACCAGCCGGCAGATCTCGTCGGCGTCGCGCTCGAGCAGCGTCTTGAAGCGGTACATCACCTGGGCGCGCTTGGCCGGCGGCAGATCGCGCCAGGCCGGCTGGGCCTCGCGAGCGGCCTCGATGGCGCGCGCCACGGTGGCGGTATCGCCCAGCGTCACGCGGCGCACGGCCTCGCCGGTGGCGGGGTTGAAGACGTCGAGCGTACGGTTGCCGGCCGGGCGCTCGCCGGCGATCCAGTGGTTCACCTGTGTCTGGGTCACGTCTGTCATGGGGTCTCTCTTGTTCAGTCACTCGGCGCGCGCTCGGATCGAGCGCGCGCCTTGCTTGATTCGGCGAATAGAAACGGTCGGGTTCCGCGGCCGGCCCGTCAGGGAGGCAATGTCGTCGCGCTTAGACTTCCCGGTCGAGCAGGGCCTCGTCGAACGGATAGCGCGACAGCTTCTCGATGCCGGTGTCGGTGACCAGCACCTCCTCCTCCAGCTTGACGCCGTCGGCGGCGCCGACCTCGCCGATGTAGCTCTCCACCGAGACGACCATGCCGGGCTCCAGGATGCCGTCCTTGGAGAAGCGGTCGAAGTCCATATGGTGGGCGACCAGCGGCGTCTCGCCGTGCATGCCCACGCCGTGGATGATCGAGGGATAGCGGCGGTCGAGGAAGCGCTCGGGAATCTTCCACGCCTGCTCGGCGATCTCGCGGTAGCTCATGCCCGGCTTGAGGATGCCCATGTTGTGGTGCACCTGGTCGTAGGCCATGCGGTAGAGGCTCTTCTGGTAGGCGCTCGGCTTGCCGGGCCCCACATGGAAGGTACGCGAGAAGTCGGAGTAGTAGCCGTGGCAGCCGATGGTATCGGTGTCCAGCGCCACCAGCTCGCCGGGGCGGATCACCCGGTCGCTGGCCTCGTTGAACCAGGGGTTGGTGCGCGGCCCGGAGGACAGCAGCCGGGTCTCGATGAACTCGCCGCCCTGGCGAATGACGTCGCCGTACATGATGGCGAACAGCTCGTTCTCGGTGACGCCGGGCTTGATGGCGGCCTCGACCTCGGCCACCGCGGCCTCGCTGCCGGCCATGGACTGGGCCAGGCAGGCGATCTCCTCGGGGGTCTTGATGCGCCGGCAGTGCAGGGTGTCCTGCATGCAGTCGAAGACCTCCAGCCCCTGGGCCTCCAGCGAGCGCGCCAGGTTCAGGGCGCAGCGATCCAGGCCGATCTTCTTGTTGCCGCGGCCGTGCTCCTCGATCAGCTCGGCGATCTCGACGCCGAAGGGATCGGAGGACAGGTTGTCGCGCTGGTTGACCGCCGACCACACCACCTTGGAGGTGCGCGACTCGTCGATGGTCTCCAGCCAAGTGGAGACGTGGGCGCTGCCCGGATACTCGAACAGGATCACCGGGCCTTCAAGCGGCACGTAGACGTAGCGGGTGGAGTTGCGCAGGAAGTAGCCGAACATGTTGCGCGAGCCGGTGGCATAGCGCTGGTTGTACGGGTCGAACAGCACCATGGCGGCATAGCCCTGCTCGGCCATCATCGCCCGCAGGCGCTCGAGGCGGCCGGCGCGCAGCTGCTTCGGGTCGAAGGCGGTGGGGATGCTGTCGCCGTTGGCCATGGGGGCCGAGGGAATCACCGGGATCTGGTCCGGTTCGTTGTCGGTCAGCTTCTCGAAATCCACGATGCTCATGTCAGGTCTCTCGGAGAGTCGTTATTGAGTGTCGGTCTGGATGGCGCCGGCCGGACCGGCGCCAGGGGCATGACGATCGGCAGGCGCGATCAGTCGACCAGGGCGTCGCTGCGCTGCAT
The DNA here is from genome assembly GCF_000968715.2 of Halomonas sp. HG01. Lineage (NCBI taxonomy): Bacteria > Pseudomonadati > Pseudomonadota > Gammaproteobacteria > Oceanospirillales > Halomonadaceae > Halomonas > Halomonas sp. HG01. The sequence goes on along the minus strand of NZ_CP022134.1, from coordinate 969,729 downwards.
GCCCTCTTCGAGCAGCCGCTCGTGGACCGGCGCCATGCGGCCGAAGATGCGGCGGGCGCGCTCGGGGCGGCCGATGAAGCCCGGCTCCTTGGCGTAGGCGAAGATCACCGTGTGGCGCTCCTTGTCGCCCTCGACCGGGGTGACCCGGTGCAGAGAGTAGCGGCCGAAGAAGATCTGCAGATCGCCGGGCTGGAGATCCAGCGACTTGAGCCGCGAGCGGTCGCCGTCGATGACCTCCTCGACCTCGTCGAAGTTCTCGCCCTCGGGGCTGCGGATGCCCGGGGCATACTCGAATCGACCGCCGCCGTGGGACTGGCGGGTCATCATGGTGACGATGAACTCGTTGGTGTCGTAGTGCCACGGATGCTGGCAGCCCTCGCGCAGCACGTTGACCACCAGATCGGCCAGCGGATCGGCGTACTGGTGGATCTTCTCCATCCCGACCACAGTGGCGATGAAACGCTGGAAATCGGCGTTCTGGTAGACCTGGCGGATGATGGTGTCGCCGTCGATGCGGTCGCCGGCGACGAAGCCGTTGGTGCGGTCGCCGAAGCGGTTCATCGGGTGGCTGGCCGGCTTCGAGGGATCGGCGTCGCTGTTGTAGGGATTGGTCTCGGTCTGGTTGTAGTGCGCCTCGGGCGACAGGCGCTCTGTCTCGCGCTCTAGGCGCTCGAGCGCCTCGTCGGGCACGAAGTTCTTGAGCACCACGCAGCCGTCATCCTCCAGCTGGCGGCGGCAGCGATCGATCAGCGCACGTCCGGTGTCGCCGTCGAGATCGTCGAGGGGATAGCGTTGCAGATCGATGAGGCCGTCGAGGGCGTTGGCGGGGGTATCGACCGAGGGTTCCACAGGCATGGTTGTCTCCGCTGTCGTGTGCATGCTGGACAGCCTAGTGACGACATCCCCATAATAAAAATGAATCATTGAGATACAACCAATTTCAAAGGCTCATTAATCTATGGATACGGTACTGCTCCGCGCCTTCGTCACCGTGGCCGAGTGCCAGGGGTTCAGCGCCGCCGGCAAGGTGCTGCATCGCACCCAGTCGGCGGTGAGCCTGCAGATCAAGCGCCTCGAGGATCAGATGGGGCAGTCGCTGTTCGAGCGCACCAGCCGCAGCGTGCTGCTGACCCGCCACGGCGAGCGGCTGCTGCCCTATGCCCGGCACATGCTGACCCTCGAGGACGAGGCGCGTGAGGCCCTGGGCGAGCGCCAGCGCGGGGAGCTGATCCGCTTCGCCACCTCGGAGGAGCAGGCCAGCGCCTACCTGCCCGAGCTGCTGGAGCGTTACGCCCGGCGCTTTCCGGACACGCGCCTCAACATCACCTGCGACATGAGCGCGGCGCTGGTCGGCCAGTTTCAGGAGGGCCTGCTGGACGCGGTGCTGTCGATCCGCCACGTGCCGACGCAGTCTGGGCAGCTGCTGGGCTGGGAGCCAATGGTGTGGGTGGTCGCCGAGGACTGCCGGCTGGAGGACTGGGACGTGCTGCCGCTGGCGCTCAACCCGGAGGGCTGCACCTTCCGCGCCCATGCGCTGTCGGCGCTGGGCCGCGACGAGCGGCGCTGGGAGATCCGCTACGCCAGCACCTCGCCCACCGGCATCAACCTGCCGGTCCAGGCGGGCCTGGCGATGACGGTGAAGACGCCGCGCAGCGTGCCGGCGGGCTGCCGGATCGTCGGCGAGGCGGAGGGCCTGCCGGCGCTGGGACAGGTCGAGATCGAGCTGCATCGCCGCCCCGGGCACACCCGCGAGGCGCTGGACGCCTTCTGCGAGGAGCTCGAGCGCATCGTCACCGAAAACGGCGACATCGCCGCCCCCTTGTCGGGCGAGGCGACCGGCGAGGCCGCCAACGACTGAGCCCCGCCGGGGGCGGGGCTCGCAGGGTCGCTCAGAGGGCTCGGTTCAGCCGCGCTGGGCGGACAGGACTGCCGATCAGCCGGCTCGCTTCAGCCCCGCTGGTAGGTGCCGATCAGCCGGTTCATGCCCAGCAGGTGCGGCTCGAGCTGCTTGAGCAGCTCGGTCATGGAGAGCCCTTCCGGCAGCGCCGTGGGCTTGTCCAGCGCCAGCACCCAGAAGTAGTACAGATGCGTGCCGTGGCCTTCCGGCGGCATGGGGCCACCATAGCCGTTACGCTGGAAGTCGTTGTGCCCGCGAGTGCCAACGGTGGTGGCCTCCTCCAATGAGGTGGCGGAGCCCGGCAGGTTGTAGAGCAGCCAGTGCACGAATCCCTGCTGGCCGTGCTGCACCAGCGGCGCATCCGGATCGTGGCAGATCACCGCATAGCCCTTGGTGCCCTCCGGCGGGTTCTCCCAGGCCAGGGGCGGCGAAAGATCGTCACCGTCTGCCGCATGCCGGCCGGGCATCGCTTGAAAGTTCTCGAAGGCGGAGCTGGTCACCTGCATCTTCGAAAGGGCAAAGGCCATGGGACGTCCTCCCTGATGGGGTCGTGAATACCGAATTCAGCGTCGGCAAGGCGTTGGCGCCTGTCAACGCCGCTGTCCCCTGTATGATGGCGGGCCAGGCACTCTTCAACCCGGAAGCTCTAATGAAGCGACTGTTGATCGTGGCCCATGCGCCCTCCCCCAACACCCGCCGCCTGCGCGAAGCCGCCGAGCGTGGCGCCCGCCATCCCGATATCGAGGCGATCAACGTGGTCGTCAGGCCACCCCTCGAGGCCGGCCCGGACGACGTGCGCACCTGCGACGCCATCCTGCTCGGCACGCCCGAGAACCTCGGCACCATGAGCGGCGCCCTGAAGGACTTCTTCGACCGCAGCTACTACGCCGTGCTGGACGACACCCGCGGCCTGCCCTGCGCGCTCTACATCCGGGCCGGCCACGACGGCACCGGCACCCGGCGCGCCGTGGAAGGCATCGTCACCGGGCTCGGCTGGAAGTGGGCGCAGGCCCCACTGACGCTGCGCGGTGAGTGGCAGGACGCCTTCGAGGTCCAGGTGGAGGAGCTCGGCATGGCGATGGCGGCAGGGCTCGAGGCGGGCGTGCTGTGACATCTCGGCGCTTCATCCCGTACCGCTGCCGCAGGGCCAGAGCAGATTCAGCACCAGCAGCACGACGAACAAGGCCGCGAACTGGTTCACGAAGCGACGCCCTCTCGACGCTCCGGCCAGGGAGCCGCTGCGCTGCAGACCGAACAGCACGATCCCGATCAGCACGGCCGTCACCGGCAGATGGAGCGGATCGAGCATGGTCTCTTGCCCGACGGTTCGGCAACCAAAAGCGCTCGGCCGCCTAGGGATATCGAGAGACAACGCGATGAGGCGCCGCGTCTCTCTCGGCGGCCCGGAACGGGTGACCGACCGATGCTTTCAACAATGGCCATCCCTGGCCGATGTCCATCAGCATACGATCCCGAGAGGCGGTAGCGGCTGCCTGAGCGCGGGCCTTGGAAAACGGTCCTGGAGAACGCGGACCGGAACGGGGACTAGAGCGTATGCGGGGCCGTCATGGGGCTGTCATCGTCAGCCGTCAGGCTCGAGGATCTCTTTCCCATTGCAACGCGAGATCCCATGAAGCCCATCGCTCCCCTCCTGGTCGCCGCCGGCCTGCTGGCCGCGTCTTCCGTCCAGGCCCAGAACGTCTTCGACTATCCCCAAACCGAGGATGCCCCGGTCAGCTTCCACGTGGTCAACGAGATCCCGGCCGGCAGCTTCACCAAGTACGAGATCGATGCCGAACATGGCCAGCTGATCGTCGACCGCTACGTTTCCATGCCGGTCCGCTACCCGGCCAACTATGGTTCCATCACCAGCTCGGCCGGCGGCGACGGAGACCCGCTGGATGCACTGGTGCTGACCCGCGACGGCATCTATCCCGGCGCGGTCATCAAGGTCCGCGCCATCGGCGTGCTGCGCATGGTCGATGACGGCGAGGCAGACGACAAGATCATCGCGGTGCCCACCGACGACGTGGACCCGAGCTACGCCGACATCGATGGCATGGACGATCTCCCGGCCATGCAGGTCGAGCGGCTCAACGCCTTCTTCCGCGTCTACAAGAACCTGCCGGAGGGCGGCGACATCGAACTGAACGGCTTCGGTGACGCCAGTGAGGCCCGGGATATCCTGACCCGGGCCTTCGACGCCTACCAGGCCCAAGTGGCCGACTGATCGATCATCGCCGAGCCCTTCGACGGCGGCGCCCCAAGAGGCGCCGCCTGGCCTACACCAGCCCGCGCACGACCAGGAACAGCACCGTGGGCGCCAGCAGGATGCCGAGGCCGGTGTAGAAGGTCGCGGTCATGGCGCCGTAGGGCACCAGCCGTGCGTCGGTGGCGGCGAGCCCGGCGGCGACGCCGCTGGTAGTGCCGATCATGCCGCCGAAGATCATCGCCGAGCGCGGGTTGTCGAGCCCGATCCAGCGCGCGGCCATGGGCGTGGCGATCATGGTCAGGATCGACTTGACCAGCCCGGCGGCGATCGACAGCGCGATCACCTCGGAGCTCGCACCCAGCGTCGCCCCGGTGACGGGCCCGACGATGTAGGTCACGGCCCCCGCCCCGATGGTGGTGATCGCCACCGGATCGGTATAGCCGAAGCCGACCGCCACCAGCCCGCCGGCCACGAAGGACACCACCACCCCGGCGAACAGCGCCATCACACCGCGTACCCCGGCCTCGCGCACCTCGTCGAAGCGCACGCCATAGGCGGTGGCGATGATCGCCAGGTCACGCAGCATACCGCCGCCCATCAGCCCCAGGCCGGAGAACAGCGTGATGTCGGCGAGCCCGTCGGCGCCACCGGTGATCTTGCCCCCCGCGTAGGCCAGCGCCAGGCCAAGCATGATGGCGATCGCCGACCCGTGCAGCTTGCCGCGGGTGAAGCGCTCGCTGATCCAGTAGGCGAAATACATGGTGAGCCCGATGACGGCAAAGGCCGCCACCAGGTGATACTTGTCGACGAGATCATAGAGTGACTGCAGCATGGGACGCCCTCCTTAGCGATGGACCGCACGAGCCGGCTGGGCCCGGGCGTGCGAGGCGCTGGAGGAGGAGGCGCCGCGCTCGGCCCTCTCCCGCGACGGCTTGCCGGCGAACACCGGCACCATGGCCAGTCCCAGCACCACCGCCAGCGCGCCGGCCAGCAGCGCCACCGCCCCGCCGCTCAGGGCCGCGGCGACGTTCTGGCTGGCCGCCATGGCCACCACGATGGGGATATACATCGCATTCCAGAACTTGATGCCGCTGACCGTCGCCTCCGGCAGCTTGCCGCGGGTCTTGAGATAGCCCGTGGCGAAGATCAGCAGCAGCATCGCGATGCCCACCCCGCCGAGATTGGCCTCGATGCCGAGCAGGTGGCCCAGCACATCGCCCGTTGCCAGGCCCAGCATCATGCAGCCCGCCAGCAGGGCCACTCCGTAGATCACCATAGGTCAGGTCCTTCTTGTGATTGTCGTTATTCGAGCCTCGGGACATCCCGAGCGTCAGCGTGCTCCCGGCCGCGTCTCCGCGCCGCCTGGGGCCCGGCCATGAGGCCGGGCATGGTGCTCCTTCATCCTGCCGTTACTCTTTCACCCTGCCGTGGCAGCCGCCTCCTTCACGGCGTAGAGATCGGCATAGGCGTCGCGCAGCTGGTTCTTCTGCACCTTGCCCATCACGTTGCGCGGCAGCGCCTCGATGGTGAATACCCGCTTGGGCTGCTTGTAGCGCGCCAGCCGGTCGGCGAGCGCCGCCTGAACGGCCGCCTCGTCGGGGGCGGCCTCGCCCTCGCGGGCCACGATCACCGCGGTGACGCCCTCGCCGAGGTCCGGATGCCGGACGCCGAACACCGCGGACTCGGCGACGCCCGGCAGCTCGTCGATCAGCTGCTCGACCTCCTTCGGATAGACGTTGTAGCCGCCGGAGATCACCAGATCCTTGTCGCGGCCGACGATGTGCAGGTAGCCGTCGTCGTCGATTCGCCCCAGGTCGCCGGTGATGAAGAAGCCGTCGTCGCGGAACTCGCTGCGGGTCTTCTCCGGCATCTGCCAGTAGCCCCGGAAGACGTTGTCGCCGCGTACCTCCACCAGCCCGGTCTCGCCGCGGGGCAGCTCGGCGCCGCTGTCGCGGTCGGTGATGCGCACCTCGCTGCCCGGCAGCGGGAAGCCGACCGTGCCGGGGCGCCGCTCGCCGTCGTAGGGATTGGAGGTGTTCATGTTGGTCTCGGTCATGCCATAGCGTTCGAGGATGACATGGCCGGTGCGCTCTCGGAATTGATCATGAGTCTCAGCCAGCAGCGGCGCCGAGCCGGAGACGAACAGCCGCATGTTGGCCACGACCTCGCGATCCAGCCGCGGCGACTGCAGCAGCCGGGTGTAGAAGGTCGGCACGCCCATCAGCACCGTGGCCCGGGGCATCAGGTCGAGCAGCTGCTCGACGTCGAGCCTGGGCAGGAAGGTCATCGAGGCGCCCACCGTGAGCACGATGTTGCAGGCCACGAACAGCCCGTGGGTATGGAAGATCGGCAGCGCATGCAGCAGGTGGTCGTCGGCGGTGAAACGCCAGGCCTCGGCCAGCGCCCGGCTGTTGGAGGCCAGGTTGGCGTGGCTGAGCATCGCCCCCTTGGAACGCCCGGTGGTGCCGGAGGTGTAGAGGATCGCCGCCAGGTCATCGGCCTCGAGGCAGGCGATCTCGGTCATCGGCTCCGCGTCGGCGGCACGCTCCATCAGGCTGCCGTCGCCGGCCGTGCCCAGGCTCTCCACGTGAACCACCAACCCCTCCTGGTAGAAGCGGTTGGCGTCCGACGCCCGCGACGCCGGGCACACGTAGAGCTGCGGCGCGGCGTCGCCCAGGAAGAACTCGATCTCGGCGCCGGTATAGCCGGTGTTGAGCGGCAGGTAGACCGCACCGGCCTGCAGGCAGGCCAGGTAGAGCATGATCGCCTCGGGGCTCTTGTCGACCTGCACCGCCACCCGGTCGCCGGGCTGCACGTCGAGGGACTGCAGCACCCCGGCCAGGCGCTGCGAGGTCTCGAGCATCTCGGCATACGAGTAGCGCCGCCCCTCGGGGGTATCGATCAGCGTCTTGTCCGGCGTCTGGCGAAAGTGGGCCTCGAACTGCAGGAACAGATTGTGATTGTGCATGGCAGTCGTCCTCGTGATCGTGGGGAAATCGGGGGAATCAGGCATCGGCCGGCGCGGCCAGCAGCGGCTGGGCACGCCTGGCCTGGCGCTGGATGTCGCCGGCGCAGACCACGCTGCCCTCGCGGCTGTAGGCCTCGTGGTTCTGCTCGATGCGGTCCGGCTCGTAGCGGTAGTTGACCATCAGGCCATGGGCCTGACGGCAGCCCTTGGCGGAGATGTCGGCGGGCCAGTTCAGGCGGTGCAGGCTCGCCCCGTTGCCCAGGTGGAAGCGCGCCACCGGATCGCGGGGCAGGCCGTGGCGCTGCTTGGCCTCGGTGAGATAGTGGGCGGCCAGCGCCGTGAGCTCGGGCTCGAGCGCCTCCCTGGCCGCCGGGTCGTCGCGCCAGGCGGTGGCGTCGAGGGCATCGGCGGCCTCGGACGACAGCCGGCACTCGCCGGCCTCGCGCCGCTCCGCCAGCCATTTGGCGAAGCCCGGCACCGGCGACAGGGTCACGAAGTTGGCGAGCTCGGGCAGCTCGCGCTGGAGCTCCTGCACCACCTGCTTGATCAGGAAGTTGCCGAAGGAAATGCCCTTCAGGCCGGCCTGGCAGTTGCTGATGCTGTAGAACACCGCGGTGTCGGCGTCCTGGGGCGCCACCTCGTCGCCGCCGGCCAGCAGCGTCTGGATATTGCCGGGAATGCCGCGACACAGCGCCACCTCGACGAAGATCAGCGGCTCGTCGCCGATGGCCGGATGGAAGAAGGCGTAGCAGCGCCGGTCCTCGGGGTCGAGGCGCCGACGCAGATCGTTCCAGTCCTGAATCTCGTGCACCGCCTCGTAGCGGATCAGCTTCTCGAGCACCGCCGCCGGGGTGTTCCAGTCGATGCTCCTGAGCACCAAGAAGCCGCGGTTGAACCAGGACGCGAACAGGTGCGCAAAGTCCTCGTCGAGACCGGCCAGCGCCGGCGCCTCGCCGAGATGCCCCAGCAGGTCGGCGCGCATCTTGACCAGCTCGAAGGTGCCGCCGGGGCACAGGTTGAGGCGGCGCAGCAGCTCCTGGCGCGGCGGCTCGCAGGCCTCGATCAGCGCCCTCAGACCGGCCTCGTCCTCGCCCTCGCGATAGGCCGAGTAGGCGGCATGGATCGCCTCGGGGCGCGCGCCGTGGCGCTCGGCGAGCCGGGCCAGGAAGTCACGGCGCGCCTCCGCATCCAGGGCGGCATAGCCGCTGAGCACCCGCTGGGCGACCAGGATCTGCGAGGCTTCGCCGCCGCCTCCGGCCAGCAGGGCGTCGCAGGCCGAGGTGAGCTCACCGACGCCGCATGGCGCCGCCTCACGTCCACGCCGCGGGGAGCGTTCGCCGCCCGGGCGCTGGCGGGCCCGACGGGCCACGCTCGACAGCAGGCCTTCCAGGAAATCCATGTTCATCTTCATGCCGCGTCCTCCAGAGACCAGAGCCGTGCTTGCGGTGGCGTTGATTCGGCACATGGAATACATGACGCCGAGTTGTTATATATAACAGGTAGGTCCAAGATATAGTTGTGTCAAGCGGGAGGACAGCAAATGAGCAAGGTTTCCCAGGCGCAGCGACTGCGCGACCTGCTGGAAGACGCCATCATCAAGGGACGCTACCCGCCCGGAGCGCGCCTCGATCCGGAGGCGCTGGAGCGGGAGTACGACTGCTCGCGCACGCCGGTCCGCGAGGCGATCCAGCAGCTGGCGATGTCGGGCATGGTGAAGGTGGTGCCGAAGCGCGGCACCTTCGTGACCCAGCTCAGCGTGGCCGAGCTGGTGGAGCGGTTCGAGGTGATGGCCGAACTGGAAGGCATGTGCGCGCGGCTGGCGGCGCGACGCATCGGCGCCGAGGAACTGGAGGCGCTGCGCGAGGCCCACGAGGCCTGCCGGCGCATGGCCGAGGCCGGCGATGCCAACGGCTACTACTACGAGAACAGCGTCTTCCACCAGCGCATCTACGAGGCCAGCCACAACACCTTCCTGGCCCAGGAGGCCACGCGACTGCACGCGGTACTGCAGCCCTACCGGCGCATGCAGCTGCACCTGCGCCACCGTCCGGAGCGCTCGCTGGCGGAGCACGAGGCGGTGCTGGACGCCATCGCCGCCGGCGACGAGCGGCGCGCCGAGGCCGAGATCGAGTCCCACGTCCAGGTCCAGGGCGAGCGCTTCAATGACCTGGTCGCCTCGGTGCAGCAGCTCCAGCAGACCGGCAACGACTGAGCAAAAACGACGACGGCACCCCGCAGGGTGCCGTCGTCATGGAGAGCCACTTCGCGGAAGCGCTGCCGTCGTCAGCGGAGGCGCTCGAACACCGTGGCCACGCCCTGCCCCATGCCGATGCACATGGTAGCGAGGCCGAGACGGGTATCGCGCTCGCGCATCACGTTGAGCAGAGTGGTGCAGATGCGCGCCCCGGAACAGCCCAGCGGATGGCCCAGGGCGATGGCGCCGCCGTGCAGGTTGACCGCCTCGTCCATGCGGTCGCGCAGGCCCAGGTCCTTGAGCACCGGCAGCGACTGAGCGGCGAAGGCCTCGTTGAGTTCCACGGTCTGGATATCGTCCATGGTAAGCCCCGCCGCCTTCAGCGCCTTCTTCGAGGCCGGCACCGGACCGTAGCCCATGATCGAGGCGTCGCAGCCCGCCACCCCGGTGGAGAGCACTCGGGCGATGGGCTCGAGGCCCAACGCCTCGGCGCGCTCGGCGCTCATCACCGCCATGCCGCTGGCACCCACCGACAGCGCCGAGGAGGTGCCGGCGGTGACGGTGCCGTTCTTCGGGTCGAAGGCCGGCTTGAGCTCGGCCATCGCATCGAGGCTGGCGTCGTCGCGGATCACCTCGTCACGGTCGACCCGCACCCGGTAGCCGCGCGCGTCGTGGCCCTCGACGCCGACGATCTCGCGGTCGAAGCCGCCACCTTCCCGGGCCTCCCTGGCCAGCCGGTGGGAGCGCACGCCGAAGGCGTCCTGATCCTCGCGCGAAATGCCATGCATCTTGCCCAACAGCTCGGCGGTCAGGCCCATCATCATCGCCGCCTTGGCAGCGTGCTTGCTGGCCGCCGGATTGACGTCGATGCCATGGGTCATGGGCACGTGCTCCATGTGCTCGACACCGCCGATCACGTAGACGTCGCCCATGCCGGCGCGGATGTTGGCCGCGGCGATGTGCAGCGCGCTCATCGAGGAGCCGCACAGCCGGTTGACGGTCTGGGCGGGCACGCTGCGCGGGATGCCGGTCATGATCGCCGCGTTACGGGCGATGTTCATGGCCTGCTCCAGGGTCTGGTTCACGCAGCCCCAGATGACGTCGTCGACCTCTTTCGGGTCGAGCCCCGGGTGGCGGTCGAACAGCGCCTGCATGACGGCGGCGGACAGGTTCTCGGCGCGCACGTGGCGGAAGGCGCCGTTCCTGGCCCGGGCCATGGCGGTGCGCACGCCGTCGACCACCACGATGTCTCTCGGATGCAAACTCATCGATACTGTCTCCCTGTGAATCAGGCCGGGTCGGCGTCGCGGTGAAAGCGCTGGCCGCTGCGCGCCATCTCGCGCAGCCCGTCGGTGGGCGCGTAGAGCGGCCCCAGCTCGGCGGCGAGCTCGTCCGCCTGGGCGACGAAGGCCTCCGCCCCCATGGCATCGATGTAGCGCAGCGCCCCGCCGCGGAACGGCGGGAAGCCGATGCCGTAGATCAGCGCCATGTCGGCCTCGGCGGCACTGCCGACGATGCCGTCCTCGAGGCAGCGCACCGCCTCCAGGCACAGCGGCACCATCATCCGCGCGATGATCGCCTCGTCGGAGAACTCCCGCTCGCCCTCGGCCACCTGCCGCACCAGCGCCAGCGCCTCGTCGTCCTCGACCTTCTGGGGCTTGCCCTTCCTGTCTTCCTCGTAGGCGTAGAAGCCCTTGCCATTCTTCTGGCCGAGGCGCTCGTGCTCGACCATCAGCGGGATCACGCCGCCACTCATCTCGCCCATGCGCTCGGGGAAGCCTTCGGCCATCACCTCGCCGGCGTGCAGCGCGGTATCCATGCCCACCACATCGAGCAGGTAGGCCGGCCCCATCGGCCAGCCGAAGCGCTCCATCACCTTGTCGACCCGGCGGAAGTCGGCGCCCTGGGCCACCAGGGCGCTGAAGCCGCCGAAGTAGGGGAACAGGATGCGGTTGACCAGAAACCCCGGGCAATCGTTGACCACGATCGGCGTCTTGCCCATCTGGCGGGCGTAGGCGACGGTGGCCGCCACGGCGGCGTCACCGGTCTTCTCGCCGCGGATCACCTCCACCAGCGGCATGCGGTGCACCGGGTTGAAGAAGTGCATGCCGCAGAACTGCTCGGGGCGCTTCAGGTGCTCGGCCAGCCGGGTGATGGAGATGGTCGAGGTATTGGAGGCGAGGATGGCATCGTCACCCAGCGCCGCCTCGGCCTCGGCCAGCACCGCGCCCTTGACCTTGGGGTTCTCCACCACGGCCTCGACCACCAGGTCGACCTCGCCGAAGTCGCCGTAGGACAGCGTCGGGCGAATGTGAGTCAGCCGCTCGGCCATCTGCTCGGTGGTAAGTTTCTTTCGCTCGACCTGCTTGGCGAACAGCTTGCGGGCCTCCTTGAGGCCGAGGTCGATGGCCTCGGCCTTGATGTCCTTCATCAGGATCGGCGTGCCCTTGGAGGCGCTCTGGTAGGCGATGCCGCCGCCCATGATGCCGGCGCCCAGCACCGCGGCCCGCTCGACGGGGCGCGCCTGCTTGGCATAGCGACCGCCGGCCTTCTTGACCGCCTGGTCGTTGAGGAACAGCCCCACCAGGTTGTAGCAGACGTCGGTCTTCGCCAGTTTGGCGAAGGACGCGGCCTCGATCGCCTGGGCGCGCTCGCGGGTCTCGCCGGCGCCCTTCTGGATCACCTTGATCGCCTCGATCGGCGCCGGGTAGTGCGGCCCGGCCTTGCCGGCCACGTAGCCCTTGGCGGTCTCGAAGACCATCATCTGCTCGATGGCGTCGAGCCCGAGGGGCGAACGCTTCTCGGTGCGCCGGGCCTCGTGGTCGAGCTCGCCGCGGCGGGCGCGATCGAGCAGATCGCGGGCCGCCTCCTGCAGCGACTCGCCGGGCACCACGGCATCCACGGCACCCATACGAAGCGCCTCGTCGGCCTTGTTCTGGGTCCCGCCGGCGATCCACTCGATGGCGTTGTCGGCACCGATCAGTCGCGGCAGTCGCACGCAGCCACCCCAGCCCGGCAGGATGCCCAGCTTGGTTTCCGGCAGGCCGAGCTGGGCCGAATCGCTCATCACCCGAAAGTCGGTGGTCAAGGCCAGCTCGCAGCCGCCACCCAGCGCCAGGCCGTTGAGGGCGGTGACGGTGGGAAACGGCAGATCCTCGATGGCATTGAAGATGCTGTGCACCCGCTCGAGCATGGTACGGATCTCGTCTTCCCCGCGCTCGAACATGCCATGGAACTCGGTGATGTCGGCGCCAACGACGAAGGCCTCCTTGGCGCTGGTCACGATCAGCCCTTCGAGGCCGGATTCGGCGCGGAGCGCCTCCACCGCCTCGGCGAGCTCGCCGACCACCGTCGACGACAGGGTGTTGACCGACTCGTCGCGGTGGTCGAGGGTCAGGGTGGCGACGGCGTCATCGTCGCGCGCCACGGTGATGGCATTGCCTTGGTAGATCATCCACGAATCTCCGTGCAGAAATTCATACGGCCGTTTGATTCCATCAGCTTGGGCCAGTCCACGAGGAGCGTCAAGCCCTGTTCGAGGCGATCGGCGTCGCTTCCCGGCGACTCCCGCCACCGGCGGCACCCTGCTAGGATGCGCCCATGACTGCCGACCGCCTGCCACCGCCCCCCGATTCCCGTGCCTCCCGCCTCGAGGGCTGGCACCACCGCTTCACCCGCGTGGCGGAACGCGCCCGCCGCTGGCACTGGCTGTGGCCGCCGGTGGCTTTCGCGGCCGGCGCGGCGAGCTTCTTCCTGGTGGAGCGCCAGCAGTGGCTGGGGGCCGCCCTGGCGCTCGGCATGCTGGTGGCCTGGGTGCTGCTGCTCACGGAGAGTCTGATCGCCCGCTGGCTGACCCACCGGGGCTATCCCGCCCTGCCGCGCGGCATCACCACCTTCATCGCCCAGATGGTCCACCAGGAGACACTGTTCTTCACCCTGCCGTTCCTGCTGGCGACGACCGTCTGGACCAGCGGCCAGGCGCTGTTCACGGCGCTGATGGTGGGGCTCGCGCTGCTGTCGATCCTCGACCCGCTCTACTACCGCCTGGCCGCCCGCCACCGCTGGCTCTACTTCGCCTTCCACGCCCAGTGCGTGTTCCTGGTGGTGCTGGTGACGCTGCCGACGGTGCTGCACCTGACCACCGGCGAGAGCCTGATCATCGCGCTGATCGCCATGATGGTCTTCAGCCTGCCGAGCCTGATGCAGCTGCTGCGGCCGATGAACACCGCCCGCTGGCTGGCCATGCTGGTGCTGCTGCCGCTGCTGGCCGGCCTCGGCTGGCTGGGACGCGCCTGGGTGCCGCCGGCCAGCCTGTGGCTCTCGGGCCATGCGCTGTCGCCCGGCTTCGACGAACAGACCCGCACGCCAGAGGGCGGCCTGCGGCTCACCCCGCAGGCGCTGGCCGCTCACGGGCTCTACGCCTACACGGCGATTCACGCCCCGCGGGGCCTGGAGGAGAAGGTCGTGCACGAATGGCGTCATGACGGCCGGCTGATCGATCGCATCCCGCTGCAGATTCAGGGCGGCCGCGAGGCAGGCTACCGGGCCTGGACGCACAAGCGTCACTTCCCGAAGGAAGCATCGGGCCGCTGGCGAGTGGACGTGATGACCGCCAGCGGCCAGCGGATCGGCGTGCTGCGTTTCCGGGTCAGCGACACGCCGGAACAGGCGACCTTAGCCGATGGTCGTATCCGCCTGCCGGTCGGGCTGCCGGGGCTCGACCTGCGGCGCCTCATCGCCCGGCCGGCGGAAGCACCGTAGAGTGCTAACGGCTTGCATTACACTCCGGAGCTCCGGACAATCCCATCAGATTCATCGTTTGTGCAGACACTCATGCAACAGAACATCGGTTTCACCCTTGCTCGACTGCCGCGCCTGTGGCGCGCGGTCATCGATCGTCGTCTGGCCCCCGAGGGGCTGACCCAGACACGCTGGGTCACGCTCTACCATCTGTGGCAGATGGGCGATGACCAGCCCCAATGCGACCTGGCGCGGACCATCGGGGTCGAGGCGCCGTCGCTGGTCCGCACCCTCGACCAGCTCGCCGAGCAGGGGCTGGTCAAACGCTGCCCCTGCGACAAGGACCGGCGCACCAAGCGCATCATGCTCACCGACGAGGCGATGCCGCTGCTCGAGCGCATCGACAACGTGGTCAGCGAGATCCGGGAAGAGATGCTGGCGGGCCTGTCCGACGAGGAGGTCGAACAGCTGGGCGACCTGCTGGGCCGCATCGAGGCCAACGGGCTGGCCATCCAGGCCCGGGAAGAAGGCTGACGCCGCTCCTCGTCCAGGCCCCGCCTCCGCCCTGGACGGACGATGCCCAGGCACCGCGCTAGCCGCGCGGTGGCCCAAGATCGGGCTGCCGTTCGGGGCGGTCCGGCCGCCCCGCGAGGCCATCGCGCAGCTCGTCCATGTCGGCGGCCATGGCCGCGAAGGCCTCCGTCCCCAGCGATTCATCCCACCACAGGATCAGCGCCTCGGCGCTCGACTCCACCGCTACCGCGTCCGCGGGAAGGCGTGCCAGCAGCGCCTCGAAACGGCCCCGCACGGCGGCCGGCAACGCATGCAGCGGTTCCTTGCGCCAGCGCCAGCCCTCGATGAAGGGCTTCAGGGCATCGCTGGCCTCGGCGTCGCGCAGCAGCAGGAAGTCGGGGCCTCGCCGACGGGGCGGATAGACCCAGCGATAGGCGGGACGCCGCCGGTCGTCCTGGTGAAGCGGCGACGGGTCGAGACGCACCTGGATCCCGGCCTGTCTGGCCGCCTCGCGCAGCGTCGTGGCGCGCTGCTCCCGGGGGCTCGGGCGAAGCCACATCGCCGGCGCGAACACCAGCCCGACGACGGCGGCAATGATCAACCAGACCATAAGCGTTTTCCGCTCCTCTCTTGATGCAAGTCGTTGTCTTGTCTCACCGTGCGTCCTAGAGTGGGAGGCAGCCACCTACCCTGGACCATCCGCCGGAGGCAATGCCATGAGCAACGAGTATCGTCACGTCCTGGTCGCCGTCGACCTGACCAAGGATTCCCACAAGGTGCTGGAGCGGGCGATGCAGATCGCCGACCGCAACGAGGCCAGGCTCTCCATCATGCATACCCTCGAGCCTCTCGGCTTCGCCTACGGCGGCGACATTCCCATGGATCTCACCAGCATTCAGGATCAGCTCGATGAGCACGCCAAGCAGCGCCTGTCCGAGATCGCCGATGCCCACGTGGCCAAGGAGAACCAGCACGTGGTGGTGGGCATGCCCGACACCGAGATCCACCGCTTCGCCGAGGAGCAGAACGTCGACCTGATCGTGGTCGGCTCCCACGGTCGCCACGGCTTCGCGCTGCTGCTGGGCTCCACCTCCACCGGCGTCCTGCATGGCGCCCAGTGCGACGTGCTGGCGGTGCGGGTCGGCAAGGACGGCGAATCCGAGGAGTAAGCCTCTCCGGTACATCGCACGATGCATACGAAAGGCGCCCCAGGGGCGCCTTTCTGCTTTAGCAGACACTCCACTGTGTTCGCTGGGCAGTGTCCAAGATTCGCGTCATGAGCGAAGATAGGTTGACCGCTGCCGGAGCGCAGAATCGAGCGAAGGTTCCGAGCCAACCGGAAGGCAGCCTGCCACATGAGGATTCCGATCGGACCGGCGCCCCGGTACCGCCGGCGGTCAAGATCGCCAGGTTTGTTCCCGACAAACCTATGCACTTCCCACATCCCTGTGGATCATCGAGCGCAATAGCGAATCCCTCAGGCTTCGCCGGCCGCCATCGCCTCCAACTCCATCCACCGCTCCATCGCGGTTTCGAGCGCTTCCTGCCGGTCGTTCAGCGCCTGCAGCGTCGCGGTGACCGTCTCGCTGTCCTGCTGGTAGAAGGCCGGATCGCCGACCTGCTCCTCGAAGTCGGCCACCGCCGCCTCCAGGCGCTCGATCTCCGCCGGCAGGCCGTCCAGCTCGCGCTGCAGCTTGTAGGACAGCTTGACGCGCTTCGGCGCGGCCTTGGCCGTCGCCTCGCTCTCGCTGGCCGATGCGGCCGGTTCGCTCGCCGCCGGGGCCTGCTCGGCGACCGGCTCCGCCGCCTGACGGGCCGCCCCCTCCCAGGGCGCCGGTGGCAGCTTGCCACCCTGGCGCACCCAGTCGTGGTAGCCGCCCACGTACTCGCGCACGCAGCCCTGGCCCTCGAAGGCCAGCACGCTGGTCACCACGTTGTCCATGAAGGCGCGGTCGTGGGACACCAGCAGCAGAGTGCCGTCGAAGTCGAGCAGCAGCTCCTCGAGCAGCTCCAGAGTCTCCACGTCCAGGTCGTTGGTCGGCTCGTCGAGCACCAGCACGTTGGCCGGCTGGGTGAACAGCTTGGCCAGCAGCAGGCGGTTGGACTCGCCGCCGGACAGCGCCTTGACCGGCTGGCGCACGCGCTCCGGGGTGAACAGGAAGTCCTGCAGGTAGCTCATCACATGGCGATCGCGGCCGCCCACGGTGAGCCGGTCGCTGCCCTGGGCGACGTTGTCGTAGACCGTCTTCTCCGGCTCGAGGCCGGCGCGCAGCTGGTCGAAGTAGGCCACCTGCAGCTTGGTGCCCATCCGCACCTGCCCCTCGCTGGGCTCGAGCTCGCCGAGCAGGATCTTGAGCAGGGTCGTCTTGCCGGCGCCGTTGCGGCCGATCAGGCCGATGCGGTCGCCGCGCTGAATCTCGAGGTTGAGGTCGCGAATGACCGCCTCGCCGTCGTAGTACTGGGTGACGTGAGACAGCTCCACCACCCGCTTGCCACTGCGCTCGCCGGTGTCCACCGAGAGGCTGGCGCGGCCCTGGCGCTCGCGACGCTCGCCGCGGTCGCGACGCATCTGCTGCAGGGCGCGCACGCGGCCCTCGTTGCGGGTCCGACGAGCCTTGATGCCCTGGCGGATCCACGCCTCTTCCTGGGCCAGCTTCTTGTCGAACTCGGCGTTCTCGCGGGCCTCGACCTCGAGTTCGTGGGTCTTCTGCTCCTGGTATTTGGCGTAGTCGCCGGGATAGCGCCCCAGGCGGCCGCGGTCGAGCTCGAGGATGTTGGTGGCCAGCCGCGACAGGAAGGCGCGGTCGTGGGTGATGAACAGCACCGCGCCGTTGAAGGCGGACAGCTGTTCCTCCAGCCAGGCGATGGTGTCCAGGTCCAGGTGGTTGGTGGGCTCGTCGAGCAGCAGCAGGTCGGGCTCGACCACCAGCGCCCGCGCCAGCGCCACGCGCCGCCGCCAGCCGCCGGAGAGGTCCGCCATGGCGGCATCCGCCGGCAGCCCCAGGCGCGTCAGCACCACGTCGATGCGCTGGTGGAAGGACCAGCCGTCGATGGCCTCGAGGCGGGTCTGTAGCTGGGCCATCCGCGTCATGTCGGGCTCGGCCTGCTGCACCAGATGGTGATACTCGGACAGCAGCTCGCCGGCCTCGGGCAGGCCCTGGGCGACCACGTCGAAGATGGTCTCGCCGGAGGCGGCGGGCAGGTCCTGGGCGAGCACGCCGATCTTGAGGCCGGGCGCGCGCCAGATGGTGCCGCCGTCGGGCAGGCTCTCGCCCGACACCAGCTTGAGCAGGGTCGACTTGCCGGTTCCGTTGCGGCCCACCAGCGCCAGACGCTCGCCCTTCTCCAGCACCAGATCGGCGCCGTCGAGAAGCACATGGGTGCCGTAGGCCAGTTGCAGCTGTTCCAGACGTAGCAGGGTCACGCATTCACCTCATCGTTCGATCAAGCCGCCAGTGTAACGCATGCCTGCCCCGACGTGGCCCCACCCCACCCTCCGCGGGTACAATGCGCGCCCGTTTCCCGCGCGCTAGACGAACCGCCCAGAGGAGAGCTTCGCCTTGGCCGACGCCACGCCCCCCTTCGACGACGTGCTGCCCGAGGCGCTGAGATTCCGTTCGCCGGCCCCGCTGGTGGACATCGGCGCCAACCTGACCCACGAGAGCTTCGCCCGCGACCTCGAGGCGACGATCCAGCGCGCTCGCGCCGCCGGCGTCGACACGCTGATCCTCACCGGCACCGACCGCGAGCACGCCGAGCAGGCCGTGACCCTGGCGCGCCGCTACCCGGGGCTGTATGCCACCGCCGGCGTGCATCCCCATGACGCCAGCCGCTGGAACGCCGAGCTCGAGGCCGCGATGCGCGAGCTCCACCGCCAGCCGGAGGTCGTGTCGGTGGGCGAATGCGGCCTGGACTTCAACCGCAACTTCTCGACGCCGGCCGAGCAGCAGCACGCCTTCGAGGCGCAGCTTACGCTGGCCGCCGAGAGCGGCCTGCCGCTGTTCCTCCACGAGCGCGACGCCGGGCCGCGCATGCGCGAGATGCTGCACGCCTGGCGCGACGACATCTCGAAGGCGGTGGTGCACTGCTTCACCGCCGACCGCGACACCCTTTACGGCTACCTGGACCTCGACCTGCACATCGGCCTGACCGGCTGGCTGTGCGACGAGCGCCGCGGCCATCACCTGCGCGAGCTGGTGGGGGCGATTCCCGCCGAGCGGCTGATGGTGGAAACCGACTGCCCCTACCTGCTGCCGCGCAATTTACCTGCCAAACTCAAGGGCAGACGCCACGAGCCGGCGCTGCTGCCCTGGATCGTGCGCGAGATCGCCCACTGGCGCGGCGACACGGAAGCCGACCTGGCCCGCATCACCACCGCCACCGCCCGGGCCTTCTTCGGCCTCGACGAGCCTGCCCGCGAGGAGGGGCAACAGAATGGATGATCTGCCTGCGTTCATCGCCATCGAGACCGGCGACGACGGCGACCTGCCGCTGTCCATCGCCTGGACCCTGCCCGATGGCCGCGTCAAGCACACCCTGATCCAGCCCGACGACGAGTGGCTGGACGACGAGCTGGTCTCGCTGGGCGCCTACAGCCTGGAGGAGCTCTCCAGCATGGGCGTGAGCCCGCTGGACGTGATCCGCGAGCTGGAGACCGACCACTTCAACGCCACCCTCTACACCGCCGGCGTCGGCGACGACGAGGCGGCGCTGTCGCGGCTGTTCGAGACCTACGGGCTGGACCCGTTCGTCGAGCTGGCCCCGGCCGAGAGCCTCTATGCCGAGCTGGCGCCCGGCGACTGGTCCCGCGCCCGCGGCGAGCTGTTCGGCGAGCTGGGGCTCGAACCGCTGCGCCCCGAGGAGGAGATCCAGGTGATGCTGACGCTGCATCAGCGGCTCGGCAACGCCGAGCTCTGAGACAGCGACGAGACCGTCAGGCGGGCTCGGCGGCGGGCGCCTCACGGCGTTCGAGACACGCCCGGCCCGCCACCAGCGCCGCCTCGAGCGGCGCGCCCTCGCCTCTCTCTCGGCCCTGGCCGTAGAAGACCGCCAGCGCGGTGCGGAAGGCCTCGGCCCGGGCCGGCAGGCCTTCCCGCTCGTAGCGCGCCGCCCGCGCCGCGACCCGCTCGGCGAAGCCTTCCCGGTCGACCTCCACCTCGCCCAGGTTGTCCACGCTGACCTGGAAGCGATGGCCGCAGGCGGCGGCGAACAGACTCTCCAGCGCCTGGGGCGCTACCTCCACCGCCTCGAAGTCGCGCTGCTGGTCGGCGTCGCGGCCGTCGGGCAGGTACCAGTAGCCGTAGTCCTCGAGCTTGCGGCGCCGCGCGCCGGCGATGCACCAGTGGCTGATCTCGTGCAGCGCGCTGGCGTAGAAGCCGCGGGCGAAGATCACCCGATGCCAGGGCGTCTCGGCATCGGCGGGCAGGTACAGCGGCTCGTCGCCGCCGCGCACCAGGCGGGTGTTGCAGGCGGGCAGGAAGAGGCCGTCGAACAGGGCGATGACATCCTCGAGGCGGTGGCTCACGCGGGCTCCGGCGGGTCGTGAATGGGCGGCACAGTATAGCGAGGCCGGCCCGGCGGCGAAAACCGCCAGGTCAGGTGCCTGCCATGCTCCGTGCGCTTCGCCTTCACCCATCTCTCGCGGCCGCCATTTCCCCTCATGCGACCCGGTCGACCGGCGGGATGTTGTGGTTCAACCGAAACAGGTTGCCGGGGTCGACGCGGGCCTTGAGGCGGGCCAGACGGTCGTAGTGCTGGCGATAGTTGTCGGCGACCCGATGGCCGTCGTCGTCGGCCATGAAGTTCACGTAGCCGCCGCCGTCGGTGTAGGGCCGCAGGGCACGATAGTAGTCCCGCCCCCAGGCGATGTTGCGCTCGCTGTCTGCGGGGTCGGACCAGCTCGGGCCCAGTGCCGTGGCGAAGCCGGCATCGCGATAGGCGAAGGCGGTGGCCCCGGCCTCGACCCGGCCGCTGGCCCCGTCGAGGGGGAACAGCAGGGTCGCCGTTTCCGCGCTGGGCAGCCGGGCCCCGAAGTCCAGGTGCACCGCGATCGCCTCGTCCGTGGGCGGCCCGGAGAAGCAGCCCTTCCAGTAATGATGCAGCCCCGGCGGCAGCAGCTCGTCGAACAGGGTGTTGATGGTCGGGTACGGCATGCGCCGCAGCGCCTGCCCCTGAATCTCGCCGAGGTCGGCCAGCCACTCGCCGATCCGGGCATCGTCCTGTTCCGGCCCGCTCCAGCAGCTCAGCACCGCCGCCATCGGCCGACCGTGCCAGGCCTCGGGCAGAAACGGCAGCGGCGGCCCCGGCGTGATGGCCAGCAGCGCGCCCAGGGCCTCGGGTGCCTCACAGATCCGCTCCCGGTAGCGGCGGATCACCTCACCGTCGAGCGGATAGAAGGTCGGGCCACCGAGGATGTCCGGGACCTCGTGCAGGCGATACTCGAAGGCCGTCACCACGCCGAAGTTGCCGCCGCCGCCGCGCAGCGCCCAGAACAGCTCGGCATGGGCGTCCTCGCGGCAAGTCAGGCATGCGCCGTCCGCGGTGACGACATCGGCGGCGATCAGGTTGTCGCAGGCGAGGCCGAAGCGCCGGTTCAGATAGCCGAGCCCGCCACCCAGCGTCAGCCCGGCGATGCCGGTGGTGGACACGATGCCGCCCGGCGTCGCCAAGCCGAAGGCCGCCGCGGCCCGGTTGAGATCGGCCCAGGTCGCACCACCGCCGGCGCGCAGGGTGCGCGCCTCGGGATCGACCCGGCAATCGTTCAGGCCGCCGAGGTCGAGCACCAGGCCTTCGTCGCAGGTGCCGTAGCCCGCCACGCTGTGCCCGCCGCCGCGCACCGCCAGCGCCAGCCCCGTGCTCCGGGCGGCCTCGAGGGTGGCCGTCACGTCGGCGGTGTCCGCCGCCTGGACGATCAGCGCCGGGTGACGGTCGTGCTGCGCATTATAGACCCTACGCGCCGCGTCATACTCGGGATGATCCGGGCGTGTCAGGCGCCCGTGGAGGCGTGAAACCAGCGCCCGGACGGCCGCCTCGGCCCGCTCCGGTTCGCCCCGCCCCGTGGCATCGATATCGTGATCGTTCATCTCGCACCTCCCGGCGACTCGCGCCTGCGCTGGATCACGACGGCCGCCGTCGCGGCCTCCTTCTCTAGGTATAGCGCCGATTCACCGCCGCGGCATGACGCGCCCGGCACGCCACGGCGGCGAGGCGCCGAGGGGGCTGCTAGACTAGCGCGCTCTCCCCGATTGCATGGAGCACGGGGGCCGACCTTTCCATGGAGCATGATTCTTGGCCCAGTTCATTCCTCGGCTGCTCGCCACCACACGCACGGAAACCCGCCCGCTGATTCGCCTGGCGCTGCCGATCTGCGGCGCCCAGCTCGCCCAGGCCGCCATGAGCACGGTGGACGTGATGATGACCGGGCGGCTCAGCGCCACCGACCTGGCCGCCGTCTCGGTGGGTTCCAGCCTGTGGATGCCGCTGATGCTGCTGATGACCGGCACCCTCATGGGCCTGACCCCGGTGGTAGCGCAGCTGCTCGGCGCCGAACGCCGGGACGGCATTCGCCCGCAGGTGCACCAGGCGCTGTGGATCGGCCTGGTGATGGGCGTGATCGCGGCGGTACTCCTGTGGACGGCGGTGATGCCGGTATTTCACCTGATGGAGGTGCCCGAGGCGGTGGCCGAGCGCGCCGCGGGCTATCTGGGCGCCGTGGCCCTGGGGCTGCCGGCGGTGGGGCTGTTCATGGCGTTACGCGCCTTCTCCGACGGCATGAACCATACCCGCCCGGCGCTGTGGATCAGCCTGCTGGGGCTCGCCGTCAACGTGCCCAGCAACTACCTGCTGATCTACGGTGGCCCGGGGCTCGAAGCCCTGCTGGGCGGCTGGCTGCCGGCACCGATCACGGCCCTGCCGGCACTGGGGGCGGTGGGCTGCGGCATCGCCACCGCGCTGTCGATGTGGGTGATGTGCCTGGCCATGGTCGCCTACACCCGGCGCAGCCGAGCCTATGGCGACGTCGAGCTGTGGCACTCGCCGACGCCACCGCGGTGGCGGTCGATCCTGGAGCTGCTCTACGTGGGCGTGCCGATCGGCCTGGCGATCTTCATGGAGGTGACGCTGTTCACGCTGATCGCGCTGTTCATCGCCAGCCTCGGCGAGGTTGTGGTGGCGGCGCACCAGGTGGCCCTGAACTACACCGGCCTGCTGTTCATGCTGCCGCTGTCGCTGGGCATGGCATTGACGGTGCGGGTCGGCAACGTGCTGGGCCAGGGACGTCCCGAGGCCGCGCGCCTGGTGGCATGGAATGGCATGCTGATCGCCCTCGCGGTGGCGCTGTTCAACTGTCTGCTGCTGTGGTTCACCGCCGAGCCGGTGATCGGCCTCTACACCCACGACCCGGCCGTCGCGCGGCTGACCCTGTCGCTGGTGGGCCTGGCCATGATCTACCAGATCTCGGACTCGCTGCAGGCCAACCTGGCCGGCGCGCTGCGTGGCTACAAGGACACCAGGATCATCATGGTGATCACCCTGATCGCCTTCTGGCTGGTCGGCCTCGGCGGCGGCCACTGGCTCGGCGACCATGGCCTGTTCGGCCTGGTGGAGCCGCTCGGGGTCTATGGTTACTGGATCGGGCTGGTGGCCGGGCTGACGGTCGCCGCCCTGCTGCTGGGCGAACGCCTGAGACGACGGAGCAAGGCAGTCATCGATGAGGATTCCACGCCCCGACCGGCCTAGCCTCGGCGCGCTGCTGATCGGCCTTGTGGCCCTCGCCGGCTGCGGCGAAGGGCCCGCCGAGACGCGGCTCGCCGACTACCAGCGGGGGCTGGCCGAGTCGCTCGATCTGCCCGCGCCGGAGCGCACCGCGCCCGACAATATCGGCGACTTCCCCGGCCCCGAGGCGCGATTGTTCGAGATCCCCGAGACCCGCGAGGGGATGCTCGACGTCTTCGCCCTGCGCGGCTGCCATATCGCTAACCTGGTCGCCGAACGCAACAACCAGCTGGGCAAGGTGGCCGCGCCCAGCCAGCGCTGGCTCTACGAGCTGGCTCTGTGGCGCCGCCTGAGCGGCTGCTGGAACACCGAGGTGCCACAAACGCTCGGCGACGACCACCGGGCCCGGCTGGAGCGGCTCACCCGGCTCAAGACCGGGCAGCTGCCCCGGGCCAGCTGGAACGCCCTGTTCGCCTCGGAGGAGTGGATCGACAGTTTCTCCCGGGCCAGCTCGCCGCTGCCGCCGGAGTCTCTGGACGAGGTCGATGCCCAGCTGCCGGCACTTGCCTACCTGCGCGAGACCACCCTGCACCAGTTCGATCGCGACTGGGTGCCGGATTCCGCCACCCTGGAAGGGCATCTCAAAACGCTGCGTGACCGGCCGTTGACCGCCGAGCTGCTGCGCGCCCTGATGCTCGCGGAACGACGCCTGACGGAAGGCTCCGACCTGCTGGAGACGGCACTGGCCGACGACCACTGCCCTGCCCCGGCGGCCGGTGCCTTCGAGGCATCGATGCCTCCTTCCCTGACGAGCTGGCTCGATAGCCTGACGCAGGCCTCCCGACACTGGCTCACGGCCATTCAACGCCTGCTGGAGGCCCAGAAGGTGGCGCCACGCCCGGCCATCGAACGCTACCGGGAGCGCTGGCTATCGCGGGAAACGCCCGGAGCGCCCTGGCCCGCCCTCCAGGCGGCTCGCCGGCATCACCAGGCGCTGCGCGCCGAGCTGGCACGACGCTGCCGCTGACCACCGGGGCTTAACCTCGGTCATCGGTCTGTGCTATTGATGGGATGACAGTGACGTCGTGCGCTGCCGACCGGCCCGAGGGCCAATGCCGTGATCAAGCCGCCGCTGGAGGGACTTCATGGGTATCCCGCTGTCATCTCGCCCCGCCCGGGTCATCGACCTGGAGACCATGCGCCAACGCCAGCAGGCTCGCAAACGCCTGATTCGTCTCGCGCCCGAGCTCGATGGCCTGGAGATGGTGTATCAACTGCCCGACGAACCCGAGGCCTACTACGGCATGCCCCTGCTCGCCTGGGGACTGCGTGACGACGGAGACGTCGTCGGCCTCGTGCCCTGGATGGAGCGCCTGACGCCCTGCCAGGCGCTCGACGACCCGGAACATGGCCACTTCATCGGCTACCGGGATCCGGAAACCGAAGAGCTGTTCGAGCTGCCGCCGGAGCACAAGGTGCTGGAGCTCGAGCAGGCCGCCGCCTACTTCGACTATGAAGAAACCGAATCACCGACGCTGATCCAGCAGCTGCCCGAGACCCAGGGCACCCATGCCCTGTGCATGGACGAGGGCGACACGCCCTGGCAGCTCAAGCAGGTGTTCGGCTGGCGACTCTACAGCGACGGCGCCGTGGAGGCCCTGCTGGCCGACGAACGCTACGTCGAGACGACCCCGATCCTGCCGGGCGATGCCTGTCTGTATCCCGGCCACAGCCGCCATCAGGTGGTCTACTTCTTCCAACGTCAGATCGCCAATCGCATCCGGCGCGAGGATCCGGAGACGCTGGAAGCCCTGGCGCTGATGGTGATGCCCGACACGCCGGAGCGCGGCGACGAGACGTGAGGGCAGCGTCGGGGCCCGATCCGAACGATCAGCCCAGGCGGATGTAGTAGAGGTAGTGGCCGTCGCGCTCTTCCTGGGCCAGCAGCTCGTGGCCCAGGAAGCTGCAGAACTTGGGTACGTCCCGGGTGGTTGCCGGATCGCTGGCCACCACCTTGAGCACCTCGCCCGACGCCATGTCCCGCACCTTGTTGTGCATCAGCATGATGGGCTCGGGGCAGTAGAGCCCGGTGGTGTCCAGTTCGGCCTGGCAGGTTGGCAGGGAGTCCGGGGAATCAACCATCGATGACCTCGCCTCGTAATACGGAATGAAAGGGAGAATAGCGGGATGATCAAGATCATTATCGAGCGCCGTATCATGCCCGGGCTGGAGGAAGAATACGAGCAGGTCGCCCGCGAAGCCATGCGTCAGGTGCTCGGGGCCCCGGGCTTCGGCGGCGGCGAAAGCCTGGTCGAGATGGGGCATGAGGACAGGCGTATGGTGATCACCAAGTGGCGCGACCTGCGCGCCTGGCAGGAGTGGCGCGACAGCGAACAGCGCGCCCGGGTCATGCAGGACCTCTACCCGCTGCTCACCGAGGAGGAACGCATTCGCCTCTATACCCTCAGCTACTGACGCCTCAGTTGAGCAGCCGGACGTGGACCGTCACCTCTTCGCGATCGTGATAGAGGTGTCGGCACGCGATCTCGGCGTGCACCCCTGCCTCCGCCAGTGAGCGATCGAGACGGGCCAGTCCCTCCGACACCGCCTCCCAGCGCCGCTTCATCGGCAGCTTCAGGTTGAACACCGCCTCGCGACACCAGCGCTTCACCAGCCAGCGCTCGAACATGTCGATCACCCTCGCCGGTTTGTCGACGATGTCACAGACCAGCCAGTCCAGACGCATCGGCGGGGCCCAGACGAAACCGTCCTCGCGCAGGTGCTCGACCAGTCCGGTCGCCATCAGACCGCGGTCCATGGGGCCGTTGTCGATGGCATAGACCTGCATGCCGCGCTGCACCAGCTGCCAGGTCCAGCCGCCCGGTGCCGCGCCGAGATCCGCCGCCTGCATGCCCTCGGCCAGGCGCGTCTCCCACTGGTCCCGCGGCACGAATTCGTGCCAGGCCTCCTCGAGCTTGAGGGTCGAGCGGCTGGGCGCATCGTGGGGAAAGCGCAGGCGGCGGATGCCACCCGGCTGCTCGCTGCGGTTACCGGGGAAGCTCATGCCCAGCTGGACCCGGTCGCCGTCGGTCCACAGCAGATGCAAGCGTCGACCGCCCGCCTTGCGGCGCAAGGCGCCACGCTTCTTGAGGATCGATTCCAGCGGACGCTGAAGCGCCTTGATCAGCCCGGCCAGCGCCTTGGCGTCGTTGGTGTCCGGCGTTTCCTGCCACAGCGACTCGAAGTTCCAGCCGCTGGCCACCACCTGCTCGACGATCGGCGAGAGGCGATCTTCCCGGGACAGCCCCTCCAGCGGCGCCAGGGCGACCAGGCTCTGCCGGGCGAAGACCAGCGACGCCAGTGGCAGATCGCGATGCAGGGCGTTGGCGGGACGTTCGTCGGTCAGCACGAAGCGGACATGGCCGGACTGGGGCTGGGCCAGGGGGTAGCCCTGCCAGCCGAGGGCGGCCGCCTTGATGGCGATCTCGGCGGCCAGGTCGGACTCGAAGCCGGGGCGGCAATAGAACAGCAGCTGCTGGGGGATCATGGGGCCTCCTGTGAAGGCCCGACAGTCTAGCCGGGCCCCTGCTGGACTCACAAGTCGCGCGGCGTATCGTCGCTGTCGTCACGCTCGCCGGCCGCGCCGGAGGCGCGATGACGATTGAGGACTTCCAGGTCCTGGAGCTGAACGTTCAAGGCGTTGGTCGAGATCTTCACCTCCCACAGGGAGAAGCACAACGAGACCGAGAGCGTGATCAGGCTGATGCCGAACAGCACCATGCCCAGCAGGGTGAGCGACAGGAACAGCGCGAACATCGACAGTGTGCACAGCAGGAAACTCGACACCCCTGCCATCTGCATGCGTTTGGTCAGGGTGATGCGCTTGCGCAGCATCAGGATCTGACGGGCGGCCACCTCATGGTGGGTATCCCGATCCTCCTCGGCGAGCTTGCGAATCAGCTGTGCCAGGGTCAGGAAGCGATTGGTATAGGCCAGCAGCAGCAGGGAAATGGCCGGAAACAGCAGGGCCGGTGTGGTCAGCGTCAAGAAACGAACTCCATCATTATTAGACTTTAGTCGCATTATACGGCATCCAGGGCGCATGGCCGACCCCTGAAAGCGAATCGGCCCCCGAGCGATGATGCGCGGGGGCCGATGCGTCTGGCGGCAGGCGTGTCGTCGAGCGTCAGGTACGCCGCGGGTCGGCGACGATGCCCTGCTCCCTCGCCATGGCCATGGCCGCCTGGGGGCCCGTCCACAGCGAGGGCAGCAGCACCAGCGAGACCGGAATCGCGGTGATGACGATGAATTGCTGCAGCGCGCTGATCTGACCGGCTCCCATGTACAGCAGAATCGCCGCCATCAGCGCCATGGCGATGCCCCAGAAGGCCCGCACGAAGACGTTCGGCGCATCATGCCCGGCGCCGACCACCGAGATCGCGTAGCTCATGGAATCGCCGGTAGTGGCGACGAAGATGGTCGTCAGCACCAGGATCGCCAGCGCCATCAGCGATCCGCCCGGCAAGGCCTGGGCCACGGTCAGGGTGGCGACGTCGAACTGAAAGTCGTTGAGCGCCGAGGTGAGGTCGATGGCTCCGGTCAGCTGATAGTGGATCCCCGAGCCCCCCAGCAGGGTGAACCAGATCGTGGTGGCGATGGGCGCCATGACGGCCACGGCCAGGATCATCTGCCGGATGGTGCGGCCCCGGGAGATGCGCGCCACGAAAATCGCCATCAGCGGGCCGTAGCCGATGAACCAGGCGAAGAAGAACACCGTCCACCACTGCATCCACCAGGCCGGCGCGGTCTGGGTGGTCATGGTGGCCATGGGGAAGAACGCATTCAGATACTCGCCGAAGCCCTGGGTGAAGGCGTTGACCAGAAACCGGGTCGGGCCGAACAGGAAGATGACCGCCGCGATGACCAGCGCCAGGATCACGTTGAACCGGCTCAGCCACTGGATGCCGCGATGGACACCGGTCATGGCCGAACTCACGTAGACCGCGCCCAGGCCGATCAGGATCACCAGCTGGGTGCCATAGCCTTCCGGCAGCCCGAACAGCTCGTGCAGGCCGAAACTCACCTGGGTCGCCAGGAAGCCGATCGGCCCCACGGTGCCCGCCACCACGGCGATCACGCACAGGCCATCCACCACGCCGCCGAACCAGCCGTGCATCACGCGCTCGCCGAGCACCGGGGTCAGCAGGGTGCGTGGCTGCAGGGGAAGGCCGCGCACGTAGTGAGCATGGGCCAGGACCACGGCGGTCAGCGAGCCCAGCACCGCCCAGGCCAGAAAGCCCCAGTGCATGAAGGACTGCGCCAGGGCGCCGGCGATCGCCTCGGCGGTGCCGGCCTCGGTGTCGAAGGCCGGTGGCGTGACCACGAAGTGATAGACCGGCTCGCCCGCGGCGAAGAACACTCCTCCCCCGGCCAGCAGCGTGCACATGATGATCGACAGCCACTTGAAGGTGCTCATCTCGGGCGCGTCCAGGTTACCGACCTTGGCGCTGGCCGCCGGTGAAAAGACCAGCCCCATCGCCACCAGGAAGGTCAGCAGCAGCAGCCATTGGAAATAGCTGCCCAGCGTCCTGGCGGTCCAGGCGAAACCGGCGGCGATGCCGTCGGCCACCATGTTGACGTCATACAGCGACAGGGCGATGAAGCCCAGGATGAAGCCGATGCTGACGCCGAGCACGACCGGATCTCCCAGCCGCCTGACGGCGGAAGGCGTGGAACTCGTCGCGTGGGCTTGAGATTCACTCATGCAATGCTGTCGGCCGAAGTGGGCCGCTCTCTCCTTTGTGGTGTATCGAAACAGGGTATGTCGGCAGTCATGCCGAAAGCGCGATAGACGCCTTCTCAGCGAAGGACATGTATCGAAAAAGAGCTTGTGGAACGTTTGGCCCCGTCTTGGAGCGGTGGGGCTGTGGATAGCGTATCGCCGCCCGTGAAGACGTTGATGCCATATGGCGATGAACCGGGATGTCGACGGCCTTTCCGGTGAAGAGGCAATATCTCGGCGCCGACATGCGTTTGGCGGAAAGGCGGGGAGCGCTCATCGGAGCAAACGGGACAACAAGAAAAACCCCGAGCCTTTTGGGCTCGGGGTTTTCTCGGTATAAGTGCCTGACGATGACCTACTCTCGCATGGGAACTCCCACACTACCATCGGCGCTGAGCGGTTTCACTGCTGAGTTCGGCATGGGATCAGGTGGTTCCCGCACGCTATGGTCGTCAGGCGAAAAAGGCAATGCGAATCATGCTGACGAGATCGTCTCTCGCGTATCCGCCGTCGTCTGTTGTCAGTCACAGACCACTTGGGTGTTATATGGTCAAGCCTCACGGGCCATTAGTATCGGTTAGCTCAACGCCTTGCAGCGCTTCCACACCCGACCTATCAACCAGCTCGTCTCGCTGGGCCCTTCAGGAGGCTCGAGGCCTCGGGGAGATCTCATCTTGAAGGAGGCTTCCCGCTTAGATGCTTTCAGCGGTTATCCCGTCCGACCNGCATGTGTTAGGCCTGCCGCCAGCGTTCAATCTGAGCCATGATCAAACTCTTCAGTTAAAAGCTTGATAGTTCCTAAGGTGGAACCAAACCTGGTTCAAGATTCAAACGTCTCTTTGACGAGTCGCTTGTCTTGATATCTAGTGACTGGTCACCGACATCCCGACAAGCGCCCACATGAATTATCTGATCGATTGTTAAAGAGCAGCTCGACTCAATAAGGAGAAGAGCACCTTGCGTTACCGGCCGCCTGGCCAATGCCTCGCAAGGAAGGCGTATTCTACGTGATCGGCGCGTCGTGTCAACCGGGGATCTTCAAGCTCTCGAGAGAGCGAAGCGGATGACCGAGCGCTCGTCTTCAGCGAGTGAAGCGAGGTCCGATCGAGCCCTCAGCGGGCTACCGTAGCGAGTGGCGAGCATTTTACCGATTCCGCTGACCCTGTCAATCGAGCGATTTCGACATCCGTCGAAAAACCTCAAGAAAAACAAGCGCTTCTGCCACTCATCACCGCCTGCAACGTTGCCCGTCGCCGGCAGCGGATGCGTACTTTACGGATTTCCCGAGGGCGACGCAAGGACTATTTGCCGAATCGTGACGAGGGGATGAACAAGGCGTGACATTCACCTGCACCGGCACCCGCAGAAAGCCATCCACACCCGCCTGCCCACTCGACCGCCTGTGGATAATTAAGGCCCGGCGCCCAGAGACAACAACGCCCGCACGAGGCGGGCGTCATGGCCGGCAAGGATAACGCGATTCAGCCCTTGGCGCCGCTCTTCATCTTGCGCAGCAGAGCACATACCGGGCCGGAAGCGACATAGGCGCCGAACAGCAGCAGCAGCATCACCGACGGCTCGATGGAGATGACCACGAAACCGAGCACGATCGCCAGCAGCACCACGAAGGGCACCGGCCCCTTGAGGTCGACGTCCTTGAAGCTGTAGTAGCGAACGTTACTGACCATCAGCACGCCGGCGGCACCGACCAGGAACAGCATCAGCAGCTTGAAGCCGAAGGCATCGGCATCGAAGCTGTGGAAGGTCCAGACGCTGGCGGCGACCACTGCCGCGGCGGAGGGGCTCGGCAGGCCGATGAACCAGCGTTTGTCGACGCTGCCGATCTGCACGTTGAAGCGTGCCAGGCGCAGGGCGGCACAGGCCACATAGAGGAAGGCCACCACCCAACCGGTCTTGCCCACGTCCTGCAGGATCCAGGTGAAGGCCACGAGCCCGGGCGCCACGCCGAAGGACAGCATGTCGGACAGCGAGTCGAACTCGGCGCCGAAGGCGCTCTGGGTATTGGTCAGGCGCGCCACCCGCCCGTCCAGGCCGTCAAGCACCATGGCGATGAAGATGGCGATGGAAGCCGAGGTGAAATCGCCGTTGATGGCGGCCACCACGGCGAAGAAGCCGGAGAACAGCGCCGAGGTGGTGAACAGGTTGGGCAGCAGGTAGATCCCCTTGCGGCGGACCTTCTTGCCATCCTCCAACGCCTCCTCGACCACTTCCGACTCACGCAGGAAGGTCTTGGCCAGATCATCGTCGTCGTGTGGCGGCGGGGTCTGAGGCTCGCGATTGCTGGGGTCCTGACTCATGGTGTCATCCGTTGCGACTGGGGTTGGCTCCATTCTACACATAGAGCCCGGCGGGACTCATTGCCCATGAACGCAAACGAGGGCGCGGTTTCCCGCGCCCTCGCTTCGGCTGCTATCGATGACGCCCGATCAGTTCTTGGACTTGTCGACCAGCTGGTTGGCGGCGATCCACGGCATCATGCCGCGCAGCTTCTCGCCGACCTGCTCGATCGGATGCTCGGCGTTCAGACGGCGACGCGCGGTCATCGACGGGTAGTTGGTCTCACCCTCGTTGATGAACATCTTGGCATACTCGCCGGTCTGGATGCGCTTGAGAGCGTTGCGCATGGCTTCGCGGGACTGGTCGTTGATGACCTCACCGCCGGTGACGTACTCGCCATACTCCGCGTTGTTGGAGATGGAGTAGTTCATGTTGGCGATGCCGCCCTCGTACATCAGGTCGACGATCAGCTTGAGCTCGTGCAGGCACTCGAAGTAGGCCATTTCCGGGGCATAGCCTGCCTCGGTCAGGGTCTCGAAGCCAGCCTTGACCAGCTCGACCGCACCGCCACACAGCACCGCCTGCTCGCCGAACAGGTCGGTCTCGGTCTCGTCGCGGAAGGTGGTCTCGATGATGCCGGTACGGCCGCCGCCGACGCCCGCCGCGTAGGACAGCGCGAGTTCCTTGGCGCTGCCGGTGGCGTCCTGATGGATGGCGATCAGGTCGGGGATACCGCCGCCCTTGACGAACTCGGAGCGCACGGTGTGGCCCGGGGCCTTCGGCGCGATCATGATCACGTCGAGGTCGGCGCGCGGCACGATCTGGTTGTAGTGGATGTTGAAGCCGTGAGCGAAGGCCAGGGTCGCGCCCTGCTTCAGGTTCGGCTCGATCTGCTGCTCGTAGATGGCCTTCTGATTCTCGTCCGGCGCCAGCACCATCACCACGTCGGCGGCCCTGGAGGCCTCTTCGACGGAAGCGACCTTGAGACCGGCGGCCTCGGCCTTGGCGGCGGAGGAGGAACCTTCACGCAGCGCGACGACGACGTCGACACCGGACTCCTTCAGGTTGTTGGCGTGAGCGTGACCCTGGGAGCCATAACCCACGATGGCCACCTGCTTGCCCTGGATGAGGGAGAGATCGCAGTCCTTGTCGTAATAAACGCGCATGTGAGGCTCCTGAAAACGAGTATGAGAAAGAGGTGTCAGCGTTGATGGCCACCCGCGCCGTCTTGTCGCGGCGCTGGGCGTCAGGCCCCGGGTCTGCGTGCCCGGTCGATGCATCGACTCTACGCCAGGCACTTCATTGCGTAAAACGCTATATTTGCAATGTCATATCCCGAAATGTGAAATACTCAGCCCATGGACATGCGCCCCCTGAAGCACTTCCTCGCCCTGGCCGACACCCTGCACTTCGGCCGTGCCAGCGAGGCCTGCCACGTCAGTCCCTCCACCCTCTCGCGGTCGATCCGCCAGCTGGAGGAAAGCCTCGGCGTGCGCCTCTTCGAGCGCGACAACCGCCACGTGACGCTGACCCGCCAGGGCCATCAGTTCCACGACTATGCCCGGGACGCCCTGGAGGAATGGGAACGGCTGCGCCAGTCGATGATGAGCGAGGCCCAGGCGCTGACGGGGGAAATCAGCATCTACTGCTCGGTGACCGCCAGCTACAGCTTCCTCTACGACCTGCTCAGCGAGTTCCGCACCCGCCACCCGGGCATCGAGCTCAAGCTGCACACCGGCGACCCCGCCCAGTCGATGCCAAGAGTACTGGCCGGCAACGAGGACATGGCGATCACCCTGAGGCCGCGTCGACTGCCCGAGGCCCTGGCCTTCAAGTCGCTGACCCGCTCGCCGCTGGTGTTCATCGCCCCGAGGGAGCCTCAGTCATGGATCCCGGCCTCACCGGAGGCGTCCCGCCCCGAGCAGTGGCGGGACGTGCCGATGATCCTCTCGGAATCGGGGCTGTCGCGGGAGGTCAGCGACACCTGGTTCCGGGCGCTGGGCCTCAAGCCGCGCATCTACGCCCAGGTCTCGGGCCACGAGGCCATCGTCAGCATGGTCAGCCTGGGCTTCGGCGTCGGCGTGGTGCCGGGCATCGTGCTGGAGGCGAGCCCGCTGGCCGAGCGAGTCCGGGTGCTGCCGGTGAAGCCGGAGCTGCCCCACTACGACGTCGGACTGTGCGTACTCAACCGCCGGCTGAAGAGCCCGCTGATCCACGCCCTGTGGGCCGAGGTCGAGGAGCACGGCTGACGCTCCTTCCAGACACGAGAAAGCCGCCCCGTAGGGCGGCTTCTTCGATCGGGCGGATCAGCTCGAAATTACAGCGACAGGACCTTGTCGCCACGGGCGATCCCCGACACCCCCGTGCGCGCCACCTCGAGCAGCCCCACCGGGGACATCGCCTCGAGGAAGGCGTCCAGCTTGCTGGCGTCGCCGGTGATCTGGACGGTGTACTGGCTCGGCGTCACGTCGACGATCTGCGCGCGGAAGATGTCCACGGTGCGCTTCACCTCGTCCCGCGCCGCGCCCAGCGCCTTCACCTTGACCAGCATCAGCTCGCGCTCGATGTGGCTGCCCTCGGTCAGGTCCACCAGCTTGACCACGTCCACCAGCTTGTTGAGATGCTTGGTGATCTGCTCGATCACTCGATCGTCGCCGATGGTGGTCACGGTCAGACGCGACAGCGTCTCGTCGTCGGTGGGGGCCACGTTGAGAGTTTCGATGTTGAAGTTGCGCTGGGAAAACAGCCCCACCACGCGAGACAGGGCGCCCGGTTCGTTTTCCATCAGAATCGAGATGATATGGCGCATCAGGTCCGCTCCGTCTTGGAAAGCAGCATGTCACGCATGGAGCCCAGAGGCACCTGCATCGGATAGACGTGCTCGTGGGGGTCCACGGCGACGTCGAGGAACACCAGCTCGTCGTTGTCGGCGAAGGTCTTCTCCAACGCCGACTCGAGTTCCTCTTTCGTCTGCACCTTCAGGGCGGTGAAGCCATAGGACTCGATCAGTTTCTGGAAATCGGGCAGCGACTCCATGTAGGAATGCGCATGGCGGGACTTGTAGTTCAGGTCCTGCCACTGGCGCACCATGCCGAGCGAGGCATTGTTGAGGTTGATGATCTTCACCCCGCCACCGAACTGCTTACAGGTGGAGAGCTCCTGCATCATCATCTGGAAGCTGCCCTCACCGGTGAAGCAGACCACCTGCTCGTCGGGGAAGTTCTGCTTGATGCCCATGGCCGCCGGGAAGCCGAAGCCCATGGTGCCGAGCCCGCCGGAGGTGACGAAGCGGTTGGGCTTGTCGAACTTGTAGTACTGGGCGGCGAACATCTGGTGCTGCCCCACGTCGGTGGTCACGTAGGCCTGGCCGCGGGTCGCGCGGCACACCGCCTCGATGACTTCCTGGGGCTTGAGCACCTCGCCCTCGGCGGACGGCTCGTAGAGCTTGCCGCGGCGCTCCTCGCGCCAGCCGTCGATGGTCTGCCACCACTCGGTGAGCGCCTCGGGGCTGGCGATCTCGCGGCCCTGCAGCAGGCTGATCATCTCGTTGATCACGCTGCCGGCCGGTCCCACGATCGGCACGTCGGCACGCACCGTCTTGGAGATCGAGCTCGGATCGATGTCGACGTGGACGATCTTGGCCGTGGGGCAGAACTTGGAGGTGTTGTTGGTCACCCGGTCGTCGAAGCGCGCCCCGATGGCGATGATCAGGTCGGCGTGGTGCATGGCCATGTTGGACTCGTAGGAGCCGTGCATGCCCAGCCAGCCGAGGCACTGGTCATCGCTCTGCGGGAAGGCGCCGATGCCCATCAGGGTGGTGGTGATCGGGAAGCCGAGTCGCTTGACCAGATCGGTCAGCCCCTCGCTGGCCTCGCCGGTCACCACCCCGCCGCCGGTGTAGAAGACCGGCCGGCGCGCCTTGAGCATCAGCTCCACGGCCTTCTTGATCTGGCCGGTATGGCCGCGCGTCACCGGGTTGTAGGAGCGCAGCTTGACCTTCTTCGGATAGACGTACTCGTAGCGCTCGGTGGGGGCGGTCATGTCCTTGGGAATGTCCACCACCACCGGGCCGGGCCGCCCGGTGGACGCCAGATAGAAGGCCTTCTTGAGGACTTCCGGAATCTCGCTCGGGTGCTTGACCGAGAAGCTGTGCTTCACGATCGGCCGGGTCACGCCGACGATGTCGGTTTCCTGGAAGGCGTCGTCGCCGATCAGGTGGCTCATCACCTGGCCGCACAGCACCACCATGGGAATCGAGTCCATGTAGGCGGTGGCGATGCCGGTCACCGCGTTGGTGGCGCCGGGACCGGAGGTGACCAGCACCACGCCCGGCTTGCCGGAGGCCCGGGCATAGCCGTCGGCGGCGTGGGTCGCGGCCTGTTCGTGGCGCACCAGGATGTGCTTGACCTTGTCCTGGCGGAACAGGGCGTCATAGATGTGTAGCGCAGCGCCGCCGGGATAGCCGTAGATGTATTCGACGCCCTCGTCTTGCAGGAAGCGGGCGATCATGTCCGCGCCGGAAAGCAGTTCCACTGATGTTTCTCCCCTGGAGGTCTCGAGTGCGATCCGCGCCCTCGTCGGGCACGGGGTCGAGTGCGGCGGTATGCCGCTGCCGGTCTCGCCGGCACCTGATGCCAAACCCTGGCGTATTGAGGCCCGGTTAGGGCCAGCACTCTAATCACGGCGGATCACCGCGTCGGGGCGTTGGCCAGGCCGGGCGGTTAGCCCGGACCCGGAAGTCCTTCGGCGGGTAGAGGCCAGGCGGCCTACCCTTCGCACGGAAATCGGGGGTCGCCCGCTGGAGTCCGCGCCCGATAATCAGGAAGGGTCAAGATTCCAATAGCGTCCGAAAAGTGTCAACCGCCGCCCGCACCGGCAGGCGCCGATCGGCGCATTTCGGCGTTTCCGCGCCCCGCTCTCGCCATCGTTTAAGACGAAAGTCTAAAATGACCGACTCGCGACCGTCTGGCGTTGCTGCTTTAATGACGCCAGCTGACACGATTCACCTTTCTCGAGCGCCCTTCCGTTTCCTCGTCACGCCGACGAGGCGACGCCCGCAAGATGAATCGATTCATCCACATTCAGAACACCGCCTCACCGAGGAGACGCCCATGTCACGCATCGTGCAGTGGTCCATCACCGTGGCCCTGGCCGGCTTCCTGTTCGGCTTCGACACCGCGGTCATCTCGGGCGCCGACCAGCCCATCCAGGCGCTCTGGGGGCTCAGCGACCTCCAGCACGGCCTGCTGATCATGTCCATGGCCCTGTGGGGCACCGTGATCGGCGCCATCGGCGGCAACTGGCCGACCGACCGCCTGGGCCGCCGCGCCACCCTGCTGCTGATCGGCATGCTCTACCTGGTGTCCGCGATCGGCTCGGCGCTGGCCACCGATCCCTACTGGTTCTCGCTGTTCCGCCTGCTGGGCGGCATCGGCGTCGGCATCTCCTCGGTGGCCGCCCCGACCTACATCTCCGAGATCGCCCCGGCCAAGCACCGCGGCACCCTGGTCGCGCTGTACCAGTTCAACGTGGTGTTCGGCATCCTGATGGCCTTCATCTCCAACTACGTGGTGGGTGGGCTGTTCGAGACCAACGCCTGGCGCTGGATGCTCGGCATCGAGATCGTGCCGGCGCTGCTCTACACCCTGCTGATCAGCCGGGTGCCGCGCAGCCCGCGCTGGCTGATCCTGCATCGCGGCGACACCCAGGGCGCCCGCGAGGTGCTGCTGCGCCTCGATCCCGCCGCCGACGTCGACGCCCAGATCGCCGAGATCCAGGCCGCCGAGGACAGCGAGGAGCGCGCCCACGCCGGCTTCTTCTCCGGCCGCTACCGGCTGCCGATCCTGCTGGCCTTCCTGATCGCCTTCTTCAACCAGCTCTCGGGCATCAACTTCATCATCTACTATGCCCCGCGGGTGCTCGAGGCCGCCGAGCTCGGCGCCAACACCGCCCTGCTCTCCACCGCCGGCATCGGCCTGGTCAACCTGGTGTTCACCATGCTCGGCATGGCGCTGATCGATCGCCTGGGGCGCCGCACCCTGCTCTACATCGGCTCGGCCGGCTATCTGGTCTCGCTGGTGCTGATCTCGCGCGCCTTCTTCAGCGGCGAGCTCGGCGGGCTGGACGTGCCGCTGCTGCTGGGCCTGTTCATCGCCGCCCACGCCATGAGCCAGGGGGCGATCATCTGGGTGTTCATCTCCGAGGTGTTCCCCAACCACGTGCGCGCCCGCGGCCAGTCGTTCGGCAGCTCGGTGCACTGGGTGTGCGCGGCGCTGATCGCGCTGCTGATGCCGTGGGTGCTCGGCACCTTCAGCGGCGGCCCGGTGTTCGCCTTCTTCGCCGTGATGATGGCCCTGCAGCTGGTGTTCGTGATGTTCCTGATGCCGGAGACCAAGGGCGTCTCCCTCGAGGAGCTGCAGAAGCGCCTGGTGCGCGAGCCGCAGGGCAAGCGCGAGGCCTCGAGCGCCGCCCCCCAGCGCGCCTGACGCGAGGCTGCCGCCGAGCAGGCGGCCCGGCAAAAGAAAACCGCCCGCGCCTTTCGGCGCGGGCGGTCTCGTTTCAGGGCGTGTAACGCCTCAGCTCTGGAACACCAGGCGGTCGCCCTCGGCCTCGACGCGAATGACATCGCCGGGCGAGAACGCCCCGGCCAGCAGGTCCTGGGCCAGCGGATTCTCGAGGCGGTTCTGGATCGCCCGCTTCAGCGGCCGCGCGCCGAACACCGGATCGAAGCCGACCTCGGCCAGCTGCGCCATGGCCGCGTCGGAGACCTCGAGCGACAGGTCGTGCTCGGCCAGCCGCCCGCGCAGGCGCTCGAGCTGGATGGCGGCGATGGCCTGGATCTGCTCCTGACGCAGGGCGTGGAACACCACCACCTCGTCGATGCGGTTGATCAGCTCGGGGCGGAAGTGGGTGCCGACCACGTCCATCACCGCGGACTTCATCTGCGCGTAGCCGCTGTCGTCGCCGCCCATGCCCTGGATGATCTCGGAGCCGAGGTTGGAGGTCATCACGATCACGGTGTTGCGGAAGTCCACCGTGCGGCCCTGGCCGTCGGTCAGGCGACCGTCCTCGAGCACCTGCAGCAGGATGTTGAAGACGTCGGCGTGGGCCTTCTCGACCTCGTCGAGCAGCAGCACCGAGTAGGGCTTGCGGCGCACCGCCTCGGTCAGGTAGCCGCCCTCCTCGTAGCCGACGTAGCCGGGGGGCGCGCCGATCAGCCGGGCCACGGAGTGCTTCTCCATGAACTCGGACATGTCGATGCGCACCATGGCTTCCTCGGTGTCGAACAGGAAACCGGCCAGCGACTTGCACAGCTCGGTCTTGCCCACCCCGGTCGGGCCGAGGAACAGGAAGGAGCCGTTGGGGCGGTTCGGGTCGGCGAGCCCGGCCCGGGAGCGGCGCACGGCGTTGGCCACCGCAGTCACCGCCTCGTCCTGGCCGATGACCCGCTCGTGCAGCGCCTCCTCCATGCGCAGCAGCTTGTCGCGCTCGCCCTCGAGCATCTTGGACACCGGAATGCCGGTCCAGCGCGACACCACCTCGGCGATCTCCTCCTCGGTGACGTTGGAGCGCAGCAGCTGGTGCTTGGCGGTATCGGCCTCGGCGTCACTGGACTCGGCGATCTTCTGCTCGAGCTCGGGAATCACCCCGTACTGCAGCTCGGACATCCGCCCCAGGTCGCCCTGGCGGCGCGCCTGCTCGAGGTCGATACGGGCCTTGTCGAGCTCGTCCTTGAACTGGGCCGCGCCCTGGATGCTGGCCTTCTCGGCCTTCCAGATCTCATCGAGATCGGCGTACTCGCGCTCGAGCTCCTCGATCTGCTCCTCGAGGCTGTCGAGGCGCTTCTTGGAGGCCTCGTCGGTCTCCCTCTTGAGGTGTTCACGCTCCATCTTGAGCTGGATCAGCCGGCGGTCGAGGCGGTCCATCTCCTCGGGCTTGGAGTCGAGCTCCATGCGGATCCGCGAGCAGGCCTCATCGATCAGGTCGATGGCCTTGTCCGGCAGCTGGCGGTCGGTGATGTAGCGGGTCGACAGCTTGGCCGCGGCGATGATGGCGCCGTCGGTGATATCGACGCCGTGGTGCACCTCGTAGCGCTCCTTGAGGCCGCGCAGGATAGCCACGGTGTCTTCCTCGCTCGGCTCGTCGACCAGCACCTTCTGGAAGCGGCGCTCCAGGGCGGCATCCTTCTCGATGTGCTGACGGTACTCGTCGAGGGTGGTGGCGCCCACGCAGTGCAGCTCGCCGCGCGCCAGCGCCGGCTTGAGCATGTTGCCGGCGTCCATGGCGCCCTCGGCCTTACCGGCACCGACCATGGTGTGCAGCTCGTCGATGAACAGGATGATCC
Source organism: Halomonas sp. HG01 (assembly GCF_000968715.2). Classification (NCBI taxonomy): domain Bacteria; kingdom Pseudomonadati; phylum Pseudomonadota; class Gammaproteobacteria; order Oceanospirillales; family Halomonadaceae; genus Halomonas; species Halomonas sp. HG01. Next base: position 930,069 of record NZ_CP022134.1, on the reverse strand, counting down.
GGCCCTCCTCCTGGGCCAGCTCCTTGAGCACCGCCTTGAGGCGCTCCTCGAACTCGCCGCGGAACTTGGCCCCGGCCAGGAGCGCGCCCATGTCCAGCGACAGCACGCGCTTGTCCTTGAGGCCCTCGGGCACCTCGCCGTCGACGATGCGCTGGGCCAGGCCCTCGACGATGGCGGTCTTGCCGACGCCGGGCTCGCCGATCAGCACCGGGTTGTTCTTGGTCCGGCGCTGCAGCACCTGCACGGTGCGGCGGATCTCGTCGTCGCGGCCGATCACCGGGTCGAGCTTGCCGCTGGACGCCCGCTCGGTGAGGTCCAGGGTGTACTTCTCCAGCGCCTCGCGGCTCTCCTCGGCGTTGGGATCACTGACCTTCTCGCCGCCGCGCACGCTGTCGATGGCGGTCTCCAGCGCCTTGCGGCTCACACCCGCCTGGCCAAGCAGCTTGCTCACCGCATGGCGCATCTCCAGCGCGGCCAGCAGCACCAGCTCGCTGGCGATGTACTGGTCGCCGCGCTTCTGGGCCTCGCGGTCGGTGAGGTTGAACAGCTTCATCAGGTCGCGGGACGGCTGCACCTCACCGTCGAAATCGCCGACCTTGGGCAGGTCGTCGAGATGGCCGACCAGGCCGTCGCGCAGCCTGGCGGCGTCGCCGCCGGCCTTCTGCACCAGCGCCTTGACGCCAGTATCGCTGGCATCGAGCAGCGCCAGCAGCAGGTGGCCGGGCTCGAGCTGGTTATGACCGTGGCCCACGGCCAGCGACTGGGCATCGGCCACGGCGTTCTGCAGCTTGGCGGTGAACTTGTCGATTCGCATAGCGTTTCCTCCGTCGGGGTAGCGGCGCGATTCGGACGCGCCGCCTGTCCCAATGTCATGAGTCTTGACATCTTAAGTGGCGTCAGGATGGCCGGCTTTCAAGTCGGCCGCCGGAGGAAACGCCGGAGGGTTGATATGCATCAAGGAGCGAGGCGCTCTCGCCGCGGGTAACTCAGCGCAGCCAGATCATGCTGGCCATGCGGCCGGTGACGCCGTCGTCACGGCGGTAGGAATAGAAACGGGATTCGCAGGCGGTGCAGAAGTGGCCGCCGCTGATATGGGACAGTCCCAGCCGTTCCAGGCGCAGGCGCGCCAGCTTGTACAGGTCGGCCATGTAGTGGCCCAACCGATAGGGGCTCGGCACGAAGGCCTCGGCGGCATCGGGCTGCACGGCGACGAAGGCCTCGCGCACCTCGCGCCCGACCTCAAACTGGGCGTTGGAGATCGCCGGCCCCAGCCAGGCCATCAGCGACTCGGGCGGCGCGCCCATGGCGGCCACCGTGGCCTCGAGCACGCCGCCGGCCAGGCCGCGCCAGCCGGCGTGGGCCACGCCGACCCGCTGGCCGTCGCGGTCGCAGAAGAACACCGGCAGGCAGTCGGCGGTCAGCACCACGCAGGCATGACCACGGTCGAGGGCCACCGAGGCATCGGCCTCGGGCGGGGTCTCGAGGTATTCCGACTGCACCCGGGCGCCGTGGGCCTGATCGAGCCACAGCAGCGGCCGGTCGTCGCCGACTTCCTTCTGCAGCTGGCGGCGGCACAGTGCCACGTGGGCAGCGTTGTCGCCGACGTGCTGCGCCGGATTGAAGGCGGCGAAGCGCCCTTGACTGGGCCCGGTCTCGCGGGTAGTAACGCAGGCCGCCACCGAGGGCGGCGCCGGCCAGTCGGGGCGAATCAGGGTCGGGCGCAGGTCGAGGGCATCGCTCATCGCGGTTTCCTTAGCGGCGGGTCTCGCGGTCTTCGCGCAGGAAGTCCAGCAGCATCAGCATGTCATCCGGCAGGGCCGCGCGAAAGGTCAGCGTCTCGCCGCTGGTCGGGTGCACGAAGGCCAGCTTGCGGGCGTGCAGCGCCTGGCGGGGGAACTCGCGCAGTACCTCCTTGAGCGTCTCGCCGGCGCCGGCCGGCAGCTTGAGGCGCCCGCCGTAGACCGGGTCGCCGATCAGCGGATAGTGCAGGTGCGCCAGGTGCACGCGGATCTGGTGGGTGCGGCCGGTCTCCAGCTTGCAGCGCACGTGGGTGTGGGCGCGGAAACGCTCGACCACCCGATAGTGCGTCACCGCCGGCTTGCCGGAGGCGGTCACCGCCTGGCGCTTGCGGTCCTTGGGGTGACGGCCGATGGCCGCGTCCACCTTGCCGCCGGAGGTCATTACCCCGACCGAGACGGCGTCGTACTCGCGGGACACGGTACGCGCCTGGAGCTGCTCCACCAGCGCGGTCTGGGCGCCCAGGGTCTTGGCCACCACCATCAGCCCGCTGGTGTCCTTGTCCAGGCGATGCACGATGCCGGCCCGCGGCACCGCCGCCAGCGCGGGACAGTGATGCAGCAGGCCGTTGAGCAGGGTGCCATCGGGATTGCCGGCGGCCGGGTGCACCACCAGGCCGGGCGACTTGTTGATCACCAGCACCTCGTCGTCCTCGTACACCACGTCCAGCGGGATGTCCTCGGGCTCGAAGCGGGCATCGTCCTCGACCGTCGCGGTCAGCGCCACGGCCTCGCCGCCGTAGACCTTGTCGCGAGGCTTGGCGGGACGGCCGTCCAGGGTCAGCGCGCCCTCCTTGATCCAGGCCTTGAGGCGTTCCCGGGAGAAGTCGGAGAAGAGGTCGGCGGCGGCCTGGTCGAGGCGCAGGCCGGCCATGTGCTCGGGGACGCGGTGCTGGGCTTCGAAGGTCTGGGACATGGACTCGATGATCATCCGTCTGGGCGGTGGAGCGCTCCGCGGCAGCACGCTCGGCGCGGTGACTGCGTTTTGCCACGAGGTGCTTTATAGTGGGCGAATTCGGGCCGATTCTAGCACGGCCACCCAGGGTTGTTTGACACGAGGATCACGATGCGCGTTATCACGACCGGACCCCGCCTGGCCGTCATGCTGCTGGCGAGTGCCCTGCTGGCCGGCTGTGCCAGTTCTCAGGAGCAGGAGGCGCCTGACCTGCAGGAACGCCAGCTGTACGACGAGGGACGCTCGGCGCTGGAGGGCGGACGCTTTACCACCGCCATCAACCGGCTCGAAGCCATCGACACCCGCTTCCCGTTCGGCGATACCGCCGAGCAGGCCCAGCTGGAACTGATCTACGCCTACTACCAGACCGACGACTGGGAGAAGGCGCGGGCCGCGGCCAGCCGTTTCATCCGCCTGCACCCGGACCATCCCCAAGTCGACTACGCCTACTACCTGCGCGGTCTCTCCGCCTGGCAGGCCGGGCGCTTCAGCCTCGAAGGGCTGCGGCTGATCGACATCTCCAAGCGCGACCTGGGCGCCACCCGCGACGCCTATTCCGACTTCCGCGAGCTGGTCCAGCGCTTCCCCGACAGCCAATATGCGCCGGATGCCCAGCAGCGCATCGTCTACCTGCGCAACGTGCTGGCCCGCCACGAGCTGCAGGTGGCCGACTTCTACCTGCGCAAGGGCGCCTACCTGGCGGCCGTCGAGCGTGGCCGCTGGGTCATCGAGCACTACCCCGAGGCGCAGGCCACCCGTGACGCCCTGGCGACCATGGTCGAGGGCTATCTGGGCCTCGACATGACCGAGCGGGCCCGCGAGACCCTGCGGGTGCTGATCGACAACGCCCCGGACCACGAGCGCCTCGACGGCCGCACCTTCGACCCGCAGTACGTCGACGCGGCCCCGATCACCGCCTGACCCGGGTAACGCTCCTCGCGGGCGATCAACCGACGACGAAAAGCGGCGCTGCCAATGGCAGCGCCGCTTTTTCATGTCACCTTCATGCGGGTCGCCGCCCTCGGGCGGCTCAGCTCACTCGCCGGGCTGCCAGCCGTTGACGATGGGATAGCGGCGGTCGCGGCCGAAGCCGCGACGGGTGACGCGCACGCCCACCGGCGCCTGGCGACGCTTGTACTCGCAGCGGTCGACCAGTTTCACCACCTGATAGACATCGTCGCGCTCGAAGCCGGCGTCGATGATCGCCTCGGCACTCATGTCGCCCTCGATGTAGCGCACCAGGATAGCGTCCAGGACGTCATAGTCCGGCAGCGAATCGCTGTCCTGCTGGTCCGGCGCCAGCTCGGCGGACGGCGGACGCTCGATGACCCGCTCGGGAATCGCCGGCGCCTGGGTGTTGCGCCACCGCGCCAGGCGGTAGACCCAGGTCTTGTAGACGTCCTTGATGGCGTTGTAGCCGCCCACCATGTCGCCGTAGAGGGTGGCGTAGCCGACCGCCATCTCGCTCTTGTTGCCGGTGGTCAGCACCATCAGGCCCTTCTTGTTGGAGATTGCCATCAGCAGCACGCCGCGGCAGCGCGACTGCAGGTTCTCCTCGGTGGTGTCGCGCTCGGTGCCGGCGAAACTCTCAGCCAGGGTCGACATGAAGGACTCGACCATCGGCTCGATCGGCATCACCTCGTAGTCGACGCCCAGCAGCTCGGCCTGCTCGGCGGCGTCCTGCTTGGAAATGTCGGCGGTATAGTGGTACGGCATCATCACCGCGTGCACCCGCTGCGGCCCCAGCGCGTCCACCGCGATGGCCAGCGACAGCGCCGAGTCGATGCCGCCGGACAGGCCCAGCACCACACCCTTGAAGCCGCTCTTGTTGACGTAGTCGCGCAGTCCGGTGACCAGCGCGCAGTAGAGGTCCTCCTCGGGCTCGACCGACTCGTCGACCTCCCCGGCCTGGGGCACCCAGCGCTCCTGCTCGCGCACGAACTGTACCGGCATCAGCCCCACCGCCCAGTGCGGCGCCTGAACGCGCAGCTGGCCGTCGGCGTCGACACAGGCCGAGCCGCCGTCGAACACCAGCTCGTCCTGGCCACCGATCTGGTTGACATAGACGATCGGCAGCGACGCCTCGCGGGCGCGCTGCTCGAGCAGCGCCAGACGCTCGGCGGGCTTGTCCTGATGGAAGGGCGAAGCGTTGAGGGTGACCAGGATCTCGGCCCCGGCGTCCCGTGCCTGCTGCACCGGCGCCTCGGCCCAGACATCCTCGCAGATCAGGATGCCGAGCCTGGCGCCCTTGTGCTCGATCACCAGCGGCCGGGTGCCGACCGCGAAGTAACGCTGCTCGTCGAACACCTGGTAGTTGGGCAGCGCCTGCTTGGCGTATTCGTCGAGCCACTCGCCGTTGTAGAGCACGCCGGCCAGGTTCCAGGTCTGCCCCTCGCGGCGCCCGGGATAGCCGACGATCACCATCACGTCACGGGACATCTTCTCGGCCATCCGTGCCCGGGCCTCGCGCAGCCGCGTTTCCATGGAAGGGCGCAGCAGCAGGTCCTCCGGCGGATAGCCAGTCAGGAACAGCTCGGGCAGCACCACGATATCGGCACCATGCTCGATGCGCGCCTCGCGAACCGTCTCGATGGCCCGGTCGGTGTTGCCGGGAATGTCCCCCACCAGGGGGTCCAGCTGAGCCATCACCAGCGTCAGGTCTTGCATGGGCGTAGAAATCTCTCGAGAATCCTTGGATACTCGCATTGTCCCGCAAGGGCGGTCGAGTGGCAAAGGCGGCCGACACGCTACAGGGAGCGCTTAAGGATGAACCTCTTGCTGATCCGCCTGATCATCTTCGCCGTGCTGTTCTTCGCCGGCCTCAAGCTCTATCGCATGTACCGCGAATGGAAACTCGACCGGGAAGACGCCGACCAGGCGAGCCATCAGGGCGGACAGATGGTCCGCTGCGCCTGGTGTCAGGTGCACCTGCCGGAAAACGACGCCCTGCGCGAGAAGGGCGAGTGGTTCTGCTCCACCGACCACCGCGACAAGTATCTGGAGGAGCGCCGGCGCGAGGACTGACGGCGCCGCCCTCCTCTCTTCGACCGCACCGCGCTCTTCGTTACCGCCTCGATGTCACCCGGCCTTCGAGACGGTACGGCACCGGATCGAGTATCGGCTCGCGCCCCAGCAGCGCGTCGACCAGCAGGTGCGTCGAGGCCGGCGCCAGCACCAGCCCGTTACGGTAGTGGCCGGCATTGACGTGGAGACCCTCCAGCCCCGGCACCGCGCCGATGAACGGCACGCCGTCCGGCGATCCCGGGCGCAGCCCCGCCCAGTGATGCTCCACCTCGCACTCGGCCAGCGCCGGCACGATGCCGATCGCCGACGCGCGCAACGAGGCCTTCGCCTCGGCGTCCGTGGTCTTGTCGAAACCGGTCTCCTCGAGGGTCGAGCCGGCCAGCACCCGGCCGTCGGCCCGCGGAATCACATAGCGTCCGTCCATCAGTGCCACGCGATTCACCAGCCCCGGCGGCGCCTCGAACAGGATCATCTGCCCCTTCACCGGGCGCACCGGCAGCGCCATCCAGACCCGCTCGAGCAGTTCCGCCGCCCAGGCGCCGCCGCAGACGATCGTGTGATCGCCCTCGACGATGCCGTCCGCGGTCTCGACGCCCGTGACCCGCGCCGCCGACTGCCGGAAGCCCGTGACCTCGCTGCCCTCTCGCAGCGTGACGCGAGGCATGGCCTCGAGCCGGCAGCGCAGCGCCTGGCCCAGGCGAGGATTGCGGATGCTGCCGAGGGTCGGCATCCACAGCGCATCATCGAAGCCCGGCGCAGCCTGTGGCTCCTTGGCATAGAGGAAATCGGCCGAGACCCGCTCCAGCGGTTTGCCCACCTCACGCGCCCAGCGCTCGGCCTGGGCCTCGTCATCGACCCGCAGGTAGAGCAGGCCCTTCTGACGATATTCCGGATCGACGCCGGTTTCCTCGAAGAGCCGCAGGGCCAGCTCGGGATAGAAGCCCTCCGACCAGGTGGCAAGGCGGGAGACGGGCGCCGAGTGGCGCCAGGGATAGAGCGGCGAGACGATGCCGCCACCGGCCCAGGAGGCCTCGCGGCCGCAGCGGCCGCGCTCGAGAAGGGTCACCGAATGGCCGGCATCGGCCAGTTGCAGGGTCGTCATCATGCCGATGACGCCACCGCCCACGACGAGGAAATCGCTCACGAGGCGTGTCCGAATTGACTGACAGTAGGAGTACGACGTCCGGCCAATAGTTAAGACGAGACCGCCAAGAAAGCCGAGACTTTGCCAAGGGGGACCACATGGCACCCGACGCCGCCGAAGAACGCTACCTTACCGACAAGCCGCGTAACTTGGCAAAGCCCGCCGCCAGGGGCTTCACGCTGATCGAGCTGCTGGTGGCGCTGGCGGTGCTGGTGATCATGGCCACCGTGGCCGTGCCCGGCTTTCAGCGGATGATGGCGCGAAATGAAGTGGCCGCCGAGGTGATGCGGCTAAAGTCAGCACTCGCCATGACGCGCAGCGCCGCCATTACCCGGCGCAGTACCGTGACCCTCTGCCCCACCGTCGACATGACCCAATGCCGGATCGACAACAACGCCGACGGAAAAGCCTGGCTGGCCACACTGGCCATCTTCGAAGGGCGCGGCGAACCCGGTGATGCTCTGCTGCGCAGCTTCGACGAGAGCCGCCTGCCGTCGCTGACCTACCGCAACGATAACCGTCCGGTGCGCTATGCGGCACTGGGCCGATCATCGGGGTATAACGGTACCTTTCGTCTCTGCGGGCGGCACGAAGAGGGCGCCAGGGTCATCGTCAATAACGTTGGTCGGGTTCGCGTCGATTCCCGGCGGCCTCAGTGCTGAGCTTGACGAATTAAAAAGTTATAAAAGCGATAAAAAATCGCCCCATGTGAATTCACCCAAAATGCTGCCTATCGCCAGTTCTCAACAACAAACCCACCTCTCACGCCAACACTTTCTTCATCTCCCTTCCAACCCACATAATCCGCTATTGCGTCAGAGCTGTAAAATATACTCGGATTCCCTCCTCCACCATAAGAGAACCCCTCACCCAAGACTGCACCCACTATGGTAGAGGTGCCACCGGAGGATATACTTCCTGCAATTCGATTGCCTTCATCATCGATAGCGGTCGAGATCACCACAAGACCCACGAACTTGTCTTTCCCATCCAGGTCCAAAACGCCACCCTCAAGAACAACCACCCCTTCATCACTCCCCGGAGAAACCGTCTCACCCGGCCCAGCATAGTAGACATAATCAGGCTTACCGCTCGACCTTGCGACCGACAAGGCATTGGCAATGTCTAAAGCGATTCTTTCCTCTGCCTTTTCCCATGTCTCACTCAGCCGGCCAACATAATTATCATAAGACGATGAAGAATAGATCTCGTCACCAACGACTGCGTTTTTATTACCATTCCCTTGCTGCTCACTTACCGTCCCGCCATTAGCCATAAGGATGGCCGCAACATCGCTTCCCTGCGGATTGACATCAGGCTGATGACTTCCTTGCGTCTTGCCATCCGTCACCCTATCCGTACCATCAACAGAAGGACCAGACTTCCCATTGCCCGGAGAAAAGGAGCACGGACGGCCCTCATATTGAACACAAGAAAGCGCTGCTTCCACACCTGAAATAATACCGTCGTCACCTTCTGTAACCTCAACGAGGACCAAATCACTTAATGCTGCCACCCCATCACCTATTCGGCCCATCGCGACAATATATCTATCTTCGCCGTCAACCACATACCGATAGTAACAATGTAAGGGCGCTTGGCATTCGCCATCACCCTTTTCTTTCACGTCGTCCCACCTCAGATCTGTAACATCAGAGGAAGAGAGACTAGAAAGGTTCACCCAGTCAGCACTACCAATAGACCTAAGACCTGCTGAAGCGGCTTGCTCCGCCCCCATTTTCGCCTGAGCCGCCGCCTTGTAATTACCTGCCAGCCGCTCGTCGATCAACGATGACTGCATGCTGGAAAGCCCCATCATCAGCGACACCGTCAGCAGCGAGAGAACGACAAGTAGAGCGGCGCCTTTTTCTCTTTTCATTTCCACACCTGGACGGATGTTGAGCGGCGTTCTGATATTCCGATGACGTGACTCATATTGCCTCACTCTATTCAGTCAGAACCAGAAGCATGCCTGACGGCCTCTGTTCTATTGACGGCAAGGAAACGTAACGTATCCGGTGCCCCATCCTGCCCTGCCGGAACAAGCTCCAGCATGACCGTCACGCCATAATCCCCTGCAGAGGCGACGCGGAACCCATTATTCGTCAGGCCGCTCACCACTTCCTGGGCACCAGCCCCGTCGTTTTTATCGATCGTCAGGGCGTAACCATGGCCCGCCTCACCCGCCATGTCCCCCAGACGATAAGTGACATCGCGCACGCTTCCCGATTCGCAATCGCCACCATCGGGCAGGGTCAGAGTCAGACTGTCCCCGTTCATCGTTTCACTGGCAGCCGCCTTGTTCCAGCAGGCGCGCCTGATGTCTCTCAACAGCGAATCGACGGCGAAGTTCACCGCCGCCTGCTTTTCACCGAGCGCCTCCACCTGGCGCTGGGTCTGAAACACCGTCAGGAACAGTTGGCCGGCCCCCAGGATGATGACCAGGCCAATCACCATAGCCACCATCAGTTCGACAAGAGAAAAGCCGCGGCTATGCTTCATGGCACCACCCGACCTGGAAGCCTGACACGATACTCGAATGCAGGAGGCCCCTCGGAAGAGAATCTTTCCTCCGCCCAGGCAATATCGATGTCGAATTCGCATTCGCCATGGCCATTGACAGGGGTGTTGCTCAACCCTGGAAGAAAAGTGGACCACTGATCATGCCAACCCGCTTCGTGCCCATTGACCACACTCTCGGAAGGGCATGACAACTCTTTCTCTTCGGCCATCTCGGCCCACAGTCTCTCCTGTGCATCCTGCGCCGCCAGGCTGGCGATGGAACGCTGGTAGGCTGCATGAGCGCCTTGCAAGGCCTTGAGCTGCATACCTGCCACACCCAGCAGGCCGATGGAAAGCACCAGCAGGGCGATCAGCGCCTCGAGCAGGGAGAAGCCACGCTGTACGGACGTTGCCACTGGCATCATGCCTCCCCGACCCGTCCCATTGGGCTGATACTGATCGCGCGGCTCCTGACATCCGAGTAAGTGTTGCTCAAGAATAGCGTGCACCCCGATGCGCAGCCCCCCGTCGGCTTCCCTAGCGGCCCGAAGGTCACGGAAAAGCCCTCGGATAACGCCGTGCGTGTGTCTTCACCGCTGCGTTGGCGCAGGACGCTGCCATCCACCACGCCATACCGCCAGGGAGTGGCCTGCGTCACCGTGAACGTCACGTCTTCACGACGTTTTATCGCTTCACTCCTGGCGTAGTTGAGGCCGACAAGTACTTCATTGTATTCCGAAGACACCCGGCTCGCGGCCATCATGCGCTGGAAATCCGGGATCGCGACGGTCGCCAGTATCATGGCCACTGCGATGGTGACCAGAAGCTCGATCAGGGTGAATCCAGAGGCACGCTTCATAGGTTATTTCCAGCAGCCATCCGGGCCCCTCGTTCCATCACTCTCCAGCCAGATCGTTCCACAGCCGGATGGCACTCGCGTTCCCTCCGTCGCCTTTAGCTTGAACGCGCTCCCCGGGTCACCGTCGAAGCTGATCCTTGGGTACACCCCCTCCGGTGACGTTCTCGTCTGCAAACAAGATGCCTTGTAGGAGTAATGCCGCGTATAGCAACGCTCCATCTCTCCCGCCGCCTGCATCAGGCCCGCCTGACCGTCCGACAGTCGCGCGCGTTCCACGTAGCTCGTGTAACTGGGATAGGCGATCGCCGCCAGGATCCCGATAATCGCCACCACGATCAGCAGCTCGATCAGTGTAAAGCCGGCCTGGTGCCAGGCGCGGTCCCTGCGGCGTGTCCGATTCATGCTCCGGCGCATCTCCCTTCTGGCCTCACGACGAGTTTCAGTATGTATCAGCAGAGAGGCTCCCGACAGCCGATCATCGTAAAAAAACCGGGCATATGCCCGGTTTCTTCACTCCTGCGAAAGCCTGACACACCCGCTGAGCCAGAACAGTCCCAGGTGGCAGATGACTAATCGCTGGCAATCACCCGTTCGCGCAGTTCACGCGGCATGGAGAAGGTAATGGTCTCCTCGCGGCCGGCGAGCTCCTCGGGGGCGTCGGCGCCGAGGGCCTGCAGCCGTTCGATCACGCCCTGGACCAGCACCTCGGGGGCGCTGGCCCCGGCGGTCACGCCCACCGCGCTCACGCCCTCGAGCCAGGCCGGATCGACCTGCTCGGCGTTGTCGATCAGATAGGCCGTGGTGCCCACCCGCTCGGAGAGCTCGCGCAGGCGGTTGGAGTTGGAGCTGTTGGTGCTGCCGACGACCAGCAGCAGGTCGCAGCCGGCGGCCAGCTCGCGCACGGCGTCCTGGCGGTTCTGGGTCGCGTAGCAGATGTCGTCCTTGCGCGGCCCCTGGATCTCCGGGAACCTGGCGCGCAGGGCGTCGATCACCCTGGCGGTATCGTCCATGGAGAGCGTGGTCTGGGTGACGAACGCCAGCTGGCTCGGATCGTTTACCTCGAGATTGGCGACGTCCTGCTCGTCCTCGACCAGGTAGATGTGTCCGCCATGGGAGGTGTCGTAGCGCCCCATGGTGCCTTCCACCTCGGGATGCCCCTCGTGGCCGATCAGGATGCACTCCTGGCCGCGGCGCGCGTAGCGCAGCACCTCCATGTGCACCTTGGTCACCAGCGGGCAGGTGGCGTCGAAGACCTTGAGCCCGCGGCGCTCGGCCTCCTCCTGCACGGCGCGGGACACGCCGTGGGCGGAGAAGATCACGATGGTGTCATCGGGCACCTCGTCGAGCTCCTCGACGAACACCGCGCCCCGCTCGCGCAGGCTGTCGACCACGAAGCGGTTGTGCACCACCTCGTGGCGCACGTAGATGGGCGGATCGAAGACGTCCAGGGCCCCGTTGACGATCTCGATGGCCCGGTCGACGCCGGCGCAGAAGCCGCGCGGGTTGGCCAGCTTGATCTGCACAGAGTTAGCTTGCATGGGTTGCCTTGCCTTGATGCATTGGCATCGTTTAACGCCTGCTACATGAGGATGACGACGGTCCGACGCTTCGGCACCGCCGGCGGCCAGGATATCGAGCGCAGCAGGAAGTCAGTGTTTTCCTAGTGCGTGGTGGCCGGCTTGATCTCCAATACCTCGACCTCGAAGGTCAGGGTACGCCCCGCCAGGGGATGGTTGAAGTCCACTTCCACCCGCTCGTCGTCGACGCTCTTGATCACGCCCGGCAGCTCGCCGCCGGCCGGATCGGCGAACGACATCACCATGCCCTCCTCGGGCTCGTCGGTGGAGAAGTCCTCGCGCTTGAGCACCTGGATGTTCTGCGGGTTGTGCTGGCCGAAGGCATGCTCCGGGGAGATCTCGAAGCTGCCGGACTCGCCGGCGCTCATCCCCTTGAGCGGCTGCTCGAAGCCCGGCGGCAGGTTGCCGTCGCCCACCTGGAAGGTGGCCGGCGCCTTGTCGCGGGTGGAGTCCACCTGGGTGCCGTCCTCCAGCTTGAGGGTGAAGTGGAGGGTGACTTCCATGCCCTCGTCGATGCGCAGGCCTTGTGAATCGCTCATAGGTTCTCTCGAAACGGTCGTGTAGGTCGCGTCAGGCGCGCCGCGCCCGGCGCCGCTCGCCGATGGTCGACTCCCAGATCAGCCCGATGGCGCCCAGGGTGATGCCGATGTCCGCGACGTTGAAGGCCGGGTAGTACCAGCCGGCGGCGTGGAAGGAGAGGAAATCCACCACATAGCCGTGCACCAGGCGATCATAGAGATTGCCCAGCGCCCCGCCGATGACCAGCGCCAGCGAGGCCGCCAGCAGGGTCTCGCCCGCCTTCAGGCGCCGCATCCACAGCGTCAGGCCGATGCTCGCCGCCACCGCGATGGCGGCGAACAACCAGCGCTGCCAGCCCGGATGGTCGGCCAGGAAGCTGAAGGCCGCGCCGGTGTTGTGCAGCAGCGTCAGGTTGAAGAACGGCAGCACCTCGAGCGGTCGGGCATAGTCGAGCATCCCGGAAGCCAGGGCCTTGGTGCCCAGATCGAGGACGATCCAGGCCACGGCCAGCCACAGCCAGCGCAGCGGCTTGTGCATGGGCGCCGCCTCGGCGCCCTTGTCGGTCTCGGGCATGGTGCCCACCTCACGCATAGTGACGGGTCTCGCCGGGGCCATCCGGCAGGTTGCTCACGCAGCGGCCGCAGAGGTCGTCGTGGCCCTCGTGGGTGCCGACGTCCTCGCGATGGTGCCAGCAGCGCTCGCACTTGGCATGGCCGCTGGCGGCCACCGCGACCTTGAGGCCCTCGAGTTCGGTGGCCTCGGCGCCCTCACCCTGAGCGAGCGGCGCCAGGTGCACCTCGCTGGTCAGCATCACGAAGCGCAGCTCGTCGCCCAGCTTGTCGAGGGTCGCACGCAGGGCGTCGTCGACGTAGAGGGTGACCTCGGCGGCCAGGCTGCCCTTGATGGTCTTGGCGTTGCGCGCGTCTTCCAGGCATTTGTTGACGGCCTGCTTGATCTCCAGCACCCGCTCCCAGAACTCGCGGCCCATTTCGGCGTCGTCGCCCAGGGTCTCGAGCCCGGTGTAGTACTCCTGCAGCAGCACGCTCTTGCCGCGCTTGCCCGGGATGTGCTCGTAGATCTCCTCGGCGGTGAAGGAGAGGATCGGCGCCACCCAGCGCACCAGCGCCTGAACGACGTGATAGAGCGCGGTCTGGGCGCTGCGGCGCGCCACCGAGTCGGCCTGGGTGGTGTACTGACGGTCCTTGATCACGTCCAGGTAGAAACCGCCGAGCTCGCGGGCGCAGAAGCCGTGCACCTGCTGGTAGACGTCGAGGAAGCGGTATTCCTCGTAGGCGGTCTCGATGCGCGCCTGCAGCTGGGCGGCACGGTCGACGACCCACTGGTCCAGGGCCAGCATGTCACCGAACGCCAGGGCGTCCTTGGCCGGGTCGAAGCCATTGAGGTTGGCCAGCAGGAAGCGCGAGGTGTTGCGGATGCGCCGGTAGACGTCGGCGGTGCGCTTGAGGATCTCGTCGGAGACCGCCATCTCGCCGCCGTAGTCGGTGGAGGCGACCCACAGGCGCAGGATGTCGGCGCCCAGCTTGTCCATCACCTCCTGCGGCGCGACCACGTTGCCCATCGACTTGGACATCTTGCGGCCGTGGGCATCCACGGTGAAGCCGTGGGTCAGCAGGCCGCGATACGGCGGGTGGCCGTCGATGGCGCAGCCGGTCAGCAGCGAGGAATGGAACCAGCCGCGGTGCTGGTCGGAGCCTTCCAGGTACAGATCGGCGCGCGGGCCGTACTCGTGGCCGTGCGGGTGAGAGCCGCGCAGCACGTGGCGGTGCGTGGTGCCGGAGTCGAACCACACGTCCAGGGTGTCGGTGACCTTCTCGTAGTCGCCGGCCTCGTCGCCCAGCAGCTCGGCGGGCTCCAGGCGGAACCAGGCGTCGATGCCCTCGGCCTCGACGCGCTGGGCGACGAGCTCCATCAGCACCACGGTGCGCGGGTGCAGCTCGCCGGTCTGCTTGTGCAGGAAGAACGGAATCGGCACACCCCAGTTGCGCTGGCGCGAGATGCACCAGTCGGGGCGGTTGGCGATCATCGAGTGCAGGCGCGCCTTGCCCCAGGCCGGGGTGAAGGTGGTGGCCTCGATGCCTTCCAGCGCCTTCTCGCGCAGGGTACGGCCGTCGCGGCCGATCAGGTCCATGCCGACGAACCACTGGGCGGTGGCGCGGTAGATCACCGGCGTCTTGTGGCGCCAGCAGTGCATGTAGCTGTGGCTGATGGTCTTGTGGGCCATCAGCGCGCCGAGCTCGCGCAGCTTGTCGACGATGTGCGGGTTGGCCTTCCAGATCAGCTGACCGCCGAAGTACGGCAGGTCGTCGACGTAGACGCCGTCGCCCTTGACCACGCTGATGAAGTCGCTGAAGTCCATGCCGTAGCGGCGGCAGGAGTCGAAGTCGTCGACGCCGTGGACCGGGGCGGAGTGCACGATGCCGGTGCTGCCCTCGTCGATGGTGACGTAGTCGGCCAGGTAGATCGGCGCGCGACGCTCATAGATCGGGTGGGCGAACTCGATCAGCTCCAGGCGCTCGCCGGTGGCGGTGGCGATGATCTCGCCGTCCAGGCCGAAGCGCTCGAGGCAGGATTCCACCAGCTCCTCGGCCAGCAGCAGCAGGCGCTCGCCGGTGTCGACCAGCGCATAGGTGAACTCCGGGTGGACGTTCAGCGCCTGGTTGGCCGGGATGGTCCAGGGGGTGGTGGTCCAGATCACCACGGCGGCCGGCTTCGGCAGCGACTCGAGGCCGAAGGCCGCGGCCAGCTTGTCGTCCTCGGCGCAGGCGAAGGCCGCGTCGATGGCGTCGGACTTCTTGTCGGCGTACTCCACTTCGGCCTCGGCCAGCGCCGAGCCGCAGTCGAAGCACCAGTTGACCGGCTTCAGGCCCTTGAACACGAAGCCACCCTCGACCATGTCGGCCAGGGCGCGGATCTCGCCGGCCTCGTTGGCATAGTCCATGGAACGATAGGGGTTGTCCCAGTCGCCGATCACGCCCAGGCGCACGAAGTCGGACAGCTGGCCCTGGATCTGCTCGGCGGCGTACTCGCGGCACAGCCCGCGGGCCTGCTCGGCCTCCAGGTGCTTGCCGTGGGTGGTCTCCACCTTGTGCTCGATCGGCAGGCCGTGGCAGTCCCAGCCCGGCACGTAGGGCGCATCGAAGCCGGCCAGGTTCTTCGACTTGACGATGATGTCCTTGAGGATCTTGTTGACGGCGTGACCGATGTGGATGCTGCCGTTGGCGTAGGGAGGGCCATCGTGGAGCACGAAGATCTCGCGGCCGCGACGCGCCTCGCGCAGGCGCCGGTAGAGGTCCATCTCCTTCCACTGCTCCACCCGCGCGGGCTCGCGCTTGGGCAGCATGCCGCGCATCGGGAAGTCGGTTTCTGGCAGGTTCAGAGTGTGCTTGTAGTCGCTCATATCCTGGGGGTCAGCCGTCGTCGTGGTCGGCGGGCTGGCCCGCCGAGGAATCGGAAGTCACGGCCTCGCGCGCCAACGGCGCCGATGCCAGAGGAAGAGAATCGTCCGCCGAGGCGAAGAAGCGCCGGGCGCGCGCCTGGTCGAGGCCGATCTGGGTCTTGAGGGCGTCCAGGCCGTCGAATTTCACCTCGCCGCGCAGCCTGGCGCAGGGCACCACGCTCAGGGTCTGGCCGTAGAGATCGCCGTCGAAGTCGAACAGGTGCACCTCGAGCACCGGCCGCTGGCTGCCCACGGTGGGCCGCCAGCCGACGTTGGCCACGCCCTCGGCGCGGCGGCCGTCGGGCAGCTCGGCGATGACCGCATAGACGCCCTGCAGCGGCAGGGCACGGGCCGACTGCGGCAGGTTGGCGGTGGGCACGCCGATGGTACGACCCAGCTGGCGGTCGCGCATCACCCGGCCGCCGAGCCGGTAGGGCCGCCCCAGCAGGCGCGCGGCCTGGGCGAAGTTGCCGCAGGCCAGCAGGGTGCGCACCCGGGTGCTGGAGACGCGCTCGCCGTCGAGCAGGAAGCTGCGGGTATTCTCCACGCCGAAGCCGCGCTCCGCGCCCGCCGCCTCGAGCAGTGCGAAGTCGCCGAGGCGGTCGCAGCCGAAGCGGAAGTCGTCGCCCACCACCAGATGGCGTACGCCGAGGCCCTCGACCAGCACCCGCTCGATGAAGGCCCGGGCGGTCAGAGAGCGCAGCGTCTCGTTGAACGGCAGGCACAGCACCCGGTCGGCGCCGTGCTCGGCCAGCAGCTCGACCTTGTCACGCAGGCGGGTCAGGCGCGTCGGCGCCTGGTCGCCGGCGAAGAACTCGCGGGGCTGGGGCTCGAAGACCACCACCGTGACCGGCAGCCCCAGCGCCCGCGCCCGTTCGCGCAGCTGATCGAGGATCGCCTGGTGGCCGCGATGCACGCCATCGAAGTTGCCGATGGTCGCCACGCAGCCCCGGTGTTCGTCGCGCAGATTGTGCAGTCCTCGAATCACTTGCATGGGCGTCATCGCGCTGGAGGTGAAAGGGAATCGATTATAACGGACCAAGGGCCCCTTGACAGCCGGGCCGGCTTGGCCATCAGCCGTTGATCCGGAAATGCCGCGGCCGCACGCCCAGCGCCGCCAGCCAGGCGAAGTAGGCCGACGCCCCCAGGATCACCAGCGCGGCCAGCCAGCCGACCCGATGCCACAGCGACCAGTCGAGCCAGGCGTGCCAGTCCGGCATCAGCCAGGCCAGGCCCAGCCCCATCACCGCGCAGCCGCCGAGCAGCTGCACCGCGTAGCGGCCCCAGCCCGGCTGGAAGCGCAGCACGCCCTCGCGGCGCAGCAGGAAGCCCAGCAGGCCGGCATTGAGGAAGGCCGACAGCGCCGTGGCCAGCGCCAGGCCGGCGTGGGCCAGCGGCCAGATCAGGATCAGGTTGAACACCATGTTGGCGACCATCGCCACGATGCCCACCTTGACCGGCGTCTTGGTGTCCTGGCGGGCGAAGAAGCCCGGGGCCAGCACCTTGATCAGCATGAACGCCACCAGGCCCAGCGCATAGGCGCGCAGGCTCATCGCCGCCATGGCGATGTCGTGGTCGGTCATGGCGCCGTAGTGGAACAGCGTGATCAGCAGCGGCTCGGCCAGCACCGCCAGGGCCAGCGCCGCCGGCATGCCCAGCAGCAGCACGGCGCGGATCGCCCAGTCGAGCATCCGGGAGAAATGCTCGCCGGACTGCTCGGCGTGGCGCTTGGACAGCGCCGGCAGGATCACCGTGCCGATGGCGATGCCGAACACCCCCAGCGGCAGCTCCACCAGGCGGTCCGAGTAGTACAGCCAGGACACGCTGCCCGCGGCCAGCAGCGAGGCCAGCACGGTGTCCAGCAGCAGGTTGATCTGGGACACCGAGACCCCGAACAGCGCCGGCGCCATCAGCTTGAGGATGCGCCGCACGCCCTCGTGGGCGAAGCGCGGCCAGGGTTTCGGCATCAGGCCCAGCCGCGCCAGGAAGGGCACCTGGAACAGCAGCTGGGCGGCGCCGGCGATCAGCACGCCCCAGGCCAGCGCCAGCGACGGCTCGCTCATCAGCGGCGTCAGCACGAGCGCCGCGCCGATCAGCGACAGGTTGAGCAGCACCGGCGTGAAGGCCGGCACCGCGAAGCGGTTCCAGGTGTTGAGCACGCTGCCGGCGAAGGCGGTCAGCGAGATCAGCAGCAGGTAGGGAAAGGTCAGCCGCAGCATGTCGGCGGTCAGCGCCAGCTTCTCCGGGTCCCGGGCGAAGCCGGGGGCGAACAGCCACACCAGCCAGGGCGCAGCCAGCATCGCCAGCGCCGTGATCAGCAGCAGCACCGCCGCCAGGCTGCCGGCCACCGCATCGAGCAGCTCGCGCACCTCCGCGCGGGTGCGCTGGGTAGCGTACTCCGAGAGCACCGGCACGAAGGCCTGGTTGAAGGCGCCTTCGGCGAACAGCCGGCGCAGGAAGTTGGGCACCTTGAAGGCCACGAAGAAGGCATCCGCGCCCTGCCCCGCGCCGAACAGCGCGGCGATCACCACGTCGCGGGCCAGCCCCAGCACCCGCGAGAGCATGGTCATGGCGCTGACCACCATGCCCGAACGCAGCAGGCCGCCGCTCTTGGGGGCAGGAACGGAGTCGGAAGCGGGCTGAGGAGGAGTATCGGTCACGGGGCGCTCCCTTGCCGGTGAGGTCCGGGCGAAAATCGTCAGGCACAAAAAAACCGGCCGAAGCCGGTTTTTCGATGGCGTGCCCGCACGCGGCGGGCACCCAGAGGCGTCCGGCGAGCTTACGCGGCCAGGGCCTTGATGCGCTTGTTCAGACGGCTCTTGAGGCGAGCGGCCTTCTTCTTGGACAGCACGTCCTTGTCGGCGATGCGGTCGATGACCGGCTGGGCCGCCTTGAAGGCGTCCATGGCCTGGGCGTGGTCGCCGCCGTTGATGGCCTTGATCACGTTCTTGACGTAGGTGCGAACCATGCTGCGCTGGCTCGCCTTCAGAACACGACGGCCTTCTGCCTGACGGGCGCGCTTGCGGGCTTGCTTGCTGTTAGCCACTGACTGTCTCCTTGGAGAAAGTTGTCACCGCCTGCGAGGGCGGCTTTGATAACGTTTTGATCCAACAGGGAAAAACAAAAATCCCCGTCGGCCTGGCCATCTGGCCGACCGCGCGACGTGGCGCAGTCGATTACGGGCCGTGTCTGAGAGGATGGCGCATACTATCACGCAGTGACACCGCTTGCCAGCCTGTCAAGGCCGAACGCCCCGCCACGCCTGACCAAGAGGCTGACGATTTACGTCATGAGCGAAGAGAGACTGGCCGTCGCCGGAACACAGTCACCGCAGTTTACGAGACAAGTAAATGAGGATGACGCGTACCGCCGGCGGCCAGGATATCGAGCGCAATAGAAAATCGGCGCCTCTTAGAGCACCACCAGATTGTCGCGGTGGATAAGCTCCGGCGCTTCCATGTAGCCGAGAATCGCCTCGATGCGATGGCTCGGCTGGCCGAGCAGGCGCTGCGCCTCGTCGATGCCGTAGTTGACCAGCCCCTTGGCCACCCGTCGCCCCTCTTCGTCGACGCACAGCACCATCTCGCCGCGCACGAAGCGCCCGGAGATCGCCTTGACGCCCACCGGCAGCAGGCTGGAGCCGCTGTCGCGCAGCACCTTCACCGCCCCGGCATCCAGAGTCAGGGTGCCGCGCACCTGGAGCTGACCGGCCAGCCAGCGCTTGCGCGCGGCGATCGGCGCCTGATCCGGCGTCAGCAGGGTGCCGAGCCGCTCGCCGTCGACCAGCCGGGTCAGCACCGCGGGCTGGCGACCGCTGGCGATCACGGTCAGCGCACCGGAGCGCGCCGCCAGCCGGGCGGCACGCACCTTGGTGGTCATGCCGCCACGCCCCAGGGCACCGCCGTCACCGGCCACCGCGGCCAGTCGCGGGTCGTCGGCGCGACCCTCGGCGATCAGGCTGGCGTTCGGATCGTGGCGCGGATCGGAATCGAACAGCCCCTCCTGGTCGGTGAGGATGACCAGCGCATCGGCCTCGATCAGGTTGGCCACCAGGGCACCGAGGGTGTCGTTGTCGCCAAAACGGATCTCGTCGGTGACCACGGTGTCGTTCTCGTTGACCACCGGCACCACGCCGAGCTCGACCAGGGTGCGCAGCGCCGAGCGGGCGTTGAGGTAGCGCTTGCGGTTGGAGAGGTCGTCGTGGGTCAGCAGCACCTGGGCGGTGGTCAGCTGGTGGCGCCCGAAGTGGCCCTCGTAGCACTCGGTGAGGCCGTTCTGGCCCACGGCGGCAGCAGCCTGGAGGGCATGCACCTCCGACGGTCGCGTCTGCCAGCCCAGCCGCACCATGCCGGCGGCCACGGCGCCGGAGGACACCAGCACCACCTCGATGCCGCGCCGATGCAAGGCGGCGATCTGATCGACCCAGCCGCCGATGGCGGCCTCGTCGAGGGCGCGGCCGTCATTGGTCAGCAGGGCACTGCCGATCTTCACCACCACCCGCCGCATGCCCTGCAGGGCTTCGCGTCCGGGGACCTCTTCACCTTTCGCCATCTTCGCCGTCCTTGATACGACTCGCGTTCATCGGGCTCGCGCCCGCCACAGGGGCCGGCGCGCTGGCGCCGACCGCGGCACCTCCAGCCTACTACGCCCGCCCTCAGGGGGCGTATTCGATCTCGACGTCGTAGTCGTCGTCATCGAAGTCGTCATCATCGTCCTCGTCATCGCGACGACGCTTGCGACCCAGCCGCGCCTCGGTGCGGGCCACGGCCTCCTCTTCCATCCGGCGGCGCATCTCGCGCTCGTGCTCGGCGACCTCTTCGTCCTCGTTCTCGAGGCGACGCCGCTCGTTGAGCCAGCGGTAGGCGGCCTGCACCAGCGCATCGGTGCCTTCGCCGCTGATCGCCGAGACACGGAACACCGGACCGTCCCAGTCGAGGCGCCTGACGATCTCGTCGGCCAGCGCCTCGCGCTCGTCCTCGGGCAGCAGGTCGAGCTTGTTGAGCACCAGCCAGCGCGGCAGCTCGGCCAGCGTCGGCGAGAACTCGCCCAGCTCGCGGACGATCGCCTCGGCGGCCTCCACCGGATCGGACTCGTCGAAGGGCGCCACGTCGACCACGTGGAACAGCAGCCGCGAGCGGGTCAGGTGCTTGAGGAAGCGCAGCCCCAGGCCGGCGCCGTCGGAGGCGCCCTCGATCAGCCCCGGAATGTCGGCCATCACGAAGTGCTCGTGCTGACCGAGCTTCACCACGCCGAGGTTCGGCACCAGGGTAGTGAAGGGGTAGTTGGCGACCTTGGGCTTGGCCGCCGAGACCGAGCGGATCAGCGTCGACTTGCCGGCGTTGGGCAAGCCCAGCAGGCCGACGTCGGCCATCACCTTCATCTCCAGGCGCAGGTTGCGCCGCTCGCCCTCGGTGCCCGGCGTGGTCCGCCGCGGCGCCCGGTTGGTAGACGACTTGAAGTGGATGTTGCCGAGCCCGCGGCGGCCGCCCTGGCCCACCAGCACGACCTGGCCGACCTCGGTGACGTCGGCGATCACCTCGAGGGTGTCCTCGTCGATCACCGTGGTGCCCACCGGGACCTTGATATGCAGGTCCTCGCCGGCGCGGCCGCTCATCTGCCGACCCTGGCCGGGCTGGCCGTTCTGGGCCTTGTAGAAGCGCTGGTACTTGAAGTCGATAAGGGTGTTGAGGGCGTCGTCACCGATCAGGTAGACGCTGCCACCATGGCCGCCGTCGCCACCATCGGGGCCACCCTTGGGCACGTACTTCTCGCGGCGGAAACTCAGGCAGCCATTGCCGCCCTTGCCGGCTTCCACGATGATCGAGGCTTCGTCGACGAACTGCATCTGTCATTCTCCCGGCGGTGCATACCGCCATGATACAAGAAGGCCCCGCCATGGCGGGGCCTTCTCGCTACAGGTCCGGGCGGTCTCAGGCGGAGACGACGCTCACGAACTTGCGATTCTTCGGACCCTTGGTCTCGAACTTGACCACGCCTTCATCCAGGGCGAACAGGGTGTGGTCCTTGCCGATGCCAACGCCGGCGCCGGCGTGGAACTTGGTGCCGCGCTGACGGACGATGATGTTGCCCGGAGCCACGGACTGGCCGCCGAACAGCTTCACGCCAAGGCGCTTGGATTCGGAATCGCGACCGTTACGGGTAGAGCCCGCTGCCTTCTTATGAGCCATTGCAAATACCTCGCTCGTTCAGGGGAGTGACCGCTTACGCGGAGATCCCGGTGATCTTGACTTCGGTGAACCACTGACGGTGGCCCTGACGCTTCATGCTGTGCTTGCGGCGACGGAACTTGATGATGTTCACCTTCTCGCCACGGCCGTGAGCGACGACCTCGGCGGACACCTTGGCACCATCGACGGTTGGCGCGCCGACCTTGACGTCGTCGTCACCACCCACCAGCAGGACTTCATCGAACTCGATGGTGTCGCCGGTCGGCACTTCCAGCTTCTCGAGCTTGAGAGTCTGGCCTTCCTGAACGCGGTACTGCTTGCCACCGCTCTTGATCACTGCGTACATGCTTGTCTCTCCGGTACTCATCGGGGGTTGGCTCTTCATCGACCTGCTTCGAGTGGCGCCCCTTCCGGCAACCATCTGACAGGGAGCGAGATGAGTGGGTCGCGGATTATAACCGCACGCGCGCAGGACGACAACCCGGCCGACACCCTGAACGCCACGCCCGGCGCGGCCCGGGCGCCAGCGCGGGCGCGCGCCTTGACGCCCCAAGGGGGGCCCCATAGCATGACCCTCACTCCCAGGCCGGCGCCAGGGGCATCGCGCACGGATGCCGCCCGCCGCCCCCACCACTTCGTCGATGCCGCCTTCATGTCAGCCAACCCTTCGTCGCCACAGCTCGAGAACGCCGTCCCCGCCTCGCCCATCCATGCCGTCGTCGCCGAGGACTTCGCCGCCGTCAACCGCACCATCCTCGAACAGCTCGCCTCCAAGGTGCCGCTGGTGGAGACCATCGGGCAGTACATCATCGACAGCGGCGGCAAGCGCCTGCGCCCGCTGCTGGTGCTGCTGGCCGCCCGCTCGCTGGGCGTCGAGGGCGACCGCCACATCACCCTGGCCACGCTGATCGAGTTCATGCACACCTCGACCCTGCTGCACGACGACGTGGTAGACGAATCCCACATGCGCCGCGGCAAGGCCACCGCCAACGATGCCTGGGGCAACGCGCCTTCGGTGCTGGTCGGCGACTTCCTCTATTCACGCTCGTTCCAGATGATGGTCGACGTGGGCTCGATGCGGATCATGGAAGTGCTCTCCGCCGCCACCTGCACCATCGCCGAGGGCGAGGTCCAGCAGCTGACCAACGTCGGCAACCCCGACGTGGACGAGGCCGCCTACTTCGAGACCATTCAGGGCAAGACCGCCATGCTGTTCGAGGCGGCCTCCCACAGCGGCGCCCTGCTCGCCGGTGCCACGCCCGAGCAGGAAGACGCGCTGCGCCTGTACGGCCGCTACCTGGGCCTGGCCTTCCAGCTGGTCGACGACCTGCTCGACTACCAGGGCGACGCCGAGGCGATGGGCAAGAACGTCGGCGACGACCTGGCCGAGGGCAAGCCGACCCTGCCGCTGATCCAGGCCATGGCCGCCGGCACCGCCGAGCAGGCCAAGGTGGTCCGTCAGGCCATCCGCCAGGGCGGCCTCGAGCGCCTCGACGAGGTGCTGGCCATCGTCGGCGAGACCGGCGCGCTGGAATACACCCGCGCCAAGGCCGAGGAGATGTCCGCCAAGGCCCTGGCCCAGCTGGATGCCCTGCCCGACTCCCCCTACCGCGACAGCATGGCCGAACTGGCTCGCCTGGCGGTGGAGCGCCGCAACTGAGCCCGAGGCCGGAGATCGGCGAAGACGGAGAAGTAAAAGAAGGGCTTGCATTCCGTCTTCGTCTACGTATAATACCCATCCGTCGCCGAGAGACACGGCAGACATCGGAGTATAGCTCAGCTTGGTAGAGCGCTGCCTTCGGGAGGCAGAGGTCGTAGGTTCGAATCCTGCTACTCCGACCACAGAATTCAGTAAAAACGGCCACTTAGCTCACACGAGCGGTGGCCGTTTTTCGTTGCCTGTAATTCAGGTAGCAAATAGGTAGCAGCTGGCGACATCGCGCCGAGCCAACCTTCAGCCCTCCCTGAAACTGCCGTCCGCCCCGTCCGGTTTGTCCGGTTTGCCCACCAGCTCGCCCGCGCCCTGAGCGGCAACCAGGTTCTCACCAATCTGGCGTGGCCTTCCCTCCCCAAGTTTGATGAGATAGGCGTTAGTCACCTCGGTCGCACCAGGCGACCGGCTCATCGAACACAGGGAACCGCTGTACATGATCCTCACCCTCAACCAGTTGGAGCGGCACCTCTTCAAGGCGGCCGACATCCTGCGCGGGCGCATGGACGCCTCGGAGTTCAAGGAGTACATCTTCGGCATGCTGTTCCTGAAGCGCTGCTCGGACGTCTTCGAGCAGCGCCAGGAGGAAGTCCACGAGCAGCTGAGGCAGGCCGGGAAGAGCGAGGTGGACATCGCCCAGGTCATCGAGATGCCGAGCTGGTACAAGGCCACCTTCTACGTGCCGGAACAGGCGCGCTGGCCCTACCTGCTGAAGGAGGCCCACCAGGGTGTCGGCAATGCCCTGAACAAGGCGCTGGCCGGCCTGGAAGAGCACAACCCCAGCCTCGCCGGGGTGCTCGAGCACATCGACTTCACCCGCAAGGTGGGCTCCACCACCCTGCCGGACAAGAAGCTGCGCGACCTGATCGTCCACTTCAGCGAGTACCGCCTGCGCAACGAGGACTTCGAGTTCCCCGACCTGCTGGGCGCCGCCTACGAGTACCTGATCCGCGACTTCGCCGACTCCGCCGGCAAGAAGGGCGGCGAGTTCTACACCCCGCGCCCGGTGGTCCGCATGATGGTGCGACTGATGAACCCGCAGGAGGGGCACAGCGTCTATGACCCCTGCATGGGCTCGGGCGGTATGCTGATTCTCGGCAAGGAGTACCTGGAGGAACAGGGCGGCGACCCGCGCCGGCTCAACCTCTTCGGCCAGGAGGCCTCCGGCTCGGTGTGGGCCATCGCCAAGATGAACATGCTGCTGCACGGGGTGAGCAGCGCCGACCTTCGCAACGACGACACCCTCACCGACCCGCAGCATGTCGAGGGCGGCGAGCTGGTGCGCTTCGACCGTATCCTCACCAACCCGCCTTTCTCCATCGGCTTCACCCCGAGCCAGCAGTTCCCGGAGCGCTTCCACTACGGCAGCGTACCGGAGGGCGCCAAGAAGGCCGACCTGATGTTCCTGCAGCACATGGTCGCCTGCCTCAAGTCCGACGGCATGCTGGCGACCGTCATGCCCCACGGCGTGCTGTTCCGCGGCGGCGACGAGAAGCGCATTCGCGCCGGGATGCTCGAGGACGATCTGGTGGAAGCGGTGATCGGCCTGGCCCCCAACCTCTTCTACGGCACCGGCATCCCGGCCAGCATCCTGATCCTGCGTGCCAAGGGCGCCAAGCCCGCCGAACGCAGGGGCCGGGTACTGTTCATCAACGCCGACCGCGAATACGACGAGGGCCGTGCGCAGAACCACCTGCTGCCGGAGCATATCGAGAAGATCGCCAGCACCTTCGAGGCCTTCGCCGAGGTGCCCGGCTTCGCGCGTGCCGTGCCGCTCGAGGAGCTGCGCGATAACGACTACAACCTCAACATCCGCCGCTACGCCGACAACACCCCGCCGCCGGAGCCCCAGGACGTGCGCGCCCATCTCAAGGGCGGCGTGCCGGTGGCCGAGATCGACGCCAAGCGAGCGCTGTTTGACGCCCAAGGCCTCGATCCCATGACGCTGTTCACTCCTCGGGCAGACGATCCCGAGTACGTGGACTTCGCCGAGCGGCTGAGCGAGAAGCGCGACCTCAAGCCCGCCATCGAGGCCGACGCCGGCCTGACGGGCAAGGAAGCCCGTGTGATCGCCGCCTTCGAGGCCTGGTGGGCCGAGCACGGCAGCAGCATCACCACGCTCTCAGGCAACGGCGCTCGCCTCACCCAGTTGCGCGACGAGCTGCTGGGCAGCTTCACCGCGGCCCTCGAACCGCTGGCTATGCTCGACCGCTTCGCAGTGCGCGGCATCATCGCGGGCTTCTGGTTCGACAACAAGAACGAGTTCCGCACCCTCCAGGCTCGCGGCTGCCTGGGTGTGGTGGACGCCTGGCGCACCTCGATCAATAGCCTGCTGGAAGACGAGCAGAGCAAGGCCAACCCGCTGGATCACCGCCTGGTGCACTTCCTGCTCGAGGACTACGTGGCCGAGCTGGAGGAACTCGCCGCCCGCAAGGCCGAGTTGGACGCCCGCATCAAGGCCGCCGAGGCCAAGCCGGAAGGCGATGACGGTGACGAGGCCCCTGAACTTGATAGAGAGGGGAGCGACGGCGAGGATGATGACGCCCCGACGCCGGAGCAGATCAAGGCCTGGAAGAGCCAGCGCACTCAGGTGCGCAAGGCCCACAAGGCCAAGGTCGGCAATTTCGAGCAGCGCCTGAACGCCGCCGTGGACGCCCTCGATGAGCCCGCCGCCGCCGAGCTGGTGGGCAACATCCTGCACAACGATCTCAAGAGCATTCTCGAGCGTTATATCCGCCAGCAGCGCCAGCAGGTGATCGCCGCCTTCGAGACCTGGTGGGACAAGTATCGAGTGACGCTGGCCGACATCGAGGCCGAGCGGGATGCCGCTGCTAGGGAACTGCAGCAGTATCTGGAGGGGCTGGGATATGTCTGAGTGGAAAACACTCCAACTTGGTGATCACGCCGAGGTCCTTTCTGGCTTCCCTTTCCCATCAGAAGGCTTCTCACAGGAAGAAGGGGTACCCCTCATCAGGATCAGGGACCTCCTTGCCGGCGAGCTTGGAACCTACTTTATCGGCCCTTACCCCGAGGAGTTTGTCATTAATGATAGTGACATCCTTATAGGGATGGATGGCGATTTCAACATCGTTCGCTGGGCCAAAGGGAAAGCACTCCTTAATCAGCGCGTATGCAAGGTTTTTACGTCCACCGACGAATTAGATGATGGGTACCTCTTCTGGCTCCTTGATCCCGAGCTTCAGGATATTCACCAGAAAACTCCCCAAACGACCGTCAAGCACTTATCAGTCAGGGATCTGGCCCAGCTTCGCCTTGAAGTCCCTCCGGTGAATGAGCAGCGGCTTATCGCCCGCATCCTCGACACCCTCGACACCCAGATCCAGAAGACCGAGGCGCTGATCGCCAAGCTGGAGAAGGTCAAGGAGGGCATGCTCCACGACCTGCTGACCCGCGGCATCGACGAGAACGGCCAGCTTCGCCCCAGCCCCGAGCAGGCGCCGGAGCTCTACAAGGAGTCTCCACTGGGGTTGATTCCGAGGGAGTGGGTTTGCAGAGAGATTGCATCGATTGCCAGCACATACGCTGGCGGAACTCCTTCCCGCAATGCCCCCGGTTTTTTTGGCGGCGAAATTCTTTGGATCAAATCGACTGAAGTGAATCAAGAGTCAATATCCTCTACCGAGGAAAGGATTACGGAGCAGGGGTTACGGAAAAGTTCGGCAAAGTGGGTTCCCGCAGGAACGCCCTTGATCGCCATGTACGGTGCAACAGCTGGGATGGTCTCTTGGCTAACAATTCGCGCAACAACAAATCAAGCCGTTTTATCAGTCGCGCCCAATGAGGAACAGTGTGGGCGCTGGGTTTACTGGGCTCTTACCTGGTCTTCACCACGGCTTATCGCCTCAGTGCAGGGGTCCGGGCAGCCAAATCTGAGCAAAGGCACCATAGATGCATTGACCATGTCGGTGCCTAAGCAATCTGAGCAAGTCGCGATTGCAAATATATTAGACCAACACATGACTCGCCTTTCCGATGAGAAAAAGCACCTGATGAAAATTAAAGCTCAGAAAACTGGCCTTATGGACGGTCTCCTGACCGGCCGCGTCCGCGTCACTCCGCTTCTCGAAAAAGACCAGGCCACGACTCCGGCATAGACCGGGGCTCTTACAACAACATCACAACACCAGGATCACATCGCAAAGGGAACTGCCATGACC
The DNA here is from genome assembly GCF_000968715.2 of Halomonas sp. HG01. NCBI lineage: Bacteria > Pseudomonadati > Pseudomonadota > Gammaproteobacteria > Oceanospirillales > Halomonadaceae > Halomonas > Halomonas sp. HG01. The sequence goes on along the minus strand of NZ_CP022134.1, from coordinate 902,159 downwards.
ACCTTCGACAGCACCAAGCGCTCGCTGCCCGAGCTGCTCAAGGACATCACCACCGGGAAGATCCAGCTCCCCGACTTCCAACGCGGCTGGGTGTGGGACGACGATCACGTGAAGAGCCTGCTGGTCAGCATCGCCCGCTCCTTCCCCGTGGGTGCGGTGATGCTGATGGAAACCGGCGGCGAGGTGCGTTTCCAGACCCGCCCAGTGGAGGGGATCGACCCCAACACCGTCACCAAGGACCCGGACCACCTGATCCTCGACGGCCAGCAGCGCCTCACCAGCCTGACCCAGGCGGTGGGCCTGACCACGCCGGTGAACACTCGCACCGCCAAGGGCAAGAAGATCCGGCGCCACTACTACTTCGACATCCGCATGGCGCTGGAAGGCGAGGACCGCCTGGAGGACGCCGTGGTGGCCGTGGACGAGAACCGCCAGACCCACAAGAACTTCGGCCGCGAGGTGGAACTGGATCTCTCCACCCGCCAGCTGGAGTGCGAGCAGCTGTTGTTCCCCTGCGACAAGATCCTCGATGCCTCGGATTGGCTGCAGGACCTGTTCCGCTTTAACCAGGAGGCCATGGGGGATTTCCTGGAGTTCCAGAAGAAGATCCTCGGCGCCTTCTCCGCCTACCAGCTGCCGGTGATCGAGCTGAAGAAGGAGACCTCCAAGGAAGCGGTCTGCCTGGTGTTCGAGAAGGTCAATACCGGCGGCGTGCAGCTCTCGGTGTTCGAGCTGATCACCGCCAGCTATGCCGCCGAGGGCTACAACCTGCGCGACGACTGGTTCGGTTCCGACATCCGCAAGGTGCCCTCGCGCAAGGCCCGCCTCGAGAATCACGAGCTGCTGGCGGATGTCGAGAGCACCGACCTGCTCCAGGCCATCACCCTGCTGCATACCCATGAGCGCAAGCATCAGGACCTACTGGACGGCAAGACCGGCAAGCAGGTGCGCCCGGTCAGCGCCAAGCGCGCCTCGGTGCTCGACCTGCCCCTGGAGGCCTACAAGCGCTGGGCCGATGCCGTGGAGAAGGGCTTCGTCGAGGCGGCCTACTTCCTGAAGGGGGAGTGTTTCTACAGCCGCCGCGAGCTGCCCTATGCCACCCAGCTGGTGCCGCTGGCCGCGGTGATGACACTCCTGGGCGATCGCTGGCGCGAGCCGCGCATCCACGCCAAGCTCTCGCGCTGGTTCTGGAGCGGCGTGCTGGGCGAGCTCTACGGCGGCGCCGTGGAAACCCGTATCGCCCTGGACCTGGAAGAGCTGATGCAGTGGTTCGAGGACGACGACGAGCTACCGCGCACCGTGATCGACGCCTCCTTCGATCCCTCACGCCTCGAGACCCTGCGCAGCCGTAACAGCGCCGCCTACAAGGGCATCAACGTGCTGATCCTGCGCGAGGGAGCCAGGGACTTCTTCTGGAAGGGCGACATCCAGGCGCTCGACCAGCAGGGCGTCGCGCTGGATATTCACCACATCTTCCCGCGTGCCTGGTGCGAGGCTCAGGGCCTCTCCTATCGCGTCTACGACGCCATCATCAACAAGACGCCGATCTCTGCCCGCACCAACCGCATGATCGGCGGGGATGCGCCGTCCGAGTACCTGGCTCGCCTGCAGGATCACCAGCAGGTCCAGCTCGACGACGAGGCGATGGACGCCATCCTCGAAGGCCACCGGATTCCGACCGAGGCCCTGCGCGCCGACGATTTCCATGTCTTCTATCAGCAGCGCAAGAGCCGCCTGCTCGAGATCATCGAGAAGGCCATGGGCAAGAAGCCGCTGGAGGGTTCCGATGAGGAGGGGGAAGACTAAGCCATGGCCACCGACCTCTCCCGTAGCCTGAATGCCCGCAAGGGCCTGATCTTTCGCATCACGCATCGCGATAATCTGCCGTGGCTGCTGACAAACGGGCTCTACTGTCGGTCGGCCGAGGAGCAGGATCCGGGATTCATCACGATAGGCAATCGCGAGCTGATAGGACGGCGAGCGACTCGAGAGGTCCCCATGCCGCCTGGCGGCACGCTCAGCGATTACATTCCTTTCTACTTCACGCCCGCCTCTCCGATGCTGCTCAACATCGTGACAGGGCGTGGCGTGCCTATCCAAAGCAAGCAGGACATCCTCGTGCTGGTCTGCTCACTGCCACGTATGCAGGAATTGGGACTGCCCTTTGTCTTCACCGACCGGCACGCCTATATGCCCCTGGCCCGCTTTAGCAACCGACTGCAGGATCTCGCGGAGTTCGTCCCTTGGCAGCTGTTGCAGGCGCAGGACTTCAGTCGAGATCCAGAAGACCCAGAGAAGACTGAGCGCTACCAGGCCGAGGCCCTCGTACATCACCATCTGCCGGCCTCGGCACTGCTTGGCATTGGCACGTATACTGATGAGGTCCGAGCCGCTGTAGAAGCACAGGTAGCGGCACACCAGCTTCCGCTGAAGGTGGTGACACGACCCAAATGGTTCTTCCGATGATTGAATACACCCGTGGCAACCTGATCGAGGCCGACGTTGAGGCGCTGGTCAACACCGTCAACACCGTGGGCGTAATGGGCAAGGGCATCGCCTTGATGTTCAAGGAGTCCTTCCCCGAGAACTTCGCGGCCTATGCGGCCGCCTGTAAGCACCAGGAAGTGGCCACCGGGCGCATGTTCGTCACCGAGAGGGAGGCTCTGCTGGGCCCGCGCTGGATCATCAACTTCCCTACCAAGCAGCACTGGCGCGCCAGAACGCGCATGGAGTGGATCGAGTCCGGTCTTGAGGACCTCAAGCGGGTGATCCGTGAACAGGGCATTCGCTCCATCGCCCTGCCACCTCTGGGCTGCGGCAACGGGGGGCTCGACTGGGACCGGGTGCGCCCGCGCATCGAGGCCACCCTGGGCGAACTGGATAATGTCCGAGTGCTGGTCTTTGAGCCCACAGCCGAATACCAGAACGTCGCCAAGCGCTCCGGCGTCGAGAAGCTGACACCTGCACGTGCGCTGATCGCCGAGCTGGTGCGCCGCTACTGGGTGCTGGGCCTCGAGTGCTCACTGCTGGAGGTACAGAAGCTCGCCTGGCTGATGGAGCAGCGGATCGTCGCCCATGGCCTCGACAACCCCCTCAGGCTCGAATTCCAGCCACACCGATATGGCCCTTACTCCGACCGGCTACGCCATCTCCTCAATGGCATGGACGGCAGCTATCTGCATAGCGAGAAACGCATCAACGACGCCTCTCCTGAGGAAGTGGTCTGGTTCGATGAGCCGCGGCGTGACCGACTGCATGCATATCTGCGCAGTCGAGAGGCCAGGGCCTATGCCGAAGTGCTCGAGGAGGTCGATGTTCTGATCGACGGTTTCCAGTCGCCGCTAGGGATGGAGGTGCTGGCAACCCTGGACTGGCTGATTAGCCGGGAGGGCGTCGAGCCGTCCGTCGAGGCCGTCAAGGAAGGGCTTCGGCATTGGCCCGATGATGTGGCCGGCAAGCGAAAGCTGCGCCTGTTCTCGGACCGCCTGATCGCGCTGGCGCTGGAGCGCCTGACCGGTGAAGCTATTCCGCCCCTGAAACTAGCCGCCGAAAGATAGTCCCCACTGGCACAAGGAGTGACGGTTTGGCCAGCCCCGAATACACGGATGTAGAGAAGCCCTTCATCGACCAACTGATAGGTCAGGGTTGGGAATACCTGGCGGGCTCGGTGGACGATCCCGCCGTTACCCACCGCGAGAGCTTCGCCCAGGTGGTGATGGAGCCACTGCTGCGGGAGCGACTGCGACAGATCAACCTGAGCGACGGTAAGCCCTGGCTCGACGAGACGCGCCTGGACCAGGCGGTCGCGGCCATCACCCGACTGCCGGCCAGCAAGGTGCTGGAGGCCAACAAGCTCGCCACCGAGCTGCTGGTAAATGGCCTGCCCGTCGAGGGGCTCGAGGGCTGGGACGGCGGCCGTGGGCAGGTGCTGCGCTATATCGACTGGGACGAGCCCACCAACAACGTCTTCACGGTGGTCAACCAATTCAAGGTGAAGTGCCCGCCCGGGCACGACTCGGCCAAGGGGCACGTGATCCCGGACCTGGTGCTGTTCGTCAACGGCATCCCGCTGGTGGTGGTGGAGTGCAAGAGTCGCACCGTGCCGGAGGGGCTCAGCCAGGCGGTGGACCAGCTGCGTCGCTACCACGATCAGCGCTTCCTAGAGAACGAGGTCGAGGAACACGAAGGCGCCCCAGCCCTGTTCGCTACCAGCCAGTTCCTGGTCACCAGCAACTTCGACGAGGCGCGAGTGGGCACCATCGGCGCCCGCTTCGCCCACTACCTCAGCTGGAAGACGGTGGCGCCGATGCGCGAGGCGGAGGTGGCCATCGACCTCGGCGTGGCCGATCTCTCTGCCCAGCAGCGCCTGATCGCCGGCATGCTCACCCGGGCCAACCTGCTCGACATCGTGCGCCACTACACCCTGTTCATGAATATCGGCGGCCAGGAGATCAAGCTGGTCTGCCGTTATCAGCAGTATCGCGGCATGACCCGCGCGGTAGAGCGGCTGAGACACGGCAGGACACGACGAGAGGACGGCGAGGCCGACCAACGCGGTGGCATCGTCTGGCATACCCAGGGCAGCGGCAAGAGCCTCTCCATGGTGTTCCTGGTGCGCAAGCTGCGCACCGACCCGGCGCTGCGCCGCTTCAAGGTGGTGGTGATCACCGACCGCAAGGACCTGCAGGCCCAGCTCTCCGCCACCGCCGAGCTCACCGGCGAGAGCGTCGAGAAGGCCGGCAATACCGCCCAACTCAAGAAGCTGCTGGCACGCGATGGTCCCGGCCTGGTGTTCGGCACCATCCAGAAGTATCGCGACCCGGACGCCGAGAGCGAGAGCGAGGCAGAGCAGGAGCCGGATGATGCTGGCGCCAGCGGCGGGTTGGACAGCGGCCGTCGCGATGCCGCCGAGCCTGGTGCCTCAAGTGGCAGTGGCACACCGAAGAAACCGACCCTGAGCGAACCCTTCGAGGTGCTTAATACCAGCGAGGACATCCTGATCCTGGTGGACGAGGCCCACCGCACCCAGGCCGGCGACCTGCACGCCAACATGATGCGCGCCCTGCCCAACGCCGCACGAATCGGCTTCACCGGCACGCCGATCATCATGGGCGACAAGAAGCGCACCCATGACATCTTCGGCGAGTACATCGACCGCTACACCATCAAGGAGGCGGAGCAAGACGGCGCCACAGTGCCGATCCTCTACGAGGGACGCACCGCCAAGGGGGCGATCAAGGACGGTGCCAGCCTCGATGGCCTGTTCGAGGACCTGTTTCGCAACCACAGCAAGGAAGAGCTGGAGGCGATCAAGAAAAAGTACGCCACCAAGGGGCAGATCTTCGAGGCGCCGCAGCTGGTCCAGGAGAAGGCCCAAGACATCCTGCGCCACTACGTCACCCACATCCTCCCCAACGGCTACAAGGCACAGCTGGTGTCCTACAGTCGCCGGGCGGCCCTGCGCTACTTCAAGGCCCTCGAGCAGGCCAGGGACGAGCTGCTGGAAGAAGCCATGGCGCTCTCCCCCGAAGACAAGGCGCTGGACGATACACAGCTGTTGGAACGCCCACCGCGGATCAAGGCGGCGATCCAGGCCTGGCGCTATCGCCAGGTAGTGCGTGAGCTGGAGTTTGCCGTGGTGTTCAGCAGTGGCAACAACGACGACTCCGCCTGGGCCAGGTGGAGTGATCGTACCGCCGTCGAGAACCATATCAAGCGCTTCAAGAAGCCGCTGCCGCCGCTCTCCGGCGAAGCGCCCAAGGATCCCGCCAAGCACGACCCGCTGGCCTTTCTGATCGTTAAGAGCATGCTGCTGACCGGCTTCGATGCCCCCATCGAGGGGGTGATGTACCTGGACCGCTCACTGCGCGAGGCGGAGCTACTGCAGGCCATCGCCCGGGTCAACCGCACCGGCCATGGCAAGACTCACGGCATCGTCGTGGACTACTTCGGCGTGGCCAACCACCTCAAGGAGGCGCTGGCCGCCTACAGCGAGGAGGACATCGAGGGCGCCCTTCAGAGCCTCAAGGACGAGATCCCGCTGCTGCGCGACCGCCACCTGCGCGTGGTCGATGTGCTGCGCGCCCAGGGCGTGGACGACCTGGACGACGCCGAGGAGGCGGTGCAGGCCCTTGGTGATGAACGGGTGCGCGCCGAGTTCATGGTCAAACTCAAGGAGTTCAACCGCGGCCTGGACGATGTGCTCCCACGCCCCGAGGGGCTGGAGTTCGTCAATGACGCCAAGCGCCTCGCCTATATCCATGCCCTGGCGCGCAACCGTTACAAGGACACCCCGGAGCTCGGCCGCGATACCGGCAACAAGGTACGAAAGCTGATCGATGACTACGTGATCTCGCTCGGCATCGACCCGCGCATCCCGCCAGTACAGCTCACCGACGCCGAGTTCGATGAGCATGTCGGACGCCAGGCCGGTGACCGCGCCAAGGCCTCGGAGATGGAGCACGCGGTGCGCTCTCACGTGCGCAAGCACCTGGACGAGGACCCGGTAAAGTACGGCCGCCTGAGCGAGCGTCTGGAGGAGCTGCTCGATCAACTCGATGGCCAGTGGGCCGAGCAGGTGGAGGCGCTCAGGACGCTGATCCAGCAGCTACGCGACGGCGCCAGCGTCGATGGCGAGACGATCCCCGAGATGCCCGCCCATGCCGAGCCCTTCTGGCGAGAACTGGCCGCCAGCGCCGGCCTGGAGCCAGAGAGCATGGACCCGGCCACCGCCCAGACGCTGCTCGATGCCACCGAAGAGGTCGTGGCCACGATCCAGCCGGAGATCGCCATCCCTGACTTCTGGAAGCCTTCGCACATTCCCGATCAGGAGCGCCTCAAGCAGCACCTGTTCAGCCAGCTGATGATGGGTAACCTGGTGCCGATGGACCAGGCCGAGGCCATCGCCGAGCGGCTCTTCGAGCTGGCGCGCAGCAACCACCACAAGCTGGTGAACGCATGACACAGTTGGCCGTGGACGACCTCACCTTTGAGGTGCGCGAGAGCTCGCGCCGCAAGACGCTGGAGATCACCGTGGACCGCGACGGCGAGCTGGTGATCGCCGCGCCCACCGGCACAGATGAGCAGCTCCTGCGCGACTTCGTGACCGAGAAGCGGCTGTGGATCTACCAGAAGCTGGCGCAGAAGGCCGAGCACCGCCGACAGTTGCCGCAGAAGGAGTACGTCAACGGCGAGGGTTTCCTCTACCTGGGCCGCAGCTACCGGCTCAAGAGAGTCCTCCCGGATGCCCAGAGCGTCCCGCTCAAGCTCGTCGCCGGGCGTTTCCAGCTACGCGAAGATGCCCTACCCGATGCTCGCGAGCACTTCATCCGCTGGTACAGCGCCCGCGCCAGCGACTGGCTCACCGCCAAGGTGAAGGAGCACGCCCAGCGGTTGGGCGTAGAGCCCGCCGGTGTGACGGTGCAGGACCTCGGCTACCGATGGGGCTCCTGTGGCAAGGGCAACCGGGTCTACTTCCACTGGAAAACCATCCTGCTGCCCCGTCATATCGCCGAGTACGTGGTCGTCCACGAGCTCGTCCACCTGCACGAGCCCCACCACACCCCGGCCTTCTGGCGCCGCCTGGAGCGCGCCATGCCGGATTACGAGCAGCGCAAGGGCTGGCTCGCCCGGCACGGCATAGAGGTGGAGGGGGTATAGCCAAACGCTGAGATCAAGCCCTAGGGTAGCCAGTGGCACTCTCTGGTTCAGCGATCGATCCGAGCCAGGTAAGGCCTTGCCCTCTCCCTACCCCTTGGTAACTTAGTAAGGTGTCCATTATCTGGAGCCGAGAAGCATCCAAAATCTGCCCAATCGCTCCAATTTCTGGAGCGTTTGCTGGGCAGGATTCCGCGCACTCGAGTGACTGCTCCATTTTCTGGCCCGATAAACTCCATTTTCTGGACACGGTAGAAACCGAAATCATGACGTCCACCTTCTCGGCGGCATGTTAGTGTCGGCAACATCCATCTTACCGTCGCAGGGGTCTATCGGTTGCCAAGTGATCGCGTACAAGGCGCAGCGAGGCCCCTCACGGCCAATAACCGCATCTCTGGTCTTCATTATCAGACGGCGCTCCTGAAGCTCTTTGAGGGCCTTGGAAAGCGTGGTGTGGGACATACCTCCCCACGCCTTCATTGTCGTGAGAGTGGCAGACAGATCGCCGTTGTTCTTCCCGTTGTACTTGCAAGCCAGGGCCATTAGAACCTTGTGCGCGGAGGGAGTGAGCAAGCGGAAGTCCTCGTGCTCTGTGACCACCTTGGGCAGGGCGAGGTATCCGCCCTGCCAGTTCGACACCGACCTGTTTCTCCTTCTCGCCATAGGATCACCCCTCGCTGATGAGGCGATAGCGCTTGATTTTTTCATCAGGCTTAAAGGGGTGAGGATGTTCCTGGGTCTCGATGCCAATACCGGCACGACGAAGATCCCTCACGGCTGCTGGCGGGTGTGCAATGTTGAGCTCCCGCATTAGCTCAATGTTGCTCATAGGTCGTTCACGCAGCGCCGCTAGGACTTTTCCAGCGTGGGTGTTAGGCTCGGCATAGATAGCATTGGAAGTGGCCCGGGTCTCCACCCCGGGCTTTTTCTTGCCTGCGGTCATCTTCATGACAGCAACCTCCCTGCCACAGCCACTTCAGCGGTGCTCCCGTAATCGTCGGCATCAGCGAGCCAGTCAAGCACGTCCTTGAGACGATAGCGGATTGACCGACCGCGCTTGATGAAGCGTGGCGCCGGTTTTCCGAGGAGGGTGCCGGTACAACGGGCTTTTCGGGCAGTCGTTGGTTGGGCAGGGATCAGATGAGGGAACACCGCCGCTTCGGGCAGCTCTATGAGCCTCGGGTCGAGGCCATCACGATACTTGGCCATCGCATTGGCTAGGATGTCGCTGGGATCTTGCGTCTTGGTAGGCATAGAAGCATCTCCATGTTGCGGTTTGATGCTTCTCAGCCTGGCGAATCAGAGTGGCGCAGTAATGGTCAGTTTTCCTCAGTGTCTGACCACTGCTTAAATCCTTGTTCTTTAAACGCTTCGCGCATCATGCGAGGACGCTCAGAATAGTATGCCCGCTTCACCACTGATGACGACATACCATATTCTTTGCCAACCAGTTCAAAAAGCTGCTCACTCACAGGATATTTTCCCGGATCGTCTAGGTGCAGAGTAAACGCCTCCCACGCAACAGTTTCTCTAAGCCAACTTTTGGGATCCACCTCTTTTCTTTTTGTCAAATCAAGTCCGACATTTTCACCAAGGTATGAACACTCTTTCTCGGCCCAGCTTCTGACAACATCTCCTAGCAACTCCAAATAACAATCTTCTAACGGCCATCCCGAGCCATCCCAATCATTAATAGCTCGAAGAGCATCCATGAACTTCGAAATCACGCTACCTTTGGGGTTTGCCTCACTCAATCGGGAGTCTCGAGGATAGCTTTCTGGTCCTCTGGCTGGCCTTCGAGATATGTGAACAGCTGATTCAAGATTTGTGCAGCCATCCTTTTTTGCGTAACAGAAAGCAGCACGTGCAGCTTTATCACGGTCACTCGGCCGTGGTGGATTGAAGGCATTTTGGAGCTTGTCACTGCACATATAATTAGCTAAGCGATCCAGCACATTATCCAGATCGGATTGGATAGCCTTCAGCTCTTCATCCATGAACAACCTCCTCCTTTTCTCCGCGATGGATTGCCTTCATCGTCTTTTGGCGGTTGTCAGCAGGACCATTTAGCTTTGGCGATGAAGCCGCGAATGCCTCCACGGCGTCGCGGGTGTGATCCGGTCGTAGATGAGCATAGTGGGCTATTGTGGTCTGGATATCCGAGTGCGCCATCAGTTTTGAGACGGCCAGCAAGTCTGTGCCGGCCATAACGAGCTGAGATGCGAAGTTGTGACGCAGACTATAAAGCTGAAGATCGTCAGGCAGTCCGGATAGCTTTCGCACTTTCGCCCACGGCTTTTGCATCGACGTCTTGTCCATACGGCCGCCATTGCGAGATGAGGGGAATACCAGCCCGGTTTTTGGCTCACCTTGCTGCTGATGCCAGGTAGAAAGCACCTTCACTACGGCCGAGGAAAGAGGAAAGGTCATCGGGTCAGGATGATGGTGCGCCGTCTTCTCAATAACCTTCCGGATGGTGCCGAAGGTCAGATTGACATGCTCCCAACGTAGTCCGGTGATATCGCCCGGACGGAAGCCGGAGTAGTACATCATCAGGATCCATGGCTTCACGTGATCGACGAAGGCCACGCTGTCGAGATCGGGCAGATAGGCCTTGCCGTGGGCGCGACTGAGACGGCGCTGCTCGCGCTTCCCATCCTGGTAGGCATCGAGGCCAGCGAACAGCGCCGTCACCTCCTCGGTCTCCAGATAGCGCCGCAGAGACGCCTGGCCGGCCATCTCCTCCTCGCTCATAGCTGGCCGTTGCAGGCTGATACGCGCCAGGGGGTTGGCTGGTATCACCTTACGCTCGGCGGCATGAGCCAGCAGTGTCTTGAGTGCACCGAGGCTGCGCTTGCTGGTGCTATAGGCTTCGCCCTTGGCCTCGCGCTCACCCTGCCAACGCTCGACGTCGGCTCGTGAGATTTCACTCATCGGCGTGTCAAGCCAGCCCTCGAACGCATGGTGGATGCGCCGCAAGGTGGCGGCACCGTCCTTCTTGCGTCGCTGGGTCACGGCATAGGGGCCATCCAGGTAGGCGCGAAGGGTCTGCTGCTGTTGGCGCTCCTCTTCGGCCTTAGCCTCCTCCAACACTGCACGCGGGTCGCCACCTTGAGCGACGATGGCCAGCGCCTCGGTGGCGTCCTTGCGGGCTTGTGCAGCCGTTAAGGTGCCATAGCGGCCGAGCGTCAGGATGCGCTGCCGACCGGTCTTGGTGCGGTAGTAGAGCCGGAAGGTCAAACCGCGCTTGCTGGGCCTCACATGAAAACCAGGTAGCTCGGTGTCGAAGACGCTATCGACCGGAGGCTGCCTGGAAAGCTGCTCCAGCGCCTTGGTTGTCAGCTTCAGCTTATTGTCACCTGCCATTCCCGACCCCTTGTTCTAGGTAGCAAATAGGTAGCAAATGCAGGATAGAACGGGCACAAACTAGCAACAAGTGGCAAACAGAAAGGAATATCCAAGATATTGTTTTTATTGATATATATGACGACTATTGCTTCTGTTAGTTCCTGCTGAAATATAAGGTCAACGCCTTCGGGAGGCAGAGGTCGTAGGTTCGAATCCTGCTACTCCGACCAAGGACATCAGTAAAAACGCCCACTTAGCTCAATCGAGCGGTGGGCGTTTTTCGTTTCCCTCGGCTTGTTTCATTACCCCCACTGCCCGATCCGCAGCCCATGCTGACGAAGCTTGCGCACCACGCTGGGCTGGCTGATGCCGAGCCGCTCGGCCATTGCATAAGTGGAAGACAGCTCGCCGCATAGCTCGGCGAGGACGGCCCGCTCGGTGCGCGCCAGCATGGCCTTGAGCGATTCCCCTTCGAGCAGCGTGGCGGCGGCCCTCCCCTCGATGCTCCGGCCCGGCTCCGTCTCGGGCAGCGGCGCCGACCATTCCGCGGCCGCGCGCTCGCCACGAATGATATCTTCCCCGGCCGACAGCCAGGCCCGCTCCAGCCAGTTCTCGAGCTCCCGCACGTTGCCCGGCCAGTCCCGCCCCATCAGTTCCTGCCAGACGTCACGCCCGATCATCTTGTCACGCCCATAGCGGGCGTTGAGACGCTTCAGCTGGCGTTCGACCAGGCCGGGTATGTCCTCGCGACGCTCGCGCAGCGGCGGCAGGGTGACGGGGATCACATTGAGACGATAGTAGAGATCGAGACGGAACGCCCCCTCCTCGACCCGCCGGGCCAGATCCTGGTTGGTCGCCACCACCAGCCGGAAATCGATGCGCCTCGCCTGCGTGTCGCCCAGCCGGGTCACGCTGCCGTCCTGGATGGTCTTGAGCAGCTTGGTCTGCATCGCCAGCGGCAGCTCGCCGATCTCATCGAGGAACAGGGTCCCGCCCTCGGCCTGCTCCAGGAGACCCGCCTTGCCGCCCGGCGCGGCACCGCTGAAGGCACCATGTCGATAGCCGAACATCTCCGACTCGAACAGGCTCTCCGGAATGGCGCCGCAGTTGACGTCGATGAAGGGCCCATCGCCGCGCGCGCTCCAGCGGTGCAGCTGGCGGGCGAAGGCGGTCTTGCCGACGCCCGACTCGCCAAGCATCAGCACCGTGGCGTCGGTCGGCGCCACCCGCTGCAGCAGCAGCGCCACCTCGCGCATCACCCGGCTACGCACCTCGAGCTCGCCCAGGTCGACGTCCAGACCGGGCTCCTCGGCGCCGCCGCCACGCATGAGATGCTCGCTGAAGCGACGCTGCAGCAACGCATACTCTTCCTGGAGCATCTGCAGGTCGGTCAGGTCCATCGACCGGCTGACCACCGCCACCAGCTGGCCGCCCTGAAACACCGGATGCGCCTGCGCGATCACCCGCCGTCCGGTGCCGGTCACCTGCATCAGCTGGGCCGGCTTGCCGGTGCGGATGACCTCCAGGCTGATCGAGGGCTTCAGTACGCCTTCGGCCTCGAGCTGCTGCACGGTCGTGGCGCACAGTTCCTCACGAGACATGCCATAGACCGCCGCCGCGGCCGGGCTGACCTCGCAGACCCGCCCCTCGGTATCCACCACGAAGAAGTGATCGTGGGCGGTGTCGATGATGGTCTGCAGGATGCAGCTGTCGAGTTCGCTCATGGAAGGCCCCGTGATGCATAAATGAATCGCGCGATTCACCAATGTATCACGGCCACGGTGCCAGCGATCCAGAAATGAATCGACGCACTCTAAACCTCCAACAATATCAGCTAGTTAAAAAGTGGCACGTTTCATGCTTAAGGTAACGATGAACAACCCCAATGATATGGAGCCCCAATGAGCGACTTTAACCAGCCCCTCGGCGGCAACGAGATGCCACGCTTCGGCGGCCCCGCCACCATGATGCGCCTGCCCACCCAGGACAGCGCCGCCGGGCTCGATGCCGCCTTCATCGGCGTGCCCATGGACATCGGCGCCTCCAACCGCCCCGGCACACGCCTGGGGCCGCGCCAGATTCGCGACGAGTCGCGCATGCTTCGCCCCTACAACATGGCCACCCGCGCCGCGCCCTTCGACAGCCTGCAGGTCGCCGACATCGGCGACGTGGCGATCAACACCTTCAACCTGCCCAAGAACCTCGACATCATCACCGGCTTCTACGACGAGGTGCTGTCTCACGACTGCGTGCCCTTGACGATGGGCGGCGACCACACCCTGACCTGGCCGCTGCTGCGCGCCATCGCCAAGAAGCACGGCCCGGTCGGCCTGATTCACATCGATGCCCACGCCGACGTCAACGAGCACATGTTCGGCGAGGAAATCGCCCACGGCTGCCCCTTCCGCCGCGCCCAGGAAGAGGGCCTGCTGGACAGCAACCGCGTGGTGCAGATCGGCCTGCGCGGCACCGGCTACGCCGCCGACGACTTCGACTGGTGCCGCGACCAGGGTTTCCGCGTCGTGACCGCCGAGCAGTGCTGGTACAAGTCGCTGGCGCCGCTGATGGCCGAAGTGCGCGAGCAGATGGGCGACGGCCCGGTGTACATCTCCTTCGACATCGACGGCCTGGACCCCTCGGTCGCCCCCGGCACCGGCACCGTCGAGATGGGCGGCCTCACCGCCCAGCAGGGGCTGGAGATCGTGCGCGGCGCGGCGGGCCTCAACGTCGTCGGCGGCGACCTGGTCGAGGTCTCGCCCCCCTATGACACCAGCGGCAACACCGCGCTGATGGGCGCCACCCTGCTCTACGAGATGCTCTGCGTGCTGCCCGGCGTGATACACCGCGACTGAGCCGACCCGACCCGGCCCCCCCGGGGCCGGGTTCTACCCATTACAAGATCAATAGGGAAACCCCATGGCCAACTCCTTCGACACCCAACTGGCCAGTCGCGCGGCACCGCTGAGCCGCGCCGGACTGCTGAAGTTCCTGATCCCCTCGCTGCTGGGCATCGGCCTGTTCCTGGTGCCCTTCTCCACCGGCGACACCATCAACATCGGCATGGGCCTGATGGCCGACGGCCTCAAGGCGCTGCTCGGCGATGCCCTGCCGACCATCGCCACGGTCGTGCTGTGCCTGTCCGTAGCGCTGACGCTGACGGTCAAGCTGACTCGGCCCGCCTGGGCCCGCGAGGGCGCCCTGCACGAGCTGTTCGACGTGGCGCCTCTGTGGGTGATCATGCGCGTGCTGGGCGCGGCGTTCGCGCTGATGACCTACTTCCAGGTCGGCCCGGAGGCGGTCACCGCCTCCTTCACCGGGGGCGTGATGCTCAACGACCTGGCCCCGGTACTGCTGACCTTCTTCTTCTTCGCCGCCATCCTGCTGCCCTTCCTGGTCGACTTCGGCTTCATGGAGTTCATCGGCAGTCTGGTGCGCACGCCCTTCCGCAAGATCTTCGGCCTGCCCGGGCGCAGCGCCATCGATGCCACCGCCTCCTGGATGGGATCCGGCACCGTGGGCGTGCTGATCACCACCCAGCAGTACGAGCAGGGCTACTACAACGCCCGCGAGGCCTCGGCGATCGCCACCAACTTCTCCATCGTCTCGATCGCCTTCGCCCTGCTGGTCACCAGCTTCATCGGCATCAACCACCTGTTCGTGCCCTTCTACCTGACCGTGGTGGTCGCCGGCCTGGTCGCCGCCGTCATCGTGCCGCGCCTGCCGCCGCTGTCGTGCAAGTCGAACGCCTACCACGAGCCAGTAGGCTGCCAGATTCAGGAAGAAAACACCGGCGACCAGAGCCTGCTGCGCTACAGCCTGGGCATGGCCGTGGCACGTGCCGAGACCGCCCCGGGTCCGCTCAAGCTGGCACGCATCGCGCTGTTCAACGTCGCCGACATCTTCCTCGGCCTGCTGCCGCTGGTGATCGCCATCGGCACCGTGGCGCTGGTGCTGGCCGAATTCACGCCGCTGTTCACCTGGCTCTCCGCGCCCATGGTGCCGGTGCTGGAATGGATGCGGATCCCCGAGGCCGAGGCCGCCGCCCCCGCCACCCTGGTGGGCTTCGCCGACATGTTCCTGCCGGCGGTGCTGGCCAGCGACATCGAGAGCGAGCTGACCCGCTTCGTGATCGCCTGCCTGTCGCTGACCCAGCTGATCTACATGTCCGAGATCGGCGCCCTGCTGCTGAAATCGAAGATCCCGCTCAAGCTGTGGGAGCTGGTGGTGATCTTCCTGCTGCGCACCGCCATCACCCTGCCGATCATCGTGTTCATGGGCCATTGGCTGGTGGGCTGAGACGATCCCCATGAACCGCGAGAGCCTGAATCCTGAGAGAGAAACGCCCATGACCTGCGCCGACCTGCTGATTCGCCTGCTGCGCGACACCTACGGGGTGGACACCGTGTTCGGGATCCCCGGCGTGCACACCGTTGAGCTCTACCGCGGCCTCGCCGGCGGCGAGGGCAGCGGCATCCGCCATGTCACGCCGCGCCACGAGCAGGGCGCCGGCTTCATGGCCGACGGCTACGCCCGCGCCACCGGCAAGCCCGGGGTGTGCTTCATCATCACCGGGCCCGGCATGACCAACATCGCCACCGCCATGGGTCAGGCGCTGGCCGACTCGGTGCCGATGCTGGTGATCTCCAGCGTCAATCGCCGCGACACCCTGGGTCGCGGGCAGGGCCGGCTGCATGAACTGCCGAGCCAGCAGCAGCTGATCGCCGGGGTCGCCCGCTTCAGCCACACCCTGCTCGACCCCGAGGGCCTGCCCGAAACGCTGGCCCGGGCCTTCGCGGTATTCGAAGGCGCACGGCCGGGGCCTGTGCATCTCGAGATTCCCATCGATCTGTTCGATGCCCCGGTCCGCACGCCGCGGCACTGGCAGCAAGCGGCACTGGCCAAGGCCGCGCCGGATCCCGTGGCCATCGCCGAAGCAGGCGCCTGGCTGGCAGATGCCGCACGCCCGCTGGTGCTGCTCGGCGGCGGCAGCGTGGCCGCCCCCGAGGCCGCTCGCGCGCTGGTCGAGGCGCTCGATGCCCCCGCCGTCACCACCATCAACGCCAAGGGACTGCTCGGCCGCGACCATCCGCTGGACCTGGGCGCCAACGCCTCGCTGCCGGCGGTGCGCGAGCTGGCACGGGACGCCGACGTGGTGCTGGCCATCGGCACCGAGCTCGGCGAGACCGACTACGACGTGGTGTTCGACGACGGCTTCACGCTCGACGGCCGACTGATCCGCATCGACGTGGATCCCCAGCAGCTGGCCCGCAACCAGGCCGCCGACCTGGCCCTGGTGGCCGACGCCGGCCAGGCCCTCGCGGCCCTGGCGTCGCACTTCAAAGGAACCCGGCTGAACCGTGGCGGCGCCGAGCGTACACGGGCCGCCCATGAGGCGATGGGGCTCGCCGAGGACCCGGCCTTTGCCGCCTATGTGCCGCTGTTCGACACCCTGCGCGAGGCCCTGCCCGAGGCGATCCTGGTCGGCGATTCCTGCGCCACCACCTACGCGGCCAACCACCTGGTCGCCCAGCCGGCCCCGCGGCGCTTCTTCAACGCTTCCACCGGCTACGGCACCCTCGGCTACGGCCTGCCGGCGGCGCTCGGCGCCAGCCTCGCCCGCCCCGACCTGCCGGTGGTGGCCCTGGTCGGCGACGGCGGCGTGATGTTCACCCTGCCGGAGCTGGCCTGCGCGGTGGAGGAACGCCTGCCGGTAGTGATCCTGCTGTGGCACAACCAGGGCTACGAGGAGATCCGCCGCTTCATGGACGACGCCGGCGTCACCCGCCTCGGCGTCGACCTCCAGGCCCCGGACTTCCTCACCGTGGCCCGCGGCTTCGGCTGTGCCGCCACCCGCGTCGCCGCCCCCGCCGAGCTGGCCCAGGCGCTGTCCAGCCGCCCCGCCGACGGTCCGCTTTTGATCGAGATCGACGCCGCGGCCTGGGCTCGCGCCGCCTCGCCTGAATTCGGACCTGGAGCCTGACATGCAACGACTCACCCAGCAGTTCATCGACAACCACTGGATCGCGAGCCGCAGCGAGCGCCGCCTGCCGGTGACCGATCCCTACCGCCAGGAGACGATCGCCGAGGTCACCGCCGGCGACCCGGCCGACGTCGACGCCGCGGTGGGCGCCGCACGCCGTGCCCTGCCCGCCTGGCAGGCGCTGGGCGGCGAGCGTCGGGCGGTCTACCTCGAGGCCTTCGCCGACGCCCTCGTCGAGCGCCGCGAGGCGCTGATGCGGCTGTCTTCCACCAACAACGGCAAGGCCCTGGCCGAGACCGCCATCGATCTCGACGATGCCATCGCCTGCTATCGCTACTACGCCGGCCAGGCCCGCGACCTGGAGGCCCGCCAGGGGCGCCTGGTCGAGCATGGCATGGACGGCATCGAGGCCTGCACCTACGAGGACCCGGCCGGCGTGGTCGGGCTGATCACGCCCTGGAACTTCCCGCTGGTCACCAGCGCCTGGAAGATCGCCCCGGCGCTGGCCGCCGGCTGCACGGTGGTGTTCAAGCCCTCCGAGATCACGCCGCTGCCCGAGCAGGCCGTGGCCGAAATCGCCCTCGAGATCGGCCTCCCGGCCGGGGTGCTCAACCTGGTGCACGGCGACGGCGAGGGCATCGGCGCGCCGCTCAGCGCCCATCCGGGCATCGACAAGCTGTCCTTCACCGGCAGCAACGCCGTGGGCGAGAAGGTCATGCGCGCCGCCGCCGAGGGCACCCGGGGCGTGTCGCTGGAGCTCGGCGGCAAGTCGCCGATCCTGGTGCTGGACGACGCCGAGGTCGAGGCCGCCGCCGACTGGGTGATGGCCGGCATCTACTTCAACAGCGGGCAGATCTGCTCGGCGACCTCGCGGCTGATCGTGCACGCATCGCTGGCCGACGCGCTCTATGCGGCGCTGGCCACGCGCATCGATACCATCCGCCTGGGCGATCCGCTGGCCGACGATACCGACATGGGCCCGATGACCAGCGCGCGGCAGCGCGAGGCCGTGGAAGGCTACCTGTCCATCGCCGCCGAGGAGGGGCTTATCGCGGTGCGCGACGCCCGGCACCGCGAGCTGCCCGCCCAAGGCGAATTCGTCGCGCCGACCCTGTATCGCGATGTGCCCGTCGGCAGCCGACTGTGGCGGGAGGAGGTTTTCGGCCCGGTGCTGTGCGCCCGCAGCGTCGACAGCGATGCCGAGGCGATCGCGCTGGCCAATGACTCCGCCTTCGGCCTCGCCGCCACCGTGATCTCGGGCGACGCCGACCGCGCCCGCCGCGTCGGCCGCGCGCTACGGGCCGGCAGCATCTGGTTCAACAGCGAGCAGCTGGTGCTGCCGGAGGCGAGCTGGGGCGGCTTCGGCATCAGCGGCATCGGCCGCGAGCTGGGCCCCTGGGGGCTGGCGGGCTACCTGGAGGTCAAGCACCTGATCGGACCGGCGGGCTGAATCGGCCCTGCCATGCAATACACGACGCCCCGGCCGCCTGGCCAGGGCGTCGTCGTTTCAAAGCGTTTCAGGAAAGACGATCCCTACTCGTCGTGGCCGACCTTCAGCGTCGACTTCTTCGCCTTGCCGTCGTTGGCCTGCCAGGAGAGGCGGATATCCAGGCGGTGATAGTCGTCTTCCTTGCGCGCGGTGATCTTGAGATTGATCAGCCCCTTGGGCGCGAGGCGGATCTCGCCTTCGTCGTCCGAGAACGACAGCACACCCTTGGCCAACCCCTTGGTGATCGCCTTGAGGATCTCCTGGGCGCCCTTGATGCTCTGTAGCGATTCGTGCCGGAAGAGGCTCTTCTCGGTCTTCATGATGGTCTTGCCTTCTTCTGGGTGGCCGCACACCGTTTCTCGAGATAGCGCTCCGGCTCGAAGACCTTGGCATGCGGATAGTCGTTGCTGATGCCGATCACCCGGCCCGCCGGGTCGATGATGGTCACGCCCATGCCATGCCCCTCGAGCCCTTCCTTGCGACGCGAGTTGCGGTCCAGGGTGATGTCGCCCTCGATGTGCAGCATGCCGCGGCGAATCATCAGGCGCTGTCCGGCGGTGAGGTTGATATGGCCGTGCACCACGGCGTGGATGCCCTGGCGATAGACGCGGTCGACGCCGTGTTCGGTCAGGGGAAAATCGACCTTGCGATACTTGGTGCGCAGGGTGTTGGCCAGCGGCCCATAGTAGAACCCGAAGGGATCCTCGAGCACCTGCTCGGAGAAGCGCCGGTTCAACGCCTCGACGCCTTCGTCCTCGATCAGGCGAGCGGTGCTGTCGTCCAGCCCGGCGTGCACGAACAGGAAGGAACCCTCCCGGTGGGCGAGCCGCATGGCCTCGAAGAACCAGGCGAACTCGCCCTCCGGGCGCAGGAACAGCGCGCACAGCACCTGCGACGCGGCGTAGACCTGGCGCAGCGTCAGGTCGGCCTTCTCGCAGGCGGCCTCGAAGTTCGCCACCTTCTTGCGCAGCCGAGCGAGCTCTCGCTCGATGGCCTTGTCGCTCAACTGCTCCCGGGCCATGGCCGGGAAGGCCTCGAACCAGCCCTCGCCGGGAAACAGCCGCCGCCGGCAGCCCTTCCTGCCCGGCACGCCGGCCAGCGGCTTCTTCTTGCCGGCCAGGTACTCGGCGTACACCTCCTTGAGCAGCGGGATGGCCTTGCTGCCCATGCGCACGAAGAGGTGCTCGGTGCGCGGCGAGCGCTCGTGCTCCAGGGCCATCAGCCCCATCAGCAGGCGCATGTCATGGTTGCCCGCCAGCAGCGTCACCCGGGCGCCGCTGTCCATCAGCCGGCGCAGGCTGCGCAGCAGCGTCAGGTTGCTGGGCCCCTTGTCCAGGCAGTCGCCGCCGATCACGAAGGCGCCCTTGCGGCCGCGCTTGGTCAGGCGGATCTCGTCGAGGCCCGGCCCGGTCTGCTTCACGCCGCCCGAGGCCACCAGCGAGCCCACGAAGGCCTGCGCATCGGCGTGCGGGTCGGAGATGAAGAAGACCCGACGCTCGGGCCAGGCCCAGGGGCGATGCGACACCGCGCGGCGCAGCAGGCGGGTGACCACCGCCGGCGAACTGCCGCCCCGCGCCTGGGCGTTGCGCCCGCCCGGCACCCAGGGCTCCGCGGTGGTGGGCAGCGCCTCGGTCAGCCAAGACGGTCCCTTGTAGCGGGGAAAGCCGCGGGGAACACCGCGGGCCTCATCGCCGACATTCGCGCCGGATGTCTCGGAACGGGCCTGACCACTCGCCATGCGCGGGCTCCTGGAGAAAGAAGGGAAGAAGAAAGCAGGGAAGGAGAAAGCGGGAACGAGCCAGCCTATGACCTCGAGGTGACGGTTCGATGACGCCCCGGTGCGCCTGGGCTAGTCGTGGTAGCCATCGCCGCCCCTCACCTTCCAGCGTCCGCCGACATGATGCCAGCGGCCGTGGGCGTCGCGCTCCAGGTAGACCGGCGCGGCGTGATACATGCTCAGCCGGGCGATGTCGTCGAAGGCCAGCACGCCGAGTCGATGGGCGGCGTGGCGGAAGGAGGCCCCGTGGCCGACGAAGACCTTGAGCGTGTCCTGACCGGCCTGCGCCGACAGCGCGGCCATGCGCGACTCGAGATGCTCGGCGACGCGCTCGCCGGCCTCCATCAGCGACTCCGCCCCGGGCAGCGGCAGCCGGAAGTGGCTGTTCGACTTCCAGTCCGCCGGCAGCTCGCCGCAGCGCGGGTCCGCCGCGACCACCTCGGCGATCTGCGCCGCGGTCAGGTTCGCCGCGCAGCCCAGCCCGCGCTCGGCCAGGGCGGAGAAGCTCTCGACCCGCGGCGCCGCCTCGCACGGCACGCCGGCCGAGGAAAGCGCCGCTTTGAGGCCCTCGGCGGTCTGCCAGGCCCGCAGCAGGCGCGAGGCATCGATGGTCTCGGCCAGGCGCCAGCCTTCGGCGGCCAGGGTCTGCGCCAGCGCGAGACCGGCCTCGGCGGCCTGGACTTCCCCACGCTCGGTCAGCGGGAAGGGCTGGTGGGCGCTCGGCGTATCGGCCAGCTGGTGATAGTCACCATGGCGGATCAGCGCCGCGATGGTGCGGGGCGTGCGATTTGTCATGACGCGCCTCCCGACTGGAGACGCGCCGCCAGCGCGCGCAGCTCGCTCGCCAGCGCCTCGCCCTTGACCGCCGCGGCGGCCTCCTCGGGCGCGAACCAGCGCCGGGTACGGTGCGGCTCCTCGCGGTCATGCTGCGGCTGCTCGGCGTCGACGCGCATGGCGAACAGCGCCACCTCACAGGTCGCGCCCCACTTGGCCTGGCGATAGTGGCCCGGCGCCACGGCGGCGATCGCGCCGCCGATGCCGGCCTCCTCGCCCGCCTCCTTGAGCGCCGAGGCCTTGGGGGAAAGCCCCGGTTCGACGATGCCCTTGGGCAGGCTCCAGTGGCGATTGCTGCTCGAGCCGATCAGCAGCACCTCAAGTACGCCATCGCGCCAGCGATAGGGCAGCACCGCGGACTGGGTGTAGTAGTAGGCCGGCCGCTCGCGCCGCTCGGCGCCGTCGGGAAACGGGAAGGGAAAGCCCTCGGGCAGCACCTTCGGGCGCTGTAGCTCGAGCAGCCGCGCCCCGCCGGCGGCGAGCGACGCCCAGGCGACGTCCAGGCCGAGGCGCGCCAGCGCCGCGGTGGGCAGTCGCTTGCCGTCTTCCGCGTCGGGAAGCGGTTCGGGCGAGAGCCAGTCGAGGAATTCCTCCAGCCCGGGGTTGTGGCCGACCACCATCAGCCGCGAGATATCGTCCGGGCAGCGCGCCACCACGTGCGCCAGCGCCTCGGGGTCGCCCTCGTAGAGCGCCGGCTCCAGCGTCACGGCCGCGACGGTCAGGCCCATGGCCTTGGCGCACTTCTCGGCGGTGGCCCGGGCGCGCTCGGCGGGCGAGGTCAGGATGCGCTGCGGCACCCGCCCCTGCTCGGCCAGCCAGGCGCCCATGCGCTGGGCGCCGAGCTTGCCGCGCTTCTTCAGCGGCCGCTCGAGATCGTCAACCGGCACCGACCCGTCGGACTTGCCGTGGCGCAGCAACAGCAGCTCGCGAGACATGGCTAGCCCTCCAGCAGGGGAATGAGATGCCCCGCCACCAGGGCATTGAAGTCGATGCCGCCGCTGACCTCGAACACCGGCACGCCGGCCAGCACGTCCAGGTAGGCGGCCTCGTCGAGGGGCTCGTCGTCGGCCAGGAAGCTGCCGTCCGCACGCTGATAGAAGGGCCCCGCCGACTTCATGATCGCCGCCAGCAGGTCGCGACGCTGCGTCAGATCCACGGCGGCGACCCGCGGCGAGCTCGCGTCGTCGCGGCGCCAGTTGAGGACCACGAAGCCTCCCAGGGTCGCCTCATCAGTCAGGCGATCGGGACCGTAGAGCGCGGCGACGGGCACGTCGTGCTTCTCTTCCAGCTCCCACAGCGCGTCGGCCGGCAGCGCCCTCAGCTGATCCCGGCGCGCGGCCGGGATCAGCGTCTCGAGGCGGGGATTGTGGAGCGCGGTGCCGGGATTGATGCGCGGCTGCTTGGGCACGCCGGCGGCCCGCACCTCGCCGCCCTCGCGCTTGAGGAACAGCCGGTCGTTGGTCAGGAAGACGGTCGCGGGATGCTCCAGGGCGTGCAGCATGGCGGTGGACTTGCCGCCGCCGGAGAAGGCGGCGATGGCCAGCGCCCGGCCGTCGCGCACCAGCGCCGCGGCGTGGCAGACCTGCCAGTCCGCCCGCTGCAGGTGATTCATGTATTGGGCGATGACGAAGTTCACCACCTGGTTGTCGTGGGCCAGGCAGGGCCCGGCCGCGATGCAGTGCGGCGCGCTCTGCAGGAACACCATGCCGGTGCGCACCTTGCGCACCAGCCGGCCGCCGGGCAGGTCGTGGACGCTGTCCTTGCGACCGGTCTTGCCGGGCTCGCGGGCCCAGTCGACGAAGGCGGTGTCCAGCACGGGCGCCTCGCGCTCGATGGCGATCACCTCGAGCGTCGCCGACGCCTGGGGCGCCAGGCAGTGGGCGAAGTAGTCGCCGAGGCGATCGAGCAGCGCGGCCGAGTTGGAGCGAATCGCCAGCGTCGCCCGCCCCATGTCGAGCACCAGCGCACGCTCGAGCAGTTCGGCCTCACCGATCAGCGTCTCGGCCAGGGCCGCCGGCGTGGCGTTCGCGGTGCTCATAGCTCGCTCAGCACGTGGTCGAGGTAGGCGCCGGCGGCGTCGATACCCGCGCCCTCCAGGGCGCCGCGGAAGCCGCCGAAGGCGGACACCTCGAAGACGATCGGGCCGTCCGGGGTCTCGGCCACGTCCACGGTGGTGAAGTCCAGGCCGAAGGGCGCCTGGGCCCTAGTGGCCAGGTCGATCAGCGCCTCCGAGGGCGCATAGGCCTCGTAGCGGCCGCCGCTGTGGATGGTGGTGTTCCAGCTGTCGCCGCTCTGGGGCACGCGGGCGTAGGTGCCGAGGTAGCGCCCGCCGGCGAACACCATGCCCAGATCGCGGCCGGGCAGCTCGACCTTGCGCTGCAGGTACATCATCGGATTGTCGCGGCGGAAGGCCTCGACCTCGGCGCGCAGCGCCTCCGGCGACTGGCCGGCGGAGATCACGCACATGCCCCGGGCCTTGGTCGAGAACAGCGGCTTGAAGACCGCCTCGCCGAAGCGCTGGACGGCCTCGCAGGCGCTGTCGACGTCCTCGGTGACGACCGTCTCCGGCATCGGGATGCCGGCGTGGCGCAGGGTGAGGGTGCAGCTGAGGCGATTGATCAGCCGCAGCATCTTCTCGGCGCCGCTGAACACCCGCACGCCCCGGGCCTCCGCCGCCCGCAACAGCTCCAGGCGATCCAGGCTGTCGGGGCTGTACTCGGCGCTGATCTTCTTCACGACCAGGGCGTCCAGCTCGCCGAGATCCAGGCCCCGGTGGTCGAGGCGGCCGGTGGTCAGGTCGAGGCTGATGTGCTGAAGGTCGATCACCGCACGAAACCCGGTCCGCGCCTCGATGGCGTCGGCCAGCACCTCGGTGGACCACTTGCCGGGAATGCCCACCACGCCGATCCTGGGATTGGGGTCAGTCAACGAAAATCTCCTTCATGGGAATACGAAAACGGTCGGCCTTCTCCAGATCGGCCGCCAGGACCCGCTCGAGCAGATAGCGCGCGCGCAGGAACATGCGGCTGGCCAGCGACTGGTCGAGGATGAAACGGGTCGAGGTGGCGAAGGAGCGCGCCAGCCCCAGCGCCAGCCTCAGCTCGAAGGTGGTGTCGCCTCGGGACGTCGCATAGCGCCGCGCCGTGCGATAGAAGTCCTGGGCCAGGCCCATGATGCGACGGCGCAGCGGGGCATCCATGATCTGCAGCCGATAGTTGGAGACCATGAACACCGAGACGTCCTGCACGTAGTCCATGTAGCTGGAGCGGTGCAGGTCGATGAAGTTGATCCGCCGCTCGAGCGGGTCGTAGATGATGTTGTCGACGTTGAAGTCGCCGTGGATGTACACCGAGAACGGCGCACCCAGCTCGGCCTCCCGGACTCTGGCGCGCTCGACCAGCGCATCAAAGCCGAGCAGGTCGACGCCGCACACCGTCGCGCCGCTGCTACGGAACTCGGGATGGATCTTGTAGACCTCGCCGAGGCGCTTCTCGAGCTGCTGCATGTAGCCGGCGGCGACCGGGGTGTCGGTATGGGTCTCCTGCCACACCGACTTCAGCGTGCGGGTGAGCCGCTTGAGGGCCTCGTCGAGCAGCTCGGGCGGCTCGTTGAGCAGGATGTGCTCGAAGGTGAGGCCGGGCAGGTGCTCGATCAGCAGCGCCGCCGACTGGCCGCGCTTCTTGTAGGACAGGATCCTGGGCGCCAGGCCGGGATAGATCTCGTGCCAGCTCTCGACCCCCTGGCGCTCTTCCTTGACCTTGCGCTTGAGGCCGTCCTTGAAGATCGCCACGTAGTCGTCGTCATCGCCCGTGGAGATGCCCGAGATGCTGCTGCCCGATCGGGTCTCGGCGATGGGCGCCATGCTGAAGGCCTCGTCCTCGCCATCGGCCAGCTCCTCGACCAGCGAGTGCAGCGAGCGATAGCGCTCGAAGTTCATCGACTGCCCCAGGTTGGCCGAGATGATCACCTCGCTGAGATGCAGCAGCACGTCGCCCATCTGGCGGATCGTCTGGGCCACGAACAGCGCCCGGGTCAGGTCCTCGGTGCTGTTGTCGCGCTGCTTGAGCGCGGTGACGCCGTCGCCCACCCGCTGCTGGACGCGCTTGTGCAGCGTGTCCTGGAGGCGGCCGATCTGCAGCGCCTGCTGGGTGTCGCTGTCGGCGACCGCGCCCTCGACCATGGCCACGCCGGAGCGCACCAGCGCCAGCATCGGCGGGAAGTCCTCCGGCGACAGCACCGCGGGATCGTCGACGTCGACCAGCTGGCGCACGCCCTCGCGGGCCAGCTCGGTGAGGCGGTCCAGGTCCGTCGCCACCAGCTCCAGGCTGCGCAGGATGCGCCGCCGCGCCTGGCCCGTCTTCTTGCGCGACAGCCGCCGGACGCAGTCGGCATGGATGCGCATCTTGAGGTTGCGGGCGTAGCCGTCGCGCTCCGAGACGCGCCGGGCGATGGCCGCGGTCGGGGTGGCGAAGAAGGCCTGGAGATTGGCCAGCTGGGAGTCCACCTCGACGCACAGAAAGCGCAGGTTGTCCTGGATGCTGTCAGGTATCCGCTGGATCATGGAACTCGCCCGCATAGAGTGGTTCGGCCGGCAGCGCGCCGGCGCCCACCAGGCGAGGCAGCAGATCGGCCAGATAGAAGGGGGAGAACGCCAGCCGCGGAAGGGCATCGATCCCGACCCAGCACACCTCGAGCTGGCGCTTGTCGGGGCTCGTACCGCTACGCGGCGTGTAGTCATCGGGCACGGTCGCGAGAAACAGGAAGTCGACCTGGTGTCGGCGCAGCGGCGGCTCGGTGCGCTTGAGCTTGACGTAGTCGCAGACCCGCACCAGGGTCGGCGACAGCACCTCGGTATCGATCTCCTCGCGGCACTCCCGCTGCAGGGCGGTCTCCAGGGATTCGCCGGTGTCCTGCCCGCCGCCGGGCAGGGCATAGACGTCGCCCTGCTTCCTCAGCAGAAGCAGGCGCTCGTCGCGCAGGATCAGCGCTCTGGCCGAATTGCGCACCCCGGGAATCAGCTCGGCCATGTTCGAGTCGCTCGTACGTCACACATCGTTAGCATGCCACAAAAAATATGACATATTTGTGACAACGCCCCGCGCCACTCAAGCCCGCGACACCGTGGCCGAAAGCAGGCAAGCTAGCCCGAAAGTCCGCCACAGGGAAGATCGACGGCATGGTCGACGTTCGCGTCACCCGCACCGCCCTGGTGCCCGACCCGCTGCGGGTCCAGCGCTACCAGAAGGCCCCGGAACTGGGCCCGCGTCTGCTGTTCTTCAGCGGCGGCTCGGCCCTCAACGGCGTGTCACGGCGGCTGCAGCACTACACCCACAACTCCATCCACCTGGTGACGCCCTTCGACTCCGGCGGCAGCTCCGCCAAGCTGCGCGAGGCCTTCCACATGCCCGCCATCGGCGACCTGCGCAGCCGGCTGATGGCGCTGGCCGACGACTCCATCCTCGGCCATCCCGAGGTCTACCGGCTGTTCACCCACCGGCTGCCGAAGGACGGCGAACCGTCGGCCCTGCGCGCGACCCTCGACGAGCTGGTGAGCGGGCGCCACCCGCTAACCGACGACATCTCCAACCCCATGCGCCGGCTGATCTGCCACCAGCTCGGCTTCTTCCGCGAGGCGATGCCCGCTGACTTCGACCTGCGCGGCGCCAGCATCGGCAACCTGATCCTGGCGGGCGGCTACCTGAACAACCACCAGCAGCTCGATCCGATCATCTTCCTGTTCTCCAAGCTGGTGCACGTGCGCGGCACGGTGCGCGCCGTGGTCAACAAGGACTACCACCTGGCGGTCACGCTGGAAGACGGCCGCCGGGTGCTGGGCCAGCACCGCATCACCGGCAAGGAGGTCGCGCCGCTGACCTCGCCCATCGCCGGCCTCGAGCTCTCGGCCAGTCGCGACCGCGACGAGCCCGTCACCGCCAGTCTGCGCAAGAAGAACCGCCGGCTGATCGCCTCCGCCGAGCTGATCTGCTATCCGCCGGGCAGCTTCTACTCCAGCCTGCTGGCCAACCTGCTGCCGGAAGGCGTCGGCCGGGCCATCCACGCCAACCGTTGCCCCAAGGTGTTCATACCCAACTCGAGCCCCGACCCCGAGCAGGCCGGCATGGGACTGGAGCAGCAGATCAGCGTGCTGCTCGATACCCTGCGCCGCGACATCGGCGAAGCCCGCCCCGCCCACGAACTGGTGAACTTCGTGCTGCTCGACCGGG
Organism: Halomonas sp. HG01; assembly: GCF_000968715.2. Lineage (NCBI taxonomy): Bacteria > Pseudomonadati > Pseudomonadota > Gammaproteobacteria > Oceanospirillales > Halomonadaceae > Halomonas > Halomonas sp. HG01. The sequence continues at coordinate 874,851 of NZ_CP022134.1, read as the reverse complement.
CGCGCGGCGACTACCCCGGCGAGCTGTCCGACGCCTTCCTGAAAGAGCTCGGCATCACTCTGATCGACACCCGGCTGATCGGCGAGAGCGGCACGCCGCACTACGATCCCGACCTGCTGGCCACGGCCCTGCTGTCGCTGGTGTAGGCGGGCGTCAGGCTACGGTAATGACCGAACACTCGGCGACGTGGCTGACCTTGTGCGAGGTGCTGCCGAAGATCATGCCGTGCATGTCGCTGATCCCGCGACTGCCCATCACGATGGCGTCGACGCCGCGCTGAGATGCCTCATGGAGGATCGTCTCGGCCGGCATGCCCTGACGCACCACTGACTCGACCTCGAGGCCGCTCAGGTCGACGGCGTCGCGCACCTTCTGCAGGGCATCGTCGGCGTCGGCCTTCAGCGAGTCGGCGATATCGTTCCAGTTGTCCGCGGTGAAGGGCTCGGGCATGCCGCCGGTGAACAGCCCCATGTTACCGGGCGGATACTCGGCCACGGTTAGCAGGATCAGCGACGCGGAGGAGCCCCGCGCCAGCTGCGCCGCGACGCCCAGCGCCTTGGCGGAGTGCTCGGAGCCGTCGACGGGCACGAGGATGGACTGATACATGGTGGCCTCCTGCAGGCGGATCAGGGGAAACGCTCCGCTCCCCACGGTCCTTTCAGCCTAGTCGCTGGCGGCGCAGGCGGCCGGGGATCGCCCGTGAGCTTGACGGACATCAAGCCGCGGGCCTTGCTCAGTCGTCGTCGGCCAGGCGACGCGCCATGGCCTTGCGCGCCTTGTTGCGACGATAGAGGCGCACCAGGGCGATCCACAGCGCGACCGCCACCATGGCGACCAGGGTCCAGCCCTGCCACACGCGTGCCGCGTCGCCGAGCATAGTTTCCAGGGTGATGATGAGGATGAAGCCCAGGGCCTGGCTGGCAATGGCCAGGGCCCGCAGGGTGTCGAAGGCCTGTCGTGCCATGAGTGCTCCCGCTGGATGACAGCCCCGCCCGCCGACAGTAGGCTTGGTGGGGTCAATTCGCCCAGTGTACCCGGTCCGGCCCGACGCGCCGACCCTGCCTCGAGAGAGCCCTCATGGATGCCATCGCCCTCGGGCCCGTGCTGCTTCCCCTGCCCCGCCTCTACGCCCTGGCCTGTGCTCTGCTGCTGCTCGTCGCCGCCGCCCTGGCCCTGCGCCTGCCCCGCGCCCGCCGAGCGCGCTGGTTCAACGGCCTGATCATCGCCTGGCTGGTCGGCGCGCGGCTCGGCCACGTGGCCCTGAACCTGCCGGCCTACGAAGCGGCGCCGCTGGACGCGCTGAAGCTGTGGCTGCCGGGCTATCAGGCGTGGCTCGGCCTGCTCGCCGCCCTGGCCTGGAGCGCCTGGGCGCTGCGCGACCGCCTGGCCGCCATGCTCGGCGCCCAGGGCCTGACGATCGGCGCCACCCTGGCCTGGCTGGCGCTGATGAGCTGGGCGCCGCTGGGCAGCGGCATCACGCCTCGCGCCCTGCCCGAGTTGACGCTCGAGAACCTCGAGGGCGAGCCGGTCAATCTCGCCGAGCTTTCGGGCCAGCCGGTCATCGTCAACCTGTGGGCGACCTGGTGCCCGCCCTGCCGCCGCGAGCTGCCGCTGCTCGCCGAGGCCGACGCCCGGGACGACGTCACCGTGGTGGTGGTCAACCAGGGCGAGGACCTGCTGCCGGTGGCGCGCTATCTCGATGCCCAGGGACTCACCTTCGAGCACGCCCTGCTCGACCCGCGCCAGTCGCTGATGGTGGCCAGCGATGCCCCGGGACTGCCCACCACCCTGCTGTTCGACGCCGAGGGCCGCACCCGGGAGCGCCACGTCGGCGAGCTGACCCGAGCGACCCTCGATGGCTGGCTGGACGCGGAGTAGGCACCAGTTCCGACCACGTCGGCAAGCCGTAGAGGAACTCCTGCGCTATAGGTGAGGAGGATTCCTCCGAACGGGCTGGCCATGGAGGGCCAGCACCGGTCCTGCAAGCGTAGCGGGACGCGAGAGCGCCGCAGGGCGCCGGGAGCTACAGGGAAGTATTCGTGCGTTTCCGGAAGGCCGGCCCCGCTCGCAGGCTTGCCGACGATTGAGACATCATCCGAGGCGAACCGAGATTGCTAGGGGAAACCCCGGGAAGCCTCTTAAGCCGCGCCGGGGATTGCTGTAAGATACCGCGCCCTGTCGCCGAGGGTCGGGTGTGGCCCGCGGCACGAGACCAGATCCCTAGCATCCCCCGAGGCATCATGAGCGACTTCTCTCCCGGTCAGCGCTGGATCAGCGATGGCGAGGCCGAACTCGGCCTGGGCACCATCCTCAACTGCGACGCGCGCAGCATCACCGTCCTCTTCGGCGCCAGCCAGGAAACCCGGACCTACAGCATCCAGCATGCCCCCCTGACCCGGGTGATCTTCGGCAGCGGCGACCGCATCCGGTGCGCCGAGGGCTGGGAGATGACCGTCGACGACAGCAAGGAGTCCCGAGGACTGATCGTCTACATCGGCGAGGACGACCAGGGCGAGATCCGCGAGCTGCCCGAGGCGCGGCTGGCCGACTCCATGCAGTTCGACCAGGCCCGCGACCGCCTGCTGACCGGCCAGGTCGACCGCAACGACTGGTTCGACCTGCGCTTTCGCACCCTGCACCACCACCATCGCACCGAGCAGAACCCGGCGCTCGGCCTGGCCGGCCCGCGCATCGACCTGATCCCGCACCAGCTCTATATCGCCGACGAGATCTCCCGGCGCCAGGCGCCGCGGGTGCTGCTGGCCGACGAGGTCGGACTCGGCAAGACCATCGAGGCCGGCCTGATCCTGCACCGCCTGCTGCTCAGCGGCCGCGCCGAGCGCGCCCTGATCCTGGTGCCGGCGAGCCTCACCCACCAGTGGCTGGTGGAACTGCTGCGCCGCTTCTCGCTCGAGGTCACCCTGCTCGACGAGCAGCAGAGCCAGGCCCAGGGCGACGGCAACCCCTTCGAGGCCGGCCAGCTGGTGCTGGCCAGCCAGGACTGGCTGTTCGCCAACCCGCATCGCCAGGCCCAGGCCGAGGCCGTCGACTGGGATCTGCTGATCGCCGACGAGGCCCACCACCTGGAGTGGAGCGAGGACGAGGGCGAGGTCGGCCCCGGCTACGCCTGCGTGGAGCGACTGGCCGCCAGCGTGCCCGGCGTGCTGCTGCTGACTGCCACCCCCGAGCAGATGGGCCAGGCCAGCCACTTCGCCCGCCTGCGCCTGCTCGACCCGGATCGCTACCACAGCCTGGAGGCCTTCCAGGAGGAAGAGCGCCACTACGCCGAGGTGGCCACCGCCATCGACGCCCTGGAGCGCCTGCCCGGCGAGGCCGCCGACCGCGAGACCGTGGCCGCCGTCAGCGACGACCCCGACAGCGCCGCGCTGCTCGCCACCCTGGCCGACGCCGAGAGCGACGACGACCAGCGCACCGCCGCCCGCGGCCAGCTGCGCGAGCAGCTGCTCGACCGCCACGGCACCGGCCGGGTGATGTTCCGCAACAGCCGCCGCCACGTCGGCGGCTTCCCCGAGCGTCGCCTGCACGTCGACCGCCTCGAGCTGCCCTCCGCCTACCGCCGGGTGCTACGCCGCCTGGGCCGCGACGAGGACTACCTCGACGAGCTGCTGATCGAGACCGGCCTCGACCACCCCGAGGTGCTGGTCTATCTGGACACCATGTACCAGGCGCTGGCCAACGACCCGCTCAACGCCGAGCCCTGGTGGCAGTTCGACCCGCGCGTGACCTGGCTGCTGGAGCGGATCACCGAGCTCGGCGACGACAAGATCCTGGTCATCGCCCACGACCGCGAGACCGCCCAGGGCCTGGCCGACGGCCTGCGCGTGCTGGGCGGCGTGCAGGCCCCGGTGTTCCACGAGGACCTGACCCTGGTCGAGCGCGACCGCGCCGCCGCGGCCTTCGCCGACGACGAGGACGGCTGCCAGGTGCTGGTGTGCTCGGAGATCGGCTCCGAGGGCCGCAACTTCCAGTTCTGCCGCCACCTGGTGATGTTCGACCTGCCGCTGCACCCGGACCAGCTCGAGCAGCGCATCGGCCGCCTCGACCGCATCGGCCAGCGCCACGCCATCGAGCTGCACGTGCCGGTGTTCGCCGCCAGCCCCGGCGAGCAGCTGCTGCGCTGGTATCAGGAGGGCATGGACGCCTTCGGCGCGCCCCACGGCCTGGGCGGCGAACTGTTCGACGCCTTCGGCGACGCCCTGGCCGACGCCCTGCTCGACGAGGAAAGCCTGGACGAGGTGATCGCGGACACCCGCGAACTCTTCGACCGCCGCATGACCGAACGCGACGCCGGCCGCAACCGCCTGCTCGAGCTCAACGCCTGCCGCCCGGAGCGCGCCGAGCAGACCATCGAGGCGATCCGCGAGCTCGACGAGGACCGCGCCCTGCGCCGCTACATCGACCAGGCACTGGACATCTTCGGCGTGGATGCCAAGGACATCGGCAACGACATCCAGCACCTCAAGCCCGGCCCGCAGATGCTCGACGGCCTGCCGGGGCTGGTGAAGGGCGAGGACGGCTTCTCGGCCACCTTCTCCCGCGAGCGCGCCCTGGGGCGCGACGACGTTCAGCGCCTGTCCTGGGAGCACCCGCTGACCCGCGAGATGATGGGCCGCATCCTCGACGGCACCATGGGCAACACCGCGCTGGCGCTGCTCAAGCATCCGTCGATCCCCGGCGGCCGGCTGATGGCCGAGCTGGTGTTCCGCACCCACTGCCCGGCCCCCAAGCGGCTGCACCTCAACCGCTTCCTGCCGCCGACCGCGGTGCGCGTGCTGCTCGACGAGTCCGGCGCCAACCTGACCGCCAAGGTCTCCTTCACCGGGCTGTCGAAGAACCTGCAGAAGGTCAAGAAGGCCGCCGCCCGCGACCTGATCAAGAGCCGCCACGAGCAGCTCCGCGACCTGCTCGACCGCGCCGAGGCCGAGGCCGAGCGCGAGCTGCCGACCATCGTCGAGGCCGCCCAGGCCCGCATGCGCGAGGCGCTGGACGCCGAGCTGACCCGCCTGGAGGCCCTGGCCCGCCGCAACCCCGCGGTACGCGAGGACGAGCTGACGGCGCTGCGCGAGGAGCGCGCCGCCCTGGACGCCGCCATCGAGGGCACCCGGCTGCGGCTGGACGCGGTGCGGGTCATCGTCACCATCGACGAGAACTCGCGCTAGGCCCTAGCCCTTCGAGCCGTCGCCACAGCAGCTGGCATGAGCGCAGGGGACAAGGTGGCACGAGGGTTTTTTGGCCATGGATGGCCAAAGAAGCGCCCATGGATGGGTTCATAGCGCCCTCGTGACGCCTTGACGCCGAAAGCTCATCCCGACGCAATCGGCCTTTAGATATCAAGAGCCCCCACCGGCACGCTGCCGGCGGGGGCTCGTCGTTTCAGGACATGGAGATACGAGAGGGGCGCGCTGATTTCAGCGTTTCTCTAGCCGAGAATATCGGTCAGCGCCTCCTCCAGGGTCGGGAAGCGGAACACGAAGCCCGCCTCCTCCAGGCGCGCCGGCCGCATGTCGGCGCCGGTCAGCAGCAGCCGCGACATCTCGCCGAGGCCGATCTCCAGCACCTTGGCCGGCACCGGCAGCAGCGCCGGGCGATGCAGGTGTCGCGCCAGCAGGCGGGTGAAGACGGCATTGGTGACCGGATGCGGGGCGCTGCCGTTGAAGGCTCCCTGCAGATCGTCGCGCTCGAGCAGCAGCAGGATGGCGCTCACCAGATCCTGGCGATGCACCCAGGGCATGAACTGGGTGCCGTCGCCCAGGCGTCCGCCCAGCCCCAGCCTGAAGGGCGTCAGCATACGCTGCAGCATGCCGCCGCCGGCGTCCAGCACCAGCCCCAGGCGCAGGATCGCCAGCCGGGTGCCGAAGGCCGTCACGCCCTCGGCGGCTTCCTCCCAGCGCTGGCAGAGGCGATGGGCGAATTCGTCGTGGGGCGGCGTCTCCTCGGTGACGACGGTGTCGCCCTGGTCGCCGTAGTAGCCCATGGCCGAGGCCGAGACCATCACCGACGGCGCGTGCCCGCGCGACGCCTTGAGCTGCTCGCAGAGCTGCACCAGCTCGCGGGTGGCGCCAAGACGGGAATCCAGCAGCCGCTCCTTCTGCGCCTCGCTCCAGCGCTTGCCGGCGATCGGCTCGCCGGCCAGGTTGACCAGCGCCTCCGGCGGCGTATCGACGAAGTCCAGCGCCGAGCGACGCACGTCGATGCCCTCCGGCAACTTGAGCCGCGCCTGGGCAGGGTCTCGCGACACCACCTGGACCCGATGCCCGTCCGTGATCAGTCGCCGGCACAGGGCCTGGCCGACGAATCCGCTGCCTCCGGTGATCAGTATGCGCATTCCGGTCTCCTTGGATGGCGTCGAGCAAGTGTTATACAGGTTTTGTACACGTCTGTTAGTCTAGCGGTAAACCCCGTTGACTGCATGAGCCCGACATGACCTCGACGCCCCCTTCCCATGCCGTGATCGGGGCCGGTATCGCCGGCCTGGCCTGCGCCCGTGCGCTGGCGGATGCCGGCCACGACGTCACCGTGTTCGACAAGGGTCGCGGCCCCGGCGGCCGGATGTCCAGTCGCCGGCTCGAGGACGGCGCCATCGAGCTCGGCGCCCAGAGCTTTCGCGCCGCCCATCCGGCCTTCCGCGAACAGGTGGCCGCCTGGGTGCAGGCCGGGGTGGCCGCGCCCTGGCCCGACGCCCTGTGGCGGCTGGAAGCGGGCCGGGCAGCGCGGCGCGCCGACGGCCACCCCCGCTACACCGGCACGCCGCGGATGAGCGCGGTCACGCGCCAGCTGGCTTGCGGCCTGCCCCTGCACACCGGCACCCGCATCGTGTCGCTCGCGCGCGCAGGTGACGACTGGCGGCTCATCGACGAGCGCGGCACCACGCATGGCCCCTTCGCCACGGTGAGCCTGGCGCTGCCCACGCCTCAGGCCGAGGGCCTGATCGCCCCCCATGCGCCGGAGCTCGCAAGCGAATGCCGACAGGTGCCCCAGCGCGCCTGCTGGGCGGCCTGGGCCCGTCTCGAGGCGCCACTCACGCTGCCCGGCGCCGAGGCCAATTGGCCGCTGCTGCAGTTCGACGCGGGCCCGCTGAAGCGCGTGGTCCGCCACCGCACCAAGCCCGGCCGCGGCGGTGCGCCCGAACTCATCACCCTGCTGGCCGATCTCGACTGGAGCGAACGCCGGCTCGAGGACGCCCCGGATGCCGTGGCCGTGGACCTGCTCGGCGCCCTGAACGACGCGCTCGAGACGCTCCGCCCCGCCGCCAGCCTGCCGGCGGTACAGGCGCGGGGCGCCCACCGCTGGCGCTATGCCGAACCCGGCGCGGTGGCGCCGGGCCATGACCATCGCCTGACGGACGCCGGCCTGGCGCTGTGCGGCGATGGCTGGCGCGGCGGACGCATCGAGGACGCCTGGCTGTCCGGCCACCACCTGGGCGAGGCGCTATGCCATCGCCATCCCCTTCCCGACCGCGGAGATTTCCCGACATGAGCAATGCCCTGATCCTGATGGCCCACGGCTCCAGCGACCCTAACTGGCGGGCGCCCTTCGAGCGCCTGGCCGAGCAGCTATCCGCCCGGCTTGCGACCCCGCTGCGCCTGGCCTACATGGAGATCTGCGCGCCCTCGCTGGAGGACACCGTGGCCGAGCTGGCGGCCGAGGGCGTCGAGCACGCCGAGATCCTGCCGCTGTTCTTCGCCGCCGGCCGCCACCTGCGCAAGGACGTGCCCGGCCAGGTCGAAGCCCTCGGCGAGGCGCACCCCGAGGTACAGCTGACGCTGCTGCCGCCGGTGGGCGAGCATCCGGCCTTCGTCGAGGCCCTGGCGGCGGTGATCGCCGAGCGGGCCGGCGAGAGCGACTGACGGCCGTGTTGTACATCGACTGCTTTTTGTACAAAATTGGTGGTTGAAGCCCCATCCCTTCCGTCACCGATCTCACCACCGAGGCAGAGGCCCGCATGAGCGATCAGGCGAACCATCCGGCCGATGCGCCGCTCTATCCGATCCGCGAAGTCTCGCGCCTGACCGGCGTCAATGCCGTGACCCTGCGCGCCTGGGAGCGCCGCTACGGGCTGATCCAGCCTAAGCGCACCCCCAAGGGCCACCGACTCTACGCCAAGGACGACATCGCCCGCGTCGAGCGCATCCTGCAATGGCTCAACCGCGGCGTGCCCGTCAGCCAGGTCCGCGAGCTGCTGGAACAGCCCGAGATCGTGGAGGCGCCGCCGCCCGCCGCCGGCGACTGGGGGAGCCAGCGCCAGCAGCTGATCAAGGCCGTCGAGGCGCTGGACCTCGAGCGCCTGGAGGCGCTGTTCAACCAGGCCCTGGCCCTCTATCCGGTCGCCACCTGCCTCGACGAGCTGTGGCAGCCGGTGCTGCGCGAGCTGGAGGAGCGCTGGGACGACCGCCTGGGCGCCGACCTGCAGCGCCGCACTCTGGAAGCCTTCCTGCGCACCCGCATCGGCACCCGGCTGTATCACGCCAACGCCCGGGCCGGCGGCTCCACGCTGCTGATCGTGCCGCTGCCCGACGACGGCCCGCTGTGGGGGCTGCTGGCCGCCCTGGCCGCCGCCGATCGCGGCTATCGCGTGCAGTGGCTCGACGCCGCGCTGCCGCCACAGGAGCTGCCGCTGGCCGTGGAGCGCTTCCACGCCACCGCCCTGCTGCTGGCCAGTGGCCGCGCAGAGCGCGCCGACCTGGTGCGCCGCCAGCTGCCGCGCCTGGCCGAGCAGCTCGAGGTGCCGGTGGCCCTGTGCGGCCCGGTGGCCCGCATTCGCGCGGCCGACCTCGACGCCTCGGGCGTGGAACTGCTCGGCGACGACCTGAGCCACGCCATGACACGCCTGCACTCCCTGACCCAAGCCGCCTGAACGGAGACACCGATGTCCCCGACCCTGGTCTGGTTCCGTAGCGACCTGCGCATCCACGACAACACCGCCCTGGCCGCCGCGGCCCGCCGCGGCCCGGTGATCGGCGTCTTCCTGCGCTGCCTGCCACAATGGCAAGCCCACGGCCACGGCGCCAACAAGCTGGACTTCACCCGGCGCGGCGTCGCCGCGCTCTCCGAGTCGCTGGCCGGGCTCAACATTCCGCTGCTGCATCGCGACATCGAGGCCTTCGACGAGGCCCCCGCGACGCTGCTCGCCCTGGCCCGGGAGCTCGGCGCCGAGGCGATTCACTTCAACCGCGAGTACCCGCTCGACGAGGCGCGCCGCGACGCGGCGGTGATCGAGACCTTCGAGGACGCCGGTCTCGCCGCCCACGGCCATCGCGACGCCGTGGCCTTCGCCCCGGGCGAGCTGCTGACCGGCAAGGGCGACGTCTACGGTGTCTTCACGCCCTTCGCCAAGGCCTGGCACAAGGCGATCACCGCCGACCGGCTGGCGCTGCAGGACGCGCCCGAGCCCCAGGCCAGACTGTCGGTCGATGCCGACCCCATCCCCGAGCTGCCCGAGCTCGAGGACACGCCGGTCGACGGCCGCCTGTGGCCCGCCGGCGAGGGCCCGGCCGCGGATCGCCTGGAGCGCTTCCTGCGCTTTCGCGGCCGCCACTACGACGACCAGCGCGACTTCCCGGCGATCCGCGGCACCAGCGAGCTGTCGCCCTACCTGGCGCTGGGCATGATCTCCCATCGCCAGTGCATGCAGGCGGTGATGGCCGAGAACGACGGCGCCCTGGCCGACGGTGACGCCGGCTTCACCGCCTGGGTCGGCGAGCTGATCTGGCGCGAGTTCTACCAGCACATCGCCGCCGGTTTCCCGCGGGTGTGCCGCCACCGCGCCTTCCAGCGTCACACCGAGGCACTGCCGTGGCGCGACGACGAGGCCGGCTTCCGGGCCTGGTGCGAGGGGCGCACCGGCTACCCCATCGTCGATGCCGCCATGCGCCAGCTCGTCGCCACCGGCTGGATGCACAACCGGCTGCGCATGGTGACCGCCATGTTCCTGTCCAAGCATCTGCTGATCGACTGGCGCCGCGGCGAAGCCTTCTTCCTGCGTCACCTGGTCGACGGCGAGTTCGGCGCCAACAACGGCGGCTGGCAGTGGGCGGCCTCCACCGGCACCGACGCCGCGCCCTACTTCCGCATCTTCAACCCCACCACCCAGTCCCAGCGCTTCGATCCGGAGGGCCGCTTCCTCGCCGAGTGGCTGCCCGAGCTCGCCGAGCTGTCGCCCAAGGCCCGCCACGCCCCGGGCAACGACCTGCTGAGCGGCGTCGACTATCCGGCGCCCATCGTCGACCACAAGGCCGCCCGCGCCCGGGCGCTGGACGCCTTCAAGAACCTGCCCGCTGCCTGAAGCGGGCGCTTATCCCGGCCGCTCCACCCACTTTCGCCCCTCGCTTCTTCTCCCTCCACGGAGACCGTCATGTCACCGGACCCGGACCTAGAGGCCTTCTGCGCCTTCTACAACAAGCTGGACAAATCCTGTACAAAAAATCTGTACAAGATATATACTCCAGACATCGCATTCGCCGACCCGCTGCACCGCATCGACGGCCTGCCGGCCCTGGAAGCCTACTTCGCCAGCCTGTACGAGAACGTCACGGCGTGTCGATTCGTCTTCCACGATCGCCAGCGACAAGGCGACACCGCCTTCGTGACCTGGACGATGCATCTGGCTCACCGCCGCCTGGACGGCGGCCGGGAGATCACGGTGGAAGGGGCCTCGCGGCTGCTCTTCGCCGGCGACGACACGGGACGGGTCCGCGAGCACCGGGACTACTTCGACGCCGGCGCCCTGCTCTACGAGCGGGTGCCGCTGCTGGGCACGGCGATCCGCTGGCTCAAGCGTCGCGCGGGAGGCTGAAGGGCGGCTGAAACCGCAACGCCGCCTCCCGCGTAGCTGCAACACAGGCGTCGCCATACGCGAGGAGACGACATGACGGCATCCCATACGACCCGCTGCATCTGGCTGACCGGCGCCACGTCCGGCATCGGCCGCGCCTTGGCCGTGCGCCTGCTCGACCAGGGGCATCGGGTCGCGCTCAGCGCCCGCCGCCCAGACGCCTTGCAGGAACTGGCCGGCGACCGCGACAACGCCCTGCTGCTGCCGCTGGACGTCAGCGACCGCGACGCCGTGCTGGCCGCCGGCGATCGCATCGCCGCGCGCTTCGGCCGCCTCGACCTGGCGATCCTCAACGCCGGCACCTGCGAATACCTCGAGGCCGGCACCTTCGACGCCGCCCTGATCGAGCGGGTCTTCGCCACCAACTTCTTCGGCGCCCTGCACGGCGTGGAGGCCGCGCTGCCGCTGCTGCGTCAGGCCAGGCCCCAGGGAGGCCGGCCGCTGCTGGCCGCCACCTCCAGCGCCTCGGCCTATCTGCCGCTGCCACGCGCCGAGGCCTACGGCGCCTCCAAGGCCGCCCTCAGCCACTTCCTGGAATCGCTGCGCCTCGACCTGGCTGGCGAAGAGATCGACGTCAGCCTGATTCATCCCGGCTTCGTGAAGACGCCGCTGACCGATCGCAACGACTTCCCGATGCCGATGCGGGTCAGCGTCGACCAGGCCGCCGAGGCGATCCTCAAGGGCCTGGAGGCCCATCGCCTGGACATCCACTTCCCACGCCGCTTCACCCTGCCGCTCAAGCTGCTGGGCATCCTGCCGCCGGGGCTGCGCTTCCGCCTCGGGCGGCGCCTGGCCCGCGGCGCCGACACGGAGGCTTCGTCATGACGTCGCTCGCCACTCCCGCTTCTCCCCTGGGCCGCCAGCGCATCGCGGTGATCGGCAGCGGCATCGCCGGCATGGCCGCCGGCTGGTACCTGTCCCGGCACCACGAGGTCACCCTGTTCGAGGCCGACACCCGCCTCGGCGGCCACACCGCCACCATGGACGTCGAGCTCGAGGGCCGTCACTACGCCATCGACACCGGCTTCATCGTCTTCAACGACTGGACCTATCCCCACTTCCGGCGCCTGCTGGCGACCCTCGGGGTGGAGAGCCAGGCCACCGAGATGAGCTTCTCGGTGCACGAGACCGCCCGCGACTTCGAGTACAACGGCCACAGCCTGCCGCGGCTGTTCGCGCAATGGTCGAACCTGCTGAGGCCGAGCTTCCACGGGCTGCTGCGCGACATCCTGCGCTTCAACCGCGAGGCCACCCAGGCGATGGTCGATGACCGGCTGCCGGCGGACCTGACCCTGGGCGACTACCTGGAAGCCGGCGGCTACGGCGAGGGGTTCCAGCGCCACTATCTGCTGCCCATGGGCGCGGCGATCTGGTCGGCCAGCATCGGCCAGCTACGCGCCTTCCCGGCCCGCTTCTTCGTGCGCTTCTTCCATCATCACGGCCTGCTGTCGGTCAACGAACGGCCTCAGTGGTACACCCTGGTCGGCGGCTCGCGGGCCTATATACCGGCGTTGACCGCGCCCTACACCGAACGCCTCCGGCTGGCCACGCCGGTGCGTGGCGTGCATCGCGAGACCGACGGGGTACGGGTGCGCAGCGACGCCGGCGAGGAACACTTCGACCAGGTGGTGCTGGCCTGCCACGCCGACCAGGCGCTGGCCATGCTCGACGACGCCAGCCCCGCCGAGCGCGAGATCCTCGGTGCCCTGCCCTACCACGACAACGAGGTGGTGCTGCACACCGACACCCGACTGCTGCCGCGCCGCAAGCGCGCCTGGGCGAGCTGGAACTACCGGCTCGACGGCCGCGGCGACGATGCCCGGGTCTCGGTGACCTACGACATGAACATCCTGCAGCGCCTCGAGGCGCCGCACACCTTCTGCGTGACCCTCAACGACGGCGACAGCATCGACCCGGCCAAGGTGCTCGGGCGCTACACCTACGCCCATCCGCAGTTCAGCCTCGCCGGCATGAACGCCCAGGCCCGCCACGCCGAGATCTCGGGGCCGGGCCGGCGCACCCACTTCTGCGGCGCCTACTGGCGCAACGGCTTCCACGAGGACGGCGTGTGGAGCGCGCTGCGGGTGGCCCGGGCGCTGGGCTGCGATCCCGACGCGCCGGCCGGTGCCCGGGCGGCCACGGAGGTGCCGGCATGATCTCCACCCCGCGCTCGCGCATCTATCGCGGCTGGCTGCGTCATCGTCGCTTCATGCCCCGTGCCCACGCCTTCCGCTACCGGCTGTGGATGGCCTGGCTCGACCTCGACGAGCTGCCGGAGCTGTTCGACGGCGTGCCCGGCTTCAGCGCCCGGCGACCGGCCCTGGCGCGCTTCCGCCGCGAGGACTACCTGGCGCCCCACGACCGGCCGCTCAAGGACGCCGTGCGCGCCGAGCTGACGCGGCTGCTGGGCGACGCCCCGGACGGCCGCATCTGCCTGCTCACCCAGCTGCGCACCCTCGGCGTGGGCTTCAATCCGGTGTCGCTGTACTACGCCTACGACGCCCGCGGCGAGCTGCGGGCCCTGCTCGGCGAGGTCAGCAACACGCCCTGGGGCGAGCGCACCACCTACGCCTGCCGGGTCGAGCCGCGGCGCCACGGCCATCGCGCCGAGTTCGACAAGGCCATGCACGTCTCGCCGTTCAACCCCATGGACATGCGCTACCGCTGGCGCTTCGACAGCCCCGGCGAACGCCTGAACCTGAACATGGAGACCTGGCGCGGCGACGAGCGCCACTTCGACGCCAGCCTGTGCCTGGAAGCCCGCCCGGCGACCCGTCGCGTGCTGCTGGCCACCCTGGCCCGTCACCCGGCGATGGCGTTGAAGACCGTCGCCGGCATCCACTTCGAGGCCCTGCGCCTGTGGCTCAAGCGCGTCCCCGTCCACGACCATCCCCGCCATCAGGAGAGTTCGCCGTGAATACACGCACCGCCAACGCCCGTCCACTGCCGGCCCAGGGCGATCGCCTGACGCGCTGGCTCAAGGCTCGCCTGCTGCCCCAGCTGGATCGGCTGGAAGGCGGCGAGATCACCCTGATCGAGGGCCATCAGCGCCACCGCCTGGGCCGCGGCGGCCCGCTCTCGGTAACCCTGGTGGTGCGCGACTCGCGGGCCTGGCGACGCATGGCGCTAGGCGGCACCGTGGGCGCCGGCGAGGCCTACATGGACGGCGACTGGGACGCCGACGACCCGGTGGCGCTGGTACGGCTGTTCGCTGCCAACCTGGAACGGGTCAACGGCGAGATGGAGGGCGGACTGGCCGGCGCCGGTCGCTGGCTGCTCGGCGCCCTCTACCGGCTGCAGCGCAACAGCCTGAGCGGCTCGCGGCGCAACATCGCCGCCCACTACGACATCGGCAATGACCTGTTCGCGACCTTCCTCGACCGCCGCCACTGGATGTACTCCAGCGCCGTCTTCCCCCGCACGGGCGCCAGCCTCGAGGAGGCCTCGACCCACAAGCTCGACCTGATGCTCGAGCGCCTCGACGTGCGCCCGCATCACCACCTGCTGGAGATCGGCACCGGCTGGGGCGGGCTCGCCATCCACGCCGCCCGCACCCGCGGTTGCCGGGTCACCACCACCACCATCTCCGACGAGCAGTACGCCCACACTGCCCGGCGGCTGGCCGAGGAAGGGCTGGAGGACCGCGTCACCCTGCTCAAGCGCGACTACCGCGAGCTGGAGGGCCGCTTCGACCGGCTGATCTCGGTGGAAATGATCGAGGCGGTCGGCCACCAGTACCTGGAAACCTACCTGACCACCCTGGACCGGCTGCTGACCGACGACGGCATGGCCATGCTGCAGGCCATCACCATTCGCGATCAGCGCTACGAGGCCGCCAAGCGCGAGATGGACTTCATCAAGCGCTACATCTTCCCCGGCGGCTTCCTGCCCTCCCAGAGCATCATTCTCGACGGTCTGACCCGTCACACCTCGCTGAACCTGGTGGGCCTGGAGGAGATCGGCCAGCACTATGCGCGCACCCTGCGCGAGTGGCGCCATCGCTTCGAGGCCAACCTGGAGACCGTGCGCCGGCTGGGCTACGACGAGCGCTTCATCCGTATGTGGCGCTACTACCTGTGCTACTGCGAGGGCGGCTTCCTGGAGCGCACCATCGGCACCAGCCAGCTGCTGCTGGCCAAGCCGGGCGCGCGGCCGGCGCCGCTGACGGGGGCGGCATGACACCCGGGCTTTGGCGGGCGCTGGCCAACCTGGCCGGCTTCCAGCTGGGCTGGCTGGCCTGCGTGCTGGGCGGCAGCCTCGTGGGGGGCATCGTGGCGGGCGGGGTGATCGCGGCGCACCTGCGCTGGCAGGCGCGGCCGGGGGAATGGCGCTGGCTGGCAGGCTTCGCGGGGCTGGGGCTCGTCATCGACGGCGGCCTGGCGATGGCCGGCGGCTTTCGCTTCCCGCCGGAGACCTTCCTGATCGGCCCGCTACCGGCCTGGACAGGGCCGTTACCGCTATGGCTATGGCTGCTGTGGCCGCTGTTCGCCACCCTGCTGCACCATTCCCTGGCCTGGCTGTGGCGGCATCCCTGGCTGGCGGCGGCCGGCGGCGCCACCAGCGGGCCGCTGTCCTACTATGCCGGCGCCGAACTCGCCGGTGTCACCCTCGCTCCCTGGCTGCTGGCCGCCGAGGCGCTGTGCTGGGCCATGCTGTGCCTGTGGCTATGCCATCGACTCGGCCGGCCCGGCGGCCTCGCTCGTGCCGGCTGAGGCCTGCGTGCGCCAGCGGGCGTCCAGGGCCTGAACGGTCAGCGGGCGATCGTAGAGGAAGCCCTGGACCAGCTCGCAGCCCACCGAGCGCAGGAAGTCCCGCTGGGCGCGGGTCTCCACGCCTTCGGCCACGACTTCCAGCGAAAGCCCCCGGGCCATGGCCAGCACCGCACCGACGATGGCGGCATCGGCGCGGTCGTCCGGCAGGGCCCGTATGAAGGCCCGGTCGAGCTTGAGCTTGTCCAGCGGCAGATGCTTGAGGTAGCCGAGCGACGAGTAGCCGGTGCCGAAGTCGTCGATGGCCACCGGGTGGCCGCGGTCGCGCAGGGCCTCCAGCCGCGGTGCCACGTCGCCGGCGCGCTCGTCGAGCAGTACCGATTCGGTGAGCTCCAGCCCCAGCAGCCGCGCCGGTACCTTGTGACGCGACAGGCCGGCGGCCAGCGCGGACTCCAGGTCGCCCTGGAACAGCTGCATGGCCGAGATGTTGATCCACACCGGCACCTCGGGCATCCCCTGACGACGCCAGTGGGCAATCTGTGCCAGGGCGTGGTCGATCACCCAGTTGCCCAGCAGTGCCATCAGGCCATGGCGCTCGGCCAGGGGAATGAACTCGCCCGGCGAGATCATGCCGTCGCGGGGATGGCGCCAGCGCAGC
This sequence comes from Halomonas sp. HG01, assembly GCF_000968715.2. Taxonomy (NCBI): domain Bacteria; kingdom Pseudomonadati; phylum Pseudomonadota; class Gammaproteobacteria; order Oceanospirillales; family Halomonadaceae; genus Halomonas; species Halomonas sp. HG01. The sequence continues at coordinate 858,632 of NZ_CP022134.1, read as the reverse complement.
AGCGCCTCGAGCCCGGCCAGGCCGTCGTCGATCAGCCGATACTGGGGCTGATAGTGCAGCTCCAGCTGGCCGCCGGTGGCCAGGGCATTGCGCAGCTCGTTGACCAGCGCCAGCTTCGGCCCCTCCTGCACGTCCAGCGAGGGGCGGAAGCGCAGGCAATGATTGCGGCCGTGGCGCTTGGCGGCATAGAGCGCGGACTCCAGGCGCTGGAAGAGCACGCTCGCGTCGCGACCGTCCTCCGGCGCACGGCAGCTGCCCAGCGTCAGCCCCAGGCGCAGGGTGTTGCCATCCAGCTCGAAGGGCTCGCCCAGGTGCGACTGCAGGCCGGCCACCCACTGCTCGTGGTCGTCGAAGGTGGTGGTGCGGATGACCATGAACTCGTCGCCGCCGAGCCGGCCCACCACGCCGCCGGCCACCTGTCGCGCCAGCCGCTCACCGACCCGGGCCAGCAGGCGGTCGCCGATCTCGACGCCCAGGCCATCGTTGACTTCCTTGAAGCCATCGATGTCGATCATCGCCATGTCCAGGCTCTCGCCGGCCTGGAGATGACGCAGCCGCGAGGTCAGCAGGTCATGCAGGCGGCGCCGGTTGGGCAGTCCGGTCAGGGGGTCCTCGAAGCCGATGCGGCGCAGGTCGCGCTCGCGGGCCTTGCGCAGCGAGATGTCCGAGAACAGGCACACGTAGTGGCGCACCCGTCCCCGATCGTCGCTGACGGCGCGGACCTTGAGCCACTCGGGATATTCGTCGCCCTGCTTGCGGCGGTTCCAGATCTCGCCTTCCCAGCGGCCGGTGCTGTGCAGCGTCTGCCAGTAGCGCTCGAAGAAGGCCGCATCGTGCCGCGGCGCCGCCAGGGAGGCGACGTTCAGCCCCTTGACCTCTGCCGGGTCGTAGCCGGTGATCTGGGTGAAGGCGGGATTGACCACCAGGATGCGATAGTCGGCATCGGTGACGATCACGCCTTCCTCGGTCATGGTCAGCGCTTCCTGGCCCAGCCGCGAACGCAGGCGTTCCAGCCGCACCTGGCGCCAGGCATCCCACAGCCCGGTGGCGGCGATCAGCACGGCGGCGACGCGGAGCCCCGCATCGGGCAGCCAGACGCCGGCCGACACCGCGGCCAGGGCGACCCACAGCAGCGGGCGATTGAGGGAAAGTACGGGCCACATGGCTTCGGCCTCGACTCGTCGACATGAATGAGACTCTGCCCTTTCGGGAGAGCGCTAACCTTCCCCTATCGGCCGACGCGAACATAACTGTACCCTGGACGACGACGAAATCCCCCCGGCCCCCTGGCCGGCGTGCATTCGCGGGACACGAACAGTAGACTAGGCGGGGCCGCCAGGGCGGCCCATGCCGTTTCGATACGGCATACCACCATCTCGACACTCGGAACGATTCAGTGACCAAGCAACATTCCTTTGATCGCGAAGCACTGCTGGCATGCAGCCGTGGCGAGCTGTTCGGCCCCGGCAACGCCCAACTGCCGGCACCCAACATGCTGATGCTCGACCGCATCGCGCACATCCATGAAGAGGGTGGCGAACACGGCAAGGGCGAACTGATCGCCGAGCTGGATATCCACCCGGACCTGTGGTTCTTCGACTGCCACTTCCCCGGCGATCCGGTGATGCCGGGCTGCCTGGGCCTCGATGCCATGTGGCAGCTGGTCGGCTTCTATCTGGGCTGGCTGGGTCACCCGGGCCGCGGGCGCGCCCTGGGCTGCGGCGAGGTCAAGTTCAGCGGCCAGATCCTGCCGGATGCCGAGAAGGTGACCTACCGCATCAACATCAAGCGCATCATCACCCGGCGCCTGATTCTGGGCATCGCCGACGGCACCGTGTCCGTCGACGGCCGCGACATCTATCAGGCCAACGACCTGCGGGTCGGCCTGTTCACCTCCACCGCGAATTTCTGATCAGGAGGCTCCCATGCGACGAGTGGTAGTCACCGGCCTGGGCATCGTGTCCTGCCTGGGCAACGACGCAACACAGGTTCTCGACGCCCTGCGCACCGGGCGCTCAGGCATTCGCTTCAAGGATGAATACGCCGAGCTCGGCTTCCGCAGCCAGGTCGCCGGCGTCGTCGATATCGATCTCGACGCCCTGGTCGATCGCAAGCTGCGCCGCTTCATGGGCGACGCCGCGGCCTATGCCTATGTGAGCATGGCCCAGGCGGTCGAGGATTCCGGCCTCTCTCCGGAGCAGGTCTCCAACGAGCGCACCGGCCTGATCGCCGGCTCCGGCGGCGCCTCCAGCGCCAACCAGGTCGAGGCCGCCGACGTCATGCGCCAGAAGGGCCTGCGCCGCGTGGGCCCGTATCGGGTCACCCGCACCATGGGCAGCACCGTGTCGGCCTGCCTGGCGACGCCATTCAAGATCAAGGGCGTGAACTACTCCATCTCCTCCGCCTGCGCCACCTCGGCGCACTGCATCGGCAGCGCCATGGAGCAGATCCAGCTGGGCAAGCAGGACGTGGTCTTCGCCGGCGGCGGCGAGGAGGAACACTGGACGCTGTCCTGCCTGTTCGACGCCATGGGCGCGCTCTCGACCCACTACAACGAGACGCCGGACAAGGCCTCCCGACCCTATGACCAGGCCCGCGATGGCTTCGTCATCGCCGGCGGCGGCGGCATGCTGGTGCTCGAGGAGCTGGAACACGCCAAGGCCCGCGGCGCCAAGATATACGCCGAGCTGGTCGGCTACGGCGCCACCTCCGACGGCCACGACATGGTCGCCCCGTCCGGCGAGGGCGCGGTGCGCTGCATGCGCCAGGCCATGGCCACCGTCGACGGCGACATCGACTACATCAATACTCACGGCACCTCCACGCCGGTCGGCGACGTCGCCGAGCTGAAAGCGGTGCGCGAGGTGTTCGGCGATTCCACGCCGGCAATGAGCTCGACCAAGTCGCTGACCGGCCACTCGCTGGGCGCCACCGGCGTGCAGGAAGCGATCTACTCGCTGCTGATGATGGAGAACGACTTCATCGCCGCCTCCGCCAACGTCGAGGACCTCGACGAGCAGGCCGACGGCTTCGACATCGTCACCGAGCGCCGCGAGGCCAAGGTCGAGCGCGTGCTGTCCAACAGCTTCGGCTTCGGCGGCACCAACGCCTGCCTGGTGCTGGAGAAGTATCGCGGCTGACGGGGCCATCCCTGCCCGCGACGAAGGCACGACTGAAATGAAGAGAGGCGCCCCGCGGGGCGCCTCTCTTTTTTGCCTCATGCCTGTCGACTCGCCGCCTCGCCGGGCGATCGCGCCGGCAACGAACGGGCTCAGCTCGCCGCCGTCTCCCGGGCGCCGGCCTCGGCGCTGTCGTCGCGGGGCCGAGGCACCTCGGAGATCTCCGCCAGCTGCGCCTCGATCCAGGCCTCGGTCTCGGCCAGCACCTCTTCCGGTCTGCGGCCGACGGTCTCGATCGGCTCGCCCACCACCAGCGTCAGTCGCCCCGGGTGCTTGACCCAGTGGCGGCCCGGCCAGCGCTCGCCGGCATTGTGCGCCACCGGCACCACCGGCTTGCCGGCGCGGCAGGCGATCACCGCTCCGCTCTTGTTGTAGCGGCGGCGCTGGCCCGGCTCGACCCGGGTGCCCTCGGGAAAGATCAGCACCGAGAGCCCTTCCTCGAGCCGGGTCTTGCCCTGGGTCAGCACCTGCTTCATGGCCCGGGCCGGCTTGGAGCGGTCCAGGGCGATGGGATGCAGCAGCCGGAGCCCCCAGCCGAAGATCGGGATGTTGAGCAGCTCCTTCTTGAGCACCGTGCACACCGGCGGCTTGAGCAGCTGCAGGTAGACGGTCTCCCATTCGCACTGATGATTGGACAGCAGCACGCAGGGGCCGTCGGGCAGCCGCTCGCGGCCGCGGATCTCGTAGCGAACCCCGCAGGCGATCCGGAACCAGGCGATGATGAAGTGGTTGTAGAGGTTGAGCAGGCGATAGCGCGAGCGCAGCGGCAGCAGCGGCGCCGGCGGCAGGAACAGCACGCCGCAGACCAGCATGGCCATCAGGTAACCGATATAGAAGATGATGCTGCGGATCACGCTCATGTCTCGCGGGTCTCCTCGACGGGTCGGGCATCGTCGCCGCGCGCCAGGCACCAGACATCGAGCATGCGCCCCACCTCGAGCCGCCAGGGCTTCTGGTGGACACCGAAGACATCGAGGACTCGCCGGCAGTTCAGCACCCGGCGCAGCGGCTGATCGTGGTGGTGGCTGAGCGCCTTGACGCCCCCCAGGGCGAGGGTCTCACCGCGCCCCTCGAGGCGCGTGGCCAGCTGGGTACGCACCATCGACACGAAGGTGTAGGCGCTGACCGGCTCGGTGCCGGCCAGATGATAGCTGCCCCAGGCATCGGCGCCGCAGCCCTGCTGCTGGAGCATGCCGATCAGCGCCATGGCCACCGAGTCGGCGGAGGTCGGGCAGAAGATGACGTCGTCCTCGGCGCGCAGCTCGTTGCCGCCGACCAGGGTGTCGAGCAGCTCGCCCAGCCAGGCGTGGGTGCCTTCCAGGGCGAACAGCGGCCCCAGGCGCACGATCAGGTGACGCGGCAGCTCGGCGCGGATGCGCTCGCCGGTGGCGACCAGGCGCCGCAGCCCTTCGTCGCGGGGGGCGGGCACGACATGCTCGTCGATGGGCTCCTCGAGCCCGTCCTCGTAGAGCTGGTCGGACACGCACCAGACCATCGGCACCTCGCGCTCGCGACAGGCCGTCAGGCAGGCCTCCACCGCTTCGGCGTGGGCGGTCACGGCGGCCGGCGCATCGGTGATCGGCCGCGACAGCGGCGGGATCAGCAGCGCATCGGGGCGCAGCGCGTCGAGCCGCTCCGCCGACAGCGACAGGCCGGGCTCAATGACCAGCTCCACGTCGGTGCGGCGATTGGCCTCGCGTGCCATGGCGAGGCTCAGACAGTGTCCGGCGTCCAGGATCAGCAGCTTCACGATGACTCCTAGGGGCTGGGCGTCGGGATCGCAGCGACCACGACTCACCAGACGGCGACAATCTTGGGAACCACGACGCGAGGGGCATCCTGAAACAGGACGCCCCTCGCGTCGGCCATCGCGCCACTATACCATTACCGCCCGCCGTCATGGCAGCCGCGGCCGTGTCGCCAGCGGAAGATCGTCGCCGAGGCGACAGCCGAGTCGCGTTGCCGGGCATGCCCTTATGCGGCCGGCTCCCCTGGAAGATTCGAATGGCCCCGTCCGAGGACCGCGGCCAGGTTGCGCCGCAAACGGAAACCGGCCGTCGCGGCGCCGCCCCTCACAGCAGCCAGTCGATCGGCAGCACCGAGATGAACCGCACCCAGGCCCGCCGCAACGCCCCGACGTTGGGCTCGCTGTCGTGACGGATCATGCCCGCGTCGGTGCGTTCCAGCCACACCAGGTCGCCGCCCTCGTCGAGACGCACCTCGTAGGCATTGGCGGGGATGTCGTCGCGGAAGAACGCCGTCATCTCGCGAGCGAGCTCGGGGCTCTCGATGACGAAGCCGAGCTCGGTATTCAGGTCCGCGGAGCGCGGGTCGAAGTTGAAGGAGCCGACGAACAGCCGCTCCTCGTCCACCGCGAAGGTCTTGGCGTGCAGGCTCGCGCCCTTGCTGCCGAAGGGCCCCGCCGCCTGGCTGCGCCCCGGGGCCCCGGGCTGGCGTTTGAGTTCGAACAGCCGTACCCCGGCCTCCAGCAGCTCGCGCCGATGCTTGGCATAGCCGGCGTGCACTGCGCCCACGTCGGTGGCCTCCAGGGCGTTGGTGAGGATGGTGACATCGACGCCGCTCGCCTCCAGGCCGGTGAACAGTCCGGTCCCGCGGTCCTCGGGCACGAAGTAGGGCGAGACCAGGTAGACCTCGTCCTCCGGCGGCCCCAGCAGGCCTCGGATGCGCCCGATCAGCAGCTCGTCGGCCCCGGCCTCGCCCAGCCCCTTGGCCGGATCGTCGCTGACCATCGTCGCCTCGGCCCAGACCAGGGGGAGCCGCCGCTCCCGCAGGCGCAGGATCAGCGGCTCCTCCTCCAGGGCCGCCAGGTAGTCCTGGGCCTCGGGCTCCGCCAGCAGCGCATCGAGCTCGTCCTCCAGCCGCGCAGTGCCCTCGCGCCCCACCGAGTCGATGAGGCGACTGACCGGATAGGCGGAGCGGCTGGCCCAGTAACGGTCGAAGTCCCCCGAGACGTCCTGCACCACCGGACCGATGGCGAGCACGTCCAGGTCGGAGAAGGCCACGTCCGTCGCCGCGCCGAAGTACTCGTCGCCGATGTTGCGACCGCCGATGATGGTGGCCTGGTTGTCCACGGTGAAGGACTTGTTGTGCATGCGCCGGTTGGCACGGGAGAAGTCGGTGATATAGCCCACGAAACGCGGCGAACGAATCACGAAGGGGTTGAACAGCCGGACCTCGATGTTGGCATGCGCGTCGAGCGCGGCCAGCGTGTCGTCCAGCCCGGCGGTGTTGGTGTCATCCAGCAGCATGCGCACCCGTACGCCGCGATCGGCCGCATCGAGCAGGGCCCGATGCAGTAGCGAGCCGGTGATGTCGTCGTGCCAGATGTAGTACTGCACGTCGAGGGTCTGCTCCGCCGAGCGCGCCAGCAACAGCCGGGCGGCGAAGGCATCACGGGCGTTGCGCAGGGCGTGGAAGCCGTTGGTATCGTCATGCTGCGCCACCAGCGGCGACACCATCTCGCCCAGCGAGGTGTCTCGGGCCTGCGCCACCGGCAGCTGCTGCGTCTCGCTTCGCCCCTCGAGGGGCGGCAGCGGGCTGCAGCCCGCCAGCCACAGCAGCATCGCCATGGCCAGCCAGAGACCGGACCGGCTTCGACGTCCCGGGAAAGATCGTGTCATGGGAAGGACTCCTGTCGTCACCTCTTCCCACCATAGCGGGTATCGACGGAGGCGGAATGCCCTGCGTCAACGCGCAGCTCCAACGCAGAAACGACGACGCCCTGCCGAGGCAGGGCGTCGTGAAGCAGCGTCGAGGCGCGTCCTTAGAACGGGATCTCGTCGTCGAAGTCGTCGAAGCTGCCCGGATCCGGGGCGCCGAAGTTGCCGCCCTGCTGCTGACCGCCGCCCTGGTTGGGCGCCGGCTGAGGAGCGGGACGCTGACCGCCCTGCTGCTGCCCGCCGAAGCCGCCGCCCTGCTGGGGCTGACCGCCCTGAGGCTGACCGTAGTTGCCACCCTGCTGCGGGCCGCCGAAGCCACCGCCCTGCTGCTGACCGCCCTGGGGCTGGCCGTAGTTGCCGCCCTGCTGACGGGGCTGGCCGCCGCCCATCTCGCCGCCACGCGAATCGAGCATCTGCATGTCGTTGGCGACGATCTCGGTGGAGTACTTGTCCTGGCCGTTCTGGTCCTGCCACTTGCGCGTCTGCAGGCGGCCCTCGACGTAGACCTTGCTGCCCTTGCGCAGGTACTGCTGGGCGATCTCGGCGGTCTTGTTGAACATCACCACCCGGTGCCACTCGGTGCGTTCCTGACGCTGGCCGCTCTGGCGATCCATCCAGGTATCGGTGGTGGCGAGGTTGAGGTTGGCCACGGCGGTGCCGGACGGGGTGAAGCGCACCTCGGGATCTTGTCCGAGGTTGCCGATGAGAATGACCTTGTTGACGCCACGGGCCATGGTTGACTCCTTGATTCTGTCGGAAGACGGGGCGCCGGACGACCCCGGGCGAAGGCCCCGGCCTTCCGGAACGCTCGAATGCATGTAGATTGACGCGCGGGCCACACCCGGCACGTGAAAGTCCGATCCCGATACTATACGCGACTTCCCGCCGCGACGCCGCCGGCGGGTCAGCGTGACCCGGTCAACGTGACCCGGTCAGCCGCGACAGGGCCTCGGTGTCCAGCCGCTCGCGGTCGACCTTGAGATAGGCCAGGCGCTCCTCGGGCACCACCAGCACGTCCTCGACCCCGGCGACCGCGGCGAAGCGCGCCATCAGGGCATCGAGGGCATCGTCCTGCTGCTCTTCGGCCAGCGCCACCACCTCGCTGGACAGGTGGCGCGGCGGGGTCATGCCGAGCATGAACACGAACCAGGCCAGGCCGATCACGGCCACGCCGAGGAACACCGCCGTCAGGCCGAAGTGCTGCGACAGGAAGCCGCCCAGCACGCCGCCAAGGAAGGCCCCGAGGAACTGGCTGGTGGAATACAGCCCCATGGCGGTGCCCTTGGCGCCGGCCGGCGCCAGCTTGCTGATCATCGACGGCAGCGTCGCCTCGAGCAGATTGAACGCCGTGAAGAAGGCGAACAGCCAACCCAGCAGCGGCGCCAGGCCGTGCCCCTCGAGGCCCAGCCCCAGCAGGCTGGCGACGATGGCGGCGATCGCCCCGAGGCACATCAGCTTCATCTTGCGCCGCTTCTCGGCGACGATGACCAGCGGCACCATGGCCACGAAGGACAGCCCCATCACGCCGAGATACACCAGGCCGTGCTGCGGCTCGGCGATGCCGGCCTCGATCAACCGGAACGGCACGGCGACGAAGATCGCCATCAGCACCAGGTGCAGGCCGAAGATGGAGGCGTTGAGCCGCCACAGGTCGAGGCGGCCGACGAGGCCCTTCAGCTGGCGGCGGTCCAGGCCCACGTCATGATGGCCGCGGCGCTGCGGCGCCCGGGGCACCAGCTTCCACAGCACGCCGAGCCCCAGCACCGCCAGGGCGGCGGTGAACCAGAACACACCGGACAGGCCGAAGTGTGCCGAGACCAGCGGCCCCAGCACCATGGCCACGCCGAAGGCCACGCCGATCGACAGGCCGATGGTGGCCATGGCCGCGGTGCGCACCTGCTCGCGGGTCTGGTCCGCCAGCAGCGCCATGATGGCGGCGGCCACGGCGCCGCTGCCCTGCAGACAGCGCCCGAGTATGACCCCGGCGATGTCGTCGGCCTGGGCCGCCACCACGCTGCCGATCAGGAACAGCAGCAGCCCGCCGGCGATCACCGGCTTGCGGCCGATGCGGTCTGACAGCACGCCGAAAGGGATCTGCAGTACCGCCTGGGTAAGGCCATAGATGCCGAGCGCGAAGCCGACCAGCAGCGGCGTGGCGCCGATCAGTTCCTCGGCCTTCAGGGCCAGGACGGGCAGCACCATGAACAGGCCGAGCATGCGCGTGGCATAGAGCCCGGCCAGGCCGACGATGGCCCGCCGCTCGGCGGCTAACAGCAAGCTGGCCTTGGACATAGCGATTCCAGTACTTCCAGAGGGAGGGCGCGGGGCCCGGATGGACCGCGTATTCTACCGCGTCGCCTCGGTACACGAAACGCCGCCTCCCCCCGGCGACTTTGCCGCGCTCCGGGCCGGGCCCGTATAATCGATCTTTTGCCGCGGCCCGCGAGGTAGGAATGGACAGGATTCTGGTCAGGGGTGCCCGTACCCACAACCTCAAGCAGATCGACGTCGAGCTGCCCCGGGACAAGCTGATCGTGGTCACCGGGTTGTCGGGCTCCGGCAAGTCGTCGCTGGCCTTCGACACCCTCTACGCCGAGGGCCAACGGCGCTACGTGGAATCGCTCTCCACCTACGCCCGGCAGTTCCTGTCGATGATGGAGAAGCCCGATGTCGACCACATCGAGGGCCTGTCGCCGGCGATCTCCATCGAGCAGAAGTCGACCTCCCACAACCCGCGCTCCACCGTGGGCACCATCACCGAGATCTACGACTACCTGCGCCTGCTGTTCGCCCGCGCCGGCACGCCCCGCTGCCCGGAGCACGGCGAGGACCTCGAGGCCCAGACCATCTCGCAGATGGTCGACCAGGTGACGGCACTGCCGGAAGGCAGTAAGCTGATGCTGCTGGCCCCGGTGGTCAGCGGCCGCAAGGGCGAGCACCTGCAGCTGCTGGCCGAACTGCGCGCCCAGGGCTTCGTGCGCGCCATGGTCGACGGCCAGGTGCTCGAACTCGACGACATCGCCCCGCTCGACAAGAACAAGAAACACGACATCAGCGTGGTGGTGGACCGCATCAAGGTCCGCGAGGGCCTGGAACAGCGCCTGGCCGAGTCCTTCGAGACCGCCCTGGGGCTGGCCGACGGCACCGCGCTGATCCACTTCATGGAAGGCGAGCGCGACGACATCGCCTTCTCGTCGCGCTTCGCCTGCCCGGTGTGCGGCTACTCGATCTCCGAGCTCGAGCCGCGCATGTTCTCGTTCAACAACCCGGCCGGCGCCTGCTCGAGCTGCGACGGCCTGGGCGTGCAGCAGTACTTCGATCCGGACAAGCTGATCAGCCATCCCGAGCTGTCGCTGGCCGAGGGCGTGATCAAGGGCTGGGACCGGCGCAGCGTCTACTACTTCAACCAGCTGCAGGCGGTGGCGGACCATTACCGCTTCACCCTGGAGACGCCCTGGCAGGACCTCGCCCGCCACGAGCGCGAGGTCATCCTGCACGGCAGCGGCAGCGACGACATCGCCTTCCACTACGTCAACGACCGTGGCCGCAAGGTCACCCGCGAGCACCCCTTCGAAGGCGTGCTGCCCAACATGCAGCGCCGCTATCGCGAGACCGAATCCAGCTCGGTGCGCGAGGAGCTGGCCCGTCACATCGCCGTGCAGCCCTGCCCGACCTGCCACGGCTCGCGGCTGCGCAAGGAATCGCGCCACGTCTACATCGACGACCGGACCCTGCCCGACGTGGTGCGCCTGCCGATCGGCGAGGGGCTGTCCTACTTCCAGGCCCTGACGCTGCCGGGCCGCAAGGGCGAGATCGCCGAGAAGATCCTCAACGAGATCCGCGCGCGCCTCGAGTTCCTGGTCAACGTCGGGCTCGACTACCTCAACCTCGAGCGTAGCGCCGAGACCCTGTCCGGCGGCGAGGCCCAGCGCATCCGCCTGGCCAGCCAGATCGGGGCCGGCCTGGTCGGGGTGATGTATATCCTCGACGAGCCCTCCATCGGCCTGCACCAGCGCGACAACGACCGCCTGCTCCATACCCTCGAGCACCTGCGCGACCTGGGCAACACCGTGATCGTGGTCGAGCACGACGAGGACGCCATCCGCGCCGCCGACCACGTGCTCGACATCGGCCCCGGCGCCGGCGTCCACGGCGGCCGGGTGGTGGCCGAGGGCACGCCGGAGCAGGTCATGGCCACGCCGGACTCGCTGACCGGCCAGTACCTGTCCGGCGAGAGGCGCATCGAGGTGCCGCCCTGGCGCATCCCCGGCAACCCGGAGAAGCAGGTGGTCCTGCACGGCGCCCGAGGCAACAACCTGCAGGACGTGACCCTGAGTCTGCCGCTGGGGCTGTTCGTGTGCGTGACCGGGGTCTCCGGTTCCGGCAAGTCGACGCTGATCAACACGACGCTGATGCCGATCGCCGCCCGCGAGCTGAATCGCGCCACGGCGCTGAGCCCGGCGGCCCACGACCGCATCGAGGGCCTCGAGCACCTGGACAAGGTGATCGATATCGACCAGAGCCCGATCGGGCGTACGCCGCGCTCCAATCCGGCCACCTACACCGGCATCTTCACGCCGATCCGCGAGCTGTTCGCCGGCACCCAGGAGGCACGCTCCCGCGGCTACAAGCCCGGGCGCTTCTCGTTCAACGTCAAGGGCGGGCGCTGCGAGGCCTGCCAGGGCGAGGGCATGATCAAGGTGGAGATGCACTTCCTGCCGGACATCTACGTGCCCTGCGACGTGTGCAAGGGCAAGCGCTACAACCGCGAGACCCTCGAGGTGCAGTACAAGGGCAAGAGCATCGACGAGGTGCTGGAGATGACCGTGGAGGAGGCGCTGGAGTTCTTCAGCCCGGTGCCGGCCATCGCCCGCCGCCTGCAGACGCTGATGGACGTGGGCCTGTCCTACATCCGCCTGGGCCAGAGCGCCACCACGCTGTCCGGTGGCGAGGCCCAGCGCGTCAAGCTGGCCCGGGAGCTGGCCAAGCGTGACACCGGCAAGACGCTCTACATCCTCGACGAGCCCACCACCGGCCTGCACTTCGAGGACATCCGCCAGCTGCTGACGGTGCTCCACCGGCTGCGTGACCACGGCAACACCATCGTGGTCATCGAGCACAACCTCGACGTGATCAAGACCGCCGACTGGCTGATCGACCTCGGCCCCGAGGGCGGCTCCGGCGGCGGGCGCATCATCGCCGAGGGCACCCCGGAACAGGTCGCACGCCAGGAGATCTCCCACACCGGGCGCTTCCTCCAGCCGCTGCTGGAGCGGGCGGCGGCCACCTCGCGAGACACCACGCCCGCCTGATCCCCACCGTTCGCCGCCGGTCGGAACGATCGGCGGCGAACGAGGCAGAATCTGCTAGCTTTTCCAGAGACGAACCTCGTCCCCTTCCGCCTCTGGAGACCGCCCATGCCTCTCGCCACCTCCCGCATACCCGCCTCGACCACCACATGCATGCTGGGCGGCACGGTGCTATGCCTGGCGCTGGCGACGCCTCAGGCCCAGGCCGACGAGACCACGGCCTCGCTCTACCTGTGGGGCACCGACGTCGACCAGACGCTGGAGGGCGGCACGCGCCTCGAGACCAGCCGCCAGACGGTGATGGAGAACCTGGAGTTCGGCCTGATGGGCACCCTGGTGCATCGCCGCGGCCCCTGGCTCTACGGCTTCGACGGCCTCTACGCCGATATCGGCAAGGACGGCGACGTCGACGTGCCGGTGGAAAGCGAGGAACCCGACGGACCGGACGCCATCGAAGCGGCGCTGGACTTCACCACCAGGACGACCATGGCTCACGCCTTCGTCGGCCATGAGTGGTACCGCGACGCCAACTGGTCCGTCTACGGCACAGGCGGCATCCGCTACACGCGCTTCGATACCGACCTGACCGTGGAAACCGACGATGGGGCCCGGCGCTTCGATACCGAGGACAACCTGACCGACGCTACTTTCGGCCTGCGCGGGCACTACAGCTTCACGCCCCGCTGGTCCACGCCCTTCATCGTGGACGTCGGTACCGGCAGCACCGAGATCAGCCTGCAGGCCTTCACCGCCGCCGAGTACGCCTGGGGAGCCAGCAGCGTGACCGCAGGCTATCGCTACATGAAGTGGCGGCTCGACGACAGCGACTTCCTCGAGGAAGTCATCTACGAGGGACCGGTGGTGGCCTACAGCTATCGCTTCTGATCCGCCGGCGACACCACGCCACCCCGCACGGGGCGACATAAAAAAACCGGCTCCCTGAGGGAGCCGGTTTCGTGTCGGACCTGGAGGTCGCGCGCGAGGATCACTCCTCGGCGGCGTCCTCGACGACCGGACGGTCGACCAGTTCGACGTAGGCCATGGGGGCGTTGTCGCCAGTGCGGAAACCGCACTTGAGCACACGGACGTAACCGCCCGGGCGATTGGCGTAACGCGGACCCAGCTCGTTGAAGAGCTTGCCGACCGCTTCCTTCGAGCGGGTGCGGCTGAAGGCCAGACGACGGTTGGCGACGCTGTCCTGCTTGGCCAGGGTGATGAGCGGCTCGATGTGACGACGCAGCTCTTTGGCCTTGGGCAGGGTTGTCTTGATCACCTCGTGCTCGACCAGCGACACGCTCATGTTCTTGAACATGGCCTGGCGGTGCGAGCTGGTGCGATTCAGATGACGACCACTCTTACGATGACGCATGGTTGTGATTCCTTACCAAACTGGGACTCGAGTCGACGCTCACGCGGAGGCCTTGTCGTCCTTCAGGCTAGCGGGCGGCCAATTTTCCAGCCGCATACCCAGGGACAGACCACGGGCGGCCAACACGTCCTTGATCTCGTTCAGGGACTTCTTGCCGAGATTCGGGGTCTTCAGCAGCTCCACCTCGGTGCGCTGGATCAGGTCCCCGATGTAGTAGATGTTCTCGGCCTTCAGGCAGTTGGCGCTGCGGACGGTCAACTCGAGATCGTCTACGGGGCGCAGCAGGATCGGATCGATGTGATCCTCTTCCTCTTCCACTTCCTGTTCCTTGTCGGCTTCCAGGTCGACGAACGCGGCCAGCTGCTCTTGCAGGATAGTCGCGCTGCGACGGATCGCCTCTTCAGGATCCAGGGTGCCGTCGGTTTCCAGATTGAGAATCAGCTTGTCGAGGTCGGTGCGCTGTTCGACACGCGCGGCCTCGACGGTGTAGGAAACCCGACGCACGGGGCTGAAGGTCGCATCCAGCTGCAGACGGCCGATGGCACGAGACTCGTCGTCGGCTTCGCCACGGACGTCCGCCGGCTCGTAGCCGCGGCCGCGGGCCACCTTGAGCTGCATCTTCAGCTCGGCGCCCTCGTTGACGTGTGCGATGACGTGCTCGGGGTTGACGATCTCGACGTCGTGGTCGAGAGCGATGTCACCCGCGGTCACGATGGCCGGGCCCTGCTTGTTCAGCGAGAGCACCGCCTCGTCGCGGCTGTGCATCTTGATCGCCACGTCCTTGAGGTTCAGGAGGATTTCGATGACATCTTCCTGGACGCCCTCGATCGCGCTGTACTCGTGATCGACACCGGCGATCTCGGCCTCCACCACGGCACAGCCGGGCATGGACGAGAGCAGGATACGACGCAGAGCGTTGCCCAGAGTGTGGCCGAAGCCACGCTCGAAGGGTTCGAGCACGATCTTTGCGTGGTGCGCGTTGATCTCTTCGACCTTGATGTCGCGAGGACGGAGAAACTCTGTCACTGAACGCTGCATGATGAATACCTTTCAGGCTGCCAAACGGATACTCGGTACTGAAGGCCGCCCACCCCGCGGGGAGGGCGGCGCGGCGATCGCCGCTTACTTCGAGTACAGCTCGACGATCAGTTGCTCATTGATGTCGGCAGACAGGTCACCGCGTTCAGGCAGAGCCTTGAAAGTGCCTTCCATCTTCTTGGCATCGACCTCGACCCAGGCGACATCGCCACGGTTGGCGGCGATGCTCAGGGCGTTCTGGATACGCGCCTGGTTCTTGGCCTTCTCGCGGACGGAGACCACGTCACCCGGCTTGACCTGGTAGGACGCCACGTTGACGGTCTTGCCGTTGACGGCGATCGCCTTGTGGCTCACCAGCTGGCGGGCCTCGGAGCGAGTGGCGCCGTAGCCCATGCGATAGACGACGTTGTCCAGTCGGGATTCGAGAAGCTGCAGCAACAGCTCACCGGTCGCGCCCTTCAGACGGGCCGCTTCCTTGTAGTAGTTGCGGAACTGCTTCTCGAGCACGCCGTACATGCGGCGTACTTTCTGCTTCTCGCGAAGCTGCAAGCCGTAGTCGGAAATCCGCTGACGACGCTGGCCGTGCACACCCGGGATCTGCTCGGATTTGCACTTCTTCTCGAAGGGAGTGACACCGCTCTTCAGGAAGAGGTCGGTGCCTTCACGACGAGACAGTTTGCACTTCGGTCCAATATAACGAGCCATGAATCTGTCTCCTTAAACGCGGCGTTTCTTCGGCGGACGGCAGCCATTGTGCGGAATGGGCGTCGCGTCGGTGATGCTCTGCACGCGGAAGCCGGCGGCATTCAGTGCACGCACGGCGGATTCACGGCCCGGACCGGGGCCTTTGACCAGCACGTCGACGTTTTTCACACCATACTCGGCTGCAGCGGTCGCTGCACGTTCGCTTGCCACTTGAGCAGCGAACGGGGTGCTCTTGCGAGAACCACGAAAACCCGAACCACCGGCAGTCGCCCAGGAGAGGGCGTTGCCCTGGCGGTCTGTGATCGTAATGATCGTGTTGTTAAAAGAGGCGTGGATATGCGCGACGGCATCCACTACCTGCTTTTTAACCTTTTTACGGTTGCTACGCGGGTTAGCCATGTTGATGTCAATTCCTGTCGTTACGCAGAACGTGCGTGTTATTTGCGAATCGGCTTACGCGGACCCTTGCGGGTGCGCGCATTGGTCTTGGTCCGCTGACCCTTCAGCGGGAGACCACGACGATGACGCAGACCACGATAGCAACCCAGGTCCATGAGACGCTTGATGTTCAGCGTCACATCACGACGAAGATCGCCTTCAACGGTGTACTTACCGACTTCGGAACGCAGGGTGTCGACTTCGTCAGAAGACAGCTCCTGGATCTTGGTGGTCGGCGCAATGCCGGCCGCGACACAGATTTCCTGAGCGCGAGTGCGGCCAATCCCGAAGATATAGGTCAGCGAGATCGCCGCATGCTTGTTGTCCGGGATATTGACGCCTGCAATACGGGCCATCAGCTTACTCCGAAATTTGAGCGGCTTGCTCGATTAGTCATCTACAAAAGGCGCAACAGCATACCCCTTCACCCTGCAAAGGGCAAGGGGCATGCCGGCACCCGGTTTAGTGCAGTATCAGGGATCAGCCCTGACGCTGCTTGTGCCGCGGCTCGCTGCAGATGACGCGCACGGCGCCATTGCGACGAATGATCTTGCAGTTACGGCACATTTTCTTCACGGAAGCTCGAACTTTCATCGTTCCTCTCCATTGTTGGCCCGCGTCGCGAGCCAACAATTCAGCTCGCGGCGCGCCAATTCACCAGCGGCGCACTCAGCGCGTGATGCCGCCGCTGCCGTAGCCTTTCAGGTTGGACTTCTTCATCACCGAATCGTACTGATGCGACATGAGATGCGACTGCACCTGGGCCATGAAGTCCATGATGACCACCACCACGATCAGCAACGAAGTACCGCCGAAGAAGAACGGTACGTTCCAGGCCACGATCAGGAACTGGGGCATCAGGGAAACAGCAGTGATGTAGAGGGCACCGAACAGGGTCAGACGGGTCATGACCTTGTCGACGTAGCGAGCGGTCTGCTCGCCGGGGCGGATGCCCGGAAGGAAGGCCCCCGACTTCTTGAGGTTGTCGGCGACGTCCTTGGGATTGAAGACCAGCGCTGTGTAAAAGAAGCAGAAGAATACCACCGCTGCCGCGAAAAGCAAGATGTACAGCGGCTGACCCGGGCCAAGAGCCTGGGATGCACGCTGCAGCCACTCCATGCCGTCCCCGGCACCGACCCACTGACCCAGCGAAGCCGGGAACAGCAGGATGCTCGAGGCGAAGATCGCCGGAATCACGCCCGCCATGTTGACCTTGAGCGGCAGGTAGCTGCTCTGGCCGGCGTACATCTTGTTGCCGACCTGGCGACGCGGATAGTTCACCGTGATGCGGCGTTGGCCGCGCTCGATGAACACCACGAAGGCCACGGTGGCGATGCCCAGAAGGGACAAGGCCAGCAGCGGCAGCACGTTCCATGCGCCTTCATTACGGGCCAGTTCGAAGGCCTGGCCCACGGCCCCCGGCAGACCGGCGACGATCCCCGCGAAGATCAGCAGCGAGATGCCGTTGCCGATGCCCTTCTCGGTGATCTGCTCGCCCAGCCACATCATGAACACCGCCCCGCACACGAAGGTGACGACGGCGGTGAAATAGAAGCTGAAGTCGGCCGTGTAGGCGATACCCTGGCTCGCCAGGCCCACGGACATGCCGATGGCCTGGACCAGAGCCAGCAGTACGGTGCCGTAGCGGGTGTACTGGCTGATCTTGCGACGACCGGCCTCGCCTTCCTTCTTCAGCTGCTCCAGCTGAGGCGAGACGGCGGTCAGCAGCTGCATGATGATCGACGCGGAGATGTACGGCATGATGCCGAGCGCGAAGATGCTCATGCGTTCCAGGGCACCGCCCGAGAACATGTTGAACATGCCCAGGATGGTGCCCTGCTGCTCCCTGAACAAGGCAGCAAGCTGGTCAGGATTGATACCGGGAACGGGAATGTGGGCACCGATACGGTAGACCACGATGGCGAGGAGCACGAAGCGCAGACGCGCCCAGAGTTCACTCAGACCGCTGCCCATCGCCGGCATGTTTCCTGACTTGGCCATTTAGTCCTCTACCTTACCGCCGGCGGCTTCGATCGCGGCACGGGCACCCTTGGTGACCTTGAGGCCGCGGACGGTAACCGCCTTGTTCAGTTCGCCGGAAAGGATCACCTTGGCATACTGGGTGGCATCCTTCAGCACGTTGGCCTGCTTCAGGGTGTCCAGAGTGACTTCGTCACCCTCGACCCGGCCGAGTTCGGCCAGGCGGACTTCCTGGGAGACCAGCGACTTCGCGGAAGTGAAACCGAACTTCGGCAGACGACGCTGCAGCGGCATCTGACCGCCTTCGAAGCCGGGCTTCACGCTGCCGCCGCTGCGCGACTTCAGGCCCTTGTGGCCACGACCGCCGGTCTTGCCCAGACCGGAGCCGATGCCACGACCGACGCGCTTTTCGGCGTGCTTGGAGCCCGGTGCCGGGCTCAGGCTATTGAGTTTCATGGATTACTCTCCCTCAACACGCACAAGGTAGTTGACCTTGTGGATCATGCCGCGAACGGCAGGGGTGTCTTCCAGTTCGACCGTGTGACCGATGCGACGCAGGCCGAGGCCCTTCATGGTGGCCTTGTGCTTGGCCAGCACGCCGATGGTGCTGCGGGTCTGGGTAACCTTGATCGTAGCTGCCATGGTACTCACCCCGTGATCGCTTCGACAGACAGACCGCGCTTGGCGGCCACGTCTTCCGGAGAGCGCTGGGCGGTCAGACCGTTGACGGTCGCACGCACCACGTTCACCGGATTGGTGGAGCCGTAGCACTTGGCCAGGACGTCATGGACGCCGGCCAGCTCGAGCACGGAGCGCATGGCGCCGCCGGCGATGATACCGGTACCTTCGGAAGCCGGCTGCATGTACACCTTGGAGGCACCGTGACGGGCCTTGACGGCGTACTGCAGAGTGCCACCTTTCAGGTTGACCTTGACCATGTTGCGACGCGCCTGGTCCATGGCCTTCTGGATCGCGACCGGCACTTCACGCGCCTTGCCACGACCGAAGCCAACACGACCGTTACCGTCGCCGACGACGGTCAGGGCGGTGAAGCCGAAGATCCGGCCACCCTTGACCACCTTGGCGACACGGTTGACCTGCACGAGCTTTTCCTGCAGATCGCCGCTTTGCTGTTCGTTCTTCGCCATCGTAAAACCCTTTAGAATTCCAGGCCGCCTTCACGAGCGGCGTCGGCCAGGGCCTTGACACGACCGTGGTACTTGAAACCGGCACGGTCGAAGGCCACCTGGGTGATGCCTGCCTGTTTGGCCCGTTCGGCAATCAGCGCGCCGACCTTGGTGGCGGCGTCGACGTTACCGGTCGCACCCTCGCGCAGGGCCTTGTCCAGCGTGGAAGCGCTGGCCAGGACCTTGCCACCATCCGGCGAGATGATCTGCGCGTAGATGTGGCGCGGGGTACGGTTGACGCACAGGCGATACACGCCCAGCTCGCGGATCTTGGCGCGAGCGCGGCGGGCACGACGGAGACGAGATTCTTTCTTCGCGTTCATAACCCTGCCTTACTTCTTCTTGGCTTCTTTGCGGCGGACTTGTTCGTCGCCGTACCGGATACCCTTGCCCTTATAGGGCTCGGGCGGACGGTAAGCGCGAATTTCCGCGGCAACCTGGCCGAGCTTCTGCTTGTCCGCGCTCTTCAGCACGATAGTGGTGTTCTTCGGCGTTTCCGCCACGACACCTTCAGGCAGTTCGTAGTCGACCGGGTGTGAGAAGCCCAGTGTCAGGTTCAGCGTCTGGCCCTTGGCCTGGGCACGATAACCGACGCCATTAATTTCGAGGGTCTTGGTGAAGCCCTCGGAAACACCGGTGACCAGGTTCTGAACCAGGGCACGGGTGGTGCCGACCATCGCCCAGCTCTTGGCGGACTCGCTCGGCTGGAAGGTCACCTGACCTTCCTCATGAGCGATCGCCACGTCGGGGTGAACGGTCATGGACAGCGCGCCCTGGCTGCCCTTGACGGACAGCTGGTCGCCGTCGAGCTTGAGCTCGACGCCGGCGGGCACTTTAACCGGATATTTGGCTACGCGTGACATTCCAAACTCCTAGAATACGGTGCAGATGACTTCACCACCGACACCGGCCTGACGGGCCGCGCGGTCGGTCATCACACCATTGGAGGTGGTGACGATCGCGATACCCAGGCCATCGGCAACCTTGGGCAGGGAGTCCTTGCCCTTGTAGCTGCGCAGAGACGGCTTGGAAGCCCGTTGCAGATGTTCGATGACCGGCTTGCCTTCGAAGTACTTGAGGGTCACGGTCAGCGACGGCTTGGCCTCGTCGCTGACGGCGTAGTCCGTGACATAACCCTCTTCCTTCAGCACGCGGGCCACCTCGACCTTGAGCTTGGAGGACGGCATGGAAACCGTCTCCTTGGTGGCCATCTGCGCATTGCGGATACGGGTGAACATATCCGCCAGAGTGTCTTGCATGCTCATTTACGTTGCGCTCCTGATGATTCTACGTGACGTTACCAGCTGGACTTCTTGAGTCCGGGCACATCGCCACGCATGGCGGCTTCACGCAGCTTGTTGCGGCCGAGGCCGAACTTGTTGTAGTAGCCGTGCGGACGGCCAGTGACGCGGCAGCGGTTGCGCTGGCGCACCGGGCTGGAGTCACGCGGCAGCTGCTGCAGCTTGAGCTGCGCTTCGAAGCGCTCTTCGTCAGAAGCGTTCACGTCCTGGATGATCGCCTTGAGCTCGGCGCGCTTGGCGGCATACTTCTCCACCAGCTCGGCGCGCTTCGCCTCACGCTCTACCATGCTTTTCTTTGCCATGATCCCACCCTTATTTCTTGAACGGGAAGTTCAATGCGCTCAGCAGCGCACGACCTTCTTCATCGGTGTTGGCGGTGGTGGTGATGGTGACATCCAGACCACGGATCCGGTCGATCTTATCATACTCGATCTCCGGGAAGATGATCTGCTCACGCACCCCCATGGAATAGTTGCCACGACCGTCGAAGGACTTCGGGTTGAGACCACGGAAGTCACGAACGCGGGGGATCGCGATATTCACCAGGCGATCGAGGAAGTCCCACATGCGCTCGGAGCGCAGGGTCACCTTGATCCCGATCGGCCAGCCTTCACGCACCTTGAAGCCCGCGATGGACTTGCGCGCCTTGGTCACCAGCGGCTTTTGACCGGAGAGCTTCTCCAGGTCACCGATGGCGTTGTCGATCAGCTTCTTGTCGCTGGTCGCTTCGCCGATGCCCATGTTCAGGGTCACCTTGGTGATCCGGGGCACCTGCATCACGTTGGCGTAGCTGAACTGCTCTTGCAGCTTAGCCATCACCTCGTTCTGATAACGTTCTTTCAAGTTCGCCATTTTGCTACCCGACTCGCGTTAGGCGTCGATCTGCGCTTGCGTCGACTTGTAGATACGTACCTTGGTACCGTCTTCCTGAACCTGGACGCCGACGCGATCTGCCTTACCGGTCTCCTGGTTGAAGATGGCCACGTTGGACGCGTGAATCGGAGCCTCGCGCTCGACGATACCGCCCTGATTACCCGCCATGGGATTGGGCTTGGTGTGACGCTTGATCATGTTCACACCGGACACGATGTAGCGGTCGTCCTTGAGGACGCGCTTCACGGTGCCACGCTTGCCCTTGTCCTTCCCGGCGATGACGACGACTTCGTCGTCACGTTTGATCTTTTGCATATCCGCCTCGCTCCTTACAGCACTTCAGGCGCCAAGGAAATGATCTTCATGAACTTCTCTGTGCGAAGCTCACGGGTCACCGGACCGAAGATCCGGGTACCAATCGGCTGTTCGTTGGTGTTGTTCAACAGAACCGCCGCATTTCCATCGAAGCGGATCAGCGAACCGTCGTTACGACGGACGCCGCTACGGGTGCGAACGACCACCGCTTTGAGGACCTGGCCTTTCTTGACCTTGCCACGCGGGATGGCTTCTTTCACCGTGACTTTGATGACGTCGCCGACGCGGGCGTAACGGCGGTGTGAACCGCCGAGCACCTTGATGCACTGCACCCGGCGCGCCCCGCTGTTGTCGGCGACATCCAGCATTGTCTGAGTCTGAATCATCGGTTTTCTCCAAACCTAAACTGACTGCACTGGTTCGACTGGCGTTTGCCGATCAACCCTTGGCCTGTTCGAGAACTTCGACCAGGGTCCAGGCCTTCTTCTTGGACAGCGGACGACTCTCCTCGATGGAGACCGTATCACCGGCCTTGGCCTGGTTCGCCTCGTCATGGGCGTGCAGCTTGGTGGAGCGCTTGACGTACTTGCCGTAGATCGGGTGGCGCTCACGACGCTCGATCATCACAACGATGGACTTGTCCATCTTGTCGCTCACCACCTTGCCGGTGAGCGTACGGGCTTTTTTCTCTTCGGCCATCTCAGACACCTGCCTTCTCGTTGAGCACAGTCTTCACGCGGGCGATATCCCGACGAACCTGCTTGAGCAGATGGGTCTGGCTGAGCTGGCCGGTGGCCTTCTGCATGCGCAGGTTGAACTGCTCGCGGAGGAGTTCGAGGAGCTGCTCCTGGAGCTGCTCTGCGGACTTTTCACGAATTTCCTGGGCTTTCATCACATCACCGTCCGTTTCACAAAGGTGGTGGAGACCGGGAACTTCTGGGCGGCCAGGGCGAATGCCTCGCGTGCCAGCTCCTCGGAAACGCCTTCGATCTCGTACAGGACACGGCCGGGCTGGATCTGCGCGACCCAGTATTCGACAGAGCCCTTACCCTTACCCATCCGGACTTCCAGCGGCTTCTTGGAAATCGGCTTGTCGGGGAAGACACGGATCCAGATCTTGCCGCCACGCTTGACGTGACGGGTGATGGCACGACGGCCGGCTTCGATCTGACGGGCGGTGACGCGACCGCGACCAGTGGCCTTCAGGCCGTACTCGCCGAAGCTCACCTTGCTACCGCGATGCGCCAGGCCACGGTTGCGGCCCTTCTGCACCTTGCGGAATTTCAAACGCTTGGGTTGTAACATCGACTCGCTCTCCCCTTACTTGGAACCTTTCTTCTTGGAGGGCGCGCTCTGCGGCTGCTTGGCCTTGGCGCGGACCTCCTCGATGCCCCCGAGGATTTCACCCTTGAAGACCCAGACCTTGACACCGATGATGCCGTAGGTGGTCTTGGCCTCGTAGGTGGCGTAGTCGATGTCCGCACGCAGGGTGTGCAGCGGCACGCGACCTTCGCGATACCATTCGGTGCGGGCGATCTCGGCGCCGCCGAGACGGCCTGAGAGCTGCACCTTGATACCGCCGGCGCCCAGGCGCATGGCGTTCTGGACGGAGCGCTTCATGGCGCGACGGAACATGACGCGACGCTCGAGCTGGCCGGCGATGTTCTGCGCGACGAGCTGGGCGTCCAGCTCCGGCTTGCGAACTTCCTCGATGTTGACGTGAACCGGCACGCCCATCATCTGAGTGACTTCGCGACGCAGCTTGTCGACGTCCTCGCCCTTCTTGCCAATCACGATGCCCGGACGGGCAGTGTGAATGGTGACGCGGGCGTTGTTGGCCGGACGCTCGATGGTGATCTTGCTCACGGAGGCGTTCTTGAGACGCTCTTCCAGGAAGCTACGCACCTCGAGGTCGTTGTTCAGCTTATCGGCATAGGCGCCGCGCTCGGCATACCAGACCGAGGTATGGTCCTTGACGATACCCAGGCGAATGCCTGTCGGATTGACTTTCTGACCCATCTGGTCGACTCCTACTTCTCGGCTACCTTGACGGTGATGTGGCAGGTGCGCTTCAGAATGCGATCCGCACGGCCCTTGGCGCGCGGACGGATGCGCTTGAGCGTCATGCCCTCATCGACGCAGATGGTCGAGACACGCAGCTCGTCGATATCCATGCCGTTGTTTTCTTCCGCGTTCGCGATGGCGGACTGCAGCACCTTCTTGACCAGCTTGGAGGCCTTCTTCGGGGAGAAGGTCAGCAGATCGAGTGCTTCGGCGACCGGCTTACCGCGCACCTGGTCAGCCACCAAACGGGCCTTCTGGGCGGATAAGCTAGCGCCACGCAGCTTTGCTGTGACTTCCATCTCTTAATCCTCTTGGCTTACCGTTTGGCTTTCTTGTCCGCCGCATGACCGCGATAGGTGCGGGTGGCAGCGAATTCGCCCAGCTTGTGGCCAACCATTTCCTCGGAGACGTGCACCGGGACGTGTTGGCGACCGTTATGGACCGCAATGGTGAGCCCGACCATGTTGGGCAGGATCATGGAGCGGCGCGACCAGGTCTTGATCGGTTTGCGCTCGCCCTTCTCCACTGCAGTCTCAACCTTCTTCAGCAGATGAAGGTCAATAAAAGGACCTTTCTTCAGTGAACGTGGCACAGCCGTTACCTCTTAATGTCTTGGCGTGGGATCTTATTTCCGGGCCTTGCGGCGACGGACGATCAGCTTGTCGGTGCGCTTGTTCTTGCGGGTCTTGTGGCCCTTGGTGGGCATACCCCACGGAGACACCGGATGACGACCACCGCTGGTGCGGCCTTCACCACCACCGTGCGGGTGATCCACCGGGTTCATGGCCACGCCGCGAACGGTCGGACGCACGCCTTTCCAGCGCTTCGCACCGGCCTTGCCAAGCTGACGCAGGCTGTGCTCGGAGTTGCTCACCTCACCCAGGGTCGCGCGGCACTCGGCCAGCACCTTGCGCATCTCGCCGGAGCGCAGACGCAGGGTGGCGTAGTTGCCTTCGCGGGCCACCAGCTGGGCGCTGGTACCGGCACTGCGTGCGATCTGAGCGCCCTTGCCGGGCTTGAGCTCGATGCAGTGCACGGTGGAACCCAGCGGGATGTTGCGCAGCGGCAGGGCGTTGCCCTTCTTGATCGCTGCGTTCACGCCGGACTCGAGACGGTCGCCGGCCTTCACACCGCGCGGAGCGATGATGTAGCGACGTTCGCCGTCCATGTACTTCAGCAGCGCGATGTGGGCGCTACGGTTCGGATCGTGCTCCAGGCGCTCGACGACGGCGGGAACGCCATCCTTGGTGCGCTTGAAGTCGATGATCCGGTAGTGCTGACGGTGACCACCGCCCACGTGGCGGGTGGTGATGCGACCGTAGTTGTTACGGCCACCGGACTTGGACTGCTTTTCGAGCAGCGGCGCGTACGCGCGGCCCTTGTGCAGCTCCTCGCCGACGATCTTGACGACGTGGCGACGACCGGCGGAAGTAGGTTTAGTCTTGACGATTGCCATGATCCGTGCTCCTGCCTTTACTCGGCGCCAGAGAAGTCTTCGAGCGTCTCGCCGGCGGCCAGGGTGACGTACGCCTTGCGATAGCCTTTACGGAGACCGGTGCCATGCGCGGTGCGCTTGGTCTTGCCCTTGACGTTCAGGACCTGAACGCGATCGACCTTCTTGCCGAACAGCTCCTGCACGGCGGTCTTGATCTCGGGCTTGGTCGCGTCGCCTGCCACCTTGAACACGTACTGGTTGCGCTCGGCGGCCATGGCGGCCTTCTCGGTCACGTGCGGACCCAGCAGCACCTTGAATACACGTTCCTGGTTCATGCCAGCTTCTCCTCGAATTTACGCAGAGCGGAGACGGTGGCCAGGACCTTGTCGAAGGCAACCAGGCTCACCGGATCGGCGGCAGCGACGTCCACGACATCCACGTTCGGGATGTTGCGGGCGGCGAGGTACAGATTCTCGTCGACCTCTTCGGTGACGATCAGCACCTTATCCTCGAGGCCCAGCTCGCTCAGCTTGGCGACCAGCTGCTTGGTCTTGGGGGTCTCGACGGCGAAGGCGTCGACGGCCACCAGACGCTCCTGGCGCACGAGCTCGGAGAGGATCGAGCGCATGGCCGCACGGTACATCTTGCGGTTGACCTTCTGGGTGTAGTCCTGCGGACGAGCCGCGAAGGTCACGCCGCCGGCACGCCAGATCGGCGAGCGGATGGTACCGGCGCGGGCACGGCCGGTGCCCTTCTGACGCCACGGCTTCTTGCCGCCGCCACGAACGTCGGAACGGTTCTTCTGGGCACGGGTACCCTGACGACCACCGGCCAGATAGGCGGTGACGACCTGGTGCACGAGTGCTTCGTTGAACTCTTTGCCAAAGGTGGCTTCGGCGACTTCGACGGTGCCGCCAGCACCTGCAAGATTCAGATTCATCGGTAAATTCCCCTTCAGCCTGCTTTGACGGCGCTGCGCACGATGACATCACTGCCGGTGGCGCCGGGCACGGCACCCTTGACCAGCAGCAGGTTACGCTCGGCGTCGACACGGACGACTTCCAGGCTCTGGACGGTGCAACGCTCGTTGCCGAGCTGACCGGCCATCTTCTTGCCCTTGAACACGCGACCCGGGGTCTGGCACATGCCGATGGAACCCGGTGCACGGTGGGCCAGGGAGTTACCGTGGCTGTTGTCCTGGGTACGGAAGTTCCAGCGCTTCACGGCGCCCTGGAAACCCTTACCCTTGGAGGAGCCGGTCACGTCGATCTTCTGACCAGCCTCGAAGAGGGATACGGTGAGTTCGCCGCCCACTTCCGGAGCCTCGACGCCTTCTTCCAGGCGGAACTCCATCAGCGAACGACCGGCCTCGACGCCGGCTTTTGCGAACTGACCGGCTTGGGCCTTGGAGAGATGCTTGGCCTTGCGGGAACCGGTTGTCACCTGCACCGCGGCATAGCCGTCGGATTCGACGGACTTGACGCGAGTCACGCGGTTCGGCTCAACCTCGATCACGGTCACGGGCACTGAGGCGCCGTCTTCGGTAAAGACACGGGTCATCCCGGCCTTCGTACCGACCAAACCGATAGTCATTACTACGTCTCCTTTAGTGTACGGGGCTATCACCCGCTATGGCTGCCCTTTCCAGAGCATTCCACTAGCACGTTGTGTGGCGCCATCCCGGCGCGGCGGCTGCTGCCTGTACCATGTTCCGACAGGCGCTGGGCCGCGAGTGTCTAGTGTGGTATCAGTCGAGCTTGATCTGCACGTCCACGCCGGCGGCGAGGTCGAGCTTCATCAGGGCGTCAACGGTCTTCTCGGTCGGCTCGACGATGTCGAGCACGCGCTTGTGCGTACGAATCTCGTACTGGTCACGAGCGTCCTTGTTCACGTGCGGAGAGATCAGCACGGTGTAGCGCTCGCGATTGGTCGGCAGAGGAATCGGACCCCGCACCTGGGCGCCGGTACGCTTGGCGGTATCAACGATCTCCGCGGCGGACTGGTCGATCAGGCGGTGGTCGAAGGCCTTCAACCGAATGCGAATCTTCTGGTTCTGCATTTGCCCTAAACTCCAATGGATCTTGACGGCGCGAGCCGTCAACCCACGCATTCAAAGGATGCGCATTATAGGCGCGCCGCCGACGAGAGTCAAACCCCTCGTGACGGTGCGCAGAAAGGGGGCTCCGTAAGGAGCCCCCTTCGATCGCTCGATCAGCGTGATGCTTACTCGACGATCTTGGCCACGACGCCGGCGCCGACGGTACGACCGCCTTCACGAACGGCGAAACGCAGACCTTCGTCCATGGCGACCGGAGCGATCAGGCTGACGACCATCTTGACGTTGTCGCCCGGCATGACCATCTCGACGCCTTCCGGCAGTTCACAGGTACCGGTGATGTCGGTGGTACGGAAGTAGAACTGCGGACGGTAGCCCTTGAAGAACGGAGTGTGACGACCACCCTCGTCCTTGGACAGCACGTACACCTCGGCCTCGAACTTGGTGTGCGGGGTGATGGTGCCCGGCTTGGCCAGGACCTGACCACGCTCGACGTCGTCACGCTTGGTGCCGCGCAGCAGGGCGCCGATGTTCTCGCCGGCACGACCTTCGTCGAGCAGCTTGCGGAACATCTCGACACCGGTAACGGTGGTCTTGGTGGTGTCCTTGATGCCGACGATCTCGACTTCTTCGCCAGACTTGACGATGCCGCGCTCGACACGACCGGTCACAACGGTACCGCGACCAGAGATGGAGAACACGTCCTCGATCGGCATCAGGAACGGCTGATCGATGGCACGCTCCGGCTCCGGGATGTAAGCGTCCAGGGCCTTGATCAGGTTGGCAACGGCGGTGGTACCCATGCCGTTGTCGTCCTTGCCTTCCAGGGCCATCAGCGCGGAACCGGTGATGATCGGGCAGTCGTCGCCCGGGAAGTCGTACTCGCTCAGGAGCTCACGGACTTCCATCTCGACCAGCTCGAGCAGCTCTTCGTCGTCGACCATGTCGGCCTTGTTCAGGAACACGACGATGTACGGCACGCCGACCTGGCGAGACAGCAGGATGTGCTCGCGAGTCTGCGGCATGGGGCCGTCGGCGGCAGAGCAGACCAGGATAGCGCCGTCCATCTGGGCAGCACCGGTGATCATGTTCTTGACGTAGTCGGCGTGACCCGGGCAGTCGACGTGCGCGTAGTGGCGCTCTTCGGACTGATACTCGACGTGAGCGGTCGCGATGGTGATGCCGCGCTCACGCTCTTCCGGGGCGTTGTCGATGGAGTCGAACGCACGAGCGTCGCCACCGAAGACTTCCGCGGACACGCGAGTCAGGGCCGCAGTCAGCGTGGTCTTACCGTGGTCGACGTGACCGATGGTACCGACGTTGACGTGCGTTTTGGAACGTTCGAATTTTTCCTTAGCCACTGCTATGACCTCTTTACGTTAGCTAACGGTTAACCGTTCTGGTTGATGACGGCTTCAACGACGCTGTTCGGCGCCTCTTCGTAATCCGCGAACTCCATGGTGTAGCTCGCGCGGCCCTGGGTCTGAGAGCGCAGGTCGGTTGCGTAACCGAACATCTCAGCCAGCGGAACGGTGGCGCGGATGACCTTGCCCGCGGGCGAGTCGTCCATGCCCTGGACCAGACCACGGCGACGGTTCAGGTCGCCCATGACATCCCCCATGAATTCCTCGGGAGTCACGACCTCGACCTTCATCACCGGCTCGAGGAGCACGGCCTTGGCCTTGGGTGCGCCTTCCTTGATCGCCATGGAAGAGGCGACCTTGAACGCGGTCTCGTTAGAGTCCACGTCGTGGTAGGAACCGTCGAACAGCGTGACCTTGACGTCAATCATCGGGTAGCCCGCGATGACACCGTTCTGGAGCTGCTCATAGGCCCCTTTCTCGACGGCCGGCACGTATTCCTTCGGAACCACACCGCCGACGATTTCAGAAGCGAATTTGAAGTTCATCTCTTCATCTTCGCCCTTGTCCTCGGCCGTCAACGGCTCGATACGCAGGATAACGTGACCGTACTGGCCGCGACCACCGGACTGGCGAACGAACTTGCCTTCCTGCTCGACGCTGTTGCGGATGGTTTCGCGGTAGGCGACCTGCGGCTTGCCGATGTTGGCTTCCACCTTGAACTCGCGACGCATGCGGTCAACGATGATGTCCAGGTGCAGCTCGCCCATGCCGGAGATGATGGTCTGGCCGGTTTCCTCGTCGGTCTTGACCTGGAAGGACGGATCCTCCTGGGCCAGCTTGCCGAGGGCGACGCCCATCTTCTCCTGGTCGGCCTTGGACTTCGGCTCCACGGCCACGGAGATCACCGGATCCGGGAACTCCATGCGCTCGAGAATGATCTTGTCATTCAGGTCGCACAGGGTGTCACCGGTGGTGACGTCCTTCAGGCCGATGCAGGCGGCGATGTCGCCGGCCAGCACTTCCTTGATCTCCTCGCGGGAGTTGGAGTGCATCTGCACGATACGGCCGACGCGCTCCTTCTTCTGCTTGACGGAGTTGTAGACGCTGTCACCGGACTTCAGCACGCCGGAGTAGACGCGGATGAAGGTCAGGGTACCGACGAACGGGTCGGTGGCGATCTTGAACGCCAGGGCGGCGAAAGGCGCACTGTCGTCCGCCTCACGGGTCGCGATGGTGCCGTCCTTGTCGTCCAGCTCACCCTCGATGGCCTTGACCTCGGTCGGCGACGGCATGTACTCGATCACGCCGTCCAGAACCGCCTGCACGCCCTTGTTCTTGAACGCGGAGCCACAGGTGACCAGCACAATCTCGTTGTCGAGCGTACGACGACGCAGACCGGCCTTGATCTCCTCCTCGGAGAGGTCGCCTTCCTCGAGGTACTTCTCCATCAGTTCTTCGGAGGCCTCGGCGGCGGACTCGACCATGTGCTCGCGGTATTCCGCGGCCTTGTCCTGCAGATCGGCAGGAATGTCGACCAGCTCGTAGTTCATCCCGAAGTTGGCTTCATCCCACTGGATGGCCTTCATCTGGATGAGGTCGATCACGCCCTTGAAGTCGTCCTCGGCGCCCCAGTTGATCTGGATCGGCACGACGTTGGCGCCCAGCTTGTCTTTCAGCTGGTTGACGACCATGAAGAAGTCGGCACCGGCACGGTCCATCTTGTTGACGAACACCATGCGCGGAACTTCGTACTTGTTGGCCTGGCGCCAGACGGTCTCGGTCTGCGGCTGCACACCGGAGGAACCGCACAGCACGACGACCGCACCGTCGAGCACACGCAGGGAACGTTCGACTTCGATGGTGAAGTCAACGTGCCCGGGGGTGTCGATGATGTTGATGCGGTGCTCATCGAACTGCTTGTTCATGCCCTGCCAGAAGCAGGTGGTCGCCGCGGAGGTGATCGTGATGCCACGCTCCTGCTCCTGCTGCATCCAGTCCATGGTGGCGGCGCCCTCATGGACCTCGCCGACCTTGTGAGACAGACCGGTGTAGAACAGGACACGCTCGGTAGTGGTAGTCTTACCGGCGTCGACGTGGGCCACGATACCGATATTGCGGTAACGCTTGAGCGGAGTCTTGCGAGCCACGATGTAACTCCCGTTGGTTGGCGGTGCGGTTTAGAAGCGGTAGTGAGAGAAGGCCTTGTTGGCCTCTGCCATGCGATGCACGTCTTCACGCTTCTTGACGGCCGAACCCTTGCCTTCGGCGGCATCCAGCATTTCGCCAGCCAGACGCTGCACCATGGTCTTCTCACCGCGACGACGTGCGGCGTCCACCAGCCAACGCATGGCCAGCGCCTGACGGCGAGACGGACGCACTTCGACCGGCACCTGATAGGTCGCACCGCCGACGCGGCGAGACTTCACCTCGACCATGGGCTGGATGGCTTCCAGCGCCTTGTCGAAGATCTCCAGCGGCTCTTCGTTGGAACGATCGGCAACCCTGTCCAGCGCACCATAGACGATGCGCTCAGCTACGGACTTCTTGCCGCTGATCATCAGGTGGTTCATGAACTTCGCCAGGCGCTCGGATCCGAACTTGGGATCCGGGAGGATCTCGCGCTTGGCCGCAACTCTTCTTCTAGGCATGATAAGCCCTCTTCCGAAGGGTCCTTCAGGTAAACCCGAGACGACCGGATGGGCGCTCGACCTTACTCTTATCAGACCGTGTCAATATCGATGTTCTGGTGTGGCCGTAGCCGGTAACGCTGCGCGGAGGCTTAGGCCTTCGGACGCTTGGTACCGTACTTGGAACGACCCTGCTTACGGTTCTGGACGCCGGAGGTATCCAGGGCACCGCGAACGGTGTGGTAACGGACACCCGGAAGGTCCTTCACTCGACCGCCACGGATCAGGACCACGGAGTGCTCCTGGAGGTTGTGGCCCTCACCGCCGATGTAGGAAGACACCTCGAAGCCGTTGGTCAGGCGCACACGGCAGACCTTACGCAGGGCCGAGTTCGGCTTCTTCGGGGTGGTGGTGTAAACGCGGGTGCAGACGCCGCGCTTCTGCGGGCAGGCCTGCAGCGCAGGCACGTCGCTCTTGGCGGCCTGACGCTTGCGCGGCTTGCGCACGAGCTGATTGATGGTAGCCATTTATCGCTCCAAATGGGTTGCCTTGGCGGAAGCGAGTAGCCGTTCGCTTCCTGTCTTGCGTTCCTCTTTCCCAATGGCGCGGGCGCACCCGCCCCACTGTTAAAGGCTGCGCATTCTAATGGCTGACGCCATCGACCGTCAAGCGCGACGCCCCGAGGGGCGCCGCGCGAGCGGTCATCGACGTCAGATTTCGTCGTCGTCCGAGTCGAGCGCGGTGAGCTGAGCGCCCAGTTCCTGCTCGACATCCTGGGCCGACGGCTGGAGCACGCGTTCGGCGTCTTCACGCTTGCGGCGGCGCTCCGCATGGTGGGTCAGGCCGGTACCGGCCGGGATCAGACGTCCCACCACCACGTTTTCCTTCAGGCCGCGCAGGTAGTCGCGCTTGCCGGTGACCGCCGCTTCGGTCAGCACCCGCGTGGTCTCCTGGAAGGAGGCCGCGGAGATGAACGACTCGGTGGCCAGGCTGGCCTTGGTGATACCCAGCAGCAGGCGCTGGTACTTGGCCGGGAACTTGTCGGTGGCCTCGAGCGCCGCGTTCTGCTCCAGCACCCGCACCAGCTCGACCTGGTCGCCCGGGATGAAGTCGGAATCGCCGGCATCGGTGATCTCGACCTTGCGCAGCATCTGACGCACGATCACTTCGATGTGCTTGTCGTTGATGCCCACGCCCTGCAGGCGATAGACGTCCTGCACCTCGGCGACGATGTACTTGGCCAGTTCGGCGATGCCGAGCAGGCGCAGGATATCGTGCGGATTGCTCGGGCCGTCGGAGATGACCTCGCCCTTCTCGACGGTCTCACCCTCGAACACCGCGATCTGGCGCCATTTCGGGATCAGCATCTCGAACGGATCGCCGGATTCCGGGGTGATCGCCAGACGACGCTTGCCCTTGGTTTCCTTGCCGAAGCTGATGGTACCGCTGATCTCGGCGAGGATCGCCGGCTCTTTCGGCTTGCGCGCCTCGAACAGGTCGGCCACGCGCGGCAGACCACCGGTGATGTCCTTGTTACCGGTGGCTTCCACCGGAATACGGGCCACCACCTCGCCGACGCCGATCTTGGAACCGTCGTCGACGGTCACGATCGCCTTGCCGGGCAGCAGGTACTGCACCGGGGTGTCGGAGTTGGCCACGGTCACCGGCTTGCCGGCCTCGTCGGACAGCAGGATCATCGGGCGCTTGTCGCGGCCGGCCATGGGACGCGCCGCAGACTCGATCACCTCGATGGAGGACAGGCCGGTCATCTCGTCCACGCTGCGGTGGATGGTGACGCCCTCGTCCATGTCCGCGTACTGCACCTTGCCCTCGGCCTCGGCCACGATCGGGTGGGTGTGCGGATCCCACTTGGCCACGGTCTGACCGGCGTCGACGACATCGCCGTCCTTGACGGAGAGCTCGGCGCCGTAGGGCAGCTTGTAGTACTCGCGCTCGCGACCGTGCTCGTCGGCGACGGCCAGGGCGCTGGAGCGGGAGACCACGACCAGCTTGCCGTCGCCGCGTTCCACGTGCTTGATGTTGTGCAGGCGCACCTTGCCGCCGTGCTTGACCTGGACGCTGTCCACTGCGGAGGCACGAGAGGCCGCACCGCCGATGTGGAAGGTCCGCATGGTCAGCTGGGTACCCGGCTCACCGATCGACTGGGCGGCGATGACGCCCACGGACTCGCCGACGTTAACCTGATGGCCACGGGCCAGGTCGCGACCGTAGCACGAGGAGCAGACGCCATGGCTGGTGTCACAGCTGATCGCGGAGCGCACCACGATCTCGTCGACGCCCATGGTGTCGAGCTCGGCGCACCAGGCCTCGTCGAGCAGCGTGCCGCGCGGAATCAGCACTTCCTCGCTCTCGGGATCGATGACGTCCTGGGCGACCACGCGGCCAAGCACGCGCTGGGCCAGCGAGACGATGATGTCGCCGCCCTCGATGACCGGGTGCAGGGTCAGGCCGTTCTCGGTGCCGCAGTCGGCCTCGGTGATGACCATGTCCTGTGCCACGTCGACCAGACGACGGGTCAGGTAACCGGAGTTGGCGGTCTTGAGTGCCGTATCCGCCAGGCCCTTACGCGCACCGTGGGTCGAGATGAAGTACTGGAGGACGTTCAGGCCTTCACGGAAGTTGGCGACGATCGGGGTCTCGATGATCGAGCCGTCCGGCTTGGCCATGAGGCCACGCATGCCCGCCAGCTGGCGGATCTGGGCGGCACTACCCCGGGCACCGGAGTCGGCCATGATGAAGACGCTGTTGAAGGAGTCCTGCTCGACCTCGTTGCCCTCACGGTCGATGACGCTCTCCTTGGAGATGCCGGTCATCATCGCCTTGGCGACCTGGTCGTTGGCACGGGCCCAGATATCGATGACCTTGTTGTACTTCTCGCCCGCGGTCACCAGACCGGAGGAGAACTGGTCCTCGATTTCCTTGACCTCTTCCTCGGCGCCTTCGACGATCTCGGCCTTGGCATCCGGGATGACGAAGTCGTTGACGCCGATGGAGGCGCCGGACCAGGTGGCCATGCGGAAGCCGGTGTACATCAGCTGGTCGGCGAAGATCACCGCGGGCTTCAGGCCGGCGCAGCGATACACCTCGTTGA
Source organism: Halomonas sp. HG01 (assembly GCF_000968715.2). Lineage (NCBI taxonomy): Bacteria > Pseudomonadati > Pseudomonadota > Gammaproteobacteria > Oceanospirillales > Halomonadaceae > Halomonas > Halomonas sp. HG01. The sequence continues at coordinate 824,600 of NZ_CP022134.1, read as the reverse complement.
TCAGCTGGGAGATCGCCTTCTTCTTCATCGGCTGGTCGATCAGCTCGAAGGACACGCCTTCGGGCAGGATGCGGAACAGCAGCGCGCGACCCACGGTGGTGTCGTAGATCTTGCGGGTCTGGCTCTGCTCGCCGGTCTCCTCGTCCACGGTCACCTCGTCGAGGCGCACCTTGACGCGGGCGTGCAGGTCGACGCTCTGGGTGCCGAAGGCGCGCTCGACCTCGTTGAGGTCGGAGAACACCATGCCCTCACCCTTGGCATTGATCTTCTCGCGGGTCATGTAATACAGACCCAGCACCACGTCCTGGGACGGCACGATGATCGGCTCGCCGTTGGCCGGTGACAGCACGTTGTTGGTGGCCATCATCAGCGCGCGGGCTTCGAGCTGCGCCTCCAGGGTCAGCGGCACGTGGACGGCCATCTGGTCGCCGTCGAAGTCGGCGTTGTAGGCGGCACACACCAGCGGGTGCAGCTGGATCGCCTTGCCCTCGATCAGCAGCGGCTCGAAGGCCTGGATGCCGAGACGGTGCAGGGTCGGGGCGCGGTTGAGCAGCACCGGATGCTCGCGGATGACATCGGCGAGGATGTCCCACACCTCCGGCAGCTCGCGCTCGACCATCTTCTTGGCGGCCTTGATGGTGGACGCCTGGCCGCTGGCCTGCAGCTTGGAGTAGATGAACGGCTTGAACAGCTCGAGCGCCATCTTCTTCGGCAGACCGCACTGGTGCAGACGCAGGGTCGGACCCACGGTGATGACCGAGCGGCCGGAGTAGTCGACGCGCTTGCCCAGCAGGTTCTGACGGAAACGCCCCTGCTTGCCCTTGATCATGTCGGCCAGCGACTTCAGCGGACGCTTGTTCGAGCCGGTGATGGCCCGGCCGCGACGGCCGTTGTCGAGCAGGGCGTCGACCGCTTCCTGCAGCATGCGCTTCTCGTTGCGCACGATGATGTCCGGCGCGTTGAGATCCAGCAGCCGCTTGAGGCGGTTGTTGCGGTTGATCACGCGACGGTAGAGGTCGTTCAGGTCGGAGGTCGCGAAGCGACCGCCGTCCAGCGGCACCAGCGGACGCAGGTCCGGCGGCAGCACCGGCAGCACTTCCATCACCATCCACGCCGGGTCGTTGCCGGAGCCCTGGAAGGCCTCCAGCAGCTTCAGGCGCTTGGACAGCTTCTTGATCTTGGTCTCGGAGTTGGTCTGCGGGATTTCCTCGCGCAGACGCTCGATCTCTTCCTCGAGATCGATGTCCTTGAGCATGGCCTGGACGGCCTCGGCACCCATGCGGGCGTCGAAGTCGTCACCGAACTCCTCGAGGGCCTCGAAGTACTGCTCGTCGTTGAGCAGCTGGCCGCGCTCGAGGGTGGTCATGCCCGGATCGACGACCATGAAGCTCTCGAAGTAGAGCACCCGCTCGATGTCGCGCAGGGTCATGTCTAGGAACATGCCGATGCGGGACGGCAGCGACTTCAGGAACCAGATGTGCGCGACCGGGCTGGCCAGCTCGATGTGGCCCATGCGCTCGCGGCGCACGGCGGCCTTGGTGACCTCCACGCCGCACTTCTCGCAGATGATGCCGCGATGCTTCATCCGCTTGTACTTGCCGCACAGGCACTCGTAATCCTTCACCGGGCCGAAGATCTTGGCGCAGAACAGGCCGTCGCGCTCCGGCTTGAAGGTACGATAGTTGATGGTCTCGGGCTTCTTGACCTCGCCGAAGGACCAGCTGCGAATCATGTCCGGCGACGCCAGCGTGATCTTGATCGCGTCGAACTCGTCGGACTGAGACTGCGATTTGAGGACTTTCACCAAATCTTTCATGGGTCGGCTCCGTTGCGGAGTTGTCATGGGCGGGGGCGCGCACGCCCCCGCGGACCGTCATTACTGCGAAGCGCCGTAGCGGCCGCCTCAGCTCTCCAGTTCGATATCGATGCCCAGCGAGCGGATTTCCTTCACCAGCACGTTGAAGGATTCCGGCATGCCCGCCTGCATGGTGTGGTCGCCATCCACGATGCTCTTGTACATCTTGGTGCGGCCTTCCACGTCGTCGGACTTGACGGTGAGCATTTCCTGAAGGGTGTAGGCGGCGCCATAGGCTTCCAGGGCCCAGACCTCCATTTCCCCGAAGCGCTGACCACCGAACTGCGCCTTGCCGCCCAGCGGCTGCTGGGTCACCAGGGAGTAGGAACCGGTGGAACGCGCGTGCATCTTGTCATCCACCAGGTGGTTGAGCTTCAGCATGTACATGTAACCCACGGTGACCGGGCGATCGAAGGCATCGCCGGTACGACCGTCGTAGAGGGTCGTCTGGCCGGAGTCCGGCAGGTCGGCCAGCGTCAGCAGGTGCTTGATCTCATGCTCGCGAGCACCGTCGAAGACCGGCGTGGCCATGGGCACGCCCGCCTTGAGGTTCTTCGCCAGCGCGATCACCTCATCGTCGGAGAGCGAATCGATGTCCTCGACCCGGGTGCTCGACTCGGTATTGTAGACCTTGCCCAGGAACTCGCGGATCTGCGAGACCTGCTGGTCGCGGGCGTCGCGCAGCATGTGCTCGATCTTCACGCCGAGGCCGCGGGCGGCCATGCCCAGGTGGGTCTCGAGGATCTGACCGACGTTCATGCGCGACGGCACGCCCAGCGGGTTCAGCACCACGTCGATCGGCTCGCCGTTGTCGTCGAACGGCATGTCCTCGACCGGCATGATGGCCGAGATGACACCCTTGTTACCGTGACGGCCGGCCATCTTGTCGCCCGGCTGCAAGCGACGCTTGATGGCGAGGTAGACCTTGACGATCTTCAGCACGCCCGGCGCGAGGTCGTCGCCCTGGGTGAGCTTGCGCTTCTTGTCCTCGAAGCGCTCGTCCATCTCCTTGCGACGGGTCTCCAGCTGCTCGTCGGCCTGGGCCAGCAGCTCGTTGAGGCTCTCGTCCTGCATGCGCAGCTTGAACCACTGCTGACGCGGCAGCTCTTCGAGGTACTCGTCGCTGAGCACGTCGCCCTTCTTGAGCTTCGGCCCCCCGTTGACCGGCTGGCCGACCAGGGTGCGCTGCAGACGCTCGAAGGTCGCGTCCTCGGCGATGCGGTAGGTCTCCTGGAGATCCTTGCGCACCTCGTCGAGCTGTTGCTGCTCGATGGAGAGCGCACGGGAGTCCTTCTCCACGCCGTCGCGGGTGAACACCTGCACGTCGATGACGGTGCCCTTCATGCCGGTCGGGGCACGCAGGGAGGTGTCCTTCACGTCGGACGCCTTCTCACCGAAGATCGCACGCAGCAGCTTCTCCTCCGGGGTCAGCTGGGTCTCGCCCTTGGGCGTGACCTTGCCGACCAGGATGTCGCCCGCGCCGACCTCGGCACCGATGTAGACGACGCCAGCCTCATCCAGCTTGCCGAGCGCGGACTCGCCGACGTTCGGAATGTCGGAGGTGATCTCCTCCGCGCCCAGCTTGGTGTCGCGGGAGACGCAGGTCAGCTCCTGGATGTGGATGGTGGTGAAACGGTCTTCCTGGACGGCCCGCTCGGAGAGCAGGATGGAGTCCTCGAAGTTGTAGCCGTTCCACGGCATGAAGGCGATGCGCATGTTCTGGCCCAGGGCCAGGTCACCCATGTCGACGGACGGGCCGTCGGCCAGGATGTCGCCGCTGGCCACGCTGTCGCCGGGGCGCACGATCGGACGCTGGTTCTGGCAGGTGTTCTGGTTGGAACGCAGGTACTTGGTCAGGTTGTAGATATCGACGCCGGCTTCGCCGCCGATGATCTCGTCCTCGTTGACCCGCACCACGATGCGCTTGGCGTCGACGGAGTCGATGGTGCCGCCACGACGGGCCACGGCGCAGACGCCGGAGTCGCGGGCCACGAAACGCTCCATGCCGGTACCGACCAGCGGCTTGTCGGCGCGCAGGGTCGGCACGGCCTGACGCTGCATGTTCGCCCCCATCAGGGCGCGGTTGGCGTCATCGTGCTCGAGGAACGGGATCAGGGCCGCGGCCACGGACACCACCTGACGCGGCGAGACGTCCATCAGGGTGACCTGCTCGGGGCGCATGAAGGTGGTCTCGCCGCGATGGCGGACCTGCACCAGGTCGTCGACCAGCTTGCCGCCCTCGTCCACGGTAGCCGAGGCCTGGGCGATGACGAAGTTGCCCTCCTCGATCGCGGAGAGGTGCACCACGTCGTCGGTCACCTGACCGTCCACGACCTTGCGGTACGGCGTCTCGAGGAAGCCGTAGCTGTTGGTGTGGCTGTAGGTGGCCAGCGAGTTGATCAGACCGATGTTCGGACCCTCGGGGGTCTCGATCGGGCACAGGCGGCCGTAGTGGGTGGCGTGAACGTCACGCACCTCGAAGCCGGCACGCTCGCGGGTCAGACCGCCCGGGCCGAGGGCGGAGACGCGACGCTTGTGCGTCACCTCGGACAGCGGGTTGTTCTGGTCCATGAACTGCGACAGCTGGGAGGAGCCGAAGAACTCCTTCACCGCCGCGGCCACCGGCTTGGCGTTGATCAGGTCCTGCGGCATCAGGCCTTCGCTCTCCGCCATGGAGAGGCGTTCCTTGACCGCACGCTCGACGCGCACCAGACCGACGCGGAACTGGTTCTCGGCCATCTCGCCGACGCAGCGGATGCGACGGTTGCCCAGGTGGTCGATGTCGTCGACGTCGCCGAAGCCGTTACGGATGTTGATCAGCTCGCCGAGCACGTCGAGGATATCGCGCTGATCGAGAACGCCGGCGCCCTCGTCCTGCTCGCGGCGCAGACGACGGTTGAACTTCATGCGACCGACGCCGGACAGGTCGTAGCGGTCCTCGGTGAAGAACAGGTTGTTGAACAGCGTCTCGGCGGCCTCCTTGGTGGGCGGCTCGCCGGGCCGCATCATGCGGTAGATCTCGACCAGCGCCTCGAGCTGGGAACCGGTGGTGTCCAGCTTGAGGGTGTCGGAGACGAACGGACCGCAATCCAGATCGTTGGTGTACAGGGTCTCCAGGCGGGTCAGACCGGCCTGGCCCAGGGTTTCCAGCACTTCCGGAGTGATCGCGGTGTTGCAGGCGCAGATCAGCTCGCCGGTGTTGGGATCGATCTGGTCCTTGGCCAGCACCTTGCCGAACAGGTAGTCCATCGGCACCTCGAGACGCTCGAGGCCGGCCTTCTCCAGCTGGCGGATGTGCTTCTGGGTGACGCGACGACCTTCCTCGACGATGACGTTGCCGTCACCATCCTTGATGTCGAAGGTCGCGGTCTCGCCGCGCAGGCGAGACGGCACCAGTTCCACGGAGAAGCCGCGCTTCTCGATGTGGAAGGTGCTGGTGTCGAAGAACTCGTCGAGGATCTCCTCGGCGCTCATGCCCAGCGCGCGCAGCAGCACCGTGGCCGGCAGCTTGCGGCGACGGTCGATGCGCACGAAGACGTTGTCCTTGGGATCGAACTCGAAGTCCAGCCAGGAACCGCGGTAGGGAATCACCCGAGCGGAATACAGCAGCTTGCCGGAGGAGTGGCTCTTGCCCTTGTCGTGATCGAAGAACACGCCCGGGGAGCGGTGCAGCTGGGAAACGATGACGCGCTCGGTACCGTTCACCACGAAGGTACCGTTCTCGGTCATCAGGGGGATTTCCCCCATGTAGACTTCCTGCTCCTTGATGTCCTTGATCGCCTTGTTCGACGAATCCTTGTCGTAGATGATCAGACGGACCTTGACGCGCAGGGGAGCCGAATAGGTGACGCCACGCAGCTGGCACTCCTTGACGTCGAAGGCCGGAGTGCCGAAACGGTAGCTGACGTATTCCAGCGCAGCATTGCCGGAGAAGCTCTCGATCGGAAAGACCGACCGGAAGGCGGCATGCAGGCCGAGGTCGAGGCGTTCTTCGGGTGAGCGATCCTGCTGGAGAAAGTCGTAATAGGAATCAAGCTGGATGGCCAGCAGGTAAGGCACATCCATCACTTGGGGCAGTTTGCCGAAATCCTTGCGGATGCGTTTTTTCTCAGTGTATGAGTAAGCCATCTGTATTCCCCAGCTTGTTCACCATGGGTGACCGATGCGTGTCGGCGCCACCCGACGGACGCGGCTCCGTCAGGCGCTGACGGCAAGCCCCCGGAGGGAGGCTCGCCGTCGGAATTCGGCTGGCGGAGGCCCGAAGGGCGAACCGCCTAGCGACAACAGAAAAAGGCCGGCAGCGGGTGTCCCGCCACCAGCCGTGGAAGCTTACGCAGCGCGTGAAGCCGTGGGCACAAGGATTACTTGAGCTCCACGCTCGCGCCGGCTTCTTCCAGCTTGGTCTTGGCTTCTTCGGCATCTTCCTTGGACATGCCTTCCTTCAGGGTCGCCGGGACGCCGTCGACGGCACCCTTGGCTTCCTTCAGGCCCAGACCGGTGATCTCGCGGACGGCCTTGATGACGTTGACCTTCTTGTCGCCAGCGGCGGTCAGCACCAGGTCGAACTCGGTCTGCTCTTCGGCAGCAGCGGCTTCACCGCCACCCGGGCCGGCGACGACGGCAGCAGCGGCGGTCACGCCGAACTTCTCTTCCATCGCTTCGATCAGCTCGGCGACTTCCATCACGGACATGTCGGCGACGGCGTTGATGATGTCTTCTTTGGTCAGTGCCATTTTCACGTTCCTAACTTTGCGGGAGTCTCGGCGGGCCGACGACTCGGTGATTCAATATTCGATTCGCGAGAGGAGGTCGAGTTCGCCGTTCAGGCGGCCTCGCCTTCCTTCTGGTCACGCAGCGCGGCGAGGGTACGAACCAGCTTGCCGGCAGAAGCCTCCTTCATGACGGACATCAGCTTCGCGATGGCCTCGTCATAGGTCGGCAGGCTTGCCAGGCGGTCGAGATCGCTCGCCGGGATGAACTCGCCTTCGTATGCCAGCGCCTTGACTTCGAAGTCTTCCTCGGACTTGCCGAACTCCTTGAACAGACGGGCGGCAGCGCCCGGATGATCGGTGGAGAAGGCCAGCAGAGTCGGACCCACGAAAGACTCGTTCAGGCACTCCCACTGAGTGCCTTCGAGGGCGCGGCGTGCCAGGGTGTTGCGGACAACACGGATCTGCACGCCATTCTCGCGGGCCTGCTTGCGCAGTTCGGTCATCTTGCTGACCGGGACGCCACGAGAGTCGGCAACGACGACGGAGAGAGCATCCTTGGCCGCTTCACTGACCTCGGCAACAATGGCCTTCTTGCCTTCGAGTGCTAGTGGCACGGTGATCACTCCTTCGTGCCGGAATCTCCGCAGAGGATTCCGGTGGTTACCATCTCCCCCGGCGGGCCGTGAGGCCACTCGCCGGGGGTCCTGGGTGATGGTGCTCACCAGAGATCTGGCGGCCACACCATCTGCGCAGGCTGCCCCGAGGGACAATTAAGCCGCCTCGGCAGCGAGGCGGCACCTGCGGTCTTTGACGATGCCCCGCCGACTCGCATCGATGTCGTGCACGGGGACCGCAAAGTTCTTGCTCGATTGTCGAACGCGGCGTTAGACGAACGCGGCGTGATCGACGGTCAGACCCGGGCCCATGGTGGTGGACAGGGAGACCTTCTTGAAATACACGCCCTTGGAAGTGCTCGGCTTGAGCTTCTTCAGGTCGGCGATCAGAGCTTCGAGGTTGCCGCGGATCGCGTCAGCGTCGAAGTCGACCTTGCCGAGGGTGGCGTGGATGATGCCGTTCTTGTCGGTACGGAAGCGCACCTGACCGGCCTTGGCGTTCTTGACGGCGGTAGCCACGTCCGGGGTCACGGTGCCGACCTTCGGGTTCGGCATCAGGCCACGCGGACCGAGGATCTGACCCAGCTGACCGACGACGCGCATGGCGTCCGGCGAGGCGATGACCACGTCGAAGTCGAGCTGGCCTTTCTTGACCTGCTCGGCCAGGTCGTCCATGCCGACGATATCGGCACCGGCTTCCTTGGCGGCTTCTTCGTTGGCACCCTGGGTGAAGACGGCAACGCGCACGTCCTTGCCGGTACCGTTCGGCATGACGGTGGCGCCACGCACGACCTGGTCGGATTTACGCGGATCGACGCCCAGGTTGACGGCGACGTCCACGGACTCCTTGAACTTGACGGTGGACAGCTCGGAGAGCAGGGCCACGGCCTCCTCGAGGGAGTACGCCTTGTTCGGGTCAACTTTCTCGCGAATCTGCTGAGCGCGCTTGCTGAGCTTAGCCATGATCAGAGGCCCTCCACGTTGAGGCCCATGCTGCGGGCACTACCGGCAATGGTACGCACCGCGGCGTCGAGATCGGCAGCGGTCAGATCCGGCTCCTTGGCCTGGGCGATCTCTTCGAGCTGCGCGCGGGTCACGGTACCGACCTTGTTCTTGTTCGGCTCACCGGAGCCGGACTTGATACCAGCAGCCTTCTTCAGCAGGACGGCGGCGGGCGGCGTCTTGGTGACGAAGGTGAAGCTGCGGTCGGAGTACACGGTGATGACGACGGGAGTCGGCAGACCCGGCTCGAGGTTCTGGGTCTCGGCGTTGAACGCCTTGCAGAACTCCATGATGTTCACGCCGTGCTGACCCAGCGCGGGACCCACGGGGGGGCTCGGGTTGGCCTTACCGGCTGCAACCTGCAGCTTGATGTAAGCCTGTACTTTCTTGGCCATGATTTACTCCAGATGGGTGATAGCGCCTTGCGGCTCCCCGGTGAAGACGACCGCTCTCGGCGGCCGTCACGAAAACCTGCTTGGCGAGAGGGCGATTATTCCTTCTCGACCTGGGAGAACTCCAGCTCGACCGGCGTAGCACGACCAAAGATCAGCACGCTGACCTGAAGACGACTCTTGTCGTAGTTGACTTCCTCGACAACGCCGTTGAAGTCGGCAAACGGACCGTCGATGACGCGCACGGACTGTCCCGGCTCGAACATCGTCTTGGGGCGCGGCTTCTCGGTGCCATCCTTGACCCGGCTGAGGATGGCATCGGCCTCCCGCTGGGTGATCGGCGCCGGCTTCTCCTTGGTGCCTCCGATGAACCCCATGACGCGCGGGGTCTCATTGACCAGGTGCCAAGTCTCGTCATCCATTTCCATCTCGACCAGCACATAGCCGGGATAGAACTTGCGCTCGCTCTTGCGGCGCTTGCCGTCACGCATCTCGACGACTTCTTCGGTCGGCACCAGGATCTCGCCGAAGCGATCCTCCATGCCGTACATCTTCACGCGCTCGATGAGCGAGCGCATGACATGCTTCTCGAAGCCGGAGTAGGCGTGAACGACGTACCAACGCTTGGACATGAAGACTCCTAACCAATGACGCCGGACATGGCCCAGCCAAGCAGCGTGTCGATGAGCCACAGGGCCAGGCCCACGACCAGGACGGCCACCAGCACGATGGCGGTGGTTTGCACGGTCTCGGGACGGCTCGGCCAGACGACGCGCTGAATTTCCTTCTTGGCACTGCGAGCCAGCTCGACCAGCTCACGCCCCTTGGTGGTGGTCAGCGCCACCAGCGCCGCCACCACACTCAGGGCGACGACGCCAAGCACGCGATAAAGCAGCGCCTGGTCGGCAAAATAGGTATTGCCGACCACGGCAAGAACCAGCAGGGTAACGACAACCGCCCACTTGAGCCCGTCGTGGCGCGACTCCTGCACCTCGGCGTTATGTTTCATGAAAACGAGACTCCTCAAGGTGCGGCAATCGAAACATGAAAGATACAAGAAATCTCACCAGCCTGGGGAAGGCTGGCAGGCCAGGAGGGAATCGAACCCCCAACCTGCGGTTTTGGAGACCGCTGCTCTGCCAATTGAGCTACTGGCCTGTTGCTTCCGCGACCGCCCTTTGCGGGAGGCCTCAGCGACAGCGGGCGCCATCATAGCGAATGCCGCCCGAACTGACAACCCCTGATCCGACCTACTCACACCGGCCAGGGAAAGAGAAAAGGCGAGCTATCGCTCGCCTTTTCAATGTGGAGCTCATGGACGGATTTGAACCGTCGACCTCACCCTTACCAAGGGTGTGCTCTACCCCTGAGCTACATGAGCAAAACCTTAGCTTGGAGCGGGCAGCGGGGATCGAACCCGCATCATCAGCTTGGAAGGCTGAGGTTCTACCATTGAACTATGCCCGCCTGCCCGCTCTTTTTGCCACCACCCGCCTCGACGAGTGCGGCCAAAACCTGGTGGAGGGGGAAGGATTCGAACCTTCGAAGCTTTCGCGGCAGATTTACAGTCTGCTCCCTTTGGCCACTCGGGAACCCCTCCAACTGGCGGAGCATTTTACCGCTCCTGTTCTCGGTGTCAAGTGATTGTTTTACCAATCTTCTTGAAGCATGGCACGACGGCCTCGGCTCGCCTGCTCCCCTAGAACGCGACGCATTGTGTCAAAGCAGCATGGAGAACGCAAGCCCCGCGCGTATCTTTTCCAGCGGCACCCGGCGCGGCACCGTCGGCGCGCCCGACATGCGACCCGCCCGCTCCGCCGCCGTGAGCGGGAAACAGGCCTCCAGCCCGCCATACACCATGTCAGGCCAGACGGCATGGGGCACCTGAACCCCGCGCGAGACCACCCGGGCATCCCCCCCGGTCAACAGCAGCGGCAGCGACACCCCCTCACGGTCGCACACCTCGCTGTAGATCCGGTTCACCGCGCTCACCGCCGCCATGTAGATACCATGATTGACGGCCTCGACCGTTCGCGCCCCCGGCACCAGCAGCTCGTCGGCCTCGCTGTCCGGGTCGATCGCCACGTTGCGCGTGCCGAGCTTGAGGCTCTCCTTCATCAGGCGCAGCCCCGGCAGGATGTAGCCGCCCAGGTGCTGGCCGCCGGGCAGCACGAAGTCCACCGTGATGGCGCTACCGCAATCCACCGTGCAGCAGCCGCCCGCCAGCTGATAGCCGGCCAGCACACCCAGCCAGCGATCCACGCCCAGCTTGCCGGGCTCCCGGTATCCATTGCTGACCCCCAGTGCCTCGGGTTCCGAGCGCGCCACATGCACGCTGCGCACCCGGCGCTGCAGCAGGGCCACGGTCTGGGCCAGCACCGCCTTGCGCGCCACGCTGGATATCCTCACCGCCTCGACCACATCGAGATCCGGGATATCGGCCCCGGGCCGCCACTCCTCGCGCGTCCACACGGCCCCGCGCGATCGGATCTCGCTGCTCTCGGCATCCTTCAGCCGCCATTTGGACAGGGTGTTGCCGATATCCAGATCCAGGATCATTACCGCCCCCGTACGCTGATCTCGCCACCAGCGAGACGCTCGCGCCCGCCCTCCCCTTTCACCCAGAGGTTCCCGGCGACATCGACGCCCTCGGCGACCGCGGGCTCGCGCCGCTCGCCACGCAGGATATCCACCTCGCGCCCGGCGAAGGCATGCCGGGCATTCCAGGCCTCCTGCCAGCCCTCGAACCCTCGATGCTCGAAATCGGCCAGCATCGGCATCAGCCCGTCGAGCAGCTCCACGGCCAGTTGATTGCGTGACAGCCCCGGGGCCTGGTCACGGACCGCCCCCACCGGCTGCTCGATCCCCTCGCGAAAGGACAGCGGCAGATCGACGTTGATACCCATGCCCACCACCAGCTCGCAAGGCCCCGTCGCGTCCCCCGTCAGCTCGACCAGGATACCCGCCAGCTTGCCCAGCTCCCCCGAATCCATCTCCAGCAGCACGTCGTTGGGCCACTTGAGCCGCGGGCGCACGCCATGGCGCTCCAGCACCTGGGCCAGCACCACGCCGACAGCCAGGCTGAGACCCTCGAGGGCCGCCACGCCCGACTCCACTCGCCAGCCGATCGAGAACATCAGGGTACGCCCCCAGGGCGTCACCCAGGTGCGCCCTCGACGCCCTCGACCGGCACTCTGCTGCTCCACCAGGCAGATCTCGCCATGCCCGGCGCCCTGAGCGAAGCGCTCGCGCAGAAACAGGTTGCTCGAAGGCAGCGTCTCCTCGACGAACAGGCGACTGACGTGCTGACGCACCTCTCGCGACAAACCGGCCACGATAGTGGCCCCGTCGAGCAACTCCAGCGGTTCGGCCAGTCGATAACCCTGCCCTTTCACCGCCTCCATGGGAATCCCCAGCGCCTCCAGCTTGCGCAGCTGCTTCCAGACGGCGGCGCGAGACACGCCCAGCCGCTCGCCCAGCTGTTCGCCGGAATGGAATTCGCCATCGCTCAACAGGCGGATCAGGTCACCAATGGTCATGCACGCGCCCCTGCCGGGAAAAACGCTCATTCTAGCGGAACTGCCGCGGCGCCGGAAATTCCCGACCACATGGCACTCACAACGAAAAAGGCCGGGCATTCGCCCGGCCTCTGCTGCTGCATGCATCGCGCCCGAAGCGCCACGCCGACTTAGTAGCCCGAATCGGCCTCGTCGGCAGCTTCCTCGACGCTGTCACCCATCTCCTCGACGGACTCACCCGCCTGATCCACGGCATCATCCATGCTCTCGCCGGCCTCTTCCATGGTCTCGTCGATATTCTCACCGGCCTGCTCTGCCGGACCTTCCTCTTCGCAGGCCGCCAGGCCGAAGGCGGCCATGCCGATGAAGCTCGCCAGGGCGATCTTGCGCAGCATCGATTGGGTCATCATGAAACTCTCCTCCTGAGACGTCTCGTGTTCCGGTTGAGTGCCCCGTCAGCCTAGCTGCCACGAAGCCGCTCGACCAGCATGGAAATCGCCAGCGCTAGGCAGCGCTGTTGCCCTGTCGCGACATTTTTCCAGCTTGAGGAGCCTCCATCTCCCCGGCCACATCGAACCCGCCTGATTGCCAGCAACTCACCCCTCGATGCATGAACGCCCCGCCCTCTCGAAAAGGACGGGGCGTTTTCTGGCTATTTTACGAGGGTTCATGCCAGCCCTCGAACCGAGGCCCGGACATGAAAAAACCCCGACTCGATGAGCCGGGGTTTTCTCGATATAAGTGCCTGACGATGTCCCGGTCGTCGTTCCGATACTCTCCATGGGAACCCCCCCTACCGATACGCGGCCTGTCGGCCAGACATGAAAAAACCCCGAGCCTTATGGGCTCGGGGTTTTCTCGGGATAAGTGCCTGACGATGTCCCGGTCGGCGTGCCGATACTCTCCAGGGGGAACTCCCCCTACCTATACGCGGCCTGTCGGCCAGACATGAAAAAACCCCGAGCCTTTTGGGCTCGGGGTTTTCTCGGGATAAGTGCCTGACGATGACCTACTCTCGCATGGGAACTCCCACACTACCATCGGCGCTGAGCGGTTTTACTGCTGAGTTCGGCATGGGATCAGGTGGTTCCCGCACGCTATGGTCGTCAGGCGAAAAAGGCAATGCGAATCATGCTGACGAGATCGTCTCTCGCGTATCCGCCGTCGTCTGTTGTCAGTCACAGACCACTTGGGTGTTATATGGTCAAGCCTCACGGGCCATTAGTATCGGTTAGCTCAACGCCTTGCAGCGCTTCCACACCCGACCTATCAACCAGCTCGTCTCGCTGGGCCCTTCAGGAGGCTCGAGGCCTCGGGGAGATCTCATCTTGAAGGAGGCTTCCCGCTTAGATGCTTTCAGCGGTTATCCCGTCCGACCATAGCTACCCGGCGATGCCACTGGCGTGACAACCGGAACACCAGAGGGTCGTCCACTCCGGTCCTCTCGTACTAGGAGCAGCACTTCTCAAATCTCCAACGCCCACGGCAGATAGGGACCGAACTGTCTCACGACGTTCTAAACCCAGCTCGCGTACCACTTTAAATGGNCACCGCATGCTCCAGCGGCGCGAGGTGCCGACACTGGCAGAACTGGCTCGGCAGGACGCTGGCGATGATGGGAAGCCCCGGCACAAGCCCTTCAAGGACTACGAGCCCGGGTACGTGCATATCGACATCAAGCACCTGCCTCAGATGCCTGATGAGGAGCAGAAGCGCTACCTGTACGTCGCCATCGACCGTGCCACACGCTGGGTCTATCTGGAGATCAGGCGAAGCCAGTCTGCCAAGGATGCCAAGGCGTTCATGAAGTGCGTCGAGGAGAAAGCTCCCTTCACGATCCAGACGGTACTCACTGACAACGGGCTACCTGCGGTTGAAGTGGCATCATGGACAAAAAGATCCCTGCCGATGTCAGCATAGCTCAGACATCAGCAAGGCAAATCATTCCTGGCAGCCCGCCATATCCGGATTAGTGGCTCACCATAGTGACAGGAGTCCGAAACAAGGTGTTCGGCTCGACAGGGCTTAACAGAGGCTCATAACATCCTGGCGGGCGGGCTCAACCATTATCTACGAGGTCCTTGCGGCCCTACGGCTTTGTAAAGAAGTCCCGCCGCCAGGAATGCAGTACTCATGATAGCCGCGATAGTCGACTTCATGCTTGATCAAGGAATGTGCCACTCGGGCCATCTTCACCGCCACGGCCGTTAGCGCTTTCCTCTTCAGATCGCCATCGGTCGGGTCTTTGCCTATATAGCGATCGAATTTGGTGCGAAAGCTGTTGTCTCGCATCCTCACAGCAACCGTGGCTGCAAGCCAGTAGGCATAGCGCAGTCGGGCATTACCCCGCTTGGCCAATCGATAGCGGCTACACGTGTTACCGCTCTGTGACGCGGCGAGGTTGAAACCACAAAACTTCAAGTATTGGCGGTGGTGCGAGAAACGCCGCAGATCACCGCTCTCCGCCAGAATCATCAAGGCAATGATTGGCCCCACGCCGGGAAGCGTCTGAAGGCGAGCGAAGTCCTTGTTATCTCTCATGCATGTCGTTGCCATCGCCTCCAAAGCCTGACGTTGCTCTGTCAGTGAGAGGTACTGCTTCACCTGAAGCTGGAAAGTGTGCACCGCGGGAGAGTCCGGCACGACCGGCAGGCCCATGCTGGTCTGGGCTGCTTCGTAGATGCTTTCCAGAAACTGCTGCTTGGCTACCTTTCGCCCCACGCTCTCCCAGGCGGCTTCGACAAACGCCTCGCGGGTCAACGCGGTGATACTGGCTGGCGTGGGAAACGCCAGCAGGAAATGACAGAACCAGTGGGCTCGGGACGCACTGAGGTAGCGTTCCATCTCCGGGAAGTAGAGCGCCAAGTAGTGATTGACCAGACTATGCTGGCAGCGTGTTCGGGCTCGAGCGATCTGCTGATAGGTATTCGAGATCTCCTGAAGGTCGAAGTACCCTTCACGAAGGGGATCGTGGAAAGGGTGCGTCATGCCTTGGGTCAGCAGATACATCAGAACACGCGCATCTTTTCGATCATGCTTGTCCCACGAGGTATACAAGGCCTCTCGAACCCGAGCGCCCGCCAAGGATGAGGCGAGATGCACCGGTATCCCTGCATGAGCCAGTCGGTAGGCAAGAGGCCGATGAAAGTCCGCTGTAGGCTCCAGAACGGCGAGCACAGGGGCTTTCTGCTGCTGTAAGAATCGAATCAGGTCGTCGTGCCCAGCACGTGTGTTGGGCATTTTGAGCACCTTCTCACGACCATCGGGCCAGCGAATCAGCACATCGTGGTAACGCTTGGCAATATCGATCGCGACACACACAGTGTCTGGCGTAAGCTGAGTGGAGGCAGTCATCGTCGGTCTCCTTGTGATGATGTGGGTCACACAAGGATCTTTAGGTCACGATGGCTGCCGCTCACCAGATTGTTCCGAAGGTACTACGGCAAGTCGTTCACCGATCGCTTCACGCGGGCAGGTGAGCGCAAGCCCAGCGGCCGCCACCCCTTCGACCAGGAGTGCCAGGCCCATGATATCGAACATCGCCTGATCAAGCCGGGAAGGCCACAGACGAACGGTATGGTGGAGCGGTTCAACGGCCGCATCAGTGACGTGCTGGCGACCCGGCGCTATACCTCAGGCGAGGATCTGGAGCAGACGCTCAAACGCTACGCTTGGCTGTACAATCACCACATCCCTCAGAAGGCGCTGCATCATCAATCACCGATTGCAGCGATGAAGGAATGGCAGGCCAAGCGGCCGGAGTTATTCACCAAGCGGGTAGTCAATCACACGGGACCCGACANTCCCCGAGGCCTCGAGCCTCCTGAAGGGCCCAGCGAGACGAGCTGGTTGATAGGTCGGGTGTGGAAGCGCTGCAAGGCGTTGAGCTAACCGATACTAATGGCCCGTGAGGCTTGACCATATAACACCCAAGTGGTCTGTGACTGACAACAGACGACGGCGGATACGCGAGAGACGATCTCGTCAGCATGATTCGCATTGCCTTTTTCGCCTGACGACCATAGCGTGCGGGAACCACCTGATCCCATGCCGAACTCAGCAGTGAAACCGCTCAGCGCCGATGGTAGTGTGGGAGTTCCCATGCGAGAGTAGGTCATCGTCAGGCACTTATACCGGAAAAGCCCCGACCTCAAATGAGGTTGGGGCTTTTCTCATTGGGCCGGCGAAAAATAGAAGACAAGGGAGTTCCCATGGAGAGTCGCGGGAGCCGCCCTCCGGGTCGCCGGCCGGATCCTCGTCAGGCACTTATATCGAGAAAACCCCGGCCTCGTTGAGGTCGGGGCTTTTCTTATGCACCGAGAAAACCCCGAGCCCAAAAGGCTCGGTTTTTTTCATGTCCGGGCCTTGGATCGAGAGTCGGCATGACGCCGCGCACGATCGCCAAAAAAACGCCCCGTCCTCTGCGAGAGGGCGGGGCGTTTGTCATTGAATGTGCCATTGCAGGATCAGGATGCCAAGTGGGCGCTTTCGTTGGCGTTGGTGAGCCTGGATCTGAAGCCTGGGCGAACTCTCGGTCACTTCTGGTGAGCTAGGCCCGATCGGGCATGATCCCAGGAAGAGTGATATCACGTGAGTCTCGGGAAACCCCGCCATCATGGGCCTCACGCCGCGCGCGCACTCTTGTTCAACACGACACAGAAAAAAGTCCTTGCACCCTACCGGGGAAATCCGTAAAGTACGCATCCGCTGCCGGCGACGGGTAACGTTGCAGGCGGTGATGAGTGGCAAAAGCGCTTGTTTTTCTTGAGGTTTTTCGGCGATTGTCGAAATCGCTCGATTGACAGGGTCAGCAAAATCGGTAAAATGCATGCCACTCGATCGGATGTCGCTTCACGCTGTTGTCGCGATGGTCGGTCACCCGCTTCGCTCTCTCGAGAGCTTGAAAATCACCGGTTGACACGACGTGCCGATCACGTAGAATGCGTCTTCCTTGCGAGGCACTGGTCAAGCGGCCGGGAACGCAAGATGCTCTTCTCCTTATTGAGTCGAGCTGCTCTTTAACAATCGATCAGATAATTCATGTGGGCGCTTGTCGGGATGTCGGTGACCAGTCACTAGATATCAAGACAAGCGACTCGTCAAAGAGACGTTTGAATCTTGAACCAGGTTTGGTTCCACCTTAGGAACTATCAAGCTTTTAACTGAAGAGTTTGATCATGGCTCAGATTGAACGCTGGCGGCAGGCCTAACACATGCAAGTCGAGCNAGGATCTTTAGGTCACGATGGCTGCCGCTCACCAGATTGTTCCGAAGGTACTACGGCAAGTCGTTCACCGATCGCTTCACGCGGGCAGGTGAGCGCAAGCCCAGCGGCCGCCACCCCTTCGACCAGGAGTGCCAGGCCCATGATATCGAACATCGCCTGATCAAGCCGGGAAGGCCACAGACGAACGGTATGGTGGAGCGGTTCAACGGCCGCATCAGTGACGTGCTGGCGACCCGGCGCTATACCTCAGGCGAGGATCTGGAGCAGACGCTCAAACGCTACGCTTGGCTGTACAATCACCACATCCCTCAGAAGGCGCTGCATCATCAATCACCGATTGCAGCGATGAAGGAATGGCAGGCCAAGCGGCCGAAGTTATTCACCAAGCGGGTAGTCAATCACACGGGACCCGACATCTATAGGCTTATTTTCATATTTTTAGAACTTAAACAACAATAAAACCTAAGATTCTGACCCACTAAAAGCATTAGCTACTGAACAAACCCAAAACATTTCATCAATCTGTCCCAACATCCAAACCATCTTCCTCTGGAACAATCACTGACTCACCTGGTACCACCGCCTTCCTTATAAGTTCCATCCTCTTAACATCATTTGGCTTCAGTGTGGCATAAACACCCCACTTAGCCATTCTGCATTTATTTTCATCATGGTCTCTCATATCTCTAAGAGAGACATCTATCCTAGCCCAATTACTTAGAACATTTACTTGGTCTGAAAAAAATCTATTAGCTTCTTTTCTAGCCTCATCATTTTTCTCTTGTTCTTTCAGCTCTTTAATCTTTTCCGCAGTAAGCTTAAGATTGCTTGAAATCCTTGCCTCATCCAATAATGGCTTCACGACTTCTAACGCTTTCTCAATATTCTTCTCACCCTCAAAACAAATATGCCTAGAGTTCTCTTCGGCTCTTTGCTGAGATTGAAACCGTATCTGAAAAGCCAAAAAAAACAGAGAAAGACTCGTAATTATTGGACCTAAAACACCCCCAAAATAGTCACCCATGTAAGACCAGTCTTCATGGTTATCCCAAAAACCAATCCCAAATTTATAAACATATGCCAATATTGGCAGAAAAACAAAAATCAAGAATAATCCACCAACAGAATAATTGGCTTTATTCTTCTTCACACTTTGACCAAAAGAGCGCGCACCATTTACAAACCTACTATATAAAGACAACTCCCCCCCCTTCTCTTTTCAATCAAAACCAAGACCATATTGCCAAGACAACAGCAACCAAAAAACAATCTTGATTAATCTCTTATTGAATGGATATAAACAGCTGCCAATATATCGTAAATCAAGAACACAGAGTATATATTAGCCACTCCCATCCAAAATAAAAAACAATCATCTGGAAGCACGTAATTAATAATCATCACTGTGAAAACAACAAAGAGAGGGTAAGCCATATCAACAGCTATAAGAAGTGCCCTCCCTTTTCTACCATCTTCTTTCTTTAATGTTTCAAACTTATCTGATGCCATAACAATAGCATATAGCCCTATGGCAAACCCGAGCACACTTGGATAAGCAGTTTTTACCATTTCAGATAGCTTAACTCCAAATTCACTATACTGATCACCAAGCCCCCAGTAAAAGAACACTGAAACCGCTACCGGTAAAATAATCCTTATAAACCAAAGCTTGGCAGGGGCCGTTTGGTTAAAAGAATGCCCAATCTTATCTCCCCAGGCGTATCTATTCATCAGGATAAACAGATATGCAACTGGAGGAATTATCTTGGCGATGCCAGAAGATAGTTTGTCCCACACACCGTTAATATCAGGCCTGCTCATCGCCATCACCGTTGGTATCAGCAAACGCTTGATCGCCAAACCTTTCATTTTCTGACTTATTGCTTTTGGACTCTGTAGCAGCCGCAATAGCTTTAGCTATGGATGCATCAATCCTTCTATCTATCTCTTCTTTTTCTGCTTGAGTCTTTCTATCCTCGGACTTAATATCTACATCAAGCTGCACTGGCCTTTCATCTGTATTAAACTTTTCCCTACGTCCTGTCTGTGAATCTTGGTATGTAACAGTTGCATAACCTGATGGTATCGAAATCACCAGAAGTGACATTGCAAAGTTTGAGAGCCTAGTCATTAACCCACCTTTTTTGGCAGCTCGCTCTCTGTGATCTATTCTGTCAACGCCTTTATCTCTAAACTCTTGGTCAAGCTCCTTAACTCCATCCTTAAATGCTTCAAAGGAGTTTGAAAAAGATGCATGTATATCCGCGCCATAGTAACCTGACGACTTCTCCTCCAAGTCCTTAATGAGACTATAACTATTAAGTATGGAAACATGAAGGGTATAGTCTGGGTGCACTTTATCCGCTGCATCCTTGAGAAGATGAAAAAGCGCCTTCCTTACGACCCCTGGAGTTGGAACTTTGGCTTTCTTCTGCAACGCTAAAACATGGTTCTCATAGGAGAAATAAAAATAGAATTCTTTGGACTCACTTGAGGCTGATATATCCCCAGACGAAAAAAGCGTTTGATCCGTATAAGTCTGGACCACTTCACTAATCAAATCGAATTTCTTAAGATGACCCGAGGCACCCTTGTCGCCAATAACAATAGGCTTAAATGCGTGATAATTACCTCGAGACTCAAACGCTATCAAGTGTGACTTCTGGCTCTTCCAATAAGATTCTGTAACCCTATTCACTTCTTCAAACAGAGCTTTATAGCCTTCTTCTCCAACATACTTCTCCCCACCACCAATAGGCAAAAGCTGAATATTGAAATACCAAAGCTGCATCACTGCACTCCCTTGCGTAACAATTTAAAACCTAACCAGATTCTAAGATTTTTTAGAGCTTCTTTTTTTATAAGATTTCGACGAACATCGACAAAATCTAGATAAACTTTAACTTTTCTCACGCATTTTGCCTGCCACCCTGGTACCACCTTGCCGCTGCCTTTCCGGCTAGTCGGTATCCGTCCCTGTCTGCTTGAGCGTCTTCCGCGCCTTCTCGATCTCCGGGCTGATCTGCCCACACGTCTCATCGGCCTGATCAGTCATCAGCCAAAGCGTGTACTTGCTAAAGCACTTGCTCACCTCAGCCAGAAGCTTCCCCGAGGGGCTACTTCTGCCTGTCTCTACGTTTATAAGCGTCTGTTTTGGAACGCCAATCAGGTCACAAAAAGCCTGCCGCCCTAGCCCCTCGGCTTCACGGATCTCACGAACTTTTTTGCCAAGGTCGCTTGACATGAATTCATATCCGGATATATTCAAATTTAGATACGGTATCTAGATATGGATACCTTAAGCTTTGACTACTGACTGAAGCCTAACACAGCCAACCAAAGGCAGGTGACGACGATGGAACAACCTCAAGCGCCCCAGGTCCCGGCCCACGTGCCTCTGATGACCATCGAGCGTTTCGCCGAGCTCTCCGGCCTCGACCAAGGGGTCGTCTACGGCCAGATTCGCAACGGCCACCTGCCCGCCGTGAAAGTCGGCCGGTACCGCATGGTCAACGTGGCCCTCCTGCAGGCCCAGTGCCTCACACAGGAGGACTGGTCATGAGCTTCGACATCCGCTTCGACGAGCCGCGCACCGCCACCACCTGCACCTTCGTCGACTTCTTCTTCGACGCTCCCAACTACCAGGAACCCGTCGACCCCGAAGACGAGTCGTTACTGATGACCCTGTCCGGCCGTGACGTCGGCTTCATCTACGGTTCGGACCTGCTGGGCTGGGACGTCACGCTCGGCGAGCGCATCACCGCCGATCAGCTTGACGGCCTTGCGATCCCCGGCGTCACCGTCCACCTGCCGCAGCACGGCGGCACCGTTTCCCTGCAAGGCTTCGCCAGCATCGACGCCGCCAAGCGCGTCGTCGTCCACCTCTATGAAGCCTTCTATGAGGCGTTCTATCTCGGCTTCGGCGCCTACACCCTGGCCGACGCCCCGGCTGCTGACGCGGCTCCTGAGCGCCCCTGCTTCACCCCGGTTTCCCGTCGCGTCCCTGCGCTTTTGGCCTGCAACGTCGCTCCGATCCCCCTGACCCGTCCCACTCTCGGGGCGACCGAGCGGGCCACCTTTTTTGACCCGCCGCCGCTTTCTGCACAACCGGGGGTTCGCCCCTAGTGTGACACACCGCCCTAAGGCCCCTTCCCCGGCCCAAGCGAGGATGAATCTCCGATTCATTCGAGTCGCGGGCCCAACAACCGAAGGGCGTTAGTGCCTGTTGATCCACTGACCGAGGAACACCCCATGAGTACGGCCACTGCCACCGGCAAGAAACAGCCGATCCGCGTGTTCCTGGACGCCGCCGAATACGGCCGCTACCTCGTCCAGGCCGGCACGCACCACGTCACCCCCTCCGGCCTGGGCGAGCTGCTCATCCAGGACGGCTTGGCCCGCCTGGAGCGCGGCGACCTCTCGGCGCTCCGCCAGGGCACCGAACGGCCCGCCTCCCAAGGCTCTGGGGCCAACTCATGAAGTCCCCTGCCCGTCACCCGTCGCCCATCGGTCGCACGGCGCCCCGAGTCGGCGTCCGGGGCCCCGTCAAGGGCAAGGGGGCGAGCGCAGCGAGCGCCCTTGACGGCGGCCACGGCGTCGACTGCCGTGCGGATCGACCGAGGGGCAGGGTGGCGCGGCAGGGAACCCCCTGCCCGGAGCCCCGAGCCTTGAGGGAGCGGGCCAGCCGCTGCCTCCACGGCCGGGACGTCGGCAAGGCCGCGCTCCTGTATCGCCAAGCCGAGTACCAGCAACGGGAGATCGACGGCGACTCTCCCTTCACCACCGAGCTAGCGGCCCTCGCTGAACACTGCGAACAGCGCATCAGCCAAGCCGCCACCACAGGAAGGACACAGCCATGATCAACACCATCCAAGCCCGCGTGATCGGCGCCATGCGCTATTCCATGGACAACGGCGTCAAGGGCGCCAAGCTCACGCTCATGAACGAGGCCGACGCCGGCAACGAGAACCGCGTGGGCTTCGAGGTCGCCACCATCTCCGCCCCCTACGAAATCCTCGACCAGCTCCGTCCGCTGGCCGACAAGATGCCCTGCAACCTCGAGATCGACGCCGAGATGCGCACCTCCCAGGGCAAGATGACCATGCACGCCATCGCCGTGCGCCAACCCACCGCCAGCGGCCATCCCCAGGCCGCCCCGGCTGATTCCAAGCAGGCCGCCAAGTCATGAAGGTGCAGGTCTGCCCGACGTTCGACCCCGATATCGGCGCCTGCACCGGGCCGCTTGAGTGGGTCGACGCCGTCGAACTCGTCGAGGCTGGTACCCAGCCTTGGCTGAGTGGCGAGGACGCCGTCACCGTCGCCCTCGCCATCGGACTGGTCTGGGCCGCCGCCTGGGCCATTCGGGCTCTCGCCCAATCTCTCCACGCGCATATGAGGTAACTGCCATGACCCGCTTCATCTCCAAGAAGGTCCGCCGCATCGCCCTGATCCCCGTCGCCCTGGTCTCCGGCTCCGCCCTGGCCACCGAAGGCGGCGGCATCGACACCGGTTCCCTGGTCAGCACCATCCAGAGCGCTTCCGGGCCGGTGAACGCCGTGGGGGTCGCCGTGCTCGGCGTGCTGGCCGGCATCCTGGTCTTCACCCTGATCCGCCGCGTGCTGCGCTGATCGGCGCCGCACACTCCGCCCACCCCGGGCCCCTTCGGGGGCCCTTTTCGATTCAGGACCGAGGCCATGACCCATGCTCGAACTCTCGCCCGGTATGTTGGTATTGCTGGCCTTATTGGGGGCCTTCTGGCTCCTGTTCCATCACTAGCCCAATCGGCGTCCGGTCAGACCCGCGTGTCCAGCATCGCGGCGGCGGGCCGCCAAGGCGACGACATCCTTGCTCGCGTCACCGCCAACACCAAGCCGGCCAATGTGCATTCGCGGATTTACTGGACACAGAAGGTCCCCGTCGCGGCCGCCACCCTGCGCCGTGGTGCCCTCGCGGCGTTGGGGCGCGGGGTCATGCATCCGGGCCTTCAAGTCGCCATCCTCGCGGCGGGCTTCATCCTGTCGGAGAACAACGAGATTCTGGTGCCGGATGACTCGGCAGATGGCGCGAGTCAGTTGGTGGATGACTATCCGGCATCGGACTATCCCGGCTCCTTTCGGCATTACGGTACCGGGGGCTATTCGTACTATCCCTCGGCCTATGCGGCGTCCCAGGCTGCCGTCGAGCGCGCCTGTCGGCCGTTAACGAGCTGTAGCTTCTACAAGATCATCGGCAGATCGGATTCCCAGTTCTGGGTGAGGGTTAAGGGCAAGACCTCCACCGGCGGTACGGGGTATCGGGATCAGAAGGTCGAGTATGCGCCGAGCCGTTCCCCGAACATGCCGGATGTGTCCCCGGAGGGCGGCCATCGGCCCGCCGAGGACGAGGACTATCCCGCGCTCGATGAGCACATTGCCCCGTCGCTGCTCGATGAGCTGGTGAACTCGGAAGACGATATCCCTGAGTGGCAAGAGGCTATCAGCGTCCTTCCCGGGCCCGAATCCGCCGTCGTGCCCACCCAGTCCCAGAACATCGCCCCCGAGATCGCCACCGCCGTGGGCCGGCGTGGCGAGAACATCCGCGTCCAATCCCGGGGCGATAACCCGCCCTACTCCGACGCCGGCACCGACGGCCACAGCGCCGAGGACCAGAACCGCGAGGACTGGGAACAGCCGATCCCGCCGTTTCCCGACGTCGATCCCGAATGGCAGGTCGAGACCATCGACTCGCTGCCCAGCTACAGCATCGGTCTCGGCGGCGGTAGCTGCCCCGGTGCCACGCAGATTCCGGTGCCCTTCGGCGGCTCCATCACCCTCGACTGGCAGCCGGCCTGCAACCTCGCCAGCATGCTGCGCGGGGCCGTCATCGGGGTCTGCATGATCCTCTCGCTCTACATCGTGCTCAGGGGGAACTGATCATGCCCGCCATCATCGTCAGCATCCTGTCCGGCTTCGCCACCTATCTGGTCAGCTCGCTGATCGCCCGCGTCGCCGGCCTCGTCGTCTTCACCACCATCGGCACCGCCCTCATCAACGGCCTGCTGTCCCAGGCCTCGTCCTACCTCGGCCAGTCCGGCCAGGTGCTGTGGTTCGTCCAGCTCGCCGGCTTCAACGTCGGCCTCTCGTCCATCGGCGCCGCGCTGATGCTCCGCGCGACCATGAACGCCTGGAGCCTCAAACCCAGCGCCGCCATCACCGGAGGCAAGTGACATGTCCCTGCACCTGATCACCGCCGTACCCGGCGCCGGCAAGACGCTGCGCGCCATCTGGATGACGCTCAAGCTCATGGACGAGCACCCCGACCGCCCGGTGTTCTCCAACATCAACGGCTGGAACCGGGCCGCCCCGATCCCCGACGAATGGATGGACTGCCCCGACGGCTCGGTCATCGTTCTGGACGAGTGCCAACAACGATGGCGCCGCTACCGCAACACCGGCACGCCGCCCGCCGAGATCGCCGAGCTGGAAACCCACCGCCATCGCGGCATCGATTTCATCCTCACCTGCCAGAACCCGTCCCAGGTCACCAGCGATGTCCGCGCCCTGGTCGAAGTCCACGAGCACCTGATGCGGCGCGGCAAGATGGGCGGCGCCCTGGTCTACCGCTTCGAGGGCGTGTGTCACACCAACCCCATGGCCCACAAGGGCGACGCCGACTGTGAAGTATCGGTCTGGAAGCACCCCAAGGAGGTCTTCGCCGAATACACCTCGGCGTCGATCCACACCGGCACCCGCCGCCTGCCGCGCATCCTGATCATTGCCCCCTTCGTGTTCCTCGGCTCCGCCGGCGCCGTGGTCTATGCCGCCAACTCGGTGACGGGCTTCCTGGGCGTCGACGGTCAAGCGGACATTGAGGACGCCGCGCCCGCCGCGTCGACCGCCCCCGTCGCGCCACCGGAAACGGTCACCGCCCATGGCGGCTTGCGACATAACGACTACTGCCAGCTCTACGACCAGGACGGCAAGCCGATTCGCACCACCATCCCCGACTGCCTCAACGCCATGGAACTGGGCCTGCCGTACGACGTGGAGGTGTTGAAGCTATGAACACCACCGCCATCGCCGCCCCGGCTGCCGCCGCCCGCGTCATCCCTGGCTGGCTGCCGCTCGTCCAGGGCATCGCCATCGTCACCATGGCCATCGACCATGTCAGCCTGTGGCTCCCGGCCGGCGACGTCTCTCCAATCCTGCGCGTCACCCTGGGCCGGGTCGCCCTGCCGCTGTTCTGCTTCATGGTCGCGTGGCACGCCCTGCACACGGCCGACGCGCGCCGCTACGCCGACCGAATACTCACCATCGCCTTGCTCGCCCAACTGCCGTTCATGGCCCTGCATGGCCAGCCCCTGGGCAACATCTGCTTCACGCTCGCGGCCGCCGCCTACCTCGCCGCCTATTACCGGCACCGTGACCCATGGGCATTAATGATTGGCGCCGCGCTGGCGATCGCCACGTTCCACGTCGAATACGGCCCGCTCGCCCTGGGGCTGATCCTCGCCTTCATGCTGGCCATCCGCCATCCGATCACCTGGCTCGTCCCGCTGATCGGCTGGCCGCTGGCCCAGTACGGCTTGAGCCTGTCCGGCGTCTCGGCGTTCCTGGGCGTGTGTCTGCTGCTCGCCCTCGTGAGCACTCACGTACCGCCGATCCACCTGCCGCGCTGGCTCACGCGCTGGTTCTACCCGGCGCATCTGGGGGGCATATGGCTGCTTCGGTGGCTGGTGTGATTCCCGGGCCGAGCGTGCGCCGCGGGAGAGGACGCTTGCGCCCGCATCCCCGCGCCGCACGCGCGGCCCGGCGAGACCACCCCTGTAACACGTCTCGCAGAATGACACCGAAGCGTGTCGAAACCTGCCAATAATGACCAATAGGTGGTTTTCAAAATGGAACGTTGGGAACGCTACTCGAGGGAATCGCTGGCGATGGGGCAGCAGGACGCCACGGGCTCCCTGCTGATCAGCGGAAAGGGACAGGTGAACCTCAGCCAGGTCCACCTCCTTCACGCAGGCGTCGACACGGTTCGACAGCTCTACCGGGGGCTGCCCTATCTGCCCCAGTTCGACAAGATCATCAGCGTCTATCAGGAAGGTCGCGGGGCCACCATCGACATCTGGGGCCACACCTGGGCCATCGGGGCCGGCGCGTCCGGCTCGGGCTTCCGCTACCGCCTGCAGAACAACGACCTCGGCGTGATCGTGTTCTTCCAGGCCCGGCACGTGAAGACCGAGAACATCGGCACGCACCTCAAGATCGAGCTATCGCCCCATTACCTGCACGAACGCAGCCCCGAGGACGCGCAGAAATTCATGGATCTGATCGCGTTCGGCCTACTCGATCATGTCGAATCGGCCGGCTGTGCCGTTCATCTCGCCCTGGACGTCCAGGGCTGGGAGCCACCCAAAGACTTCATGGAGCGCTTCGTCACTCGCTCGAAGAAGGTCATGAAGATCGACGGCATCGACACCCTCAGCTTCGATCACGGCAACATCGCCACCAGCTACGGCCGTACCGAAACGCTCATGTTCGGCACTGCCGGGGCGCTCCAGTGCGCCATCTACAACAAGACCAAGGAGGCCCACCACCGCGACAAGCTGCACTTCTGGCAGGGGATCTGGCGCAACGCCACCGACGACGACCTCGCCCCGGCCTACGATCCCGAGCGCGACGTCTGGCGCATCGAGATGCGCTTTCACCAATCGGTGCTCGCCGAGTTCGCCCGGGGCATCCCGTGCAACGTCGATACCGGCGAAGTACTGGACGACGCCCACGGCTTCCAACGTTTCACCGACACCGTGCCGCACCTCACCGGGATCTGGCGCAGCGCCTTGCAGAGCTACCGCATGGATCACTCCCGCGACCTGATCGACCCCGCATGGCAGTGCTTCCAGGACGACCCGCGCTTCTACGCCCACGAACCCGCGTTCATGTACAAACGCGCCCGCAAGGAACCCGGGCTGGGCAACGAGAAAAACGTCTGCCTCGCCTTCGGCAACCTGATCTCCATCTACGCCCGCCAGGGCTACACCACCCGTCAGGCCATCGAATACCTCAAGGACTCCGGCATGTGGCAGGACCTCGAACACTACTACCGCCGACGCGGCATCGAAGCCGGCGCCTTCCGGCAGCTGGTCGAACAGAAGCTCATCGAGAGACGATTGCTAGGGAGGGCGGCATGAGCATCAAGAAAGTCCCCACCGGCTGGCAGGTCGACGTCTGGCCCGAGGGTCGCTACGGCAAGCGTGTGCGGAAGATCCTCAAGTCGAAGGGCGAAGCCAAGCGCTTCGAAGACTACGTGAAGGGAAAAGCGGCCATGGGCGAGCCCTACATGCCGCCGAAACGGGATCGCCGCCGGCTCCTGGATCTCGTCCAGTACTGGTACGACATGCACGGCTCTACGCTCCGCGACAATCACTCCCGGCTGAACAAGCTCCGCCAGCTCGCCGGCCAGATGGGCAACCCCATTGCCAGCAGCATCACACCCTCCCACGCCGCCAGATTCCGCCAACAGCGCCTGGAACAAGGGCTATCGCCGAACACCGTCAACCATGACATCAGCTACCTGCGGGCCGTGTTCAACTACGCTATCCGCATGGACGAGTGGAAAGGCGATAACCCCTTCGCCAAGCTCAAGGCCCTGCGGATTCCCGAGCGCGCCCCGTCATACCTGACGCCGGAACAGATCGACGCACTCTTTCACGAACTACGCCAGTCCCGGAACCCTCACGTGGTGTTGATCGCCTCCATCTGTCTGACCACCGGCGCCCGCTGGAGCGAAGCCCAGACCCTCCGGGCCGAGTACGTCCGGCAGCAGCGCATCACCTTCGCCAACACCAAAAATGGCCGAACCAGGACAGTGCCTGTCAGCCAGGATCTCTACCAGAAGCTCCTCGAGCATGGCCCTAAAATGGGAAGGCTTTTCGCCAAGGACGCCTACCTGGCTTTCACTCGCGCCTTGGATCGCAGCGACATCGAGCTACCCCGTGGACAGCGTACCCACGTCCTGCGGCACACCTTCGCCAGCCACTTCATGATGAACGGCGGCAACCTGCTCACGCTGCAAAAGATCCTGGGCCACCAGTCGATCCAGATGACCATGCGCTATGCGCACCTGTCACCGGATCATCTCAGCGAAGCAGTCAGATACGGTCCTGCGGCACCCGGTCTGTGAGTTGATGGGCATCTTCTTGCCCTTCTCCATTCCTTGCCTGGTAAAGCTCGGAGATAGTGCCGCATGAGAGGCATGTGACCCGATAGAGCGTTCCCGAAAGCTGTGCGACCTGAAAAGCGTTCCAGTCTTTGCCCTGGTCCAGCAGAATCTCCGTGCTCCCACAGCTACAGAGCATGATCCATCCGCCATGGATGGGTTCTGGCTCAATTGTAATGGTAGTCATCTGCCCCTCCCCGTAATGGCTTCAAGCTACTCGGGAGGTGGGTATTCGGATGTAAGAGATCGACCACATCGGCTGTAAGCCAAGCGAACATTGCGGCGGGAATGCCGGAAAAGCGAGCTGTAGACAGTATGTAGACAGTTGCGGCAGGAAGCTGCGTAAGGAGGGCAGAAAACGTGCGTAATTATCTGTTTTCTGGTGGGCCCGCCCGGACTTGAACCGGAAACCAAAGAATTATGAGTTAGCCCCAAGGCGTGCCACTATTTGCCAACGCCAGCAATATCAATGCATTGCAAAGCCGCTCACACGCCTATGCCGACCATAATGTGTCTACGGCGTCGACAGCATGTAGACACCTTGCTAAGGAGGTCGAAGGCGACACAAGACATGCTAGCGCATGCCTTTTTATTTCAATAAAGCCATTCACAGTAGCATACCTGACAAAACCCGCCCATTATGGCCATTCGCTTTGAGACTTTACTGAAATGCGTCTATATGTAGGGTCCCGGATGATCAAATGAGCTATAGGAGTTATCCTCTGCTGGCAGCCAGAGAACTTCTAAANTTGCCCTGGTCCAGCAGAATCTCCGTGCTCCCACAGCTACAGAGCATGATCCATCCGCCATGGATGGGTTCTGGCTCAATTGTAATGGTAGTCATCTGCCCCTCCCCGTAATGGCTTCAAGCTACTCGGGAGGTGGGTATTCGGATGTAAGAGATCGACCACATCGGCTGTAAGCCAAGCGAACATTGCGGCGGGAATGCCGGAAAAGCGAGCTGTAGACAGTATGTAGACAGTTGCGGCAGGAAGCTGCGTAAGGAGGGCAGAAAACGTGCGTAATTATCTGTTTTCTGGTGGGCCCGCCCGGACTTGAACCGGAAACCAAAGAATTATGAGTTCTCTGCTCTAACCAATTGAGCTACAGGCCCTTACAGCGGCTGCGTATGATAGCGAAAGCCGCTGGCCGAGGCCAGAGGCATCGCCGCTCCCCCCCACACCTCTTGCCCCTTCCCTCGCTAACTCCCTGACAGACCGCGCTCTTCACGCAGCAAGCGGTGCTCCTGCTGCCCCCAGACGGCACCACTCCCTCGGCGCAGCGTGACGGCGTCCCCCCGGTCGTCAGAAATAATGTCGTCGTCGCGGTTCAGTTCCGCGCCTCGCCTGCGTCAGCCCTCCTGCACACGCCAATAATGATAAAGATTTTTATTCGCAAGTGAGCATCGTCTCGTGCTCGCGAGGCATCAGGCGCCGGGCCATGTGGGCCCGGCCAGGCAGACAGAACGAGGTGCCCATGACATCACGGATAGAAGCGCCCGGGCCGCGGCTCGGTACCGAGCCCGCCCCGCTGGAATCCCATCAGCTGTTCAACGCCCGGCACGCCGAGGCCTACTGGCAGCAGGCGACCCGCTGCATCGACCTGGTGCGGCGCAAGGTCGCCGAGGTCGAGCGGCCCTTCACCGGCGCGCGCCCCGAGGAGCTGCGCGGCCGCTTCGAGGCCATCGATCTCGACGCGCCGCTCGGCGAGCTGCGCCCGGCCCTGGAGGAGCTGGAGCACGTCTACCTGGACGACGCCGTCTACTTCCATCATCCGCGCTACGTGGCCCACCTGAACTGCCCGGTGGTGCTGCCGGGCGTGCTAGCCGAGGCGATCCTGGCGCCGATCAACTCCTCGCTGGACACCTGGGACCAGAGCGCCGGCGGCACCTTCATCGAGCAGTCGCTGATCGACTGGACGGCGGAGCGCATAGGCCTCGGCGAGGACGCCGACGGCGTGTTCACCAGCGGCGGCACCCAGTCGAACCTGATGGCGCTGATGATCGCCCGCGACCATCACGGCGCGCACCAGGACCGCCCCGGCGGCAACAAGCAGCAGGGCCTGCCGGCGGACCATCAGCGGCTGCGCATCCTCGGCTCGGAGCTAGGCCACTTCAGCCTGCAGAAGTCGGCGGCGATCCTCGGGCTCGGCTACCAGGCGGTGATGCCGGTGGCCACCGACGCGGACTACCGCATGGACCCGCAGGCGCTCAAGGCGCGCCTCGAGGAGTGCATCGCCCTGGACCTGATCCCGATCGCGGTAGTGGCCACCGCCGGCACCACCGACTTCGGCAGCATCGACCCGCTCGAGGAGATCGCCGTGCTGTGCCGCGAGCACGGCATCTGGCTGCACGTCGACGCCGCCTACGGCGGGGGCCTTCTGTGCTCGCGCCGCGAGCGCCACCGCCTGGCCGGCATCGAGCACGCCGACTCGGTCACCGTCGACTACCACAAGACCTTTTTCCAGCCGGTGAGCTGCAGCGCCTTCCTGGTGCGCCGCGGCAGCGACCTGCGCCACGTCACCCATCACGCCGACTACCTGAACCCCGAGTGCCAGGCGCTGGCCGGCACCCCGGACCAGGTCAACAAGAGCCTGCAGACCACCAAGCGCTTCGACGCCCTCAAGCTGTGGATGACGCTGCGCATCATGGGCGCCGACGCCCTGGGCGAGATGCTCGAGCGGGTCATGGACCTGGCCGGCGAGGCCCACGCGCGGCTGTCCGCCCGCCCGGACATCGAGGTGCTGCTCGAGCCGCCGCTCAGCACCCTGGTGTTCCGCTACCGGCCCGAGGACATCGACCTGGACGACGCGTCGCTGGACGCCCTCAACGCCCACGTGCGTACCGCGCTGTCGCGCCACGGCGAGGCGGTAATCGCCGCCACACGGGTCCAGGGCCGTCGCTACCTGAAGTTCACCCTGCTCAACCCGGAGACCCGCGTCGACGACCTCACCGCCATCGTCGAGCGCATCGTCGCCCACGGCCGTGCCTGGTGCGACGGCGCCGCCACCTCCCCGGCACATGCCGCCGCCTCCTGACACTCGCGAGATTGCCCCATGACCCAGCACGTTCACGACTTCATCGCCATCGGCCTCGGGCCCTTCAACCTGGGGCTGGCCTGCCTGACCGATCCCATCGAGGAGCTCGACGGCCTGTTCCTCGAACGCCGCGACGGCTTCGACTGGCACCCCGGCATGCTGCTGGAGGACGCCACCCTGCAGACGCCCTTCCTCGCCGACCTGGTGACCATGGCCGACCCCACCAGCCGCTTCAGCGTGCTCAACTACCTGAAGCAGCAGGGCCGGCTGTACAACTTCTACATCCGCGAGAGCTTCTTCCTGCTGCGCAACGAGTACAACCGCTACTGCCAGTGGGCGGTGGCACAGCTCGACAGCGTGCGCTTCTCCACCGAGGTGGAGCGGGTGGAGTTCGAGGACGCCAGCGGCCTCTACCGTGTGAGCTGCCGCGACACCGGGAGCGGCGAGGCCCGCGAGTACCTGGCCCGCCACCTGGTGCTCGGAACCGGCACCACGCCCTGGCTGCCCGAGGGCTGCCGCGACGTCGAACCGCGCCCGGTGCACTCCGGCGAGTACCTCGCGCACAAGGCCGAGCTGCAGCGCCAGCAGGCGATCACCGTGGTCGGCAGCGGCCAGAGCGCGGCCGAGATCTACCGCGACCTGCTCGCCGACATCGACCGCTTCGGCTACCGGCTCGACTGGATCACCCGCTCGCCGCGCTTCTTCCCGCTGGAATACACCAAGCTGACCCTGGAGATGACCTCGCCGGACTACATCGACTACTTCCACGGCCTGCCGGAAGAGACGCGCAACGTGCTGACGCAGGAGCAGAAGGGCCTCTACAAGGGCATCAACGAGGACCTGATCAACGACATCTACGACCTGCGCTACGCCAAGGAGCTGATCGGCGAGGTGCGCTCGGAACTGTTCACCAACGCCCGCCTCGAGACCTGCCGTTTCGATGCCGAACGCGGCGAGTACGACCTGACCCTGTGGCACACCGAGCAGCAGCGCCACTATCGCCATCGCACCCAGGCGCTGGTCATGGCCACCGGCTACCGCTACCACATGCCGGACTTCCTGGCACCGATCGCCTCGCGCATCGCTTTCGACGAGGCCGGGCGCTTCGCGGTGGGCCGCTTCTACGACATCGACGACGGCAAGGACCAGCTGTTCGTGCAGAATGCCGAGCTGCATACCCACAGCCTGGCGGCGCCGGACCTGGGCATGGGCCCCTATCGCAACGCCTGCCTGATCCGCGCCATGACCGGGAAAGAGATCTACCCGGTGGAGCGACGCATCGCCTATCAGCGCTTCGGCGCGCCCGACGAGGCGGTCTTCGAACCCGAGCGCACGGAGCCGGCATGACCCCGACGCCCTGGCTGGTGGCGGTGACCGCGGTGGCGGTGATCAGCGATGCCATGCTGCTGCCCTTCTACCCGCAGTTCTTCGCCGCGCGCTTCGGCGTGACGGACCCGTCCCACGTCGGCGCCTACCTGGCGATGAGCTGCCTGGTGGTACTGGTGGCACTGCCCGGCTGGGCGCGCCTGGCGCGCCGGGTCGGCACCCTGCCGCTGCTGCTGGTCACCCAGCTGGTGGCGGGCGGGCTCAGCCTCTCCTGCGCCGTGGTCACCTCGCTGCCGTGGTTCTGGGGCCTGTCGCTGGCGATGCTGGTGGCCAAGGCCAGCTACCTGCTGGTCTACCCCTACCTGATGCACTTCGAGCCCCAGGATCGCCACGCGACCCTGATCGGCACCCTCTCGGTGGTGGTGCACGCCGGCGGCATCCTCGGCGCCATGGTCGGCGGCCTGGTGCTGGAGCACTGGGCCGCGGCCCAGGTGTTTCGCGTGATGGCGCTGGGCGACGCCCTGCAGGTCGCGGTCTGCGCCTGGCTGATCCGCCGCGGCCGCGCGCCTCACTCTACACCCCATGCGGCCCCCACCACCGAGCGGGCGCCGGCCTCCAGCGCCGCTATCCTGCGCCTGGGCCTGGTGATGCTGCTGTTCACCTTCAGCGCCTATCTGGCACGGCCGTTCTTCGCCCGCTACTGGGAGCTGGCCTCCGGGCTGCCCGGCGAGGTGCTGGCGGGCGCGGTGTTCGCCATTCCCGGCGCCGTGGCGGTGGCCCTGCTGGCGCTCGACCTGCTCGCGCGCCGCCCCGCCGGCCAGGCCATCCTGCTGCCGCTGGCCATCGGCCTCGTCGGCCTGCTGCTGCAGGCCAGCGGCGAGGTCGCCGCCATCCTGGCCGGCCGGGTGCTGTTCGGCTGGGCGCTGTTCCGCGTCACCGTGCGCCTGGAGCTGCGCCTGTTCCGGCTCAGCACGCCCGACCGCTACGCCAGCGACTTCAGCAAGGTCCACGTCTTCCAGGGCCTCGGCGTGCTCGTCGCCTCCTGGGGCGCCGGCCGCCTGGTCGAGGCCTTCGGGCTGACCGCCCCCTTCCTCGTCGCTGCGACCGGCCTGGCGCTGTGCGCCCTGGCCTACCGGCGGCTGCTGGCCGGCGCCGAAACGCGCCCGGCCGCACCTTCCGATTCCGTTTCTGCAAGGACCTGATCCATGACCCTGTTCCAACCGACGCCGACCACGAAGCCCCTCTACTCGCGCCATGCCCAGGGGCTCGGCACCTTCAGCCTGCGCCCGCTGCACCTGCCCGAGGACCTGGCGCTGATCCACGAGTGGGTCACCGCGCCGCGGGCCCACTTCTGGGGCATGCAGGGCCACTCGCTCGAGCGCGTGCAGGCCTTCTATCGCGAGCTTCAGGAGAGCGAGCACGCCCAGGGCTACTTGGGGCTGTTCGACGGCCGGCCGGCCTTCCTGGTCGAGTGCTACGACCCGCGCCACGACCCCATCGGCCACCACTATGACGTCGCCGAGGGCGACCGCGGCATGCACTTCCTGGTGGCCCCGGCCGAGACGCCGCTGCCCGGCTTCAGCACCCAGGTGATCACCGCCATCCTGGCCTTTATGTTCGAAGACGTGGGCACCCAAAGGGTGGTCGTGGAACCGGACGTCACTAACCGCCAGATTCATCCCCTCAACCGCCGGGTCGGCTTCGTCTACGACCGCGAGGTCGAACTCGAGGAGAAGACCGCCCACCTGGCCTTCTGCGATCGTCAGAGCTTCGCCGCGGCGGTGAGCCGGCAGAGTCCACGCCTGGATCCGGCACTCTCCTCCGATCCGGCCCGCGCCGCCGGCCACCTGCGCCCCGAGCTCTGGGCCCGGGCCAACCGCTGGCTGATCCGCAAGGCGATCGCCGAGTTCAGCCACGAGCGGCTGCTGGAACCCGAGGCCGTCAACGCCGACCCGACAGGCGACGACGAGGCCGCCGACTATCGACTGAGCGCCCCCGAGGGCGGTATCGAGTACCGTTTCCGCGCCCGGCGCCGGGCGCTGGACCACTGGGCGATCGAGCTCGACTCGCTGGAGAAGCGCGTCGACGGCGTCCCCGCCGAGCTCGACGCCCAGCAGTTCATCCTCGAGTTCCGCGGCCCGCTCGGCATCGGCGAGGCGATGCTGCCGCTCTATCTGGAGGAAGTGGCGAGCACCCTGTTCGGCGGCGCCTACAAGCTCGACGGCACCCGCCCGGACGCCGAGGGCCTGGTCGACGCCGACTTCCAGACCCTGGAGGCCGCCATGACCGAGGGCCATCCGGTGTTCGTGGCCAACAACGGCCGCATGGGCTTCGACGCCGTGGACTATCACGCCTATGCCCCGGAGGCCGCCGCGCCGATCACCCTGGTGTGGCTCGCCGTGCACCGCGAGGACGCCCACTACAGCGCCATCGAGGGGCTCGACTACGAGGCCCTGCTGCGTGACGAACTCGGCGAGGCGACGCTGGGCGACTTCCACCGCCGCCTCGAGGCCCGGGGGCTCGATCCCGCCGACTACCTGCTGATGCCGGCGCATCCCTGGCAGTGGTTCCACAAGCTGGCCATCACCTTCGCCGGCGAGGTGGCCCGCCACCGCATCGTCTGCCTGGGCTACGGCAGCGACCAGTATCGTGCCCAGCAGTCGATCCGCACCTGGTTCAACACCAGCCAGCCAAGCCGGCGCTACGTGAAGACCGCGCTGTCGATCCTCAACATGGGCTTCATGCGCGGCCTCTCGCCGAGCTACATGCGCGCCACGCCGGCGATCAACGACTGGATCAAGCGCCTGGTCGACGGCGACCCGGAACTGCGTGCCCAGGGCTTCACGGTGCTGCGCGAGGAGGCCGCCATCGGCGTTCGCCGCGACGCCGTCGAGCCGGCCTTCGACACCTACAGCGCCTACAAGAAGATGCTCGCCTGCCTGTGGCGCGAGAGCCCGGTGCACTACCAGCAGAACGGCCAGCGGCTGATGACCATGGCCGCCCTGCTCCACGTCGACGGCGACGAGCGGGCGCTGCTGCCGCGGCTGATCGCACGCTCGGGCCTCGCCACCGAGGACTGGCTGTCGCGCTACCTGCGGGCCTACTTCCGCCCGCTGCTGCACTGCTTCTTCGCCTACGACCTGGTGTTCATGCCCCACGGCGAGAACCTGATCCTGCAGCTCGAGGACGGCGTGCCGGTACGCGCGATCATGAAGGACATCGCCGAGGAGATCGGCATCATGAACGTCGAGGCCGAGCTGCCCGAGGCCATCGCCCGCATCGCCGTGGACGTGCCGGAGCCGCTCAAGGTGCTGTCGATCTTCACCGACGTCTTCGACTGCTTCCTGCGCTTCATGTCGTCGATCCTCGTCGAACAGGGCGACATCACCGAGTCGCGCTTCTGGGCGCTGGTGGCCGACTGCGTGATCGACTACCAGCGGGACCATCCCGAGTTCGCCGACAAGTTCGCCCGTCACGACCTGTTCGCCCCGGAGTTCACCCGCTCCTGCCTGAACCGGCTTCAGCTCAACAACCACCAGCAGATGATCGACCTCGCCGATCCGGCCAAGAACCTGCAGTTCGCCGGTACCCTCGACAACCCGATCGCCGCCTACCGCCCCGCCGCCGCGGCGCGTGAGGAAGATCGTGAGGGAAATCGAGAGAGAGCCCGTGAGGAGACCGAGGCCACACCGAGCTGATCGCTCGGTATCGCCGCGCATCATGCTCGGCCTGACGTCAGCGAGCACACGCTTCGCCCAGGACCTCGTTCCTGGGCGATTATATTTGATAATAATAATCATTATTGAATAGAATCGCCGTTCCGGCACAACGTACGGAGCGTTCCACGAATGGATTCCCCGACCCTCGACACCCTGTTCCGCGCCCACGCCCGGGACATCACCGCCTTTCTCAGACACCAGCTGCCCTGCCCCGACCTGGCCGACGATCTGTGTCAGGAGGTGTTCCTGCGCCTCGGCCGGCAGCGACTCGACGCCAACGCGTCCGACACGCGACTGGAACAGCCCCGTGCCTACCTGTTCCGCATCGCCCGCAACCTGCTCATCGACCATCATCGCCGCCGCCAGGCACGCCCCGGCGACCGGCCGACGGAGGACGATGACATCGCGTGTCTGGCCTGCCCCCATGCCGCCCGCTATTCGGACCCCGAGGCCGCCGCCGAGCGCCGGCTGTGCCGTCGCGGCCTCGAGCGCGCCATGGCGGGCCTGCCACCGCACCTGCGCCAGGCACTGGTCTGGCATCGACTGGAAGGGCTTTCCCAGGCCGAGATCGGCCGTCGCCTCGGCGTCTCGGAGCGCATGGCAGGGCGCTACGTCAGGCAGGCCATCTCGCACTGTCGCGACCGGCTGACCGCGCCGGCGATCTGACAGCGCGCCACTTTGATAACGATTCCCATTTGATCTACCATGCCCGAACGCTTCTTCCGGTGAATGCGCCATGACCCTCGCGCTGTCGCAGCTTTATCTCGGCCCCCTCGACTTCCTGACGCCACCGCGCGTCGAGGCCACTCCCGGCGCGGACACCCTCCCCGCACATCGTCTTCTCGACCCAGCCAGGCTGGAGGCGCTGTTCACGCGTTTCGGCGCCCAGTACGGTCACGGCGACCGCCGGGCGGTGGCCTCGCTGTGGTCCAAGTGGCACTTCGCCGGCCTGGCCGCCCACGGCCTGGCGGCCAACCTGCTGCTGGAACGCGACCTGCCCCTGGGGATCGACACGCTGCATGTGATCCAGACGGACGAGGGACAGACCGCCGGCTTCAGCCTGCGCCATGCCGGCCGCCCGCTCGGTGATCTCGACGGGCTGTCGCGCTTCGCCACCCTGGTCGACGACCACCTGGCGCCGCTGATCGAGGCGCTGGCCTCGATCAGCGGCGCCTCGCCCAAGGTGTTCTGGAGCAATGCCGGCAACTACATCGAACACTTCACCAACGCCCTCGCCGACCATCCCATGGCCTCCGCGGGGACGGTCGATCCCGCCCGAGCCCTGATCACGAGCCGCCACCTGCCCGATGGGCGCCGCAACCCGCTCTACCAGCCGGTGCGCTATGTCGAGCCCGCCACCCCTGAAGCCCCGAGCCGCGTCCGGCGACAGTGCTGCATCCGCTACCTGATCGACGAGCTCGGCTACTGCGCCAACTGCCCGCTGGAATGCCGGCGCCAGGGCAAGGCTTCCAAGGCGGAGAAGGCCGCGACACTCGAACGGGCGGCTTCGTGAGCACGGCGGCCGGCGTGCGCCAGCACTCCGCCCGCGACCTGCAGGCCTACGGGCGGCGCTACGGCATCGACTACCGGGTGCCGGCGCTCGCCTCCCGCGAGGAAGAACCGGTGGTGCGCGGCGAGGTACGCGAGCTGTCGCTGGGCCAGGGCATGGAGCTGGTGGCCTCCGACGTGGAGGTGCTGCACCGCTACGACTCTCACTCCCATGCGCCCTCACCGCTGTCGATCGTGGTGATGCTGGAAGGCTGCGCCGACGTCAGCCTCGAGGGACGCACCCTGACGCTGACCCCGGGCATGGCGCTGAGCCTACGCCTCGATGCGCGCCACGGCCTGCGGGCCACCCAGCCCGCCGGCCAGCGCCTGCGTGCGCTGACATTGAGCCTCAGCGAGACACGGCTGGCCGAACTGGGCCCGGCGCAGCCCGGCCACGACGGCTCGCGGATGCACGCCTGGCGACCGCCGATCTCGCTGCTGCAGGGGCTCGAGCAGGCGCTCACCACGCCACTGCCCGCCCCGGCCCAGCGGCTGCTGTTCGAGGGCCTGGGGCTGCAGCTGGTGGCCTTCGGCCTGCCACAGGACACGCTCGATGACGCGAACGCATCACGCCTGCCGCCACGGGAACAGCGGCGCCTCGAACGGGTACGCGCCGCCCTGGAAGACGATCCCGCGGCGGAGCACAGCCTGAGCGCCCTGGCCGAGCTCGCCGCCATGAGCCCCGCCAGCCTGCGCCGCAAGTTCCGCGCGGCCTTCGGCATGAGCGTCTTCGACTACCTGCGCGACTGCCGTCTGGGTCTCGCCCACGACTACCTGAGCCGCGGCTTCAGCGTGCAGCAGGCCGCCCATTTCTGCGGCTACCGCCACGCCACCAACTTCGCCACCGCCTTCCGCCGTCGCTACGGCGTCCCGCCGAGTTCCCTGACGAACGCCACCTGAGCACTGCGCATAGATGAGTGAGCGCGGCGCATACCTCAGCCGGCGACACAAAAAGCAATAATTCTCATTAATCAATGAGTCAAATCATCGTCACAGGAACTTCTGCATGCCGACCCCACGTCCCTTGGCACTGGCCATCGCCCTCGCCGCCGCCGGCGTCGCTCTCTCCGCCCAGGCCCAGAACGCGTCTCAGAGCCCCGAGAGCCTCTCCACCCTGACCGTCACCGGTCAGGCGGCCACCAAGACGGAGACACCGATCAACGAGACCCCTCAGGCAATCTCGGTGATCGAGCGGGAAGAATGGGAGGAACGGGGCGCCGGAACGGTACAGCGAGCCCTGAACTACACGCCGGGGGTCTACGCCAACCAGGTCGGCGCCTCCAACCGCTACGACTACATCGTGCTGCGAGGCTTCTCCGACGGCAGCCTGAGCAACACCTTCCTCGACGGCCTCAAGCTGATGGGAGACGCCAACTCCTACAGCTCGCTGGTCATCGACCCGCACTTCCTCGAGAGCATCGAAGTGGTCAAGGGGCCGGCCTCGGTGCTCTACGGCCGCGCCTCCCCCGGCGGTCTGGTGTCGATGACCAGCAAGCGCCCGGAGTTCGAGCGCTCGGGCCAGATCCAGCTCGGTGTCGGCAACAACGCCCAGCGCAGCGCCGCCTTCGACCTCACCGGCCCGCTGGACGACGAGCGCCGGGTCGCCTATCGCGTCACCGGCCTGGCCGAGAGCGCCGATACCCAGTTCGACCACGTGGAAGAGGAGCGCTATGCCATCGCGCCCCAGCTGACCTGGGACATCACCGACGACACCAGCCTGACCCTGCATGCCTACCTGCAGAAGGATCCGGAGGGCGGCTATCACTCCGGGGTACCCTATGAAGGCTCGGTGGACAGCCGCAATGGCCGCCACATCGACAACACCTTCTTCGATGGCGAGGAAGACTACGACACGTTCGAGCGCACCCAGCGCCTGTTCGGCTACGACCTGGAACACCGCTTCAACGATGCCTGGACGGGCCGCCAGAAGCTGCTCTACCTCAATACCGACGTGACCCTCGATCAGGTCTACGGCTTCGGCTGGGCCAACGACACCGAGCTCAACCGCTACTACTCCGGCGGCGAGGAGTCCATGGAAGCCTGGACCTTCGACAACCAGCTCGAGGCACAGCTGAGCAGCGGTGCCGTGGACCACACCCTGCTGGTCGGCGCCGACTACCAGCAGCGCGAGAACGATATCAGCTGGCCGTCCGGCGCCTTCCCGACCCTCGATGCCTTTCATCCCGAATACGGTGCCGAACCCACAGCGATGTACGCTGCCACCGAGGAACAGCACGACCTTCGCCAGACCGGCGTCTACGTCCAGGACCAGATGGCCCTCGGCAACTGGCGCCTCGCCCTCGGCGGCCGCTACGACTGGGTCGACATCGAGAACGAGAGCGAGACCGCCGGTACGACCAGCGAGCTGAACGATACCCAGTTCAGCGGCCGCGCCGGCCTGCTGTACCTGTTCGACAACGGCGTGTCACCCTACGTCAGCTATTCCACGGCCTTCACGCCGACCAGCTTCGTCGACGCCAGCGGCGACCTGCTCGAGCCGATGGAAGGCGAACAGCTCGAGGCCGGCCTGAAGTACCAGCCCAACGGCACCCGGGACCAGTACAGCCTGGCGCTGTTCCATATCGAGCAGGAAAACGTCGCCACCAAGGAGCAGCCCACCGATCCGTATCGCGCCATCGGCGAGATCGAATCCCAGGGCGTCGAGCTCGAGGCACGCACCCAGCTGACCGACAGCCTGCGCCTGCAGGCCGGCTACAGCTTCACCGATATCACCTACGCCAAGAGCGATGTCGAAGGTGAAGAAGGCAATCGCGCCATCTATGCACCACGCCACATCGCTTCCGTGTGGGGCTCCTACGCGGTCCAGGACGGCGCCCTCGAGGGCCTCGGCGCCGGCCTCGGCGTGCGCTACCACGCCGACATCCAGGCCGACCGCGCCAACACCGAGCAGGTGCCGGACTACACCCTGGTCGACGCCGCCCTCAGCTACGACCTCGGCCAGCTCGGCCTGGACGGCGTCAACGCCCGCCTCAACGTCAACAACCTGCTCGACAAGGACTACGTGGCCTCCTGCAACTCCCTGCAGTACTGCTACTTCGGCGCCGAACGCAGCGTGAAGGCGACCGTCAGCTACGACTTCTGATCCGCCACGACCATCGGCAAGACGACACCGGCGGCCCGAGGGCCGCCGGTGTTCTTGTTTCCTGCCTCGCCATTGCCCGGGCCACCCAGACGCAAAGGGCCCATCCCGTCAGCGGGATGGGCCCTGTTCGCTCAGCTCGGTCGTCGACCGATTCAGTAACGCCAGGTCAGGTTGGCCATCACGTGGCGCGACGCGCCGTAGTAGCCCTGATCCCACTTCAGGCTGGTCAGGTACTTCTCGTCGGTGACGTTATTGACGTTCAGCGAGCCGGTCAGGCTATCGCTGAAGTCGTAGCTCGCCATCAGGTCGACCAGCGCATAGGCCTCCTGACGGGTCCTGCCATCGGCGTTGTCGCGTTCGCGCTCGATATCGTCCTGCCAGCGCAGCCGGGCGCCGACCTTCAGGGATTCCAGGGACGCCGGCCGATAGCTGGTGGCGACCTTCACCATGTTGCGCGGAATATAGGTATTGGTGGCCTCGCCGTCGGCGTCCTCGATCTCCAGGTAGGTGTAGCCGGCGCTGGCCTGCCAGCCCGGCGCGAGCTCGCCGGCCAGGGTGACCTCCACGCCCTCGCTGGTGATGCCATCGGCCGCCCGATAGACATCCCGCCCGTTCACCTGGCCGTCAGGCTGGGCGACATTGTCCTGTTCGGTGCGGAACACGGCGAGTGACGCATCGGCCCCCCCGTCGAAGACATCCGCCTTGAGCCCCAGCTCGTAGCTGCTGCCCTCGATGGGGTCGAGATATTGTCCACCGCGGTCCATCTCGGTCTGGGGATTGAAGATCTCGGTATAGCTGGCATACAGCGAGGCCTGATCGGTGAGGTCATAGATCAGGCCGGCATAGGGCGTCAGCTCGTTGTCGAGGGTGGTGTCCTGAGAGCTGCCGTACTGCTCGCCCACGGTATCCAGCCAGCTCATCCGCGCGCCCACCACGGCGGTCCAGCGATCGGCCAGGTCCAGCTTGCCGGCACCGTAGAGGCTGCGCTCCTTGATGGTGGCATCGTTGGCGAAGTCGGGATCGCCGAACTCGGGCTCCGGATAGTCGCCGTCCCACTCGTCCAGGGGCGGCAGGTCCTCGGACGCGGCCGCGTAGAGCGAGCTCTGCTGGTTCCGGCTCTGACTCCAGTCCGATCCCAGCACCAGCTGATGGGTGCGCCCGAACGCCTCGACATCACCCTTGGCATGCACGTCCGCCACCCACTGCTCCAGGTGCCGATCGTACTTGCTCAGAGTGAAGCTGTTGGGAATCCGCCCCGTGTCGGCATCCGGCACGCTGCCGATGTAGAACAGCTCGGTGTCGGAGACCATGTCCAGATGGGTCACCGTGCCCTTGAGCGACCAGTCGTCGGAGAGCCGCTGGGTCAGCTCGACGAAGCTGCGCTGGGTCTCGCCGTTCCAGTAGGACCAGTCGGGCGCCGACGAGGTCGAGCGATCATAGTCGGTGGGGTTGCCGGCCGAGTCGTAGAGCGGCAGCGCCCCCCACATGTTGCTGTCGGTATCGTTGCGCTGCCAGGTATGCCCCAGCGCCAGCTGGGTGCTGTCGGTGAGGTCGGCTTCCAGCACGCCATAGAGCACGCCGCGCTCTCGATGCAGTCGATCCAGGTAGGCGTCGGCATCCAGCCCCGCGGCCACCAGGCGGCCACGCACCCGGCCCTCGTCGTCCAGGGGCCCGGAGACGTCCACCGCCAGGCGACGATGCTCGTGGCTGCCCAGCGTGCCGCTGACGGAGGCCTGCGGCGTCGCGGTGGGCCGCTTGCGGACGAAGTTGACGGTGGCCGCCGGGTTGCCGGAGCCGGACATCAGGCCGGTGGCACCGCGCACCACCTCGACCCGGTCATAGACGGCGGTATCGATGTCACCATGCACGTTGTTGTAGGGCATGGGCAGGCGCAGGCCATCGACCTGCAGGTTGGAAATCTCGAAACCGCGGGACGAATAGTACGTGCGGTCCGTCTCGACTCGCTCCACCGTGACGCCCGGCGCACTCTCCAGGGCATCATTGATGGTGTCGAGGTTGAAGTCCTCGAGCTGGGCACGGGTGACCACCGAGACGGATTGCGGCGTCTCGCGGGGCGTCAGGTCGAGCTTGGTCGCCGTACTGGTGCGGGAAACGCGGTAGTCGTCGCTGCCCTCGGTCACCAGCGACAGCGCCTCGGCCTCGACGGTCACCGTCTCGAGGGCCTCTGCGGACTCGGCCTCGTCGGCCAGCAGCGCGGGGGAGATCAGCGCCAGTGAACCGGCGGTGGCCAGACCGAGAGCACGGCGCACGGCACGGGTCACCGGGTGGAGTCCGATCGGGCGGGATGCAGGATGGGACATGGAGTGAACAAGCCTCTGGGTTATTGTGTTGTGCGGGAATGCGCATGGTAATGACTCGCATTATTTGTGGCAATGATAACGACTCTCATTTGATTAGCCGTGTAAGCATTCCCGCACCCGCCCAGGAATGCCGGTCGGCTCGCGATATCCGGAAACGACGCCGGCGCCCAGAGGGCGCCGGCAGGATCAAGGGTAAGGAAAGAAGGCGGTGACTCAGGCCAGTCGCATGTCGGCCGGCTCGAGCTCGCCGGTCTGCACCCGCCACTGGGCGGCGTAGCGCCCGGCGCGGGCCAGCAGCTCGGCGTGGGTGCCGCGCTCGGCCACCCGGCCCGCCTCGATCACCGCGATCTCGTCGGCGTGGACGATGGTCGACAGCCGGTGGGCGATCATGATCACCGTGCGGCCGTGGCCGATGCGGCGCAGCGAGCGCTGGATGGCCGCTTCGGTCTCGTTGTCCACCGCGCTGGTGGCCTCGTCGAGCACCAGGATCGGCGGGTCCTTGAGCAGCGCCCGGGCCAGTGACAGCCGCTGGCGCTGGCCGCCGGAGAGGCGCACGCCGCGCTCGCCCACTGCGGTGTCGAGCCCCTCGGGCAGCGCCCGGATGAAGTCCCAGGCCTCGGCGGTGCGCGCCGCCTCGACGATCTCGGCGTCATCGGCATCGGGCTTGCCGTAGGCGATGTTGTCGCGGATCGAGCCCTCGAACAGGTAGACGTCCTGGCTGACCAGGCCGATCGAGCGGCGCAGCGAGGCCAGCGCCACCTCGTCGAGCGGCTGGCCATCGACGCACACCCGCCCGGCGGCCGGCTCGACGAAGCGCAGCAGCAGCTTGATCAGCGTCGACTTGCCGGAGCCGGTGGCGCCCACCAGCGCCAGGGTGTGGCCCGCCGGCACCGAGAGATCGATGCCCTCGACCCCGGCGCTGGACTCGCCGTAGCGGAAGGACACGCCCTCGAAGCGCAC
Source organism: Halomonas sp. HG01 (assembly GCF_000968715.2). Lineage (NCBI taxonomy): Bacteria > Pseudomonadati > Pseudomonadota > Gammaproteobacteria > Oceanospirillales > Halomonadaceae > Halomonas > Halomonas sp. HG01. The sequence continues at coordinate 780,071 of NZ_CP022134.1, read as the reverse complement.
CTCGCCGCGCACCGGCTCTGCCAGGGGCTGGCCGGCGTCGTCGCGCACCCGGATCGGCGTGGCCAGCAGGTCGAGGATGCGTCGGGTGCTGGCCATGGCGCGCTCGAACAGGTCGATCACCTGGGCCAGGCCGGTCAGGGGCCACAGCAGCCGCTGGGTGAGGAACACCAGCACCCCGTAGGCGCCGACGTTGAGCTCGCCGTTCAGCGCCATCATGCCGCCCACCGTGAAGGTGGCCAGGAAGCCGGTGAGGATCGCCATGCGGATCACCGGGATGAACGCCGAGCTGATGCGGATCGCGCGACGGTTGGCCTGCACGTAGGCCTCGCTGGCGGCCTTGAGGCGCTCGGCCTCGCGCGCCTCGGCGGTGAAGCTCTTGATGGTGGCGATGCCCGCCAGGTTGTTGGCCAGTCGGCTGGAGAGCTCGCCGACCCGCTCGCGCACCTCGGCGTACAGCGGCCCGGCCTTGCGCTGGAAGTAGAAGGCGCCCCACACGATCAGCGGGATCGGCGTGAAGGCCAGCAGCGCGATCAAGGGCGACAGCACGAAGAACACCGCGCCCACCGCCACCACGGTGACGCCGACCTGGATCATCGAATTGGCGCCGCCGTCGAGGAAGCGCTCGAGCTGGTTGACGTCGTCGTTCATGGTCGCCACCAGCTGCCCGGAGCTCGTCGACTCGAAGAAGCCCATGTCCAGGCGCTGGACGTGCTCGTAGGCGTCCTGGCGCAGCTCGGCCTGGAGCCGCTGGGCCAGGTTGCGCCACAGGATCTGGTAGAGATACTCGAACAGCGATTCGCCGGCCCAGATGAAGAAGGTCAGCACCCCGAGGATCAGGATCTGCTCGCGGGCGGTGGTGAAGCCCAGCCCGGCGACGAAGCTGTCCTCCTGGTTGACCACCACGTCGATGGCCACCCCGATCAGGATCTCCGGGGCGATATCGAACAGCTTGTTGATGACCGAGCAGACGGTGGCGGCGACGATCCGACGCCGGTGTCCGCGGGCATAGCGAAGCAGGCGGCCCAGCGCCTCGAAGCTTCTCATATTCGACATGGGGACTCTCTCTGTGGCGGCTGTCCGGTGAACGACACGAGACCGCCGGGCCCTGGGAGGCCCGGCGGTCTGGACGAGACGGCTACCATACCCCGTCGTCGCGGGACTGTCCTCCCGGCAGGGCCCGGGAGGACAAGATGGCGGAAGGATCGCCGCTCAGCCGATGGCGGCGAGATAGCGCCGCTCGACCTCGCTCCAGTCGACCACCTCGTAGAAGGCGGCGATGTACTCGGGGCGCTTGTTCCAGAATTTCAGATAGTAGGCGTGCTCCCACACATCCAGGCCCAGCAACGGCGTGTTGCCGTGCATCAGCGGGCTGTCCTGATTGGCGGTGCTCTCCACCACCAGCGCGCCCTTCGGGGTCACGCTGAGCCAGGCCCAGCCGCTGCCGAAGCGGGAGACGGCGGCCTGGGTGAAGGCCTGCTGGAAGGCCTCGACGCCGCCCAGCTCTCGCTCGATGGCCGCCGCCACCCGCCCGGTCGGCGCCCCGCCGCCCTCGGGCGACATCACCCGCCAGAACAGCGAGTGGTTGGCGTGACCGCCGCCGTTGTTGATCACCGCCTGGCGCCTGTCGGCGGGCACCCGGTCGAGATCGGCGACCAGCGCCTCCACCGGCACGTCCTCGAGGCCGGTGCCTTCCAGGGCGGCGTTGAGGTTGTTGACGTAGGTCTGATGATGCCGGGAATGGTGGATCTCCATGGTCAGGGCATCGAGATGCGGTTCGAGGGCATCGTAGGCATAGGGCAGTTCGGGCAACGCATGCGGCATGGCGGCGGCTCCTTTTTCGAGAGGGTCGGTCGAGAGAGTCGTAGAGAGACGTAGAGAGACGAGAGATGAAACGAACGACCAAGCCTCAGACTACGCCTCACAAAACGAAATGAAAACCAATATCAATAAATAGCCAGCTCCATCCCGACGAGATTTGATAACCATTCGTATCGAAGGTAACCTCACGCGGGTGCGCAGCCCTCGCCCATCGTGATGCCCTCGCGCCGCCGACGATCCACGGAGCCCACCATGTTCGACGCCCAGGCCGCGACCTTCGAGGTCAACGGCAAACGCCTGCTGCATCCCACCGATCTTCGCTTCGAGGAAGGCCGGGTCCACGGCCTGATCGGCCATAACGGCTCCGGCAAGTCGACGCTGCTCAAGCTGCTGGCTCAGCAGCAGCCCGCCAGCCAGGGCGTCATCCGCTTCGACGGCCGGCCGCTCGGCGACTGGGGCCACCGCGAGTTCGCCCGCCAGGTGGCCTACCTGCCCCAGCACCTGCCCAGCGCCGAGACCCTGACCTGCCGCGAGCTGATCGCCTTCGGCCGCTACCCCTGGCGCGGCCTGCTGGGGCGCCATACCCGCGAGGATCGTGAGCAGGTCGAGCGCGCCATCGCCCTGACCCACACCGAAGCCTTCGCCGACCGCCTGGTGGACACCCTCTCCGGCGGCGAGCGCCAGCGCGTGTGGCTCGCCATGCTGCTGGCCCAGGGCAGCCGCTTCCTGCTGCTCGACGAACCGCTGGCGGCGCTGGACATCGCCCACCAGGTCGAGGTGCTGGCCCTGACCCGCCGGCTCTCCCAGGAGCTGGGCCTCGGCGTGATCATCGTGCTGCACGACATCAACATGGCCTCGCGCTACTGCGACCGCCTGGTGGCGCTGCACGGCGGCCGGGTGCTGGCCCAGGGCACACCGGCCGAGCTGATGACCGGCGACACCCTGGAAGCGATCTACGGCATTCCCATGCACGTGATGCACCATCCCGTCGGCGAGCACCGGGTCGCCATCGCCCACTGATTCCATCACTCGCTCGTCACTCGTTCATGGAGTTCCGCTTGTCTCCTCCCCGCCGCCTTCGTCGACGGGCCCGCCGCTGGCTCGCCGGCTCGCTCGTCATGCTGCTCACGCTCTTCACCGCCCTGCCGGCGCTGGCCGACTCACCACATCTGGCATCACCGCGGCTGGCGACCCTCGACTGGACCCTGGCCGAGACCCTGGCCGCCCTCGAGGCTCCGCCCGCGGCGCTGGCCCAGCTCGACGCCTATCACGCCTGGGTGGGCGAGCCGGCGCTGCCGGACGCGGTGATCGACCTCGGCCTGCGCTCCCAGCCCAATCTGGAGCTGCTGGCGGACCTCGATCCCGAGCGCATCCTGATCTCGCCGATGTTCGCCAACCTCGCCCCGCGCCTCGAGGCGATCGCCCCGGTGGACACCCTGACGCTCTATACCCCCGGCCGGGACACCTGGACGGAGATGCGCGAGCTGACGCGCCGCGTCGCCGATATCGTCGAACGGCCCAAGGCCGGCGAGCGGCTGATCGAGGACACCGAGTCGCGTCTGACGCGCCTCGAGCAGCGCCTCGGGGACGACGCCCCACCGCTGCTCGTCGTGCAGTTCATGGACGCCCGCCACGTGCGGGTGTTCGGCGACAACGGCCTCTATCAGGCGGTGCTCGACCGCCTGGGGCTTCAGAACGCCTGGAACGGCGTCACCAACGCCTGGGGCTTCTCGCTGGTCGGCATCGAGGCCCTGGCCGGCCTCGACGCCCGGCTGGTGGTGGTCGAACCCTATCCGGCCGGCGTGCGCGAGACCCTGGCCGACAGCGGCCTGTGGCGGAGGCTGGTCGAACGCAGCCGCGGCGAGCCGCTGATCCTGCCCCCGGTGTGGAGCTTCGGCGCTCTGCCCTCCGCCCAGCGCTTCGCCGAACAGCTGGCCACCGCCCTGGAGAACGACGATGTCCGCTGATGCGCTTGCCCACGCCACACCTTCACGCCGGCTGACGCCGGGCCGCGCCTGCCTGCTGCTGGGCCTGCTCACCGCGGGCCTCGCTCTGGCCCACCTGACGTCGAGCACGGGGCTCGTGACCGGGCTGTCGTCGCTGGTGACGATCCCCGACGCCTCATCGGAAACCCTGGTGCTGCACTTCGCCTGGTGGCCGCGGCTGGTCATGGCGCTGATGGCCGGCGGTGGCCTGGCGCTGGCCGGGGTGCTGATGCAGCAGGTGCTGCGCAACCCGCTGGCGGCGCCCACCACCCTGGGCGTGGCCAGCGGCGCCAACCTGGCGCTGATGGCCGCCAGCCTGCTGGCCCCCGGGCTGCTGGCCCTGGGCCGCGAATGGGTGGCACTGGCCGGCGGCGGACTGGCCATGGGGCTGGTATTCGCGCTGGCCTGGCGACGCGGCCTGTCGCCGGTGGTGGTGGTGCTCGGCGGGCTGGTGGTCAACCTCTACTTCGGCGCCCTGGCCATGGTGCTGCTGCTGTTTCATCAGGAGGCGCTCAAGGGTCTGCTGATCTGGGGCGCCGGCTCGCTGGCCCAGAACGGCTGGAGCGACGCCGCCTTCCTCGCGCCGCGCCTGGCGCTGGGCGTCCTCGGCGCCTTCTGGCTGCTGCGCCCGCTGGCGGTACTGGAGCTCGACGAAGCCGGCGCCCGCAGCCTCGGCGTGTCGCTCAAGTGGCTGCGCCTGGCCGGGCTCGGCCTGGCGGTGTTCCTCACCGGCTGCGTGGTCAGCACGGTGGGTGTCATCGGCTTCATCGGCCTGGCGGCGCCCAACATCGTGCGCCTGGCCGGGGCCCGCCGGCTGGGCACGCGGCTGCTGTGGTCGACGCTGCTCGGCGCCCTGCTGCTGGCCACCACCGACCAGCTGCTGCAGCGCTACGCCGGCACCCTGCCGACGCTGATTCCCACCGGCGCCACCACCGCCGCCCTGGGCGCGCCGCTGCTGCTGTGGCTGATTCCGCGCCTGCGCCTCAACGGCTCGGCGCCGCCGCGCCACGCCGGCACGCCCGCCATGCGGCATCCTGCCCCACGACGGCTGATCGTCGGCCTGTCCCTCGCCCTGGTCGCGATGGCCGCGGTGGCGGCGCTGGCCGGCCAGGGCGCCGACGGCTGGCAGTGGGCCTCGCCCCTGAACACCGACCTGCTCGAGTGGCGCTGGCCACGGCTGCTCGCCGCCGCCGGCTGCGGGCTGATGCTGGCCGTCGCCGGGACCCTGATCCAGCGCCTCACCGCCAACCCCATGGCCAGCCCCGAGATCCTGGGGATCAGCGGCGGCAGCGCCATCGCCCTCATGGCGGCGATCTTCCTGCTGCCGTCGCCGGGCAACCTGGCACTGGTCGGCGCCGGGGTGCTGGGCGCCCTCGCCGCCCTGGCGGTGCTGGTAATCGTCAACCGCAAGAGCGGCTTTCAGCCCGAACGGCTGCTGCTCACCGGGGTGGCGATCACGGCGCTGTTCGAGGCGGTCAAGGCCGTGGTGCTGGCCGGCGGCGACCCGCGCGGCCAGCAGGTCATCGCCTGGCTCTCCGGTTCCACCTACTATGTCGATGCGGCGAGCGCCGTGACGGTCGCCGGCGCGGCCGTGGTGCTGGCGGTCATCGCCGCGCCGCTCACCCGCTGGCTGGACATCCTGCCGCTGGGCGGCGCCACGGCCGCCGCGCTCGGCATCCCGCTGCGTCGGGCGCGGCTCGGCCTGCTGCTGCTGGTCGCCCTGCTGACCGCCGCCGCCACCCTGGTGGTCGGGCCGCTGTCCTTCGTCGGCCTGCTCGCTCCCCACATGGCACGGCTGCTGGGCTTCACCCGCGCCCGGACGCATCTCGCCGGGGCCGCCCTGACCGGCGCGTTGCTGATGGTGCTGGCGGACTGGCTGGGCCGCCAGTTACTGTTCCCCCAGGAGATTCCTGCCGGCCTGGTCGCTTCGCTGATCGGCGGCGCCTATTTCATGTGGGGGATGCGACGGCTATGAGCCATCTCGATAACCGGGCCCGCCGATGGGCCGATCGCTGGCAAGGCCGGCTCGCCTGTGGCATCGCCTGCGCCCTGGCGCTTTTCCCGCTGACGGGGGCCGCGCATCCCCACGGCTGGGTGGACGTCTCGGTGAAGGTGATAACGGATACCCAAGGACGTGCCGAGGCCCTTCAGCAGCGCTGGCGACTGGATCCGTTCTACAGCCAGCTGCTGCTGGAAGAACTTCGCGCCGCCCAGGGCGACGAACCGATGGCGGCGCGTCTCGACCAGCTGGGGGTGGAGATCCGCAATACCCTGGCCCCGAAGCGCTATTTCACCCACGTGACCCGGGCCGGCCAGCCGGTCGAGCTCGGCGACGTCGACGACTTCACCACCCTGGCACGCGGCGGTCGCGTCGAGCTGATGTTTCGACTACCGCTGGCCAATCCCCTTCCGTTGGACGAGTCGCCGGTGCGCTACCGCATCTATGACCCGACCTACTACCTCGAGGTCGTGCACGAGGCGGACGGCGACACGCCCAGGCCGGACGCGCTGACGGTCGAAGAAGACGGCTGCCGTACCCGGATCATCGCCGCCGATCCCGATCCAGCGAAGGTCGCCGAGGCGGCCATGCTGGATCGCGGCGAACAGGCGGAAGAAGGGCTCGGCCGCTTCTTCGCGGAAACTGGAGAGATACGATGCGATCATCCATGAACCCGGCCGACAGGGCTCGGCCTCGCCCCCGGTGGCTCGGCCCCGTGGTCATTGGCGGACTCGCCCTGGCGCTGCTCGCCGCGGCCTGGGTCACGCTGGGCCAGGAGGCCAGCCTGCAACTGGTCGCCTGGCAGCGCGACCTGCACCGCGCCCTGACGGAGGCGATCGCGGCCCTCGACGCTGCCCCGACGGCGGCCGCCTGGTGGGGCCTGCTGGGCCTCAGCTTCGGCTATGGGGTCTTCCATGCCGCCGGCCCGGGCCACGGCAAGGCGGTGCTCGGCACCTACCTGCTCAGCCAGGGCGGCGCGCTGCGCCGGGCCCTGCTGCTCTCCTGTCTGGCCTCGTTGCTGCAGGCCCTGGTGGCCATCGGCCTGGTCACGGTGCTGGTCCATGGACTGGGCTGGCTGACCCGCCAGGCCATGGGCTCGGTGGTATGGCTGGAGCAGGCCAGCTACCTGCTCGTCGCGGCACTCGGGCTCTGGCTGTGCTGGCGGGCCCTGGCCGGCCATCGGCACGCGCCAGGCTCTCATGACCATGACCATGACCATGACCATGACCATGACCATGACCCGCACGAGTGTGACTGCGCCCACCATCTGACGCCCCAACAGGCCTCGGACTGGCGCGGTGCCCTGGCCGTGGTGGCCTCGATCGGCATGCGTCCCTGCAGCGGCAGCGTGCTGCTGGTCGGCGCCGCCTCGCTGCTGGGGCACTACTGGAGCGGTGTGCTGGCGGTGCTGGCCATGGCTGCCGGTACCGCCCTGACGGTCTCGGCGCTGGCCCTGGCCAGCGTGATGGCCCGGGGCTGGGCCGAGCGCCGCCTGCAGCGTTCGACGCGTGGCGCGACCCTGGAACGCTGCCTGAGAGCGGCCGGCTTCGCAGGCGGTGCCCTCATCCTGATGCTGGGGCTTTCACTGTTCGTGGCCGGGGCCCAGTCACCCGACGCGCCGCCGCTGCTCGAGGGCGCCCCCACGACCTCGCCCTCGCCTTTCGGCGGCTAGCGGGACACGACGCTCACATGGGAGTGCCTGCCCAGACGCAAAGCGCCCGGCCATGGCCGGGCGCTTTGCTTTTCGGGCAAGAGAAGCGACTCAGAAGCGGTAGCTCAGGCTGCCGATCACGCTGCGCGATTCGCCGTAGTAGCAGTAGAAGTCACAGCCGCTGACGTACTCTTCGTCGGTCAGGTTGTTGACGTTGAGCTGCGCGCCCCAGTGCTCGTTGACGTCGTAGCGCACCACGGCATCGTAGAGGGTGTAGGACGGCACCTTGTAAGTCTCGCCCGCATCCGGGCTGTTGGCGCTGGAGCCTACATAGCGCACGCCACCGCCGACCGACAGACCGTGCAGTGCACCGGCGAAGTCATAGTCGAGCCAGGCCGAGGCCATGTTGTACGGCACAAGCGGGGCATGCTCGTCCTGCTGTTCCTCGCTGACATCGACTCGGGTATCGGTGTAGGTGTAGGACGCCGTGAGCTTGAGGTTGTCGGTGAGATAGCCCACACCTTCGATCTCGATCCCGGTCGAGCTGCGCTCGCCGATCTGTCGCTGAGCACCGGCAGAACTGGTGATCAGCGTATTGCTCTCCTCCAGATCGAACGCCGACACGGTCACATAACCGTCGAAGCCCGGCGGCGCATACTTGACGCCCACCTCGAACTGGCGACCCTCCAGCGGCTCGTAGCTCTCGCCGCTGGCATCGGTGCTGGCCAGGGGCGTGAACGACTCGCTGTAGCTGACGTAGGGCGACAGACCGTTGTCGGCCAGGTACATGACGCCGCCGGTCAGCGAGACCTGATCGTCGGCGTAGCCCTCGCGTGAGCGGCCGGTCTCGTCGCGATAGACGTCGCGGCTGTCGACGCTGTCGTAGCGCGCACCGGCCAGGAAGATCCACTTGTCATTCAGGCGGAACTGGTCCTGCACGTAGACGCCGACCTGCTCCTTCTCGACGTCGTGATGCGTCGGGTCACCGGTCTCCGGCTCGCGGAAGGCCCGGTGATCCGGATCGAACATGTCCACGGTGTCGATGTTGACGAAGTAGGACGATCCATCGCCCAGGGTGCGGAAGCTGTCCGCGTTGTCGTAATCGAGATCCAGGCGCTGATAGCCGGCCCCGAGCAGCAGGGTGTTCTCGGTGTTCTCGGTATAGGTCCGCGCGATGAAGCGGTTATCGAGCGTGAAGGCGTCATATTCGCCGTCACGGTCGACGACGCCACGCGAGATGCTGCGCGGCGGCGTCACGTAGGAGTTGGGATAGACCGAACGCAGTTCGAGATCGAGGTTGCTGTAGCGGAAGTTCTGCTGGAACTCCCAGGTATCGTTGATGCGATGCTCGAGCTCGTAGCCCAGGGAAAGCTGGCGCTGGTCGAGATTGTCATAGTCGGGCTGGCCGAGATTGGTCTCGGGATCGATCTTGCCGAAGGGCGTCCCCTCGACCGTGCCGTAGGCGGGGAAGAACCCCGTGGTCGGCACGCCGTCGTCCTTCTGGACGCTGGCCAGGAAGGTCACCGTGGTGTCCTCGGAGACATCGACGGCCAGGCTCGGGGCGAAGTAATAGCGGTCCATGTCGGTGCCGTCGAGCTCGCCGTCCCCCTCGCGCACCATGCCCACGACGCGGTAGCGCATGTCGTCACGGCCTGACACCGGACCGGAGGTGTCGATGCCGATCTGACGATGCCCCTTGTTGCCCACCTGAAGTTCGATCTCGCCTTGCGGCTCGGCCGTAGGACGCTTGCTGACGGCGTTGACCAGCCCGCCGGGAGGCGCCTCGCCGTAGAGAATCGAGGAAGGGCCCTTGAGCAGCTCCACCCGTTCAAGTCCGTAGGGCTCGGTCATCCACCAGAAGTAGCCGCCGGTACGGAACAGGCGCAGGCCGTCCTGGTAGGTCGAGCCTTCGGCGCTGAAGCCCCGCAGGAACATCCAGTCGGCGTTGTTATCCGACCCGTAGGGCTGGGAGACCACCCCGGAACGGTAGCGGAAGGTCTCGTCGTACTTGTCGACGGCGCGCCGATCCAGCTCGTCGCGCCCGACCTCGGACACGGCCCGCGGCGTCTCGATGGTCGGCGTCGCGACCTTGAGCGCGGTGGCGCTGACGACGACGGTGTCGGTCTCGACCTCCGTGGCGTCCTGCTGGGCCAGCGCCGCGCCGGCGGCGCCGATGAGGGTGAAGCCGAGGCCATAGCGGACGGCGGCGGTCAGGGGGGACAGCCGCCACGAGCGGCGGGATACGCGAGTCATTGGTGTGTGCCTTACGATTCGGGGGACAAGGGAGCCGCCAGCGCGGAACGCCACGTTCGAGACGGCGGCACACAGATGCTAATGGCTTTTATTTGCGGAAACAAATATGACGCATCCCGCCCCTCCGACCGGCTACCCCCTCACTTCGTCGAGCCGGGCCACCGCGTCCCGGCTGACGCTCAGCCGCTGGTCGCCCGTCAGTTCGCTCAGCCTGCCACCATGCATCTCCAGCAGCCGGTCGGCGTGATCGAAGTAATGGTCGTCGTGGCTGATGGCGAACACCGTCTTTCCCATCGCCTGCAGCCGCGGCAGCAGGTCGCGATAGAAGACCCGGCGGAACTGCGGGTCCTGATCGGCGGCCCACTCGTCGAGCAGCAGCAGGTCGCGCTCCTCGGCCACCGCCATCAGCAGCGCCAGCCGCTTGCGCTGCCCCTGGGAGAGCTCGGGATTGGTCACGCTCTGGCCGTCGAAGGCCAGCTTGTCGCGCATCGCCAGCTCCTCCAGCCACGCCTCGACCAGGGCGGGGTCGGCCTGGGCGCCCTCGGGCCCGACCAGATCCGCGAACTGGTGAAAATCGCTGAACACCGCGGAGAAACGCTGCCGGTAGGACGCGGCATCCCTCAGCGGCTCGCCGTCCAGCAGCAGCTCGCCCTCCTGGGGCCGATAGAGGCCCGTCAGCAGCTTGGCCAGGGTCGACTTGCCGCTGCCGTTGCCGCCGATCAGGAACACCATCTCGCCGCGCCGCAGCGTCAGGTCCAGGGGGCCGACGGCGAAGCCGGCCTCACCGTCCGCGCCGGTGTAGGCGAAGCGCACGCCGTGCAGGCTCAGGGTCTGCCAGTCGCCCGGCTCGGCCTCGGCCACCGCGAAATCGCGCTCGGCCTCGGCCAGTTCGAGCGCCGCGATCTTGTCGAAAGCCACCTGGGCGCTCATCAGCGTCGGCAGCGCGCCGATGGCCTGCAGCAGCGGCGTGCGCAGGAACAGCAGGGTCAGCGAGTAGGTCGCCGCCACCGAGGTGCTGGCCCAGCCCAGGCCGTTGGCAAGGAAGAACACCACGCCGATGGCGCCGAGCATCATGATATTCGACCAGTTGATCGCGCTCAGGTGGTAGGTGTCGGCGCGGATGATCTGGCCGCGGTAGTCGCGGGCGTCGACTTCGTAGCGCTCGTCGTAGAGGCGCCGCGCCCGTCCGCGGTTGAGCGCCAGCTCCTTGCGCCCGTGGATGACCGCCTCGTAGTCGCGGTAGAGCCGGTCCTCGCTCTCGCGTACCCGCGAGAGATGCCGATAGACCCGCGCCACCAGCCAGGAGCTGACGGCGATGGTGACGGCCAGCCAGGCGGCCGTGACCACGAGCAGGCCCGGCGACAGCCAGCCCAGATAAAGCGCCGAGCCGACGGTCAGCACCAGGCCCTGGATCAGCTCCGGCAGGCGCACGAAGGCGATGGTCACGTTGCGGATGTCGCTCGACAGGCTGGCCAGCAGTTCGGCGCTGCCGAGGCGCTCGAGGCGCTCGACGTCGGTATCGAGGATCTGCTTCACCAGCCGCCCGCGCAGCCCGTGGACGAAATGATGGCCGAGGATGGTCAGCGCCAGCTGCGAGGCCAGCGTCACCACCAGCAGCGCGACCACCACGCCGAGGAAGGCTGGCAGCACGCCGGCAGGATCGCCGACGGTGTCGATCAGCCGCCGGTTGATGAAGGCGATGGCACCGATGCCAAGCCCGGCGCTGGCCAGGCTGAGCAGCATCACGCCGAGGAAGGGCCAGCGGTAATGGCGATAGACGACGCGCAGCAGTTCCACGATGCATCCTTGTTATGGGGCGATAGGAAAGGAGGCATTGTCCGCCTGTGAGGGCAGGCGTCAATGCGGGCACGGCGATGCCGCCATCTTGCGTCACACGGGACACGCCTTCCCGAATTGCGCAACACAATGAAAAGAATTATCGTTTGCAATATCGAGACATACTATCGGCCTCGACACACAACGATAACCATCCCCCGGATCGAACAAGGGATCATCACGACATGCCCACTCTCCGACATCCGCATCTCCAGCGGCTGCCGATGCTGCCGCTCGTCCTCGGTTTCACCCTGCCCGTCACGGCGCTGGCCCAGTCCGCCAGCGAGGCGCCGAACGCGACCGATGCCCAGGCCATGAACCCGCTGGTGATCACCGCCAAGCGCAATCAAAGCCGCGTGGACGAGACGCCCCAGAAGGTCACCGTCATCACCCGCGAACAGATCGAGCAGCAGCTGGCCATCACCCAGGATCCGGGCCAGGTGCTCAGCAACCTGATTCCCTCCTACTCGCCCAGCCGCCAGAAGCTCTCCAACGCCGGTGAGACCTTCCGCGGTCGCGCACCGCTGTTCCTGGTCGACGGCGTGCCCCAGTCCAACCCACTGCGCGACAGCGGGCGTGACAGCTACACCATCGACCTCTCGATGGTCGAGCGCATCGAAGTCATCCACGGCGCCAGCGCCGAGCACGGTCTGGGCGCCACCGGCGGAATCATCAATTACGTGACCAAGCGTCCCGACGGCGCCGGGGTGAGCCAGCACGCCGGCATCAGCCTGACCAGCGACGACGACTTCGAGTCCGAGGGCTTCGGCCACAAGCTGGACTATCGCCTGAGCGGCCAGACCGGCGACTGGGACTATGTGTTGGCCGCCAGCCGCCAGGAGCGGGGCGTCTTCTACGACGGCAGCGACGACGAGGTCGGCATCGCCTATCCCGGCGAGATCCAGAACGCCGAGAGCTACGACCTGATGGCCAAGGCGGGCTACTGGATCGACGATCGCCAGAACGTCGAGGTCTCGCTCAACCGCTTCGAGCTGGAGGGCAACGGAGACTATGTCCCGGTAACGGGCGACCGCGACGCGGGCATCGCGACCACCGCGCGCAAGGGCGATCCGATCGGCGATCCCGGCTTCAACGAGGTCACCACCGCCCGGCTGTCGTACTCCCATGACGACTGGCTCGGCAACAGCGTAGACGCTCAGCTCTATACCCAGCGCTTCCGGGCCCAGTTCGGCACCACGCCCTACTTCCCCTACCAGGGCGACGACGGCACGACCCGCTACGACCAGACCCGCAACGAGTCCGACAAGGTCGGCGCCAAGTTCACCCTGTCCCGCGACGGCCTGCTGAACGATCGCCTGACCCTGACCACCGGCCTCGACCTGCTCGAGGACGAGACGCGGCAGATGCTGGTGCACACCGACCGCACCTACGTACCGGAGACGCAGTTCCGCAACGTCGCCGCCTTCCTGCAGGGCGACTACAGCCTGACCGATGCGGTCAGCCTGCACGCCGGCGTGCGCCACGAGCGCGCCGAGCTCGACGTCGACGACTTCTCGACCATCGACCGCAGCAACGTCACCCAGGACAACGTCAGCGTCGAGGGCGGCACGCCCGACTTCGACGAGACGCTGTACAACGCAGGCATCGTCTATCAGGCCACCGAGTGGGCGCAGCTCTACGCCAACTACTCCGAAGGCTTCGGCATGCCGGACGTGGGCCGCGTGCTACGCGGCATCGGCGAACCCGGCCAGAGCGTTGACGGCCTGCTGCAGCTGCAGCCCATCGTCACCGATAACCGCGAGATCGGCGCCCGCTTCGACTGGGATCGCTACGGCCTCGAGTTGAGCTACTACGAGTCGAACTCCGACTACGGCGAGCGCCTGGCCTTCGAGAACGGCACCTGGGTCGGCAGTCGCGAGAAGACCGAGATCCAGGGCGTCGAGGTCACCGGCGAGGCCCGGGTCAGCGATCGCCACCGGCTGCGGCTGTCCTACACCCACGCCGAAGGCGAGTCGGACACCGACGGCGACGGCAGCGTCGACACCGAGCTGACCGGCATCAACATCGCTCCGGACACCCTCAAGCTGGCCTGGAGCGCGGCCTGGAACGACGAGCTTTCCACGCATCTGCAGTTCAGCCGCTACTTCAACCGAAGCGTCGACGACCCCGAGCTGGAGTTCGACGGCTACGGCCTGGTCGACGCCTCGCTGACCTATCGCCTGCCGGTGGGCCGCACCAGCCTGGGCGTGGAGAACCTCACCGACGAGGACTACTTCACCTACTACTCCCAGGCCGCCCGCAACAGCGACGAGTACTACTTCAAGGGTCGCGGCCGCACTCTGACCCTGAGCTATCAGCTCAACTTCTGAGCCGCCGTCGTATGACGCCTTTCATGAGCGGCATCTCAGGATGCCGCTCCTTTCCGTTTCCTGCTGGCCCGATCGCGATGCCCGACACTGCTTCCCACTCGAATCGCGCTTGGACGGACGCCGTTCGCCTGCGCCGATGGCTGGCAGCGCTGCTGGCCCTGCTGATGCCGCTAGGCGCCGTCGCCGCCGACGTGCCCTCCGGCGGCCATGGCGTCACCAACGCTTTCGGTGACACGTCCGTTCCCGACATGCCACAGCGCGTCGTCACCCTCTACCAGGGCGCGACAGACAGCGCGGTGGCGCTCGGCATCACTCCGGTCGGCGTCGTCGATTCGTGGCTGGAACCGCCGATGTATCGCTATCTGCGCGAGGCTCTGGATGGCGTGGTGCACGTCGGCCTGGAGACCCAGCCCAACCTCGAGAAGATCGCCTGGCTGGACCCGGACCTAATCGTAGCCACGCGCTTTCGCCATCAGCGAGTCCGGCCGCTGCTCGAGGCCATGGCACCGACGGTGGCAAGCGAAAGCGTCTTCGACTTCAAGGCCAGCCTGAGGCTGCTGGCCAAGGCCACGGGCCGGGAGGCGCGTGCCCGGGCGCTGCTCCACGACTGGGACGCCCGTGTGGCCGACTTCCGCCGCCGCATCCGGCGCGCGCTGGGCGACGCCTGGCCGCAGAGGGCCGCCGTGGTGCGCTTCAAGAGCGACCACGTGCGCATCTACTCCACCGGCTTCGCCGGCTCGATTCTCGACGAGCTGGGCTTCGAACAGCCGAGCTCCGTGCAGGACCAGGGCTGGGGCATGAAGCTGACCAGCGAGGAGAACATTCCGGTCATCGATGCCGACGTGATCTTCGTGCTGCTGGAACCGGACGATCCCGCCATTGCCCGCAACTACCGCCACTGGCGCTCCCACCCGCTGTGGCAACGCCTGAACGCGGTACGCCATGACCGCGTGTTCGAGGTGGATGCGGTGAACTGGATCATGGGCGGCGGCATCCTGGCCGCCAACGCCATGCTCGACGATCTCTATGCCCACTACGGGCTGACGCCACCGGCCTCGTCATGCGCGGCGCCCGACGAGGAGGCCGTCGCATGCTGAACGGCCGACGATCGCGCCTCGCCGGGCTGCTACTGGGCCTGATGCTGGCGGCGGCGGCGTTCGTCGCGAGCCTGATGCTGGGCACCACGGAGATCCCGGCACCGACCTTTCTGCAGGCCCTCTGGCACTACGATCCCGCCCGGGTCGCGCATCTCATCATTCGCACCGAGCGCCTGCCGCGGGCGGTGATCGCCGCCCTGGTCGGCGCTAGCCTGGCCATCGCTGGCGCCCTGATGCAGACCCTGACCCGTAACCCCCTGGCCTCACCGAGCCTGCTGGGCATCAACGCTGGGGCCATGTTCTTCGTGGTGATAGCGGTCTCGTGGCTGCCCCTGCATGCGCCGGGCGAGATCGTCTGGGCCGCACTGCTGGGCGGCTTCGTCGCCGCGGGCCTGATCGCGCTGCTGAGCCGCGGCCGACGCGGCGAGCTGTCGCCGCTGCGAGTGGTGCTGGCGGGCGTGGCCGTCAGCGCCATGTTCGTCTCGTTCAGCCAAGGCCTGCTGATCGTCGACCGGCAGAGCTTCGAGAGCGTGCTGTACTGGCTGGCCGGCTCCGTCTCCGGGCGCGAGCTGTCGCTGGTGGTGCCGCTGCTGCCGCTGTTCGGCGCCGCCCTGCTGCTGTGCGCTGCGCTGGTCCGCCACGCCAACGCCCTGATGCTGGGCGACGAGACGGTGCAGGGGCTGGGCCTGCGCGCCGGCACCGTCAAGCTGCTGCTCGGCCTGGCGGTGATCCTGCTCGCCGGCGGCTCGGTGGCGCTGGCCGGCATGATCGGCTTCGTCGGCCTCATCGTGCCGCACATGGCGCGATGCCTGTTCGGCGTCGACCATCGCTGGCTGCTGCCGGCCTGCGCACTGCTGGGCGCCAGTCTGCTGCTGCTGGCCGACGTCGCCTCGCGCTTCCTGATGCCCCCGCAGGACGTGCCGGTGGGCGTGATGACCGCGCTGATCGGCACGCCCTTCTTCATTCATCTGGCACGCAGGACATCGGCCCGCTCATGACGCCTTCCTCTTCCCTGCCACACCCGGCTGACGACGACGGCAAATCCCGGGCATCGCGCCACGCCATCGTGCTCGCGCTGCTGGGCCTGGCGCTGCTGGCCAGCGTCGGCCTGTCGCTGACCCTCGGCAGCTTCCCCACCGCCTTCGATGAGGTCGTGCATGCGCTGATGGCGCCCCGGCACAGCGACATCGCCTTCATCGTCTGGGAACTGCGCCTGCCGCGCCTGCTGCTGGCCGTGCTGGTCGGCGCGGCGCTGGCCGTAGCGGGCGCCATCCTCCAGGGCATCGTGCGCAATCCGCTGGCCTCGCCGGACGTGATCGGCATCACCAGCGGCGCCGCCCTGGCCGCCGTGGCCTTCCTCGCGCTGATCGGAGCCGGCCTTGACCGCCAGTGGCTGCCGGCCTCGGCGCTCGGCGGCGCGCTGCTCAGCGCCCTGCTGGTGTTCTCGCTGGCCTGGCGGCGCGGCCTCTCGCCGTCGCGCATGGTGCTGGTCGGCATCGGGCTCTCCGCCGCCATGGGCGCCATGACGACACTGCTGATCGTGATCAGCGACGACAGCGCCGCCATGGGCGCCTACGTGTGGCTGACCGGCAGCCTCTATGCCGCCCAGTGGCCGGACGTGATGGGCCTGCTGCCCTGGCTGCTGGTCGCCGTGCCGCTGTGCCTGACTCAGTCGCGACACATGGACGCCATGGCGCTGGGCGATCACGTGGCCCTGGGGCTCGGCGTGAACCTGCTGCGCAGCCGGCTGCTGCTGATGGCCTGCAGCGTGGCGCTGGCCGGCGCGGCCGTGGCCTTCGCCGGCGGGCTCAGCTTCGTGGGCCTGATCGCACCCCATATCGCGGCGCGCCTGGTGGGCCGCGGCTTCGCTCGGCTGGCGCCCGTCGCCGCGCTGATCGGCGCCCTGATCGTGCTATACGCCGACCTGCTGGGGCGGGTGGCGTTCCTGCCCAAGGACCTGCCGGCCGGCATCTTCGTCTCGGGCGTGGGCGCGCCCTTCTTCGTCTATCTGCTGTATCGCAGCCGCCGTTGAAACGGAGCCAGCACACGACGACAGCGCCCGGCGGACGGGCGCCCGAGGCAGTCTCGGCCGCCGGCCCGGCATACGTTGAAAATGAGAATGTTTTGTCTTACCTTGCCCTGCCTCCTTCCAGCCCGGATCGACACTTTCCCATGTCCAAGATCGCCGCCCCGACGGCCCGCCTGACGGGCGAAGCCCTGCGTGCCGGCTACGACGCCCGCCCCGTGCTGGACGGCGTCGACCTGGCGGTGACCGAAGGCAAGCTGACGGTGCTGCTCGGCCCCAACGGCTGTGGCAAGTCGACACTGCTGAAGACCCTGGCGCGGACCCTGACGCCGGACGGCGGCCGGGTCTACCTCGACGGCCAGGACATCCACCGTCGCCGCACCCGGGACGTGGCCCAGCGCCTGGGCATCCTGCCTCAGGGGCCGGATGCCCCAGAGGGCCTGACGGTCCGCCAGCTCGTGGCCATGGGCCGCTTCCCCCACCAGCGGCTGTGGCGCCAGGACGCCGAGGGCGACGCCCGCGCGGTGCGCGAGGCGATGGCCTACGCCGGTGTCACGGAGTTCGCCGAGCGCAGCGTCGACGCCCTCTCCGGCGGCCAGCGCCAGCGCTGTTGGATCGCCATGGTGCTGGCCCAGGAGACGGACCTGATCCTGCTCGACGAGCCCACCACCTTCCTCGACCTCAAGGTCCAGGTCGAACTGCTGGAACTGCTGGTGGCACTGGCCCACGATCAGGGCCGCACTCTGCTGGTGGTGCTGCACGACCTCAACCTGGCAGCGGCCTATGCCGACGAACTGGTGATGATGCGCGACGGACACATCGAACGGCGAGGCACGCCTACCGAAGTGTTCACCGCCGAGAACCTGAAGCGGGTCTTCGACCTCGATGCCCATGTCATCGACGATCCCCAGGGCGGCGGCCCGGTTTGCGTGCCTCTCCAGTCGCCCCTGGCCCGCTCGCGTCGAGAAGCCCAGCGCGAGGTCAGCGCATGAGCCGGCGCTTCTGCGCGGTCGAGAGCGCCGCCGTCCAAGATCCCCTGGCTGGCACCGCCACACACGCCGAGCGCAATCTGCTGCTCGCTTGGCCGAGCGCCAAGTGGCAGCGCAACCTGCGCCACGCCAGCGACATGCCGGCAGAAATCTTGGCCCGGCTCGATGCCCTGGCCGAGGCCGGCCGCCGGGTCAACCTGATCCACCGCCACGGGCACCCCAGCCACCGCCATCGCCTCTACCTGATGCCCGAGAACCGCGGCTTCGAGGTCGAGCGCGAGGCGCTGCCGGCGTTCCTGGCCGCCTTCGACAACGGCGAATCGTTGGCCCGCTGGGAGACCGAGGCGCCCTCCGGCGCGCTGCTCCTGTGCTGCACCCACGGCAAGAAGGACAAGTGCTGCGCCAAGTTCGGCTTCGCCGCCTACAAGGCGCTCGCCATGGCGATCGACGCCCACGACCTGCCATTCGAGGTCTGGGAGAGCAGCCACCTGGGCGGCTGCCGGCTGGCCGCCAGCGCCATCCTGTTTCCCGCGCTGCGCAAGTACGGGCGCATCACCGAGGCCGACGTGCTGCCGCTGCTCGAAGCCGAGGCCCGGGGAAGGCCCTACCTGCCCTGCTACCGCGGCGACGGCCACCTGTCGCCGGTGCAGCAGTGCGCCCAGCACGCCGCGCTGGGCTGGCTCGAGAACCGGGAGCGGGTCGCGATGCCACGCCTCGCGACAGAGGACGGCGACGACGAGGCCCGCCGGCTGACGTTCGACTGGCAAGACGGCGCCCATGTCGGCCGGCTGGTCGTGCACTGCCGGGTCGACACCGTGATGCGTCTCGACACCTGCGCCGACCTGGAAAGCGACGGCGCCACGCCGAGCCCCGTCTGGCGCGCCGTCGAGGTCGAGCCCCTCCCGCCGGGCGAGGCCTGAGCGCCGCCTACCCCTGTCCGTCCGTGGCCCGACGCCCCGGCTCGAGGATCTCCCGGGCCAGCTCGCGGCCGCCCGGGGTCAGATGCAGCGCTTCGCCGTTGCGCTCGATCAGCGCCTGCTCGCGGCTGCGCGCCACCACCCGGCGCGCCTTGGCATCGTCCCACAGCAGGTGCTCGCGCAGCGCCCGGGTGACGTTCTCCTCGTGCTGCTCGGGGCTGCCCTCGTGGTTGTAGAGGTGCACGGCCAGGGTGCGGATCTCGTTGAGGCGCCGCTGGCCGCGACGCCGGAACCACTGGGCGACCACTCCGTAACGTGGACCGGCCAGGAAGGCCACCAGCAGGAACGCGCCGGTCATCACCGCCATCATGCCGCCGATCGAGACGTCCCAGGCCACCGCCAGGACATAGCCCGAGATGCTGGACAGTATCGAGACCAGGATGCCGTAGACGAACATCAGCCACAGCCGGTCGGTCAGCAGATAGGCCGTGGCCGGCGGCACGATGACGAACGCCACGAACAGCACCGCCCCCACGGCGTCGAAGGCCGCCACCGCGGTGCCGCTGGTCAGCAGCAGCAGACCATGGAACAACAGCCCCGGGGCCAACCCCAGGGCCCGGGCCAGCCCCTCGTCGAAGGTGGCCAGCTTGAGCTCCTTGAAGAAACAGCCGACGAAGGCGGCGTTGAGCAGCGTCATGGCGCCCATCGAGAGCAGCGCCTGGGGCACCCGATACTCGCCCAGGGTGACGGTATCGAGCCACACGAAGCCGATCTCGCCGAGCAGCACGGTATGGGTGTCGATGTGCACGTCCCGGGCATACAGATTGAGCAGCAGCACGCCGATCGAGAACAGCACCGGAAACACCAGGCCGATGGCGGCGTCCTGCTTGACCCGCCGGGTGCTGACCAGCAGTTCGGTGAGCACCACCGTGAGCAGCCCCGTCAGCGCGGCACCGAGGATCTGCAACGGCCCGCTCTGCTGGTGGGTCACCAGCCACACGATGACGATGCCGAACACGATGGCGTGGCCGATGGCGTCCGAGAGCATGCTGTTGCCGCGCAGCACCAGGAAGGTGCCCACCAGGGTCGAGGCGATGCCCACCAGGGCGCCCACCAGCATGATCATCGCCGCGGGATTGTCGAACAGCGCAGCCAGCATCAGGCGCCCTCCTCGTACAGCGAGGCCAGCACCCGCTCGGCCTCGGCACGACCCGCCGGCGTCAGCAGCCAGCGCCGCGACGGCCCCGGCTCTCCCGGCGGCGCCTCGCCCCATTCGACCAGGCCGCGACGCTCGAGCTTGCGCAGCGCGGTACGGGTGCGCAGCCCGTGGTAGCTGTCGATCAGCCCCTGCTCGGAGCGGAACACCGGATCCTCGTGGCGAGCGGCGAGCCCGTAGAGGGTGGTCAGCACCTGCTGCTGACGCAGGCGTCGACGCCCCCGCCACAGCCGCAGTGCCTCCCATGCCAGGCCGCGCCCCGGCGCCAGGGCGATCGACAGCAGCACCACGGCGGAGACGCTGAGAATGATCAGCGGTCCGGTGGCCAGGCCACGCGACAGGGCACTGAGCAGCGCGCCCAGCACGCCACCGGCCATACCGATGAGCGCGGCCAGCGTCACCATGCCCTCGAGACGCCGGCTCCACTGCCGGGCCGCCACCGCCGGGGCGATGATCATGGCCGCCATCAGCACCACGCCGACCATCTGCAGGCCGACCACCACGGCCAGCGCGACCATCATCGTCAGCAGCGCCTCGAGCCAGACCACCGGCAAGCCCAGAGAAGCGGCAAACTCGGCGTCGAAGGTTACCAGCTTGAACTCCTTCCACAGCACCGCCACCAGTGCCAGGGCGATCGCGGTGATGCCGGCCATGATCCACACGTCGGCGCGCAGGGTGGCCGCCGCCTGGCCGAACAGGAAGGCGTCGAGGCCGCCCTGGGACGCGTTGTTCATGCCCTGGATATGGGTCAGCAGCACCACCCCGAGAGCGAAGAAGACGCTCAAGGCGATGCCCAGGGCCGCGTCCGTCTTGAGCCGGCTGAGGCGCGTCAGCAGCAGCATCGTCAGCGCCGCCAGGGCGCCGGTCACCAGCGCGCCGGTCAGGATGCTGCCCATGTGACGCCCACCGGCGATGATGAAGCCCAGACAGACCCCGGGCAGCGCCGCATGGGACATGGTGTCGCCGAGCAGGCTCTGGCGACGCAGCACCGCGAAGCAGCCCAGCACGCCGCTGATCAGCCCCAGCAGGGCGGCGCCGGCCATGACGTTCTGCAGGGTGTAGTCGTTCAACAGGCTCAGCAGCGAGGCCATCACGAGGCGTCGCCCTCCCCGGCCAGCATGCCGGCTTCGTCGAGCAGCGCGATCTGGCCGCCGTAGGCGCGGCGCAGGTTGTCGGCGGTATAGACCTCGCGCACCGGCCCCTGGGCGATGACCCGCACGTTGAGCAGCAGCAGCCAGTCGAAGTAGCTGCGCACCGTCTGCAGGTCATGGTGCACGACGATCAGCGTCTTGCCCTGGTCGCGCAGGCGGCGAAGGATGTCGACGATGGCGCGCTCGGTGGTGGCGTCGACCCCGGCCATGGGCTCGTCGAGGAAATAGACATCGGCCTGCTGGACCAGCGCCCGGGCCAGGAACACCCGCTGCTGCTGGCCACCGGAGAGCTGGCTGATCTGGCGTCCGGCGAGGTCGGCCATGCCGACCTGCTCCAGCGCCGACATGGCCTCCCGGCGCTCGCGCCGGCCAGGACGCCGGAGCCAGCCCAGCCGACCATAGAGCCCCATGGTGACCACGTCCAGGGCGGTGGTGGGAAAGTCCCAGTCGACGCTGGAGCGCTGCGGCACGTAGCCCACGCGGCGGCGATGCGACTTGTAGGGCAGGCCGAACAGCCGCACGTGGCCGGCCACCGAGGGCACCAGCCCCAGCACGCTCTTGATCAGCGTGCTCTTGCCGGCCCCGTTGGGACCGACGATACCGGCCATCACCCCGGGCGGCACGTCGAAGTCGATGTCCCACAGCACCGGCTTGCTGTGGTAGCTGACCGTCAGGTCCTCGACGTGCAGGGCGAGATCGGGTTCATGCAGCGGCTGCGTCATGGTGGGCCTATTCGATGCGTGAGATGCGTGGAAGGAAGATCAGGGAGCGGGAATCTCCCAGCGGGCGGCCCAGTCGGCCAGCGCCTCGGGCAGCGGCGCCGGGGTGCCGCCGAGCGCCTCGACGATGTGCCGGGTGTTGGCATGCAGCATGCCGATGTAGGTGCCCTCCGCGGTTCCCGCCTCGCCCATGGCATCGGCGTACAGCTGGGCACCGATCGAGACCTCCTGACCGCGCTGGCGGGCGGCGTCGATCACCGCCTGGACGGTGCGCGGATTGATGGTGCTCTCGACGAACACCGCCGGCACCCCGCGGGTCACCACCGCCTCGGTCATGGCCCGGATATCGGCCACACCGGTCTCGGTCTCGGTGCTGATGCCCTGGATGCCGGCGACCTCGATGTCATAGGCCCGGCCGTAGTAGTTGAAGGCGTCATGGGCGGTGACCAGGATACGCTGCTGCTCGGGAATGGAGGCGACGCTGGCCGCGATCCAGTCGTGCAGGGCGGCGAGCTCGCGGCCATAGGCCTCGGCGTTGGCCCGCATCGTCGCCGCGCACTCGGGGCGCGCCTCGGCGAAGGTCTCGGCCAGCACCGGCAGGGTCTGCGCCCACAGCGACACGTCCATCCACAGGTGGGGATCGATGCCGTAGGCATCCTGCACCCGAATCAGCGCGTCCTCGCCGATGGCGGCGGGCGAGACCGCCACGGTCGTCGTGATCTCGGCGAAGCGTTCCAGCACGTCGCCGAGCTGGCCTTCCAACTTGTAACCCGAATAGAGGATGGTCTCGGCACGCTGCAGGGTCGCCACGTCCCGGGCGCTGGCCTGGAAGAGGTGCGGGTCCACCCCCGGCCCCATCAGCGCCGTGACCTCGACGCACTCGCCACCGACCCGCTCGGCGACATCGCCGAGCATGCCGATGGTCACCACCGTCTCCAGCGGCTCCGCCGCCTGCAGCGGCCCGCTCCCCAGGGCCATGGCAAGCCCCATGCTCATCCATCGCATCCGCATCCTTGTCCCTCCCGGTGTGCCGCCCCCGCAGATATAACACCCCGGCCACGCCGAGGTAAAAGCGTCGCGTCTCACACACTGTTACACGACGACTTGAAACTCATGGACATCAGACGACACTAATGGGTGTCGTCGACGCAAGACGGCCACATGGACACCGACTCAAGGAGAGACGCCATGACCCGCGATTCCCTGCGCAAGACGAGTATCACCGCCGCCCTGCTCGCCACTGGCCTGACCGTCAGCGCCACGGCCTCGGCCGCGCCCCAGGGTCTCTACTCCGCCGACGAGCTGCTGGATGCCGACGTCTATACCCAGGAGGATCCCGAGCGCTCGATCGGTGAAGTGGAAGACGTGCTGCTCGACGACGACATGCGCCTGCGCGCCCTGGTCATCGACTCCGGTAGCCTGCTTGACCTCAACGAGAAGCAGTACGTGGTCGAGGCCGACCAGTTCAAGGTCGAGACCCGCCACGGCGAGCGCATCGAGGACATCGAATACCGCGTCACCCTGAGCCTCGACGCCGCCAGCCTGCGCGACCAGCCCGAATACACCGATGGCTGGTGGAACCAGGCCCGCGAGAGCATGCGTGACGCCTGGGCCGATACCCGGGAAGGCGCCGCCAGTGCCTGGGAAACCACCCAGGAAGGCGCGTCCACCGCCCTGGACCGCATCGGCCAGGCCCTGCAGAACGCCGGCGAGAGCGCCCAGAAGGCCGCCGAATAATCCCGTCTCGGCGACACGCCGTCACGCGCCCATACGCCCCGGCCCTGCCGGGGCGTATCGCGTTCAGGCCCGACGCAGGTCGGTCAGGATCGGCGTGCCGGTGGCCGGATCGGGCACCAGGGTGCAGGTCACGCCGTAGAGCTCGCGCACCAGCGCCTCGGTGACCACCTCGGCGGGCGTGCCCTGGGCGACGATGCGCCCGTCGCGCATGGCCACCAGGTGATCGGCATAGCGGCAGGCGCTGGCCAGGTCATGCAGCACCAGCGCCAGGGTGCGGCCGTCGGCGGCCAGGCGCCGGACCAGCTCGAAGACCTCCAGCTGATGGCCCAGGTCCAGCGCCGAGGTCGGCTCGTCGAGCAGCAGCAGCGGCGTCTGCTGGGCGATGGTCATGGCAATCCAGGCGCGCTGGCGCTGGCCGCCGGAGAGCGCCTCCAGCGGCCGATCCGCCAGGGCCTCCAGCCCCGCCGCAGCCACCGCCGCCTCCACCGCGCGCTGGTCGTCGCCGGACCACTGGCGCAGCCAGCCCTGGTGCGGCTGGCGGCCGAAGCGGATCAGGTCGCCCACGGTCAGCCCCTCCGGCGCCGTGGCCTCCTGGGGCAGCAGCGCCAGGCGCCGCGCCAGCTCTCGGGCCGGCAGCCGCTGGATGTCCTGGCCGTCGAGCAGCACCGCGCCCGCGTCCGGCGCGTGCAACCGCGCCAGGCCGGCCAGCAGGGTCGACTTGCCGCAGCCATTGGGGCCGACGATGGCGGTCACCTTGCCCGGCGGCAGCGCGACGGCCAGGTCCGCGATGACCGTTCGGCGGCCGTGGCTCAGGCTCAGCGCCTCGGCCTGCAGGCGTTGCGGGGCGTTCATGAAACTCTCCTATTGGCGGGACGCATCAGGATCCACAGCAGCCAGGGGCCGCCGACCACGGCGGTGACGATGCCCACCGGCAGTTCGATGGGGGCCAGCAGCAGCCGGCCGGTCAGGTCGGCCAGCACCATCACCAGGGCGCCGGCCAGGGCCGAGGCGACCAGCGGCACGCCCCGCGACGTGGACAACGAGCGGGCGATCTCCGGTCCGATCAGCCCGACCATGCCCACCGGCCCGGCCACCGCCACCGCCAGCGCGGTCAACAGCACCGACAGCCCGAGAATCTGGGCGCGCCGGCGGCGCAGCCCGACGCCGAGCCCGCGGGCCACGGCATCGCTGAAGCGCATCAGCGACAGCGAGCGGGCCAACGCCATGGCCAGCGGCCAGCCGATCGCCAGACCGATGCCCAGCACCGCCACGGCGCCGCCCGGGCGGGCATTCAGGGTACCCACGGTCCACGGGTAGGCCTGGTTGGCAGTATCGATGTCCACCCGCGCCAGCAGCAGCTGGGTGATCGCGCCGAACACCGCGCCGACGCCGATGCCGGCGACGATGAAGCGATAGCCGCGGGTGTCGCCGCCGGTGGCCACCCCGAAGGTGACGGCTGCGGCAGTGGCGGCACCGACCAGCGCCATGGCCGGCGGCGCCAGCGACACGCCAAGCCCCACCACCGAAGCCACGGCGAAGGCGGTGGCACCGTTGTCGATGCCGATGATGCCGGGGGTGGCCAGGCGGTTGCGGGCCAGGGTCTGCATCAGGCAGCCGGCCAGGGCCAGCGCCGCCCCGGTCAGCCAGGCCGCCAGCAGCCTGGGGAAACGCAGCTCCTGCACCAGGAAACCGGCCAGCGGATCACCCTCTCCGCGCAGCGCCGCCCAGGCGCCGGCGGGCGACAGCGACTGCTGGCCCAGGCACAGATAGGCCAGCGAGGCTGCCGCCAGCAACCCCAGCAGCAGCAGGCCGACGAGCAGTGCGCGGCGCTCGACCAGCAGATGGCGTTCGCCCCGTGCCAGGCGCCAGTAGCCGGGCGGCGGCGCGATGCGCTCGGCGGCGCCCGCCTCGAGGCGCGGGGCGTCGGCGCGGGAAGGCATCAGCAGGGTATCGGACATCTGGGTCTCGGACATCAGGGTCTCCGGCTCACAGTGTCGGCAGTCGACGGGCGCGCACCACGGCGACCAGCACCGGGGCGCCGACCAGGGCGGTGAGCACGCCCAGCGGCAGCTCCGACGGCGCCACCACCAGCCGCGAGACCACGTCGGCGGTGAGCACCATCAGCGGGCCCAGCGGCAGGCACAGCCATAGGGTGCGACGAATATCGGGACCGGCCAGGGCGCGCGCCGCGAAGGGCACCACCAGTCCGACGAAGGCGATCGGCCCGGCAATGGCGGTGGCGGCACCGACCAGCAGCGCCACGGCGATCACCACCAGGGCCCTCACCCGGCCGGGGCGATGGCCGAGCCCGGAGGCGACCCGCTCGCCCAGCGCCAGCGCCGCCAGGGGCCGGGCGATCAGTGCGGTGACGACCAGCGCCAGCCCCAGGCTCGGCAGCACGGCGGCAAGGTCGTCGAGACGGCGGCCGGCCAGGCTGCCGACCACCCAGAAACGGATCTCGTCGGCGGTGCGCTGATCGAACAGCAGCAGCAGCGAGGTCAGCGAGGCCAGCAGCGCCGAGAAGGCGGCGCCGGCCAGCACCAGGCGCACCGGATCGTCGCCCAGGCCGCGCAGCCGCACCACGCTCATCACCGCGAAGCAGCCGACCAGGGCCCCGATCTGGGCCACGGCCACGCGCAGTGTCGCCGCACTGGCGCCCAGCCACAGCGCCACGGCCACGGCGAAGGCCGCCCCGGCGCTGACGCCGAGCAGCCCGGGCTCGGCCAGCGGATTGCGCGACACCGCCTGCAGCAGCGCCCCGGCCACGCCCAGGGACAGCCCCACGGCAATGCCGATCAGGGTCCGCGGCAGGCGCAGGGTCTCGACCACGAAGCGCGCCTCGCCGTCGCTGTGGCCGGCGAGCACCGCCAGGGCACGACCAGGGCCGACCTCGCCGGCGCCCCACAGCAGGCTGGCCAGGACCGCCAGCGCCAGCAGCCCGGAAAGCATCAGCATGACACGGGAAAGCCCCGCCGATGGGCGGGGCTCGATCTTGACGGTGGCTGCCTTCGACATCAGGGCACGAGCGCCGCTTCGATATCGTCGAGAATGGCCTCGGCGGCCAGCGGGCCGTTGGCGCTGGTCCACAGCTGACCGTCCACCGGCACCACCTGGCCGTTCTCGACCACCGGCAGGCGGGCGAAGGCCGGGGAATCCTTGGCCGCGGCCAGGGCGGCGTCACCTTCCTCGTTGAGGGTGGCGAGGAACAGCCAGTCGCCCTGCAGCCGTGACAGGTTCTCCAGGCTCAGCGGATCGCTGTGCACACCGCCGTCGTTGACCAGACCGCTGGAGGCCACGTCCAGGCCGACGGCTTCCAGCATGCCGCTGGCGAACAGCTGATCGGACATTACCAGCGGGCCCTGGGGCATCCAGCGCACCAGATTCGCGGTCCGGGCCTCGGCGCCCCCCAGAG
The DNA here is from genome assembly GCF_000968715.2 of Halomonas sp. HG01. Classification (NCBI taxonomy): domain Bacteria; kingdom Pseudomonadati; phylum Pseudomonadota; class Gammaproteobacteria; order Oceanospirillales; family Halomonadaceae; genus Halomonas; species Halomonas sp. HG01. The sequence goes on along the minus strand of NZ_CP022134.1, from coordinate 752,935 downwards.
TCTCGCGCAGCTCGGCGGTGCGCGCCTCGACGTGATCGATGGCCGCGTTCACCGCGTCCTCGCGGCCCAGGGCCTCGCCGAACTGGCGGCCCTCGACCTTCCAGGCGTCGGGCGTGATGCCCGGGCTCTGAGGCACCACGGTGGGCGCGATGCGCGACAGCAGCCGGTACTGGGCATCGGGCAGGCGCGGCCCGGCCAGGATCAGATCCGGGCGCTCGCCCACCACCGCTTCCATGTTGATCTCGCGCACCACGCCGACGATCGCCGGGCGCTGATCGCCGAGGTGCGGCTCGATGTAGCGGGCCACGTCGTCGCCGCCGCGGGTGGTGACGGCGCCCACCGGCATCACGCCGGCCGCCAGGGCGGTGTCCAGGGCGCCTTCATAGAGCGTGACCACGCGCTCGGGCGCGTCGGGGACCTCGATCTCGCCGTGGGCGGTATCCAGCATGCGCGCCTGGGCCGGCGTGACCGCGGCGGCGAACGCCGCCACCAGGCAGGCGCCGATCAGGGTCGACGCCTTGGGCAGGGAAACTGACATGGAAGCTCCTGGGCTTGCCGGGCGCTGACGCGCCCGATCATGCGAATGATTACCGATGATAATGAATCTCAAACCAGTTCTCAGCCCTGCGCACCGCAACGTCGCGTTCGGCGTTTCGCAACGGCAACCGATGCCGAAGCAGGAGCGCAGGAAGCGGAACTAGAGGCTGTCGACGACGTCGCCCAGCTGGGCGTGGACGCTTTGCAGGCCGTCGCCGGAGAGATACCACAGGTCCGGTGTCAGCACCGTCACGTCGATCGTCTCTCCGCCCGCCTCGGCCAGCGCCGCTTCCAGCCCGGCGAGGTCCAGCGGGGTGTCGCCGATGGCCGCACTGCGGTCGACCACGAACAGCGCGTCCGGGGCCATCGCGGCGATATCGGCCGGGGCCAGCGGGGTGAAGGTGCGGCTGCCATGGCTCACCGGCTCCACCGAGGCCGGCACCTCCGGCTGGTCGATGCCCAGCAGCTCGCCGATCACCGGCTCCTGGCGCAGCGAGTAGCCACCGTCGTTGTGGGTCACCACCACCGCCTCGAGATCATCGGCCAGCGACGCGCGGGCCGCCTCGATATCGGCCTCAAGCGCCGCCAGACGCTCGCTGGCCTGCGCCTCGGCGCCGTAGGGCGCGGCCAGGGCCTGCACCTTGTCGCTCAGCGCGGCGAAGTAGTCGCCTTCGGCGAGGGTGACGTCGCGGGTCTCGGCCAGCGCCTCGAGGTCACCCTGTGAGGCCGACTGGCGGCCGGTAATCAGGATCAGCTCCGGCGCGAGGCCGGCGATCGCCTCGAGGTCCGGCGACTTGAGCCCGCCGACGTCGGCGCGCCCTTCCGCCAGGGCCGCCACATAGGCCGGGGCCGCCTGATGCGGCACGCCGACCAGATGCTCCTCGAGCCCCAGCGCCGCCAGGGTGTCCGCGGCGCCCCAGTCGAAGCTGACCACGGCGGGACCGTGCGCCTCGCCCTCGACGTCATGGGCCTGGGCCATCATCGGGGCGGCGCAGGCGCCGACCATCACCGCAGTGCGTAACCATCCGTTCGTCATCATGCTCTCCTGTGGTTCATCCGTGAATTGCCCATCTTCGACCGCGACCGGGCGGAGTGCCCGGCCGCGGCGTGGTGTCCTGCTCGGTGGCGGCGATCAGAACTCGACGTTGATGCCCAGCCACAGGCGGCGGCCGTCCTCGACGTAGCCGTACTCTTCCTCGGTGATGTCCTCGTCGAAGAGGTTGTAGAGGCCGGCGTTGAGGGTGGTCTGCGGCGTCAGCTGATACCCGAGGCCGGCGTCGACGAAGGTGTAGGACGGGGCGACGATGGCATCCCGGGACGGGCCGGTCGTGGGCTGGCTCTCCTCGCCGCGATAGGTCAGGCGCGTCCACTGGCTCAGGCGCTCGGTGGCCTGCCAGTCCAGCGACGCCGTGACCTGATGCTTGGGCAGCTGGTTCAGCGGCTCGCCCTTGTATTCGCCGGTCTTCTGCTCGGAGTCGGTGTAGGTGTAGCTGGTGCTCAGGTCCAGGTTGTCGGCCAGTGGCGTGGACAGCGAGAATTCGACGCCTCGGGTGACCGCCTCGTCGACATTGAGCCGGTAGGTCGGATCGGAGCCGAACTGGTTGGCCCCTTCGGTGCACACGGAGGTCGGACAGGCCACGCGGGTGATCTTGTCCTCGAAGTCGGTATGGAAGACGGTCAGGCCGGCCAGCAGGCCGTTGTCAGCGGCGTAGTGCAGGCCCAGTTCCTGGCTGAGCGAGGTTTCCGCCTCCAGGTCCGGGTTGCCGTAGATGTTGCCGCCACGGCTGACCTGGACCCAGTCGGCGTTGGTGGCACGCAGATCCGGCGCCCGGAAGCCCGAGGAAACGCCGCCCTTCAGGGTCCAGCGATCGTCCAGGTGCCAGACGCCATAGAGGCGCGGCGACCAGTGGCTGCCGTACTTCTCGTCCTCGTTGAGGCGCACGCCGCCGGTCAGCGAGACGTCCTCGGTCAGCATCCATTCGTCCTCGGCGTACAGCGCCCAGCGATAGCGTTCCAGCTCGCTCAGGCTGGACGTCGCGGATTCGTTGCCGCCGTCCTCCAGACGCTGCTTCTCGTACTGGCCGCCCAGGGTCAGGATATGGGCGCCCAGCGGCAGCACCGCCTTGGTGTCCGCCACAGTGCTCCGGTAGTTCATGTCGCGCGAGGGGTTGTCGACCTCCTCGTGCTGCACGTAGCTCTCGGTGCTGCCGAAGTCGAAGTAGCCGTCGTGGCTCAGCGCGAAGTGGCGGCGGTCGTACTTCTGCTCGGAGCGCTCGTTCGGCCCCCGACGCCCCACCAGTGCCACGGACTCACCGGGATTGGTGATCCGGCGCTGCTCGCTGTAGCCCGCTTCCAGGCCGATCTCGTTGATGTCGTCGGGGGTCCAGGTCAGCTTCGCGGTGCCGCTGGCCAGGCGCTGGTCGGCGTAGCCGCCGATGATGGCGTCCTCGTCGCGCTGGTCATATTGCCCGTAGACCTGCAGGCCGAGCCGCTCGGCCACCAGCGGACCGGCCACGTAGAAGCGGCTGTTGTGCTCGTCGCCGGAGGCAGAGTCCTGCTGGAGCGTCATGCCGGTCGAGACCTCGCCGCCCCACTCCTGCGGCACCTTGCGGGTGATGACGTTGATCACCCCGCCCAGCGCATCGGAGCCGTACAGCGACGACATCGGCCCGCGGATCACCTCGATGCGCTCGATGGCCGACAGCGGCGGCATCCAGCCCTGCTCGATGCCCGGGCCATCGCTGTTGGGGCGGGTTTCCCGCGAGCCCTGGCGCTTGCCGTCGACCAGCAGCAGGGTGTACTTGGCGCCCATGCCGCGGATGCTGATGTCCTGGGACGAACCGCCGCCGGTGACGGTCACGCCCGGCACGTTGCGCAGCGCATCGGTGATGTCCCGGTAGGCGCGGCCTTCCAGCTCCTCGCGGGTGATCACGCTGATCGAGGCCGGGGCATCCTGGACCTGCTGCTCGTACCCGGCGGCGGTGACCACCACATCGTCGAGCCGGGCCGTTTCCTGGGCCGCGGCGGTAGACGCCGCCAGGCCGGCGATCAGCGTGGCAAGGACGGTGCGGGAAGAGGGAAACGACATCGGTTGCGACTCCTGAAGATCCCACCGGCCGCTGGGCCGGCTTTTAGTGAATAGGAATTTTTATCATTCACATTCTTCCATATTCGTTCGCCCACGTCCTCGTACGCCGCGTTGCCAAACGCGCAACGGCTGGCAGGGATTCTCCTTTGCCCATCACAACGCGAATGATTTTCAACAAAGGTATTGGTAGGATGGCGGCTCCGTTAGCATCCTACGGCTTTACCCCATGCACGATGCCGATGAACTGATCGCCTTCGCCGACGTCATGGACAGCGGCAGCCTGACCCTGAGCGCTCGCCGGCTGGGCGTGGCGAAATCGACCCTGAGCCGCCGCCTCCAGCAGCTGGAGACACGGCTCGGCCAGCCGCTGATGCGCCGTCAATCGAACCGCCTGGAGCCCACCGAGGCCGGGCGGGTCTTCCACGACTACTGCCTGCGGCTGATCGCGCTGGCCGACAAGGGACGCCAGGCCCTGGACGAGCTGCGCGAGGAAATCAGCGGCGAGCTGACGCTGGAGGTCCACGAGGCCCTGGCCCGCTGCTGGGTGGCCCCTGCCCTCGACGCTTTCATGGCCCGACATCCCGGCCTCCAGTTGAACCTGCACACCCGCGACCGACTCACGTCGGAGGCGGCCAGCCAGTCGGTGGTGGTGTGGTACGGCGACCCCGGCGAGACCTCCCTGCGCCAGGAGACGATGACCCGGCTGCCTCGCGGGCTCTACGCCCACCCCGACTACCTGGCCCGCCATGGCACGCCGGCCCACCCTCGTGACCTGGACGGCCATGCCTGGATCGACCTGCTCGGCGAGGCCAAGTCCGGCCTGGCGCTGCGTCATCCCCGCGAGGGCGTCCACGACGTCTGCCCGCCCGGCTCGCGGCTGCGCGTCGACCGCCTGCTGCTGCATTCCGACGCCATCGCCCGCGGCCACGGCCTGGGCGTGCTGCCGGTATGGATGGCCGAGCTCCGCCGGCAGGCCCATCCCGACCAGCTGGTGCGCTGCCTGCCCGAGTGGCAGGCCTCGGCGGCGCCGGTCAGCCTGCTCTATCCCCACGGCCACCTGCCGCGCAAGGTCACGGCGCTGCTCGAGTTCCTGCGCGAAGCCTGTCCCGCCGCCTGGACCACCCTGCCGGCGGCCGCTCCGGTCGAGGCCTGAGCCACCCGCCGTGCCTCCGGCGAGCGCGATTGCTAGAATGGAGCCCTCGACGACGCTCAAGGAGCGAGCATGGGACTTCGTGAAATCGCCGTCGGCGGCCTCTATCTCTCCCCCCTGCTGGTGTATGCCCTGCTCGGCTTCGGCGCCACGCTGCTGATCCGCGCGGGGCTCTATCGTCTGCTGGGCGCCAACCGCCTGTGGTACGAGGCCTGGTTCGATACCGCCCTGTTCGTGATCTTCACCGCCGTCATCGCCTACCTCTCCTCCGCCACCGGGAACGTCTGAACATGCGCACCCTGCTACGCAGCCTCGTCACCCTGGTCATCGTCGCCCTGGCCATCGCCGCCGGCCTGTGGCTGTGGCACTACTACCTCTACACGCCCTGGACCCGCGACGGCCGCGTGCGCGCCGAGGTGATCACCGTCGCCCCGGACGTCGCCGGGCGTGTGGTGGCCCTGCCGGTGGCCGACAACCAGCGCGTCGACGCCGGCGAGACGCTGTTCCGGATCGATCGATCGCGCTACGAGACGGCGGTGAGCCGGGCCGAGGCAGTGGTGGCCCAGCGCCAGGCCGAGCTCCAGCTGAGCCAGGACGAGGCCTCGCGACGCAGCCGCCTGAGCCGCCAGGCAATCAGCGCCGAGGGTCAGGAGACGGCTCGCATCAACCGCCAGGTGGCCAGCGCCAGCCTCGACCAGGCCCAGAGCGATCTGGCTAGCGCCCGGCTCGACCTCGAGCGCACCACGGTGGCGGCGCCGGCGGCGGGCCACGTGCTCAACCTGCAGCTCAGCGAGGGCAACTACGTCAGCGCCGGCGAGGAGGTGATGGCGCTGATCAAGGAAGGCTCCTACTTCGTCACCGGTTACTTCGAGGAGACCAAGACCCCGCACTTCTCGGTCGGCGATCCGGCCCGGGTGACGCTGATGAGCGGCGACACCGAGATCCGGGGCCACGTGGAGAGCATCGGCCGCGCCATCGCCGATCCCAACACCGACCCCAACAGCCAGCTGCTGCCCCGGGTGCAGCCCACCTTCAGCTGGGTGCGGCTGGCCCAGCGCATTCCGGTGCGCATCGCGCTGGACGAGATTCCCGAGGGAACGACCCTGAGCGCCGGCATGACGGCCTCGGTGTACGTGGAGCCGAACGCCGAGCCGACGGAGTAACGGCGCATGTCCCCCTGGCTGCAGGCCTATCTCACCCCGAGCGCCGATGCGGTGAAATTCGCCGTCAAGGCTACCCTGGCCATGCTGCTGGCGCTCTACGCGGCGCTGTGGTGCGACCTGGAGCGGCCCTACTGGGCGCTGATCTCGGCGGCCTTACTGCAGGTCCGGCCGATGAGCGGCATGGTGGTGGAAAAGGGACTCAGCCAGATCGGCGGTACCCTGGTGGGCTGTGGTGCCGGCATCGTCATCATGGGATTGTTCGCCCAGGCGCCGATTCCCGCGCTGGCCACCCTGACGCTGTGGATCATGATCTGCACCTACGGCAGTTCGCTGCTGCGCAATAATGCCTCCTACGGCTGCATCATGGGCGCGGTGACGGCGATGCTGATCGTGGTGATCGGCGCCAGCCAGCCCGATGGCATCTTCTCCATCGCCGTGGCCCGGCTCTCCGAGCTGTCACTGGGCGCGGCGTGCGCCACCCTGGTCAGCGCCCTGCTGTGGCCGATCAAGGTCGGCGACCATCTCGGTCACCAGGCCGACGCGGTGGTCAACCAGGCCTTCCGCCACGCCGCCCTGAGGCTGAGCGACAGCGACGACCCGAGCGCGCTGCAGCAGACCCTGACCGACAGCCTGGAGCCGCTCACCCAGCTCGAGACCGACAGCCAGGCCGCCCGCTACGAAGGGCCCGAGGGCCCTGGGCGCATCCGCGCCAGCCACGTGCTGACCCGCCGCACCCTGCGCCTGATGGCTACCCTGCACGCCCTGCAGCAGATCCTTCACCACTACGGCGAACGCCTCTCGCCGACGATCCACCGGCTGGCCGCCGAGCTGGCGGAAGGCTTTCGCGAGTCGGCGGAGGTCAGCGGCGTCGCCCCCGCCCAGCGCCGCCTCCACGCGCTGCGCCATCGGGTCAAGGACTGCCCCGACGACGACTGGACGCCCCTCGAACAGCGCTGCCTGCTGGGCCTGCGCGAGGCGCTGGGCCATGCGGTGGTGATGCTCGACGCCCGCGATGCCATTTCCCATCCCGGCCGCATGCGCCTGCGCGGCGCGGCGCTGGCCTGGCATCGCGATCATCTGATCGCCGGGCTCAACGCCCTGCGCGCCGGCCTGATCTTCTCGCTGCTGGCCGCCTTCTGGCTGGCGACCGGCTGGGACAACGGCCAGGTGGCGATGCTGCTCGGCACCCTGTTCTCGGCCTTCTTCGCCACCCGCGACAATCCCGTGGTGGTCTGCATGATGTTCGCCAAGGGCATGCTGGCGGCGATTCCCAGCGCCTTGCTGTTCGGCCACGTGCTGCTGGCCCAGGCCAGCGGCTTCCCGATGCTGGCGATGCTGCTGATGCCGCCCCTGTTCCTGGGCCTGCTGGGCGCGGCGGTGCCACGGCTGATGGGCTATTGCCTGGCCTTCACCATCGGCAACATCCTGCTGACCATGCCCGGCAACGGCATGGACTTCTCGTTCGACGCCTTCATCAACCGCGCCATCGCGGTGATGATCGGCCTTTCCGCGGTGGTGGCCGGCTTCCGGCTGCTGCCCGGCTTCGGCTCACGGCTGCGCAAGCGCCGGCTGGTCGGCGCCATCGTCGGCGACCTGCGGCGCCTGACCTCACCGCCGATCCACGAGGCGGAGGCACGCTTCGTCGGCGGCATGGCCGATCGCCTGCTGCACCTGGCCAAGCACGACGACGTCCTGCCCGAGGACCAGCGCCACCTCTTCACCCTGGGGCTGACCGGGCTCGACATCGGCTATGCCTGCCTGCAGGTGCGCCGCCGCCTGGACGACCTGCCGGACGAGCCCCTGCATCGCGCCAAGCGAGACTTCTTCGCCGCCCTGGCGCAAGCCTACGCCGACAGCGCCAGGGGCCACTCCCCGAGCGCGGTGCAGCCGGCCGGCGAGGCCTTCGTCGAGGCCGTGCGCCACCAGCCCGGACTGAGCGAGCGTCAGCACGCCCGGCTCGCCGGACTGGCGCAGCGCCTCGAACTGTCGCTGGAGCGCCAGGCCCAACGTGCCCGGGCCTCGCGAGGCCTGGTGCCACCACCGCCGCAGGCGGACGTCGCCTGAGGCCGACGTCGGCACGGCTTTCCTTCATTTCTCTCAACCAAGGAGACACTCCATGCTCGCCGAACTCTTCGCCGTGATGGCGCCGGTCATCGCCGGCGCCGGACTGGGCTTCGGCTGGGTTCGGCTCGGCCACGACTATCCCGTGGCCTTCGTCACCCGCCTGGTGTTCAACATCGGCACCCCGGCGCTGGTGCTCGCCTCGCTGGCCGGCGCCGAGATCGACGCCGACAGCTTCGGCCGCACCATGCTGGCCACCGCCCTGGTACTGACCACCATGGGGGCGGCCACCGTGGTCTCCGCCCGCCTGTTGCGGCGCGACTGGCGGGTGCTGCTGGCGCCGATGATGTATCCCAACACCGGCAACATGGGCCTGCCGGTGGTGCTCTACGCCTTCGGCGAGGCGGGCTTCGCCTTCGGCATCACGGTGATGGTCACGGTGTCGCTGTTCCAGTTCACCCTCGGCACCCTGATGACCAGCCGCGGCAACCCGCTGAAGTCGCTGGCCAGGACGCCCACGGTCTACGCCATCCTGATCGCCCTGGCGCTGCTGCTCACCGACACCGACCTGCCTCCGTGGCTGGCCAACAGCGTGGATCTGATCTCGGGCTTCACGGTGCCGCTGATGCTGATCACCCTCGGGGTGTCGCTGGCCAACATCCAGGTCAGGAGCCTGCGCTCGGGCCTCGGCTTCTGCCTGCTGCGCCTGCCGCTGGCCGCGGGCCTGGCCTGGGGCATCGGCGCGCTGCTGGCCCTGCCGCCCATGGCTCACGCCATCCTGGTGCTGCAGATGAGCATGCCGGTGGCGGTGTTCAACTACCTGTTCGCCCAGAAGGCCCGTCGCGAGCCGGAATACGTGGCCAGCCTGGTGTTCTGCTCGACCCTGCTGTCGCTGATCTACCTGCCGCTGCTGCTGGCGTGGCTGATGTAGCCGGAGAGGCAACCGACAGGCCGACGCCTCGCCGGCGCCTTCTATACTGGGGGCGCCATCGACAAGGAGTCGGCCCATGATCCTCTCTCGCCCCCGTCCATCCTCGCGCCTGCCGGCGGCGGTCCTGAGCGTGCTGCTGACGGCCGCCGCCCTGCCGAGCCAGGCCCAGGACACGCCGATGCGGCTGGACACCCGGCACATGACGCTGTGCCTGAGCCGCGTCGCCGATGGCTTCCGCCACCCCTGGGGGCTGGCCCAGCTGCCCGACGGCGCCCTGCTGGTCGGCGAGCGCGGCGGTCGCCTGACGCGGATCGCCGCGGACGGCTCGCGCCTGAGCATCGCCGGCCTGCCCGAGGTCGCGGCCCGTGGCCAGGGTGGGCTGCTCGACCTGGCCCTGCATCCCCGTTTCGGCGAGGACGAGAGCGGCGAGCATGACTGGCTCTACTTCACCTGGAGCCGGCCGGTGGCCGACGGCGCCGCGACCGCCCTGTCCCGGGCACGCCTCGAGGGCGGCCGCCTGATCGGCATCGAGCCCCTCTTCACCCAGAACCGCGCCACCGACGCCGGTCGCCACTTCGGCTCGCGACTGGCCTGGCGCCCCGACGGCACCCTGCTGATGAGCGTCGGGGAACGCGGCAGCCCCGAGCGTGCCCAGGACGGCGGCGACCACGCCGGCAGCATCCTGCGCCTCACCGAGACTGGCGGCGTGCCCGCCGACAATCCCTTCGTGGGCGACACCGAGGTGCGCGACGAGATCTTCAGCCTCGGCCACCGCAATCCCCAGGGGCTGATCGTCGCCGACGACGGCACGGCCTGGTCCACCGAGCACGGCCCGCGCACCGGCGACGAACTCAATCGCCTGGTGCCGGGCGCCAACTATGGCTGGCCGGAGGTCTCCCGGGGCCGCGACTACGTCACCTTCCTGCCGATCGGCCGCGACAGCGCCCCGGGCATGCGCGACCCGGTGCATGTCTTCGACGGCCGGTTCGCGCCTTCGGGCCTGACCCGGGTGACCTCGCCGGCCTTCGCCCCCTGGCAGGGCGATCTGCTGGCCGGCGGGCTGCGCGGCGAGGCGCTGCTGCGACTGCGCCTCGAGGGCGACACGGTGATCGAACGCGAGAAAGTGCTCGATGGGGAGATCGGCCGCCTACGCACCGTTGACCAGGGGCACGACGACACGCTCTATATACTCAACGACGCCGCCGAGGCCGGTCTCTGGCGCCTGACGCCGGCCGTTGCCGGCCAGGCGGGCGCTTCGGCCTGCCCTGAATAGACCGCCCCGGCACGCCCCCGGCATATTTCTGAACGGTTATTCAATAACTCCCGGGTTGCTGGCGTCCGGTTCGAGTCAACGCTGGCGGCTGTCACTCTGGGGTTACATTCAACGCAACCATTTTGCCCGCCCTGTCCAGAGCGCGGCACCACACAAGGCTCGCCAATGAGTGACAACCGAAACGTCAAGATTCGGGTGCGCAACCTCAGCAAGGTCTTCGGCAACCAGCCGAAGAAGGCGCTGGAACTGCGCGACCAGGGGCTGAAGCGCCCCGAGATCCTCGACAAGACCGGCCAGACCCTGGGCCTGTCGAACATCGACTTCGATGTCTACGAAGGGGAACTGCTGGTGATCATGGGGCTGTCCGGTTCCGGCAAGTCGACCCTGATCCGCTGCCTCAACCGTCTGATCGACCCGACCGAGGGCGAGATCGTCATCGACGGGCAGAACATCCCGAGCCTCAAGGAGAAGGAGCTGCTGGAATGCCGCCGCCGCCACTTCTCCATGGTGTTCCAGAACTTCGCCCTCTTCCCCCACCGTACCGTGCAGCAGAACACCGAGTTCGGCCTGGAGATCCGCGGCATCGATCCCGCCGAGCGCCGCGAGACCGCCAGTAACGCGCTCAAGCAGGTCGGCCTGGAAGGCTGGGAAAACGCCTATCCGCGCCAGCTCTCCGGCGGCATGCAGCAGCGCGTCGGCCTGGCGCGCGCGCTGGCCAACGATGCCAGCGTGCTGCTGATGGACGAGGCCTTCTCGGCGCTGGACCCGCTGATCCGCGGCGACATGCAGCAGGAGCTGCTGCAGCTCCAGCACCGCATGAAGAAGACCACCGTCTTCATCACCCACGACCTCGACGAGGCGCTGAGCATCGGCGACCGCATCGTGCTGCTCAAGGACGGCGAGGTGGTGCAGATCGGCACCCCCGAGGAGATCCTCACCAAGCCCGCCGACGACTACGTGCGCCGCTTCATCGAGGGCGTCGACAAGTCGCGCATCCTCAGCGCCGAGAGCGCCATGCGCAAGGTCCGCTCCACGGTGCGCGACACCGACGGTCCGCGCACCGCGCTACGCAAGATGCGCGACCACAGCCTCGATTCCATCTACATCCTCGACCGCGACCGCCGCCTGATCGGCCTGATCGACGCCGACGCCGCCAGCCAGGCGCTGGAGGACGGCAAGCAGACCGTCACCGAGGTGATGACCCAGGACTTCCGCAAGGTCACCCGCGAGGAGCCGCTGCACAACCTGTTCGCCATGTTCAGCGAGAACCGTTTCCCGATCGCCGTGGTGGATGACGACCAGGTGCTCCAGGGCGTGGTCGTGAAAGGCGCCGTCCTCGACGAACTCGCACAGGCAGGAGACCACTGATGGCTATCGAATTCCCGCGCATGCCGCTGGGCGACTGGATCGAGAACGGCCTCAACTGGCTGACCAGCGAATACTCCGCCGTGACCCGCGGCATCTCCCGCATCACCCAGACCGGCATCGACGGCCTCAACGACGCCCTGATGTGGCTGCCCGACTGGTCGCTGCTGGTGATCATCGCCGCGCTGTGCTGGTGGCTGGCCAACGTGCGCCTGGCCATCGGCGCCGTCGCCGGGCTGGCGCTGATCATGAACCTGGGCCTGTGGGAGCCGATGATCGAGACCCTGACCCTGGTGGTGATCGCCACCCTGGTGGCGGTGGTCATCGCGTTGCCGGTCGGCATCGCCGCGGCGCTGTCGGAGCGGCTCTACAAGACGATCATGCCGGTGCTGGACTTCATGCAGACCATGCCGGCCTTCGTCTACCTGATCCCGGCCATCCCGTTCTTCGGCATCGGCTCGGTATCGGCGATCTTCGCCACCGTGATCTTCTCCATGCCGCCGGCGATCCGCTTCACCACCTTAGGCATCCGCCAGGTGCCCACCGACCTGGTGGAGGCCGCCGACGCCTATGGCGCCACCCGCGGCCAGAAGCTGGTCAAGGTGCAGCTGCCGCTGTCGCTGCCCACGGTGATGGCCGGCATCAACCAGACCATCATGCTGGCGCTGTCGATGGTGGTGATCGCCGCCATGATCGGTGCCGACGGCCTGGGCAGCGAGGTCTGGCGCGCCATTCAACGCCTGCGTCCGGGCGACGGCTTCGAGGCCGGCATCGCCGTGGTGATCCTGGCCATGCTGCTGGACCGCCTGACCCAGTCGCTGCGCAAGCAGGGCAAGAGCTGACGTCACGCCGTTGAACGACCGCCGGTTGCAACCGGCGGCTCGTCTCAGCATGCTCATGAATACATTCCTAACGGAGATAAGCACAATGCCGAAGCAACCGATGCGCATCGCTGGCCTGGCCCTCATCGCCGGCGCCAGCCTGACCGCGGCGACGGCCCAGGCCCAGGACAAGGGCAGCGTTCACCTGGCCTATGTCGAATGGGCCTCGGAAGTCGCCTCCACCAACGTGATGCGCGCCGTGCTGGAACAGGCCGGCTATGAGGTCGAGATGACCTCGCTGTCCGCCGCCGCCATGTGGCAGTCCGTGGCCACCGGCGATGCCGACGGCATCGTCGCCGCCTGGCTGCCGACCACCCACGCCGACTACCTCGACCGGGTCGGCGATCAGGTCGACGACCTGGGCCCGAATCTCGACGGCACCAAGCTCGGCCTGGTGGTTCCGGCCTACAGCAAAGCCGACTCCATCACCGACCTGAACGAGCATGCCGAGGCCTTCGAAGGCAAGATCACCGGCATCGATCCGGGCGCCGGCATCATGAGCCTGACCGAGCAGGTGGTGGACGACTACGACCTCGACCTGGACGTGCAGAGCGGCAGCGGTGCCACCATGACCGCGGCGCTCAAGAGCGCCATCGACAACCAGGAAGAGATCGCGGTGACCGGCTGGACGCCGCACTGGATGTTCGCCCGCTGGGACCTCAAGTACCTCGAGGATCCCAAGAACGTCTATGGCGGCGCCGAGCAGATCCATACCATCGTGCGTGATGGCCTCGAGGAAGACATGCCGGGCGCCTACGCCATCCTGGACGCCTTCGAGTGGACCCCGGAGCAGATGGGCGAGGTCATGCTCATGAACCAGGAGAAGGACTCCGACCCCTACGAGAACGCCAAGCAGTGGGTCGAGGACAACCAGGACCTGGTCCAGGAGTGGCTGCCGGAGGCATGATCGTGGCGGCATGACGACGAGAGGGAGGTGCCTTCAGGGCACCTCCCTCTTGCGTGCCGAACGACGCCACCAGCGCCCTCGGAACCGAGGGCGTCGCAAATCGCCGGTTATCAGCCGCTCCCTATTTGATTAGAATCGCCTGTCCGACTGGGCCACGAGCCTTCGGATGACAACGACAATGACAACAAGGGCAAGCCTCCCCCGAACGACGCCGATTGCCGGCCCGCTGCCGTTGAAAGCGCGGCACTCCCAAATCGTCGTCCAACGGCCACACTGAGCGTGTGAGCGCGGACGCAACCCACAAGGAGCGCAGGCATGTTCAAGAAGATTCTGGTGCCGGTGGACCTGGCACATCCCGACGTGTTCGAACCATCGCTGCAGATCGTCGCCGATCAGGCCAAGCACTACGGTGCGGAAGTCTGCTACGTGGCGGTCATCGCCAACACCCCGGGCAGCGTGGCCCGCACCCCGGACGAGTACCAGCAGAAACTGGAAGCCTTCGCCCAGGAGCGCGCCCAGGTCCACGGCCAGCCGGTCAGCGCCAAGGCGCTGGTCTGTCCGGACCCCACCGCTGATCTGGATGATGTGCTGGTCGAGGCGATCGACGAGCAAGGCGCCGATCTGGTGATCATGCAGACCCATCCCCCGAAGCACCTGGATGTCGTGCTTCCCTCGCACGGCGGCAAGATCGCCACCCATACCGACGCATCGGTGTTTCTGGTCCGCCCCCAGGACTGATGCGCCCCACTCGTTCCTCGACGTCAACAAGGAGAGATCCCGTGACGAACGACAACAAAGCCCAAGAGGGCGGCCCGGGTGAGGGCATTCCCGCCCCGGAAGGCCCGGCCAACCTGATCGATACCGATTACGTGATCGGTCAGGACAACATCAGAACCAACAAGTTCGGCCTCGATGTCGATCTGCACGGCAAGGTCTTCACCGTGTCGTCGCTAGTGATCCTGGTCTTCGTGATCCTGACGCTGGCCCTGCAGGCCGAGATCGAGCCGGTCTTCGACACCATCTTCAGCTTCCTGACCGGTAACCTGAGCTGGGTCTTCCTGCTGGGCGGCAACGTCTTCGTGCTGGTCAGTCTCGGCATCGTGCTATCGCCGCTGGGCAAGGTGCGCATCGGCGGCGCCCATGCCACGCCGGACTTCAGCTATGCCGGCTGGTTCGCGATGCTGTTCGCCGCCGGCATGGGCATCGGCCTGATGTTCTACGGCGTCTCCGAACCGCTGACCCACTTCGGCACCGCCCTGGGTGGCACCAGCATGGAGAACGGCGTACGCACCGACTGGGCGCCGCTGGGCGCCGCCGCCGGTGACGAGGCCGCCGCCCAGAAGCTGGGCATGGCCGCCACCATCTTCCACTGGGGCCTGCACCCCTGGGGCGCCTATGCCATCGTCGGCCTGTCCCTGGCGATCTTCGCCTTCAACAAGGGTCTGCCACTGACCATTCGCTCGATCTTCTACCCGATCCTGGGTGAGCGCGTCTGGGGCTGGCCGGGACACCTGATCGACATCCTGGCGGTGTTCGCCACCCTGTTCGGTCTGGCCACCTCGCTGGGCCTCGGCGCCTCCCAGGCCGCCGCCGGCCTCAACTATCTGTTCGACGTGCCCAACAGCAACATCACCATGGTGCTGTTGATCATGGGCATCACCGCCGTGGCGCTGTGCTCGATCATGCTGGGCGTCGACAAGGGCGTGCAGCGCCTGTCGCAGCTCAACATGGTGCTGGCCTTCCTGCTGCTGGCCTTCGTGATCGTCGTCGGCCCGACCCTGCTGATCGCCACCGGCTTCTTCGAGAACTTGGTCGCCTACGCGGTCAACCTGCCCGCGCTGTCGATGCCGTTCGGCCGCGAAGACGCCAACTTCAGCCAGGGCTGGACCGCCTTCTACTGGGCCTGGTGGATCTCCTGGTCACCGTTCGTCGGCATGTTCATCGCCCGCGTCAGCCGCGGCCGTACCGTGCGCGAGTTCCTGACCGCCGTGCTGCTGGTGCCGACCCTGGTCTCGGTGCTGTGGATGACCGCCTTCGGCGGCACCGCCATCGATCAGGTCATCTCCGACGGCTTCCAGGGCGTCCAGGACGCCGCGCTGGAGATCAAGCTCTTCGCCATGCTCGGTGAGCTGCCGCTGGCAGCCATCACCTCCTTCGTCGGCATCATCCTGGTGATCGTGTTCTTCGTGACCTCCTCCGACTCCGGCTCGCTGGTCATCGACTCGATCACGGCCGGCGGCAAGGTCGACGCGCCCAAGCCCCAGCGCATCTTCTGGGCGATCATCGAAGGCGCCATCGCCATCGCCCTGCTGCTGGGCGGCGGTCTGACGGCCCTGCAGACGGCGGCCGTCTCCACCGGCCTGCCCTTCACCATCGTCCTGCTGATCGGCTGCTTCGCGCTGGTCAAGGCGCTGAGAAGCGAGCCCAAGGGAACCTGAGCGCTTCCCTGACGCACCAAGAGGCGGCCTTCGGGCCGCCTTTTTCGTTGGGGCGTCGTTCCCGGGCGTCACGCCATGGCGCCGATCCGGGCCGGGTGTCGATACGATGCAACACCCGTACATATTCCTTACCTAATGTAATGTCGTTCCCCCGCCACCCGATCACGCACCGGCCATGCGGTGCGGGCCTTTGCGACAGTTCCCGCCGGTGATGTCAGAGCGCGACAGCCGACGCCGACGGCGCCTCGAATCCCACCTCCCTCGCCGACCGACACGGCATGTTGTTGGCTGATCGCGACGCTTTTCCTCTCTCCACACGCCACAGGCGAGTCGCCACACGGCCACACCACGGCCATAGATCACTTAACATCTTGATATAGATTATTTTTTCTCATTACGGCCCGATGCTTGCCCCTCTCCCTGGCAGATCCATGATCGTCCGTGACTCTCGCTCCCCGACGGGGGCCAGGGACATGACGTTCGTTTCCGACCATGACCAGGAGCAAGACGCCCATGAAGATCACCATCTTCGGTTCCGGATACGTAGGACTCGTCACCGGCGCCTGCCTCGCCGACGTCGGCCACGAAGTGATGTGCATCGATGTGGACGCCGACAAGGTCGCCCGCCTCAGCCAGGGCGAAGTGCCGATCTACGAGCCCGGCCTCGAGACGCTGATCCACCAGAACCTGGACGCCGGCCGCCTGCACTTCACCAACGATGCCAAGGCCGCGGTCGAGTTCGGCCTGCTCCAGTTCATCGCCGTCGGCACACCCTCCGACGAGGACGGCAGTGCCGACCTGCGCCACGTGCTGAAGGTCGCCGAGACCCTCGCCACGCACATGACCGAGTACCGCATCATCGTCGACAAGTCGACGGTACCGGTCGGCACCGCCAGCAAGGTGGAGCGCACCGTCGCCGCCACCCTCGAGGCGCGCGGCGCGGACATCGAGTTCGACGTCTGCTCCAACCCCGAATTCCTCAAGGAAGGCGCCGCCATCGAGGACTTCTCGCGCGGCTCGCGCATCGTGATCGGCACCGAGTCCGAGCGCGTGCGCCAGACCATGCGTGAGTGCTACGGCCCCTACAACCGCCAGCGCGACAAGCTGATGTTCATGGGCGTGCGCAGCGCCGAGCTGACCAAGTACGCCGCCAACGCCATGCTGGCCACCAAGATCAGCTTCATCAACGAGATGGCCAACCTGGCCGAGCGCCTGGGCGCCGACATCGAGGAAGTGCGCCACGGCATCGGCAGCGATCCGCGCATCGGCTACCACTTCATCTATCCGGGCTGCGGCTACGGTGGCTCCTGCTTCCCCAAGGACGTCAAGGCGCTGGCCCACACCGCCGAGGCCGCCGGTCACCCGGCCCACCTGATCAACGCCGTCGAGCAGGTCAACGCGCGCCAGAAGAGCCGCCTGTTCGAGATGGTCAGCGACGCCTTCGACGGCGACCTGGCCGGCAAGACCATCGCGCTGTGGGGCCTGGCCTTCAAGCCCAACACCGACGACATGCGCGAGGCGCCAAGCCGTGCGCTGATGGAGGCCCTGTGGCAGGCCGGGGCCCGGGTCCAGGCCCATGATCCCGAGGCCGCCGAGGAGTGCCTGCGGATCTACGGCAACCGCGAAGACCTGGACCTCACCGAGCATCGCGACGAGACCCTCGAGGGGGCCCATGCGCTGGTCATCTGCACCGAGTGGAAGGCCTTCCGCACCGTCGACTTCGTCAAGCTCCGCGAGCGCCTGGTCGAGCCGGTAGTGGTCGACGGCCGCAACCTCTTCTCGCCCGAGAGCGCCAGGGACGCCGGGCTCACCTACTACGCCATCGGTCGAGGCGCTTCCGTCCGTCCCGTCGTCGCCTGAGGCCTCGCCATGTCGAAGCTCCCCGACCACACCTCCGTCGCCAGCAAGGTGACGGAGGTCACCGCCCTGCTGCTGATGCTGGCCCTGCTGGTGCTGCTGCTTTCCGAGCTGCCGTCGGAGGTCTTCTCGCCGGCGTCGAAGAGCTTCTTCTTCGCCATCGGGGCCATCGGCGCCTGGCGCTACTCCTGGTGGTTCGTCCAGGCGCTGCGCTCGGTGTGGTACAACCGGCGCATCTTTCCGCGGCTGCGCGCCGCGGCGGACGCCGCCGGCGAGGCCGGCAAGCCCAGCGAACTGTACGTGCTGTGCACCTCGTTCCGCATCGATGCCGACGTCAGCTATCGCGTCTATGAGGCGCTGGTGCGCGAGGTCCGGGACTACGGCGTCCCGACCACCATCTTCGCCTCGCTGGCCGACCGCACCGATGTCGACATCATCACCCACGTGATGGAGGACCTCGGCTGGCCGAGCAACGTCGAGCTGCGCTACATGTTCCAGAAGGGGGACGGCAAGCGCTCCGCCATGGCGGAAGTGCTGCGTGCCATCTCGCGCCGCGCCCCGGCCCCGGACGCCCTGCTGGTCTCGATGGACGGCGACATCCTGCTCGAGCCCCGGACCCTCGAGCGTTCGCTGTCGTTCTTCCGCACCAACGAGGATCTGGGCGCGCTGACCACCAACAACAGCGCCATCGTCACCGGCGGCGACGCCACCAAGGAGTGGTACGACCTGCGCTATGCCCAGCGCCATCTGGTAATGAGTTCCGGCTCGGTGTCGCGGCGCCTGCTGGTGCTGACCGGGCGCTACAGCGCCTTCCGCCTCGACCTCGCCACCCAGCCGAGCTTCATCGAACTGGTGGAGAACGACCGGGTCGACCACTGGCGCTTCGGCAACTTCACGTTCCTCTCAGGGGACGACAAGTCGACCTGGTACTGGCTGCTCAAGCACCGCTGGCGGATGCTGTATCTACCCGACGTCTTCGTCACCGGCTTCGAGGAGCTGCCGGACCGCCGACGCTTCTTCAAGTCGACCACCGACCTGATGCGACGCTGGTACGGCAACATGCTGCGCACCAGCGGCCGGGCGATCGCCCTGGGGCCGCGCCCGATGGGCATGTTCACCTGGTGGAGCCTGGTCGACCAGCGACTCTCCATGTGGACGACCCTGATCGGCCCCACGGTGGCGATCCTGGTGACCCTGTTCGTGCGCCCCTCGTTCATCTTCGCCTACGCGCTGTGGATCCTGTTCACGCGCAGCATCTCGACGCTGATCCTGGCCTGGCAGCGCGGCCGCTTCAGCCTGCTGTGGATTCCGCTGATCTACTACAACCAGGTCTTCGGCGCGCTGCTCAAGACCTACGTCAGCTTCCGCTTCAATCGCCAGAAATGGTCCCGCCAGGGGATCTCCGCCGGCGAGCCGGACGACCCGGCCGCGGTGACCCGCCAGCGTCGCATGGGCCACGTGCTGCACGGCGCCTTCGTCGCCGTGATGCTCTACGTGCTGGTGCTGGCCACCGGCGTGCTGCAGCCGCCGGATCGCACCGCCATGGCCATCCTCCATGGCCCCGCCGCCGAGGGCCAGGCGGGGACCGGCACGGACAACCGCTGGCTGGCCATGACCCTCGCCGACGGTTCTCCGAGCGGTGACGTCACGCTGCCGCCGGAGCGCCTCACGCTGGACGAGAATCTGCTGGACATCGTGGCCACCACCGAGCGCATGCGGACCGAGCGCCTCACCGGCGCGCCCGGCGACGAGCCGACCACGCTCGAGATCAGCCCCGACCTGGCCCGTCATATCCACGACGCCAGCGGCAGCCCGCTCGATGCCGGACAGCTCGCGACCTGCCACACGACCCTGGGCTGCGCCCTCGAACTCGACGGCCGCAAGGTGGCCCTCGTCGACCTGAATATCAGCGTGCAACCCGGCCGCTCCTGACCTCGCAGGACGCCGCCGGGAGGCAACCATTGGAGAGAGACTCCCCATGACCGATTACTACGCCGACAACCACGATCGAAGCGAGCCCACCCTGGGCGATCGGCGCCAGGACAGCCATGACAGCCGCGGCCAGGCAGGCCATCGAGGCCGGGGCCCCGACCAGACGCCTGGCGCCGGCATCGCCCACGAGCGCCGCGACGAACGGCGCTACCTGCGTGTAAAACGTGCCTTCCAGGTCAAGATGGATGACGGCCAGGTCTTCGACGGCGTCGACCTGTCCCAGGGCGGCTTCGCGATCCGCAGCCAGCGGCCGATCCGTGAGGGCGCCCGGGTCCAGGCCTCACTGCTGATCCAGGCCGGCGGCGCCGAGATGACCGTGCCCGTGTCCGCCGAGTGCCGGCACTGCACGACCGGCGAGCAGGGCTACACCGCCGGCTTCGAGTTCACCGACATCAGCCCCGGCCACCAGGAACTGCTGCGCCGCCTGATCCGCGCCAGCCTGAGCGGCCGCGAGATGGACCTGGAAGGCCTGATGGCCGGCGAGGACCCGCAGACGCCGCGCAAGCGCGGTGGCGCCGGCCAGCCGCAGCCGGCCCAGCGTCCGCCCAAGCCGCTGGGCCGCTATGTCGCGCTGTTCATGGCCATCGGCGTGCTGGGCCTGGTGGCGGCGGCCACCGCCTATCGCAACTTCATGCTGATCGAGCCGAGCTTCGCCGCGGTGACCGCGCCGCGCATCGACATCCGCGCGCCGGGTCCGGGCATCCTGCAGGCCCATGACCTCAAGGCCGGCGATCGGGTCGAGCGCGACGCGAAGCTGACCAGCGTCAAGAACGTCGATCTCGAATCGGACCTGATCCTGGCCCAGGCCGCCCAGAGCTATAACAGCCAGCTGATCGAGAACCTGCAGAACAACATCGATGGCGGCGCCAGCCAGGTCAGCCTGGCCAACTCCGCCAAGCCGGCCAACGGCGAATCGGTGAGCTTCGAGACGGTGTCACCGGAGATCGCCCGGGCGCGCATCGACCAGTTCGAGACCGCACGCGACTTCCAGAACTCACGGATCACCGCCCTGGAGGCTCGCCAGTCACAGAACGAGGTCTACAGCCCCTGCCACTGCCTGGTGGCCTGGGCGCTGAGCAGCTCCGACGGCACCTACATCAACGAGAGCGAGCGCATCATGACGCTCATCCGCACCGGCGAGAACGACATCATGGTCGAGGCCCTGGTGCACATGGACGACATCGACCGCATCGGCCCGGACCAGCAGGCCTATATCTCGCTGCCCAACACCGCCGGGCCGATCAGTGCCCGGGTGCGCAGCGTGGCCCTGGACATCGAGCGCCAGCCACGCGCCGGCTTCCCGAGCTGGGTGCGTCAGCAGCAGAACGTGGCCAGCGTGCTGCTGGTGCCTGAAGAGCCGCTGCCGGCCGACAGCGTCGGCACCCCGGTGGACGTGCGCTTCACCGAGACCCCGCTGGTCGGCAGCGCCGCCGAGTGGGTCTGGCAGGGCGCCCGTTCGGTCGGCCAGCTGGTCGGCGGCCTGGTCGACAGCGTCACCGGTGCCAACGACGAGACACCGCTCGCCGACAGCGAACGCCAGGCGAGCTAAGCCCGCGCGGCCTCTCACGAGGACATCCCGGCCGCCCTCGCGGCGGCCCACGACCGGAGCCCGATATGTCAGCCGAACACGTCATCCCGAGAAAACGCCCCCTGGCCCTGCTGATGCTGGCCCTGCTGCCCGGCCTGAGCGCCCCGGCCCTGGCCGAGGGCAAGGGGCCCGCGATCACCGCACCGAGCGTGGCCGCCTGCTCGACCCGCTATCCGCAGGTCGCCGCGCCCTCCCCCGCCCGGCAGGCCGAGGATGCCCAGGCCGCCATCCGCGAAGGCTTCGGCACCCAGCGCGACTGGGGCACCGAGAACGCCGAGCGCCTCGCGACCGGCGAGACCGGCCTCGATGAGGCCGGCCTGCGCATCCACTATCCCGAGGGCACCTCGTCACCCGGCGACACCGAGAAGGGCGGCGCCGGCTTCTACGCCGCCCCCGATGCCCTGGCCGGCGCCGAGCGCGCCTGCCTGCAGTACCGGGTGCGCTTCGAGCCGGGCTTCGACTTCGTCAAGGGCGGCAAGCTGCCCGGGCTGTACGGCGGCGAGGCGCCCAGCGGCGGCGATGAGGCCGACGGCGAGAACGGCTTTTCCATGCGCTACATGTGGCGGGCCAACGGCCAGGGCGAGCTGTACGAATATGCCGTCGACCAGCACGAGGACTACGGCAAGTCGGTCGGCCGCGGCCGCTGGACCTTCCCCACCGGCCAGTGGGTGACCCTCGAGCAGGAGATCATCCTCAACGATCCCGGCCAGGACAACGGCATGGCCCGCGTGTGGGTGGACGGCCATCCGATCCTCGAACAGCGCGGCATCGTCTATCGCACCAGCGAGTCGGTGACCATCGACGGCCTGATGTTCTCCACCTTCTTCGGCGGGCACGGCAAGGACTGGCGCACGCCCCGCGACCAGCACGTCGACTTCGCCGGCTTCCGCTTCTATGCCCCCCGATCCTGATCCCGAGGAATCCCGATGTCTCTGTCCCCTTCCACCGGCCCACGCCGCGGCGCCCTGCCCCGTCGCCTGCTCGCCGGCCTGTCCCTGGCCCTGTGCGGGCTGGGCGCGGGCGGGCTGTCCACGGCCCAGGCCATGACCCTCGAGGCGCGCGCCGAGCTCGATCTGTCGAACTACGAGGTGACGGCTCCCGACGCCTCCTACTTCGACGTCGAGAAGCGCATGGCGCTGCTCGAGGGCACCGACAACGCGATCCTGCTGCAGGAGATCGACCAGCTGTCCACGGGCACCAGCTGCTCGCAGCTGCTGCAGTACAAGCCGATCGACACCCGCATGCGGATCCCGGGCTACTACCCCAGCCCCAAGGAGTGGGAGCTGGCCTCGGAGCCGCTGTTCCAGTTCGAGGACAACGTCTCGCACCTGGCCGGCAGCTACGTCGCCACCGGCGATGCGTACTACGCCGAGTGCCTGGTGCGCTTCCTCGACAAGTGGTCCCAGGACGAGGCGCTGACCAACTTCTACTACGACTCCATGGAGCCCCAGGCCTGGTTCGCCACCGAGTCGATGATCTTCGCCGCGGCCATGGCCTACTCGGTGGTGCGCCCCGAGATCGAGGGCATGCAGGAGGAGCGCGAGCGGATCGAGGCCTGGCTCAACGAGCTGGCCCATCAACATTCCGACATCCAGGGGCAGCCCGGCAACAGCTGCTGCAACAACCACTTCTACCGCCGGGCCCTCTACGCCAGCATGGTCGGCGTGCTGACCGAGGACAACGAGCTGTTCCGCTTCGGCGTCAGCGCCATCTACTCCGCGCTGCACGACATCACCGACGAAGGCGCCCTGCCCATGGAGATCGCCCGCGGCCGCCGCGCGACCCACTACCAGAACTACGCGCTGCTCTACCTGATCACCAACATGCAGGTCATCGCGCGCCAGGGCTACGACATCTTCGATCTGGAAGTGGACGGCCACCGCATCCACGACGCCGTCGACTTCGCCCTGGATATCTTCGAGGACCCGGCCGCTCTCGGCGACATGGCGCCCCACGAGCAGTACACCGGCTTCCTCAAGGACAACCAGTACTTCGCCTGGATGGAGATCTACCAGACCCGCTACCACGACTCGCGGATCGCCGACTTCGTCCAGCGGCAGCGTCCCATCTACAACCGCAGTGCCGGCGGCTACATGACGCTCTACTTCATGGCCCCCGACGCCCAGCAGAACATCGTCATGGATGAGACCCAGCGCGAGGACGCCGCGTTCAAGGGCCTGAGCGAGCAGTGAACGCTCGCCCCGACGTTCATCCATCACTTCGAGGCAAACTGACATCATGATCCAGATTCCACGCGACATCTCATCCCCTCGCCAGCCCACGGGTCTGAGACTGGCCGCCTCGGCCACCCTCGTGGCCTGGCTCGGCGGCTGCGCCACCACGCCGCAGCCCGACGCCCACGTCACCGCTCCCGTGCCGCCTCAGTATGCGGACTGGTTCGACGGCGGGCAGCCGCGCACCTTGGAATGGATGCACAAGAACACCGTGGAGAAGGCTCAACAGCTGCTCGAGCAGGGCCGCAGCCAGCAGGCCATCGCCGAGCTCGAGACGCTGATGCAGAAGGGGCTGCCCAAGGGCTACTACGAGATGGCCAAGATCTTCGATCAGGGCAAGGGCGTGCCTCCCGACCCGGAGCGCGCGGCACGGCTCTATTCCGAGGCCATCAAGACGCCCTCCTACATCACCGGCAACGCCTCGCTGAACCTGGCCAAGCTCTACCGCGAAGGGCGCGGCGTCGAGCGCAACGACGTGCTCGCCTACTACCTGATCCAGCAGGCCATCGAGGAAGAGGTCGGCCCCCGGGCACAGGCCGCCATGGCCGAGCTGCTCGTCGAGGGCGGCAACGGCGTCAAGGCCGACCCCGAGCAGGCCGCGGCGCTATACCGGCGCGCCGCGGAGGCCGACAACGCCACCGCCCTCGAGGCCCTGGCCAAGGCCCACGGTCCCGGCGGCTGGCTGGCGGAAGATCGCGGCCTGGCCAGCCAGTACGCCCAGCGCTACGCCGAGCTGCTGGAGCAGGACGCCCGCGCCGGCGACGTCGGCGCCATGAATCAGCTGGCCGGCGTGTTCGCCGAAGGCGGCCTGCTCGGCAGCCAGCCCCAGCGCCACATGCACTGGCTGAACAAGGCCGCCGAGGCCGGCGATCCCGGCGCCCTGAGTCGCGCCGGACGCGCGCTGGTGGAAGGCAACGCGCCCCAGCGTGGCCTGGCGATGCTCGAGCAGGCCGCGCTGGACGGTGATACCTCGGCCATGGAAACGCTGGGCAAGCTGATGCTGGAAGGCAATGCCAACGTGCCCGCCAGCCCGGAGCGGGCCCAGCACTGGCTGAGCGCGGCCATCGCCCAAGGCTCGGTGGATGCCCAGGTCACTCTGGGTCGCGCCCTGCTCGAGGGCGAGGGGCTGCCCGTCAATCCGCGCCGCGGCGTCGAATTGCTCAAGAAGGCCGGCGAACGGGACGACGCCCTGGCGCTGGCGCTGCTCGGCGCCTACTACCTCGGCGATGAGGGCCATGCCAGCCAGCCGATGCAGGCGCGCGAGTACCTGGAGCGCGCCAACGAGCTGGGCCATCCCTACGCCACCCAGCAGCTGGGGCAGATGTACCTGGAAGGCAACGGCGTGCCGGCCGACGGCCAGCGCGCCGAGGCCCTGCTGAAGGACGCCGCCGACCAGGGCCAGACCGCCGCCCTGCGCATGCTCGGCGAGGCCTACCTGGAAGGCGAGGTGCTGCCCTACCATCCGTCGAAGGCCGAGGAGCTGCTGACACAGGCCGCCGACGCCGGCGACGCCTCCGCCAAGACGGCGCTGGGCGCCGGCTATCTCGAGGGCACGCTCCAGCAGCGTCAGCCCTCGCGCGGCGTCGCCCTGCTGGAGGAGGCCGCCCGCGAGGGTGACGCCTACGCGATGGTGGTGCTGGGCCGTGCCTACCGCAAGGGCGACGGCGTGCCCCGCGACCTGGGCAAGGCCAGCGAGTGGCTGAACCGCGCCCGGGAGGCCGGGCACGGCTCGGCCGAGGACGCCCTGTCACGGCTGCGCTACGACCAGGGCAAGGCCGGCAACATCCAAGCCCTGGTGCAGGCCGCGGAAGACGGCCACCCCGGCTCCATGGCGCGGCTCGGCGAAGCCTTCCTCAACGGCCGCGGCGTGCAGCAGAACCTGGGCGCCGCGCGCTCCTGGCTGCAGCGCGCCGCCAGCGAGGGCCATCCCGGCGCCAGCGCCGATCTGGGGCGGATGTATCTGGAGGGCAAGGGCGTGGCACGCGACCCGGCCAGGGGCGCCCGCTACCTGCAGCAAGCCGTCGCCGGCGGCCACGTCGGGGCCCGCGGCGACCTGGGCAAGCTGCTGCTCACCGGCGAGGGCGTCAGCGCCGACCCCGAGCGCGGCATGCGCATGCTCGAGCAGGCCGCCGCCCGCGGCAACAGCGGTGCCCGCCTGGCCCTGGCCGATGCGCTGCTCGAGGGCGAGCACGTCGCCCAGGACACCCAGCGCGGCATCGAGCTGCTGCGCGAGTCCGCCGAGGCCGGCAACGACCATGCCGCCCAGCGCCTCGGCGCCGCCTATCTCGAAGGCAAGGGCGTCGAGCCCGATCCGCAGCAGGCCAAGACCTGGCTCACTCAGGCCAGCGAGGCCGGCAGCCTCTCGGCGCGCACCCTGCTCGGCACCGCGCTGCTGCGCGGGGAAGGCGGCATGAGCGTCGACGCCGCTCGGGGACGCCGCCTGCTCGAACAGGCCGCCGAGCAGGGCCACGCCGGGGCCCAGGCCACCCTTGGCCGGGAGCTGCTGCGCGGCGAGACCCTCGGCCAGGATCTTCGCCAGGGCGCCGACTACCTGCTGGAAGCCGCGCGTCAGGGCCACGAGACCGCGCGCCTGGCCCTGGCCAAGGCCTATCTCACCGCCAACGGGCTCGAGAACGCCAACCGCGAGCAGGCGCTGCTGTGGCTCGACGAGGTGATGGACGGCGACGGCGAGATGGCCGCCCAGACGCTGCATGACCTGCTGTCCGACCAGGACGCCATGCAGGCGCTGCAGGTGGCATCGGCCGAACGCTGATACCGATCGGCCTCTCATGTCGAGAGGCCACCAACGACGACGGGCCGGCAGTTTCCTGCCGGCCCGTCGTCGTTCGGGGGAAGGCCCGAAGGCCTACCCGCCGCGGCGCTCATTCAGCGAACGGCTTACTCACCGAAAGGATTACGCAGCACGATGGTCTCGTTGCGATCCGGGCCGGTGGAGATGATGTCGATGGAGGTGCCCACCTGCTCCTCGAGGAAGCTGATGTAGGCGCGGGCGTTGGCCGGCAGTGCCTCGACGCTCTTGATGCCCAGGGTCGACTCGCTCCAGCCCGGCAGGTCCTGGTAGACCGGCTCGATGGCCTCGTAGCCTTCGGAGTCCACCGGGTTGTCGAGCAGCTCGCCGTCCTTGCTGCGATAGCCCACGCAGACGCGGATGTTCTCCAGGCCGTCGAGCACGTCGAGCTTGGTCAGGCAGATGCCGGACACGGAGTTGATCTGCACGGCGTGGCGCAGGGCAACGGCGTCGAACCAGCCGCAGCGGCGCGCGCGGCCGGTGGTGGCACCGAACTCGTGGCCCTTCTCGGCCAGGTGACGGCCGTGCTCGTCGAACAGCTCGGTCGGGAACGGGCCGGAGCCGACGCGGGTGGTGTAGGCCTTGGTGATGCCCAGCACGTAGTCCAGATACAGCGGGCCGACGCCGGAGCCGGTGGCGGTGCCGCCGGCGGTGGTGTTGGAGCTGGTCACGAACGGATAGGTGCCGTGGTCGATGTCCAGCAGCGAGCCCTGGGCGCCCTCGAACAGGATGTTGTCGCCGGCCTTGCGCACGTCGTGCACCAGGCTCACGGTGTCGCAGACCATGGAGCGCAGCTCGTCGGCCATGCGCATGGCGTCGTCGAGCACCTGCTGGAAGTCCACCGGCTCCTCGCCGTGGAACTTGGTCAGCACGAAGTTGTGGTAGTCCAGCACCTCGCCGAGCTTGGAGGCGAAGCGCTCGCGGTGCAGCATGTCGCCCAGGCGCAGGCCGCGGCGGGCGACCTTGTCCTCGTAGGCCGGGCCGATGCCGCGACCGGTGGTGCCGATCTTGGCCACGCCGCGGGCCTTCTCGCGGGCCTGGTCGAGGCGCTCGTGGTACGGCAGGATCAGCGGGCAGGCCGGCGACAGGCGCAGGCGCTCGCGCACCGGCACGCCCTTGGCTTCCAGCTCGCGGATCTCCTCGAGCAGCGCCTCCGGCGACAGCACCACGCCGTTGCCGATCACGCAGGTCTTGTCGTCACGCAGGATGCCGGAAGGGATCAGGTGCAGGACGGTCTTCTCGCCATCGATGACCAGGGTGTGACCGGCGTTGTGACCGCCCTGGAAGCGCACGACGGCGCCGGCGGACTCGGTGAGCAGGTCGACGACCTTGCCCTTGCCTTCGTCACCCCACTGGGTGCCCAGTACGACTACGTTCTTGCCCATTTGCTCGTCTCTCGTTGCTGCGCCGCCAGCGTCGGGCGGTGCCGATATCGTGTCTGCCTGAGATCAGGCCTGATCGCTGGCCGCAGCCAGCGGCGCGACCTGCCAGCCGCCGTCGGCGGGAACCAGGTGCCGCCGGCAGCGGTGTTCCTGCGGACCGGTGCGCTGCCCGGGCAACGCCTGGACGACCCGCTCGCCCTGCTCGCGCAGGGCCGTGATGGCCTCGGCCAGGCCCTCGCCCTCGGCCGGCGCCCAGATGCCGTCATGGGGCGGCTCGCTGGGCACCAGGTTGGCCAGCAGCTTGAGCTCCAGGGAGAAGCCGGTGGCCGGACGGGCGCGACCGAAGGCGCGACCGGTGTCATCGTAGCGGCCGCCCTTGGCCAGCGCCTGACTGTAGCCGGGCACGTGGGCGGCGAACATCATGCCGGTGTGGTACTGGTAGCCGCGCAGTTCGGCCAGGTCGAAGTAGAGCGCCACGTCGGGGTGCTCGGCGACCACGCCGGCGTGCAGGGCACGCAGCTGATCGAGCGCCGCCCCCACCGCCTGGGGCGCCTCGGCAAAGGCCTCGCGGGCCTGCTCCAGCACCTCGGGACCGCCGTGCAGCTCGCCCAGGGCGCACAGCATGGCCGCCATGGCCGGATCGCTGACGCTTTCCTCGACCCGCGCGGCCAGCTCGCCGGGCGACTTGAGCTCGAGGGCCTCGAACACCGCCTTCTCCTGCTCGGCGCTCAGCTCGGCGGCTTCCACCAGGCTACGGTAGATGCCGATGTGGCCCAGCGCCAGGTGGATCTCCCCGGCGCCGGCGACCTGCAGGCTGGTCAGCGCCAGGCGCAGGATTTCGATGTCGGCCTCCAGGCCAGCGTGGCCGAACAGCTCGAGACCGACCTGAACCGGGCTGCGACCGCCCTGATGGGGGTCGGCCTTGGCGCGCAGCACGGTAGTGCAGTAGCACAGCCGCACCGGGCCCTGGCGCTTCAGCGAGTGGGCATCCATGCGCGCCACCTGGGGCGTGACATCAGCGCTGACGCCCATCATCCGACCGGTCATCTGGTCGGTGAGCTTGAAGGTCTGCAGATCGAGTTCGGTGCCGGTGCCGGTGAGCAGGGAGTCGAGGAACTCCACGGGGGGCGGCATCACCTGGTCGTAGCCCCAGCGATGGTAGAGATCGAGCAACGCCCGGCGCAGCTCCTCCATGCGGCTGGCCTGAGGAGGCAGCACCTCGTCCATGCCGTCGGGCAGTAGCCAGCGGTCAGCGATGGTCATGTCGTTCTTCCTGCAAGACGATGATTGGCCTTCGGCAAGCCTGGCGGCAGGGTGAATCACACGCCTGGCGGAGCGCCGGAGGGGAATGCCGGGAGTGGTCGGCCACAAAAAACGGCCACAAAAAAACCGGGCCACGCCCGGTTACAGGAGTCTATCACGTTTGGCGGCAGGAGGAACCCCGCGAAAGCGCCAGGGGCGGCCGAGGCCGCCCCTGTGAGCCCTCACTCACCGCGCTTATTCGCCAGCTTGCGCGTTGGGGCTCTTGAGGTACTGGAAGAAGTCGCTGGACGGGTCCAGCACCAGCATGTTGCCGTCGCCCTCGAAGCTCGAGCGATAGGCATCCAGGCTGCGCCAGAAGGAGAAGAACTCCTCGTCCTTGCCGTAGGCCTCGGAATAGATGGCCGCGGCCTCGGCGTCGCCCTCACCGCGCAGGGTCTCGGAACGCTCGTTGGCCTGGGCCAGCAGCACCTGACGGCGGCGGTCGGCGTTGGCGCGAATGCGCTCGGACTCTTCCTGGCCCTGGGCACGCCACTCGCGGGCCTCGCGCTCGCGCTCGGAGCGCATGCGGTCGTAGACCGCCGAGGAGACGTCCTCGGGCAGGTCGATGCGCTTGACCCGGATATCGAGGATCGCCACGCCGAGCTCGTCGCGCATCAGATCGTTGAGCTCCTCGGTGGGCCCGGTCATCAGCTCGTCGCGCTGCTCGGAGATGATCTGCGAGAGGTTCAAACGGCCGAACTCGTTACGCAGACTCTCGTCGACCCGCGGCTGGATCAGCCGCACGGCCTGCAGTTCGTCGCCGGCGGTGGCCTCGTAGTAGCGGGTGGGGTTGACCACCTGCCACTTGACGTAGGAGTCCACGATCACCGCCTTCTGCTCGAGAGTCAGGTAGCGGCTGGCATCGGTGTCCAGCGTCAGCACCCGGGTGTCGAACTTGCGGATGGTCTGGGTGATCGGGATCTTGAAGTGCAGACCCGGCTGGATGTTCTCCTCGACCACCTCACCGAAGCGCAACTTCACGGCGCGTTCGGTCTCGTCGATCACGTAGAGGCTGTTGCTGGCCAGCCAGGCCACGGCGGCCAGGCCGCCGACGATGAGCAGGGAACGGTTATTGATCATCGTTAACGGCCCTCCCGGCTGATTCCGTTGCTGCGAGCACTGCGGCTGTCACTGCTGCCGTCGGCCTGGCTGGCGCTCAGGCGCTCGAGGAGCTGAGGGTCCATCGACACGCGGTCGTCGCCCTGGCTGCCGGCGGCGCCGGTGCTGCCGCGGCTCAGGCGATCCATCGGCAGCACCATCAGCGGTGCGTCGTCGTTGACGTCGACCATCACCTTGGCGGTGTCGCCGTAGACGTCGGTCAGGGCGTCGAGGTAGAGGCGCTCGCGCATGATCGCCGGCGCATCCTGGTACTGGGTCAGCAGCGCGTTGAAGCGGTTGGCCTGACCGCGGGCCTCGGCCACCACCGATTCGCGATAGCCCTGGCCCTGTTCGACGATGCGCTGGGCCTGGCCCTGGGCGGCCGGGATCACGGCGTTGGCATAGGCCATGGCCTGGTTGATGGTGCGCTGGCGATCCTCGCGGGCCCGGATGACGTCGTCGAAGGCGTCCTGCACCGCGTCGGGCGGCGAGGTGGACTCGACGTTCAGGGTCTGCAGGCGGATGCCGGTGCCGTAGCTGTCCAGGTAGGACTGCAGGCGGCTGGCCACCGCGGTGCCGAGGATCTCACGGCCGGAGGTCAGGATGTCGATCATGTCGGTGCCGCCGACCACGTGGCGCAGCGCACTGTCCAGGGCATTCTCGAGCGAGAGCTCCGGATTGCGCACGTTGAGCACGTAGCCGCGCGGATCGGCGACCTGATACTGGGCCGAGATCTCGACGGAGACGATGTTCTCGTCCTGGGTGAGCATCGACTGGGTCTGGCTGACCGAGCGCACCCGCGTCACGTTGACCATGCGCACGTCATCGATCAGCGGCGGGTTCCACTGCAGGCCGGGGGTGACCACTTCCTGGAACTTGCCGAACCGCAGCACCACGCCGCGCTCGGACTGGTCGACCAGGTAGAAGCCGGACGCGGCCCAGATGGCCAGGGCCACGATCAGCAGCAGGCCGGGCAGCGCGAAGGCGTTGCGCGGCTTGCCGCCGCCACCGCCCTTGCCACCGTTGCCGCCGCGCTTGCCGCGACCGCCCAGCATGCCGTTGAGCTTGTCCTGAAACTTCTTCAGGGCCTCGTCGAGGTCGGGCGGCCCCTGATTGTTGCCGCCACCGCCGCGGTTGCCACCGCCGCCGTTACCGCCGCGGCGCCCTCCCCCGCTCCAGGGGTCGTGCTGGTTGCCGCCGCCACCGGGCTCATTCCAGGCCATACGTCGTCTCCACTCTGCGTTGCGTTCCGCCGCGCGCTGCGGCGCGACGGGCATCGGTTGCGATCCTTGTGGTGCCGACCCTGGTGTGTCGGCACCCGAAGGCGACTCTTTATTACGTGCTCGTGATACCGGGCTCGCTGTTCCGGGCTCGTTCCTGTCTCATCCGCGCCTCGCGGTTCCCCGTTCACTGCTCCCAGAGGGGGCGATCCTGCAGCGCCTCCGGCAGGTAGTCATCGGCGCGCTCGCCGAGCCGTGCCATCAGCTGCAGGAAATCGCGACGCGGCAGGCGGATCTCGAGCTGGGTACGGCCCATCTCGTCGAAGCGTTCCTCGCGCACCGCGCCCAGCTCGTGCAGGCCGGCACGCAGCTTGCCCTGGTGCGGCTCCAGGGTGACGTCGAAGTCGATGATGTCATCGGCCAGGCACTCGGAAAGCGCCTGCTCGAACAGTTCCAGGCCCTTGCCGTCGCGGGCCGACAGCCACACCGTCTCGGGCATGCCGTCGGCGCCGCGCTCGATGCGCGGGGCGCTGTCGAACATGTCGATCTTGTTCATCACCTTGAGCGTCGGCACGTCCAGGGCACCGATCTCGTCCAGCACCTCTTCCACCTGGCTCACGTTGAGATCGCGGTCGGCGTCCGCCGCGTCGATCACGTGCACCAGCAGGCTGGCCTCGGCGGCCTCCTGAAGGGTGGCCTGGAAGGCCTCCACCAGCTTGTGCGGCAGGTGGCGGATGAAGCCCACGGTATCGGCCAGCACCACCGGCCCCACGTCCTCGATCTCCAGGCGCCGCAGCGTCGGGTCGAGGGTAGCGAACAGCTGGTCGGCCGCATAGACCTGCGAGGCGGTCACGGCGTTGAACAGCGTCGACTTGCCGGCGTTGGTATAGCCGACCAGCGAGACGCTGGGGACCTCGGCGCGGGAGCGCGCCCGACGGTTCTGGTCACGCTGGCTGCGCACCTTGTCGAGGCGCTTGTGGATCGCCTTGATACGCCCGCGCAGCAGGCGGCGGTCGGTCTCGAGCTGGGTCTCACCGGGACCGCGCAGGCCGATGCCACCCTTCTGGCGCTCCAGGTGGGTCCAGCCGCGCACCAGGCGCGTCGACATGTACTCGAGCTGGGCCAGCTCGACCTGCAGCTTGCCCTCGTGGGTCCGCGCCCGCTGGGCGAAGATGTCGAGGATCAGGCCGGTACGATCGAGCACGCGACACTTGAGCGACTGCTCGAGGTTACGCTCCTGGGAGGGGCTCAGCGCGTGGTTGAAGATCACCAGCTCGGCCTTGTGGACCTGCAGCGCCTCGCGCAGCTCCTCGACCTTGCCCGAACCGATGAAGGAACGGGGGTCGGGACGGTTGCGTGAACCGGTCAGCAGGGTGGCCGGCTCCGCGCCGGCCGAGCGCACGAGCTCGAGGAACTCGCCTGGATCCTCGCGCTCCTGCTCGTCCTGGAAGTCGACATGGACGAGGACCGCCGTCTCACCGGCGTCGGGACGTTCAAAAAACAATCAATACCTCACGCGTTGCTTTCCGACGGCGCGTCGGGGGCCGGCAGCCGCACGTTGCGCGACGGCACAACGGTGGAGATGGCGTGCTTGTAGACCATCTGACTGACGGTGTTGCGCAGCAGGATCACGAACTGATCGAAGGATTCGATCTGGCCCTGCAGCTTGATGCCGTTGACCAGGAAGATCGAGACCGGAATGCGCTCCTTGCGCAGGATGTTCAGGTACGGATCTTGAAGGGACTGCCCTTTGGACATGTTGCTCTCCCTGAATTGTTTCTGGAGTTGATCATTCTGTGCTCGCCCCGTCCGGGGGCGACACGGGTAACCGATGAGCCCGGTCGTACGGCCGCTCGAAACGACCATCTTACGCTAAGTCCCGAATTCGCGCACCAGTTTCAGGAGCTCGTCGAGCGGCGCGGCGCCCAGACTGTCGACCCAGTGCAGCTCGGGCCAGCGGCGCATCCAGGTCAGCTGCCGCTTGGCCAGCTGCCGGGTGGCGACGATGCCACGGTGACGAAAGGTCGCACGGTCGACCTCGCCCTCAAGGTATTCCCACCCCTGACGATAGCCCACGCTCTTCATCGATGGGAGGTCCGGCGTCAGATCGCCGCGCGCCTTGAGCGTGGCCATCTCGTCGAGGAAGCCGGCCTCGAGCATGGCGTCGAAACGCCCGGCGATGCGGGCGTGCAGCACGGCGCGATCGGCGGGTGCGAGCCCTATCGACAGCGGCCGCCAGGGAAAGGTTTCCGGGCGCTGTTCGTGCCACAGTTCGGTGAGCGATCGACCGCTGACGCGATATACCTCCAGCGCCCGCATCAGCCGCTGAGGGTCGTTGGGATGGATGCGCTCGGCGGCGGCCGGGTCGACCCGCGCCAGCTCCCGGTGAAGGCCGGCCAGGCCCAGGCGTTCGGCATCGCGCTCCAGCTCGGCGCGCACCTCGGCGTCCGCCGACGGCAGGTTGGCCACGCCCTCGACCAGGCGCTTGAAGTACATCATGGTGCCGCCGACCAGCAGCGGCACTCGCCCGGCCGCGGTGATCTCGGCCATCTCGCGCAGCGCGTCCTCGCGGAACTCCGCCGCCGAGTAGGGCTCGGCCGGGTCGCGGATGTCGATCAGCCGATGCGGCGCGCGCGCAAGCTCGTCCGCCGAGGGCTTGGCGCTGCCGATGTCGAGGCCGCGATAGACCATCGCCGAATCGACGCTGACCAGCTCGCAGCCCAGCCGCTCGTGCAGCTCGATGGCCAGGTCGGTCTTGCCCGCGGCGGTGGGGCCCATCAGGAAGATGGCGGGTGGGCGGGTGTCATGCATCGTCGTTTATTGACCTCTCAGGAAGAGGCGATCCAGTTCTTTCATGCTCAGCTCGGTCCAGGTCGGCCGACCGTGGTTGCACTGGCCGCTGCGCTCGGTGATCTCCATGTCGCGCAGCAGGGCGTTCATCTCCTCGACCGTCAGCTGACGGTTGGCCCGCACGCTGCCGTGGCAGGCCATGGTGGCCAGCAGCTCGTTGATATGCGCCTCGAGGCGATCCGAGCGGCCGTAGCGCTCGAGGTCGCCGAGCATGTCGCGGATCAGCGGCTCGACGTCGGCGTCGACCAGCAGGGTCGGCACCTGGCGCACCAGCAGCGTCTCGGGGCCGGCCACGTCGAGCTCCACGCCGAGCCGGGCGAAGGCCTCGTGCTCGGCCTCGGCGGTGGCCACCTGGGCGGCGCTGGCCGCCAGCGAGACCGGCACCAGCAGCGGCTGCGCCTGCAATCCTCCTTCGCCCCCGGCCCCACCGTGCACCTGGGTCTTCATGCGCTCGTAGACGATGCGCTCGTGGGCGGCGTGCATGTCGACGATCACCATCCCGCGCTCGGTCTGGGACAGGATATAGACGCCGTGCAGCTGCGCCACGGCGTAGCCCAGCGGCGGCGCCTTGGTGGCGTCCTCTTCCGGCATCGCCGGCCGCGGCGCGGCCTGGGGCGTCGATTCTGGCGACACCGGACTCTCGACGGGCGCCGCGACCGTGGCGCCGAACGGCGCGCGCGCCTGGCGCTCGGCCAGCGCCACGTCGGCGGCGGACCCGCCGGCGCCCGGGGCGGCGGGCTGGGGCGTCAGCAGGCTCTCCTCGTGCTCGGGATGCAGCGCCCGATAGCCCTCCATGAAGGCACGCACGCGATCCGGCGAGACCTTGCGCTCGCCCTCCTCTGCGCGGCCGTGCAGCGCCATGGGCTGCTGCTGCCAGGCGGGCTGGGGCGCCCCCTCGCGGACCTCGTTGGCCTGGGGCGTCGCCTCGCCCGGCGTGACGACACCGGCCTCGCTCGCCTCGTCCTCTTCCGCTTCACCGCCCGCGCTGGCGCCGGCACGGGCCTCGCCCAGCGCCCGGTGCAGACTGGAGAACAGGAAGTCGTGGACCATGCGCCCGTCGCGGAAGCGCACCTCGTGCTTGGTCGGGTGCACGTTGACGTCGACCACCGTCGGGTCGACCTCGAGATACAGCACGAACACCGGATGGCGACCGTGGAACAGCACGTCACGGTAGGCCTGGCGGATGGCGTGGGCCACCAGCCGGTCGCGCACCACCCGACCGTTGACGAAGAAGTACTGCTGGTCGGCCTGGGCCCGGGAGTGGGTCGGCAGCCCGACCCAGCCCCACAGGCGCAGCCCGCCGGTCTCGAGGTCCAGGTGCAGGGCATTCTCCAGGAAGCCCTTGCCGAGCAGCGCCTGGAGACGCCGCTCGTGGCCCACCAGGTCGCCGCCCGGGCGCAGCTGATGAATGGTCTTCTGGTTATGGCGCAGCACCCAGCCGACGTCGAGCCGCGACAGCGCCTGGCGGCGGAAGGCCTCCTCGACGTGGCCGAATTCGGTCTTCTCGGTGCGCAGGAACTTGCGCCGCGCCGGCGTGTTGAAGAACAGGTCGCGCACCGTCACCGAGGTGCCGCGCGGATGCGGCGACGGCGTGACCCGCGGCTCCATGCGCCGGCCCTCGACCACCACCCGCCAGCCGCCGGTGGGATCGTCCTGGGTATTGGAGACCAGCTCGAGCCGCGACACCGAGCTGATCGAGGCCAGCGCCTCGCCGCGGAAGCCGAGGCTGGCCACGCCCTCGAGGTCCTCGAGGGAGGCGATCTTGCTGGTGGCATGGCGCGACAGCGCCAGCGGCAGGTCGTCCTCGTCGATGCCGCCGCCGTCGTCGCGCACCCGGATCAGCCGGGCGCCGCCGGACTCCAGCTCCACCTCGACGCGGCGCGCGCCGGCGTCGATGGCGTTCTCCACCAGTTCCTTGACCACCGAGGACGGCCGCTCGACCACCTCGCCGGCGGCGATCTGGTTGGCCAGCCGGGGATCGAGGATCCGGATATGTGAGTTATCGCTCATAACGCTCCCGTGCTCCGCTCACGAACGGGGAATCTGCAGCACCTGCCCGACCCGGATCACGTCGCCGTTCAGCTCGTTGGCCTGTCGCAGCTGCGCCACCGGCACGCCGTGGCGGGCGGCGATCTCGGACAGGGTGTCGCCGGGCTGGATACGGTATTCGTTGCCCCCGGTGCCACGCCCCTGGTCGCGCTGCCAGGCCAGCAGGCTGGCCGGCGGCGGGTTGCGCCGGAAATGCGCCCGGATGCCGCCGAACACCGCGTCCATCATCCGGTCCTGATAGCCCGGCTGCTGCAAGCGACGCTCCTCGTCGGGATTGGAGATAAAACCGGTCTCGACCAGCAGCGAGGGAATGTCCGGCGACTTGAGCACCACGAAGCCGGCCTGCTCGACGCGCGGCTTGTGCAGGTCGTTGATCCGCCCCAGCCGGTCGAGCACCTGACCGCCGATGGTCAGCGAGTCGTTCAGGGTCGCGGTCATGGTCAGGTCGAGCAGCACGCCGCGCAGCACCTCGTCCTTGTCGTCCAGCGACAGGTTGCCGTCGACGCCGCCGATCAGGTCGGAGCGATTCTCGGAGGCCGCCAGCCACTGGGCGGTCTCGGAGGTCGCCCCGCTCTGGGACAGCGCGAACACCGAGCTGCCGTGGGGCCGCGGGCTGCGGAAGGCGTCGGCGTGGATCGAGACGAAGAAATCGGCCTTCTGCTCCCGGGCGATGCGAGTGCGCTGACGCAGACCGACGTAGTAGTCGTCGTCGCGAATCATCACCGCCTTGAAGCCCTCGGTGGCGTTGATCTTGCGCGCCAGCCGGCGTCCCATCTCCAGCACCACGTCCTTCTCCCGGGTGCCGCTGGGCCCGATCGCCCCGGGGTCCTCGCCACCGTGCCCCGGGTCCACGGCGATGATGATATCGCGCTTGGGATGCGGCTGGGCCGGCTCCTGCACCGGCGCCGAATCGACGACATCGCGCCCTTGCACCCGAGCCTGTGCCTGGGCGCGGTCGGCGGCGATCTCCTGATCGCGGATCATCGCCTCGATGGGATCGATCGGGTCCTCCACGGCGCTCTCGCCGGGATACTCGAGATCGACCACCAGGCGGTGACCGTACTGTTCGTTGGGCGCCAGCCTGAAGTGGCGCGGCTCGACCTCGCGATTGAGCTCCAGCACCACGCGCAGGTCATCGCCGTCGCGCACGCCGGTGCGCACGTCGCTGATGGCGCTGCCCTCGAGGTCGAGCCGCTCGACGTCGGCGGCCAGGCGGGTGTCCGCAAGGTCGATGACCAGCCGGCGCGGATCGTCGAGGCTGAACACATTGGCCTCGGCCGAGGACGACAGGTCGAACACCAGCCGCGCATGGTCGGGGGCCGCCCACAGGCGCAGGTTGTCGACGCTGGCCGCGAAGGCCGCGGACGGCATCAGCGCCGCCAGCGCCAGCAGGCCGCCGAGCAGACGCCGGGACACGTTGCCCCGACTCATGAGAGGCGGCCGCCTTGCGAACCCATCGCCCCGGGCTGCTCTGCCTCGGGCCGCTCTGCTGCAGACAAAGAGGCATCGGCGGCCAGGCGCTCGAGCACCGCGCGGCCGTGGTCGCTGCCGGCGGCCAGCGTCGCCCGGCGGCCCTCGCCGTCCAGGCTCAGCGCCACCGTCAGGTCCGGCGTCGGCAGCCAGCCCTCGCCGCGGGCCGGCCACTCGATCACGCACAGGGCATCGTCGGCCAGCAGGTCGCGGCCGCCGATGAACTCGAGCTCCTCGGGGTCGCCCAGGCGGTAGAGGTCGAAGTGGTTCACGCGCACCGTCTCGAGCGCGTAGGGCTCGACCAGGGTGTAGGTGGGGCTCTTGACCGCGCCGCGATGCCCGTAGGCGCGCAGGATGCCGCGGGTCAGGGTCGTCTTGCCCGCGCCCAGCTCGCCCTCGAGAAAGAGCAGGCCGTGGCCGTCGAGGGCCCGGCCGAGGGATTCGCCGAAGGCCACCTGGCGGTCTTCGTCATCGAGTCGCAGCTGCATCGTCATTCGCCCATCGTCGGGTTGACCAGAATTCGCGCACAGGATGCCAGATCGCCGGCCAGCAGGCCACGCTGGCCGCCCGCCGCGGCGGCCTCGTCGGCGGCCAGGGCGTGCACCATCACGCCGACCCGGGCGGCGCTCTCGCCGTCGAGCCCCTGGGCCAGCAGCGCGCCGAGGATGCCGGACAGCGCGTCGCCCATGCCGCCGCTGGCCATGCCCGGATTGCCGTAGGGACACACGGCGAGCCCCGAAGGCCCCGCGATCAGGCTGCCGGCGCCCTTGAGCACCACCGTGCCGCCGTAGCGGCGCTGCAGCTCGGCGGCCGCCGCCGGGCGGTCGGCCTCCACCTCGGCCGCACGCGTGCCGAGCAGGCGGCCGGCCTCGCCGGGATGCGGCGTCAGCAGCCAGTCGTCCCGGGTCAGGCCGCCGAAGCGGCCGGCCAGCAGGTTGAGGGCATCGGCATCGACCACCAGCGGCCGGCCAGCATCGAGGGCGGCCTGCAGCATCGCCTGGCCCCAGCTGCCCTGC
Organism: Halomonas sp. HG01; assembly: GCF_000968715.2. NCBI lineage: Bacteria > Pseudomonadati > Pseudomonadota > Gammaproteobacteria > Oceanospirillales > Halomonadaceae > Halomonas > Halomonas sp. HG01. Next base: position 714,274 of record NZ_CP022134.1, on the reverse strand, counting down.
CCCAGCCCGGGGCCGACGACGAGCACATCGGCCTGACCCGGCAGCTCGCCGAGATCGGCGGCGCCGCGCACGCCATGGACCATCACCTCGGGGCGGCGCACCAGGCTCGCGGTGACGTGCTCCGGCGCGGTGGCCAGGCTGACCTTGCCGGCGCCCAGCCGGGCGGCGTGCTCGGCGGCCAGCAGCGCCGCGCCGCCGAAGCCCGGCGCCCCGCCGAGTACCAGCGCATGGCCGGCATCGCCCTTGTGGGCATCCAGCGGGCGCGGCGGCAGCGCCGCGGCGATGGCATCGCGGTGCAGCAACTCGGCCGCGGGCGCCATATCGGCCGCGGCCGAGGCGGGGGCCCCGAGTGAGCGAAAGCTCACCTCGCCGGTCAGCGCCGGGGCGCGGCCGGTGTGCAGCCCCAGCTTGTCGCCGATGAAGGTGACCGTGCGCGTGGCCTTGACCGCCACGCCGAGCTCGGCGCCGGTATCGGCGTGCACGCCGGAGGGAATGTCGATGGCCAGCACCGGCCGCTCGGCTTCGTTGATCGCGGCGATGGCCGCGCGGAAGTCGCCGCGCACTTCGCCGGCAAGCCCGGTGCCGAGCAGCGCGTCCACCACCACCTCGCCGCCAAGCGTGAGCCCCGGCCGCCATGGCTCGAGCCCCACGCCCGCCGCGGTGGCCATGTCGGCGGCCAGACGGGCATCGCCCGTCAGCGCCTCCACCGGCTTGAGCGCCACACGCTGCACCGTCCAGCCCTCGGCGGCGGCCAGCGCCGCCAGCACGTGGCCGTCGCCGCCGTTGTTGCCGGCGCCACACAGCACGCTGAGCGAGCGGGCCTCCGGCCAGGCCTCGCGCAGCACCTGCCAGGCCGCCGCCGCGGCGCGCTGCATCAGCGCGAAGCCCGCGATGCCGGCGGCGATGGTACGACGGTCCAGCTCGCGGACCTGCTCGGCGCGATACAGCGCCCGGCCGGATGCCTCGGACGATGCCGTCATTCCCTGTCTCCCTTCAAGGCGATGCTTTACCATAGACGTTCCACGAAGTGTGTCCTGTCTCCCGCCGCTCGCCAAGCGTCGCGGCGCCTTTCCGAACGGTGTTTCCTCAATCATGACCCAGCCGTCTCCCGCGGGCGACGCCCCCGATCTCACTCAGCTAGCCGAGCGCATCAAGACCTGGGGCCGCGAACTCGGCTTCCAGCAGGTGGGCATCGCCGACGTCGACCTGGCCGAGGACGAGGCGCGCCTGCAGCGCTGGCTCGACGCCGGCCATCACGGCGAAATGGGCTTCATGGCCAAGCACGGCACCAAGCGCACCCGCCCCGCGGAGCTCGAGCCCGGCACGGTGCGGGTGATCAGCGTGCGCCTGGACTACCTCCCGCCGGAGGTGGAAACCACCAAGATGCTGGCCCGGCCGGAGAAGGCCTACGTCTCCCGCTACGCGGTCGGGCGCGACTACCACAAGCTGATGCGCAAGCGCCTGGCGAGCCTGGCCAAGCAGATCCAGGCCAAGATCGGCCCCTTCGGCTATCGCGCCTTCGTCGATTCCGCCCCGGTGATGGAGCGCGGCCTGGCGCGCAAGGCCGGGCTCGGCTGGTTCGGCAAGAACGCCATGCTGCTGAACCCCAAGGCCGGCTCGCTGTTCTTCCTCGGCGAGCTCTACACCGACCTGCCGCTGCCGGTGGACGCGCCCTTCGAGACGGAGCACTGCGGCAGCTGCAGCGCCTGCCGCACGGCCTGCCCCACCGACGCCATCGTCGAGGACAAGGTGGTCGACGCACGACGCTGCATCTCCTACCACACCATCGAGCTGCACGGCGCCATCCCCGAGGAATTCCGCGCCGCCATGGGCAACCGGGTGTTCGGCTGCGACGACTGCCAGCTGGTGTGCCCCTTCACCCGCTTCACCCGGGCCAGCCGGGAGGCCGACTTCGCGCCGCGCCACGATCTGGATCGCGCCGATCTGGTCACGCTGTTCGCCTGGGGCGAGGAGGAGTTCCTGGACAGGACCGCCGGCAGCCCGATCCGCCGGATCGGCTATGAGCGCTGGCTGCGCAACCTGGCGGTGGGGCTCGGCAATGCGCCCTGGAGCGAGACGGTGGAGGCCGCGCTGCGCGCCCGGCTGGCGTATCCGTCGGACCTGGTCCGCGAACATGTACGCTGGGCGCTGGCGCGGCAGCAAGAGAAGCGGCAGCGGGTGATTGCGGTTGCCGGTGAGGGGTAAGGAGAAGCGCCACGGGGTCAGACCCTTAAGTGCCCTTAGGTGCTCCGCGCCTAAGGGCACTTAAGGGTCTGACCCCTCATTATTCTGGGCCCGGACTACTCCTCCTCGTCGCCGTCCTCGTCCTCGAGGCGCAGGAAGGTCTGGCGATAGTGCGAAAGCTCGGCGATCGATTCCTTGATGTCGTCCATCGCCAGGTGGACGTTGCGCTTGCTGAAGCCGACCAGCGCGCCCGGGTTCCAGCGCTTGGCCAGCTCCTTGACAGTCGAGACGTCCAGGTTGCGATAGTGGAAGAAGGCCAGCAGCTCGGGCATCTCGCGCTCGAGGAAGCGGCGATCCTGGTGGATGCTGTTGCCGCACATCGGCGAGCTGCCCGGCGCCACGTGCGCCTTCAGGAACGCCAGCGTCTCCTGCTCGGCCTTGGCGGTATCGACGGTGCTGGCCTTGACCCGCGAGACCAGCCCCGAGGCGCCGTGGGTCTTCTGGTTCCAGTCGTCCATGCCCTCGAGCAGGGCGTCCGGCTGGTGGACGGCGATCACCGGCCCCTCGGCGACCACGTTGAGCTCGGCGTCGGTGACCAGGGTGGCCACCTCGATGATGCGTTCGCGGTTCGGGTCGAGCCCGGTCATTTCCAGGTCGATCCACACCAGGCGCTGGGTGCGCGGATCCTGGGCATCTTGGTTCGCGGCCATGGGACGTTCCTTGGTCGTGCGGCCGGCGACAGCCGGCCCCGTTGATGAGTACAATGCCGCCATTGTACCGACCTTCGGGCCCTCATGAGCAAACGCAAGTTGACCCGCCAGCAGCGCTGGCGCATCGAGAAGATCCAGGCCGAACGCGCCAAGCGCGCCGAGAAACGCGGCCAGCAGGATGCCGACAAGCTCGACGCCGGCGAATACGGCGCCGAACAGCCCGGACGGGTGATCGCTCACTTCGGCCGCACCCTGGACGTGCGCCCGGAGGGCGACGGCGATCCGGTGCGCTGCCACCTGCGCGCCAACCTGGAAGGGCTGGTCACCGGCGACCGGGTGATCTGGCGCGCCGGCGAGGACGGCAGCGGCGTGGTGGTGGCCCGCGGCGAGCGCGACAGCGTGCTCGAGCGCCCCGATCCCCGGGGCCAGCTCAAGCCGGTGGCCGCCAACATCGACCAGATCCTGATCGTGTTCGCCGTGGAGCCCGAGCCCCACGCCAACCTCATCGACCGCTACCTGGTGGCCGCCGAGGCCACCGGCATCGCGCCGGTGCTGGTGCTCAACAAGGCCGACCTGCTGCCCGAGGACGGCGGCGAGCTCGGCGCGCTGCTGGAACGCTACGCGGCGCTGGGCTATCCGGTGGTGACCACCACCACCGCCCGCGACGGCGGCCTGGACGCCCTCCATCGGCGGCTGGCCGGCCGCACCTCGGTGTTCGTCGGCCAGAGCGGGGTCGGCAAGTCCTCGCTCATCGACCGCCTGCTGCCGGACGAGAAACTGCGCATCGGCGCGCTGTCAGAGGACTCGCGCAAGGGCCGCCACACTACCACCACCGCCCGGCTCTACCGCTTCGCCTCCAGCGAGCAGGACGACGCCGAGGCCGGCGAGCTGATCGACTCCCCCGGCATCCGCGAGTTCGGCCTGATCCACCTGGACGAGGATCAGGTCGCCGAGGGCTTCATCGAGTTCCGCGAGCACATCGGTCGCTGCCGCTTCCGCGACTGCCGCCACCGCAAGGAGCCGGGCTGCGCGCTGCTGGCCGCTGTCGAGAGCGGCGAGATTCACGCCGACCGCTTTGCCAGCTACCGCCGTATCGTCGATAGTCTCGAAGAGAGCTGAGAGCACAACGGCACGCCCGAGCCAGGACGTTAAGGCCAGAAAGATCAAGGAGAGCCCCATGAGTTCAGAAGACAACCTGCTGCCGCTGATCGTCGAGCCCGAGCAGCTCGAAGCGCAGCTGGACGCCCCTTCGCTGCTGATCATCGACGTGCCGCTGAAGGCCGAGAGCCATGAGCAGGGCCACGTGCCCGGCGCCGTCTATCTGGACCCCAAGCGGCTGCTCCGCGGCGAGGGCGACGTGCCCAACGAGGCGCCGGACGCCGAGGCGCTGTCGGCGCTGTTCTCGTCGCTGGGGCTGACCCGGGACACCCACGTGGTGGCCTACGACGACGAGGGCGGCGGCTGGGCCGGCCGGCTACTGTGGACCCTGGAGCTGATCGGCCACACCCGCTACTCCTATCTCAACGGCGGCATTCACGCCTGGCGCGCCGCCGGGCTGCCGACCTCCACCGAGACGACCGCCCCCGCGCCCAGCGACTATCAGGCCGAGATCCTCCATCCCGAGGTGGCGATCGACTGCGTCGAGCTGACCGAGCGCCTGGGCGAGAAGGGCTTCGCGATCTGGGACGCCCGCACCCGCGCCGAATACGACGGCGAAAAGGGCGACAACAAGCGGCTCGGCCACATTCCGGGTGCGGTGAACCTAGACTGGCTCGACGCCATGGACAAGGCGCGCGACCTGCGCATCCGCGACTACGCGGAGCTCATCACCGAGCTCGAGACGCTGGGCCTGACGCCGGACATGGAAGTGATCACTCACTGCCAGACCCACCACCGCAGCGGCCTCACCTGGCTGGTGGGCAAGGCGCTCGGCTTCGAGAAGATGCGCGCCTACCCCGGCTCCTGGAAGGAATGGGGCAACCGCGACGACACGCCGATCGAGAAATAAGCTGGAAGCTGGAAGCTGGAAGCTGGAAGCTGGAAGCTGGAAGCTGGAAGCTGGAAGCTGGAAGCTGGAAAAAAAGCATGAACCCGGCCATCAAGCGGCCAAAGGTTTTCTTCCAGCTTCCAGGCGCGAAGCGCCGCTCTTCCAGCTTCAAGCTAACCGGTCATATCATTGATCTCATCGACATCGCCGAACTCCGATTCACCGCATAACCGGAATGCTCTCCTCGTGACCCCAGCCAAGCTGTTCGCCCTGATCCAGTATCCCCTGCCCCACCACCTGCTCTCGCGGCTGATCGGCCGGCTCGCCGACTGCCGGGTGTCCTGGGTCAAGGACCTCGCCATTCGCGCCTTTATCCGCCAGTTCAAGGTGGACATGGGCGAGGCCCACCAGCCGGACCCGAGCGCCTATCCGAGCTTCAACGCGTTCTTCACCCGGCCGCTGAAGGACGGCGCCCGCCCCATCGGCGAGGGGCTGGTCTCGCCGGCCGACGGCACCCTCTCGCAGTTCGGGCGCCTCGAGCACGGCCGGCTGATCCAGGCCAAGGGCCACGACTTCACCGCCGCCGACCTGCTGGGCGGCGACCTGGAAGCCGCCGGGCGCTATCGCGACGGCAGCTTCGCCACCGTCTATCTCTCGCCCAGCGACTACCACCGCGTGCACATGCCGGTGGCCGGCACGCTCAAGGAGATGGTCTACGTGCCGGGCCGGCTGTTCTCGGTCAACGCCGCTACCACCCACCACGTGCCCAACCTCTTCGCCCGCAACGAGCGCCTGGTGTGCCACTTCGACACCGAGCACGGCCCCATGGCGCTGGTGCTGGTCGGCGCCATGATCGTCGCCGCCATCGAGACCGTGTGGGCCGGGCAGATCACGCCCCTGCCCCGCGGCGGCGTGCAGCGCATCCGCTTCGACTCCCCGGTGCATCTCGAGCAGGGTGAGGAGATGGGCCGCTTCAAGCTCGGCTCCACCGTGGTGATGACCTTCGCCGAGCCGGTCGATTTCAACGGCCTGGACGCGGAACAGACGGTCAGGATGGGCCAGCGGCTCGGCGAGTTCGGCTGACACCAACCGTCCGGCTCCCTGCGTCACCCTCGAGCCGCCAACGAACAGGGCCCACTCGGATGAGTGGGCCCTGTCGTTTCCGGCCGATCATGTCACGTCACGATCGCCAGAGGCTCAGCTCGAGCGCTCCAGTTCGATCTCGACCGGCAAGCGCACGGCCCTCTTCGGCTTGCCCAGGATTTGAACGCCCATGGCGACGATGAAGATCCCCGCAAAGACCGGCGTCGGGATCTTGCCGAAGAAATGCACCGCCAGGGTGGCCAGGATGATCGGCACCGTCACCAGCACTACGCGAGAATACTTCTTCGCCGCCTCTTCCATCTGGCGAAGATGGCTGGACAGCGTCTCGCGCGACGCCCCTGCCACGAGGTCGTCGGCCCCGCACTTGGGGCACTCGGCCGTCTCGTTGCGCAGCAGGCGCAGCGCATGGCGATGCCGCAGGCCGACCCGTTCCTGGCATGCCGGGCAGACATAGGTGGCGACCTTGATACCCGAATCTTTCATGATGCGCTTTCCAGACGATGAATGATGGCCCTATTGTAACGGCCTTGCGGCGTGAATCGGTCAAAACTCAGTGCCTCGCTGGAGTCGATCACCAGCGAGGCTCGGGAGGTTCAGCGCTGTGAATCGTGCTGATCGGAAACGTCATCCGACGAGGCCGCCGCGGGGCGCTCCACGAAACGCACGTTTTTGGTCGGCGCATGGGCGTAGGCATTCACGTCCTCGGGCTCGGCGGTGTAGCTATCTTCATAGCCCGGCACCGACTGGGCCATCAGATCGGGGCGGCTGCCCCAGGGGGCGGCGTTCACCTTCTGGTGATGCTCGTCGCGAAGGCGGTTCAGCTCCTTTTCGTCCACCTTGGCGTAGAGATCGCGCCAGTAGGTGGCCGGGCGGCCGCGCTTGCCGGCGTCGTCGAAGGCTCGGGTGGTCGGGTCGAGATGGCGGAACGGCTCCAGCCGGGGAATGTCCGGCAGCGGCTGGCTGACGTCCATGAAGCGGCTCAGCATATCCCACATGGCATAGCGCTCGGCGATGCTGCCGGTATCGGTGGAAAAGGTGAACTCCAACGGTCCTTTGACCGACTTGTTGGGATGCGGGCTGTGATACGGATAGCGATGGCGTACCTTGAGGGTATGGCGCTGGTTGCCCTTCATGTCCGCCGCCATCTCGATGAAGGCATCGAACTCGTAGAAGGGAAAGTTTCCACGGAAGGTCTTGACCAGGCCGGAGCGACGGCAGAAGGCGATATCGTTCGACCAGTTCTTGTTGCTCTTGTAGAAACGAATGCTCTGAGTCTCATATAGCCTTCTCAGAACAGTACATATCCCACAAACCGCCACGACAATCGCTAGCGGTGTTAGTGCAGCCAGGATGGTATCTGCGGCAAAAAGGAACAAGATGGTACAAACAGCCACGATACCACTTATAAACCATCCCCCCCCCTTTTTTTTTCCAGGACCAATAAAACTAAGAAGGTGAGTCCAAAAAACAAACCAGAATCGAAAGAAGCGATACATCAGACCGACATTTTCATCGACGAACTTCGACCAGCGAACCTCATTGATCATACTGTAGTCATGATAATCATCCTCCCCCATGTAATTATATTCACGATACCAAGAACCTAAATACTCATACTCAAACTCCGAGGGGTTGACGCCCACATAGTTCCCCCAAGGCAAACGCGCCATATCGAAGGCGTCACCTAGCATGCCGAGGGTTCCCTTGGGTGGTGGTGGTGCCTGGCGGGGGATGCGCTCGGCCGTGAAGGCCGTCTCCTCGTACCCTTGCTGTTCTCCCGACTGCGCGGCATCTGTCATGTCCTGCCTCCTTGCTTGTTCCAGCGCCAGGTCAGAGTCGCCGGCTGCGCCAGCAGACTGACCTGATCCTCCAATTGGTGATGTTCTCGCTCAATGGGATCCCAGTACTCGATGGTGCCATCACCCTCGAGATCTTCCAGGCTCAGCTGTACCAGCGACTCCCCTCGGTGGTAGGCATTCTGAAACTCCGGCTCGTGGCGAAAGCTTGCCTGATTGGCCACGAGCCAGTCGGCGGGCAAATCGCCAAACCCCGGCACCGTGGGCACCCCCATACGGTGCCACTTATCGGGTAACCGCAGGCCAAGGTATCGCACCTTGTCATCTTTGGGATCTCGCCGATCGACTTCCACCAGGAGCCGACGCCGATCCATGGGCGCATACTGATAGGTAAACCGCCTGTCAGCTACCGGGGCCGAATAGTCGGCCATCAGGTGGGGGATGGGCAAGGAGAACTCCCCAAACTCCAAGGCGGGACAGGTCAATCGCAGGGCGATATCGCAGTCGCGGAAACCGGAATCGAGCTCGATCAGTCCTCGTGGCGTCACCAGCTCGAAGTGCGCCTGAAAGAGCCCCTGCAATAGCTGAAAATACGCCTCTTCAGGTGAGGACGATTGCAGCGGCTCAAGATAATCATGCTTGCCCTGTTCACCGTCCTCGGCCAGTGCCTCCAGCCGCCCTTCCACCTCATCCCTTTCATCTCCGAAGGGACCATAACGTACCCAGAGAGAGAGGCGGTCATCACGGGAGTTAATCGCCATATATTGGCAGACCAGTGCCACGCCGAGGCTGACTACCATCACCGGCACTGGCCGCGGGGTACCTATCAGGCCCAGCAGACCGTTGAGGAAGCGATTACGCGCCAGGTTAGCTGCAGCGATATTGGCCGCCGCCTGGCCATAGCCGGAGCCTACATAGCTACCCACGGCGATCGCACCACTGGCGCCCGCCGTCCACCAGGCCGAGTCTTTCATCCCTTGCTGATAGAGCTGATAGGCATCAATAGCTACCAGGGTCGCGGTCAAGAGCCCGGCACCGAATGCAAATGCGCCTCGCCACTGACCGGCTTCACCCATGGCCTCTCGCCAAATCACATCTTCGATAAAGCTTCCATGTAGGAACTGATTGGCCTTCACCGCCCATCCCCAGCGCACATTGGCCAGCTTAAGGCCCTGAAATGTCAGCATGGAGGCATCGAGAGCGGCACTGATAACCCCAGCCCCAGTCCGTGCGTTAAAGTCTTTGTAAGCTTTATATCCCGATGACACCAAATTATAGGCTTCCAGCACCGCCAGCCCAGACCAGAGCCCGATATAGCCACTTTGGGTCCAGCGGTAGGCCTGCTCGCTGGTCACCTGACCCGACACCCGATGCGCCTGAGCGGTGGCGGAGGAGCTGGCCACCGCTTCGCCCCCCAAGGCATTTTTTGCCGACGCGGCCTGGAGGGCGACGCCCCCGGCGGCCATCTCCTCTGTCACCGGGCGAACCTCATCGGGCAATATCATCAGGATAAGCCCATTCTTTTCGGTCACCCGAACGGGCAGCCCCCCCATCATTGTCCCGTTAAGGTCGGCGAGATCCGAGGCCAGGATCAGGGAGATACGACGCTCGCCCAGCTTGAGGCGCGACCAGGCAGTGAGAAAATGTGGTGCGACTTTGGACGACACGGATTCCATGCCATTCAGCGCCATGCGGAACTCCCCCATCCCGGGGGCGAGATCGCCTGCCTCCTCGTCGAGACGTTGCTGGTGGGCTATCAACATATCGCCGGTATGGGTGGCCACCTTGCTCGCCTGATCGGCCACCCGGGTACCGCCCTGAGTGATCCTCGCCAGGTTGCGGGCATGGCTCTCGCCCCAGCCATCATCTTCTCGATGCTCGGGCGCGTACAGCAGATAAGCCAAGGGATGAGAAGCCTCGATAAACAAGTCATCCAGGGTCTGGCGACATCTGGCCGGCGCCTGGAGCTGCTGGGCTTCTTCGGGCGTGGCCTTGGGGTCGAGGCAGTCCATGCCTGCCATCAGCGGCTCGAGGCACTGCGACAGCAGGGCATAGGGCTCAATGTGGTTGAGGTCATCGAATGGCATGGCATCGCGCAGTGCCGAACCGAAAGCAGCGGGCGAGGTGTCCTCGAGCATCTCGACAAGCGACGTTAATCGTTCGTCCAGCCGCAGGCGTGATAGTCGACGCTCCTCTTCCTTGGTCAAGCGGGCGAACAGGCTTTCCCGGGAACGGTCGAGGCGCTGATCGAACCACTCATCGAGGTAGACCGGATTCTCTTGCCCATCGGGACCGGTTGGCATGAAGCAGTTGGCCAGCACCAACTCCGCCGACTTCCCGTGGGGATGGTATTTCATGCCCTCGGAGAGCACCCAGAGCAGTTCCTGGTTCGTCTGGATATCGCCGATCAGTTGTTCGACCGCCAGCTTGGGATCACGCAGGAAGATCGCGCACAGCTGCTGATCCTTGAGCGAAGCGAGGACATCCTCGCCGGCGGTCGGTGACGGAATCAGCTCCAGCAGCGCATCGTCAGCACGATCCTCGTCGCTGCGGCGAACGTTGTTCCACTGCTGCACCAGGGTCGTCCGCAGGGCCGGAGCGAAGTCCCGCTGGCGGCGGCGCATATCGAGTTCGGGCAACGACGCTTCTTGATCGTCGGACTCGAAGAAGGCCCGTTCATCCTGCAGTTGCTGGACCAGCCCGGCCCACTGCTCACCCGAAATATCTTCCAGATAGTCGCGGGCGCTGCCGCGGGCCTGCTCGTAGAGCGGATCACGATCGCGCATGGGCGGAAGCCACTCCAGAGTCGCCTTGCCCTGTGTCTCATCACGGCCCATCTCCAGGCCATACGCGTACTGGTTGCGCAGATGGCCGTCGAGCATGGCCGTCACGGCCGGGATATTCAGTGGCAGCGGCTGGGCACGCTGCTGGATGCGCATCGGCTCGGCCTCGAGCTCGACAACGTGCGACCAGGGCCAGGGGTGGTCCGAATAGGCCAGGCGCACGTCGGCCGATTCGCCGTCCAGTCGCAGCGGCAGGTGCAGGCTAGCCAGTTCCGGCCCGGTGTACTCGCGCACCACCGGCACCTCACCCTGCTGGCGATAGCCCGCCACGTCGCTGTCGATGAAGACCGGCGCCTTGCCCGGCGCGACGCGAATGGCCAGCTCGCGGATCAGCCGCCCGTTGAGGAACACGTACAGGAAGCCACCACGGCAGGGGCCGGCGGCGATTTCTTCATGATCCAGGTACTGCATCGGCACGCAGGAAACCATCAGGTGATGTTGAAAGTCCCGCTGCTTGGGAACGAGCCCGGTCTGGGTGACTTCCCCCCTGGGCAACAGCTCGATCTCGATCTCGCCGACGTTCTGAACCAGGCGGACATCGGCCAGCTCGTCTTCCAGATACTCGGCGGCGGTCTCGACGATGGGCCCGTAGCGTCCCTCGGAGGCGCTGTCCTCGGCCAGCGCTTCGACTTGCTGATCGTCGCGATAGAGCGCATACGAGTTCTGCTCGTTATCCGCGTGGCGACCGGTGATCTCGAGATAGAGCTTGCGGGGCCGGCAGGCGTGATTCGATGACATTCCCTGTTTCCTCATTCCCTGATGGCCTGGCTATTCCGTAAATGCCAGCCGTTGCATGCAATCGCGAAATTCGTCCAGCGAGCCGGCGTCTCGCTCGGCCTCGGACAGCAACTGAGCCGCCTTGCGCGCCGGAATGCGTTTTGCACTCACGTCGTGCCAATAGCTTTCCAGCTCCCGCCACAGCGCGGAGATGCTGTCGTCATCCCCGTGAAGTGCATGGCGATCCAGCGCCTCGGCCAGCACCGGCATGAGGCGTGTCAGCTGCTGAAGGCCGGACAGTCGCCTTACCGTTGCTGCCTCGAGCGTCAGCGGCAAGGGCACGCTGGCCGACTCGGACCGATCCGATGTGACAGTCTCGAAGAGCCAGCCGCCTTGGCAGCGGCAGATCGGCCAATGCCAGCGCGCCTCGCGGCCCAACATGGCGGTGCGAGAGTCCTGGCCCAGCAGCCCTTCTCCCAGCAGCAGATGCAGCGCCATCGGCTCATGAAAGCGCCATAGTCCCTCGCCCTCCGGCTCGAGTCGTGCCGTGACGAAACCGGCCAGATGGGCCTGAACCTCATCGATCGACAGCGGCGTATCGATGACGACCATCGCTAGATCCCCCCAGGCATCCAGACGCTCGGCCAGGAACGCTGCTGCCTCGGTCACGTCCAGTAGCACCGGGCCGACGTCCTTCAGGGCATCGTGCGCCGTTGCCTCATAGAGCCATCGAAACTCGGGGGCCTCGAGCGCCTCATAACATCGCCGCAGCACCTCGTGCTGCGGCAGGCTGGCGGTCTCCACCAGCCAGTAACGCCGTCCTGCCGCCTCCGGCAGCCCCAGCGAATAGCGCATCACCCCGCCCTGTTACGACAGGGGCAGTCCGACAAGGGGCAACTGCCGTCGGTCTGCTTCTGGCAAAGCTGCACGACGCTAGCCTCCTCGGCCGATGCCGACAGCAGCGCCTCGTGAGTGATGGGCTCGATCGCCTCATGCGTCTCCTCCGTCGCCTCCCCCGGCAAGATCGGCGCCTGGGCGCTCTGCCCGGTGCCGCTGCCGGGGCTGCCGCCGGAGTTGATCTTCACGCTCGGGCCGACGATGGTCACCCCTGAGGGATCGAGCTTCACGAAGCTGCCGCCGGCCTTCAAGGTGATCTCGGCGCCGGCCTCGACCACTACCTTCATGCCGGCCTTGTGGTGCACTTCGCTGCCGGCCTCGACGAGCTGGGAACGGCCGATCTTCTCGTGGCGGGTCTGGCCCACGGTGAGATGGTCGTCGCCGTCGACCCGGGTGCGCCGCTCGCCGTGCACGGTGTGGTTATCGTCGCGGTCGATCTCGGTGACGCGGTCGCGTTTGACGGCCAGGTGGCTGTCGCGACGGATCTCCTCGGTGCGGTCGTTCTCGGTCAGCAGTTCCAGGTCCTTCTGGGCGTGCAGCCAGATCTGTTCCTGGTCGTGCTGATCCTCGAAGCGCAGCTCGTTGAAGCCCTCGCCCTGGTGGGTCTGGGTACGCAGCACGGTGCGCGTCTTGTGCTCCGGCAGCGAATACGGCGGCGTGTTGACCGCGTGGTAGGTGCGCCCGGTGATCAGCGGCTGGTCCGGGTCGCCCTCCAGGAAGGAGACGATCACCTCGTGCCCGATGCGCGGAATCGCCATCATGCCGTAGCCGCCGCCGGCCCAGCCCTGGCTGACGCGCAGCCAGGCGCTGGCGGTCTCGTTGGGCTCGGCGTAACGGTCCCAGGGGAACTGGCAACGCACCCGGCCGTGCTCGTCGCAGTGGATCTCCTCGCCCTCGGGGCCGACCACGAAGGCCACCTGGGGGCCGTCGACCCGCGGCTTGGGCCGGGGTTCGGGGCGCCAGGCGGTGTCGTCCGGGGTCAGGCTCAGGGTGTTGTAGTAGCGGGTCATGGCCGATTGATCACTGGCCGTGATACCGACGGCGTCCTCTTCCACGGCCTGAGGCTGATCGCCCTGGTGGACCACCTTGACAACCTGCCAGCCGCGATTGAACTCGCCGACGTCATGATCGGCCAGGGTGAAGCGCGCGCCCGGGGCAAGCTCCGGCAGGTCGCTCTCGCCATCGAGGGTCAGGGCGTCATGGCGCAGGTGCTCGAGGCGATGGCGGGTGAAGGCCTGGCCGGAGGCATCGGCCTTGTAGCGGCCCGGGTAGTCGTAGTGCTCGTAGTCCTCACGCTGGCTGTGCTGCTCTAACCCTTTGCCCTGCTGGTCATGAAGCTGGGCGTATGCCGGCTGCTTGAACGAATAGTCCTTGAGCTGGGCGCGGGCCGGACGCACCCGGGCGGTATGGGTCAGCCGCCGCAGGTGGCGCTGGGGCGGGGTGCCGCCGGCGCGATGATGATAGCGGCGCTCGCCGAGCCCGGTGAGCACCTGCGGATCGTCGGCGAACACCAGCCGGTGGGCGCCGAGGTCGGCGTCCTCGAATTCATGGAAATAGAACAGCCCTTCCTCGGCGGCCAGGCGCTCGAGGAATTCGAGGTCGGTCTCGCGATACTGCACGCAGTATTCGCGCTCGGCGGGCTCGCGGGTCACCGCGAAGGCCACGTCGGTCAGGCCGCGTTCCTCGCACAGGGTGTTGATAATCGTCAGCGGCGAGACGCGCTGGAAGATGCGCGAGTTCTGGCACAGCGAGAGCCGCCACAGCGAGGGGCGGATCACCACCTCGTAGAAGCTGCGGCGATGGCCGCGGTCGCCGCGGCCGAACTCGGCCACGATGCCGTGGACCCGGCGCTGGGCCACGCCGTCCTGCCACACGGTCAGGCTCGCCGGGCGGTCGAGCAGCGCCTCCGGCGAGAGGTCGGCGGCCCGACTGGCGAAGCTCACCCGCAGGTGAAAGGGCGCCGAGAGCGCCTCTTCATGGGTGAAGTCGACGACGGCCAGATCGGCGTCCTCGGACCCCGTGAGGCTCAGGGTGAACTGCAGTCCGCTACGGTCGGCCATGTCAGCTGCCCTCCCCGCTGGCGGTGCCGATCACCACGCCGCCGCAGTCCACGGCGTGATCGGTGAGCGCCACCGGCTTGCCGTCGACCAGGATGCTGCCCGAGCCGGCGGCGATGGCGCGCGGGTGGGGGCCGTGGTTGGGCTTGTCGTGGGGCTCCAGCGGATCGCCCAGGCGTGCCACCGGCTTGCCGTCGATCATCGTCGTCGGGCTGCCGGCGATCACCGGCGTGGGCGGAAAGCCCTCGTGGTCGGTGCCGAGATCCCCCAGCAATACGAACTTGCGTCCCATGCGTCCTCCTTGCGAGGCGCGCCGCCGCTCAGGCGCCGCGCGTGCGTTCGCGTTGATCGTTCCACTCTACCGGGGCCTCGAAGCTGGCCACGCCGCCGGCGTCCACGTGCATGCGCCGGAATCCCGCCGCCACCAGGCTGACCGGGGCGGCGCCCTGCAACGGCAGCCGGGTCTGCAGCGGCGTGCCCTGCAGTTCGCGGCGGGCGGCAAGCAGCAGCCGGGCGCCGTGGCCGCGGCCCTGCCACTCCGGAGCGATGAAGAAGAAGCGCAGCTGCCAGGCCGACTCCTCGTCGCGCCGACACACCAGCAGCATGCCGAGCACCGGGCCGTCGCCGTGGCGAAGCGCCAGCAGCCGGCCCTGCCAGTGCGCGACCCGGTCGCCCTCGCGCTGCAGCCAGAGGCCGCGATGGACCACGAACTCCAGCGAGCGGCGCAGGGTCTCGAGGCGGCTCTCGTCGCGCAGCACCCAGGGGGACAGCCCCTCCTCCTCGGCGCGCCGCGCGGCCTCGAGCAGCAGCGGGATGTCTTCCGCGGCGGCCTCCGCCAGCCCCGGCGCCGCCTCAGGCGGCGCGGAGTCGACGGCGGGCGCCGCGGCGGGCCGGCTCGGCGACGCGCCCAGCCAGCGCTTAAGCGTCGTCAGCATCGTCCTGCCCTCCGTCGGCGTAGAGCGCCCTGGGCAGGCGGAAGCCCGCCACCAGCGACCGGGTGAAGGGATTGCGCGGCCCGTCGGCGACCAGGCGATAGCGCATGCTGCCGCCGTCGACCTGGAAGCTCAGCTCCAGCTGGCGCTCGCCGGCGCCGGTCAGCTGGGCCTCGTCGAGCAGGCGGAACCAGGCCCAGGGGCCGTCGCGGCGCAGCGTGCGCGGCGAGCGATTGACCTGGCTCGGCACCAGGGTGACGCGGCTCTCGTTGCTGTCGCGCAGGCCGTTGGGCCAGATCATCGGCACCCGGCGGCTGGCGCCGTGGGCGTAGTCGATCAGCTGGCCGTCGACGCTGATCACGCCGCGGCGCTTGTCGGCGCTGAGGCTCAGCGGCTCCAGGCTGAAGGGCACGTCGAGCACGCCGTCGCGGTTGAGGTAGGCCTCGCGGATGCGCTCGGCCTGCTGCACGGCGTCGAGCACGCCCTGGCGCAGCAGCGAGTCGCCCTCGGCGTTGCGCAGGGCCTCCGGCGCGCCCTCGATGAACGGCTTGAGGTTCTGCTGGTAGAAGGCGTCCAGGGTGCCGTCCGGGGCGAAGAACTCCTCGAAGTCGGCCAGCGACACCTCGCGGGCGGCCTGGGGCGCCAGCGGATAGCGGCCGGCCAGGCGCTGCTGGAAGGGCACCACGACCTCGTCCATCCACTGGCTTTCCAGGTGGCGGATCGCGCTTTCCATCAGCAGCTGCCAGCTCTGGTCGGCCAGGCTCTCGAGCATGCCGCCCACCGGCGCCGGGGTGTCCTCGGCGATGCGCTGCAGCGCCGCGATCGGATCGCCGCCCTGCAGGGACAGGCGATCACGAGCCAGCAGGAAGGCCTGCTGGCCGCGGTCGCCGGCCTCGTCGACCTGGCGCAGATAGTCGCGCAGGTCGCCGACGGCGTCCTTGATCTCGTCGAGGTTGGAGGGGTTGTCGCCGCGCGACTCGGTGAGCGCGTTGAGTTCGGCGAAGTGGCGCGCGATCTCGCTGGCCAGACGATAGCGCGGCGACTGCTGCAGAGCCTGGCGCGCGGCCTCGTCGTCCGCCGGCAGCTCGGGATAGAGGCGGGTCTGCTGCGATACCTCGCCCAGCAGGCGATCCAGCGGACGGCTGGCGCCGAGCAGGCCATCGGCCACCACCACCGCCTGATGGAGATCGGGCAGCGGCACCAGGCGAATATCGGCCAGGGCCTCGCGCCAGGTGACGTGATAGTCGCTGGCGTAGCGCTCGCGCAGCGCCTCCTGCAGGCGCCGGCGGTCGGCCTCGCTGAAGTCGATGTCGTCGCGCTGGCCGAGCACCCAGGTATCGATCAGCGCCAGCTCGGTGGCCTGATCCAGCCGCTCGAGGAAGTAGCCCTCGAAGCCGTTGCGGGTCAGCAGGCCGGGAATGCGCATCCGCTCGGCCTCGTCGTTGCGGGCCATGAACACCAGGCTGAAGGCCGAACCGACGCTCGAGCGCAGGTCCAGCGGCGCGGCGCTGCCCTGGGAGATGCCGGCCTTGAGCGAGGCGTACACACGCTCGGCCATGGGCTGGCGGGCGAGCTCCTGCTGGGCCGCCTCGATGCTGCCCTCGAGCGGCGCCATGGCATCCCGGGCGCCGGGCGTGCCGGCCTCGGCGTGGCCCGCCAGGTCGGTGTAGGCCAGGGCGTAATCGAGGTGTGCCAGCAGGCGGCGCTGGACGTCGCCCTGCCCGGGGAAGGCCGCCTGCCAGCGGTCGGCCATGAAGTCGTGCACGCGCTGGGGCTGGCGGCCGCTGGCGTCGGACATCATGCGCAGGATGCGCAGCAGCGCCAGCTTGTCGTTGCTGCCGTCCGGCGCGCGGTTCATGTCGTCCATGATGCCGATCATCAGTGCCGGTAGGAACTGCTGCTCGAGCAGGCGCAGGTAGGCGTTGTCGACCTCCACGCCCAGCTCATGCCCCTGGTAGAGGCCCATGTCGGCCAGCAGCCAGGGCCGCGAGCGGTAGTCGCCGAACTCCTGGGTGGCACCGAGCAGGCGATCCAGCGGCTCGAGCAGCGCCCGGCCGGTGGGGTCGTCGCTCTGCCAGTGGCTGGGGCGCACGGCGAGGAAGGCCTCGGCCTTGTCCTCCACCGCGGCCAGCGCCTGGGCGTTCTTGTCGTAGAAGTGGTACCAGCCGCCGACCAGGGCCGCCCCGCCGAACAGGCAGGCCAGCGCGCTGGCGCGGCGGAGGCGGTGGCGGCGGCGCGCCGCCCGGGCGTTGTCGCCGGCGAGCCCCGACTCCGGATAGATGATGCGGTCGAACAGCTCCTCGGTGAAGAACAGCGCCGAGCTGGTCGCGCGGTGGGCCGGCTGCACGCCGTCGCTCATGCCGTAGCGCCGCGCGGCGGCGTCGACGAAGGGGTCCTCCGGCACGCCCTGCTGGTAGACCGAGGTGAAGTAGGCGCCGCGCACCATGGCCGCGGTGGAGAAGCGGTCGCTGGACAGCGCCTCGCCGATGAAGCCGAGCAGCACGTCGCGCAGGCCGGCCAGCTGGCGCACGAAGCGGAACACCGCCTCGCGCTCGTCGCGATCGCGGCATTCGGCCAGCAGGGTCGGCAGCGTCTGGTTCAGCCGCTCGAGCATGCCGTCATAGGCCTCGGCGAACTCTTCTTCCCAACGGCCCGGCTTGTCGAGGGACGCGGCGGAGAAGGTGAAGCCGAGCGGGGCGCGACGGGCGGCCCGGGAGTAGTGACGGAAGAAGTCGTCGAAGCCGTGCAGCAGGTCCATCTTGCTGAAGGTGACGTAGACCGGCAGGCGGCTGCCGTGGCGCTCCATCAGCTCGCGCAACCGGGCACGCAGCAGCGAGGCGTAGGCCTTGCGCACCGCCACCTCGGCGTCGCTGAGCCGCGCCAGGTCGAGCACCAGCACCACGCCGTCCAGCGGCCGACGAGAGCGATGACGCTCCAGCCAGTCGACGAAGTGATCCCACAGCCGGCTCTCGAGCTCGGCCGGCTCGCCGCCCTGCAGCGCGCCCTGGGTCAGCAGTTCGCCGTCCGGGTCGATCAGCACCGCCTTGTCGCCGATCCACCAGTCGAAGCCCAGCCGGCCGCGCTTGCCCTGGCCGGACGCCTTCATCACGTGGGTCAGGGCGAAGTTCTGCCCCGAGCGGTTGATCAGGCTGGTCTTGCCGGCGTTCTCGACGCCCATCACCAGGTACCAGGGCAGCTTGTAGCGGGCGTTGGCGCCGCCGCCGAGGCTGTCGGTGAGCTCATGCAGGGTAGCGTCCAGGCTCTCCTCCTGACGCTCGACCTGGCCGAGCACCGGGTCCTGCTGACGCTGCGACTCGTGGCGGCGCTCCTCGTCGAGGGCGCGCAGGCGCCGCGCCAGACGGATGCCCCACACCACCGCCACCACGCCCAGCAGCGCCAGGCTGGCCAGCAGGCGATTGAGCCAGGGGCCCAGCGGGCGACTGTCGAATACCTCCCACTGCGGCCCCAGCCACCAGATCGCCACCAGCAGCGCGACCACCAGCAGCGCCCACAGCCAGGCACCGAGCCGCTTCAGGCCCTTGGCCTTGTTGGCGTGTCCTTGCGCCTGGTTGAGCTGGCTGTCGGCCCGGGACATGCCCGGCATCCAGCGGCTCAGCCCGGCCTTCAGTTGTTTCCACATGAGCCTTGCTCCCTCGTCCCTGTCGATTCCGTCGGATCGCCGTGTGTCATGCCTCGAGTGCCGCCGCCAGGCGGGCCGGCAGCGCCGGCTCCCAGCCTTCCAGCGCGAGGTTCGCCACGGCGTCCTGCAATGCCTGATAGTGCTGCCGGGCCAGCGCGGCGAGGCCGGCCTCCCTCAGCAGGTCGGCGCTGGCCAGGCGCCAGTAGACGCCCTCGCGGGGCGACGCCGCCGCCGCGAGGCCCTCGTCTAGCACCGCGAGCGCCGGCGCCAGCCCCTCCTCGGCGAGCCGCTCGCGGGCCGTCTCGAGGCCGGCCTGCCAGGGATCGCCCCCGCCCATGGCCGCCGGCGCCCCGGGGCCGGCCACGTCCGTCAGCCAGGTCTGCGTCTCGCCGTCGAGGAAGGCGGAGCCGTCGCTGAAGGTCAGCGCCTCGATGCCTGGCAGGCGGTCGACGAAGCGCGCCGTCTCGTCGCGGATCGCCTCGGCGCAGCGCGGCTGCTCGAGCCGCCGCGCCACCTCCGCGCTCAGACGATGTCCCTCGAGCCAGTAGGGGCTGAGCGCCAGGCTGTTCTCGATGCGCCGCCAGTCCTCCGGCGTCGGCCGGCCCGCGGCGGCCTCGCGGTACTCGGCAACCCGGTCGGCGGAGACCGGCGCCAGCTCGGTGCGCTGGCCGTCGCGGGTCATCGGCAGGCCCTGGATGGCGTGCCACACCGCGTGGCGGCGCAGCCGATAGCCGAGCGCCTCGCCCGGCGACTGCTCGTTGAGGAAGTCGGCCATCTTGAGCAGCGCCTGGCGGTTGCCGCGATCGTTGCCGGATTCGAGCCGCGCCTCCGGGGCCTTCGGCGCGGCGGGCTCGGCCTCGGTGGCCGGCGCCGCCGCGCGGCTCGGTTCGCCACCGCCCGCGGGCGCCGCCGAGGCGCCGGACGCCGACGGCGCCTCGGCGCTGGGCGTGGCCTGATCGAGCAGCCGCGAGAGATCCGCCAGCGCCTCGTCCGGCAGCTCATGGCCGGCGGCCCGCTCGCGCAGCCGGTCCAGCGCCGCACGGCAGGCGGCGTGATCCTCGGCGGCGCCGAGAAACTCCAGGCCGCCGGCCAGCGACAGCGCGCGCTGGGTGAACTGCTGGAACAGCTTGGGCCGGGCCCGCTTGCCGCGCGGGCCGGCGAAGGGATAGGCGGCCTCCCACCAGGCGTCCAGCGCACCGGCCAGCAGCTCCAGCGACAGCGCGAAGCGCGCCGGATCGCCATCGTGCTGCAGGCAGTGCAGCAGGTGTCCGAGCACCTTGAGGTCCTTGCCGGTCTCGGACAGCAGCCGCGCGGCGCGGGTCTCGGCGCCGCTCCAGTCGACCTCGCCGTGCTGCAGCGAACCGACCTTCATCATCTGCTCGTCGAGCCAGTCGAAGTCCTCGTGGTCGGCCACCGGTTCGCCGACGCCCTCGGCGAGGGGCGCGAGCAGCGGTTCGAGCTGATGGGGCTGGGTAATGCGCATGTCGTTTCCCCCTTACCAGCGGCACATGGCGCGCAGCGGCGCGATCGCCGTGCGCCAGCCATCGAGATCGAAGCGCAGCCCGTCGATGACCGCCGTGTCGCTCGACAGCCGCAGGTCTTCGCCGCCCAGCAGGCGCTTCAGAGTGCCGATGGCCGGCAGCCCGCGCCCGCCACTGATCACGTGGCCGCCGTCGAGCACCCGCCAGGTCTGGTCGAGGGCGACGCCCTCGCCTTCCAGCCTGAGCGACGCCCGCGAGCCCTCGAGCGGCTCGTGGAGGTGCAGCTGGAAGCGGGTGATGGCGTCGTCGCAGCTGATCACCAGCAGCGGGCGCGGCGGCACCGTGCCCAGCGCCGGGGCGCTCATCAGCACGGTGTCGGCGGTCTCACGGGTCATCACGCCGACGTCATCGGCGTCGCGCTCCGCCTCCTGGGCGGCCACGGCGCGCCACAGCGGCGAGCGCGAGGCGTCCGCCACCGCCGCGGGGCGGTCGCGGAACAGGTCGTCGTAGCACTCGAGCCGGCCCAGCCGCGAGGGCCGTTCGGCGCAGGCCTCGGCGGCCTGCAGGCGCGACGCCGGAGCGCTGTCCTCGACATCGCTCCGGGCCTGGCCCGCGGCAGGCGCCAGTCCGGCGGCCAGCAGCAGGGCCAGACCGGCCAGCCGGTGCCACCAAGCGGGCCGAGCGGGAAATCGATCGTTCACGTTCATGGGCTATCCAGTTGCAGCTGTCGGCACTTATGCGCCAGGGTCCGCTTGGGCAGGCCCAGGCTCTCGGCGGCCAGGGTGCGGTTGCCGTCGAAGCGCGCCAGGCGCTGGCGGATCAGCGTCGCCTCGTAGTCGCGCAGCGCCCGGCGCAGGTCGAAGACGTCGTCCTGCTCGGCTGCCGGCGCCGGGGTGGCGTCGGTGGCCGCGTCGTCGACCGGCGCCGAAGGCGCCTCGTCGGGCAACGCCTCGGGGGCGATGTCCTCGCCGTCGCGGGTCATGGCGCAGGCGTAGTCGATCAGGTTCCTGAGCTCGCGCACGTTGCCGGGGAAGTCGCGCGCCTCGAGGGCACGCAGCACCGCGCGCCCCAGGCCGATGTCCTCGCGGCCCTCGCGCCGGCAGAAGTCGTCGACGAAGGCCCGGGCCAGGGCCGGAATGTCCTCGCGGCGCTCGCGCAGCGCCGGCAGCGTGAGCGGGAACTGGCCGAGGCGGTAGTAGAGGTCGGCGCGGAAGGCACCCTCGCGGATGCGCCGATGCAGCGGCTGGTGCGTCGCCGCTACCAGGCGCAGATCGACCTTCCGCTCGTCGTCGCCACCGAGCGGGCGATAGCGCCCCGATTCGAGCACGCGCAGCAGCTTGGCCTGCAGCGCCAGCGGCATGTCGCCGATCTCGTCGAGGAACAGGGTGCCGCCGTCGGCCTGGCCGAACAGCCCTTCGCGGCTGCGCTCGGCGCCCGAGAAAGCGCCCTTCACGTGGCCGAACAGCTCGGCCTCGAGCAGGCTCTCGGGGATCGCCGCGCAGTTGATCGCCATGAAGGGCCCGTCGCTGCGCGCCGAGACCTCGTGCACGCCGCGCGCCACCAGCTCCTTGCCGGTGCCGGTCTCGCCCTGCAGCAGCACCGCCAGATGGGTCTCGGCGGCACGCACCAGCTGGTCGCGCAGCGCGCCGATGGCCGGCGAGTCGCCGAGAATCCGCTGGGCCAGGCGCTCGCTGAGGGTGCGGCGCCGGGCGCCGTCGTTGGCCTCGGCCAGCGAGTCGCGCAGGCGCGCCTGGTGGCGGCGCTCGTCGCGCTGGCGAGCCAGCCAGGCCCACAGGCGACACAGCAGCGCCTCGAAGGCCAGGAAGTCGTCGCACTCGGCCAGCGGCGAGAGGCGCTCGGCGGGGCCCGCCAGGGCCAGCACCCCGAGCCACTCGCGCTTGCCGTCCCGCGCGCGAAGCGGGCGCACCGACAGCCGCCAGGCCGCCGGCAGCCCCTCGGTGGCCGCCTGGAAGGCGGGATGATCGAGCCGCAGCCGCGCCTCGCCGAGCCCCAGGTCCATCGCCTCGCCGCGGCGGATGGCATGGGCATAGGGATGGCGAAAGTCGTCGCAGGCCAGCCAGGCGTCGTCGCCGTCCTCGCCCAGCCATCGACCGCTGGCGTCGAGGAACAGGCAGCGTGCCCAGGCCAGCCCCAGCCGCTCGCGCAGCAGCGAGAGCCCGCGCCGGCGCAGCTCGTCGGGCGAGTGGCCCTCGACCAGCCGCAGCGCCTCGGCCATGCCGGCCAGCGCCGGGGCCTCGCCGTGGGCCGCATCGAGCACGCCGTGATCGCTCACCTCAGCCGACCTCCGCGGTGAAGCCGTGCTCGTCCACGCCCAGCGCGACGCGGCTCACCGGCTCGCGACGCGCCATGCGCTCGAGCAGCGCACGGGACACCGGTGGCAACAGCTCGCCGTCGATCACCGACTCGAGCATCCGCGCGCCGTTCTCGCTACGCGTGGCGCGCTCGCAGATGGCCTCGGCCAGCGCCGGTGCCAGCACCACCTCGGCCTGGCGATGGCGGTCGCGGATGCGGCCGGCCAGGGTCTCGAGCTTGGCGCCGACGATGTCGTGGAGGATATCCCGCGACAGCGGCAGGTAGGGCACCACCTCCATGCGCGCCAGCAGCGCCGGCTTGAAGAAGTCGGCCAGCACCGGGTAGAGCGCCTCGTCCATCGCCGCGCGGTCGTCGGCGTGGCGCACGATGGCGTCATAGCCGAGGTTCGAGGTCATGAAGAACAGCACGTTGCGGCAGTCGATGGCGCGCCCTTCCCCGTCGGCCAGCTCGCCCTTGTCGAAGGCCTGATAGAACAGGTTGAGCACGTCCGGGTGGGCCTTCTCGACCTCGTCGAGCAGCACCACCGAGTAGGGCCGCTGGCGGATCGCCTCGGTCAACAGGCCGCCCTCGCCGAAGCCCACGTAGCCGGGCGGCGAACCGATCAGCCGCGAGACGGTGTGCTTCTCCTGATACTCGGACATGTTGATGGTGGTCAGGAACTGGCGGCCGCCGTAGAGGCTCTCGGCGATCTGCACCACGGTCTCGGTCTTGCCCACGCCGCTGGGGCCGACCAGCAGGAAGGCGCCCAGCGGACGCCCGGGGCGACGCAGGTCGGCGCGGGCGGTGAGCAGGTGGCGGTGAAGGCGCTCGACGGCCAGGTCCTGGCCCTTGATCAGCCGACCCAGCTCCTCGGGCAGCTCGGTGAGGCGCGCCAGCTCGTCGCGGGTCATGCGCTCCACCGGCACCCCGGTCCAGTCGCCGATCACCTGGGCGATCTGGGCCTCCTCGACGCTGGGATTGACCAGCGAGAACTCGCGCTGCAGCGCCTCGAGGCGGGCCTCGTGCTCGGCAAGCGCGGCGGTGCGGCGAGCGCGTGCCTGGTCGGCGCTCTCGTTCTCGCCTTCCGTCTCGTGACTCTCTCCATCGCTGGCGTCGTCTTCCGCGCCGTCGAGCAGCTCGCGATGCAGGGTCAGGATGGCGTCGACGCACTCGCGCTGTTCGCGCCAGGCGGCCTCCAGGGTCTCACGCTCCTCGTCCAGCCGCGCCAGCCGCTCGGCCAGGGCGTCGCGATGGGCGGTGTCGGGATGACGGCCGAGCAGCGCCTCGCGCTCGAGCTGGTCGTGCTCGCGCCGGGCAGCCAGCTGCTCGCTCATCAGGTGGCTGAGGCGTCGCGGCGGCGTGTCCAGGGCCTGGGCCAGCCGAGTGCCGGCGGTGTCGAGCACGTCGATGGCCTTGTCCGGCAGCTGGCGGCCGGCCAGGTAGCGGGCCGAGAGCTCGGCGGCGGCGCGCAGGCCGCTGTCGCCGATCAGCACGCCGTGGGTCGACTCGTAGACGTCGCGCAGGCCGCGCAGGATCATCAGCGCCTGCTCCACGTCCGGCTCGCCCAGGGCCACCGGCTGGAAGCGCCGTGACAGCGCCGGGTCCTTCTCGATGTGCTTCTTGTACTCGCGCCAGGTGGTGGCGGCGATGGTGCGCAGCTCGCCGCGGGCCAGCGCCGGCTTGAGCAGGTTGGCGGCGTCGGCACCGCCCTCGGCGTTGCCGGCGCCGATGAGGGTGTGAGCCTCGTCGATGAACAGCAGCGTCGGCACGGCCGCGTCCTTGACCTCCTCGATCACCGCCTTGAGGCGCTTCTCGAACTCGCCCTTGACCGAGGCCCCGGCCTGCAGCGCGCCGAGGTCGAGCGACATCAGCTCCACGCCGGCCAGCGCCGCGGGCACGCGGCCCTCGACGATGCGCGCTGCCAGGCCCTCGACCACGGCGCTCTTGCCGACGCCGGCCTCGCCCACCACGATCGGGTTGTTCTTGCGCCGGCGACCGAGGATGTCGAGCATCTGGTCGATCTCGGGGTCGCGGCACAGCACCGGGTCGAGATCGCCGCGGCGCGCCTGCTCGGTGAGCGAGGTGGCGAAGCGCGCCAGCGCGCTGTCGTCGCCCGCGCTTCGGGCCGGGGCCGGCCGCTGGCTCTCGTCCTCGGCGGCACTGGCGGCCTCGGCGGACTCGCGAGTCAGGCGGGCGAAGTCGCGCCGCAGCCGTTCGCGGTTGATGCCGGCCAGCAGGCGCTCGCCGCGGGGCCCGAGATAGCGCTCGGCGTGATGCAGCAGGGCGGTGAAGATCACCCCGGTGCGCAGCTCGCGATGCCCGAACTCGGTGCTGGCCAGGAGCCAGGCGTCCTGCAGCAGCTCGACCAGCAGCGGCGAGAAGCTCGGCGTGGCCACCTCCAGGTCGCGCGGCGGCCGGGCGTCCTCGGTGAGCGCACGGCGCAGCGCCTCGGGCTCGATGTCCTCGGCCTCCAGCAGCACGCGCAGGTCGCACAGCGGCTGGTCGAGGCCGGCCAGCAGCAGGTGGGACACGCCCACCTCCGGCGCCTGCTGCTCGGCGCACAGCGTCGCGGCCCCTTCCAGTGCCTGGCGGGCGATGGCGTTGAGTCGGCCGATCAGTGCCGGTAGCTCTACCCTGAGCATGGTGTCTCCCTCGATATCGTAAGCAAGCGGTGGTTCGAGCCGCTCGGCGGCTAGTCGATGATGCGTTCCAGCAGCAGCCCGACCTGGTCGGCCTGCTCGCCCAGCGTCCACGAGAAGCCGACGTAGACCAGCGCCATGGCCAGCGCGAAGAGAGCGAAGATGCCCCACAGCGGCAGGCCGTCGCCCTGGCGGCGCGCCGCGGCGAGCACGTTGTCCAGCGGGCGGGTCAGGCTGTCCTCGCCGGGCTCGTCGAGGGCCACCAGCTGGTCGCCCAGCTCGCGCAGGATCTGCTCGTATTCCTCGCGGCCGTGGGGCATGACCTTGTAGCGGCCCTCGAAGCCCAGGCACAGGCACAGGTAGATGAAGGCCAGCAGGTCGCGATAGCGGCGCGGCTCCTGGCGCAGCCGGGAGAGGATCGAGAAGACCTTCTCGCCGCCCCAGGTCTCGTTGTGGAAGCGCGCCAGCAGCGAGTGGCCGGCCCACTGGCTCTGCTGGCCCCAGCCGGTGCTCATCACCGCCTCGTCGATGAACGAGCACAGCACGTAGCGATAGGCCAGCAGCGTCGGCCGGTCGTAGCCCTGCTCGGTGAGCTCGACCTCGATGGCGGCGATCTCGTCGACCACCTGGCGATAGAGCTGGTCGATGTCGTCGAGCCGGTCGAGCTGGCGAACCCGCACCACCATGCCCAGCAGCGAGCTGGCGGCGTCCACCAGCGGGTTGAGGCTGTGGCCGCGCAGCCGGAACCAGTAGTCCTCGTCGGCGTCCAGGTGGTTGGCATGGCTGTGGATCAGCCGCTCGAGGCCCTGGACGTCGATGCTGTCTTCGTGGCGACGCGCGTCGTCGCGGGTAGCGAGATCGTTCATGGCTTAGCTCCTGATCGCCCAGAACTGCATTTCCAGCCCCGGGAAGTCGCCGGCGACGTGGAAGGCGAAGCCGCTGGCCCCGTTGAGCATGCTCCAGGCCTCGCTCTGACGGTCGAGGCGGAAGTAGGTGTAGCCGGCATGGAACGGCAGCTGGCGCGGCGCCACCGGCAGCGGCTCGAGCGGAATGCCCGGCAGCTGCAGGCTGATGAGGTCGCGGATGCGCTCGACGCTGGCCACCTTGGTCTGCTGCACGAACAGCTTGCGCAGGCGCTCCGGCGGCAGATCCGCGCGCACCGCGAGGATGAAGTCGGCGTCCTCGAGCAGGCTGCGGTCGGCCACGGTGGCGACCTTGAGCCCGTAGCGGCGCGACTGCAGCTGGATGGCCATGGCGCGCGGCTCGAGTACCGTGGACAGCGACTGGCGCAGGCTCTGCATCAGCGGCCGGAAGGCGGCCTCCGGGCGGTCGTGGTCGTAGGCCGGAAACTCCGGCGGCAGCCGCGACTCGGCGGTGAAGGTGGTCAGCTCGCAGCAGGTCTCGTGCATGTCGGCGTAGAGCCGCTCGGGATGCAGATGGCCGAGCCGGGCCAGGTGCTGGAAGCGCGGCTGGGCGCGGTTGAGCGACTGCAGCAGCATGAAGTCGGCGACGTCGGCGACGCCGGACTGGTTCGGCGTCGACAGGCGCTGGGCCAGGTTGCGCGCTCGCTCGCGCATCAGCCCGGCCATCTCGCCGACGAAGCGCTGCAGCACCGGCGCGGCCTGGACGTTGAGCAGGGTCGGCAGGAAGTTCTCGTCGAGCACCAGGCTGCCGTCGGGGCGCCGCTCGAGGATGCGCGCCACCGCCAGGCAGGCGTAGGCGCTGCGGTCTTCCTGCTCGAGCAGCAGCCGCGGCGCCACCCGCGCCAGGTCCAGGTCGGCGATGTCACCGACCCGCGAGTGCAGGTCGCGCACGCCGCGCGGCTCGGCGCGATAGCGCGAGGCCAGCGACGAGGCCTCCCAGCTCACCTCGGCCACGCCGTCGGTGGCCAGCGGCACGCCCAGGTAGACCACCTGGTTGGCCACCGAGGCGTCGTCGATCTCCAGCGCCGGCGGCTCCAGGTCGTCGTCGGGCAGGTGGAAGGGCGTGCCGTCCGGCATCACGCCGCTGGCCCGGCTCAGGGCGATGCGCCCGAAGCTCAGGTACTCGGCGTTGAGCTCGAGGGTCAGGAAGCCATGCAGGTAGCCGCCGACGCCGCGCAGGCGGGTATCGACCAGCCCCTGGAGGCTGCGCTGCTGCTGCTGGAAATGCTGGGGCTTGATGAACAGCCCCTCGCTCCAGACCACGGGATTGCGACTGGCCATCAGGTCTCCTTCCTCAGCGCGGCCTCGCGCTCCATCAGTTGCACCAGCAGGTGGTAGTCGCGCCCCTGGGCGTCGATCTTCACCACCTTCTTCCACTGCGCCTGGTTGGGGTCGGCGTAGAAGGCGATGATGCCGATGTAGCGGGTGTCTTCCTCGACCTCGAACGGCTCGTAGAACTTGAACTGGCCGGGCAGCAGGGTGAAGTCGTCATGCGCCAGGTAGTTGGTGCCGAGCGCCTCCTCGAGGTCCTCCTGCAGCTGGCGATGGTCCGCCGACATCAGCATCGAGTCGTCCTTGAGCTGCAGGATCTGGAAGCGCAGCGGCGTGCCCTCGCCCTCGACATTGGGGTTCATGTCGTCGGCCGCCAGCATGCTCAGGTCGACCCGCGACGGGCGATCCTCCGGATAGCCGACCGGGATCGAGGGATCCTTGATCACCTCGTAGGTCTTGCCGGCGGCCTCGAAGGTCGAGGCACAGCCGGCCAGCATCGCCAGCGCACCGGCCAGCGCCAGGCCCCGCGCCAGCGGCGCGATCCCGGCCGGGCGGGGGATCATGCCCCCTCCCGCTGCTGGCGGCGCACCGACTGGTCGTAGGCCTGCTCGAAGACCTCCCAGAACAGCTTCTCGAAGCCCTGCTGGCGACCGGAGTTGAGCTCCTGGTAGTAGTGGCGATACATCTCCCAGGCCCAGCCGTCCTCGTCCTCGCCCTGGCGACCGGCGCCGCGGTAGGCCTGGAAGCGGCGCAGCAGCGCATCCGGCGAGAAGGCGTCGAGGATCGAGCGCAGCGCGGTGCCGATGGCCTCTTCCACCGCCGCCTGGTGCTGCTGCTGATGCTCGAGGCACTCGGCCACCGCCGCCGGCGCGGAGAGATGCACGGGGCTGCGCTGGGCGGCGAACAGGGTGGTCAGGGTCTGCTCGTAGGACTGGCCGAGGCGCAGCGGGTTGTCCTCGATCGGCTGCAGGCGCCGGTCGCGCAGCGGATAGCGGCTGCCGTCATGGACCTGGTGCAGCGCCAGCAGGCCATCCACCGTGGCCTTGAGCGTGCGCCCGGCCTCCTCGAGGAAGGCGTGCTGCTCGGCGCTGTCGCGGAAGCGCAGCTCGCCGCCGAGGGTCTGCAGCAGCGGCGAGGCGCCGACGTGGCCGACCTCCCTCGCCGCCGGTTCCTGCCAGCGATCCTCGAGCTGCTCGCCGACCGAGCGTTCCAGATCGTTCAACAGCCGTTCGTCCATGTCGGGTTCCTCGTAGCGTCGGTTACTCGGCGCGGCCGTCATGCCGACCGCGCCGCCCTGCCCGTCCAGGGCATCGAGCAGTTGGTGATGATCGTCCGCGCCGACCATGGGGTCGTCGGCCAGCGCGGCCATGGGGTCCTGGTGCCGCCGGGCGGGAGAGGCCTCGCCCAGCGCCTCGAGCGGATCGTGCTGGGCCCGGGGCGCGGCGGCCTCGGCGGGCAGGATCTCGGTGGCCTCGAGGGTCTCGTGCTCGTCGTCGACCAGGGTCGCCAGCGGCTGCACGCCGGCGGCGTCGGCCTGGCGGTCACCCAGGTGCACGCGCAGGTGGTACTCGCCCACCTGCAGCTCGTCGCCGTCGCGCAGCGCCACCCGGCGTTCGCGGCCGATCGGCAGGGTGGCGTGGTTGACGAAGGTCTGGCCGCTGCGATCGATCAGGCAGAAGCGCCCGTCCAGGCGCTGGATCTCGGCGTGGCCGGGCCGCACCCGGCCGGCGTGGTCCTGCAGCAGCCAGTCGTCGGCCGTCGCGCTGCCCAGGGTGCCGCCGGCCGCCGGGAAGACATGACTGCTGGTGGAACGGCCCTCGAGCCGTTCGCTGTTGGTGACCACCAGGGTGATGGCCTGCTGCTGGGAGAGCGTCGCGTTCATGGGTTCACCGTGTCATCTGAATGCGTACCCGACGGCGCCGGGCCGTGGCGTGGGCCTCGGGCTGCACGAAGGTGGTCCAGCCCAGCTGGCAGCTGCCCCCCTCCCCCAGGCGCATGGGTCTCACTTCGCTTTCCAGGAGCTCGAGCTCCAGGTCGTAGGCCAGAGGCTCGCGCAGCACGAACTCCATCAGGGTGCGCAGTGCCTGGTGGTCGCGGCCGTCGGGCAGGAAGTCGCGGAAGCGCTCCAGGTCGAGGCCGTGCAGGCGCAGTGCGAACTTGCCGCTGATATCGTCGACCCGGCTGCCGGCGATCATGTCCTGGCCCAGGGTCGAGGCCCCCAGGCCGGTGCGGGTGCGCTGGTCGGGCGGAATCTCGACCCGCCGATGCACCCAGCTCTCGACCTCGACGCCGTCGAGGTCGAAGCAGTGGCCGACGATGCCCGCCACCACGTCCGGCGAGCGCGAGCGACCGGCCAGCAGGCCGGCGTAGGCCAGCATCTTGCTCCAGTTGATCGGCGTCTCGCCGCGCAGACGGTCGTCGGCCAGGCCGACCAGGGCGAAGATCGCCGCCGAGAAGCCGTCCGTCGCGCCGTCCTGGTAGCGCACGTGGTGGCGATACTTGCGCCAGCCGCGATGCAGCAGCGACAGCACCCGGTGGTTGAACAGATTCAGGAAGTCGCCGGCCGCGCCCTCGCGATGCGCCTCGGCGTGGGCCATCGCCTCGAGGTAGTAGCCCGGCAGCGGCGACTGGGCGCCCTGCAGCCCCAGGAAGCTGACGCGCATGTCGTAGTGGCCGGCCGGGCTCGGCGTCAGCGAGAGGATGTCGCTGCCCGGGAAGCCCAGCGAGGCCGAGGCCTGGAAGCGCACGCGCTCGCCGGCCGGGTCGGCCTCGCGGTCGCCCTCGAGGTCGTCGCCGTGATGCCGGTGGAGCAGCTCCACCAGCTGATAGAAGTCGTAGCGCCGGGCCCCGTCGACCAGGGGAGCGAGCGCTACATCAGGGGCTGCTGGCCCGGCTGCAAGGTCCATGCGTAGCGCTCGCGGTTATGAAGGTTGATGACGTGCAGCTCGTGGAACGAGTTGATGCTGGCGTACAGCGAGAAGAACCGGGCCAGCACGCTGGCGAACAGGAACAGGCTACCCTCGTCGCCGAAGGCCTCCTGGTCCAGGGTCATCTCGGAGCGCAGCCCGCGCACCGGCAGGCCGCGATGCAGCCGGTCCACCGGCTGGGTCTGGATGTCGACGATGCCGGCCAGGCGCTTCTGGGCGATGCGCTCGGCCTGGCGGTCAACCAGGGCGCGGAAGTCGTAGACCCGCAGCACCGAACACAGGGCGTCGCGGTCGAGCAGCGACAGGTAGTTCAGCGACAGGTTGGAGATCAGCGTCCACAGCAGGCTGCCGTCCAGGGTCGGCCGCATGGCCGGGGTCGGCCGGGTGATGTTGCGAAACTCGGCGAAGGCCGGGCTGTCCTCGGTGGGCACGCAGACGTCGCCCACAGTCAGCCGCTCGGGCAGCTCGCGGTTGCTGCAGGTGAGGCTCAGCGAGATGGTCTCGCGCAGCCCCAGGCAGGCCTGCTCGTCGCCGCGCACGAAGGAAATGTCGTGATCAAAGCCGTCGCCGCGCAGGCTGTCGCGCACCCGCACCCGGTAGTAGCGGGCCTCGCGGCCGCGATCGCGCTCGATCTGATGCTCGAAGCTCTCGAACGGCACGTAGCGGCGCGGCTCGCCGCGGATGCGGCCGGTCTCGCTCTCGAGCCAGCCGTCCACCGCATCGACGCTGAACACCTCGTAATGGGCGGGAAAGCGGCTGCTGGGGCGGATGCGGTAGGCGCTGTGCTCGCCGCCGAGATCGACCGGATCGGCGTCATGCTCGAACAGGTTGATCGCCGGCGTGCAGTACAGCGCCAGGCTCTCGTCGCCGACCCGGGCATCCGCCGGCAGGGTGCGCGAGAAGGTGAAGCGCAGCCTGAGGCGCTGGGCCGGGCGCGACGGCAGGAAGTCGCCGAGCCGCTGCAGGTCGAAGAACTGGAAGGCCTCGGGGAAGCACAGATATTCCTGCAGGATGCGGTAGCCCTGATAGACGTTGCGTGGGTACGGCAGCAGGGCATCCTCGGCGGCGAAGCCCACCGGCGCCATCAGCCGCGTGGGCAGCGCCATCGGCTGGCCGTCGACCTCGAGCTCGATGCCGGCCAGGTAGTGGCTCAGCCACAGGTAGAGGGTGCGCGCCGTGTAGCCGCTGCCGCCGAGGTGCAGGCGCAGGTCACCCACGCCCAGGGCGTCGAGCGGCTGGTCGCTGTGCACCGCCAGGTCCAGCTCGACCACCGAGGCCTCGCGGGAGTGACGCGCCGCGACGCCGTCGTGGGCCAGCGGATAGAGCGTCAGCTCGTGGCAGGTGCGAAAGCCGCAGGCGGTGCCCTCGACCTCGCGGCTGGACAGGCTGGTACCGCGGGGCACCGGCTGGGCGGCACTCAGGCCGTGCCAGTGCGGGGTGAACTGCACCATCGTCATGCTCGGCACCGGGCGCAGGTAGTTGGGCCACAGCATGCCGATCAGCGAGTGGGTCAGCTCGGGAAACTCGTCGTCGACCTTCTCGCGCAGCCGACCGGACAGGAAGGCGAAGCCCTCGAGCAGGCGTTCGACGTCGGGGTCGGTGCTCTGCTCGGACAGGAAGCGGCTGAGGCCGGGATTGCCTTCGGCGAATTCCCGTCCCTGGCGCTTCAGGAAGTCCAGTTCGTCCCGGTAGTAGCGGTTCAGCATGTCGGCCTCAGTTCAGGCACTGGTAGCGCTTGTCGTTGAGCAGCAGGTCGATGGTGGTCTGGGTCGTGTCGCGCCCCAGATCGAGGATGGCCAGGACCTGGAAGCGCAGCTGCAGCGGATTGCCCTCGTTGGGCAGGGTCTCGACCTGGACGCGGCGGACGCGCGGCTCGTAGCGCTCGATGCACTCGCGGATGGCGCGCTCGACCTTGAGTTCGAGGTCAAGCACGCCGAGCGTGGCGTCGTTGAAGTCGAGCAGGCCCAGGTCCGGGGCACATTCGCTGTGCCCCGGATGGCTGTTGAGCAGGTCGACCAGATGGCGCTTGATCGAGGCCAGGGTGGCCTCGACCGCCGCGTCGCCCTCCGGCACGGGACGTGCCGGAGTCGACAGGCGCTCGAACAGTCGGGCGCCGAGAGGTCCGCTTCGATCCCTGAAGGCGGTCATGACGTCAGTCCTTGTCGAGGCGTCCCACCAGCGACAGCTCGAAGTTGGCGCCCATGTACTTGAAGTGCGGACGCACCGCCAGCGACACCTGATACCAGCCCGGATCGCCCTCGACGTCGGAGACCTGCACCGAGGCGGCGCGCAGCGGACGGCGGCTGCGCACGTCGGCCGGCGGGTTCTCCTGGTCGGCGACGTACTGGCGGATCCAGGTGTTGAGCTCGCGCTCGAGATCCTGGCGCTCCTTCCAGGAGCCGATCTGCTCGCGCTGCAGCACCTTGATGTAGTGGGCCAGGCGATTGACGATGAACACGTAGGGCAGCTGGGTGCCGAGCTTGTAGTTGGTCTCGGCCTCGCGCCCTTCCGGGGTGTTGGGGAAAGTCTTGGGCTTCTGCACCGAGTTGGCGGAGAAGAAGGCGGCGTTGTCGCTGCCCTTGCGCATGGTCAGCGAGATGAAGCCTTCCTCGGCCATCTCGAACTCGCGCCGGTCGGTGATCAGCACCTCGGTGGGAATCTTGCTCTGCACCTGGCCCATGGCCTCGAAGGTGTGCACCGGCAGGTTCTCCACCGCGCCGCCGCTCTGCGGGCCGATGATGTTCGGTGCCCAGCGGTACTTGGCGAAGCTGTCGTTCAGGCGCTCGGCGAGCAGATAGGCGGTGTTGCCCCACAGGTAGTGGTCGTGGCTCTCGCTGACCGACTCCTCGTAGTGGAACGACTTGACCGGGTTCTCCACCGGGTCGTAGGGCGTGCGCAGCAGGAAGCGCGGCGCGGTGAGGCCCAGGTAGCGCGAGTCCTCGGATTCGCGCAGGCTGCGCCAGCGGGCGTACTTGGGCCCCTCGAAGATCGCCTTGAAGTCCTTGATGTTGGGCAGCTCCTCGAAGCTGTCGATGCCGAAGAAGCTCGGCGCCACCGAGGACAGGAAGGGCGCGTGGGACATGGCACCCACCGAGGCGGTGTACTGCAGCAGCTTGATGTCCGGCGTGGAGGGCGTGAAGTCGTAGTGACCGATCATCGCCGCCACCGGCTCGCCGCCGAACTGGCCGTATTCGGCCGCGTAGACGTGCTGGTAGAGCCCGCTCTGGCTGATCTCCGGGGCGAACTCGAAGTCGTCGAGCAGCTCTTCCTTGGTGGCGTGCAGCACGTTGAGCTTGATGTTCTCGCGGAAGTCGGTGCGATCGACCAGCAGCTTGAGGCCCCGCCAGGCCGACTCCAGGTGCTGGAACTGCTGATCGTGCAGGATCTCGTCCACCTGGTGGCCGATCTTGCGATCCAGCTCGACGATCATGCGATCGACGACCGACTTGTTGACCTGCTGGTCATCGTCGCTCTTGAGCAGCTCGCCGATGAAGGCGGCCACGCCCTGCTTGGCCACGTCGTAGCCTTCGTCGGCCGGCGCCATGCGGGTCTGGGCCATCACCTGGTCGAGCAGGGAGACGTCCTCGGTGCTCTCGGCGGTCTGAGACTGAGCCTGGGTCTGGGTCGATTCGGTCATGGTGCGTACCTCGCCTCCGTGCGGGGAATCAGGAATCTTTCGAGGGGGCTTCGTCGTCGAGCAGCTGGAGCTCGCTCAACAGCTGGTCCCGGGCTTCCGGGTTCTCGATCAGCGCCTGCAGGCGCTCGCGGAAGGCCGGCACGTTGCCCAGCGGCCCCTTGAGGGCCACCAGCGCCTCACGCAGCTCGACCAGCTTGCGCAGCTCGGGCACCTGGCGCGCCACGCTGTCCGGCGAGAAGTCCTGCAGCGAGTTGAACTCGAGCTCGACGCCCAGCTCGCGGCCGCCTTCCTCGGCGCCCTCTTCCAGGCGGTTCGGCACGCTGGTCTGCAGCCCGAGACCGGCCTCGCGCATCACGGACTGGAAGTTGTTCTTGTCCACCGAGACGGCATCACGCTCCTCGATGGGCGTTTCCTCGGCGCCGCCCTTGAAGTCGCCGACCACCAGCAGCTTCTGGGGCAGCTCGGTCTCGGCCTGCTGATCCCCGGTGGCAGGAACGTACTTGATGTTGATGCGCTCTTTCGGCGCAACGGAGCCTTCCTTGGACATGGCGAACCTCTCCCTGCGAATGACGACTCGAACGTGTTAGAACCGCAACGAACCACCTCCGCTTCCAGGCGATGTGAATCGCATGAACGGGGATGTGGTGTGCAAATTTCATTTCGGCTAGCGGCCTTGACGAACCGGCTACCGCCTTTTTGGAAGTGCGTGACGCTAACACCCGACGGCACAGCTCTGCAGCGTGACGCCATGTGGCGACACATCATGTTTCAAAGTGTTTCAGCGGCATTTTTGCGCCAAAAATCCATTAAAATTCGCCATCTTTCGACAAAAAACCAACAATCAAAATTAGGACAGATTTGACCTACAGCCATGTAAGAGATGTCTTACATTAGATCAATGTGATTACGTACATGACCCGTCGAAGCTGTAGGACGCCGCTAAAGAAATGAGAATCAGTTTCATGAATAGAGACTGACGACGGAAGGTCCCCGATGGCATCGCACAGGCGGGTCAGCGCGGCCCTGTCGAGCCTCCGCGGGTTACTGCATAGGGACTGGCGAGAGGTCGCGCCGCTGGCAGGAAAGGCGGGAAAGGCCGGGCTCAGGTACTGCCAGGACGCCAATGCGACCTGTCGGACGTGCGACGGCTCGCAGAGTCGGCCAAGGCCTGCGGTTCAATCAGGAGCTTCTCACCCCAGAGCTCCGGGCATTCGTTGCCGACCAAGCAGGCGCCTCCCCCTGGAACAGGCAGAGCATGGCATAGGGATAATCATGCTCGACGGCCTGGAGAGATCAGTCCATCGCGTCATAAGGCAGGCCGCGTGGAAAGGGACTAACCGCTTTGCTCAGGTGGTATATGGATGACAGATTGCTGACAGCAGCGGCCTGCTCGAGATAGGGCAAGGCCGCCGTCGATTGATGGATATTGTAGAGACGCGTGCCCTCATCTTTGGCGGCCTGAGCCTCGGGCTCAAGGGCGAAGGCCGACAGAGAGCGTGCCAGCCATGGAAAGATCAGCAAAGCTGTGAACCATGGCCGCCGCACTCTAGAAGCCAAAACGTGGGGGAAAATTAGACAGCGGTGGCTGCTTGTTTATCCACTCGTCAGCTAGAACTTCAGCTTCTTTACGCTGCTCACTCGTTACTTGATCGCGACGGAGCCGCATGCTCAACTCAGATGCATCTCCCCCCACCTCTTCATTAATGGCATATAGAATTGCCCAACCTAAAACAGGTTTCTTATCAGTTTTACAGCGAGGTGAGTCATCAGGATTCAGGTAGCAGCTTGCTAGCCATTTACGGCCATTAACATCTCCTCCCTCGGATGATTTTATCGTCCATTCCCATGATTCATCATATCTCTCAAGATTGCTTAGAACAGCAGACAACGCATCCATCGCCGGCACATAGCCCTGCTCAGCGGCCTTACGTAACCATTCCTCAGCAGCCTCCAGGCGCCTGGACTCCAGGAAGTACCAGCCCTGCCCGCCACGAATATTCATGCCTAGCCGCGTCTGGGCCTCGGGGTTGCCCGCTTCCGCCGCTTTTTCCAGCCATTCCTGTCCATCTCCACTATCGTCCATAAGTCGATAGATATGGTAGAGCGCCAGCATGGCGTCGGTATCACCTGCCTCGGCCTTGGGCAAGGTTTCGGCGAGCGCCTGCTCGCGCCAGCCATCGGCGTCCTCGGGGCAGTAGTCTCCCGCCACGCAGGCGCCCCCCTGAAACAGACGCAGCATGGCATAGGGTTCGCCATGCTCAGCAGCTTTGAGATACCAGTCCAGGGCCGCTCGCGTCATATTCATCATGCGCTGACGACGCTCCGCTTCTCCCATGTAATACATGGCCTCAACATCACCGGCCTCGGCAGCTTGCTC
Organism: Halomonas sp. HG01; assembly: GCF_000968715.2. Classification (NCBI taxonomy): domain Bacteria; kingdom Pseudomonadati; phylum Pseudomonadota; class Gammaproteobacteria; order Oceanospirillales; family Halomonadaceae; genus Halomonas; species Halomonas sp. HG01. The sequence goes on along the minus strand of NZ_CP022134.1, from coordinate 677,838 downwards.
TAGATAGGGCAAAGCCGCAGTCGGGTGCTGGATGTTGTAAAGGCGCATGCCTTCTTCCTTGGCGGCCTGAACCTCGGGCTCGAGGGCCCATACCGGCAGCGATAGAAACATCAGAACACCAAGCAATCCGTCTAAGACCTTTTTCCTCACGATCTAGAAACCATATTTAGGGGGAAAGTTGGAAAGAGGTGGTCCGTGGTTCAGCCACTCGCCTTCGGCCAGCGCTTCGGCCTCTTGACGTTCTTCATATGTTATATCATCCCTGTTAAGACGAAGAAGAGACTGGGATGTATTGCTTCCAGTCTCAGCATTAGCTGCATGAAATATCGCCCACCCCTTGACCTTGTCTTGTTCGACGAAACAAAAACCCCCTCTCTTATCCGGGTTAAAATAACAACTCCCCACATTCAATCGAGCATCAAGAAAGCCTCTATCAGAGGCTTTGACAAGCCAATCCCACCCATCTTTCACATCCCCTATGTTGCTTAACAAGGCGAACAGAGTATTCATGGCAGGAACGTAACCCTGCTCGGCGGCTTTGCGTGCCCACTCCACCGCAGCATCCGAACGGTGGGAATCGCTCCAGTAGAAGCCATAGCCATCGCGAATCATGGTACTTAACCGGTGCTGGGCCTCAGGATTACCTTTATTTGCAGCACGCTCCAGCCACTCATTACCTTCATCACTGTCGTCCAATGCGCCATAGATGTAATACAGCGCCAGCATAGCCTCAGCATCGCCATCCTCGGCGAGGGGCAACTGCTCAGCAAGCGCCTTTTCTCGCCAGCCATCAGCGTCCTCGGGGCAGTAGTCTCCAGCAACACAGGCTCCTCCTCCCCATAAGCGCAGCATGGCATAGGGATCACTATGCTCGGCAGCCTGCAGATACCATTCCATGGCATCGCTTGTCATCCCCATATGTGTCAGGCGGTAAGATTCCCCCAAATAGTACATGGCCTCTACATCACCTTCCTCTGCTGCTTCCTCTAGCTTTGGGATAGCATCTACGACATAGCCAAGGTTATAGTCGATCATTCCCGCTTCTTTTTCTTCTTGAATTCCAGCACCCACCCCCCAAGACAAAGTGGAAGAAAAAACAGCGACAAGCATAAGGAAGGGCTTAAATTTAAACGAAACTTTACCTGCTAAATTATTTTTCATAAGCACACCGAAATAAATAATCACTTGTTAAAAGCTTGCAAGGTGCCGACCTAAAGAGCCCGACCATCCACGGTATTCTTGTCTAGCCGTATCGCTTGCCACTGATTTTGTGTCTGATACTAACGACATCCAATCATCCAAGCGCTGTCGATTTTCTTGATAAGCCATCAAACGATCATCATCGGTCTTCTCCCCATCGCTCGCCATCCGCGCGACGCTCTTCTCGAAGAGGATCTGCGCCGGATTGGGATCAGTATCAGAGAATCGATAGCACATGTCGTTATAGGCGCCTTTCGTCGCCCCTTCTACCAGCCACTGCAAGCAGTTGGTGATGGCGATCTGCTGGTAATCCTGGGCTTGGGCTTCACTAAACCGATCACCGTCAGCATCGAAGGATTCCGGACCGCTGGCCAGCACATGCAGCAGGGGGCCCAAGGCCTCAGGCGGCAATTGCTGCACCCAGGCCCTACGCTCATTCTCTTGTGCCCGGGACAACGGACGTGTCAATGCATAAGCTATAAGCCCGGCTCGATCCGAGCGGGTGAAGTCGGTATATAGATCATTGACGAAGTCGATGCCTCGCAGCGCCAGCATGCCGACGTCCACCATCAGCATCGTCTGCATGAAGAACAGCTTGCTGAAGCCGTCGAAGGCGGCGGGCGTGATCCAGTCGACGACCTCGTAGTCGTTATCCACCAGCGCCTGGTGCAGCATGCCCATCCAGGGGTCCAACCGGTCGGGATCGAGTTCGACGCTGAACTTGCCGCCAACGCCGCCCTTGAGCACCAGCCGGGCCTTGAGGGTCAGCACGAACTTGCCGTCGATCAGGCCGATCTGGAAGTCCGCCTCGGCGCCGATACCCGCCAGAGCCTCGGCGGCCAGGGTCGCCTTGGATAGCTCGCCCCAGTCGTCGAGCGGCTCGCGGAGCATGCCCAGCTCGTCCAGGGCGGCGTACTTGGGCAGGCGCTGCAGGATGTCCTGCGGCGGCTTCCAGCGCAGCGCCACGCTGCACTGTACCGTGATGCCGACGCCGGCGAAGGCCTTGAAGGAGGCGGCTGTCCCCGCCTGCGTGGCGCGATCGAGGCCGACGATAGAGACGCCGTTCTGATCGACGCTGAGGCCGGTCTCGGCGGCCAAGGCCGCGCTGGCTCCCGCGAAGCCCTTGGCCACGGGTTCGAGACGCAGCGCATAGCAGCCCAGGCTGCGACGTTCATCACCCTTGTTGTGTAGCGTCACCTCAATGGGCTCGGCACTAGTCTCTTCCGGCAGCGAGAAGGTCCCAAAAGAGAGTTCGCCGGCCACCAGGTTGAACTTGGCCTCCGCCTTGGCCGAATAGCTGGCCTTGGCACTAGCACCGCGATCCGGTCGATTCTGCAGGCCTCCCGCCGCTGGCGAGCCGGCCGAGGGTCTGGTGGTCAACTCCTGCTCGTCGACCCGCTGACCGATATCCTTGGCCTCGGCCTCGAGGTTACTACCTGCCTCGGCCGAGACGCTGCCGTCCATGACCTCGAGCGACAGGCTCGGCCCAGTGGCCTGTACTTCCTGAGGCCGGTCCGGCGCGACCTGCTCCTTGAGGTCGCCATAGCTCATTCCGACCATGCGTAGGTATTGGGCCTGAGCCGAGGCATCGAAGAGTCGCAACACCTTGTGTGAGGGGCCGGTAAAGAGCAGGTGTTGCAGGGTCTCACCCCAAGCCTCTCGCTTGCTTTCCAAGGCGGCGACACGAATCTCTTCCGCGTCGAGATAGGCGAAGAAGCGCTCATGCTCGAACAGCCCCAGCGTCTCATCATGCCAATCGGGGTCCCACTCGATGCGCTGGCACCCTCGCCCGGTAAGCCATTCCGCGAGCGCACTCTCGGGGGCCTCCCACAGCTGGGCGGGCAGCGCGCCATCGCCCGGCAGACTCCGCTTGAGGCGCTCGTGTTCTTCTTTCGTCATGGCCAGGGCCGCCAGCTGGTGCAGGCTCAAGTGACTGAGCGACTGGGGGCCGAGCGGGGAACTGAACTCGCGTAGGGGGAAGTCGTTGCGCACCAGCACATCGACGCTGCGCTTCCGATAACCGAGCGCATGCCGTGCATCCGTGACGTCGGCATTCCAATACAGCACTCGCCGCGGCTCCATGGCTTCGGTCGTTTGACGTGCGGTCTCGTAGAAGGCATCGAGACGTCGGCAGTAGTCTTCATATCGACGGCGCTCTTCTTCCAGAAGGAAGATCGGCAAAGCCGCCTGCCCTGCGGTACTGTCCCGCCAGTCTTCGAGCTTGGCATCCATGGACGCGGCGATCTCGGGCAACTCCTTGAGCAGCCGATTGTAGCCATCGAAATCGGAGACGCCTGGCTGAAGGCCCGGCGTCTGCCGAGAGGGATCGGCCAGCGCCAGCTCGGGCGTGGCGATCCCTATCGCTGCCAGTTGGAGAATGCTCTGGATATAGGCCGCCTCGGCGCTATCGTTCTGTTCCTCGAGATAGTCCGCATAGTCTTCTACCGGGCAGCTTCGCAGTGCCGCGACCGGCGAGGCGCCGCCACATAGCGACGTGTACTGGAAGGCATAACGGATCGCGTCACCGACAGGCACCTCGTCCTCGACGAAGCGCTCGACGTAATCCTGACGACACTCGCGATAGGTTGTCAGGGCCGTTTCGATCTCCTGCTCCCAGGCACCGTAGAAACGATCTCCATCGATCTCGAAACCCTGCTCTTCGGCTGCCCTCTTCCCTTCTCGTTCGAGCTCATCGAGGCGATCCTTGAGCTCATAGCGGCGATACATACGTCTCTGGCTCGCATCGAAATCATATCCCGGCTCGCCGATGATCGGCTCTTCCCTGGCCTGAAGGGCTTCAAACTCCTGCGACTTATTGACGTATTCCTTACACTTCGCCTGATCCAGAAAGTTTTCCACCCGGGCCGGCATCATGCAGGCAGTCATGCCGGCCTGGCCGGACAACTTCGCCATCCGGCTCTGAGGATCGGGATCGGCGACGATCTGGGCAAGCTGATCGGCCGCCTCGTGCAGGGCATCGGAAACCGGTTGGGTCAGCAGCCAGAAGTTGCCGGTCCCGCTCAGGTAAAGAATATCGGCCCAGGTATCGTCCTCGCAGGGATGAGACGCATCCTGCCCCACTTCGCCGCCACCGGGCGTTACCTCGCAGGTCGACAACCGATGCACCATGGGCTCCGGTGCCGAGGGGGCAGTAGAAGCCGCCTCCGCTACCCAGTCGCCCGGCTTGGGCCGACCCACCGAGTCCACCGTTTGATCGCTATCCCTGATCACATCGTCCATGCGTACGTGTCCCTGTCCTGTGCCTGAAGCATCTCCATCCGTTTGCGAAGGGCCTTGACCTTGCGCCAGGCCGGCTGATCCGAATCGAGGATCTTGCGGCTCTCCTCGCTCTCGCGCCATGCCATCTGCTGCACGTAGGGCAGCAGGCTCTCCAGATGGCGGGCCCGGGTAATGCCATGGCGGTTGAGCACGGCCAGCCCTTCCAGCCAGATGGCGTCGACCTCGTCGAGCCGAATCCCCTGCCGTTCGGCCAGGAACCAGGCCTGCGGGGCCTCTTTCAGCGCCGCTTCCATGTCCACCGTCAGGCGCCGCGAGGCATCGAGCGCATCGTTCGGCTCGGGGCACTGCCAGGCCTGCCACTGCCCCAAAGGCGTGGGCGTGGCGAGCTCGCCGAACGGCCCCAGCACATCCGCCAGCGTCGCGGGCTCGGCGCCGGCCAGCAGGGCGGTCAGGGCCGCCGGATCCTGCAGGTTGACCAGCGACTGGCCGCCATGCGGATCGGCCCACACGAACAGGCCCTGCAGATGCGCGATCAGGTCGTCACCGTCTGTCGTCGGTAACGGCTGACAGCACCAGCCCAGGCGGCGTTCCCGACACAGCGCCTCGCCGACGCGCCAGGCGTCGCTGCCGGGCTCGAGACGTACGGCCCAGGGGCCGGCCTCCTGCAGCGGGGCCAGCGACGTGGCGGCGAACAGCGGCACGTGCTCATGGATGCCCTCGTGGCCTAGCAGCGCGCGGCTCGCCTCGGAGGCGCGGCGCTGGTCGAGGACCATCACCAGGGGGCGTTCGGTCGACAGCCAGGCCTCGGGCTCGCCGCTGAGGTAGGCCCGCTCGGGCAGGCGCGCTAGCCAGCCAGGCATGGGCAATCCTCCCGGCTGCACTGGGTCTCGCTGATCTTGCCGCAAAGCGGCATCAACGCCGCTTCCGAGAGGCGATAGTCGAGCAGCGGAGGCAGCGCGATGGGGGCGATCGCTTCATGCACCTCCGGCTCGGCATGCCCGGGCCGTAACGGCGCCTGGGCGCCCTGCCCGGTGCCGCTGCCGGGACTGCCGCCGGCGTTCACCTTGATGCTGGGGCCGACGATGGTGATGCCGCCGCCGTCGATCTTGAGGAAGCTGCCGCCGGCGGCCAGGGTCAGCTCGCTGCCGGCTTCCAGCACCGCCTTCTGGCCGGCCTTGATGTGCAGCTCGCGGCCGCTCTCGGTGAGCCAGGCCTGGCCGGCGCTCAGGTGCAGGCTGCCGTCGACGGTCAGGTGCTGGGCGCCGTCGCTCTTCTCGCGCCGCTCGCCGTGCACTGTGTGGTGATCGTCGCGGTCGATCTCGCCGATGCGGTCGCGTTTGATCCCGAGATCGCTGTCGCGACGGATCTCCTCGGTGCGGTCATTCTCGGTCAGCAGCTCCAGATCCTTCTGGGCGTGCCACCAGATCTGTTCCTGGTCGTGCTGGTCCTCGAAGCGCAGCTCGTTGAAGCCCTCGCCCTGGTGGGTCTGGGTTCGCAGCACGGTGCGCGTCTTGTGTTCCGGCAGCGAATACGGCGGCGTGTTGACCGCGTGGTAGGTGCGCCCGGTGACCAGCGGCTGGTCCGGGTCGCCCTCGAGGAAGGAGACGATCACCTCGTGGCCGATGCGCGGGATCGCCATCATGCCGTAGCCGCCGCCGGCCCAGCCCTGGCTAACGCGCAGCCAGGCGCTGGCGGTTTCATTGGGCTCGGCGTAGCGGTCCCAGGGGAACTGGCAACGCACCCGGCCATGTTCGTCGCAGTGGATCTCCTCGCCCTCCGGGCCGACCACGAAGGCCACCTGGGGGCCATCGACCCGCGGCTTGGGCCGGGGTTCGGGGCGCCAGGCGGCATCGTCCGGGGTCAGGCTCAGGGTGTTGTAGTAGCGGGTCATGGCTTCCGAGCCTGTCTTCCCACCTTGGCCCCGCAGGCCTTGCGCCTGAGCGGCATCTTCCTCTAATGCCTGGGGCTGATCGCCCTGGTGCACCACCTTGATGACCTGCCAGCCGCGGTTGAACTCGCCGACGTCGTGGTCGGCCAGGGTGAAGCGCGCGCCCGGGGTGAGCTCCGGCAGATCGCTCTCGCCGTCGAGGGTCAGGGCATCGTGGCGCAGGTGCTCGAGCCGGTGGCGGGTGAAGGCCCGGCCCGAGGCATCGGCCTTGTAGCGGCCCGGGTAGTCGTAGTGCTCGTAGTCCTCCCGCTGGCTGTGCTGTTCCAGCCGCTGGCCCTGTTGGTCGTGCAGCTGCGCATAGGCCGGCTGCTTGAACGAGTAGTCCTTGAGCTGGGCCCGGGCCGGGCGCACCCGGGCGGTCTGGGTCAGCCGCCGCAGATGGCGCTGGGGCGGCGTGCCGCCGGCGCGATGGTGATAGCTGCGCTCGCCGAGGCCGGTGAGCACCTGCGGATCGTCGGCGAACACCAGCCGGTGGGCGCCGAGGTCAGCATCTTCAAATTCATGGAAATAGAACAGCCCTTCCTCGGCGGCCAGGCGCTCGAGGAACTCGAGGTCGGTCTCGCGATACTGCACGCAGTACTCGCGCTCGGCGGGCTCGCGGGTCGTCGCGAAGGCGACGTCGGTCAGGCCGCGCTCCTCGCACAGGGTGTTGAGGATCGTGAGCGGCGAGACGCGCTGGAAGATGCGCGAGTTCTGGCGCAGCGAGAGCCGCCACAGCGAGGGGCGAATCACCACCTCGTAGAAGCTGCGGCGATGGCCGCGGTCGCCGCGGCCGAATTCGGCCACGATGCCGTGGACCCGGCGCTGGGCCACGCCGTCCTGCCACACGGTGAGGCTCGCCGGGCGGTCGAGCAGTGTCTGTGGCGAGAGGTCGGCGGCGCGGCTCGCGAAGCGCACCCGCAGGTGGAAGGGCGCCGAGAGCGCCTCTTCATGGGTGAAGTCGACGACGGCCAGATCGGCGTCCTCGGCCCCCGTGAGGCTCAGGGTGAACTGCAGTCCATTGGCCTGGGTCATGGCATCCCTCCTGGAGGCCGTGTCCGTTCCTTGGATCACCGGCCGCGAGGGCCGGCGAAAGGGGTAGATTACGCGAGTGCGGCGCCGACACAAGTCGAACGGCGGCATGGCTCAGGGCTCGCCTGACGGACGGGAACGACCAGCGCTGAGACATGCCGCCGCCAGGGCCGAGGCCCTGGCGACGAAGACGGTGCCCGCCGGCGCGAGCATGGACGGGGCACCGCCGGGGCGCGAGGCGATCAGGCCTCGATCGGGGCGCGCCAGTCGTCGGAACCGGAGGTGCCGGCGACGGTGTGTTCCCAGTCGATCTTGCGGTAGGCCAGGGACACGTCCATCAGCTGGGTGAACTCGGCGCTGTTGGAGTCCTGGGCGTGGGGCATGCGCAGGTTGATGTCGACGATGGTGGCGTCGGTCAGCGAGGTGGTGAAGAAGTGCTCCTGCTTGCCCTCGACGGAGGTGCGGTACCACTTCAGCTCGACGTTCGGCAGCATCTCGCCGGAGGCCAGGGCGTTGTACATCAGCGGCACGGCCTTGTTCAGGGCCACGGTGAAGATGAACGGCTTGTGGGCGCGCTGGCCGGCGGGCTGGCCGGACTGCGGGTCGGTCGGCACGGTGACGATGTGCTTGAATTCCTGCACCAGCATCTGGTCCTCGTGGCCTTCGACGTAGATGTTGCCGACGGACTCGGGGGTGAAGGCACCGGCGGTGATGTTGCCCTGGGTCTGGCCTTCGATGCTGATATAACACGGCGTGGGCATGTGTCTGCTCCTTGACGATGATTGACGATGTCCGATGGACACCTAATAAGGAGCACGTCTCGGGCCAGAATAGCCGCATATCATTAAAATCATGGTGTTATAAAAAACACGCCACACGAGGCTAAACGTATTTAGGCAAGATCTTGCCCAGATCGAGCAAGAAGTTGCCCGGCGGGCAAGATCTTGCTCGCTCTCCATCAAGCTCGAGGCGTGGCGAAAGCCATCACCTCGGCCACGCTGTCCCGGTCCAGCGCCAGCTGGAACAGACGATCTAACCCCAGGGCCACGCCGCTGCCCGCCGGCATGCCGGCCTCGAGCGCGGCCAGCAGGCGCTCGTCCACGTCGACCTCGGCCAGGCCGGCGGCGCGACGGGCGGCGTTGTCCTCCTCGAAGCGGGCGCGCTGCTCCGCGGCATCGGTGAGCTCGTCGTAGCCGTTGGCGAGCTCCAGGCCGTGCCGGTAGACCTCGAAGCGCGAGGCGACCCACTCGCCGTCCTCCTGGTCGCGATGTCGACGCGCCAGCGCCGCCTGGCTGGCCGGATAGTCCACCACCACGTCGATGCCATCGCGGCCCAGCTGCGGCTCGATGGCCAGGCTGATCAACAGGTCGAGGCAGTCGTCGCGCGAGGCTTCGGCCATGTCGAGCCCGCCGGTCTCGGCGGCCCGGCGACGCAGGGCATCGAGCGGTTCGCGGAAGGGATCGAGCCCGAGGTGTTCGCAAAACAGCTCACGATAGCGGCGACGGCGCAGCGGGCCGGGATTGGACGGCAGCACCCGGCGGATCAGCGCATCAGTCTCGGCGATCAGGCCGTCCAGGTCGAGGCCCGGGCGATACCACTCCAGCATGCTGAACTCGAGGTTGTGACGCCCGCCCACCTCGCCGTCGCGGAAGCTGCGGGCGATCTGGAAGATCGGCCCGCTGCCGGCGGCCAGCAGCCGCTTCATGGCGAACTCCGGCGAGGTCTGCAGCCACAGCCGCTCGCGGCCGGCCGGCGTCACGGCCTCGCAGTACAGCGAGGCCAGGTGCACGTCGGTGCTGCCGCCATGCCCGAGCACCGGCGTATCCACCTCCCACACGTCGCGCTCGGCGAAGAAGGCCCGCACCTCGGCCATCAGCCGCGCGCGCTCGCGCAGCGTCGCGATATCGGCGGTGGGCCGCCAATCAATGGTCATCGATCTTTCTCCACAAACGACAAAGGCCACGCATGCACACGTGGCCTTCGGAGCTGGAAGCTGGAAGCTGGAAGCTGGAAGCTGGAAGCTGGAAGCTGGAAGCTGGAAGCTGGAAGCTGGAAGCTGGAAGCTGGAAGCTGGAAGCTGGAAGCTGGAAGCTGGAAGCTGGAAAACAGCTTGTCGCCCAACCCTTGAGTCAAGGGTGCTTCTTCGCGCTTCAAGCTCCCGGCGAAGCCGAGTCGGCTTTACTTCCAGCTTCCAGGCGCGAAGCGCCGCTCTTCCAGCTTCGAGCTCGAGCCCGGGCGAAGCCCGAAATCAAGCGCGAGAGACGTACTCGCCGGTCCGCGTATCGACTTTCAAGACTTCGCCCTGGTTGATGAACAGCGGCACGCGCACCACGGCGCCGGAGGACAGGGTCGCCGGCTTGGAGCCGCCCTGGGCGGTGTCGCCCTTGAGGCCGGGGTCGGTCTCGGTGACCTCGAGCTCGATGAAGTTCGGCGGGGTCACGGCGATAGCGTTGTCGTTCCACAGGGTCACGGTGTAGACCACCTGCTCCTTGAGCCACTTGTCGGTCTCGCCCAGGGCCTTCTTCTCCACGGCGTACTGCTCGAAGGAACCATCGGTCTTCATGAAGTGCCACATGTCGCCGTCGGTGTAGACGTACTCCATGTCCAGCTCGAGCACGTCGGCGCCTTCCAGGGACTCGCCGGACTTGAAGGTGCGTTCCCAGACGCGACCGGTCATCAGGTTGCGCAGCTTGACGCGATTGAAGGCCTGGCCCTTGCCCGGCTTGACGTAGTCGTTCTCGAGGATGGCGCAGGGGTCGCCATCCAGCATGACCTTCAGACCGCCCTTGAATTCGTTGGTAGAATAGTTCGCCATGATGATCGTTCCATATTCCAGCGCGCCGGCGGCCGAAGCCGCGGGCGCGAGCAAGCAAATGACAATGGCCGAGGGACAAGCCCTCGCTCGCCTCGAAGTGTGCCCCGCATGATAACCCGAAGCCCGATTCCTTTGCAGTGCCGGCCCGCCACGCCTGCGCCCGGCGCCTGGCAGGCGCAGCTGGCCGGCGCGATCCGCGACCCGCACGAACTCTGCCGCCGCCTGGGCCTCGCCCCGGAGTGGATGCCCGGCGCCGAGGCCGGCCATGCGCTGTTCGAGGTGCGGGTGCCGGAAGCCTATCTCGCCCGCATCCGCCCCGGCGACCCAAGCGACCCACTGCTGCGCCAGGTGCTGCCGCTCGGCGAGGAGGCCGAGGCCGCCCCCGGTTTCGTCGCCGACCCGCTCGAGGAGGCCGACCATAGCCCTCGGCGCGGGCTGATCCACAAGTACGCCGGCCGGGTACTCTTGATCGCGAGTCCCGCCTGCGCGGTGAACTGCCGCTACTGCTTCCGCCGCCACTTCCCGTATGAAGAGAACGCGCCTTCGCGTGCCCAGTGGGAGGAGACGCTTTCCTACCTGCGCGACGACGCCTCCATTCAAGAGGCGATTTTCTCCGGCGGCGACCCGCTGGCGGCCAGCGACCGCCAGCTTTCCTGGCTGGTCGAACGCCTGGAGGCTATCCCGCACCTCAGGCGGCTGCGGATCCACACCCGGCTGCCGGTGGTGATCCCCGACCGCATCGACGGCGCCCTGCTCGAGTGGCTCGGCGGCACGCGGTTGCAGAAGGTCATGGTGCTGCATATCAACCACGCCCGGGAAATCGACGAGACGGTGGTCGAGGCCTGCCGACGACTGCAGGCCGCGGGCGTGACACTACTCAACCAGAGCGTGCTGCTGCGAGGGGTCAACGACGACGTCGCGTCGCTGGCCGAGCTCTCCGAGCGGCTGTTCGAGGCCGGCATCCTGCCCTACTACCTGCACGTGCTGGACCCGGTGGCCGGCGCCGCCCACTTCGACGTGACCGACGAGGCGGCCCGCGCGCTGGTCGCCGAGCTGCGCCGGCATCTGCCCGGCTTCCTGATGCCGACGCTGGTCCGCGAGGTGCCGGGCGAGGCGAGCAAGACGCCGCTGTAGGCGGCCCGGATAAGACGGCACGGGTGGCGGATGGCGGCACGGGGTCAGACCCTTAAGCATCCTTAGGAACGGAGTTCCTAAGGGGGCTTAAGGGTCTGACCCCACAGCGGGCTTAAAGAAAACCCGAAGGTCTGGGCCTTCGGGTTTTCTTGTAGCTCGGCGCTTGTAGCTTGGCGCTGTTAAGCCAGCGTTTCGGCGGTCACGTTGGCCGCCGGCTCCTCGGTGGAGTGCTTGCGGTTGATCGCGCTCAGCACGCCCTTGATCGAGGCGCTGGTGATGCTCTCGTCGGTGCCGACGCCGAACACCGCCTCGCCGTTGACGCGTACCTCCACGTAGGCAATCGCCTCGGCATCGGCGCCCTGGCCGCGGGAGTGCTCGTGGTAGTCGATGATCTCGACGTCATGGCCCTCGCCGGCCAGCGCCTTGACGAAGGCCGCCAGCGGACCGTTGCCCTGGCCCTGGATGACGCGGCGCTCGCCGCCTTCCTCGACGGTCGCGTCGAGGGTCACGGTGGGGCTGTCCGGCTCGGAGGACATGCGATGGCTGATCAGGGCGAAGGGCTCGCGCTGCTCGAGGTACTCGTCGACGAAGGCCTGGTAGATCATCTCGGAGGTGATCTCCTTGCCCAGCCGATCGGCCACTTCCTGCACCACCTGGCTGAACTCGATCGACAGGCGGCGCGGCAGCTCGATGCCATGCTCCTGCTCGAGCAGATAGGAGACGCCGCCCTTCCCGGACTGGCTGTTGACGCGGATCACCGCCTCGTAGCTGCGGCCCACGTCGAGCGGATCGATCGGCAGGTAGGGCACCGCCCAGACGGCATCGGGGTGCTCACGACGCTCGGCCATACCCTTCTTGATCGCATCCTGGTGGGAGCCGGAGAAGGCGGTGAACACCAGATCGCCGACATAGGGATGGCGCGGGTGCACGGGCAGCTGGTTGCAGTACTCCACCTCGCGCATGATCGGCGTGATGTTGGAGAAGTCGAGGTTCGGGTGCACGCCCTGGGTGTAGAGGTTCATGGCCAGGGTGACGAGGTCGACGTTGCCGGTGCGCTCGCCGTTGCCGAACAGGCAGCCCTCGACGCGGTCGGCGCCGGCCATCACCGCGAGCTCGGCGGCGGCCACGCCGGTGCCGCGGTCGTTGTGCGGATGCACGCTGACGATCAGATGATCGCGCTTGGCGACGTGGCGGCAGAACCACTCCACCTGGTCGGCGTAGTTGTTCGGCGTGGCGCACTCCACGGTGGCCGGCAGATTGACGATCATCGGCTTGTCGGCGCTGGCGCCGAAGGTGGCCTCCACGGCATCGACGATCTCCACCGCGAAGTCCATCTCGGTGGTGGAGAACAGCTCCGGCGAGTACTGGAAGGTCCAGTGGGTCTCCGGGGCCGCCGTCATGTGTTCGCGGATGCGGGTGGTGGCGTCCACCGCGATCTGGATGCACTCGGGCTTGCTGACGTTGAACACCACGCGGCGAAACACCGGATCGGTGGCGTTATAGACGTGGACGACAGCGTTCCTCGCTCCCTTGAGCGCCTCGAAGGTACGATCGATCAGGTGCGGGCGCGCCTGGGTGAGCACCTGGATGGTGACGTCTTCCGGCACCTTGTCGTCTTCGATCAGCGAACGCACGAAGTCGAAGTCGGTCTGGGAGGCCGAGGGGAAGCCCACCTCGATCTGCTTGAAGCCGATCTTCACCAGCAGGTCGAACAAGCGCTGCTTGCGCTCCTGGTCCATGGGATCGATCAGCGCCTGGTTGCCGTCGCGCAGGTCGACGGCGCACCACTGGGGCGGCGTCTCGATGCGCTTGCTCGGCCACTGGCGGTCGGGCAGGTCGACGGCCACGAAGGGACGGTACTTGGCGGAGGGGTTATCGAGCATCATGGCGGCGTTCTCCCGGAGCGTTTATCGGATTCAGAAACGGCGACGCCCCGACTGCCGTAAGGCAGTCGGGGCGTCGTCGAAGTGTTCGGTCATGACCATCGCGACCCCACGGACCGGTCGGGCGGCGCGTACGACACAGACAGGGGCAATGTTCATGGGAATGACGGTAGCGGTGCGGGACATGTGACAACCTCGAATTCGACCTGGACAGATGGGCGATGCAGACGGCATCGCCCGGCGCGCTCAGCGGCGGGCTAGTAGTCGTAGGTCGAGGACGAGGCTGTACGATGTCATGTTCATGCTCTCTAGAAAATCAGCCCGCGGACGCCTTGTCAACTCTCGCCGGCCGACGGGCCGTCATTCAGGTCGTGGCATCTGCCGTGCCGAGCAGGGTCAGCAGGTCGCGGGCATGCTCGGCAGCCTCCTGGCCGGTGGCGGTGAGATAGCCGCCATCGTCCTGTGTCACCAGGCCCTTGCGATGCAGACGCCGTGCGGCCTCGATCATCGCCGGCTCGGCGCTGGAGTGCACCTTGATGCCCTCCTGATGATTGTTCGGATTGAACAGACCAAGCATCTTGAGTTCGTCTAGCAGTTCCGGCGTGTAGCTGGGCTGAGGCATGGCGCATTCCTTGTCATTGTCGTGAGCCTCCTTCGACGCTACCCCGACTGAGCCGACGACGCCAGCGAAAACCGCCTCAACGCTCCTCCAGGTCGCCCTGACGATAACCGATCAGGTAGAGCACCGCGTCCAGCCCCAGGGTCGAGAGCGAGTGACGGGCCTGCTGGCGGACCAGCGGCTTGGCACGGAAGGCGATGCCGAGGCCGGCCGCGGCCAGCATCTTCAGATCGTTGGCGCCGTCGCCCACGGCGATGGTCTGCTCCATGGAGAGCCCTTCGCGCTCGGCGATCTGACACAGCAGCTCGGCCTTGCGGTCGGCGTCGACGATCGGCTCGCGCACCTCGCCGGTGACCTTGCCGTCCTCGATCACCAGCTCGTTGGCGTGAACTTCGTCGAAACCAAGGCGATCCTTGAGGTAATGGGCGAAGTAGGTGAAGCCGCCGGAGAGGATCGCGGTGCGATAGCCGAGCCGCTTGAGCTGGCTCATCAGCCGCTCCAGCCCGTCCATCAGCGGCAGTGCCTCGGCGATCTCGGCCAGCACCGACTCGTCGAGGCCGCGGAGCTTGCTCATGCGCTCGCGGAAGCTCTGCTGGAAGTCCAGCTCGCCGCGCATGGCCCGCTCGGTGACCTCGGCCACCTCCTCAAAGACGCCGTGGCGGCGCGCCAGCTCGTCGATCACCTCGGCCTGGATCAGGGTCGAATCCATGTCGAAGCACACCAGCCGGCGATGGCGGCGCCAGATGGAATCTTCCTGCAGGGCGATGTCGACGCCGTGGGCCGCGCCCAGCGCCAGCGCCTTCTCGCGCAGGGCCTCGAGATCGACGTTGTCGCCGCGCAGCCAGCACTCCACGCAGGCGCCCTGGATGGCGTCATGCTCGCCGGGCACGCCGCCGTCCAGCGGCTCACGGCCGGAGAGCCGGTGGATCAGCTCCACGGTCAGGCCCTGCTCGGCGGTCAGCGCGCCGACCTCGGCCAGGATGCCGGCCGGCAGATGAGGCGCCAGCAGAGTCAGGATCAGCCGCGGCTGGCTGGCCTGCACGCTCCAGCGGTGATAGTCCTCGGCGCCGACCTGGATCGCCTGGACGTCGAGCCCCAGCCGATCGCCGGCGGCGGACAGCGCGCCTTCCAGGTCGCTGTCGCGGTCGAGCCCCACCAGGGCCTCCAGCGACACGATGCCGAAGGTCACGCTCTGGTTGATGTCCAGCAGCCGCGCGCCGCTCTGGGCCAGGGCGCGGCCCAGGCCGGCCAGCTGACCGGGCTGGGCGGCGCCGGTGGCGCGGATGAGTAGTCGTCTAGTCATTGCAACCCCGATAGCTAGAAGCTCGAAGCTGGAAGCCGGAAGTGTGCCGGTTTCCAGCGCCGAGCCGGGTTTTCTTCACGCTTCAAGCTTCCTGCTTCAAGCTTTCGAGTCGATCGACCTTCTGCAGGCCCCGGGGCAGCTTGCTGCCGCGCCGGCCGCGCTCGCCTCGATAGTAGTCGAGATCGTCGGCCTTGAGCGTCAGCTTGCGCTTGCCGGCGTGCACCACCAGGGTATCGCCGGGTGCCAGCAGCGTCAGGTCGCGCAGGAACTCCTCGCGCCGCGCGGCCCGAGCGCCGGGGATGTCGAGCATCTTGTTGCCCTTGCCCTTGGCCATCTCCGGCAGCTGGTCGAGCGGGAACACCAGCAGCCGCCCCTCGTTGGAGACCGCCGCCACGCTGACGCCTTCCCCTTCCGGCACCGCCCGCGGCGCGACCACGTTGCAGCCCTGGGGCACGCTGAGCACCGCCTTGCCGGCCTTGTTCTTGGCGGTCAGCGCCTCGAGGTGGGCGACGAAGCCGTAACCACCGTCGGTGGCCAGCAGGTAGCGGGTGGTCGGTGGCGCCAGCAGCACCCCGGCCATGTGGGCGCCGGCGGCCACGTTGACCCGGCCGGTGACCGGCTCGCCCTGGCTGCGCGCGCTGGGCAGGTTGTGGGCGCTCAACGTATAGGCGCGGCCGGTGTCGTCGAGCAGCACCAGCGGCTGGTTGGTCTTGCCGCGGGCGGCCAGGTGGAAGCGGTCGCCGGCCTTGTAGGAGAGCCCCTCGGGATCGATCTCGTGGCCCTTGGCGGCGCGGATCCAGCCCTTCTCGGAGAGCACCACGGTGATCGGGTCGGCGCCGAGCAGCTCGACCTCGGACAGCGCCTTGGCCTCCTCGCGCTCGACCAGCGGCGAGCGACGCGCGTCGCCGTAGTCCGCGGCGGCCTGGCGCAGCTCTTCCTCGATCAGGTCGGTCAGCGCGGCCTCGGAGCCGAGCAGCTCCTCCAGGCGGGCGCGCTCGGCCTCGAGGTCGTCCTGCTCGCCGCGGATCTTCATCTCCTCGAGCTTGGCCAGGTGGCGCAGGCGCAGCTCGAGGATCGCCTCGGCCTGGCGCTCGCTGAGCCCGAAGGCCTCGATCAGCGCGGCCTTGGGCTCGTCCTCCTCGCGGATGATGCGGATCACCTCGTCGATGTTGAGGTAGGCCGTGAGCAGGCCCTCGAGGATGTGCAGGCGATCCTGGACCTTGCCCAGCCGATGCTCGAGACGACGACGCACGGTACTGCGGCGGAAGCGCAGCCACTCGCCGAGCAGGTCGGGCAGCGGCATGACCCGCGGCCGGCCGTCGAGGCCGATCACGTTCATGTTGACGCGCACGTTCTTCTCGAGATCGGTGGTGGCGAACAGGTGCGCCATCAGCGCCTCGATGTCGACCCGGTTGGAGCGCGGCTCGATGACCAGCCGGGTGGGCTCCTCGTGGGTCGACTCGTCGCGCAGGTCGGCCACCATGGGCAGCTTCTTGGCCTGCATCTGGGCGGCGATCTGCTCGAGCACCTTGGCGCCGCTGACCTGGTAGGGCAGCGCGGAGATCACCACGCTGCCCTCCTCCAGGCCGTAGCGGGCGCGCATCTTCACCGAGCCGCGGCCGCTCTCGTAGATCTTGCGCAGCTCGCGATGCGGGGTGATGACCTCGGCGGCAGTGGGGAAGTCCGGCCCCGGCAGGCGCTCCATCAGATCGACGGTGGTGGCCTCGGGATGGCGCAGCAGGTGGCAGGTGGCCTCGACCACCTCGCCCACGTTGTGCGGCGGGATATCGGTGGCCATGCCCACGGCGATGCCGGTGCCGCCGTTGAGCAGCACATGGGGCAGCCGCGAGGGCAGCACCACCGGCTCCTGCATGGTGCCGTCGAAGTTGGCGGTCCAGTCCACGGTGCCCTGCCCCAGCTCGCTGAGCAGGGTCTCGCTGAACTTGGACAGCCGCGCCTCGGTGTAGCGCATGGCGGCGAAGGACTTGGGGTCGTCGGGGCTGCCCCAGTTGCCCTGGCCGTCCACCAGCGGATAGCGATAGCTGAACGGCTGCGCCATCAGCACCATGGCCTCGTAGCAGGCGCTGTCGCCGTGGGGGTGGAACTTGCCGAGCACGTCGCCGACGGTGCGCGCCGACTTCTTGTACTTGGCGTTGGCGTTCAGCGCCAGCTCGCGCATGGCGTAGACGATACGCCGCTGGACCGGCTTCATGCCGTCGCCGATATGCGGCAACGCCCGGTCGAGGATGACGTACATCGAGTAGTCGAGGTACGCCTTCTCGGTGTACTCGCGGAGGGACAGGCGCTCGACGTCGCCCTCCGCCACCTGGATATCCATGGTCATGGGTTCGGGGCCCTATCTGCCATCATGGAAACTTCGCGGGCCGTGCCCGCACGATACGTTCTGGAAAAGCTCGAAGCTGAAAGCTTGAAGCTGGAAGTTGCCCCCGGAACATTGCGGGCTTTCTTCCAGCTTCCGGCTTCAAGCTTCCAGCTCACACCTCGATCTCGGCGAGGTTGCCGTAATCCTCGAGCCAGCTCTTGCGGTCGGAGGCGCGTTTGCGGGCCAGCAGCATGTCCATCATCTCGAGGGTGCCGTCGCCCTCCTCCCGGGTCAGCTGCACCAGCCGGCGGGTATCGGCGGCCATGGTGGTCTCGCGCAGCTGCAGTGGGCTCATCTCGCCGAGGCCCTTGAAGCGCTGCACGTTGGGCGTGCCGCGCTTGCCTTCGAGGCGCTTGAGGATCGCCGCCTTCTCGCTCTCGTCCAGGGCGTAGAAGACCTCCTTGCCGAGGTCGATGCGGTACAGCGGCGGCATGGCGACGAAGACGTGGCCGGCATCGACCAGCGCCGGGAAGTGGCGCACGAACAGCGCACACAGCAGCGTGGCGATGTGCAGGCCGTCGGAATCGGCGTCGGCGAGGATGCAGATCTTGTGATAGCGCAGCTTGCCCAGATCGTCGCTGCCCGGGTCCATGCCGATCGCCACGGCGATGTCGTGGACTTCCTGGGAGCCGTAGATGTCGTGGGACTCCACCTCCCAGGTGTTCAGGATCTTGCCGCGCAGCGGCAGGATGGCCTGGGTATCGCGGTCGCGGGCCTGCTTGGCGCTGCCGCCGGCCGAGTCGCCCTCGACCAGGAACAGCTCGCTGGCCGCCGGATCCTGGCCGGAACAGTCGGCCAGCTTGCCGGGCAGCGCGGGGCCGGAGGTGACCTTCTTGCGCGCTACCTTCTTGGCGCTCTTCTGACGACGCTGGGCGGCGCTGATGACGAGCTCGGCCAGCGCCTCGGCCTGGTCGACGTGGTGGTTGAGCCACAGCGAGAAGGCGTCCTTGACCACCCCGGAGACGAAGCCCGCCACGGTGCGCGACGACAGTCGCTCCTTGGTCTGGCCGGCGAACTGCGGGTCGAGCATCTTCACCGAGAGCACGAAGGAGACTCGCTCCCACAGGTCTTCGGCGGTCAGCTTGACGCCGCGCGGCAGCAGGCTTCGGTAGTCGCAGAACTCGCGCAGCGCCTCGAGCAGCCCGGCCCGCAGGCCGTTGACGTGGGTGCCGCCCTGGGGCGTGGGGATCAGGTTGACGTAGCTCTCGAGCAGCGGCTCGCCGCCCTCCGGCAGCCACTGCACGGCCCAGTCGACGCCGTGCTCCTCGTCGGCGAAGTGGCCGACGAAGGGCGAGGCCGGCAGCACCTCATAGCCGTCGGTGGCCTGTGCCAGGTAATCGCGCAGACCGTCCTCGAACTGCCACACGCTCCGGGTGCCGTCGGCCTCGGTCAGCGAGACCTCGAGTCCCGGGCACAGCACCGCCTTGGCGCGCAGCAGGTGCTTGAGCCGCGACAGCGACAGCTTCGGCGAGTCGAAGTAGCTCGCCTCCGGCCAGAAGCGCAGGATGGTGCCGGTAGCGCGCTTGGCGGCGCTGCCGATCACCTCCAGCGGCGAGGCCAGCTCGCCGTGCTCGAAGGCCATGCCGTGGCGCTCCCCGCCCTTGAGCACCTCGACCTCGAGGCGCTTGGAGAGCGCGTTGACCACCGAGACGCCGACCCCGTGCAGGCCGCCCGAGAAGCGGTAGCTCGAGTTGG
Organism: Halomonas sp. HG01; assembly: GCF_000968715.2. Taxonomy (NCBI): domain Bacteria; kingdom Pseudomonadati; phylum Pseudomonadota; class Gammaproteobacteria; order Oceanospirillales; family Halomonadaceae; genus Halomonas; species Halomonas sp. HG01. Next base: position 658,607 of record NZ_CP022134.1, on the reverse strand, counting down.
AGAACTTTCCGCCGGCGTGAAGCTTGGTCATGATCAGCTCGATGCCGGAGACGCCGTGCTCCGGGTGGATGTCGATGGGCATGCCACGCCCGTCGTCGCTGACCTCGACGCCGCCGTCCTCGAACAGCCGCACGCCGATCTTCTTTGCGTGGCCGGCCAGCGCCTCGTCGACGCTGTTGTCGATGACCTCCTGCACCAGATGGTTGGGGCGCGCGGTGTCGGTGTACATCCCGGGGCGCTTGCGCACCGGTTCGAGCCCGGCGAGCACCTCGATCGAGCTGGCACTGTATTGGGTCATGGCGTCGTCTGTGTCCTATGCATGTTCGAATCCGCACGCTCAGCCGCGGGGCGCCACCCGCCCGGCTTCCAGGGCATGGCCGCCCTGGGCGAAGATCGCCGGCAGGTAGTCGGCCAGCGTCGAGAAACCGTGATCGCCGCCGGGCTCGAGGATCGTCCGGGCGCCGCGATAGAGCGCGAAGGCGTCGGCGGCGTCCAGGGTCTCGTCGGCGGTGCCCAGCAGCAGCAGGTAGCGTGCCGGCGTGACCCGCTCGGGGGCCAGCGTCTCCAGCGCCCGCCGATGGGCGATGTCCACCGTGAAGCGCTGGCCGTGGTAGGGGTTGACGAAGATCTCGCCGATCCAGGCCTCGACCAGCCGCGCCGGCGCCACCGCCGGATTGATCAGCGCCGCCGGCAGATCATGGCGCTCGGCGAGCACCGTGGCCAGAAAGCCACCCAGTGAACTGCCGACCACCAGCGGCCGGTCGCCCAGTTCAGCGAGCCGGGCCTCGGCCGCTTCCAGGGCCCGATCGGGGCGATGCGGCAGGTCCGGCGCGGCGCAGGGCAGGCCGAGCATCTCGCAGGCCTCGCGCATCAGCGCCGCCTTGGGCGAGGCGGCGCCGCTGTTGAAGCCGTGCAGGTAGAGCACGCCGCTGGCCGGCTCGCGCGGCAGAGCGGCGCTCAGCATACCCGAACCCCTGTATAAATGGCCAGCCCGTCACGAGGAACGGGCATCATGACGCTCACGCGTCCGCCCGGGGCTCGGCCGCCCATACCGCCTCGATCAGGCCGCGGGTGGAGTCGTCCATGCCCTCGAGCCCGGCCTCGTGCTGGAGGATGCGCTGGGTCTCGCCGGCCATGGTCTTGCCCAGCTCCACGCCCCACTGGTCGAAGGGATTGATGTCCCAGATCGTCGCCTGCACGAACACCTTGTGCTCGTAGAGCGCCACCAGCGCGCCCAGGGTCCGGGGCGTGAGGCGATCCAGCAGCAGGGTGCTGGAGGGCTGGTTGCCGCGATAGCGACGGTGGCCCGGGCGCGGACCGTCCTCGTCGTCGGCCACGGCGGCGTCGCCGAGCATCAGCGCCCGGGACTGGGCGAAGCAGTTGGCGAGCGTCAGCCGGTGCTGGCCCATCAGATGGTCGCGGGTGGCCGGATCCGGCACGTCGTCGTAGCGCACCTTGGGCGCGATGAAATCGCACTCCACGGCCTGGGTGCCCTGGTGCAGCAGCTGATAGAAGGCGTGCTGGGCGTTGGGCCCGAGCTGGCCCCACAGCACCGGGCAGGTGGAGTAGCTCACGCTCTCGCCGTCGTGGGTCACCGATTTGCCGTTGGACTCCATCTCCAGCTGCTCGAGGTAGGCGGCGAAATACTCGAGCCGGCCGTCGTAGGGCAGGATGGAGTGGGCGCGGATGTCGAGGAAGTTGACGTTCCAGATGCCGGCCAGTGCCAGCAGTACCGGCAGGTTGTCGGCAAGCTCCGCCTCGCGGAAGTGGCGGTCCATCTCGTGGGCGCCGGCCAGCAGGCCGCGGAAGTGCTCCATGCCCACCACCAGGGCAATGGGCAGGCCGATGGCGCCCCACAGCGAGTAGCGCCCGCCGACCCATTCCCAGAACTCCAGCTGGTGATCGTCGGCGATGCCCCATTCGCTCATCTTCTCGGGGCTCGCCGAGACGCCGATGAAGTGCTGGCGCATCAGCAGCGCCTCGTCGACGCCCTCCTGGCGAGCGCCGCCCAGCAGCCGCGCCTTGAGCCAGTCCCGCGCGGTGCGCGCATTGGACAGGGTATCGATGGTGGTGAAGGACTTCGACGACAGCACGAACAGCGTGGTCTCGGGATTCAGCCGCGCCAGATAGTCGGCCAGCTGGGAGCCGTCCATGGTCGAGGCGAAGTGCACGTCGATGTGCTGCTCGACGTCGGGACGATAGTCGGCCAGGGCATGGGTGACCATCAGCGGCCCCAGATCGGAGCCGCCGACCCCGAGGTTGACCACGTCGCGGATCGGCTTGCCGGTGGCGCCGCGCCACTGGCCGTTGTGGAAGCGCTCGACCATGGCCTCCATGCGATCCAGGGTAGCGTGGACCGAGGCGACCAGATCCTGGCCCTCGACCTCGAGGCGGGCGTCGGCGGGCAGGCGCAGGGCGGTGTGCAGCGCCGGGCGGTCCTCGCTGCGATTGACGCGCTCGCCGGCCAGCAGGCCGCGGATCGCCTCGGGCACGTCGGCCTCGCGGGCCAGGTCGAGCAGCAGCTCGAGGGTCTGGTCGGTCCAACGCTGCTTGGAAAGGTCGAGGGTCAGACCCGCGGCGCTACGGCCGAAGGTCTCGTAGCGGCTCGGCTGCTCGTCGAAGAGGTCGCGCAGGTGCCGGCGCCCCATGCCCGCGGCATGCTCGGCGAGGGCACACCAGGCCCTCTGCTGATCGATGGGGGTATGGCTCATGGAATTTCTCCTGGACATCCTGTCGTGTAGCCGACAACAGGGGAGTAGAATGTCGGGCTTCCAGCCCATGAATCCCTGCGATATGAGTGACGCATCTTACCGTGACGCCATCTTTTCCACACCCCTGGACCGGGTGGCGCGCTTTTCGTTCGACGAGCGGGTGGTCTCCTGCTTCCCCGACATGATCCGGCGTTCGGTGCCGGGCTATGGCCAGATACTGGCCATGCTCGGCCCGCTGGCCCGGCGACACCTGCGTCACGGCGGCCACGTCTATGACCTGGGCTGCTCGCTGGGCGCCTCCGGACTCGCCCTGGCCGGTCAGCTGCCGCCGGCGGCCTTTCGCTATACCGGGGTAGACCTGTCCCCGGCCATGGTCGAGCGCGCCCGCGAGACGCTGGCCACCGAGAGCCCGGATCACGACCTGACGGTGATCGAGGGCGATATCCGCGTCCTCGACTACGCGCCGTCGGGGATGATCCTGCTCAACTTCACCCTGCAGTTCCTGGCGCCGGAAGATCGCGACGCCGTGATCGCCCGGCTCTATGAGGCCCTGGAGCCCGGCGGCGTGCTGGTGCTCTCGGAGAAGATCAAGGCCGCCGACGAGCAGGAGAACGCCTGGCTGGTGGAGCGCTACCACGACTTCAAGCGCGCCAACGGCTACAGCGACCTGGAAATCAGCCAGAAGCGCACCGCGCTGGAGAACGTGCTGGTGCCGGACACCCTGGACGCGCACAAGGAGCGGCTGGCCCGCGCCGGCTTCTCGCGCTCGCTGGTGTGGTTCCAGTACCTGAACTTCGCCTCGCTGATCGCCTTCAAGGAAGACTGACGTGCCGATTCCCGATGCCCATCGCCCGCTCTACCGGGCCTTCCTCGATCAGGGGCTCGACACCTGGCTGGCCCGGCTGCCCGAGCAGCTGGCCCGCGGCCTCGACCGCTCGCGCTTCGGCGACCTGCCGGCCTGGGAGAAGGCGGTGGCCAAGCTGCCGCCGCTGCCGGAACGGCGCGAGGTGCGCCTCGACGCCGACCACGTCACGGTGGACGCCGAGCTGGACGCCTCGCGCCGCCGCCAGAGCGAGAGCCTGCTGCGCGTGCTGGCGCCGTGGCGCAAGGGGCCGTACAAGCTCGGCGGCGTGACCATCGACACCGAATGGCGCTCCGACTGGAAATGGCAGCGGGTGGCGCCGCACCTGGCGCCGCTGGCCGGCCGGCGGGTGCTCGACGTGGGCGGCGGCAACGGCTATCACGCCTGGCGCATGGCCGGCGACGGCGCCGGCTTCGTGCTGGTGATCGACCCCTCGCCGCGCTTCTACTGGCAGTTCCAGGCGGTGCGCCACTTCGTCGGCGACGCCGATGACGGTGCGGTTCACTTCCTGCCGGTGGGCATCGAGGACGTGCCTGAGGCGCTGGCCTTCTTCGACACCGTGTTCTCGATGGGCGTGCTCTACCACCGCCCCTCGCCGCTGGAGCATCTGGCCCAGCTCAAGGCCGCGCTGCGCCCAGGCGGCGAGCTGGTGCTGGAGACCCTGGTGGTCGAGGGCGACGCCACCACGGTGCTGCTGCCGGGCGACCGCTACGCCGCCATGCCCAACGTCTACTTCCTGCCCTCCTCCGCCGCGCTGTGCCAGTGGCTCGAGCGCGCCGGCTTCGACAACGTGCGGGTGGTCGACGAGGCCGACACCTCGCTGGACGAGCAGCGCGCCACCGAGTGGATGACCTTCCAGTCGCTGGCCGACTTCCTCGACCCCGACGATCCGACCAGGACCCGCGAGGGCCACCCCGCGCCGCGCCGCGCGGTGCTGGTCGCCAACCGGCCACGCTGATACCGCTTTCGGCTGCCGCCATGGGGTCAGACCCCGGCGGCGTCGATACGGCGGGCGAAGTGCACCATGACGGGCCTGGCGGCTTGGCCGGGGTCTGACCCCATAAAAGCCCGTGCCTTCATGCCCTGAAAGCAACGAGGCCCCGTCGCTTGCGCGATGGGGCCTCGTGTTATCCGCAGGGCGGATCAGGGCATCAACGGCCGAGCAGCTGGCTGATGTCCTTGGCCTCCCAGTGCGGGAAGTACTTGCGCACCAGGGCGTTGAGCTCGACCTCGAAGCCGGCCCAGTCGACATCGCCCGCGGCCACGCTGCCGGCCTCGGCAGCGCCGCGGATCATGCCCGCACCCACGGTGATGTTGGACAGCCGGTCGATGACGATGAAGCTGCCGGTGCCCGGGCTGCGGTCGTAGCTGTCGATCGGCACTTCGCCGGTCAGCGCCACGCGGCAGCGGGCGATGGCGTTGAGCTCCAGGCGCTCGGCCTGATGCTGCTCCAGGGTGTTGACGTCCACCTGGTAGTGAATGGTGTCGACGTTGCCCGCCACCGAGCGGCCGGCGAGGCGGATGTCGACCTGGCGACCCGGCTCGAGGGCCTGCTCGCTCATCCACACGATGTCGGCGTCGAAGGCCGCGGCCTCGGTCACCTCGGCATCGGCGGCCACGATCCAGTCGCCGCGGGAGATGTCGATCTCGTCGGCGAGGGTCACGGTGATCGCCTGCCCCGGGTAGGCGTCGTCCAGGTCGCCGTCGAAGGTGACGATGCGCTCGACCGTGGAGGTCTTGCCGGACGGCAGCACCTTGACCGCCTGGCCGGGGCGCAGCACGCCCGCTTCCAGGGTGCCGGCGTAGCCGCGGAAGTCCAGGTTCGGGCGGTTCACGTACTGCACCGGCAGGCGCAGGTCGGTGAGGTTGTGGTCGGCGCGGACCTCGACGCTCTCGAGCAGCTCGAGCAGCGCCGGGCCGTCGTACCAGCCCATGGTCTCGCTCTGGTTGACGACGTTGTCGCCCTTCAGCGCGGACAGCGGCACGAAGCGGATGTCGTCGGCGCCCAGCTGCTCGGCGAAGGCGCGGTACTCGGCGACGATCTCGTCGAAGCGCGCCTGGCTGTACTCGACCAGGTCCATCTTGTTGACCGCGATCACCAGGTGGCGGATGCCCACCAGGTCGGCGATGAAGCTGTGGCGCTTGGTCTGGGTCTGCACGCCGTAGCGGGCGTCGATCAGGATCACCGCCAGGCCGGCGGTAGACGCGCCGGTGGCCATGTTGCGGGTGTACTGCTCGTGGCCCGGGGTGTCGGCGATGATGAACTTGCGCTTGTCGGTGGAGAAGAAGCGATAGGCCACGTCGATGGTGATGCCCTGCTCCCGCTCGGACTGCAGGCCGTCGACCAGCAGCGCCAGATCCACCTCTTCCCCGGTGGTGCCGCTCTTCTTCGACGCCTGGGTGATGGCCGCCAGCTGATCGTCGAAGATCATCTTGGAGTCGTGCAGCAGCCGGCCGATCAGGGTCGACTTGCCGTCGTCGACGCTGCCGCAGGTAATGAAGCGCAGCAGGTCCTTGTTCTCGTGCTCGTGCAGGTACTGCTCGATGTTGTCGGCGATGAGTTCGGACTGATGTGACATGTTTAGAAATACCCCTCGCGCTTCTTCTTCTCCATCGAGCCGGCCTGGTCGTGGTCGATGGCGCGGCCGCTGCGCTCGCTGGTGCGGGTCAGCAGCATTTCCTGGATGATCTCGGGCAGCGTGGTGGCGGTGGACTCCACCGCGCCGGTCAGCGGGTAGCAGCCGAGCGTGCGGAAACGCACCCACTTCTCTTCCGGCACCTCGCCCTCCTCGAGCGGCAGGCGGTCGTCGTCGACCATGATCTGCATGCCGTCGCGCTCGACCACCGGACGCGGCGCGGAGAAGTACAGCGGCACGATCGGGATCGACTCGAGGTAGATGTACTGCCAGATGTCCAGCTCGGTCCAGTTGGAGAGCGGGAAGGCGCGGATCGACTCGCCCTTGTTGACGCGGGCGTTGTAGAGGTTCCACAGCTCGGGACGCTGGTTCTTCGGGTCCCAGCGGTGATGCTTGTCGCGGAAGGAGAACACACGCTCCTTGGCGCGGCTGGCCTCTTCGTCGCGGCGCGCGCCGCCGAAGGCGGCATCGAAGCCGTACTTGTCCAGCGCCTGCTTGAGCGACTGGGTCTTCATCACGTCGGTGTAGCCGCTGGAGCCGTGATCGAAGGGGTTGATGCCCGCCTCGACGCCTTCCTGGTTGATGTGCTCGATCAGCTCCATGCCGGATTCCGCGGCCATGCGGTCGCGGAACTCGATCATCTCGCGGAACTTCCAGGTGGTGTTGACGTGCATCAGCGGGAACGGCGGCGGCCCGGGATAGAAGGCCTTGCGCGCCAGGTGCAGCATCACCGAGGAGTCCTTGCCGATGGAGTAGAGCATCACCGGGTTGGCGAACTCGGCCGCCACCTCGCGGATGATGTGGATGGACTCGGCTTCCAGCTGCTGCAGATGCGTCAGCCGCCGCGGCGTCAGACCGGCAGCGGCACTGCTGCCTTCGGCCGTGACGGCACTCTCGCGTGTCGGTGCATGAAGACTGTTCATGGCCCGGCTACCTCGCATGACATGGGCGGAAAAAGGATCATGCGCCGCAGGTTACCGCCTAAGCAATAATAACGTAAAAGAATTAATATCTATCTTTTTAGACGCAAAAGCGCTATTGGCCTTTTCCCTCAGAGGTCGACGCGCTCGACCCAGGTGGAGAGGCCTTCCCGCGTCAGATCGATGACCCGGAAGCCGGGGCGCGAGGCCTCGTCCACGGCGAAGTCCTCGGCGCCGGGCAGGAACTGGTCGCTGGACGAGGGGCAACCGTAGACGGGCACGCCGCCAGCGCTCTCGGGGCCACGGCCGACGAAGGCCTGATGGATATGCCCGCAGATCACCGCCTCGACGTGCGCATGACCGGCCACGACGTCCCAGAAGGCGTCGGCGTCGGTCAGGCCGAGCGCGTCCATCCAGGCGGAGCCCACCGCCACCGGCGGATGATGCATGGCCACGAGCGTCGGCCGGTCGTCCTCGGCGAGACGCTCCGCCAGGGCCGTCAGCCGGGCCTCTCCGAGCTCGCCGGCCTCCTGACCGATGCGCTGGGTGTCGAGCAGCAGCAGGCGGCGCCGGCCCAAGTCCAGGGTCTCGTGGAAGGGCCGGCAGTCGGCCATCAGGCCGGGCTCGTCGTGATTACCGGGCAGCCAGAACCAGGGGCACGCCAGCGGCGCCAGCAGTCGCTCTGCCTCGGCGTAGGAGGCGGCGGTGCGATCCTCGCTGATGTCGCCGGTCATCAGCACCATGTCGGGCCGCAGGCCGGCGGCGGCGGCCACCACGCGCTCGAGCTGGCGATGGGGCAGGCCGGTGCGCGAGCGCGCCTGGGCATCGGCGTGGAGATGACAGTCGGTGATCTGGATCAGTCGCATCGAGCCGGGGCGTCCTTGATGACGGCCCTCTGGCGGGGCCTTGGGAGTGGCAGAAGGTTCAAGGGAGTTCGGGCAGGTCCATGGAGTGGCCGTGGGCCAGGCCGTGGTCGAGCCATTCGCCCAGGAAACGATTGAGCTGCAGCTTCTCGTCGGGCTGGTGCATGCGCGCGTTGGGATAGCGGTAGCGGCCATCGAAGTGGCGCTGGCGCTGGAAGTCGTTGACCTCGGCCATGCGCACGTCGTGATAGAGGTGCACGCGCATGCGCGGCGATTCGAGCACGCCGTCGAGCACGCCCCGCTGGGAGACCCGCACGATGCTGGTGTAGGGCGCTCGCTCGAGGAGCTCCAGGCACAGCGCGCCGACTCGGCGCCCATGGCTGACCAGCTCCACCTCGCGCGTCTCGCCGACCTCCATGTCGCCCAGCAGACGGGTCAGCCGCACGTAGTTGGCGGTGCACTCGCCCTGCAGGGTCTTCAGGTCAGTCACATAGGCGTTTCTCGACACGCTACCTCCTCGCTCGCAATGAGGCCCGCTCCGCCGCCAGCCAGTGGAAGGCGATCAGGCACATGGCATTGTCGAGTCTTCCGGCCCGCATGAGTTCCCAGGCCCGGGCGAAGGGCATCACCTGCACGCGGATGTCCTCGTGCTCCTCGTCGAGGCCGTGAATGCCGCCCAGGCCCTGGCTGTCGATGAGCCCGCAGAACAGGGTGACCCGCTCGTCGCAGGCGCCCGGGCTCGGGTAGTAGGTATGCAGCTCGATCAGCTCGCCCACCGGGCAGCCGGCCTCTTCCTCGGCCTCGCGGCGGGCGACGTCGGCGCGGCACTCGCCGCGCTCGACCAGCCCCGCCACGATTTCCAGCTTCCAGGGCGAGGCAGGGTCGTCCAGGGCACCGGCGCGGAACTGCTCCACCAGCGCTACGGCGTCCCGCTCCACATCGTAGAGCAGCACGCCCACGGCGTCATGCCGGCGATGCACCTCGCGCACCACCGGAGCGCTCCAACCGCCCTCGAAGAGGCGGTGCCGAAGGTGCAGCTCCTCGAGCCGGAAGAAGCCCTGATGCAGGCAGCGCCGCTCGATCAGCTCCACGTCGCCGGCGTCGAAGGGGGCGGCGTCGAGGGCATCGGCGGCCTGGTGTGGATCGTGTTGCGACATGAGCCCTCCGATGATCGCGAAAGTGCTCATTATCCCGGCGTGGCGACGGCGTGCCAACCTCGCCGCCGGCCTCGCGCCCTACTCTTCGAGTCGAGCGACCATGGCCCTGGCCTCGTCACGCAGCGCCGCATCGGAGGCCTCACGCCCCTCGCGCAGGGGGCCATCGACGGCCCGCCGGGCATGCACCAGCGCCTCGGCTTCCCGTCCCTCACCCTCGAGGAAGGCGGCGTAGTAGAGGTGGACGTCGATGCCCTCGGGGCGGATCGCCTCGGCGCGCCGGAACATCCGCTCGGCGGTTTCCTCGTCGCCGAAGGCCACCGGCCAGCCCGGCGCACGATCGTAGAGCGCCCCGAGCGTCACATAGGCCGACCCCTGGAGCCCGCCGGGGGCCCGCTCGAGGGCCGACTCCAGCACCCGACGCGCCTCCTTGGCCGCCCCCAGGGCGTCGAGGCCGCTGCTTTCCCGGGCCAGGGATGCCAGGATGATGCCGCGCCACACGCTCGCCTCCGCCCTCTCGGGATGAGACTCGGCCAGGGTCTTCGCCTCCGCGGCGAGGGCCTCGAGGGCGTCGACGCGACGCGTCTCCGGCATGGCGGTGGTGGTGTGCTCCCAGCGGCTGCGCAGCGAGAACAGGTCGTCCTGCGGCGTCTGGGCCTGGAGCAGCGGGGCGAACGCGAGCCCCATCCCGAGAACGACGGTCGGCAGGCGGCGTGCAGACATGGCGCTTTCCTCATGCATTGTGGTTGTGATGGTCGAGGCGACACCACGAGAATGTAACGAACGTTTGAATCAGCCGCCAGTCTGGCCTCGACCGTGCCCTCGCCTCACAATGAAGGCCTTTGCTTCGCATCCCACAGGAGGGCGCTGCCGATGAAAGGCCGCAACATGACTCGCTGGCGCGATCCCGCCAAGGACCCGCGCCAGGAGCCCAAGAGCAACCTGATCACCGCCGAGGGCGCCGAGCGCCTGCGCGGCATCCTGGATCACCTGTCGCGGGTCAAGCGTCCCGCCCTCTCGACCAAGGTCGGCGAAGCCGCTGCCTTGGGCGATCGCAGCGAGAACGCCGACTACACCTACAACAAGAAGGAGCTCAACCGGGTGATCGCCCGGATCCGCTACCTGACCAAGCGGCTCGACGAACTCACGGTGGTGGACCGGCTGCCCGAGGACACCGAGCGGGTGTTCTTCGGCGCCTTCGTGACCCTGGAGGACGAGGACGGCGAGGAGATGCGCCTGCGCATCGTCGGCCACGACGAGACCGATACCGGCAAGCACTGGATCAGCGTCGACGCGCCGCTGGCCAAGGCCCTGCTCGGCCGCCCGCTGGACGACGAGGTGACGGTGGCCGCACCGGGCGGCGAGACCACCTACATCATCACCGAGATCGACTACCGCCAGCCTTAGCGGGAAGGCCGTCAAGCGCCCCGCGACGCGCCATGGCGACAGAAATAACATCTTGAAATTCAGTGACCTGTATTTATGGCACTTGCGGCATCGTCGCCACACGCCAACGCCTTGCGTCGCTCGAAGCGCGGCAGACACCCGACACGGCCCCATGCCATGAAACACAACCTCATGTTATGCAAGAAGAAACCTCATCAATGGCATGAGACTGGCTTGATAGGAAGCAGACGAGCCCATCGGCTCGTGGTACGCCAAGCACGCATTCCAGGAGGATTCCCATGAAAACGCTGCTGAAGACGACCCTGCTCACCTTCGCCCTGCTCGGTGCCGGCGCCGCCGTCGCCAACCCGCCGTCCTTCGATCGGCTGGATCTCAACGGTGACGGCATGCTGAGCGCCGAGGAAGCCCTCACCGTGGACGGCATCGACCTCGAAACCGCGGATACCAACGGCGACGGCGCCCTCAGCCGCGAGGAATACGAGGCGGCGCGCCAGTCGCTGCCCGGCGGTGCCGACGGCAGCATGAACGGCTCGAGCGAGATGGGCGGCTCGGCCGGCCTGAGTGGCTCGGGAAGCATGACCGGCTCGGGTGACATGAGCGGCGCCGGCGAGATGAGCGGCTCCACGGAAATGAGCGGCTCCGCCGGTCAGTCCACCGCCCAGTAGGCCGCACGCCCGGCCCTCAGGCCCGTTCGACCCACGCCCGCCGGGGACGCCCGGCGGGCGTGGGCGGTATCGGGCACGAGCCACGATCAGACCCGGGCCGAATAGACCTTGAAGCGGCGGTCATCGGCGAGTACCTCGAAGCCGCCGAAGGCCCGCTCGAGCAGGTCGGGATAGGGCAGGAAGGCGTTCGCCACCAGCACCAGCCGCCCGCCAGGGCGCAGATGCCTGGGCGCCTCGGCGATCAGTCGCCCCGCCGGCCCGTAGTCGATGGCCCGCTCCTGATGGAAGGGCGGGTTGCTGACGATGGCATCGAAGCGCCGGGCGCCGCCGCGCCGCTCGCCCAGGCCGTCGAAGACATCGCCGGCCAGCACCTCGCCATCGAGTCCGTTGACGGCCAGGGTGCGCCGCGTGGCCTCGACCGCGAAGCCGTTGACGTCGACGGCGGTCACCCCGTGGCCGCGGTGCGCCAGCCAGGCGGCGAGAATGCCGTCGCCGCAGCCCAGGTCCAGCACCTCGCCCGTCGCCGGCAATGCCGCGGGCAGCTGCTCGAGCAACAGCCGGGTGCCGTCGTCCAGCTTGCCGTGGCCGAACACGCCGGGATGGCTGGCCAGCGTCAGGCGCTCGCTGCCGATCTCCGCCTCGAACGAGGTCCAGGCCGCATCGGGTTCGAGGGCGACGCGGTCGAGGCTGGAGGCGAACAGGGTGCAGCGTCGCGCGCTGTCGACCTTGCGGCATCCCAGGCCCAGCGCCGCCAGCACCTTGAGCACCCGCTTGATACCGCCCTGATTCTCTCCGACCACCTGCAGCGGCGTGCCCGCCGGCAGCCGCGCGCACAGCCACAGCAGCCACCACTCGCCCAGGGCGTGGGCCTTGGGCCAGAACAGCACCACGCCTGGCGGTGCCGGGGCGTCGTCGTCGAAGGGCGAGAGCGCCGGGCGACCGCGCTGGCGCCAGGCCGCCAGCACCGCCTGATCGGCGGCCAGCAGCACGCCCTCGCCGCCCTCCAGCCAGGCATCGCGGGGCGGCGCCACCCACAGCCAGCCGCGGTAGTCGGCGTCCTGGCGCTGCAGCAGCTGGCAGACGGGGGTCTCGGCATTCATCGCACGGGCTCCTCGGGGCGAATCAGGGTGTAGAGCAGATAGCGGCCCAGCCGCCAGTGGGGATCGATGCGGCAGTACTGCCATTCCAGCGCCAGCAGGTCGCGGCGCTCGGCCTCGGTCTGCGGCGGCTGGCGCAGGTAGTCGTGGAAGACGCGCACGCCGGCCGTGGCGTGCACCTCGAGACCCAGCTCCGCGGCCCAGGTCACGATCTGGTCGTGGGTCAGCGGCGAGATGGGCGTCAGGCGCTTGCGCTGCCCCTTGCCCTCCAGGCGGTCGGCCAGGGCCTTCTCGAGGTTGCCCTTGACCACGTTGGAGAGCCTGAGCGCATCACGATTGAAGACCATCAGCGACAGCTGGCCGCCGGGGGCCAGCAGGCCGGCCAGGGTGGCCAGCGCCGCCCGCGGGTCGCCCAGCCACTCCAGCACCGCGTGACAGGTGATCAGCGGCCAGGGGCCCGGGGCCGCCTCGGTCAGCGCCTGCAGCGGCGCCTCGACGAAACGCACCGGACGACCGGCCAGCGCTTCCCGGGCGCGCTCGCGCATCTCGGCGGCGGGCTCGCACAGGGTCACGTCATGGCCGCGCTCGGCGAGCCAGCCGGCCAGCTGACCGAGCCCGCCGCCGACCTCCAGCGCCGGCTGGCCGTGCAGATCGAGCATCTCGGGCAGCAGGCGGTCGAGCAGCGCCAGGCGCAGCTCGCCGCGCAGGCCACCGTAGAGGCTGGCTGCGAACTTGTCGGCCAGGCCATCGAAGTGGCGGTCTCCCGCCGGGGAAAGAAAATGCTCGGGCATGCCACGTCATCCGCATGAGTGATGCCGGCATTCTACCCGGGAAGGCGCCGCCACGGCACCGCTGCGACGGGTTTATCTCGCCCGCTCAGGCGCTTATACTAGCGCTCGTTTCGCCCCTATAGCTCAGCTGGATAGAGCGTCCCCCTCCTAAGGGGAAGGTCTCAGGTTCGAATCCTGATGGGGGCGCCACGCCTTCCTCCCCTCTTCATTTCTCTCGACACGTCCTGCTATCGACAAGATGCCCGTGCTGCTCGCCGGTAAAACCGTGCGCTTCTCGACAGTCACGCCGATGATCTCGACCGCCGACGCCACAGCGCCGACGGCCGGCAAGACGATTCAGCCCTCGCGGCCCAGACGGTCGTGGCCGTTGCCGAGGAACGGATAGTCCGTATAGCCCTCCAGGCCACCACCGTAGAAGGTGTCGGGATTGGGCTCGTTCCAGGCCGCTCCGGTACGAATGCGCTCGACCAGGTCGGGGTTGGCGATATAGGGCCGGCCGATCGCTACGGCGTCGGCGATGCCCGCCTCGATCAGGCGCTCGGCGCGCTCGGCGTCGTAGTGGCCGCAGAAGATCAGGCTGCCGGAGAAACGCTCGCGCATGCTGCGGCGGAAGTCGTCGGTGAACTGGATCTCGCCGCCGGCCCAGTCGGGCTCGTTGAGGTGCAGGTAGGCAATGCCACGGGCGGAGAGCTGCTCGGCCAGATAGTGCGCCATGGCCTCGGACTCGTCATCGGTGAGGCCGAACAGTTCGATGAAGGGCGTCAGGCGCACGCCGACGCGCTGCGGACCGACTTCCTCGGCCACGGCGTCGATGACCTCCAGCGGGAAGCGGGCCCGGTTCTCGAGCGTGCCACCGTAGCGGTCGGTGCGATGGTTGGTGCCGGTGGCCAGGAACTGGTTGAGCAGGTAGGCGTTGGCCGCATGCACCTCGACCATGTCGAAGCCGGCGCGATCGGCGCGGCGTGCCGCCTGGCGATAGTCCTCGACGATGCCCGGCAGCTCATCGATCTCGAGCGCCCGGGGCGTGCTGGTGGGATGGCGGCCGGCGCTGCCGTCCGGAAACTCGACGAAACACTGCGCGCCTTCGGCGTCGAGCGCGCTGGGCGCCACCGGGGCCTGGCCGTCCGGCTGCACCCATTCGTGGGAGACCCGGCCGACGTGCCACAGCTGCAGCGCGATGCGCCCGCCCTTGGCATGCACCGCCTGGACGACGCCCTTCCAGCCGGCTTCCTGCTCGTCGGTCCAGATGCCCGGCGTGTAGACGTAGCCGCGCGCCGTGGGTGAGATATTGGTCGCCTCGCTGATGATCATCCCGGCCCCGGCACGCTGACCGTAGTAGGCCTGCTGCGCTTCGCCGGGCACGCTGTCCGGCGTGCGGGCGCGAGTCAGCGGCGCCATGAGGATACGATTGGGCATCGTCAGCTCGCCGAGGCGAAACGGGGTCAACAGGGTATCGACGGACATGTCGCGTCTCCTTGCACAGAATCTGGTGATCTGAGCGATCTCTCATCAGCATGCAGATCGAGAGCCGCATCAGCCTGACGAGAGATATGGAGACGATGCACCTGCTGGACAACCCCTTCGTTTTCTATCATTTAGCGCGAGAACATCCTAGCCGTCGTCGCTCTCGGCAGACACCTCGCAGGTGACGGCACGATTGCGCCCTTCCCGCTTGGCCCGGTAAGCGGCAGCATCGGCGCGCTCGATGACCGTGGCGATACGCTCGTCCCCTTCCTGAAAGCTGGTCAGGCCGAGGCTCAGCGTGACACGGAAATCGCGCCCGCCCTGGGAGACCTCGACCTCGCCGACCGCCTCTACCAGCGACTGGGCCAGCTGCTCGGCATGGGCCACCGTGCAGCTGGGCAGCAGGACCGCGAACTCGTCGCCGCCCTGGCGCGCCACGTGATCGCTGCGGCGCACTTCCCACGCCACCACCTGGGCGATGCGCCTGAGCATCTCGTCACCCAGGGCATGCCCGCCCTCGTCGTTGATCGGCTTGAAGTGATCCAGGTCGAAGAGAATCAGGGAAGCCGGATTGCCGGTCTTGCGCCAGTCCGCCAGGGCTTCCTCGAGGCGTCGCTCGAAGCCGCGGCGGTTGAGCAGTCCGGTCAGGGGATCATGCTCGGCCTCCCACTGACGAAGCGCCTCCTCCTCGCGCCGCTCGGTGATGTCCTTCACCGTGCCGACGAATCCCAGCACACGATCCTCCGCCATCGCGGGGCGAGTATGCACCTCGAGCCAAAGCGGCTCGCCGCTTCGACGGTAATAGCGAAACTGCTGCAGGAAGTCCTCGCCGCTCGCCATGCTGTGATGCCAGAGTTCCAGCACCGTGGCGCTATCGTCAGGATGGATATGGCGCATCCACTCGTGACGTGCCTCCTGGTACACCTTGAAGCCGGTCAGCTCGACGAGGGCCTGGTTCATGTAGGTCAGGGCGCCTTCGGTGTCGGTCACGAACATGCCGACCGGCGAGCTGGCGAGCACCGCATCCAGAAAGGCCTGGCGACCTTCCAGGCTGGCCAGCGCCTGGCTGCGCTCCACCTCGACGTGATTGAAGGTATCGGCCACCTGCTGGAGCTCGTGCATGCGCGTATCGAGCGACACCCGTTGCCGATGCCCTCTCCCGACCTCCTGCATCTGGCGCTTCAGCCGTAACAGAGGGCTCAACAGCCGCCACAGCAGCCAGCCAATGAGCGGCAGCAGCAGGCCGGCGACCAACACGAACCACCCCCCCCAGGCGCCTCAGCCATCCTTCCAGCGGCGCGATCACCTGGTCGCGCGGCAGCGTCACGCTGACGATCCAGCCCGCCGGCCAGATCTGACGATAGGCCTTGTAACCCGCCCGTTCGCCCGACAGCAGCTCGCTCGCCTCGCCTTCCCAGCCCATCAGGGCCAGCTCCTGCCAGTCCGTCCGCTCCTCCTCGGGCAGCGTGTGCAACACCTTGTCGTCCCGGGGGTGGTAGAGGTAGGTTCCGTTGTCGCTCATCACGCTGGCATAGCCCTGTTCACCCAGCCGAAGGCGATCCAGTCGCTGGAAGAGCCCGCCCCCCTGGCTGCCCCCGTTCAGCCGCAACGCACCGCCGACCATGCCCTGGAAACGTCCAAGCTCGTCCCGCCTCGGCACGGCGAACACGACCATCGGGATGTCACTCAGCAACGAGTGAAAAGGCTCGCTGACGTAGGGGCGACGAAAGGCACGAACGTGCTGGAAGTAGTCGCGAAACGACAGATCGACCCCCTGCATATCCCGATTTTCCGGCCAAAGCGCCGAGACCCTTCCCTCGGCATCGGTGACCATGAGCCAGTCGAACCACTCGAGCAGCGCCTCGCTATGACGAAGTCCGTGCTGTGGCGACGGAACGCGATCCACGTCGAGCCGAGTCGCCAGACGCTCCAGCGAACGGAGGCGCGACGCCACCTGGCTCGTCAGGTCATCGGCGATCAGCCGAGCCTCATAGCGCAGATGCGTGTTGCTGGAGGATTCGAGCAGCCTGTCGCCGGTTCGCCATCCAAAGGTGAGCAACAGGGCCATGACGACGATCCAAGTCGACAGCAGGCCCAGCATCAGACGGCCCTTCAGCGACTGGGCATGGCGCCAGTAGGTCGAGAGTCGGAACGGCACGGATCACCTCCATATGACGGGGCCGTCACTACTGTATCAGACTAAACTAAACTTACTTCTCCCCTTTTGTCGGCACCTGACACAAGCCACCGATTGATCCCCGCCCCAGGCGGAAACGGCAACGCAAGGGCAAGGAAAGACGGCATGGCAAGGATGCCCGACAGGGAAAGATTCGGAGGCCGCGCACGTTACGCAACCCGGGGCCCCGTGAACATCACCATGCGCACCGATAATCGGCACTGCACGCCATGTCAGGGTATTCGAAGACCGCAGAGGAAAGCCGGACGAGAAGCTCAGCAGCAGAAGCCTAAACGCCGAGCAACGCATCGAAGCCCGCAGCACGGATTAGGTGACTCCACCGGCAGGCCGGCAGGATGATGGAAAACACGAAAGAGGCGGGACGACCGGTCGCCCCGCCTGCCACTCAGCGCTTCTCGACGCGAAGCTCGTAGTTATTGACGCCTGTCATCCCTGAACCGAATTTCTGCCCCTGCACTTGGATGCGATACTGTCCCGGCGCCAGCTCGGTGGTCAGGTCGACATCGCCGTCGAAGCCCTGCCCGGCGCCTTCGGCCACCACTCGGCCCGCGTCGTCGAGCACCTCGAGTTCGATCCGGTAGGTGTCCTCGTAACCGGTGGGGAAAGTCGAGGTGGTGATGGCGACCCTGCCCTGCTCGGCCATTTCGAAGGTCATGACCTTACCGCGGGCGCGGATCTTGACGTCGGTGACGATGGTCTCGAAGCCGGAGCGCTGGGCGGATTCGCCCTCTTGTGTGCTCTGAGCCACCGGCTCGGCGCTTGCGGAAGCGTTGGCGGCCTCACCGGCCGAGGCCGTCGCCTCGGCTTGAGCCCCAGCGGCGCCGCCGCCGAGGGTGGCCACGGCGTCATCACCGCGCACGAATACGGAATCGCCGCCCTGCCGGTTCGTGCCGGTGAAGAAGATGCCCTCGCCGTCGCTGACGCTGTCCTCGATGACGCGACCCTGGTCGTCCAGCCCGGCCACATGCACGGAGTAGCCGTCGCCAGCACGGCCACGGGTGCCGAAGCGTTGCCCCTCGACGCGCAGCACGTAGTCGCCGGGCGCCAGCCGCTGGCGCATCTCCAGGCCGCCGTTCTGGCCCAGCGCCTCGCCGCGAGCGATCACGTCACCGTTCTCGTCTTCCAGCACCGCGGCGATGCGGTAGTCGTCTGAGTAGCCGGAGGTCACCCGGCTGGTGAAGCGATAGTTCCCCGCCTCGGTGACTTCGAAGGCATGCTCGTTGGTACTACCGAACAGGAAGCTGCGGCTATGGGCATCGGTCTCGGCATTGAAGAAGCCCGTCAGGTCCATGCCCTTGCCTTCCTCGCGGAAGCGCTCTTCCATCTCGCTGGCAAGCGCCGTCCCGGCGGAGAGCGCCACGCCCAGCGCCAGCAGGCTCGCGGTCACGATCGGCCGTTTCATAACACCTCACTTGATGACTTGCTTTGCATTCAATGAAAAAAGCCGACCCCGGGGGATCGGCTTTCGATGTTCACACCCTAGTGCAGGGTAACCCTGCGCATGGGATCAGAACAGGTATACGACACCGGTACCGATGAAGTCACCGTCATCGCCAGAACGGTCGTAGACGCCGGCCTCACCGAAGACATACATGGCATCGGAGATGTTATAGGTCACGCCGCCCAGCACTTCGTTGAAGGAGTCATCACCTTCATACTGGCCGGACACCGGGTTGAAGCCATTGGGGTTGGCAACAACCCCCGCCAGATCGTCATCTGCCTCGACGCGCTGGTAGGCCAGGTAGACATCGCCGGGACCGTAACCGTAGCGAGCACCCAGGCCATAACGATCGATCTCACCAGACTCATCCATGAAGTCGATATCGGTGCGCTCATACTTGAAGGACAGGCGCAGTGCGTTCATGGAGTAGTTGGCAGCGAAGCTGTAGGCATCAAAATCGGCAATGTCATTGCTACCGACCTCGACGCTATGAGTCTCGAGATCGTCATAGACGGCAGAAAGCTGCAGGTTGCCAACCGTATACTTCACGCCGCCGAAGAAGGAGGCATTACGCTCCATGCGACCGCTGGAGTCATACTTGAAGTTGGAGTTAACGTCTTCGCCATCGCCTTTATACTGAGTACCCAGGGCGAACTGCAGGCCATTGAACACCGGGGAAGTGTAGGTCAGCTTGTCGCCTTCACGATCACCGCCGTCAATACCCAGGAAATCGAAAGCGTTGCCCAGGTCAGTGGTCGAGTCTGACACATCGGCCAGTTCGTTGTTGGTGATCCAGTCCTGAGACCAGTCGTCGATCAGCGGATCGTAAGAACCAAGGCGAACGTCACCGAAGTTGCCCTTCAGACCAATATAAGCCTGGTCACCAGTATCACGACCGGTGATCTTCTTCTCGTCGGCCTGGAAGTCGTCGAACTCGAGCTTCAGGTAGCCGGTCAGACCGTCGTAGATCACGTGCTCGGCGGCGAAGCCGAAGGTCGAGCCGTTATCGAAGAGGGAGTCAGTGCTCTCGGAGCTCAGGTTACCAGCCTCATCACGCTCGGCCTCATCGAAGCTGGCCACAGCCAGCTGGATGTTGCCGTAGATGTCGAGCTTGGTGCCGTCCTGGTTGTAGACGGTGGCGGCCTGGGCGCCGGAGGCAGCCATGGCACCGGCGATGGCAGTCGCTAACAGTGTCTTTTTCATTGCGATAATCCTTTTGACTAGCTTGCTGTTTCGATCGATAGCCGCGCGCTCTTTTCGAGTCTTTGCGGCGGGTTTGCCGGTCTTGGTGCCGGTTCTCGTTGTTGCTCGCCTCCTCTCGGGAAGCGGCAGCAGCGAGCCTGACCACGGCGAAACCTTGTTATAGTCCAATGCTCGCAGAAGAAACTCTATACCGGGATTTGCAGGAGCGCAACAAGAAAAAAACACTGTTTTCCTTCGTCACATCCCCCGATCACCGTCAGTTCCCGCCACGATCGAGGCCGAGTCGCCTCACGGCGCCTCTCCGCCGCTACCGTTCGTCAAGCGCGGCAGGGCAACGGCACCTCGCCACGCTTCACCGTGTCCTAAAACAGCGTTCGGCAGCGATGAGCGGACTCATCATGCCCCGGGGATATGACGGTTTCAAGTCAGACGAACGATGAAACAAGGCCCACCGTCAACGCTGGCGGCCCCCTCTTCAACGCCCGTTATGGCGTGCCATCAGCTCACCGAGCTTGCGGTGAAGCCGGTCATCGGCGGGCTCGTCCTGGGGGGAAGGCTCGGCCGTCGCTCGAGCGGCGGCAGGCGAGGCAGCATCGGGCGCGCCGCTGGCTTCCTTCGGCTGAGAGGAAGGCTCGTCGGTACGCGACTGGCGAGGCTTGCGCGCCTTCGCCGGCTTGCCCTTGCGCTGACGCTCGGCCTGCAGGCGTTCCAGCTTCCGGTGAGCATGCTCGGCGGCACCGCGATCCACCACCCCCGCCGGCGACCCCTCGAGGTCGATCCGCTCGGCACCCTCACGCACCGATTTCAGGTAGCGCGGCAGGTTGACGTAGCAGGCCAGGGCGCGGCGTACCAGCTTCTCGGGCCAGGGCTCCAGGGCGCTCAGATCCTCGTGGATGCCGACCTTGAGCGGCCGGGTATGGCCCTTGAAGAAGGCGTCGCCGTAGCGCTGATACCACTGGGCGAGCAGGGCCTGGGGAGAAGGCGCCTCCTCGACGGGCAGCGCGGCCTGCTGTGGGGCATCGGACGAGGCGGAAACGGCGGCAGTCTCTTCGGCATCCGCCTCATCGGCCGCCGGCGCCGCGGCACGATGATGCCCCATCAGGGCGGAGAGCCCGAGGCCCTGGCGGTGCGTCGAAACGGGCGGCTCCGCCACGGTCTCGTCGAGCCGGGCCTGGAGCCGCTGGGCATGCGCCTCGAGTTCACGGCCCTGCTCATCGAGCTCGCGGTTCTCCTCGACGAGTTCCAGCCGCGCCGCCTCGGACTCGGCCAGCGTCGCCTCCAGCGCCTTGATGCGCCGCGCCAGCTCATCGCGCTGCTCCTGGGCCGCCACGGATCGCGCCTGCAGCTCGGCGTTGCGCGCTTCCAGGGCCTGACGGTTCTGCTCCAGTTCGCTCAGCCGGTTCTGCAGGGCCTGATGCTGCACCCGACCCTCGACGCGCGCCTCGAGCAATGCCTCGACGCGAGATTCCAGGGTCGCCATGAGACGACGGGGGCGTTCATCGATCAACTCCGGATCCTCCATGCATGCCCGGGGTAAGACGACTGGGGTCCATATGACGTCGCCTCAGGGCCGGCGGCGCCAGTCGTCAGTCTGTGTCACTCCGCGGCGTCTGGCAAACCCCGGCGCCGGTATTGCACGAAGTCATAGGCCGGCTGCCCCTCGGCGGGCTGGCCCGGCACGCGCTGCCGCTCTTCCCACTCGGCCTCGTCCAGTTCGGGGAAGCGGGCATCGCCCTCCACCTCGACGCCCACCTCGGTGAGATAGAGCCGGCTCGCCTTCGGCAGCGCCTGGGCATAGATCTGGCCGCCGCCCATCACCATGATCTCGTCGACGCCGTCGATGGTGGCCTGCCGGTCGGCCAGCGCCAGCGCTTCATCGAGGTCGTGGCAGACCCGCACGCCCTCGGGCTGGAAACCGGAATCACGCGTGACGACGATGTTGAGCCGCCCGGGCAGCGGCCGGCCGATGGACTCGAACGTCTTGCGCCCCATGACCAGCGGCTTGGACTGGGTCATGCGCTTGAAGAACTTCAGGTCCTCGGGCAGGTACCAGGGCAGCTGGTTGTCCACGCCGATGACCCGGTTCGCGGACATCGCGGCGATCATCGCCACCGGGACGAGCGTCTCGTCGTTCATACGGCCACCTCTGCCTTGATGTGGGGGTGCGGGTCGTAGCCCTCGATGGCGATGTGCTCGAAGTGGAAGTCGAACAGATCGGTCACGCTCGGGTCGAGCGCCAGTCGCGGCGCCGGGCGCGGGTCACGCGACAGCTGCTCCCGGGCCTGGTCCAGGTGATTCAGATAGAGATGGGCGTCGCCCAGGGTGTGCACGAAGTCGCCGGGCTCGAGGCCTGCCACCTGGGCGATCATCTGCGTCAGCAGCGCGTAGCTGGCGATATTGAAGGGCACGCCGAGGAAGATGTCGGCGCTGCGCTGGTAGAGCTGGCAGGAGAGCTTGCCGTCGGCCACGTAGAACTGGAACAGGCAGTGGCACGGCGGCAGCGCCATCTCGTCGACCAGCGCCGGATTCCAGGCCGAGACGATCAGCCGGCGCGAGCGCGGATTGGTCCGCAGCTGCTCCAGCAGATTGGCGATCTGGTCGACGTGCCCGCCGCGCGGGTCCGGCCAGCTACGCCACTGATAGCCATAGACCGGGCCCAGCTCGCCGTTCTCGTCGGCCCACTCGTCCCAGATGCGCACCCCGTTGTCCTTGAGGTAGGCGATGTTGGTATCGCCGGCCAGGAACCACAGCAGCTCGTGGATGATCGAGCGCAGGTGCAGCTTCTTGGTGGTGACGAGCGGGAAACCACGGGACAGGTCGAAGCGCATCTGGTGGCCGAACAGCGAGCGGGTGCCGACGCCGGTGCGGTCGTCGCGCTCCACGCCGTGATCGAGCACGGCGCGCATCAGGTCCAGATAGGGCTGTTCGAGGGCGGGAGGGGCGTTGGCGGTCACGGGCATGGTCGACGGCTGAAAATGGGCCACACATTCTACATGCCCGGGCGGTGGCCGCCCATAGCGGCCACCGCCCTGCTGCGCTCAGGCCGCAGCGTCGACCCTGGCATCCACTGGCCGGCCGCGGGACCAGGCCATCAGCGCCACGCCGGCGATGATCATCGGCAGCGACAGCAGCATGCCCATGGTCAGCCAGTCGAAGGCGATGAAGCCGAGCTGCGGGTCCGGGCGACGCACGAACTCCACGCCGAAGCGGAACACGCCGTAGAGCGTCAGGAACAGCCCCGACACCAGGCCGCGACGGCGCGGCGTGGCCGAGACCCACCACAGCACCGCGAACAGCACCGCCCCTTCCAGCACCGCCTCATACAGCGATGAAGGATGGCGCGGCTCGTTCCCCAGACCGGGGAACACCAGCCCCCAGGGCAGGTCGGTGACCCGGCCCGGCAGCTCGTGGTTGATGAAGTTGCCGATGCGCCCGGCTCCCAGGCCGATCGGCACCAGCGGGGCGACGAAATCGGTGAGGGTGAAGAACGCCAGCCGCTTCTTGCGAGCGAAGTAGAGCGAGGCCAGTAGCACGCCAATCAGGCCGCCGTGGAAGCTCATGCCGCCGTCCCAGACGCGCAGGATCCAAAGCGGATCGCCCAGCCACTGGTCGAGGCCGTAGAACAGCGCATAGCCCAGCCGTCCGCCGAGCACCACGCCCAGGGCGGCATAGAAGATCAGGTCACCCACATCGTCGCCATTGAGGCCGATGCGAGCGGCGCGGCGGCGGCCCAGCCACCAGGCGGCGATGAAGCCGATGACGTACATCAGGCCATACCAGTGAACCTGGAGCGGACCAAGCGAGATGGCCACGGGGTCGATATCGGGATAGCGCAGCATGGGGGCCTCGAACGATGCGGGGAAGAAAGGTAAGGACAGGGGCAGACCGCGGTGGCGCCGCGGTCGGGATCATAGCAGCAAGCCGGGGGCGACCGTCACCGGCTGGCCGGCGAAGGAGAGGCACCGCTGGCGAACGGGAGGCGGCTCATGCGTCTTCCTCCCCCATCAGGCGCCCGGGCAACCAGTGTTGCACGCGATCCAGCAGGTCCTGGGGACGATAAGGCTTGGCCAGGTAGTCATCCATGCCGGCCTCGCGGAAGCGGCGGCGATCGCTTTCGCCGGCATTGGCGGTCAAGGCCACCAGCACGCTGCGCCCCCGATCGCCACGCTCGGCTTCCCGGGTCCGCCAGGCACGACAGGTCTCCACGCCGTCCAGGCCGGCCATGTAGATATCCAGGAAGACCATGTCGAAAGGCGACGCCTCCAGGCTGTCGAGGGCTTCCCGGCCGCTGGTGGCCGTGACCACCTCGAGCCCCCGCCCCTCCAGCACCTTGCGCGCCAGCATCAGGTTGACCGGACCATCGTCGACGACCAGCACCCGGGGGGCGGACGCTGTCGGCAGCGCTGCCTCCGTCGGTTCCGGGTCGCCGAGGTTCTCCAGCAGCACCGCGGTCTCCGCCAGCCGCTCCCGCAGCCCCGCCAGAGCGTTGCGCTCGGCGTCTCCGTCCGGGCGCTGAAAACGCTCGCCCTGCAACACCTCGGACACGGAAGCCATCAGCGGCTGCAGCATCTGTTGCAGGTGGCTGAGATAGCCGGACTTGAGCCGCGACTCCTCCTGGGCGCGCACGCGTCCGGTCTCGAGCCGAGCCAGGCGGCCCTGCTGGGCCTGAAGATCATCATTGAGGCGACGCTCCACGCCGCGCACGGCCTCCAGCTCGGCCCGCCAGCGTGCGCCGAGGGCATCGCAGCTCTCCGCCACGGCCTCGAGGCGTCGCTCGAGCGGCAGGCCGGCATCCTGGAGCCGTCCCGCCCCGGGGGCATCGTCGCCACCGATGGCGACCAGCCGCTCGTTGAGCCGGCCGAAGGCCGCCTCGACTCGGGCTTCCTCGGCGCGGAGGCGCTGGCGCAGCAGCATCAGGAAGGCCGTCACGTTGAGGCCGCTGCCGACCGCCAGCACCAGCAGCCACCAGAACGTATCGCCCCAGGAGACCGGGGACAGCACCGGCCAGCGGCCGCTCAGTCCTACCGCCAGCCACAGCCCCACCAGCACCACCTGGAGGGCCAGCAATGGCCAGAGAATCGGCGTGACCAGACGTGGCCAGGCTCGCTCCTTGCTTGTCTCGACACTCATTGTCATCCCTGTATCGCGTCGATTGTCGTCGGCAGAGTGTACGATGCCGGGCCGACCCTGTCATGACGGGGCTTTGCGCGTGCCGACGAGCGGGGTAGTCTGGCAGCCATGTGCCTGATTGCCCTCGCCCACCGGCCCGACGCCTCCGTCGTGCTGCGCCTGGTGGCCAACCGTGACGAGTTCCACGCCCGCCCCACCGCGCCGCTGGCGGCGTGGGACGACGCTCCCGGCATCGTCGGCGGCCGCGACCTGCAGGCCGGCGGCGGCTGGCTCGCCGTGCACCGGCGCGGACGCTTCTCCGCCGTGACCAACGTCCGCGACCCGGCGCTTTCGGCCCCCGAAGACGCCCCCAGCCGCGGCGACCTGGTGCGCTCGGCCCTGGAGGCCGATGATCTCGAAGGCTGGCTGGGCGCGCTCGCCGACGGCGACGCCCGACGCTACGCGGGTTTCAACCTGCTGGTCGGCGACGGCCAGCGACTGTGGTATCTCCATCGCGGCCGCGATCGTGTTCGGCTCGAGCGCCTCGCCCCCGGCCTGCACGGCCTCTCCAATGCCGAACGGGACACGCCCTGGCCGAAGCTGATGGCCGCGCGCCGCGGGCTTGCCGACAGCCTGGGCAACAGACGCTGGCCGGATGACGCCCTGGCGCCGCTCGCCGACGCTCGCGAGGCAGAGGACGCACGGCTGCCGGATACCGGCGTGGGCCAGGCACTCGAACGCCGCCTCTCGGCGGCGTTCATCGTCGGTGAAGACTACGGTACCCGGGCCACCAGCTGGCTGGAATGGCGCGCCGACGGCCGACTGACCCTCGGCGAACGGCGCTTCGGTCCGAACGGCACCTCACTCGGCGAGCATCGGCTGACGCTCGACACGCCACCGCCTGCCGGCGGCACTGGCGCCTGACCGAGCGTCAGGCATCCTTGGGCGGCAGCAGGTGGGCGAGCTGCCAATCGCTCATGCTCGCCTCCAGGCAGCGCCTGACGCCCAGCGGCGAGGATTCGGCCAGGGCGTCTTCCACCAGCGTCTGCGCCGACGTCAGGCTGACGCGGCGGATGGCGGCCCGCACCTTGGGCAGGCTCGGCGCGTTCATCGACAGCGCATCGAAGCCCATGCCCATCAGCAACAGCGCCCCGGCCGGATCGGCCGCCAGCTCGCCGCACACCGAGATCGGCACCTTCAGCGCCGTCGCCTCCCGCGCCAGACGCGCCATGGCCGACAGCACCGCCGGATGACAGGCGTCGTAGAGATCCGCCACCCGGGGGTTGTTGCGATCCACCGCCAGCAGGTACTGGGTCAGGTCGTTGCTGCCCACCGAGAAGAAGTCCACCCGCTCGGCCAGCGCATCGAGCTGATAGAGGGTCGCCGGCACCTCGATCATCGCCCCGACCTGAGGCCTGGCCACCTCGACGCCGTCCTCGCCGAGCTCGCGAATGGCCCGTTCCAGCAGCCGCAGGGCGTCGTCGACCTCGTCGACGTTGGTGATCATCGGCAGCAGGATCTGCAGGTTATCGAGCCCCTGTGACGCCCGCAGCATGGCCCGCAGCTGGACCATCAGCACCTCGGGGTGATCCAGGGTGACGCGGATGCCGCGCCAGCCGAGGAAGGGGTTGGCCTCCTCGATGGGGAAATAGGGCAGGTCCTTGTCGCCGCCGATGTCCAGGGTGCGCATCACCACCGGCAGCGGGGCGAAGCCCTCCAGCTGCTCGCGGTAGAGCCGGGTCTGCTCCTGCTCCCCGGGGAAACGTTCGGTGATCATGAACGGCACTTCGGTGCGATACAGCCCCACCCCGCCGATCCGCGACTTGAGCGATGCCATGGCGTCCACCGCGAGGCCGGTGTTGACCAGCAGCCGCACGTCGTGACCGTCCGGCGTGCGACTCGGCAGATCCTGTTCGTGCTCGAGCAGCTCCGAGAGCGCCCGCTCCTCCTCGATCAGGCCTTCGTAGTGGCTCTCGATATCGGGGCTCGGACGCACGAACAGCCGCCCGCGGTGGCCGTCGAGCACCAGTCTGGCGCCGTTGAGCCTGGGCAGCGGCAGATCGACCATGCCCAGCACGGTGGGAATACCCATGGCGCGGGCCACGATCGCCACATGGGACGTGCTGGAGCCGCGCACCGAGACGATGCCCGCCAGCTTGTCCCGCGGCACCTCGCCGAGCATCGCCACGCTGATCTCGTCGCTGACCAGCACGGTGCGCTCCGGATACACGTCGGGCGTCGCGGAGGTGTTTTCCTGCAGATGGGCCAGCACGCGCCGCCCCAGGTCGCGCACGTCCGCCGCCCGTTCGCGCAGGTAGTCGTCGCTCACTCGCTCCAGGTACTGCACGTGGCGACGCACCACGTCGGCCAGCGCCCCGGGGGCCCACTGTCCCTCGCGGATGCGCTTGACCACCTCCTGGAACAGCGCCTCCTCGCCGAGCATCTGCTGATAGACGTCGAACAGCGCCAGTTCTTGGGCGGAAATGCGGTTGGCCAGGCGCTCGCCGGCGGCGCGTATCTCGTCGCGAACCCGACCGATCGCCTCGCTGAGCCGCTCGATCTCGTACTCTTCGTCGGTGGGAATGAGGTCGGGCACGCTGTCGAGATCGGCGGGCGGCGCGATCACCACCGCCTCGCCGATGGCCATGCCCGGCGAGGCCGCGACCCCGGTGAAGGTGGCCTGACCGCCGGGCAGCGACGGCCGAGTCAGGCTGCCGGTGGCCAGCGCATGAGCCAGCACGCCGGCGAGCTGTGCGGCCATGGTGACCAGGAAGGCCTCGTCAGCCTCGTCGAAGCGACGCTTGTCGGCCTGCTGAACCACCAGCACGCCGAGCATGCGACGCTGATGGATGATCGGCACGCCGAGGAAGCTGGAATAGCGCTCCTCGCCGGTGGTCTCGAAGTAGCGGAAATAGGGATGGGCCCGGGCGTCCTCGAGATTGAGGGGTTCCTCCCGCTGGGCCACCAGCCCGACCAAGCCCTCGCCCACCGGCAGGCTCACATGGCCCACGGCCTGGGTGCGCAGGCCGATGGTCTCCATCAGCACCAGGCGGTCGAGCTGGGTATCGAAGAGGTAGAAGGAGCATACGTCGGTACGCATGGCCTTGCGGATGCGCCGCACCATGGTCGACAGGGCGGCCTCCAGATTGCGAGCCCCGTTGACCTCCAGGATGATGCGGCGCAGTACCTCGAGCATCGGCGTTTTACTGTCCATTGTCGTTATGCCTCGCTGAGGGTATAGCCGGGGCCGAGCCCGGCGCGTGTCGTGGCGTCAGCCATGCCCCAGCGCCAGGCGCTGGGCGCGCGGTGACAGCTCGCGCAGCGCGCGCCGGTAGACCTCGCGCTTGAAGGGCACCACCTGGCCCAGCGGGTACCAGTAGCTGACCCAGCGCCAGCCGTCGAACTCCGGTTTGGCCGCACCGCCATCCATGCTGATGCGGGTCTCGCCACAGCGGATCCTGAGCAGGAACCACTTCTGCTTCTGGCCGATGCACACCGGCCGGGAACGGGTTCTTACCATGCGGCGCGGTAGGCGGTAGCGCAACCAGCCTCGGGTACAGGCAAGCACCTCGACGTCATCGGCCGTCAGGCCGACCTCCTCGTAGAGTTCGCGAAACAGTGCCTGTTGCGGTGTCTCGTTCGCCTTGATGCCTCCCTGGGGAAACTGCCACGCATTCTGCCCTACCCGACGCGCCCATAGCAGTTGCCCTTCGTCGTTGGCGAGAATGATGCCAACGTTGGGGCGAAAGCCATCTGCGTCGATCACGGACTTCACCTTATGAATCCAGTCTTCACTGCATTCTTCCACAAGGCCGTGAAACGTATCAATACACCAATGGGGCCATGCTCGTAGGGGCCGGGCGGTTCTGCCATAATCCCGGGCTCGACGCGACAACGATACCGACGCGCCCCAACCCGCGACGCGCGCCCGACAACCAAGAGGAAAGCCGTGAGCCTCGCCATCTTCGACCTGGACAACACCCTGCTCTCCATCGACAGCGACCACGCCTGGGGGGAGTTCCTGCTCGAGCAGGGCGCCGTGGACCCGGTGGCCTACAAGGAAGCCAACGACCGCTTCATGGCCGACTACGAGGCCGGCACCCTGGACATGAACGAATTCCTGGCGGTGGCGCTCAAGCCTCTGGCCGACAACTCTCCTGCACAGCTGGCGGCCTGGCACCAGCAGTTCATGGCCAGCAAGATCGAGCCGCACATCCTGCCCCGCGGCGAAGAGCTGATCGCCCGCCACCGGGCCAGCGGCGACACCCTGCTGATCGTTACCGCCACCAACCGTTTCATCACCGGCCCCATCGCCGAGCGCCTGGGCATCGACGAGCTGATCGCCGTGGAACCGGAGATGGTCGACGGGCGCTACACCGGCCGGGTCAGCGGCGTACCGAGCTTTCGTGAAGGCAAGGTGACGCGCCTGGAGCAGTGGCTCGAGCAACGCGAACTCTCCCTGCACGGCGCCTGGTTCTACAGCGATTCCCACAACGACCTGCCGCTGCTGGAGCTCGTCGACCACCCGGTGGCCGTGGACCCGGACGACTCGCTTCGCCAGGCCGCCGAGCAGCGCGACTGGCGGATCATCAGCCTGCGGGACTGAGCCGGCCCGGCTTCGCCGGAAGCTCGAAGCTCGAAGCTCGAAGCCATAAGAAAACCCCGCCAGGAGTCGCCTGAGCGGGGTTTTCTGTTTTTCCTTCCAGGCGCGCAGCGCCGCTCTTCAAGCTTCAGGCTTAGAGCTTAGCCAAGCAGATGCTCCACCGCGGCACGCTCTTCGCGCAGCTCGTTCTCGGTGGCGGTCATGCGCTCGCGGCTGAAGTCGTCGACCGCCAGGTCCTGCACGATCTCGTACTTGCCGTCCTTGCACACCACCGGGTAGGAATACATGATGCCCGGCTCGATGCCGTAGCTGCCGTCGGCCGGGATGCCCATGCTGACGATGCCGTCGCTGCCCAGCGCCCAGTCACGCATGTGGTCGATGGCCGCGGACGCCGCGGAGGCGGCGGAAGAGGCACCGCGGGCCTTGATGATGGCCGCGCCGCGCTGCTGCACGGTGGGGATGAAGTCGTTCTCGTACCAGTCGCGCTCGACCAGCTCCAGGGCCGGCTTGCCGTCGACCTTGCAGTGGGCCAGATCCGGATACTGGGTGGCGCTGTGGTTGCCCCACACGATCATCGACTCGACGTCGGTGCTGTGCTTGCCGGTCTTCTGGGCCAGCTGGGTCAGGGCGCGGTTGTGGTCCAGACGCATCATGGCGGTGAACTGGCCGGCATCGAGGTCCGGCGCGTTGCAGGACGCGATCAGGGCATTGGTGTTGGCCGGGTTGCCCACCACCAGCACACGCACGTCGCGGCTGGCGACGTCGTTCAGGGCCTTGCCCTGGGCAGAGAAGATGGCGGCGTTGGCTTCCAGCAGGTCCTTGCGCTCCATGCCCGGACCGCGCGGACGGGCGCCGACCAGCAGGGCGAAATCGGCATCCTTGAAGGCGACGTTGGGGTCGTCGGAGGCGACGATGTCCTGCACCAGCGGGAAGGCGCAGTCGTTGAGTTCCATCACCACACCGTTGAGCGCGTCCATGGCCGGCGTGATCTCGAGCAGCTGCAGGATGACCGGCTGGTCCTTGCCGAGCATGTCGCCGGAGGCGATGCGGAACGCCAGGGAGTAGCTGATCTGGCCGGCAGCGCCGGTAATGGCAATACGGACGGGGTCTTTCATCGTGGCTCCTTCGGTTGTCGCCGTGAGGATCGGCCGGGGCGCCTGAGCGGCCCGGCCAGGATCAAAACCGAGGGAAATGGTATGCCTGCGCTGCACAAAACTCAATTCGACGTGCGACGCACTCGCAGGAGGCCAGGATCAGGCGCCGCTGGAGGCGCGAACCTCGGGGGCGTGTGCCGCGTGCAGTCGGGCGATCAGGCGGTCCTCCAGGGAGAAGCGCTCGCCGAGCCCCTTGGACAGGCGATCCAGCCAGGCCGGCAGCCGCGTCAGATAATGCTGGCAGCGGACCGGCGTGGCGTAGTCCTCGTCGAAGGCCAGCACCAGCTCGGTGGACATCTCGAGACGCTCGAGCAGGCGATCGGCGAGTTCGAGGGCGCCGCCGTCCTCGAAGGCCTCGGCCTCGGCCTTGAGCTGGGGGTAGATCTCGAAGTGCCCGGCGCTGATGTAGTCCATCAGCAGCTCGCTGAAGGCATCGATGCGTGGCTTGGTGATCTCCTCCAGGTCGGCGTCACAGGCCGCCTTGAGCTCGTCGAAGTGCGCCAGTAGCGTGCGCCGCTCGCCGAGCCAGCGATCGATCAGCCTGTGAACGCCTCCCCAGCGCTCCTGCGCGCTCTTGCAGTCTTCCAGCATGGTGCTTCCCTCGCTCGATGAATCCGACCTCGGACACCCAACCGCCCGGTGGAGACTCAGAGTCCTCCCTGGGGGCGGGCGCTGTCAATCCTGCGGCGCATCCTCCGACCAACGATAGCCGGTGCGCGACCGGCAGGCACGCCACAGCAGCCCCAGCGGCACCACCGCCAGCATCACGAAGCCGATCAGCGTCCAGCCCGGCAGCGACAGCCCCAGGAAGCGCGCGCTGATCTCGGCACACTCGCCGGAGGCGTTGAGCACCATGGACACCACCTGCTGCAGGGGCAGCACCTCCATCATGTAGTCGAGGCCGGGGCCGCAGCTCGGCACCTCGTCGGCGGGCAGCGACTGCAGCCACAGGTGACGCCAGGCCAGGCCGATGCCGGTGCCCACCGCCCCCAGCGACAGCAACCCGTAGAGCGCCCCACCGAGGCGCCCTTTCGGGTCGTGCAGTGCCGCCACGGCGAACACCACACCGGCGGCGATCACCGCCACCCGCTGGAAGATGCACAGCGGGCAGGGCTCTAGCCCACCGAGGTGCTCGAGGCCCAGGGCCACCGCCATCATCATCACGCAGAAGGCCAGGCCCACCAGGCTCCAGCCGCGCACGCGCGCCTCGCGCATCGCATCGATCATGCTGCACCCCCCGAACGCAGCGGGCTGAAGGCGCGAGACTCACGCGCCCGGGCGAAGTAGTCGGCCAGGAAGTCGGCGAAGGGTTCGACGTCGGCGGCCTCGATGTCGCCCTGCTGCTGATGGGAGGTCTCCACCAGCTGGTCGAACAGCGCCTCGCGGGCGCGCTCGATGGGCTCCTCCCGCAGGCGCTCGCCCTGCTCGCCGGCCAGCGCCAGGATCGCCTCCACGAACTCCTCGCCGCCGGTTTCCAGGCGCTCGAGCATCCGCCCGGACGGCGTCAGCGACGGATCCTCGAGGCGTGGCGCCAGTGCCGCCAGGGCGGCGGCGTGGGGCGCACCCTCCTCGAGACGATCCAGCAGCGCGGCGATCTCGCCGAGCCCCTTGAAGATATCGCCGCCCCAGTCGGCGATGGAGCGCTTGGCGCCATGGTGATCGAGGCGCAGCTCGGGATCGCGCCCGCGGGACACCACCAGGCGGCGGTTGAAGTCCAGGTGCTCGCACTCCTCGTCGGAGATCCAGGGGCTCTCGGTGAGCAGGCACCACAGCAGGAAGACGTCGATGAAACGGCTCTGGTGGGCGTCGATGCCGAGCGGATCGAAGGGGTTGAGGTCGAGGCAGCGCACCTCGATGTACTCCACGCCGCGGGCCTCCAGCGCCTGGCTGGGCGTCTCGTCGTGGCGCGCCACCCGCTTGGGCCGGATGTCGCTGTAGTACTCGTTCTCGATCTGCAGGATGTTGGCATTGAGCTGGCGCCACTCGTCGTCCACGCGCACGCCGCGGGCCTCATAGTCCGGCCAGGGCGTGAAGATAGCGTGGCGCAGGGTGTTGACGTAGTTCGACAGCGAGTTGAAGCAGATCTTGAGCTGCTCCTGCACCTTGTTCTGGTAGCCCAGGTCGGACATGCGCAGGCTGGTGGCGTAGCGCGAGACCAGCGTCTGGTCAGCGTGGGGCTCGAGCCCCTCCGGCACCCGACCGTCGGGCAGGAAGCTGCGGTCCACCGCCGGCGAGGCGCCGAACAGGTACAGCAGCAGCCAGCTGTGGCGGCGGAAGTTGCGGATCAGCGCGAAATAGCGCGCCGAGCGATAGTCCTGTATCGCCGTCTCGCCCTCGCCGTCGAGTTCGCGCAGCAGCGCGAACAGGTCGTCGGGCAGCGAGACGTTGTAGTGCACCCCGGCGATCGCCTGCATGATGCGCCCGTAGCGCACGTCCAGGCCGCGGCGATAGACGTGTTTCATGCGACCCACGTTGGAGTCGCCGTAGTCGGCGATCGGCACGCTGTCGTTGCCGTCGAGCCGGGCCGGCATGCTGGCCGGCCAGATCCGCTCCTCGCCCAGCTGGCGATAGCTGAAGCGATGCAGGTCGGCGAGGAAATCCAGGGCGTCTTCCGGGCGGCTGTAGACCGGGGTGATGTACTCCAGCAGCGCTTCGGAATAGTCGGTGGTGATGTGCGGATGGGTGAGCTTGGAGCCCAGCGCCCGGGGATGCGGGCTCTGAGCGATGCGCCCCGCGCCGTCGACGCGCAGCCCTTCCTTCTCGATACCGCGGCGCAGACGACCGAAACGCCCCTGGTCGGCCAGCCGGCCGAGGCGCTCGATGTGGGGGGAAAGCGATTCGGACAAGGTGATCACCCCGTGTCGGGGACGCCGATGCCGGCGTCCCGGTGGACGTTTCGGGCGCCGCGGCACCCGCAAAGACCTCAGATTATGGTGCCGAAACTCGGCGATTCAAGGTAAGCCGGCTAATCGATCGCCCGGCCTACTGCCCCTTCTTGGCCTTGAGCAGCGCCGCGCCCAGGGCACCGAGCTGGCCGTCGTTCTGGCCGCCGCCCTGCTGGCCCTTGCCGCCCTGGGCCTTGCTACCCTGACCTTGGCCTCGACCGCCGCCCTTGCGTGGGGCCTTCTGGCCCTGGCGCTCGCCGCCGCGCCGGGTCGGCTGGCCGTCTTCGCCGGGCTGGTCGTCGAGGCGCATGGAGAGCCCGACGCGGGCGCGCTCGAGATCCACGCTCATCACCTTGACCTTGACGATGTCGCCGGCCTTGACCACCGAGCGCGGATCCTCGACGAACGTGTCGGACAGCGCCGAGATGTGCACCAGGCCGTCCTGGTGCACGCCGATGTCGACGAAGGCGCCGAAGTGGGTGACGTTGGTGACGCTGCCCTCGAGCACCATCCCGGGCTCCAGGTCCTTGAGCGTCTCGACGCCCTCGCGGAACTCGGCCGCCTTGAACTCGGGACGCGGGTCGCGACCCGGCTTGTCGAGCTCCTTGAGGATATCGCTGACGGTGGGCACGCCGAAGCGCTCGTCGGCGAAGTCGGCGGGCTTGAGGGCCTTGAGGGTCGCGCTGTCGCCGATCAGCCCGCCCAGCTCGCGCTGGCTTTGCTTGGCGATGCGCTCGACCAGCGGGTAGGCCTCGGGGTGCACGGCA
Source organism: Halomonas sp. HG01 (assembly GCF_000968715.2). NCBI lineage: Bacteria > Pseudomonadati > Pseudomonadota > Gammaproteobacteria > Oceanospirillales > Halomonadaceae > Halomonas > Halomonas sp. HG01. The sequence goes on along the minus strand of NZ_CP022134.1, from coordinate 624,678 downwards.
CTGGCATCCAGCGGATTGTCGCCGCCCATGATGCGCAGGAAGCCGGCGCACTGCTCGAAGGTCTTCGGCCCCAGGCGGCTGACGTCGAGCAGCTGCTTGCGGCTGGCGAAGGCTCCCTCGGCGTCGCGACGGGCGACGATGTTCTCGGCCAGCCCCGCGTTGAGGCCGGCCACCCGCGACAGCAGCGCGCTGGAGGCGGTGTTGAGATCGACGCCCACGGCGTTGACGCAGTCCTCGATCACCGCCTCCAGGCTGCGCGACAGCTGCACCTGGGAGACGTCGTGCTGGTACTGACCGACGCCGATCGACTTGGGCTCGATCTTGACCAGCTCGGCCAGCGGGTCCTGCAGCCGACGGGCGATGGAGACCGCACCGCGGATGGTCACGTCGAGCTCGGGCAGCTCCCGGGCGGCGTATTCCGAGGCCGAGTACACCGAGGCGCCGGCTTCGCTGACCATCACCTTGGACAGCCGCTTCTGACTGGCCCCGGTGCTTGAAGAGAGGGCCTTGACCAGGTCGCCCGCCAGTTTGTCGGTCTCGCGGCTGGCGGTGCCGTTGCCCACCGCCACCAGGGTCACGTCGTGCTTGTTCACCAGCCGTGCCAGCGCGGCCAGCGACTCGTCCCACTGGTTGCGCGGGGCATGGGGGAAGATGGTGGCGTGCTCGAGGAAACGCCCGGTGGCGTCGACCACCGCGACCTTGCAGCCGGTACGCAGGCCCGGGTCGATGGCCAGCGTCGCCTTCTGGCCCGCCGGTGCGGCCAGCAGCAGATCCTTGAGGTTGGCGGCGAACACCTCGATGGCCTCGAGCTCGGCGCGCTCGCGCAGCCGGCCCATCAGCTCGGTCTCGAGATGGGTGTAGAGCTTGACGCGCCAGGTCCAGCGCACCACCTCGGCCAGCCAGCGATCGGCGGGACGGCCGCGGTCGGCGATCTCGAAGTGCCTGGCGATCGCCACCTGGGCCGGATGCAGCGGGGCCTCGTCCTCGCCGGGCAGGCGCAGGGTCAGCGCCAGCACGCCCTCGTTGCGGCCGCGGAACATCGCCAGCGCCCGATGCGATGGCACCTTGGCCAGCGGCTCGTCGTGCTCGAAGTAGTCGGAAAACTTGGCGCCCTCCTGCTCCTTGCCGGCGATCAGCCGCGAGGAGAGCTCGCCGTCGCTCCACAGCCGTTCGCGGAGACGGCCGACCAGCTCGGCCTCCTCGGCGAAGCGCTCCATCAGGATCTGCTTGGCGCCGTCCAGGGCGGCCTTGGCGTCCTCGATGGCCGGGATGTCGCCATCGGCGGCACGCAGGTAGCGGGCGGCTTCGGCCTCGGGGTCGAGCGTGGGATCGGCCAGCAGCGCATCCGCCAGCGGCTCGAGGCCGGCCTCGCGGGCGATCTGCGCCTTGGTGCGACGCTTCTTGCGATACGGCAGGTAGAGGTCTTCCAGACGCTGCTTGGTATCGGCGGCGCGAATGCTGGCGGTCAGCTCGGGCGTCAGCTTGCCCTGCTCGTCGATGCTGGCCAGCACCGCCTCGCGGCGCTCCTCCAGCTCGCGCAGATAGCCCAGCCGCTCGTGCAGCTGGCGCAGCTGGGTGTCATCCAGCCCGCCGGTGACTTCCTTGCGATAGCGGGCGATGAAGGGCACGGTGGCGCCGCCGTCGAGCAGTTCCACGGTGGCCGAAACCTGAGGGCCGCGAACGCCGAGTTCCTCGGCGAGACGATCGATGATCTTGGCTTGTGCGTCCATGTAATCCTTGGCAATCCGGGACAGACGATCGCGACAAGGTATCACACCCCCGGCGGCGCCGGGAGGCGCAGGCGCCTGTGGGCTGCCTAGCCGCTGGTGGCGGGCACGAAGCGCAGCGCCAGGCCGTTGTTGCACCAGCGCAGCCCGGTGGGCTCGGGACCGTCCTCGAACACGTGGCCCTGGTGGCCGCCGCAGCGGGCGCAGTGGTACTCGGTGCGCGGAATCAGCATCACCAGGTCGAGCTCGGTGAGCAGATGCCCTTCCACATGGGTGAAGAAGCTCGGCCAGCCGGTGCCGGAGTCGTACTTCATGTCGCTGGTGAACAGCAGCAGATCGCACCCGGCGCAGCGGTACTCGCCGTCACGGGTCTCCTTGTCCAGCGGGCTCGAGAAGGCCCGCTCGGTACCGGCCTCGCGCAGGATCTCGAAGCGAGCCTCGGACAGCCGCTCGCGCCACTCGGCCTCGCTGAGCGCGAGCGGCTCGATGCCCGGAGCACGCGCGAGATCGAGCTTGGGCCGCGCCGAGACCAGCCCCGGCATCGCGCCGGCCAGGCCGCCGATCCCCAGCAACCCGAGAAAGATGCGTCGTTTCATGATGCGCCTCCGTTGATGCGAGATGGCCCTTGGTCGGCCCCATCACGACATCCTTACCTTCCCGACGGATTCTCTGCCGAAAAAACGAGAGGGAGCCGCCGGATGGCGCCTCCCTCTGGGACCCGACACCGAGGCGCCGGTTCATCGAACGATCGGGCCGGGCCGCGTTCGGCCGGGCCGCGTTCGGCCGGGCCGCGTTAGGCGGATCGCGGCCCGGCCTCGACGATCGCCGGGCTCACGCCCTCGAACTTGCGGAAGTTGTCGACGAAGCGCGCGACCAGGTCGTCGCGGCGGCGGTCGTAGGCGGCCTTGTCGACCCAGGTCTCGCGCGGGTCGAGCAGCGTGGCGTCCACGCCGGGCACGGCGGTGGGCACGTCGAGATTGAGACCCTCGAGTCGGCGGGTCTCCACGCCGCGCAGCGCCCCGCTCTGGATCGCCTCGACGATGGCCCGGGTGGTGGGAATCGAGAAGCGCTCGCCGCCCTCGCCGTAGGCGCCGCCGGTCCAGCCGGTGTTGACCAGGTAGACCTGAGCCTCCTGTTCGGCCACGCGCTTGACCAGCAGATCGGCGTAGACCCGGGCCGGCCGCGGGAAGAACGGCGCGCCGAAGCAGGTCGAGAAGGTCGCTTCCAGGCCCTCGGAGGCGCCCATCTCGGTGGAGCCCACCTTGGCGGTGTAGCCGGACAGGAAGTGGTAGGCCGCGGCCTCCTTGGAAAGCACAGAGACCGGCGGCAGCACGCCGCTCATGTCGCAGGTCAGGAAGACGATGGCGCTGGGCTCGCCGGCGCGGTTCTCGGCGACGCGCTTGTCGATGTGCTCGAGCGGATAGGCGGCGCGGGAGTTCTGGGTCAGGCGATCGTCGGTGTAATCCGGCACGCGGTGCTCGTCGAGCACCACGTTCTCCAGCACAGTGCCGAAGCGGATGGCGTTCCAGATCACCGGCTCGTTCTTCGCCGAGAGGTCGATGCACTTGGCGTAGCAGCCGCCCTCGATGTTGAACACGGTGCCCGGTCCCCAGCCGTGCTCGTCGTCGCCGATCAGGTAGCGCGACGGGTCGGCGGAGAGGGTCGTCTTGCCGGTGCCGGAGAGGCCGAAGAACAGCGTGGTCTCGCCGTTCTCGCCGACGTTGGCACTGCAGTGCATGGGCAGCACGTCGGCCTCGGGCAGCAGGAAGTTCTGCACCGAGAACATGGCCTTCTTCATCTCGCCGGCGTAGCGCATGCCGGCGATCAGCACCCGCCGGCCGGCGAAGTCGAGAATCACGCAGCCTTCGGAGTTCGTGCCGTCCCGTGCCGGATCGCATTCGAAGCCAGGCGCATTGAGGATGCGCCACTCGGGCTTCGACGAGGGATTGAAGGCCTCGGGGCGCACGAACAGGGTACGGCCGAAGAGGTTGTGCCAGGCGGTCTCGGTGGTCACCCGAACCGGCTGGTAGTGAGCCGGATCACTGCCCACATGGAGCTCGGAGACGTAGCGCTCGCCGTCGGCCAGGAAGGCCTCGACGCGCGTCCACAGCGTCTCGAACCGCTCGGCGTCGAAGGGCCGGTTGACGCTGCCCCAGTCGATCTCGCCCCGGGTCGAGGGCTCGTCGACGATGAAGCGGTCACTGGGTGAACGTCCGGTGCGCGCGCCGGTATTGACCACCAGCGCCCCCTGGGCGGACAGGCGGCCCTCGCCGGCCGCCAGCGCCCGCTCGATCAGCTCGGCGCGGGACAGGTTGAGGTGGGTGGTCGCGTGTCGTGTCGTTGTCATGTGGCAGTTCCTGGGCCTCGAGGCCGTTCTCTCTCGTTTGCCGGGCGTCCGCGATGCGGTCTCGACCCATCCCCGGTGGCCGCATGCGGTTGACCGTCTTGTGAGGCGACGACCGGAACGCGGATGAGTCCGGGGAGTATGGCAAACAAGTCGAGCGGCAGGAAATGCCGTCAGATCAACGACTTTCTCGTAACTTTACTAGCACACCGGCGCCGGCTCAGTGGACGGTGGGAGGCGGACCCTCGGGGTCCTCGAGCATCGCTTCCACCTCGGCGAGGGTGAACTCGTAGCGGGTGTGGCAGAAGTGGCACTGGGTGGCGATGCCGCCCTGCTCGGCGAGGATGTCGCGCAGCTCGGCGCTGCCCAGCGACAGCAGGGCGCCGGCGATGCGTTCGCGGGAGCAGGTGCAGGCGAAACGCAGTGCCTTGGGGTCGAAGACCCGCACGGTCTCCTCGTGATAGAGGCGATGCAGCAGTTCGCGCTGCTCCACCTCGAGCAGCTCGGCGTCGGTGAGGGTCGAGGCCAGGTGAACGGTGCGCTCCCAGGCGTCATCGTCCTGATTCTGCGCCTCGTCGGGCAGGCGCTGGAGCAGCAGGCCGGCGGCGCGCTGACCGTCGTCGGCCAGCCACAGGCGAGTCGGCAGCTGCTCGGACTGGGCGAAGTAGTCCTCCAGGCAGCCGGCCAGGCTGTCGCGGGTCAGCGCCACGATGCCCTGGTAGCGATGGCCCTCGCGCGGGTCCAGGGTGATGGTCACCTTGCCCTCGCCGACCAGCTCGGTGAAGCTCGCGTCCTCGGCGGGGATCGCCGCCTCCTCGTCGAGCCGGGCGATGGCGCGCAGTTCGCCGCCCGGGTTGGACTCGGCCATCAGCAGCGACAGCGGGCCGTCGCCGCGCACCTCGATGCTCATGGTGCCGTCGAGCTTGACGGTCTCGGTGAGCAGGGCCACCGCGGCCAGCAGTTCGCCCAGCTGGCGGGTCACCGCCGGCGGATACTCGTGGCGCTCCATGACCTCGGCGTGCGCCTCCTGGAGGGTGACGATCTCGCCGCGGACATTGGTCTCCTCGAAGAGGAAACGCTGAATCTGATCACTCATGATGCTTGCCTGATCGTAATGAAATCGGGAATACGGAATGAAGGTTGGACGGGGCACGACACTGGAGCGAAGAAGACGCGCCCTGCGCGTCTTCCCTCTCTGGCGACCCCGGTGTCTCGCGCCGCTCGGCTCAGTCGCCACGCATGAAGCGCTTGATCTCGCGTCGCTGCTTCTTGTCGGGGCGCTTGAGCGGATGCTGCATGGCCTGGTTGGCCTGGCGACGGCTCTCGGCTTCCTTGGTCCGGCGCGCCTGGCTCTCCGCGGTCTCCTGGTAGAGCTCGCGGGCCTCCGGGGCACCACGGCGCTGCTCGGACAGCGCCACCACCTCGACCTCCCAGGTGTCCCAGCCCTGGGGCACGCGGATCAGGGCGCCGACTTCCACGGTCTTGCTGGTCTTGGCGCGGCCGCCGTTGTAATGGACCTTGCCACCCTCGATGGCCTTCTTGGCCAGCGCCCGGGTCTTGAAGAAGCGCGCCGCCCATAGCCACTTGTCGAGACGCACGCCGCTCATGCGTTCTCCTCGTCGTCGGGCCGCTCCTCGGGCAGGATGGCGGCGAAGCGGTCCAGGGCGATGAATTCCTCGAGCGCCTTCTCGGGTCGCCGGCTGTCGGGCTGCTTGATGCCCAGCAGGTGGCGGATGCCGTACTCGCGGGCGCTCTCCAGCACCGCCGCGTTGTCGTCGATGAACAGCGTGCGGGCCGGGTCGAAGGGCTCGACCTCCTGCAGCGAGAACCAGAATTCCTGGGCCTCCTTGGGCACGCCGAGGTCGGCGGAGGAGACGATGGCGTCCAGGTAGTCCTCGAGCCCGGTGAGCGGCAGCTTCAGCGCCAGGCTCTCGCGGTCGGCGTTGGTGGCCAGCACCACGCGCGGATGGGCGCGCTTCAGCCAGCGCAGGAAGTCCAGGGCGTCGCTGCGCAGGCCGATCAGGTGCTGAACCTCGCGCTTGAGCGCCAGGATGTCGACGTCCAGCTCGCGGCTCCAGTAGGCCAGGCTGTACCAGTTGAGCGTGCCCTGTTCGCGCAGGATCCGCGCGCGGATCGCCTCCTGGCTCGCCTCGTCGAGCCGATGCAGCTCCACGTAGCGGCGCGGAAGGTGCTCCAGCCAGAAGTGGCTGTCGAAGTGCAGGTCCAGCAGGGTGCCGTCCATGTCGAGAAGGACGGTATCGATGGCACGCCAGTCGATCATGGGACTCCTTAGGGATGGACGCCTTTCGGGCGGGTCGGCGGCGGTGCGGTGACGTCCGCCAGGGGAAAGACGTGGTAGTGTACCCAAACGATGCCGAGGACGCATTCCAGCGCCCGACCGCTCCGGGCTATCGCCCCGATTGGCGGGATTGATCGGACGCCCGCGACCGGCATCCCAAGGGCACGACAGACGCCGAACGACCGGAGATCCCATGACCGACGACCATGCCCCCCACAAGCCGCACGTCCTGGCCCGGCGCAGCGTCGCCCGCAGCCGGCTGTTCAACATCGAGGAGATGGAGCTGCGCTTTTCCAACGGCGCCGAGCGCACCTTCGAGCGGCTGGGCGGCACCGGACGCGGCGTCGGCGCGGTGATGATCGTAGCCATGCCCGATCCCGAGCACGTGCTGCTGATCCGCGAGTACGCCGCCGGTGTCGAGGACTACGCCCTGACCCTGCCCAAGGGGCTGGTGGATCCCGGCGAGGACATCGTCACCGCCGCCAATCGCGAGCTGATGGAGGAATGCGGCTTCGGCGCCCATCGCCTGGAGCCGCTGGTGGAACTGACCCTGGCGCCGAACTACATGCGTCACCGCATGCAGGTGATGCTGGCCACGGACCTCTACCCCAGGCGCCTGCCCGGCGACGAGCCGGAGCCGCTGATCGTCGAGACCCACGCCATCGACGAGATCGGCGCGCTGCTGACCCGGGAGGACTTCCACGAGGCCCGCGCCATCGCGGCCCTCTACATCGCCCGGGACAAGATGCGGGCCGAGAACGCCAGCCCCTCGATCTGGTAGGCCCGACCGAAAAACGCCGCTTCCCCGACCCACGGGGAAGCGGCGAGCATGTGAGCCCTGGTCGTGTCAGCCCCTGGCGTCTCAGCCCTTGGCGTGCAGCCGGCGCGGCAGGCTGCCACCCTCCTTGAGCTTGACCCAGCGCCCCTGGCGATAGCTGTCCAGCCCCGCCTCGAGCAGACTCATCACGTCCAGCGCCTCGTCGACGCTCACCGGCGGCGGCGTGCCGCGCAGCAGGGTACGGGCGATGGCGTCGTAGTAGGCACGGTAATCGCCCGGCACGGCCTCGACCTCGTGATGGACGAGCTCGACCGCGTCGCCCTCCCCTTCGTTCAGCGTCAGCCGTCCCGGCGACGGATCGACGCCCCAGGCCGGCTGCGGAATCTCGCCGGCCTTGAGCCAGTCCTCCTGCGGGTCCAGGCCGTACTTCACGAAACTGCCACGGGTGCCGTTGACCCGCCAGCGCGGCGTGGGCTCGGCCACCAGGGCACTGGCCTTGAGGGTCACGCGCAGCCGGTCGTATTCGAGCACCGCCTGGAAGTCATCGTCGATCTCGGCGCCGTCGCGCAGGCTGGCGAGTTCCAGCAGGATGGCCCGAGGCATGCCGAACAGCGACCGGGCCTGGTCGAGCAGGTGCGGGCCCAGGTCGAACCAGATGCCGCTGCCGGGACGATGCTGCTCGCGCCAGCGGTCGGGCACCGTCGGTCGGAAGCGGTCGAAGCGCGATTCCACCTCGACCACCCGACCCAGGCGTTGCTCGTCGAGCAAGCCCTTGAGGGTCAGGAGGTCGCTGTCCCAGCGACGGTTGTGGAAGACGCTGAGCAGGCGCTCGGCGCCGTCGGCCAGGCTCTTGAGCTGACGCGCCTCGGCCAGCGACACGGCGAAGGGCTTGTCGAGCACCACGTGCTTGCCCTTGGCCAGCGCCGCCTTGGCCAGTGGAAAGTGGGTCTCGTTGGGCGTGGCGATGACCACCAGGTCGATGTCGGGATCGGCGAACAGCGAGGCCGACTTGGCATGCACCGCCACTTCGGGATAGACCGCCTGGACCCGTTCCGCGTCGCTGGAGACCACGGCGGTGAGCTCGAGGCCCGGTGCGGTCTGGATCAAGGGCGCATGGAAGGTGCGTCCGGCCATGCCGAAACCGATCAGGCCGACGTTGAGGGTCTGGGTCTTCATTGCAAGGCTTCCCTGCTGGATCGAATCGTTATCTGGGTGATGGTCGCGCGTGGAAGGGAAATCGGCCCCGGCCGATGCCGGGGCCTTCGGCTCAGTCGAGCTTGGTCAGGTCGCGCACCGCACCCTTGTCGGCGGAGGTGGCCAGCAGCGCATAGGCCTTGAGCGCCGCCGAGACCTTGCGCACGCGCTGGATGCTCGGCTTCCAGGCATCGCGGCCGCGGGCTTCCTCGGCGCGGCGACGCTCGGCGAGCTCCTCGTCGGAGAGCTTCACGTCGATGGTCCGGTTGGGAATGTCGATGCGGATGATATCGCCGCTCCGGACCAGGCCGATGGCGCCACCGGCGGCGGCTTCCGGGGAGGCGTGGCCGATCGACAGGCCCGAGGTGCCGCCGGAAAAGCGGCCGTCGGTGAGCAGCGCGCAGGCCTTGCCCAGGCCCTTCGACTTCAGGTACGAGGTCGGGTAGAGCATCTCCTGCATGCCCGGGCCGCCCTTCGGCCCCTCGTAGCGGATCACCACCACGTCGCCTTCCTTCACCTTGTCGTCGAGGATGTGCTCCACCGCCTGGTCCTGGGATTCGACCACGTGGGCCGGGCCCTCGAAGACCAGGATCGACTCGTCGACGCCGGCGGACTTCACCACGCAGCCGTCGAGGGCGATGTTGCCCTTGAGCACGGCCAACCCGCCCTCCTGCGAGAAGGCATGCGCCAGGTCGCGGATGCAGCCGGTGGCGCGGTCGCCGTCGAGGCTCGGCCAGCGCGCGCTCTGGGAGAACGCGGTCTGGGTCGGGACGCCGCCGGGGCCGGCCTTGTAGAACTCGACCGTCTCGGCGCTCGGCGAGCGCATGATGTCCCATTCCTCGAGGGCCTGGGCCAGGCTGTCGCCGTAGACGGTGGGCACCCGGGTATCCAGCACGCCGGCGCGGTCCAGCTCGCCGAGGATCGCCATGATGCCGCCGGCGCGGTGCACGTCCTCGATGTGGTACTTCTGGGTGTTCGGCGCCACCTTGCACAGCTGCGGCACCTCGCGGGACAGGCGATCGATGTCGTCCATGTCGAAGTCGATGCCGGCTTCCTGGGCCGCGGCCAGCAGGTGCAGGATGGTGTTGGTGGAACCGCCCATGGCGATGTCCAGGGTCATGGCGTTCTTGAACGCCGGCTTGGCGCCGATGGCGCGCGGCAGCAGATGCGCCTCGTCGCCCTCGTAGTAGCGCTTGGCCAGCTCGACGATGCGATGGCCGGCGGTCTCGAACAGCCGGCGGCGGTCGCCGTGAGTGGCCAGCAGGGTGCCGTTGCCCGGCAGCGCCAGGCCCAGCGCCTCGGTCAGGCAGTTCATGGAGTTGGCGGTGAACATGCCGGAGCAGCTGCCGCAGGTCGGACAGGCGCTGCGCTCGACCTCGCTCAGGGTCTCGTCGTCCACCGAGTCGTCGGCGGCCATGACCATGGCGTCGACCAGGTCGAGGCCGTGGTCCAAGAGCTTGGTCTTGCCGGCCTCCATGGGGCCGCCGGAGACGAATATCACCGGGATGTTGAGGCGCATGGCGGCCATCAGCATTCCGGGGGTGATCTTGTCGCAGTTGGAGATGCACACCAGGGCGTCGGCGCAGTGGCCGTTGACCATGTACTCGACGCTGTCGGCGATGATGTCGCGGCTCGGCAACGAGTAGAGCATGCCGTCATGGCCCATGGCGATGCCGTCGTCGACGGCGATGGTGTTGAATTCCTTGGCCACCCCGCCGGCCTTCTCGATCTCGCGAGCCACCAGCTGGCCCATGTCCTTGAGGTGGACGTGGCCGGGCACGAACTGGGTGAAGGAGTTGGCCACCGCGATGATCGGCTTGTGGAAGTCGTCGTCCTTCATGCCGGTGGCGCGCCACAGGGCGCGGGCACCGGCCATGTTGCGGCCGGCGGTGGTGGTGCGGGAGCGATACTCGGGCATGGTGTCCTCTTGATATGCTGCTGCCGTCCGTGGCCTCGCGCGCACGATCGCAATGAGCTCGCGCGACGCGTCGGCGAGGTCCCGGGCGGTCTTGGTGTCCAGTGATCCGATTCTGTCATGCCCCCGGGCGACAGGCCAGCGCCACGCCCCTCCAGCCGGCCCCTGACGGCTAGTCGCCGACCGCCACCAGCCGCCCGCCTTCGAGCCGGCAGCGGCGGTCGGCCAGGGCCTCGATGTCGTCGCGGTCGTGGCTGACCAGCAGCACCGCCACGCCGGCCGCCTTCTGACGACGCACCAGCGCCCACAGCCCGCGCCGGGTGGCGTCGTCGAGCCCGGTGAAGGGCTCGTCGAGCAGCAGCAGCGGCGCGCCCCGCAGCAGCGCACGCAGCAGTGCCACCCGCTGGCGCTGGCCGCCGGAGAGCTCGTCGGGCAGCCGGTCGTGGAGCCCCTCGAGCCCGACCTCGGCCAGCCCCTCGCGGATACGCCGTTTCTGCTCGCGAGTGAGCTTCATGTCCGGCGCCAGGCCGAGGCCCACGTTGAGCCACACCGGCAGGTGATCGAACAGGTTGTGCTCCTGGAAGACGGTGGTGATGCCGCGCTCCCAGGGCGGCCGCGCCAGCAGGTCCTCCCCCGTCCAGTCGAGCCGCCCGCCGCCGGGCTCGAGGAAGCCGGCCAGCAACGCCAGCAGCGTGCTCTTGCCGGACCCCGACGGCCCCTCCACCGACAGGCATTCCCCCGGCGCGAGCCGGAAGGCAAAGCGGAAGTCCGGCGTCTCGCCCGGATCGCAGCGCGTGTAGTGGAAGGTCAGGTCATGGCAGTCGAGCATCGGGGCGTCCTTGCGGCGAAGCGGCCCGCCAGCGGTGGCGCGGCGGGTGTCGGGTCAGGCGGTCGAGGGCGGCGAACACCAGCGCCACCAGGGCCAGCAGCAGCAGCGCGGTAGCCGCCGCGCCCTGCCAGCGGTAGCCGCCCAGCTGCTGGAACAGCAGCATCGGCAGGGTCGGCGCCGCGGGGCTGCCGAACAGCGCGATGACGCTGAAGTCGCCGAGCGACAGCGTCATCGCGTAGGCCAGCGCCAGGGCCAGCGGGCGGCGCAGCCGCGGCCACTGCAGCCAGCGCAGCCGGGCCATGCCGCGCACCCCGAGCTGGTCGGCCAGCCGCCGCTCCGGCGCCGAGAGGCCCGGCAGCGCACCGCGGATCACCTGCATGGCGAAGGGCAGCGCCATGAAGGCATTGACCAGCACCACCAGGGCATAGCCCTCCCAGCCGCTGCCGAGCCGCGGGCGCAGCAGCAGGAACAGGCCGGTGCCGAACACCAGCGCCGGAATCACCAGGATCAGCTGGCCGCCGCCCTCCATCAGCGCGGCGGCAAGCGGCCGCCGCCGGTCGCGCAGCCACTGGCGCCCGGCGAGCAGCGCCACGGCCAGCGCCAGCGAACCGAGCCCGGCGGCGAATGCCATCGAGAGACTGCGCAGCGCCGCCGGCCAGAGGCTCGCGCCGCGGGGCATCTCCGGCAGGCCGAGCACGCCGGCCACCAGCACCGCCACCAGCGGCGGCAACAGCAGCGCGACCAGCCCGATGAGCCAGAAGGCATCGGTGAGGCGCGAGAGCCCCTGAGCGTCGCGGCGCCACCAGCGCCCGGCAGGTCGGCCGGGGCGCCCGCCCACCGCCAGCGACGGCGTGCCGCCGCGGGACAGCGCGACGAGCCACAGCGTCAGGCAGATCGCCAGCTGGGTCAGCGCCAGCAGCGCCGCCAGGGCCAGGTCATGGTCGAACTTCATGGCCTGGTAGAGCGCCACTTCCAGAGTCGAGGACGCCGGCCCGCCGCCCAGGGTCATGACGATGGCGAAGCTGGTGAAGCACAGCGTGAACACCAGCGCGGCGAGACGCGGCAGCAGCGGTGCCAGCCGCGGCCACTCCAGCGCCCGCCACAGCACGCCGCGAGACAGCCCCAGCTGGCCGGCCAGCCGCCACTGGGCCGGCGACGCCTCCTCGAGAGCCTGCAGCATCAGCCGCGCGGCCAGCGGCAGGTTGTAGAAGACGTGGGCCAGCACGATGCCGGAGAGGCCGTAGAGATAGTCGTCGGGCAGCCCGCCCAACCAATCGCTCAGCGGCGCCAGCCAGCCGCGCCGGCCGTGTACGGCGACCAGCCCGAACAGCGCGATCAGGCTCGGGATCACCAGCGACAGCTCCATGGCCCGCAGCAGCAGGCGCCGGCCGAGGAAGCGCGGCCGCCGGGCCAGCGCCAGGGCCACGGGAATCGCCAGGCCGATCGACAGCAGCGTGGAGAGGCTGGCCTGCCACAGGGTGAAGCGCAGCACGGCGGCCAGCCACGGCTCCTGCCACAGCATCGCCGGATGCAGCTCGCGGGCCTGCCACAGGAGCGCGCCGAGGCTGCCGAGGCCTAACCCCGCCACCGCGACGAGCGCCACGATGCCGGCTCCCAGGGGCCAGCGCGAATGCGTGGCCCAGCGCGTGATCGGGCTCATCGGGCGGCGGCGTTGCGCCACTCGCGGATCCACTCGCGGCGATGGGCCTGCACCGCTTCGGGCGTGAAGGTCAGGCTCTCGGGGGCGATCAGCCGCTCATAGACCTCGGGCAGCTCATCGCCGAGGTCGATGGCCGGATGCATGACGTTGCCCAGCGGAATATGGCGCTGGAAGTCCGGCGTCAGCATGAAGGCCAGGAACTCGCGAGCGAGCGCGGGATGCTCGCTGGTCGCCACCCGGGCGGCCGTTTCCACCTGCAGGTAGTGGCCGTCGTCGAATTCGGCGGCCTGGTAGCGGTCGGTGCCCTCGACGGCCATGTGATAGGCCGGCGAGGTGGCGTAGGAGAGCACCATCGGCGCCTCGCCGTTCATGAACAGCGAGAAGTAGGCCTGGCTCCAGCCGCTGGTGACGGTCAGCACGCGCTCGTTGAGGCGCGCCCATATCTCCGGCGCCCGCTCGCCGTAGACCTTCTTGATCCACAGCAAGAGCCCCAAGCCGGTGACGCTGGTGCGCGGGTCCTGGAGGATCACCTTGACGTCGTCCGGGGCGTCGAGCAGTTCCTCGAAGCTCCCGGGCGGCGTCTCGAGCCGCTCGGTGTCGTAGACGAAGGCGAAGTGGCCCCAGTCGTAGGGCAGGAAGGTGTCGTCGCTCCAGTCGATGGGCAGGTCGAGGGCGCCGGTGTCGACGCCGTGGGGCGCCAGCAGGTCCAGCGCGCGGGCCTCGGCCATCAGGTTCATGTCCAGCCCCAGCACCACGTCGGCGGCGGTGTCCTGCCCCTCGAGACGCAGCCGCTGGAGGATGTCGACGCCGCCGGGCAAGGCGACGAACGCGAGATCGCAGCCGCAGCGGGCCTCGAAGGCCTCCTCGATGCCGGGCCCCGGCCCCCACTCGGAGACGAAGGAGTCGTAGGTATAGACGGTGAGGGTCTCGCCGGCCTGAACGGAGCCGGCGACCAGCAGCGCGGCCAGCGAGGCACCGACGACCTGAACCTTGGGAGCCATGGACATTCCTGTTGTTCGAGAAGTGGGAAGCGAAGAGTGAGGGGTCGGACACGAAAACGCGCCCGCCATTATGCCATCGGCGGGCGCGTTACGGAGGGATAGGGCGGTAGGTAATGCAATGCTTTCCTGACAATCGGGAAAGCGCCGATTTATGTCGCGAGCGAAGAGAGGCTGGCCGCCGCCGGAGCGCAGCTACCGGAGTGTAGCCTGCTACATGAGGATAGCGACGGTTCGACGCCTCGACACCGCCGGCGGCCAGGATATCGAGCGCAGCAATAAATCGGTGTTTTCCTCAGCCGAAAACGACCTTCGCCACATCCCGATAATGCCCCGCGAAGTGCACCGTGACGTCCTCCTTGAGGTAGTCCGGCAGCTCCTCGTAGTCGCGGCGGTTGGCCTCGGGCAGGATCACCTCGAAGATCTCGCTGCGCCGAGCGGCGATCACCTTCTCGCGGATGCCGCCCACCGGCAGCACGTGGCCGGTCAGGGTCAGCTCGCCGGTCATCGCCAGCGGCCGGTCGATGGGCCGGTGCTTGGCCAGCGACAGCAGCGCGGTGGTCATGGTCACGCCGGCCGAGGGGCCGTCCTTGGGCGTAGCGCCCTCCGGCACGTGCAGATGCACGAAGGCGGAGTCGAAGAAGTCCGGGTCGGCGCCGTACTCGCCGAGATGACCCAGCGCGTAGCTGTAGGCGATGTTGGCGGACTCCTTCATCACGTCGCCAAGCTGGCCGGTCAGCTTGAAGCCGCGATCCAGGGCGTGCACCTTGCCGGCCTCCACCGACAGGGTCGCGCCGCCCATGGCGGTCCAGGCCAGCCCCGTGACAACGCCCTCGCCCTTCATCACCTTCTCCTTGCGGAAGGTGGGCGCACCGAGGAACTCCTCGAGATTCTTCACCGAGACCTTGACCGTCTGCTGGTCGTTCTCGAGCAGCTTGACCGCGGACTTGCGCACGATGCGGTGCAGCTGCTTCTCGAGCTGGCGTACCCCGGCCTCGCGGGCGTAGCCCTCGATCACCTGACGCAGCGCGGCGTCGGTGAGATTCAAGCGCTTCTTGGGGATGCGATCGCGCTCGAGCAGCTTGGGCCACAGGTGATGCTTGGCGATGGCCATCTTCTCCTGGGCGATGTAGCCGGAGAGGCGAATCTGCTCCATGCGGTCGAGCAGCGCCGCCGGGATCGAGTCCAGGGTATTGGCAGTGCACACGAACAGCACCTTGGACAGGTCCAGCCGCACGTCCAGGTAGTGGTCCAGGAAGTCGACGTTCTGCTCCGGGTCGAGCACCTCGAGCAGCGCCGAGGCCGGGTCGCCCTGGAACGACTGTCCGAGCTTGTCGATCTCGTCGAGCATGATCACCGGGTTCTCGACGCCGACCTCCTTGATCGCCTGCACCAGCTTACCGGGCATGGCGCCGACGTAGGTGCGGCGGTGGCCCTTGATCTCGGCTTCGTCGCGCATGCCGCCCACCGAGAAGCGATAGAACTCGCGGCCCAGCGCCTCGGCGATGGAGCGCCCCACGGAGGTCTTGCCGACGCCCGGCGGGCCCACCAGCAGCAGGATGGAGCCGCCGACGTCGCCCTTGAAGGTGCCCTCGGCGAGGAACTCGACGATGCGCTCCTTCACGTCCGTGAGGCCGTCGTGGTCGCGGTCGAGCACTTCCCGGGCGTGGCCCAGGTCGAGCTGGTCGTCGCTGGTCAGGCCCCAGGGCAGCGAGGTCAGCCAGTCCAGGTAGTGGCGGGTGGTGCCGTACTCCGGCGAGCCGGTCTCCAGCACCGAGAGCTTGTCGAGCTCGTCGTCGATGCGCTCCTGCACGCGCTCGGGCACCGCCTTGTCCTCGAGGCGGGCGCGGAAGGTGTCGACGTCGTTCTCGCGATCGTCCTTGGAGATACCCAGCTCACGCTGGATGATCTTGAGTTGCTCGCGCAGGAAGAACTCCCGCTGGCGCTCCTGCATCTGGGCGTTGACCTGCTCGCTGATCTCGCTCTGCAGCCGGGCGACGTCGATCTCCTTGCGCAGCAGCGGCAGCACCTTCTGCATGCGCTCCATCACCGGCAGCGACTCCAGCACGTCCTGCAGCTCCGGCCCCTTGGCCGAGGTGATGGCGGCGGCGAAGTCGGTCAGCGGGCCCGGCTCGTGGGGGCTGAAGCGGTTGAGGTAGTGCTTGAGCTCCTCGCCGTAGAGCGGGTTGATCGGCAGCAGCTCCTTGATGCCGTTGATCAGCGCCATGGCGTAGGCGCGGGTCTCCTCGTCCTCGGCGTCCACCGGCTCGCGGGGATAGCTGACCTCGACCAGGTAGGGCGGCTCCTTGGACAGCCAGCGCTGGATGCGGAAGCGGCGCATGCCCTGGGCGATGAACTGCAGCTGGGAGTCCTCGCCCTGGAGCTTGTGCACCTTGACCGCGGTGCCCATCTCGGGGAAGTCGCCGGGGCTCAGGTCCTCGACGCCGGCCTCGCCGACGAAGGCCAGGCCCACCATGTGGTGCGGCGTGTTGCCGACCCGACCGATGGTGTCCTCCCAGCGCTCGCGGTTGATCACCAGGGGCTGGACCTGGGCGGGGAAGAAGGGACGATTGTGGATCGGCAGCAGGTAGAGCCGCTCGGGCAGGGTATCGCTGGCCGGCACCACCGCGTGGCCGGCGCCCTCGTCGAGGTCCAGCTCGTCATCCGTGTCGGCCTGGACCCATTCCAGGCCGTCCTGTTCGTAGCGCTGATCGTCTTCGCTCATGCGTACCTCATCCTGAAGGGACGGGACATCTCGACCCGTGATGTTTCCGCAATGCGGGCGACGACGCCGAACTTCAAGTCATCGCCAGCGTTCGAGCACCGGCGGCAGCGGGCGACCGTTGATCCTCACCGTGCCGCGCACCACGTCAACCTGCAGTTCCCGGGTGTCCAGCGGCAGCCCCAGCCCCAGGGCGATCACCGGCGGCAGGTGCTGCCACAGGAAGTCGCCGTCGACCCGCTCACGCCAGGCCGCGCGCTCCGCCTCGGACTCCAGCGCCATCGGGTCGAGGGCATCGAGGTCGCGGGCGTCGAAGACCAGCACGCCCTCGCCGTCGAGGGACAGCCCCAGCATGGGGCTCTCGAGGTCGGCCTCGAGGATATCCAGCCGCGGGGAATCGGACAGCAGCTCGCGCAGGGCCGGCGTCAGCATCTCGCCAAGGGAATGATCATCCGCCTCGGCATGGCCGAGTAACGCCTCGCGATGCAGCAGGGCCGACAGCTCGCGTAGCGCATCGGCATCCAGGCGCGACAGCTCGCCCGCCAGCTCGCCGGTCAGCAGCACCTCGTCGCCGGACAACACCTCGCCGACGTCGAGCCGGGCCTTCAGACGCAGCTCCTCGGCATCCAGCACGGTCCGGGTCTTCAGACTGAGTTCGGCGGCGTCGAAGGCCAGCTCCGGGGAGCGCCAGGCCAGGTTCTGGAGACGCCAGTGGTCGCCCTGATTGAAATGGAAGCCGTCCTGGGTATAGGCGAAGCGGCTCTCCAGCACCAGCGGGCCGGCACTCAGGCGGGTCTCGCCGTCGTCGAGGCGCAGCTCGGCGAGCCGCGCGCGCAGCCGCCAGTCGCCGACGTCGCCGTGGATCGCGACCCGGCCGCCCTGCAGGGTCAGGGTGCGCGCCTGCTGCTGAAAGACCAGGGGGGCGAGTTCCAGGGTGGCATCGAGGGTCGAGGAATAGGGGCGGAAATGGGCGTCCCAGCGGGGCGGCGCGGCGCCCACCGCCCGTTGGGCGGGCTCGATCTCCGGCGCGTGGGGGCGCAAGGTGCCGTCCAGCCGGGTCTCCAGCACGCCATGACGGGCGCGGTAGACCACGTCGAGATGCCAGGCGTTGCCGAACAGCGGTGCCAGATGGATCACGCCGTGGGAGGTCAGCCAGCCGCGTTCCACGTCGCTGCGCCGCACGCTCAGCTCGCCGCCCTGGCGAAGCTCGGCCACGAGCCGGGTGAGCTCGCGCTCGAACAGCAGGCCGGCGAGGGTCTGGGCCACCGCCCAGGCCAGAGCCAGCACCGCCAGCACCGGCACGATCAGGCGCTCCTTGCGCATCGCTCACTCCTTGTCGACGTGACGCCCTGCCCCGGGCCGAGGCGTCGACCTCAGTGGAGCCAGAACCACAGGTGCATGGTACACCAGGCGTAGGCGCTGGCCAGGACGTCATCGATCATGATGCCGAAGCCGCCGGCCACGCGGCGGTCGGCCCAGCGGATCGGCCAGGGCTTGAAGACGTCGAACACCCGGAAGACCACGAAGCCCCACAGGGCCGCCTCCCAGGAGAAGGGCACCGCCATCATGGTCAGCCAGTAGCCGACGAACTCGTCCCAGACGATGCCCGAGTGGTCGTGGACGCCGAGGTCGCGGGAGGTCTTCTCGCACAGCCAGACCCCCCACACGAAGGTGATGGCCACCACGAACAGGTACCAGCCCAGCGGCAGTTCCGACATCAGCCAGTAGAAGGGGATGGCCGCCAGGGTACCGACGGTGCCCGGGGCGAAGGGGACGGCGCCGCTGCCGAAGCCGAAGGCAAGGAAGTGGACCGGCCGGTGCCAGACGCTCTGGGGGGCGCGGTTCATGGCGTGTCTCCTGAGAAGTGCTGCCAGCCCGTGGCGCCGTCATCGGCGACGCCGGCGACCCCCGGGGTGTCGGTGACGCGGCCGATCGCGGTCAGCGCCAGCCCCTCGGCGGCCAGCCGCGCCCGGGCCGGCGCGAGGTGCGCCTCGGGCAGCGTCACCAGCAGTTCGTAGTCGTCGCCGCCGCGCAGGGCCGCGTCCATGACATCGTCGTCGCCGAGTGCCGCCACGAGCCCCTCGGCCAGCGGCAGTGCCTCGGGCGTCAGGGCGGCGCCCACGCCGGACGCCACGCAGAGATGACCGAGGTCGGCCAGCAGGCCGTCCGAGACGTCGATCGCCGCGGAGGCCAACTCGCGCAGCGCCAGGCCGGCGGCGAGACGCGGCTCGGGGCGAAGGTAGCGACGCAGCAGGGCATCGTCGGGATCGCGCTCGCCGGCCTGCCAACGGGCCAGGCCGCCGGCACCGCCGCCCAGCGCGCCGGTCACCGCGATCACCTCGCCAGGGCGCGCACCGGAGCGGGTCAGGGCCTCGCCCTCGGGCACCTCGCCCATCACCGTCACGCCCACCGCCAGCTCACCGCGGGTGACGTCGCCGCCGGCCAGCGCCACGCCGCAGGCGTCGCACAGGGCATGAAAGCCGGCCGCAAACGCCGCGACCCAGGCGTCATCGGCCTCGGGCAGGGTCAGCGACATCAGGCACCAGCGCGCCTCGGCGCCCATGGCGGCCAGGTCGCTGAGGCTGACCGCCAGCGCCCGGTGGCCGATGGTGGAAGCCGGGGCATCGGCGGGAAAGTGCACGTCGGCCACCGAAGTGTCGACGCTCACCGCCAGCCGCGTGCCGGGCGTGGGCGCGAGCAGCGCGCAGTCGTCGCCGACACCGAGGCTCACCCCCGCGGCATCGGCCGCGGGGTCAGGAGCGAGATGACGGGCGATCAGCTCGAATTCGCTGGACATCGGTTCGAAGCCTTCAGCGACGACGCGCGGAGACCTCGGCGCCGCGCAGCTTGGCGGCGAGCTTGTCGAGGATGCCGTTGACGTACTTGTGCCCCTCGGTGGCGCCGAAGGACTTGGCCAGCTCGACGCCCTCGTTGATCACCGCGCGGTACGGCACCTCGGGACGCTTGGCGAGTTCGTAGGCCCCCAGGCGCAGGATCGCCAGTTCGATCAGATCGAGATCCTCGAGGCGACGGTCGAGCAGCGGCGCGATGGTGGCGTCAAGTTCGCGGCGGTGGCGCGCCACCTCGTGCAGCAGCTGGTGGAACAGCGCCAGGTCGGCGATGCCCATCACCTTGTGCCAGTTCTCGTGATCCTCCAGATCCTCGTCGGCGATCTGGCTGCGGAACTCGGCCTCGACGGCGGCGATCGGCTTCTCGGTCAGCTGCCACTGGTAGAGCCCCTGGACGGCCAGTTCACGGGCCGCATGACGGGCCAGCTGTGCCTTGGACGGTTCGCGACGCTGTTCGCTCATCGGGCGTTCTCCCCGTCGCCGAAGCGGCGCAGCAGCGAGACCATTTCCATGGCCGCCATGGCCGCCTCGGTGCCCTTGTTGCCGGCCTTGGTGCCGGCACGCTCGATGGCCTGCTCGATGGAGTTGACGGTCAGCACGCCGTTGGCCACCGGGGTGTCGAACTCCAGCTGCAGACGGTTCATGGCCGAGTTGCATTCGCCGGCCACGTGCTCGAAGTGCGGCGTGCCGCCGCGGATCACCGCGCCCAGGGCGATGACCGCATCGGGGCGGACCACCTGCAGCGCCCGCTTGATGGCCAGCGGCAGTTCCCAGGCCCCCGGGGTGTGCACGATGTCGATGTTCTCCTCATCGACGCCGTGACGCGTCAGGCTGTCCACGGCGCCCTCGACCAGGCTGTCCACCACATGATGATTGAAGCGGCCCACCACGATCACGTAGCGGCCATCGACGTTGACGAAGCTGCCTTCGACTTGGGAAATCGGTTGCATGGTCTCTTTCCTGCTGAACCCGATGAAAACGGAATCGCCGGGGCGCGCGACGGTCGGCGCCCCGGCGAGATGTCGGATGAAGGCGTCAGGCGCCGTCGTCACCCTCGGCGGCCGGCGTCTGGCCGGGCTCGACGCGTTCGATCACTTCCAGGTCGAAGCCTGAGAGCGCCGAGAACTTCCACGGCGAGCTGAGCAGGCGCATGCGGCCCACACCCAGCTCGCGCAGGATCTGCGACCCGGTACCGATGGTGAGGTAGTTGCCGGCGCCATCGGAATCGGTGGTGCGCGGCGCCCGGCGACGCTCCAGGAAGACCTCGAGCAGGTCGTGAAGATCCTGCTGCGGGCGACCGTCGTCGAGCAGCACGAACACCCCGTGCTCGGCGCTAGCAACCTCGGCGATCGCCTCGTGGGCGGTCCAGCTGTCGTGCTCGCCCTTCTGCAGCAGCAGCAGGTCGCGCATCACGTTGGACAGATGCACGCGCACCGTGGTCAGGTCCTCGGGATGCGGGCGCCCCTTGACCAGCGCCAGGTGATGGGCGCCCTGGATGCGATCGCGAAACACGTGCAGGGTCAGCTCGCCGTGGGGCGTCTGCACCGGCATCGACTCCAGCGACTCGACGGTCTGCTCGTTGTGGATGCGATAGTGAATCAGGTCGGCGATGGTGCCCATCTTCAGGCCGTGCTCGCGAGCGAAGGCCTCGAGCTCGGGGCGGCGCGCCATGCTGCCGTCCTCGTTCATCACCTCGCAGATCACGCCGCTGGGGTCCAGGCCGGCCAGGGCCGACAGGTCGCAGGCGGCCTCGGTGTGGCCGGCGCGGCGCAGCACGCCGCCGGGCTCGGCCATCAGCGGGAAGATGTGGCCGGGCTGGACGATGTCGGTCGGCTCGGCATCGCGGGCCACCGCCGCCTGGACGGTGCGCGCGCGATCGGCGGCGGAGATTCCGGTGCTGACGCCCTCGGCGGCCTCGATGGAGAGCGTGAACTTGGTGCCGAAGCCGGAGCCGTTGTCGCGCACCATCAGCGGCAGCTGCAGGCGCTCGCAGCGCTCGCGGGTCATCGGCAGGCAGATCAGGCCGCGGGCGTGACGCGCCATGAAGTTGATGTGCTCGGCCTCCACCTTCTCGGCGGCCATGATGATATCGCCCTCGTTCTCGCGATCCTCATCGTCCATCAGGATCACCATCCGCCCCTGGCGGATGTCCTCGATCAGTTCGGCGATGGGGGCCAGGCCCCCGGAGGAGGAGTGCTCCATGGAATCTCCATTGACTCTGCTGCGGTCGTCGCGACGCGACGACACCGAAGTCGCCGTCGGGCGTCGTCCGCTCGAAACCGCGTCAGGGTACCGTGGCGTGACCGCCGGCGCTAGTAGTGGCTCGCCCGACGGCGCCCATCGGGCGGCCGGGCGACGCCCTCGGAACGGCGCGGCGAGGAGGCGCGTCCTGCCGTCAGGCGGGGCGCGCGGTGATGCGCCAGTCGCGGCCCACGGCGCGGATGTCGAGGATCTCCAGCGGCTTCCGCTCGGCCATGGTCTCGAGGCCCGGCAGCGCGAACAGCGGCCGTGCCTCACCGCCGAGCAGGGTCGGGGCGACGAACAGCTGCATCTCGTCGACCAGCCCGGCATCGAGCATGGCGCCGGCCAGGGTCGCGCCGGTCTCGAGCAGCGCCTCGTTGACCGCCTCGCGCTCGGCGAGATGCCCCAGCAGCGCCGCCAGGTCGACGCGCCCGTCCTTCCCCGCGGGCAGCGCCAGCACCTCGGCGCCGGCGGCCTCGAGCCGAGCACGGCGCTCGGCGTCGTGGCCGTCGACGGTGGCCACCAGGGTGCGGCCCGGCTCGCGCAGGCAGGCCGCCGCTTCGGGCAGGCGCAGGCGGGAGTCGACCACCACGCGCAGCGGCTGGCGGGCGGCGATCGCCTCGGCGTCGGGCAGCTCGAGCTGCTCGGCGCGCAGGGTCAGCCGGGAATTGTCGAAGATCACCGACTCGACGCCGGTGATCACCGCGCTGGAGCGGGCCCGCAGCCGCTGCACCTGGCAGCGCGCCCGGGGCCCGGTGATCCACTGGGACTCGCCGGAGCGCATGGCGGTGCGACCGTCGAGGCTCATCGCCATCTTCAGCCGCACGAAGGGCCGCCCCTCGGCCATGCGCGAGACGAAGCCGGGGTTCAGCGCGCGGGCCTGGGCCTCGAGCAGGCCGACCTCGACCTCGATGCCGGCCGCGCGCAGCCGGGCGATGCCGTTGCCGGCCACCAGCGGGTTGGGATCGCGCATGGCCACCACCACCTTGGCCACGCCGGCCTCGACCAGCGCCTCGGCGCAGGGGCCGGTGCGGCCGTGGTGAGAGCAGGGCTCCAGGGTGACGTAGGCGGTGGCGCCGCGGGCGGCCTCGCCGGCGTCACGCAGGGCGTGAACCTCGGCGTGGGGCTCGCCGGCGCGCTGGTGCCAGCCCTCGCCGACCCGGCGGCCGTCGCTGACCAGCACGCAGCCCACCCGCGGGTTGGGGTCGGTGGTATAGAGGCCGCGCCGGGCCAGCACCAGGGCTCGGGCCATCCAGCTTTCGGGGGAACGGACCACGGCGCTCATGATTCACCGGACCCATCGGGCTGGAAGCTCGGCTCCTGGGCCAGGCGGTCGATCTCGGCGCGGAACTCGTCGATGTCCTGGAAGCGGCGATAGACCGAGGCGAAGCGGATGTAGGCCACCTGATCGAGGCGCTTCAGGGCGTGCATGACCTCCTCGCCGACGTCCCGGGCGTGGATCTCGCGCTCGCCGCGGGCGCGCAGGGTCTGGCGGATGCGCTCCACCGCGGCCTCGATCGACTCGGCGCTCACCGGGCGCTTCTCCAGGGCGCGCAGCATGCCGGCGCGCAGCTTGGCCTCGTCGAACAGCTCCCGGGACCCGTCGCCCTTGATCACCCGCGGCATCACCAGTTCGGCGGTCTCGTAGGTGGTGAAGCGCTCGCCGCAGGCCGCGCACTGGCGCCGCCGCCGCACCTGATCGCCGTCGACGACCAGTCGGGAATCGGTCACGCGGGTGTCGGAGGCGCCGCAGAAGGGACAGTGCATAAGCAGGGTTCCGGGTCGAGGACGATTGTCGCCACATTGTAACGGTTTTGGCCCCGAAGCCCCAGCGAACCCCAGGAGCGCATCGCTGTCTGGAGAGGGTCACCCGTTCAAGGAGGATCGCCATGCGCGCCCTGCCCCGCCGCCTGCTGCCGGCCGCCCTGCTGCTGCCCCTCGTCGCGTCCGCCGACGAACTCCCCGCCCCGCTCCAGGCCCTCGAGGCCGAGGGCCTCACGATACACGGCCGCTTCGAGGCGCCCGACGGGCTGACCGGCTACGCCGCCAGCGCCGGGGGCCAGCCGATGACGATCTTCGTCACCGAAGGCGGCCAGCATGCGGTGATCGGCAACCTGATCGACGCCGAGGGCGAGAACCTCTCCCGGGCGCCGCTGGACCGCCTGGTGCGCGCGCCAAAGGACGCCGAGACCTGGGGCGAGCTCGAGCAGAGCGCCTGGATCGCCGACGGCCGCGACGACGCCGAGCGCATCGTCTACGTGTTCACCGACCCCAACTGCCCCTACTGCCGCCGGTTCTGGCAGGCCGCCCGCCCCTGGGTGGAGGCCGGCAAGGTCCAGCTGCGCCACGTGATGGTCGGCATCCTCGCCGCCGACAGCCCGCGCAAGGCGGTCTCGCTGCTGGCCGCCGACGATCCCGCCGCGGCGCTGGCCGACCACGAGCGCGGCGACACGGTCGAGATCCTCGACGCCCTGCCCCGCCCGCTGGAGCTGGCCCTGCAGGAGAACCACAACCTGATGGACGGCCTAGGCCTGGTCGCCACCCCGGGCATCGTCTATCGCCCGAACGACCCTCAGAGCAGCGGCCTGCTGAAGACCGCCCAGGGCATGCCCCAGGAAGACACGCTGGTCGAGATCCTCGGGCCACGGCCCTGAACGCGGCACCCTCGACGGCTATACCCGCCGGGCGATGAACCAGCCGACGACCATGGCCGCCAGCATGGCAGCCAGCGGCAGGGTGATGCCCGACACCGAGGCGAAGGCCGGCCCCGGGCAGTAGCCGGAGAGCCCCCAGCCGACGCCGAACAGCGCCGCGCCGCCGAGCAGCCGCCCGTCCAGGTCGCGCCGGGTCGGCAGCTGGAAGGCGCTGGCGAACAGCGGATGGGGGCGGCGCATGGCCAGCCGGTAGCCGACGAAGTGGGTCACCACGGCGCCGCCGAGCACAAACATCAGGGTCGGGTCCCAGTCGCCGGCGACGTCGAGGAAGCCGAGCACCCGCGCCGGGTCGGTCATGCCGGAGATCGCCAGCCCCAGCCCGAACAGCAGCCCGGCGATATAGGCCATCACGGATCTCATGCGCCACCTCCGATCACGTGCCGGACCACGAACACGGTGACGATCGCCACCGCCAGGAACACCAGGGTCGCCGCCATCGAGCGCGGCGACAGCCGGGCCAGGCCGCACACCCCGTGGCCGCTGGTGCAGCCGCTGCCGATGCCGGTGCCCACGCCCACCAAGAGGCCGGCGACCAACATGGTCGCCACCCCGCCGGCAGGAGCGCCGATCACCGCCCCGGCACGGCCCGCCACGTTGCCGAGCCCGCCGCCGGCCAGGATCACCAGCGCCGGCCCCGAGACCAGCCCCAGCAGAAAGGCCAGCCGCCAGCCGCTGTCGCCCTTGGGACGCGCGGTGATCAGGGTGCCGAGGATGCCGCTGATGCCGGCGATGCGCCCCAGCGTGATCATCAGCCAGGTCGCCGAGAGGCCGATCAGCACCCCGCCGACCAGGCCGTGAAGGCTTGCCGTCATGTCCACCGTCATGTCTCCTTTTCCGTCATCCTGCCGGGCGCCATATTGGCCGCGGCATTCTCCTGGTGCAGGGCCTGCCAGGCATCGAAGGTGCTCAGGAACACCCGGCCGCCGAGCTCATGGCAGAAGTCGGTGGCCGCCAGGCGATCCATCACCGGCCCCTTGACCTCGGCCAGGTGCAGCGCCACCCCGGCGTCCTTCAGCCGCCGGTTGATCGCCTCCAGGCTCTCCAGCGCCGAGGCGTCGATGCCATTGACCGCCTGGCAGGCCAGCACGATGTGCTCGAGGCCCGGCTGGCGGGCCGCCAGCGCCATCACCGTGTCCTCCAGATAGCGGGCGTTGGCGAAGTAGAGGCTCTCGTCGACCCGCAGGATGGCGAGGCGCTCGTCGGTCTCCACCTCATCGTAGCGCTGCACGTTGCGGAAGTGTTCGCTGCCGGGCACCCGCCCCACCACGGCGCTGTGCGGCCGGCTGGTGCGGTAGAGATGCAGCCCCAGCGACAGCGCCACGCCGGCCAGGATGCCGCTCTCCACGCCGTGCACCAGGGTCAGCGTCAGGGTCGCCAGCATGGCCACGCCATCGGCCCGGGAGTAGGCCCAGGTGCGGCGGATGGCGGGCAGATCGATCAGGGTGCCCACGGCGACGATGATGGTGGCGGCCAGCGTGGCCTTCGGCAGGAAGGCCAGCGGCGCGGTCAGGGTCAGGGTCGCCACGGCGATGCCCAGCGCCGTAAAGGCGCCGGCCAGCGGCGTGGCGGCTCCGGCCTCGAAGTTGACCACCGAGCGCGAGAAGCCGCCGGAGACCGGCGAGCCGCCGCTGGCCCCGGCGCCGAGGTTGGCCAGGCCGAGGGCGATCAGCTCCTGATTCGGATCGATGCGCTGGCGGCGCTTGGCGGCCAGGGTCTGGGCCACCGATACCGACTCCACGAAGCCCACCAGGCTGATCAGCAGCGCCGGAGCGAGCAGGCTCGACCACAGCCCCGGCTCGAGGCTCGGCAGCGCCAGCGACGGCAGCCCGCCCGGCACCTCGCCGACCAGCGCCACGCCGCGCTCGCCGAGCCCCAGCGCCCAGGCCAGCAGAGTGGTAACGATCACCGCCGAGACCGGCGCGGCCTTGGCCACGAGGTCGGCGACCGTGGCCGACAGCCCCAGGCGTCGCAGCCCGCCCTTGAGATAGCGCCGACACAGCACCAGGAAACCCCAGACGCCGAGGCCGAGCACCAGCGTGATCGGATTGACCTCGCCCAGCGCGGCGACCAGCGCCATGACCATCTCGACCAGGGTGTGACCCGAGGCCTCGACGCCGAGCAGATGACGCAGCTGACTGGCGGCGATCAGGATCCCCGAGGCGGTGACGAAGCCCGAGATCACCGGATGGCTCAGGAAGTTGGCGAGAAAGCCCAGCCGCAGCAGCCCCATGGCCACCAGCATCGCCCCGGAGAGCGCCGCCAGCACCAGGGCACCGCCCACGTACTCGGCGCTGCCCGGCGGGGCGATGGCGGACAGCGCCGAGGCGGTCATCAGCGAGGCCACCGCCACCGGCCCCACCGCCAGGGTGGCGCTGGTGCCGAAGATCGCGTAGAGGACCAGCGGCAGCATGCTGGCATAGAGCCCCACCTCCGGCGGCAGGCCGGCCAGCAGCGCATAGGCCAGGGCCTGGGGCACCAGCATCAGGGTGACGATCACCGCCGCCAGCAGGTCCCGGGCCAGGGTGTCGCGCCGGTAGCCGTGCAGCCAGCCGATCAGCGGAATCCAGCGTGAGGGCGTCATCGTGGTCTCGCGCTCATGACAGGGTCTCCCGATATCAGAAACGGTTGAGCGGCACCTTGAGGTAGACCTGGCCGTTGTCCTCGGCCGGCGGCATCTCGCCGGCGCGCATGTTGACCTGCACCGAGGGGATGATCAGCCGCGGCATGCCCAGGGTGGCGTCGCGCTCGGTGCGCAGGGTCACGAAGTCATCCTCGCCGACGCCCTCGTGGACGTGGATGTTATGCGCGCGCTGCTCGGCCACGCTGGTCTCGTGCCGGAACGCCTCGCGATCCGGCGCCTTGTAGTCGTGGCACAGGAACAGCCGCGTCTCGGCAGGCAGCGCCAGCACCTTCTGGATGGAGCGATAGAGGGTGCGGGCATCGCCGCCGGGGAAGTCGCAGCGCGCGGTGCCGTAGTCGGGCATGAACAGGGTGTCGCCGACGAAGGCCGCGTCGCCGATCACGTAGGTCAGGCAGGCCGGCGTGTGGCCCGGGGTGTGCAGCACCCGGCCCTCGAGGCCGCCGATGGCGAAGGTGTCGCCCTCCTCGAACAGGCGGTCGAACTGGCTGCCGTCGCGGGCGAACTCGGTGCCGGCGTTGAAGGCCTTGCCGAAGATCTCCTGCACCTCGACGATGCGCGCGCCGATGCCGGTGCGGCCGCCGAGCTTCTGGTGCAGGTAGGGCGCCGCCGAGAGGTGGTCGGCGTGGACGTGGGTCTCGAGCACCCACTCGACGCTGAGCCCCTCGCGCGCGATGAAGGCGATGATGGCATCGGCCGAACGCACGTCGGTGTGGCCGGCGGCGTAGTCGAAGTCGAGCACCGAATCGAGGATGGCGCAGGACGTGGAGTCCGGGTCGCGGACCACGTAGCTGAAGGTGTTGGTGGGCTCGTCGAAGAAGGCCGTGACGATGGGCTGCTGGGACATGGGGTGCCTCCGTGTGCAGCAGAGGGTGAAGAGCGACGGACGCGGCGCGTCCCGATGGCGGTTGGCGATAGCCGCAGCATAACAAGATATTTTGTTCTAACGTTAGACTTATTTTTTATATATAGCGCGCCGGCAGATAGCACTGCGCCATAGGCCAGACGCAGCACCTGTGCGCCATGAAGGCAAGATGGGAGCCTGGCTGGAAAAGTCGGAGAGCAATCAGAGTTCGATGCGCTGGCGGTAGGTCGCGATCTCGGCCTCGATGCCGGCTTCGGCCAGCGCCGCCTGCAGCGCCCGCTGGGCCCCGGGCTCGCCGTGCACCAGGAAGAACCGGGGGCGATCGTGGAAGGCGCCCGCCCAGCCGATCAGCTCCTGCTGGCCGGCATGGGCCGAGAAGCCGCCCAGGGTGTGTACCCGGGCCTTGACCGCCAGATCCTCGCCCAGCACCCGCACCCGCTCGGCCCCCTCGACCAGCTGGCGCCCCAGCGTGCCCTCGGCCTGGAAGCCGACGATCACCAGGTGAGTGCTTTCACGTTCCAGGTTGTAGCGCAGGTGATGGACGATGCGCCCACCGGTACACATGCCCGAGCCGGCGATGATGATGGCCCCGCCGTGGATGCGGTTGATGGCCATCGACTCCTCCACGTCGCGGGTCAGGCGCAGGTTCGGCAGGTACTGATCGGGGTCGCCGTGGGCGGCGACGTTGAGCACCTTCAGGTCCTCGGGGTCGAGCGCCTTGCGCTTGCGCCCATAGAGCTCGGTGACGCGGATCGCCATGGGGCTGTCGAGGAACACCAGCTGCTGGGGCAGGCGCCCCTTGTGGTAGAGCACGCTCAGGTGGTAGAGGATCTCCTGGGTGCGCCCCACCGCGAAGGCCGGGATCAGCACGTTGCCGCCGTCGACGTGGGCCTCCTCGAGCACCCGGCGGAATTCCTCGAGGGTGTCGTCGAGGGGGCGATGATCGCGATCGCCGTAGGTGCTCTCCATCAGCACCACATCGGCGTCATGGACCTTCTCCGGGTCCTTCATCAGCACCGAGTCGGGGTTGCCCAGGTCGCCGGAGAACACCAGCCGCCGCCGCTGGCCACCGGAGGGGATCGACAGCTCGACCACCGCCGAGCCGAGGATGTGGCCGGCATCGCGGAACACCAGGGTGACGCCGCCGGGCAACGCCACCGGCTGGCCGTAACGATGCGGCTCACACTGGGCCAGGGTGCGGGCCACGTCGTCCTCGTCGTAGAGCGGCTCGATGGCGGACTTGCCGGCCCGCGCCCGCCAGCGGTTCTCCCACTCCACGTCCCTGGCCATCACGAAGGCGGCGTCGACCAGCATGATCTCGAGCAGCTCGGCGGTATCCGCGGTGCAGTGGATCGGCCCGCGATAGCCCTCGCGGACCAGCTTCGGCAGCAGCCCGGCATGGTCGAGATGGCCGTGGGAGATCACCACCGACTCGAGCTCCTCGGCCAGACGTCCGAAGGGCACGGCATTGGCGCCTTCGGCCTCGCGTCCCCCCTGGTGCAGGCCGCATTCCAGCAGCAGCCGGTGAGGGCGGGGCTCGCCGTCCACCTCGAGCAGATAGCGAGAGCCGGTGACCTCGCCCACCGCCCCCAGAAAGGTCAAGCTCGACATGACCACCTCCCCTGCGCGCCCTGGGACTCTTCTTCGAGCATAACCAAGCCGCGCATCCCGCGCCTTGGCTCAAGTCATCGTCGGCGCGGCCGATACCCTCGACAAGCATCGCATCCGCCACCATCGCATCGAGAAAAGGAACCGCCGGTGTTCGCATCACGCCGACTCGCCCGAAGCTGCCTGGTCCTGGCGCTGGCCGCCCTGCAGACGGGCTGCTTCTATCGCCACATGGCACAGGCCCCCGTGGCCACGACCTATCCCTACAGCGAGCAGCAGCGCATGCAGGCCGCCCATCACTGGGAGATACTGGCCCGCCACGAGGCCGACCGCATGCTCGACAGCGAACGCCTGCGCTTCCGGCCGCTCTATCTGGCACCAGCCTCGGCGCCGGAGAACGGCGAATTCGCCCGGGGATACCGCGCCCTGCTGACCAGCGAACTGGTCAGCGGCGGCGCCCCGGTGACACTCGACCCGCTGAGCGCTCTAGAGGTGCGCTTCGACGTCGAGGTCGTTCATCACCGGGATCGTGGCTTCGTGCGGCCGACGGAAGGCGCCTTCACCGCGCTGGCCGCCGGCGTGGCCGTGGCCACGGTGCCCTTCAACCACTGGGCCGAACCCGCGCTGGGACTCATTCCCGCCGCGATGGGAGCCGATGTGGTCAGCGGCAGCTGGACCCACACCGGCGACGAGGAGGTGATCATCACCACCCAGGTGCTGGACGGCACCGAGGTTCTGTACTCCTCCTCCAACCTCTACTACATCAATCGCGGCGATCGGGGTCAGTACGCCCCTGACCGGGCGGTTAGACAAGCACCGCCGCCCCCGCCCAGCGTCTCGGTCTCTTCACAATGGTAAGCCTCACCATGCTGTCTTCTCTGCGCTCCTGCCGGCGCCTGCTGCCGACCATCGCCCTGAGCCTGACGCTCAGCGCCTGCGCCAACCTGCCCGGCATGGGCAATGACGATCCTCCCCCGCCGCCAACACTGAACGAGGTCATCGAGGAAGCCGCGGCCGAGATGGTCGAGGCCAACCCCGGCCTTGAACGCTACGATCCCATCATCGCCGCCTCCTTCGCCGATATCGACGATCTCAGCCGTTCCTCCACCCTGGGACGCATGGCTACCGAGATCGCCGCGTCCGCGCTGACCCAGGCCGGCCTGGACGTTCGCGAGGTCAGAATGCGCGGCAGCCTGTTCATCCAGGAACAGACCGGCGAGCTGATGCTGTCGCGCCAGGCGCAACGGCTGACCGCCAACCACGGCGCCCGCGCCATCCTGGTGGGCACCTACGCCCAGAGCGAGCAGAACCTGTACATGAGCATGCGGCTGATCCGCAGCAGCGACGCCATGGTGCTGAGCGCGGCCAGCATGCGGCTGCCGATGAACAACGACCTGCGCGGCATGCTGGGCTGGTAAGCAGGAAAGAAAGTGCCGGACGCCGTAAAGGCGACGTCAGCGCGCCTGGATGACCACCTCGACCCGGCGGTTGCGGGCGCGGCCCTCGGCGGTGTCGTTGCCGGCCAGCGGCCGGGTGTCGGCCAGCCCCACGGCGCGCAGCCGCGCGGGGTCGACGCCGTCCTCGATCAGCGCCTCGACGATGGCAATGGCCCGGGCGCTGGACAGCGACCAGTTGGAAGGGAAGCGCGGCGTCTGGATCGGCCGGCTGTCGGTATGCCCCTGCACCTCGACCTCGCCGGGCTGGCTGTCCACCACCTCGCGCAGCCGTTCGGCGATCAGCGCACGCCCCTCGTCGGTGAGATCGGCCTGGGCGGAGGGGAACAGCAGCCGATCCTCGACCCGCAGGCGCACCCCCTCCGGCACCCGGGACACCTCGACGCCATCGAGGTCCGGCAGATAGGGCGCGGCGGCCACCGCCTCGGCGACCTCGCGGGCGGCGAGGGTCAGCGTCTCGGCGGCCTCCGGGGCCGGCGCCACGCCGGCGGGCAGCCGGTCGGTGAGGATCACCATGTAGTCGGCCAGCGGCGCCTCACGGTCGAGGCCCTCGGGCAGTGCCAGCATCGGCAGCCGCGGCATCGGCTCGGGCTCGGCGTCGGCTGATGCCTGACGCGCCAGCAGCGCGGGCGGTGCCGGCAGCGCGGCGCGGGATGGCAGGCCGGCCACGCCCAGCGCCGCCGAGATCACCGACGGTGCGAGGCCCGGTCGCCTCGCTGGCGCCGTCGGTTCGGCCAACGCCTGGCTCAGCGCCGCCGGCAGCGGCACGCCGAGACGACGCGACGCCCCGTCGGCCCCGGCCACCTCGGCGATCACCGTCTCGTCCGCGTCCGGCGCGGCGTCGTCGGTGCGATGCGTCAGCGCGATCATCAGCAC
Organism: Halomonas sp. HG01; assembly: GCF_000968715.2. Taxonomy (NCBI): domain Bacteria; kingdom Pseudomonadati; phylum Pseudomonadota; class Gammaproteobacteria; order Oceanospirillales; family Halomonadaceae; genus Halomonas; species Halomonas sp. HG01. Next base: position 592,967 of record NZ_CP022134.1, on the reverse strand, counting down.
GAACAGCGCGACCAGCAGGGTCATCACGTCGATATAGCTGACCATCCAGCCGTGACCGCTCTCGTCGTGGTGATGATCCGGCAGGAGGGACTCGTGGCGGGACAGGCCGCGGGGATGCTGCATGGCTCGACTCGGCAATGGTATGGCGGAGCGCCAAGCCTAACGCCCGCCCACCCCGGCCGAAGCGTCGAACAGGCGGGATTCGCGACCGCCTATTGGGCCTGAAACGCCAGACGGCGAAGCCACAGACGCAAGGCGCCCCGCCCCGGAGAACCGGGACGGGGCGCACGCTTGCGCGTCAGACCTGGGTCAGGCGCTTAGCGATAGACCGGCAGACGGCCGCAGACGGCCTCGACCTTGCCCTTGACCTCGGCCTCGATGGCGGAGGTGTCCTCGCCCTTGGCCAGCACGTCGAGGATGTCGCAGATCCAGCCGGCCAGCTCGCCGCACTCGGACTCGCCGAAGCCGCGGGTGGTCACCGCCGGGGTACCGATGCGCAGACCGGAGGTCACGAACGGGCTCTGCGGGTCGTTCGGCACGGCGTTCTTGTTGACGGTGATGTGGGCGCGGCCCAGGGCAGCGTCCGCGTCCTTGCCGGTCACGCCCTGCTTGACCAGGGACAGCAGGAAGAGGTGGTCCTCGGTGCCGCCGGAGACGATGTCGAAGCCGCGCTCGATGAACACGCCGGCCATGGCCTTGGCGTTCTTCAGCACCTGCTCCTGGTAGGTCTTGAACTCGGGCGCCATGGCTTCCTTGAAGCAGATCGCCTTGGCGGCGATGACGTGCTCCAGCGGACCGCCCTGGATGCCCGGGAAGACCGCGGCCTGCAGCTTCTTCTCGACCGCCTCGTCGTTGGCGCTGGAGAGGATCAGGCCGCCGCGCGGGCCGCGCAGGGTCTTGTGAGTGGTGGTGGTGACCACGTGGGCGTGGGGCAGCGGGCTCGGGTAGACCCCGGCGGCCACCAGGCCGGCGATGTGGGCCATGTCGACCAGCAGGTAGGCGCCCACTTCGTCGGCGATCTCGCGGAACTTGGCCCAGTCGATGATCTGTGAGTAGGCGGAGAAGCCGGCGATGATCATCTTCGGCTGGTGCTCGCGCGCCAGCTGGGCGACCTGGTCATAGTCGATGCGGCCGTTCTCGTCGATGCCGTACTGCACGGCGTTGTAGTGCTTGCCGGAGAAGTTCGGCTTGGCGCCGTGGGTCAGGTGACCGCCGGCGTCCAGGCTCATGCCCAGCACGGTGTCGCCCGGGGTGACCAGCGCCTGGAAGACGGCGCCGTTGGCCTGGGAGCCGGAGTGCGGCTGGACGTTGGCGTAGGTGGCGCCGAACAGTTCCTTGGCGTAATCAATGGCCAGCTGCTCGACCACGTCGACGTACTCGCAGCCGCCGTAGTAGCGCTTGCCGGGATAGCCTTCCGCGTACTTATTGGTCAGCTGGCTGCCCTGGGCCTCCATGACGCGGGGGCTGGCATAGTTCTCGGAAGCGATCAGCTCGATGTGCGCTTCCTGACGCGTGCTTTCCTTCTGCATCGCATCGAACAGGGCATCATCGAAACCGGCAATCTGCATGTCACGGCTGAACATCGGCGGGAAACCTCGCATCAACGGGGAAATCGAAGGCCGCAATCATACCCCAGCGTATGGCGGCTTTCACATGAAACCCCGTCATGCGGCGCCCCATGATTTCTCATGTGCGCTTCAGTAATTCTGAAGGCTCCCGCGCCGCGCGGCTCAGCGCGTCTCCACGGCCATCGAGAGCTTGCTCGGCAGGCCCAGCGGGTCGGCGGCGAGCACGTCCGCGTCGCTCTCCGGCGGCAGGGTCAACGCCACCGTCACCTCGCTGGCCCGGCCAGCCATCATGTCCACCAGGCCGTCCAGCAGCTGGCCGAATTCGGGCCCGAGCATGGTGCCGAAGCCCCTGGCCTGGGTGCGCGCCTGATCGAGGAACTCGGCCTCGCTCACGCCGCGGCTGGCGGCCATCACCGCCGGCACGCGCCCGAACAGCCCCAGGTCGCCGAGGGTGGTCTCGATGCGCCCGCCGAGCAGGGTCACCCCGCTCAGGTCGGTCATCTCGGCCAGATAGGCGGCCGGCTCCACGCCTTCGGGAAGGCGCACCGGCAGCTCGCTGTCGAACGCCCAGCGGAAGGCGTCGGCGGCGGTGATCGTGCCGTCGCCGGAGAGCAGGCTCTTCTGGCCCAGCGCCTCCCAGCGGCCGTCGAACTCGGCGTCCAGCCGCAGCTGCCCGCTGCCGCCGGTGAGCACGTTGCTGGCCAGACGCAGCCGGGTGCGCTCCTCGGCCGGGGCCAGCTCGATCATCCGCGCCAGGTCCAGCTCGAGGGCCTCGAGCCGGGCACGGCCCTCGCCGTCGTGCATGTCGCCGTCGACGCTCAAGCGTGCCAGATCGGCCACCAGATGATCGGCGACGATCGACATGTCGTTCAGCTCGAAGCGATCCAGGGTCGCCGCCTCGGGATCGCCCGGTGGGTGGCTCAGGCCCTCGAGGCTCAGCGAGGCCAGGGTGAGGTCTCCCGCCCCCAGATCCTCCAGCCCCTCGGCGTGGCCCTCGATGCCGCTCATCTCCAGGCGGCCGACGCCGGTCGCCGTGAGCCCCTCGGCCTCGAGCCGCTGCGCCGTCAGCCAGCCGCTCGTCGACACCTGCGGGCTCAGGGTCTTCTTGCCGTCGGCGGAGGTGATCAGCCCCGACTCGAGCGCCAGGCGCAGCCCTTCGGCGCTCAGAGCGTCGGCCTCGAAGGCCGCATCGCCCAGCCGGCCCTCGTGCCAGGGCAGCGGCCCGCCGGGGCCGTCGAGGCGCAGCCGGTCGGCGGTCAGCACGCCCGCATCGCGGCCAGTGCGCTCGAGCCGCAGGCCCTCCATCACGATCGCCTCGGGGTCCTCGTAGTCGCCCTCGACCACGTAGCGGGCCACGTCCAGTCGCGAGCCGTCGACGTCGACCAGGCTCAGGTCCTCGGCGCGGGTCTCGCCGCCGAGCAGGCTGTCGGAGACCTCGCCGATCGAGAACTCGCCGGCGGCGGCAAAGCGCTCGCGCAGGTCGGCCTCGAGGCGCTCGGCATCGGCCTGGGCCAGGCCGCAGGGCAGCACGGCGAGAAACGCGGCGAGCACGGCGCCTCGTGACGGAGCCTGACGTATCAGGGACTTGCGCATCAGGACGTTACGCATCAAGGACTTGCGCATGGGGGTTCACCTCCCTGGTGATCGCGCCTGGGGGGCGTCAGCGCGGTTCGGCGAGACGCGCCTCGAGCAGGCGGTTGACGTGGTCCAGCACCGCCAGCCGGGCGCGGCGCTTGTCATTGGCGTCGATCAGGGCCCAGCCCCCGTCGACGTCATGAGTATGCACAAAGATGTCGTCGATCGCCCGCCGGTAGTCGTCCCAGCGCTCGCGATTGCGCCAGTCCTCCTCGGTCAGCTTGTGGCGCTTGTGGGGCGTCTCGGCGCGCGCACGGAAGCGGCGCAGCTGCTCGTCCTTGTCGACCGCCAGGAACAGCTTGCCGAGTACCGCGCCATGGGCCAGCAGCTGGCGCTCGAAGCGGCGGATCTCGTCATAGCCGCGGCGCCAGGCGGCCGGCTCGGCCAGGCCCTCGACGCGTTCCACCAGCACCCGGCCGTACCAGGAGCGATCGAAGATCGCCACCCGGCCATCCAGCGGCAACCGCTGCCAGAAGCGCCAGGCCCAGGGGTGGGCGCGCTCCTCCTCGCTGGGCGCGGCGATGCGATGGACGCGATACTGGCGAGCGTCGAGCGCCGAGGTCAGGCGATGGATGCAGCCGCCCTTGCCGGCGGCGTCCTGGCCCTCGAAGGCCAGTACCACGGGAATCCGCCGACGCTGGATCTCGCGGGCGTTGCCGGCCAATCGGGCCTGGGCCTCCTTGAGGCGTTCCCGATAGGTGGCCTTGTCCATGGCCTCGGGCGACGCGGCGTCGAGGTCCGACAGCCGCGGCGGCGCCCCGATGCCCGCCGTGGGCGTGGTGAGCGGCGACTCGACATCGGGCAGCGGGCCGGCCATGGCCGCCACCAGCCTCTGGGCCAGGGCCTTGATCGGCGTCTCCTCGGGGCCCCCGGCCAGGCGGAGCCAGGGCGCATGATCGGCCTCGGTGGCCTCGCGCATCTCGCGGCCCAGGGCATCCAGAGCGTGGTACTGGAGATGGCGCTGCCAGTCGTGATCCTTGACCTGCCAGGCCCGCTCGGGGTCGTGCCACAGCGCCTTCAGGTGGCGCCCCTGGACGTCGCGGTCGATGTCCAGCCACAGCTTGACGATCGCCACGTTCTCGGCGGCCAGCTCGGCCTCGAAGGCACGGATCTCGGCCAGGCGGTCGTGGAAGGCGCCCTCCCCCAGGCGCTGCTCGGTACGGGCGAACAGCGCATCGCCGTACCAGCCGTGGACGAACACGCCGACCCGCCCGCGGGCCGGCAGGCGACGCCAGTAGCGCCACCAGTAGGGACGCTCGCGCTCCTCGCTGCTCGGCGCCAGGGCGTGCACCTCGGTCAGGCGATTCTCGAGGCGATGGTTGAGCTCGTTGATCAGCGCCGTCTTGCCGGCGGCGGCGTGGCCGGTGACCACCAGCACCACCGAGCGCGAGGCCTGGCGGGCCAGCTCCAGCTGGGCCTCGAGCAGTGCATAGCGCAGCGATTCCTTCATTCCGTCATCCTCATGCTTCGCCCAGCAGCCCCAGACTCTCGGCGGGCGCCCGGCGCCGGATGCCCCGCGACAGCCACTGGCCGATGGCGCCGACCAGCAGCGCCCCGCCCAGCGGCAGCGCCAGCCACAGCGCCGGATGCCAGCGCGGCGTCAGGTCGAGCCAGCCGCCGTAGAGCCCGGCCGCGGCCAGCTCGGTCAGCGCCGCGGCCAGCAGGCCGCTGGCCAGCCCCAGCAGCGCGAACTCGGCGCCCTGCACCCGGCGCAGCAGCCGGTCGCCGGCGCCGAACACCCGCAGCAGCCCGGCCTCATGGGCGCGCACCGGCAGGCTGGCGGCCAGGGCGGCGTGCAGCACGCTGATCCCGGCCAGCAGCACCAGCACCAGCACCAGTTCCACGGCCCGGGTGACCTGCGACAGCACCTCGCGGACCCGCTCGAGGATCGCCTCCACGTCGAGCAGGGTGACGCCGGGGAAGTCGCGCACCAGCCGGCCCGGCAGCGCGCGCTCGTCGGGCGCCAGATGGAAGGCGGTGATATAGCTGTGGCCGAAGCGCTCCAGCACGCCCGGCGGGAAGATCACGTAGAAATTGGGCCGGAAGCTGTCCCAGTCCAGGTCGCGCAGGCTGGTGATCTCGCCGTCGATGGTGGCGCTGCCGACGGTGAAGGTCAGCACGTCGCCGAGCTCGAGCCCCAGCCGTCCGGCCAGCCCGCTCTCCAGCGAGATCGGCACCGGCGTCGCGGCCTCGCCGCCCGTCGCCGCCTCGGCGTCGAACCACTCCCCCGCCACCAGCCGGTTGCCCTCCGGCGGGTCGGCGCGCCAGGTCAGGTTGAGCTCGCGGCGCAGCGCGTTGTCGCCGCGCGCCTCCGCCGGCACCGCCTCGCGGGGCTCGGCACCGTCGATGGCGGTGAGCCGGCCGCGCACCATGGGGTAAAGATCGCTGCGCGATTCGGCGCCCTCGTTCAGGGCCGCGGCGAAGGCGTCGCGCTCGCCGGGCTGGATGTTGATGGCGAACTGGTTGGGCGTGTTCTCGGGCAGCTGCTCGCGCCAGGCGTCGAGCAGGTCGCCGCGCACCAGGGCGATCATCGCCATGGCGAACAGCGCCACCGAGAACGCCAGCAGCTGGCCGAGGCTGGCGGCGCGGCGCCGGGCCAGCTGGCGCCCGCCCAGGCGCAGCGCCTGCAGGTATCCGGCCCCGCCGCGCGCCGGCAGCCGCGAGCACAGCGCCAGCACGCCGCCGAGCAGCAGCCCACCCAGGCCCCACAGCACCGCCAGCGCCAGGCCGCCGCCGAGCAGCAAGGACAGCGACAGGATCGGATCGCCGGAGTAGAGCCACAGCAGCGCGCCGAACACCAGCGCCGCCGCCCCCACCACCCACCAGGCGGAGGCCGGCAGCGGGTCCAGCTCGCGGCGCAGCACCTTGAGCGCGCTGACCCGCCGCAGGCGCAGCAGGGTCGGCCCGGCGAAGCCGGCCAGCACCGCCAGCGCGGTCAGCACGCCGAGCGCCAGCGGCATCGGTCCCGGCGGTGGCAGCTCCACCGCCAGCAGCCGGCCGAGCAGCGCCAGCAGCAGCGCCTGGCCGGCCAGCCCCAGCAGCGCGCCCAGTGCCGAGGCCGCCAGCGCCAGCCACAGCAGCTGCAGGGCGAACAGCCGCACCAGCTCGGCCTGGCGGGCCCCGAAGCAGCGCAGCAGCGCCGCAGTGTCCAGGTGGCGTTCCACGTAGCGCCGGGTGGCCATGGCCACCGCCACGCCGGCCAGCAGCACCGCAGCGAGCCCGGCCAGGCTCAGGTAACGGTCGGCCCGGGACAGCGCGCTGCCGAGCCGCGGCCGGTCGCGGCGCACATCCTGCACCTCCACGCCCTCGGCGCGCAGGCGCTCGAGCCGAGGCGTGATCGCCTCCACCGCCTCGGGCGGGCCGGCGGCCAGCAGCTCGTACTCGATGCGCGAGCCGGGCTGGATCAGCCCGGTGGCCTCGAGATCGTCGACGTGCACCATCAGCCGCGGGTTGAAGCTGGAGAAGCCGGCCGAGGGATCGGCCTCGCGCTCGATCACCCCGCTCACCTCGAGCTCGGCCTGGCCCAGGCGCAGGGTGTCGCCGAGCTCGAGGTCGAGCAGCTGCGCCAGGCGCGGGGCGACCCAGGCGCCGCCGCGCTCGGGCCCGCGGGGCAGCGCCTCAGGGCCCGAGCCGCGGTCGACCACGGACTCGCCGTAGTGGGGGTAGGCATCGTCGACCGCCTTCACGCCCACCGGCTGGAAGGCCTCGCCGGCGCTGACCATCGACACCATGTCGACCTGATCGGAGAGCGCGAGGCCGGCGTCCTCGAAGGCGCGGCGCAGCTCGGGATCGAAGGGCCGCGACTGCTCGAGCACCACGTCGCCGCCCAGCAGCTGGCCGGCCTGGCGGGTCAGGCCGCGCTCCAGGCGGTCGAGGAAGAAGCCGATCATGGTGGCGGCGGCCACCGCCAGGGTCAGCGCCAGGAACAGCGCGCGCACGTCGCCGGCCCGCAGGTCGCGCCTGAGGCCCCTCCACGATAGTGCTACGGCGTGGCGCATCATGCCTCGGCCTCCTCGCGCGCGATCGCCTCGAGTCGCCCGTCGACGAGCCGCAGGCAGCGATCGCAGCGCCGCGCCAGGGCCAGATCGTGGGTGACCAGCACCAGGGTGGTACCGGCCTCGCGATTGAGAGCGAACAGGCTGTCGATGATGCGCTCGCCGGTGGCGGGGTCGAGGTTGCCGGTGGGCTCGTCGGCGAACACCAGCTCGGCGCCGGTGACGAAGGCGCGGGCCAGGGCCACGCGCTGCTGCTCGCCGCCGGAAAGCTGCTTGGGCAGGTGATCGAGGCGCTCGCCGAGCCCCACCCGGCCGAGCCATTCGCGGGCGCGGGCCTCGGCGTCGCCGTCCGGGGCCAGCTCCAGCGGCAGCAGCACGTTCTCCAGCGCGGTCAGCGTCGGCAGCAGCTGGAAGTTCTGGAACACGAAGCCGACCCGTCCGGCGCGAAGCCCGGCGCGGCCGTCCTCGTCAAGCTCGCCGAGGGATTCGCCGAACAGCTCGAGCTCGCCGCCGCTCGGTGCGTCGAGCCCGGCCAGCAGGCCGAGCAGGGTCGACTTGCCCGCCCCGCTCTGGCCGAGGATGGCCAGCGTCTCGCCGGGGAACACCTCGAGGGCAAGATCACTCAGAATGGTCAGCGAACGCTCGCCGCTCTCCACCCGCTTGGTCAGGTGGGCGGCGCGTAGCATAGGATGAAGGTTTGCTGGCGAGGAGTCGGACATGAGGTCGGTCATGAGAAAGCGCATCCCTGTTGGTCGAGCCCAAGGCGTCCTGACGGCGTGCCTGCTGTGGACGCTGCTGGTGCTGGTGGCCGTCCCGGCGGCGGCCGCCGAGCGCCCGCGGGTGCTGGTGATGGGCGACAGCCTGAGCGCCGCCTACGGCATCGAGCGCGAGGCCGGTTGGGTCAGTTTGCTGGCCCGGCGGCTGGAGGGAAAGGCCCGGGTGATCAACGCCAGCATCAGCGGCGAGACCAGCAGCGGCGGCGCGACGCGGCTACCGGCGCTGCTCGAGGAGCACGCCCCCGACCTGGTGGTGCTGGAACTGGGCGGCAACGACGGCCTGCGCGGCCTGCCGCCGCAGCAGATGCGCGCCAACCTGGCCGGCATGATCGAGCAGAGCCGGGCCGCCGACGCCGAGGTGCTGCTGCTCGGCATCGACATTCCGCCCAACTACGGGCCGGCCTACCGCGACGCCTTCACCGGGGTCTACGACGAGCTCGCCGACCGCTTCGAGGTGGCGCTGGTGCCCTTCCTGCTGGAGGGCGTGGCGCTGGACGACTCGCTGATGCAGGACGACGGCATCCATCCCACGGCGGCCGCCCAGCCCACGCTGCTCGACAACGTCTGGCCGGCGCTGGCGCCGCTGCTGGAAGAGGAAGGGGTGGCGCTGGCCGTACGGAGAGACTAGGCGTCGCCCGGCGCAGCCGGCGCCTTCTGCCACTGCTGCAGCACCAGTCCGCCGAGGATCAGCACCAGCCCCACCAGGGTCGAGGGCAGGATCGGCTCGCCGACGACCAGGTAGAGCAGCATCAGCGACACCGGCGGCGACAGGAAGATCAGGTTGGAGACCTTGGCGGTGCGCGACACCGTGCCCACCGCCAGCTGCCACAGCACGAAGGCGATGCCCATCTCGAACAGGCCCACGTAGACCCCGGCGGCGAGCCCGTCGAGGCCGTGCCACCGGAAACCCGGCCCGAACAGCAACAGCCCGGTCAGTACCGGCACCCCGACGCTGAAGTTCTGCCACTGGGCCACCAGCGGCGGGCGCCGGTCGCGCACGTTGAGCAGCCAGTAGAGCGCCCAGATCAGCGTCGAGACCAGCGCCAGCCCCACGCCCAGCGGGTCGGCGAAGGCCACGTCGAGCACCGCGCCACGGGTGGCGATCACCCACACCCCCGAATAGGCCACCAGCCCGGCCAGCGCGTCCACGAGCGTAAGCCGCTGGCCGAGGATCGGCACCGCCAGCAGCGCCATGGCCAGCGCCCAGGTGTAGTTCAGCGCCATCGCCTCCTGCCCCGGCAGACGGTCATAGGCGGCGAACAGCACCAGGTAATAGGCCACCGGATTCATCAGCCCCGCCCAGGCCGCGGTGCGCCAGCCGCGCTTCAGCGCCTCGCCGAGCAGGCCCCGGCGCACCACCAGCGCGCCGATCAGCGCCCAGGACACCAGCGCCGCGAGCCACATCAGCTCCAGCGGCGTCATCCGCTCGAGCGCCACCTTGAAGGCGGTGGCCACCGTGGACCAGAGCGCCACGGCGCCCAGCCCGTAGAGCATGGCGCGACGATCCGTTGTCATAAGCTCTCCCTGCTAGGTATCGAGCCGGCAGACGGCCGACTCAGCGATCGATGTGTCCCAGCTCCCGCGTCGGGTCGAGGCGGTCGCGCACGCGCTGCTTCAGCGTCTTGCTGTCGGGGAAACCGCCATCGCGCTTGCGCTCCCACAGGCTCTGCTCGTCGCAGAAGATCTCGAAGTAGCCGCCGTGGGACGGCACCAGGCTGACCTCCTCGAGGTCCTCACCGAAGGTCGAGAGCAGCTCCTGGGCGTACCAGGCACTGCGCAGCAGCCATTGGCACTGGGTACAGTAGTGAATGCGAATACGTGACACGATGCCCTTCCTGTCGCAACAATGAGCGCTTCATCCTACCAGCGAGGAGCCACCATGGCCGCCCCCGAGATCAGCCAGACCCGCCTCTACGAGCGGCTGACCGGCGACGAGGACAGCCGGATGTGCAAGGACATCCCCGACGAGGCCTGCCAGGAGCAGCCGCGCAACTTCTTCCTGCATCTGGCGGCATCGCTGGGCAACAAGCTCGCCGACGAGCTGGCCAGTGCCCGGCTGGTACTGCCCTGGCTGCTCGGCGCCATCGGCGCGCCGATCTGGATGGTCGGTCTGCTGGTGCCGATCCGCGAGGCCGGCGCCCTGCTGCCCCAGGTGTTCGTGGCCGGCGTCATCCGCGGCCGCCCCGAGCGCAAGGGCGTGTGGGTGGTCGGCGCCCTGCTCCAGGCGCTGGCCGCGGCCGCCCTGGCCCTGCTGGCGCTGTTCGGCCGGGGCGGGCTAGGCGGCGCCCTGGTGCTCGCCGTGCTGGTGGTGCTGTCACTGGCCCGCGGCCTGTCGTCGATCGCCACCAAGGACGTGCTGGGCAAGACCATCGCCAAGCAGCGCCGGGGCACCCTGATGGGCTGGAGCGGCAGCCTGGCCGGCGCCGCCACCCTGGCCGCCGGCGTGGTGCTGATGGCCTTCGGTGACCGCCCCGGCGAGCTCGCCCTGGCCGCGCTGCTGGGGGTGGCCGCCCTGGGCTGGGCCGTGAATGCGCTGTGCGCCGCGCGCATCCACGAGGTGCCCGGCGCCTCGGAAGGCGGCGACAGCATCGCTTCGACGCTGCGCGAGGGCCTGCGCCTGCTGCGCCAGGACCGTGCCTTCCGCCACTTCAACCTGTCCCGGGCGTTGCTGCTGTCGAGCGCCCTGGCACTGCCCTACGTCGCCCTGCTGGGCCAGCGCCAGAGCGGCGACGAACTCGGCGACCTGGGCGTGCTGGTGATCGTCTCCGGCCTCGCCGGCATGCTGGCCAGCCCGATCTGGGGCAAGCGCGCCGACGACTCCAGCCGCCGGGTGATGCGTCTCGCCGCCCTCGGCACCGCCGTGTGCTGCGCGGCCGGCGCGCTGCTGGCCTGGCTGCCCCAGGCCTGGACCACCAGCGTCTGGCCCTACGCCGGGCTCTACGCGCTGCTGGTGATCGTCCACGCCGGGGCCCGGCTGGGACGCAAGACCTACGTCGTCGACCTGGCCGGCGCCGAGGATCGCGCGCTCTACGTGGCACTCTCCAACACCCTGACCGGCGTACTGATGCTGATCGTCGGCGGGCTGGTCGGCGCCCTGGCCCAGTGGCTCGGCAACGGCGCCCTGCTGCTGGCGCTGGCCGCGACCGCGCTGGCCGCGGCGGCCAGCACTCAGGGCCTGCCGGAGGTCGAATGAGGGTAGCCGGCGTTGAAATCCGGCCGGCGGCTGGCCATGATACTTCGCAACGGGACCGCGCACGCGGCGCGGTCCATCACGATCTCGCGACAGGAATGCCTCGATGAAACGCCCCGCCATGATCAGCCCCGACCTGCTCGAACGCATGGTCGATGCCTCCGAGGACGGCATCGTCGTCGCCGAACAGGAAGGCGACGAGAACATCCTGATCTACGTCAACCAGGGCTTCGAGCGCCTGACCGGCTACAGCGCCGACGAGATCCTCTACCGCGACTGCCGCTTCCTGCAGAACGACGATCGCGATCAGCCGGGGCTGGTGGAGATCCGTCAGGCGCTCGCCGAGGGCCGCCCCTGCCGCGAGGTGCTGCGCAACTACAAGAAGGACGGCACCCTGTTCTACAACGAGCTGTCGATCACCCCGGTGTTCGACGAGCAGGACAACCTCACCTACTTCATCGGCGTGCAGAAGGACGTCACCGCCCGCGTCGAGGCCCAGCACGAGCTGGCGCGTCTCAAGGCCGAACACGGCCTGTCCTGAACCGCCGAACGCTCTCTCGGTTCCCCTTCCCGCCCCGCGCGACACGCCATGTCGCGCGGGGGACTTGCATCGCCTCCCGTCTCGCCTTATATAGCCGTCAGGTGCCCGCAACGGCGCCCTGGGGCCTCGCGCAACGCGGGGTTCGGATCCGTTTCGCCGCCCTTCGCGGCCGGCCATGGGAGGACCTCGCATGCGCCAGAACAGCTATCACGAAGCACCCCTTCACGACGACGCCTATGACGACGCCCCCGACGAGGCCGTCAACGATGACGACGATCGCCGTGCCCGACCGGCGAGCCGTGCCGAACAGCTGCAGGCCAGACGCCGGCTGGAGGCGCTGCTGGAGGAGCGCCGCCTGAGGCGCACCATCGACGACGACTGGGACCTCGACGAGGAGGAGTGAGGGTCGAGGGGCGGCGACAGAAAGACGATGGCCAAGGACATGCGCCAAGGGGTTCCTCGCACCTTTCGTCTCGCCCCTCGCCCCTCGCACCGTTCCCCTCACACCTAGCCATTACTCCGCCCGGGCTCTATCATCGTGGTCCAGCGGATTCTGCTATCAGAACCTCCAACCCGCACTCCGCATCCTGCTTTTCAAAACATTAGTGAGCTTCCATGGCGCAATACGTCTACACCATGAATCGGGTGGGCAAGGTCGTTCCGCCCAAGAAACAGATTCTCAAGGACATCTCGCTGTCCTTTTTCCCCGGCGCCAAGATCGGCGTGCTCGGCCTCAACGGCGCGGGCAAGTCGACCCTGCTGCGCATCATGGCCGGCGTCGACACCGAGTTCGAGGGCGAGGCCCGCCCGATGCCGGGCATCAACGTCGGCTACCTGCCCCAGGAGCCGGAACTCGACGACGAGAAGAACGTCCGCGAGACCGTGGAAGAGGCACTGGGCGCCATCAAGGAGGCCCAGGAGAAGCTCGACGGCGTCTATGCCGCCTACGCCGAGCCGGACGCCGACTTCGACGCCCTGGCCGCCGAACAGGCCCGCCTCGAGAACATCATCGAGGCCGCCGACGCCCATAACCTGGAGCGCAAGCTCGAGGTGGCCGCCGAGGCCCTGCGCCTGCCGCCCTGGGAGGCCCAGGTAGGTCACCTCTCCGGTGGCGAGCGTCGCCGCGTGGCGCTGTGCCGCCTGCTGCTCTCCAGCCCCGACATGCTGCTGCTCGACGAGCCGACCAACCACCTGGACGCCGAGTCCGTGGCCTGGCTCGAGCGCTTCCTGCACGACTACAGCGGCACCGTGGTAGCGATCACCCACGACCGCTACTTCCTCGACAACGTGGCCGGCTGGATCCTCGAGCTCGACCGCGGCGAGGGCATCCCCTTCGAAGGCAACTACTCCCAGTGGCTCGAGGCCAAGGAGCAGCGCCTGGAGCGGGAAGCCAAGCAGGAAGCCTCGCGCCAGAAGGCCATCAAGCACGAGCTCGAGTGGGTGCGCTCCAACGCCAAGGGCCGTCAGGCCAAGAGCAAGGCACGCCTCAACCGCTTCGAGGAGATGCAGTCCGGCGACTTCCAGCAGCGCAACGAGACCAACGAGATCTACATTCCGCCCGGTCCGCGCCTGGGCGACAAGGTCATCGAGTTCCACGGCGTGTCCAAGGCCTTCGATGACAAGCTGCTGTACGAGAACCTGGACTTCGCGATTCCGCCCGGCGCCATCGTCGGCATCGTCGGCGGCAACGGCGCCGGCAAGTCGACCCTGTTCAAGCTGATCAACGGCACCGAGCAGCCGGACACCGGCGAGGTGGTCAAGGGCGATACCGTCGACATCGCCTACGTCGAGCAGCTGCGCGACGCCCTGGACAACAAGCAGACGGTCTGGGAAGCGGTGTCCGACGGCCAGGACATCCTCAACATCAACGGCTACGAGGTGTCCTCGCGGGCCTACGTCGGCCGCTTCAACTTCAAGGGCAACGACCAGCAGAAGCGCCTGTCGGACCTGTCCGGCGGTGAGCGCGGTCGCCTGCAGCTGGCCCAGACGCTGAAGCAGGGCGCCAACGTGCTGCTGCTCGATGAGCCGTCCAACGACCTGGACATCGAGACCCTGCGTGCCCTGGAAGAAGCCCTGCTGGCCTTCCCCGGCTGCGCCCTGGTGATCTCCCACGACCGCTGGTTCCTCGACCGCATCGCCACGCACATCCTCGCCTTCGAGGGCGAGTCGCACGTGGAGTTCTTCGAGGGCAACTACACCGAGTACGAGGCGGATCACAAGAAGCGCGTCGGCGACGAGACCCCGCATCGCATGAAGTACAAAAGGATTGATGCCTAAGCTGACAGCCTAGCGCTGGAAGCGGGACGACAACCCCACGGCCGACTGGTCGTGGGGTTTTTGCGTTGGCCCCGGCCGCTGGACAGCGGCGGCCTAAGCCGCCATAAGAAGATGTGGCGGAGCGCGGCGCCGCGAATGCCGTCATCCTGGCCGCGCGAGGACCGGCCATGTCACCGACGCTTCTGCTTCACCCCGTTCAGCTGTTCCGGCGCTTCGCCAGCAGCATCGCCTACCTGCCGACCCTGGCCGCCGCGAGCTACGGCCTGCTGGGCCTCATGATCCTGCTCAGCACCACCCTCGACGTCGGCTTTCCCGATGGCCTCGAGGCCTGGATTCCGCCGCTGCCCGACGGCGCCCGCGGGCTGATGACCGCGCTGCTCGGCGGCATGATCTCGCTGATGGTGTTCAGCTTCTCCATGGTCATGTCGATCCTCTCCCAGGCCGGCGGCAACTTCTCCCACAAGCTGGTGTTCGGGCTGATCAGCGAGCGTCGCCACCAGTGGGTACTGGGCCACTACCTCGGCACCATCCTGCTGCTGCTCCTGCTGCTGATGGCCCCGGACGACGCCCGGGGCTGGATGGCGCCCGCCGTCTATCTGGCCTGCATCCTGGTCGTACACTGCCTGGGGTTGTTCGTCTATTTCATCCACAACGCCTCGCAATCGGTCCAGATCGACGCCGTGATCCGTGATCTGCATGACACCACGCTCCGGGCCATGCATCGCCAGCAGGCGCGTCAGCGGGGAGAGCGCTGGCGATGCATGGACGCGCGACCGCTGCCGCGACCGCCCTGCCACGAGATCCGGATGCGCCAGGAAGGCTATGTCCAGAGTGCCGATCTCGCCGCCATGGCGAGGCTGGCGGCAGGCGTGAACGGCCGGCTGCACCTGAGCTTTCGCTTCGGCGACTATCTGATCGAGGGCGCCCCCGTGGCCATGCTGGAGGCCGAGGAGGCACCGGACGCGGCCTGGGAGGAGGCGCTGCAGGAGTGCCTGGTACGGCTGGACGGCGAGTCGGTGAGCGAACACTACGTGCACGGCATGACGCAGCTGATGGAGGTGGCGATCAAGGCCCTGTCGCCGGGCATCAACGACCCGGGCACGGCGCGGCTGTGCCTGCATCGCCTGACCGACCTGCTGCGCCATCATCTGGCCTGGCAGCCGACCAACGCCCTGCTCGACGAGCAGCAACGGCTGCGGGTGACCTGGCCGCTGGAAGGCCTCGACAGCCTGCTGCATCGACTGTTCGTGCCGCTGCTGCACTACGGCGGCGACGATCAGAGCGTGCTGCTGGGGCTGCTCAAGGCGCTGAAGGTGCTGTCACTCGAGGCCGACGGCACGCGGCTCAGCGCCCTGCAGGCCATGGCCGAGCGCGTCGTGGCACGGCTCGAGCGCATCTCCGACCATCCCATGGACCGGGCCTTCGTCGGCGACCGGCTGACCCGGGGACGACACCGGCTGGCGCTGCCCCGCGAGCTGCCGCCGAAGGGTGGCGCGGGTCAGTAGAGCTTCGGCTCGCCCCTGGGACGGGTCTTGAAGCGGCGGTGCAGCCACAGGTACTGCTCGGGATGACGGCGGATGGCGGCCTCGATGACGGCGTTGACCTGGGTGGCGTCGGCCACTTCGTCGCCGCTGGGGAAGCCTTCCAGCGCCGGCAGGTACTCCAGGGTATAGGTGTGGTCGTCGGGATTGCGGTGGAAGACCAGCGGCATGACCGGCGCCCCGGTCATGCGAGCGATCTTGGCGGTCAGCTTGACGGTCGCCGCCTCGACGCCGAAGAAGGGCGCGAAGACGCTGGCGTCGCGGCCGAAGTCCTGATCCGGCGAATACCAGACGTTGTGGCCGGCCTTGAGCCGGCGCACCACGCCGCGCAGGTCGTAGCGGTCGATGGCGCGGCCGAAGATCCGCGAGCGGGCGCGGGTCATGAAGCGCTCGAACAGCGGATTGTCGTGGGGACGATAGACCGCGTCGGCGGAGAAGAACAGCGAATGCAGGGCCCCGCCCAGATCCAGGGTCGAGAAGTGGATGCCGATGATCAGCACGCCCTTGCCCTGGGCCTGGGCGCGCGCCATGTGCTCCTGCCCCTTGAAGGTCACGCGGTGGCGCAGGTGCTCGGGATCGCGACACCAGCCGGTGGCCGTCTCCAGGATGCCGATGCCATTGGCGATGAAGGCCTCGCGCACCAGACGAGCACGCTGGTCCTCGTCCAGCTCCGGGAAGCACAGTCGGATGTTGGTCTCGGTGATGTGCCGCCGCCGACCGGCAAAGCGCCAGGCGGCCAGGCCGATGGCCCGGCCGATCCACAGCTTGAGTCGCCAGGGTAGCCAGGCGGCGACACGCATGGCACCGATGGACAGCCAGGTCGGCCAGTAACGGGGATGGGCGAAGGAGGTCGGTGTGGCGGTCTCGTCCTTGGACATGGGGCGCTCTTACTCGGGTTCAGCCCCCATGATAGCGCCTCGGCACCCGGGGCAGCACCCCGGTGAGCAGCGTATAGCTGATGGTGTCGCAGTGGCGGGCCACTTCGTCCACCGACAGCACCTCGCCGTTCGACGCCCGCCCCCACAGCACCACCTCGCTGCCGATATCGGCCTCGGGCAGCTCGGTCAGGTCGACGATCAGCATGTCCATGGACACCTTGCCGGCGATGGCGGCGCGGCGGCCGTCGACCAGCACCGGCGTGCCGTCCACAGCGTGGCGGTCGTAGCCGTCGCCATAGCCGCAGGCCACGACGCCGACGCGCGAGGGCCGCGACGCCGTCCAGCGGCCGCCGTAGCCCACCGGCTCGCCCGCCTCGAGCTCGCGCACGGCGATGATCTCCGAATGCAGGGTCATCACCGGGCGAAGCCGCCGGCTGGCGGCGTTGGCCGCCTCGAGGGGGTCGCTGCCGTAGAGCATCACGCCGGGGCGATTCCAGGCGCCGTAGGCCTCGGCGCGGGCCAGGGTCGCCGGGGAGTTGGCCAGGCAGGTGGGCGCGCCGAGCCGCTCGGCAAGCTCGGCCAGCAGCGCCGACTGGCGGCGAAAGTAGGCGGTATCGACGGCATCGGCGGTGGCGAAGTGGCTCATCAGGTGCAGGTCGGTGACGCACTCGGGGGCTTCGCTGAGGCGTCGCCAGGCCGCCTCGGCCCGCTCGGGAGGGAAGCCCAGCCGGTGCATGCCGGAATCTACCTTCAGCCACACCGGGGTGGGCCGCGCCGGGCGACGCGCCAGCAGGGCGTCCAGCTGCCAGTCGCTGTGCACCGCCACCCACAGGCCCAGGGCCTCGACGCGCTCGAGCTCGCTGGTCTCGAAGATGCCCTCCAGCAGCACCACGGGCGCCGTGATACCGCCCTCTCGCAGAGCCTCGGCCTCCTCGATGCAGGCCACGGCGAAGGCCGGTGCCAGCCCCTCCAGGGCCCGCGCGCAGGCGATCAGGCCATGACCGTAGGCATCGGCCTTGAGCACCGCCACGGCCTGGCTGTGAGGTGCCAGCTCGCGGGCCAGGCGGTAGTTGTGACGCAGGGCGTCCAGGTCGATATCGGCGCGTAGCGGTCTTGCCATGCGAGGCGTCTCCGGGAAGGGCAAAACCTCCATTATTTTGCAAACCGGCGCCGTTTTCACGGCCACAAACACCGAATTAATGCAAAAATCCAGCAAAAATCAATGCTTATCAACACAATGGCAGTTGATATGACTATCGACATGTCATAACGAAGAAAGCCAGGACGCGGGTCCTGGCTTTCGGCTCGAGGGGTGGCTCACTCGAAGATGGCGTCGAGGTCGAGCCCCTGCTTGTCGAGCATGCGGCGCAGCTTCTTCAACGCTTCGACCTGGATCTGGCGCACCCGCTCACGGGTCAGGCCAATCTCCTCGCCGACCTGCTCGAGGGTCGAGGCCTCGTGACCGCGCAACCCGAAGCGGCGCACCACTACCTCGCACTGCTTGTCGGTGAGCTCGGCCAGCCAGTCGTCGACGTGCTGCTTGACGTCGCCGTCCACCAGATTCGATTCCGGCCCCAGCTCGTTGTCGTCGGTCAGCGTCTCGATCAGCGGCTTGTCGCTCTCCGCCCCCACGGGATAGTCCACCGACGAGACACGCTCGTTGAGCCCCATCATCTTCTTGACGGTCTCTACCGGCTTGTCGAGGTGTTCGGCGATCTCCTCGGCGGTGGCCTCGTGGTCGAGCTTCTGGGTCAGCTCGCGGGCCGCCCGCAGGTAGATGTTGAGCTCCTTGACCACGTGGATCGGC
The DNA here is from genome assembly GCF_000968715.2 of Halomonas sp. HG01. Taxonomy (NCBI): domain Bacteria; kingdom Pseudomonadati; phylum Pseudomonadota; class Gammaproteobacteria; order Oceanospirillales; family Halomonadaceae; genus Halomonas; species Halomonas sp. HG01. The sequence goes on along the minus strand of NZ_CP022134.1, from coordinate 574,759 downwards.
AGGCGGATCGTGCGGGTCTGGTTCATCAGCGCCCGCTCGATGGTCTGGCGAATCCACCAGGTGGCGTAGGTGGAGAAGCGGAAGCCGCGTTCGGGGTCGAACTTCTCCACGGCGCGGATCAGCCCCAGGTTACCCTCCTCGATCAGGTCGAGCAGGGTCAGGCCGCGATTCAGGTAGCGCCGTGCGATCTTGACCACCAGGCGCAGGTTGGACTCGATCATCCGCGAGCGGCCGGCGGGGTCGCCCTTGCGGGCGAGGCGGCCGTAGAAGACCTCCTCCTCCGGCGTCAGCAGCGGCGAGAAGCCGATCTCGTTGAGGTAGATCTGGGTAGCATCGAGGCTGTGGTGATAGTGGCGGTCTTCGCGGCTCAGCGCCTTCTCAAAGGCCGCGTCCGCATCATCGGGCGCGGCGGTCTCGAGTTCGACCTCCTGCTCACCGGCCTCCTCTGCCGACTCCATGTCCACCTCGTTCAGGTCCCGTTCAAGCATGCTCATCGATTGTTACCCCATGGTTGTATCGAGCACCGTGTCATGCTCGAAACGATCGATGTCAGAGGTTGTCATTGTATTGTGTTGCTTTGCTGACACGAGCGGCTTGGCGACCCTTTTCATTCAACGCTTGGGCAGAAACTCCAGCGGATCCTGAGGCTGGCCGTCCTTGCGCACCTCGAAGTGCAGCCTGACATCCTCGGCGTCGCTGTCGCCCATGGTGGCGATCACCTCGCCGGTCTCGACAACGTCGTTTTCCTTGACCCTCAGGCTGTCGTTGTGGGCATAGGCGCTCAGGAACTCATCGTTGTGCTTGAGCAGGATCAGGTTGCCGTACCCGCGTACGCCACTGCCCGCGTAGACCACGATGCCTGGCCCGGCCGCCTTGACAGGTTGCCCCTTTTGCCCATCGATATCAATGCCGGCGGTGATGCTGCCTCCCTCGCCGAAGGTCCCGACCACCTCGCCGTCGACGGGCCACTGCCAGGGCACCTCATCCACCGGCGTGTAGCTGCGCGACTCGCGGGATTCGGCCTCCGGCTCGCCGGCCACCCGGGTGCCGGCATCGGCCTGCGACTCGGCCTCGGACTCGCTCTCGGCGGTCTGGGTCGCCCCGGCGTCGGAAGCGGCCTGGGCCTCGCCTTCCGCCGTCGCCTGCTCACGCTCCTCGCGGCTGCGGCGCTCGGCCTGGTCGCTCTCGCTCAGGGTACCGTCGGCGCCCGGGCTCTCGGGATCGTAAACCGGCCCCGGACCGTCACTGCCCGCCTCGTCTCCGGCGGCGGCCTCCCCGGCCTGCGCCTGGTCGCCGCTGCGCTCGGTGCTGCCGTCAGGCAACAGCCAGTCCAGCGACCCGTCGTCCTGGCTCTCGCCGCCGAGGCCGGTCGCCACGGCGCCGCCGGCCGCCGCGGCGCTGACCGCCCCGCCGGATGCACTGGCGCTGCTGCTACCGGCGCTGGCGCTGCCGCCCAGCGTCAGCTGCTGGCCCGGCTGGATGTTGTAGGGCGGCTCGATGCGGTTGAGACGCGCCAGATCGCGGTAGTCCATGTCGTGGCGCCAGGCGATACCGTAGAGGGTATCGCCGGCCTCGACGGTATAGCTGGCCGGGCGCTCGGCCGACCGGCTGGACGACAGGTCCTGGACCTGCACCGGCGGCGGGGCTTCCTGGGAGGCGGCGCAGCCCGCCAGGGTCAGGGCCAGCCCTGAAATGAGCAAAACCTTATGCATCGGAACCTTCCTCCTTGTTCTCGTGTCGCCCGCCCGGGGCAACGGTCTGATCGCCATTCTGGGTCCTGCCGATGCTCCACACCAGGGCGGCGCCGGCCAGCATCAGCGCCGCCACTCCCAGCAGTTGAGCGGGATCGCCGGTCACTTCGGTGAACGCCGACGGCGTCAGGTAACGGTAGTCGAGGGGAATCATCTGGCCGTCCGGCCCGAGCTGGTAGCTCACCAGCTCGCGCCAGGGCCACAGCACCGGCAGCGAGCCGAGGATGAACCCCACCAGCAGCTGCAGGGTGGCGGTGTGAAAGCGCAGCAGCAACCAGCACAGCAGCCGCGAGAAGGCGAACAGCCCGATCAGGCAGCCGCCGCCGAACAGCAGGATCGCCCCCAGGTCGACATCGCGGATCGCATCCATCACCTTGCCATACAGACCCATGGTCAGCAGCAGGAAACTGCCCGAGACCCCGGGCAGCAGCATGGCGCTGATGGCGATGGCACCGCCGACCACCAGCATGAGCTCGGGGCTGCCGAGCCGCCCGATCAGCGGCATCAGCGCCGGCAGCAGCTGGGCCAGCAGCAGCCCGATGGCCAGCGGCAGCAGGTGCCAGAATCGCCAGTCGGCGGGATGCCGGCCGACCACCAGCGCGGAGGCCGCCACCAGGCCGAAGAAGAAGCCGTTGAGCAGCAGCGGGTGATCCTCCATCAGCCACACCACCAGGTGGGCGACGCTGATCAGGCTGGCGGCGATGCCGGCCAGCAGCGGCACCAGGAAGCCGAGGTTGAGATGGGCGATCAGCCCGGCCATGCCGCCCTGGCGCCAGGCGCCGAAGGCGCTTGGGCCGAAGCGACGCACGGTCAGCAGCAGCTCCTCGTAGATGCCGGTGATAAAGGCGATGGTGCCGCCGGAGACACCGGGCACCGCATCGGCGGCGCCCATGCCGGCGCCCCTGAACAAGAGACCTAGTTGACGCTTCAAGAACCTGTTACTCCCTGAGAAAACACTGATATATGGCGACTCACCGTGAACGCTCACGACATAGATCAGCGCTTTCGCGGCCCCGACGCCTTCCCTGGCGCCTGCCGACCCGATCCGGGCCTAGCGGATCACTCCTTCCAGCAGCGGCACGAAGCGCACCGGCTCCAGGCGCTCCTTCTCGAAGCGCTCCCCCTGACGGCGTACCCGCACCAGCCACTGCCGGCCGTCACGCTCGGCCAGCGGTGCGATCATCACCCCACCGTCGGCCAGCTGGGCCAGCAGCGGCTCGGGCAGCGAGCCGGCGCAGGCAGTCAGCAGGATGACCTCGAAAGGCGCGGCCTCGGGCCAGCCGTGGCCGCCGTCGGCCAGCCGCAGGTGGGCGTTGTGCACGCTCAGCAGCCGCAGCCGCTCGCCGGCGCGACGATGCAGGGCATTGATCCGCTCCACCGACCAGAGTTCCGTCACCAGCCGCGCCAGTATCAGGGTCTGATAGCCGGAGCCGGTACCGACCTCCAGCACCCTCGTCGGCGCCTCCTCGCGCACCAGCTCGGTCATACGCGCCACGATCCACGGCTGCGACAGCGTCTGGCCGTGGCCGATGGGCAGCGAGGTGTCCTCGTAGGCGCGGTGAGACAGCGCCTCGTCGAGGAACAGGTGGCGCGGTTCCTCGGCCATGGTCTCCAGCACCCGCCGGTCGGCGATGCCCTGGCGGGCCAGACGCTCGACCATGCGGTCGCGGGTGCGCTGCGAGGTCATGCCGACGCCCTTCAACAGCTCCGGACGCAGCCGGCGGCGAGAGTCAGGTGAGTGCATCCAGCCATTCCTGCACGTCGTCGCGCGCCGCATGCCGGGTCAGATCGAGCTGCAGCGGCGTGATGGACACGAAGCCGGCCTCCACGGCGGCGAAATCGGTATCCGGACCGTCGTCGGCGCTCTCGCCCGCGGCGGCGATCCAGTAGCGCTTGCGCCCGCGCGGGTCGAGCACCTCCAGCGGCTCGGCCGCCGGGCCCCGGTAGCCCTGGCGCGTCACCTTGAGGCCGCGGATCTCCTCCCAGGGCAGGTCCGGCACGTTGACGTTGAGCAGGCTGCGCGGCGGCAGCGAGAGCCGGTCGGCGGCCCCGACCAGGCTCGCCGCCACCCGGCCGGCGGTCTCGAAGTAGCGGTGGCCGACCAGCGACATGGCGATCGCCGACATGCCCAGGTTGCGGCCCTCCATGGCGGCGGCCACGGTGCCCGAATAGAGCACGTCGTCGCCCAGGTTGCCGCCGTGGTTGATGCCCGAGATCACCAGGTCCGGGCGTTCCTCCCAGACCCCGTTGACGCCCAGGTAGACGCAGTCCGCCGGGGTGCCGTCGACGCTGTAGAAGCCGTTGTCCAGGGTCGACAGCGCCAGGGGGCGAGTCAGGGTCAGGGAATTGCTGGCACCGCTCTTGTCGCGGTCGGGGGCCACCACGCGCAGCCGCGCGTGGGGGGCCAGGGCGTCATGCAGGGCACGCAGGCCCGGGGCATGCACCCCGTCATCATTGGACAGCAGCAGTCGACGCATCCGCGGCTCCTTGCTCGGGCCCCTGACGGGGCGGGTGGAAACTCAGGGTCGGGTGGGCGATCAGCTCGCGCAGCACGGCGGTGGCGAAGGCCCCCCGGGGCAGCGTGAAGGAGAACCAGGCCTCACCCTCGCCGGGCGCCAGTCGCGGGGCGGCCAGGCGCAGGCGCAGCGGCCGGCGGGCGGTCTTCACCCCGGCGCGCACGAGGCCGTCGCACAGCGCGGGATGCGCCTCGGCCAGCGCCTGCTCGCGGGCCAGGGCCTCGCCCTGGGCCACCGAACGGCCCTGCCCCCAGAGCACGCCGCTGGGGTGCAGGTCGAGCCGCTCGGCGCGCGCGATCAGCGAGTCGTCGACGGTCTCGGCCACGAACTGGCTCGACGAGCCGTCGAGAATCACCGCCTCGCCGGGCAGCGGCGTCGCCCAGTCGCCCGCCTCGATGCGCGCGGCCAGCAGCTCGTTGAACAGGTAGCTGCGCGCCGCGGAGAGCAGCATGCCCTCGCGGTCGTCGCGCTTGCGCCAGCCCCGGGCCAGCACGCCGGCCGCGCGGTGGATATTGCGCCCGTCGGCGCCGAAGCGCTGCGGGCCGAAGTAGTTGGCCGCGCCGTGGTGGCACAGCCAGGCCCAGCGCTCGGCGAGGTGCGGGTCGGTCAGCGCCTCGCCGGTGACGCGCAGCCGGAAGCGGTTGGCGGCGTGTACCCCGCGCTTGAGCTTGCGCGGATGCCGGGTCACCTCGAGCAGCGTCAGTGGCAGGTCGGCCAGCCGCGCCTCGAGATCGTCCGGCGCCTCGCGGCCGGGCAGGTGCACCGAGAACCACTGGCGGGTCACCGCATGGCGATCCTTCATGCCGGCGTAGCCGACATCGCGCTGGGTGACCTCGCAGGCCCTGGCCAGGCGGCGAGCGACCATGGCGGTGGTCAGGTCGCGCTTCTCGAGCCACAGCCACAGGTGCTCGCCCTGCCCTTCCGGCTCGAAGCCGAGCTGCTCCTCGACCTGGAAGTCCTCCGGCGTGGCGCGGTAGCCGCCGGGGCGCGGCGCGCCGAAGTGCGCGTCCAGTACCCGCGGCCAGCTAGGCGGCCAGACGATCGCCGCCGCCTGCTGTGGGGACGTCGCCTCGTGCGTTCCCTCAGACATCGGCGCTCTCTCCCGTCAGCAGCACCACCGCCTCGGCGGCGATGCCCTCGCCGCGGCCGGTGAAGCCTAACCGCTCGGTGGTGGTCGCCTTGACGTTGACGGCGCCGCGCGCCACCGCCAGGTCGGCGGCGATGGCCTCGGCCATGGCCTCGACGTGGGGCGAGAGCTTGGGCGCCTGGGCCATCACCGTGGCGTCCAGGTTGCCGACCCGGTAGCCCGCCGCGCGCACCTGCGCCACCACCCGGCGCAGCAGTTCGCGGCTGTCGGCGCCGGCCCAGGCCGGATCGGTGTCGGGGAAGTGGCGGCCGATGTCGCCCAGCGCGCAGGCGCCGAGCAGGGCATCGCAGATCGCATGCAGCAGCACGTCGCCGTCGGAGTGGGCGACGAAGCCGCGGTCGAAGGGAATGGCGACGCCGCCGATCCGCAGGTGGTCGCCCTCGCCGAAGCGGTGGACGTCGAAGCCGTGGCCGATTCGCATCATGCGCAGTCGTTCCTGTCGGCGGAGGGAGCAGGCGCTTTCTGGGCGGCGAGGATGGCCTCGGCCAGCGCCAGATCCTCCGGATGGGTGATCTTGAGATTGTCGCGGCGCCCGCTGACCAGGCGCGGCGAGAGGCCCAGCGCCTCCACCGCGGAGGCCTCGTCGGTGACGGCGACGCCGCGTTCGGCGGCCTCGGCAAGCGCTCGGCGCAGCAGCCCGTAGCCGAAGCCCTGGGGCGTCAGGGCGTGCCACAGGCCGTCACGGGGCTCGGTGCCGCCGACCCGGCCGGTGCCGTCGTCGCGCTTCATGGTGTCGGCCACCGGCGCGGCCAGCAGCCCGCCCACCGCGTCGTCGGCCACCGCCGACGCCAGCCGACGCAGGTCCTCGGCCCGCACGCAGGGCCGGGCCACGTCATGGACCAGCACCGTATCGTCCGCGCCGGCCTCGCCGGCGATGGCGGCCAGGGCGTTGGTCACCGAGTCGACGCGCTCGGCGCCGCCGGGCACCCGCCGCCAGTCGGCGAAGGGCACTGCGGCCGGGTCGAAGCGTTCGTCATCAGGGTCCAGGCACAGGCAAAGCCGCGCCTCGGGGAAGGCCTCGTGGAGCCGCGCCAGGGTACGGGCCAGCACGGTGAGGCCGGCCAGGGGCAGATACTGCTTGGGCAGGGCGGCGCCCATGCGCCGGCCGCGGCCCGCGGCGGGCACCACCAGCCAGAGGCGCTCGCTCACGGCGCCTCCCCGGCCGGCTCGGCGTCGGGCACCCAGAAGAACTGCTCGTCGCGGCGCACCATGCCGATATCGCTGCGCGCGCGCTCCTCGATGGCATCGAGGCCGTTCTTGAGATCGACCACCTCGGCGGCGAGGCGCTCGTTGCGCGCCCGCAGCGGCGCATTCTCGGCCTCCAGGCGGTCCACTCGCTGGCGCACCTCGGCCAGCTCGCGCAGTCCGCCCTCGCCGAGCCACAGGCGATACTGCAACAGCGCCTGCAGGGCGATGAGCACGATGGCCAGCCACTTGAGCATGTAGAGGGTCCGTCACCAGGGAATTCGAGGGCGTAGTATGCCATCTTCCCCGGGCCGCCTCATCCATCAAAGCCCCGGCACCTGACGGGCGTCAGCCGCCGTCGTCGAGGCGGAACGGCAGCGCCCGCTCGGCGGCCGCGACGTAAGCCGCCACGTGCTCGGCCTCCTCGGCGCAGAAGCGCGCCACCCCGGCACGTAGCCGCGGATCGGCGACATGATGCAGCGAGGTCAGACGCCGCGGCGCGAAGCCCCGGGCCAGCTTGTGTTCGCCCTGGGTGCCGGGGTCGAAGCGAATCAGCCCCCGGGCCAGGCAATGCTCGAGGCCCTGGTAGTAGCAGGCCTCGAAGTGCAGGCCGTCGGCCTCGATCTCGCTGCCCCAGTAGCGGCCATAGAGCGTGCGGTTTCCCTGCAGGCACAGGGCCGCGGCCACCGGCCGCCCCTCGAGACGCGCCTGGATCAGCACCAGCGCCTCGGGCAGGTCGCGGCGCAGCCGCATGAAGAAGTCGCGGTTGAGATAGCCCTGCTGGCCGCGTTCCAGGTAGGTGATCTGGTAGCAGCGGTAGAAGTGCGCCAGATCGGCCTCGCCGATTGCCTCGCCCTCAAGCCGATGCAGGGTCAGCCCCTGCTCGGCGACCCGGCGACGCTCGCGGCGAATGGCCTTGCGCCGCTTGGAGGTCAGGGCGGCGAGGAAACCCTCGAAGTCGCCATAGCCCCGGTCCCGCCACTGGAACTGCACCCCGGCACGGGCGATCAGCTCGGGCCGTGCCTCGCGCCAGGCGGCGACCTCGCCCTCCTCGGCGAACAGCAGGTGCCAGCTCGACAGCGTCGATGCTTCCCAGCGCTCGGCCAGGCGTCGACGCGCCTCGAGCGGGTCGACGTCGTCGGCCAGCGCCAGCCGCGGCCCCGGTGCCGGGGTGAACGGAATCGCGCTGAGCCCCTTGGGATAGTAGCGCCCGCCGGCGCGCTCCCAGGCATCGGCCCAGGCCCAGTCGAAGACGTACTCCCCATAGGAATGATGCTTGTGGTAGTGCGGCAGCAGCCCGACCAGCGCCTCGTCGCGCCACAGCGTCAGATGCCGCGGCGACCAGCCGCTCGCCTCGCTCGCCGCACCGCTGGCCTCCAGGGCGTGCAGGAACTCGTGGCGCAGGAAGGGGTGATCGTCGCCCACCAGGGCGTTCCAGTCACCGGCCGGCACTTCCGCCACGGCGGCTTGTTCGACGACACGCAATCGACTCATGAACTCTCCCGGCCGGGCCGGCTGACGATGGCCGGCGCAGCACCTACCCTAGATGACATCCTGACAGCACGCCGGGCGCCCTGTCTTTTCCCTCACGACGAGGGCGCCTTCACACGCTCGTCATGGTAAATTAATTACAACTATAGCCGTATACCCCGGTCCGCCCCCGGCTTTTGGGCGATACTTTTGTTAAACTTACGAAATCACACCCCTTTCGTTGCCGAGGTGCTCCATGGCTCAAGCTTCCACGCCACTCAACGCCACCGTCCAGCAGGTCACCCAGCGCATCCGTGAGCGCAGCGCCGAGCGCCGCGCCCTCTACGAGCAGCGCATGGCCGATCAGCACCGGCGCGGCGTCCACCGCGGCGAGCTCTCCTGCGGCAACCTGGCCCACGGCTTCGCCGCCTGCGGCAGTCAGGACAAGGATTCGCTGAAGCTGATGAACTCGGCGAACCTGGGCATCATCTCGGCCTACAATGACATGCTCTCGGCCCATCAGCCGTTCGAGACCTTCCCCGAGACCATCAAGGCCGCGGCCCGCGACATGGGCTCCACCGCCCAGTTCGCCGGCGGCGTGCCGGCCATGTGCGACGGCGTCACCCAGGGCCAGCCGGGCATGGAGCTGTCGCTGTTCTCCCGCGACGTGATCGCCATGGCCACCGCCGTGGGGCTGTCGCACAACATGTTCGACGCCGCGCTCTATCTGGGCGTGTGCGACAAGATCGTGCCGGGGCTGTTCATCGCCGCGGCGCGCTTCGGCCACCTGCCGGCCATGTTCGTGCCCGCCGGCCCCATGCCGAGCGGCCTTCCCAACAAGGAAAAGGCCCGCGTGCGCCAGCTGTTCGCCGAGGGCAAGGCCAGCCGCGAGGACCTGCTGCAGGCGGAGTCCGAGTCCTACCACAGCCCGGGCACCTGCACCTTCTACGGCACCGCCAACTCCAACCAGCTGATGATGGAGATGATGGGCCTGCACCTGCCGGGCACCTCCTTCGTCAACCCGGGCACCGAGATGCGCGAGGCGCTGACCCGCTTCGCCACCGAGCAGGCGATCCGCAACACCGAGCCCGGCGGCAGCTACCGCCCCTTCTATCAGCAGATCGACGAGCGCGCCATCGTCAACGCCGTGGTCGGCCTGCTGGCCTCCGGCGGCTCCACCAACCACACCATGCACCTGGTGGCCATGGCCGCCGCGGCCGGCATCACCCTGACCTGGGACGACTTCACCGACCTCTCCGCGGTGACGCCGAGCCTGATGAAGGTCTACCCCAACGGCCAGGCGGACATCAACCACTTCCAGGCCGCCGGCGGCATGAGCTACCTGTTCCGCGAGCTGATCAATGCCGGCCTGATCCACAGCGACATCCCCACCGCCTTCGGCACCGACATGACCGCCTACACCCAGGAGCCGTTCCTGGAAGACGGCAAGCTGGTGTGGCGCGAGGGCCCCGAGGCCAGCCTCGACACCGAGGTCCTGCGCGGCGTGGCCGAGCCCTTCGCGCCCACCGGCGGCCTCACCGTGCTCGACGGCAACCTGGGCCGCGGCGTGATCAAGGTCTCCGCGGTGCAGGAAGAGCATCGCCTGATCGAGGCCCCGGCGCGCATCTTCGAGGATCAGAACGAACTCAAGGCGGCCTTCGACGCCGGCGAGCTGGACCGCGACGTGGTCGCCGTGGTGCGTTTCCAGGGCCCCAAGGCCAACGGCATGCCGGAACTGCACAAGCTGACCCCCTTCCTCGGCGTGCTCCAGGACCGCGGCCACAAGGTGGCGCTGGTCACCGACGGGCGCATGTCCGGCGCCTCCGGCAAGGTCCCGGCCGCCATCCACATCAGCCCCGAGGCGCTGGACGGCGGCCCGCTGTCCAGGCTGCGCGATGGTGATATCGTGCGCCTCGACGCCAACGCCGGCACCCTCGAGGCCAAGGTCGACGCCGCGACCTGGGCCGACCGCGAGCAGCGCGTGGCCGAGCTGGACCACTACCACGTCGGCCTGGGCCGCGAGCTGTTCGGCGGCTTCCGCCACCTGGCCATGCGCGGCGAGGAAGGCGCCGGGGTGTTTGGCGGCTTCGAGGCCGACGACCTGGCCCGCCAGGCCGGCCAGATCCACGACGAGGACGCCTGAGGAGCTGCCAGAGCAGCGATATCGCCGTTGCGCATAGCGAGAAGCGCCGGGGACTGGTCGTAGAGGGGGCCCTACGCCATGGATGGCGTCGGTAGCGCCCAGGGAGGGGTTCACAGCGCCCCCTCGTAGACCTGTCGCCGGAGCAGCTGCGAGCGATTCACCATCTGCAACAGCCCTGACGGCCAGAAGGGACAAATTAAAGATGACCCGACCCGCACTGATCGGCGATATCGGGGGCACCAACGCCCGCTTCGCCCTGGTGACCCCGGGGGGCTTCGAGCCCCACGACATCCTGAGCCTGCCCTGCGCCGACTACCCCGGCCTGGTCGAGGCCATACGCGACTACCTGGAACGGGTCAGCGCCACGGGCGACGACGCCCCGCGCGAGGCCTGCCTGGCCTTCGCTTGCCCGACCCACGGCGAGCGGATCAAGATGACCAACAATCCCTGGTCATTCACCCGCGCCGAGGTGAAGGACGCCTTGGGGCTCGAGCTGTTCAAGCCGATCAACGACTTCACCGCCCAGGCCCTGGGCGTGCCCCACGTGGCCGAGGACGAGCTGGTCGAGGTGCAGCCCGGCGAGGCAGTGCCCCACGCCGCCCGGCTGGTGATCGGCCCCGGCACCGGGCTCGGCGTGGCCGGCGTCTTCCCCGGTCGTCACGCCTGGATTCCGCTGCCCACCGAGGGCGGCCACGTGACCTTCGCGCCCACCGACGAGCGCGAGCAGAACCTGCTGCGCCACTTCCGCAACCGCTACGGCCGCATCTCCGTGGAACGGCTGCTGTGCGGCCAGGGACTGCTCGACCTCTATCTGGCCCACTGCTCGCTGAAGGGCGCCAACCCGGCCTGCGACTCACCCGCCGAGGTCACCGAGGCGGCCGCGAGCGGAGACGCCGTGGCGCGTGATACCCTGCTGCGCTTTCTGAAGATCCTCGGCGACGTCAGCGGCGACGCCGCGCTCACCCTCGGAGCCCGGGGCGGGGTCTACCTGTGCGGCGGCATCCTGCCGCGGCTGCTCGACTGGCTGCCGCAGAGCCGCTTCCGCGAGGCCTTCGCCGACAAGGGCCGCATGAACGGCTACAACGCCGACATTCCGGTCCAGGTGGTCACCGCGCCCTGGACGGGACTGCTGGGCGCCGCCGAGGCCCTGCACAATGAAGAGGTCGAATAGCTCGACGCAGAGGCGTCGATCGGCCCGTATGGAGGAGATCGCATGATTCCCGCATCCCTGCGCGCCCTGCTGGACGCCACCGACGGACAGCGCCGCACCGAATGGGCCGGCCGCGAGGTGTGGCTGGCCAATGAGGCCTGGGGTGAGCTCGTGGTGTCGCTTCAGGGCGCCCAGGTGCTTCACTTTTTACCCGCGCCCGAAGACGCGCGCGCTGAAGGCTCGCCTTCTGCGGCGCCCGAAACCGCGCGAGCCGCGGGCACTCCTATGTCGCCCGAAGACGCGACCGCTGAAGGCTCGACTTCTAATGCGCCCGACGACGCGCAAGCCGCAGGCGCTTCCGCATCGCCGGACGCTACGAGCGGCGAAGACGAGGAAGCCCTGGTGGCCGGCGGCTGGCTGTGGGTCACGCCCACGCCCCAGGCGCTGCCCGGGGCCATCCGCGGCGGCATTCCGCTGTGCTGGCCGTGGTTTGCCGACGAGAACACCGCCGACGAGTCCGAGGACCGTTCCGGCCCGATGCACGGCCCGGCGCGCAAGGCCGACTGGCGCCTCGACGCCGTGGACGAGCACGAGGAAGGCGTCGAGCTGCACCTCTCGCCGCTGGAGCGACTGCACTCCCAGCTGGTGCCGCGGGCGGTGATCCAGGCCAACGCCAATCGCCTGCACGTGGAGCTGATCACCGAGCACCGCGGCGAGACCCCGGTCAAGATCACCGGCGCCCTGCACAGCTATCTGGCGGTGGCCGACGTGCAGGCCTGCCGCGTCGAGGGGCTGGCCGGCGCCCGCTACCTGGACAAGCTCGCCGACTTCGCCGAGCGCGAGCAGCAGGGCGAGCTGGGCGTGCGCGGCGGCCTCGACCGCATCTACCACACCAACGCCGAGCTGACGCTGGACGACGGCCACCGCCGCCTGCGCATCGCCCGCCAGGGCAGCGACTCCGCGGTGATCTGGCATCCCGGCGACGAACGCCCGGCCGATACCTCCGCCGCCGCGGCCGGCCACTTCCTGTGCGTCGAGTCGGCCAACACCCGGCTCGACCCGGTGTGGCTGGTGCCCGGCGCCCAGCACCTGCTGGGCACCACCCTCTCGCTCGAGACCGACGCATGAGCCACGCCGCGACCTTCGAGGCACCCTTCGCCCTGGGCATGATGAACCTGCACCAGGCGCCGGAGCTGCACGCCGCCGAACAACTGGCCGACTGGATCGAGGCGCGCCTCGATCAGGGCCTGACCTGGTTCGACCATGCCGACATCTACGGCGACCGCGCCGGCGAGCGCCTGTTCGGCGACGCGCTGCGCGCCCGCCCTGGGCTCACCCGCCAAGTGCGGGTGGTGACCAAGACCGATATCGTCACGCCCGAGCGCGACGGCTCGACGTTCGCCGTCAAGCACTACGACAGCTCGCCGGCCTACGTGACCCGGGCCATCGACGCCTCCCTCGAGCGGCTGGGCGTGGAGCGGCTGGACCACTTCCTGCTGCATCGCCCCGACCCGCTGATGGACGCCGAGGCCACCGGTCGCGCCCTGGACGACGCCATCGCGGCCGGCAAGATCGGCGCCGCCGGCGTCTCCAACTTCCTGCCGGAGGCCTGGCGCCGGCTGCAGGCCGGCATGCACGGTCGCCTGTCGGCCCACCAGCTGCAGCTGTCGCTCGACCATAGCGCGCCGCTGTTCAACGGCCTCTACGATGCCGTGATCGGCGACGGCCAGGCCCCCATGGCCTGGTCGCCGCTGGGCGGCGGCCGAGCGCTGGACGGCCCGGCGGCCGCGCTGCTGCGTTCCCAGGCCGAGGCCCACGGCGTCAGCCCCGCCGGACTGGCCCTGGCCTGGCTGCGCGCCCTGCCCGGGCGGCCACTGCCGGTGATCGGCAGCCTCAAGCCCGAGCGCATCGAGACGCTGTACCGGGACGCCTCGCTCGAGCTGTCGCGTCCGGCCTGGTTCGCCCTGCTCGAGGCCGTCCGCGGTCACGAGGTGGCCTGAGCCCGCCCCCTTCATCACAAGGATCCTTACCATGCTGCCCGTTATCGCCTTCGGTGAAGCCCTCGTCGACATGCTCTCCAGCCGCCTGGGCGACGCCGACGACCGCACGCCTGAGACCTTCACGCCCTACGCCGGCGGCGCTCCGGCCAACGTCGCCGTGGCCTGCGCCCGGCTCGGCGTGCCCAGCCGCTTCCTCGGCATGCTCGGCGACGACCACTTCGGCGACTTCCTCGCCGCCGAGCTCTCCGCCCAGGGCGTCGACGTCTCCGGCGTGACGCGCACCCGCGAGGCGCGCACCGCGCTGGCCTTCGTCTCCCGCGACGCCGAGGGCGAACGCACCTTCGACTTCTACCGGCCGCCCGCCGCCGACCTGCTCTATCGCCTGGAGCACCTGCCGGCCGGCGTGTTCGCCGAACCGGCGATCCTGCACCTGTGCAGCAACAGCCTGACCGACCCGGAGATCGCCGAGACCACCCTGGCGATGGCCGAGATGGCGGCCCGGGCCGGCTGCCTGGTCAGCGTCGACGCCAACCTGCGCCACAACCTCTGGGCCGAGGGCCACGCCGACAGCGCCCTGGTCACCCGGCTGCTCGACAGCGCCGACCTGCTCAAGCTGTCCCGCGAGGAGGTCGACGACCTGCGCGGCGATCATCCCGAGGACGACTGGCTGGCCGAGCGCCTGGCGGCCGGGGTCAAGCTCGCGGTGATCACCGACGGCGGCGGCCCGGTGCGCGCCCTGAGCGCGGAGCAGACGCTCGCGGTCACCCCGCCGAAGGTCGCTCCCGTCGATACCACGGCAGGAGGAGACGCCTTTATCGGCGGGCTGCTGGCCGCACTGTCCGAGCAGGGCTTCGCCGAGGGCTGGCACCAGGACAACGAACGCCTGGAAAGCGCGCTGGCCTTCGCCTGCCGCTGCGGCGCTCACGCCGTCACCCGCCCGGGCAGCTATGTTGCCCTGCCGACCCGGGACGACCTCGCCTCGGCCTGATCGCGTCGCCGCCTCCTCAGGAGGCGGCGCTCTCCCCCGCTTCTCCCGCGCGCCAGCGCATCCGCCGCGGCACCGCCCGCCGGCCCGGGGCCCCCTCGCCTCGGGCGGCCGCCAGCGCGCTCTCCAGCGTCGCCTCGGCCATGCGGTCGTGGTCCTGCTCGGCGGAGTTGACCGCCACCGGCAGGAACTCCAGCAGCCGGCTGTCGCCGAAGGTCGCCAGGCGCAGCGAGTCCGGCAGCCCGCCAGCCTCGAGCAGGGTGTCGAGCACGCCGTCGAACAGCGAATAGGAGGCCGTGACCAGCGCCTCCGGCAGGCCGTGCTCGTCGAGCACCCGGCGCATCAGCCGGGCGCCCTCGGCGCGGTCGTAGCGCTCGCCGGAGAGGATGAGGGCCGCCGCCTCGCGGCCCGCCAGGGCCCGCTGGAAGCCGCCACGCCGCTCCCGGGTGATCGACAGCCAAGGCACCGCATCCAGCCACACCGCCCGCGACGTCTCGGGCGACAGCACCGAGGCGGCGAGCCGCTCGGCGGCCTCGGCGTCGTTGCTGACCACGCTGGCGAAGCGCTCGGCGTCGAAGCCGCGGTCGACGGCCACCACCGGCAGCCCCTCGGCCTGCAGCTCGGCGTAGAAGGGATCGTCCATGGGCAGGCTACTGGCGGTGATCAGCACCTCGCAGCGCCGCGCGCGCAGCGCCAGCGCCAGGTCGCGCTCGACCTCCGGCCGGTCGTCGGAGCCGGCGATGAGCAGCTGGTAGCCCGCCTCCCGGGCGCCGCGCTCCAGCCGCTTGGCCAGCCGCGCGTAGGTCACGTTCTCCAGGTCCGGCACGATCAGCCCCAGGGTTCGGCTGGAGCCGCGGCGCAGCGCGGCCGCCTGGGGATCGACCCGATAGCGATGGTGTTCGACCACCGCCATCACCCGGTCGACGGTGTCCTGGCTGATGCGCCGTTTCTCGGCCTGGCCGTTGATGACATAGCTGGCCGTGGTGCGTGACACGCCGGCCAGACGAGCGATTTCCGCGAGCGTCATGGATTCCCCCTAGACTGGACGAGGCATTCTACGCGGGAGTGCCGCGCCACCATCCCCTGCCAAAGTCGTAGACATCTGGACTTGCCAAGCCGGATGAAGCGTTCCAGCATTCGTGTCATCGAAGGTGACACGATTCACCTTGCCCGCACAAGCCACCGCAACGCCCCGGGAACCATGGAATGGCCCGGCGTCGCTCCCGACGAACCGGAGACATCGATGTTGACCCTACGCCAGGATGACGTCCTGCTCGGCTGTCGCGCCGAGCACTGGCGCGACGCGCTGGATCAGGCCGCCGAATCGCTGCACGCCGCCGGCCTGGTCGCCCCCGAGTATCGCGACGGCCTCCATGCCCGGGAGGCCCAGTCCTCGACCTTCCTCGGCAACGCCATCGCCATTCCCCACGGCACCCCGGAGAGCCGCGAGCACGTGCGCGCCACCGGCGTGCGCGTGCTGCAGTTCCCCGAGGGCATCGAGTGGCACGACGGCCAGCGCGTCCACGTGCTGGTGACCATCGCCGCCCAGAGCGACGAGCACCTCGACATCCTGCGCCAGCTGACCCACGTGCTGGATCAGGACGACATCGCCAAACGCCTGGCCGGCGCCGAGCGCGCCGCCGAGATCGCCGAGCTACTGTCCAAGGCGGTGGTCGAGGCCCGGCTGGACGCCGACACCCTGTGCCTGGGCTTCCCCGCCCGCGACCATGGCGAGCTGGCGCTGGCCGGCGCCGCCCGCCTGCGCCAGGCCGAGTGCGTCGACGCCGCCTTCGTCGCCGCCGTGGCCGAGACCGCCCCGCGCGCCCTGGGCCGCGGCCTGTGGCTGGTGACCAGCGAGCGCGGCGTCGGCGTGCCGGCGCTGGCGCTGGCCACCCCGGCCGAGCCGCTGCAGGCCGACGGCGCCCCGGTACAGGGCGTGTTCTGCCTCGCGGCCCAGGGCCAGGCCCACCGCGGCCTGCTCGAGCGCATCCTCGCACTGCTCGAGAGCGACGCCCCCGAGACCCTGCACCGCCTCGACGCCGACGCCCTGCTGGCGCGGCTGGCCGGCGAATCCGCCGCCGCCCGCCAGCGCCTGGTCACGGTGCTCAACGCCCACGGCCTGCACGCCCGCCCGGCCAAGCAGCTGATCCAGGTCGCCCGCGCCCAGGGCATCGCGGTGCGCGTGCGCTTGGCCGAGGGCGGCAGCGAGGCCGTCTCGGCCGCCAGCCTGACCAAGGTCATCAACCTCGGCGCCCGCCGCGGCCAGCAGCTGATCTTCACCGCCGAGGGCGACGGCGCCGAGGCCGCGCTGGACGCCGTCTGCCGGGCCGTGGAAGACGGCCTCGGCGAACACGTCGAGCCCTTCGACGCCTATCGCGAGCCGGTGGCGACAGAGCCCGAGGATGCCCCGGCGCTGGAGCCGCTGGCCGACGACGTCGCCCACCCCGCGGTGGCCGCCTCGCCGGGCCTGGCCATCGCCCCGGCCTTCGTGCTGACCACACCGAGCTTCGACTACCCGGCCCGCGCCGCCGACCCCGCCGCCGAGCGCCGTCGGCTCGACGACGCCATCCGCGAGGGCGGCGAGCAGCTCGAGGCGCTGATCGGCCAGGCCCGCGGCGGCGAGGTGTCGCAGATCCTGTCGATGCACGAGGAGATGCTCGGCGATCCCGAGCTCCACCAGGCCGCCCGCGAGGGCATCGACGAGGGCGCCTCCGCCGAGGCCGCCTGGTGGGAGGCCATCGACACCGCCGCCCAGGCCCAGGAGCGCCTGGCCGACAAGCTGCTCGCCGAACGCGCCGCCGACCTGCGCGACGTGGGCCGCCGCGTGCTGGGCATCCTGTGCCGGGTCGAGATGCCCGAGCCGCCGGATCATCCCTACATCCTGGTCACCGACGACATCGGCCCGTCCGACGTGGCTCGCCTCGACACCAGCCGCGTGCGCGGCCTGCTGACCGCCCGCGGCGGCGCCACCGCCCACAGCGCCATCCTGGCCCGGGCGCTGGGCATCCCCGCCGTGGTCGGCGCCGGCGAGCGCATCCTGACGCTTGCCAGCGGCACCGAGCTGATCCTCGACGGCGAACGCGGCCGCGTGACCCCGGCCCCCGCCGCCGAGCGCCGCCAGGCCGCCGAACAGCGCCTGGCCGAGCGCCGCCGCCGCGAGGCCGAGGCCTGGGAGGCGCGCTTCGAGCCGGCCCGGACCCGCGACGGCCATCGCGTCGAGGTGGCCTCGAACCTCGGCAACACCGCCCACGCCGCCGATGCCGTGGAGCGCGGCGCCGAGGGCGTCGGCCTGCTGCGCACCGAGTTCGTGTTCATGGCCCACGCCGAGATGCCCGGCCTTGAGACCCAGATCGGCGAATACCGCGAGGCTCTCGACGCCCTCGACGGCCGCCCGCTGGTGGCCCGCACCCTGGACGTGGGCGGCGACAAGCCGCTGCCCTACTGGCCGGTGCCCCAGGAGAGCAACCCCTTCCTCGGCCTGCGCGGCATTCGCCTGGCGTTGACCAAACCCGAGGTGCTCGAGACCCAGCTCAAGGCACTGCTGATGGCCGCCGCGCCCTCGGCCGAGCCGAAACGCGACGCCCGGCCGCTGCGCATCATGCTGCCGATGGTCAAGGACGTGGCCGAGTTCCGCGCCGCCCGCGCCATCCTCGACCGGCTGTTCGAGGAGATCCCCGCCGGCGAGCGCAGCGACGACGTCCAGCTCGGGGTGATGATCGAGGTCCCCTCCAGCGCCCTGCTGGCGTCGACCCTGGCCGCCGAGGTCGACTTCTTCTCGGTCGGGACCAACGACCTGACCCAGTACACCCTGGCCATCGACCGCGACCATCCCGAGCTCTCGGCCCAGGCCGACGGCCTGCACCCGTCGGTGCTCAGGCTGATCGAGATGACCGTGGCCGCGGCCCACGCCGAGGGCAAGTGGGTCGGGGTGTGCGGCGAGCTGGCCAGTGATGCCACCGCGGTGCCGGTGCTGGTCGGCCTCGGCGTCGACGAGCTCTCGGTCAGCGCCCGCCAGGTGCCGCTGGTCAAGGCGCGGCTGCGCGAGTTCGACCTCGAAGAGGCCCGCGCCCAGGCCACGCTGGCGCTGGCCCAGGCCACCGGCGAGGCGGTCCGCGACGCCCTGGAGGCCCGCTGATGGCTCGCCTGCTGACCCTGACCCTGAATCCCGCCCTGGACCTCTCGGTGTCGCTGGAGCGGCTGGCGCCCGGCGAGGTCAACCGCACGACCGCGACCCAACTGGAAGCCGCCGGCAAGGGCGTCAACGTGGCCCGGGTGCTTTCCGCCCTCGGCCACGACGTCCGCGTCTCGGGCTTCCTCGGCGCCGACAACGACGGCCCCTTCCTGCGCGCCTTCGAGGCCGAGGGGCTCGAGGATGCCTTCCTGCGCGTGCCCGGCGAGACCCGCATCAACGCCAAGCTGGCCGAGGCCGACGGCCGGGTCACCGACGTCAACGGCCCGGGGCCGACCATCGACGAGGCCGCCTGGCAGGCCCTGCTCGACCGCCTCGAGGCACTGGCCGCCGATGACGCCCGCTGCCCCGAGGCGGTGGTGATCGCCGGCAGCCTGCCGCCCGGCGTCACGCCCGAGGCGCTGGCCGAGCTGATCGCGCGGCTGCGCGGCGCCGGCCTGCCGGTGTGGGTCGATACCAGCGGCCCGGCCCTCGAGGCCGCCATCGCCGCCGGCCCCACCGCGGTCAAGCCCAACGAGCAGGAGCTCGCCGCCTGGGCCGGCATGCCCCTCGACAGCGAGGCGGCTCGCCTCGACGCCGCCCGCCGGCTGCATGCGGCCGGCATCGAGGAGGCGGTGCTCTCCGCCGGCGCCGAGGGCGTGCTGTGGGTCAGCCGCCGCGGCGCCTGGCAGGCGCTGCCGCCGGCCATGACCGTGGCCAGCACCGTGTGCGCCGGCGACACCCTGCTGGCCGCGCTGCTGCACGGCGTGCTCGAAGGGCACGCGCCCGACGCGGCACTGCGCCTGGCCACCGCGCTGTCCGCCGAGGCGGTCCGCCATGTCGGCGTGGGCGACGCCCGCGCCGCCGATTTCCCGTCACTCCAACAACAGACGCGCGTCCACCGCCTTGGCGGCGACGACGCCGGGGGAGCCCTCGCATGAACGCCATCCTCATCACCGCCTGCCCCAGCGGCATGGCCACCACCTTCCTCGCCGCCCGGCGCCTCGAGCAGGCCGCCGAGCGGCTGGGCTGGCAGACCACCGTGGAGATGCACGGCGAGCTGGAGCCGGTGCGGCCGGTCTCCGCCGAAGCCATCGAAGCCGCCGATCTCGTCATCGTCGCCGCCGACCACGTGCCGGACCCGCAGCGCTTCAAGGGCAAGCCGCTGTTCCGCGCGACCATCGACCAGGCGCTGCCCGACCCGGGCGGCTTCCTCGAGCGCGCCCGGCGCGAGGCCGAGGCCTTCGTGCCCGGCGGCGAGACCCATGCCACGCCGGCACCCGGGACCGGCGCGCCCGGCGGCCGGCCGATCGTCGCCGTCACCGCCTGCCCCACCGGGGTCGCGCATACCTTCATGGCGGCGGAGGCCCTGGCCGAGGCCGGCAAGGCGCTGGGCCATCCGATCCGCGTCGAGACCCAGGGCTCGGTGGGCGCCCAGGACCAGCTGACCGAGGCGGAGATCCGTGACGCCGAGGTGGTGATCCTGGCCTGCGACATCGAGGTCGACCCGACCCGCTTCGCCGGCAAGCGGATCTATCGCACCTCCACCGGCAACGCGCTGAAGCAGCCGAAGCCGACCATCGAGGCGGCGCTGGCCGAGGCCGCGGTGGAAGACGGCAGCGCCGCGCCCGCGAGCGGCGGCGAGGCCAAGAAGAGCCTGAAGGAGCGCGGCGTCTACAAGCACCTGCTGACCGGGGTGTCCTTCATGCTGCCGATGGTGGTCGCCGGAGGCCTGCTGATCGCACTGTCGTTCGTGTTCGGCATCGAGGCCTTCCAGGAGGAAGGCACCCTGCCCGCGGCACTGATGCAGATCGGGGGCGGCACGGCCTTCGCGCTGATGGTGCCGGTGCTGGCCGGCTACATCGCCTACTCCATCGCCGACCGCCCCGGCATCGCCCCGGGCATGATCGGCGGCATGCTGGCCTCCGAGATCGGCGCCGGCTTCATCGGCGGCATCCTGGCCGGCTTCCTGGCCGGCTACGTGGCCAAGGCGGTGACCCGCTACGTCAAGCTGCCGGCCAGCGTCGAGTCGCTCAAGCCGATCCTGATCATTCCGCTGGTGGCGAGCCTGGTGACCGGCCTTGTGATGATCTACATCGTCGGCGAGCCGGTGGCGGCGATCCTCTCCGGATTGACCACCTTCCTCGAGAACATGGGCTCCACCAACGCCCTGCTGCTCGGCGGGCTGCTGGGCGCCATGATGTGCTTCGACATGGGCGGGCCGGTGAACAAGGCCGCCTATACCTTCGGCGTCGGCCTGCTGGCCTCCGAGACCTACGCGCCCATGGCGGCGATCATGGCCGCGGGCATGGTGCCGGCGATCGGCATGGGCATCTCGAGCTTCGTGGCCAAGTCGAAGTTCTCCGAGCCGGAGCGCGAGGCGGGCAAGGCATCGTTCGTGCTGGGCTTCTGCTTCATCAGCGAGGGCGCCATTCCCTTCGCCGCCAAGGACCCGCTGCGGGTGATCCCGGTCAGCATGGTCGGCGGCGCGGTGACCGGCGCGCTATCGATGCTGTTCGGCGCCAAGCTGATGGCCCCCCACGGCGGCATCTTCGTGCTGCTGATCCCCAACGCCATCACGCCGGTGCTGCTATACCTGGCGGCGATCGTCATCGGCTCGCTGATCACCGGCCTCGGCTACGCGGCGATCAAGCGCGGCGGCCAGGCGGTGGCGGTCGAAGCCAGCGCCTGACGCGACGCCCCCACCAACGACGGACGCCCCGGCAGGTCTTCCTGCCGGGGCGTCCTCGTTCGGGCGATAGGCGACTACTTCACGTGGACCGAGAGACACTCGCGCAGCTGGCTGCACTCCTGCTGCTTGTGGCGGGCGAAGGACAACAGGGCCGTCTCGAGCTCCGGCGTGGCGTTGGTGTCCAGCAGCAGGCGCGACAGCCGGCTGGCCTCGTCGGCGGCGTCCAGCGCCTCCTTCAGCGCCTTGTCGATGCCCATGGCCTCGACCGGGGGAATCGCAGGCGTCTCGTCGCGGCTGACGCAGGCGGTCAGCTCCATGCGCTCGGCGGCCTCGGTCAGGGCCTCGAGCTGCTGCTCGCATTCGGCGCCGAGATCGGCCACCACGCGGCTGATGTCGGCGTGGCGCTTGGCCAGCGCCCGGGCGAGGCGGCGGTAGCGCTCGAGATCCCGACTCTCGAGGCCACTGGCCAGCGTCAGCCGATCCTGGGCGAGCAGGGTAAGCGGGGCGATATCGTTCATGGGTCGCTTCCTCGTGTTGTCGAAGGGACGGGCGCCGCGACGCAAGCGACGTCACCCAGACCAAGCAAGCAGCGGGCCAACTTTTTCCAACTTCTCCATCACGCTGATTTCACGTGACCAAGACGTATGTCGATACCCCGGGAGCACGAGCAGCGCACCGCCGTGGACGCGGCACGCCCGCTCCTGATCGTCCGTGGTGCAGGCCACAAAAAAGCCCCGGCCATGAAGGCCGGGGCGCAAGGACAGCCAACGGCTGTCGAGAGAGAACCCGATGGGTCGATCGAAAGAATCAGTGGTGGAAACGCTCCGCGGCCTCCTGGGCCAGCCGGCGGATGGCGTTCCAGTCCTCGGCCTCGACCAGCGACTTGGGCGTCAGCCAGGAACCGCCCACGCACATCACGTTGGGCTGGGACAGGTAGTCGCCGGCGTTGTCCAGGCTGATGCCGCCGGTCGGGCAGAAGCGCGCCTCGGGGATCGGACCGGCGAAGGCCTTGAGCGCCTTGACGCCGCCGCTGGCCTCGGCGGGGAAGAACTTGAAGCGGCGATAGCCATACTGCCAGCCGATCATCAGCTCGGAGACGGTGGCCACGCCGGGCAGCATCGGCACCGGGCTTTCCACGCCGTAGCGATAGAGCGCCTCGGTGGTGCCCGGGGTCACTACGAAGTCGGCGCCGACCTGCTCGGCCTGGCGATACTGCGCCGGGGTCAGCACGGTACCGATGCCGACGCTGGCCTGAGGCAGCGCTTCCTTGATGCGGCGGGTGGCCTCCAGCGCGCAGTCGGTGCGCAGGGTCACCTCGAGCACGCTGAGGCCGCCTTCGACCAGGGCGGTGGCCAGCGGCACGGCATCTTCCACACGCTGGATGGCGAGCACCGGGATCACCTCGGCCTTGAGGCAGATGCTGTCGATCTCGGTGGTGCGGGTGGAAGGCAGCTGTTTGTCGATGGTCATGGTCATGGCTCCAGAAAAGGGTCCGGGGCTCAGGGCGCCCAGTAGATGCCGAGCGGGCCGGCCAGGAAGGCGCGGATCGGCAGCGCCCGGGTGTCGTCGCCGGCCAGGGCACGGCCGAGCACCGTGCGCTTCTCCTCGCCGGTGATGTGCAGGAAGTGACGCGGGCAGCGGTGCAACCGATCGGCGCTCAGGGTGATGCGCGGCTGGGGCTGGCTCGGCGTGCGCACCGCCACCACCGAATCGGCGGTGGACAACGCCAGGCCGAGCTCCTGGCTGTCCGGGAACAGCGAGGCGGTGTGACCGTCGCCGCCCATGCCCAGGATCACCACGCTGGCCGGCCAGGTCAGCGCCGCGAGGCGCTCGCTGACCTCGGTCACGCCCTCCTCGGGCGTGGCGGCGGCGCTGGTCAGCGGCACGAAGGTGGCCGCGGCGGCCGGCCCCTGCATCAGGTGGGCGCGCACCAGGCGGGCGTTGCTGTCGTCGGCGTCCTCGGCGACCCAGCGCTCGTCGGCCAGGGTCACGTCGACCCGGGACCAGGGCAGGTCCATGGCGGCCAGGGCCTCGAAGAACGGCACCGGGGTGGAGCCGCCGGACACCACCAGCAGGGCGCGCTCGCGCTCGGCCAGGTCGGCCCGAAGGGCCTCGGCCACGGCCTCGGCGAGCTGCCGGGCCAGTTGCTCACGGGATTGGCTCATCTCAATCGTCCTCGTTCCTGCCGGTCTCAGTAGTCTTCATACCAGCTGCGGCCGTCCTGGGTGATCATGGCGATGGAGGCCACCGGGCCCCAGGAGCCGGCCGGATAGCGGCGCGGTGCCTCGGCGCGGTCGTTCCAGGCCTCGATCAGGCTGTCGCACCACTGCCAGGCATGCTCGACCTCGTCGCGGCGCACGAACAGGTACTGCTGGCCCTTCATCACCTCGAGCAGCAGACGCTCGTAGGCGTCCGGAATCCGCGCCTTGGGGAAGGCACTGTTGAAGTCCAGGTGCAGCGGGCCGCGGCGCAGACGCATGCCCTTGTCCAGGCCGCTGTCCTTGGTCAGCACCTCCAGCGCGATGCCCTCCTCCGGCTGCAGCCGGATCACCAGCTTGTTGGCGGCCAGGTCGCGCTGGTCCGGATCGAAGATGTAGTGCGGCTGCTGACGGAAGTGGATGACGATCTGCGACATCTTGGCCGGCATGCGCTTGCCGGTGCGGATGTAGAACGGCACGCCCGCCCAGCGCCAGTTGGCCACCTCGGTCTTCATGGCCACGAAGGTCTCGGTGTGGCTCGAGGTGTTGGCGCCTTCCTCGTCGAGGTAGCCCGGCACGGTCTGGCCGTCGATGGTGCCGCCGATGTACTGGCCACGGACCACGTCGCGCCCCAGCATCTCGTCGGTGAACGGCTTGAGCGCCTTGAGCACCTTGACCTTCTCGTCGCGGATGGCGTCGGCGTCAAGGTTGGCCGGCGGGTCCATGGCGATCAGGCAGACCAGCTGCAGCAGGTGGTTCTGCACCATGTCGCGCAGCTGGCCGGCCTCGTCGAAGTAGCCCCAGCGCCCCTCGATGCCGACCTTCTCGGCCACCGTGATCTCCACGTGGGAGATATGGTTCTGGTTCCACTGGGTGCCGAACAGCGGGTTGGCGAAGCGCAGCGCGATCAGGTTCTGGACCGTTTCCTTGCCCAGATAGTGGTCGATGCGGTAGATGCTCGACTCGGGAAACACCGAACCGATGGCATCGTTGACCTCGGCCGAGGATTCCAGGTCGTAGCCGATCGGCTTCTCCACCACCACGCGGCTCGAGGCGTCGAGGCTGCCGCTGGCGTCCAGGTTGCGGCAGATGTCGCCATAGATCTTGGCGCCCACCGACAGGTAGACCACCATCGGCTGCTCGGCGCCCTGGCGCCACTCGCGGATGGCGGCGTAACCTTCGGGCTGGGTGAAGTCGAGCTGCAGGAAGTCGAGCCGTGCCATGAAGCGTCCCAGCACCTCGCGATCGAGTTCCTCGGCCTTGACGTAGGTCTTCAAGGACTTCTCGACCCGCGCCTTGAAGGCGTCGACATCCAGTTCCTGTCGGGCCAGCCCCAACAGTCGCGTGGAAGGATCGAGCAGCCCCTCGCGCTCCAGGTGGA
Source organism: Halomonas sp. HG01 (assembly GCF_000968715.2). Taxonomy (NCBI): domain Bacteria; kingdom Pseudomonadati; phylum Pseudomonadota; class Gammaproteobacteria; order Oceanospirillales; family Halomonadaceae; genus Halomonas; species Halomonas sp. HG01. The sequence continues at coordinate 549,973 of NZ_CP022134.1, read as the reverse complement.
AGAGCGCCGGGAAGAGCTTGCGCTGGGCCAGATCGCCCAGCGCGCCGAACAGGGCCAGATCGATTGCCGTGCCGAGGTCGCCGAAGGAGCGTCCTTCCTGGGGCCGCTTGTGTTGGCTCATGACCACCCTCATCTGGTTAAATTAACAAAATAATAGCCTATTGCGCCGACCATCTCCAAAAACTTCTGTAAATTTACTACTAAATATGGAGAGGTCCGAGCGGTCACGGCTGGCCGTTACCCGCCCGCGCGCGCTAGGATAGTGGACATAATGTAGTTAAATCACCACATCATATCGACACACCGGCGGCGAACGACGCCGCAACCGCCTCACGGAGACTCCCCCGCGCATGGTCAGTCACGATCTGCTGGACCGCATTCGCCGTCGCCTCGATGAGCTCAACCGATCCGAACGCAAGGTCGCCGACGTCATCCTCGCCGACCCGACCGCCGCCACCAGCATGAGCATCGCCAGCCTGGCCCATGCGGCCTCGGTCAGCGAGCCCACGGTCAACCGCTTCTGCCGCAGCTTCGACGCCAAGGGCTATCCGGACTTCAAGATCAAGCTGGCACAGAGTCTGGCCGGCGGCACGCCCTATGTCAGCCAGGCGGTGGAACCCGGCGACGCGGCGGGCGAGTACACCGGCAAGATCTTCGGCGCCACCATCGCCGCCCTGGACGTCGCCCGACGCGAGATCGACCCGGCCCGGGTCGAGCGCGTGGTCGACTATCTGACCCAGGCCAAGCAGCTGCACTTCTTCGGACTGGGCGCCTCGGGCGCCGTGGCCCAGGACGCCCAGCACAAGTTCTTCCGCTTCAACATCCCGGTGTCGGCCTATATCGACGTGCTGATGCAGCGCATGATCGCCGCCGCCTGCCACACCGGCGACGTGGTGGTGATCCTGTCCTACACCGGGCGCACCCGCGAGCTGGTCGACATCGCCCAGCTCGCACGCAACAACGGCGCCGTGGTGCTGGGTATCACCGCGCCGGACTCGCCGCTGGCCGACGAGTGCACCGAGACCCTGGCGGTCTCGGCGCCGGAGGACACCGACCACTACATGCCGATGACCTCGCGCATGATCCAGCTGGCGCTGATCGACGTGCTGGCCACCGGCGTGACCCTGCGCCGCGGCGAGGACTTCCTGCCCCATCTGAAGAAGATCAAGGACAGCCTGCGCGAGACCCGCTATCCGATGGGCGACGCAGGCTGAGAGGGCTCAGCCGAGCCGCAGCGTCGGCTCGGCGAGCCCCCGCACCGCAAGCTCGGCGACGAACAGGTCGCCGGCCCCGGGCTCGCGGGCCCGCTGCTCGGCGCTCATGCCCTCGCGGGCGGTGGTGATGTAGAGCGAGGCCAGCCCCGGGCCGCCGAAGGCCGGGCAGGAGGGCTGGGAGGTAGGAAGGACAATGGCGCCGATCTCGCGGCCCTCGCGGTCCAGGCGCACCACCTTGCCGGCGCCCCACAGCGCCAGCCACATGGCACCTTCGGCGTCGATCACCGCGCCGTCGGGATTGCCCTCGCGCTGAGTGAAGTCCACCCAGGGCTCGGGCTCGCCGACCGGCCAGCCTTCGGCGTCCAGCGCCCAACGATAGACGATGCCGCGGGCCGTGTCGGCGAAGTGGGCGTGCTCGCCCCGGGGCGAGAAGCAGATCGCGTTGGGAATCGTCAGCCCGCTCCTGAGCCGCGAAAGCTCGCCGCGATGCAGCCGGTAGAGGCTGCCGGCGCCGCTTTCGGCGCCCTTGCCCATGCTCGACAGCCACAGGCTGCCGTGACGATCCACCCGCGCGTCGTTGCTGCGGGTGACGGCGTTGTCGCCCTCGAAGCCCATCAGCCGCTCGATCTCGCCGGAGGCGGGGTCCAGGCGGCTCAGGCGATCCTCGCCCACCACCAGCATTCCGCCGTCGTCCAGCGGCGCGGCCAGCGAGGCCATGTGATCGAGCTCGATCGTGCCGGTCTCGCCGCTTTCCACCTCCAGCCAGTGCAGCCGCTGGCCGAGGATGTCGCACCACACCAGGCGGCCGGACGCCGCGTGCCACTGGGGCCCCTCGCCCAGCTCGCAGCCGCTGGCCACCGCCACACGCGCCACATTACTCATGCCGTCGGATCCGCGGCCTGCCAGGCCTCGACCAGCTTGCGCGCCCGCTCGCCGACCTCTTCGGCGCCGAGGCCGGGCTGGTAGAGAGCGCTGCCGAGCCCGGCGCCGTCGACGCCGGCGGCCCGCCACTGGGCGAAGTTGTCGACGCCGATGCCGCCCACGGCATAGAGCTCGGTCCCCGCCGGCAGCACCGCGCGCACCGCCTTCATCCCTTCGAGGCCGACCTGCACCGCCGGGAACAGCTTGAGCGCCGTGGCGCCCGCATCCAGGGCATCGAAGGCCTCGGAAGGCGTGACGATGCCGGGATAGGACGCCATGCCCAGCCGGCGGGTCTCCTCGATCACCGCTGGGCGGCAGTTGGGCGACACGATCAGCCGGCCGCCGACGGCATGCACATCATGCACCTGCTCGGGCGTCAGCACGGTGCCGGCGCCCACAGCGGCGCGATCGCCCAGCGCCTGCACCAGGCGGCGGATGCTCTCCAGCGGCTCGGGGGAGTTCAGCGGCACCTCGAGGCGGTCGAGGCCGGCGGCGAGCAGCGCCTCGCCGACCTCGACCACCTCGTCGGGGGTGATGCCGCGCAGGATACCGATCAGCGGAAGGGACATGGGACAAGACTCCTGTTCAGTCATGGTCAAGGGCATCGTGCGCGAGGGCGGCGTGAGCCAGCCCGAGGCCGGCCAGCACCGCGCGCCGGTTGGCGATGATCTCGCTTGAGTGGCCCAGCGCCGAGAGCGCCAGGGCGTAGCGGCGGCACAGCGCCTCGCCGCCGATCAGCCGCACGCTCTGGCCTGCGGCCAGCTCGCCACAGGCGCCGGCCAGCTCCAGGCCGATGGCGAGCCCGGAGAGCCGGGCCGCCAGCACGGCGCCGCGGGCCTCGCCGCTCGGCAGGGCATCGTCGAGCAGGTCCATGGCGCGCAGCCCGAACAGCGTCCGGGTGAAGGCCTCGGGCGCGGCGGCGGCCTCGGCCACCGCGGCGCTGAAGGCCTCGCGGCAGGCCGAGTCCTCGAGGTCGTCCTCGGAGAGCGAGTGGGCCAGCACGGAGCGTTCGGCCAGCAGGCGATAGAGCTCGCCGGTCATGTAGGTATGGAAACGCTCGACCCGGCCGCTGTCGAGGGTCGCCCACTTGGCGTGGGTGCCGGGCAGGCAGACGAGGCCGGAGACGCCGGACTCGAGGGCCGCCAGGCCGGCGAGCTGGGTCTCCTCGCCGCGCATCACGTCGAAGCCGCCGGCGTCCGCGCCCTGGCACAGGCCGGGCAGCAGGCGCACGTCGAGGCGAGAATCGTCGACGGCCGGGCTCACCGCGCCCTCGGCCAGGGCATCGAGCGCGGTGGGTACCGGCCGGTACGGCGCCTCGCGCCAGCCCTGGCGGGCGCCGGCCATGCCACACACCAGCACCGTGATGCGGCCCTCGGCCGGCAGCCAGTCGCCGATGGCGGCCAGCAGCGCCGGCTCATAGTCGGCCGGGGCCAGGCCCAGCATGCCTCGGGCGGCCTCGGCCTCGGCCAGCACCTCACCGCCCGCGTCCATGGCCCAGGCGCGCAGGTTGCTGGAGCCCCAGTCGACGGCGACCCAGGCCAGCCGTGCGGAAATCGCTTGAGTCATCTCGGCCTCGCTTACCATTCGGCGATGGAGCCGTCATCGTGGGTCCACACCGGGTTGCGCCAGCGATGGCCCACCTTGGCGCGCTCCTCGACGAAGGCCTCGTCGATCTCCACGCCCAGCCCCGGCCCCTGGGGAATGGCGCAGAAGCCGTCCTCGATGCTGAGCGCCGACTTGTCGACCAGGTAGTCGAGCACGTCGTTGTCCTTGTTGTAGTGGATGCCCATGCTCTGTTCCTGGATGAAGGCGTTGTGGCTGACCGCATCCACGTGCAGCGAGGTGGCCAGCGTCAGCGGGCCGAGCGGGCAGTGCGGGGCCATGGCCACGTCGTGGGCGGAGGCCAGGGCGGCGATCTTCAGGCCCTCGCTGATGCCGCCGCAGTGCGAGAGATCGGGCTGGACGATGTCGATCATGCCGTCGGCCAGCAGATCGCGGAACTCGAAGCGGGTATGCAGGCGCTCGCCGGTGGCCAGCGGATAGCCGAGCCCGCCGGCGATGTGCTTGAGGCTGGGCAGGTGCTCGGGGGCCACCGGCTCCTCGACGAACATCGGGTGGAAGGGCTCCAGCTCGCGCAGCAGCGCCTTGGCCATGGGCCGGTGCACGCGGCCGTGGAAGTCGATGCCGATGCCGACGTCCGGACCCACCGCCTCGCGGGCCTCGGAGACCCGCGCCACGGCCTCGTCGACCTTGCGATGGCTGTCGACGATCTGCAGCTCCGGGGTGCCGTTCATCTTGAAGGCGGTGAAGCCCTGATCGACCAGCGCCTTGGCGCCCTCGCCCACGTCACTCGGCCGGTCGCCGCCGGTCCAGGCGTACATGCGCATCTTGTCGCGCACGGCGCCGCCCAGCAGCTGGTGCACGGGCACGCCCAGGTCGCGGCCCTTGAGGTCCCACAGCGCCTGGTCGATGCCGGCGATGGCGCTCATCAGGATCGGCCCGCCGCGGTAGAAACCGGCGCGGTACATCGTGTTCCACAGGTGCTCGATGCGGTGCGGGTCCTGGCCGATCAGATAGTCGGACAGCTCGTGGACCGCGGCCTCGACGGTGGCGGCACGGCCTTCGATGACCGGCTCACCCCAGCCGTAGACGCCCTCGTCGGTCTCGATCTTGAGAAACAGCCAGCGCGGCGGCACCTGCCAGGTCTTGAGTCGGGTGATCTTCATGGATGGCTCCTTTCTGAAAGCATGAACGGTCAAGCGTGAACGGCCGCCGCAGGGCGACCGTGGATAATCCGTCGACTCAGTCGGCGCGGGCGCCGGTATCGGTGTCGACGCCCAGGTCGCGGGCGGTGCGGCCCAGCACCTCGCGGGCGGCCCGGGCGGCACGCGGCCCGTCGCCGCCCTTGATCGCCTCCAGCACCGCGCCGTGACGCGCCAGGCTGTCGCCGAGGCCGTCGTCGCCGCGGGCAGGGCGCTGGGAGTGCTGCACCAGGGCCAGGATCGACGGCCGCAGCAGGTGCCCCATCTGGCGCCAGATCAGGTTGTGGCTGGCCTCGTAGATGGCCTCGTGGAAGGCCACGTCGTACTCCACGTGCTGGCCGGCCAGCGCCGAGGCATCAGCGGTGTCTTCCATGCCGCGGAAGGCCGCCTCGAGGCGGGCCAGATCGTCGTCCCCGGCGGCGCGGGCGGCCAGTTCCGCCACCACCGGCTCCGCGGAGTAGCGGAACGCCAGCAGCTCGCGCACCAGCTGCGGCTGGGGATGCGTCAGGCCGACCAGCCAGTCGCTCATCTGCGGATCGAGCAGATGCCAGTCGCCGACCTCACGCACCCGGGTGCCGCGCCCGGCGGTGCGCTCGAGCAAGCCCGCGGCGGTCAGGCTGGCCAGGGCGTTGCGCACCAGGTTGCGGCTGACGGCGCAGTGGGCGGCGATGTCCAGCTCCTTGGGGAAGGCGTCGCCGGGCTGCCAGCGCCCGCCGAGCAGCGCCCGAGCCAGCCGCCGGGCGAGGGCGTCGGCATCGCCCAGGTGGGGGCCCAGATCCTCGAGACTCATCGATGGTTCCTCACGGGGTCGCGGCGCCTCGGACGTCGCGGACGAAATGTCAGACATTTATGGCCACAGAGTCTAGCCGCTCCGGGGCCTCGCGTCATGCGCCTTTGGTCCAATGGTTACCTGACGACAGGCTTGCCATGCCCGCCACCAGCCACAACAATAACCCCCTTCCGCTTCCTTCCAGGAGACCGCCCATGCGCTGGATCGCCGCTTCCGCCGCCGCCCTCGCCCTGTTCGCCCAGGGTGCGGCCGCCGATACCTTCCGCTTCACCGCCATCCCCGACGAGGACCAGTCGCGCCTGGTCGAGCGCTTCTCCCAGGTCGCCGACTACCTCGAGGAGCGGCTCGACGTCGAGGTGGAATACGTGCCGGTGAAGTCCTACGGCGCGGCGGTCACCGCCTTCCGCAACGACCAGGTCCAGCTGGCCTGGTTCGGCGGCCTCTCCGGCGTCCAGGCGCGCCGCCTGGTGCCGGGCTCCCAGGCCATCGCCCAGGGCGCCGAGGACGCGGCCTTCGAGACCTACTTCATAGCCCACCAGTCGACGGGGCTGGAAGAAGGGGACGAGCTGCCCGACGCGATCGAGGACATGAGCTTCACCTTCGGCTCCAAGACCTCCACCTCCGGGCGCCTGATGCCCGAGCACTACCTGCGTCAGCGCTTCGGCGAGGCGCCGGACGAGCTGTTCTCGCGGGTCGGCTTCTCCGGCGATCACTCGCGCACCATCGCCCTGGTCGAGGCCGGCACCTACGAGCTGGGCGCGGTCAACTACGCGGTGTGGGACGCCGCGGTGGAGGATGGCCGCGTCGACACCGACCAGGTGCAGGTGATCTGGACCACGCCGAGCTACCCCGACTACCAGTGGACGCTGCGCGGCGACGCCGACGAGCGCTACGGCGAGGGCTTCTCCGACCGGGTCCGCGCGGCGCTGCTGGGGATGGACGACCCCGAGCTGCTCGACAGCTTCCCGCGTTCGGCCTTCATCCCCGCCGACAACACCATGTACGCGCCGATCGAGGACGTCGCGGAAGAGCTCGGCCTGCTGCGCTGATGGCGCCGACGGCAGACACGGGCGAGACACTGCTGACGCTCGACGGCATCGATCTGGGCCACGGCGAGCGGGTGGTGCTGCCCCGGGTGCATCTGCGGCTGGCGCGCGGCGAGCGCGTCGCCCTGCTTGGCCCCAGCGGGGCCGGCAAGTCCACGCTGCTGGCGGCCCTGCGCACGCGGCTCGGCGATACGGTCGCCTGGTGCCCGCAGCACCACGGCCTGGTGCCGGGGCTGGCGGTCTATCACAACGTCTACATGGGCCGGCTCGCCGAGCATTCGGCGCTGGCCAATCTGTGGAACCTGGTGCGGCCGCTGCGCGGCCCCTGGGGCGAGGTGGCCGCGCTGTGCACGCTGGTCGGCCTGGACGGGCTGATGCGCCGCCCCGTGGGGCAGCTGTCCGGCGGCCAGCGCCAGCGCACCGCCATCGCCCGGGCGCTCTACCAGCAGCGTGAGGTGTTCCTGGGCGACGAGCCGGTGGCCAGCGTCGATCCCCACCAGGCCCACCGCCTGCTGGGACTGATCGAGGAACGCCACGCCACCAGCGTAATCGCCCTGCACCAGCGCGAACTGGCGCTGACCCGCTTCGACCGCGTCTGGGGCGTGCGCGACGGCCGGCTGGTGATCGACGCCCCGGCGTCGACGCTGAGCCTGGCCGACCTCGACGCCCTCTATCCGGACGCCGACGATACCGCCCCGTCCGGGGAGCCCCCCGAACCCGCGGCGCCCTCGCCGGCGTCCCTGCCCTGCTCCCGGGGGCGTGCATGAGCGAGGCCACCCTGCCGCGTCGGCCGTCCTGGCTGGCCGGCCGCGCCACGGGCCCGCGCCTGGCCCGCCACACCCTGACGCTGATCGCCCTGGCGGTGCTGCTGCTGCCGCTGGCCGATCTGTCGGTGGTCACCCGCGACCCGTGGACGGAACTCGGGCGAATGCTCCAGGGCCTGGCCTGGCCGGACTTCGCCGGCGTCGAGTCGCCCTTCCATGCCCTGGGGCTGACCGTCTCGGTGGCGCTGTGGGGCACGCTGGCCGGCGTGGTGCTGGGATTTCCGCTGGCGCTGCTGTTCGCCCGTTCGCGGCTGGTGCGCGCCGGCTGCGCCTTCGTGCGCGCCATCCACGAGCTGTTCTGGGCGCTGCTGTTCCTGCAGGTGTTCGGCCTCTCGGCGCTGACCGCCCTGGCGGCGCTGGCGATTCCCTACGCCGGCATCTTCGCCAAGGTGTTCGCCGAGATCCTCGAGCAGACCCCGCGCGCGCCGGCCGATGCCCTGCCGCCCGGCGTCGGCCGGCTGTCGCGCTTCCTCTACGCCGAGCTGCCGCTGGCCTGGACCCAGCTCGCCGCCTACACCCGCTACCGCTTCGAGTGCGGCCTGCGCGCCAGCGTGCTGCTGGGCTTCGTCGGCCTGCCGACGCTGGGCTTCCAGCTCGAGACCGCCTTCCGCGAGGGCCGCTATGCGGAGGCCGGCGCCCTGCTGTGGTGCTTCTACCTGCTGATCGCCACCCTGCCCTGGTGGAGCCACCGGCGGCTGGTGCCGCTGCTGCTGGCCGGCGGCGTCTTCCTGCTCGGCCCCTGGCCGGCGATGGACGGCGGACTGCTGTGGCGCTTCGTCAGCCAGGACCTGTGGCCGGCGCCGCTGCTGGCGGGCGACTGGGCGGGGCTGGCCGACTGGTTCGCCAGCATCCCCGAGCTCGGCCCGGCCATCGGCAACACCCTGCTGCTGGCGCTGCTCGGCACCGTCGGCGCGCTGCTGGTGGCGATGGCGCTGTGGCCGCTGGCCAGCCGCCACTTCGGCCATCCGGCGACCCGGCTGGCCGGCCGCGGGCTGCTGGTGTTGCTGCGCTCGACGCCGGAGCTGATGCTGGCCTTCGTCTTCCTACTGCTGCTCGGCCCCTCGCTGCTGCCCGCCTGGCTGGCCCTGGCGCTGCACAACGGCGCGTTGATCGCCTTCCTCGCCGCCCGCCACGCCGACGGCCTGGAGCCCGCCATGCCCGGGCTGCCCGCCTCCGGGCGGCTCGCCTACGAGCTGCTGCCGCGGGTCTACCCCAGCCTGCTGGCCCTGCTCTACTACCGGGCCGAGGTGATCCTGCGCGAGACGGCGATCCTCGGCATGCTGGGGGTGGCGACGCTCGGTTACTACATCGACGAGAACTTCCAGTACCTGATGTTCGACACGGCAGCCTTCCTGCTGCTGGTCACCGCCGGGCTCAACATCGCCGTGGATGCCCTCTCGCGCCGGCTCAGGCCCCGGGAGGTGCCGCTCGAAGACCCCTGCCTGCGCTGAACCGATCGTCAGGCAGTGACGCCAACGAAAAAGGCCGACGCATGATGCGTCGGCCTTTTAGCTTTTATGGACGCTCATCGAGAGCGCCCGGTCGCCGATCCGCTCAAGCGTCCTTCACCAGGGCGGTGACGGTGACTTCTACCTTGAGCTCATCGGCCGGCAGCGGCGCGCAGACGCAGGTCCGCGCCGGGGCGTGGCCCTCGGGCACCCAGGCGTCCCACACGGCGTTCATGGCCGCGACGTCGTTGCCGTCCTTGAGGTAGACGGTGGCGGTCAGCAGGTGCTCGCGGTCGGAGCCGATCTCGGCCAGCAGGCCATCGACGCGGGCCAGCATGCTCTCGGTCTGCTCGGTGATGTCGCCCTGGCGGGCCTCGGGGCCGGCCACCTGGCCGCACAGGTAGGCCACGCCGTTGTGGATCACGGCCCGGCTCATGCGGGCCTTGGTGTCATGGCGCTGGAGGGTCATGGCATCGCTCCTGAAGTCGATAAAAAAAGGCCCTCGATCTTACCGCAGTGCAAGGCTTAGCGACCCGTCACGCCTACCAAAGTTTTTCACATATATAGCGATATCAACCAATCTTCAAAACTAAAGCAGAAATATCATCCAAATGAATGATGAGGCATTCATGCTTCCTCTGCCTTCGGCGGCATGAACATCGTCGTGCGATTGTCGCGCTGTAAGTCTTTCCCCATCGCCACGACAGAGCAGGGCGTATCAGGCGAATCGCCACGAGGCGCACCCGACGACCCAGAAGGAGAGATCCCATGAAGCGTTCCACCATGCTGGCTGCCGTGTTCACCACCGCCATCGCCCAGGCGGGCGCCATGAGCGCCGCCCAGGCCCAGGACGACGAAGCCATGGAGAAGTGCTACGGCGTGGCCCTGGCCGGCCAGAACGACTGCAAGGCGGGCCCGGGCACCACCTGCGCCGGCACCTCCACCGTGGACTACCAGGGCAACGCCTGGACGCTGGTGCCGGAAGGCACCTGCACCAGCATCGAGACGCCCCACGGTATGGGCAGCCTGAGCGAGATCGAGCGTCCCTGATGGCCATGCCGGCCCGCCACGCGGCGGGCCGGCGCTGACAAGGAGATCGCCATGTCACCGTCCCTGACGCCGAATGCCGTGGGCATCGGCTTCAAGCCGCAGCATGCACAGGCGCTGCTCGCCGCCCCCCGGACGGCGGATTTCCTGGAGCTGCATGCCGAGAACCACATGAGCGCGGGTGGTCCCGCCCGCGAGGAGCTCCTTGAACTGGCCGAGCGCTATCCGCTCTCGGTACACGGCGTGGGGCTGTCGCTGGGCGGCGCCGAGCGCCCCGACCCGGCGCACCTCGCCCGGCTGGTCGAGCTGGTGAATCGGCTATCGCCGGCGCTGGTCTCGGAGCACCTGGCCTGGAGCCGGCTCGACGGCGACTGCTACAACGACCTGCTGCCGGTGCCGCTGACCGAGGAGAGCCTGGCGCTGCTCGCCCGCAACATCGATATCGTCCAGCAGGCGCTGGGGCGCCGGCTGCTGATCGAGAACCCCAGCCTCTACGTGACGATCCCGATCAACACGCTCGACGAGGCCGACTTCCTCACCGAGCTGGTGGCCCGCACCGGCTGCGGGCTACTGCTGGACCTCAACAATGCCTATATCTGCGCCCATAACCTGGGCCGCGACCTCGACGCCTACCTGGCCGCCCTGCCCTGGCAGGCCGTGGGTGAGATGCACCTGGCCGGCCATAGCCTCGACACCGCCGTCGAGCCGCCGCTGCGCATCGACGACCACGGCGGCCCGGTCACCGAGGCCGTCTGGTCGCTGTATCGCCGCTGGGCGCCCGCCGCCCCCGAGGCGCCGACCCTGATCGAGTGGGACGCCAACGTGCCGACGCTCGATCGCTGGCTCGAGGAGGCCGAGCTGGCCCGTGCCCATCGCGCCACCGCCCTGCCGGGCGAGGCGTCACGGGACAAGGCGCCGAGGAGGATGCCGGCATGATCGCCCTGGCCGACTGGCAGCGACGCTTCGCCGCCGCCCTGCGCGCCCCCGGTGTCGAGACGCCCGCCGAACTGGGCACGCGCGCGGGACTCGACGTGTATCGCAACAACGTCCGTCAGAGCCTGATCGAGGCCCTGGCCACCGCCTTTCCCCATACCCGAACCCTGCTCGGCCCGCGCTACTTCGCCGCCGCGGCCGGCGACTACGCCCGCGATCACCTGCCCCGGGAGCCGCGGTTATCTCGCTACGGCACCGGCTTCGCCGACTTCCTGGACGACCTGCCGCCGCTGGCCGGCCATCGCTACGCGAGCGACGTCTGCCGGCTGGAGCGCGCCCGGCTCGACGTCGGCCATGCCGCCGAGGCGCCGGCCCTGGACGCCACCCGGCTGGCCGAGCATCCCGACCCGGCACGCCTGTGCGTGACGCCGCGGCCGGCCACGCGGCGAGTGCGCTGTCGCTTCGCGGTGGGTGCGCTGTGGCAGCGACTGGAGCAGGACGAGGCGACGGACGACCCCGTCGTCGCCGGCGAGGAGGACTGGCTGGCGGTGCGCCGCGGCGAGTGCGTGCTGCTGACGCCAATCGACGCCGTCACCGCCACGCTGTATCGCAGGCTTCGGGAGCATCCCGGCGCGGCCCTGGGCGACGCGCTGGCGACGGTCGCCGAGGCCCACGGCGAGACGGCGGCCGGCGAGGCACTGGGCACCCTGCTCGGCCTCGGCGCGCTGTGCGAGCGCCATGCCGCGCCCAGTGATGACGAGCCGAACGAGGAGGCCGCCCCATGAACGTGCTGCTGATGCCACTGCGCCTCTACTATCGCCGCCTCGAGCCGGCCCTCGACCGGCTGCCCTTCGATCTCGTGGCCCTGCTGGCGCGCATCGTGCTCGGTAGCGTCTTCTTCCGTTCGGCGCTGACCAAGGTCGACGGCTTCTCGATCGCCCAGAGCACCTTCTTCCTGTTCGAGCACGAGTACGCCCTGCCGCTGATCTCGCCGGTGCTCGCCGCCTGGCTGGCGACGCTGGCCGAGTTCGGGCTGTCGCTGCTGCTGTGGGCGGGCCTGGCGACCCGCCTGGCCGCCCTGGGCCTGCTGCTCATGACGCTGGTGATCCAGACGTTCGTCTATCCCGATGCCTGGGTCACCCACGGCCTCTGGGCCACGGGGCTGCTGACCCTGCTGCTGCGCGGCCCCGGCGCGCTGTCGCTGGATCGCCTGTTAAGCCGCCTGCTGGGCCGTCAGGTATCGGCGGCCTGACGCAGCACGCCCTGGGCCAGGCACCAGCCGCCGACCAACAGCGCCAGCATGCCGGCCAGCACCAGCGAGAAGGACGCCCCCAGATCCAGCGCCACGCCGAGCACCGCCGGGGCGATGCCGGTGGAGAAGACCATGGCCGCGCTCAGCGTGGCCCGTACCCGACCCAGATGTTCGGCGCCCCACAGTCGCACCAGCAGGCTGGTGGCGATGGATTCCTGAGACCCCATGGCGAGCCCGCCGCCGACCATCAGCGCCCAGATCGCCAGATGGCCGCCCAGGGTGAGCGCCAGCACCAGCCCCAGCGCGAAGGGCAGCAGATAGAGCCTGGCCAGGCGCACCGCGCCCAGCCGATCCACCCAGTGCCCGCCGAGCAGCGCGCCGGGCAGCTTGGCGAGCCCCATGCCGGTCAGCGCCAGGGAATAGATCGCCAGCGAGCTGCCCATCGACGAGGTCAGCTGCGCCTGATAGATGAACAACCCGGTCATGGCCACCGGCAGGGTCATCAGCAGCGGCAGCAGGCGCCAGAAGCGTGCATCGCGAAACGGCCTCGGCCCCTGCGCCGCCGCGGCCCTGTCGGGGCGTGCGCCGGGCGCCTCGGGCCAGGGCGCCCGCATCAGCACGAGTACCCACAGCGCCGCCAGCACCGCGACCAGCCCCCACCACAGCTCGCGCCAGCCGAGCCACACCAGCAGCCCCGCCACCAGCGGCGGCAGCAGGGTCTCGCCGAGCATCAGCCCCATGCCGGCGAGCCCCAGGGCCCGACCGCGCAGTCCCTCGAACTCGCGCCCGGCCAGGGTGTTGCCGAGGTGGCTCATCATGCCCTGGCCGCACAGGCGCACCAGCCCCAGGCCAAGCAGCCCCAGCGGCCACCAGGGCGAGGCGGTCAGCAGCAGGATGCCGATGCCCAGCGCCGCCAGGATGGCCAGCGCGAAGCGGCGCGGCGCCACCCAGTCGATGGCGGGCCCCAGGCGCAGCATGGCGAAGCCGGCGGCCAGGGTGACCAGCGAATAGGCGGTGCCGAACTCGCCGGCGGAGAAGCCCAGCCGTTCGGCGATGGGCGCCTGGAACAGGCCGACGAAGAAGCTCTGCCCCAGGCTCGACGAGAACATCGCCAGCACGGCGATGCCCATCAGCCCCCGATGGTCCCTCAGCAGGGTGCGATAGCTCATGGTGTTCTCCCGGTGCCCTGACACATCACGGTAACAGGCGCGATGACACGAAAAGGCCCCGCCATGGCGGGGCCCTGAAGCGCGATGACGCGGCTCAGCGCAGCAGCAGCACCGGCACGCTGGCGTGGCGCAGCATGGCGGTGGTGGTGCTGCCCACCAGCAGGTGACGGATGCGGGAATGGCCGTAGGCCCCCATCACCACCAGGTCGATGTCGTGCTCGTCCTTGTAGGCACGCAGGGTCTCCTCCACCTCGCCGGCGCGGATCGCGCCCTCGGCCTCGTGGCCGGCCTCGCGCAGGGTGGCGAGCGCCCAGTCGAGCTGGGAGCGGTTGTCGCCGGTCTCGGCGCCGACGATCACCACGTGGCAGGCGATGCCGGCGAACAGCGGGCTCTTCGCCAGCAGCTCGACGCCCTTGCGGGTGGTATTGCTGCCGTCGAAGGCGATCATCACCTTCTCGGGGCGCTTGAAGGCCTGAGGCACCACCAGGATCGGGCGATGCTGGCCGCGCACCACCCGCTCGAGGTTGGAGCCCAGGTGCTCGCTGTCCTGGTGGGCGCTGCCGCCGCGCTTGCCCACCACCAGCAGGCGGATCTCGTCCTCCAGCTCGGCGAGGGTCTCGACCAGGGTGCCGTTGCGCTGGCGGCTGCCGGGCTCCGCCACGCCGTCCTCGACGGCGCGCTCCTGGGCCGCCTTGAGCATCAGCCGGCCCTGCTCCTGAGCCACCTTGGCGCGCTGCTCATCGAGCTGAGAGAGTTCCTCGAGCAGGTGCTCGCGGGAGCCCAGCCCGATGTTGCCGGAGAGATCCGCCTCGGCGGTCTGGGGGTGGTTGTCGACCACGTGCAGGAAGGTCAGCGGCGCCTCCAGCGCCTGACTGGCCCAGGCGGCGTAGTCGCAGACGCCCTCGGAAAACTGCGAGCCGTCGATGGCGGCCATCACCTGTTCTGTCATCTGTCTGTCCTGAAGCCGGCGTGTGTCGTTGTCGCTGCCCTGAGTTCTACCCCATCGGCGGCGACCTGCATAGGGCCGGACGCTGCCTGACGCCCGGCAGGCGGGCTCAGCGCTTCGGCGCGTCGAAGTCCTGGGGCTCGTCGGTGTAGACGCAGACGTTGGCGTCGGCCACATCGCCGTCCTCGGCCTCGACCTGGGTGGCGAAGAAGTGCTGGATCTCACGGCGGTTGCAGTGCGCCTCGAAGGCCTCGCGGCTGGCCCAGATCTCGTGGAACACGATCGGGTAGCTCGTGCCCGGGGCGTTGGGGTGATCGACGTGGCGCGTCACCGTGTACTGGAGGCAGCCGTCCTCGCGATGGGCGTTGGGCTCCAGCGCCTGCAGCGCGGCGAACACCGCCGCCTCGCGGCCGGGCTTGGGCTGGAACTGGGCGATGCAGTAGACCTTCTGTGACATGTCGTCATTCCTTGTCATGGTGGGGCGGGCCGGCGGTCGCGCCGGCCCGTGCGGCCGAATGCCTGACGCGACTCAGTGGCCGCCCATCAGCTTCTCGACGGCTTCCGGATCGTCATGGATGGCGTAGCGATCGACGATGGTGGCGCTGGCCTCGTTGAGGCCGACCAGCTCGACCTCGGTGCCCTCGCGGCGGAACTTGATCACCACCCGATCCAGCGCCTGCACGGCGGTGATGTCCCAGAAGTGTGCCCGGGACAGGTCGATGGTGACCTTCTCCACGCTCTCCTTGAAGTCGAAGGCGCGGCCGAAGCGCTCGGAGGAGGCAAAAAACACCTGGCCCACCACCCGATAGACCCGGTGACGACCCGCCTCGGCCTCCTCGACGCCGATGTAGAGGATGTTGCCGACCTTGTTGGCGAAGAACAACGCCGCCAGCAGCACGCCGACGAACACGCCCATGGCCAGGTTGTGGGTGCCCACGGTGACCGCCACGGTGGCCAGCATCACCAGGTTGGAGGACATCGGGTGCTGCTTGAGGTCGCGGATCGAGGTCCAGCTGAAGGTGCCGATGGAGACCATGATCATCACCGCCACCAGCGCCGCCATGGGAATCTGCGACACCCAGTCGGCGAGGAACACCACCATGATCAGCAGCATCACGCCGGCGAACAGGGTGGAAAGACGACCGCGACCGCCGGATTTGATGTTGATCACCGACTGCCCGATCATCGCGCAGCCCGCCATGCCGCCGAGCAGGCCGGTACCGATGTTGGCCATGCCCTGGCCCTTGCACTCGCGGTTCTTGTCGCTCTCGGTGTCGGTCAGGTCGTCGACGATGGTGGCGGTCATCATCGACTCCAGCAGGCCCACCACGGTGAGCATGATGGCGTAGGGGAAGATGATCGACAGGGTCTCGAGGTTGAGCGGTACATCGGGCCACAGGAACACCGGCAGGGTATCGGGCAGCTCGCCCATGTCGCCCACGGCGCGTATGTCGAGGCCCATGACCATGGCCACGCCGGTCAGCACCAGGATGCACACCAGCGGCGACGGCAGCGTCTTGCCGATCACCGGCAGGTAGGGGAAGAGATAGATGATGCCCAGACCCGCCGCGGTCATGGCATAGACGTGCCAGGTGACGTTGGTCAGCTCCGGCAGCTGCGCCATGAAGATCAGGATCGCCAGGGCGTTGACGAAGCCGGTCACCACCGAGCGCGAGACGAAGCGCATCAGGTCAGCCAGGCGCAGGTAGCCGGCGACGATCTGCAGCGCGCCGGTGAGCAGGGTCGCGGCCAGCAGGTACTCGAGCCCGTGCTCCTTGACCAGCGTGACCATCAGCAGCGCCATGGCGCCGGTGGCCGCCGAGATCATGCCCGGCCGGCCGCCGGCGAAGGCGATGATCACCGCCATGGAGAAGGAAGCGTAGAGGCCGATCTTGGGATCGACGCCGGCGATGATCGAGAAGGCGATGGCCTCGGGAATCAGCGCCAGGGCGACGACGATGCCCGACAGGAGATCGCCCTTGATGTTGGAGAACCAGTCTTGCTTGAGGGATCGAGTCATGCTGCGGTCCAGTCGAGGGTGGAGGTGGATGCCATGAAGGCGTCAGGGTCGTGTCGTGCGCAGCCCTTCCCGGCCTCGCGAGGAGGCCGATGCCGTGGCGCCGGTCATGCGCCGAGGCACATGGAACGCATCGTGGCGCTGCGGGAGAGAGGCTGACGGTGCAAGGCGGGCGCGGGGCGCCCAGGACATCGAGACGATGCCCGGCCGCGATGACATCGTGACGACGTCATCGCGGCCCGAATTCGGGAGGGAAAGGCTAGGGCGGCGTGGCCAGCCCGGAACGAGAGGGCATCACGGTATGTCGGTTCCCTTGCGTTGGATCGACGAGACAACGGGCAGATCCGGCTACCCCGTCAGGAGCGCGGGAGTGTACCAGACACGCCGGATCGCTGCATCCGGCGAGACCCGAGGATCGACGAGGGGCACCGGGGACACGATGGCGGTTCATGCCACCTGCCATCACGGATTCCCCTTGTCGTTGTCGCCAGCGCCAGCGCCGGTCATCGACTTGAAGGCCTCCACCAGGTCGATGGGCAGCGGCACCACGATGGTCGAGGCGTTCTTGTTGCTCATGTCGCTCATGGTCTGCAGGTAGCGAAGCTGCAGCGACGTCGGGTTGCCGGACATGACGTTGGCGGCCTCGAGCAGCTTCTGCGAGGCCTGCAGCTCGCCCTCGGCGTGGATCACCTTGGCGCGCCGCTCACGCTCCGCCTCGGCCTGGCGGGCGATGGCGCGGATCATGCTGTCGTCCAGGTCGACGTGCTTGATCTCCACGTTGGCCACCTTGATGCCCCAGCTCTCCGCCGAGGCGTCGATGATCTCCTGGATGTCGTCGTTGAGCCGGTCGCGCTCGGAGAGCATCTCGTCCAGGTCGTGCTTGCCGAGCACCGAACGCAGCGTGGTCTGGGCCAGCTGGCTGGTGGCGCTGACGAAGTGCTCGACCTGGATGATCGCCTTCTCCGGGTCGACCACCCGGAAGTAGAGCACCGCGTTGACCTTCACCGTGACGTTGTCCTGTGAGATCACGTCCTGCTCGGGCACGTCCATGGTGATCACCCGCAGGTCGACCACTTCCATCTTCTGGATGCCTGGGATGATGATGAACAGGCCCGGGCCCTTCACCGCCTGGAAGCGCCCCAGGAAGAACACCACGCCACGCTTGTACTCCGGCAGGATGCGGATCGAGGCCGCGATCAGCATCAGCACCAGCACCAGCGGCACGAGATAGGAAATCAGCATGTCGGCTCTCCTTTCGGTCTCAAGGGCATATCGGTTTCAAGGGCGTACCGGTCTCGGGGGTGATCGATCTCGGGGTCGAAACGTCGGGCGATATCAGCGCTCGGCGGCCGATGCCTGAAGCGGCTCGACGTCGACGGTAAGCCCGTCGATGGCGACCACCCGCACCGTCTGTCCGCGGCGCAGCGCCTGCTCGCTGCGGGCGTTCCAGCGTTCGCCGTGCAGGCGCACGTGACCCTCGCCCTGGAAGTCTTCCAGCGCCTCGGCCTCGAGGCCCACCAGCTCCTCCTGACCGGTGCGCGGGGGGCGCCGGCGCAGGCCCAGGAAGCGGGTCAGCACCCACAGCATCAGGCCCGCCGCCACCAGGGCGATGCCGCCGATCAACGGCAGCGAGATATTCAGGGTGTCCGCATCCATCAGCATCACCGATCCGATCACGAAGGCCACGATGCCACCGATGCCCAGGATGCCGAAGCTGGGCATCAGCGCCTCGCCGACGATCAGCCCCAGTCCCACCAGGATCAGCGCCAGGCCGGCATAGTTAACGGGTAGCACCTGGAAGGCAAACAGCGCCAGCAGCAGGCAGATGATGCCGATGGTCCCCGGCACCAGGCTACCGGGATTGGAGAGCTCGAAGATCAGGCCGTAGAAGCCGATGATCATCAGGAAGTAGGCCAGATTGGGGTTGGTGATCACCTCCAGCAGCCGGGTGCGCCAGTCGGGATCGAAACGCTCCACGGCGAGGTCGGCGGTCCGAAGGGTGATGCTGCCGTCCTCCATCACCACCTCGCGGCCGTCGATCTGGGCCAGGAGGTCGTCGAGGTCCGTGGCCAGCACGTCGATGACGTTCTGCTCCAGCGCCTCCCGGGCGGTGAGATTGACCGCCTCGCGCACCGCGTCCTCGGCCCAGTCGGCGTTGCGGCCGTGGCGATCGGCCAGCGAGCGGATATAGGCCACGGCGTCCTCCAGCACCTTGCGCTCCATGGCGGTCTCGCCGCGGCGCTTGGGCACGGCCTCCTCATCGTCCGCCGCCGTGTCGTCGCCCGCCCCGGCCGAGGTCTCGACTGCCTCGTCGCCCTCGGTCGACGACGCCGTCGCGGCGGCCGACTTCGCCTTGCCGCCGGACGTGGGCTCCGCATCCTGCGCATCGGCGTCGTCCGGCGCTTCCGGCTCGCCGATGCCGGGCAGCCCGCCCCCGCCGCCGATCTGCACCGGCGTGGCCGAGCCGAGATGGGTGGCCGGCGCCATGGCCGCCACATGGCTGGCGTAGAGCAGGTAGGTGCCGGCACTGGCCGCCCGGGCGCCGCCGGGCGAGACGTAGAACGCGACCGGAATCTCCGAGGACAGCATCGCCGAGATCATGTCGCGCATGGAGGCGTCGAGCCCCCCGGGGGTGTCCAGCTGCACCACCACCAGCCTCGCCTCGCGCTCGGCGGCGATGTCCAGGCCGCGCACGAAGTAATCGCCAGTGGCCGGGCCGATGGCGCCGTCGAGCGTCATCACCAGCGCCGTGTCGCGCTGCTGCTGCGCCGCGGCGTGCCAGGCGGCGAGCCCGCCCATCAGCAGGCAGGCCAGGCTGAACCAGAACAGCACGCGATGCGGCAGGGACGACCGGGACATCATGGCAACCTCGCCTCGATCTCGGTATGGGTACAGGCCATAGCGTCGGAACGCATTAGGGCCTGCCGATCAGTGTAGACGCCGTGACCACGGACGAGGGCCCAGCGTTTACCATCGCCCCGAGAGGGCAACGCCCTCGCCGCGCTATGCTGGTGGCGCCGTAAGGAAAACGGCGCGGCCACGACACAACCGAAGCCGCCTCACGCCACTCTCATCATTTCTTTCCATCGCCAAGGACGCCTCGATGCCCTCACGCCGCTCGCCGACACGCTCGCTCCCTTTCCTGCCGCTGCTGCTGGGCGCGGCCCTGTCGTTCGCCGACGTGCTGACCGCTCCTCCGGCCCGAGCCCAGGACGCGCCGTCGGCCGAGCGCTGGGCCGCTATCGAGGCCGAGGCCCGGGGACAGACCGTGTACTGGAACGCCTGGGGCGGCGACGCCACCATCAATCGCTATATCGACTGGGTCGCCGAGCGGGTGGACGAGCGCTTCGACGTGGAGGTGGTGCACGTCAAGGTCGATGACGCCGCCGCCGCGGTATCGCGGGTGATCGCCGAGAAGTCGGCCGGCAACGTCGACGACGGCGCCATCGACCTGGTGTGGATCAACGGCGAGAACTTCGCCGCCATGAAGCGCCACGAGCTGCTCTACGGCCCCTTCGCCTCGTTGCTGCCGAACTTCGAACTGACCGCCCCGGCGGCCAACCCCGAGGTCGTCACCGACTTCACCCTGCCCACCGAGGGGTATGAGTCGCCCTGGGGCAAGGCCCAGCTGACCTTCTACGTCGACGCCGAGCGCGTCCAGGCGCCGCCCGGCAGCATGGCCGCGCTGCTCGACTGGGCCCGTGCCCATCCCGGGCGCTTCACCTACCCGCTGGTGCCGGACTTCCTCGGCACCACCTTCCTCAAGCAGGGGCTGATCGCGCTGACCGAGGACCCGAGCGTGCTGGCCGAGCCGGCCTCGGCCCATGACGTGGCCGCGGTGACCGCCCCGCTGTGGGACTTTCTCGACGCCCTGCACCCGCACCTGTGGCGCGAGGGCCGCGACTTCCCCAGCGGCGGCCCCGAACTCAAGCGGCTGATGGGCGACGGCGAACTGTCGCTGGCCTTCACCTTCAACCCCTCCGAGCCCGCCGCCGCGGTGGCCGCCCATCGGCTGCCGCCGAGTACCCGCAGCTACGTGCTCGACGGCGGCACCCTGGGCAACGTGCACTTCGTGGCGATCCCCTTCAACGCCGCCCACAAGGCCGGGGCCATGGTGCTGGCCAACTTCCTGCTCTCGCCCGAGGCCCAGGCCCGCAAGCAGGACATCGCGGTCTGGGGCGATCCCACGGTGCTCGACATGGACGCCCTCACCCCCGAGCAGCGCGCGGCCTTCGACGTCGACGACGCCTCCCCCGCCCGGCTGCCGCCCGAGGCGCTGGGACGGCTGCTGCCCGAGCCGCATCCCAGCTGGATGGAGGCCCTGGAGGCCGGCTGGCTGGCGCGCTATGGCGACGGCTGAGTCGGCAGACGCCTTCCGGATCTCGCGCTGGGGCCGGGGGCGATGACGCCGTTCGAGCGGGCGATCCGCCCCTTCCCGGGCCTGACCCTGGCGCTGCTGGGCCTGCCGGTGGCGGCGGGGCTCGTCGGTGTGGTGGCGCCGGCCTTCGGCTGGCTGCCGGCGCTGGGTGGCGAGACCCTGACGCTGGCGCCCTGGCGCGCCCTCCTGCAGGCCCCGGGCCTGGCCGACATGCTGCGCCTGAGCCTGGTCACCGGGCTCGCCAGCAGCCTGATCGCGCTGGCCATCGTGACGCTGTTTCTCGGCGCCTTCCTCGGCACTCGCCCCTTGCGCTGGGTGCAGCGCCTGCTGGCGCCGCTGCTGGCGGTGCCCCACGCCGCCGCGGCCATCGGCCTGGCCTTCCTGCTCGCCCCCTCGGGGCTCGCCAGCCGGCTGGTCTCGCCCTGGGCGAGCGGCTGGCAGCAGCCGCCGGACTACCTGTTTCCCGGCGACCCGGCAGGGCTAGCGCTGATCGCCGGGCTGGTGCTCAAGGAGGTGCCCTTCCTGCTGCTGATGAGCCTCGCCGCCCTGCCCCAGTGCCGCGCCGAGGAGCGCCTCCGAGTCGCGCGATCGCTGGGCTACGGGCGCCTCAACGCCTTCCTGCGCGCGGTGCTGCCGGGGCTCTATCCGCTGATCCGTCTGCCGCTCTATGCGGTGATCGCCTTCGCCGGCTCGACCGTGGACGTGGCGATCATCCTCGGCCCCTCGACGCCGCCGACGCTGGCCGTGGCGGTGGTGCGCTGGCTGAACGATCCTGACCTGGCGCTACGCTTCCAGGCCTCGGCCGCGGCCCTGCTGCAGCTCGGCGTCACCGCCCTGTCGCTGCTGGCCTGGTGGCTGGCCGAGCGGCTGGTGGCGAGGCTCGCCGCCGGCTGGCTGATCGGCGGCACACGCGCCCGCGGCGAGCGGCTCGGGCGCGCGCTGGCCGCCGGGGCCACCGCGCTCTCGATCCTGCTGCTGGGCGCGAGCCTCATGGGCCTGGCGCTGTGGTCGCTGGCCGCCTGGTGGCCCTTCCCCGCCGCCTGGCCCTCGCCGATGACGCTCGACGCCTGGCGCCAGGGACTCGCGTCCGGCAGCGCACCGCTCGCCGACACCGCGAGCCTGGGGCTCGCCTCGACCCTGCTGGCGCTGACGCTGGTGCTCTGCTGCCTGGAGGCCGAGACCCTGCGTCGCCGACCGCTGGCGCCGGGGACGCAGCTGATCCTCTACCTGCCGCTGCTGGTGCCGCCGGTGGCCTTCCTCTACGGCCTGGTGCAGTGGCAGGCCCAGCTGGGGCTGGCCGCCGGCTGGCTGGCGGCGGCGCTGGGACACGCGCTGTTCGTGCTGCCCTACGTCTTCCTCACGCTTGCCGAGAGCTATCGCCGGCTCGATCCACGCTGGGGCCAGGTCGCCGCCGCGCTCGGCGCCTCGAGGGCACGCATGTTCTGGCGGGTTCGCCTGCCGCTGCTGGCGGCGCCGATCGCCGTGGCCGCCGCGGTGGGCTTCGCCGTCAGCGTCGGCCAGTACCTGCCGACCCTGCTGCTCGGCGGCGGCCGGCTGGCGACCCTGACCACCGAGGCGGTGAGCCTGGCCAGTGGCGGCGACCGCCGCCTGACCGCGGTCTTCGCACTGGGCCAGCTGGCGCTGCCGGCGCTGGGCTTCGTCCTGGCTGCCGGCCTGCCGCGGTGGCTGTTTCGCCACCGGGTCACGCCCCATTCATCCACCACTGCTTCGACATGAGCGATGCCATGCCCGCGCCGAACCCGCTGATCCTCGACGACGTCGTCATCACACGCAACGGCCGCCCGCTGGTGGCCGTGGACGCCCGCATTGCCCCCGGCGAGGTGCTGACCCTGATGGGCCCCTCGGGCGTCGGCAAGTCGACCCTGCTGGCCCAGGTCGCCGGCTTCCTGGCCCCGGCCTTCACGGCCACCGGGCGGGTCCGGCTGGGCGACGACGACCTGACGGACGCGCCGCCGGAGCGGCGCCGGCTGGGGCTGCTGTTCCAGGACCCGCTGCTGTTCCCCCACCTGAGCGTGGGCGGCAACCTGGCCTTCGGCCTGCCCGCCGGCGGCAAGCGGGCCGAACGCCGCCGGCGGGTGGACGAGGCGCTGACCGATATCGGGCTGTCCGGCTTCGCCGAGCGCGACCCGGAGACGCTGTCCGGCGGCCAGCGCGCCCGGGTGGCGCTGATGCGGGTGCTGCTGGCCGAGCCGCGGGCGATGCTGCTCGACGAGCCCTTCTCGCGGCTCGACGCGGCGCGACGCGACGAGATGCGCCGGCTGGTGTTCGCCCGCGTTCGCGCGCGGGGCCTGCCGACCCTGATGGTGACCCACGACCGGGAAGACGCCGAGGCGGCCGGCGGACGCGTGATCGAGCTCACGGCCCGGGGCACCAGGCTGGAGACATGGCGAGCGAACGCCACGGACGACGAGGAGACGACGTGATCGAGCATTCCGATAGCCCACGCCCCGGCGCGGATCGCCGGCGCCGCCTGGCCGCGGTACGCCCGCGACTGGTGTCCTTCGCGCTGATGCACCTGCGCGACCGCACCCAGGCCGAGGACGCCGTCCAGGAAGCCCTGGCCGCGGCGCTGGAGAAGGACGACAGCTTCGGCGAGCGATCCGGCTACGAGACCTGGGTGTTCGGCATCCTCAAGCACAAGATCCTCGATGCCATGCGCGTCCAGAAGCGCCAGGGGCGCTGGACACCGCTGGAGGACGACGACACCGACGACGCCATCGAACGCCAGTTCCACCGCGACGGGCACTGGAACCCCGAGGCCCGGCCACGCGGCTGGGGCGAGCCGGAGGCGGCCTTCGAGAGCGAGCATTTCTGGCGGGTCTTCGACGCCTGCATGATCGGCCTGCCCGACAACCTGGCCCGGGTGTTCTCGCTGCGCGAGCTGATGGGGCTGTCCACCGACGACATCTGCCAGACGGTGGGCATCAAGGAAAACAACTGCTGGGTGATGCTGCACCGCGCCCGCCTGCGCCTGCGGGCCTGCATCGAGCGCGGCTGGCTTGAGGAGGATACCCCATGATGAAGTGCAAACAGGCCACGCGCCTGATGTCGCTCAAGCAGGACCGGCCGCTCACCCGGCGCGAGCGGCTGTCGCTGCGCCTGCATCTGACGATGTGCGGCGCCTGCCGGGCCTGCGAGCGCCAGTTCTCGCTGCTGCACCGGGCCGGCGAACGCTACCGGCCCGACGACGAGGACGAGCCCTCTCCTCGCGGCTGAGCGCCGACGTCACGACGCAGGCACCAGATAGTCGGCCAGCGCCTCCAGGTCGGCCACGGTGATGTCGGGCTCGATGCCCCAGGGGTCGAACGGTGCCTCCGGATTGCGCCGCACCCAGGCCGCATGGAGGCCGGCATGGCGCGCACCGATCACGTCGAAGGGGTTGCTGGAGACCAGCCAGGTGTCGGCCGGCTCGGCCTCGAGGCGCTGGCGAAGGTGGAAGTACACCGCCGGGTCGGGCTTGAAGCGCTTCACCTCGTCGACGCTGACGATCTCCTCGAAGCGGTCGCGCAGCCCGGCCGCGGAGAGCAGCCGGGTCACCGCCTCCTGGCTGCCGTTGGAGAAGGCCACGCAGCTGACGCCGACCTCGGCCAGCCGTGCCAGCGCCTGCTCGGCCTCGGGAAAGGCCGGCAACTGGCCGTAGCTGCCCATCAGATGATCCTTGTCGGCCTCGAAGAGCCGGGTCTGGAGCGCGCGGTCGGTGTACTCCAGCGCCTCGCGGGTGCAGCGGGCGAAGTCCACATAGGCGCCCATCAGCCCGCGGCGGAAGCTGTACTCGAGCTGCTTGTCGCGCCAGCGGCGCGAGAACTCGGCCGCCCGCGACGGATCGTCGAGGCGTTCCTCCAGTTCGGTGACCACCCCGTGGGTGTCGATCAGGGTGCCGTAGACATCGAAGGCCAGTAGCGTCGCCATGGGCGTCTTCCTCCATACGATAAACCTTCCCAAGACTGGGCCAGCATCGAGCCGGGCACAAGGAGACGAAGGGCGAGTGCGGCGCCCGGAACCAGAAACGCCGCGGGCGAGGCCGCGGCGTTCGTGGAGGGCGAGTACGATCAGGCGGTCTGCAGCACGCCTTCGCGGGTCAGCTCGTCGGTGACCTTGTTCACCGCACGCTCGGTGCGGGCGATGATCTCGTCGACCTCGTCACGGGTGGCGACCAGCGGCGGCGCGAAGCCGAGGATGTCGCCCTGCGGCATGGCACGGGCGATCAGGTTCTCCTCCATGGCGGCGGCGGCGATGCGCGGCGCGACCTTGAGCGACGGATCGAAGTGGGCGCGCTTCTCCGGGTCGGCGGAGAACTCCAGCGAGGCCAGCATGCCGACGCCGCGCGCCTGGCCGACGATCGGATGATCGCCGAAGGTCGCGGCCATGCGCTCCTGCAGGTAGGCGCCGGTCTCGGCGGCATTGGCAGTCAGGCCTTCGCGCTCGATGATCGCCAGGTTGGCCAGGCCGGCGGCACAGCCCAGGGCGTGGCCGGAGTAGGTCCAGCCGTGGCCGATCGGGCCGTATTCGCCGGTGCCCTGCTCGAGCACCTGCCACACGCGATCGCCGACGATCACCGCGGAGAGCGGCTGGTAGGCGCTGGTCAGGCCCTTGGCGGTGGTCATCAGGTCCGGCTTGATGCCGTAGTGGTGGCTGCCGAAGTCGGCGCCGATGCGCCCGAAGCCGCACACCACCTCGTCGGCGATCAGCAGCACGTCGTACTTGTCGAGCACGGCCTGGATCTCGTCCCAGTAGCCTTCCGGCGGCGGCACGATGCCACCGGTGCCGAGCACCGGCTCGCCGATGAAGGCGGCCACGGTGTCCGGCCCCTCGGCCAGGATCATTTCCTCGAGCCTGGTCGCGCAGTGCTTGGAGAACTCGCGCTCGGTCATGCCTTCCTGCTCGGCGGCGCGATGATAGTAGTACGGCGCCTCGGTGTGCAGGATGCCGTCCATCGGCAGGTCGAACTGGTCGTGGAAGGCCTTGAGGCCGGTCAGCGAGCCGGTGGCAATGCCGGAGCCATGGTAGCCGCGCATGCGCGAGATGACCTTCTTCTTCTGCGGACGGCCGAGCACGTTGTTGTAGTAGCGCACGATCTTGAGCTGGGTCTCGTTGGCGTCACTGCCGGACATGCCGTAGTAGACCTTGGACATGCCGGGGCCGGCCAGCTCGAGGATCTTCTCGGACAGGGCGATCTGCGGCTCGTTCGAGTGCCCCACATAGGTGTGGTAGTAGGACATCTCGAGGGCCTGCTGGTAGATGGCCTCGGCCACCTCGGTGCGGCCATAGCCGATATTGACGCAGTACAGGCCGGCGAAGCCGTCGATGAACTCGCGGCCGTCCTTGTCGACGATGTGGATGCCCTTGCCACCGGTGATCACGCGGCCCGGCGCATCGCCGTGGGCGAAGTCGCGCAGGTGGGTGGAGGCGTGGAAGGTCACCTTGCGGTCGCGATCGATCAGATCCTGATGGGTGGTCATGCGTGTCTCCAGTAAGGCTCCCCGACTCCGGCGGGGAGGATGTTCGTCGTTCGTTATGTCCGGACCGGCCACCGCCGGTCCTCTGTTCCTGAACCCGCGCCGCTCGGGCACGGGTTGCTGAAAAACTTCTGCCTCAAAACAAGAGAGCTCTGCGAGCGACGACCAGACAAGGCGGATCCTGGAGAGAACAGCGGAGTTTACGTTCTGTAAATGAGCATGTTCGATCGGACTCGCGCCCGAGACAGGATCCAACGACGTATGGTCGAGCGCAGCAAGCTCCCGGATAAAGCTAGCTCCCGGAAACGGAGCCCAGCGCTCCGAGACAGTAGTACTTCGTCTCCAGGTACTCGTCGATGCCGGTCACGCCGCCCTCGCGGCCCAGGCCGGATTGCTTGACGCCGCCGAAGGGCACCGGCGGGCCGGTCATCTTCACCGAGTTGACCGCGACCATGCCATACTCCAGCGCCCGCAGCAGCTTCCAGATGCGCCGGATGTCGTGGGTGTAGACGTAGGCGGCGAGGCCATACTCGGTATCGTTGGCCATCTCGATGGCCTCGTCGTCGTCGCGGTAGGCGGTGATGCCCGCCACCGGGGCGAAGTTCTCCTCGCGCCAGACCTTCATCTGCGGCGTCACCCCGGTCAGCAGGGTCGGCATGAAGAAGTTCTCGCCCGGCGCCTGATTCTGGTCGCCGGCCACCAGGGTGGCGCCGCGGGAGACGGCGTCGTCGACGATGGAGGCGGCCTTCTCCACCGCCTGACGATGGATCAGCGGGCCCAGGTCGACCTCGCCGTCCAGGCCGTTGCCCACGCTCAACGCCGCCATGCGCTCGGCGAACTGCTCGACGAAGGCGTCGTGGATCGACTCGTGCACCAGGATGCGGTTGGCCGCCAGGCAGTCCTGACCGGCGGTCTGGAACTTGGCCGC
The DNA here is from genome assembly GCF_000968715.2 of Halomonas sp. HG01. Taxonomy (NCBI): domain Bacteria; kingdom Pseudomonadati; phylum Pseudomonadota; class Gammaproteobacteria; order Oceanospirillales; family Halomonadaceae; genus Halomonas; species Halomonas sp. HG01. The sequence continues at coordinate 522,821 of NZ_CP022134.1, read as the reverse complement.
CACCGCGGCATAGGCCGCTTCCTTCGGGTCCATGTCCGGGCCGACGATGAAGGGCGCGTTGCCGCCGAGCTCCAGCGACACCCGCTTGACGGTATGGGCGCACTGCTCGATCAGCAGACGGCCGACCCGGGTGGAGCCGGTGAACGACAGCGCCTTGATGCGATCCTCATCGCACAACAGCTTCGAGACCTCGGCGGCGTCGCCCAGCACCACGTTGAAGATGCCGGCCGGGATGCCGGCGCGCTCGGCCAGTTCGGCCAGCGCCAGCGCCGAGAACGGCGTCTCGTGGGCCGGCTTGACGATCACCGGGCAGCCGGCGGCCATGGCGGCGGCGGCCTTGCGGGTGATCATCGCCAGCGGGAAGTTCCAGGGCGTGATCAGCGCGGCGATGCCCACCGGCTCCTTGAGCGTGCCGAGGGCGGCGTTGGGGATATGGCTGGGAATGGTCTCGCCGAAGGTGCGCTTGCCCTCCTCGGCGAACCAGCGCACGAAGCTGGCGCCGTACTCGACCTCGCCGCGGGCGTCCGGCAGCGGCTTGCCCTGCTCGCGGGTCATGATCAGCGCCAGGTCCTCGCGATGGGCCTGCAGCAGGTCGTACCAGGCCAGCAGACGCTCGCAGCGCTCGTCGGCGCGCAGTGCCCGCCAGTGCACGTAGGCCGCCTCGGCGGCGTCCACGGCGGCGCTGATCTGCGCCGCCTCGAGCAGCGGGATATGGCCCAGCACCTCGCCGGTGGCCGGATCGACGACCGCGTCCTCGCGGCCCTCGTCGCCGTGGGTCCACTTGCCGTCGACATAGGCGTACTGCCGGAACAGGCGCGGGTCGTCGAGCATGTTGGACAGCGTCATAAGCACCTCCCCTGAAACGCCGCCGCGAGAGAGGCGCGACGGCGATGACATGACATCCGCGGCGGTTGCCGCGTGATGGTGTCAGGGTAAGGCAGATGGGCGGGCGGGAGTTTTTGAAGTCAGGCGCCGGAGACGTGACGTTTTTTCGTTCCGGCGCCAAAGAGTTGCGTTTTTTTTGGCGCGGTCCTCAACACGCCGGTGGCTCGGCCAGGGCGGCCGCGGTGAACACCAGCAGCCCGAGCTCCGGGCGATAGCCGTGGATCTCCGTGACGTCCAGGGCCTGCAGGAAGTGCAGGATCTCCTCGCTGACCACCTGGCCAGGCACCAGCACCGGGAATCCCGGCGGATAGGGGATCACGAAGCTCGCCGAGACCACGTCCCGGCCCTGGCGCGTCTGGGCCTGAAGCTCGCCGTTGTCGAACCGCAGGTATTCGGTATTCTCCTCGTCGTAGCTGAGGAAGTAGGCGCTGCGGATGTCGCCCTCGGGAGTCTCGGGGCTGCGCCGGAAGGCGTCATGGAAGCGGCTGAAGTCGGGCAGCGGCGGCAGCTCCCGGGTCAGGGAGTGGACCCGCTGCTCGATGATCCTGCGCTCCGGGCGGCTGCTCTCCTCCCAGCGCGTCTCGAACTCCTTGGCCAGCTTGATCAGCACGTCGAGCAGATAGGCGATGGAGCCGCGGGTAGTGCCGATGTTGGTCATGAACAGCACGGTGTTGCGCGACGTCTTGTTGATCTGGATGCCGTACTTGTTCATCAGGTATTCGTTCTTGAAGGCATCGCCGTCGACGCCGGTCGCGCCGATGGCGATGGTGATCCGGGAGGGGTCGATCACGAACTCGTCCCGGGCCCAGGCTTCCTCCATCTGGTTCCAGCCGGTCACCGGATCGTAGAAGGACTCGACCCCGGACTCACGATACTCGGCGGGCACCATGTCGGCGTTCTTGAGCACCCGGAAGTACTTCTGCAGCAAGGGATGGGTATACAGCTGCTCGCGCAGCGACAGCGCCGCCTCGACCTGGGCGTGTACCAGCTCGAAGCCTTCCATCTCGGCCTGCATGCGCCCCACGTCCAGCGAGGCCAGGATCTGATAGTTGGGCGAGGTCGAGGTGTGTGTCATGTAGGCCTCGTGGAACGGGGCCTCGACCCGCTGGCGGAAATCCTGATCGAAGACGTGGATCATCGAGCCCTGACGCAGCGAGGTCAGGGTCTTGTGGGTGGAATGGGTGGCGTAGGCGCGCAGGCGCACGAGGTCGGGATCCGGCAGCAGCGGACGCTCGAGCCAGGTGGCGTCGTCGTCGGGGTCGAGGGCGTCGAACTCGGCCTTCCAGGCCGCGTACTCCTCCCGATAGGCCTCGCTGCGGTAGCGGTCACGCAGCGTGCGTGCCGCGTGCATGGCGGTGCGCGGCCGATAGGTCGGGTTGAAGGAGGCGAAGGCGAACCAGGCCTCGTCCCACAGGAACACGAGGTCCGGCTTGATCGCCAGGCACTCCTCCATCACCCGGCGCACGTTGTAGACCACGCCGTCGAAGGTGCAGTTGGTCAGCAGCAGCATCTTCACCCGCTCGAGTTCGCCGGCGCGCCGATAGGCGAGCAGGGTATTCTTGATCTCGTGCAGCGGCACCGCGCCGTACATCGAGTAGTCGTCGAGAGGATAGGAATCCAGATAGCTGACGTGGGCGCCGGCCAGCACCATGCCGTAGTGGTGCGACTTGTGGCAGTCGCGGTCGACCAACACGATGTCGCGGGGCTTGATCAACGCCTGGACCACGATCTTGTTGGCCGTCGAGGTGCCGTTGGTGACGAAGAAGCTTCGCCGGGCGCCGAAGGCCCGGGCGGCATACTCCTGGGCCTTCTTGATCGGCCCGTAGGGCTGCAGCAGCGAATCCAGCCCGCCGGAGGTCGCCGACGTCTCGGCCAGGAAGATATTGATGCCGTAGAAGTCGATCATGTGCCCCGCCCAGTGCGAGCGGGTCACCGACTTGCCCCGCGAGATCGGCATGGCGTGGAAGACCCCGGTGGGCTTGCGGCTGTATTCGCGCAGGGCGTCGAAGAAGGGCGTGCGGTAACGGTCGTCGATGGCGCGCAGGATGGTGTGATGCTGTTCGATGTAGTCGGTCTCGCGGTAGAAGATGCGCCTGAAGTGGCGGATGTCGCCGCTGGCGGTGCTCTCCACGTCGCCGCTGGTGACCAGGAACTGGTCGATCTCCGGGCGCAGCTCGCTGATCATCGAACTGAGCAGGATGCTGCGCTCCGCCTCGGACTGGTGCTCCAGCTCCTGCTCGGAGAGCCCCTCCAGATAGTTGCGCAGCGCGCTGAGGTTGTACTTCGACTTGTAGGGAAACTCGTAGCGGATCAGGCAGGCCTGGATATTGGGATTGACCAGCACCGCGATCAGGGCGTCCTCGAAGCTGCGCACCGTGACCACGTCGTAGACGAAGCGGTCCTCGGGGCGACGCAGGTTGTGGAAGGCCTCGCGCACCACCTCCTCTTCCTGGGCCGAGAGGTTGTCGACGATCAGCAGCTCGAAGTAGGGCTGAGCCGAGCTGTTCGACGCCGGATGCCCACGGCGCAGCTGATTGAGGGCGTCCAGGGTCTCGAGGTCCTCGGCATCGGCGTCGGTCTCCGAGAGATCGACGTGGCGACGCCGGTAGGACTCGCTGATCAGCGCCCGCACCAGGCGCCTGACCACCTTCTCGAGCAGCCCGTATTCCTGGCGCTCGAACAGCGCCCAGATGTGACGGAAGTCCTCCTTGGAAGGGAAGGCGTGATAGTCCTCGATGATCTCCAGCCGGGTGAGCTTGACGTCGATCGCCTTGATCAGCTGACGCTGGCCGCCCTCGTCCTTGAGGCGCACGAGCTGGCCGAGATCGCGCTTGAGGGCGTTCCAGGTGTCGGCACGCAGCTGGGAGATCTTGTGATAGAAGCCCAGCGCGGTGTAGGGCGTTTCGGAATGGCTGCTGTCGTGCATGGCGATCCCCTCTGGCTGTTCTTTTTCTGCACCCGTTCAGCCCGTGTAGAGCCCCCGTGCCCCGTAGCGGACGGTGATGCGTTCCTCGGGAAAGTCTTCGAAACCCAGCTCCAGGTTGAGCCCCGGCCAGTGGAAGCCAGCACTCCCCTCGGTCGGTCGATAGACGGCGGTATAGATCGTGCCCAGACCACGGCCATAGTCGTGACGGAACAGCGGCGGCGACGCGAGGGCGGAGACGAGGCGCGCCTCGCCGGTACTCTCGTCGTCCACCAGGATCGACAGCTGGCGCTCGCGGATCAGCGTCTCCGAGGCCAGGGCGTGGGCATACCACTCGATCTTCTTCTGGTGGTTGGTGGCCACCGGCACGCGGCGGATGCTGGCCCGGCGGTCGGGGGCGATCATCGCCGTCACGTAGCGCCCGGCCCGGTCGGCGACGGTGATGTTGTAGGCCATGTGCGTCGGCACCCGGGCCAGCACCTCGGCGGCCTGAGGCACGTCGTCACAGGTCTCGAGCAGGTAGCGCAGGATGATCGGCGCACCGAAGCCGTCACCTACCGCCTTGCGGCCACCAAAGGCCAGCGAGACCGCCAGCCCGGCATCGTTCATGCCGTCGAGCACGCCCCACAGGCAGTCGGACATGGCGATCACCCGGCGCCGGTTCCAGCGACTGCAGAGGATGGTGCCCTCGCACAGCTCGGGCGGATAATCGTAGTTGCGCGCCAGCACCGTCGACGACGGCCGCGCCAGCACCGCCTGGGAGCAGCCGGTGATGTAGGCCGGAGGGCGATACAGGCTCAGCAGGCGCGCGCTGAGATCTCCGCCGCCGGCCAGCTCGCACAGCATCCGGTAGGTGTCCATCAGCTCGGGCATGTGCCGGCGCAGGGCGTTGTAGCAGGCCAGATAGGCCGGACGCTCGCGCTCGCCCTCGCTGAGGTACCACTGCTCGTAGGCCGGCCAGTGGTAGTCGAACAGCGACCGCCACTTGGGCCCCGGCAGCTCCTCGCGCACGGTGCGAAAGTCCAGCATCTTTTCCGGCCCGCTCCCCCACCTGCCCGGGGACGGGCCGGGGTGATGTCTGCCGCTCATAGGATCTTGAAGTTGCCACCGCCGATGGCATGGCTGACGGCGACCTCCTCCACCACGGGATCCTGAAGCGGCTGGCCGGCGTACTCGCCGCGAATGCCTTCGATCCACGCGCGGGCGCGCTCGGTGAGCTGGAAGTCGTCGTCCATCAGCCGCCCGCGGGTGATCAGGATGCCGAGATCCGCCCCCTCGTAGCGGAAGTCGCCCTCGCCGCTGATGCGCAGGAAGAACGCTTCGTGCTCGTTCTCGGCGGCATGGGGATGGGAGTCGTAGTGGTCGTAGGCGATGCGGCCGTCCTGCTCCATGCGCCACACCCCCGAGGCCGGGGCCGCGGTCAGCAGATCGACGCTCTCCTCGGTATGCTTGATGACCAGCTGGCTCCAGCTATCGATGCTCTCGGGATGCGACCAGCGCTCGTTGATCTCGGCGATGTCGAGGTCGAAGTCGAGATCCGAGAACTCCAGCAGGTGAAACAGGAACAGCGGGATGTCGGAATGGGCAAAGGCCGCCACGTTGGTCAGCGAACTGGCCCCGGTGACCCGCGGATTGAGCTCACCGAGATAGACCTCTCCACCATCCATGTCGATCAGGAAGTCGAGCTCGAAGTAACCCCGGTAGCCCTCCTCGCGCAGGGCCTCGCCGAACTTGAAGGTGTACTCGCGGGCCTTGTCGCGCACCGTCTGGCTGAAGGCGCCGGCGAACATCTCGTTGCCGCACCAGCCACCCTTGTAGGGCGTCAGCGACTTGAAGCCGACCAGTTCGGTCATCAGCGGGCCGACCACGGTGCCGCTGCGGGTGGCACAGGCCTCGATGGCAGAGCCGCGGCAGTTGATGCGCTTCATGATCTTGACCTCGGGCTCGGCCTCGATCTCCTCGGCGACCTTGTAGTAGTCCTCCTCGCTGGCGATGAAGAAGGTGGTATGCCCGGAGTCGCCGTAGGCGGTCTGCACCACCAGATCGGTGCCGAGTTCGCGGCTCACCTCGAGCAGCTCCTGGTAGCTGCCCACCTTGGCCAGCACATTGGGCACGCTGGGCACCCCGGCCTTGTTGCCGATACGCACGGTCTCGATCTTGTTGTCCATCCGCGAGCGCAGCGCCGCGGGCGGGAAGGCGATCTTGAGCCCCAGCTGTTCACAGACCTCCTCGGTGTGCTCGTCGAACATCAGGAAGGTGGCGATACCGGCGTCATCGCCCTGGGCGCGGGACTGGATAAAATCGATCACCTCCTTGTGCTCGAGGAGGTAGTTGTTGATGTCCTCGATACCCTCGAAGTCGCGGGGAAACTTCTCTCGCGGCACGAAGACGTTGCGCTGACGCCGATCGAAGCAGTCGATGTAGTTGATATGGCGAAAATTCCCGACCCAATCGCCGATTCCCAGCAGATTGAAGTTGGTCGCCGAGATGAAATAGATCGGGCGCTTGTTGTTGAGGAAATGACGACGGACATCGGCAATGCTTGTTATTTTGCTGCTCATCGTAGTCGCTCCCTGAGGGGCTTCGGAGGCCTCGGGTGCCGCCGCAGAGGCGGAACCCCGGGGCCGCTCGGCGTCGGCATGGCCGGCGGCCGCGGACGGATGGAACAGGCGACGCAAACCACCGAGGATTCTGGCGAACATGGTGGCTCCTCAATTCCGGAATGGTTGCTGAGAGACGATCAGTACTCCTCAAGGTTAGTGCGTTGTGGCTTTTCCAGCGGCCCCAGGGTATCCAGGAAGGGCGAGAAACCGCCCTCGTGGCGATACAGCGTGAAGTCGACGCGCCGGTCGCGGAAGCTCTTGAGCGGCTGACCGAGGCCGCGCAGGCCGGTCTCGCGCTCGCGACGCACTCGGCTCAGATCGACCTCGACGGGCATGATCTCCTCGCCGGTGCCGGCCTGGTGGATGACATCGCCGGAGGGCCCCACCACGATAGAACGCCCGTTGCCGATGGCCCCGGCCCCGTTGATGTCGAAGAAATAGCACTGGTTGACCGCGGCGTTGGTCCGCGCGATCGACAGTTCGATGTCGCGGTCGATGGTGTCGGTCATGGTCGGATGCAGGATCACCTCGGCACCCATCGCCGCCAGGGTGCGGGTGGTCTCGGGAAACCACATGTCGTAGCAGATCGACACGCCGAAGCGACCCACCTGCGGCACGTCGAAGACGACGAACTCCTCGCCGCTCTCCACGCCGGCCTCGTAGGGGCGGAACGGGAACATCTTGCGATAGCGCGTCACGACCTCGCCGCGGGGACTGATCACCGACAGGGTGTTATAGATGGCATCACCGGCCTGCTCGAACATCGAGCCCGGAATCAGCCAGATGCGGTGCTTCTCGGCCAGGTGGCAGAACATCGCCTCGGCGTGGCTGGGCATCGGCTGGGCGTGGTGTGGCGAGGCGCCCAACGGCATCAGCTCGCTGAACAACACCATCTGCACCTGGGGAAAGCGGCTCATCAGCACGTCGATGCGATGACGCATGGCTTCGGTGTTGTCGCCGTGATGCAGGGCATGCATCTGGACACCGGCAATCGTGAAGTAGGACATGTCATACCCTCGCGTCAGGCGATCTCGAATCACTGCAGGCGGCCGGCGCCACGCATCGTGCTTGGCCGGAGGGATCGCCCGGCGTGGTGGGGAAATCCCACCGCTCTTCTAGCTTATGCCACGTGCGGCGGGGCGAATCAACGCAACAGGAACGCCGCGATCTGCCGCCCTCAGTCGGCCACGAAGTCGCCGGCGGCGAATCCGCCGTCGGGCCGCTTGACGCGCTTGGTGACGATGTAGGTGAAGTAGCGCTCGATGCCGACGTCGGACATCAGCCAGGCATCGATCAGGCGCTGGTAGGCATCGATGGAGGCGGCCTCGAACTTGACCAGGTAATCGACCCCGCCGCCCACGGCCACGCACTCGGTGGCCTCGGGGGTGTCATGGACGAGTGCCTCGAAGCGGGCGAAGCTCTCGGCGTTGTGGCTCTTGAGCTCGATCTGCACCCACACCGGCGTGCGCGGCCGCAGCACCTCCGGATTGAGGCGCGCCCCGTAGCCCTCGATGATGCCGGCCTTCTCCAGCCGCCGCACCCGCTCCCAGCAGGGGCTGACCGAGAGGTTGATCGCCTCGGCCAGCTTCGACTTGGTGATGCGCCCGTCGCGGGACAGGATCTCGAGGATCTTGAGATCGTAGCGATCGAGCTTCATGACAAGGAATCGACCACCTCGGCGATCACCGCGATGGTGTCGCCCATGTTGACGTTGGCCGGGAAACGGCGCGCCATCAGCAGCCCGTCGCGCTCGGCGCGGTACTCGATGGGCGCGGCGCCGCTGCGGGTCATGTCGTAGACCCGGGCGATCACCTGGCCGTTCTCCACCGTCTCGCCCAGCGCCACCGTCAGCTCGAGCAGCCCGGTGTGCTCGCTCTGCACGTAGCAGCTGGCGTCCGGCATGTCGAGATAGACCTGGGGCTCGACGGGCGCCTCGATCTCGCCCGCGACCAGCCCGAAGTGAACCAGGAAGTTGTGGATGCCACGCTCGGTGATGGCCAGGCTCTCCGGCGTGGAGGTGCCGCCGCCGCCGAGCTCGGTGGCCACGAACACCTTGCCCTGGCGCTCCACGGCGGTGTCGAACAGCGCCTCGGCGTCGAGCTCGAACATGATCATGGCGTAGGGCGCGCCGAAGGCCTTGGCACCGTCCAGCGCGCGACGCTGCTGGTCGGCATCGTCGAGCACGTGGGAGGCAGCGAACGGCACGATGTCCAGGGTGCGGCCGCCGGAGTGCAGGTCGAGCACCGCATCGCTCATCGGCACCAGGGTGCGGGTGAAGTAGTCGGCGATCTTCTCGGTGACGCTGCCGTCGGGGTCCCCGGGGAAGCTGCGGTTGAGGTTGCCGCCGTCCATCGGCGAGGTGCGCTTGCCGGCCTGGGCCGCCGGGGTGTTCATCATCGGCACGATGATCACACGTCCCGTGACGTCCTCGGCGGACAGCGAGCTCGAGAGCTTGTGCAGCGCGGTGATGCCCTCGTACTCGTCGCCGTGGTTGCCGCCGGTCAGCAGCGCGGTCGGGCCCTCGCCGTTCTTGACCACGGTGATCGGGATCATCACCGCCCCCCAGGCCGACTCGTCGTTGGAGATCGGCAGCTTGAGGAAGCCGTGCTGGACACCGTCGGCCTCGAAGTCGACGGTGGCGGCAATGGGGCTCGGTCGCTTGCTCATGGCGTTACTCCTTACATGACGAACAGCTGGCGGGGGAAGTCGGCCAGCGTCTCGCAGCCGTCCTCGGTGATCAGGATGCTCTCGGTGATTTCCAGGCCCCAGTCGTCGACCCACAGGCCGGGCATGAAGTGGAAGGTCATGCCGGGCTCGAGGATGGTCTCGTCGGAGGGGCGCAGGCTCATGGTGCGCTCGCCCCAGTCCGGCGGATAGCTGATGCCGATGGGGTAGCCACAGCGCGCACCGCCGCGGTCGAAGCCGTACTTGTCCATGGCCGCGCCCAGCGCCATGGCGATGTCCGCGGTGCGGTTGCCGGGCCTGGCCACCTCGAGGCCGTGCTCGATGCCCTCGAGCAGCGCCGACTCGGCGCGCACGAACTCCGCCGGCGGCCGTCCCAGGAACACGGTCCGCGACATCGGCGCGTGGTAGCGCTTGAACACCCCGGCGATCTCGAAGAAGGTGCCCTCGCCCTCGCGGAACGGCGTGTCGTCCCAGGTCAGGTGAGGCGCGGCGGCGTCCTTGCCGGTAGGCAGCATCGGCACGATGGCCGGATAGTCGCCGCCGAAGACCTTGCCATGCTCGTCCTTCCAGCCTTCGATGCCGACCCGATAGATCTCCGAGACCAGCTTGCTCTTGGGCAGCCCCGGCTCGATCACCTCGAGGATGCGCGAGTGCATGCCCTCGACGATCCGCGCCGCGATGCGCATGTACTCGATCTCCTGGGCCGACTTGATCGCCCGGCACCAGTTGACCAGACCGTTGGCGTCCAGAAAGCGCGCGTGAGGCAGCTCGCGCAGCAGCGACTGGTAGGCCTTGGCCGAGAAGTAGTAGTTGTCCATCTCCATGCCCACCACGCCCTGGTGCCAGCCGCGATCGGGCATGATCGACTGGGCCAGGTACTCCATGGGGTGCATGTCCGGATTCTGCACGTAGTGATCCGGGTAGTAGGTGAGGTTCTCGGGGTCCATCCAGCAGGTGCGCAGCGCCCCGTTGGCATCCATGCGCCGGCCGTACCACACCGGCTCGCCTTCGAGCCCGAGCAGCACGCACTGGTGGACATAGAAGGACCAGCCGTCATAGCCGGTCAGCCAGGCCATGTTCGAGGGGTCGCTGATGATCAGCACGTCGATGCCCCGGCTCGCCATCTCGGCGCGGACTTTCCAGAGCCGGCCGGCATACTCCTCGCGAGTGAAAGGCAGGGAAACCTGAATCATGAAATCGCTCGTCCAACGATCACGTCACCGATACCGGCCACCTCTCGATCCTGGAGGTGCCGGGGCGCCAAGGCGGTTGACGGCCATGCGAGGGGCCGCTTGAATTGTCATGATTGACGACAGCACAATGCATGACAATGTCAGTCAATGTCTTTCAGCCGATACTAGCACCCCCGCTTGGCCGACGGTCAAAGGCTTTATTGCATCATGACACTCGATCTGACGCCCTTCCTGCAGGACGCCGGCCCCAAGTACCTGGCCATCGCCCGAGCCCTCTCCGAGGCCATCCGCCAGGGTGAGCTTGCCCCCGGCACCCGGCTGCCGCCGCACCGTCGACTGGCCGAAACCCTCGGCGTCAGCGTGCAGACCGTCTCGCGCGCCTACGCCCAGGCCGAGAAGATGGGCTTGGTGCAGTCGAGGATCGGCAGCGGCACCTGGATCAACACCCTGGACGACGCCCGGGAATCGGCCTACCTGCGCGGCCAGGAACCGCGCCGGGAGAGTGCGCTGGTCGACCTGTCCATCGCCCATCCGGTGTGCACGGCGGCCCATCACCGCCGCTTCCGCGAGACCCTGGCCTCGCTGGCCGAGCACGTTCGCCCCGAGGTGATCGCCGCCAACCGTCCCATCGCCGGGCTGCTGCACCAGCGCGAGCGCGCCAGCGACTGGCTGGCCGCCAGCCTCGGCGTGCCGGGCGGTCCCGAGGACCGGGTGCTGTGCAACGGCGCCGCCCACGGCCTGATGCTGGCCATCTCCACCGTGGTCCAGCACGGCGACCTGGTGCTCACCGAGGCGCTCACCGATCACGGCCTGATCGCCCTGTCGCGCACCCTGGGCTTCCAGCTGCGCGGCGTGGCCATCGACGAACGCGGGGTGATTCCCGAGGCCCTCGACCTGGCCTGCCGGCGCCTGCGGCCGCGCGCCGTGTGCCTGACACCGACCCAGCTCAACCCCACCGGGGCCACCATGGACGAGGCCCGGCGCGACGCCGTGGCCCGGGTGCTCGACCACCACGGCGTGTGGCTGATCGAGGACGACGTCCATGCGCTGCTCGAGCCGCCGGGGCTCTCGCCGCTGGCCGCCCGGCTGCCAAACCTGTGCTTCCACGTCACCAGTCTGACCAAGGTCGCCCTGCCGGGGCTGCGCGCCGGCTACCTCAGCGTGCCCCGCGGCCAGCTGCACCATGCCCTGCCGCGGATGCGCGCCACCACCTGGATGGCCACCCCGCTGATCTTCGAGCTGGCCGACGCCTGGCTCGCCGACGGCACCCTGGCCCGACTGGCCATCGAGCAGCGCGAGCTCTTGGCCGAGCGCCAGCGCCTGGCCGGCCGCTTGCTTGCCGGCCACGAATTCAGCGCCCGACCCACGAGCCTGCATCTCTGGCTGTCGCTGCCCAGCGCCTGGCGCGCCGAGGAGCTCCAGCAGCAGGCCGAGCAGGAAAGCATGGCCGTCACCACCGCCACGCCGTTCATGGTCGAGCAGGCCCCGGCGCCGCGGCGCATCCGCCTGAGCCTCGGCGCCGAACCGGATCTCGAACGCCTGAAAGGCGCCCTGTCGCGTCTGGCCGGACTGCTCGACGAGGCCCCGCCGCCGATGCAGATCATCTACTGACCGTCTCGTGCCCCCAATGATTTTTAGAACTTCGTGATCTAAAGAAGCGATCTTCCATGCCGATAGGGAGGCGTCCCTTCCTGTCCACGCCAAGGTCGCTCCCCATGCTGCAACGCTTCTCCATCGGCGCCCGCCTCGCCATCGCCTTTTCCCTGATCGTCCTGCTGCTGCTGACCGCGGGCGCCGTCGGCCTGCGCGGCCTGTCCCAAGTCCGCGACACCGCCGTCGACACCCTGAACGTCGATGCCGCCACCGCCCTCAACGCGGCCCGCGTGCAGCAGCTGTCGCTGGAGCTGCGCCGCTACGAGAAGGACACCTTCATCAACCTGCGCGAGGCTGACCGGGTCGCCTCCTATCGTGACAAGTGGCTGGGCGCACACGCCGACCTCGATGACGTCCTGACCCGTGGCGCCGAGCTGGCGCCCACGCCCGATCTCGGCGACCTCTACCGGGAGGCCGACACGGCCCTGGATGGCTACGCCGCCGGCTTCGACGCCACCCATGCCCACCTGCGCGACGGCGACTTCACCACCACCGCCGAGGCCAACCGCGCCTTCTCGGACTACAAGGCGGCGGTCTATCGGCTGCAGGACGCCGCCGATGCCATCGGCGAACGCGCCACGCAGCGCATGGCCCGCGCCGAGGCCGGCATCACCGCGCGTCATCGGGGCGCCGTCACCGGCCTGCTGATCTTCGCCGGGCTGGCCGTCGCCGCGGCCGTGCTGCTGTCGCTGATCATCACCCGCAGCATCGTGCGTCCGCTGCACCAGGCGCTGGCCGTCACCGAACGGGTCGCCGAGGGCGACCTGCGCCAGGTCATCGAGGCGCGAGGCAGCGACGAGACCGCCCGCCTGCTCGGCGCCCTGCGACGCATGAGCGACTCGCTCTCGGGCCTGGTCGCCTCGATCCGCCGCACCAGCGACACCGTGCATCGGGGCGCCACCTCGATCGCCCGGGACGGCCACGAGCTGGCCGCCTATACCGAACAGCAGGCCAGCGCCCTGCAGCAGAGCGCCGCCAGCATGGAAGAGATCACCGGCTCGGTGACGCAGACCGCGGAGAGCAGCCGCCAGGCCGACCGACTGGCGGAGGACGCCACCGTCCAGGCCCGCGTCAGCCACGAGAGCGTGGCCAGCAGCGTGGCGCTGATCCGGGACGTGGTCGCCGATGCCGCCCGCATGGACGGCATCATCGAGACCATCGACGCCATCGCCTTCCAGACCAATATCCTGGCCCTCAACGCCTCCGTGGAGGCGGCCCGGGCCGGCGAGCGCGGCCGCGGCTTCGCCGTGGTGGCCACCGAGGTGCGCGCCCTGGCCGGCCGCAGCGCCGAAGCCGCCGGCGAGATCCGCCAGCTGCTGGAGGGCACCCGTCGTCAGCTCGACGAGTGCGCCCGCCAGACCGAGCAGAGCGGCGCCAGCATGACCGACACCAAGCAGAGCATCGAGCGCCTCGGCGAGGAGGTGCTGAGCATCGGCGCGGCCACCCGCGAGCAGTCCGACGGCCTGACGCAGATCGGCACCGCCGTGGCCGAGCTCGACTCGGCGACCCAGCGCAACGCCAGCCTGGCCCAGGCCACCACCGCATCGGCGGCGTCGCTCGAGCAGGACTCGGGCGAACTCAATGCCCTGGTCGCCCGCTTCCGCCTCGCCGAATCGTTCGAGGAGGCACCGGCTCCCCTCGCCGCCCCGACCTCCCGCCGCGCCCACACACCGGCGCTTGCCTGAACGGGCTTTCCCCGCGGCGGCGAAATCGCGAAGATGGACGCGAACCCTTCGCCGCCCGGAGAACCGATGCGAGTCCTGGTCCACACCGATGCCGCCGAGGCCTGGCGCGATGCCCTGGCCGAGCGCCTGCCCGACGCCGAGATCCTCACCAGCGCCGCCCCCGCCGACGAGCGCCGCCGCGCCGACTATCTGGCGGCCTGGAAGCCCTCCGCCGGGCTGCTCGACGAGCTCATCTCGCTCAAGGGCATCGTCAACCTCGGCGCCGGGGTCGATGCGCTGCTGGGCAACCCCGCCCTGCCCCGGGGCGTGCCCATCGTCAAGCTGCGCGACGCCGGCATGGCCGGTCCCATCGCCGACTACGCGCGCTACGGCGTGCTGCACTTCCAGCGCGACTTCGACCGCTATCGTCGCCAGCAGGCCCGCGCCGAGTGGCGCGAGTGCCCGCCGGTCGACAAGGCCGACTGGCCGGTGGGGGTGCTGGGGCTCGGCGCCATCGGCGCCCGGGTGGCGCAGTCACTGGCCGACGACGGCTTCCCGGTGCACGGCTGGAGCCGCTCGCCCAAGACGCTGCCCGGCGTGCGCTGCCATCACGGTGACGACGGCCTGCGCGAGCTGCTGCCCGAGGTGAAGAGCCTGGTGCTGCTGCTGCCCGATACGCCGGCGACCCGCGGCATCATCGACGCCGAGGCCCTGGCCGCGCTGCCCGAGGGCGCCAGCCTGATCAACCCGGGGCGCGGCAGCCTGATCGACGAGGCGGCCCTGCTCGAGGCGCTGGGCGACGGCGAGGCCGAAGGCCGGCTGCGCGGCGCGCAGCTCGACGCCTTCCCCGAAGAGCCACTGCCGGCATCGAGCCCGCTGTGGTCGCATCCGCGGGTGCTGATCACCCCGCACATGGCCGGCCCCACGCCGCTCGGCGAGGCGCTCGACCAGGTGGCCGAGGCGCTGCGCGCCATGGATGCCGGCGAGGACGTCGAGACCATCGACCCCGACGCCGGCTACTAGGGTTCTCCAGGTTCGCGAGCCCCTACACGAACGTCGGCTCAGGGCATACGCTGAAGAGGAGACGTCACCGACCTCGAAGGAGAAGCCGATGCCTCATGCCCAGCTGGACTACGGCCCCGCGGACGCACTGCTGGTGGTGGACATGCAGAACGACTTCTGCGAGGGCGGCGCCCTGGCCGTGGCCGGCGGCAACGCCCTGGTGCCGGGCATCAACGCCGAGATCGCCGCCGCCCGGGCCGGCGGTGCGCTGATCGTCGCCTCGCGGGACTGGCACCCCATCGACCACGTCAGCTTCGCCCACCGCGGCGGCCCCTGGCCGGTGCACTGCGTCCAGGACACGCCGGGCGCGGCCTTCCACCCCGACCTCGACCTCGACGCCGATACGCTTCGCGTCAGCAAGGCCACCGCCTTCGACGCCGACGCCTATTCGGCCTTCGACGCCACCGGCCTGGCCGGCTACCTGCGCGAGCGCGGCGTCACCCGGGTGGTCGTCTGCGGCCTGGCGCTGGACGTCTGCGTGCGGGCCACGGTGCTCGACGCCCGCCGGCACGGCTTCGAGACCCTGCTGCTCGAATCGCTGAGCGCGGCGGTGGCCCCGGACGCCGTGGCCGACTGCCGGGCCGCCTTCGCCGAAGCCGGCGCCACGGTCATGCCGTGAGGGACACGCGCATGGACCATATCGCCCCGCTGAGCGTCGACGACGACGAGCTGGCACTGCTCACCGACCTCTACCAGCTGACCATGACCCAGGCCTACTGGAAGGAGGCCATGACGGCGCCGGCCACTTTCAGCCTGTTCTTCCGCCGGCTGCCCCCGGAGCGACGCTTCATGCTCGCCTGCGGCCAGCAACATGCCGCCGAACGGGTCAGCCGGCTGCGCTTCACCGACCGCGCGCTCCGACGGCTGGCCGAGGTCGATCATCTGGAACCGGCCTTCCTCGACTGGCTGGCCGACTGGCGCTTCGAGGGCGATATCTGGGCGCTGCCCGAGGGCACGCCGGTGTTCGCCAACGAGCCGCTGCTGGAGGTCGACGCCCCCATCGCCCAGGCCCAGCTGCTGGAAAGCCTGATCATGAATCTGGTGCAGCTCGAGACCGTGCTGGCCTCCAAGGCGGTGCGCATGGTGATGGCCGCCCGGGGCCGGCCGGTGGTGGACTTCGGCCTGCGCCGCATGCACGGCGTGGACGCGGCGGTACGCGGGGTGCGCGCCTATCGCGCGGCGGGGCTTTCCGGCACCAGCAACGTGCTGGGCGGGCTGCGCCACGGCCTGGCGCTGAACGGCACCATGGCCCACAGCTACGTGCTGGCCCACGACAGCGAGCGCGAGGCCTTCCGCGCCTTCGCTCGCCACTACCCCGGCACCACCCTGCTGGTGGACACCCACGACACCCTCGAGGGCGTGAAGACGGTGATCGCGCTGATGCGCGAGGAGGCCGGGCTCGAGATCGGTGCCATCCGGCTGGACTCCGGCGACCTGGGCGAGCTGGCCCGCGGCGCCCGGGCACTGCTGGACGCGGCCGGCCATGTGGACGTGAAGATCGTCGCCAGCAGCGGTCTCGACGAGCACGCCATCGAGGCGCTGCTGGCCGACGGCGCGCCGATCGACGCCTTCGGCGTCGGCACCCGGATGGGCGTGGCCGCCGACGCCCCGGTCATCGACCTGTCCTACAAGCTGGTGGAATACGCCGGGAAACCGACGATCAAGCACTCCCCCGGCAAGATCAATCTGCCCGGGCGCAAGCAGGTGTTCCGCCGCCAAGACGCGCACGGCCACTATGCCGGCGACGTGATCGCCGGGCGCGAGGAGACCGTGGAAAACGCGACGCCGCTGCTGATTCCCTGCGTGGTGCGGGGCGAAGCCGTGCCGGAGGCCATGGCGTCGGCCGACGCCGCCCGGGAGCGGGTCGCGCGGGACCTCGAGCGCCTGCCGGCCGCACTGCGCCGGCTAGAGACACTCGAGGGCGAAGGCGACTATCCGGTCACGCTGTCCGAGCGCCTCGCCGGGCGGGCCGGCGAGGCGCCCTGACGTCTTTTCTGACCGCAGCGCCGCCTTACAGCAGCTCGTTGAAGCGCGCCAGCCAGGCCGGATGCGCCGGCCAGGCCGGAGCGGTCACCAGCTTGCCGCTGACGATGGCCTCGTCCATGCCGATCTCGGCGTAGTCGCCGCCGGCCAGGTGCACCTCCGGGGCGCAGGCGGGATAGGCCGAGACCCGGTAGTCGGCCAGCGACACCGCGGCGGCCAGCAGCTGGGCGCCGTGGCAGATGGCGGCCACCGGCTTGTCGGTGTCGAAGAAGTGGCGCACCAGCTCCAGCACCCGCTCGTCCAGGCGCAGGTACTCCGGCGCCCGGCCGCCGGGGATCACCAGCGCGTCGTAGTCGTCTGCAGCGACCTCGGCGAAGGTGGCGTTGAGGGTGAAGTTGTGTCCCGGCTTCTCGGTGTAGGTCTGATCGCCCTCGAAGTCGTGGATGGCGGTGCGGATGCTGTCGCCCTCGCGCTTGTCGGGACATACCGCGTCCACCTGATGGCCCATGGCCTGCAGGGCCTGGAACGGCACCATGATCTCGTAGTCCTCGACGAAGTCGCCGGCGATAAGCAGCAGTCTGGCCATGACAACACCTCCTGTGAAAGACGAAAATGGGGGCCTGCCCCGCCAGCCTAACCGCTCGCCGATGACTCGGCCATGTCAGCGAGACCGTCATCGAGACGGCCGTCGGGAATGTCGGTGGGGAACCCGGCGGCCGCCGCGCCCTCTCAATCGAATCACCCCGATGCTTTTTCCCGCGAGGACTTCCCGATGACGTTTCGCCTGCCGCGCCGCGCCTGGCTGCTGGGCCTGGCCCTGGTCGTCACGGCCCTGCCAAGCCTGGCCGCCACCGCACCCCAGCCCTTCGACGCCCGCTACCATCTGGAGGTCTCGGGCTGGCCGGACGTCGATATCGAACATCAGCTGTCGCAGGAGGCCGGCCACTGGCACAGCGAGATGCGCGCCAGCCTGCCCGGCGCCAGCGGCCACGAATGGGGCCGCTTCCGGCTCGACGACGAGCGTGTCAGCTCGCTGCACTACGCCGCCGGCTACTCGCTGCTGGGCATCCGCCGCTCCTACTCGCTGGCCCAGGCCGATCTGGCCCCACTGCCCGACCGCCAGAGCGCCCTGGTCGCGCTGGCCCGGCGCGTCATCGACGACGCCGACGGCCAGGGCCGGCTGCGCTATCGCGACCACCGCGGCCGCGAGGAACGGCTCGACTACCGGGTGCTGGACCGCGATCCCGTGACGCTGCCGGCCGGGCGCTTCGCGGCGGTGCGGGTGGCGCTGGCCGAACCCGACGAGGACGACCGACGCATGGAGATCACCTTCGACGCCGATCGCCCGGGCCTGCTGCTGGGCATGGCTTACTACCGCGACGGCGAGCGCAAGAGCCGCCTGTCCCTGACCCGCCTCGGCGACGACTGACGCCGCTGCCGCGGCGGCGGCAAGCTGCTAGAGTGAGCGGTTTTGGCCGTCGCCGACGGCCCGAACGGGAAGACAGAGAAGGAACTCTCGCATGCTCACCGGACTGCTGATCGTATTGCTGCCGCTGATCCTGGGCTATCTGGTCCGGGTACGCCGCGACGCCGTCATGGCGCTGATCAACCGCGGCGTCAGCGCCTCGATCTACGCCATCCTGCTGCTGATGGGCGTGAGCCTGGCCGGGCTCGACGACCTCGGCGGCCAGCTCTCGCGCATGGGCGGCCAGGCGCTCGCGCTGCTCGCCGTCACCTCGGCCTGCAACCTCGCCGCCCTGGGCTGGCTGTCGCGCCGGCTGCGCCTGACCGTGGACTCGAGTCAGGCGGTGGCCGGCGCGCCCACCAGCAAGCTGGCCGCCATGGCCGGCTCGCTGGCGCTGGTCGGCGTTGTGGCCGCCGGCATCGTGCTGGGCCTTCTGATCCATGCCTTGTCCGGCGGCGCCGAGGCGCCCTTCGCCTGGGCCGAGCGCCTCTCGGAGTGGGTGCTCTACGCCCTGCTGGCGCTGATCGGCTGTCAGCTCAGGAACTCCGGCATGCCGCTCAGGCAGATCCTGCTCAACCGCCACGGGCTGGCCATCGCCGTGACCCTGGGGGCGAGCTCGCTGATCGGCGGGCTCGCCGCCGCGCCGCTGCTCGAGCTGCGCTGGAACGAGGGCCTGGCCATGGCCGCCGGCTTCGGCTGGTACTCGCTGTCCGGCATCCTGGTCGGCGACGAACTCGGGCCGCTGCTCGGGGGCGTGGCCTTCTTCAATGACCTGGGCCGCGAGCTGCTGGCCTTCGTGCTGATCCCGCTGGTGATCGGCCGCCACCCGGCGCTGGCGATCGGCTACGGCGGCGCCACCTCCATGGACTTCACCCTGCCGGTGATCCAGCAGCACGGCGGCGTCAGCTGCGTGCCGGTAGCCGTGGTCTCGGGGTTCATCCTCTCGCTGCTGTCGCCGCCGCTGATCCTGTTTCTGCTGTCATTGTGACATCAGCCCCCATGGCGGCAGCCTCTCGCCGTGCTCGCCATTTCCCGCCGCGGATGCCTGCTTCTGCTGACCCTGTGAGGTGAGAGCTCCGACCCCGGCCCTGAAGGCGGTGTGCCGGTGGCCGTGGACTCGTGGGGCGTCCGCTCTCGGCCCCCGGCTTCCCCACCACCGCCCCTGTTGCTCCTCCCGGATTCCCGGGGCCATGACCTACGCCCCGCGCTTACGCCGTCCTCCTCCCCCCTCGGGGAGGAGGCGGCTGCCCCCTGGATCGGCGAGCCTTGCCGTGGACTCACCCACGCCACGACACCGTCACCACAACAAGAAGGGAGTCGACATCATGACCCCACGCCTGCACCACGCCTCCTTGCTGCTGGCCGCCACCCTGGGCGTCGGAGCCGCCCTGCCCGCCATGGCCTTCGAGGACGACGGCCTGACCGTCTGGATCGGCGACAACAAGGGCCCCGAGGGCATCCGTGAGGTGGCCGAGCGGTTCACCGCCGATACCGGCATCGCCATCGACATCGTCCACCCCGACAACATGACCAACCGCTTCCAGCAGGCCGCCGGCAGCGGCCAGGGGCCGGATATCGTCATCTTCGCCCACGACCGCATGGGCGAGTGGGCCCAGAGCGGGCTGCTCAAGGCCGTCGCGCCCTCCGAGGCCTACCGTGAGCGCTACTTCGACTTCACCTGGGACGCCGTCGAGTGGAACGGCGAGACCTACGGCTACCCCATCTCGGTGGAATCGCTGGGCCTGATCTACAACAAGGCCCTGGTGGAGACAGCGCCCGAGAGCTTCGACGAGCTGGCCAGGCTCGATGCCGAACTGGCCGAGGACGGCAAGAAGGCGATTCTCTTCGACTACGGCGAGCCCTACTTCAGCTGGCCGCTGCTGGCCGCCAATGGCGGCTATCCGTTCCAGCATACCGGCAGCGGCTATGACGTCAGCGATATCGGGGTCAACAACGCCGGTGCGGTGGCAGGCGCCGAACGCCTGCGCGCACTGATCGACAGCGGCGTGCTGCCCGAGGGCACGGACTACAGCGTGATGGATACCCGCTTCAACCAGGGGGAAGTGGCGACGATGATCAGCGGCCCCTGGGCCTGGAGCAACCTCGAGAAGAGCGGTATCGACTTCGGTGTGGCGCTTCTCCCCAGGGTCGGCGACGAGCGGGCCAAGCCGATGTTCGGCGTGATGGCGGCGATGATCAACTCGGCCTCGCCCAACGACTTCCTGGCCACCGAGTTCCTCGAGGGCTACCTGCTCGGGGAGCAAGGCCTGCGCACCTTCAACGGCGACGGCTCGCTGGGCGCCGTGGCCCACAAGGCCTATCAGCAGGAGCTGGAAGCCAACCCGCACATCGCCGCCACCCTGGCGAATGCCGAGCTCGGCGAGCCGATGCCCAACATCCCCGAGATGGGGGCCTTCTGGTCGGCCATGGAACCGGCGCTGCAGAACATCGGCAGCGGCCGCCAGTCGCCGCAGGCGGCGCTGGATGCCGCCGCAGAGCGTATCCGTACCGCCATCGAGTAACGCCCGCCTTCCGGGGCAGACCGCAGGTAATCCCATGTTTGTGACCAACGCTTCGCGCGGCTTGCCGCGCCATCGTTCCCGCCATCCCGCCGAGCGCTACGGCCGTTGGGCGCTGCGCACCCTGACGGCCCTGCTGGTACTCGCCACCCTGTGGCTGGTGGTGGCCTTCCACCTGCGCGGCCAATGGATGTTCTCGCTGCTGTTCCTGGTGCTGGGGGCCTCGCTGGCGATCGTCTTCGGCAGGCGTGAATGGATGAGCCACCGCTATATCTTCCCGGCACTGGCCGGAATGGGTGTGTTCGTGATCTTCCCGCTGGTCTATACCATCGGCATCAGCTTCAGCAATTACAGTTCGAGCAACCTGCTCGGCGAGGAGCGGGTACGCGCCCAGTTCCTCGACCGGACCTACCAGGCCGAGGGCCAGGCCTTCGACTTCCAGCTGGTGCGTGAAGGAAACCGCACGCGCCTGTATCTGGAGGCCCCGGGGGCCGCCGACCCGGAAGGCGCGAGACAACTGGTGTCCAGGCCGCTGGACCAGGCCGTCGAAGGACAGCCCCTGGCGGTCGAGCCGACCGCGGCGGCTCCCTCCGGCGAGGCACTGGGCATCCGCGAGGTCATCGCCCGGCGTGATCGCCTGCAGCGCCTGACCCTGGTGACGCCGGAGGGTATCGAGCTCGAGATGGCGGGGCTGCGCCGCTTCGCGCCGATGCTGCCGCGCTTCGAGGCGAATCCCGACGGCAGCCTGACCGACCTGCGCGAGGGCATCCTCCTGACGCCCGATCAGGAGACCGGTTTCTTCGTCACCGAGGACGGCGAGCGCCTCACCCCCGGCTGGCCGGTGGCGGTGGGGCTGGACAACTACACCCGGATCTTCACCGATCCGGACATCCGCGGGCCCTTCCTGCAGATCTTCGTCTGGACCTTCGTCTTCGCCGGGCTGACGGTGGTCTTCACCCTGGCGGTGGGCTTCGTGCTGGCCACGCTGCTGCAGTGGGACCAGCTCAAGGGCAAGGCCATCTATCGCACCCTGCTGATCCTGCCCTACGCGGTGCCGGCCTTCATCTCGATCCTGATCTTCAAGGGCATGTTCAACCAGAACCACGGCGAGATAAACCTGATCCTCGAGAACCTCTTCGGCATCAGCCCCGACTGGTTCACCGACCCGGCGACGGCGCGCACCATGCTGCTGATCGTCAACACCTGGCTCGGCTATCCCTACATGCTGCTGCTGTGCATGGGCCTGATCCAGTCGATCCCCCGCGATCTCTACGAGGCCTCCGCGGTGGACGGCGGCGGGCCGCTGACCAACATGATGCGCATCACCCTGCCGCTGATCCTCAAGCCGCTGACGCCGCTGCTGATCGCCGCCTTCGCCTTCAACTTCAACAACTTCGTGCTGATCGCCCTGCTCACCGGCGGCAAGCCGGACATCCTTGGCGCCAGCACTCCGGCGGGCACCACCGACCTGCTGGTCAGCTACACCTACCGCATCGCCTTCCAGGATGCCGGCCAGCAATTCGGCCTGGCGGCCGCCATCGCCACCCTGATCTTCCTTCTGGTGATCGGGCTGTCGTGGCTCAATCTGCGCCTGTCCAAGGTCAAGGTCTAAGGAGGAGTCGTCTCATGGCCATGGTTCAACCCCGTTCGATTCGTGCCCGCAAGCTGGGCGCCCACCTCGCCCTGCTGGGCTTCGTCAGCCTGGTGGTGTTCCCGCTGCTGCTGGTGATCTCGATCTCCTTCCGCGAGGGCAACTTCGCCACCGGCAGCCTGATCCCCGAACGCTTCTCGCTGGAGCACTGGGCGCTGGCCCTGGGCATCCCCTGGGAGCGGGCCGACGGCACCGTGGTCCAGCCGCCCTTCCCGGTGCTGCTGTGGCTGTGGAATTCCATCAAGGTGGCGGTGGCGTCGTCGCTGATGATCCTCGCGCTCTCCACCACCAGCGCCTACGCCTTCGCACGCATGCGCTTCAAGGGCAAGGCGCCGATCCTCAAGGGCATGCTGATCTTCCAGATGTTCCCGGCCGTGCTCTCGCTGGTGGCGCTCTACGCGCTGTTCGACCGCCTCGGCCAGCTGGTGCCCTGGCTGGGCCTCAACACCCACGGCGCGCTGATCCTCGCCTCGTTGGGCGCGGTGGCGCTGCACATCTGGACCATCAAGGGCTACTTCGAGTCCATCGACGGCTCCCTGGAGGAGGCGGCGATGGTCGACGGCGCCAGCACCTGGCAGGCCTTCTACCACATCCTGCTGCCGCTCTCGGTGCCGATCCTGATGGTGGTGTTCATCCTCGCCTTCATCATGTCGATCATGGAGTACCCCATGGCCTCGGTGCTGCTGCTCGACGAGGACAAGCTGACCCTCGCCGTGGGCGCCCAGCAGTATCTGGCCGATCACAACCAGCGCTGGGGTGACTTCGCCGCCGCGGCGGTGCTCTCCGGGCTGCCCATCACCCTGGCCTTCCTGCTCTGCCAGCGCTGGATCGCCGGCGGACTCACCGCCGGCGGCGTGAAGGGCTGAGCTCCTCCCACCTCTGCCCCCCGATTTCCTCGTCCCGACAGGGACTCCCTGCTTCCCCGGCCTTCGCCGGGGTTTTTTATATGTGGTCGTGGGCAGGTATCGACCGCTGCCCCCCGATGATGGGCCATGGCAAAGACAACGCCCCGGGCGCAAGGCGCACCGGGGCGGGGTGGTCCGGGCAGGCTGTCGTTCAGTGGGCGATGCCGGGGATCTCCACCTGGCGCGGACAGGCCTGGCCGTCGGGGCCGAACAGGTGGCAGTGGTCGCCGGACAGGCCCAGGGCGACGGTCTGGTGCTCCTCGAACCGGGCCAGGCCGTCGAGGCGCTGCGTCACGGTGCCCTCGACGCCCTCGACCTGCAGGTGGGCGAGGGTCTCGTAGCCGAGCTTCTCGGCCACCATCAGCCTGGCCTCGAGCATCGCTTCGCCCTGCTCGGGGGCGACGAAGTCCTCGGCGCGCACCCCCAGGGTGGCGGTGTCGCCCGCCTGGAGGCCGCGGCCGTCCACCGCCACGGCCAGCGTCTCGCCGGACGGCAGGCGCACGCCGGTGCGCTGCGGGCCCGGGTCGACCACCGTCACCGGCAGGGTATTGATACGCGGCGAGCCGATGAACTCGGCCACCTCGAGGGAGTTGGGGAAGTGGTAGAGCGACAGCGGCGCGCCGACCTGGGCGATGCGGCCGCTCGACAGCAGCACGATGCGGTCGGCCAGCGTCATCGCCTCGACCTGGTCATGGGTGACATAGATCATGGTGGCGCCGAGGCGCCTGTGCAGCTCGGCGATCCGCACCCGCATCTCGACCCGCAGCGAGGCATCCAGGTTCGACAGCGGTTCGTCGAACAGGAACACCGCTGGCTCCTTGACCAGGGTGCGGCCGATCGCCACCCGTTGGCGCTGGCCGCCGGAGAGGTCCTTCGGCTTGCGCTCGAGCAGCGGGGCAAGCTGCAGGATATCGGCGGCGTGCTCGACGCGGCGGCGGATCTCGGCCTTGTCGGTGCGCGCCAGCTTGAGGCCGAAGGCCATGTTCTCGGCCACCGTCATGTGCGGGTACAGCGCATAGGACTGGAAGACCATGCCGATATCGCGCTCCTGGGGCGGGATCTCGTTGATCCGCTCGCCGTCCAGGCACATCTCGCCGCGGCTGATGTCCTCGAGCCCGGCGACCATGCGCAGCAGGGTCGACTTGCCGCAGCCCGAGGGCCCGACGAAGACCACGAACTCGCCGTCCTCGATGGTCAGGTCGATGTCGCGCGAGATCTCGACGCCGTCATAGTCCTTGCCGATGTCGCTCAGGGTCAGACGTCCCATGAGGCTTCCTCCGAGTCAGTGGTACAGCGGGCGATGGCGATACCATGTGCCGGCAGGGTGAGCGTGCCGCTCTGCCACTGGCCGTTGACCATGGCCGGGGCATCGTCGAGGGCACAGGCGTCGTGCGGGGCCGGCAGTTCGCGAGGCTCATCGGCAAAGTTCAGCGCCACCAGCAGGCGTTCGCCGGGGGCGCTCGCCGGATGGCGTCGCTCGAGGCACAGCACCTCGTCGCGCACCGGATGGTAGGCGATATCGCCCTTGACCAGCGCCGGATGCCGACGGCGGAAGGCCAGGAAGGCGCGACTGGCGTTGAGCAGCGAATCCTCCTGGGGCTCCTGCTGGTCCACCGCCAGCTCCAGGTGTGCATCGGGCACCGGCAGCCAGGGGGTTCCCGTGGAGAAGCCGCCGTGGCGGGCGTCGGCCTGCCAGGGCATGGGGGTGCGGCAGCCGTCGCGCCCCTTGTAGGCCGGCCAGAAGGTGATGCCGGCGGGGTCGACCAGCTGCTCGAAGGTCAGCTCGGCCTCGGTCAGGCCCAGTTCCTCGCCCTGGTAGAGACAGATGCTGCCGCGCTGAGTGAG
This sequence comes from Halomonas sp. HG01, assembly GCF_000968715.2. Taxonomy (NCBI): domain Bacteria; kingdom Pseudomonadati; phylum Pseudomonadota; class Gammaproteobacteria; order Oceanospirillales; family Halomonadaceae; genus Halomonas; species Halomonas sp. HG01. The sequence continues at coordinate 497,785 of NZ_CP022134.1, read as the reverse complement.
CAGGAAGGCCAGGTAGAGGCGCAGCGCCGCGTCGTTGCCCTCGGCGCCCCAGCGGGTGGCCAGGCGGGTGACGTCGTGGTTGCCCAGCGCCCAGCAGGGCCAGCCATCGCCGATGCGCGCCTCCATCTCGGTGAGGATCCCGCGCAGGTACTCCGGATCATGGCGCTCGCCGAGCAGGTCGAAGGAGTAAGCCATGTGCAGACGCTTGCCCCCCTGGGAATATTCGGCCATCACGCCCAGCGAGTCATCGTCGCCGACCTCGCCGACGCTGGTGGTGCCGGGATACTCGTCGAGCAGCGCCCGCAGCCGCTCCAGGAAGATCAGGTTCTCCGGCTGGGTCTTGTCGTGGATATGTTGCTGATAGCCATAGGGGTTATCGGGGCGCACGCCGATGAAGCCCTCGGCGATCTCCTCGCGGGGCGGGTTGTCCTTGAGCTCGCCATGGGTGCAGAAGTTGACCGCGTCCAGGCGGAAGCCGTCGACGCCCCGCTCCAGCCAGAAGCGCACCTCGCCGAGAATGGCCTCGACCACCGCGGGGTTCTGGAAGTTGAGGTCCGGCTGCTCGACCAGGAAGTTGTGCAGGTAGTACTGGCAGCGGCGGGTGTCCCACTGCCAGGCGGAGCCGCCGAAGATCGCCTGCCAGTTGGTGGGCGGGGCGCCGTCGGGCCGAGGATCGGCCCAGACGTACCAGTCGGCCCTGGGGTTGTCGCGGCTCTGGCGGCTCTCGGCGAACCAGGGGTGCTGATCGGAGGTGTGGGAAAGCACCTGATCGATGGTGACCTTGAGGCCGCGGGCGTGAGCGGCCTCCACCAGGCGGTCGAAGTCCTCGAGAGTGCCGAACATCGGGTCCACGTCGCGGTAGTCGCTGACGTCGTAGCCGAAATCGAGCATCGGCGAGGTGAAGAACGGCGACAGCCAGATGGCGTCGACGTTCAGCGAGGCGATGTAGTCGAGCCGCTCGATCACGCCCTGCAGGTCGCCGATGCCGTCGCCGTTCGCATCCAGGAAGCTGCGCGGATAGATCTGGTAGATCACCGCGCCGCGCCACCAGTCGGCGCCCTGTCGGCCGAGGTACTGGGAAGTGTCTGTGGTCATGTGCCGGGTCCTTGTGGTGAATCGGGGGTATCGGCGGGCCGACACCGCAGGAAAAGCGTCATGCCCATGGTGGCGGCAGGACCGGCGGGAGAAATCCTCCTGCGGGGAGGGCAACAGGCGTAGGCGGGGGGAGGAGGCGTCCCCTACTCCCCCTGGATGCGCGCGAGGAGGTCGCCGGCCAGGGCGATGGCTTCCTCGCGGCGGCGGATGCCCTGCTTCTGGTAGAGACTGCGGATATGGGTCTTGATGGTGGTGGGCGCCACCGACAGCTGTTCGGCGATCTGCTCGTTGGAGAGCCCCGCATGGATCAGCCCCAGGATCTGCCACTCGCGACGGGTCAACGGCGAGGTGCGGATCAGCTCGGGCACGTCGGGGCGGGCAACGATGTCGGCGATCACCGCCTCGTCGAGCATCAGGCGCACGGCGCGGCCGAAGTCGCGCTGACGGCCGGCCAGCGAGAGCAGTCGCTCGGCGCGTCGCCTGGCCAGCTCGTCCAGTGCCCGGGTCTCGAGCAGACGACCGAGCATCTCGGACAGCGGTCGGCCCAGGCGCAGGAAGCTGCCGATGAGCGCCGTGCGCGAGGCCAGCTCCAGGGCCTCGGCCAGGTGCTCCAGCGCCGCCGATTCATGGCCGCACTGCCACTCCAGAAGCGCCAGACACAGCCGGTTGCGGTTGGCATCGGTGACCAGGCCGAAGCGCGCAGCCTGAGTCTCCAGCGTGTCCAGCAGCGCTCGGGCCTCGTCGGGCCGGCCGAGCAGCATCAGCGCCCGGGCGTGATTGCGCACGTTGGCCTGGGCGAAGTGGTTGCTGGCGATGTGGGGCTCGGCGGGCGGCGCCTCCTGCAGCCAGCGGGCCACGGCATCACGGTCGTCGTTGGCCTGCCACCAGGCCAGCAGGGTGGCATGGGCGTTGGCCCGCCAGTCGATGTGGTAGTCGCCGTCGGCAAGAATCTTGCGGATGCGGCGAACATGGTCGGCACACTGCGCCTGGTCGCCGCGCGCCAGGGCGACCTTGGCCAGGCTCACGTGACACTGCAGGGTCCAGCGCTCGCCCTGGCGGTCGAGCAGGGCGATGCCTGCCAGGGCCGCCTGCTCGGCCTCGTCCAGGCGGTGCCACTCCCACAGCAGCTGGCTGCGGATGCGATAGAGAAACTCGGCGACCGGCAGCCGATCGAGGCCACAGTGCTCGATATGCGCGAAGGCCCGTTCCTGGATGTCGTAGGCGGCCTGCAGCCGCCCCTGGGCGACCAGGGTCTCCGAATGGTGGCACAGCGCCCACAGCATCAGCTGGTCGTCGCCGATGCGCTGCGCCTCCCGCTCCACGTCATGGACCCGCGTCAGCGACTCGGCGAGTCGCCCCTGGACGAACCGTGCCTCGCAGAGAATGGCAGCGGCCGACACCGGCGTGACGGCCAGGTAGCGGGCCGGCCGGGTCAGGGCCTGCTCGGCCAGCGGCGCGGCCCGTTCGGCATCGCCCCGGTTGATCGCCAGCTGGGCGCGCAGGGTAGCGAACTCGGCGGCCAGCGCCTGCCAGGCGGGGTCGTCGAGCTGGGCCTCGATCCAGCCGATGGCCTGGGCGGTGCGCTCGAACTGGTACTGGGCGTGGGACACCCAGCCCTGCAGCAGCGTCAGCTGTGGCGAGGCGCACAGGCATGTCTCGCCGAGCGTCGCCAGGGCTCGTGCCAGCAGCGCGAAGTGGCCATGGGCCAGCAGCCGTGGGCCCTGGCCCTCGACCAGCATGGTCAGCATCTCGGGATCATCGGCCTCGATGGCCTGGGCCAGCGCCAGGCCGGGCTCGCCCAGCGCCAGCCAGGCCTGGCTGGCACGACGATGCAGCTGGCGCTGGGACTCGAGGCTCAGCGCGTGACGGCGATGGCGCAGGTAGCCGGCGAACAGGGGCTGGAAGCGAAACCACTGGTCGTGGGGATCGGTCCGCTCCAGGAACAGGCCCGCCCCTTCCAGGGCCTCGAGCCGTTGGGACACCCCCTCCCCCTCGAGCAGGTGCGCCACCAGCGTCGGCGAGAAGCGCTCCAGCACGCCGAGCTGCCACAGCAGGCGACGATCGGGCTCGTCGAGGCAGGCCTCCAGCAGGTCGTCGAACCAGGCGACGAAATCCGGATGGCTCCCGCCCAGCCGCTCCAGCAGGCTGTCGAAGCCCGCGCGGGTCGTGGTGCGCTGGATCAGCCAGTCCAGGGCCATCACCCAGCCGCCCGTCAGGCGCAGGGCCCGCTCCAGGCTGACCCGGGTGGGCGGGAAGCTGAGCTGCTCGGCGCACAGCGTCTGGGCCTCTTCCAGGTCGAAGGCGAGCGCCGGTGTACCGATCTCCTCGAGCTCGCCGCGCAGGCGCAGGCGCGGCAGGCCGAGCGCCGGCCGATGGCGTGATACCAGGGTCAGCGTCAGCCAGTGCGGCTGATGACGCAGCCAGTGCATCAGGCCATCGTGGATGGCGGGGTGGCGGACATGCTCGAACTCGTCGATTACCAGACGGCAAGGGGCGGCCTCGGCGGGCAGGCTGGCCAGCCAGGCATCGATGCGCTCATCGAAGGTTCCTTCCACGGCGGCAAGCGGCGAGACGCCCGGCCACTCGCGGCACAGGCGATCCAGCGCCGCACCGAAGTAATCGGCGAAGCGCTCCGGGTCGTCGTCGCGATCATCCAGCCGCAGCCAGGCGGCCGGCTGATCCAGTGCCGCCAGCCGTTCGGCCACCAGGGTGCTCTTGCCATAGCCCGGCGGTGCCTGCACCACCAGCAGGCGGACACGCTCGTCGAGGGCGAAGCGATCGTTGAGCCGCGGCCGGGCCACCAGGGTAGGGAGAGGCCTCGGAGGGGCGAGTTTTTCCTCGAGCAGTGGCATGAATCAGACTCCCGATGGACAAGGGGAAGGTGGCATCGACCTCATGCAAAACGCCCGCGACCTCGGTCGCGGGCAAGCATCGAAACAGCGCTCGACCAGGCGCGAGTCAGAACCAGACCTCGCTCTGCACACCGAAGGTCCACTCGTCGCCGGTGAAGCCGTCGCTGCCGAGGGCATCATCCCCGGAGTAGTCGTTGAGCTCCTCGTCCCAGTCGCTCCAGGAGGCGAACAGGCGAATCTCCGGACGCTGCCAGAAGCCGCCCACCTGGGGCTTGAAGGTCGGGGCAATGGTGAACTTGGTATAGCTCCCCTCGGCCGAGTTGTTGCCCCCATAACCCTCTGGGGAGAGGTCCATCCACTGATAGCTGCCCTCGTACTGCATCTCGAAGTTCTCGGTCAGCTCGTTGGCCAGGCGCACGTTGAAGGTCGCCCAGTCATACCGGTCACCCTCGACGTAACGATCCTCGCTGGTCTCGGCCAGGATGGCCGGCGCCACGCGCCAGCGGGGCGCCAGATAGGTGGTGCCGTACAGCGCGAGGCGGGTCGCGGTGGCATCCTCGCTCAGGTTGCCGTTGGAACCGAGGCTCTTGGTCTCGGCGCCGAGGCCCTGGCCATGCAGCACCGCGGCCTTGAAGCTGCCGTCGCTGAGGCCGAAGAAATCATCGCCATGGTAGGCGACCATGGTGTGGACGCCGTCATCCGCGGCATCGACATTGCCTTCGGTCAGACGCTCTTCGTTGTCGGTGGCGCTCATGCCGCTGATCATCCACTGCCAGTTACCGACGTAGTTGTTGGAGGTCAGGATCAGGTTATCGGTGCTGCCGGTGTCCTCTGCCGGATTCATGCTGTCGACCGGGAAATCGGTGAAGCTGCGTCCGTAGAGGGACAGGTTCGACGTCCAGTTGTCGGCCAGCTGCATGTCATAGATGCCGCCACCGGTGCCGGCCAGGAAGATGACGTCGCTGTCGAGCCAGTGGATATCGAAGTTGTCGCGGTCGAAGCGCTTGCCGGCCCAGATGGAGGCATTCTCGAAGGCACCGGTGAAGCTCGGCAGGTCGCTGAACTCGGCGTAGACCTGGCGCACGTTGAGACTGGACTCGTCGGACGTCCAATCATTACTGGTCTGCACCCCGTCGGCGATCATGGTGCGGTAATGCGCCTTGGCACCGTTGTCGAAGCGCATCTTGTAGTTGAGGATCGCCTCGGCGTAGGTATCCGGCTCGTTGCCCAGGCGCCCCACGGCGCCGCCCTGACCGCCCGCCGGCGTCAGATAGGGGCCACCCTCGGCGCTCTTGCCACCGTCACCGATCAGCAGCCCCGAGCGGGCGTAGGCGTTGAAGGAGAAGCCCTCCTCACCGCTGGCCTGGCGCTCCACGGCGGCCAGTCGGGCCTCCAGATCCTCGTCGGACAGCTGCTCGGCCATCTCCTGCTCGGCCTCGTCGGCGCGTCGCTCGGCGGCCGCGGCACGCTGTTCGGCGGCGACGATGCGTTGCTCGAGCTCGGCCAGGCGAGCCTCGAGGTCGCTCGAGGCCTGGGCACTGGCCAGCCCGCTGGCACTCAGGGCGGCGGCGGCAACGGCCATGACGAGCGGTGACTTGCGCGGGCGTTGGGTCGGAATTGTCATCGTGATCAATGCCTTTGTTGTTGTCGCGTGAGATCTCGATCGCGTCCGGCGAACCGACGCCCTGCCCAGCCGTTGAGCGGTGCCGGGCAGCTCCGGGCATCCGGACTTAATCGTTTAAGACGGTAGTTGGAATGTAACGCGAAAAACACACGACTTATGTCTAAAACCCGACGAGAGACATCAAAAAGTAGTAAATAAACAAGTTTTAACGTCGAAGGTCGCCATTTTCACGACCAAAGTCTAGGTTGCACCGCCGTCTCCGCATCGCTTAACTGAGCGCAGATCTTAATCGATTAAGACACGTCCTGGCAGGCCAGGCTTCCATGCGCCATCGCCGTGCCGGAACGCGACAACAACAAGTGACGAGGATACGCCATGCAACGCAAGTTCCTGATCGCCTCTGGACTCACCCTGCTGGGCACGGCAGGCGCCGCTCCGGCCCTGTCGGCCGAGCTGACCATTTCCTGCGGCGCGGTCGGCGCCGAACTCACGCTCTGCGAGCAGGGCGTCGAGGCCTGGGAGAACGAGACCGGCCACGACGTGGAAATCGTCTCCACGCCCAACTCCTCCACCGAGCGGCTGTCGCTCTACCAGCAGATCCTGTCGGCGCGCTCCGGCGATATCGACGTGCTGCAGATCGACGTGGTCTGGCCGGGCCTGCTGGCCAACCACCTGATCGATCTCGAGGAGACGCTCGGCGAGGATGCCGCCGAGGGCCACTTCGAGACCATCGTCGCCAACAACACCGTCGACGACCGGCTGGTGGCGATGCCCTGGTTCACCGATGCCGGCGTGCTCTACTACCGCAAGGATCTGCTCGAAAAGCACGCCGTCGCGCCGCCCGAGACCTGGCAGCAGCTGACCGATATCGCCGTCGAGATCCAGGCCGCCGAACGCGAGGCGGGCAACGACAAGCTATGGGGCTACGTCTTCCAGGGCCGCGCCTACGAGGGGCTGACCTGTAACGCCCTGGAGTGGGTGGCGAGCCACGGCGGCGGCACCCTCGTCGATGCCGACGGCGAGATCACCATCGACAACGAGAATGCCGCCACGGCGCTGGACCTGGCCGCGAGCTGGATCGGCGAGATCACCCCGCGGGGCGCCCTGAACTACACCGAGGAGGAGGCCCGCGGCATCTTCCAGTCGGGCAACGCCGTGTTCATGCGCAACTGGCCCTATGCCTGGTCGCTGGCCCAGAGCGAGGACAGCGAGGTGGCCGGCAAGGTCGGCGTGGTCAAGCTGCCCCACGGGCCGAATGGAGAGAGCGCGGCCACGCTGGGCGGGTGGAACCTCGCGGTGTCGAAGTACAGCGAGAATCCCGAGCTCGCCGCCGATCTGGTGGCCTACCTGACCGGCGAGGCCGAACAGAAGCGGCGCGCCATCGAGGCGGCCTACAACCCGACGCTCACTTCGCTCTACGCCGACGAGGAAGTCCTCGAGGCCGTGCCCTTCTTCGGCACCCTCTACGACACCTTCACCAACGCCGTGGCCCGCCCCTCCGCCGCCACCGGCGACAACTACGGCCGTGTCAGCAACGCCTTCTTCAACGCCGCGCACGGCGTGCTCACCGACGAACAGGACGGCGCCGATGCCGTCGCCGAGCTGGACAGCGAGCTGTCACGCATCAAGCGTCGTCGCTGGTAACCGGAGGTCGACATGTCCACTTCTGCAACCGACAGTGCCCCCCGCGAGGGGCGCACGGCCAAGGCGGGTTACCGGGGCACCAAGGTCCGCCGCCAGCGGGTCCGCGCCGCCTGGACCTATCTGACCCCGATGCTGGTCGCCCTGGCGCTGGTCGCCGGCTGGCCGCTGCTGCGTACCTTCTACCTGAGCCTCACCGACGCCTCGCTGTCGGACACCGCCGGCGCGGCCTTCATCGGCTTCGAGAACTATCTGGTCTATGACGACGGCGCCTGGTACGGCCTGCTCACCGACCCGGTGTGGTGGAACGCGGTGTGGAACACCGTCTACTTCAGCGTGGTATCGGTCTCGCTGGAAGTGGTGTTCGGCATCGTCGTCGCCCTGCTGCTCAACGCCGAGTTCAAGGGCCGCATGCTGGTGCGGGCCGCGGTGCTGATCCCCTGGGCCATTCCCACTATCGTCTCGGCCAAGATGTGGGCCTGGATGCTCAACGACCAGTTCGGGATCATCAACCACCTGCTGATGGCGCTGGGCCTGATCGATGCCCCCCTGGCCTGGACCGCCGATGCCGACCTCTCCATGTGGGCGGTGATCATGGTCGATGTGTGGAAGACCATTCCCTTTGTCGCCCTGCTGGTGCTGGCCGCCCTGCAGATGCTGCCCAAGGACTGCTTCGAGGCCGCCGAGGTCGACGGTATCCATCCGGTCAAGGTGTTCTTCCGCGTCACCCTGCCGCTGATCACCCCGGCACTGCTGGTGGCGGTGATCTTCCGCCTGCTCGATGCCCTGCGCGTGTTCGACGTGATCTATGTGCTGACCTCCAACTCCACCAGCACCATGACCATGTCGATCTATGCCCGTCAGCAGCTGGTCGAGTTCCAGGACGTGGGCTATGGCAGCGCCGCCTCGACGATGCTGTTCCTGATCATCGCCCTGGCCGTGGTCGTCTACCTGTACCTGGGCCGCCGTCAACTGGGAGTCGACCAATGAACCAGTATCAGCTGATGAAACTCGCCAAGCGCGTCGGCCTCTACGCCCTGATCGCCGTGGTGATGGTCTACGCCATCTTTCCCTTCTACTACGCCGTGATCACCTCGCTGAAGCCCTCGAGCGAGCTGTTCCGGGTCGATTTCTGGCTGTCGTCGGTGGACGTCAGCAACTACGTGCAGATCTTCACCCAGAAGAGCTTCGTGCGCGCCATCTTCAATTCCATCCTCATCTCGGTGTCGGTGGTGGTCATCGCCCTGCTGCTGGGGATCACCGCCTCCTACGCCCTGGGCCGGGTGCGCTTCCGCGGCCGCGCCACGGTGATGCTGACCATCCTCGGGGTATCGATGTTCCCCCAGGTGGCGGTGCTCTCCGGCCTGTTCGAGGTGATCCGCGCGTTGAACCTCTACAACAACCCGGGCGGCCTGATCCTGAGCTACACCATCTTCACCCTGCCCTTCACCGTCTGGGTGCTGACCACTTTCATGCGCCAGCTGCCCATGGAGCTGGAGGAGGCCGCGATCATGGACGGCGCCACCCCCTGGGTGACCATCACCAAGGTATTCCTGCCGCTGATGTGGCCCGCCATGGCGACCACCGGACTGCTGGCCTTCATCGCCGCCTGGAACGAGTTCCTGTTCGCCCTGACCTTCACCCTCACCGACGACCAGCGCACCGTGCCGGTGGCGATTGCCCTGATCTCCGGCGGCAGCCAGCACGAGCTGCCCTGGGGCCCGATCATGGCCGCCTCGGTCACCGTCACCGTGCCGCTGGTCATCCTGGTGATGATCTTCCAGCGCCGCATCGTTTCCGGCCTCACCGCCGGCGCCGTCAAGGGATAGGCCTCATGTCATCAAGGACCCCGATCATGCAAGACAACCTGAGCTGGTGGCGCGGCGGCGTCATCTACCAGATCTACCCGCGCAGCTTCATGGACGCCAACGGCGACGGCATCGGCGACCTGGCCGGCATCACCGAGAAGCTCGACTACGTGGCGAGCCTGGGCGTCGATGGCATCTGGCTGTCGCCCTTCTTCACCTCGCCGATGGCCGACTTCGGCTACGACGTCAGCGACTACCGCGATGTCGACCCGATGTTCGGCAGCCTGGACGACTTCAAGGCCCTGCTGGCCCGTGCCCATGCCCTGGGCCTGAAGGTGATGATCGACCAGGTGATCAGCCATGCCTCGGATCAGCATCCCTGGTTCCGGGAGAGCCGCCAGGACCGCACCAACCCCAGGGCCGACTGGTTCGTGTGGGCCGACCCCAGACCCGACGGCACGCCGCCCAACAACTGGCTGTCGATCTTCGGCGGCTCGGCCTGGACCTTCGACTCCCGGCGCCGCCAGTACTACCTGCACAATTTCCTGGCAAGCCAGCCGGACCTGAACTTCCATCACCCGGAGGTCAGGAAGGCACAGCTGGACAACCTGCGCTTCTGGCTGGAACTCGGCGTCGACGGCTTCCGCCTGGACACCGTCAACTTCTACTTCCATGACACCGAGCTGCGCGACAACCCGCCGGTGCCGGCGGGCGCGGCCAAGACCCTGGGCGCCCCGGACAGCAATCCCTACACCTGGCAGCGCCACGTCTATGACCTGAGCCGCCCGGAGAACCTCGACTTCCTGCGCGAGCTGCGCGCGCTGATGGACGAGTTCCCCGGTACCACCACGGTGGGCGAGATCGGCGATGACAACCCCCTCGAGCGCATGGCCGAGTACACCGCCGGCGGCGACAAGCTGCACATGGCCTACGGCTTCGACCTGCTCAACGACCCCCACTCGCCGGCCTATATCCGCGAAGTGATCGAACGCTTCCAGCGTCTGGCCGGCGACGCCTGGCCATGCTGGGCGCTGTCCAACCACGACGTGGTGAGAAGCGCGACGCGCTGGGGCGCCGACGAGGACCCGCTGGCCTATCCCAAGGTGGCGCTGGCGATGGTGCTGTCGCTGCGCGGCAGCGTCTGCCTCTACCAGGGCGAGGAGCTGGGACTGCCCGAGGCCGAGGTGCCCTTCGAGCGCATCCAGGATCCCTACGGCAAGGTGCTGTGGCCGGAATTCAAGGGCCGCGACGGCTGCCGCACGCCGATGCCCTGGACCGATGCGCCGCGGGCCGGCTTCACCGCCGAGGCCGTGGAGCCGTGGCTGCCGGTCGACGCCCGCCATCTGCCGCTGGCCGTGGCGCGCCAGCAGGATGACGCCGCCTCGGTGCTCAATGCCACCCGTCGGCTACTGGCGTTCCGCCGCGAACACCCGGCGCTGGTCGACGGCGACCTCGAACTGGTCGACGTCGGCCAGGACCTGCTCGGTTTCCTCCGCAAGAGAGGCGAGGAGACGCTGCTGTGCGTCTTCAACCTGGACGACGAGACGCGTAGCACGACACTGCCGATGGCCGGCCCCCTGCTCGGCGGTCATGGTTTCACCGCCGATCTGGACGGCGCGACGCTGACCCTGCCGCCCTACCAGGCCGCCTTTCTCCAGCTCGACCGTTAACACTACACAACAACGCCGGCCCCGGGGGCCGGCGAGGAGTCGCCAGATGGCAAGCGTGACCCTGGAAAAGCTCAACAAGGTCTTTGGCCACACCCCTATCATCAAGGACGTCGACCTCGAGATCGGCGACGGCGAATTCGTGGTCTTCGTCGGCCCCTCGGGCTGCGGCAAGTCCACCCTGCTGCGGCTGATCGCCGGGCTCGAATCGATCACCGACGGCGAGCTCAGGATCGCCGGCGACGTGGTCAACGACCTGCCGCCCCGCGAACGCGGCGTGGGCATGGTGTTCCAGTCCTATGCCCTCTACCCGCACATGACGGTGTACGAGAACATGGCCTTCGGTCTCAAGCTGGCCAAGACCGACAAGGAGACCGTCGAGCAGCGAGTGATGGCCACCGCCCGCATCCTGCAGCTCGAGGAGCTGCTCGACCGCAAGCCCAAGGCGCTGTCCGGCGGCCAGCGCCAGCGCGTGGCCATGGGCCGCGCCATGGCCAGGGAGCCGCGCATCCTGCTGTTCGACGAGCCGCTGTCCAACCTCGACGCCTCGCTGCGCGTGCAGATGCGCAACGAGATCGCCCGCCTGCACCACCGCCTGGGCTCGACCATGGTCTACGTCACCCACGACCAGGTCGAGGCCATGACCCTGGCCGACAAGATCGTGGTGCTGCGCGACGGCCGCGTCGAGCAGGTCGGCAGCCCCCAGACGCTCTATCAGCAACCGGCCACCAAGTTCGTGGCCGGCTTCATCGGCTCGCCGACCATGAACTTCATGCCGGCGGAGCTGCTCGGCAGCGATGGCGACGGCTGCAAGGTCCAGGCCCCGGGCCTCGGCGAGCTGGCCCTGCCCCAGGACGCTGGCAGCGCCGCCCAAGGCACCGGCCTGACCCTCGGCGTACGCCCCGAGCACCTGCACCTGACCGAAGCGGAGGGCGACAACGCCTTCGAGATCGTCAACGTCGAGTACCTGGGCAACGAGGTCTACGTCTACCTCGAGCCCAAGGCCGGGGACACCCTGCTGATCCATCGCAGCGAGGCCCCGAGCCGCTGGGACGTCGGCCAACGGGTGGCACTGGCTCCCGAACTCCAGCACGTGCATCTGTTCGATGCCGATGACCGGGCACTGGCGCTTGCCGGCCAGCGTCGCGCCGCCTGAACCGACGCCCTCCTCCCCCTTCCTTTCCCTTGGTGACGGGAGCCCCGGCTCCCGTCTCTGGAGACGCGCATGCCGTTATCTCACGACCAGCACGACGCTCGACACGACTGGTGGCGCGGCGCCACCCTCTACCAGATCTATCCACGCAGCTTCATGGACGCCAACGGCGACGGCATCGGTGATCTCCAGGGCATCACCGAGAGGCTCGAGCACGTGGCGAGCCTCAATGTCGACGCCATCTGGCTGTCGCCCTTCTTCACCTCGCCGATGGACGACTTCGGCTACGACGTCAGCGACTATCGCGACGTCGACCCGATGTTCGGCACGCTCGGCGACTTCCGCACGCTGATCGATCGCGCCCACGAACTCGGGCTGCGGGTGATCATCGACCAGGTGCTGTCGCACAGCTCCGACCGGCACGCCTGGTTCCAGGAGAGCCGCCAGGACCGCACCAATCCCAGGGCCGACTGGTACGTCTGGGCCGACCCCGAGCCCGATGGCAATCCGCCCAACAACTGGATGGCGGCCTTCAGCGGTCGCGCCTGGACCTTCGATGCCCGGCGCCGGCAGTACTACCTGCACAACTTCCTGCCCAGCCAGCCGGACCTCAATTTCCACCACCCCGAGGTGCAGCAGGCGCAGCTCGACAACCTGCGCTTCTGGCTGGAACTCGGCGTCGATGGCTTCCGCTTCGACGTGGTCAATTACTACTTCCACGATCGCGCCCTCACCGACAATCCGCCGATGCCTCTTGCGCAACGCCGGCCCGGCAACCCGCAGAGCTACCAGTGCCAGCGACACAACATCGAACAGCCCGAGAATCTGGCGTTCCTCGAGCGTGTCCGTGCCCTGCTCGACGAATACCCGGGCTCGACCACCGTGGGCGAGATCGGCGGCAACGATCCGCTGCCGACCATGGCCGCCTACACCGCCGGCGAATCGCGCCTGCACATGGCCTATACCTTCGACCTGCTGGACAGCACCGGTGAGGCGCGCGAGCTCCACGACGTCCTGGCGCGCCTCGCCGAACTCGGCGACGACACCTGGCCCTGCTGGGCACTTTCCAACCACGACGTCCAGCGCAGCGCCAGCAGCTGGGGCCAGGAACGCGCCCTGCTGGCACTGACGGTGCTCTGTTCGCTACGCGGCAGCCTGTGCCTCTATCAGGGTGAGGAGCTGGGCCTGCCCGAGGCCGAGCTGGCCTATGAGGACCTGCAGGACCCGTTCGGCATCAACCTGTGGCCGGAGGTCAAGGGCCGGGATGGCTGCCGCACTCCGATGGTATGGAACGAGGCCGCCAACGGCGGCTTCTGTGACGCAGGCGCCACTCCCTGGCTGCCGATCGAGTCGCGTCACCGGCCGCTGGCCGTGGCACGACAGGACAAGGACGCCGACAGCCTGCTGAACCGGGTCCGCCAGCTGCTCCGGCGGCGCGCCGACAGCGACCTCCTGCGTCAGGGCGACCAGCAGCTGATCGCTCCCGAGGCCCTGCCCGACGAGGTCTTCGGCGTGATCCGCACTCGGGGCGGCCAGCGCCTGCTGTGCCTGGCACATCTCGGCCATGGCGATGCACCGATCGAGATCGACCTCGAGGCGCTGGATGCCGGCCCCGAGGAGGGCCGCGCCCTCGACCTGCCAGGCATGCCGTCTCCTGCCCTGAAGGAACGCAAGCTGAGCCTGAGACCGGGTACCGCCGCCTGGCTGGCCTGGGCCTGACGCCGTACGGCGCCGCTCACCATGCCGCCCGCGCCATGGCACGGGCGGGCATACTGCCGATGAAGCGGCCCTCGGTCACTGTTCATCGCCGCCAGGGGCGGCTAGGATAGGCCCCTAACTAAATCGATTCAGAGGCGACCCTGTATCGCCGCCAGAGAAGCGAGCCATCCCGTGTCTTCGTCACGCCGCATCACCCTGAAGGAGCTGGCCCAACACCTCGGCGTATCCACGGCCAGCGTGTCCAACGCCTTCAACCGCCCGGACCAGCTGTCCCAGGACCTGCGCGAACGGATCCTCACCGAGGCCCGCCAGCTGGGCTACCGCGGCCCCGACGCCAAGGCGCGCAGCCTGCGTACCGGCCGTTCGCAGATCGTCGCGGTACTGCTCGCCGAGAGCCTGACCTACAGCCTCAACGATGCCGTGGCCAGCGAACTGCTGTCGGGCATCGCCGAGGTGCTGGACGCCCATGGCCACACCCTGCTGCTGCTATCCGGGCGACAGGCGAACGATCGCATGCCGGGCTCGGCGAGCATCGCCGACGGTTTCATCGTCTACGGCCTGATGCCCAGCCCATCGCTGCTCGGCGACCTGCCCTCGCAACGGCCCCAGGTGGCGGTGGACTTCGACATCTCGGGTCAGGCCAGCGTCCATGTGGACAACGCGCCCGCGGCACATGCCATCGCTTGTCATGCGCTGAGGAGTCCGCCGCGTCGCGCCGGCATCATCAACCTGCGCCTCACCGAGCAGGCCTGCAACGGTCGCATCGGCGACGACCAGACACTGCTGTCGGCGGATCAGACCATCACCCGCGCACGCCTGGACGGCTTCTTCCAGGCCTTCGCCGAGCACGATATCGATCCCGCCAGGCTGCCGATGTGGAACATCGAGGAGAACACCTTCGATGTCTGCACCCCGGTGATCGAGGCGATTCTCGACCTCCCCGACGAGGAGCGGCCCGACCTGCTGCTGTGCATGTCCGACCGCATCGCCCTGACGGTACTGACCCTGGCCGAACGGCGTGGCATTCGCATTCCCGAGGATCTGCGCATCACCGGGTTCGACGGCATCGCCGAAGGCCAGTACCGCTCGCCGCGGCTGACCACGGTGCGCCAGGACAGCGTCGAGAAGGGCCGCATCGCGGCACGCATGGTGCTGGGGCTGGAGCCTGCCAGCCCCCGGCTGCTGGCCACCGAGCTGCTGATCGGCGAAAGCTGCCCCTGAGCGGACTTGCACCGGAATTGCATCCTCCCGGTGACCCGGTGCGCTACGCTAGGGCACTTTGCCCGTTCAGCCGAGAGCCCATGCCATGTCCCTTCGCCACGCCCTGAATCCGGCCGTGTCCCGACTCGGCGTCAAGCTGTTCGCGATCATCCTGATCGTCAACGTCGCCATCTCGGGGCTGGTCTTCATTGCCGTGTCGAGAAGCCTCGACCAGGGCTTCATCGAGTACCTGGACCGGACCCAGACCCGCCGCGCCGAGACCCTGGCCACCGGGCTCGCCGACGAGTGGGCAAGGCGCGGCGACTGGCAGTGGCTGCGCCAGTCGCCACGGGCCTGGCATCAGGTGGTGCGCCGCCAGCTGTGGCCCGGCGAGGCGCCACCTGAGGGCATCGAACGCCGCCTGGGCGACCCCAAGGACTTCGTGCTCCACGACGCCGGCGGCCTGCCGGTCATCGGCCTGCCGCCGGACAACGATCTCGAGGCCGCGGAGCTGCGTTGGCTGCCCATCGTTAGCGACGGCGAGCGGGTCGGCACCCTCGGCTATCGTCCGCCACAGCAGCTGATGGCGCGCATGGATCGCATCTTTCTCACACAGCAGCAGCGCAACCTGACGATCATCGTCGGCGCCCTGGGACTGGCCTCGCTGCTGCTCGCGGGGGGGCTCTCCTGGTGGCTGGGGCGGCGGGCCCGGGGCATGATGCTCGGCACCCGCCGGCTCACCGAGGGCGACTACAGCATCCGCCTGCCCGAACGCGGCCGCGATGAACTGTCGAGCCTGTCGCGGGACTTCAACGTGCTGGCCGCGACCCTGGAGGCCAGCCGCGAGGCCCGCAGCCGCTGGGTCTCGGACATCGCCCACGAGCTGCGCACCCCGCTGGCCGTGCTGCGCGGCGAAATCGAGGCGATGCAGGACGGCATCCGTCCGCTGGACCTCGACAGCCTCGGCTCGCTGGGCCAGGAGGTCGGGCAGCTGGAGCGCCTGGTGGCCGACCTTCGGCTGCTGTCGCAGAGCGATGCCGGCGCCCTGGAGGTGCAGCTGGCACCGCTGGACCTGGCCGCCAGCCTGGGCGATCGCCTCGACGAGGCCGGCACCTGGCTGAAGGATGCCGACATCACGCTCGAGACCGACATCCCCGGCCCGGCCTGGATCCGCGGCGACACCCAGCGCCTGCGCCAGCTGTGGACCAATCTGCTCGACAACACCTGTGCCTACACCCACACGCCAGGACGGCTGCGGGTCACGCTCACTGCGGTAGGCGACCATTACCGGCTGTGCTGGGAAGACAGCGCGCCCGGCGTGCCGGAGGCGGAGATGCCGCGGCTCACCGAGCGCCTCTACCGGGTCGAGGGCTCGCGCAATCGCGCCAGCGGCGGCAGCGGCCTGGGCCTCTCCATCGCCATGGCCCTGGCCCGTGCCCACGGCGCCGAGATGACGCCCAGTGCCTCGTCGCTCGACGGGCTATGCTGGACCCTGACCTTTCCCGCCATCGCCGATCATCAGCTCAGGGAGGAAGACGCATGAGCACAACGGAACTCGCGACCGATACCGTCCTGATCGTCGAGGACGAACCCAAGATCGCCCGCCTGGTGGCCGACTACCTGACGGGCAGCGGCTTCGCGCCGCATCACCTGGAGCACGGCGACGCCGTGATGCCCTGGCTGGAGGAGCGCGAGGCGCTGCCCGAGCTGGTGCTGCTGGACCTCATGCTGCCCGGCACCGACGGCCTGACGCTGTGCCGCGAGATCCGCCAGCGCTGGCCCGGCGTGGCGATCATCATGCTCACCGCCCGGGTCGAGGAGGTCGACCGCCTGCTGGGCCTGGAGCTCGGCGCCGACGACTACATCTGCAAGCCGTTCAGCCCCCGCGAGGTGGTGGCCCGAGCCCGGGCCGTGCTGCGTCGCAGCCGCGCCGCCACCGCGCCGGAGGAGGCACCGGAGGAGGCCCAGCTGAGCCTCGACGACGAGGGCTGGCGGGCGCTGGCCGATGGCCACGACCTGGGGCTGACCGCGGTGGAGTTCCAGCTGCTGCGGGTGATGATGCACTCCCCCGGGCGCATCTTTTCCCGCGAGCAGCTGATGGATCACATGTACCGCGACCATCGCATCGTCTCCGAACGCACCGTGGACAGCCACATCAAGAAACTGCGCAAGAAGATCGCCGAGATCTGGCCCGAGCGCGAGATCATCCGCTCGGTCTACGGCGTCGGCTACAAGTACCAGCCTGAGGAGTGACAGGACACGAGCCGGACGGCGTCCTCGAAGTTTGCACGCTGGCTGCAAACCGCTTGCACACCCGGGGGCGACAGTGAAGGTGTCCATTCGAGGCCAAGAGGATTGCCCGAGATGAAGAAGACGCACCTGACCCGCACGCTGTTCGCCCCCGCCCTGCTCGCCGCCGCCATCGCGCCGCTGGCGTTCTCCGCCAGCGCCGCCCCCGGCCACGGCGAGGCCCATGGCCAGCCCGGCTTCCACGCCGAGCAGCGCGAGGCAATGTTCGACCGCGCCGGCATCGATGCCGAGACCCGTGACGAGCTCGCCGAGGCCCAGCAGGCGCATCGCGAGGCCATCCAGGAACTGCGTCAGGACTATCGCGAGCAGATCGACGGGATCCTCGACGACGAGCAGCGCGCGGCCCTGGACGAGGCCCGCCAGCAGATCCGCCAGGAACATCGCACCGAGGCGCGGGAGGCGATCAAGGCCCGGGTCGATGCGGTGATCGACGGCTGGGACCTGGACGACGAGACCCGCCAGTCGCTGGACGAGCTGCACCACGCCTTCATGGATGATGCCCAAGCGCTGAAGGCCCAGTCGTTCGACTCGCGAGACGAACGCCGCCAGGCCTGGAAGGCGATGCGCGACCAGCACCATGATGCCCTGGCCGAGCTCCTGAGCGAGACCCAGATCGCCGAGCTGGAGCAGGCCATGCGCCCGCCCCATGACGGCCCGGGCCATCGCGGCGAGCGAGGCCATCACGGCAAGCCCGGCTCGCATGGCGGTCCCGAGCGGGCCGAGCAAGACGCCTATTAACGCTTAAATTTCATAAAGTTACAGCACACCACGCCCGGCCACTGGCCGGGCGTTTTCGTGTCCGAAAGCAAAAGAATACTTCGCCTTGCGATCCGTGCTGTTGCAGGCATCAGGGGATGTGCGTATTTTATTTGAACGTTCATTCAAAAAAAGAAGTCGCCCCTGCGACAGGAGTCATTTGCGAATGTCGGATTACACCGCCCATCCCGAGCGACGAGATCGCATCAATCGCACCGTCTTTCACGGCAGCGTGACAGGCATTCTGGTCTTCCTGGTGCTGACCATGACGTTCACCGAGGAGGCCGGCGCCTTTTTCGACGCCGCCCTGGCCTGGGTGAGCGACACCTTCGGCTGGTACTACATGCTGGCCGCCGTGGTCTATCTGGTCTTCGTGATCGCCATCGGCTGCTCACGCGTCGGCAACATCCGACTCGGCCCCGACCACGCCCGGCCCGAGTTCTCGCTGCTGTCCTGGGCCTCGATGCTGTTCGCCGCGGGCATCGGCATCGACCTGCTGTTCTTCTGCGTGGCCGAGCCGCTGTCGCACTATCTAACGCCGCCGGACATGGCGCCGGAGAGCGCCGCGGCCATGCGCGCCGCCGTGCCGCAGACCTTCCTTCACTGGGGCCTGTCCGGCTGGGGCATGTACGTGCTGATGGGCATGGCGCTGGCCTACTTCAGCTATCGCCATCGCCTGCCGCTGGCCATCCGCAGCGCCCTCTACCCGCTGCTCGGCAAGCGCATCAACGGCCCGATCGGCAATGCCGTGGACATCACCGCGGTGATCTCCACCGTGTTCGGCATCGCCACCAGCCTCGGCATCGGCGTGATGCAGCTGAACTACGGCCTGACCTTCATGTTCGGCGTGCCCGAGAGCCTGGCCACTCAGGTGGTGCTGATCGTGCTGGTGATGATCCTGGCCACCATCTCCGTGATCACCGGGGTCGAGAAGGGCATCCGCCGCCTGTCCGAGTTCAACATGGCGCTGGCCGTGGCGCTGCTGCTGTTCGTGCTGTTCGCCGGCAACACCCTGCACCTGCTCGATGCCATGGTGCTCAACGCCGGCGACTACCTGAGCAGCTTCGTCGGCAAGAGCTTCGACACCTACGCCTTCGCCGGCGAGGATGCCCAGCAGTGGAAAGGCTGGTGGACCATCTTCTTCTGGGGCTGGTGGATCGCCTGGACGCCCTTCGTCGGCCTGTTCCTGGCCCGCATCTCGCGCGGCCGCACCATCCGCGAATTCGTGCTCGGCGCCCTGCTGCTGCCGCTCGGCTTCATGATGGCCTGGATGTCGATCTTCGGTAACAGCGGCATCGAGATGGTCGCCAACCAGGGCCTCGTCGAACTCGGCGAGCAGGCGCTGAGCGCGCCGCAGACCACCATCTACACCTTCCTGGAACAGTATCCGTACATCGGCATCACCGCCTCGGTGGTGACCATCCTCGGCATCGTGTTCTTCGTCACCTCCGCCGACTCCGGCGCCCTGGTGCTGGCGAACTTCACCTCCATCCTGTCGGACGTGAACCACGACGCCCCGATCCGCCTGCGCGTGTTCTGGTCGGCCACCATCGGCCTGGTGACCGTGGCGCTGCTGATGGCCGGCGGCCTCTCGGCGCTGCAAAGCGCGGTGGTGATCACCGCCCTGCCCTTCTCGCTGGTGATCTTCGCCATCATGGCCGGCATGAGCCGCGCCCTGAAGCTGGAGTGCACCAAGGCCGACACCCGCCGCCAGATCGGCGCCACCGGCACCCACAGCGACTGGCGCGAGCGCCTCGACCGGGCGCTGGACACCTCCAACCGCGCCGGCGCCGCCGCCACCCTCGAGCACGCCATCCGGCCGGCCCTGCGCCAGTTCGCCGAGGAGCTGGAGAGCCGCGGCCAGACGGCCACGGTGACCGAGGAGGCCGTCGAGGGCGAGCCGCTGCGCCAGCTGACCCTGCAGGTGGACTTCGACGACGCCGCCAGCTTCGTCTACCAGGTCCGCGCCCACCGCCTACGCACCCCGAGCTTCCTGCCGGTGGACGACGACTACTACGTGCGCTTCGACGTCTACCTCAACGAGGGCGGGCTTGAGCAGGACCTCAACGGCTACACCCGGGCCCAGGTGATCCATAACGTGGTCACCGAGTACGAGCGCCATCTCTACTTCCTGGCCCGGGCCGGTCAGGACAACGCCAACGTCCAGGCGATGCCGGGCTCGGTGGGCGAACCGCCCCAGGACCTGAATCCGGCCTGAGTCTGACGCTCCGTGCCCTGGCGACGGCGACCCTCGGGTCGCCGTCGTCGTGTCCGGCCCGCCTATCGGTTCCTTGTCCCGCTCGATGCCCGAGGCATGCCCGACCGAGCATCGAAAGAAGGCGGGGCACGACTCACGTCGTGCCCCGCCTCGTTCTGTTGCCGCTTGCCGGGCCCTGGCTCGCCCACGGCCTACTGCATGTCGAGCACCACCCGGCCCTCGATGTTGCCGTCGATCATGCGCTGGAAGACGTCGTTGATGTTTTCCAGCCGGTCACCGTGGACGGTGGCCTTGACCTTGCCCTCGCCGGCGAAGTCCAGGGCCTCCTGCAGGTCCTGGCGGGTGCCGACGATGGAACCACGCACGGTGATGCCGTTGAGCACGGTATCGAAGATCGGCAGCGGGAAGTCGCCGGGCGGCAGGCCGTTGAGCGAGATGGTGCCGCCGCGGCGCACCATGCCCTGGGCCTGCTCGAAGGCCTTGGGCGAGACCGCGGTGACCAGCACGCCGTGGGCGCCGCCGATCTCGCGCTTCAGGTAGGCCGCCGGATCGGTGGTCAGGGCGTTGACCGTCACGCTGGCGCCCAGGCGTCTGGCCAGCGCCAGCTTGTCGTCGTCGATGTCCACCGCGGCGACGTTGAGCCCCATGGCCCGGGCGTACTGCACCGCCATGTGGCCGAGCCCGCCGATGCCCGAGATCACCACCCACTGGCCGGGGCGGGTGTCGGTCATCTTGAGGCCCTTGTAGACGGTGACCCCGGCGCACAGCACCGGCGCGATCTCGAGGAAGTCGACGTTGTCCGGCAGACGCCCCACGTAGCCGGCATCGGCCAGGGTGTAGTCGGCGAAGCCGCCGTTCACCGAGTAGCCGGTGTTCTGCTGCGATTCGCAGAGGGTCTCCCAGCCGCCCAGGCAGTGCTCGCAGTGGCCGCAGGCGGAATACAGCCAGGGCACGCCGACCCGGTCGCCTTCCCTGAGATGGGTCACGCCCTCACCCACCGCGGCCACGTGGCCGACGCCCTCGTGCCCCGGGATGAAGGGTGGCTCGGGCTTGACCGGCCAGTCGCCGTGGGCGGCGTGAAGATCGGTGTGGCAGACGCCGGAGGCGGCCACCTTGACCAGGATCTCGCCGCGCCCGGGCCGCGGCACCTCGACCTCCTCGAGACTCAGCGGCTCACCGAAGGCCCGCACCACGGCGGCTTGCATCGTGCTGTCCATGTGCTTTCTCCTCAACAACGGGTAGGGGAGCCCCGCCGCCGGAGGCGACGGAGCAGGCTGCGTCAGGGAGGGAATGCCCCGGGTTCGATGCCCGGGGTCGGGGCTTTCCGGGAATGACGGCGCCATGTCACTGGCACAGCGACACGTCAGTCTTTCCTAGAAGAAGCCGAGGGGATTGGTGTCATAGCTGACCAGCAGGTTCTTGGTCTGCTGGTAGTGCTCGAGGGCGACCTTGTGGGTCTCGCGGCCGACGCCGGACTTCTTGTAGCCGCCGAAGGCGGCGTGGGCCGGATACTGGTGGTAGCAGTTGGTCCACACCCGGCCGGCCTGGATGCCGCGGCCCATGCGGAAGGCGACGTTGATGTCGCGGCTCCAGACCCCGGCGCCGAGGCCGAACTCGGTGTCGTTGGCGATGGCCAGCGCCTCTTCCTCGTTCTTGAAGGTGGTCACCGCCACCACCGGGCCGAAGATCTCCTCCTGGAAGACGCGCATCTTGTTGTGGCCCTTGAGCAGGGTCGGCTGGATGTAATAGCCGCTGTCATAGGCCGGATCGAAGTGCTCCTTGTCGCCGCCGGTCAGGAACTCGGCGCCCTCCTCGCGGGCCACCTCCATGTACGACATGATCTTGTCGAACTGCTCCTGGGAGGCCTGGGCGCCGACCTTGACGTCGGTGTCCAGCGGGTTGCCGCGAGTGATGGTCGCGACCTTCTCCATCACCTTGGCCATGAAGGCGTCGTAGATGTCTTCCTGGATCAGCGCCCGCGACGGGCAGGTGCACACCTCGCCCTGGTTGAAGAAGGCCAGCACCAGGCCCTCGGCGGCCTTGTCGATGAACTCGGGCTCGGCGTCCATGATGTCGGCGAAGTAGATGTTCGGCGACTTGCCGCCCAGCTCCACGGTGGAGGGAATGATGTTCTCGGCGGCGCACTTGAGGATGTGCGAGCCCACCGGGGTCGAGCCGGTGAAGGCGATCTTGGCGATCCGGGTGCTGGTGGCCAGCGCCTGGCCGGCCTCGGCGCCGTAGCCGTTGACGACGTTGACCACGCCCGGCGGCAGCAGGTCGCCGATCAGCTCCATCAGCTTGAGGATCGAGGCCGGGGTCTGCTCGGCGGGCTTGAGCACCACGCAGTTGCCCGCGGCCAGCGCCGGCGCCAGCTTCCACACCGCCATCAGGATCGGGAAGTTCCAGGGAATGATCTGCCCCACCACGCCCAGCGGCTCGTGGAAGTGATAGGCCACGGTATTGGCGTCGATGTCCGCCGCGGTGCCTTCCTGGGCGCGGATGCAGCCGGCGAAGTAGCGGAAGTGGTCCACCGCCAGCGGCAGGTCGGCGTTCAGGGTCTCGCGCACTGCCTTGCCGTTGTCCCAGGTCTCGGCCACGGCCAGCAGCTCGAGGTTCTGCTCGATGCGGTCGGCGATCCTCAGCAGGATATTGCCGCGCTCGGCGGCCGAGGTCTTGCCCCAGGCCGGTGCCGCGGCGTGGGCGGCGTCCAGCGCCTTGTCGATGTCCTCGGCGGTGGAACGGGGAATCTCGCAGAACGGCTTGCCGTTGACCGGGCTGACGTTGTCGAAATACTGGCCCTTGACCGGCGGCACGAACTCGCCGCCGATGTAGTTGCCGTAGCGCGCGTCGAAGCTCACCGCGGACTCGGGGCTTCCGGGGTTGGCGTAGATCATGGCGTGTCTCCCGCTGTTGTGGTTATGTGACTGCCACCCCAGTCTTGGCCAGCCCCGACGTCTAGGACATACTGCGATGGCAGGAGAACGCCTCCTCCTTCGGTAGGAGGGCCCAGGGAAAGACGGACCGGCGCCCGAGCGTTCCAAGGAGTCCCCCATGAACACCCTGATGGTGGCCGACGACCACCCACTGTTTCGCGAGGCGATCGGCGCGGCGATCCGTGCCGGCCTGCCCAACTGCCGGCTGCTCGAGGCCGGCAGCCTCGAGGATGCCCTGAAGGGCATCGCCGAGGAGAGCGAAGAGCTCGACCTGCTGCTGCTCGACCTGGGGCTGCCCGATGCCGCCGGGCTGGCCGGGCTCGAGCGGCTGCGCGAGGCCTGTCCGGCGCTGCCGGTGGTGGTGGTCTCCGCCGAGCGCGAACGCAACCTGATCCTCGAGTCCATCGCCCTGGGCGCGGTGGGCTACATTCCCAAGTCGACGCCGCGCCGCGCGATGCTCGAGGCGCTGCGCCAGGTGCTGAGCGGCCAGATCTACCTGCCCCCGGACATCATGCGCCGTCCGCCTTCGCCCACGCTGGAGGATCATGCCTCGTTCGCCGCGCCCCCCACCCCGGAGGCGCCCTCGCCGCTGGACGCCCTCACCGACAAGCAGCTCGAGGTGCTCGCCCGCCTGGTGCGGGGCGACGCCAACAAGGTGATCGCCCGGGATCTCGACATCGCCGAGACCACGGTCAAGACGCATGTCTCGGCGATCCTGCGCAAGCTCAACGTCGGCAGCCGGGTCCAGGCCATCCTGGCCGCCGACCAGGGTGAGCTGGCCGCCCGGCTGGCACGCCTGTCGCCCACGACGCCACAGCACGACTAGGCGCCGCCCGCCTCCAGCCGATGGGCGATCAACAGCCTCAGCCGCAGCGGCTTCACCGGCTTGAGCAGGCAGTCGTAGCCGCGCTCCCGGGCCCGCTGCGTGAGCTCGCCATCCTGATGAGCGGAGATCACCACCACGCCGAGCCCGGGGTGGCGTCGGCGCAGCCGGTCCGCCACGCTGAGCCCGTCCGGGTCGCCTGGCGCCAGCTGGTAGTCGACCAGCAGCAGGTCGGCGCGCTCGCGCCGGCCGGCGGCCTCCAGCGCCGCCGGCGTGGCCGCGCAGCGCACCCGACAGCCCCAGCCCTCCAGCAGCGCCGCCATGCCCTCGAGGATCGCCGGGTCGTCGTCGAGCACCCAGACCCGCGCCCCGCTCAGATCGTGCATGCCCGGCGGCACCTCCGCCGTCGGCGCCTCCTCGCGCCGGCCATAGGGCACCCGGATCGAGAACAGCGCCCCGCGCCCCGGCCGCGAGGCCAGATGCAGCGGGTGATCGAGCATGGCGGCGATGCGGTCGACGATGGCGAGCCCCAGCCCCAGGCCGCGATCGCCCTCGGCCGGCTCGCTCACGGCGCGACGGAACTCGAGGAAGATCGCCTGCTGCTGGGCCTCGTCGATACCGGGCCCGGTATCGCCGACCAGGATCTCGAGCCCGTCGCGGCGGCGCCGGCAGCCCAGCAGCAGCCGGCCGTGCTCGGTGTAGCGCACCGCGTTGGTCAGGAAGTTGCGCACCACCCGGGCGAGCAGCGCCAGGTCGGAGCTGACCACGGCCTCGCTGGGCACGTAGCGGAAGTCGAGCCCCCGGGCACCGGCCAGCTGGCGGAACTCCTCGGCGATGACGTCGAGCAGCTCGGCCACCGGGAAGGTCGCGATATCCGGCGTCAGCACGCCCGCGTCCAGCCGCGAGATGTCCACCAGGGTGCCGAGCAACGCCTCGACGTCCTTGAGCGAACGGCCGATATGGCCGACCTGGCGCGCCGCCGCCTCGGGCAGGGCCTGGTCCTCCAGGGCGCTGGCGAACAGGCGGGCGGCGTTGAGCGGCTGCAGCAGGTCGTGGCTCACGGCGGCCAGGAAACGGGTCTTGGAACGATTGGCCGCCTCGGCCTCGGCCCGGGCCTCCTCCAGCGCCTCGAGGGTGCGATGCAGGCTGTCGGTGCGCTCGCGCACCTGCTCGGCGAGCAGCACGGCGTGTTCGAAGGCGCCGTAGGGCGCACCGTCGGCCATGCCGGCGGATTCCACCCGCTCGATCAGCGCGCCGCAGATGCGCCGCAGTCGCGCGTTCTCCTCCACCAGCGCGCGTTCGCGCTCGGTGGCGGGCTCGATGTCCGCTCGCTCAGTCCCGAGATCCAATCGCCACCCCCGTGAAGGTCTGGTTGATGTGCCGTCCCTGGTGCTGCTCGCCGTAGGTGTTGAAGCCCACCACCCGTGCCTCGGCCAGCCGACGCGAGGCCTCCTCCATCCGCCCCTGGGCCTCCAGCTCCAGGCGCCGCAGGAAGCAGTCGCAGCCGAGGATCAGCGCCGGCGGCCCGAGGCGTCGCTCCAGCCCCTCCAGCATTCCGGAAAGCTCCTCGAGAAGCGGCGCCGGCTCCATGGCGGTCAGCACGATGCCGTTCTCCACCGCACAGTAGAAGCGCAGGCCGCCGTCGTCGTCGACCCGCTGGATCGAGCGCACGTAGTGGGACTCGCCGATGCGCACCGCCAGCGGATGGTGGGCGAAGACCCCGGGGTCGAGCTCGGTGACCGAACGCCCCACCAGGCGGGCATACTCCTCGGCGGCGGGCGCGGCATTGAGCTCCAGCACCCGCCGCCGCTCCCGGTCCACCGCGGTGACCACCAGCTTCTCGCGGCGTGGCCGCAGATGATGGGTGGTGAAGACCTCGAAGGGCCGGCGGCTGGCGATCATCACCACCACCGCCGAGGCATCATGGAAGCCGCCATCGGCATAGACGTAGGTGTGACTCAGACGGTTGTCGTCGCCGGCGGAGCCGCCGAAGTTCGGGATGCCGCCGAGCGCGGCCTCGAGGGTCGACAGCACCTGCTCCTCGCGGCTGGAGAGGCCATCGAGCAGGGTCAGCACGAAGGGACGAACGTCGTCGCCGGGCGACCGGCGACGACAGTCGGCGAGCAGGCCGTCGACCATCCGCTGCGCCTGGGGCAGCGCGAAGGCGTCGAGGTCGGCGACCCGCGCGCAGGCGATGGCGAACTCGGGCCGGTCGAAGCCGATGGCCACGATGCAGCCGCGGCCGTAGCCCACGGGAGTGATCTCGCCGGCCGTGGTGCAGCCGGCCAGGGGCACAGGGGCGAAGGCACGCTCCAGGGCTTCGCCGAGTGCCGCCAGCGGATAGTCGGCGCTGCAGAAGAACAGCACGAAGCCGAGCGCTGGCCCGGCCAGCGCCTCGGACAGCTCGGCGGCGGCCCGTTCGGGGTCGAGGCTGTCGCTGGCGGCCGTGCGCGGCGAGGCGGGCCGGTGGGAAGAAGCGGGAGAGGCGGAAGCAGCGGGCATGGCGACCTCGCGAGACGACGATCTGCGCAGTGTAGGCGGCGGCCGGCCACGGCCACAACGCCCCGCGTCCGATGCCAGGCTCAGGGAGCGGCGGTCTCGCCCTCCAACGCCGCCAGGGCCTCGTCCAGCCGCCGGCGCAGGGCGGCCAGGGTCGCCTCCTCGCCGGCCAGGGCATCGTCCCGGGCGGCATGCTCCAGCCGGGCGGCCAGCGCGGCCACCCGTACCGCCCCGAGGGTGGCGGACTCGCCCTTGAGCTGATGCGCCAGGCGCTGCACGTCCTCGGCCTGGTACGCGGCGAAGGCGGCGTCCAGCGACGCGAGATGCCCCTCGGCTTCCTGGCGATAGCGCGCCACCAGCGCCACCATCGCCTCGGCGTCGAGACTCTCGCGCAGCGCCGCCATCGCCTCGTCGTCCAGCGTCGGCTCCGCCGCCGTCACGGGCTCGCCGGAGAGCGTCGGCGAGGCCGGTCGTGCCAGCGTCTCCCGACATGCCAGATGGCGATGCAGCACCTTGAGCAGCGAGGCCTGCAACAGCGGCTTGGCCAGATAGCCGTTCATGCCCGCCGCCAGGCAGCGCGCCTGATCGCCCAGCGGCCCGCCCGCGGTCATCGCCACGATCGGCATGTCGGCCAGCCAGCCGCCCCGTGAGCGGATGCGCCGGGTCACCTCGAGGCCGTCCATGTCCGGCATCTGCACGTCCATGAACACCAGATCGAAGCGCTCCTGGGCGACGCTCGCCAGGGCCTCGGCGCCGGAGCTCGCCAGGCTGGCGCGACACCCAAGCTTGGTGAGCATGGCCAGCGCCACCTGCTGGTTGACCGGATTGTCCTCGACCACCAGCAGGCGGGCGTCGTGCAGGGCGGGGCTGTCCAAGGCCAGCGCGGTCGTCGAGGCCTCTGCCGGAGCCGCCGCCTCGAGCAACGGCACCCGGAACCAGCAGCGGCTGCCCTCGCCGGGCCGGCTTTCCATGCCGATCTCGCCGCCTAGCGCCTCCACCAGTCGCTTGCTGATCGCCAGCCCCAGGCCGCTGCCGCCGAAGCGACGCGCCGTGCCGGGATCGCCCTGGCGGAAGGGTTCGAACAGTCGGGAGCGCTGATCGGCGGTGATGCCACAGCCGGTATCGATCACCGCGAAGCACAGCTCCCCTTCGCCGTCGCGCTCCACCTCGACGCGAACCGTCCCCTCGTCGGTGAACTTCAAGGCGTTGGACAGCAGGTTCAGCAGCACCTGACGCAGCCGGCCGGGGTCGCTGATGACATGGGCCGGCAGCGTCGGATCGAGGATTCGCTCGAGCCGCAGGCCACGGGCCTCGGCGTGGGGGCGAAACAGCGATACCGCGCCATCGACGAGCTCGGACACATTCAGGGTGCGATGCTCGAGCTCCAGGCGACCGGCCTCGATCTTGGAGAAGTCGAGGATATCGTTGATCAGTTCCATCAGGCGGCTGGCGCTCTCATGGATGGTGTCGGCGTAATGACGGGCCCGCTCGGGCAGGGACTGCTCCACCAGCAGGTCGCTCATGCCGATCACGCCGTTGAGCGGCGTGCGGATCTCGTGGCTGACGGTGGCGAGGAACTCGGACTTGGCCTGACTGGCCGACTCGGCGCGACGCGCCGTGGTCTCCAGCTCGCGGCTGAGCGATTCCAGGGCGCGACGCGCGGCGGCGTTGTCACGGGCCTCGCGAATCAGGAAGGTCACCACCAGCATGGCCGCCACGCTCATGCCCAGGATCAGCGCCAGCAACAGGCCATAGAGCCACTGCAGGCGATCACGCTCGTGGGTCGAGACGCTCGCCAGATGCCCGTTGATGGTGATGATCAACCGCTCGGCCGGCCGGCTGATCCTGCCCAGGCGCTCGATCATGTCCTGGCGGGCGACCGGGGTCAGGGTATCGAGCCCCTGCAGCCGCCTGTCCAGCGCTTGCAGCTGCTGCTCGATCTCGTCGACCAGCGACTCGGAGCCGGGCACCCGATCGATGAGATCGGCGATCTTGCCGCCACGCAGCAGCGTCAGCCGGCTGTAAAGAAGCTCGAAGCGCAACCGCGCCTCGTCGAGGGCCTCGGGGGCCGCCTCGCTCATGGCCAGGTAGCTGCGCAGCTCGACGGCGTCACGGTCGAGCTTGTAGGCGTGCCAGACGGTATCGCCGCCGACCCGCCAGACCAGGCTGTCCTGGCGCCAGGCGACCAGTCCGACCAGCAGGATGGCGGCGACGAACAGCAGCAGGGCCGCGACGACGCCGAGCTTCAGGCGCAGCGGAGAATGGCGCACCGGGCGGCTCCTCGTCGGTCAGTGGATCTCGATGCGCACGACCTGCCACACCGAGCGAAAGCGGGTTTCCTCGTTGAGCAGGTGGGGGCGTTCGTCGAAGGGATAGAGCACGAACAGGGGGCCGAAGCGGCGGATCGGCATGGGCTCCCCGTCGCGCGTCATCGCCAGGATGACGCCGTAGCGGGTGAAGTCGCTGAGCGGCACCTCGGCCTCGAAGCCGTTCAGCGCCATCACCCTGGCCTGGTCGCCCCGTGCGCCCACCGCCTCGAATATCGCCTCGCCCAGCGGGCCTTCGTAGCGGGCCGACGCCTCGTGCCAGGGGGTGTGAGTCTCGATGATACGGGACGGCAGGGCCTCGAGCATGGCGCGATCGAAGCGCGCCTTGCCCTCGCCGTTGGTGCGCGTGATGTCGCCGCTGACGGTCAGCATCACGCGCCCCTCGGGCTCGGGCAGGGGCTCGGCGGCGGTCGCCGCCAGGCACCAAGGCAGGACCAGGATCAAGGGCAGCAGGCGTCGAAGGCGCATGTCGGGGCTCCGGATTGGCAGTCTCGGCGCCAAGATTACGCGAATCCCGCCACGCCGTCAGGCACGGCAGCGGAAGCGCGCGCCTGCGGCTCAGGCCCGCGTATCCCCCTCGTCGGTATCGATGCGCACCAGGTCCTCATAGGCGTGCCAGCTGGCATGGCCGAGCACCGGCAGGATCAGCGCCAGGCCGATATAGAAGGTGGCCACCCCGACCATCACGCACCCGGTGATGATGGCGGCCCACAGCATCATCGGGCGCAGGTTGCCGGCCACCGCCCGGATGCTGGCCTCGATGCCCTCCATGAAGGTCAGGTCCTGGTCCATCAGGGTCGGAATGGCCACCACGCTGATGGCGAAGGCGCCGAAGGCCAGCAGCGCCCCGACCGCCGTCCCCACGGCCAGCATGCCGAGCCCTTCCACCGTGGTCAGCAGCGTCGCGTAGAGAGTCGCCGGGTCCGGGGCGCCGAGGCCGAAGAACAGCGCGAACAGCAGGGTGGCGAGGCGGATCCAGGCGAGAAAGAAGATCATCATCATCACGCCCATCATCGCCAGCGAGCCGACATGGCCGGTCCAGGCACCGAAGGCGTCGCCGAGGGTCGGCTCGCGCCCGGCTTCCAGCGCCCGGCTGATGCCGTAGGAGCCTACCGCCACCAGCGGACCGAGGAACATGAAACCGGCGATCAGCGGCAGCAGCCAGTGCCACAGCCCCAGCACGAAGGCCCCCGCGGTGATGGCGAGGCTCAGCCCCACCCAGAACAGCCCGTAGGCCAGGCTCACCGTCGTGGCACGCCGGAAGTCGGCGAACCCTTCGGCCAGCCAGATTCGAGGCTTGTCCATGCCGATCGGACGAATGCGGATTCGCACCTGAGAACCGTCCTTACCGCCGCTCTTCGTGGCTGCTGCACACATGGTGACACCCCCGTTTGCCGACGCTGGAGTCCCGGATTTGCCGGGTCGAGCAGGCGACCGCCGTCGCCCCTTCGGCCCGGCATCGCCGCCTGTCACTGGTTACTCTAGTCGTTCCCCCGCCACCCCGCCGTGATCCGGATCATTCCCGCCGACACGACGACGCCCACGCCCCCGGGTGGGGACGTGGGCGTCGCGGAACGCGGAACGCGCCTCAGCGCACGATCATCACCGACATCTTGCTGTGATGCACCACATGCTCGGCGTTGGGACCGAGCACGTAATCGGCGAACTTGCGCTTGTTGTGGGAGGCCATCACGATCAGGTCGATGTCGAGCTTCTTGGCGGCCTTGATGATCGCCTCCCAGGGCGAGCCATCGACGATCACGCTCTGCACCTGGACGTTGTCCGGCACGTGCTGCTGGATGAACTCGTGCTGTGCCTTGGTCACTTCCTGGTGAGCCTTGGCGGCGAAGTCCTCGGGGAAATAGGCCCCCACCAGCGGCATGCGGTAGTCCGGCATCACCGTCACCACGTGCAGAGAGGCACCGAAGCTCTTGCACAGTGCCAGCGCCGTGGGCAGCGCCTTGCTCCAGGAGGCCTCCTCGTTGAGGTCCACCGGCAACAGGATCTTGCTATACATGGGTCACCTCCATCAGGCCGAGATCGGCTTGCCACCGCGATCGCGGCGCCGCCGCTGAAGCATCACCACCAGGGCCAGCACCAGGAAGGCGGGAATCCACATCCACTCCTTGGTCCAGCGATCCACCGGCGCCTGCACCTGGATGATTTCCTGGTCGAAGTCGAAGCCGAGCTTCGCCGCCTCGCTGCCGTAGGTGACCATGTCGACCATGGCACGATCGTCCTCGACATTGAGCATCAGCCCCAGGTTCGACAGGCGATCCTCGCCGGTCTCGCCGTCCGGCACCGGCAGCGTCATGTAGGTGGTCATCGGATCGCCGTAGGCGTCCAGGCCGCTGATCTGCAGGCGCAGCGAGGAGTCGGGGTCGGCGTTGCCCAGCGCCTCGACGAACTGCGCCGGCGGCACGTCCTGGTAGGGATCATGGATCATGTCCATCCAGAAGCCCGGGCGGAACAGCGTGAAGGCCACCAGCAGCAGCAGCAGCGACTCGTACCAGCGATTGCGGGCGATCATGAAGCCCTGGGTCGCCGCCGCGAAGATCAGCATCGCCACCGTCGCCACCACGAAGATCAGGATGCCCTGCAACAGCGAGACATCGATCAGCAGCAGGTCGGTGTTGAAGATGAACAGGAACGGCAGCGCCGCGGTGCGCAGGCTGTAGTAGAACGCCTGGAAGCCTGTACGGATCGGGTCGCCCCCGGAGACCGCCGCCGCGGCGAACGAGGCCAGCCCCACCGGCGGCGTCACGTCGGCCATGATGCCGAAGTAGAACACGAACAGATGCACCGCGATCAGCGGCACCAGCAGGCCGTTCTGCTCGCCGAGCTGGACGATCACCGGCGCCAGCAGCGCCGACACCACGATGTAGTTGGCCGTGGTGGGCAGGCCCATGCCGAGGATCAGGCTGAGCACCGCGGTGAGCAGCAGGATCAGCAGCAGGTTGCCCATGGAGAGGATCTCCACCACATCGGCCAGTACCAGGCCCACGCCGGTCTGGGACACGGCGCCGACGATGATGCCCGCCGTGGCGGTGGCGATGCCGATGCCGATCATGTTGCGGGCACCGGTGACCAGGCCGTCCCAGAGGTCGTGGAAGCCTTCGCGCACGTCCGCCGCCAGGTTGCTGCGGTGACGGAACATGGCCGTGATCGGGCGCTGGGTGATCATGATGAAGACCATGAACACCGTGGCCCAGAAGGCCGACAGCCCAGGCGACAGGCGTTCCACCATCAGGCACCAGATCAGCACGATCACCGGCAGGATGTACTGCAGGCCGACCATCACCGTGGGGCGGGTCTGGGGCAGCTTGTAGACCGGCTCGTCGGGGTCATCGAGTTCCAGCTCCGGATAGCCCGAGGCCAGCTTGAGCAGGCTCACGTAGACCGCGGCCAGCACCACGGCGACCACCCAGGGCGTGGCATCGCCGAGCACCGGCTTGAGCCAGCCGAGGCCGTAGTAGACCACCAGGGCGGTGATCATCATCAGCAGCAGCCCGGCCAGGAAACCCACCGCCTTGCGCACCAGCGGCTTCGGCGGATTGCTGCTCTCGAGGCCCTGCATGTTGGCCTTGAGGGCCTCCAGGTGGACGATATAGACCAGCGCGATATAGGAAATCAGCGCCGGCAGGAAGGCATGCTTGATCACCTCCACGTAGGAGATGCCGACATACTCGACCATCAGGAAGGCCGCGGCGCCCATCACCGGCGGCATGATCTGGCCGTTGACCGAGGAGGCCACCTCCACGGCGCCGGCCTTCTCGGCCGGGAAGCCGACGCGCTTCATCATCGGCACGGTGAAGGTACCGGTGGTCACCACGTTGGCGATCGAGGAGCCGGAGATCAGGCCGGTCATGCCGGAGGCCACCACGGCGGCCTTGGCCGGACCGCCGCGATAGTGGCCGAGCAGCGAGAAGGCGACCTTGATGAAGTAGTTGCCGGCCCCGGCCTTGTCGAGCAGGGCACCGAACAGCACGAACAGGAACACGAAGCTGGTCGACACGCCCAGGGCGATGCCGAACACCCCCTGGGTGGTCAGCCACTGGTGGTTGACCAGCCCGTTGAGGCTGACCCCGCCGTGGGCGAGGATACCCGGCATCCAGGGCCCGGCCAGGCTGTAGACGAGGAACACCAGGGCCACGATCATCAGCGGCGGCCCCAGGGCACGGCGCGTCGCCTCGAGCAGCAGCACGATGCCGATCACGCCGACGATCACGTCCTGAGTGATCGGCGCGCCGGGGCGCTGGGCCAGCTGTTCGTAGAACATGAACATGTAGGCGCCGCAGAACGCCGCGGCGAAGGCCAGGCCCCAGTCCAGCAGCGGGATGCGATCCCGCGGCGAGCGCTTGAGGGCCGGATAGGCCATGTAGGCCAGGAACAGCGCGAAGGCCAGGTGGATGGAGCGCGCCTCGGTGGCGTTGAAGACACCGAATCCCAGCACGAAGGGGATCGGCGAGGCGATCCACAGCTGGAACAGCGACCAGACCGCGGCGATGCTCACCAGCAGCTTGCCCGGCGTTCCCGCCGGCTTGCGCGCCCCCGAGTCGCTGGAGGCGACCATGTCCTCCAGATCGACCTCGGCGCCCGGCGCCCTTGTCTTGTCGTCAGTCATAAGCGTGCCCTGGTTGGTTAAGATGACACATGGCGTGCTCGACGCTCTCTTTCACTCTTTTTTCGGAATCACAAACGCAATGCGCGGCCCTCGGCGAGGGCCGCGCATGCTTTGGCGAATGACGCAGGTTCAGCGGCTGACGATCACTCGATCCAGCCCTGTTCGCGGTAGTAGCGCGCGGCCCCTTCGTGGAGCGGTGCCGAGAGCCCCTGGGTGACCATTTCCTGCGGGTCCAGGTTGGCGAAGGCCGGGTGCAGCTGCTTGAAGCGATCGAAGTTGTCGAAGATCGCCTTGACGGTCTGGTAGACCACCTCGTCGCTGGTATCGGAGTCGGTCACGAAGGTGGCCGCCACGCCGAAGGTCTCGACGTCGTCCGGGTTACCCTTGTAGAGCCCGCCCGGGATCACCGACATGGAGTAGTAGGGATACTCGTCGACGATGCCCTGGACGTCCTCATCGTTGAGCGGCACCAGGCGCGAATCGACGGTGGTGGTGGCTTCCTGGATCGCACCGTTGGGGTGGCCGACCACGTAGGCCATGGCGTCGATGTTGTTGTCGGCCAGGGCGGAGGCCATCTCGGCGGCATCCAGCTGGGAGGCCAGCGAGAAGGAATCCTGGGTCCAGCCCTTGGCGTCCATCACCACTTCCATGGTGTTGCGCTGGCCGGAGCCCGGGTTGCCGATGTTGACGCGCTTGCCTTCCAGATCGTCGAGGGTCTCGATGTCGGCGTCGGCGCGGGCCAGGATGGTCAGCGGCTCGCCGTGCACGCGGAAGACGGCCCGCAGCTTGTCGTAGGCCTCGTCCTCGAAGTTGCCGGTGCCGTTGTAGGCCTGGAACTGGACGTCGGACTGCACCACGCCCATGTCCAGCTCACCGGACTTGATGCCGTTGATGTTGGCCACGGAACCGCCGGTGGAGGGCGCGTTGCACTTGATGTTGGCGTCGTCGAGACGATTGACCAGGCGGCAGACGGACTGGCCGACCACGTAGTACACGCCGGTCTGGCCACCGGTGCCGATGGTGATGAACTGCTCTTCGTCCTGCGCCATGGCCGGCGACGCGAACATGGCAGCACCCAGCAGCGCACCGGAGAAGGCGGCGGTGGAGAAAGCATGGCGTTTCATTGACGCACCTCGTTGACGTTGTTGGCAAAACGTTTGGCAAAGCCATTCGATCGACGGCGCATCCTGAGCCAGTTCGATCTATTCGACAATACCTACTTTAGCGAAAAAACGTCTGTCCGATGGAGTTTATTGCTTCCACCCCAGTGTAGTTGCCGTCAACGTTCGTGGCCCATTGCCTTGGCCAACGCCCGCACCGCGGCGGCAAGCGGCGCCTTGTCAGCCGCCCGGGACGGCCGCCAGACTGGGAAGGGCACCCAGCCCAGGAGGATCCCGACATGCACGCCCACGCATCGCGCATCGAATGCCGTCAGGGCGACATCGCCCGGCAGGACGACATCGAGGCGGTGGTCAACGCCGCCAACGCCCGGCTGATGAGCGGCGGTGGGGTGGCCGGCGCCCTGCACCGCGCCGCCGGCCCCGAGCTCGCCGAGGCCTGCGCGCCCCTGGCGCCGATCCATCCCGGCGAGGCCGTGATCACCGACGCCTTCGGCCTGCCCAACCGCCATGTCATTCACTGCCTGGGGCCGGTCTACGGCGTCGATGAGCCCTCCGACGCGCTGCTGGCCGACTGCTACCGCCACGCCCTGGAACTGGCGCAGCGGCATGACATCGAGAGCCTCGCCTTTCCGGCGCTGTCCACCGGCGCCTTCGGCTATCCGGCGGCCGAGGCGGCGCGCATCGCCCTGTCCACCGTGCTCACCACCCTGCCCCACTGTCCGGCGGTCAGGCAGGTACGCTTCGTGCTGTTCGACGCCGCCGGCGCCGAGCTGCATCGGCACACCCTCGAGGCCCTGAGCGCAGGCTGACTCAGACGTTGTAGCCCAACAGCTCCGGCAACCACAGGGCGAGCTGCGGGAAGATCACCACCAGCGCCAGCGCGCTGGCCATGGCCGCCACGAACACCAGCGCCCAGCCCACGGTCTGCTCCAGGCGCACCCGCGCCACCTCGGTGGTGACCATCAGGTTGACCGCCACCGGCGGCGTGAACTGGCCGATGGCGATGTTCATCGCCAGCAGGATGCCGAACCACACCGGGTTCCAGCCGAAGTGCTGCATCACCGGCACCAGGATCGGCATCATGATCAGGTAGATCGAGATGGCATCCAGCAGCATCCCGGCCAGCAGCACCGCCAGCATGATCAGCACCAGCAGCAGCGTGCCGTTGTCCGACAGCCCGATCACCCACTCCGCCAGGTGGCGGAAGGTGCCCAGCATGGTGCCGGCCCAGGCGAAGATGCCGGCCAGGGCGATGATCAGCATCACCACCCCGGAGATCACCGCGGCCTCGCCGAGCAGCGCCCAGAGGTCGCGCCAGCCGAGCTCGCGGGTCAGCCACAGGCCCACCACCACGCCATAGGCCACCGCCACCACCGCCGCCTCGGTGGGCGTGAACAGTCCCGAGCGCAGCCCGCCGAGGATCAGCACCGGGGCGAACAGCGCCGGGATCGCCTGGCGGAAGCTCTCGCCGATCGGCGGACGCTCCGTCTCGCCAGGCGCCTCCCAGCCGTTACGCTTCGACAGCCACCAGGCCGGCACCAGCAGCGCCGCCCCGGCCAGCATGCCCGGAAACAGGCCGGCGGCGAACAGCGCGCGCAGGTCCACTCCCGGCACCACGATGGAATACAGGATCAGCGCCACCGAGGGCGGAATCAGGATCGCCGTGGAGGCCGACGCCGCGATCAGCGTCGCCGAGAAGGGCCTGGGATAACCGGCCTTGGTCATGCTGGGCAGCATCACCATGGCCACGGCCGCGGCATCGGCCGGGCCGGAGCCGCTCATGCCGCCCATGATCATGCACACCAGCACCGCCACCAGCGCCAGGCCCCCGTGGCGCGGGCCGATCAGCGCCTGGGCGAAGCGCACCAGTCGCGCCGCCACCCCGGCACGCTCGAAGATCAGCCCGGTGAGGATGAACAGCGGAATGGCGATCAGCGGGTACTTGGCGACGCTGTTGTAGGTGTTGGTGCCCAGCGTCGCCAGCATCGCCGGCGACAGCCCGGCGACGATGCCCACCGCCCCGGACAGCCCCAGCGAGAAGGCCACCGGTACCCCGGCGATCAGCAGGCCGGCGAAGGCCAGCAGCATCCACAGGTCAGGACTCATCGTCGAGCCCTCCGCGCAGGCGGTCGAGGGTCTGCTGGCACTGGCGCCACAGCATCAGCCCGGCGAGCAGCGGCAGCCATACCAGGTACCACCACTGGGGCAGTCCCAGGCCCGGCGACAGGGTCTCCCACTGGTATTCCTGCCACGCCAGCTTGCCGCCGTACCAGGCCACCAGCCCCAGCACGACCAGCCCGCACAGGCCCTGGAACAGGATCAGCGCGCGCCGCGGCCCCGGCGGCAGGGCCCGCTCCAGCAGGGCGATGCGGATATGGCGATGGCGGCGCAGCGCCACCGAGGCGCCGGCGAAGGTCAGCAGCACCAGCAGGAACACCGAGAATTCCTCGGTGAAGGCGAAGGAGGCGTCGGTGACGTAGCGCACCACCACGTTGGCCAGGCTGATCAGGCCGATGATCAGGATGGCCAGGGTCGCGAGCACGCGCTCGAGTCTTGCGTCGGGACGTTTCATGACGGGGGATCTTGACGGGTGAGGAACGACGACGTCGCCCGGCCGAGGCCGGGCGACGTCTCATGAGGGTGAGGCGAGCGTCAGGGCGCGTCGATGTCGCGGCGGGCGGCCTCGACGATCTCCTCGCCGATGCGCGGCACCCAGGTGTCGTGAACGCTCTCGGTCGCCTCGACGAAGGCCTGGTACTGACTCTCGTCGAGCTCGGTGACGGTCACGCCGCGCTCGCGGATCGCCGCCAGGCGCCCGGCCTGCTCCTCGCGGGTCTTGGCGATCTCCCAGGCGCCGGCCTCAACGGCGGTCTCGCGCAGCATCTGCTGCTGCTCCTCGGACAGCGAGCCCCACACCTGGCGGTTGGCGGCGAACACCAGCGGGTCGTTCATGTAGTTCCACAGCGTCAGGTGGGCCTGGCCGACCTGATCGATGCGCGCCACGTCGAACACCGACAGCGGGTTCTCCTGACCGTCCACGGCGCCGGTGGTCAACGCCGGCTTGGCATCCGCCCAGCTCATCTGGGTCGGGTTGGCACCCAGTGCGGTGAAGGTGTCCTGGAACAGCGGCGAGCCCACCACCCGGATCTTCAGGCCCTCGAGATCGCTCGGCGCATCGATGTCGGTGCGGGAATTGGAGAGCTGGCGGAAGCCGTTCTCGCCCCAGCCCAGCGGCACCACGCCCTTGTCCTCGATGGCGGAGAAGATCATGTCGCCGGCTTCGCCGCCGGTCACCGCGTCCACGGCGTCCTCGTCGGGGAGGAAGAACGGCAGCGAAAAGAGATTGAGCGCCGGCACCTGGGGCGACCAGTTGATGGTCGAGCCCACGGCCAGATCGATCAGTCCGGAACGCATGGCAGAGAACTCGCGGGTCTGGTCGCCACTGACCAGCTGGGCGTTGGGATAGACGCGCAGGGTCAGCTCGCCGTCGGAGCGTTCCTCCACCAGTTCCGCCCACTTCTCGGCGGCCTGCCCCCAGGGGAAGGCGTCGGACAGCACGGTGGAGACGGAAAGCTCGCGGGCCTGGGCGGTCAGCGTCGAGGTCAGCAGGGCGGCGCCGGCCAGGGTGGCGGCGAGACGCCCGAGAGAGCGGGAGGTGGGCATAGCGTGTCCTTGTGTCCGCGGGGAGCGGTTATCGGCGTTATGGATACTTCACAAAAAGAAAATATGCCTGCTGTCCCCCGCCACGACAAGAGTCGACGTTGGTCGACTCACTATTGTCACCACCAAATTGTATACACAAATACATTGATAACGTCGACAATAATGCCTATAAACGCCTATTGGCTGTTCACAATAACAACCACCAATGATGAACATCATTGAATACAAAATGAGCACGTCATGCCGGGCGGAGCGCCCGTCTCTCGCCGAGACGAGCCACACCGAGCAGGCCCTGCCAGACAGTCCCCGGCACCACGACGCGCCCAGCATGCATCGCCCACTCCACGACCAACACCAACAACGGAGATCCCGGATGCCCATCAAGACCACCGCCCCGCTCGCCCTCGCCGCCGCGCTGTTCGCGGCCCAGGGCGCCAGCGCCGCCGTCTACAGCACCACCAAGGTCGAGGCGCTCTACGGCTGGGACTACGAGGACACCGCCGACGCCGGCTTCGGCATCGACAACGCCGAGCACGCCATCTTCACCGTGGCCAACGCCACCGGCTGGACCTACGGCGACAGCTTCTTCTTCGCCGACTTCACCAACCTCGACCAGGGCAGCGCGAGCGAGCAGGACCATGGCAGCACCCACGCGGAGTGGAACCTGCGCGGCAATATCGGCAAGGCCACCGGCCTCGATCTGTCCGTCGGCCCGCTGACCGGCCTCTATCTGACCGGCCAGCTGGACATCGACCGCAACGCGTCCGTGCGCAAGACCACCCACATGGCAGGGCTTTCCGCCGACGTGGCGATGCCGGGCTTCGATTTTTTCAAGGTGTACGCCTTGTATCGCGACGACGAGACCGCCAAGGGCAGCGCGATGCAGTACACGACGGCCTGGAACGCGCCGTTCCGACTGGGCGGCGCCAACTTCAGCTTCGAGGGCTTCATCGACGTCATCACCGAGGAAGGCGATCTCGCCGCCCAGGTGCTGACCCAGCCACAGCTGGTCTGGCACGCCACCGAGCACCTCGGCGTGGGGCTGGAATATCAGTACTGGGAGAACAAGTTCGGCCTCGAGCACACCGACGAGTCGCTGCCCCAGGCCATGATCCGCTGGACCTTCTGATGTCGTGACGCGCGGCACCGGCACGGCGATTCCTGCTAGGCTGTGGCTTCATTCCACGACCGATCAAGGAAGAGCCGTGCCCCTCAAGGACCTGGCCCTGGGACTGGGCGTCATCGTCATCTGGGCGCTCAACATCATCGTCATCAAGCTCGGCGTGACCGAGCTTCCGCCACTGCTGCTGACCACCCTGCGCTTCGCCCTGGTGGCCGCCCTGCTGGTGCCCTTCCATCCGGTGTCACGGGCGCGCTTGCCGTTCCTGGCGCTGCTGTCGGTGACCTTCGGCACCCTGCACTTCGCCCTGCTGTTCATCGGCCTCGGCCAGGCCGAGGCCGGTACCGGCGCCCTGCTGGTGCAGATGGGCACGCCCTTCGCCACCCTGCTGGCAGTGATATTTCTCAAGGAGAAGCTGGGCCCGCGGCGGCTGGCGGGCCTGCTGCTGTCGTTCGCCGGCGTGGTGGTGCTGGCCGGCGGCCCGACGCTGCCCGCCCCGCTGCCCACCGCCCTGCTGCTGGCCAGCGCCCTGGCCTGGGCGGTGTCGCAGCTATTGATCAAGCAGGGCCCGCCGGTGCCCCCCATGGCGCTGGCCGGCTGGATCGCGCTGTTCGCCACCCCGCAGGTGGCGCTGGGATCCTGGTGGTTCGAGCAGGCGCACTGGGCCGCCCTGACCGAGGCCGGCTGGCGCGGCTGGGGCGCGGTGCTCTACACGGCGGTGATGTCGTCGATCGTCGCCTACGGCATCTGGTACGGCCTGCTGCGGCGCCACCCGGTCAACCGCGTGGTGCCGCTGATGCTGCTGATGCCGGTGCTGGCGGTGGCGCTGGGCATGCTGCTGCTGGGCGACCCGCTCGGCCCCAACAAGCTGATCGGCGGCGGCCTGGTGGTGGCCGGCATCGCCCTGATCGTGGTGCGCTTCCGTGGCCGCCTCTCACGCCGGGCAGCAGAATGACGCCGGCGATTCAGCTGCCCGGCGCAGCCTGAGCACGAGGCCGGGACTCGTCGATGACACATTCACCGCCATCACCGGGCCAGCTGACGCAGTCGCCCACCGCGATACCGTGCGCCTCGAAGACGCCGGCATTGACCTCCAGCGCCGCTTGATAGGGCGCATCCGGGCGCGTCACCGGGCAGTCCCGGGCCGACGCCGAGGTGCAGGGCGCCATGCGACGGATATCGACGATGCGCCCGGCCTCGTCGATGAAGGCGATGTCCAGCGGGATCAGGGTGCGGTACATCCAGAAGCCGTTGCGCGACGGCTGGGTACGGTCGTAGAGGAACAGCATGCCGGCATCCTGCGGCAGACGCTCGCGCCCCATCAGCCCCTGGGCGCGCTCGGCCAGGCGGCGCGCCACCTCGACGGTCAGCCGCCGGGGGCCCGCCTCGCCGTGCACCGTCAGCGGCACCCGCGGCAGGCGTGCCTCCTGGGCCATGGCGAGGCCGGGCCACGAGGCAACCAGTGGCAGCGCGGGAAACAAGGAAAGCGCCTGGAGCAGGCGGCGACGGGTCGGATTCATGACGTTCCTCTCAGGGAGATGCGGCGCGGTTGCCGAACAGGGTAGCCGATGGCGCTATCCGCGGTCCCGGATGTCGTCGCGGGGCGGCGCGGTGCTGTCGCGAATCACCAGCTCGTGGGGCAGCACGACCCTGGGCGCGACCTCGCCGCGCCCCTCCAGGATAGCGATCAGCATCTCCACGGCGCGACGCCCGAAGGCCTCGGCGGGCTGGGCGATGGTGGTCAGCGCCGGATCGCTGTAGGAGGCGAAGGCGATATCGTCGAAGCCGGCCACCGAGACGTCGGCGGGCACCGACAGCCCCGCCTGCCGGAGGCGACTGATGGCGCCGATGGCCATCTCGTCGCTCTCGCAGAAGATCGCGGTCGGCGGCGACTCGACGGCCAGCAGGCTGCCCGCCGCCGCATGTCCGGAAGCCGGGGTGAAGTCGCCGGGGCACAGCAGGGTCTCGTCGGGCGCGATGCCCGCGGCCGCCAGCGCATCGCGATAGCCTGCCACGCGATCGCGGGTCAGCGGGCTGCGCCGCGGCCCCTGAATCATGGCAATGCGCCGGTGGCCCAGCGCGATCAGATGCTCGGTGAGGGTACGCGCCGCCGCCCGGTTGTCGATCCGGAGCGTCGGGCAAGGGGCGTCGTCGAGCACCTCGCAGGCGTTGACCATGGGCAGCGGCCGGCCCGGCTCGACGGCATCGTCCGGAAAGGGGTTGAAGGCGCGCAGCTGGATGACGCCGTCGGCCTGGCGGGCGGCCACCATGCCGGCGTACTGGATCTCGTCCTCTTCCTGCCCCAGGGTGTTGCACAGCAGCACGCCGTAGCCCTGCTCGCGGGCCGCCTGCTGGACCCCGGCGATCACCCGGGCGAAGAAGGTGTTGGCGATGGTCGGCACCAGCACCGCCAGGTTGTGGCTGCGCCGGGAGCGGAACTGCACGGCCATCTGGTTGGGGCGATAGCCCGAGGCCTCGATGGCTCGGCGCACCTTGTCGCGGGTGGCCGGCGACACGATATCCGGCGACTTGAGGGTCCGCGACACCGTGGCCACGGAGACGCCCGCCAGTTCGGCGACCTTGCGTATATTGGACATGCGTCCTCTTCTCGATGCGACACGATCCGCCGCCCCGGCTCGCCCGACGAACCGGCCGCGGCGGACGCCCCAGCTTATCGCATGCGGCC
Source organism: Halomonas sp. HG01 (assembly GCF_000968715.2). Lineage (NCBI taxonomy): Bacteria > Pseudomonadati > Pseudomonadota > Gammaproteobacteria > Oceanospirillales > Halomonadaceae > Halomonas > Halomonas sp. HG01. The sequence goes on along the minus strand of NZ_CP022134.1, from coordinate 455,946 downwards.
GGCGATATCCTTAGAGCCTTCTGATCCATACGTTGCGAAAGCTCACCGCCGCGTCGTGATCCTGCAGGGCGAGCGGCGCGCAGCCGTGGGCCTCGTCGTAGGAAGGCGCGCCGATCCACTCGGTGGTGCCCTGGATCGTGGCGTGATGCTGCACCAGCACGCCGTTGTGCAGCACCGTGACGTGGGCCGGCGCGTCCAGCTCGCCGTCCTCGTCGAAGCGCGGCGCGGTGTAGAGGATGTCGTAGGCCTGCCACTCGCCCGGCCCCCGGGAGGCGTTGACCAGCGGCATGTGCTGCTTGTAGATCGAGGCCGCCTGACCGTTGGCGTAGGTGGGGTTGTCGTGGGAATCCAGCACCTGGATCTCGTAGCGCTGCTGCAGGAAGACGCCGCTGTTGCCGCGATCCTGGCCGTCGAAACCGTCGATGTCGGCCGGGGTGCGCCATTCAAGATGCAGCTGGACATCGCAGAACGCCTCCCGGGTGCGGATACCGCCGGCGCCGGGCACCACCGTCATGGCGCCGTCCTCCACCCGCCACTCGGCCGGCCCGCCCGCCTCGCCTTCCCAGGCGGAGAGATCCGTGCCGTCGAACAGCACCACGGCGTCCGACGGCACGCCGCCGGCCGGTGCCGCCACCACCGGCGGCGCCGGCTCCCAGACCTCCGTCCTGGCCGCCCGCTCGGCGTCACTCGACGCGTCGGCCTGGGGAGCGGTCGACGCCAGGGTGGCCAGCGTGGCCAGCCCGGTCATCAGCGCGCCCGCAGATACTCCCTTGTGCATAAGATGTCTCCTCTCGTTGCATGAGCCGCGCGGGCGGTGACGCCCGCGCCGGGATGGCGCGAAGGCGCTCAGGTGGTCGCCCAGGCCGGCTCGCCGGGCTCGTAGGCCAGGTCGCCGTCGTAGCGGCCGGGGATGGCCACGTAGCGCAGTACCTCGGTGCCGCCGACCTTCGAGGTGAAGAAGCCGAACAGGGTCAGCTGCTTGATCAGGGTGAAGCCGTGGAGCTCGCCCTCGGCGGCGACCCGCGCCCGAGCCTCGCGGTCGAGGGCGGCGACGACCTCGCCGCGGCGCGGCGCGTCCAGGGCCAGGAAGCCGGCGCCATGGGCCGCGCGGCTGTGGGCCTCGATCCGGGCGATGCCGTCGCGGAACCGCGCCTGCTGCTCGGCGGTGTAGCAGTCGCGCACGAACACCCGCATGAAGTCGCCGACCTCGGCGTCCCTTGCGCCCGGGGTATCGGTACGCGGCAGCAGGGTCTCGGCCACCTCGTCGAGCAGGCGCACGTCCGCGTCCGTCAGTGCCTCCTCGCCCCTGCCGCCGGCGAAGGCGGTGAGGGCCTGGCCGCCGACCAGCGCGGTGCCGGTAGCGACGGCGATCATCTTGAGCAGTTCGCGGCGATTCATGCCAGGTTCCCCCTCTTCAGCTCGCGCACGGCGTGGTCGACCGCCCGGGCGGTCAGCGCCATGTAGGTCAGCGATGGATTGACGCAGGACGACGAGGTCATGCAGGCGCCGTCGGTGACGTAGACGTTAGGCGCGTCCCATACCTGGTTGTGGGCGTTGAGCACCGAGGTAGCGGGATCGCGCCCCATGCGCGCGGTGCCCATCTCGTGGATGCCCATGCCCGGCGCGTAGTCGCCCTCCTCGGGCGTCACGTTCCGCACCCCGGCGGCCTCGAGCATGTCCACCGCGTCCTGCACCATGTCGCGGCGCATGGCGCGCTCGTTGTCACCGAGCCCGACGTCCATCGCCAGCACCGGCAGGCCCCAGGCGTCGGTGACACCAGGGTCCAGCGAGATGCGGTTGGCGTGGCGGGGCAGCATCTCGCCGAAGGCGGTCATGCCGATGCTCCAGCCCCCCGGCTGGCTCAGCGCCTGCTTGAGCTCGGCGCCGTGGCTGACCTCGGCGACCTCGCGCTCCCAGCGCTCGCGGCTGGCCGAGCCCTGGTAGCCGAAGCCGCGCAGGTAGTCGCGGCGGTCGTCGCCGACGTTGCGGAAGCGCGGAATATAGAAGCCCGCGGGGCGTCGCCCGAAGTAGTAGGTGTCCTCGTAGCCCTCGATCTCGCCGCTGGCGCCGACCCGGAAGTGGTGGTCCATGACGTTGTGGCCGAGCTCGCCGCTGCTGCTGCCGAGCCCGCCCGGCCAGACGTTGGTGGCCGAGTTCATCAGCACCCAGGTGGAGTTGAAGGTGGAGGCGTTGAGGAACACCACGTCGGCGGTGTACTCGTAGGTCTGGCCGTTCTCGGCGTCCAGCACCTCGACGCCCCGGGCGCGGACGCGGTCCCTGTCGTAGAGCACCTGGGTGACGATCGAGAAGGGCCGCAGGGTCAGGTTGCCCGTGGCCATGGCCACCGGCAGGGTCGCCGACTGGGTGCTGAAGTAGCCGCCGTAGGGGCAGCCCAGCCAGCACTTGTTGCGGAACTGGCAGTTGACCCGATTCTGCTCCGGCTTGGGCTGGGTGATGTTGGCCGTCCGGCTGTGGATGAGATGGCGACGGCCGCCGAAGGATTGCTGGAGGCGCGCAGCCACGTCCTTCTCCACGCGGTTCAGCGGGATCGGCGGCAGGAACTCGCCGTCGGGCAGGATATCCAGCCCCTCGCGGGTCCCGGCGATGCCGGCGAAGCGCTCGACGTAGTCGTACCAGGGCGCCAGATCCTCGTAGCGGATCGGCCAGTCGACGGCCACGCCCTCGCGCTGGTTGGCCTCGAAGTCCGTCGGCGCCCAGCGGTAGCTCTGGCGCCCCCACAGCAGCGAGCGACCGCCGACGTGATAGCCGCGGAACCAGTCGAAGCGCTGCTGCTCGACGTAGGGGTTGGCCCGCTCGTCGGCCCACATGCCCAGGGTCTGCTCGTTGAGCGGATAATCGCGGCTGAGCACCGGATAGTCGGCCTTCATCTGCTGGGTCGGCTCGCCGCGGTGCGGGTAGTCCCAGGCCTCCTTGTGGGCGTTGTGGTAGTCCTTGATGTGCTCGATGTTGCGGCCGCGCTCCAGCAGCAGCACCTTGAGTCCCTTCTCGGTGAGCTCCTTGGCGGCCCAGCCGCCGCTGATGCCCGAACCCACCACGATGGCGTCGTAATGATGATCTGCCACGATCGGTCTCCTTGTCGTTATCGTGTCTCGCCCGAGACCGGCGTCACTCGGCCGGCGCCGACAGCGCCGCCTCGAGGAAGCGGTTGCCCTCGGTCAGCACCGCCTGGGCATCCTTCGGCTGGTCGTGCTCGATGACGTAGACCTCGGCGCCGGCCTCGCGGGCGGCGGGCAGGAGCTCGTCCCAGTCGAGAACGCCCTGGCCGATGATGGCGAAGCCGCGCTGGTCCTCGGCGGTGCCGGCCGGGGCGTTGTCCTTGGCGTGGATCGCGAACAGCCGGCCGTCGAAGTGCTCGAGGTACTCGGCCGGGTCCTGGCCGCCGCGGGCCACCCAGGCCAGGTCGACCTCGCCCATCACCTCGGGGCCGGCGGCCTCCAGCAGGATCTCCAGCGCCGTGCGGCCGTCGAAGGTCCGCATCTCGAAGTCGTGGTTGTGGTAGGCCAGGCGCATGTCGTCCTCGGCGAGTCGGCTGGCCAGGCCGCCGATCTCCTCGCCGAGCGCCCGCCAGCCCTCGGCGCTGTCGGGGCGCTCGTCCTCGGCCAGGTAGGGAATCACCAGGGTGTCGTTGCCGATCGCGCGATGGAAGGCGACCACGTCGTCGAGATCGTGGCGCAGGTCGTCGAGGGGCACGTGGCTGGAGCTGACCGACAGCTCGTGCTCGGCCAGCAGCGCGTTCATCTCCTCGGCCTCGACGCCCTGGTCGCCGACCAGTTCCACCGAGGCGATGCCGGCGCGCTCGACGGCAGCGAACTGCTGCTCCAGCGAGCCGACGTCGCGCAGGGTGTACATCTGGGCGGCCACCGGCGAGGCGGCCGGGTCCTGAGACTGGGCGTGGGCCAGCCCCGGCAGTGCCAGGGCGGCCCCCAGGCAGGCCAGCAGCGTGCGGGGGCGGAAGGCAGCGAGCGGGCGTGTCGTGTTGTTGTGCATGAGGCGTGTCTCCGTGTCGTTGAGGGCTCGATGGCGAGCCATGACCGCATCCAGCAGCCATGTAACCGGTTACACTATTTAGGTCATCACCCTTCGTGCCGCAATGGAGCAACCCATCCATCACTACCCTCGCGACAGCATCGATCACCCTGCGAGCCCCGGCACAGCGGCGTATGCCCGCTTCTTCCCGCGAAGACTAGACATTGGCCGCATAGCCTTTGGTCGCATTGCTCGATCCACGCCGCGTCCCCTACTTTGCGAAACACAGCATGTAACCGGTTACATCACCACTGTTCACCCACGATCCGGGAGCGATCGATGTCCCCCACCCCGAGAGTCCGCCTGGGCATGGTCGGCGGCGGAGAAGGCGCCTTCATCGGCCAGGTCCATCGCCTGGCCGCCAACCTCGACGGCCACTTCGAGCTGGTCTGCGGCGCCTTCAGCCGCAATGCCGACAACAACACTCGCACCGGCGCCGCCTGCGGCGTGGCGTCATCGCGCCTGTACGCAGACTGGCAGAGCCTGCTGGACGGCGAGCGCGCCCTGCCCGCCGACCAGCGCATGCAGCTGCTGGTGATCGTTACCCCCAATCACCTGCACGTGCCGATCTCAGAGGCCGCCCTCGCCGCCGGCTTCCACGTCTTCTGCGAGAAGCCCGCCGCCCTGTCGCTGGACGAGGCCCGCGGCCTCGAGGCCACCTGGCGCGAGCATGGCGGCCTGTACGGCCTGGCCCACACCTATCTGGGCTACCCGATGGTGTGGCAGGCCCGCGCCATGGTCGACGCCGGCGCGCTCGGCCGGCTGCGCAAGATCCACGTCGAGTATCCCCAGGGCTGGCTGGGCGAGACCCTCGAGGCCCAGGGCAACAAGCAGGCCGGCTGGCGCACCGACCCGGCCCTGGCCGGCCCCAGCGGCTGCATGGCCGACATCGGCACCCATGCCTTCGGACTGGCCGAGTTCGTCTCCGGCCAGCGCGTCGCATCGCTGTGCGCCTCGCTCGGCAGCCACGTCGACGGCCGCCGGCTGGACGACGACGGCGACGTGCTGCTGCGCACCGCCGAAGGCGCCAGCGGCACCCTGATGGCCAGCCAGGTCAGCACCGGCGAGGAGAATGCGCTGAAGCTGCGCCTCTACGGCGAGGACGGCGCCCTGGAATGGCGCCAGATGGAGCCCAACAGCCTGGTCCACCGCTCGCGGGGCGCGCCGATGCGCGTGCTGCGCGCCGGCATCGACCAGCCCGAGCTGGTCGACGCGGCCCTGTCGCGGCTGCGCCTGCCCGGCGGCCACCCCGAGGGCTATCTCGAGGCGCTGGCCAACCTCTACGGCGACGCCGCCGCGGCGATCCGGCGCGGCGACCGCGGCGACATCGCCGGCGTGCCCGGCATGGCCTCGGGGCTGCGCGGCATGGCCTTCATCGAGGCGGTCACCCAGAGCCAGGCCGGCGCCAGCCGCTGGACCGACCTGCCCTCCATCGACTGAACGGGAGCCTTCCATGAGCGACACGTCTTCCGGCATCCGCGGCCCGGCGATCTTCCTGGCCCAGTTCATCGGCGACGAGGCGCCCTTCGATAGCCTCGACGCCATCGCCCGCTGGGCCGCCGACCAGGGCTACCGCGGCATCCAGCTGCCGACCCATGACCCGCGCTTCATCGACCTCGAGCGCGCCGCCGAGAGCCAGCCATACTGCGACGAGCTCAAGGCCCGCTGCGCCGCGGCCGGCGTCGAGATCAGCGAGCTCTCCACCCATCTGCAGGGTCAGCTGGTGGCGGTCCATCCGGCCTTCGACGAGCTGTTCGACGGCTTCGCCCCGGCCGAGCTGCACGGCGATCCCGAGGCCCGCACCGAGTGGGCCACCGCCCAGCTCAAGCTGGCGGCGAAGGCCAGCCAGCGGCTCGGGCTCAAGGCCCACGCCACCTTCTCCGGCGCCCTGCTGTGGCCGTTCTTCTATCCCTGGCCGCAGCGCCCCGCCGGACTGGTCGAGGAAGGCTTCGCCGAGCTCGGCCGGCGCTGGCGGCCGATCCTCGACGCCTTCGAGGAGGCCGGGGTCGACCTGTGCTACGAGATCCATCCCGGCGAGGACCTGCACGACGGCGCCTCCTTCGAGCGCTTCCTCGAGGCGGTGGATCATCATCCGCGGGCCAGGATCCTCTACGACCCGAGCCACCTGCTGCTGCAACAGCTCGACTACCTGGGCTTCATCGACCGCTACCACGAACGCATCGGCATGTTCCACGTCAAGGACGCCGAGTTCACTCCCGACGCGCGCAGCGGCGTCTACGGCGGCTATCAGGGCTGGGTCGATCGTCCCGGGCGCTTCCGCTCGCTGGGCGACGGCCAGGTCGACTTCAAGGACATCTTCAGCCGCCTGACCCAGTACGGCTACGACGGCTGGGCGGTGCTCGAATGGGAGTGCTGCCTGAAGGACGCCGCCCAGGGCGCCGCCGAGGGCGCGCCCTTCATCGCCGAGCACCTGATCACCCGCGCCGGCCGCGCCTTCGACGACTTCGCCGGCCAGGACACCAGCCCGGCCCGCAATCGCCGCATCCTGGGGCTGGCGCGCTAGCGCGCCGCCCCGACAGAGCTGCGCCAACGAGCCTCACAAGAACGCGCCCCACAACAACAAGCCTCACGAGAAGGAAAACGCCATGTCACTGCTACGCTCACGCCTGAGCCTGATGATGTTCCTGCAGTTCTTCATCTGGGGCGGCTGGTTCGTCACCCTGGGCACCTTCCTGGCCAGCAATCTGGAGGCCAGCGGCGGCCAGATCGGGATGGCCTTCGCCACCCAGTCCTGGGGGGCGATCATCGCGCCCTTCATCATCGGCCTGATCGCCGACCGCTACTTCCACGCCGAGCGCCTGCTCGGGGTGCTGCACCTGCTGGGCGCGGCGCTGATGGTCGGGCTCTACCTGGCCGAGGACTTCGCGGCCTTCTATCCGCTGGTGCTGGCCTACATGATCCTCTACATGCCGACCCTGGCGCTGGTGAACTCGGTCTCGTTCCACCAGCTGCGCGACCCGGCCACCGAGTTCGCCCGCATCCGCGTGTGGGGCACCCTCGGCTGGATCGTCGCCGGCCTCGGCATCAGCTACGTGTTCGCCTGGGACTCCGCCGCCGGCATCGGCGAGGGCCTGCTGCGCAACACCTTCCTGATGGGCGCGATCGCCTCTCTAGCGCTGGGCGTGTACAGCTTCACCCTGCCCGCCACCCCGCCCAAGGCCAGCAGTCGGGTCGGCCTGCGCGAGGTGCTCGGCCTGGATGCCCTGTCGCTGCTGAAGGACCGCAACTACGCGATCTTCTTCGCCGCCTCGGTGCTGATCTGCATTCCGCTGGCCTTCTACTACCAGAACGCCAACCCCTTCCTGGCCGAGGTCGGCGTGGCCAATCCCACCGGCAAGATGACCCTGGGACAGGCCTCCGAGGTGCTGTTCATGCTGCTGCTGCCGCTGTTCATCGGCCGCTTCGGCATCAAGAAGACGCTGCTGATCGGCATGCTGGCCTGGGCGCTGCGCTACGCGATGTTCGCCTTCGGCGACGCCGAGGGGCAGCTCTACCTGCTGCTGCTGGGCATCGCGCTGCACGGCATCTGCTACGACTTCTTCTTCGTCACCGGGCAGATCTACACCGATTCCAAGGCCGGCGAGCAGTTCAAGAGCGCCGCCCAGGGCATGATCACTCTGGCCACCTACGGCGTCGGCATGCTGATCGGCTTCTGGATCGCCGGCCAGGTCACCGACCACTACGCGCTGGCCGAGGGCGGCCACGACTGGCAGGGCATCTGGCTGTTCCCGGCGGCCTTCGCCCTGGCGGTGCTGGTGCTGTTCCTGATCGCCTTCCGCGAGCGTCGCGCCCAGGCCGGCGCCGAGGCGGCCTCCCGCGCCTGACGCCACCCGCCCCGCCGCCGGCAGGGCCCTCGACGCAAAACGACACCGCCGCGTCTCTCGATAAAGAGGCGCGGCGGTGTCGTCTGGGAATGCCGGGGGCGACGTCTGAAACGTCGACGGCGAACGATTTCAGATCGCGGGTGACTGGCCCAGGATGGACTTCAGGTCGATGCTCGATTCCCGCGGGCTCAGGTCCAGCAGGTTTTCCAGTCCGAGCAGGTGATCGTGGATCGCGCCGCGGGCGGCTTCCGCCTCGCCCGCGGCCAGCAGTTCGACCAGCCGCTCGTGCTGGGCCTCCTGATAGCAGGACGAAAGCCCGGAACGCTTGTAGAGCGCCACCACGATGGAGGTGCGCAGCACCAGGTCGGTGAGCATGCCGCCCAGCACCCGATTGGGCGAGTGCTCGGCCAGCAGGTGGTGCAGGTTCAGCGAGTGCTCGATGCGCGCCGGCTCGTCGCCGCGGCGATGGGCCTCGGTCTCCTCGTTCGCCTGGATCCTGAGCGCGTCCAGCGTCTCGGCGGAAAGCGTGCCGGCCAGCAGGGCGACCACCTCGCCTTCCACCAGGCGCCGGGCGGCGAAGGTCTCGCGGGTCTCCTCGATGCTCGGCGCCCGCACCCGCGCCACCTGATTGGGGCGCTGGTCGACGACGTGCTCCGAGGCCAGTCGGGTCAGCGCCTTGCGTACCACCGAGCGGCTGACGCCGAACACCTCGCCCAGGGTCACTTCGGGCAGCTTGGTGCCCGGCGGTAGCCGCTGCATCAGCACCGCTCGGCGCACCTTGTCGGCGATATCGCGGTCGCCGACGCGGGCACCGCTCTTGACGTCGGCCTGCAACTCCTCGTGCCAGGCTTGGCTCATGACGTGGGTCTCCTGATCGTCCGCGCGGACTGTCGCGTGTGGGCGGATGAGTGACTGTATCGCATCCCGGCATTGTATACAGAAAATGCCCCGACCGTCGGCAACGGTCGGGGCGATATCAGGCGAAGCCACGATCACCGGTTCACCATCGGCGTTTTCGCACTAACCGGCGCGATGGCGCTCGTTGACGTCGAGGATCTTGAGGGTATTGGTGCCGCCGTGGGCGTTCATGTGATCGCCGCGGGTGAGGATCACGTGATCGCCCGGCTCGGCCACGCCCTGCCCCACCAGCAGCGCCATGGCACGGTCGTTGAGCTCGGCGGCGTCCATCTCGCTGGTATCGAAGGGCAGCGAGATCACCCCGCGATACAGCGCCATACGCCGCTGGGCGACCGGATTGTGCGCCAGCCCGACGATCGGCAGCCCGGAGCGGATGCGCGAGGCAATCAGCGGCGTATAGCCGGTGGAGGTCATGCAGGCGATGGCGGCCACGCCGGTGAGATGGTTGGCGGCGTACATCGCCGACAGCGCGATGGTCTCGTCGATGCGCTCGAAGCCTTCGTGAATGCGGTGGCCGGAGGACTGGGCGATGCGCTCGCGCTCGGCGCCCAGGCACACCCGGGCCATGGCCTCCACGGTCTCCACCGGGAAGTCGCCGGCGGCGGTCTCGGCGGAGAGCATCACCGCGTCGGTGGCGTCGAGCACGGCGTTGGCCACGTCGAACACCTCGGCTCGGGTCGGCAAGGGCGAGTCGATCATCGACTCCATCATCTGGGTGGCGGTGATCACCGCGCGGTTGAGGCTGCGGGCATGCTTGATGATGCGCTTCTGGGTGCCGATCAGCGCCTCGTCGCCGATCTCCACGCCGAGATCGCCGCGGGCCACCATCACCGCCTCGCTGGCCTCGATGATGCCGTCGAGGGTGGCGTCGTCGGCCACCGCCTCGGCGCGCTCGAGCTTGGCCACCAGGCCGATCTCCCGACCTGCGTCTCCCAGGAGGGTTCTGGCTTCCTGCATATCGGCGGCGCTGCGCGGGAAGGACACGGCGAGATAGTCGACGCCGATGGCCATGGCGGTCTCCAGGTCGGCCTTGTCCTTGTCGGTCAGCGCCGGGGCGGAGAGGCCGCCGCCCTGCTTGTTGATGCCCTTGTTGTTGGACAGCTCGCCGCCCACCGCCACGATGGTGTGGATGGCGCTGCCGTCGACGCGGTCGACGTCGAGCACCACCCGGCCGTCGTCGAGCAGCAGGCGATCGCCGGCGGTCACGTCGTCGGCCAGCGCTTCGTAGTCGCAGCCGACGCGGCTGGCGTCGCCGGCCTGGCCGTCGAGGGCCACGTCGATAACGAAGGGCGCGCCTTCCTCCAGCACGACCTTGCCCTCGCTGAAGCGGGCGATGCGGATCTTGGGCCCCTGCAGGTCGCCCAGGGCGGCGACGCTGCGACCCTGGCGGGCGGCGATCTCGCGCACCGCACTCAAGCGGCGGCGATGGTCGTCGGCGGCGCCGTGGGAGAAGTTGAGGCGCACCACGTCGACGCCGGCGGCGATCATCTGCTCCAGCACGCCCTCACGGTCGCTGGCGGGGCCGAGGGTGGCGACGATCTTGGTGCGGCGGATCGGCTCGTGGATCGGGGCATGGGGCGGCAGTGTCGTCATGAATTCCTCGGCAGTACCAGGATGGCACGAAAGTCGTTGACGTTGGTGCGCGTGGGCCCGGTCACGATCAGGTCGTCCAGCGCCTCGAAGAAAGAGTAGGCATCGTTGCGTGACAGATAGGCGTCGGCGTCGAGACCGAGCTCGCCCATGCGCGCCCAGCAGCCCGGCCCGACGATCGCCCCGGCGTTGTCCTCGGAGCCGTCGATGCCGTCGGTGTCGATGGCCAGGGCATGAATGCCGGCGGCGCCCTCGAGGGCCGTGAACAGCCCCAGCAGGTACTCGACGTTGCGCCCGCCGCGGCCGTCGCCGGCCACCGTCACGCTGGTCTCGCCGCCGGACAGGATCAGCAGCGGCCGCTCGAGCCCGGTCTGGGCCTCGAGGGCCATGCGGGCGTGCTCGCGGCCGAGCTCGCGGGCCTCGCCCTCGAGGTCGTCGCCGAGCAGGCGCACCTCGACCGCGTCGGCCTCGGCGGCGGCCCGGCCGGCCGCCAGAGCGTCCCGGGCGCGGGCCAGGATCTCGCTCTCATCGCGGGCGAAGCCCGGATCGTCCGGCCGCGGCGCCTCGTGGTTGGCCTCCAGCTGCCGGCGCACCGCGGCGGAGACCTCGATGCCGCGCCGTTCCAGGATCGCCAGCGCCTCGTCGGGGGTGGAGGCGTCGGGCAGCGTCGGCCCGGAGGCGATCAGCGAGGCCTCGTCGCCGGGCACGTCGGAGATCAGCCAGGTCAGCACCCGGGCCGGATGGGCGGCGGCGGCCAGGCGGCCGCCCTTGATCGCCGACAGGTGGCGACGCACGGTGTTGATCTCGCCGATGGGAGCGCCGCTTCTCAGCAGCGCCTTGTTGATGGCCTGCTTCTCGGCCAGGCTCACGCCGGCCGCCGGCAGGGTCATCAGCGCCGAGCCGCCGCCGGAGATCAGCGCGATGACCAGATCGTCCTCGCCGAGGCCGTCCACGGCCTCGAGCATGCGGCGGGCGGCCTTCTCGCTCAGGTCGTCGGGCATCGGGTGCGAGGCCTCGAGGATCTCGATGCGGCGCTCGGCGTCGCCCCCTCCCGGCGCGTCCTGTTCCTTGGAATCCGACGGCTGGGGGCCATGACCGTAGCGGGTCACCACCAGGCCGGAAAGCGGCGCCTCGGGCTGATGGGCGTCCCAGGCGCGCTCCAGGGCGACGGCCATGGCCGCCGCCGCCTTGCCGGCGCCGACCACCAGGGTGCGGCCGGCCGGCGGCTCGGGCAGCCGGTCGGGCAGCAGGGTGTCGGGATGCACGGCCGAGACGGCGATCTCGCCGAGCCGCTCGAGCCAGGCGCGCGCCGCCTCGGGGCGCTCGCCGAAGGCTTCTGGGGAAACAGTCCGCGGGGAAGGGGCATTCATTCAGGGGTCTCCTTGGCAAAAGGGCCCGGTGACGAGCCAGGGGTCCATAGGGGAAGACTCGCCACCGGGCAAGGAGCCGTCAAGCGACGGCCCCGGCAGACGACGACCCGACGCCTGCCTTCAGGGAGCAGTCACCTCCCCATCCTCCATCGTGGCTCGGCGCCGTGTGACGCCGGGCCGCGCTGGCATGGCATCACTGACTGCCGATCTCGTGGTCGGCCAGCGCCTCCAGGGCGCGGGCGATGCCGGCGTGGTCCCAGTCGGCGCCGCCGTGGGCGACGCAGGCCTGGAACAGCTGCTGGGCGTTGGCGGTGCCGGGCAGCGCGAGGTCGAGGCTGCGCGCGCCTTCCAGCGCCAGGTTGAGGTCCTTCTGGTGCAGCTTGATCTTGAAGCCGGGATCGAAGGTGCGGTCGATCATGCGCTGGCCATGCACGTCGAGGATCTTCGACTGGGCCAGGCCGCCGAGCAGCGATTCGCGGACCTTGGCCACGTCGGCCCCGGCCCTGGAGGCGAACAGCAGGCCCTCGGAGACCGCCTCGATGGTCAGCGCGACGACGATCTGGTTGGCCACCTTGCAGGTCTGGCCGGCGCCGTGGCCGCCGATATGGGTGATGGTCTTGCCCATGGTCTCGAGCAGCGGCTCGGCGCGGGTGAAGCCTTCCGGGGTGGCACCGACCATGATGGTCAGGGAGGCGTTGATGGCGCCGCCCTCACCGCCGGAGACCGGGGCGTCGACGTACTCGCCGCCGGCCTCATGGATGCGCCTGGCGAATTCCTGGGTGGCCAGCGGGGCAATCGAGCTCATGTCGATCACCAGGGTGCCGGGCTTCAGCCCCTCGATGACGCCGCCCTCGCCGAACAGCACCTGCTCGACGTCCGGGGTGTCCGGGACGATGGTGATGATCACCTCGGAGGCCTCGGCGACCGCTTTGGGATTCTCGAGCTCCTGCATGCCCTGGCCGGCCAGGGTCTCGTCCAGGGGGCCGCGCTTGACGGTGGTCAGCTCATGGCCGGCGTCCAGCAGGTGGCCCGCCATGGGACGGCCCATGATGCCCAGTCCGATAAAACCGATCTTGCTCATGATGCGTCTCCCGTTTGTCTCTGTTGTCGTCGTGATCTCGAAGGCAGCACCGCTGCCGGGTTTTCATTGGGCAGGCCTCGGCCACGCCACCAGATGATGAGCGCCGGGGGCAAGACAAAGCGAGGGTCCTACGCCAGGGGTGAGGAGGCTTCCTCCGAACGGGCTGGCCATGGATGGCCAGCACCGGCCCTGCAAGCGGCGCAGGATGCATGAGCGCCGCAGGGCGTCGGTAGCGCCCAGGGAAGGGTTCACAGCGCCCTCGCGGCGTCTTGGCACCGGGAAAGCTCATCCCGGCATCGGCACGACGCCCTCAACCTCTAGCCGCATCCAGCCAGCCCAGCCCCTCCTGGGTCGACCCGGCCGGCTTGTACTCGGCGCCGATCCACCCCTGGTAGCCCAGTCGGTCGAGATGGGCGAACAGGAAGGGATAGTGGATCTCGCCGGTGCCCGGCTCGTGGCGGCCCGGATTGTCGGCCAGCTGCACGTGGGCGATGCGGTCGATGTTCGCCTCGATAGTCGGCGCCAGGTCCCCTTCCATGATCTGCATGTGATAGATGTCGTACTGCAGCTTCAGGTTGCCGCTGCCGACCTCGTCGAAGATCGCCAGGGCCTGCTCGGTGCGGTTGAGGAAGAAGCCCGGAATGTCGCGGGTGTTGATCGGCTCGGCGACCAGCAGGATGCCGGCGGCCTCGAGCTTCCCGGCGGCGAAGCGCAGGTTGTCGACCAGCGTCCGGCGGGCCTGCTCCAGGCTCACGCCCTGCGGCTGGATGCCGGCCAGGCAGTTGACCTGGGTATTGCCGAGCACCTTGGCATACTCGATGGCGCGGTCGACGCCTTCGCGGAACTCCTCGACGCGATCCGGGTGGCAGGCGATGCCGCGCTCGCCGGCGCCCCAGTCGCCGGCTGGCAGGTTGAACAGCACCTGGGTCAGGCCGTTGTCGTCGAGGCGCTTCTTGATCTCGGCGGCCTCGAAGTCGTAGGGGAAAAGGTACTCGACGCCCTTGAAGCCCGCGTCCGCGGCGGCCTGGAAGCGGTCGAGGAAGTCCACCTCGGTGAACAGCATGCTGAGATTGGCGGCGAACTTGGCCATGTGAATCTCCCTGAGTCTTGTGGTGTGGGTCAGCGTACTTGTCCCGCCATCCGGCCACCGGTCCCCACCGATGGCCGGGCGACGACCGTGCTCAGCGAAGCGCAGCGATCGAGCTCGGGGCGTCGGCGACGTTCTCGGCCAGCGCCTCGAACTCGTTGATGCCGGTCAGGTCGGTGCCCATGGCGATGTTGGTCACCCGCTCGAGGATCACCTCGACCACCACCGGCACCCGGTACTGTTTCATCAGATCGCGGGCCTCGGCGAAGGCCTCGCCGATCCGGCCGGGCTCGGTGACGCGGATCGCCTTGCAGCCCAGGCCCTCGACCACGGAGACGTGGTCCACCCCATAGCCGTTGATCTCGGGGCAGTTGATGTTCTCGAACGACAGCTGCACCTGGTAGTCCATCTCGAAGCCGCGCTGGGCCTGGCGGATCAGCCCCAGGTAGGAGTTGTTCACCAGCACGTGGATGTAGGGCAGGTTGAACTGCGCGCCCACGGCCAGCTCCTCGACCATGAACTGGAAATCATAGTCGCCCGACAGCGCGACGATCTCGGCCTCGGGATCCGCCCGACGCACCCCGAGCGCGGCCGGAATGGTCCAGCCCAGCGGGCCCGCCTGGCCGCAGTTGATCCAGTGACGCGGCCGGTAGACGTGCAGGAACTGGGCGCCGGCGATCTGCGACAGGCCGATGGTGCTGACGTAGCGGGTGTTCTTGCCGAAGGCCTTGTTCATCTCCTCGTAGACCCGCTGCGGCTTGACCGGCACCTCGTCGAAGTGGGTCTTGCGCAGCAGGGTGCGCTTGCGTTCCTGGCAGGACTCGGCCCAGGCGCTGCGGTCCTTCAGCCGGCCCTCGGCCTGCCACTCCCGGGCCACCTCGATGAGGCGTTCGAGCGCCGGTTTGGCGTCGGAGACGATGCCGTAGTCGGGGCCGAAGATACGCCCGATCTGGGTCGGCTCGATGTCCACGTGAACGAAGGTGCGGCCCTCGGTGTAGGTCTCGAGATTACCGGTGTGACGGTTGGCCCAGCGGTTGCCGATGCCCATCACGAAGTCGGACTCGAGCAGGGTCGCGTTGCCGTAGCGGTGCGAGGTCTGCAGGCCGGCCATTCCCGCCATCAGCGGATGGTCGTCGGGGATGGTGCCCCAGCCCATCAGGGTCGGGATGACCGGCACCCCGGTCAGCTCGGCGAATTCGGTCAGCAGCTCGCTGGCGTCGGCGTTGATGATCCCGCCCCCGGCGACCAGCAGCGGCCGCTCGGCCTCGTTGAGCATGGCCAGCGCCTTCTCGATCTGGGCGCGGCTGGCGGTCGGCTTGTAGGCCGGCAGCGGCTCGTAGGTGTCGGGATCGAACTCGATCTCGGTCATCTGCACGTCGATCGGCAGGTCGAGCAGCACCGGGCCGGGCCGCCCGCTGCGCATCAGCTGGAACGCCTGCTGGAAGGCGCGCGGCACCTGGGCCGCCTCGCGCACGGTGGTGGCCCACTTGGTCACCGGGCCGGCGATGGCCTGGATGTCGACGGCCTGGAAGTCTTCCTTGTGCAGCTTGCTCACCGGCGCCTGGCCGGTGATGCACAGGATCGGGATGGAATCGGCGGAAGCCGAGTAGAGGCCGGTGATCATGTCGGTGCCGGCCGGGCCGGACGTGCCGATGCACACGCCGACGTTGCCGGGCCGGGCACGGGTGTAGCCCTCGGCCATGTGCGAGGCGCCCTCGACGTGGCGGGCCAGCACGTGGTCCACGCCGCCGACCGTGCGCATGGCGGCATAGAAGGGGTTGATGGCGGCGCCAGGCAGGCCGAAGGCAACATCGATGCCTTCCTTCCTGAGCACGTGAACGGCGGCTTCCGCGGCGGTCATGCGAGCCATGACGAGATCCTCCAGTGGCGTTGTTATGTTTTCTGGAAAATATTTCTGTATACAGAGACTAGGCTCGCCGCCGGCACCCCGTCAACGACTTATGGAAATTTTTTCCAGAATTTTATATAGGCAAAAAAATACCTTTAATTTCATACATATAAAAACAAACAAGACAGAAGGATTGTTGACAACAATCGCGCCGGGTCACCGATTCGCGATAACGGTCGAAGGCCGATGAAGATGATGCCTCGTATACCGGACCGCGCCCGGCCCCAGACGACGACACCCGCCAGAAGGCGGGTGTCGTCATACCGTGGCGTGCCGGGCCGATCGTGGGGATCAGCGGCGCTTGCTGTACGGCAGCGCCATATGCCGGTTCACGTCCTTGTACAGCAGGTAGCGGAAGGGCCCCGGGCCGCCCGCGTAGCAGGCCTGCGGGCAGAAGGCGCGCAGCCACATGTAGTCGCCGGCCTCGACCTCGACCCACTGCTGATTCAGGTGATAGACCGCCTTGCCCTCGAGCACGTAGAGACCGTGCTCCATGACGTGGGTCTCGTCGAAGGGGATCACACCGCCGGGCTGGAAGCTGACGATGTTGACGTGCATGTCGTGGCGCAGGTCGTCCTGGTCGACGAAGCGGGTGGTGGCCCACACCTCGTTGCAGTCCGGCATCACCGACGGCTCGATGTCGTTCTCGTTGGTGACGAAGGGCTCCGGCACCTCGACGCCGTCGACGAATTCGTAGGCCTTGCGGATCCAGTGGAAGCGCACCGGGGCATCGGACTCGTTGCGCAGCTGCCAGTCGGCGCCCGGCGGGATGAAGGCATAGCCGCCCGGCTCCATGCGGTGCTGCTCGCCGGCCAGGGTCAGGGTCATCTCGCCTTCCACCACGAACAGCACGCCCTCGGCGCCCGGGTCGGTCTCGGGGCGCTCGCTGCCGCCGCCGGGCGAGACCTCCATGATGTACTGGGAGAAGGTCTCGGCGAAGCCGGACAGCGGACGCGACAGCACCCACAGCCGAGTGTTCTCCCAGTGCGGCAGCTTGCTGGCGACGATGTCGCGGTAGACGCCCTTGGGAATCACCGCGAAGGCCTCGGTGAACATGGCGCGGTCGGTGGTCATCACCTTCTGGCCCGGATGGCCGCCCTGGGGAGCATAGTACTGACGAGAGTGCTGGCGCTGGCTCATGAGATGTCCTCTTCTGATCTGGTGTCTTGTTCCGGGATCGGCGCGGCGGCCTTACGGCAGGGTCACGCGGATGTCGATGGGGTGCTCGTCGCAGTTGTTGCCCTCGCCGCCCCGGTCGACGACCAGGAACTCGCCCTCGCGCTCCAGCACCGACTGGATGGCGTGCCAGGTGCCGGCCGCGTAGTTGACGCCCTGGCGGCCGTCGGTGACGAAGGCGCGCACCTCGGCGGGGTCGATGGCATCGCCGGGCGGGGCGACGACCACGATAAAGCGCTCCTCATGCAGCGGCATGAAGGCCTGGCTGCCCTGGGGATGACGCTCCAGGAAGGCGAGCTCCAGCGGCACCGTGACGGGCTGGCTGACGAAGATGCTGATCAGCGTGCGCGCCTGCTCGCCCAGCGTCTCGACCTTCGCGAGGTCGTGATAGCGGCGGGTGCGGCCGGCGTTGATGGGGAAGTAGTCGGACGTCCGGGTGTCGATCACCTCGCCGAACGGGGCGAAGGCCTCGGGCGTCAGGGGACGGGCTTCGAGTTCGAGCATGCGGTTCTCTCCTGCGGGAACGCGAACCAGGGCGGGCGAGATGTCGCCGGCCCCGGCACGCCTCGGATGGCTCAGCTGGCCGGATGATGCTCGGCCCAGTGGCGGGCGATGTCCACCCGACGGGTGACCCAGACACGATCGTGGGCCTCGATGTGGTCGAGGAAGCGCTGCAGGGCGCGGAAGCGACCGGGGCGGCCGAGCAGCCGGCAGTGCATGCCCACCGACAGCATCTTCGGCGTGTCCTCGCCTTCCGCGTAGAGCACGTCGAAGGCGTCGCGCAGATAGGTGAAGAAGTGATCCGCGGTGTTGAAGCCCTGCGGCGCGGCGAAGCGCATGTCGTTGGTGTCCAGGGTGTAGGGCACCACCAGATGGCTGTGCTCGCGGCCCTGGCTGTCGGCCTCGCGGGTCCAGAACGGCAGGTCGTCGCCGTAGTAGTCGCTGTCGTAGAGGAAGCTGCCCTCGTCGAGCACCAGGCGCCGGGTGTTGGGGCTGTCGCGGCCGGTGTACCAGCCCAGCGGCTTCTCGCCGTAGAGCGACTGGAAGATCTCGATGGCACGGCGCATGTGCTCGCGCTCGACGCTTTCCGGCACGTTCTGGTAGTGGATCCAGCGATAGCCGTGGCAGGCGATCTCGTGGCCCAGCTCCTTGAACGCCTGCGCCACCTCGGGGTTGCGCTCCAGCGCCATGGCCACGCCGAACACGGTCAGCGGCAGGCCACGGCGCTCGAACTCGCGCAGGATGCGCCATACGCCGGCCCGGGAGCCGTATTCATAGATCGACTCCATGCTCAGGTGGCGGTCCGGATAGGCATCGGCGCCGATGATCTCGGAGAGGAACTGCTCGGAGCCTTCGTCGCCGTGAAGCACGCAGTTCTCGCCGCCCTCCTCGTAGTTGAGGACGAACTGCACGGCGATGCGCGCCTTGCCGGGCCATTTGGCCTCGGGCGGAGTGCGGCCGTAGCCGATCAGGTCACGGGGATAGTCGCGTGTCGCGGTCATGGCGACGCCTCCTTGTTGTTGTAGGTGGTTGTTGTAAATCGCCTTTGTCGCCGTCGTTGCCGACGGCCCTTGCGCCTCGGAGCGCCATGATGAACAACAAGTGTATACAATTAAATTCTAGGGTGTGCTCACCTTGCTTGCAAGCAGCCTGCGCCGTCCTCGGTGCGCCCCGGCGTTCTCCGGGATCCGAGACAATACTTCCGGCCGCCATGGCGACGGCACGCGATCAGCCCTCACGGCTCGCCCTCTATTTTGTATACAAAAACATCCGGATTGCCAATCCCCACCCGACGCCGCCCTTCCAACCGATGACCGGAGCAGCTATCTCGCCCTGGTGGCACATGAAGCGATATCCGACGGGTGATGACCTCGATGGACATCCGATCACCTCAAATTCTGAAGACCAAAGAATGTATACAATAAATGACGACACAATGGTGTTCTTGGAATATTCCCAAGATACTGTTTATCAAGGGGTAATAAAGCATTCCACCGGTTCCGGAGGCACCTTGATTTCCGACGGGGATTGGGCCTATTTTGTGTACAAAGAAAATCTCCCTTGTTCACAAAGATAATCAAAGCCGGAGATCCCATGCAGATTCGCGTCATCAACCCCAATACCACCCGCGGCATGACCGACACCATCGGCCACGCCGCCCAGGCCATCGCCTCCCCCGGCACCCTCATCAGCGCCACCCAGCCGGCCCATGGCCCGGTTTCCATCGAGAGCCACTTCGACGAGGCGATCAGCGCCACGGGCGTGCTCGAGGAAGTCGCGGCGGGCGAACGCGATGGCGTGGACGCCTACATCATCGCCTGCTTCGGCGACCCCGGCCTGCTGGCCGCCCGCGAGCTGACCCGGGCCCCTGTGATCGGCATCGCCGAGGCGGCCTTCCACATGGCCACCCTGATCAGCACCCGCTTCTCGGTGGTCACCACCCTGGGCCGCACCGGCATCATCGCCGAGCACCTGCTCGAGCAGTATGGATTCCGCCACCACTGCCGTCGGGTCCGCGCCGCCGAGATCCCGGTGCTCGACCTGGAAGACGACGGCGATGCGGCACTGACACGGATCATCGAGGAAGGCCGCCGCGCCCGCGACGAGGACGGCATCGGCGCCCTGGTGCTGGGCTGCGGCGGCATGGCCGATCTCACTGACGAGATCGCCGAGGCCGTGGGCCTGCCGGTGGTCGAGGGCGTGACCGCGGCGGTCAAGCTGACCGAGGCGCTGGTCGGCCTGGGACTGGGCACCAGCAAGGTCGGCGACCTGGCCTTCCCGCGGCCCAAGCCCTTCATCGGCCGCTACGCCCACTTCTCGGACCATGAAGCATCGGGCAACGACGAGACACGCTGAGCCCCGGCGCCGACTGGCGGCGCCCACCACCGCCCCGTGCGGACAATAACCACAATCACGGCACCCTTAGCGAGGATCCCACCATGAGCCTCTCGACTTCACGCTCCAACACGGACGATTCCGCCCATCACACCAAGGGGGCCGGCCACGAGTCACTGGCCCCGCAGCAGACCCGCATCATGGGACGCACCTCCTACCTGCTGGCCTGGTTCGGCGGCTGCGTCTCGATCGGTACCTTCACCATGGGCTCCAGCGTGGTCGGCACGCTGAACCTGCTCCAGGCCACCCTGGCGATCGCCATCGGCTGTTTCGTGATCGGCATCGCCCTGGCGCTGAACGGCGCCGCCGGCTACAAGTACGGCATTCCGTTCATGGTCCAGGCGCGCAGCGCCTTCGGCTTCTCCGGCACCCGCCTGCCGGGGCTGGTGCGGGCCGTGCCGGCCATCGTCTGGTACGGCTTCCAGAGCTGGATCGGCGCCGGCGCCCTGAACATGGTCTCGGCGACCCTGTTCGGCTTCGACAACCTGATCTTCTTCTTCATCGCCTTCCAGTTCCTGCAGATCGGCCTCTCGGTGCTGGGCTTCCAGGGCATCAAGTGGCTGGAGAACATCGGCAGCGCCTTCATCCTGGCCTCGCTGGTCTACATGTTCTACAGCACCGTGCAACGCTACGGCGACGAGCTCTCGGCCAGCATGCTGACCATGGAAGGCTCCTGGGGCATGCCCTTCTGGGGCGCCACCATGCTGTTCCTGGGCATCTACAGCACCATGATGCTCAACGTCAGCGACTATTCCCGCGAGCACAAGGAAGGCAGCGGCCCGGGGCTGCTGACCACCCTCTACGCCATGTCGATCCTGCCCTGCACCCTGTTCATGGGCCTGATCGGCTACATGGTCTCCGAGGCCACCGGCGTCGCCGACCCCATCAAGGTGTTCGCCAACGCCGTGGACAACACCCCGCTGCTGATGACCACGCTGCTGTTCATCGCCTTCGCCCAGGTCACCACCAACGTGCTCAACAACGTGGTGCCGCCGACCTACGTGCTGATGGACGCCTTCAAGCTGAAGTATCGCACCGCCACCGTGATCGTCGGCCTGCTGGCCTTCGCCACCTTCCCCTGGGAACTGGTCAAGGACGAATCCGCGACCGGCCTGCAGATCTTCGTGCAGACCTACTCCGCCTTCCTCGGCCCGATCTTCGCGGTGCTGGTGGTGGACTACTACCTGATCCGTCGCCGCACCCTGGACCTCGGCAAGCTCTACGACGCCGAGGGCCCCTATCGTGGCGTCAACCATGCGGCGCTGATCGCCACCGCGGTGGGCGTGATCGCGGCCTTCAGCGTCTCCACCGTGTCCTGGTACGCCAGCCTGATTCCCGCCGGACTGACCTACTTCCTGCTGATGAAGCACTGGGGCCCCTGCCAGCGCTTCCGCGACTGATCCTCGCGCCCGGGCGGCACGCCCGGGCACGCAGCCCTCTCCTTCGGGGCGGGCCGTTTTTCATCGTCGTCATTCAAAACAAGAGACCAAGGCCATCCCATGACGGACCTGACCGACAAAGAGCTGGAAATCCGGCGCATTGATCCGCGCCTCTATAACGACGACCTGGCCCCGATCAAGAAGCGCGATCGAAACTGGGGCTGGTTCGAGATCTTCAACGTCTGGTCGAACGACATCCAGAGCCTGTTCGGCTACACCCTGGCGGCCTCGCTGTTCATCTCCTACGGCCTCAATGGCTGGGCGGTGATGGCGGCGATCATCCTCGCCGGCGTGGTGGTGATGGGGCTGGTCAACCTGACCGGCAAGCCCAGCGTCAAGTACGGCGTGCCCTTTCCGGTGATGATCCGTGCCAGCATGGGCGTGCACGGCGCCAACCTGCCGGCCATGCTGCGCGCCGTGATCGGCATCTTCTGGTACGGCGTGCAGACCTACTTCGCCTCCACCGCCATGAAACTGCTGCTGACGTCGCTGTTCGGCGATCCGGGTGGCCAGTTCCTCGGCATGTCGGCGCTGGGCTGGCTGTCGTTCGTGATCGTGTGGGCCTTCCAGATGGCGATGTTCTGGGCCGGCATCGAGCGCATCAAGCACTTCCTGAACTGGGCCGGGCCGCTGGTCTACGTGGTGATGGTGGCGCTGATGATCGTCGTCTGGGTCAAGGCCGGCGACGAGCTGCTGCCCGCGGTCGGCAGCATCTTCGAGGGCCAGAGCGACTATCACGGCAGTGCGATCGGCGCCTTCCTGGCCATCACCGGCACCATGATCGCCTACTTCGCCGCGGTGGTGATCAACTTCGGTGACTTCACCCGCTTCGTGAAGAGCGAGCGCGAGATGAAGCTCGGCAACCTGGTGGGCCTGCCGCTCAACGTGGCCTTCTTCTCCTTCATCGCCCTGATCATCACCGCCGGCACCCTGGTGCTGTTCGGCGAGACGCTGACCAATCCCTCGGACATCATCGAGCGGGTCGACTCGCTGCCGCTGACCATCGTCGCCGCCCTGACCTTCTTCGCCGCCACCGTGGGCATCAACCTGGTCGCCAACTTCATTCCGCCGGCCTATGACCTGGCCAACCTCTTCCCGAGCAAGGTCAGCTTCCGCCTCGGCGGCCTGATCACCGCCATCATCGCCTTCTTCGTCGGCGCGCTGTGGGTGTCCTTGATCAGCGATATCGGCGTCGCCGGATTCGTCAACGCCCTGGGAGCCGTCGTCGCGCCCTTCTACGGCATCATCGTGGTCGACTACTACGTGGTGAAGCGCCAACGCCTGGACCTGCAGGACATGTTCTCCAGCGCTCCGGACGGCGCCTATCACTACGTGAAGGGCTGGAACAAGCGCGCCATCGCCGCCTTCGCCCTGGCCGCGCTGTTCTCGATTGCCTCGGTGTGGGTGCCGGCGCTGGAGGCCTTGGGCGGCTATGCCTGGCTGCTCGGCGCCGGGCTCGGCGGGCTCCTCTACTTCCTGCTGATGCGCGGCCAGCGCCTGCCGGCCGCTCAACCCGCCTGATCAGCGGCGACCCGGTCGCCGCCGCAACGCACGCGCCCCGGCCCCTGTGACAGACAGTGGCCGGGGCGCAGGCATTTCAGGGCGTCGGATTCGGGACGTCGAAAGGACGGTGACTCAGCCGGAGAAGATCTCGTAGAGATCCGGGGCCTCGTCCGCGGGCTCGTGGATCGACAGCGAGGCCTCGATGGCCTTGAGGTGGCGGCTCATGAAGGCACGGGCACGCTCGCCATCGCCCTGCTCCAGGTAGCGCAGCAGGGCATCGTGGTCGTGGGACTCGCAGCCCAGGTGGCCGGCGTTGCCGTAGACGGCGAGGATCAGCGAGGAGCGCGAACAAAGCTGCTCGACGAAGGTCGCCAGGGTGTCGTTGCCGGAGAGCCGCGCCAGCTCGCCATGGAAGGCCGCGGAAAGCTTGATCGCGCTGCTCTGTTCGCCGGCCTTCAGGGCCTGGCGCTCCTCGCGCTCCATGTCGCGCAGCCGCTCCAGATCGGCGGCGGTGATGCGCCGGGCGACCTCGGGCATCAGCCCGCACTCGACCATTTGCCGCGCATCGAAGACGTCCTTGGCCTCCTCGGCGGTGGGCCGGGTCACGCTGGCCCCGCGCCGCGGGGTGAGGGTGACCAGCTGTTCCAGGGCCAGACGCTGCAGTATCTTGCGGATGCCGGTGCGGCTGATGCCGAAGACCTCCGACAGGGCGTCCTCGCGCAGCCGCGCCCCCGGCTTGAGACGGTGCTCGATGATCGCATCGCTGATCGAGCGATGGATCGCCTCGTGGCGCTCGGCGCCGTCACCGTTCTTGCCGGGACGCCCGCTCCCCGAGGCCGGCTTGCGCTCGGCATCGACCTGGCGCTGACTCATGAATGGCTCACCTCCTGACGACTCATGACGCACATTGTATACGCTTTTTCCCCAACGAGACGACCGCCGCCCGTCGGCGACGGGCGGCGGTCGATCCCGCGAGCCGGCCCGGGCTCAGGGCGTCCAGGCGGCGATGCTGGCGCGTTCCTCGTCGGTCATCTGGGTCAGGTTGCCCAGCGGCATGTAGCCGCTCGCCACCACCTGCTTGACCTGGTCGGCCTGGCGCAGCAGCTGCTCCCGGGTCTCCAGGGCCACGCCGGCGGGCGGTGCCGTGAAGGCCTCATGGGTAGGATGCTGGGCGTGGCAGGACGCACAGCGCCGCTCCATGATGCCGTGGATCTCGTCCACGGGGCCGCCGGAAGCGACGGTCGCTTCCTCGGCGGCAACGGCCCGGCCATCGGTCTCGCCATTTGTCTCACCAGCGGCCATCGGCGCGGCATTGCCGGCACCGCTCGGCGCGCCGATCCACACCGCCACCAGGATCAGCGCCACCCCGGCCGCGGGATAGGCGGGCCTGGTCTGGCCGGCGTGCATCAGCACGAAGAACTGTCGGATCAGGGCGCCGGCGAAGATGAACAGCGACATGATCACCCAGGACAGCTCATGGGTGTAGGTGAAGGAGTAGTGGTTGCTGAGCATCAGCAGCACTACCGGCAGCGTGAAGTAGGTGTTGTGCACCGAGCGCTGCTTGCCGCGCTTGCCGTCGAGCGGGTTGGGCGTCTCGCCGGCCTTCATCGCCTTCACCATG
Organism: Halomonas sp. HG01; assembly: GCF_000968715.2. Classification (NCBI taxonomy): domain Bacteria; kingdom Pseudomonadati; phylum Pseudomonadota; class Gammaproteobacteria; order Oceanospirillales; family Halomonadaceae; genus Halomonas; species Halomonas sp. HG01. Next base: position 431,465 of record NZ_CP022134.1, on the reverse strand, counting down.
CGACGCTGGCCGGGGATGATCCAGAAGAAGACGTTGGCCGACATGGCGGTGGCCATCACCGCGCCGGTGAGCAGGAAGGCCGCGCGGCCGGCGAAGATCTGGCTGCTCAGGTAGGCGACCACGACCATCAGCACCGCCACGCCGAGGCTCAAGAGGCCGTCGCGCTCCATGTTGGGGCTGATGCGCTTGCACATCTCGTTGTACACCACCCAGCCGCCGAGCAGGAACGCCAGGGCCACGATGTTGGCCTGCCAGCCGGTGAGGTTGGCGGCCCATTCCCAGCTGCTGCCCGGGTTGACCAGATAGAAGCCGGGGTTGGCCATATAGAGCAGCACGAACAGCCCGAAGCCCGACAGCCAGGTGGTGTAGGCCTTCCAGAACGACCAGTGCAGGTCCGCCGGCAGCTTGGCCGGCGCGCTGGCGTACTTCTGGTTGTGATAGAAGCCACCGCCGTGCACGGCCCACATCTCGCCGAACACGCCCTTCTGCTGGTCCTCCGCCGCCTTGGGCGGGCGCAGGCTGTTGTCGAGCATCACGAAGTAGATCGACTCGCCGATCCAGGCCACGGCGGCGATCACGTGCAGCCACCTCAGCAGGAGGTTGGCGAAGTCCAGAAAGTAGGCTTCCATCGGTCAGGCCTCGTTGGAATGGTGCGATTGTTGTTGAGGTCGGAGAGGGGGCGAGGCGGGTTTCCTAGCTACCCCTATACGTGGAGTAGCTGTACGGCGAGAGCAGCAGCGGCACGTGATAGTGCTGCGAGGCATCGGCGACGCCGAAGCGCAACGGGATCACGTCGAGGAAGCGCGGCCCGTCCGCGGCCACGCCGCGGCGGTCCAGGTACTCGCCGGCATGGAAGACCAGCTCGTACTCGCCGGCGACGAAGACCTCGCCCTCCAGCAGCGGCGCGTCGCAGCGGCCGTCGTCGTTGGTCACGACCTCGCCGAGCCGCTGGCGCTCGCCGCCCGTCAGGCGGTAGATCTCGATGCGGATGCCCTCGCCCGGCAGGCCCAGGGAGGTATCCAGCACGTGGGTGGTGAGATAGCCCATCGTCGTCTCCTCGCGTGTTGTGGTGTGCCGCCGTCGTCCTTCGGGGCCCGAATCCGGGCGCCGATCCGGCCGGCGTATATCCTGTGATGACGCCCCATGGCGCGGGCATCACGTCTATCAACAGTTCTAGACTTGGATAGCGTACATTTCAAACACTTTATTGTATACACTTTTATCGCTACCCTGAGACGGACCACATCGACGTCCATCACGGAGACCCGAGCATGAACCACAAGACGCTTTCCCCGCGCCCCAGCCAGCTGGACCGCGCCGCCTTCGTCGAGCAGTTCGGCGACATCTACGAGCATTCGCCCTGGGTGGCCGAGCTGGCCTGGCAGCGCGGCCTGGGCGCCGAGCAGGACAGCCCCGAGGGCCTGGCCGCGGCCATGGGCCGGGTGCTGAACGAGGCCGAGCCTGAGCGCCAGCTCGAGGTGATTCGCGCCCACCCGGACCTGGCCGGCAAGGCCGCCATCGCCGGCGATCTCACCGATGATTCCACCCGCGAGCAGGCCGGCGCCGGCCTCGACCAGTGCACGCCGGAGGAGATGGCCCGCTTCGAGCGCCTGAACGCCGCCTACAAGCAGCGCTTCGGCTTTCCCTTCGTGATGGCGGTCAAGGGCAGCGATCGCCACGCCATCCTGGCCGCCTTCGAGACGCGCCTCGAGCACGGCCTCGACGAGGAGCGCCGCACCGCCATCGAGCAGATCAACCGCATCGCCGCCTTCCGGCTGGAGGCACGGGTCGGCTGAGCGCCCCGCCGCTGCCAACCGCCTCACCAGAAAGGCGCCGCCGGAATCCCGGCGGCGCCTTTTACGTGCCCGCGGATGAGTGAAAACGTCAGTCGCCGGCGCCGGAGGCGACTCGGCCGCCGTCCGCCCGAGGCTCGCCACGGGCGGCCTGTTCGGCGGCGGCATCCGCCTCGGCGATGGCCTCGCGCTCCCGGGCCTCGTCGGCCAGGGTGGTACGCGGCAGCACCAGGTTGAGCACGAAGGCGGTGATCGCCGCGACCACGATCGGCGCCCCGCCGATCACGTTCTGCAGGGTCTGCGGGAACTCGGCGATGGCCGAGGGCACCGCGGCGATGCCCAGGCTGAGCGCCAGGGCCAGTCCGACGATGGTCATGTTGCGCGCCGACATCTCGTCCTTGGTCAGCAGTTGGATGCCGGTCATGGTGATCATCCCGAACACCGTGATGGTGGCGCCGCCCAGCACCGGATAGGGAATGGTGGTCATCAGGGCGCCGAACTTGGGGCTGAAGCCGGCCAGCAGCATGAAGACGCCGGCGATGGCCAGCACGGCGCGGCTGATCACCTTGGTCATGGCCACGATGCCCACGTTCTGGCTGAAGGTGGAGGTCGGCAGGGCGCCGAAGAAGGCGCTGACGGCGGTGGTCAGGCCGTTGCCGAGCAGGCCGCCGGTCAGCTCTCGGGTCCGCAGTTCGCGGTTCATGCCGGCCACGCTGGTCGCCGACAGGTCGCCGATGGTCTGCACCGAGTTGATCACGCAGATCACCACCAGCGAGACGATGGCGGCGGAGTGGAACTCCATCTCGAACGGCATCGGCGTCGGCACGGCGACCCAGGCGGCACTGGCCACCGGGCCGAAGTCGACCATGCCCAGCGGCAGCGCGACCAGGTAGCCGACCAGGATGCCGACGATGATCGCCGACAGCTTGACCACCCCGCGGCCGAACTGGGAGGCCAGCAGCACCGTCACCAGGGTCAGAGCGCCCACGCCCCAGTTCTTCAGCTCGCCGAACTGCGGCGCGTCGACGTTGCCGCTGCCGGCGATGTAGCGGATGGCGATGTCGTACAGCGACAGCCCGATCACCAGCACCACGGTGCCCGCCACCACCGGCGGAAAGAGGTGGCGGATGTACTGGATGAAGTAGCCCACCACCATCATGGTGATGCCGCCGATCAGCTGGGCGCCGAGGATGCCCTCGATGCCGAACTGGCCGCCCACGGCGATCAGCGTCGGCACGTAGGCGAAGCCCACGCCGAAGATCGCCGGCAGCCGGGCGCCGAACTTCCACACCCCGTAGAGATGGAACAGCGTGCAGACCCCGGAGGCCAGCACCGCGATCTGGATCAGCTGCAGCTTCTCCGCCGGCGTGGCGCCGACCACGCCGGCGATGATGATCGGTGGGGTGATGACGCCGGCGATCATCGCCAGCACGTGCTGCAGGGAGATCGGCAGCGCCTTGAGCAGGCGCGGCCTGCCGTGGAAGTCGAATAGCGAGGTGTTGTTGGTATTGCTCTGCATGGTCTCGGCCTTCGGTGTGGTGTTGTTGTGCGTTCAGCCGTCAGCGTCGCACCGGCAGGTTGATGCCGGCACTTGGATACACAATTATCGGTATCAAGAGATACCATAGCTACTAAAACTGTATACAATCAACCAGGCCTTGGCCGCGAATGCCCGTCGACTGAACTAGACTCCAAGCCATGCAGGCGATAGCGGAGTCCGCCATGTTTCGTGACCGTCGGGATGCCGCCGAACAGCTGGCCCATCGGCTGGCGCCCTTGAAGGAACAACGCCCCCTGATCCTCGCGATCCCCCGGGGCGGCGTGCCCATGGGGCGGCTGATCGCCGATGCGCTGGAGGGCGAGCTGGACGTGGTGCTGGTGCGCAAGCTCGGCGCGCCGGGCAATCCGGAGTACGCCATCGGCGCGGTGGGTGAAGAGGAACGCGTGCAGCTCGAGCCTGCGGCCGCCCACTATGACGAGCGGCAGATCGCCAGCGAGATCGAGACCCAGCAGGCGCTGCTGGCCGAACGCCGGCGCCGCTACACGCCGGTACGCGCGCCCATCGATCCGGCGGGGCGCGTGGTGGTGGTGGTGGACGACGGCAGCGCCACCGGCGCCACCATGGCCATGGCGCTGGAGACCCTGAAGCACCGCCACCCGGCGTGGCTGATCGCTGCCCTGGGCGCCGCCCCGCCCGAGACCGTGGTCCGCCTGGAGGCCCTCGCCGACGAGGTAGTCTGCCTGGAGGCCCCGGCCAGCTTCGGCGCCGTCGGCCAGTTCTTCGCCGATTTCGGCCAGGTCAGCGACGACGAGGTCGTGCGCCTGCTCGGCACCGAACACGGCTGATCGTCTCGGCCACAAAAAAGGGCCATCGCATGGCGATGGCCCCAAAGGCCCGGCAGGGCCCCCTTGCTCGGTCGGCGTCCGGCAGCCCCAAGGCCAGCCGGACGCCGAGGATGGTCGGTTACTTCGCGCCGAGTGCCTTGAACTGCTGCTCGGCCAGGGTCTGGCATTTCTGGGCGTAGTCCTGGCCGAGGCTCAGCAGGGTCTCGGCGTCGGACTTGAGCCGGTCGCCGAGCGACTGCATGGCCTGCTGCTGCCCGTCCAAGGCCTTCTGGACGTCCTCGGCGCTCCTCACCGACAGCCAGCCGCGGGCCTGGGCCAGGGTCGCCTCGGACACCGATTCGGCGGCGCCGAACTGGGTCGCCATCAGTTTCTCGGCGGTCTCGAGATTGAGGGCGCCATAGGCGCGCATCGGGGTCACGAAGAGGGATTCGAACTGCTCACCGGTCTTGGCGTTCGCTGCCTGGGTCATGCTCCACCTCCGATTAGGGACGCACAGCGGGCGACGGCCCGTGTTGCATTGCAACATAGCAGGCGATTTTGTGCGCTGCAACATGGCTTTTTTCATCCCGCTGATGCTCTCCCTCCCTCGGCGTATCGCCTCGTGCAGCCGGGCCTGCCCTAGCGATAGGCGCCCTCGATATCGGTCACCCGCGTCGCCTCGCGACCCAGCCCGTCGTGCAGGTCGAGCATGCGCTCGCGCCAGGCGTAGACCGGATCGGCATTGGAGATCAGGTCGGCGCTGGACACGCAGTGCGCCCACATGAAGAAGCCGAACACCAGGTAGTCGGCGCCGGCCGGGGCGTCGCCGTCGAGGAAATCCGCCTCCTCGAGGCGGCCACGCAGCGGCGCCAGGGCGGCGTCGAGCTGCGACAGCCCCTTGGCCGGGGAGTGGAACTCCTCGAGGCTGCGGCCCAGGCGCGCCTCGCGGCTTTCGCGGAAGTAGGCACGGTCGTCGGGGTGGATGGCGTTGAACAGGTCCATGACGATGGTGCGCAGGATGGCCGGCGCCAGGGCACGCTCGGCATAGTGCTTGAAGAAGCGGGCGCGGGCCTCCGCCTCCCCCTCGCCGAGCAGCGGCGCCTCGGGATAGGCGCGATCCAGGTAGCGCAGGATGTCGTAGCTGTCGGTCACCGTCTCGTCGCCATCGACCAGCACCGGCACCTTGTCGGTGTCGGCGAAGGCCAGTGCTTCCTTGTCGGTGAACCGCCAGGGCCGCGTCTCGACGCCGAGCCCCTTGTGGGCCAGGGCGTAGCGAACGCGCCAGCAGTAGGGCGAGAACCGCAGTCGCTCGTCGATGCCGCAGAGATCATAGAGCACAGGTGTCATGCCGACTCCTCGTCGCTTGGTGAAAACCCGATGGTGACAGGCCGGCGCCTTTCCCGCACGCCGCGGGCGGCGCGCCCGATCTTGTCTATTGGTCGAAGCACCGTGCCGGCCAAAAGGTCGCTCGCTTTCATTCCAATGGCGTTAACTCTTTGATCCAGCATGCCTTTCTTAAAGGTAAGACAAACTTTTCGAGCCAGAAATAGTGGTCATACCAATTTACCCTGGATGGTCAATCCACGCGGCCGGCCGTAAGGTTCCCGCGGATCGTCGCCCGCACGCGACCCACAACAACACCATCATCGATGAGGGACCTCATCCATGCACGACTCTCTACTGGCGCTACTGGCGTTCACTCCTCTGCTGCTGGCGGGGATCCTGCTGATCGGCCTGCGCATGGCGGCGCGGGTCGCCATGCCGATCGTCTTCGCCGTGACCGCCGTCATCGCCCTGTTCGCCTGGGACATGACCACCACTCGGGTGCTGGCCTCGACCCTGCAGGGCCTGATGCTGACGGTGGCGATCCTGTGGATCATCTTCGGCGCCATCCTGCTGCTCAACACGCTCAAGCATTCCGGCGGCATCACCGCCATCCGCAACGGCTTTTCCGGCATCAGTCCGGACCGCCGCGTCCAGGCCATCATCGTCGCCTGGCTGTTCGGCTGCTTCATCGAGGGCGCCTCGGGCTTCGGCACCCCGGCCGCGGTGGCCGCCCCGCTGATGGTGGCGCTCGGCTTCCCGGCGCTGGCCGCCGTGGTCGTCGGCATGATGATCCAGTCCACCCCGGTATCCTTCGGCGCCGTGGGCACCCCGATCGTGGTCGGCGTCTCGGGCGGTCTCGACAGGAACGGGATCACCGCCGCCCTGGAAGCCGGTGGCAGCAGCTGGCTCGACTACTTCCACCTGGTGGCCGGTGAGGTCGCGGTCGTCCACGCCCTGGTCGGCGTGTTCATGCCGCTGCTGATGGTTACCGTGATGGTGCGCTTCTTCGGCGCCAACCGCTCCTGGAAGGAAGGCCTGGCCATCGCGCCGTTCGCGCTGTTCGCCGGCGTGTGCTTCGTGGTGCCCTATGCACTGGCCGGCGTGCTGCTGGGGCCGGAGTTCCCGTCGATGATCGGCGCCATGGTCGGCCTGGCCATCGTCGTGCCGGCCGCCCGCCGCGGCTTCCTGATCCCCAGGGAAAGCTGGGACTTCCCGGCATCGACCTCCTGGCCGGACCACTGGATCGGCAAGCTGGTCATCAAGACCGACGAGGTGGTCGGCAAGACGCCCATCTCCACCGCCATGGGCTGGCTGCCCTACGTGCTGCTGGCCGTGCTGCTGGTCGCCTCGCGCACCATCGACCCGCTGAAACAGGTGCTGACCTCGGTGAGCCTGAGCTGGAGCAACATCCTCGGCGAGGCCGGCATCTCCGGCAGCATCCAGCCGCTCTACCTGCCCGGCGGCATCCTGGTGGCGGTGGTACTGCTCACCGCGCTGCTGCATCGCATGCGCCTCGGCGAGCTGCGTGCCGCCTTCGGCGAATCCACCCGCACCCTGGCCGGTGCCGGCTTCGTGCTGGTCTTCACCATCCCCATGGTGCGTATCCTGATCAATTCCGGCGTCAATACCGCCGACCTGGTGTCGATGCCGGTGGCCATGGCGAGCCTGGTGGCCGACGGCGTCGGTGACATTTACCCGCTGTTCGCGCCCGCCGTGGGTGCCCTCGGCGCCTTCATCGCCGGCTCCAACACCGTGTCCAACCTGATGCTGTCGGACTTCCAGTTCAACGTGGCCCAGCAGCTCGGCGTCTCCACGGCCCTGATGGTGGCCCTGCAGGCCGTCGGCGCCGCCGCGGGCAACATGATCGCCATCCACAACGTGGTCGCGGCCTCGGCCACCGTGGGCCTGCTCGGCCGCGAGGGGATCACCATCCGCAAGACGATCCTGCCGACGCTCTACTACGTGCTGGCGGCGGGGCTGATAGGCCTGGTGGCCATTCAGGTCTTCGGCATCGGCGACCCGCTGCTGGCCCTCGGCTGAGCCGGCGCCCGCCCACGGCCAAGGCCGCGGGCGGGCTCGGGACGACTCGTTCATTAGTCTAACGAGCGCCGGGCGATGGTTCGATCATCCTCGGCGCTCCGATGCCTAACCCCTTGATTGTCCATGAAGATCATCGCCCTTCGACGCAAGAAGCGCGGCATGCAATTGGTCTTACCATTGATCCAGCATAGCCATCGGCGCCCTGCGGGTCGTATCGTTTCCTTATCGGACCTTCCCTGACAACGCGGCGACGATTCGCTCTCGCGGCAAACGAGCGTGGACAGGGAAACAACTGGAAAATATTTCTGCAAACGCAAGAGGCGTGTTCTGATCGCGGTCATGCCATCGCCGCCTCACCAGCCGGAGCCGTCATGAACATCCACTACGACGCACGACTCGACGGCGAGCTGCCCCGCCGAGACAAGGCGGAGGTGCTCGCCAGCCTGCAGCAGGCCGCCCCCGGCCTGACGCTGCTCCATCGCGAGGAGGACCTGCACCCCTTCGAATGCGACGGCCTGGCCGCCTATCGCGTCATGCCCATGCTGGTCGCTCTGCCCGAGACCCTCGACCAGGTCGAGGCGCTGCTCAAGGGCTGCCGGGCACTGGGCGTGCCGGTGGTCACCCGCGGCGCCGGCACCGGCCTCTCCGGCGGCGCCCTGCCGCTGGAGCAGGGCGTGCTGCTGGTGATGTCGCGCTTCAGCAAGATCCTCGAGATCGACCCCGATGCCCGCATCGCCCGCGTCCAGCCCGGCGTGCGCAACCTGGCCATCTCCGAGGCCGCCGCGCCCTTTGGCCTCTACTACGCGCCGGACCCCTCCTCGCAGATCGCCTGCTCCATCGGCGGCAACGTGGCGGAGAACGCCGGCGGCGTGCACTGTCTCAAGTACGGCCTGACCGTGCACAACGTGATGAAGGTCGAGATCCTCACCATCGAGGGCGAGCGCATGACCCTCGGCAGCGAGGCGCTGGACGCCCCGGGCTTCGACCTGCTGGCGCTGTTCAACGGCTCGGAGGGCATGCTCGGCGTGGTCACCGAGATCACCGTCAAGCTGCTGCCCAAGCCCGAGACCACCAAGGTGCTGATGGCCAGCTTCGACGACGTGGGCAAGGCCGGTCGCGCCGTGGGCGACATCATCGCCGCCGGCATCATCCCCGGCGGGCTCGAGATGATGGACAACCTGGCGATCCGCGCCGCCGAGGACTTCATCCACGCCGGCTATCCGGTCGAGGCCGAGGCCATCCTGCTGTGCGAGCTGGACGGCGTGGAAGCCGACGTCGACGACGACGCCGACCGGGTCCGCGAGGTGCTCGAGAGGGCCGGCGCCATCGACATCCAGCAGGCCCGCGACGAGGCCGAGCGCGCCCGCTTCTGGGCCGGGCGCAAGAACGCCTTCCCCGCGGTGGGCCGCATGTCGCCGGACTACTACTGCATGGACGGCACCATCCCCCGCCGCGAGCTGCCCCGCGTGCTGCAGGGCATCGCCGACCTGTCCGAGGCCTACGGCCTGAAGGTCGCCAACGTCTTCCACGCCGGCGACGGCAACATGCATCCGCTGATCCTGTTCGATGCCAACCGCGAGGGCGAGCTCGAGCAGGCCGAGGCACTGGGCGGCAAGATCCTCGAGCTGTGCGTGGAGGCCGGCGGCTCGATCACCGGCGAGCACGGCGTGGGCCGCGAGAAGATCAACCAGATGTGCGCCCAGTTCGGCAGCGACGAGCTGACCACCTTCCACGCGGTGAAGGCGGCCTTCGACCCCGAGGGCCTGCTCAACCCGGGCAAGAACATCCCGACCCTGGCGCGCTGCGCCGAGTTCGGCGCCATGCACGTGCACGGCGGCGAGCTGCCGCACCCCGAGCTGCCCCGTTTTTGAGGAATGATCATGGCCACATCCACATCCCCGCAGGACCGGGACATCAGCACCGAGCTGGGCGAGCGCGTCCGCCAGGCCAACGCCGCGGGCACGGCGCTGCGCATCGTCGGCGGTGACACCAAGGCCTTCTATGGTCGACAGGTTCGGGGCCGCACCGGGGAGGCCGAGACGCTCGCCACCCGCGAGCATCGCGGCATCACCGGCTATGACCCGGTGGAGCTGATCGTCTCGGTGCGCGCCGGCACCCCGCTGGCCGAACTGGAAGCGGCGCTGGCCGAGAACGACCAGATGCTGCCCTTCGAGCCGCCGCACTTCGGCGACGCCGCCACCGTCGGCGGTACGGTCGCCGCCGGACTCTCCGGCCCGCGTCGCCCCTGGGCCGGTGCCGTGCGCGACTTCGTGCTCGGCGCCCGGGTGATCACCCACACCGGCGACGAACAGCGCTTCGGTGGCGAGGTGATGAAGAACGTCGCCGGCTACGACCTGTCGCGGCTGATGGTCGGCGCCCAGGGCGGCCTGGGGCTGCTCACCGAGGTCACGCTCAAGGTGCTGCCGCGCCCCTCGGCCTGCCACGGCCTGCGGCTGGAGATGCCGCTGGACGAGGCCCGCGAGCGCCTCGCCGAATGGGGCCGTCATCCACTGCCGCTGACCGCCGCCGCCTGGCAGGACGGCGCCCTGCACCTGCGCCTCGAGGGCGGCCCCGGCTCGGTGGCCACCACCCGCGCGCGCCTCGGCGGCGAGGACCTCGATCCCGGCTTCTGGGACGACCTGCGCGAGCAGCGCCTGCCGTTCTTCGGCGGCGATGACGACCGCCCGCTGTGGCGCATCTCGCTGCCCCAGCGCGCCCGCCTCGAGGCCGACGGCCTCGACGAGCAGGCCATGCTCCACGACTGGGCCGGCGCCCAGCGCTGGCTGAGAAGCGACCTGCCCGCCGAGGCCCTGCGTGATGCCTGCGCCGCCGCCGGCGGACACGCCACCTGCCTCACGCCCGGCGCCGCCGAGCCCTTCACCCCGCTGCCCGAGGTGATGTTCAAGTACCACCGCCGGCTCAAGGCCGAGCTGGACCCGAAGGGCATCTTCAATCCGGGCCGACTCTACGCGGAGCTCTGACATGCAGACGCACTTCACCGAACAGGATCTCGAACAGCCGCACATCCGCGAGGCCGACCGGGTGCTGCGCACCTGCGTGCACTGCGGCTTCTGCAACGCCACCTGCCCCACCTACCAGCTGCTGGGCGACGAGCGCGACGGCCCCCGTGGGCGCATCTACCTGATGAAGCAGATGCTGGAGAATCCCGAAGACGACGTCGTCACCGAGGAGACCCGGCTGCACCTGGACCGCTGCCTGACCTGCCGCAACTGCGAGACCACCTGCCCGTCCGGGGTGGAATACCACAAGCTGCTCGACATCGGCCGCGCCGAGATCGAGCGCCGGGCGCCGCGGCCCGCCGCCGAGCGCGCGCTTCGCTTCGGCCTGCGCAAGGCGCTGGTCGAGCCGGCCCGCTTCCAGGCGTTGCTCAAGCTCGGCCAGACCTTCCGCCCGCTGGTGCCCGGCGCCCTGCGCGACAAGATGCCGCCGGCGCCGGTGGACGCCGGCAGCCGCCCCGAGGGTGCCCGTCACGAGCGCCAGATGCTGATCCTCGAGGGCTGCGTGCAGCCGGGGCTCTCGCCCAACACCAACGCCGCCACCGCCCGGGTGCTCGACCGCCTCGGCATCGGCCTGACGCCGGCCCCGGAGGCCGGCTGCTGCGGCGCCATCGACTATCACCTCAATGCCCAGGACGCCGGCCGCGCGCGGATGCGCGCCAACATCGACGCCTGGTGGCCTCACATCGAGGCCGGCTGCGAGGCCATCGTGCAGACCGCCAGCGGCTGCGGCGCCATGGTCAAGGAATACGGCGAGGTGCTGGCCGACGACCCCGAGTACTCGAAGAAAGCCGCGCGCATCAGCGCCCTGGCCAAGGACCTGGTGGAGATCCTGCGCGACGAGGACCTCGAACCGCTGACGCTGCGCGAGCACAAGCGCCTGGCCTTCCACTGCCCCTGCACCCTGCAACACGCCCAGAAGCTCGGTGGCAGCGTCGATGCCGTGCTGGCCAAGCTCGGTTTCTCGCTGACCCCGGTGCAGGACGCCCACCTGTGCTGCGGCTCGGCCGGCACCTACTCGGTGACCCAGCCCGAGCTCGCCACCGAACTGCGCGACAACAAGCTCGACGCCCTGGAGGCCGGCGATCCGGAAGTGATCGTGACGGCCAACATCGGGTGCCAGACGCACCTGAACGGCGCCGGCCGGGCCCCGGTCAGACACTGGATCGAGATCGTGGACGAGGCGCTGGCATGATCGTGACGCGCGCTCATTCCTTCAGCTGCCAGACGCACCTGAACGGCGCCGGCCGCACTCCGGTCAGGCACTGGATCTAGATCGTGGACGAGGCGCTGGCATGATCGTCCACGGCGCTTTTCAATGACAGACTGATACCCCCAGACATCCCAAGAAGGAGCTAACCAGATGCAGACCAAAGCTGTACTGACCCTGGACGACGTCAACGTCCTGCTCGATGCGGCACAGAAGGAAGCCGAGGCCAACGGCTGGTCCGTGACCATCGCCGTGGCCGACGATGGCGGTCACCTGCTCGGCCTGCGCCGGCTGGACGGCGCCGCGCCCTTCAGCGCCGGCGTCGCCACCGAGAAGGCGCGCAACGCCGCCATCGGCCGCAAGGAGACCCAGGTGTTCGAGGAGATGATCAACAACGGCCGCACCGCCTTCGCCACCGCACCGCTGCAGGCCCTGCTGTCTGGCGGCGTACCGGTGATCGTCGACGGCCAGGTGGCCGGCAGCATCGGCATCTCCGGCGTCAAGCCCGACCAGGACGTGCAGATCGCCAAGGCCGCCGTGGCCAGCCTGACCTGACGCTTCCAGCACCTCTCTCGTCCCGACGACAGGAGCCCGGCCATGGCCGGGCTCCTGTCGTTTCAGGCATCCCCCTTGCGTATCCGGGAATTTTTGCATAGGTTTTGTATAGCATTCGACGAAATGCACGGATGCCTATCACACCCAAACGGATGAGAGGTGCACCATGAAACGTATTGCGACCGCTGCCGTCACCCTCAGCGCTCTGATGATGCTGTCCGGCGCCGCCCTGGCGTCACATCACGAGGAAGACGAACTGGCCCCCAACCAGGGCGTCGACAGTGCCAACGAGGTCGAGCAGGGCACCATGGAAGGTCATGACGGTGCGATGGGCGACGATCCGATCGTCGAGGAAGGCGGTACGGACAGCGCCAACGACCCCGCCGAAGATGCCGCCACCCACGCCGAGGGCAGCGTCGACGACGAGGTGGCCCCCGCAAGCGGTGTGGATTCCGCCAACGACCCCGAGGACTGAAGGACAGGCCCTCAGGCAGTCAACGGCAACGCGAGCCCCGGCCCAGGCCGGGGCTTTTTCGTGTCGAGGACGCTCAGCCGGCCAGTATCCAGGCCATGAAAGCCCGTTTGGCGTCGCGCCGATCCTCGGGGTGGACGTCGATCACCCCGTAGCCGTTGGAGGTGCTCAGCGAGAGGCCGTCGAGTGCCACCAGCATGCCGCGCTCGATCAGGTCGTCGACCAGCCCCCGCCAGCCCAGCGCGACCCCCTGCCCGGCGATCGCCGCCTGCACCAGCAGCGGATAGTTGTTGAAGATCAGCTCCGATGGCGCCGGCTGCGCCCGGCCGCCCAGGTGCACGAAGTAGCCGGGCCAGTCCAGCCACTGCTGCCCCTGGTCGGCGCTCAGCGTCAGCAGCGGCACCTCGCCGAGGCGCGCCAGCCCGTCGATCGGGCCGTGCTGGCCAAGGAAACCGGGGCTGCAGACCGGAAACACCTCCTCGTCCAGCAGCCGCGTCGCGCCTTCCAGGCCGCGGCGGTCGCCGAACACGATGGCGATGTCGACCTCCTGGCCCTGCCAGTCGAACACGCCCTGGTTGGTCTGGATGCGCACGTCGATGTCGGGATGCCGGCGGCGGAAGTCGGGCAGCCGCGGCAGCAGCCAGTAGGAGGCCAGCGAGAAGTCGGTGAGGATGTTCAGCCGCGGATTGCGATGGCGACACTGGAGCCGATCGATGGTGCGCTCGATGGTCCCGAATCCCTCCTGCACGGCCTCGAACAGCGCCTGGCCCGGCTCGGTGAGGCGTACGCCGCGGTGCACGCGATCGAACAGCTTAAGGCCGAGTTGCTCCTCCAGGGCACGGACCTGCTGGCTGACCGCCGACTGGGTGGAGCGCAGCTCCCGGGCGGCGGCGGTGAAGCTCAGGTGGCGAGCCGCCGCCTCGAACACCCGCAGGCCGTTGGGCGATACCCGTTTATCCATCAAAGACATTAGTTAATCTAATTCCAGACATAAAAAATCAGCGAGTTTACAGGGTTTGAGATTAGCAGGGAGACTGTCGCCTCGACACACACCGACGCGGCGACCACGACGATGCGCGTGGCCACAATGAACAAGAGGAGCTCCCATGGCGCGCAAGCAACCCCATATCCTGTTTCTGATGGCGGACCAGATGGCGGCGCCGTCGCTGCCGTTCTACGGCCACAGGGTGGTCAAGACGCCGAACCTGTCGCGCCTGGCGGAAGAAGGCGTGGTGTTCGACTCGGCCTACTGCAACAGCCCGCTGTGCGCGCCGTCGCGCTTCACCCTGATGGCCGGCCAGCTGCCCTCGCGCATCGGCGGCTTCGACAACGCCGCCGAGCTGGCCGCCGACACCCCGACCTACGCCCACTACCTGCGCGACGCCGGCTACCTGACGGCGCTGACCGGCAAGATGCACTTCTGCGGCCCGGACCAGCTGCACGGCTTCGAGGAGCGCCTGACCTCCGACATCTATCCGGCCGACTTCGGCTGGTACGTCGACTGGGAGGACGTCGAGTCGCGCCCCAGCTACTACCACAACATGTCCTCGGTCACCCAGGCCGGGCCCTGCGTGCGCTCCAACCAGCTCGACTTCGACGACGAGGTGACCTTCCGCGCCCAGCGCTTCCTCTATGACTACGCACGCAGCGACCAGGACCGTCCCTTCTGCCTGACGGTCTCGCTGACCCACCCGCACGATCCCTACACCATTCCGCAGGAATACTGGGACCGCTACGCGCACGACGAGATCGACATGCCGCGGGTGCCCTACTGCCGCGAGCTGATGGATCCGCACTCCAAGCGCCTGCGCCACGTCTACCAGTGCGACGAGGACACCGTCACCGACGAGCAGATCCGCAACGCGCGCCGGGCCTACTACGGCGCCATCAGCTACGTCGACGACCAGCTGGGCAAGGTGCTGAAGGCCCTCGAGGAGAGCGGACTCGCCGAGGACACCATCATCGTGTTCTCCGGCGACCACGGCGACATGCTCGGCGAGCGCGGCCTGTGGTACAAGATGAGCTGGTTCGAGGGCTCCGCCCGGGTGCCGATGATCGTCCACGCGCCGGGCCGCTACGCCGCCGGCCGGGTCAAGCAGTCCGTCTCCACCATGGATCTGCTGCCGACCTTCGCCGAATGGGGCAACGACGGCCAGGCGCCGGAATACGCCGTGCCCGTCGACGGCCGCAGCCTGATTCCCCACCTCACCGGCCAGGGCGGCCACGACGAGGTGATCGGCGAGTACTGCGGCGAGGGCGCCATCGCGCCGCTGCTGATGATCCGACGCGGCCGCTACAAGTTCGTCCACTCCACCCCGGATCCGGACCAGCTGTTCGACCTCGAGGCCGACCCGCTGGAGCTGACCAATCTGGCCGAGGATCCCGCCCACCGGGAAGTGTGCCGGCAGTTCCGCGACGAGGTGGCCGGCCGCTGGGACATCGAGCGGCTGCACCAGCAGGTGCTCGACAGCCAGCGCCGTCGCAAGCTGGTGGCCCGCGCTAACATGAAGGGCAGGGTCACGCCCTGGGATCATCAGCCGCACTTCGACGCCAGCGTCCAGTACATGCGCAACACCATCGACCTGGACGATCTCGAGGCACGCTCGCGCTTTCCGAGAGTCGACGCCGAGCAGGCCTGACCCTGCGCCGCCGCCGGGCTTCCGGCGGCAGCGCCCGATCCGGCCAGGCGCCGGGCCCGCTTCACTTCCCCGCAGGAGGCCGTGCCGAAGTCGGCTTTGATACGCGGCCGGGCCGCTACCGAACATACGGTCCGGCCGACGTATGAGAGACTCCGTCGGCCATTTCGCCTCCCCCATGCAGGAGCAGTCTTTCATGAATCATCCAAGCGAGCCGACACCCGCCACGGTGTCGAGCGACATGCAGACGGACTACACCGTCGGCCAGGACAACATCGAGGGCAGCCTGGGCCCCATCGGTTTCGATATCCATAACCGGGTGTTCGCCATCTCGGCGCTGGCCTCGATCGCCTTCATCGTCCTCACCCTGCTGTTCCCCGAACGGGCCGGCAGCCTCTTCCAGTCCATCGTCAGCTTCTCCACCGGCACCCTCGACAGCTACTTCATGATCGTGGTGGATGGCTTCATCCTGTTCTGCCTGGCACTGGTCGTGCTGCCCTACGGCAAGGTCCGCCTGGGCGGGCCCGACGCCACGCCGGAGTACGGCTATCTCTCCTGGTTTGCGATGCTGTTCGCCGCCGGCATCGGCATCGGCCTGCTGTTCTTCGGCGTGCTGGAACCGGTCTACCACGCCAACGTCTCCTCGCCACTGGGCACGCCCTCGCCCTTCGACGCCGACGGGGGGCTGAACCCGGAGGCCGTCGCCGACGCCACCGCCATGGGCCTGGCCGGCACCTATCTGCACTGGGGCATCCACGGCTGGGCCGTCTACGTGGTCATGGCACTGGCGCTGTCCATCTTCACCTACAACAAGGGCCTGCCCTTCTCCATCCGCTCGGCCTTCTTCCCGCTGCTGGGCGACCGTGTCTGGGGCTGGTGGGGCCATGCCATCGACATCCTGGCGGTGTTCTCGACCCTGTTCGGCCTGGCCACCTCGCTGGGCCTCGGCGCCCAGCAGGCCAACGCCGGCATGAACTTCGTCTTCGGCCTGGACGTCAGCATCACCACCCAGGTGATCGTGATCGTGGCCGTCACCGCGGTGGCGCTGGTCTCGGTGTGGCGCGGCCTGGACGGCGGCGTGAAGCGGCTCTCCGAGATCAACATGGGCATGGCCGTGCTGTTCTTCTTCTTCGTGCTGTTCGCCGGCCCGACCCTGGCCGCGCTCACCGGCTTCTGGAGCGGCCTCGAGACCTACGTGACGGAGTTCATCCCGCTGTCGGCGCCCTTCGGCCGCGAGGACGACGCCTATCGCCAGTCCTGGACCATCTTCTACTGGGCCTGGTGGGTCAGCTGGGCGCCCTTCGTCGGCATGTTCATCGCCCGCGTCTCCCGGGGCCGCACGGTGCGCGAATTCGTGATCTGCGTGCTGCTGATCCCGAGCCTGTTCATCTTCATCTGGATGGGAGTGTTCGGCGCCACCGCCCTCGACCAGCTCTATGCCAATCCGGCAAGTAGCCTGGTCAAGGAATACGTGATCGACAACTACAGCCCCGAGCTGTCGCTGTTCGGCATGCTCAACGAACTGCCGCTGTCGGGCCTGATGTCGACCCTGGGCATCATCCTGGCGCTGATCTTCTTCGTCACCTCGTCGGACTCCGGTTCGCTGGTGATCGACACCATCACGGCCGGCGGCAAGATCGACGCGCCGCGCCCCCAGCGCATGTTCTGGGCCACGGTGGAAGGCCTGATCGCCATCGTGCTGCTGATCGGCGGCGGGCTCTCGGCGCTCCAGGCCGGCGTCACGGCCACCGCGATCCCCTTCTCGGTGGTGATGATTCTGATGTGCTACACCATCATCAAGGCGCTGAACGGCGAGCTGCGCGCCCTGCGCTGAGGCCGCGCACTCACTGACGCCGCCCCCTGGGCCCATGCCGCATCGCGGTGGCCGACCCAGGGGGCGGCTCGCGTCTGGTCCCCTGCCGTCGACGGCCTTATTATCGAAGGCTCATCTTCAGGCCGCTCACGACCGCCCTTTCATCGACGCGAGGATGCCATGTCACCGTTCGTCTTCCTGCTGCCGCTCGGCGCCGTGCTGATCTGGTCGGGCAACATGACCATCAACCAGCTGACCGTCGGCGCCATCGCCCCCAGCAGCATCGCCTTCCTGCGCTGGCTGCTGGCGCTGGCGGTGATGACGCCCTTCGTCGCCTCCGCCGCCTGGCGCCATCGCGCCATCATCCGCCGCGAATGGCCGAAACTGGCGACGCTGGGCCTGCTGGGCATGGGGCTGTGGCAGGGCCTGGCCTACGTGGCCGCCGAGACCACCTCGGCCACCAACATGGGCATCCTGGCCGCCATGGTGCCGCTGATCACGGTGCTGCTCAGTGCGCTGATCCTGCGCGAGCCGCCCAGCCTCGGCGGCGTGGCCGGCGGGGTGCTGGCGCTGGTCGGCGTCAGCGTGCTGCTGGGCCAGGGCGACCCGCTGTCGCTGCTCGACCTCGAGGTCGCCGTGGGCGACGCCCTGATGGTGGTGGCCGCGACCTGCTATGCGCTCTACGGCGTGATGCTCAAACGCTGGACGATCGACCTGCCGCCCTGGGTGCTGCTCTACGCCCAGGTGGTCTTCGCCGTGCTCCTGCTGCTGCCACCCTACCTGGCGGGACCGATGACGCCGGTCAGCGCCGAAAACCTCGGCCTGATCGTCTACGCCGGGATCCCCGCCTCCATCGTCACCACCTACCTGTGGATGCACGCCATCCGCCGCATCGGCGCCAACCGTTCGAGCATCTTCATCAACCTGATGCCGCTGTTCAGCGCCATCATCGCCATGCTCGCACTGGGCGAGACCGTCTCCAGCTTCCACTTCCTGGGCGGCGCCCTGATACTGGCCGGCGTGGTGATGGCCCAGACCCTGACCCGGCCGCTGGCGCGCCGCGAGCTGCCCACGGCGAGCCGCGAGACGCACTAGGAGGCCGCACGACAACACGCACTGCGAACGAGGAACACGAGATGGCCGGAGGCTGGTCGAAGGACGGCGACGTCCAGCAGCAGATCGACGACAGCGTGCAGGACGAGCTGGAGCGCGCCCGGCGCGCGATCCCCCGCGGCGAGAGCGCCCATGAATGCGACGAATGCGGCGAGCCGATCCCCGAGGCACGGCGCCAGGCCGTGCCCGGCGTGCGGCTGTGCCTCGCCTGCCAGGCCGAGCGCGACAGGCGTCAGGGCCCGGGCGGCGGCTTCAATCGCCGGGGCAGCAAGGACAGTCAGCTGCGCTGACCGTGCAGGAAAGTGTCTGCGCTCGGCTATGCGGCGTTAAACATCAGCTCGAACTGCTCATTTACCCCCAAGTAAACTCCGCATCCTCGCTGATGTTTGCCTTGTCTAGCCTTCGCTCGACGACTTTTTCGATTACGCCGGAAGATCGAGTGCGATCGCGAGGCTCCCCCACTACGCCTGTCGGCGCCGACGCGGCGGGCTGCTAAACTGCGGCTTTCGTTCCCCGACCGGAGAGTCCGCGGCATGTCCCTCGATGATCTGCATCTCAATCTGCGCAACCTGACGCAGGACGACTACCCGCAGCTCAAGACGCTGATGGACGCCGTCTATCACGACATCGGCGGCGCCTGGCCCGAGCACACCATCGACAAGCTGATCGAGGAATTCCCGGACGGCCAGATCGCCATCGAGGACGACGGCCGGCTGGTCGGCGTGGCCCTGACCGTGCAGGTCGACTACGACGAGTTCTCCAACCCTCACCAGTACGACGACCTGATCGGCCAGCGCGAGATCATCCTCAACGACGCCGAGGGCGACGCCATGTACGGCCTCGACGTGCTGATCCATCCGGACTATCGCGGCTATCGCCTGGGCCGGCGGCTCTACGAGGCGCGCAAGGACCTGTGTCGCTCGATGAACATGCGGGCGATCCTCGCCGGCGGCCGCATCCCCCAGTACCACCAGTACGCCGACGAGCTCTCGCCGGCGGAGTACATCGACAAGGTGGCGCGCAAGGAGATCCACGACCCCATCCTGTCGTTCCAGCTGGCCAACGACTTCCAGGTCAAGCGCCTGCTGCGCAAGTACCTGCCCGAGGACGAGAAGTCCCAGGGCTACGCGACTCTGCTCGAGTGGAACAACATCCTGTTCGAACCCGCCGAGCGGGTGCTCGAGAGCCGCCGCACCCAGGTGCGGGTCGGCGCCGTGCAGTGGCAGATGCGCGAGTTCGACTCGGTGGAGGCGGTGCTGCAGCAGGTCGAGTACTTCGTCGACGCCCTGGCCGACTACCAGAGCGACTTCGCGGTCTTCCCGGAGCTGTTCAACGCCCCGCTGATGGGCCTGCAGGACCGCGCCGCCCAGCAGGACCAGATCGCCGCCATCCGCTTCCTGGCCGGCTTCACCGAGCGCTTCAAGACCGAGCTGTCGCGCATGGCCGTGGCCTACAACATCAACATCGTGGCCGGCTCGATGATCGAGTTCGGCGAGGAGGACCGACTCTACAACGTCGCCTACCTCTGCCACCGCGACGGCTCCGTCGAGCGCCAGGCCAAGCTGCACATCACCCCCCAGGAGCGCCGCGACTGGGTGATCGAGGGCGGCGACGAACTGCAGGTGTTCGAGACCGACGCCGGTCGGGTCGGTATCCAGATCTGCTACGACGTCGAATTCCCCGAGCTCTCGCGGCTGCTGGCCGAACAGGACATGGACATCCTGTTCGTGCCCTTCTGGACCGACACCAAGAACGGTTACCTGCGGGTGCGCCACTGCGCCCAGGCCCGGGCCATCGAGAACGAATGCTACGTGGTGCTGTGCGGCAGCGTCGGCAACGTGCCCTCGATCGAGAACCTCGACATCCAGTACGCCCAGTCCTCGGTGTTCTCGCCCTCGGACTTCTCCTTCCCCCACGACGCCGTGCTGGCCGAGACCACGCCCAACACCGAGATGATCATGTTCTCGGACCTGGACCTGACCCGGCTCACCGTGGTGCGCAACGAGGGCTCGGTGACCAACCTCAAGGATCGCCGCCAGGACCTGTTCGACCTGCGCCTGCGCGACTGGTCGTGGAAGTCCGGGGGCCGGCCATCCGCGGGCCGCGACGTGGACGAGAGCTGAGGCCGTGCTGGAGCGCCTGAGGCGCTGGCGGGCGGCCCGCTTCGAGGCCCGCCACCCCTTCCCCGAGGCCGAGTGGCAAGAGGCCCGGGCACGGCTGCCGCTGCTCGCCGCCCTGCCCGACGCCGCCGCCGAGCGCCTCGGCCATCGCGCCTGGCGCTTCGCCCATGCCAAGCGGCTGAGCCGCCATCCCGAGCTCGACCCGGCGATCGACTTCGACGTGCCGGCGCGGCTGGCCATCGCCGCCCAGGGCTGCCTGCTGACCCTGGGCTGGGACGACGCCACCCACCGCGAGGCCTTCGCCGGCCTGCACGAGATCCTGATCGTGCCCGACGCCTTTCATCGCCGGGTGGAGGAGATGGACGAATTCGGGGTGATGCACGAATACGACGACGAGCGCGCCGGCGAGACCTCCCACCAGGGGCCGGTGGTGGTCGCCTACCCGGACCTGATGGAAAGCGGCCGGCTCGACGGCTTCAACGTGGTGATCCACGAGCTGGCCCACAAGCTCGACATGGCCAACTCGCTGGACGCCGACGGCTTCCCGCCGCTGCCTGCCGACATGGCCGCGCAGGACTGGCATCGCGTGTTCACCACCGTGTGGGACGACCTCCAGGCGCATCTCGCCCGCGGCGAGGCCACGCCCATCGACGACTACGCCGCCAGCCACCCGGGCGAGTGCTTCGCGGTGAGCTGCGAGTATTTCTTCGCCGCCCCCGCGGCGCTGGACGCCGCCTATCCCGAGCTCTACGGCCTGCTCGGCCGCTACTTCCGCCTCGATCCGCTGTCCTGGCACTCGCCGTCCTCCGACTGACCTCTACGCTCTGCCGCGTCCGTTCTCGCCGCCCCCGGGCGGGCAAGCGCCGGCGGCCGGGCCGGCCAGCGCAGCGCGGCCTCGAGGCCGTGCGGATGGCAGTTGCGCAGCGTCAGTCCGGCCTGCTGGCGCTCGGCCAGCTGCTGCACGATCGCGAGCCCCAGGCCGCTGCCGGTGGTGCGCTGGTCCGCGGCGCGCCGGAAGCGTTCGGTGATGGTGGCCAGCGCCTCCTCGGGAATGCCCGGGCCGCTGTCGCGCACCGCCAGCACGGCGCTGTCGGCGGTCTCGGAGAGCGTGATCGCCACCTCGCCGTGCTCCGGCGTGTAGCGCAGGGCGTTGTCCAGCAGGTTGCGTATCAGGATGCCCGCCTCCACCGGATCGGCACGCACCCACAGCGCCTGAACGCCGTGCAGGGTCATCTCCTGATGCCGGGCCTGGGCCCAGGGCCACAGCTCGGCGACCAGCTCGAGCACCAGCGGATAGAGATCGATGTCGCGGGTCTCGCGGGCCTCGCGGCGGTCCAGCCGCGCCAGCACCAGCAGCTGCTCGACCACCCGCTGCAGCCGTTCCACGCCGCGACAGGCCTTGTCCAGCGAGTCCCGCTCGCCGGCCCGGGCGTTGTCGAGGTGGATCTTCAGCCCGGCCAGGGGCGTGCGCAGCTCATGGGCGGCATCGGCGGTGAAGCGCCGTTCGCGCTCGAGGGTCTCGCGCAAGCGAGCGATGAAGTCGTTGAGGGCCTCGCGCAGCCCCGACAGCTCGCGGGGCACCCCGACGTCGATGAAGGCCAGGTCGCGGTCGTCGCGGCCGGCCACTTCCCGCGACAGGGTGCCGATCGGGATCAGCCCGCGGCGCACGATCCAGCCCATGGCGACCAGCAGTAGCGGCAGCGCCAGCAGCATCGGCACCAGGTTGCCCAGCGCCACCTTGCGCTCGAGCTCGTGCATGAACTCGATGCTGACCCCGGAGCGGATCCACAGCCCGCTGTCCTCGTCGAACATCGAGAACACCCGCCAGCGGCCGCCGTCGTACTCGGCCCAGGCGTAGCCCTCCTGCTCGGGCGGCGGGAAGGACCCGGCCCCGCTCCAGGGCGCGCCGGTCAGGTACGGGCGGCCGTCGCGGTGCCAGAAGCCCAGCGACAGCTCGCGTTCCTCGTGATGATAGAGCGCCGCCCCCCGGCCGGCGGCCTCGAGCGGCGCCTCGCCATCCGGATAGAAGCTCGCGAGGCGCTTCGGATGGCTCATGCGCTCGGCGATCCGGCGATAGGTCGCCTCGGAGGCATCCGGACCGATCAGGCTGGCCACCACCCGGTTCTGCAGGCTGAGCTGGGCGTCGAGGATCTCCTCGGTCTCGTGGGCGGTGATCAGGTAGGCGGCGGTGACGACCAGCAGCGTCACCCCGGCGAGGACCAGCGCCAGGGTGCGGCTCAGGTAGCGGCGAATCGACCTCATGCATCACCGGCGTTCAGCCGATAGCCGACGCCCCGGATGGTGGTGATCAGGCCCTTTTGGAACTTCTTGCGCAGATGATGAACATGCACTTCCACGGCGTTGGAGGCCACTTCCTCCTCCCAGCCGTAGAGCAGGTTCTCCAGCCGCGGCCGGGTCATCACCCGGTCGGCGTGGCGCGCCAGCTCCAGCAGCAGCGCGTACTCGCGGCGCGTCAGGGGAATCTCCTCGCCCTGCCAGACCACCCGATGGCGGGCCTCGTCGATGCGCAGCTCGCCCACGTCGAGGAACTGCGAGGCCCGGCCCTCGGCGCGTCGCATCACCACCCGCAGGCGGGCCAGCAGCTCGGCGAGGTCGAAGGGCTTGAGCACGTAGTCGTCGGCGCCGCCGTCGAGCCCGGCCAGGCGCGAGTCGATGTCGTCACGGGCGGTGAGGATCAGCACTGGCAGCGAGCCGCGGCCACGCACCGCCTCGAGCACCTTCATGCCGTCGACGTCGGGCAGGCCCAGGTCGAGCACCACCACCGAGAAATCGTCGTAGCGGGCCGCCGCCATCGCCTCGCGGCCGTTCTCCAGCCAGTCGACGGCGTAGCCCTCGCGCTGCAGCGCGGTCTTGATGCCATCGCCCAGCAGCGGGTCGTCCTCCACCAGCAGCACGCGCATGCGCCTCTCCTTTGCCTGTCCCGGTCGCGACTCGTACGGCCATTGTCCGGGCGATGTCTTAAGCCTTGCTTAAGCTCCCCGTTCAAGACTAGCGTACCTCTCGGCCTGCCGAGTCAGTCGGCAATACGGTGCTTAATCGTCCAGCCCCTGCGCCAGCCAGCCCCACAGTCGCTCGGCCTCCGGGCGCGGCTGGCGTCGGGCCGGGCGCACCAGCCAGAAGCCCTCATCGCTCTCCACCGGGAGCTCGAGGGCCACCACCAGGTCGTCGCGCTCCTCGATCAGCCGCCGATGGGTCAGCGCGATGCCCGCGCCGCGGGCCGCCAGCGCCAGGGTCATCATCTGGTTGTCGCAGGACAGCGCGGCACAGCGCGATTCCAGCCCCGCGGCGCCCACCGCCTCCAGCCAGGCCGGCCAGCCCACCGCGAAGCCCACCGCATGCAGCAGGGTATGGCCGGCCAGGTCCGCCGGCGTGGCGAAACGCTCGGCCAGCGCCGGCGCGCATACCGGCACCATCACCGCCTGACCCAGCGACAGCGCCTCCACACCCGGCCAGTCGCCGCGGCCGTAGCGGATCTCCAGATCGGCGCCCTCGGGGCCGAAGTCGTCCGGCCAGATGGCGCTGACCAGGCGCAGCGCGATCTCGGAATGCGCCTCGCGGAAGGCCGCCACCCGCGGGGCCAGCCAGTTCTGCTGCACCACCGGCGTGGTGCGCAGGGTCACCGGCGACTCGCCGGGCTCGCCGAACACCTCCCGGGTGCCCTCGGCCAGCCGCGTGAAGGCGTCCTGCAGGCTCGGCAGCCAGGCCTGGCCCGCCGGGGTCAGGCTCAGGCTGCGCGGATGACGCACGAACAGTCGCTGGCCCAGGCGATCCTCGAGCAGGCGAATGCGCTGGCTGATCGCGGCCTGGGTGACACCGAGCTCGTGGCCGGCGGCGGTGAAGCTCAGTGTGCGGGCGGCGGCCTCGAAGGCCTGCAGCCACAGCAGGGGAGGAAGGGGCTTCATGGAAAAGTCTGACATAAATTTTTTGGGGTCATAGGCGCCAGATTAATCGTTTGTCGCGCCTCCGCCCAGCCGTCACCATTAGCGCATTAACGATGAAGGAGCCGATCATGACCGATACGCCGACCGCCGAGGCGCGCCCCAGCGTGCCCATGGCCGAACTCGACGACCACGCCGGCGGCCCCGGCCTGGTCGAGGCCAGTGCCGCCGGCGCCCGCCTGACCCTGTCCTGGGAAGACGGCGAACGCGCCGCCTTCCCGCTGACCTGGCTGCGCGACCACTGCGCCTGCGCCGAGTGCCGCCATCCGATGACCCGCGAGCGCCTCTACATGGGCCTCGAGGTGCCGGACACGCCCGAGGTGCGCCTCGAGGACGGCAACCTGACGCTGACCTGGGCCGACGGCCACGTCAGCCGCTTCGACGCCGGTTGGCTGCAGCAGCGCCGCCCCGGCCAGACACGCCCGGATGCCGTGCCGACCCGCCGGCCCTGGCGCGAGGACTTCCGCCCCGTGCGCGTCGCCCACGCCGACTTCGTGGCCGGCGCCGAGGGCGAGCGCGCCTGGCTGACCGCCCTGCTGCGCGACGGCCTGGTGCTGCTCGAGGACGGCCCGCTGGCCGACGAGGAGGTCAGCCGCCTGGCCGGTCGCATCGGCCCGCTGCGCGCCACCAACTTCGGCGCCCGCTTCGACGTGCGTTCCAAGCCCAACCCCAACAACGCTGCCTACACCGCCATCGGCCTGGCGCTGCACACCGACCTGCCGAACTGGCGCCATCCGCCGGACATCCAGCTGCTCTACTGCCTGGAGAACGACGCCGAGGGCGGCGAGTCGACCTTCGTCGACGGCTTCGCCGCGGCCGAGAAGCTGCGCCGCCAGGATCCCGAGGCGTTTCGCCGCCTCGCCGAGACGCCGATCGACTTCCGCTTCCAGGACGAGGAGCACGACATCGTGCTGACCGCCCCGCTGCTGTCGCTCGATACGGCCGGGAACGTCACCGAGGTGCGCCTCAACAACTGGATCCGCGACACCCTGCGCCTGCCGCTGGAGCAGATCGACGCCTGGTACGACGCCTACCGCGCCTTCTGGCAGCTGACCCAGGACCCGGACAACCGGCTCGAATTCGCCCTGGCCCCGGGCCAGATGGTCGCCTTCGACAACCGCCGGGTGCTGCACGGGCGCCTCGCCTTCAATCCGGAGAGCGGCCGTCGCCATCTCCAGGGCACCTACCTGGACCTCGACCTGTGCGAGTCCCGCCTGCGGGTGCTGGCGCGCCAGGGCTGAGGCGTCGATGCGCCGCCCCGCCGACGCTCACGAGCCGCGGCGGGGCGGCACGAGGCTTTGGGCCATGGCGTCACTGCCGTATGCTGTGGCCTGAGCTGACCAGGAACCCCTGCCCCATGTCCCGATCCCTCGGCGTCGTCGCCCTGACCCTTACCCTTCTCGTCGTCCTGGGCCTGCTGTGGCAGTGGCTGGCCATGCAGGACCTGCTCACCGTCGACAGCCTGATGGCGCTGGCCAAGGGCTCGGTGGCCTGGCGCGACGCGCCCTGGGCGGTGCTGGTGGTGATGGCGGTCTACGCCGGTGCCTCGCTGGTGATGTTCCCGCTGAGCCTGCTGGTGGCGCTGACCGGGCTGCTGTTCGGCCCCTGGTGGGGCTTCGGCTACGCGCTGGCCGGCACCCTCGCCGCCTCGGTGCTGACCTGGTGGGTGGGTCGCAAGCTCGGCCGCGACGCCCTGCTGCGCCACGGCGGCCAGCGCCTCAAGGGCCTGTCGCGCTACCTCTCGGGGCGCGGCATCCGCACCATGACGCTGGTGAACCTGCTGCCGCTGGCGCCCTTCACCCTGACCAACATGATGGCCGGGGCCTTCCACCTGCGCTTTCGCGACTACATGATCGGCTCGACCCTGGGCATCCTGCCGGGGCTCGCCGGCGTGACGCTGCTCGGCAGCCAGCTCGGCGAGCTGGCCGCCGCCGACAGCCGCAAGGACGTGGTCATGGCCCTCGGCGGGCTGGTGCTGGGCGTGGCGCTGCTCTACGGGCTCAAGCGCTGGGCCGAACGCCGCCGGCGGCGCTGAGGCCTGGGCCGGGCGGCCCGAGTCGAGGCCGCCAGTCTGGAAGGCAATTCACTTGGAGGGCAGCTCATTTCGAGGGCAGTTCGGGCTCGTCGGAGCGGTTGCCGGGCCACCAGGAGGGCCGTTCCTGCTCCCACTCCTCCTGCACCAGGTGGCGCAGGATCCGCCCGCGATAGCGCAGCATCTGCCATTCCGCGCCCAGCCGGCCGCGCACGCGATCCCAGCCGCCGTCGTCGGCGTGGGTGAAGGGCCCGCCGCTGGCGATCGCCCGCCGGTAGACGGCCAGGCAGCGCTCGGCGCACAGGCGCTCGTCGTAGTCCGCGGCGGTGGCCAGGGCACCGTGATGCAGCGGCAGGCGCCGCGCCGGGTCACCGAGCTCGTCGAGGGCCGCCGCCATGGCCTCGGGGTCGTCCTCGGCCAGCAGCCGCCCGTTCTCTTCGTCCGCCACCACCTCCACCACGCCCGGCGCTTCGACCGCCACCACCGGCAGGCCCGCGGCCATGGCCTCGGCCACCACCATGCCCTGGGTCTCGCTGTGGGAGGCGAAAGCGAAGACGTCCATGGCGTGATAGGCGTCGATCAGCGCCTGGCCCTGCAGGCGGCCGGTGAAGTGGACGCGCTCGTCCACGCCCCATTCCTCGGCGACCATGGCCATACCCTCGGCCGCATCGCCGTCCCCGACCACCAGGAAGTGGGCCTCCGGCCGGGCGCCCAGCGCCCGGCACACGGCCTCGGCCAGGAACGTGAGATTCTTCTCGTGGGCCAGCCGTCCCAGATGGCCGATCACGTAGGCGCCCTCGGGAATGCCCTGCGCTTCCCGGCAGCCGGCTCCATTGCCGTCTGTGAAACGCGCCGTGTCCACGCCGCTCGGCACCACGCGGATCTCGGGATTGCCGTCGCGCGCCAGCAGCAGGTCGCGGATGCTCTCGCTGGGCGCGATCACGGCGTCGCACAGCCAGGTGTACTGGGTCGCCAGCGCCACGGCGAAGCGCTGCATGCGCGGCGAGTCGCCCGGCACGTAGTGGGTGTAGTGCTCGTAGAGGGTGTGGTGGGTGAACACCAGCGGCAGGCCGTAGGTCTCGGCGGCCCGGGCGGCGGTGTCGCCGAGCAGGAAGGGGTGATGGGTGTGCACCAGATCCGGCTCGAAGGCCTCGATGGCGTCATACAGCTGACCGGGAATCGGCACCGGCAGGGAGAAGTCGCTGCCGTTGAAGTGCTGGACCGCCGCCACCCGTACCACGTCGGCCTCGAAGTCCGGCTGTCCCTCCAGGCGCGGGGCCACCACCAGCACCTTGTGGCCGGTGGCCTGGAGCTGGCGCTTGAGCCGCTGCACGGACTCGCTGACGCCGCCGACGATGGGCAGATAGGTGTTGGTGAACATCAACACATTCACGGTGGCGACACTCCTTGCCGGGTTTCCAAAAGCCCCTCCCGAGCCGGGACGCGTCCCGGCATCTCCTGCTCAAGATAGGCGATGAAGGCGCGAATCCGCAGCGGGACGTGGCGGCGCCGATCATACACGGCATGAAAGTCGGCGCGCACGCCCTGCCAGTCGGGCAGCAGTTCCACCAGTCGCCCCGCCACCAGATCCTCGTGCACGTCCCACCAGGAGCGCAGGGCGATGCCATGGCCGTCCCGGGCCAGGCCGCGGATCACCTCGCCGTCGTTGCTGGCCATGGGGCCGGTGACCTTCACCGCACGCTCCTCGTTCGGCGCGTCGCGGCGCTCGAAGCGCCACACCGCGTAGTCGCTGGCGATCTCTCGCAGCACCAGGCAGGAGTGGCGTACCAGGTCGGCCGGCTCGTTGAGCGGCGGCATCGTCGCCACGTAGCGCGGCGCCGCACACAGCACGCGCCGGCTGGCCAGGATGCGCCGGGCCACCAGCCGCGAGTCCGGCGGCTCGCCGACCCGGATGCCGATGTCGATGCCCTGGTCGGCCAGGCCGAGCGGAAAATTGGTCAGCTCCAGGCTCGCCTCGAGGCGCGGATGCCGGGCGCGGAAGGCCGACAGCAGCGGCGCCACGTGGCGGCGCC
Source organism: Halomonas sp. HG01 (assembly GCF_000968715.2). Taxonomy (NCBI): domain Bacteria; kingdom Pseudomonadati; phylum Pseudomonadota; class Gammaproteobacteria; order Oceanospirillales; family Halomonadaceae; genus Halomonas; species Halomonas sp. HG01. Next base: position 403,021 of record NZ_CP022134.1, on the reverse strand, counting down.
CGAAGCCGAAGGTGGCGTTGATGCGCAGCGGCCCGGAGAGCTCGGCGCGATGATCGCCGAGAGTCTCCTCGAGCTCGGTCAGATCGTCGAGGATGGCCCCGCCGCGGGCCAGATAGCGCTCGCCCTCGGCGGTCAGCGTCAGGCGCCGGGTGGTGCGTGCCGCCAGCGACACGCCCAGACGCGCCTCGAGCCGCTGCAGGCGCTTGCTCACCGCCGACAGCGACAGCCCGAGCTCGCGGGCGGTGGCGGTCAGGCTGCCGGCCCGGGCGAGGCATTGGAAGAAGGCCAGATCGTCGAGGGGCGTCACCGCATTCTCCACCTGAACTCAATAATGGCTTGAATATTACCCCGATTATCTCCGCCCTGTCCGCCGCTAGACTGGGTGAACGCTCATTCCCCGACAGGAGTTCCCATGACCCAGCGTATCGCCGTGCTCGCCGGTGACGGCATCGGCAAGGAAGTCATGCCGGAGGGCCTGCGCGCCCTCGAGGCCGCCGCCCGCCGCTTCGACCTCGACCTGACCTTCGAGGCCTTCGACTTCGCCAGCTGCGACTACTACCTCGAACACGGCCAGATGCTGCCCGACGACTGGCACTCGACCCTGGTCGGCTTCGACGCCCTCTACTACGGCGCCATCGGCTGGCCCGAGACGGTGCCGGACCACGTCTCGCTGTGGGGCTCGCTGCTCAAGTTCCGCCGCGAGTTCGACCAGTACGTCAACCTGCGCCCCTGCCGCTTGCTGCCGGGCATCGAGAGTCCGCTGGCCGGTCGCAAACCGGGCGACATCGACTTCTACGTGGTGCGCGAGAACACCGAGGGCGAGTACTCCAGCGTCGGCGGCACCATGTTCGAGGGCACCGAGCGCGAGGTGGTGATCCAGGAGACGGTGATGACCCGCACCGGCGTCGACCGGGTGCTGAAGTACGCCTTCGACCTGGCCCAGACCCGCCCACGGAAGAAGCTGACCTCGGCCACCAAGTCCAACGGCATCGCCATCACCATGCCCTGGTGGGACACACGCGTGGCCGCCATGGGCGAGCGTTACCCGGAGGTCGAGGTCGACCAGTTCCACATCGACATCCTCACCGCCAACTTCGTGCTGCACCCGGACTGGTTCGACGTGGTGGTGGCCAGCAACCTGTTCGGCGACATCCTCTCCGACCTGGGCCCGGCCTGCACCGGCACCATCGGCGTCGCCCCCTCGGCCAATATCAACCCCGAGGGCACCTTCCCGAGCCTGTTCGAGCCGGTCCACGGCAGCGCCCCGGACATCGCCGGACGCGGCATCGCCAACCCCATCGGCCAGATCTGGTCCGGCGCCATGATGCTCGAGCACCTGGGCCACCCGGAGGCCGGCGCGGCCATCCTCGCCGCCATCGAGGCGGTGCTCGCCGCGGGCGACGCCGGGACCCTGACGCCGGATCTCAAGGGCCACGGCACCACCGAGGGCCTGGGCCGCGCCATCGCCGAGCGCATCGCCGCCGACGCCTGAATCGGGCCAGAACCGGGGCTGAATCAGCGCTGAACAGGCTGGCGCGACGGCTGACACGCCGCCGCGCCGGCCCTATGCTGGCAGGGAATCGGACACCCCCAAGGAGGCCAGGATGCCCACCGCCACCCGACGTTTCCCGCGCTATTCACTGCCCGACCGCGGCCGGGCGCTGCTCGGCGCCGCCCTGCTGCCGCTCGGGCTCGCCGCCTGCACCGGCATCCCCCAGGGCACCCAGCCGGTCGACGGCTTCGACGCCGAGCGCTATCTGGGCCGCTGGTACGAGATCGCCCGCTTCGATCACTCCTTCGAGGAGGGCCTGGACTGCGTCACCGCCGACTACGCCCGCCGCGACGACGGCGGCATCCGGGTGATCAACCGCGGCGTCGACCTGGACGCCGGCGAGGTCGACGTCGCCGAGGGCAAGGCCTATCCGATCGGCGAACCCGGCCAGGGTCGGCTCAAGGTCAGCTTCTTCGGCCCCTTCTATGCCGGCTACAACGTGCTGGCGCTGGCCGACGACTACGACTGGGCGCTGGTCGCCGGCCCCGACCGCGACTACCTGTGGATTCTCTCGCGCACCCCAGAGCTGGCCCCGGACACCTACCGCGCCCTGGTCGAGCGCGCCGAGGCGCTGGACTTCCCGGTGGACGAGCTGATCGAGGTGGAACAGGGCGAGACCGCCTGCGCACCGTGGCGCCGCGAGAGCTGATCGTGCGCCCCGCAAAAATGTACAACATACGTTCGTCGTAGTTACACATACATAGGCTTCAGGCCATCCTCATGGACGCACTCCGAACAACAAACGTGCTTCACATGAGGTGACATATGACGATAGGACGCCGTCAGTTCCTGGCCGGGACCGCCGCCCTGACCGCCGCGGCGGGCTCGCCCTCGCTGTTCGCCCGCGCCGAGCCACCCGCGCGCTATCCCAACGACTGCTGGCAGGTGCTCGACGAGCGCTTCGAGCGCTACATGCTGTTCAACTCGCCGCTGGAGCGGATCTGGAGCGGCGGGCTGTGGCTCGAGGGGCCGGCCTGGAACGCCGTGGGCCGCTACGCGGTGTTCAGCGATATTCCCCGCGCTCGCCAGATGCGCTGGGACGAGGCCAGCGACACGGTCAGCGTGCTGCGCCACGAGGTCGGCCACTCCAACGGCAACGCCTTCGACGACCGCGGCCGGCTGATCGCCTGCGAGCACTCCCCGGCCCGGGTGGTACGCTATGAATGGGACGGCGGCATGACCGTGCTGGCCGACGGCTGGCAGGGCAAGCGCCTCAACGCCCCCAACGACCTGGTCACCCTGCCCGGCGGCGGCGTCATCTTCACCGATCCCGGCTATGGCGCCCACGTGGACTATGAGGGCCACAAGCGCGAGCTGGAGATCGAGCCGGCGGTCTACTACGTCGATGACACCCTGGACGAGCCTCTGCGCCTGACCACCGCGCCCTACAAGCCCAACGGCATCGGCCTGAGCCCGGACCGGCGCACGCTCTACGTCACCGACACCGCGCCCTCGCACTACCCCGACCAGCCCGCCGCCATCTTCCGCTTCACGCTCGCGGAGGACGGCAAGGGCGTATCGGACGGCAAGCGCCTGGTGGAAGGCCAGGGCGAAGGCTACGACGGCATGGCCGTGGACGAGGACGGCAACCTCTGGGTCGGCACCTCCGGCGGCGAGGGCAAGGACGGCGTCAGCATCTTCACCGCCGAGGGCGAACGCCTCGGCCGCATCCTGCTGCCCGAGGTCTGCGCCAACGTCTGCTTCGCCGGCGAGGACCGCAACCGGCTGATGATGACCGCCAGCCGCTCCGTCTACACCCTCTACACCGGTGCCCGCGGCGCCTGACCCCGCCACGACAGGCTTCTCGACGCGCGCTCGCGGCGCACCGTTCATCCGGCGCCCGGCCCCGATGGCCGGGCGCCGGCTTTTCACTCAGGCACCGGGCTTTTTCATCAAATCGACAGCCGGCCTTGCGGCGGCCGTCGTGGCACCGGAAGGTAAGGCCAGACTCCGTCTTCACAACGATATAACAAGGATTCTGCCCCATGCCCCGCATCACGGTGCCATCGGCCCGACAGGCCGCCGCCCATCCGCCGATTCCGCGAGGTCGACATGCTGGCTGAGTGGCTCTCCACCACCCTGGACGGCGCCCCCGCCGCCAACGGGGGCACGCTGCCCGGCGGCCGCTACCGCATCCTCGGCCCCGGCCTGCTCGAGCTCCTGCCCGCGGCGCCGTCGCCCACGGCCCCGGCGCTGGTCATCTCGGCGGGCATCCACGGCAACGAGACCGCCCCTATCGAGCTGCTCGGCGACCTGCTGGCGCGGCTGGAGGCCGGCCGACTGACGCTCGGCGCCCCGACGCTGGTGATCCTGGGCAACCTCGAGGCAATCCGGGCCGGCACGCGCTTCGTCGAGACCAATCTCAACCGGCTGTTCCGCCGCGGCCTCGACGCCGAGGGCCATGAAGCGGACCGCGCCCGCGAGCTGATGACCGCGGTCGACGCCTTCTTCACGCACCACAGCGGGCGCCGCCGGATCCACCACGACCTGCACACCGCGATCCGCGACAGCCAGTATCCGCGCTTCGCCGTGGAACCCTTCGCCGAGGCCGCCACGCCCGACGAGCAGTGGCGCTGGCTGGCCGGTGCCGACATCCAGGCGGTGCTCCACCAGCACACCCACAGCTGGACCTTCTCCCACTATTCGAAGCACTACCACGGCGCGGCGGCCTTCACCCTGGAGCTCGGCCGCGCCCTGCCCTTCGGCGAGAACGACCTGGCGCCCCTGGCGCCCATGGGTACGCTGCTCGCGGCGCTGGTCGAGAACCGCCCCCCGGCGGAACGCCCGACGGCCGACATGGCCTTCTTCCGCGTCGAACACGAGCTCAAGCGCCATGCCGAGGACTTCCGGCTGTGCTTCGCCGACGATACGCCCAACTTCACCGAGTTCGCCCCCGGCACCCGGCTGGCCGAGGATGCGGTCGACGGCGCCTTCACTGTCGGCGAGACGCCGCTGCGGGTGGTGTTCCCCAACGCCGCCGTCGAGATCGGCGCCCGCGCCGCCCTGCTGGTCAGCGCGGTCGCGCCGCCGGACGAGACCGACTGAGCGGCACTACCGGGCTGGCAGGATGCCAGCTGACTATCGGACCAAGGTTGAACGAACGGAGAGGCAAGAAGGCCTGCCGTTCACGGTCGAGACTGGTAGAATCGCCCCCTTTTTCACGCCGGACCGTCTCGAACGGTCTCTGGGGCCCTGCCCGAAGTCGCGTCGCCGGTGCGATTTCCGGCAGCGCCCAGGTGATCCCTTCGAACTGGAGCCTTTTCCATGGCCGACACCCCGATTCCGCTGGAAGTGCGCAACATCAAGAAGCGCTTCGGCGACAACGACGTCCTCAAGGGGCTCTCCCTGCAGGCCCACAAGGGCGACGTCATCACCCTGATCGGAGCCTCCGGCTCCGGCAAGAGCACCTTCCTGCGCTGCATGAACCTGCTCGAGCAGCCCGACGAGGGCGAGCTGATCGTCCACGGCGATCCGATCCGCTTCAAGGAGACCAAGCACGGCCGCGAGCCGGCGGACTGGAAGCAGGTCGTGGCCATGCGCGCCCGGCTCTCCATGGTCTTCCAAAGCTTCAACCTGTGGGCCCACATGACGCTGCTGGAAAACGTCATCGAGGCCCCGGTGCACGTGCTCGGCAAGTCGAAGCAGGACGCCATCAAGCACGCCCGCGAGCTGCTCGAGCGGGTCGGCCTGGGCGAGCGCGCCGACTACTACCCGGCCCAGCTCTCCGGCGGCCAGCAGCAGCGCGGCGCCATCGCCCGGGCGCTGGCCATGGACCCGGAGGTGATGCTGTTCGACGAGCCGACCTCAGCGCTCGATCCGGAGCTGGTCGGCGACGTGCTCAAGGTCATGCGCGACCTGGCCGAGGAAGGCCGCACCATGATCGTGGTCACCCACGAGATGGCCTTCGCCCGCGACGTCTCGACCCAGGTCGTCTACCTGCACCAGGGCCAGGTCGAGGAAGCCGGGCCACCCGAGCAGGTGCTGGGCAATCCGCGCTCCGAGCGTCTCAAGCAGTTCCTGGCTCCCAAGCACTAAGGCGCCCGCACGAGGAGATCACCCATGATCGATCTGCACGGCTACGGCCCGCGCCTGTTCGAAGGCGCCCTGATCACCGTCGAGCTGGCGGTGCTGTCGCTGCTCCTGGCCATCGTGCTGGGACTCGCCACCGCCAGCGCCAAGATGTCCCGCCACTGGGGCCTGCGCCAGCTCGGCACGCTCTATACCACCGTCATCCGCGGCGTGCCGGACCTGGTGCTGATGATGCTGCTGTTCTTCGGCGGCCAGATCGGTATCAACGCGGTCACCGACTGGCTCTACTACCAGTTCGACGTCGACATCTTCATCAACGTCAACGAGTTCGTCGCCGGCGTGGTCACCATCGGCCTGATCTTCGGCGCCTACATGGGCGAGACCTTCCGCGGCGCCTTCATGGCCGTGGACAGCGGCCAGATCGAGGCCGGCCGCGCCTACGGCATGCGCCCCTGGCTGGTGTTCCGCCGCATCCGCTTCCCGCAGATGATGCGCCACGCCCTGCCCGGCCTGTCCAACAACTGGATGGTGCTGCTCAAGACCACCGCCCTGGTCTCGGTGATCGGCCTGTCGGACATGGTCCGCGTCGCTTCCGAAGCCTCCAAGGCGACTCGCGAGCCCTTTACCTTCATGATCATCGTCGCCGTCATCTACCTGCTGATCGCCAGCGTCTCCGAATGGGGCTTCGCTCGCCTGCAGAAGCGCTATGACATCGGCTACGGGGAGGCGAACTGATGGACGCCCTGATGAACTGGCTCGAGGCTCAGCTGGCCGACAACAGTATCTTCACCCTGCAGACCCTCTCCTACTACGGCGACGGCCTGGTCACCACGGTCCAGCTGGTGTTCCTGTCGTTGATCATCGGCCTGGTGCTGGCGGTGCCGCTGGCCATCGGCCGCGGCTCGAAGCACGCCTGGGTGAGGCTGCCGATCTTCTTCTACTGCTACGTGTTCCGCGGCACGCCGCTGCTGGTGCAGCTCTACCTGATCTACTACGGCGTGGTATTCGTCGAGGGCATCCAGGAGACCTGGCTGTGGGTGATCCTCGAGAAGCCCTTCGTGCCGGCACTGATCGCCTTCACCCTGAACACCGGGGCCTACACCACCGAGATCTTCCGCGGCGCGATCAAGTCCACGCCCAGGGGCGAGATCGAGGCGGCCCGGGCCTACGGCATGTCCTGGGGGCTGATGATGCGGCGCATCGTGCTGCCCAGCGCCTTTCGGCGCGCGCTGCCGGCCTACGGCAACGAGGTGATCTTCATGCTCCACGCCAGCGCCATCGCCAGCGTGGTGACCCTGATGGACCTCACCGGCGCGGCCCGCTTCGTCTATGCTCGCTTCTACGCGCCCTTCGATGCCTTCCTGTTCGTGGCGGCGATCTACCTGTGCCTGACCTTCACGATCATCTATGTCTTCCGCCGCCTGGAGAATCGGCTGCTCGCCCACCTCAAGCCGGCGGGCGGCTGAGGCAAGCGTCAAACGAACGTTGGGAACCAACGTTCGTTCCTGCGCTTTCGACCCGCCCGGCCTTCCGCTAAGGTGGGCGGGTCATCATCCCAGAGTCGCCGCCCACAAGGTGTGACCATCAACAACAAGGGGAGTCCCTCCATGAAGTTTCAGAAGATCCTGAGCCTCGGCGTGCTGAGCGCCGCCATGATCGCCGGCACCGCCAGTGCCGACGTCCGCGACATCCGCATCGGCGTCGACGTGCCCTACGAGCCGATGGAATACCGCACCCCGGACGGCGAGCTGACCGGCTTCGACATCGACCTGGGCAATGCCCTGTGCGCCGAGATCGGCATCCAGTGCGAATGGGTCGTCCAGGGCTGGGATGGCATCATCCCCGGGCTGCAGGCGCGCAAGTACGACGCCATCATGTCCTCGATGACCATCAACGAGCAGCGTCGCGAACAGGTGCTGTTCTCCGACCCCTACATCACCCCGCCCTCCGCCTGGTTCGCCCCGGCCGACAGCGAGATCGTCACGCCGGACGCCGAGTCCCTGGACGGCAAGTCCATCGGCGTGCAGCGCGGTACCCTGCAGGACAACTACGTCACCGACATGTACGGCGACGTGGCCGACGTGAACCGCTACGCCACCGCCGACGACATGGTGCTGGACATGGATGCCGGCCGCCTGGACATCGCCTTCCTCGACTTCCCGATCGGCAAGTCCACCCTGATCGACAGCGAGGCCGGCGACTACAAGACCGTCGGCGAGAAGATCAGCGAGCCGGTGGAATACTTCGGCGAAGGCTTCGGCATCGCCTTCCGCCAGCGTGACGGCGAGCTGGCCGAGGCCTTCAACGAAGCGCTCTCCACGCTCAAGGCCAACGGCACCTACGACGAGATCGAGGCCAAGTACTTCAGCGAGTAAGCACTTCAGCGAGTCAGGCCTGGCATCATCCGTCTCTCGACGCTACGCGGCCCCTGGCAACAGGGGCCGCGCTCGTTTCGGTCTTTCTCATGAGATACCTCGACCGATCGACCATCAGCGGGCCTGGCGCGACGCCTTGCGGAAGCGACCGGGTGAAACACCGAAAAGCTGACTGAAGCAGCGACGAAAATGGGAAATGCTGACGAAGCCCGACGCCACGGCGATGTCGGCGAGATTCTTGTTGGTCTGCTGCAGCAACTGCCGAGCCCGGGTCAGGCGCAGCTCCAGGTAATAGCGAGCCGGTGTGGTTTCCAGGCAGCGGCCGAACAGGCGCTCAAGCTGGCGCCTCGAAACACCGACACAGACGGCCACCTCACAGATCGACAGTGGCTCGTCGATGTTGTGGCGCATCAGCTCGAGCGCATTCTTGAGCGACTGCGGCAGAGACGGGTCACGATCGATGCTGATCACCGAGATGTCGATCGCCTCCGTGGCCTTGTCACAGCTCAGCACCTCCTCAATGGCGCCGATGCAGGCGACATCGCAGTCGAGACGGATGATCGACAGCATCATGTCCAGCGAACTATTAGCCCCGGCGCAGCTCACCCGATCACGATCCACGACATGGCTCTGTGACGAAATTGTCACGGCGGGGAACTCCTCAGCCATCATCGCGCGTCCGTCGGGATGGAAGGCGCACTCGTAACCATCCAGCAGCCCGGCCTCGGCGATGAAGTATGCCCCATTCCACAGCCCACCCAGCACGCAGCCCGCATAGGCTGCAGCCCTCAACCTCGAACCCAACGCGGGCGACGATTGCAACGCGAGGCGATAGCCGCCGCACAGCATCAGGTAATCGAGGGTCTCCTCCTGAAGGTCATCCAGAGAACCGTCGACGGCCACCTCGATGCCCAGATCGCTCATCGCCCGATGGCCATCTAGGCTCACGACCAAGACCTCGTACTTCACCGGCGCCTTGACCAGGTTAGCCGTCACCAGCGCATCCAACGCTCCGGTGAAGGCCATGAGGGAGAAATGCTCGAACAGGACGAAGACGACTCGCCGATTGACTACGTCCGGTGCCTCATCGACCTCCATCTCGATGAAGGCCCTGTTCTTGCTGGCCAGGAGACTCTCGAATCGAGCACTTTTCGCCATGATCTGTGACCGACGAGCATTGTCATCTCGACCGGACCTGCTTGAGGGATATGGGAGGATGATCGACGCCGCCGACATGCACCGCCGAGCGGAGAGGAAACCGCGGCCGCGCCCAGCATCCATGCCCCTCGACATGGCCGCCGAGGGGCAGTGACGGGCTACATCAGATTGGGTAGCCAGAGGATCATTTCAGGAAACAGCGTGAAGACGCCCACGGCCCCCAACAGAATCAACCAGTAAGGCAATGAAGCCCAGGCAGCATCGGGGAGCGTCACCTCGTTGCGGGTGATCGAGCAGAGCACGAAAAGGTTCAGCCCCACCGGTGGCGTGATCATGCCGATCTCCATCAGCAACGTCACGATGACGCCGAACCACACCGGATCAAAGCCCAGACTGGTGACCATCGGGAAGGTGATGGGCAGGGTCATCAGCAACAAGGAGATGCCGTCGAAGAAACAGCCGAGCAGCAGGTAGACGAGCACGATCATCAGCAGAATACCGTAACGATCCAGCCCCAGCCCGGCGATGGCATCGACCGCCGCCCGAGGCAGGCCGAGAAGGCTCACCGCCTGAGACAGGATCACGGTACCGATCAGGATCATAGCGATGGCCCCGAACATCATCGTGGCGTGCTTGAAGGCTCCCCACAGCTTCGGCATGTCGAGATCGCCCCAGGTCAGGCCGAGCACGATGCTGGCCGTCACGCCCAAGGCCGCGGCCTCGGTCGGTGTCGCGATGCCCATGTAGATGGTGCCGAGCACGAAGAAGATCAGGATCGGCAGCGGCCAGACTTCCAGCAGGCCACGGCCCACTGCGCCCCAGTCCATCTTCTCTTCACGCGATGGTGCCACGGGCGAGCCAATGCTCGCGCGCACCATGATCCAGCCAAAGAATGCCAGCGCGATCATCAGGCCTGGTAGCATGCCCGCCAGGAACAGCTTGCCGATCGACACATTCTGGGTCGCTCCATAGATCAGCAGCGCCAGGCTGGGAGGAATCAGCAGCCCGAGCGTGCCACCCGCCGCCAGCGTGCCCACGATCATGCTTGGCGAATAGCCTCGCTTGTTCAACTCGGGATAGCCAACCGAGCCGATCGCCGCCGCGGTGGAGGTGCTCGACCCACTGACCGCACCAAACAGCGTGCAGACCGCGATGTTGGTGTGCAGCAGCTGGCCGGGAATCCGCCGAAACAGCGGCGTCAGGCCGTTGTAGACCCGGGTGGAGACACCGCTCGCCAGCAGGATGTCGCCGAGGAAGATGAACAGCGGCACGGCGCTGAGCGTGAACTCGGTCAGCAGATTCCACGCCGAGTTGATCGCCAGCGCCGACGCCCCGCCGGCCTGGAAGTGCAACAGAATGAAGCCGGTCAGCCCCAGGGCCGCTCCCAGGACGGCACCGCTCCCCAGGAAGACCAACAGGCCGGCGCTCAGAATCGCCCAACTCATGACAGCCCCTCCTCGGATGATGCCGCGTCGCGGCCGAACAACCCACGCAGCCCGTTTCTCACGATGATCAGCAGACACAGCCCCATCGACAGCGGCATCAGCGCCATCCAGGGCCACAGCAGCACGCCGCTGATCTCGGAACGCGAGCCGATCTGTAACGAGAACACCATGAAGTCCCAAGCCTGGTAGGCGAAGATCGTGGCAAAGGCCACGAAGATCGCATTGGCAAAGATATCGGCCACCACGGCCAGTCGACGGGACAGGGTGCGCACCAGCAGATCGATGCGAATGTGCTGACTGGTATTCAGTACGTGGGGGAGCGACAGGAACGACAGGGACAGAAACAAAAGGCCGGACAGCTCATCGGAAAACCCGATGGGGCTCCCGGCCAGATATCTCATCAGGGTGCTGACCAGCACGAGGCCGGTCATGAACACCCCTCCACACACGCCTGTCAGGAATACCCCGTACACCAGTCTGTCCAACCAGGTAGACAAGACTTTCATCAAAGGCCTCTCTCGATGACGGCTTACTGGGAATCGCTCTGGAGTTCACCGGTCACGGTGTCGTAGTAGCGAATGCCCTCGTCACCGGCTTCGCTGGCCATCTCATGCCAGGCTTCCCAGGCCGCATCCACGAAGGTCTGCACGTCCTCGTCCGAGAACTCCGGCAGCACGGTGATGCCCATGGCCTCGCGTTCCTCACGCGCCTCGGCCTCACGCTCGGGATCCACTGCCTGATCGCGAGTCTCCTGCCAGATCTCCTCGCCGGCACGCACCAGGATCTGCTGCTGCTGCTCGTCGAGGCTGTTCCAGGTGCGATCGCTGACCCCGAACATCCAGGGAGAGGCCGCCCAGGGATGCAGATAGGCCTCGTAGTCGGTCACTTCCTGAAGCGAGACCGTCTTGGCGACGGTCGAGAGGTAGTAGGCGCAGTCCACGACCCCAGTCTGCAACGCCAGGTACATGTCGTTCTGGGGAATCACCTGGGCCGAGATACCAAGGCGATCGAAGGTCTCGACGAGGTGCCCCGACCACACCCGTACCTTCTTGTCACGCAGGCCTTCGAGGGTGTTGACCGGTTCCTTGCAGTGCAGGCCCACGTCGAACACCGGGGCGACGACGCCACCGATGGTGTGGACGCCCCAATCGGCATAGCCCTCGCGATACAGCTTGCGCAGGGTCGGCAGAATGTCGAGATGCTGATCCGCCTCGGTGATCGCGCCCTGGGCATAGACCGAGGCCATTCCCGGCGCATCGCGGTTATAGTACTCGCCATACATCAGCGCCATGTCGACCATGCCCCGCTGCATGATGCGCAGCATGTCCGCTTCCTTCAGCCCGAGCGAGCCCGCGTGGTAAACGTCGACCTGAAGCTGACCATCGGAATACTCGTCGACCAACTCCGAGAAACGCTCCAGCGATGCCGCCTCGGGACGTGACTCCGCCAGCCCGCTGTGAAACTTCAGTGTCCGGACATCCGACCAGGCCTGCGTCGCGGTCGCCATCAGCGCCAGGGAGACGCTTGTCACCAGCATTGTTTTTTTCATTTCGGGTTCTCTTGGTTGGCAAACTCCTTTAGAAGCTCTCACAAAGCCGATACCGCTCTGGCACTGAATACGAACAAAAGAGATCCATATGCGACAAACTGTGCACTTTTATCTGACTTCGATGTTGCTCTCCCTTCCACAACCTCTACCGCCATTCACAGCCGCGGATGCACCCCCGGCACATGGTCGTCGTCGGCCGGCGCGTTGGTTCCGGCGTCTCCCGGCGGGTGCGCCAGGGCGTCGAGAATGCCGCACTCGGCGGCCAGGCGTTGCCCTTGGCAGCGGCTCCGCAACGTCCTGAGAGAGCGCTCCAGGGCCTGCAGCTGGGCAATGCGGGCGGCCACATGATCGAGGTGGGCATCGATCAGTGCATCGGCGTCACGGCAAGGCTGGTCTGGGTGATCATGACACTCCAGCAGCGCGCGGATCTCGTCGTGGGTCATGTCCAGCGCCCGGCAGCGGCGGATGAAGGCCAGTCGCTCGACGTGGGCCTCGCCGTAGAGGCGGTAGTTGGCCTCGCTGCGAGCGGGCTCGGGCAGCAGCCCCTCGCGCTCGTAGTAGCGGATGGTGACGACGCGGCAGTCGGTGCGCCGCGCCAGTTCGCCGATCTTCATGAGCAGGCTCCGATATGGACGTTGTCGGCAGAAATACTCCCTATAGTGACTATAGGCAATACGTGAGACAAGGCGGCGTGGCCGGCGTTTGCCTCGATGCCGGTCGGCGACACCTTGTGCAGGAAATCGACAAGGCAGCGCCACGTGCCGAACCCGCTCGCCACACGCCGTGTCATCGGAAGGGTCACCCATGACAAGGAGATCGCGATGTCCCTCGCCGCCAACGCCGATGCCGGCGTCGCTCGCCCTTCCTCGGCCTGGACGGGCTGGGGCCAGTGGCTGGCGCTGATCACCATGACCCTCGACCATCTGTCGCGCTACGCGGTGCCCGAGGCCTGGGGACTGGACTGGATCGACTCCTCACTGGGGCGCATCGCCTTCCCGCTGTTCGCCGCCATGGTCGCCTGGCACGGGCTGTTCAACACCCGCGATCCGCTGCGCTACGCCCGCCGCGTGCTGGTGATCGGCCTCGTCGCCCAGCTGCCCTATGCGCTGATGCCCCGGGATATCGACGGCCTGATCCTCAATATCTGCTTCACGCTGTCGCTGGGCCTGATCGGCGGCGCCTGGCTGCTGAACCTACCGGCACGGCGGGCGCGCGGTCTCGCCGCCTGGCAGATGACCGCCGAGGCGATCGCCGCCCTGGCGGTGTGGGCGCTGGCGGGCCCGGTCGTCGAGTATGGGCATCTGGGCCTGCTGATGATCCCGCTCTACATGCTGGCGATGCAGCGCCTGCACGCGCCCGCGGCGACGCCGGACGCGCGCCTGTTGGGGCTGATGTCGGCGCTGCCGGTGCTGGTCACCGCCGGACTGATGAACAGCTCCCCGATGGCCAAGGCCTTCACCGTCGCCACCTGCCTGGTGGCGCTGCTGCTGGCCGCCGGCGCCCACCGGCTCTCGCCGCGGGTGCCCTTCACCATGCCGCGCCGCCTTTGGCTGGCCTGGTATCCCGCGCACTTCGCGGCCATCGCGCTATGGCTGGCGCTCGTCTGACGCCCTTTCGCCCCGCCACCGGCCTAGCTTGCTTCTCGCAGTACCCGTCGTACCAGCATGGGCCCGACGGTCTCGAACACCAGGGTCGAGGCCACCACCGTCGAGAGCAGCAGCGTGCCATGCTCGGGAAAGCGCTCCGCCGCGAGCAGCGCCATGCCCATGGCCACCCCGGCCTGGGGCGTGAGGGCCAGGCCGATGTCCCGGGGCAGGTCGGCCTGGCGGACCCGGGCCAGCCGCACGCCCAACATCCCGCCGAGCAGGCGCCCCGCCAGCCGCAGCGCCAGATAGGCCAGGATCAGGCCCTGGGCCTCGTGAAGGTGCAAGAGATCGACGCTGGCGCCGGACAGCACGAAGAAGAACACCAGGAAGGGCCATTCGATGTGCTCGATCTCGCTGAACGAGCGGGTATGGTGGCGAGACAGGTTGGCGATCAGCATGCCGGTGACCATGGCCGCCAGCAGAGAGGAAACGCCGAGCCAGGTCGACAGGCCGGCGAGCAGCAGGATCAGGGCGATGGCCTCGACCTGGGTCGGCTGTCCCGGCGCCAGGCGCCCGGTCAGCCAGGCCGCGGGCAGACCGATGACGGCACCCAGCAGCAGCGCCCCGCCCAGCTCCCAGACCGCCTCCAGCAGCAGGTGCTCGCCACCGGCCGCCCCCTGAAGGCCCCAGCCCAGCACCGACATGGCCAGCCCGAAGACCAGGATGCCCCAGGCATCGTCGATGGCCACGATGCCCAGCAGCAGGCGGGCCCGCAGCCGAGTGTCGCCGCTGGCATGAATGCTCTCCTGGACGGCGGCGGGATCGGTGGCCACCGAGATCGCCGCCAGCGAGACGGCCACCGCCAACGGGAATCCCAGCGCCCATAGCCCCAGTCCCACCGCCAGGGCGCCGACCCCGACCACCGACAGCGAGACAATCAGGATCAGCGGGCCGGTGGTTCGCAGGCGCGCCAGGGTCAGCTCGCCTCCCAGCAGGAAGGCCACCATGACCAGGGCCACCTGGACCAGCGGCTCGCCGAGACCGTCGAGGAGGCGACCGGCAGGCAGCCCCAGCACCAGCTGCTGAACGATCGCCACGCTCAGCCCGACCAGTACCAGCAGCGAGATGCGCGGTAGCCGGGTGCGGCTCGCCACGGCATCGGCAAAGATGCTGGAGGCCAGCAGCCCGCCCAGCACGATCAGCGCCGCCGCCGCGGGCGGCAGATCGTTCACGACCGGGAGCATGTCCCTCTCCTTCGTCCTGGCATCGCGTCCTGTCCTTCTCCGTCCCTGTTCGCGTGCCGTTGGCCCGCTGGAAGGCACACCGGGCCGCTGCCCTCGCCCGGCCTTCAGTGTATGCCAGCCTCGCGATGGCGCTGCGGGGTCAGATCAAGAAAGCGGTTCTCGGCTTCAGCCATCGCCCCGAGACTCGACGAGGAACACCTTGAAGGCCTGCCACAGCGGGCTGCGGTAGCGTTCGGGATGCCACACCAGCGAGAAGGTGCGGCACAGCACCAGCCGGCTGTCGAGCGCCACCAGCTCGCCGCGCTCGCGCTCGCCGGCCACGCTCAGCGCCGACAGGCAGCCGAGCCCGAGCCCCGCCAGCACCGCCTGCTTGATCGCCTCGTGCTGACCCAGCGATATGCGCACCCGGGGCGTCAGGCCCAGATCGCGCATGGCCTGCTCGAACACCTCGCGGGTGCCGGAGCCCGGCTCGCGCAGGATCCAGGGTGCCTCGGCAAGATCGCCGTCCTCGAGGTCGCCGCGACTCGCCAGCGGGTGGCCGGGCGCGGCCACTACCACCAGACGATCCTCGCACCAGGGCTCGCTGACCAGCGCCGGCTCGCGGCACTCGCCCTCGATCAGCCCCAGGTCAGCCTCCAGGCGCAGCACATCGCCCACGACCTCGTGGGTGTTGCGCAGCCGCAGGCGTAGATCGGCGCGAGGATGCGCCTCGCTGAAACGCCCCACCAGGCCGGGCAGCAGGTAGGTGCCCACGGTGGCGCTGGCCGAGACGTCCAGCGTGCCGCGCAGCTCGCCTTCTGGCTCACGGGCCGCGGCGACGAAGCCCGCCATGTCGTCGAGCAGCGCCTCGGCCCGGGGCAGCAGGCCGCGCCCCAGTTCGTTGAGCACCAGCCGCCGCCCGGGGCGCTCGAACAGCGCCACGCCGAGCTGACGCTCCAGGTCGGCCAGCGCCTGGCTGGTCGACGACGGGGAGAGCGACAGCGCCTCGGCGGCGGCGCTGACCGTGCCGAGACGCGCGACGCTGGCGAAGACCTGGAGCTGGCGGAAGCTGACCTGGGGCGACATATCGGTTTTTCCGAAAAGCGGTTTCGTTATCAGCTGATAACCATTAGCGCTATTAGGGCATAGCATGGGCGCCATGAACAACGTCTCCTTCCCCACCGCCCCGATGCGCGAAGCCCTGTGGCCGGGCCTCGCCCTCTGCGCCCTGCTGACTCTCGGCGGCACCGCGCTCTCACGGCTGCCGATGCTCGCCGAGGCCGGCGTAAGCCCGCTGGTGCCGGCGCTGCTGCTGGGCATCGTGGCCGGCAATCTGCCCCTCGCCCGCCACCTGAGCCAGACCGGCCCCGGGCTCGCCTTCGCCACCCGCCGTCTGCTGCGTGGCGGCATCGTGCTGTTCGGCCTCTCGCTGACGCTGCAGCAGGTGGCCGGCCTGGGGCCGAAGGTGCTGGTGCTGGACACGCTGGTGATCGCCGGCGTGCTGGCCGGCGGCTACGGGATCGGCACCCGACTGCTGGGGCTCGACCGCGACACCGCGCTGCTGACCAGCGCCGGCAGCGCGATCTGCGGCGCCGCCGCGGTGCTGGCCACCGAGTCGACCATCCGTGCGCGCCCGGCCGCTACCTCGATGGCCGTGGCCACGGTGGTGCTGTTCGGCTCGCTGGCGATGCTGGTCTACCCGCTGCTCTATTCGCTGCTGGACCTGCCGCAGGGCCTGTTCGGCATCTACATCGGCGCCACCGTCCACGAGGTCGCCCAGGTGGTGGCCGCCGGCGAGGCGGTGGGTCCGGAGGCGCTGGCCAACGCGGTGATCGTCAAGCTGGTGCGGGTGATGCTGCTGGTGCCCTTCCTGCTGATCGTCGGCCAGTGGTGGCAACCGCGCCAGGACGGCGACGCCGAAGACGGCGATCGCGGCGGCCTGGTGATCCCCTGGTTCGCCTTCGGCTTCCTGGCCATGGTGGCGTTCAACAGCCTGGTCGCCCTGCCCGCCCCGCTGCACGCGGCCCTGGTGCAGCTCGGCCAGCTGGCACTGACCATGGCCATGGCGGCGCTGGGGTTCGAGACGCGCCTTTCCCGGCTGCGCGCCCTGGGGCCGAAGCCCTTCCTGCTGGCGCTGATCCTGTTCGCGCTGTTGGTGGGCGGCGGTGGGCTGGCCAGTGTGCTGATCATGGGATGACACCGGATAACGTAAAAGGCCGCGCCCGAGGGGCGCGGCCTTTTCCTTTCAGCCGATGAGGCGAGGCCTCACTCGAAGCTGAAGCTCGGCGCCGGGGCGTCGGGCAGCAGGGCCGCACAGGCGCGGACCTTCTCCAGCAGCGCATCAAAGGTCGGTGCCACCAGATTGACGTGGGCCAGCTTGCGGCCGGGGCGCTCGCCCTTGTCATAACGGTGCAGGTGGGCGTCGTCGATCTCGAGCAGCTTCGCCGCCTCGCCCTCGCGGCCGATGACGTTGACCATGCAGGTCGGCGCGCGGGCGGCGGTGCTGCCCAGCGGCAGGCCCTGGATGGCGCGCAGGTGGTTCTCGAACTGGCTGGTCACCGCGCCGTCCTGGGTCCAGTGGCCGGAGTTGTGCACCCGGGGTGCCATCTCGTTGGCCAGCAGGCCGCCGTCGCGGGTCTGGAACAGCTCCAGGGTCAGCACGCCGACGTAGTCGAGCTCGTCGAGCAGCGCACGGATGTAGCCGTCGGCGGTCTGCTGGACGGCGTCGTCCAGGTCCGGCATCGGCGCCACGGAGTAGCGCAGGATGCCGTCGACGTGGACGTTCTCGGCCATCGGGTAGAAGGCCACCTCGCCGTCGCGACCGCGCACGGCGATGATCGACACCTCGCGCACGAAGTCGACGAAGGCCTCGACGATCAGCCGCGGGTGGTTGATCGAACGCCAGGCCTCGGCCGCATCGGCCGGGTCCTTGATCACCGCCTGGCCCTTGCCGTCGTAGCCCTCGGTGACGGACTTGGCGACCACCGGCGTGCCCAGCTCGCGCGCCGCGGCCTCCAGCGCCTCGGCGCTGTCCACCAGGCGATAGGCCGGGGTCGGGATGGCCAGGCGATCAAACAGCGCCTTCTCCTCGGCGCGGTGCTGGCAGACGCGGATCGCCTCGCTGCCGGGGTAGACCGGCTTGCGCTCCTCGATCGCCTGGACCAGCGCCACCGGCAGGTGCTCGAACTCGTAGGTGACCAGATCGACCTTCTCGAGGAAGCTCTCGAGGTGCTTCTGGTCAGTGTCGATCATGACGTCACCGATGCCCGCGCTGGGGTGGCCGGTGGTGTCGAGGAAGGTGAAGCGGTTGGCCAGCGGATAGCCCGCCAGGGCCAGCATCCGGCCGAGCTGGCCGGCTCCGAGTACGCCGATGTTCATCGTGGTTGCCTCGCTCGTCGCTCGCGGTCAGGGAAGGGGGCGCGGGTCGGGATTGTCCAGCACCGTCTGGGTCTGCTCGGCGCGGAAGGCCTCCACGGCCTCGCGCACCTCGGCATCCTGCAGGCCGACGATCTGGGACGCCATCAGGCCGGCGTTGGTGGCGCCGGCCTTGCCGATGGCCAGGGTACCCACGGCGATGCCGCCGGGCATCTGCACGATCGACAGCAGCGAATCCAGCCCCTTGAGGGCCTTGGACTCCACCGGCACGCCGAGCACCGGCAACGCGGTCTGGGAGGCCACCATGCCGGGCAGGTGGGCCGCGCCGCCGGCGCCGGCGATGATCACCTGCAGGCCGCGTTCGGCAGCGGACTTGGCGTAGTCGAACAGCAGGTCCGGGGTGCGGTGGGCCGAGACGACGCGTGTCTCGTAGGGCACGCCGAGGCGCTCGAGCATGGTCACCGCATGTTCCATGACCGGCCAGTCGGACTTCGACCCCATGATCACGCCGACCCGCGGCGTCTCGTTCGATGCTGTCATCCTGGGCTCCTGAAAACGGGAATGACGCCACCTCGCAGCGCACGCCGCGGGCGGATGATGAAAATCGGGAACCCGCTATTCTAACAGAGCCGCGACGCGCCTACCTCTCCCACAGCGCCGGGAAAGGGGGCGATCGCGGCAGGTCGTCCCGATTCGATCCCTCCCTGCGGCCCCAATAATGTCGCCACCAGGCGACAGCGGGTTTCAAGCTTCCTGCAGATTAGCTTGATAGGGTGATGATCGAAGCGGTCGACAGGGACGCGACCACACACCCCCACACGGCACACGTGTTGAAGGAGACCGACCATGAAGCGTCAACTTTTCATTGCGGCAGCCCTGACCGGCACCCTGGCGCTGGCCGGCTGCGACCAGGCCGACGACAGCGAACAGAACGCGGCCGATACCGCCACCCAGACCGAACAGACGACCGGCAGCGAACAGGCGTCCCAGAACGACGAGCAGCAGGCCAGCAAGACCCTCGAGGGCGTGCTGGAGTTCGTCGCCACCGATACGCCGCTGCCGGACGATGCCCAGGTCACCGTCAGCCTGCTCGACGTGGCCCGCGCCGACGCGCCGGCCACCACCATCAGCGAGACCACCGTCGACGTGACCGGCAACGACCCGGTCGAGTTCGGTCTCGACTACACGACCGATCAGGTCGATCCGGGCCACGCCCACGCCGTGCGCGCCGAGATCCGCGACGACGAGGGCAATCTGCTGTGGACCACCACCCAACGCCATCAGGTCGAGGTCGGCCCGGACGCCGAGCAGGCACCGATCACCGTGAGCCTGGAGCCGGTGGCCAGCCAGGGTTCCATCGCCGGCCAGGCGCTGGAAGACACCGAGAACGCCGTGGACCAGGCCGGCGATGCCGTGGCCGACACCACCGGTGATGCCATGGATGCCGCCGGCGATGCCGCCGATGCGACTCAGGACGCCGCCGGCGATGCGGTCGATACCACCCAGGACGCCGCCGGTGATGCCGCCGAGGCGACCGAGGAAACCGCCGAGGACGCCGCCGCCGCGACCGAAGCGGCCGCCGAGGAGGCGCACGAAGAGGTGGAGGAAATGATGGAGGACGACACCCAGTCGACTCAATAAGCCATCGCGCTCCATGACACGGCCCCGCCCGGATCGCCCGGGCGGGGCCGTCTGTCGTCTGGCCAGGTGTCCGGCCGCCGGGAAAGCCCTCAACCGGCCACGGCGGCCTCCCGTCGGCTGGCGATCCAGTTGCCCCCCAGCGCCAGCACCATCACCGCCGCGCCGGCGGCCTCGGCGATCAGGCTCGGGTAGAAGACCCCGACGATGGCCGGCAGCAGCACCAGCCGCACCGGCGTCGACATGCGCGTGAACAGGTAGCCCTCCAGCGCCGCGGCGAAGGCGGCCAGGGCCAAGAAGGCGGTCAGCGTGGTCCAGGCCAGCAGCGGCAGCGGGCCGCCCATGATGATCTCCGGATTGAAGACCATGAACAGCGGGATCAGGTAGAGCCCCTTGGCGAACTTCCAGGCCTGGAAGCCGGTGTCCATCGGCCTGGCCCCGGCGATCGCCGCCCCGGCGAAGCCCGCCAGCGCGATGGGCGGGGTGACGTTGGAATCCTGCGAATACCAGAACACCACCAGGTGGGCGATCAGCAGCGGCACGCCGAACTCCGAGGTCAGCGCCGGGCCCACCAGCACGATCAGCACGATGTAGCTGGCGGTCACCGGCAGCCCCATGCCCAGCACCAGGCTGGCCAGCAGCACCATCACCAGCGCCAGCAGCAGGTTGCCGTCGGAGAACGCCATCATCATGGCCGAGAACTTGAGCCCCAGTCCGGTGAGGCCCACCACCCCGACGATGATGCCCGCCACGGCGCAGGCCATGGACACCGCCACGGCATTGCGCGCACCGAGCTCCAGCCCCTCGATCACCTTGAGCGCACCGAGCTTCAGCGCCTGGACCAGCGCCGCCCCGGTGACCGGCTCGCCGCGCCTGGGCGCGACGAAGAAGAACCACACCGCGAAGCGCAGCGCCGCCACCGCCAGCATGGTGAGGATGGCGTAGTAGCCCACCCGCATCGGCGACATGTTCATCACCAGCAGCCACACCAGCACCGCGAGCGGCAGCAGGAAGTGCCAGCCGGCGCCCATCACGTCGCGCAGCTGCGGCAACTCGCTTTTGGCCATGCCCTGCATGCCCTGCTTCAGGGCGATGATGTGCACGAACAGATAGACGGTGCCGAAGTACATGATGGCCGGGAGGATGCTGACCTTGACCACCTCCAGGTAGGGCATCCGCGTGTACTCGGCGATCAAAAAGGCGCCGGCGCCCATCAGCGGCGGCATGATCTGGCCGCCGGTGGAAGCCGCCGCCTCGATGCCGCCGGCCTGGTGGGGCTTGTAGCCCAGGCGCTTCATCAGCGGGATGGTGAAGGCACCGGTGGTCACCACGTTGGCGATGGCGCTGCCGGAGATCGAGCCCATGCCGGCCGAGGCGATGACCGCCGCCTTGGCCGGCCCGCCGCGCTGGCGACCGGTGGCGGCATAGGCCAGGTCGATGAAGAACTTGCCGGCGCCGGTGATCTCGAGGAAGGCGCCGAACAGCACGAAGATGAAGATATAGGTCGCCGCCACGCCCATGGGCAGCCCGAAGATGCCCTCCTGCCCCAGGTAGAGCTGGCCGACCAGGCGATCCAGCCCGTAGCCGCGGTGCTCGAGGATGCCGGGCAGCCATTCGCCGAGCCAGGGCAGCTCGCCGCGGGGGCCGGCGAAGGCGTAGAGGATCGCCAGCACGCCGATCACCGTCATGCCGAACCCCACCGCCCGGCGGCTGGCTTCCAGCACGGTGACGGTGGCGATGATGCCGACCGTGATGTCGGTCTGGCTCCAGAAACCGGCGCGATTGATGATCTCGTCGAGATACAGCGCCATGTAACCGCCGGTGATCACCGCCCCGGCGAAAAACGCCAGGTCGATCGCCCCGCCCAGGGGCCCCCTTCCGTGCCGGGCGCCGAACACCGGAAACATCAGGAACGCCAGCATCATGATCAGCGCCAGGTGGATGCTGCGCTGGTAGAAGAGCCCCAGCGGCTCGATGCCGGCGGAGTAGAGCTGGAACAGCGACAGCGCCACGGCCACCAGGCTGATCAGCCACAGCACCGGGCGCGAGTGCGGCGCCTGGCTGCCGGGGACGATGGGGGAAGCACCCGCTTCGCTCATGGGCGTGTCTCTCTTCTTGAAGTTGGATGAAAGCCAGAAGTTGCTCGACGGTGCAGGTCGTTCATTATCAGGCGCCCTCGTCGTCGGGCATCGCGGCCTCCAGGGCCAGCGTCACCCGCTCGTTGGCGGCGAGCTCGCTCAGGCTCACGACCACCGGCGACTCGGCCGCATCGGGATACCCTCCGCCGGCGTCGCAGTCCCGGGCGTCGTCCAGCAGGGTCGCCAGCGGCGCGCCTCCGGGGCGACCGACCAGGCGATGATCGACGCGCGGCGACCCGACCCGAAGCCGGTAGGCATCGCCGGGCACCGGCTCGTCGATGGCCTCGATCCAGTAGCCGCCGCGACCGTCGGAGACCTGGCGGCCGCGGCCGGGAATGTGGTCGAGGCCGGCGGCGAAGTCCGGCAGGTGGCTGCGCTGGAGCACCATGTGTCCGGCGACGTTGCGATAGCAGTCGTGGACGGTGAACCCCTCCACCGAATGGTTCCAGGCCAGGCACCAGCCCTCGCCTTCCGGCATCGGCAGGCGTACCAGCGGCCGGTCCTGGGCGTCGCGGACCGTCAGCTCATGGCTGGGGCAGTCGGCCAGCGCCGGCGGCGCCAGCCCGCCGAGCAGCAGCGCCGCCAGCAGGGCGTTGACCCACACTCGCCACGACGACGGGGCGAGCCTGACGGCTCGCCCCGGGGTCATCGAACACCTCATCGCGGCGCCCCTCAGGGACGCTGACGGTCGGCGATCTCGGCGCCCACTTCCTCGTAGTAACGCAGCGCGCCGGGATGGAAGGCGATCGGCGTGGACTCGACGCTGAAGTCGACGGTGGTGTCGTTGGCCGCCGGATGGATGGCGATCAGCTGATCGGTGTGCTCGAACAGCGTCTGGGTGATCCGATAGGCCAGCTCCTCGTCCATCTCGCTGCTCACCGCCAGCACGTTGGGGATGCCGATGGTCTGCACCGCCTCTTCCATGCCCTCGTAGAGGCCGGACTTGAGCTCATAGGCGGCGAACACCGGTTCCTCGGCCTGGGCGTTGGCGATCTCCTCGTCGGAGAGGCCGATCAGGCGGATGTCGCGGGTGGTGGCCAGGTTCATGATCGAGCTGGTGGGCGGGCCCACGCTCCAGAAGCCGGCGTCGATGTCGCCGTCGCGGATGGCGTCGGCGGTCTCGTTGAAGTTGAGGCGGCGAGCGTCGATGTCGTCGTAGGTGATGCCGTTGGCCTCCAGCAGGGTGCTGGCGTTGATCTCGGTGCCGCTGCCCGGTGCGCCCACCGAGACGACCTTGCCTTCCAGGTCGGAGAGCGACTCGATGCCGGAATCGGCCATGGTCACGATCTGCACGGCATTGGGGTAGATCGACGCCAGGGCGCGGATGTTCTCGAGCTGACGGCCCTCGAAGTCGCCGGTGCCGTTGTAGGCCTGATAGACGGTGTCGGCCAGCGCCAGCGCCAGGTCGGAGTCGCCGCGCCAGACCAGCCCCATGTTCTCCACCGAGGCGCCGGTGACCTCGGCCACGGCGTCGAAGCCCTCGACGTGCTCGTTGATCAGCTCGGCGAGGCCGCCGCCGTAGGGATAGTAGGTGCCGCCGGTGCCGCCGGTGGCGATGGACAGCTGCTGCTGGGCCAGGGCCGCGGGGGCCGCCACCAGCAGAGTGGCGGCGAGGGCCGTCTTGAGTGCGCTCATGAAGCCTCCTACAGACGATTCGAGGGAATTGTTGTGCTTGTTCGAGCGATGCCGGCTCGGTCGATAACTGGCCGGCGCGCCTGGAAAAACGCTAGCAGTCCCCGCGCGGCGGGGCCACACCACCAACGTCGATACGGCGACTACTTTAGCGCTTCCTGCGCGCAGGCCAGGGTCCGCCTTTCAACGACGCCTTCACTCGCCGACCAGCTCCTTCACCTTGCCGACGATATGCGCACCGATCGGCAGCGCCGAGGTGGCCGCCGGCGACGGGGCGTTGCCCACGTTCACCGTGCGTGGCGTGTTGACGAACAGGAAGTCGTCGACCAGCTTGCCGTCCCGCGACACCGCCTGGGCACGTACCCCGGCCGGATAGGGCTCCAGGTCATCGAGGGTCAGGCTCGGGCAGTACTTGCGCACCAGCTCCAGGTAGCCACGCTTGTGCAACGAGTTCTTCATCTCCTTGAGCCCCGGGCGCAGGTTGCGCCCCAGCACCCGCAGGATGCCGGGATCGGTGAACATCCGCGCCAGATCGACCGGCGAGACGTCGCGCTTGCGATACCCCTCGCGCTTGAAGGCCAGCACGGCGTTGGGCCCCACGGTGACCGAACCGTCGATCATGCGCGTCAGGTGCACGCCGAGAAACGGCATCGACGGGTTCGGAATCGGATAGATCAGGTGATTGACGATGGCATTGTGACGCTCGGGCAGCCGGTAGTATTCGCCGCGGAAGGGGCAGATGGTGAACCCCGGGTCCTGGCCCAGCATGCGCACCACGCGATCGGCCATCAGCCCCGAGCAGGTCACGAGATAGCGCCCGCTGAACTCGCCGGCAGCGGTCGTCACCACCACTTCCTGGCGTCGTTCCTGGAGCCCGGTGACCTCGGCGCCAACGCGGATGTCACCGCCCATCCGCTCGAATTCGGCCGCCATCGCACGGGTCACGGCCCGATAATCGACGATGCCGCTGGACGGCACGAAGATGCCGCCGACGCCGGTGATGTTGGGCTCACGCTCCTTAAGCTCGCCCCCCGACAGCCACTCCCGCTCCAGGCCGTTGGCCTCGGTGCGCTCCCACAGCGCCTGCATGCGCTGCATCTCCAGGTCATTGGTGGCCACCAGCAGCTTGCCGCAGCTGGCGTAAGGAATGCCGTGTTCGTCGCAGAAGGCCTTGGTGGCGCGGTTGCCCTCCAGGCAGAAGCGCGCCTTGAGGCTGCCCGGGGTGTAGTAGACCCCGGCGTGGATCACGCCGCTGTTGTGCCCGGTCTGGTGGCAGGCCGGCTCATGCTCCTTCTCCAGCACCAGCATCCGGCGATCCGGATAGGCCTGCTTGAGCTGCATGGCGGTGGACATGCCGAGAATGCCTCCGCCGATGATGATGAAATCGTACATGCCGTCCTCGTTGCGATGAGCGAGGGCCACGCCGCGGAGACGGCGTGGCCCGGTCATGCCCCTTTATACTCTCAGGGCGCGATTCGACGTCGCCGCCCGCTTCAACGCTGGGGACGCGTCGCGGCATGGGTGAAATAGCCACGCTGGCGCATCAGCTCGCGGCGCAGCTCCGGGTGCGGCGTGAAGCGGTCCCGGCCGTGCAGCCAGAAGTGGTTGTTGATCAGCAGGAAGCTACCCACCGGGTTGGGCACCGACAGGGTCGCCGCGCTGCCCTCCAGCGATTCGGAGAGATCGCACAGCCAGTTGCCCTCCTCGAAGTCCTTCGGCTGCACGAACTGGTCGATGTAGGACATGATCGGCCGCCCCTCGCGGTCCACGTCGAACACCGGATGGAAGACGTCCTTGGCGACGTTCTTGCTGGGCGGCGCCGCCCAGCGCATCCCGCGGTGCGCCAGCGGATGGCGATAGAAGCGCTCCAGGTCCTCCCAGTCGTCCAGGTGCAGCAGCAGCGAGTCGCCGCCCTGCATGTGCCGCTCGTCGATCTTCATCATCAGCACGTAGTCGGTGTCCTGCTCGACGAAGGTGCCGTCGTTGTGCAGCTCCATCACCCGATGCGGCTGGCGCAGGTAGCTGTCGGACTCGTCGACGTTCCTGACCACGAAGCGGGCATAGAACTGGCCGCTCATGGCATCGAAGTTGGAGCGCCCCATCAGGTGCGCCACGGCGGTGGCGAACTTGACCATCTCCTCGGCCTGGGCCACGTCGTCCAGGCCCTCGGGCACCACCTGCAGTCCGCCGGTCGCGCGGTCCACCAGGGTATTGATCAGCACCGGCTGCAGGGTGTTGCCACACAGGTCGTCGAGGAGCTTCGCCACCCGGAAGCGCAGCATCGACTTGTACTCCAGTGCCTGCACCGGCCACTCGGCCACGGCCTCGACGAAGGCCGTGACCACCTCGCGGGAGAAGGTCATCTGCAGCAGGCGCGGCGACTGGGCCGACGGCGTCAGGGTGAAGCCCTGCAGGTCGGCGGGCAGCGGCATGGCGAGTTCGGGGATCCGGGTCAGCGCGGTCATCGGGAGGCTCCAGGGCGTCGAGGGTCGATGAATCAAAAATATCGACATTTTTATAAAACATCAACAAATTCCCGTCGTCCCTGCATCTTCCCCGCGCCCGGACATTCCGACCACAGACCAAAAACACCGGGGATTCAACCGCATCGGAGACCGCGCTTTGCCCTGTCCGCCCCTGGCCTTGCCATCCCCGCCATCGGCCGATTCAGCGGGCAATGAATCTTGCGCCATCCGCCTTTCGACCACTGGCGAAACGCGTCAAAAGGCTTCATGCTGTAGCGGTCGATTCTGTCCTGTGGAGCATCATGAGCACGGCAAGCCCATCCAACGCGGAAATCCTCGACCCTCCGCGACGATGCCCTGACCTCGACGTCAGGGACCTGGAACAACGTACGCGCCTCATGCGCATCATCACTCGGCTGATCGCCGTATCGGATCTCGGCAACCGCGAGATCGCCCGTCGCGCGGGCCTGCCGATGCAGAAGATCAGCGACCTTCTCGCCGGACGCCTGGAGCAGCTCACCCTCGACGAGCTACAGGCACTGCGCAGCACCATCGACCACGAACTCACGCCGCCCTAGCCGTCAGGCGACCCGCTCGCCCGCGCACTGGGCCCGGGCCGGTCTCGCCGGCCCTTCCACCTCATGGATTCGAGAGATCAGGGAGAATCCCGATGCGCCACCTCGTGACCGGCCTGCTGCTGGCCGCCTCGCTGCCCGCCCTGGCCGATGGCCAGGCCACCCTCGAGAGCCGCTCCGACCAGGGCACCGCCACCATGGAAGTCCGCTGGGCGGGCGATGACCTGCGCATGGACTTCCCCCGGCAGGCCCAGGCGGGCTTCATGCTGCTCAAGGACGGCAACGGCTACATGGTCACCCGGATGCAGGGCCAGACCCTGGTCATGGACATGGCCCGCCTCAAGCAGATGGCCGAGAGCATGGGCGGCGATCAGGCCATGGCCGGCGTGACCAGCCAGCAGGCCGACTCGGTCGAACGGCTCGAGGCCACCGGCGAACGCGAGATCATCGCCGGCCTGGAGGGCGAGGTCTATGCGCTGACGTGGACCGACAAGGCCGGCAACGCCCATGACGACACCCTGGTGCTGAGCGACGACGATCAGGTACGTGAGCTGATGCGTGCCTTCCACGCCTATCAACGCACCATGACCGGCGAATCCGACCCGATCGCCTCGGCGCTGGAGGAAGAGGGGCTCGGCATGCTGCGCTTCGGCGACCGCTTCCGCATCGCCTCGCTGTCCGACGAGGCCCCAGCGGCAAGCGCCTTCGAGCTGCCCGAGGACGCCATGAGCATGGAAGACATGATGAACCAGGCGCTCTCCCAGTAAGCCGACGGCCGCAGGGCACGCCCTGCCCGAAAGCACGAACGGCGCCGCCCCTCGGGGCGGCGCCGTCGCGTCTCGGGGCCCTGCCGGGGCGAGCTAGTCGGGGCGGTCGGTCACCGCCCCGGTCGAGGCGGAGCTGACCATCCGCGCGTACTTGGCCAGTACCCCGCGGGTGTAGCGCGGCGCCGGCCGCTGCCAGGCGGCATGGCGTCGTTCGAGTTCCTCGACGGTGAGCGCGACATCGAGGGTGTCGGCCTCGGCATCGATGGTGATGGTGTCGCCATCCTCGAGCAGCGCCAGGGGGCCGCCGTCGAAGGCCTCCGGCGTCACGTGGCCGACCACGAAGCCGTGACTGCCGCCGGAGAAGCGGCCGTCGGTGATCAGCGCCACCTCGCTGCCGAGTCCGCGCCCCATGATCGCCGAGGTCGGGGTCAGCATCTCGCGCATGCCGGGCCCGCCGCGGGGCCCCTCGTAGCGGATCACCACCACGTCGCCGGCCACCACGCTGCCGTCGTTGATGCGCGCCTGGGCCTCCTCCTCGGAGCCGAACACCCGGGCCCGGCCGGAGAAGCGCGTGCCCTCCTTGCCGGTGATCTTGGCCACCGCGCCCTCCGGGGCCAGGTTGCCGTGCAGCACGCGCAGGTGGCTCTGGGCCTTCAGCGGCGCCTCGAGGGGCGCGATGATCGCCTGCCCCTCGGGGTAAGGCACGACCTCGGCCAGGTTCTCGGCCAGGGTGGCGCCGGTCACGGTCAGGCAGTCGCCATGCAGCAGCCCGGCGTCGAGCAGGGTCTTCATCAGCGGCTGGATGCCGCCGATCTCGACCAGCTCGCTCATCATGTACTGGCCGCTGGGCCGCAGGTCGGCGAGCACCGGCACCCGCTTGCCGATCGCCGTGAAGTCGTCGAGGGAAAGCGACACGCCGATGGCGTCGGCCATGGCGATCAGGTGCAGCACCGCATTGGTGGAGCCGCCCAGGGCGATCACCACGGTGATGGCGTTCTCGAAGGCCTCGCGGGTCATGATGTCCGAGGGCGTGATGTCGCGCTCGAGCAGGGTCAGCACCGCCTCCCCCGCCGCCCGGCTGTCGTCGCGCTTGGTCTGGGACACGGCGTTCTGCGCCGAGCTGCCGGGCAGGCTCATGCCCAGCGCCTCGATGGCCGAGGCCATGGTGTTGGCGGTGTACATGCCGCCGCAGGCACCGGGCCCGGGAATCGCCGTCTCCTCGATCCGCTTGACGTCGATGAGGTCGAGATCGCCGCGGCTGTGGGCGCCCATGGCCTCGAACACCGAGACGATGTCGGTGTGCCCCTCGCCGGGCAGGATGGTGCCGCCGTAGACGAAGACGCTGGGCCGGTCGAGCCGCGCCAGGCCGATCAGGCAGCCGGGCATGTTCTTGTCGCAGCCGCCGATGGCCACCAGGCCATCGAAGCCCTCGCAGCCGGCCACCGTCTCGATGGAATCGGCGATCACCTCCCGCGACACCAGCGAGTACTTCATGCCCTCGGTGCCGTTGGCGATGCCGTCAGAGATGGTGATGGTGTTGAAGATCACGCCCTTGCCGCCGGCCGCATCGGCGCCGGCGCTGGCCTGCTCGGCCAGCTCGCCGATATGGCTGTTGCAGGGCGTGACGCGGCTCCAGGTGGACGCGATGCCCACCTGGGGCCTGGTGAAGTCGGCGTCGTTGAAGCCCACCGCGCGCAGCATGGCGCGGCTGGCCGACTTGCCGACGCCGTCCACCACCGGGGCGGAATGGCGGCGGCGGGGATCCTGTGGCGTGTCACTCATGGCGCGGCTCCTCCGTCAGGTCGGGATGACCTTCAGAGGGTGGCCGTCATCCGCCGGCCTGGCAACCGTTCAGGCCGTACGCCGCACCGCGGCCGGGCGCCACCAGGCCACCAGCAGCGCCACCGCGCTGGAGGCCAGAAGCGCACCGAGGAAGGGCGGCAGGGTCGGCACCCCGTCGGGAAAGCTCGCCGCCAGCAGGCCATCGAGGGCACTGCCCGAGGCGACCCACCCCGGCAGCACCGCGCCCGCCAGCCCGGCGAGACCGCCGGCCAGCGCCGCCATGGCGCTCATCCGCGCCCACAGCCCCAGCAGCACCGGCACCACGATGGCCGCGCACAGCAGATCGGCGATCAGGAACAGTCGCAGCACCGAGAGCCCCTGCAGGGCGATCGCCACCACCGGCACCATCAGCGCCACGGTGACCCACCGCGCCGCCCTGAGCGACAGGCCGCGACGGCCGCTGCCGGCCACCACCAGCGAGGCGATGCCGTTCTGCAGGGTATCGACGCTGGAGGCCACCAGGGTCACCGCCAGCACCAGCGCCGGCAGCGCCAGCCAGCCCGGCGCCTCGGCGAGCAGCGCGAAGAACGGGATCGGCGGCTCGCCCAGCGACACGCCCGCCATGGCGGCCAGCATGCCGAGGCCGCCGACCACCGCCACCACCAGCACGGTGATGCCGCCGCCCAGCCAGGCGCCGCGCCCCAGCGCCCGGTCGTCCCGGGCCGCCCACACCCGCTGCCAGTAGCCCTGATGGAAGAGGTTGGCCGCGGTCACCGCGATCACCAGCGTCAGCGCCACGGACAGGGCATCCGCGGCGGGGATCGACGGCAGCGCGGCCTCGGCCGGCAGCTCGGGCAACCGGGCCAGCGCCACGCCGCCCACCACCCCCAGCAGGGCCAGCAGCAGCCAGGCCTGCCAGCGGTCGGTGGCCAGGCTCGCACGCAGCCCGCCCAGCGCGGTGTAGAGCAGGGTCGCCACCGCCACGCCGACCACCACCAGCGCCACCGGGACGTCCGACAGCAGCCCGGTGATGGCGCCGATGGCGGTCAGCTCGGCGGCCAGGAAGCAGCCCATGTACAGCACCGAGACCAGCGCCACCCAGCGGCGGATGCCGGCGCCGAAACAGGCCTCGGCGTACTCGCCGATGCTGCGCCCCTCCGGCAGGCGACGGCGGATGGCCGGGCCGAAGGCGCCGAGCACGATGAACGGCAGCGCCGAGCCGATGGCATAGCCGGCCAGACCCAGCGGGCCGACGAAGGCGCCGATCTCGGGCGGCGCGAAGAGGATCCAGGCCCCCATGCCGGAGGCCAGGAAGGAGAGCCCCAGGGTCGGGGCCGACTGGGAGTTGCGGGCGGTAACGTAGTCGTCGAGCGGGCCGTCGGCCCGGCGGGCACGCAGGCCCAGAACGGTGAAACACAAAAGCGCCGCGCCAAGCACGGCTGACGTCAGATAAGGCATGTCGCACTTCCTCCGCCGGTGTGAACCGGATCAGGTTCCAGGGTCAGCGACGCACGCTCTCTCAGCCCCGCCGATGCCGGCGAGACTCCCCTGGCGACAGTGAATGGATTAGTAGTGGCGATCCTCAAGACAGGGCCAAAATGGCCGATATCCGGATTGCCACGCCAGCATGACACATCCTTCCCGCCATTCGAACAACCAGCCCGGACCCCGCCATGCCGTTTACCGAAGCCAAGGAACACGCCCCCGGTTGCCTGCACCGGATCTTCGCCGAGCCCTACGCCGCCTTCGACAACGGCGTCCCCGAGCGCCAGCTGCACCTGCGCATCGCCCTCCAGGCGCTGCTGGAGGCGCCGATGCGCGAAGGGCGACTGACGCTCAGGGTGATCCACGGCTGGGAGAACGGCGGCTGCGCCCCCGAAGACCTGCGACATGGCGACCATGCGCTGGGCAAGACGGCCGACCTGCGTGCGATCGCCGAGCGCTACCAGCAGGCGCTGGACCGTCTCGCCCCGCTGCCGGGCGAGGCCGACAGCCTGCTCGCCGAGCCGCTGGCCAGTGCCATCGCCGGCGCCGAGGCCGACGGCCTCGAGGTCGACTCAGAGACTCGAGACAACCCGGCCCGCTGGCCGGCGTTTCCCCGCGGCCTGTCGCTCTATACCTTCTTCAAGGTCTATCACCGCCTGACCTACGGCGAGGACGAGGCCTACCGCTCGATCCGCTGCAATACGCCCGAGGGCAGCCGCGAGATCCACGAATTCCATCTGGAGGAAGGCGAATTCGCCATCGTTCGCCCCGCCGCCGACGAACCCGGCGAGTGCGTGCTGGTGCTGCACGTGGGCCAGCTGGAACCGCTGAGCGAGCTGCTGGAGATGGCCCATATCCGCCCCTAGGCGATACCGGAGCGGGGCCTCAGGAGGAGGCAGAAGCTTCCATGGAAGGGGCCAGGATCGCCTGAGACGTCATTGATCTTTAGCGCTTCGGAGGCGACCAGCGGCCCCCTACTCACCGCTGCCGTTCAAGGCAACAGCAGCTTCGCGGTGAGGTTGAGGGTGTCCGAGGCGCTCACCCCCTCGTCGTAGAAGTTGTGCTCATAGCTGGCCGTGAACTGCACCGGATACTCCTGAATCCTCACCAGCTTGTTGAGCGCAACGCCCAGGGGCAGGCTCACCCAATCATGCTGCTCCCAGTCATAGGTGATCGACATGTCGGAGGCCCCCGCCGACCAGCCATTCCCGAGGCTGTAGTTCACGATCGGCTGCACGATCGAGATATTCACGTCGCGGTAGTCGTCGTCTCCCGCCACCGTGAACACGTTCTGGTTGAACAGCCCCCATATCCCCCAGGGTTGGCTGGCCACGAAGCCCACGGCGGGACCGAGGCCCCATTTCTCGGCGCTCAGGCCGTCTTCCCCGGTCGGCAACAGCGCTACCGCACCCACGCCGAATCGCCCCCATGACCGGTCGAAGGTCACCAGGTCGAAGAGTGTCATGTCGGACCAGCCGCTCGAGTCATTCGGCGAGTCGGCCACGTAAGGCGCGGTGAGCCGGAAGATGTTGCTGGAGTCGCCCAGCGAGAACGGAATGGCGGCGCGGAACTGCATGCGGTTTCCGTCCTCGTCGTCGAGGTTGTGGTACCGGTACGTGTAGAAGTCCTGCAGCTGGAAGGCCATGACGGAGGCCGTCGGATCATTGGCTTCCGAGCCCAGGCCATCTTGCTGAGCGCTGGCTATCCCCGGGGAAAACATGGCAAAGAAGGTGGCGATCATCAGTGCATTTCGTGCAAGCATCCGTGGCTCCCTGGTCTCCGGTTTTCTTTCCCCATGCCCGGATAGGCATGCCCACAGCAGGCAGGCACGTTTCATGTCCGCAGACGTGGCACCCGTGATGCCCCACGGATGGCTCGCTGGCGCACCTGCAGAGCCAAAGCCGAAGGAAACTCGCGAGGGGGGAAATCTCCCCCGGCCCCAGCAACGCTTACTGCCGCGAGACCCTGATGCGCACGGGGTCGGCCGCCTCGCCGGCGAAGGGATCGACGTGCTCCGTACTGGTGAACAGCAGCCCACCGTCGTGAACGATCCGTGCCCGCAGTCCGTAAGTCATGCGCTCGTCGATGGCCTGAGGATCATAGACCAGCCGGAACGGATAAGGGGGCTGGGCGCCCTCGACGGTGTAGGTGTAATCGGTGAGCACGGTGGCGGGCGCATCCGCGCGCGACTGATCCTCGAGCGTCACGATGACCTCGGCTCCCGGGGGCAGCGCCATGCGCTCGCGATACCACACCTCGCCGCTGATGACCCGCATCAGGGAGTTGTCCGGCTGCTGCATCGACGACTCCCCCGCCCTCTGTGGCTGACTGCATGCCGCCAGCAACAGGACGAGAGTGCCAATCATCCAGGGACCGGTCACTGCCGCGATTCCGTTTTTCGATCTCATTGATGACTCCTTCATGTACCAGGGCGGAGAGAAGACTCGTCACCGCTGGCCGCGTCACCCCGGATAGGCCCGTGGCGCCAAGGCGGGTTCATTCCCGTCGACACTCCATCAAGTTAGCAAGGTTTCCACGTACCGCCAGAGCAAGCGGGAGGCCTGACATGACCCGGGTCATGGAATCCCCCGGGCGCCGAACGCCGTACCGTCTACCGGGCAAGCCGCCCCAACCACGACGGCCCCGCCTCTCCCGAGGCGGGGCCGTCGATGATCGCCGAGCGGGATGGGATCAGCTCAGCGAGATGGTGCTGTTGATGCCGCCGGAGACGTTTTCCGGCTCGAACCAGCGGGCGGTGACGGTCTTGGTCTGGGTCCAGAAGCCGATCGCCTGCTTGCCGTTGGGTCCCAGGTCGCCGAGCTTGGAGGCCCGCGAGCCGGTGAAGCTGAAGTAGGCCACCGGCACCGGAATCGGCACGTTGATGCCCACCTGGCCGACGTCGATCTCGGTCTCGAAGCGGCGAGCCACCCAGCCGGAGTTGGTGAAGATCGAGGTGCCGTTGCCGTTGGGATTGGCGTTGATGAACTCGATCGCCTCGTCGAGCGTCTCGGCGCTCACCACGCACAGCACCGGGCCGAAGATCTCCTCGCGGTAGATGGTCATCTCGGCGGTCACGTCGGCGAACAGGGTCGGGCCGACGAAGTTGCCCTCCGGATAGCCCTCGACCTCACGGCCACGACCGTCGACCAGCAGCCGGGCGCCCTCCTGCTCGCCGGCGGCGATCAGGTCCTCCACCCGCGCTTTGGCGGCCGGCGACACCAGCGGACCGAGGTCGGCGTCACGCTGGGTGCCGGGGCCGACCTTCATGTGGCGGGCGCCCTCGACCAGCTCGTCCAGCCAGTCGCGAGCCTCGCCCACCAGCACCACCACCGAGTTGGCCATGCAGCGCTGGCCGGCGGCGCCGAAGGCCGAGCCCAGCAGGTTGTTGATGGCCTGGCTGCGATTGGCGTCGGGCATCACCACACAGTGGTTCTTGGCCCCCATCATCGCCTGGGCGCGCTTGCCGGCCTCGGCGGCGCGGCGATAGAGCTGGGTGCCGACGTGGGTCGAGCCGATGAACGACACCGCCTTGATGTCCGGATGATCGCAGAGGCGATTGGCCACGTCCGGGCCGCCGTGCACCACGTTGAGCACCCCGGCCGGCACGCCGGCCTCGTGGGCCAGCTCGACCAGCCGCATGGTCGAGCTCGGATCCTGCTCGGAGGGCTTGAGCACGAAGGTGTTCCCGGTGGCGATGGCCAGCGGGAACATGAAGCACGGCAGCATGATCGGGAAGTTGAAGGCGGTGATCCCGGCGCCCACGCCCAGCGGCTGATTGAGGGTGTAGACGTCGACCTCGGTGGCGGCGTTCTCGGCCAGCTCGCCGAGCTGCAGCGAGGTGATCGAGCAGGCGTGCTCCACCACCTCGAGCCCGCGGCCCACCTCACCGGCGGCATCCGGCAGGGTCTTGCCGTGCTCCTCGGTGATCAACGCGGCCAGCTCCTCGGTGTGCTCGCGGATCAGCGCCTGCAGCTTCAGCATGATGCGCTGACGCTTGGCCAGCGGCGTGCGACGCCATTCCTGGAAGGCTGCCCTGGCGCTGGCCACGGCGCGATCGACTTCCTCCAGGGTGCAGAACGGCACCCGGGCGACCACCTCCTGGGTGGCCGGATTGAGTACGTCGCGCCATTCCTGGCTCTGCGAGGTGACGGCCTGGCCATCGATATACAGCGGGATCTCTCTGACGGACATCTAGCGGCTCCTTTGGCGGCCCCGGGGAGAGGCTCCCTGCCCTCCCCCGGGTTCGCGGTTTGTGATTGTTATCCGATGTTCGGCCCCGTTAATGCATCGACGGGGCCGGATCGAGAACAGCGAAACGCTCATGCGGGGCTCATGATTACCGAGCCATCGAGTGTAGGGAGGCCGCGAATCGCCAGGCAACCAGGGGGCGACCAATGGACGACGGCCGGCCACGCCGAACGGGGCCGGCCTCGTATCGTCAAAGGACGATAAAGGTTTGCTATCAACTTGTTCAGGAAAGAAAAATGGCAGTCGCCCCAGTCATCACTAAGCTATGTGAAAGAGGCTAGAGGCCCGCTTGGATGTACCGGATTCCCGGCATTCGGCAACAAGGGCGGCGACGTGACCTCTATCGATACTGGAGCACACGACCACGCGATGAAGGAGTACGAGATGGGTGACGCAACACAGCAAGGCGGCGCGGGCAAGTGTCCTGTCATGCACGGCGGCATGACCGAAACCGGCACCTCGGTCATGGACTGGTGGCCCAATGCCCTCAACCTCGACATCCTCCACCAGCACGACCGCAAGACCGACCCGATGGGCGACGACTTCGACTATCGCCAGGAAGTCCGCAAGCTCGACTTCGAGGCGCTGAAGAAGGACATGCACGCCCTGATGACTGACAGTCAGGAATGGTGGCCGGCCGACTGGGGCCACTACGGCGGCCTGATGATCCGCATGGCCTGGCACGCCGCCGGCTCCTACCGCATCGCCGACGGCCGAGGCGGCGGCGGCACCGGCAACCAGCGCTTCGCCCCGCTCAACAGCTGGCCGGACAACGGCAACCTCGACAAGGCACGGCGCCTGCTGTGGCCGCTCAAGAAGAAGTACGGCAACAAGGTCAGCTGGGCCGACCTGTTCATCCTCGCCGGCAACGTCGCCTACGAGTCCATGGGCTTCAAGACCTTCGGCTTCTCCTTCGGTCGCGAGGACATCTGGCATCCCGAGAAGGACGTCTACTGGGGCGCCGAGAAGGAATGGCTGGCCCCCTCCGATGAGCGCTACGGCGACGTCGACAAGCCCGACACCATGGAGAACCCGCTGGCCGCGGTGCAGATGGGCCTGATCTACGTGAACCCCGAGGGGGTCAATGGCCAGCCCGACCCGCTGAAGACCGCCGAACAGGTTCGCGAGACCTTCTCCCGCATGGCCATGAACGACGAGGAAACCGCGGCGCTGACCGCCGGCGGCCACACCGTCGGCAAGACCCACGGCAACGGCGATGCCGACGCCCTGGGGCCGGAGCCGGAAGCCGCGGACGTGGAGGCCCAGGGGTTCGGCTGGCTCAACCCGAACCAGCAGGGCAAGGCCACCAACGCCGTCACCTCCGGCCTCGAGGGCGCCTGGACCAAGAACCCCACCCAGTTCGACATGGGCTACTTCGACATGCTGTTCGGGCATGAGTGGGAGGTCACCAAGAGCCCCGCCGGCGCCAACCAGTGGGAGCCCGTCGACATCAAGGAGGAGGACAAGCCGGTCGATCCCACCGACCCGTCCGTCCGCCACAACCCGATGATGACCGACGCCGACATGGCGATGAAGATGGATCCGACCTACCGGGCCATCTGCGAGAAGTTCATGAAGGATCCGGAATACTTCAAGGACTGCTTCGCCCGCGCCTGGTTCAAGCTGACCCACCGCGACATGGGCCCGAAGACCCGCTACATCGGCCCGGAAGTGCCGGACGAGGACCTGATCTGGCAGGACCCGGTACCGGCCGGCAACATCAACTATTCGGTCGAGGCCGCCAAGCAGAAGATCGCCGAAAGCGACCTGTCCATCGGCGAGATGGTCGCCACCGCCTGGGACAGCGCCCGCACCTACCGCGGCTCCGACATGCGCGGCGGCGCCAACGGCGCGCACATCCGCCTGGCGCCACAGAAGGACTGGCCGGGGAACGAGCCCGAGCGCCTGAACAAGGTGTTGAAGGTCTACGAGGGCATCGCCGCCGAGACCGGCGCCAGCCTGGCCGACCTCATCGTGCTGGGCGGCAGCGTCGGCATCGAGCGGGCGGCCCGTGCGGCCGGCCACGACATCCTGGTGCCGTTCTCGCCGGGCCGCGGCGATGCCAGCGCCGAGATGACCGACGCCGACTCCTTCGAACCGCTGGAGCCGGTGGCCGACGGCTTCCGTAACTGGCTGAAGCAGGACTATGTGGTCAAGCCCGAGGAGCTGCTGCTCGACCGCGCTCAGCTGATGGGCCTCACCGCCCCCGAAATGACCGTGCTGATGGGCGGCATGCGCATGCTGGGCACCAACCACGGCGGCAGCAAGCACGGCGTGTTCACCGACCGCGAGGGTCAGCTGAGCAACGACTTCTTCGTCAACCTGACCGACATGGCCAACCACTGGAAGCCCGCCGGCAAGGGCCTCTACGAGATCCGTGACCGCAAGAGCGACCAGGTGAAGTGGACCGCCACCCGCATCGACCTGGTGTTCGGCTCCAATTCCGTCCTGCGCTCCTACGCGGAGGTCTACGCCCAGGACGACAACGAGGCCAAGTTCGTGAAGGACTTCGTGGCCGCCTGGACCAAGGTCATGAACGCCGACCGCTTCGATCTCGAACTGGGCTGATCGCCCACCCGACGGCCGCCGCACCCCGCGGCGGTCCCCGACGACATCGCGCCGGCCCTCGTGGCCGGCGCGCTTCGTCGTGGGCGCCCGCTGTCTTGCTCGGCCGCTATCCGGGCGTATCGACCGTCTTCTCATCGATTAGACGGCATCGCCGTATCCGCCTAGGCTAGCCTCTCCATCGTGCCGCCGCCCAGGAGCCCCCATGTCGTCCGTTCTCGGTGTCGTTCTGCCCATCTTCGGCCTGATCCTGGCGGGCTACCTGTGCCGCCGCACCGGCCGGCTGGGCGAGACCGCCGCCGCCGAGCTCAACCGCTTCGTGGTCTGGCTGTGCCTGCCGGCGCTGCTGTTCCGCACCACGGCCACCGCCCGCTGGGAGGAGATCTGGCATCCGGGCTTCATCGCCGCCGTGACCCTGCCGACGCTGCTGCTGTTCGCGGTCACCGTGGGCTACCGCCTGCGCGGCCGGCGCCGGCTGGTCGACGCCAGCATCGACGGCCTCGGCGCCGCCTACGCCAACACCGGCTACGTGGGCATTCCCCTGAGCCTGCTGGTGCTGGGCGAAGCCGGGCTGGCACCGGCGCTGATCGCCACCCTGATCGTGGTCTGCGTGCTGTTCGCCATCGCCGTGGTGTGCATCGAGGTCGGCCTGCAGGACGAGCCGTCCTTCGTCCAGGCACTCGCCAAGGTGTTCAAGGCCCTGGCCAGGAACCCGCTGGTGGTCTCGCCGCTGGTGGGCGCGCTGTGGGCGCTGGGCGGCGCACCCCTGGACGGCCCCTTCGACGACTTCCTGCGCCTGCTGGGCGATGCCACCACGCCCTGCGCACTGGTCTCGCTGGGCCTGTTCCTGGCCCAGAAGCAGAGCGGTTCCGCCGAAGGCGCCTGGGGGCTGGTCGGCCTCAAGCTGCTGGTGCATCCGCTGATCACCTGGGTGCTGGCGTTCCACGTCTTCGCGCTGCCGCCGCTGTGGGCCAAGTCGGCGCTGCTGATGAGTGCGCTACCCACCGGCACCGGGCCCTACATGCTGGCGGAGTTCTACGGCCGCGAGGCGGCGGTCGTCTCGCGCACCGTGCTGCTCTCGACGCTGGGCTCGGTGGTAACGCTATCGCTGTGCCTCTACTGGCTCTAGAGGCAGGCTCGAGGCGACGTGGTGCGTGTTTTCGATAGCTCCCGGTAACGGGAGGCTGCCCCTGTCCTGGCGTTGTCCGCCCCTGGCGATAAGCGCGTTGTGCGATGGCTTCGCTTCCGGAGATAACGGCCAGCCGATGCCTTCCCTTTGAACGTCAAAGACCCCGGCGAATATTCATTTCATTGTTAGAAATGTCACCCTGGATGAATTTCAATCATCTTCAAGCCGGAAAACCTTCATTGGTGACGAGGGCTGAACGACTGCCAGAATGCATTGATTCAAGACACCTACCACCGCGGAGGCATGCATCCATGGCACAAGACCTGATCACCCAACGACTCGACCGGGGCCCCCTCATCTGTGCCGAGGGTTTCCTGTTCGAGCTTGAACGGCGCGGTTATCTCTCCGCCGGTGAGTTCGTTCCCGAAGTGGCGTTGCTGCGCCCGGACGCGCTGGAAGCGCTGCACCGGGATTTCCAGCATGCCGGATCAGACATCGTTCAGGCCTTCACCTATAACGGCCACCGCGAAAAGATGAAGGTCATCGGCAAGGAAGACTTGTTGGAGCCGCTGAATCGGGCCGCGTTGAAGATTGCCCGCAAGGTGGCCGATGAAAAGGCCGGTAACCTGATGGCCGGCAACATTTCCAACAGCAACGTCTGGGACCCGGAAGATCCGGTCTCCCAGCAGAGCGTACGCGACATGTTCGACGAGATGGTGCAATGGGCCGTCGAGGAAGGCGCCGACTTCATCATCGCGGAAACCTTCTACTATGCCGGAGAAGCCGAAGCGGCCCTGGAGGCGATCAAGGCCAAGGGGCTGCCGGCCGTGGTCACCCTGGCGCCGATGGCCGAGAATCGCATGATCGATGGCCCCGGCATCGTGGAAACCTGCGTCGCCCTGGAGCAGAAGGGCGCCAGCGTGGTCGGTCTGAACTGCTTCAGAGGGCCGGATACCATGCTGCCCTGGATCCAGCAGATTCGCGATGCCGTTGCCTGCCATGTGGCAGCGCTGCCGGTGACCTATCGCACCACCGAGCAGGAACCGACCTTCTTCAACCTCTCCGACCATCAGGGGTGCGGCTGCCCGGCGCCCCATGGACGCCCCTTCCCGACCGCCCTGGACCCGCTGTTCTGCAACCGCTACGAACTCGGCGCCTTTGCTCGCGACGTTCATGCCCAGGGGGTCAACTACCTCGGCGTCTGCTGTGGCGCATCGCCGATGCACGTGCGCGAGGTCGCCATGGCGGTGGGACGTGAGCCGGAAGCCGCCCAGTTTGCGGAGCGCATGGAGAACCACTTCATGTACGGCTCCCATGATCGCCTGCCGGACCATATCGCCGCCCTGGGGGAAAAGGCCTGAAGGGGCCGTTACCCTGAACCTGCGTACGGCAGACAAGGAGCCCGCATGAAATTCTCGCAAGGCGCCCAGGGGCGCGATCAGGCGCTCGTCGAACTGTTCACGGCGACCTTCACCGCCGCCGAGGGAGCGTCGGAAGGCACGCTGATCGGCGATCTGGTGGGTAATCTGCTGTCTCGCACACCCGCGCCGGATCGGCATGTCTTCACCGCCGAGTCCGATGGTGCGGTCATCGGCGCGGCGATCTTCTCGAGGCTGACCTACGACCAGGATGACCGGAGCGTGCTGGTGCTCGGCCCGGTGGCGGTGGCGACCGAGTGGCAAGGCCAGGGGGTCGGGCGGCAGCTGCTGACCCATGCCCTGCAAGCGCTGCGTGAGGCAGGCATCGACATCGCCGTGACCTATGGTGACCCGAACTACTACTCGCGTGTCGGCTTTGCGCCGGTCACCACGACCTTCATCCCGGCGCCGTTCGCGCTGCAATACCCCGAGGGCTGGCTCGCACAACCGCTCACCGAGGCCGAGATGACGCCGCTGAAGGGCAGAGCCCACTGTGTCGAGGCATTCAACGACGCGGCCTTCTGGTGACAGACGCGCCGGGCGAGGCGTGACATGCCGACGGCCCCTGTCGCGGTGAGGATGCGCTCGCGTCAGGTGCCACAGAAGGTCCGCAGCACCTTCTCGTCGTCCCGCGGCGGACGGGTATAGTCGACCTCGCCGTTCGGCGCCTCGAAGGGCCGGGTGATCGCCGCCAGCAGCGCCTCGAAGGGGCCGAAGTCGTCGTTCTCGGCCGCCGCGATGGCCTCGGCCACGCGATGGTTGCGCGGAATCACCGCCGGATTCACGCCGCGCAGGCGCCGCGCCAGCTCGGCGGTATCGGCCTCCTCGCGGGACAGCCGCTCGCGCCAGCGTGACAGCCAGGCGTCGAGCGCCTCGCGGTCGCCGAACGGCTCGGCCAGGCGCGCCTCGCCCTCGGGACCTTCCAGAGCGTCGGCCAGGCGGCGGAAGCTCAGGGTGAAGTCGGCGCGGGCGGCCTGCATCGCCGCCAGCCAGTCCGCAATCAGAGCGGCGTCGCCCTCCTCCGCCGTCTCGAGGCCCAGCTTGGCGCGCATCACCCGCAGCCGGCTGGCCTCGAAGCGATCCTCGAAGGTCTTCAGCACCTCGGTGGCGCGCTCGATGGCCCGCTCGCGGTCCTCGTCGATCAGCGCCAGCAGGGTCTCGGCGAAGCGCGCCAGGTTCCACTGGGCGATCGGCGGCTGGTTGACGAAGGCATAGCGGCCGCGCTCGTCGATGGAGCTGAATACGGTGCGCGGGTCATAGGCGTCCATGAAGGCGCAGGGGCCGTAGTCGATGGTCTCGCCGGAGATCGCCGCGTTGTCGGTGTTCATCACCCCGTGGATGAAGCCAAGCCCCATCCACCGCGCCACCAGCTCGGCCTGGCGCTCCACCGTCGCCTCGAGCAGGCCCAGATAGCGCTCGCCCTCATCGCGCTCGGCGAGATGCGGGTAGTGGCGCTCGATCGCCTCGTCGGCCAGCAGCCGCACGGCCTCCTGGTCGTCACGGGCGGCGACGTACTGGAAGGTGCCCACGCGCAGGTGGCTGGCGGCGACGCGGGTCAGCACCGCGCCGGGCTCCGGCACGCGTCGATAGACCGTCTCGCCGGTGGTCACCGCGGCCAGCGCCCGGGTGGTCGGCACGCCCAGGGCATGCATGGCCTCGCTGACCAGGTACTCGCGCAGCACCGGACCTAGCGGCGCGCGGCCGTCGCCGCCGCGGGAGAACGGCGTGCGGCCGCTGCCCTTGAGCTGGAGATCGCGCACCCGGCCGGCGCGGTCGGTCACCTCGCCCAGCAGCACCGCCCGGCCATCGCCGAGCTGGGGCACGAAGTTGCCGAACTGGTGGCCGGCGTAGGCCAGGGCCACGGGCTCGGCGCCCTCGGGCAGGACGTTGCCGGAAAACAGCTCGGCAGCCCGCTCGGGGTCGAAGGCGTCCAGATCGAAGCCCAGCGACTCGGCCAGCGGCCGGTTGAAGGCCACCAGCTCGGGGCGCTCGACGGGCGCCGGCCGGGCGGGCGCCCGCAGCCGGTCGGGGAAGCGCGCATAGCGCAGCGTGAAGGGGGGAAACATGGCGCCTCCTGAATGCGAATTGCCCCCAGCCTACAGCGACCGGGGGCCTGCACCCAAGGCGTATCGGCGCGATTCAGAACGGTGCTGAACGTGGAACACGCCGGGGACGGGTCGAAGAGGGGGTCCTACGCCAGGGAAGGCGTCGGTAGCGTCCAGGGAGGGGTTCATAGCGCCCCTCGCAGACCCGTCGACGGCGAACACATCGGTTCCCGTTTACAGAGAATCGACGAAAGTGGCGTGATCCCGGGCCACGCAGTCGGCGTAGCTGAAGGCCAGCGTCGAGATCATGTCCACGAAATGCTCCTGGCCGCCCTCGGCCCGGCCGGTCACCGCCCGGGCGAAGGCGCCGGGATCGTCGGGGTTCAGCGCCTGGCCGCCGCGCAGGTGCTCACGGGCCAGGATCCGGCCCCACTGCTTGGCCAGCTTGCGATAGGGCTTGTCGCCGTCGAGCTTGTGGGTCGGGAAGTCCTCCTTGAACGGCGAGCGCTCGCGCACCGAGAACACCGTGTCGCCCAGATGCAGCCAGCCCAGGTAGATGTCCGGGTGCTCGGCGATGGCGGTGAAGGCGGCGGCATGGCGGGCACCCTCGTGGGCGAAGGCGCGGCGCCAGTCGCGCTTCTCGGCGGCGTTCATCAGCCGCCAGCCCTCGGGCGCGGTCTGCTGCTTCACGTCGAGGATGACGTCGTCGTGGACATGGTCGCGCCCGCCCTCGATCAGCACGTAGTAGCGGTCGAGCCCCAGCGAACCGGTGCCGGCATCGAGGCGCCGCGCCATGTCCTTGACCCGGAAGTGATCCTCCTCGGCTTCGGCGCGGGCGCCGCGCAGCGTCCCGCGATACTCCTCCTCCACGGCCTTGCGCAGCTGGCTGCCCAGGTGGGCCGGCAGGCGGGCCAGCTTCTCCGGGCGCTCGTCGACGGCGAGACGACGGCCGTCGTCGCCAAGCACCGTCCACTTGTCGAGCATCTTGGCCCGGCTCTCCTTGCGCGCCACCTTCTCCAGGAAGGGTTCCAGCGGCCCCTTGGCGGTCTCCAGGGTCACCGCCCCCGG
This sequence comes from Halomonas sp. HG01, assembly GCF_000968715.2. Lineage (NCBI taxonomy): Bacteria > Pseudomonadati > Pseudomonadota > Gammaproteobacteria > Oceanospirillales > Halomonadaceae > Halomonas > Halomonas sp. HG01. The sequence continues at coordinate 359,774 of NZ_CP022134.1, read as the reverse complement.
CACCTCGCCCTCGGCGTGATCGTCGAGCTCGTCCAGGTAGGCCTCGATGAGCGTCTCGAGCGACTTGTCGATGCCCTTGCGCGAGAGCCCGGCGTTCTCACGGGCGTCCAGCACCAGGCTGATCGCCAGCCGCCACAGGTCGTACTGGTAGTCGCCGACCATGGCATCGTCGAAGTCGTCCATGCCGTAGCGCACGGCATCGTCATGATGGCCGTAGGCGCCGAAGTTGTAGACGTGAGCGTCGCCCTGCAGCCAGGTCTGGGTCTCCGGCAGGCCGCCGTAGAGGGCGAAGCGCCAGTCGTGCCAGACGTCGCTCCAGTACAGGTGGTTGGTGCCGCGGAAGAAGCGATACGGCGACTCGGCCAGCTTGGCGTACTTGGCCTCGCGGTCGTCGTCGTCAAGCGAAGCATTGGCGGCGGCGATGGCGTCGAGCACCTGGCGGGGGCGATTGTGACGGGTCAGCGGTGGCGTCATGGGAAAACTCCGTGTGATCGAGGGCAACCGAAACGGCATCCTTTACAGTCAAGCAGGCTCCGAACCACCGGGTAAGCCTGACGCATCGGCCCGATGAACACCATCGGGCATGAGGCAACCGCGATCATCGTCCCATCATCCTGGCCCCGCCGGCTACAGCGAGGTTCTGACCGACCAGAGCTCGGGAAAGAACTTCAGGTCCAATGCCTTCTGCAGATACGACACTCCCGAGGTGCCGCCGGTCCCGCTCTTGTGGCCGATGATGCGTTCGACGGTCTTCATGTGGCTGAAGCGCCACTTGTGGAAGTTGTACTCGGTATCCACCAGCTTTTCCGCCAGCTCATACAGGTCCCAGTGCCGGTCGGTATCGGCGTAGATATCGGCCCAGACGGCCTCGACCTCCGCACAGGCTTCATACGGCTCCGACCAGTCGCGATCCAGCACCGATGCCGGCACGCTGAAACCTCGCCGAGCCAGCAGCTGCAGGCTGATGTCGTACAGGCTGGGGGCCTGCAACACGCTCACTAGCCGCTGATAGTGCTCGGGGTGCGAGCGATGGACCTTGACCATGCCCGGGTGCTTGTTGCCCAGCAGGAACTCCAGCTCGCGGTATTGGTACGATTGAAATCCGGAGCTCTGCCCCAGGCTGTCGCGGAAGCTGACGTAGTCGGTCGGCGTCATGGTGACCAGGACTTCCCAGGCCTGGATCATCTGCTCCTGGATGCGCGAGACCCGGGTGAGCATCTTGAAGGCCGGCCGGAGTCGATCCGCCGCGATATGCCGAGCCGCCGCATGCGCCTCATGGAGGCACTGCTTCAGCCATAGCTCGGATACCTGATGGATGATCACGAAGAGCATTTCATCGTGCTCGTCAGAGACAGGATTCTGGCAGGACAGCAGGGTCTCGAGCCCCAGGTACTGTCCGTAGCTCATGTCCTGATCCCAGTGAACGCTCTTTTCGCTCGTCAGGTTCACGGCATTCCGGCCGGTCTTGTTGTCATTTGAGTGCTTCATGGCGGCCCCCTTGCCTACCTTCATGTTGATTCGTTGGCTGATGCATCCTTGCCCGAACGATCTGGCGTGCTGCCGAGCCGCTCGAGAATATCGAAGTGGTCACAGTCCTTGAGCTCGGTCAGCCGACAGCGCCCTCCTGCCGCCCGCACCCGTTCATCGAGCCGTTCGCTCTGGCGATGGAACGCCGGCGGGTCGAATTCCCCGAGCACCAGCTGAAGCGGTGGCAGTCCCGCCAATGACTGGCACAAGGGACTAAGCTCCTCGGCACGCCCAGGGTCCAGCCCCAGCGGGGCATTGATGTAGGTCTCCACCAGGGGGCGCAGGTCATAGATACCGCTGATCAACCACAGCGAGTCGATGCCCGCCAGCCCCTGCTCGCCCAGGCAACTCGCCAATGCCAGGTGCGCCCCGGCGCTGTGCCCCCCCAGGTGAAGGGGCGCTTCGGCGTTCAGCTCCCCCAGCTCTCGTTGAAGGACCGCGACCGCCCGCCGGCAGGCTTCGACGATGGCCTCGAGGGATGCCCGCGGCGCCAGCGGATAGTCCACGGACGCGAAGGCCCAGCCGGCCTCGAGCCAGTCGCCGGCCATGAAATCCGTCGCCGAGGCGTCCAGCTCCTGCCAGTAACCACCATGCAGGAACACCATCAGCCCGCGCGGCTTGCCCGTCGTCGGCAGGAAGAGGTTGATACCCTCCTGAGCGCCCGGCCCATAGCTCAGGCGTCGCGGCGGATGACGTTCCCTGAGCCGCTCGCCACGCCGAGCCTGGCGAGCCAGGCTGGCCTCGAAGCTTCGCGCCCAGAGGCTCGGCGAATAGGCACGATCCCGTGCCGCCTGCGCGTCGCTCTCGGCCATCAGGTAACCGCCCCGCGAACGTGGAAGCGCGGCTCACGATACTCGCCGCTCTCGACCACCTCGCGGAAGTGCATCGCCGCCCGCCAGACGTCCTCGAAGCTCAGGTAGAGCGGCGTGAAGCCGAAGCGCATCAGGCCCGGCTCACGGTAGTCGCCGATCACCCCGCGACTGATCAGCGCCTGGACGATGGCGTAGCCGTTGTCGGCATCCACCAGCGACACCTGGCTGCCGCGCTCGGCCGCCGGCGGGGTGATGTCCTCGATGCCATGCGCCTCGAACAGATCGGCCAGGCAGTCGCGGAACAGCGCGCTCAGCGCCAGGCTCTTCTCCCGCAGCGCCGCCATGTCGACATCGCCCCACATCGAAAGTGAGGCCTCCAGGGCGCTGTAGGCCAGCGCGGAGTGGGTGCCGGTACGAAAGCGGGTGATGTCACCGGCCGGGGCATAGTCGGCGTCGAAGGCGAAGGGCGCGGCATGGCCGTGCCAGCCCGAGAGCGGCTGCCAGCCGCCGTCCTGGTGGTCCCGATGCACATAGAGGAAGCCCGGCGCGCCGGGGCCGCCGTTGAGGTACTTGTAGGTGCAGCCCACCGCGTAACGGGCGCCGCTGCCGGCGAGGTCCACCGGCAACGCGCCGGCCGAGTGGGCCAGGTCCCAGATCACCTCGGCCCCGGCCTCATGCACCCGGCGCGTGGTCGCGGCCATGTCGCGCAGCCGGCCAGTGCGGTAGTTGACCTGGCTGAGCACCACCACGGCCACGCCGTCCAGGTGGTCGGCGAGCTCGGCGCCCTCGGGCAGTACACGATGCTCGACGCCGCCGAGCCGGCAGAAGCCCTGGGCGATGTAGCCGTCGGTGGGAAAGTTGCCGCCCTCGCTGAGCACCGCGCCACCGTCTCCATCGCCACGCCGCTCGAGGATATAGCCCAGCAGCTTGAACAGGTTGAGGGTGATGTTGTCGGTGACCACCACTTCGCCATCGCGGGCACCGATCACCGGCGCCAGCCGGTTGCCGAGGCGCTCCGGGGCATCGAACCAGCCCTGGTTCCAGCCGCCGATCAGCTCGTCGCGCCACTGATCCAGGGTCGCGGCGACGGCTTCCCTGGCGGCCGTCGGCTGGGCACCGAGAGAGTTGCCGTCGAGGTAGAGGGTGCCCTCGGGGAGGGCGAAGCGGCGCTTGAAGCCCGCCAGGGGATCGTGGCGGTCCAGCTCGCGAACGCGGTCCAGGCTGACGCTCATGTCGGGTCTCCGCAGGTCAGGGGAAAGGCCTGCGATCATTCTAGGCGAGGACGGACGACGCCCGTTTGCATTCTCATGGGCTCCTGGGCATCTTTAATGCAAGAATCTTGCATAAAAAGGCCACATAAAGATAAATGACAACACTCGATCGCTTCGACCTGGCCCTGCTCCATGCCCTCCAGCGCGACGCCCGCCTGACCCTCGGCGCCCTCTCGGAGGCCGTCAGCCTCTCGCCCAGTCAGTGCTCGCGGCGCCTGGCGCGGCTCGAACGCGACGGCATCATCCAGGGCTATGCACTACGGCTCGATCCTCGGGCGCTGGGCCTGGCGGTAACGGCCTTCATCTCCATCTCCATGGACAAGTCGCGCATGGACCGCCCGCTGGATGCCGTGGCGGCGCTGCTGGCCCGCGACGAGGTCATCGAATGCCACACCATCACCGGCGACCATGATTTCGTCCTCAAGGTGGTGGTGGAAAGCCTGGGGGCACTGTCGGCCTTCCTCGCCGAGGCAATAAGCCCGCTCGAGGGCATCCAGAACGTCGCCACTCAGGTGGCCATGGACACCCTCAAGAGCAACGGGCCGCTGAAGACGAGATAGCACCGGCGCCACCGGCACCGAGGTCACCGCTTGCAAAAAACAGAAGAAGCACTTGAGAAATACGTAATTGTTAACGATGCGAGTGCCTTGCTAGCGTGAAAAAACCGCAAAAAGACCTCGAAAACACAAGAATCAATAATGGAGAGAAAGATGGCGGGAAAGACAACGATAGAATCAGCAACCAGGGCATCGAAGGGCAGGAAGCTGCCGATGCCCGATGTCTTCGTTATCCTGTTCGGCTTCATGATCCTCGTAATGATAATGTCGTACATCGTCCCGGCCGGCAGCTACGAGAGAATCAAGAATAACGGGCTAACCCAGGTCTCCACAGACAGTTTCCAATATATCGACGCGATGCCACTAGGCTTTCTCGACCTTTTCACGGCCATTCACCAGGGCCTGACGGGTGCCTCCGGTATCATCTTTCTCATTCTGGTAGTCGGCGGATCGCTGAAAGTCATCGAGTCAACGGGGGCCATCAACAACGGCATCTATCGGCTCATACATCTGGCCAAGGGCAACCATAATGTGCTGATCGTGATGTTCTGCACGACCTTCGCCATCTTCTCTTCTGTCGGTGTCGCCCCCAACCTGGCGATCGCCTTCATCCCCATCGGACTGCTCTTATCAAGGTCGCTGCAACTTGATCCGATCGTCGGCGTGTCGATGATCTTTCTCGGTGCCTATGCGGGTTTCGCCGGCGGCGTCTTCGACCCAGTGGTCACCGTCACGGGCCAGAAAATCGCCGAGCTTCCGCTGTTTTCGGGCTTTCTCTTTCGCGGCGTCATCTTCCTCGTCTTCCTGAGCATCACCATTGTCTATATCTGCCGCTATGCTCAGCGTGTTCGCAGCAACCCCGACAACAGCTTCATGGGTCATGTCGGCACGGCCCCCGATCCGAAAGACGGTGAACTCGAGGCCGCCCCGGTACTCAGCCTGTCACACAGGATCGTGCTGCTGCTCATCCCCGTGGCTATCGGTACCTTCCTGTATGGTGGCTTCAACTTCGGCTGGGGGATCAAGGAGCTCTCCGCGGTCTTCATCATCCTCGGTATCGTCACCGCCGCGATCTGTCGAGTCACGCCCAACGATTTCGTCAAGCGGATGATGGCTGGGGCGAATGAGGTCATGTACGGCGCCCTGGTCGTCGGCGTCGCTGCCGCCGTCATCGTACTGCTGAAACAGGCCAGCCTGATCGATACCATCGTGCATGGCATCGTGAGCTCCCTGGACGGTCACGGGAAGATCATGGCCATGCAGCTACTGTATGCCTTCAACCTGACCTTCAACGGACTCATCACCTCGGGCACGGGACAGGCCGCCATCGTCATGCCCATCATGGTGCCTATCGGCGACATGCTGGAAGTCACCCGTCAGTCCACCTTCATCACCTTCAAGCTAGGCGATGCCGTCACCAACATCATCACACCCCTATCGGGCACCCTGATGGCCTGCCTGGCGATCGCCCGCGTCTCCTATGTGGAGTGGTTCAGGTTCGCTCTGCCGCTGGTACTGATCTGGGTCGTGGTGGGTGGCCTCTTCGTCGCCATTGCCGTCAGCATCAACTACGGGCCCTTCTGAGGAAACCATTGCCAGCGGCCTGGCCGGCACATCCTGCCAGGCAGCCGGCTCTCCTAACGGCAGGCGGATGTGAGCTGGTCGTCTAGATACGCCAGAAAATCGTCGACGTTTCCCGGCAGCTCACGATCCGCCATCACCTGCACCTGAAGGTGTCGCAGCGACAACTGCGGCTCCTTCATTGGCTTTAGGACCAGACCGTCTCGTTCCACCTTGCCGCTGACGGTAACGGCGCTACAAAGGGCAATCATGCTCGAACTCTCGCCGATCACGGTGTAGATGGCACCCAGGGAGTCGCAGGAAAATGCCGGCAACACCTTCACTCCGGCGAGGCTGCATGCCATGTCGAAGAGATGCCGCATGGTCGATCCGCCCAGCGACATGGCCAACGGATAGTCGACGACATCCTCGACGCCGACGCTTTCCCGACTCGCCAGCGGATGCTCCCTCGGCATGAGGGCGCAGATCGAAGCCTCATGACTGGAGACCACCTTCACGCCGACATCGGGTGACAGGCTGAAGGTCAAAGCGATATCGACGGTTCCCTCCCTCACCAGCTCCGAGGCACGGACCGAGTCCACGACAAGAAGATCAAACCGAATTTCAGGAAACCTCTCGGCGAAACGCGAGATGACACTGGGCAGAAAGTTCCATGCCATGCCTTCCGGACAGGCCACCTTGATGGTCATCTTCTGGCGCTTCACCACCCCCTGCATCTCCGAGAGTACCTGGCTGATTTCCAGCTGGTTTCTCAAGGAATAGGCCAACAGTAACTCTCCAGCCTCGGTCAACTTCATCCCCCTTGGCTGTCTGTCGAACAGCTTGATCTCCAGCCTGTTCTCGAGGTTGGTGATCTGCCGACTGACAGCGGATACTGCCACGTGAAGCTCCTCGGCTGCCGACGACAGTGAGCCAGTCAAGGCAACGCTCTGGAAATAGCGCAAGTTGAGCTCTTTCATTCCCTACCTCACCGGGGCAATGCCGGAAAACCGGCAGGACAATTCATGATAAACCAAGATATTAATTGTTATCATCAAGACTCTAACACCAACATCAACCCATGAAATACAACACAGAATGCAATACTAAAAAACAGGATTACCGCAATCAGAAAGAGCAATTCAAATATTCGAAATTGTGATATCAACAGGCAGAAATTAACCTCAAGACATCCGGCTTAATATTGTTAAACATGCATACAGGATGGCATATGAACGACACCCACTCATCCGAAAGAGACCTCGCCATCCGGCTGGCCTCTGACAAGGTCACCTCCGGGCAGCTCTACGAACGCCTCGAGCAACGCATCGCCCGGCAGACCGTCAGCCAGGATCCCGACTGTGCCGACGCCCTGCGCCACTACCTGACCGATGACATCGCGCCCACCCTCGAGGGCATGGGCTTTTCCTGCCGGATCATAGAGAACCCCAAGTCTGGCCACCCTCCTCTACTGATCGGCCACCGGCTCGAGGATCCTGAACTGCCCACGCTGCTTACCTATGGCCATGGGGATGTCACCAACGGCCAGGATGAGCTGTGGTCGGGCGAACTTATGCCCTGGTCCACCACCTTCGAGCACGGCCGCATCTACGGCCGCGGCACTGCCGACAACAAGGGGCAGCACAGCATCAACCTGGCCGCTCTGGAGTCCGTCATCGAGGCTCGCAAGGGCACCCTGGGATACAACCTCAAGATGCTGTTCGAGATGAGCGAGGAAATTGGCTCTCCCGGCCTTGAGGAGGTCTGCGCAGCCTATCGGGAAGAGCTGGCCTCCGACCTGTTCCTGGCCTCGGACGGGCCTCGGATCCGTCACGACATGCCGACCCTGTTTCTGGGCTCGCGCGGAGTCGTGCAGTTCCGGCTGACCGCCGATCCGGGCAACGGTGGCCGCCATTCCGGCAACTGGGGCGGCATCATCACCAATCCGGCGGCCGAGCTTGCCAATGCCGTCGCGACGCTGATCTCGCCCACGGGCAAGATACTGGCCGACTCCCTCAGGGCACCGGAGATCCCGGACGACGTCGACCGGCTCATCCGCGACCTCCCCGTGGGCGGCAGCGACGGCGACCCGGAGGTTAACCCGGGCTGGGGCGAAGCGGGCCTGACGGATGGCGAACGCCTTTACGGCACCAACACCCTCGAAATCGTCGGCTTCAACGCCGGCAGGACCGACAAGCCGGTAGGGGCGATTCCGGAAAAGGCCGAGGCGATACTGCAGCTGAGATTCGTCAAGGGCACCGACTGGCAGGCGGTGGAAAGGAACCTCAGGGATCATCTCGACGCCCGGGGACTGGGCCATATCGAGGTGCAGCCCGCAGGCGGCTACGCGGCCACTCGGCTGGATCCTTCACACCCATGGGTCGAGTTCGTCACCCGCTCCGCCACCGACAGCCTGGGCGAGCCGCCCTCGGTGCTGCCCAACCTGGGCGGCACCATCCCCAACCACTGTTTCTCCGATGTCCTGGGGCTGCCCACCGTGTGGCTCCCTCACTCGTACCCCTCATGCAACCAGCATGCGCCCGACGAGCACCTGCTCGAGCACATCGTCGAGGAAGGCGTACGGCTGGCGGCCGGCATCTTCTGGGATCTGGGCACCCCCGACGGCCGACGCTTCGCCGAGCGAGCACCCGGCTCACGAGAAACGCCGCTCGACGCCTAGCGGCACACCGTCGGGCCCCGGAGCGACCCGCCCGGGCAGGACCCTCGACACCGATGGCCCAGCCTCCCCGAACCATGGCCACACAGGGCGGTTCACGACGAACCGCCCACTCCTTGCGCGTCCTCGTGGACGCCACCCCACTGACCCACCACAACGACAACATCATACGAGGTCGCCATGTCGCCCCATAGGCTGAAAAGCAGCATCCTGATCCTGAGCCTTGCGCCCACCCTTGCCCTTGCCGACGATTTTCTCTCGGAAGGCCAGGCGCAGCTCGAATACCGCCAATACTACTTTAACGCCGACCCCGACTCGGGCATGGGCCCCACCCGCGACGAATGGGTCCAGGGGATGCTGGTCGATTACCAATCCGGCTTCTATCGCGACATCATCGGCTTCGATCTCGGCTACGGCGTCGCCGACGCGCTGCACATCGGCAACGGTGCCGACAGCATCACCAACCTCTCCGCCGGCGATGACGTCCAGCATCCGCACTCGATCTCCACGCCGACCTCCGCCTATCTGAAGCTGCGACTTGGCGACGAAGACAACCGCCTGCGCCTGGGATGGGGCAAGAAGAGTCGTGACTATCAGCTGTACACCGACAACACCACCCGCATCCTGCCCGCCTCGTCGATTGGCTACGACATCGCCTACGATTACCAAGACCTCAGCCTCTACGCGGCTCGCATTGATCGCTTCAGCCCCCGAGACGAGTCCGGCTGGGGCGACGATCTGGAGACCTTCGACGGCCGCTCCATCAACCGCGTTGACCTGGCCGGCCTGAGCGTCGAGCTGCCGGGCGAGGTGACGTTCGAGACCGAATACCTGACGGCCAGGGACTACCTCGACGAGTCCTTCTTCCGGCTCAGCCATGACGTCGCGCTGCCGCTGGATTCGACGCTGTCGATGAGCCTGGCCCATGGCGCCCAACACGATGGCGGCGACCTGTTCGAGACCCAGGGGGTGCCGCGCCGCTACCAGGCGGACGACTCCCACGACGCCCGCTATGACGAGGCATCGCTCACCTGGCGACTCCCCGGCAAGTACCTCGGACTCGCCTACACCCAGGTCGACGGAGACAACTACGACCGCACCCTTTTCGCCGAGGATCACGGCACCTGGAACAGCGAGGCCAAGAACTTCTACTGGTTCGGCCTGGAAGGCGAACAGATGTGGAAAGTCAGCGCCGGGATGGACCTGTCCCCCCTAGGTCTCGAAGGACTGCGCTGGGATGGCCACTACGCCTTCTCCGATGCCGCCGACGGCTACCAGGACTTCTCTCGCCGCGAATTCCTGAGCCTGCTGCGGTATCGCTTCTCCGGCCCCCTGGATGGCCTGTCACTGGCCTGGCTGCATATCGATTTCGAGACCCTTGGCGAGCCGGCTCCGGGCAGCGGCAAGGCACTGACCTACGCGGCTTCCGGCTTCATCACCCACGACACCGACCGCCTCTACCTGACCTACCGCTACACGTTCTGAGCGATACGATTCGGCGCCCCCCGGGGCGCCACTAGCTGGATGCAGGACAGATTGGCGATGCTCAGCACTACGCCTCGCGTAGACCACGTCCGTTTCCGGCGAGTCTCGCCGCGCTGGCGCGTTACACTGCGATCAGGAACCGAGACCGAGGAACGTCGTCATGCTGGATGCCGCTCAGTGCCGCCAGGCGCGCCTGGCCCGGGATGCGCGCTTCGACGGCCGCTTCGTGGTCGGTGTGACCAGCACCGGCATCTACTGCCGACCGATCTGCCCGGCCATCCCGTCGAAAGACACCCGGGTGCGCTACTTCGACACGCCCCTGGCCGCCGCCGAGGCCGGCTTCCGGCCCTGCCTGCGCTGCCGGCCCGACAGCGCCCCCGACTCCCCCGCCTGGCGCGGCACCCGCACCACGCTCGAGCGAGCGCTGCGGCTGATCGACGACGGCGCCCTGGGCGACGGCTCGCTGGGCGATCTGTGCCAGCGGCTCGGCGTCGGCGAGCGCCACCTGAGGCGGCTGTTCCACGACGGGCTCGGCGTCTCGCCCAAGGCCTACGCCCAGCATCGCCAGTGCCTGTTCGCCAAGCAGCTGCTGCACCAGACCACGCTGCCGATCACCGACATCGCCTACGCCAGCGGCTTTCGCAGCCTGCGCCGCTTCAACGATGCCTTCGTGACCCGCATCGGCCTGGCGCCGCGGGAACTGCGCCGAAGCGCCGCCGATAGCGCCAACGGCGGCCAGAACGGCGAGCCGCTGACGCTATGGCTGGCCTATCGCCCGCCCTACGCCTGGCCGGCGCTGCGCGACTTCCACGCCGGCCGTGCCATTGCCGGCCTGGAGTGGGTCGGCGAGGCATATTACGGCCGGCATATCCGCTGGGGCGGCGCGCGCGGCTCGTTCACCGCCGAACACGTGTCGCAGCGCCATGCCTTCCGGGTCCGCCTCCTGCTCGACGACCTGCGCGCACTGTCGCCGGTGGTGCGGCGCATCCGCCGGGTGCTGGATCTGGACGCCGACACCACCACCATCGAGACCCATCTGGCCGGCGCCTTCCCCGGCCTTGCACTGGTCGAGGGGCTGCGGCTGCCCGGCATCTGGTCGCCCTTCGAGGCCGGCGTCCGCGCCATCCTCGGCCAGCAGGTCTCCACCGACGCCGCCCGCGGCCTGGTCACGCGACTGGTGGAAGCGCGGGGCGAGCCGACCGAGCACGGCCATCACTTCCCCGTGCCCGAGGCCATCGCCGACAGCGAACTCGACGAACTGCGCATGCCCGGCGCCCGCAAGGCGACGCTCAGGCGCTTCGCGAGCTGGTACGCTGCAGGCGAAGCCGACGACGATCCGCTGACCTGGACGGCGCTGAAAGGCATCGGGCCCTGGACGGCGAACTACGCGGCGCTGCGCGGTATCGGCGCCCCCGACATCTGGCTGGACGGCGACGCCGGCGTGCGCCGCGCCCTGCCCCGCCTGGAAGGCGAAGACCCGGCCCGAGGGGCGCCCTGGCGCAGCTACCTGACCCTGCAGCTCTGGTCTTCCACCCCCTGAGGTTCATGCCCCTGAGCAACAAGGAGACAAGCCGATGAGCGACGACGCCCTGGACTACTTCCACCCGCCGGAGACCGAGGCCCTCGGCCTGATTCGCCTGAGCGCCTCCGACGCCGGACTGACCGAGATCGCCTTCGTCATGGAAGAGGACGCACCGGCCCGGCCCAACGCCCACACCGAGCAGGCCCGCGCCCAGCTGGCCGAATACTTCGACGGCCTCCGCCGGGCCTTCGACCTGCCGCTGGCGCCGGAGGGCACCGACTTCCAGCGCCGCGTATGGCAGGCGCTGGCCACCATTCCCTTCGGCGAGACCCGCTGCTATGCCGAGATCGCCGAGCAGCTCGGCTGCAAGGGCGGTCAGCGCGCGGTGGGCGCGGCCAACGGCAGGAACCCGTTGGCCATCGTGGTGCCCTGCCACCGGGTGATCGGCAGCGACGGACGGCTCACCGGCTACGCCGGCGGCATCGGCCGCAAGCAGTGGCTGCTGGCGCACGAGGCCGGCGAGATTCCTTTCTCTCTAAACTGAGAGCCTCTGAATCGAGTGCCTCTGAATCGCGTATCTCTGAACTGAGCCGATGCCGGGCACCCGGATCGTTCTCCCGTCGCGATGCCCCGCCTTGCGCGAGTGTCGCGACGATTTCCCCCGATTTTCTTTCATCACGCCCTATCGCCCGCCACGAGCGCCTTTCGGCGCTTTTGCTGCTTTGCAGCTCACACCTTTGTCTAGACCGGCCGGTTTGACAGTAGTATTTCACTTCGCCTATTGAAATATATATCAGCACTGCTGATAGACACTTCAAACAATAAAGCTTCGTACAACAGCCGCTCTCTCGCTGCTGCTCCAAAGAGAAGTTGTGCCAAGAAACGTTGCTCTCAACAAACGGCCCATAACAACAACACCCATCTGGAGACGCCATGAAACGCTCAATGCTCCCCATCGTCGCGGGCACCGCCCTCGCCGCCTCTCTCGCCGGCACCGCCGCCTCGGCCGACACCGTGCTGCGCGCCTCGCACCAGTTCCCCGGTGGCCAGGGTGACGTGCGCGACGAGATGGTCCAGCTGATGGCCGACAAGGTCGCCGAGGCCAACGTGGGCCTGGAGATCGAGGTCTATCCCGGCCAGTCGCTGTTCAAGGCCCGCGAGCAGTGGGCCGCGCTGTCCCGCGGACGCCTGGACATCACCGCCCTGCCGCTCGACTACGCCAGCGGCCGCCACCCGGAATTCTCCGCCACCCTGATGCCCGGCGTGGTACGCAACCACGAGCACGCCCGCCGCCTCAACGACTCCGAGTTCATGGGCATGATCAAGGACGTCATCCAGGAAGGCGGCGCCCGGGTGCTGGCCGATGCCTGGCTGGCCGGCGGCTTCGCCTCCAGCCAGCAGTGCATCACCTCGCCGGACACCGTCGAGGGCCAGACCTTCCGCGCCGCCGGCCCGGCCTTCGAGCAGATGCTGGCCGGCGCCGGCGCCTCGATCTCCTCCATGCCGTCGTCCGAGATCTACACCGCCCTGCAGACCGGGGTGCTGGACGCCGCCAACACCTCCTCGATGTCCTTCGTCTCCTACCGCATCTACGAGCAGGTGAGCTGCATGACCGCCCCGGGCGAGCACGCCCTGTGGTTCATGTACGAGCCGATCCTGATTTCCGAGCGCAGCTGGCAGGGGCTCAGCGAGGAGCAGCAGCAGGCGCTGATGGCCGCCGGCCAGGCCGCCGAGGACTTCTTCGCCGAGGAGGCCGCCGGCCTCGACCAGGAGATGGTCGACGTCTACGAGGAGAACGGCGTCGAAGTGGTGACCATGAGCCAGGAGGACTACGACGCCTGGCTGGAGATCGCCAAGCAGACCTCCTACAAGAACTTCGCCGAGAACGTCCCCAACGGACAGGCCCTGATCGACGCCGCCCTGGCCGTCGAGTAACCGGGTTTCCGCCCCACGACACCGGCCTTCGGGCCGGTGTCTCTGACTCCGGGAGGACGACATGACCATGGCCAACACCTCACCCCTCGCCCGACGCCTGCCGCTGGTCGGCGGCTACATCCGCCTGATGGATGGCGTCTCCCGCGGCGCCGCCTACGTCGCCTGCGCGCTGTTCCTGGCCGGCGTCGGCGCCATCTGCCACATGGTCTTCGTGCGCTACGCGCTGGGCATGAGCACCAGCTGGCAGACCGAATTCACCATCTTCTCGGTCACCGGCGCCATGCTGATGGGCAGCGCCTACGTGCTGATGACCGGCGGCCACGTCGCCATCACCCTGCTGCCCGACCTGGTCGGCGGCCTCGGCCGCAAGCTCATGCTGCTGCTCGGCTCGCTGGTCGGCCTGGCCTTCTGCGCCGCGCTGGCCTACGGCAGCTGGGTCTACGTCGCCGAGGCCTGGCACGGCCAGTGGACCACCGGCACGGTATGGAACCCGCCGCTGTGGCCCGCCCTGCTGCCGGTGGCCCTCGGCGCCACCCTGCTGACGCTGCAGTACGTCGCGGAACTGCTGCGCGGCGAGGAGAACTGACATGGATCCGATCACGCTGGGCATCATCGTCGCCGTCGGCCTCATCGTACTGATGGCCATCGGCACCCCCATCGCCTTCGCCCTGGGCGGCGTCTCGCTGATGGCGCTGCTCTACGACCGCGGCATGCCGGAGCTCACCTACTTCGGCGAGACCTTCTTCGAGCGCATCGCCGAATTCGGCTTCGTGGCCATCCCGATGTTCATCCTGATGGGCGCCGCCGTGGCCTCCTCGCCCACCGGCCGCGACCTCTATCGCTCGCTGGACCTGTGGATGGGCCGCCTGCCGGCCGGGCTCGCGGTCTCCAACATCGGCGCCTGCTCGATCTTCGCCGCCCTCTCCGGCTCGTCGCCGGCCACCTGCGCGGCGATCGGCAAGATGGGCATCCCCGAGATGCGCACCCGCGGCTATCCGGACGGCGTGGCCGCCGGCTGCATCGCCGCCGGCGGCACCCTGGGCATCCTGATTCCGCCCTCGGTGACCATGATCATCTACGGCATCGCCAGCGAGACCTCCATCGGCCGCCTGTTCATCGCCGGCGTGGTGCCGGGCTTCATGCTCGCCGGGCTGTTCATGGTGTGGACGATCATCGCCTGCCGGCTGGCCGGCGGTTACCAGAATCCCGCGGCCGAGGCCGCCGGCCGGCTCAAGGAGACCGTCAAGGCCAACGTCGATTCCAACCTCAAGGCGGTGGTGCGGGTGCTGCCCTTCCTCGCCGTGGTGGCGGGCATCCTGTTCGCCCTCTATGGCGGCGTGGCCACGCCCTCCGAGGCGGCCGGCGTCGGCGCCTTCCTGTGCCTGGCGCTGGCGATCCTGATCTACCGCATGTGGCAGGCCGGGCCGATCAAGCTGATCATGCGCGACTCGCTGCGCGAGAGCGTGATGATCATGCTGGTCATCGCCTGCGCCGAGGTCTTCGCCTACGCCCTGTCGTCGCTGTTCATCACCCAGACCGTGGCCGGCGCCATCGCCGATCTGGAGGTCAACCGCTGGGTGCTGATGGGCGTCATCAACGTCTTCCTGCTGGTGGCCGGCTTCTTCCTGCCGCCGGTGGCGGTGATCGTGATGACCGCGCCGATCCTGCTGCCGATCATCCTGGCCGCCGACTTCGACCCCTACTGGTTCGCGGTGGTGCTGACCATCAACCTGGAGATCGGCCTGATCACCCCGCCGGTGGGCCTCAACCTGTTCATCATCAAGGGCATCGCGCCGGACATCTCGCTGCGCAGCATCCTGACCGGCAGCCTGCCCTACGCCCTGTGCATGGTGCTGGCGATCGTGCTGCTGTGCTTCTTCCCCGGCATCGCCCTGTGGCTGCCCGACCTGATCATGGGCTGAAGGAGACGACGCCATGAACATGACCTTCCTTCAGGAACTGCTCAACAACATCACCCAGCGCGACGCCCTGCGCTGGAAGCGCTCGGAGGGCGACGCCGCCCCCACCCCCGACGCGCTGATCGACGCCTGCCGCGGCCTGCTCGAGAGCGACGGCGAGGCCTCGAGCATCGCCCTGGCCAGCCGCGCCCTGGCCATGTACGCCCGGCTCGACGCCGACCCGCGAAGGCACTTCTTCATGCGCCTGGCCGAGGAGTTCGCCGCCGACCCCGAGCGCATCGACGCCACCTACGCCGCCTATCGCGAGAGCCGCGACAACGCCTCGCTGGAGGCGCTGTTCGAGGCCTGCGAGCCCAGGCGCCAGGAGCTGTTCCGGCGCCTCAACCTGGCCCCGGACGGCACCTACCAGCTGGTGCGCATGCGCGAGCAGCTGCTGGCCCTGCGCCGCGAGCATCCCGAGCTCGCAGCCATCGACGCCGACTTCGCCCACCTGTTCGGCTCCTGGTTCAACCGCGGCTTCCTGATGCTCAAGCGCATCGACTGGAACACCCCGGCCTCGATCCTGGAGAAGATCATCCGCTACGAGGCGGTGCACGAGATCCAGGACTGGAACGACCTGCGCCGCCGGCTCGACGCCCGCGACCGCCGCTGCTTCGCCTTCTTCCACCCGGCCACCGGCGACGAGCCGCTGATCTTCGTCGAGGTGGCGCTGTGCAAGGGGCTGCCGGACCGCATCCAGCCGATCCTGGCCGGCGACACCAGCGCGCCGGGCCACGTGGAGGAGCCCGAGGACGCCGACAGCGCCGCCTTCTTCGGCATCAGCAACTGCCAGACGGGGCTGCGCGGCATCTCGTTCGGCAACTTCCTGATCAAGCAGGTGGTGCAGGAGCTCAAGCAGGAACTGCCGCAGCTCAAGCACTTCGTCACGCTCTCGCCGGTGCCGGGCTTCGCCCGGTGGCTGGCCGAGCGCCGGGACGACACCACCCTGCCGGAATCCACCCGCGAGGCGCTGGCCGAGCTCCAGGCGCCCGGCTGGCACCAGGACGCCGAGCGCGCCGAGGCGCTCAAGGCCATCGTGCGACCGCTGGCCGCCCGCTACCTGGCCGAGGAGAAGAACCCCAGGGGCCTGCCGCTCAACCCGGTGGCCCGCTTCCACCTGGGCAACGGCGCCGAGCTTCACCGCATCAACTGGCTCGGCGATACCTCGGCCAAGGGCCTCGAGCAGGCCGCCGGGCTGATGGTCAACTACCTCTACGTGCTCAACGACATCGAGCGCAATCACGAGAACTACACCGCCAACGCCACCGTGGCCCGTTCCGGCGAGGTCAAGGACCTCGTGCGCAAGGCCCGCAAGGCGCAGGGCAAGGGAGACACCGCCAGATGACCGATAACAACAACCTGTTCAAGACCTTCGCCGCCCGCATGCAGGCCCGTGGCGACGCCGACTTCATCACCACCCGCGACGGCCGCCGCTACTCCCACGCCGACGCCCTGGCCGAGAGCGCCCGGCTGGCCGGCGCCCTGGTCGAGCTCGGCGTCTCGCCCGGCGACCGGGTCGCGGTGCAGGTCGACAAGAGCCCCGAGGCGATCCTGCTCTATCTGGCCACGCTGCGCGCCGGTGCGGTCTACCTGCCGCTCAACACCGGCTACACCTTTGATGAGATCCGCTACTTCCTGAGCGACGCCGAACCGGCGCTGTTCGTGTGCCGCCCGGCGGTGCTCGAGGAAGCCCGCGCGCTGGCCGCCGAGACCGGCTGCCCGGCGGTCGAGACCCTCGGCAGCGACGCAGACGGCTCGCTGATGGAGCGCGCCGCAGCCGCCACGCCCTTCGATGACGCCGTGCCCCGCGCCGACGACGACCTGGCGGCGATCCTCTACACCTCCGGCACCACCGGGCGCTCCAAGGGCGCCATGCTCACCCACCGCAACCTCGGCTCCAACGCCGCGGCGCTGGTCGAGGCCTGGCGCTTCACCCCCGAGGACCGGCTGATCCACGCCCTGCCGATCTTCCACACCCACGGCCTGTTCGTGGCCTGCAACGTCACCCTGATGGCCGGCTCCAGCCTGCTGTTCCTGCCCAAGTTCGACGCCGACGTGATCTTCGAGGAGCTGCCCCGCGGCACCGTGATGATGGGCGTGCCGACCTTCTACACCCGGCTGGTGGCCGACGAGCGCCTCACCCCCGAGGTCACCGCCAACATGCGCCTGTTCGTCTCCGGCTCGGCGCCGCTGACCGCCGAGACCCACGAGCTGTTCGCCGAGAAGACCGGCCACGCCATCCTCGAGCGCTACGGCATGACCGAAACCAACATGAACCTCTCCAACCCCTACGACGGCGACCGCCGCGCCGGCACCGTGGGCATGCCGCTGCCCGGGGTGGAGATCCGCATCGTCGACCGTGACGGCGGCAAGGAAGTCCCCGACGGCGAGATCGGCCTGCTCCAGGTGCGCGGCCCCAACGTCTTCGTCGGCTACTGGCGCAAGCCCGAGAAGACCAAGGAGGAACTGCTCGAGGACGGTTTCTTCATCACCGGCGACCTGGTCACCCGCGACGAGCGCGGCTACGTGCAGATCGTCGGCCGCGACAAGGACCTGGTGATCTCCGGCGGCTACAACGTCTATCCCAAGGAGGTGGAGCAGGTCATCGACGAGATGGACGAGGTGCTGGAATCCGCCGTGATCGGCCTGCCCCACCCGGACTTCGGCGAGGGCGTCACCGCGACGGTGGTGTGCCAGCCCGGCGCCAAGCTCGACGAGGCCCAGGTGATCGCCCACCTGCAGGGCCGGCTGGCCAAGTACAAGCAGCCCAAGCGGGTGTTCTTCATCGACGCCCTGCCGCGCAACACCATGGGCAAGGTGCAGAAGAACGAGCTTCGCCAGCGCTTCGACGCCACCTATCGCTAGGCTTTAGACGCCGGCGACACCCGGCCACCACGAACACGACGGCACCGCCATGGCGGTGCCGTCGTCGTTGGGACGGACGAGATCCCGTCGCGATCGCCGGTCCGTGCTACCCTACCGACGACTCGGCCGCCACGCTCAGGGAGCCCGACCATGACCCAGTTCTGGCACGACCCGGCGCTGCCCTTCGTCGAGAGTCGGCGGGCCAGCGACAGCCGCGCCTGCTACCGGCCCCACAGCCACCCCACCCTGTCGATCGGCGTGGTCGACCGCGGCCAGAGCCGGTTCCGCTGCCAGCATCGCCGCGAGCGCCTGACGCCGGGCTGCCTGGTCAGCGTGCCGGCGGGCGTCGTGCATGACTGCAATCCGCTGCCGGAAGGGCGCTGGAGCTATCAGATGCTGCATCTGGACCCGGCCTGGGCGAGCGACGTGCTGGATGAGGCCGCGGCCGGACGCGACATCGAACGCGCCCTGCCGTCGACGGTCTTCATCGCCCGCGACCCCGCGCCCTATCGGGCCTTCCGTGAGCTCAATGCGCTGCTGTTCTCCCCGGCCCCGGCGGCCGACAAGGAGGCCGGGCTGATCGAATTCCTCGGCCGGCGCCTGTGGTGCCACGGCGAGCCCCTGGCCGTTCACCAGGCGGACTCGTCCGCCCTGGCCGACCTCCAGCGGCACCTGCTGGAACGCCTCGAGCGGCCGCCGTCGCTCGAGGCGCTGGCCCGGGATCACGGCCTGAGCCGCTATCAGGTGATCCGGCTGTTCCGCCGCGACACCGGCCTGACGCCCCACGCCTGGCTGCTCGACCGGCGCATCCAGCAGGCCCGCCGCCGCCTGCGTCAGGGCGCCGGGCTGGCCGATCTCGCCCAGGAGCTGGGTTTCGCCGACCAGGGCCACTTCCAACGCGCCTTCAAGGCCCGGGTGGCGATCACGCCGGGGCGCTATCGCGGCGCCTGAACCCGCCGCGCGCTACTTGATCAGCGCCCTCTCCCTCGTCCCCGCACTTTTCTTCAATACCGCCGCGCCGGCACGACGCAGACTGTCCTCCCCGCCATCCGGAGAGGCCCAACGTCATGCTGCAACAGTTCCTGCTGGTCGCCGGCGCTCACTTCCTCGCCCTGCTCAGCCCCGGCCCGGACTTCTTCCTGATCCTGCGCTACGCCATGGCCCGGGGCCGCGGCCCGGCGGCGCTGGTCAGCCTCGGCATCGGCCTGGCCAACGCGCTGTTCATCCTGCTGGCCATGGGCGGGCTGATGGCCCTCGATGCCGAAGCCGACGCCTTCATCGCCGTTCAGTGGGCCGGCGCCGCCTTCCTGCTGTTCATGGGCCTTCAGTTCCTTCGCCAGGCGGGCGAGACACGGCTCGACGCCGCCACTCTCGGCGAGACCAAGGCGCCCTCCAGCGCAGCGGCCGGCCCCCTGCTCGCCGGGCTGGCATCGGGGCTGCTGAACCCCAAGAACGCGCTGTTCTACGCCAGCCTGTTCGCGGTGCTGCATGCCCGGGACACGCCCACCGGCCTGCAGGGCCTCTACGCCGCCTGGATGGTCGCCGCGGTGCTCGGCTGGGACCTGCTGGTCGGCCATCTGGCGGGGCACCCGAGGCTGATCCGGCGCTTCGGTCACGGCCTGCGGCACATCGAGCGACTGGCCGGCGCCCTGCTCATCCTGCTGGGGCTCGGCATCGTCATCACCCGTCTCGCCCCCGGGCTGCTGGCGTTCGCGTGACCGGCCCGGCGACTCGGCCCTAGGGCGCCTACAGCGGCAGATGCAGGATGGCGCCGCGCAGGGCCGAGGCGTCGGCCCACAGCTTGCCGAGGGTCAGCGGCAGGGTGAAGCGGCGCCGGCCCGCGCCACCGGGGTTGAACAGCAGCCGACCGTCGCGCCATTCGTTGCGCGCCTTGTGGGAGTGGCCGTGCAGCGCGGCATCACAGGCAGTGGCACCATCGAAGTCGGCGATGTCGTGCACCAGATGCAACCGCCAGCCATTGACCGTGAGGTCGCGATGCCAGGGCAGCCGCTCGGCCCAGTCCGCGGTGTCGACGTTGCCGCGCACGGCGAGTACCGGCGCCAGCTCGCCCAGCCGCTCGAGGATCGCCGCATCGCGGTCGCGGCTGCCCACGTCGCCGAGATGCAGGATCAGCCCGCAGCCCTCGAGCATCGCCAGCGCCTCGTCGCGCAGCGTGCCGTGGGTGTCGGCGATCACGCCGATCGGGGCATCGAGCTCGAAGCGCTCGGTCCCTGCCTCATCCTTCATGGGAACGGCATCCTCCTCATGTCGTCTCCAGCTCCGCGTACCAATCGGCGTAGGGCGTGTTCTGCACCTTGTACTGGGTGTAGTCCGGCGCGCCGTCCCGCCACCACACCGGCCCGCGTTCGCCCAGCGCCCGCTTGGCCTCATCGACCCGATCGCGAGCCTCGCGCTCGGCCTGCGGGTCGTCGGCACGTTTCGCCTGGGCCACGCCTCGACGGGCCCGCATCAGTTGCTGCACCCACTCCTGACGCTGCGACTCGGGCAGCTCGGGATTCGTGCATCGCCACAGGCGGCCGCGAACCACGATATAGCGGCCGTCCGGCGTGGTCAGCGGCGTCGATGAGCTCATAAAAAGTTGCCTCCCGGCCAGGTGAGTATTCGGGGCTTGCCAGGCAAGGCTGGCACGCCTTCTCGACTCGTGCCCGCCGCGGAGGTTCATCCGGCCCTCGGCCCGCTTCATGCCCCCGGCGTTTTGCGGCACCATTGAGGCCCGTTTCATCGCCGCGAAGGATTCGCCATGCTCGCCACCGCCCAGACCGAACTGACGCCCGGCTTTATGGTGATCCACGGCAATCGCCTGGAGGCGCTGCGCGATCTGGCGGTGGAGTGGCTGCGCAACCACCCGCTGGGGCCGCTCGAGGACGAGGTGATCCTGGTGCAGAGCAACGGCATCAGCCAGTGGCTGAAGCTGGCGCTGGCCGCCGATCCGCCCGCCGGCGCCGGCATCGCCGCGGCGATGGACGTCACCCTGCCGGCGCGCTACCTGTGGCAGGCCTACCGCGCGGTGCTGGGTGCAGACGCGGTGCCGCCAGCCTCGCCGCTCGACAAGCCGCGCCTGATCTGGCGGCTGATGCGCCTGCTGCCGGAGCTCCTGGATGACGCCACCTTCGCCCCGCTGGCGCGCTTTCTGGCCGACGACGAGGACCGCCGCAAGCGCCACCAGCTGGCCGAGCGCCTGGCCGACCTGTTCGACCAGTACCAGGTCTATCGCGCCGACTGGCTTTCCGCCTGGGCCGAGGGCCGCGACGAGCTGATCGACGCCCGCGGCCAGGCCCGGCCATTGGCCGAAGACCAATGCTGGCAGCCGGCGCTGTGGCGGCGGCTGCGCGACGACATCGGCGAGGACGGCCTGGCCACCAGCCGCGCCTGGGTGCATACCCGCTTCCTCGAGGCCTGCCGCGAGCTCACCCCCGATAAGCGACCGAAAGACCTGCCGCGCCGGGTGGTGGTGTTCGGAATCTCCTCGCTGCCCCGCCAGACGCTGGAGGCCCTGGCCGCCGTCTCCAAGGTCACCCAGGTGCTGCTGTGCGTGCACAACCCCTGCCGCCACTACTGGGCGGACATCATCGAGCACAAGGACCTGCTGCGGGCCGCCCGCCGACGCCAGCGCCACCGCCCGGGCATGCCGCTGGCGCTCGACGACACCCAGTTGCACCTCCACGCCCAGCCGCTGCTGGCCGCCTGGGGCAAGCAGGGCCGCGACTACCTGCGCCTGCTCGACGAGTTCGACGACCAGGACGCCTACCGCGCGCTGTTCGACGCCGAGGCGATGCGCATCGACCTGTTCGACTCGCCTGCCGACGACGAGGCGCCGGGACTATTGCAACAATTGCAGGACGACGTGCTCGAGCTGCGCCCGCCCCAGGAGACCCGCGAGACCTGGCCTGCCGTGGACCCGGGTCTTGATCGCAGCCTGCGCTTCCACGTCGCCCACAGCGCCCTGCGCGAGGTGGAGATCCTCCACGACCAGCTGCTGGCCGCCTTCGAAGCCGACCCCACGCTGCGCCCGCGCGACGTGCTGGTGATGGTGCCCGACATCGACACCTACGCCGCCGCCGTGCAGGCGGTGTTCGGCCGCCTGCCGCCGGACGACCCGCGCCACATTCCGTTCACGCTCTCCGACCAGACCAGCCGCCATCGCCAGCCGCTGCTGGTGGCGCTGGAGGCGCTGCTGCACCTGCCGGAGGCGCGGCTGACGGTCAGCGACCTGCTCGACCTGCTCGAAGTGCCCGCCCTGCGCGCCCGCTTCGGCCTGGACGCCGACGCCCTGCCGGTGCTGCGGCGCTGGATCGAGGGCGCCGGCATCCGCTGGGGGCTCGACGCCGAGCAGCGCGCCCGGCTCGACCTGCCCGGTGGACTCACCGCCAACACCTGGGCCTTCGGCCTGCGCCGGCTGCTGCTCGGCTACGCGGTGGGTGATACCGCCGACGGCCCCTGGCACGACATCGAGCCCTTTGGTGACATCGGCGGCCTGGAAGCCACCCTGGCCGGCCCGCTGATGGACCTGCTCGACGCCCTCGAGGCCCAGTGGCGCGCGCTCTCCGAGCCCGCCGACGTGCCCACCTGGTGCCGCCGCCTGCGCGGGCTGCTGGGCGAGTGCTTCGCCGCCGAGGACGAGGCCGACCTCGCCACCTTGAGCCGCCTGGAGGAAGGCCTGGAGACCTGGCAGGAGACCGCCGAGGACGCCGGCCTGACCGAGGCGCTGCCGCTCTCGGTGGTGCGCGAGCACTGGCTCGGCCAGCTCGACGAGGCCAGCCTCTCGCAGCGCTTCCTGGCCGGCGCGGTGAACGTCGCCACCCTGATGCCGATGCGCGCCATCCCGTTCCGCCACGTCTGCCTGCTGGGCATGAACGACGGCGACTATCCGCGGGTACAGCGCCCGCTGGACATCGACCTGATGGGCCACGACTACCGCCCCGGCGACCGCTCGCGCCGCGAGGACGACCGCTACCTGTTCCTCGAGGCGCTGCTCT
Source organism: Halomonas sp. HG01 (assembly GCF_000968715.2). Lineage (NCBI taxonomy): Bacteria > Pseudomonadati > Pseudomonadota > Gammaproteobacteria > Oceanospirillales > Halomonadaceae > Halomonas > Halomonas sp. HG01. The sequence continues at coordinate 336,608 of NZ_CP022134.1, read as the reverse complement.
CGGCCCGCGACAGCCTGATGATCAGCTGGGTCGGCCGCAGCATCCACGACAACGAGCCGCGCCCGCCCTCGGTGCTGCTCGGCCAGCTGCGCGACCATCTGGCCACCGGCTGGACGCTGGCAGGTGCGGAAGAGGACGACGCCGCCGGCCAGGCCCTGGTCGACGCCCTGACCACCGAGCACCCGCTACAACCCTTTAGCCGAACCTACTTCTCGGAAGACGAGCGGCTGTTTACCTATGCCCGCGAGTGGCGGGCGGTGCACGCCGGCCGGCCGACGCCGGAAGCCGCCGTCGACGGCGAGCTGCCGCCGATCGAGCTCGACACGGCGCTGACGCTGCCGCGCCTCAGTGGCTTCCTCAAGGACCCGGTGAAGGCCTTCTTCACCACCCGCCTCGGCGTCTACCTCGAGCGCGAGGCGCTGGAGAGCCACGACCACGAGCCCTTCGCCCTGGACGGCCTGGACCACTGGCAGCTCCAGCAGGCGCTGATCGAGGCCGGGCGCCGCGCCGTCGATGCCGCCGAGCCGCCGATGCCCGCCGTGCACGACACCCTGGAACGCCTGGAGCGCGAGGGCCGCCTCGCCATGGGCGGCTTCGCCGAGCTGATGCGCGAGCACCTGGTCGAGCCGCTGGACGGCCTGCTCGGCGACTACGCCGACCAGCTCGAGGCCTGGCCCCACGCCTGGGAGACGCCGGCCGCCGTGTCGCTGGAGCTCGCCACGAACGACGCCCCCCTTCACATCGAGGACTGGCTGGACGGCCTGCGCGAGAACGCCGCCGGCGAGCGCTGCCGGCTGGTGCTGATGACCAGCAGCCTGATCAACAAGGGCAAGTACCACTGGAAGCACTGGTTGGCCCCCTGGGTCGCCCACCTGGCCGGCCAGCTCGCCCTCGGCCCCATGACCACGGTGCTGCTCTCCCGCGCCGGCGGCGGCACCCTGGCGCCTCTGGACGCCGATACCGCACGCACGCATCTGGAGGCCATCGCCCGCGCCTGGCGCGCCGGCATGACCGCGCCGCTGCCGCTGGCCCGGGACACCGCCTTCGCCTGGCACGAGAAGGGCGGCGACCCCGGCGCCCTGGCCCGCGTCTTCGGCGATGCGGAGAAGGCCGAGGAGGCCGATCACAAGGCCTGGAAGGCCGCCGTCACCGCCTTCCATGGCACCGGCTTCAACGGCGACCATGGCGAGCTGGGCCGCGACCCGTACCTCGCCCGCCAGTGGCGCGACCTCGAAAATCTCGTGCGCCATGAGGCCGCCGGGCGGCGCTTCACCGAGCTGACCGCGGCGCTCTACGCGCCCCTTCACGACGCGGTGAAGGCCAAGGGCGGCGGCGATAAAAAGAACGGCAAGAACGGCGGCAAGGGCCAGGGAGGCAAGGCATGACGATGACGGAAGACAGGCAAGTCGCCGAGACGCCTCGGCTCGATCCCGTGGCGCTGCCGCTCACCGGCAGCCGGCTGATCGAGGCCAGCGCCGGCACCGGCAAGACCTTCACCATCGCCCTGCTCTACCTGCGGCTGGTGCTCGGGCCGCGCGATGCCGAGGACGCGGCCAGCTTCCCGCGGCCGCTGACGCCGCCGGAGATCCTGGTGGTCACCTTCACCAACGCCGCCACCCAAGAGCTGCGCGACCGCATCCGCGCCCGGCTGGTGGAGGCCGCCGACGCCTTCCAGACCGATGAAGGGGCTGCTCCCGACGACGCCCCGCTGACCGGCGACCTCTTCAGCGAATCTTGGGGTCAGACCCCAAAGTCCGCTGAGGGGTCTGACCCCAAGGGGGGGTTAGGCGACCCACTGATCGCCCTGCGCGACAGCTATCCGCGCGAGAGCTGGCCGACCTGCGCCCGCCGGCTGCGGCTGGCCGCCGAGTGGATGGACGAGGCCGCGGTTTCCACCATCCACTCCTGGTGCCACCGCATGCTGCGCGAGCACGCCTTCGACAGCGGCAGCCTGTTCGCCCTGGAGATGGCGCTGGACCAGTCGGAGATGGACCTGGAGATCGCCCGGGACTACTGGCGCAGCTTCTACTACGACCTCGACCCCGAGGCGCTGGCCATCGTCGCCCGCTACTGGACCACGCCGGACGCCCTGAACGACACCGCCGCCCGGCTGCGCACCCACGCCGCCGCCCTGCCCGTGGCGCCGCCGCCTTTCGAGGCGCTCGCGAACTACCGCGAGCAGCGCGCCGCGGCGTTGGCCGAGCTGAAGGCGCCCTGGCCGGCCTGGCTCGACGAGCTGGAAGAACTGCTCGAGGCCGCCGCCAAGCGCAAGGCCTTCAACGGCCAGAAGCTCAACGCCAGGAGCCGCGCCAACTGGCTCGCCGCCCTGCGTGACTGGGCCCATGACGCCGAGCTGGCGAGCCCCGACCTCACCCCCGCCGCCTGGAAGCGCCTGACGCCCGAGGGCATCGCCGAGATCTGGAAGGAAGATCCCGTGCCGAATCTGCCGGCGCTGGAGGCCCTGGCCGAGCTGCCGGAGAAGCTCGCCGAGCTGCCCGACCCGTTCGCCGACCTGCTCGCCCACGCCGTGCACTGGATGGCCGCGCGCCGCGAGACCGTGCAGCGCCGCCGCGCCGAGCTCGGCCCCGACGACCTGCTGCACCGGCTGGACGCCGCCTTCGCGGGCGAGGCCGGCGAGACGCTGGCTGCGCGCATCCGCGAGCAGTTCCCGGTGGCGCTGGTCGACGAGTTCCAGGACACCGACCCGGTGCAGTACCGGCTGTTCGACCGGGTCTATGCGCTGGAAGACAATCGTGATGACAGCGCAGTAATGCTGATCGGCGATCCCAAGCAGGCGATCTACGCCTTCCGCGGCGCCGATATCCATACCTACCTCCAGGCCCGGCGCGACACCGCCGGCCGCCACGTCACGCTGGGCACCAACTTCCGCTCCGCCACGCCCATGGTCGAGGCCGTGAACCGGGTGTTCGCCCACGCCGAGCAGAGCGAATCCGGGGCCTTCCTGTTCCGCCGCGGCGAAGACAACCCAGTGCCCTTCGCTCCGGTAGACGCCAACGGCAGGAAGGACTCACTCACCCGGCACGGCGCCACCCAGCCGGCGCTGACGCTCTGGCACCTGGCCACCGACGACACCCTGCCCAAGGGCGCCTACCTGGCCGAGCTGGCCGCGCGCTGCGCCACCGAGATGGCGAGCCTGCTGCGCGAGGGCCAGGCCGGGCAGACCGGTTTCCAGAAAGAGGGAGACTTCCGGCCGCTGGCGCCGTCGGACCTCGCCGTGCTGGTCAACAACGCCAGCGAGGCCCGCGCCATTCGCGGCGCCCTGCTGGCCCGCGGCATCCGCAGCGTCTACCTCTCCGACAAGGAGGGCGTGTTCGAGACCGAGGCCGCCGCCGAGCTGGAGGGGTGGCTCGCCGCCTGCGCCGCGCCGGACGACGAGCGCAGCCTGCGCGCCGCACTCGCCACGCCGAGCCTGGGGCTCTCGCTTGCCGAGCTCGACGCCCTGAACGGCGGCCCCCAGCAGGACGAGCTGGCCTGGGAGGCGCGGGTGATGCAGTTCCGCGACTACCACCGCCAGTGGCAGCGCCGCGGCGTGCTGCCCATGCTGCACCGGCTGCTGGCCGACTTCGCCGTGCCCGGCCGGCTGCTGGCGGTGCCCGAGGGCGAGCGGCGGCTCACCGACCTGCTGCACCTCGGCGAGCTGCTGCAGGAGGCCAGCGCCGAGATCGACGGCGAGCACGCCCTGCTGCGCTTCCTCGCCGAGTCCCGCGCGCATCCCCAGGCGCAGTCCGACACCCACCGCCTGCGCCTGGAGAGCGACGCCGACCTGGTACAGGTGGTCACCATCCACAAGTCCAAGGGCCTGGAGTACCCGCTGGTGTTCCTGCCCTTCATCGCCGCCTTCCGCCCGGTGAAGCAGGGCGACCTGCCGCTGCGCTGGCACGACGACGACGGCCACCTGCGCCTGACGCTCTCCGCCGACGAGGCGATACTCGCCCGCGCCGACCACGAGCGCCTGGGCGAGGACCTGCGCAAGCTCTACGTCGCCCTGACCCGCGCCCGCCACGCCACCTGGCTCGGCCTGGCGCCGCTGGAGGCCATGGAGCGCAGCGCCGTCGGCCACCTGCTCAAGGGGGGCGAGGCGCTCTCGCCCGACAACCTGCGCCCGGCGCTAGAGGCGCTGGCCGACGAGAACAGCAGCGATCGCCACAAACAGGTCGCGGTGCAGGACGCCCCCGAGGCCGATGCCACGCCGGTCGAGCTCGCCAGCGACGACGCGCCGCTGGGCGAGGCCCGCGCGCCCACCCGGGCGATCCGCGAGCACTGGTGGATCGCCAGCTACTCGGCCTTGCGCACCGGCGCCACGCCGGATGACCTGGGCACGGACGACGCCACCGCCGAGGCCGAGCCGTCGCCCGAGCCCACCACCGCCGACGAGGCCACCGCCATGGAGGTGATCCACGAGCCCTTCGATGCCGCCGCGGCCACGGTGAGCGAGGGCTCGCTTCACCGCTTCCCCCGCGGGCCCTCGGCGGGCACCTTCCTGCACGGCCTGCTGGAATGGGCCGGCGAGGAAGGCTTCGCCCGGGTGGCCGAGGACGCCGAGCTGCGCGCCGACACCCTGGCCCGGCGCGCCAACCGCCGCGGATGGGAGGGCCAGATCGCCGCCCTCGAACAGTGGCTGCCGGAGCTGCTGACCACGCCGCTGCCGGTGCCGGTGCCGGTGCCGGTGCCGGGCGATGGCGAGGCCGCACCGCTGCGCCTCGATGCCCTGGACGGCGCGCGCGACTACCGGATCGAGCTGGAATTCTGGTTCGCCGCGCACAGGGTCAACACCCGCAAGATGGACGCCCTCGTAAGCGCTCACACACTCGGCGGACGGCCGCGGCCGGCGCTCGAGCCCGACACCCTCAACGGCATGCTCAAGGGCTTCATCGACCTGGTGGTGGAGCACGAGGGGCGCTTCTACGTGCTCGACTGGAAGTCCAACCACCTGGGCGCTGACGACGCCGCCTACACCGAGGCGGCGATGGCCGAGGCCGTGCTCGAGAAGCGCTACGACGTGCAGTACTGCCTCTACCTGCTGGCCCTGCACCGGCTGCTCGAGGCCCGGCTGCCGGACTACGACATCGAGCGCCACCTGGGCGGGGCGCTCTACGTCTTCCTGCGCGGCACCCGCGCGCCCTCCCGCGGCGTGCACACCGAACGCCCGCCGAGCGAGCTGATCCTCGCGCTCGATGCCCTGTTCCGCGCCGCCGAGGAGGCCGTCGCATGACCCCGGATATCCCGAACCACGCCGCCGCGCCTGAACAAGCGCCCGAACATGCGCTGAGCGATCACGCGGCGCTGTTCGCCCTGCTCGACCGCTGGGTGGATCGCGGCTGGCTGCGCTCGCTGGACCGCGCCTTCGCCGCCTTCCTGCATCGTGAGGCGACGGCGGCCAACGGGGTAAGTGAGGCCTCACCCCTGCTGTTGCTGGCGGCCGCACTCGCCAGCCACCAGCTCGGCCGCGGCCACGTGTGCCTGGACCTGGCCCAGACGCTGGCCACCCCGGACCTGGCGCTCTCGCTGCCGCCGGAAGGCGACAGCCTGGACGACCCGCCGCCGCTGCCCAGCCGAGTGATGGCCGCGCTGGACCTCGACGCCTGGCGCGCCGCCCTCGCCCAGCCCGAGCTCGTCGCCGAGGGGCCCGGCAGCACCCCGCTGGTGCTCGCCGGCACCGCCGCGCGCCCGCGGCTCTACCTGCGCCGCTACTGGCAGCACGAGCAGGATATCCACAGCCGGATTTTCGCGCGGCTGGACGCGCCCTCCCCCGACGGTGACGGCGCAGAGGCCTTCGAGGCGCCGGACGCGGCTCGCCTGCGCCCGATTCTCGACGCGCTTTTTCCAGACCCGAAGGCGACCGCCGCTCAGGATGGCGCCACCCAGACCGCGACGATCGACTGGCAGAAGGCCGCCTGCGCCCTGGCCGGCCGCTCGCGCTTCGCGGTGATCACCGGCGGCCCCGGCACCGGAAAGACCACCACTGTGGTGCGCCTGCTCGCCCTGCTCCAGGCGCTGGCCATGGGCAATCACGACGACCAGAAAAGCGAAGAGGACGGTGCGCCGCCCCTGCGCATCCGCCTGGCCGCGCCCACCGGCAAGGCCGCGGCGCGGCTCAACGAGTCCATCGCCGGACAGGTGGCGCGGCTCGACCTCGACGGCCTGGCCGACGATCCCGAGCGGCTGCGCGAGATGATTCCCAAGGACGTCAGCACGCTGCATAGGTTATTGGGCTCGCGGCCCGACACCCGCCGCTTCCGCCACGACCGCCACAACCCGCTGCCGCTGGACGTGCTGGTGGTGGACGAGGCCTCGATGGTGGACGTGGGCATGATGGCCGCGATGCTCGAGGCGCTGCCGCCCCGGGCGCGGCTGGTGCTGCTCGGCGACAAGGACCAGCTTGCCTCGGTGGAGGCGGGATCGGTGCTCGGCGACCTGTGCGCCCGGGCCGAGGGCGGCCACTACACCCCGGCCACCGCCGAGTGGCTGAGTGAGGCCACCGGCCAGCCGCTGCCCGCGGAGACGCGGGACGCCGACGGCCAGCCCCTCGATCAGGCCATCGCCATGCTGCGCGTCAGCCACCGCTTCACCGCCGACAGCGGCATCGGCCAGCTGGCCGCGGCGATCAACCTCGAGGCCGACCCCGACTCCAAGCGCCGCGCCATCAGCGATGCCCTGAGCGCCGGCTTCGCCGACCTCTCGCACCACAAGCTTGCCGCCGATGACGAGCGCGGCCTGGCCCGCCTGGCCGTGACCGGCTGCCCGGAGCGCTTCGCTCGCCATCAGCCCGGCGCCCGCGCCGCCACCGCGCCGCCGGTGGGCTATCGCCATTTCCTCACGACTATGGCCGAGCGGCGCCCGGCCGACGACGCGGATCAGCAGGAATTCGACGACTGGGCCCGCGCGGTGCTGGCGGCCCACGGCGACTTCCAGCTGCTGTGCGCGCTGCGGCGCGGCCCCTGGGGCGTGGAAGGCCTGAACGAGCGAGTGCGCCAGGCGCTGGAGCGGGAAAAGCTGATCGACAGCCAGGACGGCCGCCAGCGCTGGTATCCCGGCCGCCCGGTGCTGGTGACCAAGAACGACTACGGCCTGGGGCTGATGAACGGCGATATCGGCATCACCCTGGACATGCCGCGCCCGGATGCAATGCACTCTTCACAGCGCCCGAACAATCCGCCTGCCGACAGCCGCCGCCTGCTGCGAGTAGCCTTCCCCGCCGGCGACGGCACCGATCGCATCAAGTGGGTGCTGCCCTCGCGCCTGCAATCGGTGGAGACGGTGTTCGCGATGACGGTGCACAAGTCCCAGGGCTCGGAGTTCACCCACGCCGCCCTGGTGCTGCCCGACGCGCCGAACCCCATCCTCACCCGGGAGCTGGTCTACACCGGCATCACCCGCGCCCGCCACTGGCTGACGCTGGTGGAAACCGGCCGCGGCCAGCTGCTGGACGCGGCGCAGCGGCGGGTGATGCGGGTGAGTGGGCTGGGAGCGCCCGGGAAGGCATGAGCATCAGTCGGAATCTTGCAACTGACGCTCACTGCCCTGGTGACCATAAATCTCCACGCTCACTCTTTCTTCATGGTTTTCCGCGGAAAGGTTGAATTTATTACCAAGGAAAAGCGTCGCTTCACCCACTTCATTCGCCGACATGTGGCAGACCTCCCCACCAAACACGACACCGGGCTCTCGAAACGGAATCATGCTTCTTGATGGTTTGCACTCGACGCTTGCCACGTTGGGTGCCGATGTCTTGACCCCAGGATAGTAACCCCACCAGCCTGGAAATCCGTTCCCGACCGACAAGATTTCAACTACCTCACCCTTCTCGACCCGAAGCAAGGGGTCGTCGCTCGACGCGTCTAACTGGGTGACATAGCTGTTCCTTACCCCTGCACATCCTTGTAGAAAAGACACAGCGATAGCAACAAGGATCATGGTTCTTATATTTCTTTTCATTCATTTTCTCTCATGAAATAAATAACAGACACACTGACGTTGCGAGTTTTATGTTAAAGCGAGAAATAACCCCCACATTGCAGGAAACCTGACGGCTCGATACTAGCACGCGGCCTGCTACAGGCAGCCTTTTCTACCAGCGATAGCACCGAGCACATCAAGTGGGTGCTGCCCTCACGCCTGCAGGCAGTGGAGACGGCGTTCGCGATAACGGTGCACAAGTCCCAAGGCTCGGAGTTCACCCACGCCGCCCTGGTGCTGCCCTCGCGCTGCCCCCATCCTCACCCGGGAGCTGGTCTACACCGACATCACGAGGGCAAATGGGGGCTGTCCCCGATTGCTTGCGGATGTAACGCACAAAGCAGCAGTACATTCATGCGTCCGACTACCTATTATGATTAATTTAATTTCGGTCACGAAATCTTCGCCAAAGGTGGACTGAAACAACGCCCAGGCAAAGGGTCATAACCGACCATAAAGCAACAATCGTGATCGTAAAAACGTGAATCTGGAACAGATCCTTCATTCCTGCATAGTATTCGTATGTAAACGATACAGCGAGGGTCACGACCCCATAGACAACCCCACGTGCCGTGTGTGAAGCGCCGGCGTTTATTAAAAACGGACCTGCTATATAGGAAAACAGCAAAGTTGCCAAGCCACCCGCTAGTAGAAACGCCAAGTAGTTTTCTAGCGTGGTCCCCAAAACTGCTTGACCGAATGACATGTTTCACCCCTCCACTTTATAGGTATTATGTGGCATACGCCTTTTGCCACTTGAACACGCGCGAGCTTAACAATTCTATACCCCACGCCTCCTTATCATTAATCCATTGAAATTTTAAAAAACAATCACAGCTCGCTGAAAAACCATCGTGCGCCGGAATAGTATAGATTAATCATACACTGCCTTTTGCGGCAGGGCCGTTTTGAGTCCCTAGCTACCAATTCAGCTCCATCAGCGTAGCCTAAGGTTCGGCATCCGGCCATAAGCGGATGCGTATCCGTAGATTTAAATATCAACACTTGAAAATTGGGAAAGCCTGAGGAGAAAACGAGGACAGCCCCCGGTTATTCACCCACACCGCCCTGGTGCTGCCCGACGCGCCGAACCCCATCCTCACCCGGGAGCTGGTCTACACCGACATCACGAGGGCAAATGGGGTCTGTCCCCGATTGCTTCTGCTTCTAATTAGAAACCGCTAAAACAATAAGTGAAATGGACATCATTTAACCTTATCCGTCAGACGAAGCTAAAGATAAACTTTTGCCTTGCATGCTCAAAATCTCTTGCTTACATAAACCTGGTATTTTTAATTTTTTCACATCAATAGACTTGATGCTTTTAAAATAATCATCAATATCAGAAGCCTCATGATTAATATTAATGGCGCTAGAAAGGTGCAATGCTGTAAACCTAGAAAGCCCCACGGCCATAATATTAAGCACTTCTTTTTTACAAGACCCGAACTCTAAATAAACATGGTAAGGTTCCACCTCAATCTCTTCTATATCATTCCCCCTATCAAACAACACAAGCTTTATTACATCATTAAATGCAGAAAAGTACTTGACTAACTTAAACCTAATATCATGATCAAGAACATCCAAATACTCTCTAATTATTATTGACGCTTCCTTCCGAGGCTCTTTTCTTCTCACAAAATCCACACGTTTCCTAAGAATCTCACCAAGAGATTTCCCCCACATCCAATCATAAGCAAGAAAACTAATTAGGTTTTTATACCCGGATGATAGTTCCCATTCAAAAAACTCGACAAAAAAATCAATAACTTTTTCCATTTTCGCTTTAGCCCCCGTAGAGTAGGGACTGATAAGCACGTACTCCTCAACACAATCTATTGAACTTAAAAAATTATAAACCCTCTGCAAATAATCAGGCCTTATACCTTTATTTCTTTCTATAATATCTGAAGGAAGATCAACAACTATTTCAGATATCACAGACATAGTTTTATCAAGACTTTCAGAGTTTTCATCTGTCCTGTATTTTTCAATAGATGTCCGATCTTCTGAATAGTGATAATCTTGGTATAACTTACTGAAAGCCATTTCAGCTTGATCAACTATCTTCCCTGAAACCTCCCCATCAGAAAGAAGCTCTTGGATTATAGAACCTCCATCAGTCATAACAGAGCTTATTGCAGAGGATATCTCTTGAAGCTTCTCTCCTTCATAAGAACTATCGGCCCATGTTGATGGCCTAATACACCAAATATTACCATGAAACTCTTTTAACAACCTACCAGCCCGCCCTGACAAATTGAGAAAGTCAGAGCGTGACATTGGTTTATCACCCGACTTTGGATTTTCTATTACTATATGCTTTGCTGGCAAGTTAACACCCTGAAGAAGAGTGCTAGTGCAACAAATAAATTTAATCTCTCCAGATTTAAAAAGAGATTCAACACCAGATCTGACTATCGACGGCATCTTCCCATAGTGAAATCCTACGCCTGACTCCAGGCAGGCTATTAAGGAGTATTCGGGATGTATCTCTTTTTTCAAAAAATCAATAAACAGCTTAACATCTTGACTTGGGGAGTAGTCATTTCCCACCTTACTAATTGCTTTTGCTACAGACTCTGCGTCAGATGGCCCGTTTGAGAACACAATTACCGAATCTTCATCATTTGAAATCTCATATGCTAACTTAGCTTTTTGTACGGTTTTCTTCCCTCTAAACTTAAAATCAAAAACCTTAGTTCCAAGAGACAATCTTTTCTCATCACTCATAACTTCAAACATTATCTCTTTAGGCTTCCCTTTAACCTCGGAGGCCAATATTATATTTTGGGAGACTGGTGATACTGTTTCAGTAAAAAACTTCCCGCTCTCAGATATATTGAACATGCCAAAAAAATAGCCAGGATTTTTAATCAGAGGACTGGCAAACAAAACCTCAGTTTCTGGGTATTTCTTTAGAAGCAAATCTATTGAAATCTGCAGCAAAATACCTCGCGTGCCTTTTTGAATCTCATGGGCTTCATCAACAATCACTGATGTAATGGCTGGCATTTCCCCATCAACATCACTCAAGTAACTCATTAACCTCTCTTGCGTTAATACATAAACAACCCCTTTCCCTGATTTACCTTCAGGCACAGAAAAAGGTGCAGTTCTGATAATAACATCATCAAAATTGTACTTTTTTACTAACACTCTAACCCTGTTCGCCACTTCGGAGATTAGTGCTCTAGTAGGAACTATATATACGATGCACTGCTTCTCTTTTTCCCGAAGCTTCTTTATTAGACTCAACCCAAGAACAAAGGATTTTCCGGCAGAAGTAGGCGCAGAGACACTCAAGGCTCTTTCACTTTGCAAATAACTCAAGAACTCATACTGAAAATCAGTTAAACTTATTGACTCATCATCTATATAAACCGAGTTCTCAACTTCTCTTGTCAAACATTCTAAGCTTAAAAAACTTGGTATCACTCTACTCTTGTCATTGAAGCGTTCCCTTAACAGCTGGCGAGCTGGAAAGTTGCCCAACCGAGACATTATAACTTCTGAAAAATTTAAAAGCTTAGTATTCCCTTCTCCCCTGATCTCTAAAAGCCTAGTAATAATTTCATATGCAGCCATTTTATCTTCGGGCGCTTCAGAAAGGGATAGAATTGAGGCATGACCTAGAAGCTGGTTAGTTTCCGTGTCATCGAGATCACTATCTGATACAGATGTCTTCCCGGGCAATTGCTTTTGCGTGCTTTGCACATGTAGTTTTTCAAACAATTTTTTTACATTACTCATAGCAATCAATCAAGCGCCTCATTAAAAGCATTCCTAAACTCAACGACTGATGGGAATGGCAAGAAGAAAACATCAAAAACCAAATATTTTTTCTCAAAACCATCAAGTTTTCTCTGCAACCCCCTTGCGAGCTTAGAAGCATTCACCAAAAATTCACACTCAAACTTATCCTTTAGCTCACTCTGAGGCGCTGAGCATACTTTATCATAACCATCGTAGTCGTATCCGATCAGGCAAGCATGATTTATCCTAACATTTGGACCTGGATTACCATTCACAAATAGCTGAGATATCTCACGTTTAACTTCTTCGTCAGCATACTTAAAGTGCTTTGTAACCATGTTGAACTCATGCTCATACATTTTTATATCATGGAAGTCATTAACACTTTTCAACGCTGAAGTTAATGCATCAGAAGAATTTTTATATAGCTTTGATTCGCCAAAATAAAAATCAACCATCTCCAACTCAGCATTCCATTTGGCATGAATGCCATCCGAACCTTTAACCTCATCCTTGTGATTCGTCTTTAGCTCCATTTTTGACACCATTTGCGGCGCTTTAAGTACAGCTTCCAATAAAAAATAAAGCAATGTCTCGCCGGCTTCACCAGTTTTATCAGGTGAATCATCTGTTATCTCTGGGTGACGAAACAAACTTCGGGCCTCCTTGGTTAACACTGCAGACTGGCGCGCGGTTAAAGTTTCGCTCCTGTTTCTTGCAGACAAACAGTAATCTATAATGTAAGCATATAAAGTGTCTGCCAAAGCTTTGACCATTGGCCTTTTATTACCGTCAAACCTAAGATAGTGAAGCCTAACTTTCGCATCAACTCCGGTTATCTCTAAATCATGTTCCAAAACGCTGATGCAGTTTGAAAAATCTGGACTTTCAACCGAAACCTTATCCTCAATACTTCTCGCCAAACTCATCACCACCTCATACTTTAAAAAACTTAATTATTTGTTTCGCCACAAATAACCAGCAACTAAAAAAACTCCTACATCTCGTCACTCGGCTGCTCATAGCCCTTGGCTACATTGGATATGAGGTGGCGAGTAATAAGTGCTATCGCCCTTGAAGGGGCAGTGAGTGACGGTGGAGGAAATCGAGAGCTTCGCCATATCCACATCCTCTTTCGGAATGTAGTGGCGGTGTGGATAGCCTTTTTCGCGCAGCTCGATGGCGTTGCGGGTATCGGCGATCAGGGTGTCGCCAGTAAGGATGCGCACCCGCCGGGAATGCGGATGCAGGGTGATGCGGGGTTCGGTGTGATCGGCCATCGGCAGTTCCCTTGCGAGTCGGCTGATCCATCAGCCTAGAACGAGGGGTTCAGAATGTCACCGCTTGGTGACAATTTCACTTAGGCTTTTGATCTAGGTCGGTCTTGCGGGAACGACCCGCTCGCCTCCCTCACGCCCTCGCCCGCTTGGCGCCAACGCGCCTGCCCGCCATGATGGTGGCCATTATCAACTGCGGGAGACTTGGGGATGAACCAGACACCACGCGCGCCGGCGCCGCTGACGACGCTGGGCGGGCGCTCCGTGCTGTTCGTGATGGCGGCGGACGCCGAATACGGGCCGCATCTTCGAGAGCGGTTCACGCCCTTCATGACCGGCGTGGGGCCGGTGGAGGCGGCGGTGGAGCTCACCGCGGCGCTGGCGGAGCTTGCGGCGCGCGGGCAACGGCCGGACCTGGTGGTGTCGCTGGGCTCGGCGGGCAGCCGGGCGCTCGAGCAGACCGAGGTCTATCAGGCGACCTCGGTGGCCTACCGCGACATGGACGCCTCGCCGCTCGGCTTCCAGAAGGGCGTGACGCCCTTCCTCGACCTGCCGGACATCCTGCCTCTTCCGCTGCGCATTCCCGGGATTCGCGAGGCGTCGCTCTCCACCGGCGCCAACATCGTCTCGGGCGCGGCCTATGCCGCCATCGCCGCCGACATGGTGGACATGGAGAGCTACGCCTGCCTGCGCGCCTGCACCCGCTTCGGCGTGCCGCTGGTGGTGCTGCGCGGCATCTCGGACGGCAAGGCGGAGCTCAACCACGTCGACGACTGGACGGAGTATCTCCACGTCATCGACGAGAGGCTGGCCGCCGCGGTGGATAGGCTGGGCGAGGCGCTCGGCGAGGGCTTGTTACCGGGCTGAGGCGCCAGTGCCGAGGCCAGGGGCGCGGCGCGTCACGGCGTGGGCACCAGCGCCATGTGCAGCAGCGGATAGGGCTTGCCCAAGCCGTCGAGCGGCGAGCGGTCGGTGACGGAAAACCCCTTGTGCCGGTAGAAGCCCAGCGCCTGCGGGTTCTGTTCGTTGACGTCCACCCGGGAGGCGTCCTGGGCGGTCACCGCGTCATCCAGCAGCAAGGCGCCGATGCCGGCGCCGCGCGCCTGGGGCGCGACGAACAGCATCTCGATCTTGCCGTCTTGCACGCCGCAGAAGCCCAGGATGTCACCGCTCTCGCCCTTGACGCACGTTAGATCGACGGCGCCGAAATACTGCTCATAGATGAGCGGCTTCAGCTCCAGCAGGTCGTCTTCCCGCAGGAAGTCGTGCGTTGCCCTGACCGAGGCCTCCCAGACCTCCAGCAGCTCGCGGTAGTCTTCCCTTTCCACACTCTCGACGTACATCCCACACTCCCCTGTTTCTTGTTCCCTAGCCGCCATGGCGTCGTGCGCCGCCTCGTGGCGTCCGGGTCGAGGCAAGGGCCCGGCGCTCGGGCGACGTCGCGGCGGCTGGCGCGCCGATAAAAGACGCCATGCCGCCCACTGCTGTCAACCGACGCCACCGTATCCCGCACTCGTGGAGGCCATTCCCATGACATCGCCGAATCCCCTGATCGACCGGCTGGGCATCCAGCCAATCATCCAGGCGCCCATGGCCGGCGTGGCCACGCCGGCGCTGGCGGCGGCGGTATCGAATGCCGGCGGCCTGGGCTCGCTGGGCATCGGCGCCAGCGGCGTCGACAAGGCTAGAGCGATGATCGAGCGCACCCGGGCGCTGACGCCCCGCCCGTTCAACGTCAACGTCTTCTGCCATGCGCCCGCCGTGCGCGACCCGGCCCTGGAGGCGGCCTGGCTGTCGCACCTGGCGCCGCTGTTTCGGGAATATGACCGCGAGCCGCCGGCGGGGCTCGACGAGATCTACCGCAGCTTCGTGGAGGACGAGGCGGCCTTCGAGATGCTGCTCGAGACGCGCCCCGCCGTGGTCAGCTTTCACTTCGGCTTGCCGGCCGAGGCGCGGATACGCGCGCTGCGTGAGGCCGGCATCTACACGCTGGCGACGGCGACCAACCTGCGGGAAGCGCGCGAGATCCAGGCGCGGGGCGTCGACGCCATCGTGGCCCAGGGCGATGAGGCGGGCGGGCACCGCGGCTGCTTCGATCCGCAGGCGGACGATGAGCGGCTGAGCACCTCCGTGCTCGTTCGCCGGCTGGTCAGGGAGATGGACCTGCCGATCGTTGCGGCCGGCGGCATCATGGATGGCCAGGGCATCCGCTCGGCCCTGGCGCTGGGCGCCTGCGCCGCCCAGCTGGGGACGGCCTTCCTGCTGTGCCCGGAATCGGCGGCCAACGAGGGCTATCGCGCGGCCCTCAAGAGCGAGCGTGCCGAGACGACCCGCATGACCACGGCGCTGTCCGGGCGCCCGGCGCGCGGCATCCTCAATCGCCTGATGCGCCATACCGAGGCCTCGTCCGATGCCACGACCGGGGCGACGACCAGGGCCATGCCGCCGGCCTATCCGCTGGCGTACGACGCGGCCAAGCGGCTCAACGCGGCGGCGGCCGAGCGCGGTGATCATGACTTCGCGGCGCACTGGGCCGGACAAGGGGCGCCGCTGGCGCGCGAACTCCCCGCCGGCGAGCTGGTGAGCCGGCTGCTTCAGGAGTGGCAAGGCGACGCCTGACGGCACGGGCACGGCCGTTCCCCGAGTGCCCAGCGGTGCCGTCGCTGGACACGCCCGGGGTGTCGGCGGCTGGCCGAGGCTTTAGGATGAGAGGCGACCCTTCGGCATCGAGCTCAAGGAGGCGCCATGCCTGCCACGCGCACGACCTCGCCCGCCCTGGAACGGGCCCACCTGGTGTGGGACCTGTTCATCATCGCGCTGGTGATCGCCAACCTGGGGCTGCTGCTGTTCGACAGCCTGTTCCTGCTGCCGCCGCTGAACGCCGCCTTCGAGGCCGTGGCCCCCGGGCTGTACGGCGCCTACGAACGGCACATCCACGCCAACTTCCTGACCATCGACCTGGCGTTCGTGGCCGTCTTCCTGTTCGACGTGCTGCTGGGCTGGGCGGTGGCCATCGCCGAGCGCCACTACCACCGCTGGTTCTTCTACCCCTTCGTGCACTGGTACGACGTGCTCGGCTGCATCCCGCTGGGCGGCTTCCGGCTGCTGCGTGTGCTGCGCGTGATCTCGCTGCTGCACCGCCTGCAGCGCATGGGGCTGATCGACTTACGCCGCTGGTATATCTACAGCGTATTCGCCAAGTACTACGACATCCTGCTGGAGGAACTGACCGACCGCATCGCCATCCGCATGCTCGACAACGTGCAGCAGGAGATCCGCGCCGGCGACGGGCTCTCGGCCCCGGTGATCGAGCGCGTGGTGCAGCCGCGCAAGCAGGCGCTGATTCGCGAGATCAGCCAGCGGCTGGAGGCCATGGCCGGCGATGCCTACGACCGCAACCGCGACGACACCCTGCGCTACGTGCGCGGGCTGGTCGGCCGCACCCTGGCGGAGAGCCCGGAGCTCAAGCGGCTGTCGCGCCTGCCGATGGGCGGCCCGCTGACCCGCGGGCTCGAGGCCTCGCTCTCCGACCTGGCCTGCCACCTGGTCGACGAGGCGCTGGCGGGGCTGAAGTCGTCGGAGTTCTCCAGCCTGGTGGAACACCTGGCCGAGAGCGGCTTCGATGCCTGGCTGCGCACCGACCCCGAGACCGAACAGATCACCGAGCAGGTGCTGGTGGACATGCTGGATCTGCTCAAGGAACAGATCGCGGTAAAGGGCTGGCAGCACAAGTATCGGTGAGAGGCTGCCCGGCTCTAGGGAGAATCGAGGTCCGTCCCCGACAGACCATGCTGGCTCTTGATGCCGTTCAGCTGCTCCAGCAGCTGGGGGATGTTGTCCTGGATGATGCTCCACACGGTATCGTCGTCGATCCCCAGATAGGCATGGATCAGGCGATTGCGAGTGGCAATGATCATCCGCCAGGGGATTTCCGAATACCGATGACGAACAGCATCCGGAATACGGGTCGCCGCTTCGCCGATCAGTTCGAGGTTACGCAGGGTGGCGTCGTAGGTGAGATCATGAGCGAGAAAGCTGTCCTGATCGAGATCTTCCGTGTAGGACAGGACCTTCTCGGCGAAACCGATCATGTCATCGATGTAGAAGCGCCATTCACGCTGGGAGCGAGGCTCAGACACGGAGCGCCTCACGCTCGACATAGGGCCTGAGCTCGGCGCGAAGCGCCTTGTCGGTCACCAGATCCACGGGATGCCCCAGCAGGTCCTCAAGGTAGAACTGCACCCCGAAATAGCGGGCCGAAGTGGCAGGGCCATCGAAACTCACCAGAATATCGACGTCACTGTCGTCTCGCGCTTCATCCCGCGACATGGAGCCGAAGAGCGACAGTGACCTGACCCCGTACTCGCTGGTCAGGGTCGACATGTGGTCCCGAAGCAATTGCAGGGCCCTGGTTCTGTTCATCTTCCGCCACCTCTCACCGGCATCAAACCTTCAGAGCATTGATCTGCCTGGTTTTGCATCGATCAGCCTAGCATGGGGTAGAGCCAATCCCCAGCCAGACCTGGCCTGCATGACGCGTCATCTCGCAGCGGCTGCAGTCGGTCAGGAGTGCGTACCGTCTCTAGGAGCATCGGCCGGTTTCTCCTCCTCCGATGCCTCCGCCACGGGCTCTTCCAGCTCCTCCGGATCCTCCAGCGGCTCGCCTTCCTCGTTCTGGAGCTGGTGGTCGTAGGCCGCCTGCAGGCCGGTGTCTTCCTCGGCCGCCTGTTCTTCCTCGTCCTCGCCGTGCTCGATATGGCCGGGATAGAACGGCGAGAGGATGGACACCAGGATGCCGAGCGCGGCGAACATGGAGAACGCCGTGGCGTAGCCGAAGGCATCGACCAGCCCGCCGACCACCGGCGAGCCGGTGGCCTGCCCCACCGAGACCGCCATGAAGGGCAGCACCGGCCCCACCGACAGCCGGCCCGGCAGCAGGCGGATGCCGGTCATCAGGTAGAGCCCCGTCAGACTCATGTAGGCCAGGCCGAAGACCAGCGCGGAGAACGCCGCCAGCGGCGTCTGGGCGGGGCTGGCCGCGAGCAGCGCCAGGCTGGCGGCCAACATCATCAGCATCAGCGCGTGGGTGATCGGCGGGTTGTTGCGGTCGGCCAAGTCGGCCACCACGGCGCCGCCGAGGCCGGCGATGCCCACCGCCAGCCACAGCCAGCCGGTGGAGGCCGGCGACAGGCCGCCGAGGGTGACGACCAGGTCGGGCGCGAAGATCCAGTAGGCGGACGAGACGAAGCCCATCACGAAGGCGAACAGCGACAGCCGCACGAGGCGCGACCAGGGCAGCTCGGGCAGCGGCGGCGGCGGTGCGGCGTTCGAGGGCACGATCCGCGACACCGAAGGCAGGAACCACCAGGCGGCGACCACGCCGATGGCGGTGCAGATCGCGAACGAAAGATAAGCCAGCCGCCAGGCGCCGACCATGAACAGCACCGTGGGCACGGCGACGATCACGCCGATGCTGGTGCCGGCGTTCATCACCGAGCTGACGCGCCCGTGCAGCGAGCGTCTCACCATCGCCTGCATGGCGGCCGTGAGGGCCGGCATCATCAGGCCGGTGCAGATGCCGCAGGCGAACACGCCGGCGCCCAGCATCAGCGCGTCGGAGGCCTGGCTGATCAGCCCCAGGCCCCCGACGCCGAACAGGCCGGACAGCACCGCCGTGTTGCGGGCGCCGAGATGGTCGGTGATGAAGGGCGCGACCACCGTGGACAGCAGGAAGCTGATCAGCGGCAGCGCGCCGATGATGCCGATGGCGTAGGGCGTGAGCTCCAGCGCGTCGCGGATCTGCGGCACGAACAGGCCGAAGGCGAAACGCGCCAGCCCGTAGCTGATCGCGACCAGCGCCGCCCCGAGAATCGCGAATCCCGTACTCGAAAGAGACTTCATGACACCTCCGCCAGGCTCGCCGGGCTGATAATCCGTGGATGGTCATCGATACCGACTGGTATATGCCGATATGCGCGACCTTGCCAGCTACCCCGGGCGATATGCCACCCTATAACGACCACACCGTGTTGCCCCGCGACGGGCACGACCAAGGTGTCATTCACTCGCCGACGGAAAGGAGTCTTCCCATGAGCGACCGGAATGCCTACGAACAGAAGCTGCGCGCCAAGCTGGACGAGATACAGGCCGAGGTGGACAAGCTGAAGGCCCGCGCCAAGGGCGCCGAGGCCGACCAGCGCATCGAGCACGAGAAGGAAGTTGACGAGCTCGAGGCCAAGCGTGACGAGATGCGCCAGAAGCTCGACGAGCTGCGCGACGCCAGCGACGACGCCTGGGACGACATCAAGGCCGGCGCGGAACGTGCCTGGGGCTCGCTGAGCGATTCCCTCGAGAAGGCCCGCTCACGCTTCAAGTGATGCGCCGCCCCTCCCCACGCTAGCCCCACGCCCCGGCCCTTCCTGGCCGGGGCGTTTTCGTATCGCCCTCCCGCCGGCCTTCCGCCACCACGCCGGCCGTGATGGAATGCCCTACTTCCACCACTTCGATGACGGGGCCGGGAACCGCGAGCCGCCGATGAAACGCTACGAGACATTCGCCGACCAGATCGCCGAGCTGATCCGCGAGGGCGTGCTGGCCCCGGGCGAGCGGGTGCCCTCGGTGCGCCAGGCCAGCCGCCAGTACGGTATCAGCCACTCCACCGTCTTCCAGGCCTACTACCTGCTGGAGGATCGCGGACTGATCGTGGCCAGGTCGCGCTCCGGCTATTACGTGCGCGAGCAGGCCCGGCGCGTGCTGCACGAGCCGCGCATGACGCCGAGCCGGCAGGAAAGCGCCGACGTGGCCGTCAGCGAGCTGGTGTTCTCGGTGCTCGACTCGCTCCAGGACCCCGACACCGTGCCGTTCGGCTCGGCCTTCCCCAGCCCCGAGCTGTTCCCGCTCGCCCGGCTGGCCCGCAGCATGGCCAGGGGCCTGCGCGAGATGAACGGCAATGAGGTGCTCCGGGACATGACCGCCGGCGACGCCGACCTGCGCCGCCAGATCGTGCTGCGCTACACGCTGAAGGGAATGCCGCTGCCGCCCGAGGAGCTGGTGATCACCAGCGGCGCCATGGAGGCGCTGAACCTGGGGCTGCAGTGCGTGACCGAGCCCGGGGACCTGGTCGCCATCGAATCGCCGGCCTTCTATGCTAGCCTGCAGATCCTCGAGCGGCTGAAGCTCAGGGCGGTGGAGATTCCCGTGCACCCGCGCGAGGGCGTCGACCTGGACGTGCTGGCGGACAGCCTCGCGCGGCTGCCGATCAAGGCCTGCTGGTTCATGAGCCATCTGCAGAACCCGCTCGGTGCGAGCCTCGACGACGACAGGAAGCGCGCCCTCTACGCGCTGATCAAGCGCCACCGGGTGCCGCTGATCGAGGACGACGCCTACGCGGAGCTGCACTTCGGCACCACGCCGCCGAAGCCGGTGAAGCAGTTCGACGACGAGGGCCTGGTCATCCACTGCGGCTCGTTCTCGAAGAGCCTGGCGCCGGGGTATCGGGTCGGCTGGGTGGCGGCCGGGCGCTTCGCGGAGGCGATCTCACGGCTCAAGCTGATGACCACCATCTCGCCCTCGGTGCCGGCCCAGGCGGCCATCGCCGACTATCTCCAGTACGGCGGCTATGACCGCCACCTGCGCCGGCTACGCCATGCACTGGAGACCCAGCAGGGCCGGATGCTGACCGCGGCCGCGCAACACTTTCCGGCCGAGACCCGGGCCACGCGCCCGGCCGGCGGCTACTTCCTGTGGTTCGAACTGCCCGAGCGAGTGGACTCGCTGCGCCTGTTCCATCTGGCCCGGGAGCATGGCATCAGCCTGGCGCCGGGGCCGATCTTCTCCGCCACCCAGGGCTTTCGCCACTGCCTGCGCCTGAGCTACGGCCATCCCTGGACGCCGCGCAGCGAGGCGGCCATGGCGACGCTGGGCGAGCTGATCGACACTTTCTGAAGCGATGTTCACTCCGCTCCGTTCAGGCGCCGTTCCAGCCGGCCTATCTGCTGGAGGTCGTGCAGGTAGAGGTCGAGCCTGGACGCGGCGAAGGCCAGCAGCGCCGAGGCATAGACCAGCCCGGTCAGCACGGCCAGGTCGTTGATCCAGGCCAGGGCCGGCACGGCCACCGGGTAAGCCGTCGCGAAGATGCTCATACCGCCCCAGAACAGCGCCATCAGGCTGCAGGCCATGACCAATACCAGCATCGGCCCACGCCGATAGTGCCGCGGCGGGCGGCTCTTCCAGCCCGGCAGGTGAGCGACGGTCAGCTCGCCGCGGGTATCGATGCGCCCGCGGCGGCGCAGCAGCGGCTCGGCGAAGGCCTTCTGCCGGCCCGGCGCCACCGCCGCCAGCACCAGGCGCGGGTCGACGTCGCCGCCGAAGATGCGGGCGACCGCCTGCTTGAACCCTTTCGAGGGCTCACCGTCGCGGCAGTCCTCGGCCTCGTCGGCCAGCGTCGTCAGCGCCCGGTTGACCCGCTCCGGGCGCTCCTCCTCGTCCTCGAAGTTGATCGCATAGTGCACGCTGTACACCTGATGCAGCGCGAACGTCACACCGACGAAGATCAGGAAGAACGCGACGTAGATCATCATGACACCCCTCAAACCCTGGAAACCGGCCCGCGTCCCGCGGCCCCTGTCGTGGGCGGTCAAGATGACAGAACGGCCGGGACCATAACAGGGGCAGAAGGTCGCGAAAAAAGGGGATCAGTTCAGGCTGGGTCGCCATCATGGCATCGTGGGCCGAGGCCCAGCTCGAGCAGCGCGACGTGGTCGTGCCGCCCTGCGGCGATCCATCGCCGGCCGAAGCAGCGTCAGACGCTGAGCCTGGTGTAATAGGTGATCACCTCGGAGCGCACCCCGGTCGCGTCGGCCTTGATCAGGCCGGCCCCCTTGATCTGGGTGCCCGGGAAGGACCACCAGCACGACGCCGTGAGAACGCCGCCCTCCTCGTGGCTCAGCACTTCGGACAGCTCCATCAGGGGATCCGGGAGTTGCCCACCGCATTGCGCGGCGATGCTCTCCTTCAAGCCCTTGAGGTAATCCGGAAACGCCTTCCTCGTCACGACCCCGAAGTCGGGATCGTCGAAGGTGTAGTCCTCCGCCGTGGCCTTGAGGATCCTGTCGGCATCGCCGTGGGTCCAGCCGTCCGCGTAGGCCCTCAGGTGTTCCGCCGCGTTCATCGTCATGCCCTCCGTTCTCGTCAGGGGCTAGCCGTCATGGGACGTTACGATGCACGGGCGATGCGAAATCCCGGCGACTCGCCGGCTGATTCCCCTCTCCCTGACCATCGGGCAAAGGGGCCATGCCGACGCCGCTGCGATCAACCGTCCCTACTGAGCCAGTATAGGCCGGTGGTGTCCCTGCAAGGCGCTTCCCACGCGGCGATCAGCGTCGGCACGACGCCCTGGAAAAAGACGAACTTCGGCACGATGCCGTGCAGCAGGTACACCAGCGGTGTCAGCCGGAAGCGGCGATGGTTGCCGAGCTGCACGATGCCCCCGACGGCTGGAAACGGCAGCGCTTACTTCATCTCGAAGCCGCGCTTGACCAGGAAGTCGCGCATATGAGGACGCAGCTTGGTGTCGAACAGCGGGCCTAGGCTCTTCGACCAGTTGGTGTCCTTGGTACCGCCGGTGCGCTCGCCGTAGTAGCGCTGCATCTCGTCGTCGTAGGCGTCGACCTGCTCGCGATCGTCGGTGTAGCGGTCTTCCTTGAGGATCGCCTCCACCGGCAGGCGCGGCTTCACGTCCGGATCGTGGGCCGGGTGGCCGATGCACATGCCGAACACCGGGTAGACGTGGTCCGGCAGCTCGAGCAGCTCGCTGACGGCCTGCGGGTTGTTGCGGATGCCGCCGATGTAGCAGATGCCGAGGCCCTCGGACTCGGCGGCCACGGCCACGTTCTGCGCCATCAGCGCGGTGTCGACGCTGGCCACCAGCAGCTGCTCGGTCATGCCGCGCACGACGTTGGCACCGGTGCGCTCGGAGGCCTCGGTGGGCCGCTTCATGTCGGCGCAGAACACCAGGAAGTCGGAGGCGCTGGCGATATAGCCCTGGCCACCGGCCAGCTCGGCGATCTGTTCGCGCTTGGCCGGGGTGGTCACGTGGATGACGCTGTAGGCCTGCACATGGTTGGAGGACGCGGCGGCCTGGCCGGCGCTGACCAGCTCCCGCAGCAGCTCGTGCGGGATCTTCTGGTCGGTGAACTTGCGTACCGAGCGGTGGGACTTCAGCAGTTCGATGGTCGGATTCATGGGACCTCGCGGGATTCACGTTCGAACAGGCAGGGTCGGACGAATCGCCGTCCCTGCCAAGACCCCAACAAGATACTTAACATGCTTACGGCATGCCATCATGGGCGCCATATCGTCGAGCTATCGGGGGCGACAGAGGGCGGGCATCGGCACGAGCGGCTTCGGGCACTATATTAGGGGACCATCGCCGCCATCGACATTCGGACACCACCAAGGGAGGAAGCCACGCCATGTCGTTGACCTTCAAGCCCCGACCTCGTGGCGGCCGCTGGCCGGTCGCCCTGGCCTGGCTGGCCACGCTGCTGCTCGTCCTCGCGGCGGCGCTGATGGGCGGCGCAGGGCCGGCCTACCGGATGGAATGGCTGACGCTCGGGCAGTCGTTCTCGCTGCTGCATCGCGGCGCCCTGCTGGCCGTGGGCGCGGCGGGCGTCGCCGCCCTGGCCTTCCTGATCGCCGGCCTGTGTCGGCGCGGCAAGCCGGCCCTGGCGAGCCTGCTGATGATCGGTGCGGTGGTGGCGATGGTGGCCCAGCCGCTTCAGCTGCGCGAGCTGGCCCGCCGCGTGCCGCCGATTCATGACATCACCACCGATCTCGCCGATCCGCCGGCCTTCGAGGCGCTGGCCGAGGCGCGCCGGGAAGCGCCCAACGCGCTCGACTACCCCCGCGCCTTCGCCGAGGCCCAGCGTTCCGGCTACCCGGCCCTGGGGCCGCTGGAGATCGCCCGCCCCCTGCCGGAGGTGCGCGATGCCGCCGAGGCTCTGGCCCGGGCACGCGGCTGGACGATCGCGGCCGTCTCCGAACGCCGGCTCGAGGCGGTGGCGACCACCCGCTGGTTCGGCTTCGAGGACGATATCGTGATCCGCCTGACGCCGACGCCAGCGGGCACCACGGTGGACATGCGCTCGGCCTCGCGCCTCGGCCGGAGCGATCTGGGCACCAATGCCGCGCGCATCCAGACCTTCCTCGAGGACCTGACGGCACGCCTGTCCGCCTGAGGCCGGCGACGAGGCAGGACAGGGAAGGTGGCCGATTCGTCACCGAATCGTGAACACGCTACCATCATGCCCCCGCGAGACGCCGGTCTCGCGGGCCGCTGCAGCGGTCCACCATCATTCACAGGGAGCATCCTTCATGGCGGCCACGTACCGCGCCCCGGGTCAGATCATCACCTCGCTGCTGGATACCGACTGGTACAAGCTCACCATGATGCAAGGGGTTCACCACAACTACCCCAATGCCAGCGTGACCTGGGAATTCCGCTGCCGCGACGCCGAGGACCTGCGCCCCTATCTCGACGAGATCCGCGCCCAGATCGACGGCCTGGCCTCGCTGTCGCTGAGCGAGGCGGAATCGGACTACCTGAGCGGCTTCGCCTACATGTCGCCGGACTTCGTGCGCTTCCTGGAGCTGTACCGCTTCCGTCCGCAGTATGTGGACCTGCACATGGAGGGCAGCGAGCTGTGCATCGTCATCGACGGGCCCTGGACGCACAGCATCCTGTTCGAGATCGTGATCCTCGCCATCATCAGCGAAGTGCGCAATCACACCCTGAACCCCGGGGCCAGCGTCGATCAGGCCGTGTCACAGCTGCGCGCGAAGATGGACCGGCTGCGCCGTGACTATACGCCGGCCCAGCTGGCCGACTTCCGGCTGGCCGACTTCGGCACCCGGCGGCGGCTCTCCCAGCCGGTGCAGGAGGCCATCGTCGAGGTGCTGACCGAGGAGTTTCCCGGCCAGTTCGTCGGCACCAGCAACGTCGATATCGCCCGGCGCCACGGCCTGGCGCCGATGGGCACCATGGCCCACGAGTGGGTGATGGCCCATCAGCAGCTCGGCAGCCGGCTGGTGGACAGCCAGCGCGCCGCGCTGGAGGCCTGGGTACAGGAATATCGCGGCCATCTGGGCGTGGCGCTGACCGACACCATCAACCTCGACGCCTTCCTGGCCGACTTCGATCTGTACTTCGCCAAGCTGTTCGACGGCCTGCGGCATGACAGCGGCGATCCCATGGTGTTCGCCGAGAAGTGCATCCGCCACTATGAGACGCTCGGCATCGACCCGCGCGGCAAGACGCTGATCTTCAGCGACGCCCTGACCTTCGACTCGGCGATGGGCATCAAGACCGCGCTGGACGGGCGCATCCGCACCAGTTTCGGCATCGGCACCAGCCTGACCTGCGACCTGCCGGACGTGAAGCCGATGAACATGGTGATCAAGCTGGTGGCCTGCAACGGCCAGCCGGTGGCCAAGATCTCCGATGCCCCGGGCAAGATGCTGTCCCGGGACGAGGCCTATGTGCGCTACCTGAAAAGCGTCTTCGGCGTTTCGCACTGATCCGAAAGTGTCTGCGCTCGGCTATACGGCGTTAAAAATCAGCTCAAAATGCTCATTTACAGCTCGTAAACTCCGCTTTCTCGCTGATTTTTGCCTTGTCTAGCCTTCGCTCGACGACTTTCAAACTATTGCTGCCCCCCTGGACGCGAAACCTGGACCGAATGCGAATCGCACGCGAAGACAATCTCAAACCATTGATATATCAGGAAAAATTGACCAACCTCGCGCTCCGAACTAGGATGCGCACCTGATACGTCACGTCGACAAGGAAGAACGCTCATGCAAGGCAACCAAGAGATCATCGACGCCCTGAACGGCCTGCTCGCCGCCGAGCTCGCCGCCATGGACCAGTACTTCGTGCACGCCGAGATGTATGCCGACATGGGGCTGACCAAGCTCCATGAGCGCATCGACCACGAGTTCTACGACGAGAAGGGCCACGCCCAGAAGCTGATCGAGCGCATCCTGATGCTCGAGGGCAAGCCGGACATCCACACCCGCACCGAGGTGCGCATCGGCAAGGACGTGGAAGAGATGCTCGGCTACGATCTGCAGCTCGAGTACGAGGTGGGCGACGCCCTGAAGGCCGCCATCGCCCTTTGCGAACGCGAGCGCGACTTCAACACCCGCGCCATCCTGCTGCCGCTGCTTTCCGACACCGAGGAAGATCACGCCCACTGGCTGGAACAGCAGCTGCGCCTGATCAAGCTGGTCGGCCGCGAGAACTATCTGGTCGCCCAGATGTAAACCGCTCGGGCCGGCCCGGCTCGGCGCTCAGCCTCTTCAGCTCAGTCAACTGGGCTCAGGGGCTCAGACCATAGCGCCGCGCGGCGCGGCGCAGGCGCCAGATGGTGATCACATTGGTCAGGAGGATCAGCGTCTCGGCGAGGGTGCCGCCGATGGAACCGGCCAGCAGGTTGCTGATCACCCAGCAGAAGGCCGCCACGGCCAGCACCGCGCGCATGGCGATGCCGCGCAGCATGAACATGCCCCAGGTGCCCAGCAGGCCGGCCAGCAGTGCCGGCACGTCGCGCGGGCCGCTCCAGGTCAGCAGGGCGACCGCCAGGGTGGCGACGAGGACCCCGGCCATCACCGCGGCGTTGCCCGGGTAGCGGCGCACCAGGACGATGCGCAGCACGATCAGCGCCGAGATGCCCGCCGCCACCCAGCTCTGGAACAGCGCGAACTGGGCGGCGAAGGCCACGTTGGCGAACAGCAGCAGCACGAACAGCCGATCGTCGCGCCGGCTGGCGAAGCCGGCCACGCACAGCGCCAATGCCACCAGGCTGACGCCCTGCCCCAGCCACTCCCTCGTCACCAGCCCGCTCAGGCCGATCTCTTCCATGCGTGCCTCCCTTCATCGCGCTGTCCTCAGGCATCGCGTCAGGCTAGCATGCCGCGCCATGGGTCAGCGCTCACTTCCGTTGCTGTGCCGACATGCGGTCACCCCGGCGCCAGACGCTTCCCCCTCTCTAGCCAAGCCGGCTCCGACGCGGTAGAATAATTAGGTAGCGAACTATGATCTGGCCAGCACCGGCGCATGGTTTGCTGTTTCCTTCGATTTCGGGCCGGCCTCCACCAGGAGGCCGGCTCTCTTTTCGCGCGTCATGCCGGGCCACCGCCCGCCATGCACCGTCGACACCGCCCTATCCCCCGACCGCATGAAGGAGTCTTCCCGTGCCGGATGTCACCTCTCATTGCTCGACCCAGCGCCGTCCGCCCCTGCATCGCCCGACCCCGCTCTCCCCGTCCACCTCCGACGCGAGGCGACTGCCATGACCCAGAGGGACCGACTCCACTTGCGCTACGGCCCCCGCTATCGGCTGTGGGTCACGCTCACCGTGATGCTGGGCCTGGTGGCGCTGGGCATGTCGATCACCATCGTCAACGTGGCGATTCCCTTCATCAGCGACGATCTCGGCCTGAGCGACGCCGAGGCCCAGTGGCTCTCCACGGGCTTCCTGGCCTCCACCACGGTGTCGCTGCTGGTGGCCCCCTGGCTGGTGCACGCCGTCGGCCAGCGCGCCACCTATGCGGGCCTGCTGCTGACCTTCATCGCCGCCTCGATCCTCGGCGGACTGGGCAATGGCATGGCGATGCTGGTCGCCGCCCGGGTGATCCAGGGCGCCATGACCGGCCTGATCCGGCCGCTGGCGATGCAGGTGCTGTTCGACGTCTATCCCGCCGAGGGGCGCGGCATGGCAGTGGCCATGTACGGCATGTGCCTGGGACTGCCGCTGACTCTGGCGACGGTGATCGGCGGCTGGCTGGTGGAGCACCTGTCGTGGCACTACGTGTTCTTCGTGCCGCTGCCGATCTGCGCGGCGGCGGTGGTGATGGGCGGGTTTTTCCTCCCGCCCAGGGAAGGCCGCGGGCCGCTGCCGCCGTTCGACTGGGCCGGCGCCGGGCTGCTGCTGGCCGCCGTGTTCGCCCTGCTGACGGCGCTCTCCAGCGGCCAGCGCTGGGGCTGGAGCGACCCGCGCATCGTCGGGCTGGCACTGTTCTCGCTGCTCGCCGGCGCGGCCTTCGTGGCCTGGCAGCGGCGCTGCGCGCAGCCGCTGATGGATCTGTCGATCTTCCGCTACCGGCTGTTCGTGGTCGGCACCCTGGCGATGCTGCTGTTCGGTGGCACCTTCTACAGCGTGATGTACCTGCTGCCGCAGTTCGTGCAGTCGGTGCTGCACTTCAGTCCGGTCACCACCGGCATGATCTACCTGCCCTCCACGGCGGTGCTCGGCGTGCTGGTGCCGCTGGTCGGCTGGCTCAGCGACCGCCACCCGCCGCTGTGGCTGACCCTGCCGGGCCTGGCCAGCACGGCGTACGCGGTGTGGCGAATGGCGCAGATGGACGCCGGCACCAGCTTCGCCGCCCTGGCCGGCATCATGGGCATCATGGCGATCGGCATGGCGGCCTTCCCGCCGCCGACGCTGGCCAACGCCATCGCCGCGCTGCCGGCGCGGCTGACCGGCTACGGCTCGGGCATGCTCAACTTCGTGATGCAGCTGGGCGGTGCCCTGGGCACCGCCGGGCTGGTGATCCTGCTCGAGCACCAGACCGGCGTGCACGGCCGGCAGATCGCCTCGAGCGGCGCGCCGAGCGATGCGGTGTCGCCCGACGGCTGGGCCTCGATCCTCGCCTATCAGGACGGCTTCTGGTGGCTGGTGATCAGCCTTATGATCATCATCGTGCCGACGCTGCTGGTCAGCCACTGGCGCCACGACTGACGCTCCACGGCACTCTCCACAGCGCCCTCCATACGCGCTTCCGCTCGCCCGAGCCCCGACGCCCGCCTCTCCGGCGGGCGTCGTCGTTGTCAGGCCTGGTCGTTGTGGTTGTGGTCGTCGACGGCTCGCCGGAACTCCTCCCGCCAGGCCTCGGCCTGGAGCGCCGGATCCTCCGGCAAGCGTCCCAGCTCGACGGCCAGCGCGAAGAAGCCCTCGCGCGGCAGGCCCTCGCCCTGTCGGCTGACCACCAGCGCAGCGATGAAGGGACGGCCGGCGGCGGCGTCTTCCCGCATCAGCTGTTCCAGGGCCAGCGCCACGCGGCGAATGGTACGCGGCGGCGTGAGCGCCAGGGCCTCGGCGAGCCGCTGGTAGGTCAACGGCAGCCTGTCATCGGGGGCCGCCTCCAGCAGCCGGCGCACGCGGGCCGACAGTGGGGCTTCAGCATCGCTCATGGGGGTCGTTCCTCATGTATCAGGGGCGCGTGGATGATGCCGCTCGAGGCGTGGCGCGTCGAGGACGGGATTAAACTTGTACAATAGCGATACATGATTAAAAATAAGTAAAATAAAATGCACGCCATCGCCTCTCCCTTGACTGCTCCGCAGTCGCGAGCGCATCGAAAAAGGAACCACCATGGGACACTGCGCCAGGGTCGCCAATCACTGCAACCGCTGCGAGATC
Source organism: Halomonas sp. HG01 (assembly GCF_000968715.2). Lineage (NCBI taxonomy): Bacteria > Pseudomonadati > Pseudomonadota > Gammaproteobacteria > Oceanospirillales > Halomonadaceae > Halomonas > Halomonas sp. HG01. The sequence goes on along the minus strand of NZ_CP022134.1, from coordinate 307,114 downwards.
GAGCTGCCCTTCGACTTCGCCATGGCCTTCCAGCCGATCATCGACGTCGGCCGCCGCGAGATCCACGCCTACGAGGCGCTGGTGCGAGGCCCTGACGGAGAGTCCGCCCATTCGGTACTGCGCCAGGTCGACGACCGGCTGATGTATCGCTTCGACCAGGCCTGCCGGGTCAAGGCCATCGAGCAGGCCAGCCGGCTCGGCATGAGCGTGCCGCTCTCGATCAACTTCCTGCCCAACGCGGTCTACGAGCCCGCGGCCTGCCTGAGCGCCACGCTGGAAGTCTCGCGGCGGGTGGGCTGGCCGCTGGAGCGGCTGATCTTCGAGATCGTCGAGACCGAGCGCGTGGTCGACCGCGACCACCTGGCGGAGATCATCAAGGCCTATCGCCAGGCGGGCTTCCGCGTGGCGCTGGACGACTTCGGAACCGGGCACGCCAACCTGGACGTGCTGACCGAACTGTATCCGGACAAGCTCAAGATCGACCGTCAGCTGATACAGGGCTGCCACCGGGACCCGCGCCGCCAGGCGATGGTCCGGGCGCTGGCCGCCATGGCCGGCCCGCTCGGCGTGACGCTGATCGCCGAGGGCGTGGAAACCGCCGAGGAGGCGCGCTGGCTGTTCGAGACCGGCATTCCCCTGCAGCAGGGCTACTACTTCGCCCGCCCGGCCCTCGATGCCCTGGCCGAGGACCCGAGAGAACGCATCGCCGCGCTGTTCCCCCGCTCGCTCGACCGAGGATGATCGCATGCCGCTGACCCTGACCCGCTCCGATAACGTGCCGCGACTGGTGCGTGCCGCGCCCATCGGCATCTGCATCACCAACGAGGAGGGCATCCTCGAGATGGTCAATCCGGCCTACTGCGCGTTCTACGGCTACGCCGAGGAGGAACTGCTGGGCCAGCCCTTCACGATGATCATCCCGGAGGCCAGCCGCGAGGCCATGATTGCCCGGCATCGTGACTTCATGCGGAGCGAGGAGGAGCAGGACAAGCGTCAGGAATGGGAGGTGGTCGGTCGCGACGGCGAGACGCGCAGCATCATCGCCGAATCGTCGCGCCTGGAGGACGATGCCGGGCGGCTCAAGCGCGTCACCTTCATCACCGACATCACCGAGCGCAAGGCCATGGAGCGGCGCCTGGACTTCCTGGCCCGCCACGACGACTTGACGGGGCTGCTCAACCGCCGCGCCGGCATGGCGCGGCTGGAGGAGGAGATCGCGCGCAGCCATCGCCAGGACTCGCCGCTGTGCGTGGCCATCGTCGACCTGGACCACTTCAAGCAGATCAACGACCGCCACGGCCACGCCACCGGCGACGAGGTGCTGGCTGGCGTCGCCGAGCTGGTGCAGGCCAACCTGCGATGCTACGACATCCTGGCGCGCATGGGCGGCGAGGAATTTCTGGTGATCCTGCCCGGCGTCACCCACGCCCAGGCCCACGAGACCCTCGAACGCCTGCGCACGCGAGTCGCGAGCGCGTCGCTCGGCCGGTCGGCCCTCGCCGTCACGCTCTCCGCCGGCATCGCCTCGCTGCGCGCGGACGATGCCAGCCATGTGCTGCTCGAGCGCGCCGACCGGGCGCTCTATCGCGCCAAGCAGGACGGCCGCAACCGGACCCTGGTGGGCTGAGCGGCCGCGCCGGCAATCGGCCTCAGGCCAGCACCGCGTCGATCTCGCGCTCGCCGTCCAGCAGCGGATACTCGCGGCCGTTCTCCGCCTTGCCCTGCACCAGATGCAGCAGCGCATGGGCCACGTTGGCCCGGGAGACATCGTTGTGGCCGCCGTTTTCCTCCAGCGAGGCGGCGACGCGCCGGGTGGCCGGCTCGTCGGTGAGGCGGCCCGGCTTGAGGATCGCCCAGGGCACCTCGGCGGCCTTGAGATAGGCATCGGCGGCACGCTTGGCGGCGAGATAGGGGCGCAGCTTCTCCGGTCCGGCCAGCGGGTCGTCGACGCGCAGGGCGCTGACCATCACGAAGCGCTCGAGACCCAGCTCGGCGGCCAGATCCACCGCGCGCATGGCACCGTTGAGGTCGATCAGCAGCGTCTTGTCGGGGCCGGTGTGCGGCCCGGAGCCGGCGGTGAACACCACCTGGTCGCAGCCCTCGAAGGCGTGACGCAGCTCGCCCTCCAGGTCGCCGATCACGGTCTCGATGCCGCGCGCCTCGAACCAGGCGCGCTGGTCGTCATTGCGAACCATCGCCCGAACGGGCTCGCCGGCCTGCTGGGCCAGCTCGCAGAACAGGCGGCCGATCTGGCCGTTGGCGCCGATCACCAGGGTGGTCATGGGAAGGTCCCTCATGTGCCATGGATGTCAGACAGGCATGCGGGCCGGCCCGCCGGGATTCAAGGGCGGAGCGGGAAATCCACCGCCCACTGGCCGCCTGGCTCCCGGTGGCGTACCCTGCGGCCTCGTTTTCATTCACCCAGAGGAGCGGCGCCTTGCAACCCGAGGATCTGCAACGCCTGGTCACCCAGCGCATGCCCTTCGGCAAGTACGAAGGCACCCTGATCGCCGATCTTCCCGGCCCCTATCTCGCCTGGTTCGCCCGCGAGGGCTTCCCGGCGGGCCAGATCGGCCAGCTGCTGCAGCTGATGCACGAGATCGACCACAACGGCCTCAGCGAGCTGCTCGAACCGCTGCGCCAGCGCGGCTAACGGCCGCTCCGCCCACCGATCCCCCTATTCATCCCCCTCTATTCACTCTGCTCATTCACCCTATTCATTCACCCACCGCGAGGACAGCATGCTGCGTATCTCCAATACCGTGGAAGTGCCCGACCACGAGATCGAGATTCACCAGATCCGCGCCCAAGGCGCGGGCGGGCAGAACGTCAACAAGGTCGCCTCGGCGGTGCATCTACGCTTCGACATCCCCGCCTCAAGCCTGCCGGAGTTCTACAAGGAACGCCTGCTGGCGCTCTCCGACCAGCGCATCAGCAAGGACGGGGTGATCGTGATCAAGGCCCAGGAGCACCGCACCCTGGAGCTCAACAAGGAAGACGCGCTGAACCGGCTGCGCGAGCTGATCCGTCAGGCGATCCAGCAGCGCAAGGCGCGCAAGCCGACCAAGCCGACCAAGGGCTCCCAGCGCCGCCGGGTCGACAAGAAGGTCAAGAAGGGCCAGACCAAGGCGCTGCGCGGCAAGGTGAAGCTCTAGGCACGGCGAGCTCAGCGGAAGGTGTCGCAGACGGCACTCTGCGTCGAGGGATCGTGACGCTCGGTATGCGTCACCGGCCCGTCGCCGGGCTCGATGGTCACGCTCCACTGGTGATCGTGCTGCATGGGGTCGCAGTTGCCGGCGGTGCCGCCGCCGAAGTTGGCATCGATCCAGTAGTGCACGGCGTACCGGCCGTCCGCTTCCAGCGCGCCGGGAAAGGTGAAGGCGAAGCTCGGGGCATCCTCGGCAGAGACCTTGCCGGTCTCCACCGCGATGGTCTCGTCGAGGGCCGTGTCGACCAGCGCCGCCTGAATCGCCTGGCCGCCGTGGGGCCCCTGGAAGCTGGTGTCGCCCTGGAAGACCAGGTCCTGCCCCTCACTGGCGAGCACCGTGCCGGCGATCAGCGGCAGCGTCAGCGACAGGCTCAGACCGAGCCGGGCGGCGAAAGATGTCGTGGACATGGCGTGAACCTCCCTATGCAGTATTCGGGGCAAGCACAATGGCTCCCTCAGCATAGTGCCCCACCCCAACGCCTGCCGGCGGCGAGCTTTTCCATGCGCCATGGCTTATATTCTCTGCGCCGCTTCGCGCCGCGAAACCCAAACGCTCCACCGTTCCGTCACGCTCGCTGACGTGATGGCGACGGCCCTCGCCATGGCCGATTTAAAACGATCGTTTTCATTTGCGCGGCGATCGGCTAGACTCGTTTTCGAACAGCGTTTCCTAACGCCGATACCCCTCCATGGAAAGGAGACCCTCATCGTGTCACCCACCGTGTTCCGCCATCGCCGCGAGGTCACGCCATGACCACCGATGCGCTGCTGATCCAGGTTCTGCTCTACGTCTTCCTGCCGCTATGGGGCATCGCCGGCTTCGTCGACTGGTGCTGCCATCGGGCCACCCGCATCGAGGCCACCTCGGGGCTCAAGGAGTCGCTGGTCCATTCGCTGATGGGCCTCCAAGTCGGCATTCCGATCCTTCTTTGCCTGCTCTTTGAGGTCAACGTGCTGGTGCTGCTGATCTGCCTGGCGGCCTGGGTCCTGCACGAGCTGGTCGCCCACTGGGACGTCCACTACGCCGCCCCGCGCCGCCACATCAGCATCTGGGAGATGCACGCCCACAACTACCTGGCCAGCCTGCCGCTCTACATGCTGGCGCTGATCGCGGTGATCAACGGCCCGGTGGTGGCGGACCTGCTGACCCTGGACTGGGCCGGCCAGCTGTCGCTGGTGCCGCTGGACACGCCCCACGGCGGCGCCGGCTACCTGCCCGGCTATCTGGCCTTCATGGCGGTGCTGGCGATCTTCCCCTACGCGGAGGAAAACCTGCGCTGCCTGGTGTTCGCCCTGAAGCGCCGGAGGCCGGCATGAGCGTCTACATCACCAGCACCGGCCATCACCTGCCCGGCGAGCCGGTCGACAACGACCGCATCGAGGAGGTGCTGGGCCAAGTCCACGGCAGGCCCAGCCGGCTCAAGCGGCGCATCCTCGAGGCCAATGGCATCCGCACGCGCCACTACGCCATCGATGCCGAGCATCGCACCACCGTCAGCAACGGCGAGATGGCCGCACTGGCCGGCCGCGACTGCCTGGATCAGGGCTACCTGCCCGATGCCCGCCTCGACATGCTCAGCGTGGCCACCAGCCAGGGCGACCTGGTGCTGCCGGGCTTCGGCAGCATGGTGCAGGCCGAGCTGGGCCTGCCGAGCCTGGAGCTGCACACCAGCCATGGCATCTGCTCGAGCAGCATGATGGCGCTGAAGGCGGCCTGGACGGCGATCCGCGCCGGCGAGCACGGCAATGCGCTGGTGGTTGCCAGCGAGCTGGCCTCGCGGCTGTTCAAGGCCAGCCGCTTCGAAGCCGCCGGGGCGACGCCGGACTTCAACGCCGAGTTCCTGCGCTGGATGCTCTCCGACGGCGCCGGCGCCCTGCTGCTGGAGGATCGCCCGCGCGGCCTCAGCTTTCGCATCGACTGGATTCGCGGCGTGTCCCACGCCGACGCCTTCCCGGTGTGCATGAGCGTGGGCCGACCGAACGGCCAGGGGCGCCACCCGAGCTGGCAGGACTACCCCACCTACGCCGAGGCCGAGGCCGACGGCGCACTGCTGATCCGCCAGGACGTGCGGCTGCTCGATCACCTAGTGAAGCTCGGCGTCGACGGCCTGCTGCGGCTGATCGACGAGGGCCGGGTGAGGGTCGACGAGGTCGACCACCTGCTGTGCCACTACTCGTCGCATCACTTCCGCGGCCAGATCCACGACATGCTGACCCAGGCCGGCGCCGCCATTCCCGAGGAGAAGTGGTACACCAACCTCTACACCCGTGGTAACACCGGCTGCGCCTCGCTGTTCATCATGCTCGACGAGTTCCGCCGCACCCGCGAGCTCGCCGAGGGCGAGACCCTGCTGTGCTTCGTGCCCGAGAGCGGGCGCTTCAACAACGTCTACATGCACCTCACCGTGGTCAGGGAGGCCACCTCATGAGCGACAAGGTCACCACCTCCGAGGGCCAGGCCTGCCTGCAGGGCCTGATGCGCGTCTGGTTCGACTTCGAGCGCCAGCTCGGCCGGGTGCCGATCCTCCAGCGCCTGGAACGCGACCGTTTCACCGACGAGGACTACCGCAGGCTGCTGTGCCACCTGCGCCAGCAGGTGATCGAGGGCGCACGCTGGATCACCCGCGGCGCCTCGAGCTTCGAGCGCGACTTCGCCGACGTGCGCTCGATGGTCATCGAGCACGCCCGGGAAGAGCACCGCGACTACGAGATGTTGGAGGCCGATTACGTGGCGGCCGGCGGCGAGCGCGAGACGATCGTCCACGCCGAGCGCAACGCCGGCAGCGAGGCGCTGCACGCCTTCATGATGCACCGCGCCAGCCAGCCCAACCCGGTCGATCTGATCGGCGCCATGTGGATCATCGAGGGGCTCGGCCACAAGATGGCCGACGACTGGGCCCGGCGCATCGATGCGGCCCTCGGCGGCGACGGCGGCGCCACGCGCTTCATGCGCTATCACGGCGCCAACGACGATGCCCACCTGGACAAGCTCTACGCGATGCTCGACCGGGTCTGCCGCGGCGAGGCCGAGCGCCGCGCGATCCTGCGCACCGCCCGGGTGGTGGCGCGGCTCTATGCCCTGCAGCTCGAGGAGATCGACCATGAGCCGACGTAGCCCCTTCCTGCGCGCCCTGGAGGCCGACGACACCCTGCCCATCGAGCGCGAGGCGCTGCGGCTCTGGCTCGACGACATGGAACGCCCCACGCGCTGGTCGCTGCGCCCGCTGCTGCAGCTGGTGCTGGGCGCGCTGCTGCATCTGACCTGGTTTCTCAAGCGACTGCCACTACCCCAGTTCCGCGCCCACGGCCTGCTGCAGCGGCTGATCTGCTGGTTCTGCCGCCACGTGGTCAGCCCCGAGGCCAACCGGCTGATCCTGCGCCACTACGCCACCGAGTCGAACGTGATCAACTTCCTGATCGACAACGGCGCCGCCGGCGATGTCGAGCCACTGACGCTGTATCCCCGGCGCATCGAGGACATGCTCACGGCGAGCTTCGTCGATCACGACCAGGAGCTGTTCCGGGCCTTCGCCGAGCTCGGCGAGCGCGGCCAGGACACCGCGCCGCGGCCGACCGGGGCGCTGCGCTGGGACCACTGGCGGCCGCTGGACATGACCGAATTCACGGTGGAGCGGCGCCGCACCCAGGTGCTCGACTTCGAGAGCGCCCACGTGCTGTTCATGTGCCTGTTCTGCCTGCTGCTGACCCGCGAGGAATACCGCGACGCCATCAACGGCTTCAACCTCGACCAGTCGATCGCGCTGCGCATCGGCCGCATGATCGACGACCCGAGCCTCGCCGAGCTGGCCTACAACAAGTACCCGCACTACCTGGTCGGGCCCTGGAACCTCAGCCAGCGCTTCCTGATGCACGGTTTCTTCACCGAACACCTCTACGCGCGGCTGGAGGCGCTCCGCCAGGGGGATGAGGGCCTGAGCCAGAAGGAGGAGACGTCGTGACTTTCACGGGGGGCTAAGTAGTATTGAGAGGTGCGCCACGCACCAAGACTCAAAACATCGCAAGGGAACAGACTCATGTCGTCGATTCATCGCAAGGCTGCGCTCGTGGCTCTTCCGCTGCTGTGCTTCAGCGCCGCTGCCCAGGCCCTGGACTGGCAGGCCACACCCACCTACGGGACCGTCAATCTCAACTCGGGCTTCCAGCCCGACCCCCACGTGACCTCGCTCACCGCCGGCGGCAGCCGCTCCGCGAGCGAGGCGGGGCCCAACTGCAGCGGCTACGTCAGCGGAGACCCCGACCTGGACCTCAACTACCAGGCCGGCCAGTACCAGCTGAGCATCTACGCCGAATCCCAGGCGGACACCACCCTGGTGGTCTTCGATGCCGCGGGCAACTGGCACTGCAACGACGACTTTTCCACCGCGGCCGGCACCAACCCGGGCATCGTGTGGAACAACCCGCCCTCGGGCAACTACAACATCTGGGTCGGCACCTACCAGTCGGGCAACCTGCCCGAGGCCGAGCTCTACATTTCCGAAGCGTCTCCCGCCTGGGGCGGCGGCAACGTCTCCACCGGTTCCGGCGGGGCGTCCCACGGCATCGAGTGGGGCGACAACACCAGCCAGTGGGCCAACGACGGCGAATGCGACGACCCCCGCTTCGGCGGCCCGGGCGTGCACTCGATCAACCTGGACGAGGATCGCTACCACGACGCCAACGACTGCCGCTCGCTCTACGAGCAGGGCCAGATCTATCTGAAGTGATGCCCGCCGGGCGCCGGCAGCCGCCGGCGCCCGACCGTCCCGCTGGCGGCCTCAGTGGTTCTTGACCCGCCATATCCGCCACCCCAGCACCACCAGCAGCAGGATCGCCAGCGGCCCGAACACCGCCACCGCCCGCCATGGGGCGATCGGCATGCCCAGTGCCTCGAGGCTGCCCAGCGCCAGCTTGATCAGGCTGAACAGGTAGTAGCTGATGACGATGATCGACAGGCCCTCGACGGCCTTCTGGATCTTCAGCTGACTGCTGGAGCGCGCGTCGAGGCTCTTGAGGATCTCGACGTTCTGCTCCTCGATCTCCACCTGGGCACGGGTCCGCAGCAGGTCGTTGAGGCGTGCCACGTTCTCGGCCAGCCGCTCCTGGCGACGATCCACCGCGGCACAGTAGCGTACCGTGGGCTGGAAGCGGCGCATCAGGAAGACGCCCAGCCGCTGACAGTCGCCCACACGGCTCTCGCGCAGCCGCTCGACCCGGTCGAAGACGATGCCGGCATAGGCCTCGGTGGCGGCGAAGCGATGACGACTGCGCGCGCCGCTGCGTTCGAGCCGGGCCGACAGCGAGGCGATCGCCGCCAGCAGCGGACGCGGCCCCTCGGGCAATCCCTCGGCGTTGCGGTCGGAGAGCTCACCGAGCTCTGCCTCGAAGCCCGCCAGTTCACCGCCGAGGGACTTGGCCAGAGGCAGCGCCAGCGACGCCATCATGCGATAGGTCTCGATCTCCAGCAGCCGGCGGCCGATGCGCCCCAGGCGGAAATCGTTGAGGGCGCGGTTGACCACCAGCAGGCGATTGACGCCGGACTCGTCGAGGCGGAAGTCGCTCCACACGGTGGCGTCGCCCCCGGCGACCCGCGAGCCGGCCGGATCGACGAAGCCGTAGTGGGCGGTATCGCCGGCCCAGTCAGCCTCGTTCTCGACCCGGATCAGGGTGGCGCTGATCAGCGCCTCGTGGTGGGCCTCGGCGATCTCGGCCAGCCGCGGCGGCGGCGCCGGCCACAGCGGCGTATCATCGGCGATCGGCACCATCAGGGTGAGGGTGAAGAACTCGGTATGGCGCTCCCACTTCAGCACCCGATCGCCGTCGAGGGTGAGGATGCCCTGCACGGCATCGGGCGCCGGCCGGGTACCGGTCAGCTCGTACAGTCGCCGGACGATGCCGTCGCAGACGCCGTCGGTGTCGAGGAAAGCGTAGTGATGCAGGTGGGCCGGCTCGGAGAAGTAGATGGAGGGCCGGGCATGCAGCTCGTTATGGAGTTGTTCGCGCTGGGGATGCATGGTCGAAACCGCGTCAGAAAGGGGGAACCCTCGAGACTACGGGCCCGGGCGGCCGCGGGGAAGCCGCTCGCGCTGCGGCACTATGCCCCACCGGCTGCGCTCATAGCCATTTGACGCGCCGGAACCACCACAGCAGCCCGACGCCGATCGTCAGCATCGTGCCCATCACGATGAAGTAGCCGTAGCGGTAGTCAAGCTCCGGCATGTGGCTGAAGTTCATGCCGTAGATGCCGGCGATGAAGGTCAGCGGCACGAAGATCGCGGTGATCACCGTCAGCACCCGCATGGTCTCGTTGAGCCGGTGCGAGGACAGCGACAGGTGGCCGTCGATCAGGTCACCGCAGATGTCGTAGTACATCTGGGTCAGGCTGTGCAGCCGCTCGAAGCGCTCGTGCACGTCGTTGATGGCATGCAGGGTCTCCTCGTTGCCGCGCGGCAGGTGAGCGTAATCGTAGGCGGTGATCTCCTGGGTGATGCCCAGGTGGTAGTTGTAGAGGCGGCGCATCTTCACCAGCCGCGAGCGATAGCCGATCAGCCGTCGCATCAGCTCGTCGTTGCCGTTCTCGACCAGGGCGTCCTCGAGGTCGCTCAGCTCGGTCTCGAAGGCCAGCAGGCCGTCCAGATAGTAACCGGCGGAGGCATACATGACGCGCAGCGCCACGAACGCCGGCGACCGCGCCAGCAGGGCGCCGGCATCCTGACTCATCAGCCGGTCGATGCTCAGCGCCAACCCGGGATGCAAACTGATCAGCAGGCGTTCGCCGAGCAGGAAGGCGATCCGCTGGGGCTCGTAGCGAAGCTCGGCGTCGAAGGAGGAAATGCCGCGATAGAGGATCAGGGTATGGTCCTCGAACTCCTCGATCTTCGGCGGATGGCGCTCGCGGTGCACGTCGTCGATGGCCAGCGGATGAAAACCGAAGCCTTCCAGGAAGGCCCGCTCGTCCGCCAGGGACTCGCCCTGCAGGTCGATCCACAGATGGCTGTCGGGACGTTCTCGCCAGCGTGCGATCAGCTCCTCGCCGCCGCGGAGTTCGGCCTCGCCCGGCACCACCAGCAGTGTGCGTATCATCGCTCGGTCATCCTTTGACGGGACAATGTCGGCATCTTGCGGCATGGGCCGGCGTTTGCCCACCCCGCACGCGGCCATCCATCAGCTCGCCTTGCCACATCCTGTCCGGAGCCATCATGTCCCCACCCTCTCGCGTCGCCGACGTCTTCCGCACCTTCCTGCTGCTGGGCCTGACCGCCTTCGGCGGCCCCGTCGCCCACCTCGGCTATTTCCGCCAGGAGTTCGTGGTGCGCCGCCGCTGGCTCGACGAGCACGCCTACGCCGACCTGGTGGCGCTGTGCCAGTTCCTGCCGGGCCCGGCCAGCAGCCAGGTCGGCTTCGCCCTGGGCCTGCTGCGCGGCGGCCCGCTAGGCGCCCTGGCCGCCTGGGCAGCTTTCACCCTGCCCTCGGCGCTGCTGCTGATGGCCTTCGCGCTGGGCGCGGGAAGCCTGTCCGGCCCGCTCGGCAACGGCCTGCTGCACGGCCTGAAGGTGGTGGCGGTAGCCATCGTCGCCCATGCCGTCTGGGGCATGGCGGGCCGCCTGTGCCCCGACCGGCGCCGTGCCACCATCGCCGTGGCCGCGACGCTGCTGGTGCTGGCGGTGAATGGCCCGATGGGCCAGCTGCTGGCCATCGTGCTCGGCGCCCTGGCCGGCGGGCTGATCTGCCGCGAGGCCGGCCAGGTACGACCGGCGGTGCTGAACATCGGCCTTGGCAAGCGCACGGGCGCCGCCTGCCTGCTGGCCTTCGCCGGCCTGTTGATCGGGCTGCCGCTGCTGGCCCAGGCCGGCATCGGTCAGGGCATCGCCCTGGTGGACGCCTTCTACCGTTCGGGCGCGCTGGTGTTCGGCGGCGGCCATGTGGTGCTGCCGCTGCTTGAGGCCGAGGTGGTGCAGCCGGGCTGGGTATCGCCGGACGCCTTCCTCAGCGGCTACGGCGCGGCCCAGGCGGTGCCGGGGCCGCTGTTCACCTTCTCGGCCTATCTGGGCATGGCCACGAACGGGGTGCCCGGCGCGCTGCTGGCGCTGGGGGCGATCTTCCTGCCGGGGATGCTGCTGCTCGCGGGGACGATACCGTTCTGGAACGCCCTGCGCACCCGTCCGGGACTGCAGGCGGTGATGCGCGGCGCCAACGCCGCGGTGGTCGGCCTGCTGGCGGCGACGCTGTACCAGCCGGTGTGGACCAGCGCGATCCTGGGGCCGGCGGAGTTCGCGCTGGCCCTGGTGGGCTTTCTGCTGCTGACGATGTGGCAGCGCCCGGCCTGGTGGGTGGTGCTGCTATGCGGCCTGGGCGGCATGCTGCTGGGCCTGCCGTCGTCGCCCTGACCGCCTGGGGCCAGTCGGTTGGCCCAGACATGTGGCCCCAGACGCAAGGACCGCCCCGGAGGGCGGTCCTGTCGAGCACGGTGGGGCGAACCCGGTGAGGTGAGGGGCTCAGGCCTCGGCGTCGTGGGCCGCCTTGAGGCGATAGAACTCCTCGACCACGGCGTCCATGGTGCAGGCGTCGTAGTCGCAAAGCCCGCTGACCACCAGCTTCTTGGAGCCGGTGCCGACTTCCTCGCCGCCGGCCATGATGCGGAACTCGAGCAGCGCATCACCACGCTTGCCGACCACGTCCAGCGACGCATCCGCCAGTTCCAGCCCCGGCTCGATGCCGTCCAGGCGCTCCAGCGAGAAACCCATGCTGTCGTAGATCACCAGCGGACGCTTGGGATTGAACATCACGCCGCGGTCTTCCATCAGCGGTTTCAGGTAGTGCGGGAAGTTCTTGCCGGAGAAAGCCACGTAGCAGCGCGTGAAGGCCTCGACCACGGCTTCGTCGCGGGTGATGTCACCGCTTCGCTCCACCTCGAGATAGCACTTGCCGCTGTCGTCGCGCACCCGGATCCGGCCGTCGTCGTCCTCGTCGAAGGCCAGCGGCACCTCGGCGCCGACCATGCTCAGGAAGCGGAAGGTCATGTGCTGGGAGAGGCCGTAACGAGCCAGGACCAGGGCGAAGAGCAGGTCGCCGGGCACGCAGAAGCGCCGCGCATCCGGGTTATGAATGGGGTTGAAGTCACCGGCGACGCGCTTGGCGAAACGGCTCGCCTGCTCGGCGGTGATGCAGAGCCGCGAGTCCGTGCGCGAGTGGTAATCATCGAGAAACATGCGTCGAGAGCCTGCCCTGAAGTCGTTGGCGATGCGATTCCGGTCATCACCGGAGGGAGCAGATGATGCCACAATTTTTCCCGCTTCGGGCGCCGAATCCCGACATCCGACTGCGACCTTAGCGTTGATCCGCTCCGCTATCCCCTACCAAAGGGGCAATCCCGTCGGCGCCACGTCTCAGTAGGCTGTTGGGTGAACCCCCTTTTTCCGGATGCTCCACACACTTCACCACGGGATGATCGTCGCCATGCAGACACTCCATCGTTCACCGCCTCGCTCTCGCTTGCCCGCCGCCCGCTGGTTGGCCCTTGCCATGCTGTCGCTGCTCGCCTCGCCCGCCGCCGCCGCGACAGGCTCGCTGGACCTGACCCAGTCGTTCGTCGGCGGCCTGGCGGTGATGATCTTCGTGCTGGCCTATGCGCTGGTCATGGCCGAGGAAAAGCTCCACATGCGCAAGTCCAAGCCGGTGCTGGTGGCGGCGGGCCTGATCTGGGGGCTGATCGGTTGGGTCTATGTGCAGTCCGGGATGTCGAGCGAGTCGGAACATGCCTTCCGCATCACCCTGCTCGAGTTCACCGAGCTGATGCTGTTCCTGCTGGTGGCGATGACCTACATCAACGCCATGGACGAGCGCGGCGTCTTCGATGCCCTGCGCGCCTGGATGGTGCGCAAGGGCTTCAGCTACCGGACCCTGTTCTGGATGACCGGCGTGCTGTCGTTCGTGATCTCGCCGGTGGCGGACAACCTGACCACGGCGCTGCTGATGTGCGCGGTGGTCACCAAGGTCGCCGAGGGCGACAAGCCCTTCATCAACCTGGCCTGCATCAACATCGTGGTGGCGGCCAATGCCGGCGGCGCCTTCAGTCCCTTCGGCGACATCACCACCCTGATGGTCTGGCAGGCCGGCATCGTGCACTTCCAGGAGTTCTTCGCCCTGCTGGTGCCGTCGCTGGTGAACTTCCTGATTCCCGCCGCGGTGATGAGCTTCTTCATCAAGAACCGCGTGCCGGCCAGCCTCGAGGAGGATGTCGTCCTCAAGCGCGGGGCGCGGCGCATCATCGTGCTGTTCCTGCTCACCGTGAGCACCGCCGTGGCCTGTCATACGCTGCTGCATCTGCCCCCGGTGCTGGGCATGATGACCGGGCTCGGCTACCTGCAGTTCTTCGGCTACTACCTGCGCCAGACGCTGCCTCGCTCGCTGGAGCGCAAGCGCACCCTCTACACCCAGCGCGGCGACTGGAAGATGCTCGAGCAGCTGGGCAGCGTGGTGCCCTTCGATGTCTACAAGCGGGTGGCCCGGGCCGAGTGGGATACCCTGCTGTTCTTCTACGGCGTGGTGATGTGCGTGGGCGGGCTGGGCTTCATGGGCTACCTGGCGCTACTCTCCGACGCTCTCTACACCGGCTGGAACGCCACCGGCGCCAACATCGTCCTCGGCGTCATCTCGGCGGTGGTCGACAACATTCCGGTGATGTTCGCGGTGCTGACCATGGAGCCGGAGATGTCCCACGGCCACTGGCTGCTGATCACGCTCACCGCCGGGGTCGGCGGCAGCCTGCTGTCGGTGGGCTCGGCGGCCGGCGTCGCGCTGATGGGCCAGGCGCGGGGCAACTATACCTTCATGGGCCACCTGCGCTGGTCACCGGTGATCGCCCTGGGATATGCCGCCAGCGTCGTCACTCATCTGTGGATCAATGCCGGCAGCTTCGGCGTCTACGGCTGAGAGCGGGCTCGGCGGCAGTGCCGCCGAGCCTCATGACCACAAGCAGAAGGGGCCAATTTGCATTATCTTTTCGTCATGCACTGATAAAGGTAAGCTGTGCCGAAACGCTCAGCGGGCCCCGCACCGTCCACCTCGGCAGAGGCGCTCCGAGAGATGCATAACGATAACCCCCGACGAGTCGACAGGGAGATAGCGCCATCGTCCCCATCCTGTTCGCCTTCATTGCCGGCTCCCGGATGGAGCCCTATCCGCGCCACCCGAAGCCTCCAACTGCCATGCCGCCCGCCCAGTGGCGTTACCCCCAAGCTCGTGTCATGGCCGGGAGGGCCCGAATGCTCCGGCGTGTGGTAATGGCCATTGGCCTCGCGCTGCTGAGCGTCGCGCCATGGGTCGCGGCGGACCAGGGAGACGATGACGAGGCACAGACGGTGCTGCTGGTCGCCCATCCGGACGTCACCACGCAATCGCTGACCCGCGATATCACCCGAGCGCTCTTCGCCATGCGACAGCGTACCTGGCCGAACGGACAGGCCGCCCGCATCTTCGTGCTGCCCAACCGCCACCCCGTGCATGCCCGCTTCGTCAAGCAGCGGCTATCGGTCTATCCCCACCAGCTACAGCTGGCCTGGGATCGTGCGGTGTTTTCCGGCACGGGGCAGGCCCCCGAGCGAGTGAGCACCCAGGCGGAGATGCTCGAACGAATTGCCGACACCCCAGGCGCCCTGGGCTATCTGGAAAGGGAGAAGCTGGATGACCGCGTCCAAGTCATCACCATGGAATAGGACACGCCTTTTCGGGGCTGTCGGCGCGATGCTGCTGGCCATTGCCGTCCCGGCGCAGGCCGAACCAGGCAAGGTGCTGGACACCCTGCAGCTGCACGGCTTCCTGAGCCAGGCCCTGGTCATCACCGACGACAACGACTTCTTCGGCCCCAGCAGCGATCATGGCGGCAGCCTGGAATTCACCGAGATCGGCGCCAACGTGTCGCTGCGCCCCCACGAGGATGTCCTGCTCGCCGCCCAGGTGCTCAGCCGTCGAGCCGGCGGCGAGCGCGGCGATGCCGAGCCGAAGCTGGACTACGGCCTGATCGACTATCAGCTTCAGTCGAATCAGCAGCGCAATATCGGCGTGCAGCTGGGGCGCTTCAAGAACCCCTTCGGTTTCTACAATCAGACCAGAGACGTGGCCTTCACCCGCCCCGGCATCCTGCTGCCGCAGTCGATCTACTTCGATCGCACCCGCTCGCTGGCACTTTCCGCGGACGGCGTGCTGAGCTACTACGAGGAACGTTTGCCTCAGGGCACCTTGAGCTTTCAAGCTGGCGTCGGCCGCGTCCAGGCCGGCGACGACCTGCTCGAGACCCTTCGACTGGACCGCATTCCTGGCGATCTTGACCCGGACACCTCCGCTATCGCCCAGCTGCGCTACGAGCATGACGGCGGTCGCATCATCACCGCCCTGAGCCATGCCGATGTCGGGGCTCGCTTCGACTCGCACCAGAGCGGCCTCAGCGATGGCGACTTCTACTTCCGGCCCTGGGTGCTGTCACTGCAGTACAACGCCGAGCTCTGGAGCCTCACCGCCGAGTACGCGCTGCGCAACTCCGGTCTGGAAGGCTTCAACGACCCGCGCTTCAACTTCGATACCACCGGCGAGAGCTGGTACCTGCAATACCAGCGGCGCTTCCTCGACGACTGGCAGTGGCTGGTACGCTACGACCGTCTCGTGGCCAACCGGGATGATCCCTCCGGCGACGATTACGCCGCCAGCGGCGCCGGCCCGGACCACTCGCAGTTCGCCCGGGACTGGACCTTCGGCCTGCAATGGACGCCCACGCCGCGGATCATGCTGGCCGGCGAATATCACTACATCGATGGCACCGGCTGGCTGCCTGCCCAGGACAACCCCGACCCGTCGGACACGGACCGCTACTGGGACATGCTGCTGTTCCAGATCGCGTTTCGCTTCTAGCCCTGTGCGGACCGCTCCTTCATGACAGCCAAGGAACCGGCGACATGACCCTGCCCCCGCTGTTTCGCCAGCGCCGCCCCCTGAGCCTGACCTGGCGTGTGATCGCACTCAGCAGCCTGCTGCTGCTGGTGCTGGTCTCATTGTTCAGCTGGCTGAGCCATACCACCCTGACGCGCCAGTTCCAGGAAAGCCGCCTGCAGCAGCATGCGCTCCATCACCGCGAGGTGCGCCTGATCCTGCAGCGCTCGGAAGAAGGGCTGCGCCAGCTGGCCGGCCTGGCCGCGGCCTCCTCGGGATTGGGCGAGGCCCTGGAAGCCGACGATCACGCCGCCGTGCGTGCCTCGCTGGCGGCCCAATGGCCGAGCCTGCAGCTGGACGCGGGCATCGACGAGATCCGGATCTTCGACACCCGGGGCGAGGCGATGGCGCACTGGGGCAGCGCGCCGGAGCACAGCGGACCGATCCAGGACTGGATCTCACAGGTGATCCGTACGGAGACACCGCTGACGACCCTGCGCTGCGACGTCGGCTGCCGCCAGTATGCCGCCGTGCCGGTACTGATCGACGGGCGCAGCGTGGGCCTGGTCATCCTGTCGCGCACGCTCGCCGACGTGATTCTCCAGGTCAAGTCGGTCTCGGACAGCGAGGTCGCGCTGCTGGCCGCCTCTTCCCGCTCAAGCAACGACGCCGTGCCGGCTCGTCGGCTGTCCGCGTGGCAAGGCGAGCTGCTGGCCCTGACCGAGGAGCAGCCGGGCCTGTCACTGCTGCGACGGGCCGCCGAGCGGGTCTCGCTGGACACGCTTGCCGACGGCCCGTTACAGCTGCCCCACGCGCAGCGCCTGAAGGAACTGTCGGCCATTCCCGTGACCCGGATTCGATCCACTGACGGTGCCGGCTACCTCCTGCTGATCTCGGATATCACCGACCAGGTGCTCGCCATCAACCACGACACCCGGGTCCTGCTGGGCGCTGGCGTGGCCGGCTGGCTCGCCGCCGAGCTGCTGCTGCTGGCCATCCTGCTCGGCCCCATGGCGCGTCTGCGGCGCGTCGCCGGTGTACTGCCGGCCCTGGCCCGTGGTGGCTTCGACGAGGCCCGCCAGGCCATCCCCGCCACCTCGAAACGCTGGCCCGACGAGATCGACGTGCTCGAGGGCACCACGGTCGAGCTCTCCCGGCAGCTCGAACGGCTCGAAGGCGAGGTGCAGGCCCGGGGCGAGCAGCTCGCCGAGCGCGTCGACGAACTGGCTCGGGAGCGCGACTTCGTCAGCGGCCTGCTCGACACCGCCCGGGTGTTCATCATCGCCCAGGACAGCGCGGGGCGTATCAGCCTGGTCAACGCCTATGCGCTGTCGATCCTCGAGGTCGACGAGACGACGCTGATCGGTCGCCGCTTCGATGACATCTTCCCGCTGCCCGGTCATTCACCGATCGCCGATGCCGCCGGCGCCGAGGAAGAAGAGCGCCCCCTGCTCACCGTGGATGGCCGGGTCCACACCATCGTCTGGTATCACGCGCCGCTGACCGGCGGCGGCGACGCCGGCATGGCACGCCTCTCGGTGGGGCTCGACATCACCGAGCGCAAGGCCGCCGAGGGCCGCCTGACCTGGCTGGCCGAACGCGACCCGCTGACCGAGCTTCACAACAGGCGTCACTTCCAGGAGCTCGTGCAGGCGGCGCTGGCTCGCGGCGGCCAAGGGGCCCTGCTGCTGCTCGACCTGGACCAGTTCAAGGAGGTCAACGAGCTGAGCGGCCATCACGCCGGCGACCGGCTGCTGCGGGAAGTCGCCGACGTGCTGCAGTTCCATGTGGGACGACGCGGCAGCCTGGCTCGGCTGGGCGGCGACGAATTCGCCCTGCTGCTCGAAGGCGCCGATGCCGACCGGGCGATCGGCACGGCGCAGCAGTGCAACCAGCTGCTCGAGGCCATCCAGTTCCGGGCCAGTGGACGACTCCACCGCGCCATCGCCAGCATCGGCATCGTCCAGTACCCCGCTCACGGCGACACGCCCGCCGACCTGCTGGCCAGCGCCGACGTGGCCATGTACAAGGCCAAGGAACACCACCACCAGCGCTGGCACCTGCTCTCCACGCTGGAGAATGCCAAGAGCGAGCTGAAGGAGCGGGTCTACTGGGTCGAGCGGCTGCGCAAGGCCCTGCAGGAAGACGATTTCGTGCTGATGGTGCAGCCCATCATGCGCCTCGAGGATCGCGACGTGAAGCACTACGAGGTGCTGGTCCGGATGCGCGAGGAGGACGGCAGCCTGGTCTCGCCAGGCCACTTCATCCCGGTTGCCGAACGCAACGGCATGATCGTGCAGCTGGACCGCTGGGTACTACGCCACAGCCTCCAGGCATTGAGGCGGCTCCAGGCGCGAGGCATCAACCTGGCGGTGAATCTCTCCGGTCAGTCGCTGCACGACAGGGGGCTCGAGCAGTTTCTCGCCGAGGAGCTGGCCGACAGCGGCGCCGATCCGCACCAGCTGATCCTCGAAGTGACGGAAACCGCGGCGGTCACTGACTTCTCCACGGCTCGGGGCGTGCTGCAGGCGATGCGCGACCTGGGCTGCCGCACCGCTCTCGACGATTTCGGGGTGGGATTCAGCAGCTTCCACTACCTGGGGCAGCTGCCGGTGGACTACATCAAGATCGACGGCTCCTTCATCCGCCACCTGACCGACAGTTCCGACAGTCGTGTGATCGTCCGGGCCATCGCCGACCTGGCCGCCGGCTTCGGCAAGCAGGCCATCGCCGAGTTCGTCGACAACGAACAGGTGCTGCCGCTGCTCAAGGCCTACGGCATCACCTACGGCCAGGGCTTCCACCTTGGACGGCCACGACCGCTGGCCCCCCTTCTCGACGACGATGCCTGATCCAGGCCCACCCCCACATGACGACACAGGGATGCACAGCCATGTCCTCGACTACCGCGAAGGAGACACCACGCCGCTCACGGGTCCCCGCTCACCTCTTCGACCGCTTCCGCGAGGCCTTCACCTTCCGACTGGCCAATGACGAGGAGACGCGGCGTCGCATCTTCCGGCTGCGGCACGATGTCTACTGCGAGGAGCTGGGCTACGAGGCGCCGGCGGACCCGCTGCATCATCTGGAGTTCGATGCCCACGACGAGCACGCCATCCTATGCCTGATCGAGCATCGGGACACCGGCCTCTCGGCCGGCTGCATGCGTCTGGTGCTGCCGGAGGACAGTCGGAATGACGGGGTCCAGCGTCTGCCCCTGGAGGACTACGCCGGCGAAAGCCTCGAGCATCCCAGGCTGCATCCGCAACGCTTCGCCCAGGAGACGGTGTGCGAGGTCTCGCGACTGGCGATCTCGCCACTGTTCCGTCGACGCTCGACCACGGAGGAAATAGAGGGCCTGCTGCATGCGCGACATGCCTTCACGCCCGAACAGCGCGAGACCTTCCCACTGATCGTGATCGGACTCTTCCTGGCCACCTATGTTCTGCTAGGACTCTCAGGTCGCCCTCATGCCTTTGCCATGATGGAGCCACGACTGCCGCGACTGCTCTCCATGTCGGGTTTCCTGTTCACTCCAGTCGGTCGCATCATCGATTTCCACGGAAAGCGCGGCGCCTTCTACATCGACCAGCGGCAGGTCGAGTACGAGATGAATCGCGACCTGCTGCCGCTCTATCGCGACATCAAGCGCACGCTGGCCTCGCAGCTGGAGGGCGCCCGGCCCCGGCAGACGGTCGACGCGCCTTCCTGAACCGATGCCGACAGGCACGGCCCTGGATACAGCCGCTCGGGCCAGTCCAGCAGCATGATCGCCAGCACGTTGCGATGCTCGCCCCGGTCGAGGTCGGTGCCACCCGACTCCGAGGGCACCATCCCGGCCACCGGATCGTATGCCGCCACCAGCGCCTCGCGCAGGCGCACCACGGCCGGCGCCTCCCCGCGCTCGGCCAGCAGGAAGCTGATGCCCACCTCGGTGTAGATGTCCTCCTTGGTGTCGGTCAGTATCCGTGCCAGCCCGGCGGAGAACGCATCGAGCACCCAGGCGAAATCGTCCGCCGATACCGGCTTCTGGTAATAGTCGCTGGCGGCGATCACGAAGTGGGTCATGCCGTAGATCTTGTTGCGATACAGCGCCTGGCTCAGCGTCGCGTCCCGCGAGGGAGAGAAACGTGCGCGGAAGGCGGCGATCGCCTCGCCGCGCAGGTCCGCCACGCCCAGATCGTCCAGGTAGTGGACCAGATTGGCGACCTGGGCGGCGTAGACGTCGAGCACGGCCGGGTCAGTCACGAAGGCCCGGAAATCCACGCCCGCCAGATAGTCCAGCGCGCGCCGATGGCCGGGCAGGTCTCGGTCGTTGAGCAGCCCGTGGTAGAGCGCCTGGGTCAGGTCGAAGGCCAGCCCCTTGGCGTAGTGGATCTCGCCCCAGTCGGCGAGCATGCGCTTGCGACGGCGCTGCTTGGCGGTGCGCTCGGGGTAACCCTCGACGCCCTCGCGGCCGCGCCGGGCCGCGTAGCCGGGCTCGTCCAGCCGGGCGATCTCCTCCCGCAGCGACGCCACCAGCCGCTCTCCGTAGTCGCGATTGAGCGGCAGCCAGCGCGCCTCGCCGGTGATGCGATACATCCGCTGGGCATAGTGACGCTGACTGCCGACCGATAGCGCCGGCAGGGCCCGTTCGTAGGTAGCGCGAATCTCGGCGGCCACCGCCTCGTCGCTCGGCCGCGGGGCGGGCTCGAGGGCACAGCCGGCCAGCAGGAGCGCCAGCGCCCCGCCGACCAGCCAGCGCCATGGGGCGTGCCGCTTCATGAGGACCTCCTGCGCCGACGCGAGCGCTTCGGGGGAATCAGCTTGACCCGCGCCTTGGGCCGGCGCGGCGGTGCTGGCGGCGATGTCTCGCCATCCGCCTCGCTCGGCGCCGGGGGCGGAGCCACCGTCACCCAGGCGAAGACCGGCAGAGCCAGGCGCCAGTGGATGGCCGACAGCCGCAATCCCAGGGTGGTGGCCAGCGACGCCGCCACGTTGAACACGAAGGGCGTTCCCAGCGCGTCCAGGCCCACCAGCACCACCCCACCGGCAATGGCAGCGGTGGCGTAGATCTCCTGGCGCAGCACCATGGGCACGCGGCGCGCCAGCACGTCGCGCATCATCCCGCCGGCCACGCCGGTCAGCAGCCCCATCAGCACCGCCACCACGCCGGGCGCGTCCAGGGTGAGGGCCTTGTGAGTGCCGATCACGGTGAACAGCGCCAGGCCGAAGGCATCGGCCACCGGCAGGAAGACCCGCGACAGGCGATGGATATAGTGGAAGCCGAGAATCGAGAGTCCCACCGTGGCCAGGATCACCCACAGGTAGGCGGGGTCGCCGACCCAGAACACCGGCCGCACGCCGAGCACCAGATCACGCAGGGTGCCACCGCCGATACCCGTCATCGCGGCCAGCACCAGCATGCCGAAGGGGTCCATGCGCGAGCGGCAGGCAAGGATCACCCCGGAAAGCGCGAAGACGATCACCCCCGCCATGTCCAGCCAGTAGACCCATCCCGTCACGTCACGCCTCCCTGTTCGTGCTCGTCACCAGCATAGCAGTCGGCACGGCGTGGCCGTGGGCAATGGGCCAGGCGGTGCCCCTCCTGGCCAGGAGCGTCAACCATGGCCGAAGCGCGCCAGCTGCATCTCGCTCAGCCGGCTCAGAGTCCGGCGAAAGGGAAAGGCCAGGTGCCCCTGCCGATAGAGCGCCTCCAGGGGGACCTCTGCCTCGATATAGAGCGGCACGCCACGGTCATAGCACTCGTCGACCAGAGCGATGAAACGCCGCACGCCATCGTCCTGATGGGTCAACGCCGGCAGCTCGCGATCGCCGGCCTCCACACGCTGGCTGGCATCCTCGGTGCCCCGGGCGATGCCGCTCATCGCCGGCCCCCCATCGAGGCGCGGCACCTCGCCGATCAGCACATGATGGAAGCGATCACACAGATCGATGAAATCCAGCGCCGACAGCGGCGCCTCGCACAGGGCCTCGAAGCGGCACCACAGTACCGTCTCGCTTTTCGCCTCCACCGGGATAGCCCGGTGGCCCAGCTCGACGGGACTGGCGTCATGGCTCTGCCCCGCATTCAGGGTGTCGAATACCGTCACCAGGGGCGTTGGCCGCTCTCGCTCGCGCACCCAGTAGCGGCACTGCTCCGCCCCGGGATGGAGACGATGATCCTGGTCACCGTCCAGGTGCACCACCTCCAGGTGCCGGGTGATCGCCGCGATCGCCGGCAGGAAGCGCTCGCGATTGAAACCGTCGGCATAGAGCGACTCCGGCGCCTGGTTGGAGGTCACCACCAGCACCAGCCCCCGTTCGAACAGGGCGTCGAACAGGCGCCCCAGCAGCATGGCATCGGCGATGTCGTTGACGAACAACTCGTCGAGGCACAGCACCCGCACCTCGTCGGCCAGCTCCGCGGCCAGGCGGCGCAGCGGATCGGGCGTACCGGAGAGCTGGAACTGGCGTCGATGCACCCAGCGCATGAAGTGGTGAAAATGCCATCGCCGGGACGCCACCCCGAGCCCGGCATGGAAGCGGTCCATCAGCCAGGTCTTGCCGCGCCCCACGGCGCCCCATAGATAGACGCCCTCCACCACCTGATCGCCGCGCGCCAGGGCCCGGTGAGTCTTCTCCAGCGCCTCGACGGCCCGCCGCTGGGCGACATCATCGACGAAGCCATGCCGTTCCTGGGCCTCGCGATAGGCCGCCTCTGGGCCACTCGGACCGGACCGGTTCGTCGCGGCCATCTCAGCCTCTCCGCAGCTTCTGGAACAGCGTCACCGCGCCCAATACCGCGGCGCCGACGGCGAGCCCGATACCGAGATTGAGCAGCATCGGTCCCAGGCCGTGGATCACGGCCTCGAGCCCCGGCACGGCCAGTTCGACCTCGGCCACGTCCCGGGCCAGGTGATGCAGCACGGGCACGCCGTGGGCGAGGATGCCGCCACCGACCAGGAACATGGCCGCGGTGCCGACCACCGATAGCAGCTTCATCAGCTTCGGTGCGGCGGCGACCAGGCCACGCCCCAACCCCGCCAGGGCACCCTCGCGACGGCTGAGGTAGAGCCCCAGATCGTCCAGCTTGACGATGCCGGCCACCAGGCCGTAGACGCCCACGGTCATCAAAAGCCCGATGCCGATCAGCACCAGCACCTGCTGGCCGAGGGCGACGCCGGTTACCGTGCCCAGGGTGATGACGATGATCTCGGCGGAGAGGATGAAGTCGGTGCGGATCGCGCCCTTGATGCGCTTGCGCTCGAACTCGCGCATGTCGACGCCCTCGTCGGCCAGGGCCTTCACGCGCTCGGCGTGCTCGGTCTCGTCGTCCTTCCCGTGCAGGAACTTGTGCGCCAGCTTCTCGGCGCCCTCGAAGCACAGGTAGGTGCCGCCCAGCATCAGCAGCACCGTGACCAGCACCGGCACGAAGGCGCTGATCGCCAGCGCCGCGGGAATCAGGATCGCCTTGTTGCGCAGCGAGCCCTTGGCCACCGCCCACACCACCGGCAGCTCCCGGTCGGCGCGCACGCCGGTGACCTGCTGGGCGTTCAGGGCCAGGTCGTCGCTGAGCATCCCGGCGGTCTTCTTGGCCGCCACCTTGGTCATCAGCGAAACGTCATCAAGCAGAGTGGCGATATCATCGATCAGGGTCAGCAGGCTGCTTGCGGCCACGACGGCCCTCCTGGCACAGGGAATGGAGACGTTGCATTAGCATACGCCGTGTGAACGCGGGACGACCGGCGACCTGGCGGATTTTTTCGACTTGCCTTTTTATAGACGACCGGTCTAAATTGTGTGCATGAACACCACGACGACCAAACGCCGCGGCCGTCCGCCCAGGACCCCGCGCGACAACCCCGACACCCGAGACGCCCTGATCCGTTGCGGCGTGGAGATCCTGACCGAACAGGGCTTCGTCTCCACCGGCATCCAGGGCGTGCTGGAACGAGTCGGCGTGCCCAAGGGCTCCTTCTATCACTACTTCGACAGCAAGGACGCCTTCGGCGAGGCGGTGATGGATCGCTACGCCGCCTACTTCGCCGCCAAGCTCGACCGCTGGCTGCTCGATCCCGAGGTGCCGCCGCTCGATCGGATCGGCCACTTCATGGACGACGCCAGGCAAGGCATGGCGCGTCACGGCTTTCGGCGCGGCTGCCTGGTGGGCAACCTGTGCCAGGAAGTCACCATTCTTCCCGTCCGTTACCGCCAGCGCCTGACGGCGATCCTGGAAGACTGGGAGCGACGCCTGGCACGCTGCCTGAGGCTCGCCGTCGAGCGCGGCGACCTCGCGCCGGAAGCCGACTGCGAGCGCCTGGCTGGGCTGTTCTGGATCGGCTGGGAAGGCGCCGTCCAGCGCGCGCGCATCGTCCAGGACGACACCCCGCTGACGCTCTTCGGCGAGGAGTACCTGGCCCGACTGCCGAGATAAGGTTCCATCCCCGCCGGCACGGCGGGCCTGAGCCGTCGCACAGGCGACGCTTGGTTCGCATCTGGCTTTATCAGGCCCATTAATAGACAACCGGTCTAAAAAGGAGAATCCCATGTTCCAAGCCATCCTGGTGAACCAGACCGAAGATCAGCGGAGCACCGCGGCCCTCACCCGGCTCGAGCCAAGCGACCTCCCCGAGGGCGATGTCCGGGTGCGGGTCGAGTGGAGCACGCTCAACTACAAGGATGCCCTCGGCATCACCGGCCAGGGGCCGGTGATCCGACGCTTTCCGCTGGTACCGGGCATCGACCTGGCCGGCGTGGTGGAAGAAAGCGACCATGGCGACTGGCAACCGGGCGACCGGGTGCTGGTCAACGGCTGGGGGATCGGCGAGGGCCATTGGGGCGGCCTGGCACAGCAGGCCCGGGTGCGGTCCGAGTGGCTGACGCGCCTGCCCGACGACCTGAGCCCCCGCCAGGCGATGTCGATCGGCACCGCAGGCTACACGGCCATGCTGAGCCTGATCGCCCTCGAGCGTCAGGGCCTCACGCCGGCCCACGGCGACGTGCTCGTCACCGGTGCCAGCGGCGGCGTGGGCAGCGTCGCCGTGATGCTACTGGCCAAGCGCGGCTATCGCGTGATCGCCGCCACCGGCCGCACCGAGGAGGCAGACTATCTGAAGGCCCTCGGCGCCGCGGAGATCCTGCACCGCGACGAGCTGTCGGGCCCCGGCAAGCCGCTCGGCAAGGCGCGCTGGGCCGCGGTCATCGACTCCGTGGGCAGCCACACTCTGGCCAATGCCTGCGCCCAGACCCAAGAAGACGGCTGGGTGGCGGCCTGCGGCTTGGCCCAGGGCATGGACTTCCCGGCCACCGTGGCGCCCTTCATCCTGCGCGGCGTGACCCTGCTCGGCATCAACAGCGTCACCCGCCCCCAGGCGGAGCGCGACGAGGCCTGGCGTCGACTGGCCGAGGAGATCGACCGCAACATGCTCGAGGGGATGACGCGGGAGATCGCTCTCTTGGAAGCGATCGACGCGGCGAGCGAGCTGCTGGCCGGCAAGGTGCACGGCCGGCTGGTGGTCGACGTCAACCGCTAACGCGGGAACGCGCACGACGCCCCCGGCTCCGCCGAACGGCGGAGCCGGGGGCGACTCGTTGACGGGAACGCGTCAGCGTCGAGGGAATCAGCGCTGGAAGGGATAGACGCTACCCAGCCTGAGAAGGCCGGTGAGCTCGTCCAGGGCGGCGAGGGTCTCGCTGGCGAGCGCCGGGTCGGCCAGATCGGCCGGGGCCAGGCGATCGCGGTAGTGACGCTCGACCCAGGCGACGAGCTCGCCGTGCAGGGCGTCGTCGAGCAGCACCCGGCCGGAGAGCGCGGCGCGCTCGGCCTCGGAGAGCGCCACCCGCAGCCGCAGGCAGGCGGGGCCGCCGCCGTTGCGCATCGACTGCTTGACGTCCTTCACCACCACCTCGGAGATCGGGTTGTGGCCCGCCAGCAGGTGATCCTGCAGGCAGCGCCACACCGCCTCGCGTTCCTGGCACTCGCCGGGCACCACCAGGGTCATGGTGCCGTCCGGGTTGCTGAGCAGCTGGGAGTTGAACAGGTACGAGGCCACGGCGTCGTCCAGGCTCACCGCCTCCACCGGCACCCGCACCGGGATCAGCGGCGAGGCCATGCGCTCACGCAGCGCGTCCAGGGTGCCCTGCTCATCGCGGAAGGCAACCTCGTGATAGAGCAGCACCGGACCGTTGCCCACGGCGATGACGTCGTTGTGGAAGACGCCGGCGTCGATGGCCTCGGGATGCTGCTGGGCGAACACCGTCTGCGCATCACTTAGGCCGTGCTGACGGGCCACCGCCTGGCTGGCCTCGAGGGTCTGGCGGGCCGGATAGCGCCGCGGCGCGATGCCGTCGCCACCGAACGCCTGGCGGCCGTAGACGTACAGATGCACGCCCGGCTCACCGTGGTCGCCGGCCAGCCGGGTATGGTTGGCCGCGCCCTCGTCGGAGAAGGCCGGGGTGGCCGGCAGCACCGGATGGTGGGCGAAGCGAGCCTCGTCGGCGAAGATCGACGCCAGCACCCGGCCGGTGGTGGCCGGCTCCAGGTAGCGGTGGAAGCTCGATTGCAGGTTGGCCGGCGTGAAATGCGCCCGGCCGTCCGGCGCATCGACGCTCGGCGTCACCGTGGCGGCATTGGCGGTCCACATGCTGGAGGCCGAGCACACCGCGCGCAGCACCTGGGGCGCCTCGTCGGCGGCCCGGGCCAGCACCTGGGCATCGCTGCCGGCGAAGCCGAGATCCCGCAGCGCCCCCAGGTCCGGGCGCTGCTGGGGCGGCAGCACGCCCTGGACGTAGCCGGCGTCCATCAGCGACTTCATCTTCTCGAGGCCCTGCAGCGCGGCCTCGCGGGGATTGGCCACCAGCCCCTCGTGGCTCATCGAGGCCACGTTGCCGTGGGCCAGGCCCGAGTAGTTGTGGGTCGGGCCCACCAGGCCGTCGAAGTTGACCTCGCGCACGCTCATGTCGGGTTCCCGGCTCACAGCGTCACCCCCGGCGGCAGTTTGTCGGGCAGGCTCAGCGCCTCACTCTCCATGGAGGCCACGGGGTAGGCGCAGTAGTCGGCTGGGCTTATATAAGCAGGCACTCGGAGTGCCTTGGTCGGGTTGGGCATCATGTCCTGGCTCACAGCGTCACCCCCGGCGGCAGCTTGTCGGGCAGACTCAGCGCCTCGCTTTCCATGGAAGCCACGGGGTAGGCGCAGTAGTCCGCTGGGCTTATATAAGCAGGCACTCGGAGTGCCTTGGTCGGGTTGGGCATCATGTCCTGGCTCACAGCGTCACCCCCGGCGGCAGCTTGTCGGGCAGACTCAGCGCCTCGCTTTCCATGGAAGCCACGGGGTAGGCGCAGTAGTCGGCCGCGTAGTAGGCACTGGGGCGATGATTGCCGCTGTCGCCCACGCCGCCGAAGGGCGCGTCGCCGGAGGCGCCGGTGGTCTGGCGGTTCCAGTTGACGATGCCGGCGCGGATGCGCAGCAGGAAGTCGTCCCAGTCCTCGCGCTCGCCGCCGATCAGCCCGGCGGAGAGGCCGTAGCGGGTGTCGTTGGCCAATGCCATCGCCTCGTCCCAGTCGCGGTAGCGATGGACCTTGAGCAGCGGTCCGAAGTGCTCCTCGTCGGGCACCTCCAGGCCGGTGACGTCGATCAGCGCCGGCGTGAGCAGGCTGGTGTTCTCCTCCAGGCGCTGCATGCGCGCGAGCACGCTGCCGCCGCGGGCCTCGAGGTCGTCCTGGGCCGCCAGCAGGCCGTCGGCGGCGGCCACGCTGACCAGGCCGCCATAGAACGGCGCCGGCTCGCTGAACTGGCCGGCCACGTGGAGCCGCGAGATGGCGTCACTCAGGGCGTCCAGCAGGTGATCACCCACCTGCCCTTCCGGCACGATCAGCCGGCGCGCACAGGTACAGCGCTGGCCGCCGGACAGGAAGGCCGACTGCAGGATGGTCAGCACGGCGGCGTCCTGGTCGGGCACGTCCTTGATCACCAGCGGGTTGTTGCCGCCGAGCTCGAGGGCCAGGATCTTGTCCATCTGGCCGGCGAACTGCTGGTGCAGCAGGCCGCCGACCTTGGCGCTGCCGGTGAACAGCAGGCCGTCGATGCCGGTGTGGGAGGACAGCGCCTGACCCACCGGGGCCGCGCCCTGCACCAGGTTGATCACGCCCTCGGGCAGGCCGGCCTCGCGCCAGCACTGCAGCGTCAGGTCGGCGGTCAGCGGGGTCTGCTCGCTGGGCTTGAAGACCACGGTATTGCCGGCCAGCAGCGCCGGCACCATGTGGCCGTTGGGCAGGTGGCCGGGGAAGTTGTAGGGGCCGAACACCGCCATCACGCCGTGGGGCCGATGGCGCAGCACCGCCCGGGCCTCGCCCAGGTCGCGCTCGCGCTCGCCGGTGCGCTCCTGGTAGGCGCGGATCGAGATCGCCACCTTGCCGATCATCGCGCCGACCTCGGTGCGGGCCTCCCACAGCGGCTTGCCGGTCTCGCCGGCGATCGCCGTGGCCAGGTCCTCGCGGTGGCTCTCGAGCACCTCGCGGAAGCGCTCGACCAGCGCCTGGCGCGCCTCGAACGTCTGCCGCGCCCAGGCCGGGAAGGCGGCGCGGGCGGCCTCGACGGCGGCGCCCACCTGAGCCTCGGAGGCGGCGTGGCCCTGCCACAGCGTCTCGCCCGAGACCGGGTCCTGCTTGGCGAAGCCCTCGGCCTCGCCCTCATGCCACTCGCCGCCGATCAGCAGCCGTTGCATCGCCTTCATCACGCCTCCTCGTCGCTATCCAGAATACGCAGGGTGTCGCCGGCGGCGACCTCGAGGCGTGCCGCCTCGGCCTCGCTCAGCGTCACCACGCCGTCGTCGTCGGGTCCGCGGCCCAGCCAGGCCGCGCGGAAGCCGGCCATGGAGGTGGTCGCGGCCAGCCAGCGCGGCCGTTCGGCCTGCTCGAGTTCGTCGGCCTTGATCTCCACGCGGCAGGTCCGCGACAGGCGCACGCCGCGCACGTCGTCGATGTAGGCCTCCACGGTGGGGCCACCATCGAAGATGTCGATGAACCCTTCCCAGCGCAGGCCCTCCTTCTTGAGCATCGCCAGCGCCGGGCGGGTGTGCTCGTGGACCTCGCCGATGCAGGCCCGGGCCTCCTCGGAGAGGAAGGGGGTGTAGATCGGGAACTTGGGCATCAGCTCGCCGATAAAGCTCTTCTGCCCCAGCCCCGTCAGCCGGTCGGCCTCGTTGAAGTCCATGGGGAAGAAGTTGCTGCCCAGGCACTCCCAGAACGGGCTCCTGCCCTCGGCGTCGAACCTGCCACGCATCTCGGCCAGCACCTTGTCAGGGAAGCTGTCGCGGAACTGGGCCATGAACAGCCAGCGCACCATCGACAGCAGCGCGCCGTTGCGCTCGTGCCGGCGGTCGCCGCCGCGATACTCGGGGCGCAGGAACAGCGAGGCCACTTCGGCGTCGCCGGTGTGGTCCGAGCTCAGGAACAGGGTGTCGATGGTGCGGTGCAGGTCGAGCTGCACCGAGGAGTGCGCCAGGGTGCCCAGCCGGTAGTGATAGAAAGGCACCTCGCGGCCCACCTGGCCCTCGATGGCGCAGCAGCCGGCCAGCTTGCCACTGGCCTCGTCCTCGAGCACGAAGAAGTAGAGGCGCTGGTCCACCGGCGTCTGCTGGGCAAAGGCGCTGACCGCGGTGTCGATCTTGGCGGCCAGGAAGTCGCGGTTGTCGGGCAGCGAGGTGAAGCCCACCCCGGTCTCCCGGGCCACCGCCTGCAGCTCGTCCAGGTCGGACGGGGCGATCGGTCGAATGCGCATCACAGCTCTCCCTCGTCGTAGCCCGGGTCGTCGGCGTCGCCCGGCAGGCCGAGCGGCGCGGCCAGCACGGCGCGGCCCTCCTCCACGCCGAGCCGTTCGGCGTGCTCCGGCGACAGCATCAGCTGGCCGGTGGGCGACAGCGCATAGCGCGCCACCACGCAGCGGAAGTCGTCGAGACGCTGGTTGGCGACCATCGCCGGCTCGGCGTCCGGCAGCGAGTGGGCCGGGCGGATACGGACCGGGTGCCAGGCGGCGCGGCGGAAGCTCTCGAGCCGCTCGCGCTCGGCCTTGATCACCGGGCCGGCATCGAAGATGTCGACGTGGCGCGAACGCAGGAAGCCCTCGGCCAGCATCTCGTCGAGTGCCGCCTCGTGGTCCGGGTGCTCACGGCCGATGGCGGCCCGCGCCTGGGGCGTGAGCAGCGCCAGGTAGAGCGGGAACTGGGGCATCACCTCGGCGATGAAGCTCTTCGAGCGGACCCCGGCCACGTAGTTGATCTCCTGGTAGTCGCGCTGGAAGAAGTGACGCCCCACGCTGTTCCAGAACGGCGACTGCTGGTCGTCGTCCAAGAAGCCGGGAAAGGCCATCGCCAGGATCTCGGCGAAGCGCTCCGGGTACTGGGCGATGAACATCAGCCGCGCCCGGCGCAGCAGGCTCTCGGCACTGGTGCCGCGGTAGCGCGGGTCCAGCGAGTAGGCACACAGCAGGCTCGCCTCGGAGACCTCGTGGGACAGCGACAGGGTCTGCACCTCGCGGCGCACGTCGAGCTGCTGCGAGGCGTGAATCAGGGTTTCCTGGCGATAGGTGTAGTAGGCCTCCCGGGCGCCGGCCTGGGCACGCACGGTGGCGGTGCCCACCACCTCGCCGCGCTCCAGGTCCTCGAGCACGAAGGTGTAGTGCTCGTCGCCGGGAAACTCCACCTCGGCCTCGAAGGCCCGCTGGGAGCGCATGATGCGCTCCTCGAGGCGGTCTCGATGGGCCGGCAGGTTGGTCAGGCGCGGCGAGGCGTTGCCCGCCAGCCGCTCCAGGGCCGGCAGGTCCGCCGGCCGGGTGGGACGTACGACCAGCATGGCTTGGCCTCCCGCGGATGATTCCGATGCGTCCATGGCGTGGCCGCGGCTCACTCGGATGCCACCAGCCGGGCGATGGCCCGCTCCAGGCGCGCCATGCCCTCGGCGATGTCGGCCTCGGGGATCACCAGCGACGGCGCCATGCGCAGCACGTTGGGGCCGGCGACCAGCGCCATCAGGCCCTCGTCGATGGCCAGCGGCAGGATGTCCTTGGCGCGGCCCTCGTAGGCATCGGTCATCTCGGCGCCGATCAGCAGGCCCATGCCGCGAACTTCCTTGAACACGCCGTGCTTGCGGTTGATGGTCTCGAGATGCTCGCGGAACAGGTCGTGGCGACGCTTGACGCCCTCCAGCACCTCGGGGGTGTCGATGTGCTCCACGGCAGCCAGGGCCACGGCGGAGGCCAGGGCATTGCCGCCGTAGGTGGAGCCGTGAGTACCGATGGCCATGGCCGGCGCGATACGGTCGGTGGTCAGCATGGCGCCCACCGGGAAGCCACCGCCCAGCGACTTGGCACTGCTCAGGATGTCCGGGGTCACGCCGTACTGCATGTAGGCGAACAGCGTGCCGGAACGGCCCACGCCGGTCTGCACCTCGTCGAAGATCAGCAGGGCGTCGTGCTCGTCGCACAGCGCACGCAGGCCCTGCAGGAACTCGGGGGCGGCGGGCAGGATGCCGCCCTCGCCCTGCATCGGCTCGACCATCACCGCGCAGGTGTCGTCGCCCATCAGCTCGCGCACCGCCTCGAGGTCATTGAACTCGGCATGAATGATGCCGCCCGGCACCGGCCCGAACCCCTGGGCGTACTTGGGCTGGCCGCCGACGCTGACAGTGAAGAAGGTGCGGCCGTGGAACGACTGGCGGAAGGAGATGATCTTGTCCTTGTGCTCGCCATGGGTGTTGTAGGCCCAGCGGCGCGCCAGCTTCAGCGCGGCCTCGTTGGCCTCGCCCCCGGAGGAGCACAGGAAGACCTTGTCGGCGAAGGTGCGCTCGACCAGGGTACGCGCCAGCTCAAGTGCCGGCTCGTTGGTATAGACGTTGGAGAGATGCCACAGCTTGTCGGCCTGCGCCTTGAGCGCGTTCACCAGCACCGGATGGCAGTGGCCCAGGGCGTTCACCGCGATGCCGCCGGCGAAGTCGATGTACTCACGGCCTTCCTGATCCCACAGGCGGCTGCCCTCGCCGCGCACCGGGATGGTCTTCTGCGGTGAGTAGTTGGGCACCATGTACTGGTCGAAATCGCTGCGGGTCGGGGTGTGGGTCATGACGTTCTCCGTTGTCTCGAGCCGAACTCGTTCAGGATGAATCGGGGATCATTCGAGTATAGGGAGCCCCCTGCCGAGGGTCTTTCAGCAATGGGACGACGACTTGTGAAAAAAGCAGGCGCCCGTCGAGGCGCCTCACGGTGCGATCGGCTAAGGTGACGCCAGACCGAGGAGGCTTCTGGATGTTCAATACCACCGCCTGGAACCGGCTGCGCTACGACGCCTATGCCCCGATCTACGATGCCGTGGCCGAGCGCGCCTTTCGCCGCGCCCGGCAGGCCGCGCTCGGACAGGTGCACTGGCGCCCCGGCCTGCGCGTGCTGCTGGTGGGTGCCGGCACCGGGCTCGACCTGCCCTGGCTGCCACGGGACATCGAGCTGCACGCCACCGATCTCAGCCCGGCCATGATCCGGCGCCTCGAACGGCGCGCCGGGGCGCTGCATCGCGACGTCCAGGCCGACGTGATGGACGCCGAGGCCCTCGACTATCCCGACGGCCACTTCGACGTGGTGGTGATGCACCTGATCCTGGCGGTGATGCCCGACCCTGCCCGCGGCCTGGCCGAGGCGCACCGGGTGCTGGCCGACAACGGCCAGCTGTGCGTGATGGACAAGTTCCAGGCCGACGCGCGTCCGGCCGGGCTCGGCCGACGCGCGTTGAACCTCGTCACCTCGGCCATCGCCACCGACATCACCCGCCAGGCGCGGCCGCTGCTGGACGACGCCGGCTTCGCCGTCGAGGCCGACCGGCCGGTGATGATGGGCACGCTGTTCCGCGCCCTGCTGGCGCAAAAGCACGCCTGACGACACCGAAACCCTCAGCCCAGACGCTCTTCCCGGGGCGTGATGCCGAAGTGGTTGCGATAGGCGGTGGAGAAGTGCGCCGCCGAGGAAAAGCCGGTCTGCAGGGCGATCTCGCCGGCCGGGCGGTCGCTCTCGCGCAGCTGCTTGCGGGCCTGCTGGAGGCGCAGGTTGAGGTAGTAGCGGCTGGGCACCGCCTGCAGGTGCTTCTTGAACAGCCGCTCGAGCTGGCGCCGCGAGATGCCCAGGTGCTCGGCCAGCTCATGGGTGGTCAGCGGCTCCTCGATGTTGGACTCCATCAGCGCCACCGCGTCGATCAGACTCTGCGGGGCGTTGCCCAGCCGAGTGCGCAGCGGCACCTGCTGCGGCTCGTCACCCATGCGGATGCGCTCGAGCACGAAGTGCTCGGAGATGCGTTCGGCCAGCTCGGCACCGTGCTGACTGCCGATCAGCGTCATCATCATGTCCATGGCCGCGGTGCCGCCGCCGCAGGTCAGGCGGTCGCGGTCGATCTCGAACAGCTGCTGGGAGAGGCGCACCCGCGGGTAGTCGCGGGCGAAGGCCTCGAAGCGCGTCCAGGGCAGGGTCGCCCGGTAGCCTTCGAGCACCCCGGCTCTGGCCAGCACTTCGGTGCCGCCGCCGATGCCGCCCAGCACCACCCGGGCGGCGGCCAGCCGGCGCAGCCACTCGAGCAGCGCCTCGGGCACGCTGCCGGAGAGCGGCCCGGGAGCGCAGACCAGCAGCATGTCGAGGGCCTGGTCCGGCTCGCCGGCCGAGGCCTCGGGCACCAGCGCCTGGCCGGCGGCGCTGGCCACCGGACGCTCGTCGATCGCGTAGGTGGAGAGCCGGTAGAGGCTGCGCTCCGCCAGGCGATTGGCCACCACCAGCGGCTCGGTGGCACAGGCCTGGGCGAGCAGGGAGAAGCCGGGCAGCACCACCACGCCCACGTGCCGGGACAGCGGCACGGCGGATGCAACGGGTGGGGCGTCGGGCATGGGGCGCTCTCGTGGACGGGAAAAGCCCCATTCTAGGCCGAAGGCGCCGGGCGTAACAGCCGTGCGGACACGACGACGCCGGGCACAGGGCCCGGCGCCGCGCACGATAGAAGGTCAGTCGGCCAGGCCGATCACCAGCAGGCCGACGATCACCACGGCCACCACCACGATCAGCGCGGGCAGCAGCCAGGCCATGCCGCTGTCGGGCTCGCGGGCCTCGGGCTGCTCCACGTCCGGCTCGGGGTGGTCGTAGTCCTCGGGCTGGCTGACCTCGTGCAGGTGTTCCAGCTCCTCGTCCGGCGTCTTGCTGTCCCGTGTGTCCATGGGCACCTCCTGGCGCGTGAGTCGGGAAACGGGACGCCGGCGCGCCGGGCCCCGTTACAGGTTCACGACATCGAAGTCCCGCTCGGTCGCCACGTCGGCGTCGTAGTCGACGTCGTCGCGCTCGAAGCCGAACAGCTTCAGGAACTCGTGCTTGTAGCCAGCATAGTCGGTGATGTCGAACAGGTTGTCGGTGGTCACCTGCGGCCACAGGTCCTTGCAGGCCTGCTGGACGTCGTCGCGCAGCTCCCAGTCGTCGAGGCGCAGGCGGCCAGCCTCGTCGGTGTCGGCGCTGCCGCCCTGCCCTTGCGATGAATAGAGGCGCTCGCCGAACAGGCGGTTGAGCTGGTCGATGGTGCCCTCGTGCAGGCCCTGCTCCTTCATCACCTTGTAGACCATGGCGATGTAGAGCGGCATCACCGGGATGGCCGCGCTGGCCTGGGTGACCACGGACTTCAGCACCGCCACGTTGGCGCTGCCGCCCTGCTTGGCCAGGCGCTTGTCGATCTCGCCGGCGGCGCGATCGAGGTCTTCCTTGGCCTTGCCCAGGGCGCCGTGCCAGTAGATCGGCCAGGTGATCTCGGTGCCGATGTAGCTGAAGGCCACCGACTTGGCGCCTTCGGCCAGCACGCCGGCCTTGTCCAGGGCGTCGATCCACAGTTCCCAGTCCTCGCCGCCCATCACCGCGGTGGTGTCGTCGATCTCCTGCTGGGTCGCCGGCTCCACCTCGGCCTCGATGATGGCGTCCTTGTTGGTGTCGATGGCAGTGGCGCGATAGGTCTCGCCGATCGGCTTGAGGCTGGAGCGCTTCATCTCACCGCTGTCCGGCAGCTTGCGCACCGGCGAGGCCAGCGAGTAGACCACCAGGTCGACCTGGCCCATGTCCTGCTTGATCAGCTCGATGGCCTGCTCGCGGGCCTCGTGGGAGAAGGCGTCGCCGTTGATGGACTTGCTGTACAGCCCTTCCTGCTTGGCGAACTTGTCGAAGGCCGCGGCGTTGTACCAGCCGGCGGTGCCCGGCTTCTTCTCGGTGCCCGGCTTCTCGAAGAACACGCCCAGGGTATCGGCGCCGTAGCCGAAGGCCGCGGTGATGCGCGCGGAGAGGCCGTAGCCGCTGGAGGCGCCGATCACCAGCACCTTCTTCGGCCCGGCACTCTTGTCCAGGTTGCGGGCGCGGGTCGCCTCGATCTGCTCGAGCACGTTCTGCTCGCAGCCGACGGGGTGAGTGGTGGTGCAGATGAAACCGCGGACCTTGGGCTTGATGATCACGTTAGACCTCTTGGCGTTCGCAGCGGGGCGCCGGACAAGCGCCGCCCCGGTGAAAGGAAATTCGTACGTGGCGACATTCTAGCGGCCTCGCCCGGCGCTGTCCGCCCTTGAGCGCGGCCGCCGGCTGGGGCAGGATGCTCGCCATCCCCCCCACCCTCAGGAGATCCCATGGACGCACAGACCCTCGTCGACACGCGCGGCGACCTCTGGTTGGCGCTGGCGCCACTGTGGCTGGAGCGGGAACCGCGGGAGACCGACTACACGCGCATGATCGAGGAGATCGAGCGCCACGGCCTGAGCGAGAGCGAGCTGGAATGGGTGTTCCGCCTGGAGCTGGCCCCGGTGCTGACCCGCCAGCAGATGTCGGTGGCCGGCGAATGGCGCGAGTTCGACGACTACCGGCTGATGAAGCGCCTGGTGGCCCACAACCTGCGGCTGACCGGCTGGCGACGCCGGACCTGGGCGCTGTTCTCGGGGCTGACCACCATGATGGCTCGCCATCGCTTCAACGAGCTGATGGAGCGGCTGATGATCGCCCGTGGCCGGGACGTGCCCTCCTGACGACTCAGGATTCGTCGAGCGCCTGCTCCAGCGCCTCGATCAATGTCGCCTCGCCGTCGCGCGGCGAGAAGCGCCGGATCACTCGGCCGTCGCGCCCCACCAGGAACTTGGTGAAGTTCCACTTGATCATTCCCGTGCCCAGCACCCCCGGCGCCGCTCGCTTGAGCTCGACGAACAGCGGATGGGTGCCACCACCGTTGACCTTGACCTTCTCCATCAGCGGGAAGGTCACGCCGTATTCCCGTTCGCCGAAGGCGCAGAAGGCCTGGGCCGATTCCGGCGACTGGTGGGCGAACTGGTTGCAGGGAAAGGCCAGCACGGTGAAGCCGCGATCGCGGTAGCGGCGATAGAGCCGCTCGAGATCGCGCAGCTGGGGGGTGAAGCCGCATTTGCTCGCCACGTTGACGATCAGCAGTACCTGGCCGCGCAGGGCGCGCAGGTTGAAGGGCTCGCCATGGGAAGTGTGGCAATCGTGATCATGGATGCTCATGGCGCGTGCTCGCAGTCTGATCCCCCACGATGCCACGCCGCATGGCGGGACGCCAGTCCCGGCGCGACCGTGCCAGCACGACGTCAGAGCGATGCCGGATAGCGTGCGAGCGGCCGATTCACGCGCGCCCCTCCAGCCGCCCGCGCTGCCACAGGGTCTCCACCGCCTGGCGGGTATCCGGCGTCACGCCATCCAGCGCCATCGCCTCTTCGGGCGAACACCAGAAGGCATCGGCGACCTCCTCGGCCTGCAGCGTGAGCGGCCCGTCGTAGTCGACCAGATAGGCGCTGCCGAAGATGTGGTGGCCATCGGCGTCATACACGAACTCCAGCACGTGACGCAGCGGCTCGCCGATGATGCCCAGCTCCTCGGCCAGCTCGCGCCGCGCGGCCTGGTGTACCGATTCCCCGGCCCCGACCACGCCGCCGGCGGCCAGGTCGAGACCGCCCGGGAACACCTCCTTGGTCAGGGTGCGACGCTGCACGCACAGCTCGCCGGCGGCGTTGCGCACCACGATGTAGGTGGCGCGATGCCAGTAGCGATAGCGGCGCATGGTGGCCCGGGAAGCACTGCCGCAGGGCCGGTTGTGGGCGTCCACCAGCTGGATGCTCTCATCGGCGATACGGGGGGCAGGCAGCGGCGCGGGCGCCAGGGCGTCGTCGGTCATCGTGGCTCTCCGATGAAATGCCTTCAGCCTACTCAGTCAGGCCCCGAGCGTCACGCGTCATCGCCTCGCCGGCTTTGACCGGCCCGCCGGCAGCCGCCATGCTCAGGAGAGACCGCTGGCCGGAGGTCCGCCATGCACGATCACGCGCCCCGCGACCGGCTGGCCACCCACACGGTGGCCAACCAGCCGCCCCCGCCCGAGGACCGCGACGCCCTCGTCGACGACATTCCGCTCCAGGAGGCGCTTGCGCGGGAGGCACCGGACTGGGTCGCCCGACGACTGGCCTCGCTGGGCCGCGAGGTCGGCAGCCGGAGAGTGCAGACACTGGCCGAGGCAGCGAATCACCACCCGCCCGAACTCAGGCTGTTCGACCGACACGGCCGGCGCCTGGACGAGGTCATCTATCATCCCGCCTATCACGAACTGATGCACCTGGCGCTGGACCACGGCTGGCACGCCGTGGCCTGGCAGGAGGAGGGCCGCGGCGGGCACCAGGCCCACGTCGCCGCCCTCTATCTGCTGACCCAGGCCGAGCCGGGCTTCTGCTGCCCGGTGACCATGACCCACGCCGCCCTGCCGGCGCTGCGCGCCTCGTCCGAGGCCATGACAGAGTGGTCGCCGAAGCTGCTGGCCTGGGACTACGATCCCCGCCCGCTGCCCGCCGAGCAGAAAAGCGCACTGACCTTCGGCATGGCGATGACCGAGAAACAGGGCGGCAGCGACGTGCGCGCCAATACCACCCGGGCACAATCCACCGGCGACGGCTGGCGGCTGACCGGCCACAAGTGGTTCTGCAGCGCGCCCATGTCCGACGCCTTCCTGACCCTGGCCCAGACCGGCGACGGCCTGGGCTGCTTCCTGGTGCCACGTTTCGCCCCCGACGGTACGCGCAATCCCATCGAGCTGCAGCGCCTCAAGGACAAGTGCGGCAACCGTGCCAACGCCTCGGCGGAGATCGAGTACCGCGACGCCTGGGCCCGGCCGCTGGGCGAGCCCGACCGCGGCGTGGCGACCATCCTGTCGATGGTGCAGCAGACCCGGCTGGATGCCGCCACCGCGCCGGTGGCGATGATGCGCCAGGGGCTCGTCGAGGCCTGGCGCTTCGTGCGCCATCGCCAGGCCTTCGGGCGGCGGCTGGCGGAACAGCCCCTGATGCGAACGCTGATCGCCGACATGAGCCTGGAGGTGGAAGCCGGCGTGGCGCTGACGCTGCGCACCGCCCGAGCCTTCGACGGCGCCGCGCGAGGCGACGACCACGAGCGCGCCCTGGCCCGGCTGCTGCCGGCGCTGGCCAAGTACTGGCACAACAAGCGCGCGCCGGGCTTTCTGGCCGAGGCCATGGAGTGCCTTGGCGGCATCGGCTACGTGGAGGAAACGCCGCTGGCGCGGCTCTACCGCGAGGCGCCGGTCAACTCGATCTGGGAGGGCTCCGGCAACGTGATCTGCCTGGACGTGCTGCGCGTGCTCGGCCGTCATCCCGAGGCGCTGGCCGCGCTGCGCGATGAGTGGGATGCGGTGAAGGGCGAGTCCGCCGAGCTCGACCGCGCCCAGGCCGGACTGGAGGGTCTAATGAACGAGCCGTCCGAGACGCTCGAGCCACGCGCCCGCTGGCTGACCCAGCGCCTCGCCCAGTGCCTTCAGGCCGCACTGCTGCTGCGCCATGCCCCGCCGGCAGTGAGCCACGGCTTCTGCCGTAGCCGGCTGGGCGAGCATGCAGGCGGCGCCTACGGGGTGCTGCCCCCCGATGCGCCGCTGGACGAGATTCTCGCCCGCCTGCCGAACTGAGGCCGGCGAGCGAAATCGAGCGGGCTAGAGGATCGGCCCGGACACCACCCGCAGCGCCAGGGCCAGCAGCAGCAGCCCGGTGATGCGATTGATCCAGTGCGCCCGGGCCTGCAGCCAGGGCAGCACCCGCGAATGGGAGAGACCGACGGCCACCAGCACGTACCAGCCGCCGTCGATGATCACCGCCGTGAGCACGATGATCGCCCGGGCCGCCAGGCTCATGTCCGGGGTCACGAACTGGCTGAGCAGGGCCACGAAGAAGAGGATCAGCTTGGGATTGGCCAGCGCCACCAGCATGCCGTCGCGGGCGGCCTGGCCTCGGGTGGTGGCGACCGCCTGGGCGTTGACCGCCCCACCGCGGCCGGCGCGCAGCGCCTTGATGCCCAGCCAGGCGAGGTAGGCCGCCCCGCCCCAGGTGACCGCCTGGAACAGCGTCGGGAAGCGCACGATCAGCTCGCCAAGCCCCCACACGGTGAGCAGCGCGTAGAGCCCCACCCCCAGCGCGTGCGAGATCGCCGCCGCGATGCCCGGCACGCGCCCACCGCCCAGGGTATGACGCAGCACCATGGCCAGACTCGGCCCCGGCGACATCGCGCCCATGGCACAGATCGCGGCCAGCGACATCCATAACGAAAACGGCATGACGGTCTCCTTGAGTCGATGATGGGGCGGCGACGCCTCCGCCCAGCAGGGCCTCCCTGGCCTCGCCCTGCTCCCCCGGCGCGGCGGGTAAGGACGGGCCGGACATCATACGATATCGTGTCGTGGGTTGCCCGGCCGGGCGGCCCCTCCTCGACCCGGACGCCAAGGACCGCATGAGCGACGACGCCCAGCAAGCTCCGCCCCAGAACAGGCCCAACAGCCTGACCACGCTGATCA
Source organism: Halomonas sp. HG01 (assembly GCF_000968715.2). Taxonomy (NCBI): domain Bacteria; kingdom Pseudomonadati; phylum Pseudomonadota; class Gammaproteobacteria; order Oceanospirillales; family Halomonadaceae; genus Halomonas; species Halomonas sp. HG01. The sequence continues at coordinate 267,124 of NZ_CP022134.1, read as the reverse complement.
CCCAGGTACAGCAGGCCGGGCGGCAACGAGACGACGTGAGCCTGGAGGCGATCCTCGACACGGCGGGCCGGCGCAGCTTCGCGCCCTTCCTGCTGATCGCGGGGCTCATCACCCTGGCCCCGCTGATCGGCGACATCCCCGGGGTGCCCACCCTGATGGCCAGCCTGGTGGTGCTGGTGGCGGCCCAGCTGCTGATGGGCCGCAAGCACTTCTGGCTGCCACGCTTCCTGCTCGAGCGGCGGGTCTCCCGGGCACGCTTCGTGCGCGTCACCGACGGACTGTTACGCCCCGCCCGCTGGGTCGATCGCATCCTGCAGGCGCGGCTGGTCTGGCTCACTCGCGCTCCGGCCCATCTGCCGGTAGCCCTGACCTGCCTGCTGATCGGGCTGGCCATGCCGCCGATGGAGCTGGTGCCCTTCTCAGCCAACGGCGGCGGCCTGGCGTTGACGCTCTTCGGACTGGCGCTGCTCGCCGAAGACGGCCTGATGGTACTGGCGGCCTATCTGCTGACCGGCACGACCCTGGCCCTGGTGATCATCGGCCTCGCCTGACACCGCGACCCTGGAGCCCGCGATGCCAAGACCCGATTCACGACTGACGCGGGCCGTCGCCCTGGCCGCCGGTGCCGGCTACACCGCCAAGGGCATCGTCTATCTGCTGGTGGGCGGCCTTGCCTTCCTGGCGGCGATCGACCTGGGTGGCGACAATGTCGGCACCAAGGAGGCCCTGTTCGGCCTGGCCCGCCAACCGTTCGGCGACCTGATGATCACCGGGCTCGGAGGCGGACTCGCCGCCTATGCCGCCTGGCGTCTGTTCCAGGCCCTGCTGGACACCGAGGACGTCGGGCACGGCCTCAAGGGGCTGGTCACCCGACTGGGCTTTCTGATCAGCGGGCTCATCCACGCCAGCCTCAGCGTCTACTGCCTCGACCTGCTGCGCGACGCCGCCGAGGCTACGAACAACGGCACGGCCAGCGACCACACCGCCCAGGTGATGAGCCATCAGGGCGGGCTCTACGTGATCTTCGCCGTCGGCCTGGTATTCATCGCCATCGGCCTGCGGCAGCTGTGGCGAGCCATGCGGCAGACCTATCTCAAGAACTGGTACCGCCAGGACCTGGGGCCGCTGCAGCGGCGGCTGGCCGACATCGTCACCCGCTGGGGGCTCTGCGCCCGCGGCCTGGTGTTCCAGATGATCGGCCTGTTCCTGTGCCTCGCGGCCTGGCGCACCGACCCGAGCGAGGCTCAAGGCCTCGGCGGCGCACTCAACGTGCTGGCCGCCCAGCCCTTCGGCCCCTGGCTGCTCGGTGCGGTCGCCCTGGGACTGGCGAGCTACGGCCTCTACTGCCTGATCAACGCCGCCATTCGCGATACCAGCCTCGACTGATGCTCCAACCGGCGCGGCAATCACCCACCGCCACGAGCCGTTGTCGACCGATAAAAAAACAGCGGCCCAACAAGAGGCCGCTGCCAAAACAGGGAATGTGTCATGCAGCAAGCAAGACACGCCTCGATTATCCCTCGCCGACCTCCGCACATTGCTTCAGTAAGCCCTGATAAAACAGGCCTTATCAGCGCTTAAAAAAGCTCTCGTATACGAGAGCAATCTTTCGGAAAAACAATAACGTAGATAAGGACCACCCGCATCGTTTCAACGACAAGAAAACAACTGATTCAGGTCAATGAAGTGTCTTTTCCGATGAATCGATTCAATGACAATCGCGACGTTTTCGCTCGATGAAACACCTGCTAAACGGGAAGAAATGCAGGACCAAAAAAAGCCGCCCTGAGGAGGCGGCGAGAGACCGTGACTAGCAATGAGGAGAAGCCGACAACCGCTGACCCTAGCGGCCGTCAGCCGTGGCGGTTCATCAACGCCACGTGCTCAACGTAAGTGTTCCTCGCTCGCCCGTCAATGCAAATGCGAATATTTTTTATCTTTAGGCGTAACGCCATCCTCCCGAGCCAGGCCTCCGGGCATAAAAAACGCGGCCGGAGAAGGCCGCGAAGGATACGGGGATGTGTCGGGCTGAGGGATGCCGACACCCTTCCAATATGCATACGCCACGGGAGGCGTAGTGAATCAATGAAAACTAATAAATGAACGCTGCTTGAGCTTTCGACGGACACAAGAGCCAGGACGCGGGGCAGTAAGGGCGTACAGGACAATGGGCACGACGAGACGATGACCGGCGTGGACACCTTGTTGACACTTTAGGGAATACTGAATCAGAACAAGCACAAGGAGGGAGGTAAGTGCTTGATTTCATGGTACCGGTGGTCGGACTCGAACCGACAAGGGCTTGCACCCGGCGGATTTTGAATCCGCTGCGTCTACCAATTCCGCCACACCGGCAACGGCGCTGCATTATACGTGGGCCGGACGGGAGGTCAATCGCGACCCCTGACTTCGCGGCGGCGACAGGGTATCCTAGGCGGCTTGCCAATGGCTCGGCCGAGCCGCCCTTCTCATCCCACCATCCGGACGTTTCACCCCATGCAGCGCGCCGATTTCCACTATGAGCTCCCCGAGGCGCTGATCGCCCGCTATCCCTCCGAGCAACGCAGCGACTGCCGACTGCTGTGCGTCGACGGCGAGAGCGGCTCGCTCGCGCACCGCCGCTTCCCCGACCTGCTCGAGACCCTCGACCCGGGCGACCTGCTGGTGTTCAACGACACCCGGGTGATCCCGGCCCGACTGCACGGCCACAAGGCCAGCGGCGGGCGCGTCGAGATGCTGCTGGAGCGCCCGCTGGACGCCCATCGCGGCCTGGCCCACCTGCGCTCGAGCAAGTCGCCCAAGCCCGGCACCGAGATCGCGTTCGAGGGCGGCATCCGCGCCGTGGTCGAGGGCCGCCGCGATGCGCTGTTCGAGCTGCGATTCCTCGGCGAGACGCCGCTGGTGGAGCTGCTGGAGCAGCACGGCCACATGCCGCTGCCGCCCTACATCACCCGCGAGGACGAGCTCTCCGACCGCGAGCGCTACCAGACCGTCTACGCCCGCCGCGAGGGCGCGGTGGCCGCCCCCACCGCGGGGCTGCACTTCGACGAGCCGCTGCTCGAGGCCCTGGCCGAGAAGGGCGTGGAAAGCGCCTTCGTCACCCTGCACGTGGGCGCCGGCACCTTCCAGCCGGTGCGCGCCGACGACATCCGCGACCACGAGATGCACAGCGAGTGGATCGAGGTCTCCGAGGCGGTCTGCGAGCAGGTGCGCGCCGCCCGCGCCCGGGGCAACCGCGTCATCGCGGTGGGCACCACCAGCGTGCGCTGCCTGGAATCGGCCTGCCTGAAGAGCGACGACGGCGAGATCGCGCCCTACAGCGGCGAGACCGACATCTTCATCTATCCCGGCTACGACTGGCGGGTGGTCGACGCCCTGATCACCAACTTCCACCTGCCGGAGTCGACCCTGCTGATGCTGGTGTCCTCCTTCGCCGGCTATGAGACGGTGATGGCCGCCTACCGCGAGGCGGTGCGCGAAGAGTACGCCTTCTTCAGCTACGGCGATGCGATGCTGCTGACGCGCGCCCGCTGATCCGAGCCGCTCGGCCATGCGCCGGCCGACCGCTTCGACGAATTTCGAGAGACCCCATGCGAGACGAATGCTTCATGAACTTCGAGCACCTGGCCAGTGATGGCCGGGCGCGCCGCGGCCGCCTCAGCTTCCCGCGAGGCACCGTGGAAACGCCGGCCTTCATGCCGGTGGGCACCTACGGCACCGTCAAGGGCATGACGCCCGAGTCGGTCAAGGAGATCGGCGCCGAGATCATCCTCGGCAACACCTTCCACCTGTGGCTGCGCCCGGGCACCGAGGTCATCGAGGAGCACGGCGACCTGCACGACTTCGCCCAGTGGGACAAGCCGATCCTCACCGACTCCGGCGGCTTCCAGGTGTTCTCGCTCGGCGAGATGCGCAAGATCACCGAGCAGGGGGTGCACTTCCGCTCGCCGGTGGACGGTTCCAAGGTGTTCATGGGCCCCGAGGAATCGATGGCCGCGCAGCGCTCACTGGGCTCGGACATCGTGATGATCTTCGACGAGTGCACGCCCTACCCGGCCACCGAGGACGAGGCCAGGAAGTCGATGGAGATGTCGCTGCGCTGGGCCCAGCGCTCCCGCGACGCCCACGGCGACTCGCCCTCGGCGCTGTTCGGCATCATCCAGGGCGGCATGTATCCCGAGCTGCGCGAGGCCTCGCTCGAGGGCCTCGAGAAGATCGGCTTCGACGGCTACGCCATCGGCGGCCTGTCGGTCGGCGAGCCCAAGGAAGAGATGATCAAGGTGCTCGACTACCTGCCCGAATGGATGCCGGCCGACAAGCCGCGCTACCTGATGGGCGTGGGCAAGCCGGAGGACCTGGTGGAAGGCGTGCGCCGCGGCGTCGACATGTTCGACTGCGTGATGCCGACCCGCAACGCGCGCAACGGCCACCTGTTCACCGGGGAAGGCACGGTCAAGATCCGCAATGCCAAGCACCGCCACGACACCCGTCCGCTGGACGAGGAATGCGACTGCTACACCTGCCGCAACTTCTCCCGCGCCTACCTGCATCACCTCGACCGCTGCGGCGAGATGCTCGGCTCGATGCTCAATACCATCCACAATCTGCGCCATTACCAGCGCCTGATGGCTGGTTTGCGCGGTGCTATCGAAGCGGGTACATTGGCGAACTTCGTGGAAGGGTTCTACGCGCAGCGCGGTCTGCCGGTTCCCCCCGCTCCGAATTGATCGACGGCCGGCCCCCGTGGCCGGCCGTCGAGCGCCGCTGGAAGGCGTCTTGTTTCCCCGCGACTCAGGAGATCGTCGTACATGCTGGACTTCCTCATTTCCCCGGCCATGGCCCAGGACGCTGGCGCCGCTCCGGGCGGTGGCATCGCCCAGATCGTGATGCTGGTCGGCTTCGTGCTGATCTTCTACTTCCTGCTGTGGCGTCCGCAGGCCAAGCGGGCCAAGCAGCACAAGCAGCTGATCGCCGGCCTGTCCAAGGGTGACGAGATCGTCATCGGCGGCGGCATGATGGGCCGCATCACCAAGGTCAGCGAAGACAGCGAGTTCCTGTCCATGGAAATCGCCGAAGGCACCGAGGTCAGCGTCCAGAAGAACGCCGTGGCTTCCGTTCTGCCCAAGGGCACGCTCAAGTCCATCTGATCGGATGCCCCCGCGCCCGCACGCCTACCCGGCCGTGCGGGCTGCCCTGCGACCACCGAGGCGGGGCCCGGCCGACCGGCTCCGCCCGGTGCTCGTGATGGCGCAGCGTCCGTCCCATCATCAGCAACCTGAGGGCAGGGCCCCCATGCTCAATCGTTATCCCCTGTGGAAGTATCTGCTGATACTCCTCGTGCTCTCCGTCGGCCTGATCTACTCTCTCCCCAACCTCTTCCCCGAGGACCCGGCGGTACAGATCAGCAGCGACGGGGGCGACTTCAACCTCGACCAACGCCGCCTCGAGCAGCTCGAGAGCTCCCTCACCGACGCCGGCCTCGGCATCCAGTCCGTCGAACGCGACGCCGGCAGCGTGCTGATCCGTCTCGACAACGCCGACGACCAGATCCAGGCCCGCGACATGCTCAGCGAGCGCCTGGGCGACGACTACGTGGTGGCGCTGAACCTGGCCGAATCCACTCCGGGCTGGCTGGAATCGCTGGCTGCCTCCCCCATGACCCTGGGCCTGGACCTGCGCGGCGGCGTGCACTTCCTGCTCGAGGTCGACATGAAGGCGGCCCTGACCCAGCGCCTAGAGGTCAACGCCAGCGCCATGCGCGAGACCCTGCGCGACGAGCGGATCCGCTATCGCAATACCGAGGTCGAGGAACGCTCGATCCACATGGACTTCATGAACGAGGAAGATCGCGACGAGGCCCGCCGCCTGATCAGCCGCGACTTCCCCGAGTTCGAGTACAGTGACCTCGAGCGCGACCGCGGCGCCGGCCTGGCGATGACGCTGACCGACACCGCCGTGCAGGAGATCCAGGACTACGCGGTCAACCAGAACCTGACCACGCTGCGCAACCGCGTCAACGAGCTCGGCGTGGCCGAACCGCTGGTCCAGCGCCAGGGGCCGGCGCGCATCGTCGTCGAGCTGCCCGGCGTGCAGGACACCGCCGCGGCCAAGCGCATCGTCGGCGCCACCGCCAACCTGGAGTTCCGCCTCGAGGCGCGGCCGGACACCCCGGAGGCCGAGACCGAGACCTATGCCTTCCGCAACGCGGAACGCACCGCCACCCTGATGCGCGACGTCATCATCACCGGCGACAGCGTCTCGAACGCCAACCGCAGCTTCGACGAGAACGGTCGGCCCCAGGTCAACATCAACCTGGACGGCACCGGCGGCACCCTGATGAACCGCGCCACCCGCACCAACATCGGACGCAACATGGCGGTGCTGTTCATCGAGCACAAGACCCGCGAGCGCACGGTGATGGAGGACGGCGAGGAAACCGTCGTACGTTCGCCCTACACCGAGCGCAGCATCATCAGCCTGGCCACCATCCAGAGCGCGCTGGGCAACAGCTTCCGCATCACCGGGCTGGACTCGCCCACCGAGGCGGCCGACCTGGCGCTGCTGCTGCGTTCCGGCTCGCTGGCCGCGCCGATCTACTTCGCCCAGGAGCGCACCATCGGGCCGAGCCTCGGCCAGAAGAACATCGAACGCGGCATCCTCTCGGTGCAGATCGGCCTGCTGCTGGTCGTGGCCTTCATGCTGATCCGCTACAAGGTGTTCGGGGTGATCGCCAACGTCGCGCTGGCCTTCAACCTGGTGATGCTGGTGGCGGCCATGTCGCTGCTCGGGGCCACGCTCACGCTGCCCGGCATCGCCGGTATCGTGCTGACGCTGGGCATGGCGGTGGATGCCAACGTGCTGATCTTCGAGCGCATACGCGAGGAGATGCGCGGCGGGCTCTCGGCCCAGCAGGCCATCCACGCCGGCTACGAGCGCGCCTTCACCTCGATCGTCGATGCCAACATCACCACCCTGCTGGTGGCGTTGATCCTGTTCTCGATCGGCACCGGCCCGGTCAAGGGCTTCGCCGTGACGCTGTCGCTGGGCATCCTGACCTCGCTGTTCACCTCGCTGATGGTGACCCGCGCCATGGTCAACCTGTGCTACGGCCGCAAGCCCGTGAAGAAGCTCTGGATTTAGGAGAAGGCCATGCAATCGTTCATCAATCGACAGCTCGACTTCATGGGCAAACGCCGGCTGGCCTTCATCGCCTCCGGGATGATGCTGCTGGTGTCGATCGTCGCCCTGCTGGTCAACGGGCTCAACCTGGGCCTGGACTTCACCGGCGGCACCCTGGTCGAGGTCCGCTACGCCACCGCGCCGGCGCTGGCCAGCGTGCGTGAGGCCCTGGAAGCCGCCGGCTTCCAGGACGTGGCGGTGCAGACCTTCGGCGCCTCCACCGAGGTGCTGATCCGCCTGCAGCAGGCCTTCGATGCCGGCGTCGGCGACCAGGTGGTCGACCTGCTGAACCAGGGCGGCGCCAGCGTCGACCTGGTGCGCGCCGAATTCGTCGGCGCCCAGGTCGGCGACCAGCTCCGCGACCAGAGCGGCATGGGCATGCTGGTGGCGCTCGGCATCGTGATGCTCTACGTCGCCTTCCGCTTCCAGTACAAGTTCGCCCTCGGCGCCCTGCTGGCCCTCGTCCACGACGTGGTGATCGTGATCGGCGCCTTCGCCCTGTTCGGCTTCGAGTTCGACCTCACGGTGCTGGCCGCGGTGCTGGCGGTGATCGGCTACTCGCTCAACGACACCATCGTGGTCTACGACCGCATCCGCGAGAACATCCGCAAGTCGCGCATCGACGACATGCCGGCGATCTTCAACGAGGCGATCAACCAGACCCTGTCGCGGACCCTGGCCACCTCCGGCACCACCCTGCTGGTGCTGCTGGCGCTGCTGATCCTGGGCGGCGACATGATTCACTACTTCGCCGTCGCGCTGATCATCGGCATCGCCGTGGGTACCTTCTCGTCGATCTACGTGGCCGCGGCCCTGCTGCTGCCGCTGAAGCTCAGTCGCGAGGATCTGATCCCGGCCAGGAAGGAAGATCCGGAGGCCGAGGAGCTGCCCTGACGGCATTGCCTCACCATCCGTTCACGACACCCCGCTTCGGCGGGGTGTCGTCGTTCAGGGCGGCAACACTTCCCTCGTCCGCCTGGCGACGTCGACTTTAGGCGTCCCCGAGGCGGAGGACTTTCCCGCAAAGGCGTGCCGAATCATCTTCTTAACGCTTCCGATAACTGTTTGAATATCAAATAGCCGGAATCCATATATTAGACGCTATCCCAGGACGCTCCCTAGGCTTTGCCTGCTAAATAATAACGAGCGAGGAGCGCGCGATGACACAACGCAGACTCGGCATCGTCGAGAAAATCGGCTTCGGCATGGGCGATGCCGGCAACAACATGACCTTCGCCGCCGTGGTCATGTATCTCTCGTACTTCTATACCGACGTCTACGGCATCTCCCCCGCCGTGGTCGGCACGATCTTCCTCTCGATGCGCTTCGTGGATGCCATCACCGATCCCCTGATGGGCGCGCTCGCCGACCGCACCCGCAGCCGCTGGGGGCGTTTCCGGCCCTACCTGCTGTTCGTGCCGGTGCCGCTGGCCGTGGCCTGCGTGCTGATGTTCACCACTCCCGAGTGGTCCGGCACGGCCAAGATCGCCTACGCCTTCGCCACCTACTTCATCATGTCGCTGCTCTATACCGCGGTGAACATCCCCTACTGCGCGCTGGGGGGCGTGATCACCGACGATCACCGCGAGCGCGTGTCGTTCCAGTCCTGGCGCTTCATCCTGGTCGGCGTGGCCTACCTGATCCTCAACAGCGGCCTGATGCCGCTGGTCGAATGGATCGGCGGCGATGACGAGGCCAAGGGCTTCCAGTACAGCATGACCATCATGTCGGCGATCGGGCTCGGGATGTTCCTGTTCTGCTTCCTGACCGTGAGGGAACGCGTGCACCCGACGCCGACGCAACACGACCGGCTGGCCGCCAAGCTCAAGGCCCTGGCCATGAACCTGAAGTGGCGGATCGTGCTCGGCGTGACCTTCCTGCAGGCGCTGCAGTTCTTCCTGCGGCAGGGGGCGGCGATCTACTTCGCCACCTACGTGCTGGGCTTCGGCACCCTGGGCATTTCGGCGTTCATCACCAGCGGCGCGCTCGCCAGCATCGCCGGGACCGCGCTATCGCCTCGGCTGAGCCGGCGCATCAGCAAGCGCAAGGTGTTCCAGGCCAGCACCCTGGCCCTGATCGCGGCCTCCTGCCTGCTGTTCCTGGTGCCCGGCCAGTGGGCCATCGTGGCGAGCCTGCTCTTCGTGCTGGTCAGCTTCATGCACGGCGTCGGCGCCCCCATCTCCTGGGCGCTGATGGCCGACGCCGAGGACTACGGCGAGTGGAAGACCGGACAGCGCAACACCGGGGTCTCCTTCGCCGGCAACCTGTTCTTCCTCAAGATGGGGCTGGCGGTCTCGGGCGGGATGATCGGGTTCCTGCTGTCGTGGGGCGGCTATCAGGCCAATGTCGACCAGCAGAGCGACTCGGCGCTGCTGGTCATCAGCCTGCTGCTGACCCTGATCCCCGCCATCGTCTGCCTGCTGATGTTCTGGGCCACCTACCTGTTCGGCCTGAACGACGATGACATGGACGAGGTACGCGCCGCCCTCCAGCAGCGCCGACCCGATGACGGCACGCCGTCCCCGGCCGCCGATCCCGCCTCCGGCGAGGCCTCGGCCTACACCTGATGCCGACGCACTTCCGTGCCACACGGCTCCCTGAAACGCGAGACGCCACCCCGAGGGGTGGCGTCGTCGTGGCTGGACGGGCCTCTTGCGAGGCGTCGGCTCAGTCCTGGGTCACCGGCTCCCGGGCGCGGCGCACCGCGCCGGCCAGCGAGCGGGTCAGCTCGAGCACGCCGCGCGAGGCCTCGGTGGGGCTCTCGGCCGCGGCCACGGTGTCGGTCAGCGCCGAGCCGACCACCACCGCGTCGGCGAAGCGGGCGATGCGCTCGGCCTGCTCGGGAGTGCGGATGCCGAAGCCGACGCCGATCGGCAGGTCGGAGTGCACGCGGATGGCCTCGACCTCCTGCGCCACGCGCTCGGCGGATGGCGCGGCGGCGCCGGTCACGCCGGTGCTGGAGACGTAGTAGAGGAAGCCCGAGGTGTTCTCGAGCACCAGCGGCAGGCGCCTGGCGTCGGTGGTCGGGGTCGCCAGGCGGATGAAGTCGAGGCCGTGGGCCTGGGCCGGCAGGCACAGCTCGGCGTCGTGCTCCGGCGGCAGGTCGACCACGATCAGCCCGTCGACGCCGGCCTCGGCGGCCTCGGCGAGAAAGGCCTCGACGCCCATGCAGTAGATGGGGTTGTAGTAGCCCATCAGCACCACCGGGGTGGCGTCGTCGCGCTCGCGCAGGACACGCACCATGTCCAGGGTCCTGGCCATGGTCTGCCCGCCTTCCAGGGCGCGCAGGGTGGAGGCCTGGATAGAGGGGCCGTCCGCCATCGGGTCGGTGAAAGGCATGCCCAGCTCGATCACGTCGGCGCCGGCCTCGGGCAGCGCCAGCAGGGTCTCGAGGCTGGTGTCGTAGTCGGGATCGCCAGCGCTGATGAAGGTGACGAGGCCGGCGCGGTCGGCGGCCTTGAGCTCGTCGAAGCGGCGCGCGATGCGGTCGTGGCGTTGGGTCATCGTCTCTCTCCTCATTGTGCCGGTGCGTCGGCGGCCAGCTCGTCGGCCAGGCGTTCGGTGACGGTGGTCATGTCCTTGTCGCCGCGCCCGCTCAGGTTCAGCACCATGACGTGATCCTCGGGCAGCGTCGGCGCCAGCTTGATCGCGTGGGCGATGGCGTGGGACGACTCCAGCGCCGGGATGATGCCTTCCAGGCGGCACAGGGTCTTGAAGGCGTCGAGCGCCTCGTCGTCGGTCACGGCGACGTACTCGGCGCGGCCGACCTCGTGCAGCCAGGCGTGCTCGGGGCCGATGCCCGGATAGTCCAGCCCCGCCGAGATGGAGTGCGCGTCGGTGATCTGGCCCTCGGCGGACTGCAGCAGGAAGGTGCGGTTGCCGTGCAGCACGCCAGGGCTGCCGCCCTGCAGGCTGGCGGCGTGCTTGCCGGTGTCCAGGCCTTCGCCGGCGGCTTCCACGCCGATCAGGCGCACGCTCTCGTCCTCGAGGAAGGGGTGGAACAGGCCCATGGCGTTGGAGCCGCCGCCGATGCAGGCCACCAGCGAGTCGGGCAGCCGCCCCTCCTTCTCGGCCAGCTGCTCGCGCACCTCCTGGCCGATCACCGACTGGAAGTCACGCACCATGGCCGGATACGGGTGCGGGCCGGCCACGGTGCCGATGATGTAGAAGGTGTCCGCGACGTTGGTCACCCAGTCGCGCAGGGCGTCGTTCATCGCGTCCTTCAGGGTGCCGGTGCCGCTGGTCACCGGGATCACCCTGGCGCCCAGCAGCTTCATGCGCTGCACGTTGGGCTGCTGGCGGTCGATGTCGGTGCTGCCCATGTAGATGATGCATTCCATGCCGAAGCGGGCCGCCACGGTGGCGGTGGCCACGCCGTGCATGCCGGCGCCGGTCTCGGCGATGATGCGCTTCTTGCCCATGCGCCGGGCCAGCAGCACCTGGCCGATGCAGTTGTTGATCTTGTGCGCGCCGGTATGCATCAGGTCTTCGCGCTTGAGATAGATCCGCGCGCCGCCGAGCGCCTCGGTCAGCCGCTCGGCAAGATACAGCGGGCTCTCGCGGCCGATGTAGTCGCGGCGCAGCGCGTCGAGCTCGGCGTGGAAGTCCGGGTCCTGCTTGGCCGACTCATAGGCTTCCTGCAGCTCGAGGATCAGCGGCATCAGGGTTTCGGCGACGAAGCGACCACCGAAGCGGCCGAAGAAGCCATCGGCATCGGGGGCGATCTCGGCGGTGGGGTGCGGCAGACCCATGGTGACGACTCCTGATGATCAGTGGGGAATGGCCACCACGATAAATCGCGCCGCACCCTGTGATAAGCGATCATTGCTCGCTAATCTGTGAGAAAAGCTGACATGACTGGAGCCCGTCTTGAGTGATCGACTGCCCTCGCTGAATGCCCTGCGCGCCTTCGACGAGACGGCCCGCACGCTGAGCGTCACGCGCGCCGCCGAGGCGCTTCACGTCACCCATGGCGCGGTCAGCCGCCAGCTCAGGCAGCTCGAGGAACAGCTCGGGGTGACGCTGTTCCGGCGCCAGGGCCGCGGCCTGGCGCTGACCCAGGAGGGCGAGCTGTTGCGTGCCTCGACCTCACAGGCCTTCGAGCGCCTCGGCCAGGCCTGCACCCAGCTGCGCCGACGCGCCTCGGAGGCGCCGCTGGTGCTCGGCTGCCCCGGCAGCTTCCTGGCCCGCTGGTTCATCCCTCGACTGGATCGGCTGAAGGCCCAGTGCCCGGAGCTGAACCTGCACCTGACCGCCGACGACGAAGTCGCCGGCCGGCTCGGTACCGACGTCGACGCCGTGCTGCGCTTCGCCGAGCCGCCCTGGCCCGACGGGGTGCGGGTCGTCGAGCTGGCCCCGGAGCGCATGGGGCCGGTGCTGGCACCGGAACTGCTCGAGGACGCCAGCCCGGCTACCGCCCCTGCCGCGCTGACCACGCTGCCGATGCTGCATACCCAGTCGCGCCCCCAGGCCTGGTCGCAGTGGTTCGCGGCCCGAGGGCTGGACCCCGCGACGATGCGCCACGACCAGTCGTTCGAGCACCTGCACTACATGCTCGAGGCGGCGCTGGTAGGCCTGGGCGTGGCCATCGCGCCGTCCTACCTGGTGGAGGAAGACCTGCGCACGGGCCGGCTTGTCGCGCCCTGGGGCTTCATCGAGACCCCGGCCCGGCTCGGGCTGTGGCTGCCGACGGGCGCCCCGCGGCGGGACATCGATCGACTGGTCGAGTGGCTCAAGCAGGAGCTGGCCCGCTCCAGCGGCTGACGCCTCGCGCCAGCCTCTCGCCTCTCCCACACAGCAAAAAGCCCCCGGGGTCGCCGGGGGCTTCTCGTGCCGCGTGCCGCCGAGTGGGCGGCGGGCTCGCCTCGGGTCGTGCCTAGGCGACGCCCTGCGCCTCGTCGTCCGTATCGGGAGCGAAGACTTCGCGGGCATGATGATAGAGCACGCCGGCGTAGCCGTTGCGCTGCATCACCTTGAGGATCTTGGCCGGGTTCTCGTCATCCAGGGCGCGACGCAGCTTGTCGCGCTGCTCGTCGTCCAGCGACTCGTGCCAGTGGTAGGGCTCGCCATTCGCGCTGGCCGCCTCGGCACGGCGGATCAGGTCCATCTCGACCCGGCCGCCGTAGCGGTACAGCAGGTCGTAGCCTTCCTGGAGATGCAGGGCCGGCACGTCGCACGGTTTCTCCAGGCTTTCCAGCACGTTGTAGTAGTAATAGCTGAGCGGTTCCATCATCACTCCTCTCGCGAATGAGGGGCATGGCCCGGCCGGTGAAGAGAGGGTGGCCGGGGTGCATGGAGCCGGGGCGAAAAAATGCCGCCGACCTCCCCACGCTACACCCAGTGGCGCGCCCAGAACAGTCTCGAGAACGTCATACTTCTGTCGCTGCTCCCCTGAAACGCAGACGCCCCCGCGGCTGGGCCGCGGGGGCGTCTCGTCATCCGCCGACGTCGTCAGGCGCCGAGGCTCAGAAGTGCGGCTTGAGCTGCTTCAGCAGGGCCTTGAACATCCGCGGTCCGGCGGCCATCAGCTGGCCATCGGTGGTCACCGAGGGCTGGCCGTCCGGCGTGCCCTGCAGGGCGCCGGTTTCCTTGAGCAGCAGCGAGCCGACCAGCAGGTCCTGCTCGTCGATGCCCATCACGAAGGCGGCGTCGACGCGGCCGGCGGCCAGATCGGCGAGGTCCAGCAGGCCGCAGCCGGAGGCGCGCATCAGGTCCACCTGGGGCGCCAGCTGCTGGGTGACGGTCAGGTAGGACGGCAGCTGGCGCTCACGCACCCAGCTTTCCGGCAGGCTCATGGCGATGCGGGAGCCGGGGATCGCAGTGGCCTTGGAGACGCGCAGGCGCTTGCCGTTGAGCTGGGCACCGCGGCCGCGGCTGGCCAGGTACTCGTCATCGCTGAAGGGGCAGATCACCACCGCATGCTCCGGGCGGCCCTTGACCAGGCATACCAGCGACAGTGCGAAGCTCGGCGCGGCGACGGCCAGGTTGGAGTAGCCGTGGAAGGGTTCGATGCGCCACAGCACGTCGGCGCCCTCGCCTTCGCCGGCGCGGTGCGGCGTGTAGCGGCCGACGACGCCGTGCTGGGGGTAGCCACGGGACAGCTGGCGGGTGATCAGCGCCTCGGCGTTGCGGGCGGTGTCCTCGAGCAGCTTGTCGAGATTGTGTTCTTCGTGGGCGTTCTCGATACGCTCACGGATACGCAGAAACTGTTCGCCGGCGCTGCGTGCGGCACGCAGGGCGTACTGGACCATCGGATGCATGATCGGGCCTTGGGGAGTCGGTGGTGTTAAAGAACGGAGATCGGCGCGCATCCTAGCAGAAGCACGGGAGCCGCGCCACGCAAAGCCGCGGCATGCTAGACTCTCGCCCCTTCACCATCGACGCGACACCAGACAGGCCCTCCCCATGCTCGAGCGCATCCGCATCGTCCTGATCGGCACCAGCCATCCCGGTAACATCGGCGGCACCGCCCGCGCCATGCACAACATGGGCCTGGCGGACCTGGCCCTGGTGGCGCCGCGCTGCGAACCGCTCACCGCCGATACCGTCTCGCGGGCCTCCGGCGCCGACGCGCTGGTCCACGCCGCCCGCACCGTGGAGACCCTGGAGGAAGCGGTCGCCGACTGCACCCTGGTGGTCGGCGCCAGCGCCCGCTCGCGTACCCTGCCCTGGCCGATGATCACGCCCCGCGCGCTCGGCGAGCGACTGCCCGAGGAACTGGCCGCCCCGGGCGGCCGTGTGGCGCTGGTCTTCGGCCGCGAGGACAGCGGCCTGACCAACGCCGAGCTGCAGCGCTGCCATGCCCATGTGCACATCCCCACCAACCCGGACTTCAGCTCGCTGAACCTGGCCGCCGCGGTGCAGGTACTGGCCTACGAGTGCCGGCTGGCGTGGATGGAACACGGCGAGACGCCGGCGGCGTCCGCGGAGAAAGACGATGCCCAGCCGCTGGCCAGCCACGAGGAGCTGGAGCACTACTTCACGCACCTCGAGCGCACCCTGATCGCGATCGGCTTCCACGATCCGGCCCAGCCCCGCCAGTTGATGGCGCGGCTGCGTCGCTTCACGCTGCGCGCCCGCCCGGAGCGCATGGAACTCAACATCCTGCGCGGCATCCTCTCGAACACCGAGAAGCTGGCCCGGCCGGAGCAGCCGTCCACCGGCGAGCGGGCCTCCGGCGAGCCCGGCAGCGACTGAGCCGGTGCCGGGGGTGCGGCGGGCCACGGCTTGAAGCCGGCCCGCCGCACCCCCACTATGAAGACATTCCCCGCTCCCGTTCGGCCGCTTGCCCCGCAACGCCTGGCTCTTCAACCAAGGACCCGCCGCATGTTTCAACGTCTGCGCGAAGACATCAACAGCGTATTCGACCGTGACCCGGCGGCGCGCAACTTCCTGGAAGTGCTCACCAACTATCCCGGACTGCACGCCCTGCTCGTCCATCGGCTCAGCCACTGGCTGTGGCAGAAGAACCTCAAGTGGCTGGCCCGCACCCTGTCGAGCCTGGCGCGCTGGTTCACCGGCATCGAGATCCACCCCGGGGCGACCATCGGCCGGCGCTTCTTCATCGACCACGGCATGGGCGTGGTGATCGGCGAGACCGCCGAGGTCGGCGACGACGTCACCCTCTACCAGGGCGTGACCCTGGGCGGCACCAGCTGGAACAAGGGCAAGCGCCATCCGACCCTGGAGGACGGCGTCATCGTCGGCGCCGGGGCCAAGATCCTCGGCCCGTTCACCGTCGGCGCCGGGGCCAAGGTCGGCTCCAACGCCGTGATCACCAAGGAGGTGCCGGCCGGCGCCACCGTGGTCGGCATCCCCGGCAAGGTGGTCAAGCGCGACGAGCCCGACACCGTCACCCCGCTGGAGGTCGACCCGGAACGCCGCGAGGCCATGCGCCGCAAGTTCGGCTTCGACGCCTATGGCGTCAGCCAGGACATGCCCGACCCGGTGGCTCGCTCGATGCAGGCCATGCTCGACCACATGCACGCCGTCGACGAGCGCCTCGAGCGCATGTGCACCACCCTGCGCAGCATCGACGCCGGCTTTCGCGACAGCAATCTGCCCGAGCTGCGCGACGAGGACTTCGCCAACGTCCTCGCCGACGTGGACAGCTGCTGCGGCCCTCAGGACGAGCCCCAGGGCGACAAGACCGCGGATGCCCAGGACCACACCGAGGCCGAAGGCGGCGACACCGCCGCGCGCCGCCGCCAGAATGGTTGACCGTGATACTCGGGCTTCCTCATAATATTGGCCCGATCCGACGCCGCCGGAATCGGCCCGCCTCGCCGCTGGCCGACGCCCGCGCCGGCACCGAGGTAATGCCCCCATGCGCCTGACCACCAAGGGACGCTACGCCGTCACCGCCATGCTCGACCTGGCCATGCATGCCGACGAAGGCCCCACCAGCCTCGCCGACATCTCGCGTCGCCAGGAAATCTCGCTGTCCTACCTCGAGCAGCTGTTCGCCCGCCTGCGGCGCGCCAGGCTGGTGGACAGCGTGCGCGGTCCGGGTGGCGGCTACCTGCTGGCGCTGGCGCCGGACGCCATCTCGGTGGCCCGGGTGATCGACGCGGTCAACGAGTCGGTCGACGCCACCCGCTGCGGCGGCCTGTCGGACTGTCAGCAGGGAGACACCTGCCTGACCCACCATCTGTGGAACGAGCTGTCCGACCAGATTCACGGCTACCTCGAGGGCGTGACCCTGGGCCAGCTGGCCGGTCGCGAGGAATTCCAGCGCATCGCCGAACGCCAGCGGCGCCGCCTCGACGACGACCAGATCCCCACCGTCTCGCCCTGAACCCCTTACCGGTCCGATTCCATGAGCGCATCCGTCTACCTCGATTACGCCGCCACCACGCCCGTCGACCCACGCGTCGCCGAGGTGATGAGCCGCTATCTGACCCTGGAAGGCACCTTCGCCAACCCGGCCTCGCGCAGCCACATGCCCGGCTGGCAGGCCGAGCAGGCAGTGGAGAGCGCGCGCCGCCAGGTCGCCGACCTGATCGGCGCCGACCCGCGCGAGATCGTCTGGACCAGCGGCGCCACCGAGGCCGACAACCTGGCGCTGACCGGCTACATGCGCGCCAACCGCGCGCGCGGCAACCACCTGGTGACCTCGACCATCGAGCACAAGGCCGTGGTGGACACCGCTCGCGCCCTCGAGCGGGAAGGCGTCGAGGTGACCTGGCTCGCGCCCGAGTCCGACGGACGCGTCACCCCCGAGGCGCTACGCGCCGCCATGCGCGAGGACACCGTGCTGGTGTCGCTGATGGCGGTGAACAACGAGCTCGGCACCATCAACGACATCGCCGCGCTGGCCGAGGTCGCCCACGCGGGCGGCGCCGTCTTCCACACCGATGCCGCCCAGGCTACCGGCCGCATCGCCCTCGATGTGGCCGCTCAGGGCATCGACCTGATGTCGCTGTCCGGGCACAAGGCCTACGGCCCCAAGGGCGTCGGTGCACTCTACGTGAAACGCGACCCGGACCTGCGCCTCGAGGCGCTGATCCACGGCGGCGGCCACGAGCGCGGCATGCGCTCGGGCACCCTGCCGACCCATCAGATCGCCGGCATGGGCGAGGCCTTCGTCATTGTCGGCCGCGAACACGAGGACGACCAGGCCCGCATCACCGCCCTGCGCGACCGCTTCCTGGCCGGGCTCGAGGGCCTCGAGGGCGTGCATCGCAACACCGCGACCGCGCACTCGGTGCCCAACATCCTCAACCTGGCCTTCGAGGGCGTCGACGGCGAATCGCTGCTGATGGCGCTGCGCGATATTGCGCTGTCCACCGGCTCGGCCTGCAACTCCGCCAGCGTCGAGCCATCCTATGTATTGAAAGACATCGGCGTGCCACGCCGCTTGGCGCTCGCCTCGCTACGCTTCAGCTTCGGCCGCTTCACCACCGAGGCCGACATCGACCGCACCCTGGAGGCCCTGCGCCACGCCCTCACCGGGCTTCGCCGCTAGCCTCCGACGCCGCAGGAGAACCACCATGGCGACACTTTCGATCACCACCGCCGCCGCCGACCAGATCCGTCGGGTGCTCGACGAACGCGGCCACGGCCTGGGCCTGCGGGTCTCGGTCAAGCCCAGCGGCTGTTCCGGCTACAGCTACGTGCTCGACTTCGCCGACGAGGCGGCCAACGACGACATCATCGTCGAGGAGCACGGCGTGAAGGTCTACGTGGCTCCGGACGCGCTGGAAGTGCTCGACGGCAGCGAAGTGGACTACGTCTCGGAAGGGCTCAACCGCTACTTCCGCTTCAACAATCCCAACGTCAAGGACG
This sequence comes from Halomonas sp. HG01, assembly GCF_000968715.2. Taxonomy (NCBI): domain Bacteria; kingdom Pseudomonadati; phylum Pseudomonadota; class Gammaproteobacteria; order Oceanospirillales; family Halomonadaceae; genus Halomonas; species Halomonas sp. HG01. Next base: position 248,659 of record NZ_CP022134.1, on the reverse strand, counting down.
AGTGCGGCTGCGGCGAAAGCTTCAGCGTCTGAGCCCGCCGCGCCGATTGTCCATCGCCGCTCGGGGACGGTATACTCTGCGCCCAATTCGGCGCCCGGCGCCGAGACGCCTCTTTACTCCGGCCTCGCGCCACCCCGGCCCTCCCGGGGTGGCGCGAGGCCGTCAACGCTCGTGACTTCCCAGACTGGAGAACATACCCATGGCTAACGAACGCACCCTGTCCATCATCAAGCCCGACGCCGTCGCCAAGAACGCCATCGGCGAGATCGAGAGCCGCTTCGAGAAGGCCGGCCTGAAGATCGTTGCCGCCAAGATGCTGCAGCTGTCCCAGGAGCAGGCCGAAGGCTTCTACGCCGAGCACAGCGAGCGTCCGTTCTTCGGCGCCCTGGTCGGCTTCATGACCTCCGGTCCGGTCGTCGTGCAGGTGCTGGAAGGCGAGAACGCCATCGCCGCCAACCGCGACCTGATGGGCGCCACCAACCCGAAGGAAGCCGAAGCCGGCACCATCCGCGCCGACTTCGCCGAGTCCATCGACGCCAACGCCGTCCACGGTTCCGACTCTCCGGAATCCGCGGCCCGCGAAATCGCCTACTTCTTCGAAGACAGCGAGATCTGCGCCCGCTAAGGAAACGCCGATTCGGGGCGCGCCCGCGCCTCGACTCCGCGGTTTCCTCTCGGACCGGCAGCCTCACTGCCGCGCGGGGGCCTCTTCCGGCCCCCGCACCCAGCCCCACCGACGCCGCTGACCGCCCATGACCGACACCACCGCACCCCAACGCTCCAATCTGCTCGGCATGACGCGCGAGGAGATGGAAGCCTTCTTCCTGTCCATCGGCGAGAAGAAGTTCCGCGCCGCCCAGGTGATGAAGTGGATTCACCACGAGGGCTGCGACGACTTCGCGTCCATGACCAACCTGTCCAAGGCGCTGCGCACGCGTCTCGAGGAAGTCGCCGAGATCCGCGGCCCCAGCGTGGTCTACGAGGGCACCTCCAGCGACGGCACCCGCAAGTGGGTGCTGGAAGTGGAGGACGGCAGCTACGTGGAAACGGTGCTGATCCCCGCCGAGAACGGCAAGCGCCGCACCCTGTGCGTCTCGTCCCAGGTCGGCTGCTCGCTGGACTGCAGCTTCTGCTCCACCGGCAAGCAGGGCTTCCAGCGCAACCTCACCGCCGCCGAGATCATCGGTCAGGTGTGGGTCGCCAGCAACAGCTTCGGCCCGCGCAAGGACACCGCCAATCGCCCGGTCACCAACGTGGTGATGATGGGCATGGGCGAACCGCTACTGAATTACGACAACGTCGTGCCGGCCATGAAGCTGATGCTCGACGACAACGGATACAGCCTTTCCAAGCGCCGCGTCACGCTCTCCACCTCGGGCGTGGTGCCGATGCTCGACCGCCTCGGCGACGAGCTCGACGTGAGCCTGGCCATCTCGCTGCACGCCGCCAACGACGAGCTGCGCAACGAGCTGGTACCGCTCAACCGCAAGTACGACATCCGCACCCTGCTCGACGCCTGCCAGCGCTACCTGGGCAAGTGCGACGACACCCGCGTGGTCACCATCGAGTACACCCTGATCAAGGACGTCAACGATCAGCAGGAACACGCGCGCGAGCTCGCCGAGCTGCTCAAGGAGCTGCCGTGCAAGATCAACCTGATCCCGTTCAATCCCTTCCCGCACTCGGGCTACGAGAAGCCGTCGCGCAACCAGACCATGCGCTTCCAGCAGTGGCTGGCCGACCTGGGCTACACCGCGCCGGTCCGCTCCACCCGCGGCGATGACATCGATGCCGCCTGTGGCCAGCTGGTGGGCCGGGTCAAGGATCGCACCAAGCGCCACGCGCGCTACATCCAGTCGATCCAGATCGACGCCGACTGAGCCCCGGGGGCGCCTTGACTTCAACCGGGCACGGCGCTTTGATGGTCGGGCCTTTTTTACCCACGGTCGCGCGGCCCCATGCCGCCGCCCAGCGAGGATACCATGACACGCCGCCCGCACGGTTCCCGACTGTTATCCGTCACCGTCGTCCTGGCGAGCGTTCTCTGGCTGACCGGCTGCGCCACCCGGTCCGACGTGGCGCCGCCCGCAGCGGACACCGGCGACCCCGTGGCCGCCTATACCCGGCTCGGCACCGCCTACCTGGAGCGCAACAACCTGCCTCGCGCGCTCTCGGCCCTGGACCGCGCCCTGGAGATCGACGACGACGCCCCCGAGGCGCTGCAGGCCATGGCCATCGTCTATCAACGCCAGGGCGAGGACGCGCTCGCCGACGAGACCTTCCAGCAGGCCATCGACGCCGCCCCCGACCTGACCCGGGCACGCAACAACTATGCCGCCTTCCTGTATGATCAGGGGCGCATCCGCGAGGCCTGTCATCAGCTCGAGCAGGCCGCCGCCGATACCCAATATGCCAATCGCGCCCAGCTGTTCACCAACCTGGGCCAGTGTCAGCGGCGCCTCGGCGACATCGAGGCCGCGCGCCACAGCCTGCAGCGTGCCCAGAGCATCGACCCGCGTCGCGCGGACAGCTACCTGCGCCTGGCCCAGCTCGAAGTCGACCAGGGGCGCTACGCGGTCGCCGAGCAGCAGCTGCAGCGCTACCGGCGCCTGGCCGGCCCCACGCCCGCGGCGCGGCAGCTGTCCGAGGAGCTGTCACGCGCCCGGGGCGAACGCTCCACGGCCGCCGTCGAGGCGCCCTGACGCCGTTTTTTCATGAAGGATGCACGCATGAGCGACAACCCTTATTCGGAGCCCGACGCCGCCCCCCAGGCCTCGCCCGGCGAGCTGCTGCGCCGCCAGCGCGAAGCCCAGGCGCTGTCCCGCGACGAGGTCGCCGAGGCCCTGAATCTGCGGCCGGCGGTGATCGACGGCCTGGAACGCGACGACTACGAAGAGGTGCCGATCGCCACCTACCGTCGCGGCTACCTGCGCAGCTACGCCAATCTGCTGGGCATCGACCCGGCGCCGGTGCTGGCCGCCTACCGGGCCCACAGCGGCGGCGAGGAGCAGGAAAGCAAGGTGACCCCGGTCCACGTGGTCAACAAGCCGCCCTCGAAGCTCGGCGCCTGGCTGTTCCGCCTGGCTACCCTGCTGGTCATCGCCGGCATGGTCGGCCTGACCCTGATGTGGTGGCAGAGCCGCGGCGGCAGCGAGCCGCCCACTCCCGGCGACAACGCCCCGGTGGCGGTGGACAGCCTTGACGGCACCACCATCACCGAGGGCGGCGAGGCCCCGAGCGACGAGCGCACCGGCGACTGGATCCAGGAAGTCGCCGCCACCCGCGCCGAGGAAGCCGCGGCCGAGCCTGACGCCGACACCGACGCCGCCGACAGCACGGGCGAGCCGACCGAGGACGCGACCGCCGACGGCGACGAGACGACCATCGCCGATGCGGATACCGACGCCGCGGGCGACGACAGCGTCGCCGCCGACGAGGCCGACGACGGCAGCGACACCGACACAGAGACCGCCGCCGAGCCGGCTGCCGATCCCCGGGTACTGGAGCTGACCTTCAACGAGCAGTCCTGGACCGAGATCTTCGACGCCACCGACGCACGCGTCTTCGTCGGCCTCCAGCAGCCCGGCACCACGGCCACCGTCGAGGGCGAGCCGCCCTTCCGCCTGACCGTGGGCAACGCCACCGGCGTCGAGCTGAGCTGGCGCGGCGAGCCCGTGGACCTGACCACGCGCACCGGCGCCAACAACGTCGCCCGTTTCACTCTGGGAGAATGAGTCCGACCATGCACGCTACATCGCCCATCACCCGTCGCCAGTCACGCCGCATCCATGTCGGCAAGGTGCCGGTCGGCGGCGGCGCCCCCATCTCCGTCCAGAGCATGACCAACACCGACACGCTCGACGTGGCGGCCACCGTGGCGCAGATCCGCCAGCTGGAGGCGGCAGGCGCCGACATCGTGCGCGTCTCGGTGCCGACCATGGACGCCGCCGAGGCCTTCGGCCGCATCAAGCGCGAGGTCGAGGTGCCGCTGGTCGCGGACATCCACTTCGACTACCGCATCGCCCTGCGCGTCGCCGAGCTCGGCGTCGACTGCCTGCGCATCAACCCCGGCAACATCGGCCGCGAGGACCGCGTCCAGGCCGTGGTCAGCGCCGCCCGCGACAACGGCATCCCGATCCGCATCGGCGTCAACGCCGGTTCGCTGGAGAAGGACCTGCAGAAGAAGTACGGCGAGCCGACCCCGGCCGCGCTGGTCGAGTCCGCGATGCGTCACATCGACCACCTCGAGCGCCTCGACTTCCCCGACTTCAAGGTCAGCGTCAAGGCCTCCGACGTGTTCATGGCCGTGGCCGCCTATCGCGACCTCGCCGGCCGCATCGAGCAGCCGCTGCACCTCGGCATCACCGAGGCCGGCGGGCTGCGTTCGGGCACCGTCAAGTCCTCCATCGGGCTCGGCATGCTGTTGATGGACGGCATTGGCGACACCATCCGCGTGTCGCTGGCGGCCGATCCGGTCGAGGAGATCAAGGTCGGTTTCGACATGCTCAAGAGCCTGCGCCTGCGGGCCAAGGGCATCAACTTCGTCGCCTGCCCGAGCTGCTCGCGCCAGAACTTCGACGTCATCGGCACCATGAACGAACTCGAGGAGCGCCTCGACGACGTGCTCACGCCGCTCGACGTCTCGGTCATCGGCTGCGTCGTCAACGGCCCGGGCGAGGCCAAGGAAAGCGACATCGGCCTGACCGGCGGCAGCCCCGCCAACCTCGTCTACATCGACGGCAAGCCCGCCAGCAAGCTGCGCAACGACCACCTGGTCGACGACCTCGAGCGGATGATCCGCGACAAGGTCCGCGAGAAAGAGCAAGCCGAGCAGGATGTCATCGCCCGGGACGCCTGAGGCGTGCCGACAAGGAGCCAGCATTGAGCAAGAAGATCCAGGCCATTCGTGGCATGAACGACCTGCTGCCGGAGCAGTCCCCGCTGTGGCAGTACTTCGAGGGCCAGGTGCGCACCCTCATGAGCCGCTACGGCTATGACGAGATCCGCACCCCCATCGTCGAGCAGACCGCGCTGTTCAAGCGCTCCATCGGCGAGGTCACCGACATCGTCGAGAAGGAGATGTACACCTTCGAGGACCGCAACGGCGACAGCCTGACGCTGCGTCCCGAGGGCACCGCGAGCTGCGTGCGCGCCGCCATGGAACACGGCCTGCTGCACAACCAGACCCAGCGGCTGTGGTACCAGGGCCCGATGTTCCGCCACGAGCGCCCGCAGAAGGGTCGCTACCGGCAGTTCCACCAGGTCGGCGTGGAGACCTTCGGCCTCGAGGGCCCGGACATCGACGCCGAGCTGATCCTGCTCTCGGCGCGGCTATGGAAGCAGCTCGGCCTGTTCGAGCACGTCACCCTGGAGCTCAACTCCCTGGGCTCGCCGGAGGCGCGCGCCGCCTACCGCGACACCCTGGTGAGCTACTTCCAGCAGCACCTGGACGTGCTCGACGAGGACTCCCGCCGCCGGCTCGAGACCAACCCGCTGCGCATCCTCGACTCCAAGAACCCGGACATGGCCCCGATGCTGGCCGACGCGCCGCGGCTCATGGACCACCTGGACGCCGAGTCGAAGGAACACTTCGAGCGCCTGACCGCCATGCTCGACGCCGCCGGCATCGCCTACGTGGTCAACCCGCGGCTGGTACGCGGCCTGGACTACTACTCGCGCACCGTCTTCGAGTGGACCACCACCGCGCTGGGCAGCCAGGGCACGGTGTGTGCCGGCGGCCGCTACGACGGCCTCGTCGAGCAGCTCGGCGGCAAGGCCGTGCCGGCGGTCGGCTTCGCCATGGGCATCGAGCGCCTGATCCTGCTGCTCGACACCCTGGATCTCGTTCCCGACGAGGCCCGCGGCGACCTGGACGTCTACCTGCTGCCGATGAGCGAGGCCACCGAGTCGGCCGCCCTGCTGCTCGGCGAGCGCCTGCGCGAGGCGCGGCCCGAGCTCGGCGTGCAGCTGCACTGCGGCGGCGGCAGCTTCAAGAGCCGCATCAAGAAGGCCGACAAGAGCGGTGCCCGCCTGGCCCTGCTGCTGGGCGAGGACGAGCTGGCCGAGAACGCCGTGACGCTCAAGTTCCTGCGCGAGGACCGCGAACAGCAACGTCTCGACCAGGACGCCCTCGCCGATACCCTCGCCTCCCTGCTGGCAGGCGACGCCTGACGCTCTAGGACAGACAAGGAGACCGCCCGTGGCGGAGATGAGAACGGAAGAAGAGCAGGTCGAAGCGATCAAGCGCTGGTGGAAGGAAAACGGCACCTCGCTGATCGCCGGCGCGGCGATCGCCGCCGCCGGGGTCTTCGGCTGGAACGCCTGGCAGGACTACCAGACCGGGCAGGCCGAAGCGGCCTCGGCCACCTACCAGCAGGTGCTGACCCTGAGCGGCCAGGACAGCCTGGATGACGGCGCCCGCCAGCGCATCGACGAGCTGACGACGCGACTGGTCGAGGACCACGGCGACAGCCTCTACGCCGACCTGGCGCGCCTGATGGACGCCCGCGTGGCGGTAGACGCCGGCGACCTGGACGCCGCCGAAGGCACCCTGGCGGCGCTGATCGACGACGGTGACCGCCCCTACCTGCAGGGCGTGGCGCGGCTGCGCCTGGCGCGCCTGCAGCTGGCCGGCGACGACGCCGAGGCGGCCCTGGCGACCCTCGACGGCGACCTGCCGTCGCCGCTGGCCGCCCAGCGCGCCGACATCCGCGGCGACGCCCACCTCGCACTGGGCGACCGCGACGCCGCCCGCCAGGCCTGGCAGGAGGCCCTGAGCCTCTCCGAGGCCGGCGACCAGCCGCTCTACGGCGTGCAACTCAAACTGGACGATCTGGGCGTCGAGGAGACCTCATGAGCAAGACTGCACTCGCCATCGCCGCCACCGCCGCGCTGGGCCTGCTGACCGGCTGCGCCGGCCAGGTGGAGCCCGAGTATCCGCCCAAGGAACTGCGTGACACCGCGGGCACCACCAGCATCGAGACCCTGTGGGAAGAACAGGTCGGCGACGGCCTGGGACAAGGCGGCTATCCGCTGGCCCCGGCCCGGGACGGCGACCTGCTGTTCGCCGCCGACCACAGCGGCCTGGTCCAGGCCATCGACGCCGACAGCGGCGAGCCGCGCTGGCGCGTCGAGCTCGATGCCGCCGCCTCCAGCGGCCTCACCGCCGTGGCCGACCGGGTCTATCTCGGCACTCGCAACGGCGAAGTGCTGGCCCTGGACCAGGCCGACGGCGAGGTGTTGTGGCGCACCCGCGTCAACAGCGAGGTGCTGGCCGCGCCCCAGGCCAACCGCCAGCTGCTGGTGGTGCAGGCCGTGGACGGCAGCGTGACCGCCCTGGACCGCGCCAGCGGTGCCGAGCGCTGGGTCTACAGCGGCAACCGCCCCGCCCTGACCCTGCGCAGCACCGGCACGCCGCGGGTCATCGACCAGGTGACCTTCGCCGGCCAGGCCAACGGCCGGCTGGTCACCCTCGACAACCGCGCCGGCCAGCCGCTGTGGCAGCGCCGCATCGCCGTGCCCCAGGGCCGCAGCGAGATCGAGCGCCTGGTCGACCTGGCTGGCCAACCGCTGCTGACCCAGGACGGCCGGCTGTTCGTGACCAGCTACAACGGCCGCCTGGCGGCCCTGCAGGCCACTACCGGCGAGATCCTCTGGGCCCGCGACATCTCCAGCTATCGCAGCCCGGTCATGGTCGGCGACTTCCTGTTCGTGGTCGACGAGGCCAGTCACGTGATGGCCTTCAACGCCGGCAACGGCGAGACCCTGTGGGAACTCGATGACCTCGAGGGCCGCGAGCTGACCGACCCCGCCTTCGCCGACGGCCGCCTGGTGGTGGGCGACTTCGAGGGCTACCTTCACCTGATCGACGCCCGCGAGGGTGACCTGGTCGGCCGCACCGAGATCGACGACGCCATCAGCGTGGCCCCGCTCACCGACGGCAAGCGCATCTACGCCCTGGCCGACGACGGCAGCCTCGAGGCCCTGGAACTGCAACCATGACTCCCGTGATCGCACTGGTCGGCCGCCCCAACGTGGGCAAGTCGACCCTCTTCAACCGCCTGACGCGCACCCGCGACGCCCTGGTGGCCGACTTCCCGGGCCTGACCCGGGATCGCAAGTACGGCAACGGCGCGCTCGGCGGCAAGGCCTACACGGTGATCGACACCGGCGGCATCAGCGGCGACGAGGAAGGCATCGACGCGGCCATGGCCGAGCAGTCGCTGCAGGCCATCGACGAGGCCGACATCGTGCTGTTCCTGGTCGACGGCCGCAGCGGCCTGAACGTGGCCGATGAAGCCATCGCCAACCACCTGCGCATCAACCAGAAGAAGACCTGGCTGGTAGTCAACAAGACCGACGGCCTGGAAGAGCACTCCGCCATGGCGGACTTCTGGCAGCTCGGCCTCGGCGATCCGCATCCGATCGCCGCCGCCCACGGCCGCAACGTCACCGCGCTGATCGACGAGGTGCTCACGCCCTTCCCCGAGCGCGACGCCGACATCCCGCTCGACACCGGCACCAAGGGCATCCGCATCGGCGTCATCGGCCGCCCCAACGTGGGCAAGTCGACGCTGGTCAACCGCCTGCTCGGCGAGGAGCGGGTGGTGGTCTTCGACGAGGCGGGGACCACCCGCGACGCCATCGAGATCCCCTTCGAGCGGCGCGGCGAGCCCTACGTGCTGGTCGACACCGCCGGCGTGCGCCGACGCAAGAACGTCAGCCAGACCGCCGAGAAGTTCTCGATCATCAAGACCCTCGAGGCGATCAAGGAATGCCATGTCGCCATCATGGTGCTCGACGCCCGCTCGGGGCTGGTGGAACAGGACCTGCACCTGCTCGACTACGTGCTGACCAGCGGCCGCGCCCTGGTGCTGGCGGTCAACAAGTGGGACGGCCTGGAGAGCGAGGCCAAGGACAAGATGCGTGCCCAGATCAAGCGCCGCCTGGGCTTCGCCGACTACGCCGACCTGCACTTCATCTCGGCGCTGCACGGCACCGCGGTGGGCGATCTCTACCCGTCCATCGAACGCGCCTTCGCCTCGGCCAACAGCCACTGGTCGACCAACCGCCTGACCAACATCCTGCACGACGCCGTGGAGCAGCATCCGGCGCCGATGATCCACGGCCGCCGCATCAAGCTGCGCATGGCCCACCAGGGCGGCAGTAACCCGCCGATCATCGTCGTGCACGGCAACCAGACCGAGTCGCTGTCCGAGGCCTACAAGCGCTACCTGACCAACACCTTCCGCAAGGTGCTCAAGGTGCGCGGCACGCCGATGCGCTTCGAGTTCCGCTCGGGCAAGAACCCCTACGATCACATGGCCGGCGCCAGCGACCGCGAGAAGGCCAAGAAGCGCGAGCTCGACCGCACCAAGGAATCGCGCCGCGGTCGTCGCTGACGTGTCGCCATCCGTCGACTCTCGACGCGCGGGCGAATCTCGCCGATAGTACTCGCGCCGATAGCGCAGACCGCCGGGCCTCGGGCCGGCGGTCTGCGTCTGTCACCCCGAGGCGGTCGCCGCCGGCACCCCTCCCGTCAGCGAGAGTCGCCATGTTCCTTCGTTCCCTGCGCCGCCGCGCGCGCGTCCTGATTCCCGGCTGCCTGGCCCTGCTGCTCGGCGGCTGCCTGGCACTGCCCCAGACCGGCCTGTTCGCCTTCCGCCTGGCCGTGACGTCCCTCGGCGTCGAGAACATCCGCATCGGGCCCTACGCCCTGGATGCCGGCCTCGACACCACCGATCTCACGTCGCTGATCGCCTCCGGCCTCGGCACCGGCAGCCTGCCGGTACAGGCCACCATGGCGCTGGGCCTGGGCCTGCCCGCCGGGCTGCCCGCGGTGCAGATGAGCGGCTTCGACTGGCACCTGGACGTGCCCGGGCTCGAGGCGATCAACGGCCGCTATGAGCAGGACGTGACGCTGACCCCGGGCGACGACGCAGACCTGCGCCTGCCGCTGGCCTTCGACCTGCGCCAGGCCGATCGCAGCCAGCTCTCGCCGCTGGTCGACCTGGCCCGGCAGATGGCCCGCACCGGCGACCTGCCCCAGGGCAGCGAGCTGGCGATCACCCCGGGCGATCTCAGCGGCCTGGGCATGACGCTGCCGTCGGGGCTGCTGACGCCGACCATTCGCCTGGCCGTGGGCGAGGACGGCACGCTGAGCCCGATCGGCGATCAGCCTTGGTGATCGGAACCCTGGTCGTAGAGACGCTGGCGACCGATCCACTGGCAGGCGAACTGCCAGGCCACCCGGCCGCTGCGTCCGCCGCGCAGGGTGGCGTAGCGCACCGCCTCGGCCCGCGCCTCGTCGCCCCAGTCGTCCGCGTCGCCGAGGCGCCGGGTCCAGTGCTCGCAGGCCTCGAGGTAGGCGCTCTGGGAGAACGGGTGGAAGGCCAGCCACAGCCCGAAGCGGTCGGACAGCGAGATCTTCTCCTCGACCGCATCGCCGTGGTGGAGCTCCTCGCCGACCAGGCGGGTGGCATCGTTGTCGGCCATCGACTCCGGCAGCAGGTGGCGGCGGTTGGAGGTGGCGTAGAGCAGCACGTTCTCGGGCGGGCCGGTCAGGGTGCCGTCGAGCACGCTCTTCAGCGCCTTGTAGGCATCGTCGTTCTGCTCGAAGGAGAGATCGTCGCAGTAGACCACGAAGCGGTGCGGCAGGTGACGCAGCTGGGCCACCAGCGCCGGCAGCGCGCCCAGGTCGTGGCGGTCGACTTGCACCAGGCGCAGCCCTTCGCCTCCCAGCCCGTTGAGCAGCGCCCGTACCAGCGACGACTTGCCGCTGCCCCGAGCGCCCCACAGCAGCGCGTGGTTGGCGGGATGACCGCGCAGGAAGGCGCGGGTATTGTCGACCAGCTGGCGCTTCTGGCGCTCGATGCCGAGCAGGTCGTCGAGGGCCAGGGCGTCGCGCGGCGGCACCGGCACCAGCCGCCCGCCCAGGGCATGGCGCTCCCACAGCGCGGCCACGTCACGCGTCCAGTCGACCGACTCGGCGGCCGGCGGCAGCCAGGGCTCGACCCGGGCCAGCAGCGACAGCAGGCGCTGCGACAATTCCTCGTCCATGAACTTCCTCCATGCTTGCAGGTTTCGTGGTTGATCTTGCAGGTGTGGGGGGTATCTTGTGGCGAACGCTTATTCGCCGTCCAGTGGCTCTGCCACGGCCGGCCTCAGGAGGACTCCGATGCGCTGGATTCACTGTCTCGCCGTGGGCGCGCTCAGCGTCGCCCTGGCCGCCTGCACCACCTCGCCCACCGGACGCTCGCAGCTGACCCTGATGTCCGACGACCAGCTCGACCAGATGGGGGCCCAGGCGTTCTCCCAGTATCAGCAGGAACGCCCCATCGTCGGCGGCGCGCCGGATCGGCTCGCCCAGTGCGTGACCCGCGAGATCGTCGCCACCCTGCCCGCCGAACTGCAGCAGGAGAACTGGCAGGTGCGGGTCTTCGAGGACGACTCGGCCAACGCCTTCGCGCTGCCCGGCGGCTACGTGGGGGTGAACACCGGGTTGCTCGAGATCACCGAGAACCAGGACCAGCTCGCCGCGGTCATCGGCCACGAGATCGGCCACGTGCTGGCCCAGCACGCCAACGAGCGCGCCTCGACCCAGAGCGCCACCAACCTCGGCCTCTCGGTGCTGTCCTCGGCCGCCGGCCTGGAAGGCGCCGGCGGCCAGCAGGTGATGGCGGCGCTGGGCATGGGCGCCCAGTACGGCATCCTGCTGCCCTTCTCGCGCCGCCACGAGAGCGAGGCCGACACCATCGGCCTGCGGCTGATGGCCGACGCCGGCTTCGACCCGCGGGCCAGCGTCGCGCTGTGGCAGAACATGGCCAACGCCGGCGGTGGCCAGCCCCCGGAGTGGATGTCCACCCACCCCAGCCACGGCAGCCGCATCTCGGGCCTCGAGTCCGACATGAACGAGGCGCTGCAGCGCTATCGGCAGGCCGGGCGGGCGCCGAACTGCGGACAGCCTTGAGCGGATAGACAGCCCTGAGCCGGTAGAAAGCCCTGAGCGGATAGACAGCCCTGAGCGTGTAAAACGCCCTTATCGAGCCACATATAAAAACGCCCCGAGCCGGACGATGGCTCGGGGCGTTCTTGTTCGCGGCCTGGTGGCGTTACAGCGCCCGTCGCAGCGCCTCCAGCACCGGTTCCACGTCCGGGCGTACGCCGCGCCATAGAGAGAAGGACTCGGCCGCCTGGCCCACCAGCATGCCCAGGCCGTCAATGGTGGCCGCGTCTCGCTCGGCGGCCCAGCGCAGGAAGACCGTGGGCTCGGCGCCGTACATCATGTCATAGGCGGTGGCGCTGGGGGCGAACAGATCGTTCGGCAGCGGCGGCAGATCGCCGCCGAGGCTGGCGCTGGTGCCGTTGACCACCAGATCGAAGGGGCCTTCCACCGATTCGAAGCCACCGCCGCTCACCCGGCCCAGGTCCGCGAAGTCCGCGGCCAGGCCGTCGGCCTTGCCGCCGGTGCGGTTGGCGATATGCAGGCTCGCCGGGGCTTCCGCCAGCAGCGGTTCCAGCACGCCGCGCACCGCGCCGCCGGCGCCGAGCACCAGAATCCGCGCCCCGGAAAGCGTCACACCGCGGCGCTTGAGGTCGCCGACCAGGCCGACGCCGTCGGTGGTGTCGCCCCGGGTGTGGCCGTCGGCCTCGAGGATCAGGGTGTTCACCGACCCGGCGCGCTCGGCCCGGGGAGTGAGCGCATCACACAGCCGGTAGGCCGTTTCCTTGAACGGCACGGTGACGTTGGCGCCGCGCCCGCCCGCCTCGACGAAGGCCCGCCAGGCGCCGGCGAAGTCGTCCAGCGGCGCCTCGATGGCGGTGTATTCGAGCGTCTCGCCGGTCTGCTCGGCGAAGGCGGCGTGGATGGCCGGAGACTTCGAGTGGCCGATCGGGTGGCCGAAGACACAGTAGCGGTCCGTCATGCCGGGTTCTCCTTGTCCTGCTCGCCCAGCCAGTCCCGGGGCGCCAGGTAGTTGTCGTAGAGGTCCGCTTCGGGGCTGCCGGCTTCCGGCGTCCAGGCATATTCCCAGCGCGCCAGCGGCGGCATCGACATCAGGATCGATTCAGTGCGCCCGCCGCTCTGCAGGCCGAACAGGGTCCCGCGGTCCCACACCAGGTTGAACTCCACGTAGCGGCCGCGGCGATAGAGCTGGAAGTCGCGCTCGCGCTCGCCATAGGCGGTCTCGCGGCGGCGCCGCACGATCGGCAGGTAGGCGTCGAGGAAACTGTCGCCGACCGCGCGCTGGAAGGCGAAGCAGTCGTCGAAGCCGCCCTCGTTGAGGTCGTCGAAGAACAGCCCGCCGACGCCGCGGGTCTCGTCGCGATGCTTCAAGTAGAAGTAGTCGTCGCACCAGGCCTTGAAGCGCGGGTAGACGTCGTCGCCGAAGGGCGCGCAGGCGTCCCGGGCCACCCGGTGCCAGTGGCGCACGTCCTCGAGCACCGGGTAGAAGGGCGTCAGGTCGTAGCCGCCGCCGAACCACCATACCGGGTCCTCGCCCTCCTTCTCGGCGATCAGGAAGCGCACGTTGCCGTGGCTGGTGGGCACGTGGGGATTGGTCGGATGCAGCACCCAGGACACGCCCACCGCGTGAAAGCCGCGGCCGGCGAGCTCGGGCCGGGCGGCGGTGGCCGAGGGCGGCAGGGTCGCGCCATGCACGTGGGAAAAGTTGACGCCGCCCTTCTCGAACACGGCGCCGTCTTCGATCACCCGCGAGCGGCCGCCGCCGCCCTCGGCGCGCTCCCAGGCGTCCTCGCGGAAGGTCGCCTGGCCGTCCTCGGCGGCCAGCGCCTCGCACAGCCGGTCCTGGAGGTCGAGCAGATAGGTCTTCACGGGGTCGAGATGGGCGTAGGCCACGGGGCCTCCTTGATAGGCAGTGAAGCGGGGAGTCAGTCGCGCAGCACGCGGCCGGTGACCAGGTCGCGGATGGTGCTGGGGCGGTCGTGGCCGCCCAGTGGGCCGTCGAGCACGGCATCGAGCTCGTCATCTTGCCCGTCACCGAAGATCGCACGGATCTCGTCGGCGCTCATCGCCGAGGGCTCGCCGGCGCGGTTGGCCGAGGTCGAGACGATGGGGCCGCCGAAGGCGCGGCACAGGGCGGCGACCAGCGGGTGGTCGCTGACCCGCAGCGCCACCCGGTCGTGCTCGCCACGCACCAGCGGCAGCGACCGGCCGTTGTCCGGCACCAGCCAGGTGGTCGGCGTGTCGCGGGGCTCGGCCAGGGCCTGCCGGCGGGCGTCGTCGAGCCCTTCCAGCCAGGGCGCCAGCTGCTCGAGGTCGGCGGCCACCAGGATCACGCCCTTGGCCGGGTCTCGGCGCTTGAGCGCGAGCAGCCGGGTCAGGGCGGTGGCGTCGTCAGGGTCGCAGCCAAGGCCCCAGACGGCCTCGGTGGGATAGGCGATCACGCCGCCGGCGCGCAGGGCGGCCACGGCGTCGGCGAGGGAAGGATCCAGGGTCATGTGGGGATTCCGGCGATGTCCGACATGGGCCGGGATTCTACCACGCTCCCCCGGGGGCCGGCAGGCGCACCCAGCCGCCGGCGGCGGGGCCGGCGCGCCCCTCCAGCTCGAGGGCCAGCAACCGGCGCTGGCAGTCGGCCACCGACAGCCCGGTGAGGTTCACCAGGGCATCGACCGGGGTCGGGGTGTCGCTGAGCCAGGCCAGCAGCGGGTCGTCGTTGCCCGTGGAGGCCGCCGGCGCAGCGTCCGCCTCGGGACACGCGGGCGTTGCCTCCAACGGCGCGGCCCAGGCGGGCAGCTCGGCGAGGATGTCGTCGACGTCGCGCACCAGCACCGCGCCGTCGCGCAGCAGCCCCAGGCAGCCGCGCGCCTGGGGATTGTGGATCGAGCCCGGCACGGCGAACAGCTCGCGGCCCTGCTCGCCGGCCAGCCGGGCGCTGACCAGCGAGCCGCTGCGCTCGGCGGCTTCCACCACCAGCACGCCGCGAGACAGCCCGGTGACGATGCGATTGCGGCGCGGGAAGAAGGCGGGATGAGGCTTGGTGCCGGGCGGATGTTCGGACAGCAGCAGGCCGCCCGGCTCGCGCAGCCGCTCGTGCAGGGCGCGATGGCGGGCCGGGTAGATGACGTCCGCCCCACCGCCCAGCACCGCCACGCTGCGTCCACCGGCATCCAGCGCCGCCTGCTGGGCGGCGGCGTCGATGCCCAGCGCCATGCCGCTGACCACGCCCCAGCCGCGCTCGGCCAACGCCCGGGCGAAGCCGCCGGCGTTGGCGAGTCCCTCACGAGTCGGCTTGCGAGTGCCGACCATGGCCAGCCGCGGCGGCGCCAGCGCGCCGAGATCGCCCCAGGCCCACAGCACCGGCGGCGGATCGGCGATCTGGGCCAGCGGCGCCGGCCAGGCGGGATGATCGGGATGCAGCAGCACGCGATCGGGCGCCTCGGCGAGCCAGGCCTCGTCGGCATCGAGCGAGGCCGTCAGCGGGCTCCTGGCGGGATGGTCGAGCCACAGCCGCAGGGCGGTCGCCGCCTCGCGCGGCATCACCGCCAGCCAGCCCTCGGGCCAGGCCGGGGCCCGGGCGGCGAGTTCGGCCAGCCCCGCGGGTCCGAGCCCGGGCAGGCGCGACAGCAGCCACCACTCCCTGGCCGTCGGCATGATCGCGGCCTAGCGCTGCGCGGTGTCCAGGCCTGCGCCCGGGGTATGCAGGCGATCGCCCACCGCCAGGGTGCGCGAGGCCTGCATCACCAGGCCGTAGCTCATCTTCTCGTAGGGCCGCACGACCATCACCAGGCCGGCGTCTTCGCCGGGCAGGCGCAGCATCTCGCCGGTGCGCGGGTCGTTGACCAGCTCACCGCGCTGCTCCACCGTCAGCACATGGCCGGGCGCCAGGCCGTCGCGGGTACCGCGGTCCAGGGCGACCATCTGCAGCCGCCCGATGAAGCGCACGCCGCCGGGCACCGACAGGATGCGGCCGTCGACCCGGCGCTCCGGCGCCCGCGGCTGGAACTCGGTGACCAGACCACGGTCTTCCAGCGGCAGGATGATGTCGTCGTTGCGGATCTCCTGGCGGGTCCTGGTGGCCTCGAGCACCGCGATGTCGTCTTCCTGGCGCAGCTGGCGGGCCTCGCCCACACTCTCGAGCTCGAGGCCCAGTACCTCGCCGGTAGCCTCGTCGAGATAGCGCTTTCCGGGGCGATAGATGCCGACGCGACCGCCGGCCGGCACCTCGCCGCGGGCATAGAAGCGATCGCCGGCACCGCTGATCAGCCGCCGATCGTCGCCGCCCACCACGTAGGCCAGCTCGGCGAGCGTCTCGGGGTCGGTGATGACCCGGTGATCACGGGTGAACAGGCGCACGGATTCCAGCGGAATCGGGTCGATGGCCTCGCGCCGCGGCACGGTGCGCACCTCGGGCGACAGGCGCACCACGCCCCGGCCGCGCTCCAGCCCCAGGCAGGCCCGGCCGCCGCAGTCATAGAGGGTGACGATGTCGCCGGGGTAGATCAGGTGCGGGTTCTCAATCTGGGGATTGACCTGCCACACCTCGGGCCACTGCCAGGGGTGCTGCAGGAAGCGCCCGGAGATGTCCCACAGGGTATCGCCCCGCACCACGGTATAGCGATCCGGCGCGTCGCCCCGCAGCCCGTCATTCCAGGACAGCCCCTGCGCCTGGACGACACCGGCCGCCATCGCCCCCAGCGCCAGCGTCCCCAGCCAGCGCCTCACGAGCCCGCTGCGTCCGATCTGCTTCATTCCCTTGCTCCCCGGCCGATGATCGCGGCGGCACCGGGAACCTCGCCATCGTGGTATAGTCTGATGCTATCGATACGATGCGCGAGGCGCGGTTTCCCGGCTCGCCGCAGGCTTCTAGAATAGTCGTATTTCCCGAATGACAGCACAACGGTGACACCAACGCCATGGCCAAACTCCCCATTCTCGAATTCCCCGACGAGCGGCTCCGCACCAAGGCGGCCCCGGTCGAGACGGTCGACGACGAGGTGCGCCAGCTGGTCGACGACATGCTCGAGACCATGTACGCCGCACCCGGCATCGGCCTGGCGGCCACCCAGGTGGACGTGCATCGCCGGGTCATCGTGATCGACGTCAGCGAGGACCAGAGCACGCCGCTGGTGCTGATCAACCCCGAGTACACCCCGATCGGCGAGGAGCGCGAGCCGATGCAGGAGGGCTGCCTGTCGGTGCCCGAGTACTACGCCGAGGTGCCGCGGGCGCTGAAGGTCCGGCTCGAGGCGCTGGATCGCGACGGCCAGCCCTACGAGCTCGAGGCCGACGGCCTGCTGGCCCACTGCATCCAGCACGAGTACGACCACCTCGAGGGCGTGCTGTTCGTCGACTATCTCTCGCCGCTCAAGCGCGACCGGGTGATGAAGAAGATGCAGAAGCGCCACCGGCTGACCCAGCCGGCCTGAGCCGCCTCGACGCCCTTCGCGACATGAAGGCCGGTGCCCGGATGGGCGCCGGCCTTCGTCGTTTGGGCCCGGCTCCGTTATCATGGGCGGCATTCATTCCGGCAAGGCCCCGAACCCATGTCCCGACCCCTGCGCGTCATCTTCGCCGGCACGCCCGACTTCGCCGCCGAGAGCCTGGCGGCGTTGCTGGCGAGCTCCCATCGCGTCGTCGCCGTCTACACCCAGCCCGACCGCCCCGCCGGCCGCGGCCGCAAGCTCACCCCGAGCCCGGTCAAGGCGCTGGCCCTGGCACATGAGCTGCCAGTCTACCAGCCGGCGTCGCTGAAGACGCCCGAGGCCCAGGCGGAACTGGCCGCCCTCGAAGCCGACATCATGGTGGTGGTGGCCTACGGCCTGATCCTGCCCAAGGCGGTGCTCGACACGCCGCGCCTCGGCTGCATCAACGTCCACGCCTCGCTGCTGCCGCGCTGGCGCGGCGCCGCGCCCATCCAGCGCGCCATCGAGGCCGGCGACGCCGAGAGCGGCGTGACCATCATGCAGATGGACGAAGGGCTCGACACCGGCGCCATGCTGCGCATCGCCCGCACCCCGATCACCGCCGCCACCACCGGCGGCGCCCTGCACGATGCCCTGGCCGCCCAGGGCGGCCGGGCCATGGTCGAGACGCTGGACGCGCTGGCCGGCGACGGCCTCGCGGCCACGCCCCAGCCCGAGGACGGCGTCACCTACGCGGCCAAGCTGTCCAAGGCCGAGGCCGAGCTGGACTTCCGCGAGAACGCCGAGGCCCTGGCCGCGCGCATCCGCGCCTTCAATCCCTGGCCGGTGGCCTGGTGCGCGCTGGGCGACGACCGCCTGCGCCTGCTGATGGCCGAGGCCGACGCTCAAGCCACACCCGGCGGCGACAGCGCCGCGCCCGGCACCCTGCTGCCCCACGCGGACGACGCCCTGCGCATCGCCTGCGGCGAGCGGGGCGATCAGGTCCTTCGCGTCACCCGGGCCCAGCTGCCCGGCGGCAAGCCCCTCGACGTGCGCGAGCTGCTCAAGGCTCGCGCGGATCGCTTCGCGCCCGGCAGTCGCCTGGGCCGGCCGAACCAGGAGACCACCGCATGAACCAGCCGCGCCATTCCTCCCGCTCGCCCGATACCGGCCAGGCGGTGCGCGCCGCCGCCGCCCGTGCCCTGGTGCCGGTGATCTCCGGCCGCGGCTCGCTCAGCAATCTCGACGACCATCAGGTCGTCTCCCGGGACCGCGGCCTGTTCAAGGAGCTGTGCTTCGGCAGCTGCCGCACCCTGTGCCGCCTCGAGGCACTCGCCGGCAAGCTGCTGGACAAGCCGTTCAAGCCCCGCGACGCCGACGTTCAGGCGCTGCTGCTGGTGGGCATCTACCAGCTGCTCTACATGCGCATCCCGCCTCACGCCGCGGTGGGCGAGACCGCCGGCGCCGCGCGGCTGATCAACAAGCCCTGGGCCACCCGGGTGCTCAACGGCTGCCTGCGCCGCCTGCAGCGCGAGGCCGGCCCGCTCCAGGCCGAGGTCGATCGCGATCCGGCGGTGGCGCTGCTGCATCCCAAGTGGTGGCTCAAGGCCTTCCGCCAGGCCTGGCCGGACGACTGGCGGGCGATCTGCGAGGCCAACAACCTGCCGGGC
This sequence comes from Halomonas sp. HG01, assembly GCF_000968715.2. Lineage (NCBI taxonomy): Bacteria > Pseudomonadati > Pseudomonadota > Gammaproteobacteria > Oceanospirillales > Halomonadaceae > Halomonas > Halomonas sp. HG01. Next base: position 229,625 of record NZ_CP022134.1, on the reverse strand, counting down.
CCGATGACGCTGCGCGTCAATCGCCGCCACGGCGACCGCGAGAGCTACCTCGCGCGGCTCGATACCCCGGACATCGGCGCCCGCCTGTGCCTGCACTCCCCCGAGGGCCTGACCCTCGACGAGCCCTGCGACGTCGGCCAGCTGCCCGGCTTCCAGGAAGGGCTGGTCAGCGTGCAGGACGAGGCGGCCCAGCTGGCCGCCGAGCTGCTCGGCCCGACGCTCGCCCCGCGCCCCGGCGCCCGGGTGCTGGACGCCTGCTGCGCGCCGGGCGGCAAGACCGCCCATCTGCTCGAGCTGTTCGACGTCGACCTGCAGGCCATCGACAGCGACGACACCCGCCTGGCACGGGTGGAAGACACCCTGTCGCGGCTCGGCCTGGAGGCCGACCTGGCCCACGGCGACGCCACCCGGCGCGACTGGTGGGACGGCACGCCCTTCGACGCCATCCTGCTCGACGCGCCCTGTTCCGGCAGCGGCGTGATCCGCCGCCACCCGGACATCAAGCGCCTGCGCCGCCCCTCGGACATCGCCAAGCTGGCCGAACTGCAGGCCCGGCTGCTCGACAACCTGTGGCCGCTGCTGGCCCCGGGCGGCACCCTGCTCTACGCCACCTGCTCGGTGCTGCCGGAGGAGAACGCCGACCAGGTCGCCGCCTTCCTGGCGCGCACCCCGGACGCCGAGGTCACCACGCCGGAAGGCGTGGCCTGGGGCCGTCCCGCCGGGGCCGGCCGCCAGCTGCTGCCAAGCGCCGACAGCCATGACGGCTTCTTCTATGCCAGACTGAGGAAGCGGGCCGACTGAGCGGCCCGAGGATGCCGGCACGGGCCTCCCGCGCCGGCATCCGTGCCATTTCCCCGCTGCCAGAGGACGACACCATGAACCACACCTACAAGCACATCGAGCTGACCGGCAGCTCCGAGACCAGCATCGAGGACGCCATCCAGGGCGCGCTGACCAAGGCCTCGGAGAGCCTGCACGGCATGCGCTGGTTCGAGGTCATCGACACCCGCGGCCACATCGAGCACGGCCGGGTGGCCCACTGGCAGGTCACGATCAAGGTCGGCTTCACCCTGGACTGAGCGCGATTCCGCCCTGTTCATCCACCCACGGCTGGTTTAGGCTTGCCGCCCATCCAGAGACGGCGCTCGCGCGGCGCCGTCCGTCTTGCTGCGGACTGTGACACGCGATGAAGATCATCATCCTCGGCGCCGGCCAGGTCGGCGGAACCCTGGCCGAACACCTGGCGCACGAAGAGAACGAGATCACGGTGGTGGACACCGATGCCAAGAAGCTCCGCGAGCTTCATACCCGGCTCGATATCCGCACCGTGACCGGCGCCGGCTCCTACCCGATGGTGCTGCGCCAGGCGGGCTGCGAGGACGCCGACATGCTGATCGCGGTGACCAACTCCGACGAGGTGAACATGATCGCCTGTCAGGTCGCCTACACGCTGTTCCGCACGCCGACCAAGATCGCCCGCGTCCGCGCCACCGCCTACCTGACCCGCAAGGGCCTGTTCGCCCACGAGGCGGTGCCCATCGACGTGCTGATCAGCCCCGAGCAGGTGGTCACCGACCATATCCGCCGGTTGATCGAGCACCCTGGCGCCCTGCAGGTGCTGGAATTCGCCGGGGGCCAGGTCCAGCTGGTGGCGGTGAAGGCCTTCTACGGCGGCCCGCTGGTCGGCCAGGAGCTCGGCTTCCTGCGCCGCCACATGCCCAGCGTGGACACCCGGGTGGCGGCCATCTATCGCCGCAACCGGCCGATCATTCCCCGCGGCGACACCGTCATCGAGGCCGACGACGAGGTGTTCTTCATCGCCGACCGCCGCGACATCCGCGCGGTGATGAGCGAGCTGCGTCGCCTCGAGCGCGACTTCCGCCGGGTGATCATCGCCGGCGGCGGCAACATCGGCGAGCGCCTCGCCGAGCACCTGGAGCACAGCCATCAGGTGAAGATCGTCGAGCACAGCCTCGAGCGCTGCACCCAGCTCTCCGAGCGCCTCGACCGCACCGTGGTGCTCCACGGCAGCGCCACCAGCAAGCGCCTGCTGGAGGAAGAGAACATCGAGGACTGCGATATCTTCTGCGCGCTGACCAACGACGACGAGGTCAACATCATGTCGTCGATGCTGGCCAAGCGCATGGGCGCCAAGAAGGTCCTCACCCTGATCAACAACGCCGCCTACGTCGACCTGGTCCAGGGCGGCGAGATCGACATTGCCATCTCGCCGCAGCAGGCCACCATCGGCAGCCTGCTGCCCCACGTGCGTCGCGGCGACATCGTCAACGTGCACTCGCTGCGCCGCGGCGCCGCCGAGGCCATCGAGGCCATCGCCCACGGCGACCAGCAGTCGTCCAAGGTGGTCGGCCGTGCCATTGGCGAGATCGACCTCCCCCGGGGCACCACCATCGGTGCCGTGGTGCGCGGCAAGGACGTGCTGATCGCCCACGACGACGTGGTCATCCAGTCCGGGGATCACATCATTCTGTTCGTCATCGACAAGCGCCGCATCCGCGACGTGGAGCGGCTGTTCCAGGTCGGCCTGACCTTCTTCTGATGCCGAGCGCCGCCGGCCTTCACGCGAGGGAATCCGCATGACACACCTGCCACCGTTCGATGACGCCGTTCGCCGCCCGCGGGTCCACGCCGTGGAGACGCGCCCGTGAGCCTGCTGGTGAAGCGGGCGGCCATCCAGCGCACCCGCCACTGGGCACCGGTGTTCAAGGTGCTGGCCCTGCTGTGGCTGGTGCTGGCGGCCTTCATGCTGGTGCCCTGGCTGGTGCTGCTGCTGGAGGGCGACGTGGACGCCACGGCGTTCGGCTTGTCGATCCTGATCATGCTCGGCGCCTCGGCCACGGTGCTGCTCTCGACCCTGCGCGTGGAGGTCAGCTTCAAGCCCTGGCAGATGTTCGTGCTGACCTCGCTGAGCTGGGTGTCGATCAGCGGCTTCGCCAGCCTGCCGCTGGTGCTGGGCGCCACCCAGCTGTCGTTCTCCAACGCGGTGTTCGAGTCGGTCTCGGGGATCACCACCACCGGCTCCACCGTGCTGAGCGACATCGACGACCTCTCCGACGGCCTCAAACTGTGGCGAGGCCTGATGCAGTGGCTGGGCGGGGTCGGCATCATCGTGATGGGCATCGCCATCCTGCCGTTCCTCAAGGTCGGCGGCATGCGGCTGTTCCATACCGAGTCGTCGGACTGGTCCGACAAGGTGATGCCCCGCACCGGTGGCATCGCCAAGGCCACCCTGGTGATCTACTGCGGCATGACCCTGGCCGCGGTCGCGAGCTACTGGCTCGGCGGCATGCTGCCACTGGACGCCATCGTCCACGCCATGACCTCCGTGGCCACCGGGGGCTTCGCCAACTCGGATGCCTCCTTCGGCGCCTACGCCGACCGGCCCCACCTGATGTGGATGGGCAGCCTGTTCATGCTCGGCGGCGCCCTGCCCTTCGTGATCTACATCCGGGTGCTGCGCGGCGCCCGCATGGCACTGTGGCAGGACCAGCAGGTACGCGGCCTGCTGGGCCTGCTGGCGCTGGTCATCCTGCTGCTCACCGCCTGGCGCATCTGGCAGGGCCGTGACGCCTTCGAGGCCCTCACCCAGGTGACCTTCAACGTCGTCTCGGTGGTCACCACCACCGGCTATGCCGGCGACGACTACACCGCCTGGGGCAGCCTGGCGGCGGTGGCCTTCTTCTACCTGAGCTTCATCGGCGGCTGCAGCGGTTCGACCAGCGGCGGCATGAAGGTGTTCCGCTTCCAGGTCGCGTCCATCCTGCTGCGCAACCAGCTTCGCTTTCTGGTGCACGCCAACGGCGTCTTCTCGGCCCGCTACAACGGCCACCCGCTGACCGACGACGTGACCCGCGGCGTCATCGCCTTCTCGTTCTTCTTCTTCCTGACCATCGCCGGGCTGGCGCTGGGGCTGTCGCTGCTGGGCCTGGACCTGGTCACCGCCCTGTCCGGCGCGGTCACCGCGGTCGCCAACGTCGGCCCCGGCCTCGGCGAGATCATCGGCCCGGCGGGCAACTTCGGCCCCCTGCCCGACGCCGCCAAGTGGCTGTTGTGCGTCGGCATGCTGATGGGCCGGCTGGAGATCCTCACGGTGCTGGTGCTGTTCACGCCGATGTTCTGGCGCAAGTAGGGAAACGCGGATTCATGGCGGCGCTCGACATCCATCAGCGCTTCCCCCCGACCTTCCATCGGACGCGGTACAGCGACAAGTCGCAAAGCCGGTGCAAGCGCCCGCGGCGGGTTTGGCCCGCCGGCGGGCTTCGTGGATAATCGAGCCTTCATCCTTCAGACCCGAGCGTCCATGACCGACTCCCAGGACACCGCGACCGTCGATCGCGAGCAGGCCGCCGGCGGCGGCCCGCGCCGCACCCTCAAGGTGGGCGAGACCCGCTACACCCTGCTGGGCACCGCCCACGTCTCCGCCGAGAGCGCCACCGAGGTGCGCGAGCTGATCGACTCCGGCGAGTTCGACGCGGTGGCCATCGAGCTGTGCGACTCGCGTCACCAGAACCTGGCCAATCCCGATGCCCTGGGCGAGCAGGACCTGTTCCAGATCTTCCGCCAGGGCAAGGCCGGGATGGTGGCCGCCAGTCTGGCGCTGGGCGCCTTCCAGCAGCGCGTCGCCGAGCAATCCGGCATCGAGCCCGGCGCCGAGATGCGCGCCGCCCTGGAGGCCAGCCAGGCCCGTAACCTCCCGCTGCTGCTGATCGACCGCGACGTCGGCGTGACCCTGAAGCGCATCTATCACAACGTGCCCTGGTGGCAGCGTTTCTCGCTGTTCTCGGGGCTGCTCGGCGGCGTGCTGTCGCGTCAGGACGTCTCCGCGGCCGACATCGAACGGCTCAAGGAAGGCGACGTGCTGGAGTCCACTTTCAGCGAGTTCGCCAGCGAGTCCGAGACCCTCTACACGCCGCTGATCAGCGAGCGCGACCGCTACATGGTGCTGCGCCTGGCCGAACAGTGTCCGCCGGGGCGCTACCGCCACGTGCTGGTGGTGATCGGTGCCGGCCACCTCAAGGGCATGGCCGAGCACCTGGAGCAGCCGCTGCCCGAGGCGCCGACGCCGGAGCGCGAGACGCTGGAGGCCACGCCGCCGCCCACTAAGGTGTGGAAGGCGCTGCCCTGGCTGATCACCGCCCTGGTGCTGACCGGCTTCGCCATCGGCTTCTCGCGCAACACCGAGCTCGGCTGGCAGCTGGTGGCCGAGTGGTTCCTGATCAACGGCGTGCTCTCGGGCGCCGCCACCCTGGTGGCGCTGGCCCACCCGCTGACGGTGATCGCCACCGTGTTCGCCGCCCCGCTGACCTCGCTCAATCCCACCATCGGTGCCGGCTTCGTGGCCGCCGGGGTCGAGCTGGCCATGCGCAAGCCCAAGGTGCGCGACTTCGCCACCCTGCGCCACGACGTCACCGAGGTGAAGGGCTGGTGGCGCAACCGGGTCTCGCGCACCCTGCTGGTGTTCCTGACCGCGACCCTGGGTTCCGCCGCCGGGACCTGGATCGCCGGCTTCCGCATCGCCGGCGCCCTGTTCGGCGGCTGACGCCGCTGCCACGCCGGCAACGACAAGGGCCCCGGACATCGCTGTCCGGGGCCCTTTTCCTGCCCGATCGCCGCGGCCGGCGAGGTGCGGTCGGCGAGGCGCGGCTCAGCGAGACTGAAGCGCCGACGCCGCCTCGCTCTCGGCCGGGCGACGCTTCCAGGCGCCGGCCAGCAGCGAGCCGGAAACGTTGTGCCACACCGAGAACAACGCACCCGGCAGCGCCGCGGTGGCGCTGAAGAACTGGTTGGCCAGGGCCACGGCAAGCCCGGAGTTCTGCAGCCCCACCTCGAAGGCGATGGTGCGCGCGGTGCGCTCGTCGAAGCGCAGCGCCCGGGCCAGGCCGTAGCCGCCGGCCAGGCCGATGGCGTTATGGGCGATCACCGCCAGCGCCACGACCGGCCCCAGGGTCGCCAGCCGCCCGGCGTTGAGCGCCACCACGATGGCGATGATCACCACGATGGCCAGCATCGCCAGGCTCGCCAGCGCCGGCTCGACCCGGGCGATGCGCTCGCCCAGCCAGTGATTGACGATCACCCCGATCAGGATCGGTGCCACCACCAGCTGGGCGATGCTGGTCAGCATGCCCGCCACCGGCACGTCGACGCTCTCGCCGACCAGCAGCAGGGTCAACAGCGGCGTGGCCACCACCGAGAGCAGGGTCGAAACCATGGTCATCGACACCGACAGCGCCACCCGGCCGCCGGCCAGCCAGGTCATGACGTTGGAGGAGGTGCCACCGGCGGTGGCGCCGACCAGCACCATGCCGATGGTCAGGGCGTCGGAGAGTCCCAGCAGGCGCGAGATCGCCAGCGCCGCCAGCGGCATGATCAGAAACTGCAGCGCCACGCCCACGGCGATCGGCGCCGGCGACTTCACCACACGGGCGAAGTCGGCCTTGGACAGCGTCAGGCCCATGGCGAACATGATGACCACCAGCAGCGTCTTGATGCTGCCGGCCAGGCCGGTGAAGAGCTGCGGCTGGAAGGCGGCCACCACGGCCAGCAGCACCGCCCAGACGGGGAAGAGACGATTGAAGCGCTCGAAGAAATGCATGACGTGTCCTTGCGATGGAAAGGTGGGAGCTTTTTTATGAATGATCTCGGGCGCGGCCGCCCGCGCCCCTATGGTCGTCGGTCGGCGTAAGCCGGGCAATGCCCCTCGAGGCGGAAAAACGTGGCCGATCACCGGGCCGCCGTGATACGTTCGAGATCAATAATTAGCAACAAAACATTGATGCCATGACTTCATCCAATGCCCGAGAGCGCTTCGGTATCCGGCTCTCCACCGTCTCGCGCCGCTGGCGGCGTGCCCTCGATCATCACATGGCGCTGGTCGGCCACACCGATACCAGCTGGGCGCCACTGGTCCATCTCGGTGCCGGCGGCGACGGCCTCAGCCAGAAGGCACTGGCCAAGCGCGTCGGCATGGAAGGCTCCAGCCTGGTACGCCACCTGGACCGCCTGGAGGCCAAGGGCCAGGTCCAGCGCGTCAACGACGAGCAGGATCGCCGCACCAAGCGCGTCTTCCTGACCCCGGCGGGGCGCGACGCCGTGGACGCCCTCCAGGAGGAACTGCTCGGCGTCGAGCGCGACCTGCTCAGCGACCTGAGTGATGCCCAGCTCGAGGCGCTGCTCGAGGCCCTCGATCTGATCGACCGGCGCCTGCAGAAGGAACCCGGCGCCCTGGAAGAGCCTCCCGCTCCCGCCTGATCGCTACGTCTCGCCTTCCCGGGCCGCCCGTAGCCGCTGCATGGCCGGCGTCGGCGTCTCGATCTTGCCGTGGCGCCGGCTGGCGGCATAGCTGTCATTGAACACGTCGAAGTAGTCGTCGAGCCGCTCCGCGGCCTCGGTGTCGCCGGCCTGGCGCATCAGCTCCGCGGCCACCTCGGCGGTGCACAGGTGGGCGGCCGAGGCCGGCTTGCGCAGTCGGTAACGGGTCAGCCGCTCGGTGGCGAGCGGCAGCACCGGCAGCTCGGCCAGATAGGGGCTCTTGCGGAAGATACGCCGCGCCTGGCGCCAGGTGCCATCGAGGATGACGAACACCGGAATCCGCCCATCGTCCTGGCGCGCCGCCACCGTTTCCATGCCGACCACCCGGTGGGCGTAATCCGCCTGGTCGTCGGGGAAGATCACGAAGGGCGCATAGCGCTCGTCCTCGAGCATCGCCAGCAGCCGTTCGTCCGGCTCGGTGCGATACCAGGTGAAGACCTCGGTGGTGGGCAGGACGTCGCGGATCAGCCGTCCGGTGTTGGTGGGCTTGTAGTGCTCCAGCGGATGGGTGATCAGCCACACCCGAGTGCGGCTGTCCGCCGTCACCTTGTAGGGGCACAGGCAGTTCAACGCCGGCAGGTTGCAGGCCTCGCAGCGGCGCACGAAGCTGCCGCGGGCCTTGAACTCGCGCCGCGGCGGCCGCGGGTGTCCGGTGGCGGGGTCCACGTCGCCGTGGTCGGGGGTCGGGGTGTCGTCCTGCATGAGTCGTCTAGCCGGAGGTGAGAGGGCGATAAGGGAGCCGCATTCTAGCACGCCCCGCCGCCGCCTCCGGCCGCGCGACGCCTCAGTCGAGCCGCCCCTCCGGCATCGAAAGCGCTCTCGTCTCGCGCCAGTGGCGCACCAGCGCCGGCACGCCCTCGCCGGCGGGCCGGGCGATCTTCGCCACCCCGGCCGGCGCCAGGACCTGGGCCTCGGGGTCGACCAGCGCGCAGGGCGCGCCGAACGGTGCCTGGTCGAGCAGCATGGCGGCCGGCATCACGGCCAGCGAGGTGCCTACCACCAGCAGCAGGTCGGCCTCGGCAACGATGTCGCAGGCCTCGGGATAGGCCGGCACGGCCTCGCCGAACCACACCACGTCGGGGCGCAGCTGGGCGCCCTTGTCGCAGAGGTCGCCGAGGCGAATGCCGCCCCGGGACAGCGGATAGCGCAGCTTCGCGTCGACGCTGGAGCGCGCCATCAGGATCTCGCCGTGCAGGTGCAGCACGCTGCGCGAGCCGGCCCGCTCGTGCAGGTCGTCGATGTTCTGGGTCACCACGCTGACCCGGAAGCCGTCCGCCTCGAGTTCGGCCAGGGCCCGGTGAGCAGCGTTGGGCCTGGCCCCGCGCACCTGGTCGCGGCGCGCGTCGTAGAAGCGCAGCACCCGCTCGGGGTCGCGGGCCCAGCCCTGCGGCGTGGCGACCGCCTCGACGGGCTCGTCGGCCCACAGGCCGTCGGCGGCGCGGAAGGTCTGGATGCCGCTCTCGGCACTGATGCCGGCGCCGGTCAGTACTACCAGGTGGGGGCGGGCGTCGTCGCTCATGGTCGTCTCGCGGATCGGGGAACTCACCCCAGCTTGCCATATTCCGCCTCGCCGGAGCAGAGGGCGACGGATGACATCCGCCCGTCGCGCGGCGACAATGGGCGCCCTCGCCGCATCCCCCGAGTCGCCCGATGAACGAACCGCTGCCCATCCTCCATCACGACGAGCATCTGGTCGCCGTGCACAAGCCCTCCGGGCTGCTGGTGCATCGCAGCGCCCTGGCCCGGGGCGAGCGCCATTTCCTGCTGCAGACCCTGCGCGACCAGCTGGGCCAGCGGGTCTATCCGGTGCACCGCCTGGACCGCCCCACCTCGGGGCTGATGGTGTTCGCGCTGTCGTCCGAGGTCGCCCGCCGCCTGGGCGAGGCCTTCGAGCAGCACCGCGTGGCCAAGCGCTACCTGGCCGTGGTGCGCGGCACCGGGCCGGACGCCGAGCGCCTGGCGTATGCCCTGCGCGAGGAGGACGGCCGCCGCCCCAAGGCCGAGATGCCGGCCATGGAGGCCGTCACCGAGGTGCGGCGCCTGGACAGCGTGGAACTTCCGGTGCGGGTCGACCGCTACCCCACCAGCCGCTACTCGCTGATGGAGGCGCGCCCGCTGACCGGGCGGCGCCACCAGATCCGTCGCCATCTGTCCCAGCGCGGCTATCCGATCATCGGCGACGCCAAGCACGGCAAGGGCGTGCACAACCGCTTCTTCGCCGACCGACTCGACTGCCCGCGGCTGCTGCTGGCCGCCGTGGGCCTGAGCTTCGACCACCCGGTGGAGGGCCGGCGCCTGGACCTGGGCTGCGCCCTGGATGCGCCCATGACCGCGCTGTTCCGGCGCTTCGGCTGGGCGGGCCACCTGCCCGCCAACCGCCGCGCCCCTTCCGCCGAGCCATGTGAACTGCCATGAACGATTTTCCGAGCCCCGCCGCCCTCGAGACCGACGACCACGCGCTGCGCTTCGGCGGCATCCGCCGCCTCTACGGCGCCCGCGCCCTGGAGCGCTTCCGCCACGCCCACGTGGCGGTGATCGGCGTCGGCGGCGTGGGCAGCTGGGCCGTGGAGGCCCTGGCCCGCTCCGGCATCGGCAAGCTGACGCTGATCGACCTCGACGACGTCTGCGTGTCCAACGTCAACCGCCAGCTGCACGCCTTGGACGGCACCGTCGGCCGGCCCAAGGTCGAGGTGCTGGCCGAGCGCTGCCGGGCCATCCAGCCCGGCATCGAGGTGGTGGCGGACACCGCCTTCGTGACCCCGACCAACCTCGCCGAGCGGCTGCCCGAGGACCTGGACCACGTGATCGACGCTATCGACAGCGTGGTGGCCAAGGCGGCGCTGATCGCCTGGTGCAAGCGCCGCAAGCTGCCGATCACCGTGACCGGCGCGGCGGGCGGCCAGACCGACCCGACGCGCATCCGGGTGGCCGACCTGACCCGCACCGAGCACGACCCGCTGCTGGCCAAGGTGCGCTCGCGGCTGCGGCGCGACCACGGCTTCTCGCGCAACCCCAAGCGACGCTTCTCGGTGGAGTGCGTCTACTCCGACGAGCAGCTCGTCTACCCCGGCGCCGACGGCGAGGTCTGCCACGCCAAGCCCGCCGCCGGCGAGGCCACCCGCCTCGACTGCGCCTCGGGCTTCGGCGCGGCGACCTTCGTCACCGGCAGCTTCGGCTTCGTGGCCGCCTCGCGCACCCTGGCGCGACTGGCCCGCGACGCCGCCTCTTCCCGCTGAATTCCCTGGAGAGACTCATGGACGTTTCGCATCCCGTGCCCGGCATCTACCGCCACTACAAGGGCCCGCGCTACGAGGTGATCGGCGTCGCCCATCACAGTGAGACCGAGGAGGCGCTGGTGACCTACCGCGCGCTCTACGGCGAATACGGCCTGTGGGTGCGCCCGCTGGGCATGTTCATGGAGACGGTCGAGGTGGACGGGGAAGTGACGCCCCGCTTCGCGCTGGAAAAGGCCTTTTCCTGAGCCTGGACAGGCTAACGCCGAACGCAAGAAGGCGCCCCATAGGGCGCCTTCTTTCATCGCTTGAGTTGTCATGGCCGGCGGCAAATCTTCGCGAGGCGCTATGAACCCATCCCTGGGCGCTTCATCCGCCATCCCTGGCGGATAACCCTCGCTCATATTCGCCTCCGCCCCATCAAGCGGCTTGTTATTCCGCTTCGTGCATCTGCTTCTGCAGGTAGTTCTCGATGCCGACCTTGTCGATCAGCGAGAGCTCGGTCTCGAGCTTGTCGATGTGCTCTTCCTCGTCGGCGAGGATGTCGCGCAGCAGGTCGCGGGTGACATAGTCCTGCACCGACTCGCAGTAGGCGATCGCCTCGATGTAGTCGTCGCGGCCCTGGTGCTCGAGCTTGAGGTCGCACTCGAGCATCTCCCTGGTGTCCTCGCCGATCAGCAGCTTGCCGTAGTCCTGCAGGTTGGGCACGCCCTCGAGGAACAGGATCCGCTCGATCAGCTTGTCGGCGTGCTTCATCTCGTCGATCGACTCTTCGTACTCGAACTTGCCGAGTGCGGCCAGTCCCCAATCCTGATACATCTTGGCATGCAGGTAGTACTGGTTGATCGCCACCAGCTCATTGCCGAGCGCGGTATTGAGGTATTCGAGGACCTTCTTGTCGCCTTTCATGACACCACCTCATTGCTGTCGTCGGGGTCGTCCTTCAGCTTGGCACGCGCGTCATCGCGCCGCCATCCATGCCGGACAGTCTAGGCGATATCCTAAAAAACTCAAACAAATCAAAGCGTTGAAAACGCCAAAGGAAACGATAGCGATTGCCATCAAACGGCGTAGGCGAGCCCTTCGCTGGCCAGGGCCATCTCTTCCTGGATCGTCTCGCGGGTGATGGCCTTGCCCATGCAGGCGCACTTGCCGCACTGGGTGCCGCAACCCGTCTCGCGCTGGACCTCGCGCCAGCTGCGCGCGCCCTCTTCCACGCTGCGGCGGATCGCCTTGTCGCTCACACCCTTGCACAGACACACGTACATGACATCACCTCATCTCGACCATGAGATCGAATGTAAATGATTCGCATGGACTATCGCAAGCATAGACGGCGATGATTCTCGTCCGGGTCGCCCCCGATGACGTCAGCGACGCTTTCCCGGGAGCACCACCAGACGAGTGCCGGATGCCAGATCCGCCCAGCTGCGCCGTTCGCCGTCGAACAGCACCCAGAGGTGGCCGAGGCCCAGCGGCAGCCAGCCGAGCGCGCCGACCAGGCAGCGCACCAGGCTCTGACGGCGATCGATGGCATGGCCGTCGAGGGTCTGCACCCGCAGCCGCCAGGCCTGCATGCCCAGCGTCATGCCGCCGCGGGTCCAGAAGTAGGTAAAGAAGAGACAGGCGGCGATCGCCAGCAGGACACGCAGCGACCACACCTGGCCGGCGCCGAGGCCGACCCGCTCGGGAGGAATACCCAGCAGCAGGCGGCTGACCGCAACATGGGCGGCGCCGATGACGATCCACAGCGCCAGCACCAGCAGGGCATCGTAGAGCATGGCGCCCAGCCGCCGGCCGAGGCCGGCGGGCCAGACGTCATCGAGGCGGTCGAAGCGGCGCGACATGAGAGCTCCCGGTCAGCCGGTGCGGCGCAGCAGGTAGAGGCCGAGGCCGGCACAGAGCAGCGTCGGCACCAGCACGGCCCAGGCCGGCGAGAAGCCGAACAGCGTGGAGGCCGGACCCAGCAGGTCCTGCAGGTACTTGAACACCAGCCCGGTGACCACGCCGTAGAACACCCGGGTGCCGGCGGCCACGGTGCGCAGCGGGCCGAACACGAACGACGCCGCCACCAGCACCAGCGAGGCCATGGTCAGCGGCATCAGCATCTTCTGCCAGAAATAGATCAGCGGCTGGGTGGCACTCTGCCCCTGGGACTCGAGGAAGCGCGCATAGGCCCACAGCTCGCTGGGCGCCTGACTGTCCACCTCGCGCAGCAGCCGGTCGAGGCGCTGCGGCGTCAGCTCGGTCTCCCAGGCCCGCGTCGACTGGCGGGAGGTCTCGGTACGGCCGTCGACGAAGCGGGTCTCGGTGACGTCCTCCAGCACCCAGGCGTCGCCCTGCCATACCGCGCGGCGGGCACTGAGCGCCTCGCGCAGTTCCTGGCCCTCGAAGCGATAGCGGGTCAGGTCCAGCACCACGTCGTCGGCGCGGATCGCCCCGAAGCGATAGAAGTCGTCGCCCTCGCGCTGCCAGCCACCGCTCTCGGTCAGCACGGCGCCCTCGCCCTGCATCTGCTCGAGACGCCAGGCGCTGGCGAACTGCTCGGTCCTGGGGCTGACGAACTCGGCGACGAACAGCACCACCGCGATCACCAGGATGATCGGCTTCATCACGCCCCACAGGATGCGCACCAGCGAGCGGCCGGCGGCGCGCATCACGGTCAGCTCGTTGCTCGAAGCCATGCTGCCGAGCCCGATCAGGGCGCCGATCAGCACCCCCACCGGGGCGTACTGATAGAAGCGCCAGGGCAGCCGGAACATCAGGTAGAAGAGCACCTGCAGGGCGCCGTAGTCGCCCTCCACGTCGCCCAGGTCGTTGATGTAGGTGATCACCAGGTCGAGCCCCAGCAGCACCACCTGCACCACCAGGATCGCGCCGAGGATCTGACGGGCGATGTAACGGTCGAGACGGTCGGCGATCATCCACTCATCCCCTTGCGTTGTGCCTGCAGCGTCATCGCCAGGCCGATGGCCAGGAAGCCACCATGGATCGGCCACATGCCGATGCCCGCCGGCCAGCTGCCGCGGCCGATGGCGTCCAGCGACGCCAGCAGCAGGCTGAGGTAGGCCACGTACAGGAAAATCGCCGGCAGCAGCTTGGCGAAGCGGCCCTGGCGAGGATTGACCCGCGACAGCGGCATCGCCATCAGGGTCAGGACGAAGACCATCAGCGGCAGTCCCAGGCGCCACTGCAGCTGCGCCGCGGCGGGGGGCGACTCGGCGGCGAACAGCGCCGGCGTGGTGGCAAGCTCGGGATTGTCGAGGTCGAGGCTTTTCTCATCCTGCGACAGCCGCACCGCGTAGGTACCGAACTCGAGCCGCTCGGCCTGGGCCCGGCCCGGCTCGACGCTGTAGCGCTCGCCGTCGGTCAGCACCAGAAAGCGACTGCCAGTCTCCTCGTCGACGGTCTGATAGCCGGAAGACGCCCGGGTCACCACGGTGCCGGGCGTGCCGTCGGAGCGGCGCTGGCGCTCGCTGATGAAGACCTCGCGCATCTCCTGCTGGTCGTCGGTCAGCGCCTCGGTATAGGCAGTGCGGCCATCGCCGAAGTCCTGGAAGCGTCCCGGGTTCAGCACCGAGAAATCCAGCTGGCTGCGCTGCTGTTCGATCACCACTTCCTTCTTCAGGGCCCCGGCGGGGCTCAGCCACAGGCTGCACAGGCCCACCATCACCGCCACCACGGTGGCGGGCAGCAGGCTCACCTGCAGCAGCTTGTTGGGACTGGTCCCGCAGGCCACCAGCACGGTGATCTCGCTGTTCAGATAGAGCTGTCCGTAGGCGAGCAGGATGCCCAGGAAGAAGGCCAGCGGCAGGATCAGCTCGAGGAACCCCGGCATGTGAAACAGCATCAGGGAACCGAGGATATGCAGGGGAATCTCGCCGTCCGCGGCGTCGGCGAAGTAGCGGATGAAGCGGCTGCCCATGATCACCAGCAGCAGCACCCCGGCCACGGCGGCCATGGTCTGCAGGATCTCGCGGGTCAGATAGCGGAATATGATCAAGGTTGTCTCCCGGTCCGGGTCCGTCCGGCCCGGCCCTCTTCCATGCAATGAGACGCAGGCCCGGGGGAGTGTCGGGCGCCACAGATCGGTGTGAAGTCCGGCAGGCTCCTGGGGTACACTGGGACGACTCGGCCATGTGCCGGCATTATCCAGAATCCCCCACCGCTTGTCTTGTGGAGACACCATGGAATTCCCAGTTCAGACGGCCAATCCCGCCAAGGTCGAGACGGCCTGCCTCGTGGTACCGGTGTTCAAGGATGGCGACCTGTTGCCCGCCGCCGCCAAGCTCGACGATGCCAGCGAGCGGCTGATCGGCCAGCTGATCGAGCGCGAAGACTTCGACGCCAGGCTGGGCAACGTGCAGATGGTCCCCTTCGCCCCCGGTCTGAACGCCGACCGCCTGCTGCTGGTCGGCCTGGGGCCCCGTGACAAGTGCCAGGAAGGCGCCTTCCGCAAGGCCGTGGACGCGGCCTTCACCGCCCTGGCGACGCTGCCCGCCGACGACGCCGCAGTGGCCTTCACCGACGTGCCGGTCCCCGACCGCGACAGCGACTGGAAGGCGCGCACGGTCGCCGAGGCCGCCCATCGCGCGGTCTATCGCTTCACCGAATTCAAGTCCGAGCCCGGCCCGGCGCCGAAGCTCGAGCGCGTGACCCTGCTGGTCAGCGAAGGCGACGACGCCGAGGCGGCCCGCGAAGGCGCCCGGGTCGGCGACGGCATCGGCCAGGGCATCAACGCCGCCCGCACCCTGGGCAACCTGCCCGGCAACGTCTGCACGCCGCGCTATCTGGCCGACCGCGCCGAGCAGCTGGCCGCCGGCTCCGACGGCGCGCTGAGCGCCGAGATCCTCGACGAGGAGGCTCTCGAGACGCTGGGCGCCCACTCGCTGCTCTCCGTCGGCCACGGCAGCGACGAGCCTTCGCGCCTGATCGTGATGAAGTACCAAGGCGCCGAGGACCCCGACGAGGCCCCCCACGTGCTGGTCGGCAAGGGCATCACCTTCGACTCCGGCGGCATCTCGCTGAAGCCCGGCGCGGGCATGGACGAGATGAAGTTCGACATGTGCGGCGCCGCCAGCGTGTTCGGCGCCGTCACCTCGGTGCTCGCCGTGCGGCCGAAGATCAATCTGGTGGCGATCGTCGCCAGCGCCGAGAACATGCCCAGCGGCCGCGCCACCAAGCCCGGCGACATCATCAAGACCCTTCGGGGCCTGTCGGTGGAAGTGCTCAACACCGACGCTGAGGGTCGCCTGGTGCTGTGCGACGCCCTGACCTACGCCGAGCGCTTCGAGCCGGCCAGCGTGGTCGACATCGCCACCCTCACCGGCGCCGCCATCATCGCCCTGGGCCACCACGCCACCGGACTGATGGCCAACGACGACGACCTGGCGCTGGACCTGCTCGATGCCGGCGAGACCGCCTGGGACCGCGCCTGGCACCTGCCGCTGTGGGACGAGTACCAGGAGCAGCTGGACTCCAACTTCGCCGACCTGGCCAACATCGGCGGCCGCCCGGCAGGCACCATCACCGCCGGCTGCTTCCTCTCGCGCTTCGCCGACAAGTTCCCCTGGGCGCACCTGGACATCGCCGGCACCGCCTGGAACTCCGGCGCGCAGAAGGGCGCCACCGGCCGCCCGGTCAGCCTGCTGACCCAGTACCTGCTGGACCGCGAGGCCGAAGGCCAGGTCGAGGCCGACGGCGAGGCCTGAGCGCCGCCGCCACGCCCGGGCTTGCCTTTTGGGCGTGGCGACTTTTTCATGTGAATGTCGACATTCGTTGACCGGGCGGCCTCTCGCCCGGTCACCCTGTTCAGCCTGCCGGGGCGCCGGCCGCGCCCCGATAGAAGCGGAGACCAAGCCGTGTCCACCGAACGTTTTTCCATGCTGCCCACCGCCGATGCCACGGCGACCCCGATCCGTGAGGAGATCCTGAGCGACCCCGGCTTCGGGCGCTACTTCACCGATCACATGGCCCACGTCCGCTGGACCGTCGACGCCGGCTGGCACGGCCATGAGGTACGCCCCTACGGTCCGCTGACCCTGGACCCGGCCGCCGCGGTGCTGCACTACGGCCAGGAAATCTTCGAGGGCGTGAAGGCCTACCGCCACGCCGACGGCTCGGTGTGGACCTTCCGCCCCGAGAAGAACGCCGAGCGCTTCCGTCGCAGCGCGCGTCGCCTGGCCCTGCCGGAGCTCTCCGACGAGGACTTCATCGACTCGCTCAAGGCCCTGCTGGCCCAGGACAGCGCCTGGGTGCCGACCCCGGCCAGCGAGGCCGACGAGTCGAGCCTCTACCTGCGCCCGTTCATGATCGCCAGCGAGAGCTTCCTCGGCGTGCGCCCGTCCCACGAGGTCGACTACTACGTCATCGCCTCGCCGGCCGCGGCCTACTTCAAGGGCGGTATCAAGCCGGTCTCGATCTGGCTGTCCTCGCACTACAAGCGCGCCGCCCCCGGCGGCACCGGCTTCGCCAAGTGCGGCGGCAACTACGCCGCCTCCCTGGCCGCCCAGAAGGAAGCCGCCGACCACGAGTGCAGCCAGGTCGCCTTCCTCGACGCCGCCGAGAACAAGTGGATCGAGGAACTGGGCGGCATGAACCTGTTCTTCGTCTACCGCGACGGCCGCATCGTCACCCCGCGCCTGACCGACACCATCCTCGAGGGCGTGACCCGCGACTCGGTGCTGACCCTGGCGCGCGACGAGGGCCTGACCCCGGAAGAGCGCCCGATCAGCATCGACGAGTGGCGCGAGGGCGCGGCCAGCGGCGAGATCGTCGAGGTCTTCGCCTGCGGCACCGCCGCGGTGATCACCCCGGTGGGCGAGCTGGTGACCGAGGACGACACCATCCGCCTGGCCGCCGAGGGCGACAACGAGATCGCCAAGCGCCTGCGCACCCGACTGCTGGACCTGCAGTACGGCCGCAGCGAGGACAAGTACGGCTGGCTGACCCGCCTGGTGTAAACGGCTTTTCCTGCCCCCGGAGAGACGGGTTTTCCCGGGGGCAAGGCCGAGCGCAGTCCGTTTTAGACGGAGTCTCATGACCCGCATCGATTTCTACATCCTCCCCGAGACCACCCTGGAAGCGCGGCTGGCATTCGCCTGCCGGCTCGCCGAGACCATCGCCCGCAAGGGCTATCGGCTGCACCTGCACGCCGAGGACAAGGCCATGGCCCGGGAGCTGGACGACACCCTCTGGACCTTCCGGCCCGACGCCTACCTGCCCCACGCGCTGCTCGGCAGCGAGCAGGCCGACAGCGTGCCGGTGACCATCGGCTGGCAGGAACCGCCGCCCGGCGACGCTGGCGTGCAGGCGATGCTCAACCTGCACCCGGAGATTCCCGAGTGGTTCTCACGCTTCGAGCGGGTCGCCGAGATCATCAACCAGCACCAGGCGGTGCTGACCGCCAAGCGGCGCTGCTGGCAGACCTACAAGAAGCGCGGCTACCCGGTCACGCCGCACCATCTGCGCGCCGGGGCCTGAGCTCCTCCTTTTCCTGAGCCGCATTGTTCGGGGCTATTCCGTCGACAGGTCTCCGAGGGGCGCTATGAACCCATCCCTGGGCGCTTCTTTGGCCATCCATGGCCAAAAACCCCCTCTTCGACCTGCCCCCGGCGTCCCCTCACTGCATCGAGAAGCCTGCCGGCCGCCCATGACGCCACCCGGCCCCTCGGGCTATAATCGAGCCCATTTTTCGCGTCCCGCACCGCCGGCCCGAGGGCCCGCCGTGCCGCGTCGTCGCCACCTCCTTCGACCCGGAAGACTCCATGGACAAGACCTACCAACCCGAGCAGATCGAAACCCGCTGGTACGAGCGCTGGGAAGCCGACAACCGCTTCGCCCCCTCCGGCGAGGGCGAGCCGTTCTCCATCATGATCCCGCCGCCCAACGTCACCGGCAGCCTGCACATGGGCCATGCCTTCCAGGACACCATCATGGACACCCTGACGCGCTGGCGGCGCATGCAGGGTCGCAACACCCTGTGGCAGGTGGGCACCGACCACGCCGGCATCGCCACCCAGATGCTGGTGGAGCGCAAAGTCGCGGCCGAGGAAGGCAAGAGCCGCCACGACCTCGGGCGCGAGGCCTTCACCGACAAGATCTGGGAGTGGAAGCACGAGTCCGGCGGCCACATCACCCGCCAGCTGCGCCGCATGGGCGCCAGTGTCGACTGGTCCCGCGAGCGCTTCACCATGGACGACGGCTTCTACAAGGCCGTGCAGGAAGTCTTCGTGCGCCTCTATGAAGAGGATCTGATCTACCGCGGCAAGCGGCTGGTCAACTGGGACCCGACCCTGCACACCGCGATCTCCGACCTCGAGGTCGAGAACAAGGACCAGCAGGGCCAGTTCTGGCACTTCCGCTACCCGCTGGCCGACGGCGTGACCACCGACGACGGCAAGGATTACCTGGTCGTCGCCACCACCCGTCCCGAGACCCTGCTCGGCGACAGCGCCGTGGCGGTCAACCCGGAAGACCCGCGCTACGCCTCGCTGGTCGGCAAGTTCGTCGAGCTGCCGCTGGTCGGCCGCCGCATTCCGGTCGTGGCCGACGAGCACGCCGACATGGAGAAGGGCTCCGGCTGCGTGAAGATCACCCCGGCCCACGACTTCAACGACTACGAGGTCGGCAAGCGCCAGAACCTGCCGCTGATCAACGTCTTCTCCAAGGACGCCGCCGTCCTCGAGGCCGCCGAGGCGTTCGACCTCCAGGGCCGCCCGCTGGCCGACATCGACACCTCGCTGCCCGCCGCCTACTCAGGCCTCGGCCGCTTCGAGGCCCGCGAGCGCCTGGTCGCCGACATGGACGCCGCCGGCCTGCTCGAGCAGGTCGAGACCGTCAACAACACCCTGCCCTTTGGGGACCGCTCCGGCGACGTCATCGAGCCGCTGCTCACCGATCAGTGGTTCGTCGCCGTCGAGGAGCTGGCCAAGCCGGCTATCGCCGCGGTGGAGAACGGCGACATCGAGTTCGTGCCGAAGAACTACGAGAACATGTACTTCGCCTGGATGCGCGACCTCCAGGACTGGTGCATCTCGCGCCAGCTGTGGTGGGGCCACCGCATCCCGGCCTGGTACGACGCCGAGGGCAACGTCTACGTGGCCCGCACCGCCGAGGAGGCCCGCGCCAAGCACGGTCTGGCCGCCGACCTCGAGCTGACCCAGGACGACGACGTGCTCGACACCTGGTTCAGCTCCGGGCTGTGGACCTTCGGCACCCTGGGCTGGCCCGAGCAGACCCCGGAGCTGGCGACCTTCCATCCGTCCAGCGTGCTGGTCACCGGCTTCGACATCATCTTCTTCTGGGTCGCCCGGATGATCATGATGACCCTGAAGTTCACCGGCGAGGTGCCCTTCAAGCAGGTCTACGTGCACGGCCTGGTGCGCGACGGCCAGGGCCAGAAGATGTCCAAGTCCAAAGGCAACGTGCTCGACCCGATCGACCTGATCGACGGCATCGACCTGGACGCCCTGGTCGAGAAGCGCACCGGCAACATGATGCAGCCGCAGAAGGCCAAGGCCATCGCCAAGGCCACCCGCGGCGAGTTCCCGGACGGCATCGAGCCCCACGGCACCGACGCCCTGCGCTACACCTTTCTGTCCCAGGCCACCACCGGCCGCGACATCAAGTTCGACATGGGCCGCCTCGACGGCTACCGCAACTTTTGCAACAAGCTGTGGAACGCCTCGCGCTACGTGCTGATGAACGCCGAAGGCGAGGACTGCGGCGTCTCGCGCGACGGACAGGGCGGCGAGGTCGAGCTGTCGCTGGCCGACCGCTGGATCATCTCCCAGCTGCAGAAGACCGAGGCCCAGGTCACCAGGGCGATGGAGGAGTTCCGCTTCGACCACGCCTCCCAGGCGCTCTACGATTTCGTGTGGAACGAGTACTGCGACTGGTACCTCGAGCTCTCCAAGCCGGTGCTGTGGGACGACGGCGCCTCTGATGCCGCCAAGCGCGGCACCCGCCGCACCCTGGTGCGCGTGCTCGAGGCCGTGCTGCGCCTGGCCCACCCGATGATGCCCTACATCAGCGAGGAGATCTGGCAGCGCGTGGCCCCGCTGGCCGGCGTCGAGGGTCCGTCCGTGATGACCCAGCCATGGCCGCAGGCCGACGAGGCGCTGATCGACGAGGACGCCACCCGCGACATCGAGTGGCTCAAGGGCGTGATCGTGGCCATCCGCAACATCCGCGCCGAGATGAACATCGCCCCGGGCAAGCCGCTGGAGGCGCTGCTGACCAAGGGCACCGCCGGCGACAGCGAGCGCCTGGAGGCCAACCGGCTGTTCCTCTCCAAGCTGGCCAAGCTCGAGAGCGTCACCTGGCTCGAAGATCCCGAACAGGCGCCGCTGTCGGCCACCCAGCTGGTCGGCGAGATGGAAGTGCTGGTGCCCATGGCCGGGCTGATCGACAAGGACGCCGAGCTCGCGCGCCTGGCCAAGGAAATCGAGAAGCAGGACAAGCTGATCGGCGGCATCGAGAAGAAGCTCGGCAACGACAGCTTCGTCGCCAAGGCCCCCGAGGCAGTGGTGCAGAAGGAGCGCGACAAGCTGGCGGACTTCGCCGCCGCCCGCAAGGTACTGGTGGAACAGCGCGACAAGATCGCCGCGCTCTGATCCTTCTTTCGCCAAGCACTACTCCCACTCGGCCCCGCCTATGGCGGGGCCGAGTGCTTCACGCCCGCCGGTCCGCCCACCGCGAACAGCGATCGATCGGGACAGTTAGCAAACACTGTTTTTGATTCTCGACATCGATTAAAATAACCGGCTAATCCTTATCAGGGTATTGGTCATGCAGCTGCGCCGAATCCTCTTCTACAACCTTCTTGGCTTCGCCTTGATCGCGAGCTGGTGGCTCCCCACCGCACTGGCCTGGACCCGCCTCGACGACGACGTCTTCTACTTCTTCAACCAGTTCATCGGTCCCGCCTACCCGTACTGGACCGAATTCCTGGCGGCACTCAACACCCGCACCTTCGACCTGGCGATGTTCGCGGTGCTCATGGTCATGATGTTCTTCGCCATGCACCGAGACCCCAGGGGCAGCTGGCAGAAGTGGCT
This sequence comes from Halomonas sp. HG01, assembly GCF_000968715.2. Taxonomy (NCBI): domain Bacteria; kingdom Pseudomonadati; phylum Pseudomonadota; class Gammaproteobacteria; order Oceanospirillales; family Halomonadaceae; genus Halomonas; species Halomonas sp. HG01. The sequence continues at coordinate 208,003 of NZ_CP022134.1, read as the reverse complement.
GGCGATCGGCCTGGTGATGTCGGCCGTGGCCGCCCTGCTCGGCGAGCTGCTGCACCAGAACCTGCTGGCGGCACGCCCGAGCCCCACGCTGTGGCACCAGGACGTCAACTTCCTGAGCGAACACACCGCCCTGGCGGCCAAGGACGAGGCGTCCAACAGCTTCCCCAGCGATCACGGGCTGATGGCCATGGTGTTCGCCAGCTTCATGCTGCGCTTCGCCGACCGGCTGATCGCCAGCCTGGCGGTGGCCCTCAGCATGCTGGTCACGCTGCCACGCATCATGGGCGGCGCCCACTGGGTCAGCGACGTCTATCTCGGATCGCTGGCCATCGCCCTGGTCGTGCTGCCCTGGGTGCTGTGCAATGCCTCGATCTCGACGCTCATCAGGCGGCTGGCGACGTTCTTCGACGGCGCCTGTCGGCGCCTGGGTCCGGTCCGTTCCTGGCCCCGGCGGCTGTACGACCAGCGGGGCATGCTCAAGCGCATCTCGGCCTACAACCTCGCCGGCGTGCTGTTGCTGCTGAGCTGGGCCGTGCCGCATGGCATCCTGTGGATCGACCTGGACGACCATCTCTTCTGGCTGTTCAACGCCTGGATCTCGCCGGAGAACCCCCACTGGGCCGACCTGCTGGCGGTGCTCAACTCACGCGCCTTCGACGCGATCTCCTTCGGGATACTGGGCCTGCTCTTCACCCTGGCCATGCGCCGCGACACGCGCGAGGATCGCGTCCGACACTGGACCGCCATCGGCGTGACCATGCTGATCACCGCCGGCATCGTGGCGCTGATCACCAATGAGGCGATCAGCTACGGCCACCCCAGCCCGACGCGCTTCTTCGAGCACGCCGCGCGGCTGACCGACATCGTCAGCATCCCGACCAAGGATTCCGATGCCAACAGCTTCCCGGGCGACCATGGCCTGATGCTGATGGTCTTCGCCGGCTTCATGCTGCGCTTCGCGGATCGCTGCATCGCCGGCTGGAGCCTGGCCTTCGTGGTGCTGCTCAGCGCGCCGCGCATCCTGGTCGGCGCCCACTGGTTCAGCGACGTCTACATCGGCGCGCTGAGCATCGCCCTGCTGCTGCTGCCCTGGGTGCTGTGCACGCCGATGGCCGAGGGGCTGACGCGCGCCATTCGACAGTCCCTGCCGCGCCTCCCGCTCCGGCACTGAGCCGGTCGGCGACGGCACCCCCACGACAAGGGCCCGCCTGGTTCAGGCGGGCCCTTGTCGTCTTTTCCCCTGGTCGTCCTGGCGGTATCGACCGCCTCAGTCGACGCGGCGGAAGCCGCCCAGCACGTGCTGGTCGGGGCCGAAGAACACCAGCCGGTCATGATCGATAAGGTAGCGATAGGCCTCGTCCAGCATCTCGGTGACCTGGCGGGCGCCGGCCATGTTCGGGCAGGCGCGGCGGGTCGAGGTCAGCGAGGAGAACTCGATGCGGTTCTGCGCATCCAGCGCGACACTGCCGGTGAAGCGGTTGCAGCCGTCGCTGCCGGTGACGTTGCCGTCCGCCGCGACCTGGAACCAGGGCGTGGCCGGCATATCCAATCGCTCGCTGGTACCCACCAACAGCAGGTTCCAGCGAGGCCCGACCACCGGGCCGGAAACGGTGTCGCCGGGCGGGGGGACCGGCGCGGGGCCGGCGGCACAGCCGGCCATCAGCGCGGCCAGCATCAGCGGCAGGGCAAGGCGAAGGGGGGCAGACATGGTGTCATCCTTGAACGTTGGCGGGAGCGTATCGATATCGAGATCAAGCTTGCCCCAGGCCGGCGTCTCGGACAATGCTTTGCGCATCCCATCGAACAAGGAGAGGTCCCATGCTCAACGCCCTGCACAACGATCCCCTCGGCAAGCTGCTGCTGCGACTCGCCGTGGGCGGCCTGATCCTGTTTCACGGCATCTCGAAGCTGTTCAACCCCGGTTCGTTCGACTGGATCGGTGGCCTGCTGGAGGGCTATGGGCTGCCCGCCGTGCTCGCCTACGGCGTGCTGATCGGCGAGGTCGTCGCCCCGGTGATGGCCATCCTCGGCTGGCAGACCCGACTGGCGGGTCTGCTGATGGCCGGCAACATGCTGGTCGCGGTGCTGCTGGCCCACACCGGCGAGCTGTTCATGCTCAACGACAACGGCGGCTGGCAGCTCGAGCTGCAAGGCATGTTCTTCGCCGGCGCCCTGGCGCTGGTCTTCCTCGGCAGCGGACGCATGGCGCTCCGGCCCGACTGAGCGCCCGCGCCACTGCCCCGCACAGACAATGCCGCCGACGGGCCTCCGTCGGCGACATTTTCATTTCCGCAGGACAGGCCGGCGGCCGCTTACCAGCTGCCGGTGTTCTCCATGGATGCCCACGGCTCCTTCGGTGCCTGCGCCTCACCGGCCTGCAGCAGCTCCACGGAGATGCCGTCGGGACTCTTCACGAAGGCCATGTGGCCGTCGCGGGGCGGGCGGTTGATGGTCACGCCGTTGGCCTGGAGGTGCTCGCACAGCGCATAGATGTCGTCCACGCGATAGGCCAGGTGGCCGAAGTTGCGGCCGCCGGTGTAGGTCTCCGGGTCCCAGTTCCAGGTCAGCTCGAGCTCCGGCGCCTGCAGCTCCGTGGAGCGCGACTCGTCTGCCGGGGCGGCGAGGAACACCAGGGTGAAGCGCCCCTTCTCGTTCTCCTTGCGGCGCACTTCCTTGAGCCCCAGCAGGTCGCAGTAGAAGTGCAGCGAGGCGTCCAGATCGCTGACCCGGACCATGGTGTGCAGATATTGCATGTCTCTCTCCCTATTTCGCGGATCGATTGAATTTCACAAGTGCTGTCGGCGGGGGCATGCTGAGGCATCATGCTCCCCGACGCCTTCCTCGACGAGCAGGTTCCATGAGCCACTACTGTGACCTGGCCCCCGGCCATCCGTTTCACGGCCCCTATCACGACCATGAATACGGCTTCCCCGTTGCCGATGACGACACGCTGTTCGAGCGCCTGGCCCTGGAGATCAACCAGGCGGGACTGTCCTGGCTGACCGTGCTCAAGAAGCGCGACGCCTTCCACGACGCCTTCGAGGGTTTCGCCGTCGACCGCGTGGCCGCCTACGGCGATGTCGAGCGTGCCCGGCTGCTGGCCGACGCCGGCATCATCCGCAACCGCCTCAAGGTCGACGCCGTCATCCACAATGCCGGCGTGATCCAGCACCTGCGCGACGAGCACGGCAGTTTCCACGCCTGGCTGGAGGCCCATCATCCGCGCCCCCACGCCGACTGGGTCGGGCTCTTCAAGCGGACCTTCCGCTTCACCGGCCCGGAGATCGTCGGCGAGTTCCTGATGAGCAGCGGCTACCTGCCCGGCGCCCATCGCGACGACTGCCCGGTCCAGGCCCGCGTCCTCGCCGCCGGCCCCGCCTGGGCCCGGGCCCGCGAGACGACACGCCCCGCCCCCTGATATCACCGCGACCCGAGGACCCTCTTCGCCCATGGATTCCCTGACACAGGCCGCGCTGGGCGCGGCGATCGGCGGCACCGTACTGGGCCGACGGCTGGGCCGCAAGGCGGTGCTGATCGGCGCCGCCCTCGGGACCCTGCCCGACCTCGACGTGGTCATCGACTACGGCGACGCGGTGGCCAACGTCACCCAGCACCGCGGCTTCAGCCATTCGCTGTTCGTGCTGGCCGGGCTCGCGGCCCTGCTCGCCGGGCTATCGGCCCGCTTCGCCAAGGCGCGGGACATTTCCCCGGGACGCTGGCTGGCCTTCTTCGGCCTCTGCCTGCTGACCCATCCGCTGCTGGACGCGCTAACCACCTACGGCACCCAGATCTGGTGGCCGCTGGACCTTCGCCCGACGGCCTACCCGCTGGTGTTCATCATCGACCCGTTCTATTCGCTGCCGCTGCTGGCGACGGTACTGATAGCCCTGTTCAGCGGACGAATCGGCGCCACCCGCTGGGGGCTGGCACTGTCCTGCCTGTACCTGGTGCTGTCGTTGGGCGCCCGGACCCTGATCGAGCAGCGCGTGGAGCCGGTGCTCGCCGAGAACGGCCTGGAGGACGCGCCGCGTCTCATCCAGCCCACACCCTTCAATATCCTGCTGTGGCGCGTCAGCGTGGCCGAGGCGGACCGCTACCACGAGACGCTGGTCGGCGTCTTCGATGGCGACCGGCGGCCCCGGCTGGAGCATTTCTCCCGCGGCAGCGAGTGGGAAACCGTGGTCCAGGACGATGCCAGCGGGCGTCGCCTGGACTGGTTCGCCGGCCCCTTCCTGCGCTACGAGGTCGACGAGAGTCGGGAGCCGGCCACCCTGGTGGCCACCGATCTGCGACTGGGCTTCCCGGGCTTCCACGCCTTCCACTTCGCCCTCGCCGAGCGCACCGACGACGGCTGGCGGCCGCTCGCCGCGCCCTACCAGCTCGAGCCCCGGCGCCGTGACAGCGAGGCGGCGCTGAGGCGGCTGGGCACGCGAATCCTCTCCACCGAACCGCGGCTCTGCGTCGGTCAGTTCGTCGAGCCTCGCTGGCGGCTGTCAACGTCCGCCACCTGCTGACCGGCTATCCCAGAACGCGAACAGGGCGACCTAAGGGTCGCCCTGTTACGCGATGGATGATGCTCAGGTCGGCATCGCCGGCTCAGAGGCGCTCGACCAGGCCGGCGATGGCCTGGCGGGCCTCGTTCATGGCCGCGTCGTGCTTGGCCTCGCCCATGTTCAGCCCCTCGGCGAACACGGTATCCACCTCGCCGATGCCCATCAGGCCCAGCATGTGGGTGAGGTGCGGGGTCTGGCTATCGAGCTCGGAGCCGGCGTACTCGCCGCCGCGCGCCGCCAGCAGAATGGCCCGCTTGCCTTCGATCAGGCCCACCGGGCCGTTCTCGGTGTAGCGGAAGGTCACGCCGGCGCGCAGCACGCGGTCGAACCAGGCCTTCATCTGCGACGGTACGCCGAGGTTGTACATCGGCACACCGAGCACCACCACGTCATGGGCCAGCAGTTCCTTGATCAGGGCGTCGGAACGGGCCGCCAGCTCGCGCTGCTCGGCATCGCGCTCTTCCGGGGCCACCTGCCAGCTGGCGAGCTCCGGCAGCCCCAGGTGCGGCAGATCGTCGGCCACCAGATCGCGGCGAGTGATCTCCACGCCGTCGCGCTCGCCGGCCAGGGTGCTGAAGTGATCGGCCAACGCCTGGGAGTTGCCGCCGAGGATGGAAGAGGTCAGGACGAGGACGCGGGTCATGGCGATCTCCTTGAAGCTTCGTGAGCGTAAGAATGATCGCCATTATATATTCGTTTTTGGCCACGATAAGCGGAAAAAACCGCGCCTATCATTCGATCGCGTCGAACATCCTGCCCCTCAGGGCGCGATCCCCTGCCCGCAGCCCCGATAGGTCTCGCCGTTGAGCGACAGCGTCACCCGGGCCGGCCAGGGCTGGCCGCTCATGTCATCGAAACAGGCCTTGGCCTCGATGCGCAGCGTGAAGGGCCGCGCTGCCTGGCCGCTGGCCAGGATCACCCGGCCGGCGCCGTTGTCGAGGGTGGTCACCCGATAGGGCAGCGTCATCTCACGCTCGCCGTAGTCGAGCGTCAGGTCGAGCTCGGGCACGTCGTTGGCCAGTGCCACGTGCCAGCCCGGCTCGTTGCCGCGGCCGTGGAACATCACGCCGGGATGGCCTTCGCGGGTCAGGGCATCGAGGGTGATGTCGCGCCGGCAGTCCAGCCGGCCCCGCTGGCTCTCGACCAGCGCCTCGTCGCCCTTCAGCCATACGCTCAGCCCGCCGCTCTGATAGCGGCTGCCACTGGCCACCACGGACGGCGTGAGCCGCGTGGCGCCGAGGGCCGACCACAGTCGCAGCTCGTCGTCGCCCTCGGCGGTCACCAGATCCTGGGCCGGGGTGCAGCGCCAGCCGACCAGCTCGTCGGCCTCGCCGGGAAACAGCGTCGACGGCAGCAACGGCGCCTTGGGCGCGTCGGCCTCGGCGGACGTGCCCGCGTCACTGGTCTCGGGCGGCTCGGGAGCGGGCTCGGGGGTCGGCGAGTTGACGTAGGTGATGCAGCCGGACAGGCCCAGCGACATCAGCAGCGGCAGGGCGATCCGGCAGGAAGAAAGGCGGAACATGGCAATGACTCCTTGTGCGACGAGACTCCATCGTCGCCAGCATACCAGCCGCCGAGCGCATTTGGCGCCATGCCCCCGCTCCGAAGCCATGGCACGACCTCGACGCGGGCCGCGGCATCCGACTGGCCCATACGTCTGAATAAAACTAAACTTGCTCTTCATCATCATGAAGTTAGCTCAAAAGCATGCTCGAACTCCGCCACCTCCGCACGCTCATCGCCCTGCGCGACGCCGGCTCCCTGGTCGAAGCCGCCGAGCGGGTGCACCTGACCCAGTCCGCCCTCTCCCACCAGATCAAGGACCTGGAGGAGCGGCTGGGCAGCCCGCTGTTCCTGCGCAAGACCCGGCCGGTGGAATTCACCCGCGCCGGGCTACGCCTGCTGGCGCTGGCCGAACAGGTGCTGCCCCAGGTTCGCATGGCGGAACGCGACCTGGCCCGGCTGGCCGGCAACGAACAGGGCCGGCTGCACATGGCCATCGAATGCCATAGCTGCTTCCAGTGGCTGATGCCCACCGTGGACCACTTCCGCGATCACTGGCCCGAGGTGGAGATCGACATTCCCGGCGGCCATCACTTCGACCCCCTGCCGGCCCTGGCCCGGGAGCAGCTCGACCTGGTGATCACCGCCGATCCACAGCCGCTGCCCGGCGTCCACTACGAACCGCTGTTCCGCTACGAGGGACTGCTGGCCGTGGCCCGCCAGCACCGCCTGGCCGGACGCCCGTTCGTGGCGCCGCAGGACCTGGTCGACGAGACGCTGATCACCTACCCGGTGGAGCATGGACGACTGGACGTCTTCACCCAGTTCCTCGACCCGGCCGACTGCCGGCCGCGCGAGGTACGCACCGCCGAGCTGACGATCATGATGATGCAGCTGGTGGCCAGCGGCCGCGGCGTCTGCGCGCTGCCCAACTGGGCGCTGACCGAATATCTGGAGCGGGACTACGTGAAGGCGGTGCCGCTGGGCGAGCACGGGGTGTGGAGCACGCTGTTCGCGGCGATCCGCGAGGAGACGCGCGATGCGCCCTGGATGGAAGACTTCCTGCGCACCGCCCGGGAGACCTCGTTTGCGGTGCTGGAGGGCGTCAAGCCGGCCTGAGTGCCCGGCTCAGGCGTCATGCCCCGCGGCGCGCTGGGGCAGCAGCAGCGTGAAGCGAGCCCCGCCGAGCGAGGGGCTGGCGTCCACCATCACGCTGCCGCCGTGCCAGGCCATCACCTTCTGCACGATCGACAGCCCCAGGCCGTAGCCGCCCGAGTTGCGGGCCCGGCTGTCGTCGAGACGCGCGAAGGGCTTGAAGATCTCGCTGCGCTTGGCCACCGGCACCCCGGGGCCGTCATCCTCGATGTCGATGCGCACCAGCCGTGGCTCGCCGTGGATGCGGATCAACACCCGGGCGCGGGCATGGCGGCAGGCATTGGCCACCAGGTTCTGCAGGGCCCGCTGCAGATAGCGCGACTCGGCCGCGGCCTCCACCTCCTCGCCGGGCACCAGGCTGAGGCTCAGCTGGGCGTGCAGCGGGTGCAGCGCCTCGATGACGCGTTCGGCCATCGCGCGACACTCCACCAGCGAGGTCTCCATGGGCACGCCGTTGGCCGTCTCGCTGCCCAGGCGCGCGTAGGTCAGGATCTCGTCGACCAGGTCGTCGAGCTCGGTGATGTCGGCGTCGATGCCCTGCAGATGGCGCCGCACGCCCGGCTCGTCGGTCATGTCCTCGACCATCTGAACGGCGAAGCGGATACGCGCGACCGGGGTGCGCAGCTCGTGGGACACCGCCCGGATCATGTCCTGCTGGCCGCGCAGCAGCGACTGCACCTGAGTCGCCATGCCGTTCAGCGCCATGCCCAGCCGACTCAGGAAATCGTTGCCCTCGACCTTGACCCGGGTGTCCAGGCGGCCGGCGGCGATGCGGGTGGCGGCCAGTTCCAGGCGTGCCATGCGTGCCTCCACGCCGCGCACGATCAGGTAGATGATCACCGCCAGCATGCCCAGCAGCATCAGCAGCAACAGCAGCAACAGCGACGCCGGCAGCGGCTCGAAGGCGTTGAGCGGGCCGACCTCGACCCACTGGGTCCCGCCCGACGCGACCGGCAGCTGAAGATAGAGCGACATCGCCCAGCGCTGGGGCAGCAGGCGCACCACCACCTCGGCATCGCTCAGCGAAGCCAGACGCGTCGGGTCGAGCCCCTCGGGCGGCGTGTCGGTCAGGCTCAGCTGGATCACCCCGCTACGCAGCCGGTCGAGCCGCGCCGCGCGGCGCTCCGGGGGCACCTCGACCAGCCACTGACCCAGCTGCCGCGCCAGGCCCACCAGCTGATGCTCACCCAGCGAGGCCAGCTCCAGGCGCAGCAGCCGCGGCTCGTCGTCCAGCCGGCGGTGCAGCAGCCAGCCCATGGTCTCGGTCTGACGCACCAGGGTCTGGCCGCCCTCGAGCCGCGCGCGCTCGAAGTAGCCGAGCGGATAGTCGGTCATCTCGTGCAGCGACAGTCGAATGCCGAGCCGGGCGCTCTGTTCGCGCAGCCAGGCGTCACGCCTCTCCGCGGGCAGCGCCTCGAGCCGAGCGCTGAACAGCGTCATCGGCGCCTCGGCGAGCTGTTCCTGATAGTGCTGACGCCGCACCTTGTCGACCACGGTGATGGCCAGCAGCGCCAGGGCGAAACTCATCACCAGGGCCAGCGCCAGCAGCACGTAGACCCGCAGGAAGGTGCTGTCGGACAGGGCCCTGGGCAGCAGGCGGAAGGACGCCATCAGCCTTCCTTGACGAACAGGTAGCCCTTGCTGCGCACGGTCTTGATCCGCTGCGGCTGGTTGGGATCGTCACCGATCTTGGGGCGAATCCGCGAGACCCGCACGTCGATGGAGCGATCCTGACCGTCGTACTTGATGCCGCGCAGCTGGGAGAAGATCTCTTCCCGGGTCAGCACCCGGCCGGCGTTGCTGGCCAGCAGCCACAGCAGATCGAACTCGGCGCTGGTCAGGTCGACGCGCTCGCCGGAGAGGAAGGCCTCACGGGTCGAGCTGTCGATCTCCAGCGGCCCGAACGCCAGCCGCGGCTCCTCACCGACGGCGCCGGTCTCGCGGCGACGCATCAGCGCCCGCATGCGCGCCAGCAGCACCCGTGGCTGCACCGGCTTGGCCACGTAGTCGTCGGCGCCCATCTCCAGCCCCAGCACCTGGTCCATGTCGTCGGTGCGGGCGGTGAGCATCAGGATCGGCCCGGGGTAGTCGGCGCGCACCCGACGGCAGATCGACAGGCCGTCCTCGCCGGGCAGCATCAGGTCCAGAATCACCAGGTCGGGCTGCAGGGCGAGGATGCTGTCGACACCCCGGGCGCCGTCGGGCTCGAGAGTCACCCGAAAGCCGTTGGCCTCGAGGTAGTCGCGGGTCAGCTCGGCCAGGCGCTCATCATCCTCGATGATCAGTACGTGATCCTGCTCGGAAGGGTCCAGGCTGTCGTCCATTTGTGCGTCATCTTCCTCAATGGGCGTGCGGATGGTGTGGGTCGTCGGCACTCGTCCGACCACCGATAGCTAAAGAATACCCGACAACGCGTTCCTTCGCTCGTCGACGCCCACCCCGAATCGGCGCCAGCGGCCCAACCGTGCGGGTTGGCGAGAAGTGCCCAGAACTCCCCCCGGATGGTCACAGCCCATCCACAAGTTATCCACTTGATGGACGAGAAAAAGCACACTATCTTGTGCCCACCTTCGGCAGGGACACCACATCCTGTGCCATAGCAACCACCCCGAATTCTGTCAACCGTCGCCCCTCGGCGGCCTTCTTCAACCGACCAGGTAGGGACCCCCGGCGCCATGGATACCACCGCTGCCCCGGACCACTCGTCCGTCTCCGTTACCGCACCGCAGACCCTGCGTGTCATCAAGCGCACCGGCGATGTCGCGCCCTTCGATGCCGGCAAGATCGCCGTGGCCCTGAGCAAGGCCTTCATCGCCGTGGAGGGCGACAACGCCGCCACCTCTTCCCGGGTGCGCGACTTCGTGCAGCAGGCCTCCGAGGGCATCGCCCAGGCCTTCCAGCGCCGCATGCCCGACGGCGGCACCGTGCACATCGAGGACATCCAGGACCAGGTCGAACTGGCACTGATGCGCGCCGGTGAGCAGAAGGTCGCCCGCGCCTACGTGCTGTACCGCGAGGAGCACGCCCGCGCCCGCGCCGAGGCCGGCGCCGACATCGAGAAGCCGCACCCGACGCTCAACGTCACCGCGCCGGACGGCAGCACTCGCCCGCTGGACCTGGGCCGGGTCGAGACCCTGGTCTTCGACGCCTGCGAGAATCTCACCAACGTCGATCCGCAGAAGATCGTCGAGGACTCGCTGAAGAACCTCTACGACGGCGTGAGCGCCGACGGCGTCTCCCAGGCGCTGATGATGACCGCGCGGACCCTGGTCGAGAAGGATCCCAATTACACCTACGTCACCGCCCGCCTGCTGCAGGACAACCTGCGCCGCGAGGCGCTGTCGTTCCTGGGCATCGCCGACGAGGCGACCTACCAGGAGATGGCCGACTTCTACAAGCCGGCCTTCCAGGCCTACATCGAGAAGGGCATCGAATTCGAGCAGCTCGACCCGCAGCTCGCCGAGTTCGACCTCGATCGCCTGGGCGATGCCCTGGACCACACCCGCGACGCCCAGTTCACCTACCTGGGCCTGCAGACCCTCTACGACCGCTACTTCATCCACCGCGACGAGGTGCGCTACGAGCTGCCCCAGGTGATGTTCATGCGCGTCGCCATGGGCCTGGCGCTCAACGAGGACGACCGCGAGGCGCGGGCCATCGAGTTCTACGAGCTGCTCTCAAGCTTCGACTACATGGCCTCCACCCCGACCCTGTTCAACGCGGGCACCGTGCGCAGCCAGCTCTCCAGCTGCTACCTGACCACCGTGCCTGACGACCTGGACAGCATCTACAGCGCCATCCGCGACAACGCCCTGCTCTCCAAGTGGGCCGGCGGCCTGGGTAACGACTGGACCCCGGTGCGTGCGCTGGGCTCCTACATCAAGGGCACCAACGGCAAGTCCCAGGGCGTGGTGCCGTTCCTCAAGGTGGTCAACGACACCGCCGTGGCCGTGAACCAGGGCGGCAAGCGCAAGGGCGCCGTCTGCGCCTACCTCGAGAGCTGGCACCTCGACATCGAGGAGTTCCTCGAGCTGCGCAAGAACACCGGTGACGACCGTCGTCGTACCCACGACATGAACACCGCCAACTGGGTGCCGGACCTGTTCATGAAGCGCGTCTTCGACGACCAGGAGTGGACCCTGTTCTCGCCGGCCACCTGCCCGGACCTCCACGACCTGTACGGCGCCGCCTTCGAGAAGCGCTACCAGGAATACGAGGAGATGACCCGCAACGGCCAGCTCAAGCTGTTCAAGCGCGTCAAGGCCAAGGACCTGTGGCGCAAGATGCTCTCGATGCTGTTCGAGACCGGCCACCCGTGGATCACCTTCAAGGATCCGTGCAACCTGCGCAGCCCGCAGCAGCACGCCGGCGTGGTCCACAGCTCCAACCTGTGCACCGAGATCACCCTGAACACCTCGGTCGACGAGATCGCGGTGTGCAACCTGGGCTCCATCAACCTGGCCCAGCACGTGGTCGACGGCGAGTTCGACGGCGACAAGCTGAAGAAGACCGTCAAGACCGCGGTGCGGATGCTCGATAACGTCATCGACATCAACTACTACGCGGTGCCGCAGGCGAAGAACTCGAACTTCAAGCACCGCCCGGTGGGCCTCGGCATCATGGGCTTCCAGGATGCCCTCTACGCCCAGGACATCGCCTACGCCTCCGAGGACGCCGTGACCTTCGCCGACCGTTCCATGGAACTGGTCAGCTATCACGCCATCGAGGCCTCCAGCGACCTGGCCGCCGAGCGCGGACACTACCAGAGCTACGAAGGCTCGCTATGGAGCCAGGGCGTGCTGCCGATCGACTCCGTCGAGAAGCTGAAGGAAGAGCGCGGCGCGAAGTACATCGAGGTCGACACCTCCACGACCCAGGACTGGGATCGCATCCGCGACAAGGTCGCCGCCCAGGGCATGCGCAACTCCAACGTCATGGCCATCGCCCCGACCGCGACCATCTCGAACATCTGCGGCGTCTCGCAGTCGATCGAGCCGACCTATCAGAACCTGTTCGTGAAATCGAACCTGTCCGGCGAGTTCACCGTGGTCAACTCCTACATGGTCAACGACCTGAAGGAGCGCGGCCTGTGGGACGAGGTCATGATCAACGACCTCAAGTACTACGACGGCTCCGTGCAGCCCATCGACCGCGTGCCGGACGACCTGAAGGCCAAGTACGCCAGCGCCTTCGAGGTCGAGCCCAAGTGGCTGGTCGAGGCCGCCGCCCGTCGCCAGAAGTGGATCGACCAGGCCCAGTCGCTGAACCTCTACATCAAGGGCGTCTCCGGCAAGAAGCTGGACGTGACCTACCGCATGGCGTGGTTCCGCGGCCTCAAGACCACCTACTACCTGCGCGCCCTGGGCGCCACCTCGGTGGAGAAGTCCACCGTGGACCGCGGCAACCTCAACGCGGTGAGCAACGCCTCGCCCGGCGCCGCCCCGACGCCGTCCGCCGCGCCGGAAGCCAAGCAGGAGCCCAAGGGCATCGACGACTTCCTGCAGGGCAAGAACGGCGGCGGCTCCCGTGCGCCCTCCGCGGGCGAGATCGACGAGCTGGGCTGCGAGGCCTGCCAGTAACGGCGTCACGCGCCACCGCTCGAGCCGGAGGGATCTCCCTCCGGCTCCGCCCCTTCTACCCTTGCCGCAGCGCTCCCCCGACGCGAACGCCTGCGGACCATCCGGCCGACCACCGGGAGAGACACAGATGATCGATTGGAACGAGTTCCACGAAGACGACACCGCCACCGCCGAAGCCCCGCAGCCGGCTCCGGCGCCGCAGCCCGCACCCAAGGCCGAGGCACCCGCCGAGGAGGTCCGCGACAGCGCCGGCGCCTACCAGGTCGCCGAGCAGGACCGTCTGGCCCGCGCCAAGCAGTCCCTCGAGGAACTCGACGTGGCCGCCGGCCTCGAGGAACTCGAGATGGGCGCCCAGCGCATCGACGTCGAGCAGAAGCGGATGATCAACGCCCGCGCCGACCTCAACCAGCTGGTGCCCTTCAAGTACGAGTGGGCGTGGCAGAAGTACCTGGACGGCAGCGCCAACCACTGGATGCCCCAGGAAGTGAACATGAACGCCGACATCGCGCTGTGGAAGAGCGCGGACGGCCTCACCGCGGACGAGCGCCGCATCGTCGAACGCAGCCTGGGCTACTTCTCCACCGCCGATTCGCTGGTCGCCAACAACCTGGTGCTGGCCGTCTATCGCCTGATCACCAACCCCGAGTGCCGCCAGTACCTGCTGCGCCAGGCGTTCGAGGAAGCGATCCACACCCACGCCTATCAGTACTGCGTGGAGTCGCTGGGCATGGACGAGGGCGAGGTCTTCAACATGTACCGCGAGGTGCCCTCGGTCTCGGCCAAGTCCGCCTGGAGCCTCAAGCACACCCAGTCGCTGGCCCGCCCAGACTTCCACACCGGCACCCCGGAGACCGACCAGGAGCTGCTGCGCAACCTGATCGCCTTCTACTGCGTGACCGAGGGCATCTTCTTCTACTGTGGCTTCAGCCAGATCCTGTCCATGGGCCGGCGCAACAAGATGACCGGCGTCGCCGAGCAGTTTCAGTACATCCTGCGCGACGAGTCGATGCACCTGAACTTCGGCGTCGACATGATCAACCAGATCAAGATCGAGAACCCGCACCTGTGGACCGCCGAGTTCCAGGACGAGGTCACCCAGATGATCCTCGAGGGCACCGAACTGGAGATCGCCTACGCGCGCGACACCATGCCCCGCGGCGTGCTAGGCATGAACGCGGCGATCATGGAGGAGTACCTGCACTTCATCTGCAACCGCCGCCTGGCGCAGATCGGCCTCAAGGAGCAGTTCCCGGGCGCCGAGAACCCCTTCCCGTGGATGAGCGAGATCATCGACCTGCGCAAGGAGAAGAACTTCTTCGAGACCCGCGTCACCGAGTATCAGGTCGGCGGCGCCCTGAGCTGGGACTGATAGTCCTCTGCTCCTAGCGAGACGCGAGCGTCACGCTCGGCGGGCCATGTCAGGCGACATGGCCCGCTTTGCGTCGCGACGCCGCAATGGGTAGGCTTTGCCGCCGTCCCGCACCCCATCCCGTATCACGTCAAAGGAAGCAACATGCAACTCGGTATCATCGGACTCGGCCGAATGGGCGGCAACATCGCACGCCGCCTGGTGCGCGACGGCCATGAAGTCGTCGCCTACGACCAGGACGCCGCCACCGCCCAGGCCCTCGTCGACGACGGCATCGGCCACGCCGAGAGCCTCGCCGCGCTGGTCGAGAGCCTCGACGCGCCGCGCGCCGTCTGGGTGATGCTGCCCGCCGGCGAGCCGACCGAGGCCACCATCGACGCGCTGGCCGAGCTGATGGCGCCGGGCGACACCATCATCGACGGCGGTAACACCTTCTACAAGGACGACATCCGCCGTGCCAAGGCGCTCGAGCCGAAAGGGCTGCACTACGTCGACGTCGGCACCTCCGGCGGCGTCTGGGGCCTCGAGCGCGGCTACTGCATGATGGTCGGCGCCGAGGACGCGACCTTCGACCGCCTGGAGCCGCTGTTCGACAGCCTGGCCCCCGGCTACGGCGACCTGGAGCGCACCCGCGGCCGCAACGCCCCGAACGAGCGCGCCGAGCGCGGCTACATTCACGCCGGCCCGGTGGGCGCCGGCCACTACGTCAAGATGGTCCACAACGGCATCGAGTACGGCCTGATGCAGGCCTACGCCGAAGGCTTCGAGCTGATGCAGAGCAAGGCCTCGCCGGACCTGCCGGAAGACCAGCGCTTCGACCTGAACCTGGCGGACGTGGCCGAGGTCTGGCGTCGCGGCAGCGTGGTCTCCTCCTGGCTGCTCGACCTCACCGCCCAGGCGCTGGCCGGCGACCCGCGCCTCGACCACTACTCCGGCGCCGTCTCCGACAGCGGCGAGGGTCGCTGGACCGTCGATGCCGCCGTGGAACAGGGTGTCTCCACCCCGGTGCTGGCCAACGCGCTGTTCTCGCGCTTCGCCTCGCGCAAGGAGAACACCTACGCCAACCGCCTGCTGTCGGCGATGCGCTTCGGCTTCGGCGGCCACGTCGAACCGCCCAAGCAATAGGCCGGAAGGCTCATGGGCGCCGGTGCCGGCTCAGGATCAGCGCCAGCCCCACCAGCATGCCCGCCAGGTGCGCGAAGTGCGCCACGCCCTGGCGGGTCCCGGCGATGCCCAACCACAGCTCCACCAGGCCGATGACGATCACGAAGTACTTGGCCTTCATCGGTATCGGCGGGATCAACAGCAGGATGTACTGGTTGGGGTAGCGCAGGCCGAAGGCCAGCAGCAGCGCATAGACGCCGCCCGAGGCGCCCACCGTGGGCGCGAACGGGCCGGTCGACATCGATACCACCAGCAGCTGCGCCGCGCCCGCTCCCAACACGCACAGGACGTAGTAGCGCGCGAAGCGCTGGCTGCCCCAGTCGCGCTCCAGCGGGCTGCCGAACATCCACAGCACGAACATGTTGATGGCCAGATGAAAGAGGCTGCCGTGCAGGAAGGCATAGCTCAAGAGCTGCCAGAGATGGAACTCGCCCGCCGGCAGCCCCGAGGGCAGCGTCTCCGGCGCCACGCCGAGCGGCCACAGCGCCAGATAGCGCAGCATCGGTCCCGGCAGCAGCTGCTGCACCAGGAACACCAGGCCATTGGCCGCCAGCAGCAGGCCGATCACCGAGCTCCTGCCGTGTCCCTCGCCCTTTTCCAGCGTGCGTCGCACTCCGCGTCCTCCCGGCTGCCATCTTTTCAAGGTGGACGGCAATGCCACCGCGTCGCAAGGTCGAGGTGTCGTCGTTGCGCCAGGCCGCGCTCTGGTCGACGCTGAAGGATCAGGGAACGCCAGCATCCGATTTGCACGTAATCTATTAGAATGAGAACATTTCCACACTCATTTCCCCCGGAGACTCGACACCCCATGCCCCGACGGTCACTCGCCCCCCTGATGACGCCCCTGTTGCTGCTGCCCGCCGCCGGCCAGGCCGCCGAGCTGGCCCTCGAGCCGCTGACGGTCAGCGCATCGCGTCTCGAGCGTGAGCTCTATGCCACGCCCGCCGCCGTGTCCGTGGTGGACAACGAGCAGATCGCCCAGGGCCAGTCCCGCGAGCGCCTCAACGAGTCGCTGGCCACCGTGCCGGGGCTGTATCTCCAGAACCGTCACAACTTCGTCCAGGGCGAGCGGGTGTCGATCCGCGGCTTCGGCGCCCGCACCCCGTGGGGCGTGCGCGGCATCACGGTGCGCGTCGACGGTATTCCCTACACCCTTCCCGACGGCCAGGCCCAGCTCGATGCCATCGATCTGGACAGCGCCCGGCGCATCGAGGTCATCCGCGGCCCGGCGGCGGTGCAGTACGGCAACGCCGCCGGCGGCGTGATCGACGTCACCACCGCCGACGGCGAGAGCGACCCGGGCACCAGGCTGCGCGTCGAGGGCGGCAGCGACGGCTATCGCAAGCTGAACCTCAGCAACGGCGGCGTCGAGGGCCCCTGGTCGCATCACGTCAGCGTCTCGGCGCTGGGCATGGACGGCTATCGCGATCACAGCGAGGTCGAGAAGTATCAGCTCAACGCCAAGCTGCGCCGCGAGCTGGACGCCGACCGCTCGATCACCGCCATCGTCAACCTGCTCGACAACCCGCGCTCCGAGGATCCGGGCGGCCTGACCGCCGAGGCGGTCAGCGATGACCGCGAAGGCACGATCGACAGCAATTTCTATTCACCGACTCGCATCGATGCCGGCCAGTCGGTCGACCAGCAGCAGCTGGGCCTCGAGTACGAGGACCGGGCCGCCGGCCCCGGCGAGCTGACCCTGCGCGGCTTCTACCTGAAGCGCGACTTCGAGCAGCAGCTGGCCTATGCCGGCGACAGCTTCGTCGCCTACGATCGCGACTACTACGGCGGCAGCGCCGAGTATCGCCAGTCGCTGACCGTGGGCGGCCTGCCGCTGAGCTACGTGACCGGCGTCGACCTGGCGCGCCAGGAAGACGAGCGCTATCGCGATGACGTCACCATCGACGGCGACCACCAGGGCCGCGCCGCCGACGAGACCCAGACCGCCAGCTCGGTCGGCGTCTTCGCCCAGGGCGACCTGGATTTGACCGATCGGTGGACCCTCTCCCTCGGCACCCGCTTCGACCACACCAAGTTCGATATCGACGACGACTACCTCGACGATGGCGACAACGGCGGCGATCGCAGCTTCGATCAGTGGAGCGGCAGCGCCGGGCTGAGCTATCGCTACCTGCCCAACCACCAGGCCTACCTCTCGACCGGCACCGCCTACGAGACGCCGACCTTCACCGAGTTCGCCAACCCGGCCCGCGTGGGCGGCTTCAATCCGGACCTCGAGCCGCAGAAGGCCTGGAACCGCGAGATCGGCCTTCGCGGCAGCTTCGTCGATGCCGGCCTCGACTACGACGTGGCGCTGTTCTCGACCCGAGTCCGCGATTCGCTGATCGCCTACAAGGACGGCGGCCGCGACTTCTACCGCAACGCCGGCCGCAGCCGCCAGGATGGCCTGGAAGTGGCCCTGGGCTGGCAGTTCGCCGAGGACT
Organism: Halomonas sp. HG01; assembly: GCF_000968715.2. Lineage (NCBI taxonomy): Bacteria > Pseudomonadati > Pseudomonadota > Gammaproteobacteria > Oceanospirillales > Halomonadaceae > Halomonas > Halomonas sp. HG01. The sequence continues at coordinate 190,236 of NZ_CP022134.1, read as the reverse complement.
GGCGACTCGACAGCGCCCTGACCCTGGCGCGCTACGAGTTCCAGGACTACGTCAACGACAAAGGCGAAGACCTCGCCAACAACCGCATCCCGGGCCTGCCCGAGCGCACCTGGGTCAACCAGCTGACCTGGCAGGGCCTCGGCGAGCGCTTCGCCACCCTGGAGACCCGCTACGTGGGCTCGATGGTTGCCGACGACGAGAACAGGGTGAAGATCGACGACGTCTGGCTGGCCAACCTGCGTGCCGGCGACGGCTGGCGCCTCGGCGACGACACCCTGCTCAAGGCCTACGTGGGCGTGCAGAACCTGTTCGACCGCGAGTACTACGACAACATCGTCATCAACGACGAACGTGGCCGCTACTTCAACACGGCGCCGGACCGCAGCGTCTATGCCGGCGTGGAGCTGGCCTTCTAGGCCGCGTCTTCGCGCCTCTCCCGGGGCCGCCTCAAGGGGCGGCCCCGCGTCGTTTCCAGGAGCCTGCCCCGATGAATGACACCCCCATCCTGCATATCGCCGCCGCCCTGATCGAGGACGCCGAAGGCCGCCTGCTGCTGGTGCGCAAGCGCGGCACCGAGGCCTTCATGCAGGCCGGTGGCAAGATCGAGCCCGACGAGTCCCCCGCCGAGGCCCTGGCCCGGGAACTCGAGGAGGAACTCGGCCAGCCGCCGACGCGCCTCGAGCCGCTGGGCGAGTTCAGCGCCCCCGCCGCCAACGAGCCCGGCCACGGGCTGCGCGCCCACCTGTTCCGCGCCGAGCTCGCGGGTCCGCTGCAGGCCGCCGCCGAGATCGCCGAGCTGCGCTGGGTGACGCCGGCCGAGGCCCTGGCGCTGCCGCTGGCGCCGCTGACCCGCGACGAGGTGCTGCCCCGCGCCGGCCTGGCCGAGGCCTGAGATGGAGCAGCCGATCGTCGGCTATCACCGCGACGCCGAGGGACACTGGGTCGCCGAGCTGGCCTGCGGCCACCATCAGCACGTCCGCCACCAGCCGCCCTGGGTCGAGCGCCCCTGGGTGACCACCGAGGCCGGGCGCCGCTCGCGGCTTGGCCTGGCGCTGCCCTGCGTGAAGTGCGACCGCGGCGAGCCGCGTGACGCGCCACCCCGCCACGCCCCACCCTAGCCAACGGGGCGCATGCGATAGGATAGAGAGACCGCCGCTCCCACCATTCCGCCATCGAAGGAGCCCGACGTGGCCATCGCCCTGCTCTACAACGCCCTGATCTTCCTCGCCGCCGCGGTGCTGATCGTGCCGCTGATCAAGCGGCTGGGGCTCGGCGAGGTGCTCGGCTATCTGGTCGCCGGCGTGGTGATCGGCCCCTCGGCATTGGGCCTGGTGCCGGACGCCGACGCCGTGCTGCAGTTCTCCCAGGTCGGCATCGTGTTCCTGCTGTTCGTGATCGGCCTGGAACTCAAGCCGGCCCGCCTCAGGCTGATGCGCAAGGCAGTGTTCCACTTCGGCAGCCTGCAGGTGGCCGTCAGCACGGCGCTGCTCACCGGCCTGGCCCTGCTGGCGGGCCTCTCGCCCGCCGCGGCGCTGGTGGTCGGCTTCAGCCTGGGGCTGTGCTCCACGCCGCTGGTGCTGCAGCTGCTCGGCGAGCGCGGCGAGCTGGGCAGCCGCCACGGCCGCTACGCCTTCGCCCTGCTGCTGTTCCAGGACATCGCCGCCATTCCGGTACTGGCGGCCATTCCACTGCTGGCCGGCGGCGCCTCCCTGGGCGGCGACTGGACCCACCTGCTGGCCGAAGCGCTGATCGCCGTCGGCGCCTTCGCCGGCCTGATCGTCGGCGGCCGCTACCTGCTGCGCCCGCTGTTTCGCTTCGCCGCCGGCACCCGCAGCCGCGAGGTCTTCGCCGGCACGGCGCTGCTGGTGGTGATCGGCGCCGCCCTGCTGATGGAGCTGGCCGGGCTTTCCATGGCGCTCGGCGCCTTCATCGCCGGGGTGCTGCTGGCCGACTCGGAGTACCGCCACAGCATCGAGGCCGACATCGAGCCCTTCCGCGGCCTGCTGCTGGGGCTGTTCTTCATGGCGGTGGGCATGACCGCCCAGGTCGGCCTGCTGGCCGAGGAACCCGGCCTGGCGCTGGGCCTCGCCGCCGGCCTGCTGGCCGCCAAGTGGCTCGCCATGACGCTCTCCGCCCGGCTCTACCGCAGCGACTGGAAGACGTCGCTGAACCTCGGCGCGCTGCTCTCCCAGGGCGGCGAGTTCGGCTTCGTGCTGCTCACCGCGGCGGGCGCCGCCGGCCTGCTCGACGCCTCGCTGGTCGGCCTGCTGGTGCTGGTGGTGTCGCTGTCCATGGCCGCCACGCCGGTGCTGTTCCTGGTCCATGCGCGGCTGATCCGGCCGCTGCTGAAGACCGACAAGCCGCGCCGCGACTACGACCGGCCACCACCGACCGGGCCGCAGATCATCATCGCCGGCTTCGGGCGCTTCGGGCAGATCATGGGCCGCATCCTGCAGGGGCTGAAGATCCCCTATACGGTGCTCGACAGCAACGCCGAGCGCGTCGACGTGGTGCGCCGCTACGGCACCGAGATCTACTTCGGCGACGCCTCGCGCCTCGACCTGCTGGAGGCCGCCGGCGCCGACAAGGCCCGGGTGATGGTGGTGGCGATCGGCGACATCGAGACCTCGATGCGCATCGTCCAGCGGGTCAAGCGGCGCTTCCCGCACCTGCGCGTCTACGCCCGGGCCCGGGATCGCTACCACGCCCAGCTGCTGATGCGCGCCGAGGTCACCTACATCATCCGCGAGCTGCTGCCGGCGAGCCTGGAGCTGACCCGCGAGGTGCTGGTCGGCGTCGGCATCTCCCGCGAGCAGGCCAGTCACACCGTGGAGACCTTCCGCCCTCACGACGAGCGCGCCCTGAAACGCCAGCTGGAAGTGTTCGGCAACAAGCGCGAGCAGATCCAGACCATCCAGCAGGCCGCCCGCGAGCTCGAGGAGCTGTTCGAGGCCGACGAAGACATCGCCACCACCGCGCCCGAGCGTCCGCCGGAGCGGCGCGGCACAACGTGACAGGAGACCTCATGACCCATCACAAGGGCACCCCGGAGACCGGCCGCGACCTGCTGGCCGACGTCAGCCTGCCCGCCGCGGTGATCCAGCAGGCGCCGCTGGCCCACAACCTGGCCTGGATGCAGGCCTTCGCCGAGCGCCACGGCGCGCGGCTGGCGCCCCACGGCAAGACCACCATGACCCCGGCACTGTTTCGCCGCCAGCTCGAGGCCGGCGCCTGGGGCATCACGCTGGCCACCCTGCCCCAGTGCCGCGCCGCCTTCGCCGAGGGCGCCACGCGCCTGCTGCTGGCCAACCAGCTGGTCGGCCGCGCCAACATGGCGATCGCCGTCGCGCTGATGCGCGCCGGCGCCGAGCTCTACGTGACCGTGGACGGCCACGACAACGTGGCCGAGCTGGGCGAGGTCTTCGCCAACGCCGGCCTGACGCTGCCGGTGCTGATCGAGGTGGGCGTGGCGAGCGGACGCTGCGGCTGCCGAGACGACGAGCAGGTCGCGGAGCTGGCTCGGGACATCGCCGCGCGGCCGGGGCTGACGCTGGCCGGTCTGGAGGGCTACGAGGGCGTGGTCCACGGCGACGATCCGGCCGCGAGGATTCGCGCCTACGGCAAGCGGCTGGTGGAGAACCTTCACCGGCTGGCGGACGAGGGACTGTTCGGCGTCGCATCGCCGATCGTCACCGCCTCGGGCTCGGCCTGGTACGACCTGATCGCCGAGACCTTCCGTGACGGCGGCCTCGAGGGCCGCTTCACTCCGGTGCTGCGCCCGGGCTGCTACGTGGTGCACGACCATGGCCTCTATCGCGAGGCCCAGCGCGGCGTGCTGGCGCGCCGCCCGGACCTGCACGAGGGCCTGCGCCCGGCGCTCACGGTCTACGCCCAGGTGCAGTCGTTGCCGGAGCCGGGGCTCGCCATCGTGGCGCTCGGCAAGCGCGATATCGGCGGCGACCGCCTCCCCGAGCCCCTCGTGCGCTATCGGGAAGGCGGCCGCGTCGAGGCGCCGCTGTCGGTGGCGGGATGGGAAGTCACCAAGCAGATGGATCAGCACACCTTCGTCGCCCTGCCGGAAGATGCCAAAGATGTGAAGGTGGGCGACGTGATCGCCTTCGGCGCCTCCCATCCCTGCCTGACCTTCGACAAGTGGCGACTGATCCACCTCGTCGACGACGGTCTGTCCGTCATCGATACCTGGGAGACGTACTTCTAGAGCCTTATCCAGGCTTTGTGCGAAAAGTCGACGAGCGAAGGCCAGACAAGGCAAAACTCGGTGAAAAGGCGGAGTTTACAAGCTGTAAATGAGTACTTTGAGCCGATTTTTAACGCCGTATGGGCGAGCGCAGGCACTTTTCGTAAAAGCCTAGGGCCGCCGGGTGTCAAAGGCCACGCTGCGCACCAGGGCCACCACGGCCATGCCCGGCTTCAGCCCCATCTCGTCGAGGGACTTGCGGGTCAGCCGCGCACGCAGCCTCTGCTCGTCGGTCCCCTTCTCACCGAGCCGCAGGCGCAGCTCCACGGCGGTCTGCCCCGGCCGTGACGGGCCGATCTCCTCGACCGTCGCGCGCAGCCGGTTGCGATAGCTGATGGCGCCGGGCTCGTCCAAGGCCAGCGCCACCTCCCGCACCGGGATGCGCAGCCGCAGCCGCGTACCGGGCGCGGCGTCCACCGCGGGCAGCGTCAGCCGCTGACCGTCGGCCAGGCGCAGCCGGCTCAGCGCATAGTGCGGGTCGTGCTCCTCTACCGTCGCCGTGACCAGGGTCGCGGCATCGAAACCGCCCAGCCGCTCGGTGAGTTCGAAGCGCTGCAGCAGCGCGTCCAGCGGGCCGTCGGCGACCACCCGCCCCTGCTCGAGCAGCACCAGGTGGTCGGCGATGGCGGTCAGCTCGTCGGGATCGTGGCTGACGTAGACGATGGGAATGTCGATGTCGCCGGCCAGCCGCGCGATGTAGTCCAAGAGCTCCTGCTTGCGGGCGCCGTCGAGGCCGGTCAGCGGCTCGTCCATCAGCAGCAGCCGCGGTTCGCTGAGCAGCGCCCGGCCGATCGCCACCCGGCGCGCCTCGCCGCCGGACAGGGTCGCCGGGAAGCGCTCCAGCAGCGCGCCGATGCCGAGCAGCTCGACGACGGCATCGAAACGCTCGCATCCGGCGCCGCGCATGCCGTAGACGAGATTGCCTCGCACCCGGTAGTGGGGAAACAGCCGCGGCTCCTGGAACACCACGCCCAGATGGCGCCGGTGCGGCGGCACCCGGATGCCGCGCGCGGTATCCACCAGCGTCTCGTCGCCGAGGCGGATCGCCCCGCGGTGAGGTGCATCGAGCCCGGCGATCATCCTGAGCAGGCTGGTCTTGCCGCTGCCCGAGGGGCCGAACAGCGCGGTCACGCCGCTCGCAGGCAGCGCCAGCGATGCCGACAGCGAGAAGTCGCCGAGGCGCTGCTCGACATTCAGGGTCAGCGCCGAGCGCGCGCCGGCGGCGCCGTCATGGGCGGCGGTCACATATGACATGGCATCCTCTCCATTACCCATCGCGCTGACGAAGCCGGCGCCGGGCCCGCCGGGCCAGCCACTCCGAGGCCACCAGCGAGACCATGGCGATGATCACCGAGATCGCGCACAGGCGGGCCGCGGCGGCCTCGGCGCCGGGCGTCTGGATCAGCGTGTAGAGCGCCAGCGGCAGGGTACGGGTCTCGCCGGGGATGTTGGCGGCGAAGGTGATGGTGGCGCCGAACTCCGACAGCGCCCGGGCGAAGGCCAGCACGGTGCCGGTCAACAGCCCCGGCAGCGCCAGCGGCAGGGTGATGGTGAACAGCACCCGCAGGCGGCCGGCGCCCAGGGTGCTGGCCGCGGCCTCCAGATCGACGTCCACCGCCTCCAGCGACAGGCGCACGGCGCGCACCAGCAGCGGGAAGGCCATCACCCCGCCGGCCACCGCCGCGCCCTGCCAGGTGAAGGGCAGGCTCACGGCGAACCATTCGTTCAGCCACCGGCCCAGCCAGCCCTGACGGCCCAGCGACAGCAGCAGCAGATAGCCGACCACCACCGGCGGCAGCACCAGCGGCAGGTGCAGCACGCCGTCGAGCAGCGCCTTGCCGCGGAACTCGCGGCGCGCCATCAGCCATGCCAGGGCGATGCCCGGCACCAGGATCCAGACCACCGCGGTGCCCGCCACGCGCAGGCTGATCAGGATGGCCTCGACCTCCACCGGCGACAGCATCGACTAGCGCTCGGCGCCGGCGGCTTCGAAGCCGAAGCGGGCGAAGACGTCCATCGCCTCGTCGCTCCCCAGCCAGGCACGGAAGGCTTCGGCGGCGCCATCGGCCGGCGGGTCGATCAGCGCCACCGGATAGCGGATCGCCGGGTGGCTGTCGAGCGGGAACAGGCCCAGCTCGTGCACCCGGTCGCTGGCCAGGGCGTCGGTGCGATAGACGATGCCCAGCGGCGCCTCGCCGCGCTCGACCAGCGCCAGGGCGGCGCGCACGTTGTCGGCCCGGGCCAGACGCGGGGCCAGCGCCTCCCACTCGCCGAGGGACTCGAGCGCCTGGCGGGTATAGATGCCGGCCGGCACGTGGTCGGGGTCGCCCACCGACAGGCGTTCGCCGTCGGCCAGCAGCTCGCTCAGCGGCGTGCCGTCGCCGGGAGTGAAGGACGCCGTCTCGTCGTCGGCGGCGATCAGCGACAGGCGGTTCTGCAGCAGGTCGGCCCGCTCGGCGAGTTCGATGCCCTGCTCGCCCAGCCAGTCCATCCACTGCTCGTTGGCGGAGAAGTAGAGATCGGCCGGTGCGCCCCGGGCGACCTGGCGCGCCGCGGTGGACGAGGAGGCATAGACCGGCACCACGTCGACGTCGTGGCCCGCTTCAAAACGCTCGATGGCGGTATTCAGGGCGTCGGTGAGCGAGGCGGCGGCGAAGATTCGCACCTTGGGTTCGGCATCGGGCTCGGCCTGGGCCGGCACGGCGGCGACGCCCAGCGCCAGGGCGAGGCCCACGCCGAGGACGCGCAGCGGATGACGAGCGGTGAACCGCGGCATGGAAACTCCCGTTATGTCTTTTTGGAAACAACGGAACATTAGCGCTCCATGAACGTCCAGGCAAGCGCGATCAGCTCGACGCCTCCGGCGCCTCCACGGTCATCAGCGCGAGCAGTGCCCGGGCATCGTCGCAGGCCTCGGGATCGAGGCGGCGCTCGATCGCCCGATAGCGCGTCAGCAGCTCCTCGCCCAGCGGCGTGAGCTCGGCCCCGCCGCGGGTGCTGCCGCCGGTGCTGGTGGCGATCACCTCGCTCGGGAAGTGGCGGTTCATGGTCTCGATCAGCTGCCAGGCCTTCTTGTAGCTCATGTTCAGCGCGCGGCTGGCCGCGGTGATCGAGCCCTCCCGGGCGATCGCCGCCAGCAGGTCGATCTTGCCGGGCCCCAGCACCACGTCGCGATCGGCGACCAGTCGCAGCTGGAAGGTGGGGCATTCATGGCGGGTTCGGGTCATCGGCGTGTCCTCGTCGGCAAGAGCGGAATGGCGAAAACGTGCGGCGCGGATCAGGGCGCCAGCTGCCACCAGTCGGGCAGCAGGGCGAGATTCTCGGCCCGAGCGAAGCGGTCGTCCATCAGCACCACCACGCCGCGGTCATCGGGGCCGCGGATCACCCGGCCGGCGGCCTGCACCACCTTGATCATCCCGGGCACCCGATAGGCGTAGTCGAAGCCGCGGCCGAAGCGTTCCTCCAGCCGCGCCTCCAGCGCCGCATGGTAGGCGTCGAAGGGCGGCAGGCCGAGGCTCGCCACGAAGGCGCCGACCAGCCGCTCGCCGGGCAGGTCGATGCCTTCGGCGAAGGCGCCGCCGAGCACCGCGAAGGCGATGCCGGTCTCGCCGGGCGCGAAGCCGGCCAGGAAGGCCTCGCGCTCGGCCTCGTCCATGCCGCGCCGCTGGGCACGCACCGGAATCCCGGGGCAGGCCTCGCGGAAGCGCGCCAGCGCCGCCTCCAGGTAGGCGAAGCTGCTGAAGAAGGCCAGGTAGTGGCCGGGCCGCCGCCGGTACTGGCCGGCCAGCTCGGCGACGATGGGCGAAAGCGACGCCTCGCGGTCGCGCAGCCGGGTCGAGACGTCACGGCGCAGCCGCACCTCGAGCTGCTCGGCGACGAAGGGCGCCGGCACGCTGCGGATGACGGTATCGTCGGGCAGGCCCAGCAGGTCGCGATGATAGCCCGGCGGGCTCAGGGTCGCCGAGAACAGCACCGCGCAGCGGGCGGCGCGGAAGCGCGGCGCCAGGAAATCCGCCGGCACCAGGTTGCGGATCGCGAGTCTAGCCCGGCCGCGGCCGTGGCGCTCGAGCTCGCACAGCGAGTGCTCGCCGAAGGTCTCGGCGCGGCGGGCGAAGGCCAGGGCCTCGAACAGGAACTCCTGCAGCGCCGGATCACCGCCGGCGGGGTGCTCGCCCAGGTAGTCGGTGATCGCCGCCACCGCCTGCTGCAGGGCGCCGAGCAGCCCGCCCGGCACCTCGTCCAGCGCCTGCCACTCGTGATCCTCGGCCTCGCGCAGCAGGTCCTGCCAGCGCCGCGAGAGCCGCGAGAGCGGCCGAGACAGCGCCGGCGGCGCACCCTTGCGCAACCGGTTGAGCCGTCGCTGGTCGAGCGCCGCGCTGTACATGCCCCGGGCCCGGTCGACCAGGTTGTGGGCCTCGTCCACCAGCACGCCGAGGCGCGCGCCCTCGGCCTGGGCCAGGCCGTGGATCAGGGCGCCGTCGTCGAAGTAGTGATTGACGTCGCCGACCAGCACGTCGGCCCAGCGGGCCAGCTCCTGGCCCAGGTAGTAGGGGCAGACGCCGTGCTCGAGGGCCAGCGCGCGCAGCGACGCGCGATCCCAGAAGCCGCGGGCCACGGCGTCGCGGCGCGCCGCCGGCAGCCGGTCGTAGAAGCCCTGGGCGAGCGGGCAGGATTCGCCGTGGCAGGCGAAATCGGGATGCTCGCAGGCCTTGTCGCGGGCCACCAGCTCGAGCACCCGCAGCGGCAATCGCTCGCTGTCGCGGTCGGCGCCCAGGTCCGTCAGGGCGTCCAGCGCCAGCCGCCGCCCCGGGGTTTTCATGGTCAGAAACGCCAGCCGGTCGAGGCCCTGGCGGGGCATGGCGGCGAGCAGCGGATAGAGGGTGCCCAGCGTCTTGCCGATGCCGGTGGGCGCCTCGGCCAGCAGGCAGCGGCCGGTGGCGGCGGCGCGGTAGGCGTCCTCGGCCAGGGTCCGCTGGCCGGGGCGGAAGTCGCCGTGGGGGAAGGCCAGCGCGGCGAGGGCCACGTCCCGCGCCGCACGATGCTCGGCCTCCTGATCGGCCCAGGCCACGTAGGCCCGGGCGTGGGCTTCAAGCCGCGCCCACAACTCCTCGGCGCTCGCCTCCCGGGTCAGCACGGTCTCGCGGCCGGTGGCGATATCCAGGTAGACCAGCGCCAGGGTAATGGACTCGAGTCCGCGCTCGGCGCACAGCAGCGCCCCGTAGGCCTCGGCCTGGGCCCAGTGCAGGGCGCGCTGGTTGGCGGCCATGCGCTCGAGGCTGCCGCGATGGGTCTTGACCTCCTCCAGGCGGTTGGCCGCGGGGTCGACGCCGTCGGCACGGCCGCTCACGGTCAGGCCGGCGACGTCGGCGGACAGCGCCACCTCGGCCTCATACCCCTCGCCGCGCCGGCTTTGCACCCGGGCATGGCCCTCGATGCCCTCCCGGGCGCTGGGGGCCGGGGTGAAGCGGTGGTCCAGATCGCCCTCCCGGGCGGTGAACTCGCACAGCGCCCGTACGGCGACGCGGCGGCCGGCCTCGCTCACGGCTCCTCTCTCGGATTCGCCCAGGGCCTCACTCTCCGCACCGCTCATGGCGTTTCCCAGCACACGTGGCAGACCGCCACCGGGATGTCATGGGCATGGAAGAAGGCCAGCCAGCGGCGCTGGTTGTCCTGCAGCCGATCGCCGGGGCCCTTGACCTCGATCAGCCGATAACCGGCGCCGCCCTCGCCTTTCTCACCCTCGGGGAAGAACTGGATCAGGTCGGGCAGTCCGGCGCGATTGGCGCGCGGATCGTCGAGCAGCCGTTCGAACAGGCCCCGCAGGTGTGCGGGCGGGATGGCGGCCAGGGCGCGCTCCAGCAGCGCCTCGTCGAGCGCGCCCCAGTGCACGAAGGGCGAGGCCAGGCCCCACTTGTCGCGAAAGCGCGCCCGGATGGTCTCGCGATGGCGACCGTCGTCGAGCTGGGCCAGGCAGGCGTCGAACCGCTCGCGGCGCCGGGCCACGAAGTCCTCGCGATTGAGATCGGCGGGCCCGGTGTGGAAGGGATGGAAGAAGGCGCCGGGCAGCGGCGCGAAGATCGCCTCCCAGCACAGCAGGCCGAACAGCCCGGTGATCAGGGCGTTCTCCACAAAGTGCACCGGCGCCTCGGGCGTGGCCAGATGCTCGGCCACCGCGCGCTCGACGCCGCCGGGAGACGGTGAAAGCACCAGGTCGAGCCGCTCGGGCGCGGGCTCGATCTCGTGGGGCGGCGCCGGCAGGCCCAGCCTGCGACACAGCCGCGGGCGCAGCCGGGCCAGCGCCTGGCGTTCGGCCTCGCCCACCGGTTCGGCCGCCTCGATCAGCCGATGGGCCAGCGCGAACTCGCCGCGCCGCTCGAGCAGCCGCAGCCGGCGCACCCGCGCCTCGCCGAGGCCGGCGGCGGCGTAAGCCTCGAGGGCCGCCTCGGCCTCGCCCCGACGCTCGGCCTCGCGGCCCAGCTTCAGCAGCAGCCGCGCGCGGCGGGCGGCCAGCCAGGCGTTGTCGGGCGCCGGCGGCACCTCGGCGGCCAGCGCCGCCGGGCACTCGCCGTCGTCGAGGCGCTCACGCAGCCGGTGCAGGGCCAGGTAGGCGTCGACCTCGTCGCGGTGCTGGAAGGCGCGGGAGTCCGCGCCGAAGGGCACGCTCTCGAAGCGCTGCAGGCCGAGCTCGGCGAGCACGAACTCCGCCCAGTCCTGGCGCAGGTTGCCGAAGAACATCAGCCTGAGCCGGTCGCAGAGCTCCATCAGGGTGAGGCGCACCACGCGATCCGGCGCCGCCGGCCACCAGTCCTCCAGCCGGCGCGGCGCGTGGCCGCGCTCGGCCAGGGCGGCGTGCAGCGCGCCCTTGGCCACGCTTTTCGGCAGGCCGGCCGCGGCGATCTCGTCGGCGAAGGCTTGCTTGAGCTCGGCCAAGCGCAGCTGGCGGAACAGCTCGTCGAGGGTGAGCGGCGGGGCCGCCTCGACCCAGCCGGCCTCGATCAGCGGGCCGAGGGCGGCCTCGCTATCGCCGATCTCGTCGTAGGCCAGGCGCGAGACGCGGAAATGCTCGCCCTTGCGCATCACCATGCGCACCAGCAACGCCCGGCAGGCCCGGGGCAGGCTCGGGAAGTCGGCGAGGAAGGCACGCTCGGTCTCGGAGAGCAGGTCCGCGTGGCGCGCGGCCACCCAGTCCAGCACGCACTGGAAGTTCGCCAGGTAGTAGAAGGGATCGTCCAGGGAGGCCGTGAGCGCGGCGGCGGAGGTGACGCTGTTCATGCTGGCCATGGTATCAGCCTCGTGCCGGCGGGTGAGCCCCGTCGGCGCTCAGCCCTTGCCCTTCTCGGGCACCCGCAGGGTCAGGGTGTCGCCGCGCATCTGCAGCTCGAAGCGGCCGAGGAAACTCATGCCCAGCAGCACCGTTCCGCCCTCGAGCCCGGGCACGACGGAGCCCGGCACATCGCGGGCGACGAGACCGCCCAGACGCACCTCCTCGAGGGTCGTCAGGTGGCCGCGCACCCGGCCGTTGGCGGTGGAGAAACTGGCCGCGGCGCGCCGCGGCAGGTCGAGGCGCTCGGCCAGGTCGGCGGGCACGGCCACCTGGGTGGCGCCGGTGTCGAGCAGCATGGTCACCGGCTCGCCGTTGAGGCGCCCGGTGGCCACGAAGTGCCCGTTGGCGTTGCGCGCGAGCGTCAGCGGGCCCCCGTCCAGCGACTCGGCGAGGTGGGCATTGGGGTTCTCCCGCGCCTCGAACCAGCCCTGGAACCACCAGGTGCCGAGCCCGATCAGCAGCGCCCAGAAGGCCAGCATCATGCCCAGCCCCGCACGCTTCACGCCACCGCCCTGCTCGCTCATTCATCGCCCTCCCGTCATCCGGCTCGCCCATCATGACACTGGACGCCCGCCGGCGCCCATGCTGGGATGAGACCTTTCGTTCACCCTCAAGGAGCGATCATGAGCGACGCCTCTTTCTCCGACGATGCCCCCGCCTCCGACGCTGCTCGCGCTGCCGGCACCCTCGGCACCGACGCCCTCGAGGCCGGCACGATCTACCGGCTGTTCTCCGGCGCCATCGCCCCGCGCCCCATCGCCTGGGTCGCCACCGTCGACGCCGAGGGGCGCGCCAACCTGGCACCCTTCTCGTTCTTCAACGTGGCCAGCGTCAACCCGCCGGTGCTGGCCTTCTCGCCGCTGCTCAACGGCGAGGGCAAGGCCAAGGACACCCTCCACAACCTCGACGAAGTCGGCGAATGCGTGATCCACGTCGGCAGCGAGGCGCTGGCCGAGGCGCTCAATGCCACCAGCGCCAGCCTGCCCCGCGGCGAGGACGAGTTCGACCACGCCGGCCTGACCAAGGCGCCGATGGGCGAACTCAGGGTGCCGCGCATCGCCGAGTCGCCGATCGCCTTCGGCTGCCGGCTGCGCGAGGTGATCCGCTTCGGCGACAGCCCGCTGGCCGGCAATCTGGTGCTCGCCGAGGTGGTCGCGGTGCACGCCGCGCCCGAGGTCTGGGACGGCCGCCACGTCGATATCGAGACGCTGCGCCCGGTCGGCCGCATGGCCGGCTCGGACTATAGCCGCACCACCGACCTGTTCGCCCTCGAACGCCCCAAGTAGATTTTTGGCATCAAGCAGGCTCCCGAGGAAATCAGCTAAGCGTCGATTGACGTCGCGAGCGACGATAGGTTGGCTGCCGCCGGAGCACAGCCACCGGAATGTAGCCTGCTACATGAGGATGGCGCGCACCGCCGGCGGCCAAGATATCGAGCGCAGCAGTCAATCGGCCTTAGCGGCCGTTGCGGGCTTCCCACTCTCGTGCCGCCCGCATGCCTCTCTGCTGATCGACGAACAGGCAGATCAGGATGGCGACGATAAACAGTCCCGCACACAGCAGGATCGAGGCCTGCAGCCCGACCACCGACTGCAGCAGCCCCAGGGCGACGATGCCCACCACCCCGGCAAGCTTGTTGGCCAGGCCCCAGAAGCCGAAGAACTCGGCGGCCTTGCGGCTCGGCGAGAACAGCCCCACCAGGGCGCGGCTGGCGGACTGACTCGAGCCCAGGCTGAGCCCCGCCAGGCAGCCGACCAGCAAGAACAGGTGCTGGGCCTGCCAGTCGAGGCCCAGCGCGGCGTTGAGCCAGGCGGTGAGCGTTGGCGTGGCCCAGATCGCCAGGATCGCCGCCACCCACAGCACCAGGGTGATCAGGTAGGTGACCCGGGTGCCGATGCGGTCCTGGATGGCGCCGAAGCCGATCGCCCCGGCGGCGGCGGTGATCTGCACGATGATGAACATGACATTGCGCACGGACTCGTCCCAGCCGATCACCTGGGCGCCGTAGATGAAGGCGAAGGCGATGATGATGTAGACCCCGGCCATGGAGAACAGCAGCGACACCAGGAAGATGGCCAGGTCGCGGAAGCGGCGCAGCTCGTGGAGGGTGGTCGAGACCCGCCGCCAGGCGATCGTGCGGTAGGAGAGCCCCGCGTTCTGCGGCGTGCCGCGCTCCTTCACCCACAGGAAGGTGGGGATGGCGGTGACCAGGAAGAAGCCGGCGGCGAAGGGCCCGACCCAGCGGATGCGCTCGAAGTTCTCGGCGCTGGCCTCGCCCAGCACCACCAGGGTGAAGCCGGCGGCGAACAGCCCGCCGACGTAGCCTAGCGCCCAGCCGAAGCCCGAGATGCGGCCCAGCGACTCGGGCGGCCCGAGCCCCGGCAGGAAGGCGGCGATGAAGGACTCGCCCATGGAGTAGGCGTAGTTCGAGACCACGATCAGCACGAGCCCCAGCCACACGTAACCCGGGGCGACGAAATAGAGCAGCGCGGTGGCGACGATGGTGACCACGTAGCTGGCGAACAGGAAGCGCTTCTTCTCCGCCCGGTAGTCCATCACCGCGCCGCACAGCGGCCCGGTGATCACCACCAGCAGGTAGCTGATCGCCAGCGCCAGGCTCCACAGGAAGTTGGCCCAGCGATAGCCGTCGCCGCGGTCGCCGACGATCACCGTGGTAAACAGCTCGCCAAACACCACGGTGATGATCAGCAGGGTGTAGGCCTGGTTGGCGAAGTCGAACATCGCCCAGCCCAGGATCTCCTTGCGCGAGGCCCGGGGCGTCGCGGGCGCGTCGGCGGTGGTCACGCTCATGGCGGGGCATCCCTGTCGAGAAAGGGGCCAAGATAGCAGCCGCGCCTCTCGCCGACTATCGACGACGTCCCCCTACCCCGCTACACCAGATCCCGTGGAATCGTCTCGTCCCAGGTGCGGGCGAAGATGCGTGTCTCGCCTTCCCAGGCGTCCAGGGTGGCGCGCAGGCGGAAGTTGTCCGGGTCGCTGGTCATCAGCGTGCGGGTCAGGGTGCGCACCTCCCAGTCGCCGCGCTGGAAGGTGCGTTCCCATTCGGTCCAGCCGCTGACGCTGTCGTAGCTGCCGTAGGAATAGCGGTAGCGCTCGGTGACCCGGCCGGCGATCTCCAGGTCGATGGCGTCGAGCCGGTAGCGGCCCTCGTCGTTGATCACCTCGAGGGTGGTCTGGTCGTTGGCCAGATCACGGATCACCCGCCAGCTCTCCTGGGTGGGCTGGATCAGGGTCTTGGCAATCGCCGGCGCGCCCTCCGGTTCGAGGAAGGCCGGCAGCGCCGCCTCCTCCTCGGGCTGCGGCGCGCGCACCGGCAGCACCAGGCGGCTGCGCCCGGGGCACAGCGTCAGGGTGACCGGCCGCGGCGCCGGCCAGGCCAGCGGCCAGTAGCTGGTGGACAGCGACAGGCGGATCGCGTGGCCGGCCGGGAACTGCTGGGCGATATGCTTGAGCGAGACCGTCACCCGGTAGCGCCGGCCGAGCTCCAGCGGCTCGGGATGTTCGTCGCTGTCGCGATGGGTCAGGTTCAAGAGGCCATAGGACACCCGAGTGGCCTTGTCGTCCTCGGCGACGTCGATCAGCCGCAGCGCCACCATGGCCACCGGCCGGTCGGCTTCGAGCTCCAGTTCGACCGTGGGCTGGCCGCAGATCTCGATCGCCTCCTCCAGCCGCGGCGTCTGGAACACCAGGCAGCCGCCATCCTCGTCGCGCTGGTCGTGGGGCAGGTCCGGCGGCGCGTTGTAGGAGCACCACTTGCCGGCGTAGAGCCCCACCGACAGCGACGAGCGCAGCGTCATCACCTCGTCGTCCTCCGCCGCATCCGGCGCCTCGGGCAGCAGGTCGTGGCCCACGCTCAGACGGAACGACGTCGGCACGATGCGCGGCGACGGCCAGCTCGGCTCGGCCACCCAGCGCCCCGGTCGCTCGGCGTAGCGCGCCGAGGGCGGCACCGACTCCTGCATCCACACCCGCATCATCGGCTCGTCCATGATCCCGGTGTCACGGCCCTTGAGCCACTGGTCCCACCAGCGCAGCGATTCCTGCAAAAAGCCGATGGCCGGCCCCGGCACGCCGAGGTGCGGATACTTGTGCGACCAGGGGCCGACCAGCCCCTTGCGCGGCACCTCGAGCCCCGCCAGCAGGCGGAAGACGGCGTTGCAGTAGCCGTCGGCCCAGCCGCTGATGGCATACACCGGGCAGCGGATGGCGGCGAAGTCCTCGCACACCGAGCCGTGTTTCCAGTAGTCGTCGCGGCGCTGGTGCTCGAGCCACTGGGCCAGCCACAGGCCGCTGCCGTCGAGGCGCTCGAGCCACATCTCGCGCCAGCGATCGCCGACCAGCGCCGGATCCGGCGGGCAGGCGTTGCCGTCGAACATGGTCGAGGCCCAGGACAGGTTGTCGCCCAGCAGGCAGCCGCCCATGTGGTGGATGTCGTCGGCGTAGCGGTCGTCGGTGGAACACAGGGTGATCACCGCCTTGAGCGCCGGCGGCTGCAGGGCGGCGATCTGCAGGCCGTTGAAGCCGCCCCAGGAGATGCCGATCATGCCGACCTCGCCGCTGCACCAGGGCTGGGCGACCAGCCACTCGATGATCGCCACGCCGTCGGCCAGCTCCTCGGGCAGGTACTCGTCGGTGAGCACGCCGTCGGACTCGCCGGTGCCGCGGATGTCGACCCTCACCCCGGCATAGCCGTGGCCGGCCCAGTAGGGATGGCTCTGGACATCGCGGGCGGCGGTGAGGTCGCGCTTGCGATAGGGCAGATACTCGAGGATCGCCGGCACCGGATGGTCCTCGGCGTCCACCGGCCGCCAGATGCGGGCCGCCAGGCGCGTGCCGTCGGCCATGGGAATCCAGGTTTCCTCCTCCTGGACCCTGCGGGGAAAGTCCTCGACGATGCGCATCCTGCTGCCCTCCTTCTTCAGCCAACGATCTCATCGAACTCGAACACCAACCGCGCCGCCAGGCGCTCGTAGTGCTCCAGCAGCTGCTCGGCGCCGTCGGCGCCCATCCAGACATGCGCCAGCGCGAAGCTGTAGCTGTCCTGCTCCGGCAGCGTCGACAGCCGCTGGCCGGGCGCCACCTGCAGGTGGATCACCGTGCCCGGAAAATCCGCCTCCAGGGCGGCGATCTCTTCGTCGCTCGGCACCCTGACGGCCACGGCATCGACGAAGAACACCCGATAGAAGAACTTGGCCGCCACCGCGAACTCGCCCCGGCGATGGGGCATGCCGGGCCGCCGGCCCAGCGCCAGGTCGATGGCGACCTGCTGGTGACTGGCACCGTCGACCTTCTCGAACAGGTCGCAGTGCGACTGCGACAGCCGGGTGTTGATCTCGAGCAGCCAGATGCGGTCCTGCACCTCGTCCCAGAAGAACTCGATGTTGAACGCCGAGTTGTCGAAGCCGATGTGGCGCATCACCCGCTCGCTGAGCTCGCGCATGGTGGCCTGGACGGGATCGGGCAGCCCGGACGGATAGCGGTAGTGGAAGAAGCTCAGCACCTGGGGATAGCGCAGCGAGTCGACGATGCCGTAGCTGACCACCTCGCCCTCGAAGACGTAGCCCTCCACGGTGCACTGCCAGCCGCCGATGATCGCCTCGGCCATGCAGAAGTGGCCCTCCACGGCGGCGATCTCGTCCGGCAGCCGGGCCTGCTCGAGCACGGTGTTGAAGGGGTCGGCAATCAGGCCGATCTCGGCCCGGAGGCGCTCGATGGCATGCTGGAAGTCTTCCGGGGTATCGATGCGAAAGCCCAGCCGCGAGCCGGAGGACTTGATCGGCTTGACGAAGAACGGGAAGTGAAGCCCCGCCTCGCCGATGTGCGTCAGGGCCTCGTCGTCGAAGGGGTCGAAGGCGGTGAAGGCCGGGATGTGCTCCGCAATGACCTCCTGCTGCACCCGCCGGCTCCAGTACTTGTGCTCGCACTTGAGCAGGCTCGAAAGCGTCGGCGAGCGGGTGCCGAAGCGCTCGCAGAGGATCGGCAGCATGGTCGAGACCGGGAAGTCCATGTAGCCGACGATGGCATCCACCGTGCCGTCGAAGGCCTCCAGCTGGGCGGTGGACTCCTCGAGCATGGCGGCGATGTCGAAGACCTCGGTGTCGTAGACCGCCTCGGGGGCGATGACGCCGTGGAAGCGGCAGTCCTCCGCCCCCTTCAGGCTCTCGAGCCGCTGACGGTTGAAGTCGTCCAGCCCCACCACGAAGACATTGCGTACTGCGGTGTTCATGATCGCTCCCTGCCGCCCGTCGGCGGCGCCACGGGCCGATCCCGGGCGCCGTCACGGCGACGCGAACATTACTCCTGCAGCATAGTCCAGCCGGCGACGCCTCAGCCGCCCCGAGCGCTCGCCTCGATGGCCTTGAGGGCGTCCTGCAGCTCCTGGAACAGCGCCTGGGTGTGGCCGACCACCTCGCCGATGTCCTTGGCCGAGCCCGTGGCCTGCTCGGCCAGGGCGCGCACCTCCTCGGCCACCACCGAGAAGCCGCGTCCCGCCTCGCCGGCCCGCGCCGCCTCGATGGAGGCGTTGAGCGACAGCAGATGCGTGCGCATGGCGATCGCCTCGATGTCCTCGGCGAACTGGGTGACCCGCTGGTTGGCCTTGGCGAACTCCTCGGTGCGCTCGACCATGTTGGCGCGATGGGTGACGTCCTCGGCCACGTCGCGCAGGAAGGCGGTGTAGACCAGGCGCTCGTCGATGCGGATGCGCGCCAGCGACAGGCTGGCCCAGGTCGAATCGCCGTCCTTGCGCACCACCTCGACCTCGCGGGTCCTGCCGACGATGCGGTCCTCGCCGGTATCGCGATTGCGCTGCACGTAGGCGTCGTGATTTCCCTGGATGGCGTGGGGCAC
Organism: Halomonas sp. HG01; assembly: GCF_000968715.2. Classification (NCBI taxonomy): domain Bacteria; kingdom Pseudomonadati; phylum Pseudomonadota; class Gammaproteobacteria; order Oceanospirillales; family Halomonadaceae; genus Halomonas; species Halomonas sp. HG01. The sequence continues at coordinate 171,784 of NZ_CP022134.1, read as the reverse complement.
CAGCATCTTGACGTTCTCGCCCAGCACCTCGCGGCGCTCATAGCCCCACAGCCGCTCGGCGGCGGCGTTGAAGAAGGTCACCCGATTCTGCTCGTCGATGGTCACCACGGCATTGACGGCCTGCTCCAGGGTGCTTTCCATCAGGGTGCGGAACTCGCGCTCCTCGGTGATATCGCGCACGAAGGCGGTGTAGCACTGGCGTCCGTCGACCACGAAGCGCGACAGCGCCAGATTGACCCAGCGCGTCTCGCCGTCGAAGCGCTCCAGCTGGACGTCGCGGCTGGTGCCGACGATGCGGTCGTCGCCGTGGCGGCGGTGACGATCGACGAAACCGTCGTGCTGGCCGCGGATCGCCCCGGGCACCAGGCGATTGACGTTCTCGCCCAGCACCTGCTCGCGGCGACAGCCCCACAGCCGCTCGGCGGCGGCGTTGAAGAAGGTCACCCGGTTCTGGTCGTCGATGCTGACCACCGCGTCCAGGCACTGCTCAAGCGCCTGATGGGCGCCCTGATCCGACGGGCGCTCCTCGCCGAGTTCGCGCACCACGGCGGCATAGCCCTCGCCGTCGCCCAGGGCGACGCGGGACAGCGCGATGCCCACCCGCCGCCGGCTGCCGTCGGGGCGCTCCAGCATCACTTCGCGATGCCGCCCCACCTGGACGTCCTGGCCGCTGGCGCGGCTGACGTGCAGATGGTCCTGATGCTCGTCGCGCAGCAGCTCCGGCACCAGCCGGTCCACCGGCTGGCCGAGCACCGCCTTGCGGGACAGCCCCCAGAGCCGCTCCGCCGCGGCATTGAATCGGACCACCCGATCGGCGACATCGATCACCACCATGCCGTCCACCGCGGATTCCATGACCGACTCGGCGAGCCCTTCGGGCGCCGCGCGATCCAGCACCGGTGCCCCTGCCGATGCCTCTTCGCTCCCACGCTGCCACCACTTGCGGTAGTTCAACTGCATGAGTTCCCCCTGCCTTTTTTTTGATGCTTTTTTATGACGATTGACGGAAATCACTCTCCGCCGATCGCATGACACTATTTGCCACCCTAGTCTGACTTCGGCGATTCGGTCGTTGAATTGAGACAATGGCGCGTCACGGCGCCCACGCTCGGGGCCATCGCGCGGCCCCGGCGGGACATCAGAGAGAGAAAAGACAGGAAGGAATGCGTCGAAAGAACTGGCGCCGCCGGGATCAGCGCTTGTCTGACCCGGCGGAATCGCCCGGCTCACCGGCTTCGCCCGACTCGCCGGATTCCCGAGCCAGGCGCTCCACGGCGCCGCCGCCCTCGCGGGTCAGCCCCTCCAGCCGCTCGATCTGCTCGCCCAGCCGCGGCAGCGCCTCGCGGCGATAGCTCGCCAGGTCGTCGACCGCCGCCATGACGTCGGCGAAGGCGCCCTCGAGTGCCTTCATGTCGAGGTTGGCGGAGGCGGCGCGGGTCTGGATGTCCACGCCCTGCTGACGCAGCGCCCGGGCGGTGCCGGCGATGGTCTCGCTGGTGGTGGCGTTGAGCGACTCGACGCGGTCGAGCACCAGCCGCTGGTTGGCCAGCGCCAGCGCCACGGTGGCCGCCACGCTCAGCGCCGACACCGTGACGTTGACCGCCCGGTCGACGCCGCGCATCAGCTCGCGGTTGTTGCGGATGATCACCTCCAGTGCCAGCACGCCCTGCTGGCACACCGCCTGCTGCTGCTGGAGGTCGAGTATGCGCTGGCGCAGCGGGAACAGCAGCTCTTCCTCGACGAAGGCGCGGCGGTCGTCGTCGACGATCCCGTCGCGGGCCGCCATCAGGCGCTCGTCGATCAGCCGCCCCAGCGACACCTGGCGCTCGAGCTGGTCGAGGGTCGCGCGCATGGCCTCCTGGTCGTCGGACAGCGTCAGGTTGTCCCGCTCCAGCATGTCGCGGCCGCCCTGGAGATCGGCGATGATCGCCTCCAGCGCCTGCTGGGCGGTCTCGAAGCGGTGGAAGTAGCGCTGCAGCCGGCTGCTGGCGCCCGGCAGCAGGCGACGCACCCGGTCGAAGCGACCGGGCTCGAGGCGATGATGGCGAGGATCCAGATCGTCCATGCGGCCGCGCAGCGCCACCAGTGCCTTGGCGACGGGCCCGCCCTCCTCACCGTGGCGGGCCAGCTGGCGCAGCGGCGTCTTGAGCATCTCGCTCTGGCGCGCGGCCTGCTGCTGGAGTTCGAGGCCCATCTCGTCCACCGCCCGACGCTGCCGGGTGGCGGCGCCCTCGGCCTCGTCGCCCAGGGTCTCGGTCACGAAGGCCTCGGCCATGGCCTCGAGCTGCGGGTCCGCCGCGGCGCGTCCGGCCTCGTCCGCGGCCGGCCGCTCCAGCTCCTCGGCAATGCGTTCCACGGGCGGCAGCGACAGCGGGCTGCCCTCGGGCTGAGACGCGTCGGTCATGGTGGACTCTCCTTGATGTTGCCAGGGGGCGCGCCGGCGGCCCGGCGCGCCGGGTCAGGTCTCGCGGCCGTAGCGTCCGGCGCCGTCGATGAAGCGGCGCAGCTCCTCGCAGGCCTGGTCGGCGCCGACCCTGGCCCGCGGGCGGCCGGTGACGATGCGGGACAGCGCCACGCTGGTGTCGTCCAGCGCGGTCAGCGCCGCCTCGTTGCGCGCCGCCAGCCGGCGCAGCGATTTCTCGGTGTCCTCGATCAGCGCCAGCCGGCGGCGCAGGGCGTCGGTCTCGTTGGCCGACAGACTGCCGGCCTCATGGCCGAGGCGGCGGCGGATGAAGTCGATGTCGAGGCCGGCCACGCCCCGGGCCTGGGAGGCCATGGCGGTGAAGTTGTCCACCGCGCCCATGCACACCTCGACCACCAACGAACGGGCCCGCTCGTGGGCCAGCTCGCCGGCCGTGAAGCGCGAGGCCATGACCTCCAGCACGTTGCCGTAGCGGCTATAGAGGCGATCGACCTGGGCGGCGTGATCGGCACGGTCGACCTCCAGCAGCGCCTGCTTGGCCCGGCACAGCGCCTGCACCACCTCGTCGGCCTCCGACGGCGGGTGGTCGGGGTCGAGCTCGCTGACGCCGGCCTCGCGGGTCGACTCGTGACGGCGGCGGGTGGCCTCGGCGCGCAGCATCTCCTCGAGCCGGCGCTTGTGGCGCCGCGCCCGGAAGCGTCGCCAGCGACGCTCCAGCGGCAGCTCCACGGCGATGCCGACCAGCCCCGCCAGCCAGCCGCCGAGGCTGGGGTCGAAGCCGCCCCACAGCGAGGTCAGCCACATCAGCAGGCTGAGGAAGGGCACCAGGAAGGCGTAGCGCACCACCACCTGCCAGCGGGTGGGGTGCTCGCTGGCCAGCGCCAGCCGCGGGCTGGCCAGCCCGGCCAGGCACCAGGGCAGGCAGGTCAGAAACAGGCCGTAGGCGGCTCCCTGAAGGAATCCCAGCATGGCGTCGTCGTGGCCTCCCGTCGGCCGGTCTCGATGGTGACGGTCTCATGATGAGGCCAGCACGGCCATCCCGCCACCCCGACCGACGACACGCACCAATAATGTGCGGCTGATGACGACCGATTCACTCTCAAGGTGCGGCGAGGGCCGGCTCGCGCGTCGGCTCGGCCTGCGGGGCCGCATCGCGCCGATACTCGATCACGCCATACCAGCCCAGGCCCTCGTAGGTCTCGTAGCCCGGCGTCTCGGCGAAGGCAACCAGGCGCCGCTCGTCGCGGTCGAAGCCGCGCTCGCGGCCCTCGGGCGACAGCGGGAAGGTCTCGCCCAGGGCCGCCTCGCCGAGGGAGTCGGCGATGATGCCGTGGCGGGCGTCGACCAGCATCACCCGGCAGCGCTCGCGCTCCTCCTCGGACAGACCCACGCCCTGCACCACGTCGCGGGACTGGGGCGCCCAGTCGAAGAAGATGCCCAGCACGCCGGTCACCGCGCCGTCCTCGCGGCCGCCCTCGCGAATCGCGGTGGCGTAGGTGGCCACTGCGGCGTCTTCCAGAGAGGGATTGCGCTCGATATCGGCGACGATGAAGTCGTCCCCGGAGGCGGTGCGCAGCGCCCGCTGGAACCAGTCGTCGCTCGAGACGTCGGCGCCGATGGCTTCGGGATAACGGTCGGGACGGCCGGTGGCGATCACCCGGCCGTCCCGGTCGGCGACCCACAGGTCCAGATAGACGGTGTAGGAGCGCAGGATGGTGGCCAGCCGGTCACTGGCGTGGGCCTGGCGCGCCGCGTCGTAGGGCGCCGAGGCCGCCTCCACCACGGCGCTGTCGGTGGCCCACCAGCGCACGTCGCAGGAGCGCTCGAAGAGGTTGCGGTCGATGATCTCCACCGCGTTCAGGGCCAGATCGGTGAGGCGCTGGCCGCGGAAGTCGTCGACCATGGACGTGCCCGCCTCTTGCAGCTCGGCGGTCTGGCGGGCGACCTCGTCGCGAAAGCTGCGGGCGATGCGCTGGATGTCGCTGGACACCTCGCCCATCTGTTCGGCGACCACGCCGAAGGCGGCGCCCGCCGACCCGGCGCGGGCTGCCTCGATGCGGGCGTTGAGGGCCAGGATCTCGGTCTGGCGGGTGATGCTCTCGATCCGTCCGATCTTCTCGCGGGTCACGTCGGACATGCCGTAGGCCAGGTCGAGGATACGATTCTCTTGCACGAGCAGACTCCTTGTTATCGTATGGGGCGGTGCCCTGCGTCAGGTTTCGTCATTCGCTAATTCAGAGAACGCGATGCAAGAAGCGGGCCCGCGCCGTGATATGCTCGCTGCGCCGAGGAACATGATCTGCCGTCAGGACCCGCCCCACGTGATCTCCGCCGACTCCCTCGCCACCGCCGCCAGCCAGGCCTGGCACCAGCGCCTGGCCCAACTGATCCGCAGCGCCGGTCATGCCGGCCTGCCGACCCTGCTGGAGCAGACGCTGCACGAGCTGGTCGGGTTCGACACCATCCTGATCAACACCTACAAGGGGCGTCACCGGCCGCTGCTGATCCACGACAACTATCCGCCGGATCGGCGGCAGCAGGGCATCGAGCGCTACCTGAGCCAGGCCTACCTGCTCGATCCCTTCTTCCAGGCCGTCCACGACGGGCTCGACCACGGCGCCTGCCGGCTGCGCGAGCTGGCGCCGGACCGCTTCGAGGCGAGCGACTACTACCACCACTACTATCGCGCCCTGGGGCTATCCGACGAGATCGGGCTGTTCGCCCGGGTCGACGCCGACGTGGTGATGGTGGTGTCGCTGGGCTTCCGCGGCGACGGCCCTCGGGTGACGCGGCGCGCCATGCTGGCGCTTCGCCATATCGCTCCGGTGGTGGCCGCCCTGCTCGGCGAATACTGGAAGTGGCAGGGGCACGGCTTCCAGGCCCGACTGGAGGAGCGCGAGCCGGTGGAGGCGGCCTTCGACAGCTTCGGCCAGGAGGCCCTGACCCAGCGCGAACGGGAGATCGTGAGACTGCTGCTGGCGGGGCACTCCACCAAGTCGGCGGCCCGCGAGCTCGACATCAGCGACGGCACCGTCAAGGTCCACCGCAAGCACATCTACCAGCGCCTGGACGTCTCCAGCCAGTCGCAACTTTTCCGGCTGTTCCTCGACCACGTGGCGCTGGTCTCGCGCCAGCAGGGCGGCTGACGCGAAAAGGCCGGCCGCGGCGAACCGCGGCCGGCAAGTCGAGGGTTCCCCTCCCCCATCAGTGCTCCAGGCTCCGCCCCTCAGGGCGCCAGCGTCATCCACACGCTCTTGAGATCGGAGTACTCTTCCAGCGAGTGATGCGACTTGTCGCGCCCGTTGCCCGACTGCTTGACCCCGCCGAAGGGCACCGTCTGGTCCATGTCCGCCCAGTTGTTGACGAACACCTGGCCCGAGCGCAGCCGGCGCGTGACGCGCATGATGCGATCGATGTCCTGGCTCCACAGCCCGGCCGCCAGGCCGTAGTCGCTGTCGTTGGCCAGCCGTACCGCCTCGTCCTCGTCATCGAAGCCGAACACCGCCAGCACCGGGCCGAAGATCTCCTCGCGGCCGATGGCCATGGTCTCGGTGACGCCGTCGAACACCGTCGGCGGGATAAACAGCCCGGGACCGTCCAGCGACTGACCACCTGAACGCAGGGTCGCGCCCTCCGCCACGCCGCGGCGGATATAGTCGAGCACCCGCTCGTACTGGGCCTGGTCGACCATCGCGCCCATGAAGCTGTCCGGGTCCAGCGGGTCGCCGGGCTGCATGCGCTCGGCGGCGGCCAGCACCTTGTCGACGAAGGCCTCGCGGATCGAGTTCTCGACCAGCAGCCGCGAGCCGGCGATGCACACCTCGCCCTGGTTGTGGAAGATCGCCCCGGCGGCGTGCTCGGCGACCCTGTCGAGATCCTTGCAGTCGGCGAACACCAGGTTCGGGCTCTTGCCGCCGCACTCCAGGAACACCTTCTTGAGATTGGACTGGCCGGCGTACTGCATCAGCTGCTTGCCGACCCCGGTGGAGCCGGTGAAGGCCAGGCAGTCGACGTCCATCGACAGCGCCAGGGCCTTGCCCACGGTATGGCCGAAGCCCGGCAGCACCTGGAACACGCCGCGCGGCAGGCCGGCCTCGCGGGCCAGGTTGGCCAGGCGCAGCGCCGACAGCGGCGACTTCTCCGAGGGCTTGAGGATGACGCTGTTGCCGGCGGCCAGCGCCGGGCCGATCTTCCAGGCGGTCATCATCAGCGGGAAGTTCCACGGCACGATGGAGGCTACCACCCCCAGCGGCTCGCGCAGCACCAGGCCCAGCGAGTCGTTGCCGGTGGGCGCGACCTCGCCGTAGAGCTTGTCGATCGACTCGGCATGATGGCGCAGGCAGCCGATGGCGCCGGCCATGTCGCCCAGCGAACTCGTCACCGGCTTGCCCATGTCCAGGGTGTCGAGCAGCGCCAGCTCGTGCTTGTTAGCCTCCATCAGCTCGGCCAGGCGAAGCAGCACGGCCTTGCGGCCGGCCGGGGAGCGCCGCGACCACGCGCCGCCGTCGAAGGCGCGTCGGGCCACCGATACCGCCGCCTCGGCGTCGGCGGCGTCACAGCTCGCCACCTCGGCCAGCCGCTCGCCGGTGGCCGGATTGGTGGTGGTCAGGGTCGCGCCGTCGGCGGCGTCGACGAAGGTGTCGTCGACGTAGGCGCGGGTCTCGAAGCCTTGCTCGACCAGCGAGGCGGCCAGTGCCTGCCAGTCGTCGCGGGTCTGGGGAATGCGGCGATGTTCGGTCATAGGGGGCTCCCGTGATCAGGCCGGACGGTTGGCGCGGGCGACCATGGCGTCGCACAGTACCTGGGCGCCCAGGCTGCAGTGCTCCGGGGTGGCGTACTCGGCCTCGTTGTGGCTGATGCCGTCGCGGCAGGGGATGAAGATCATCGAGGTGGGGGCGACGCGGGACACGTAGACGGCGTCGTGTCCGGCGCCGCTCATCATGCGCCGCCAGGGCACCACCTGGGCCCGGGTCGCGGCTTCCACCGCGGCGATGCACTCGGGGGCGAACGCCACCACCGGCGAGGCCCAGATCCGCTGCTGGGAGACGGCCACGCCGAAGGTCTCGCCGGCGGCGGCCAGCTCGCGCTCGAACAGCGCCTGGAGGGCGTCCAGCTCGGCTTCCACCACGTGGCGCAGGTCGACGGTGAGGCGCACCTCGCCGGGGATGACGTTGCGCGAGGCCGCCTCGATGTCCAGGCAGCCGCAGGTGACCTTGGTGTCGCCGCTGGCGTCGGCCAGGGCGTGGGCCTGCAGGCGGTCGATCAGCCGCGCTGCCGCCGCCAGGGCGTCGTGGCGCAGCCGCATCGGGGTGGGGCCGGCATGGGCCGACTGGCCGGCGAAGGTGACGTCGAACCAGCGCATGCCCTGCACGCCGGTGACCACGCCGACGGATTCCCCGGCGTCCTCGAGCACCGGGCCCTGCTCGATGTGCAGCTCGAAGAAGCCGTCCAGCCGCGGCTCGCCCGCCGGCAGGTCGCCGGCGAAGCCACAGGCCTCCAGGGCCTCGCCGAGGGTCACGCCATCGGCGTCGCGGCGGCTCAGGGTGTCCTCGACGGAAAATTCGCCGGCATAGGTGCCGGAGGCGACCATCGCCGGGGCGAAGCGGCTGCCCTCCTCGTTGGTCCACACCACCAGCTCGAGGGGGCGCTCGGTGACGATGCCCTGGTCGTGCAGGGTCCGGAACACCTCGAGCCCGGCCAGCACGCCGAGGATGCCGTCGAAGCGGCCGCCCTTGGGCTGGGTGTCCAGGTGGCTGCCGGTGGCCACCGGCTCGAGGTCATCGCGCTTGCCGGCGCGGCGAATGAACAGGTTGCCGACCCGGTCGACCCGCCAGGTGCAGCCGATCGCCTCGCACCAGTCGAGCAGCAGGCGGCGGCCGGCGGCGTCCTCGGGGGTCAGCGCCAGGCGGCAGCTGCCGCCGTTGGCGGTGGGGCCGATCTCGGCCATGGCCATCAGCGTGTCCCACAGCCGCTGGCCGTCGATGGAAATCGTCATGGTGCGCCTCTCCGGTCGTTGTTCGTCATGGCAGCGACCTTACGAGGGCAACGCGAGTCCCCGATATACCCCAATCAGGATATGTTGACGACAGCGCCCGGGGCGGGAGCGGATTCCCGGTCGGCCGCCGGCCCGCCTCGGCCGGTGTGCCGGCTTCCCTCGTTCGGGGTATATTGACGGCGTGGTATCCCGCCCTACCTTGTTCGGCGGGCTGCACTCGCACCGTCCCCAGATGCCACCTCCGGAGGACCCTGCACCATGACCACCATGCCGGCCGCCTCCCGACAATACGATTGCCACAGCAGCACCGACTGGTTCGCCCTGAGCGCGCAGCACGACGCCTTCCGACTGCGCTGGGACCAGCCCGCGGGGCGTGGCTGGGAGGCCTGCTATCGCCTGGCCCCCGGGCTCTGGCTGCGCACCCTCGACCTGGAGCAGGCCTCGGGCTGCCTGCCCGCCTGGATCCCCGGCGGCCACCTGACCCTGGCCGGCATGCTGGACGGCGCCACCGCCCTGGAGACCCCGGAGGGGGAGGCCTTCGAGCTGGGAGACGGTCGCTTGCTGTGCAGCCATCGGCGCCAGGGCACGGCCTTTCTGGACCGTTGCCCGGAGCCGGGGCGCTACCTGATGGTGTTGCTGATCCTCGACCCCGAACGCCTGCGCCGGCCTCCCTTCGGCCTCACCGCCAGCGATGTCGCCCACTTCGCGCCGGGAATCGACGGCAATCGCCGCCTGCCCCTGGATGCCGCGTTGCATCGCTGCCTGAGGGACATGGCCGCGCCGCCGGTGGAACCACGCCGCCTGCCGCTCTACCTGCAGGCCAAGATCAGCGAATTCCTCTGCCTGCTGCTGAGCGCCCCCGCGCAGGCCTCCCCGGCCCCGGGGGGCGAACCCAGGGATCGCGAGGCCCTGGAGGCGGCGCGCCGCCGACTGCTCGTCGACCTGGCCCGGCCGCCGCACCTCGCCGAGCTGAGTCGCGCCATCGGCATGAGCGAGAGCAAGCTCAAGCAGCGCTTCCGGGAGTACCACGGCCAGTCGCTCTCCGACTGCCTGCGCCAGGCGCGCCTGCGCGAGGCCGAGCGACTGCTGGGCGACGAGCGCCTGCCCATCGCCCGGGTCGCCGAGGCCCTGGGCTACGAGCATCCGGCCAACTTCACCACCGCCTTCAAGCGCGAGCTCGGCCTGACCCCGCGGGACTATCGCAAGCACCAGCGCCAGCGGCTCGCCCACTGATCCCGCCACGGCGAAGCTCCGTCTCGTCGCAATAGTTTTCCGGCTCGCCGCAAAACATCGCCACCCCCGGCCCTGATAGCTTGTGGATGTCGCCATCCATAATCACAACCAAGGGCCATCCATGACTCCCGACTCCCGTGCTCCGGCCGTCCGCGGCCCCTTTCCTCGACGCCTCGATCCCGACGGCTATCTCGCCACCTTCCTGGTCTCCCTGGCCGGTTTCGGCGGCCTGGTGGTGCTGGCGGTACTGCCCCTGCTGGTCTCTCGCCTGGTGGTGGAACTCGACCATGGCGAGGCTCAGGCCGGGATGGTGGTCTCCGCCAACCTCTTCGGCAACGCCCTGGGCATGCTCGGCGTCGCCGGGCTGCTGCGCCGCACCGGCCTCAAGGCCCTGGCGGCGGGTGGCGCCGGCCTGATCCTGGCCTGCGAACTGGCCTCCCTGACCGTCACCGCCCTGGCGCCGCTGGTGTCGGTGCGCCTGGTCTCCGGGCTCGGCGGTGGCCTGCTGGCCGGCGCCGCCTATGCCTGGGCCGCCCGGCGCCACCACCCCGAGCGCGGCTACGCCATGCTGCTGTTGCTGCAGTTTCTCGGTGCCGGCCTGCTGCTGTTCCTGCTCGAGGCCCCGGTGGCCCGCTTCGGCCTGTCCGCCCTCTACCTGACCTTCGCCGGCTGCGCCCTCCTGGCGCTGCTGTGCATCCCCGCCATGGGCCGCACGGCCCCCGACGCCGCCGCGCCCCTGGGCAGTGCCCGCCGCGGCACCAGCGCCATCTGGCGGGACTGGCGGCTGTGGGGCCTGCTGCTGGCCATCGCCCTGTTCGAGGTCGCCAACGCCGGCGCCTGGGCCTTCCTCCAGGCCTTCGGCCAGGCGCTGGCGCTGCCCGAGGCGCAGATCCATGGCGTCACCGTGATCGCCGGCGGTATCGGCGGCGTCGGCGCCCTGGCGGTGATGCGGCTTGGCGAGCGCCGGGGACGCACTCGCCCCCTCGCCGCGGGGCTGCTGCTGTCGCTGGCCGCCACCGCCGCCCTGCTGCTGGACCGGGGCCTCGCGCCCTACGCCGCGGCGGTGATGGTACTGAGCATCTGCTGGGCCTTCACCCTGCCCTACCTCCAGGGCGCCCTGGCGCAGCTGGATCGCCACGGCGAGCTCACCGCCATTGGCTGCTTCGTGATGATGTGCAGCCTGTCCCTGGGGCCCTGGCTGGTCGGCCTGGGCATCGATGCCGGCGGCAGCCCCCTGGGCCTGCTGCTGATCCTGGGCTGCTTCGTCGCCTGCCTGGCCACCGCCTTGCCGGTGACCCGACTCACCGATGCCTCCGCCACCCCCACCGAGGAGATCACCCCATGAACCTGGACCTTTGTTACCTGAGCGCCCGGGAGTGCCTGAATCGCTTCCGCCGCGGCAGCCTCTCCCCCGTGGAACTGCTGGATGCGCTGATCGAGCGCGCCGAAACCATGGAACCGCGCATCAACGCCTTCTCCTTCACCTACTACGAGGAGGCCCGCGAGCAGGCGAAACGGGCCGAGCGCGCCTGGCGCGACGGCACCGCCCGCCCCCTGGAAGGCATCCCAGTGGCGGTCAAGGACGAGCCGATGATCGAGGGGCGCCCCACCACCAACGGCTCCCTGCTGCTGGAAGGTCATGTGGCCGACTACACCGACCCCCTGCCACAGCGGCTGCAGGAGGCCGGCGCCATCATCCATGCCCGTACCACCACCCCGGAATTCTCCATGTCGCTGGCCACCTGGTCGACGCTGTGGGGCGTGACCCGCAACCCCTGGAATCCCGACTGCACCCCCGGCGGCTCCTCCGGCGGCGCGGCGGCGGCCCTGGCCGCCGGCACCACCATCCTGGCCAGCGGCAGCGATATCGCCGGCTCGATCCGCATCCCCGCTTCTCTCACCGGGAACGTCGGCTTCAAGGCGCCCTGGGGCCGGGTCCCCGAGATGTACCCCTGGAACCGCGAGCCCTTCGCCCAGAGCGGCGGCCTGGCGCGCTCGGTCGGCGACATGATCCTGATGCAGAACGTGATCGCCGGCCCCCACCCCTACGACCTCTGTTCGCTGCCCGCCTACACCTTGCCCGAGCGGCAGGCCCCCATCGCCGGCCTGCGCATCGCCCTGTGCCCCGACCTGGGCTATTTCGCCGTGGACCCGGAGGTGCGCCAGGCCCTGGAGGGCGCCGCCGAGGCGCTGCGCGACCTGGGCGCCGAGGTGGAGGTCGTCGACCTCGACTGGCCCAGCGAGGCCGGCCGGGTGATCATGCAGCACCTGATGTTCCAGGCCGGCAGCGTCTTCCACGAGCAACTGGGCGAGGACATTCCCATGGACAAGCTCACCTCCTATGCCCGCGAGATCGTCGAGGGTCGGGGCGGGGTCGGTTTCGACGACGAGAAGGCCGGCTGGCGAATCGCCGATGCCATGCTTCGCGAGCTGCAGGACAAGGTCTTCCAGGCCGGCTTCGACGCCCTGATCTGCCCCACCATGGCCACCACCCGGATCCCCGCCGACTACGACCAGACCCGCGATGTCCTGACAGTGGACGACCGGCCGATCGACGGCATTACCGGCCTGTGCCTGACCTACCCCTTCAATATCCTCAACCGCTTCCCGGTGCTCTCGGTACCGGTGGGGGTCGGCGCCAACGGCGTGCCCATCGGCATGCAGATCGTCGCGCCGTCCTACGACGACGCCACCGCCTTCCGCATCGCCGGTGACCTGGAAGGCGTGCTGCCGACGCCCGTCGCCGCCGGCCGACGGCCGAACCTGCCGTGACCCCAGGGCGCCGACCATCGGCGCCCCCTCCCCGGTACCGCCCCCCCCCGTGCCCATAGGCACGGGGCCGGTCTCGTTGGGCGCTCCTGGCCTCGACATCCGCCAGGCCTCCGTCGCCATATACCCCAATCAGGATATGTCGCCTCCTCCCCGAGGCTGGCTAGGCTGGCGCCTACTCAGAGGAGGTATTGCCATGACCACAACAAGCACCCGTCAGTCGACCGACCGCCCCGTCCTCGATGCCGAGACCCTGTGGCAGAAGGACAAGGATCACTTCATCCACCCCTTCACCGACTTCAGCACCTTCCACCAGGAAGGCTGCGACCTGATCACCGATAGTGACGGTATCTATGTAGAAGACGCACACGGAAATTGCTTTATCGACGGCATCGCCGGGCTGTGGTGCGTCAACGTCGGGCACGGCCGCGCCGAGATCGGCCAGGCCATGGCCGACCAGGCCACCCGCATGGCCTACTTCTCGACCTTCAACAACCTGTCCAACGCCCCGGCCGCCGAGCTCTCCGCCAAGCTGGCCGAGCTGGCCCCCGCGCACCTCAACCACGTCTTCTACAGCTGCGGCGGCTCGACGGCCAACGACGCCACCATGCGCCTGGTGCACTACTACTTCAATCGCCTGGGCAAGCCGAACAAGAAGCGCATCATCTCGCGCAACAATGCCTACCACGGCACCACCTATCTGGCCGCCACCCTGACCGGCATCGAGAGCAACAACTGGGACTTCGACACCCTCGACCACCTGGTCACCCATCTCAGCGAGGCCAATTGCTATCGTCGCCCCGAGGGCATGAGCGAGGCCGAGTACTGCGATCACCTGGTGAAGGAGTTCGAGGAGACCGTCGCCGAGATCGGCGCCGACAACATCGCCGCCTTTATCGCCGAACCGATCATGGGGGCAGGCGGCGTGCTGGTGGCCCCCGAGGGCTACCACAAGCGCATGCAGGCGGTGTGCCGCGCCAACGAGATCCTGTTCATCGCCGACGAGGTGGTCACCGGCTTCGGCCGCCTGGGGCACTTCTTCGCCTCCGAGGCGGTGTTCGAGACCCGGCCGGACATCATCAACTGCGCCAAGGGGCTGTCTTCCGGCTACGCGCCGTTGGGCGCCACCCTGATCTCCGACGAGCTCTACGAGGTATTGGGCACCCCGCAGGGCAAGGGCGGCGTGCTGAGCACCGGCTTCACCTACTCCGGTCATCCGGTGAGCTGTGCGGCGGCGCTGAAGAGCATCGAGATCATCGAGCGCGAGGCAATCTGCGAGAATGTCCGCGAGGTGGGCCCCTATCTCGAGCAGCGGCTCAAGACCCTTTCGCACCATGAAACGGTCGGGGATGTCCGGGGGAGCCACTTCATGATGTGTCTCGAGAACGTGGCCGACAAGGACACCAAGGAGCTGCTGCCGGTTGAGGCCCGGGTCGGCGACCGCATCGCCTTCGAGGCCCAGCAGCGTGGCCTGATCATCCGCCCGGTGGGCCACCTGAACGTGATCTCGCCGACGCTGATCTGGAGCCGCGAGACCGTCGACACCGCGGTGGCGATCCTCGACGAGGCGCTGACGGCGGCCACGGAGTCCCTCAAGGCCGACGGCTACCTGTAACTGCCAGCGCGGCGCCCACTCGGGCGCCGCGCGCCCATGACGACGCAAGACAACGACAATAGAGACTTTCCCCATGGATACTTATGGCGCCTGGAGCCTGATCCCCACCCTGGTGGTGCTGGGCATGGCTCTGATCACCCGACGCACCATCGAGTCCCTGCTGGCCGGCACCGTGGTCGGCCTACTGATGATCGACCCGACCACCGTGGTCACCCAGGGCTCCGACATCCTGCTCGGGGTGCTGGGCAACGACACCGTGACCTGGATCATCCTGGTCTGCGGCCTGTTCGGCAGCCTGATCGCCCTGCTGGTCAAGACCGGCGGCGTGCTGAGCTTCGGCGACGTGATGACCCGGCGAATCCACCGCAAGAATCACAGCCTGCTGACCACCTGGTTCCTGGGGCTGATCATCTTCGTCGACGACTACCTGAATGCGCTGACCATCAGCGCCTCGATGAAGAAGATCACCGACCGCTTCGGCATATCCCGGGAGAAGCTGGCCTATATCGTCGACTCTACGGCGGCGCCGGTGTGCATTCTGGTGCCCTTCTCCACCTGGGCGGTGTTCTTCGCCGGCCTGCTGGAGGAGAACAACGTGACCGGCAACGGCATGGGCCTGTACATCGAGGCCATCCCCTATATGTTCTATGCCTGGATCGCGGCCGCCATCGTGCCGCTGGTGGCGCTCGGCTGGATGCCCGACATCGGCCCGATGAAGACCGCCGAAGCCCGCGCCGCCGGCGGCCAGCCGATGCCCGAGGGTGTCGACGACGCCGCCCTGGAGGTGGACGAGGACAAGCCGCGCCCGCATCTGCTCAACTTCCTGCTGCCCATCGCCACCCTGATCTTCTTCACCTGGTACTTCGAGATCGACATCCTGCGCGGCGTCATCGTGTCGCTGGCCGTGCTGCTGGTGCTGATCGGCGCCCAGCGCCTGCTGAGCTTCCACGAGACCTTCGACACCGCCCTGGACGGGTTCAAGGCGATGATCATGCCGCTCGGCACCCTGGTGGCCGGCTTCACCCTCAAGGAGGTCAACGACGTCCTGGGGCTGACCGACTTCGTGATCACCACCGTCGAACCGCTGATGACCCCCGGCATGCTGCCGGCGGTGGTCTTCGTCACCATGGCCTTCCTGGCGTTCGCTACCGGCTCCTTCTGGGGGCTGTTCGCCGTGGCCATGCCCATCGTGCTGCCGCTGGCAGGAAGCGTCGACGCCAGCATGCCGCTGGTGGTGGGCGCCCTGATCTCGGCCAGCGCCTTCGGCAGCCACGCCTGCTTCTACGGCGACTCCACCGTGCTCTCCGCCCAGGGTAGTGGCTGCACGCCGATGGCCCATGCCCTGACCCAGCTTCCCTACGTGCTGATTGCCGCCACCATCGCCACCGGTGTATTCCTG
Source organism: Halomonas sp. HG01 (assembly GCF_000968715.2). NCBI lineage: Bacteria > Pseudomonadati > Pseudomonadota > Gammaproteobacteria > Oceanospirillales > Halomonadaceae > Halomonas > Halomonas sp. HG01. Next base: position 156,351 of record NZ_CP022134.1, on the reverse strand, counting down.
GTGGTCGGTCACCTGTGAGACCCGACATGACGATGACATCAACCCAAGGCGCCCGGTCGGGCGCCGCTCCTCAGAGCCCGGCCGCCCGGGGCTTCGCCATGCCCGCGGAGTTCGCCCCCCATGATGCCTGCTGGATGCTCTGGCCCCAGCGCCCCGACACCTGGCGCTATGGCGCCAAACCGGCCCAGCAGGCCTTCGTCGAGGTGGCCACCGCCATCGCCGAGAGCGAGACGGTGTTCGTCGGCGTCAACGACGAGCAGTACGAGAATGCCCGCATCCAGCTGCCGGAACACGTGCGGGTAGTCGAGATCTCCAGCAACGATGCCTGGATGCGCGATGTGGGCCCGACCTTCCTCACCCACCCCGACGGCCGGATGGCGATGGTCGACTGGGAATTCAACGCCTGGGGCGGCCTGAAGGGCGGGCTCTACTTCCCCTGGGACAAGGATCGCCGCATCCGCACCAAGATCGCCGAGATGCTCGGTATCGAACGCTTCGTGGCGCCCGTGGTGCTGGAAGGCGGAGCCATCCACGTGGACGGCGAAGGCACCCTGCTGACCACCGAGGAGTGCCTGCTCAACGAGAACCGCAATCCGGACCTGTCCAGGGCCGAGATGGAACGCATCCTGTGCGATACCCTCGGCGTGGAGAAGGTGATCTGGCTGCCTCGCGGCTGCCACCTCGACGAGACAGACGGCCACGTCGACAACCTGGCCTGCTTCGTGGCCCCCGGCGAAGTGGCCCTGACCTGGACCGACGACGAGTCCGACCCCCAGCACGCCATCTCCCGGGAGGCGCTGGCGGTGCTGGAAAGCGCCACCGACGCCCGCGGGCGCCCCCTGACGGTACACCGACTGCCCCAGCCCGGCCCGTTGCACATTGCCGAGGACGAGGCCAGCGGCATCGACCGCCTCAGCCACTCGCACCCGCGGCGCCCCGGCGATCGCATGGCCGGCTCCTACGTCAACTTCTACATCGGCAACTCGGTGGTGGTGATGCCGCTGCTCGACCCGGCGCATGACGACGAGGCGCGCGCCATCGTTCAGCGCCTGTTTCCGACCCGGCGGGTGATCGGTGTGCCGGCCCGGGAGATTCTGCTCGGCGGCGGCAATATCCACTGCATCACCCAGCAGCAGCCCCGCCCCTGACCCCGCCCCTGCCCCCGTCCTGACGGGGGCAGGCTCACAGCACCAGGCTGACGATCAGCGCCGCCCCACCCACCAGCAGGGCGGTGACCACGGCCAGGATGACCAGCCGATCCAGCCAGCGATCGAGGAGCGTCCAGTCGAGGCGGTGTGAGCGGCGATGCGGAGTGGCCCCGCGTCGTCGCGACGGGGAGCCCGGGGACCTGGGCGACATGAGCAAGCTTCCTTGTGCATCCTGTCTTCTGAGCTTAAGGGGGGCGCCGTAACGAAGCCAGCGGGCGCGTCCATTCGACCACGGCCATTGAGTCGCGCCGCGGTCGTCCCCATATAACATTGAGCAAGCTAATGACTGGAGCCCTCATGCCCCGCCTCAACGAGATTCCGCTCTCGGTGCTCGACCTCGCCCCGATCCGCCAGGGCGGTAGCGCCGCCGAGACCTTCGACGACAGCGTGGCCCTGGCCCGGCTGGCCGAGCGCCGCGGCTTCGAGCGCTTCTGGCTGGCCGAGCACCACAGCATCGACGGCATCGCCAGCGCCGCCACCTCGGTGCTGATCGGCCACGTCGCCGGCCAGACCTCGCGCATCCGCGTCGGCAGCGGCGGCATCATGCTGCCCAACCACCCACCGCTGGTGATCGCCGAGCAGTTCGGCACCCTGGAAACGCTCTATCCCGGGCGCATCGACCTGGGCCTGGGCCGCGCCCCGGGCGCCGACGCCGCGACCATGGCCGCCCTGCGCCGCGACGCCTTCGCCGGCGTCGACGACTTCCCCCAGCGCCTCGAGGAACTCAAGGGCTATCTCGACGACGAGCGCCCCGGCCAACGGGTACGCGCGGTGCCCGGCCAGGGCACCCGGGTGCCGCTGTGGCTGCTGGGCTCCAGCGACTACAGCGCACGGCTGGCCGGCCGCGAGGGCCTGCCCTTCGCCTTCGCCGCCCAGTTCGCCCCGGCCCGCCTGCACGAGGCGCTCAGGGTCTATCGCGACAACTTCCAGCCCTCGGCGCTGCTCGATGCACCCTACGCCATGGTCGGCCTGCCGGTGATCGCCGCCGACAGCGACCTGCAGGCCGAGTACCTGGCCAGCACCGCGCGTCAGAAGTTCCTCGGCCTGGTGCGCGGCCAGCGCATCCTGGCCCAGCCGCCGACGGAGCACCTGGACTGGTCGCCGCTGGAGCAGTCCCAGGTCGAGCAGTTCCTGGGCGCGGCGGTGATCGGCGGCCCGGACACCGTGCGCGAGGGCCTCGAGGCCTTCCTCGAGGCCACCGGCGCCGACGAGCTGATGCTGCACACCGACGTCTACAGCCTCGAGGATCGGCTTCGCAGCTACGAGATCGTCGCCGACCTGTGGCAGGCCGATACCTGAGGCGCCCCGACTGCAACGATTCTCCACTCGCGATGTCGATGGTGCGACGATGTCGAGATCGTGGGCCTCGATGGCGGCGACCGCGAGCTCGAACTCACACTCGATCACGACCTCAAGGTCACGGGAGCGGAAGATGACGGATAGACGCCAAGGGCAAGACCACAACGCCGCCTGGATGGCGGCCCGGCAGTGGCGGGAACGGGCGCGCCAGGCACGCCCGACCGGGGCCATGAGCGGCCCCCGGCTGGTGCTCACCTGGCTGCTGTTCGGCGCCATGATGATCGTCGGCACCCTGCTCGGCCTGGTGCTCCTGCTGGTCGGCTGGCTGATGCTGCCGTTCCTGCGCCACCGCATGAAGAAGCGCATGGAGCAGATGCGCGCCGAGCAGGCCGAGGACGTCGGCGGCGGCGCCCATCGCGAGGCCCCGTCACGGGAGCGCGAGGCGCGCCAGGGCCGCAGCGTCCGGCATGACACCCTGGAAGGCGATTACGTGGTCAAGGACGACGAGCGCTAGGGCTCCGGCGACGATTCAGCAACGCCTTGGGTGTCTAGTCGCGACGGCGCGCGTCGCCGATCTCCTCACCATCCCGGCGAGCCAGCTCGCCGCGCAGCGCGCCCACCTCCTCGCGCAGGGCGCGCACCTCGCCGTGCAGGTCACGGATCAGGTCGCGATTGGCCCGGTGCAGGCGTGACTGCTCGCTCTCCTGGTCATCGACGAACAGCGAGCCGACGTAAGCCGCGAAACTGCCGAACAGCCCCACGCCGGCGACCATCAGCGCCACCGCCACCATCCGCCCCAGGGTGGTGACCGGGAAGAAGTCCCCGTAGCCCACCGTGGTCACGGTCACGAAGGCCCACCACAGCGCCTCCTCGGCGGTGTCGATGGTACTTTCGGGATTGGGCCCCTCGACCAGCAGGATGGTCACCGAGCCGAAAGCCACCAGCAGCAGGGTCGCGGTGGCAGCCGAGACGAAGATGCCCTCGGCACGATTGCGGAACAGCAGCCGCCAGATCATGTGCAGCGACTTGATCGCCCGCAGCAGACGGATCACCTGCACCACCCGCACCAGACGGCCGGCGAACAGCAGCCCGGCCGGAATGCTCGCCACCAGATCGATCCAGCCCCAGCGCATGAAGCGCCACTTGTCCGTCGCGGCCCGGAAGCGCACGCAGAAGTCGGCGAAGAAGAACAGACAGGCCACCAGGTCGAGATAGTGCAGCAGCCGCGAGACCTCGGGCCGCAGGTCGAAGAGCACGTCCACGGCCAGGGCGCCGAGCACGTAGAAGGACAGGATCAGGATCAGCAGCTGAAAGGGCGTAAGACGATCGTTCATGGCGGGTCGGTCAGCGTCCGTGGCACGAGCCTTCGCACCTTACGCCCCCGACGCCCGCTTGTCGCCCCGCACGCCCGCTCCCTCGCCCCACAGGCCGATCAGCGTCTACCCGCTGCTCGGCCGGCGCTTCGGCCTCGACGACATCGCCGCCGCCACCCTGATGGTCAGCACCCTGACCTCCTTCGTGACCATCAGTCTGATGCTGTGGCTGATCCGCCACGTGGCTTTCCTCGGCACGAGCTGAGCCCTCGCCGACGCTCGGTCAGACGGCCCCCATCACCGCATCCAGGGCGGCATGATAGCCCTGACTGCCGAGGCCGGCGATCACGCCGTCGGCACGCAGCGAGACGTAGGAGTGGTGGCGGAAACTTTCCCGCTTGTGCACGTTCGAGAGGTGCACCTCGATCACTCGCCCCTCGAAGGCGTTGAGGGCATCGAGGATGGCCACCGAGGTGTGAGTATAAGCGGCGGGATTGATGATGATCGCCGCGGTGCCGTCGAGCCGTGCGGCATGGATGGCATCGATCAGTTCGCCCTCGTGATTGCTCTGCCGGCAGGCGATCTCCCAGCCCTCGCCCTCGGCCCGGCGGCGCATGGCATCGTCGATGTCGGCGAGGGTCTCGCGACCGTAGATCTCGGGCTGACGGGTGCCCAGCAGGTTGAGGTTGGGGCCGTGCAGGACCAGAACCTTGTGCATCGTGATGGCTTCCTTGTGGTCACGTTCTTGAACATTGAATGGCGGACAACCGCGATGTCAGGCCGCCGGCTCGAGCAGCCGCCGCCAGACCGCGATGACCGCCTGGCGATGCGCGGCGAAGTCGGCGTTGTCGCCGCGGGCGGGATCGCCGGTCAGCGCCGCGCGGTGGGCCGCGGTGCGGCAGGCCAGATAGGCCTCGCGCAGGCGTTCGCCGTCCTCGGCGGGCAGCCGCTCGCACTGCTCCAGGGTCTCGAGGATGCGCATGTTGTCGCTCCACTCGAGCAGTGCCGGGCTGTCGTGGGCCATCGCCAGCACCGCGTACTGGCACAGGAACTCGATGTCGACCATGCCGCCGGGGTCCTGCTTGAGGTCGAAGTCGTCGCCCTCGCCCTGGCTCGCCAGGTGCTTGCGCATCTTGTGGCGCATCGCCACCACCTCCTCGCGCAGCGCCTCGACGTCGCGCTCGCGGCCGAGGATCTCGCCGCGCACGGCATCGAAGCCCTCGGCCAGGGTGTCGTGGCCGGCCACCACCCGGGCGCGCACCAGCGCCTGATGCTCCCAGGTCCAGGCCTCGCGGCGCTGGTAGTCGGCGAAGGCGTCGAGGCTCGACACCAGCAGCCCGGCATTGCCCGAGGGCCGCAGGCGCATGTCCACCTCGTAGAGACTGCCGGCGGGGGTCACCGCGGTGAGCAGGTGGATGACGCGCTGGCCGAGGCGGGTGAAGAACACCGCATTGTCGATCGGCCGGTCGCCGTCGGTGCTGCCACGGGTGGCGCCATCATGGAGGAACACCAGGTCCAGGTCGGAGCCGTAGCCGAGCTCGATGCCGCCGAGCTTGCCGTAGCCTATGATCAGGAATTCCGGGGCCTGACCACAGCGCTCGCCGTCGCGGCGCAGCGGGAAGCCGTGCTTGCGGGTCAGGTGCTTCCAGGCCATGCCCAGCACGGTTTCCAGCACCACCTCGGCGATGTAGGTGAGGTAGTCGCTGACCTTCATCAGGTGGCGGGTGCCGGCGATATCGGAGGCCGCCACGTGCAGCACCTGGGCGTGCTTGAACACGCGCAGCGCCTCGAGCTCGGCCTCTTCGTCGCCCTCGGGAATCCGCCCCAGGGCCTGGCGCAACTCGTCGGCCAGCCGCGCCTTGTCGGCCGGCGTGTAGAGGGTGTCCGGGGTCAGCAGCTCGTCGAGCAGGATCGGATAGCGAGCCAGCTGCTCGGCGATCCAGGGGCTGGCGCTGCACAGGTGCATCAGATGCTCCAGCGCCTCGGGATTCTCGCGCAGCAGCGCCAGATAGGCGGTGCGTCGCAGCACCGCCTCGACCAGCGGCAGCACCCGTTCCAGGGCCACGTCCGGCGCCTCGCTGTCCGCGGCGGCGTCGAGCAGCAGCGGCATCAGCGCCTCCAGGCGCTCGTAGCCGATGCGCTGCATGGCCTGCACCTGGCGCGAATCGCGCAGCGCGCGCAGCCGCCGCCAGGCGGCGGCCGGATCATGGAAACCCGCCTCCCGGAAACGCGCCTCGGCCTCCTCCTCGGCCGGCTCGCCGCGCCACAGCGCCCGCCATTCCTCGCGCTCGCGGCCGCCCGCCGGGGCGGGGGCATCCTCATCGGCGTCCTCGGGATCGGCGATCACCGCGTCGAAGTGGCGGCGGACCCGATCGCGCACCTCGTCGAGCCGCGCCATCAGCGCCGGCCAGTCCTCCATGTCCAGCGCCAGGGCCACCCGCTCACGGGCGACCTCTTCGGCCGGCAGGGTCTGGGTCTGGCGATCCTCCAGCGCCTGGATGGCGTGCTCGAGGTCGCGCAGGAAAACGTAGTCGGGGATCAGCTCGTCGACCACCGCGGCGGGCAGCAGGCCCAGGTCCGGCAGGCGCGACAGCGCCGTCTTCAGCGAGGTGACCTGCAGCTCGGTGTCGCGCCCGCCGCGGATCAGCTGGAAGGCCTGGACCACGAACTCCACCTCGCGGATGCCGCCGGGGCCGAGCTTGATGTTGTCCTGCATGCCGCGACGGCGCACCTCGCGGTTGATCATCGCCTTGAGCTCGCGCAGCGACTCGATGGCGCCGAAGTCCAGGTAGCGGCGATAGACGAAGGGTCGGATGCTCGCCAGCAGCTCGGCACCGGCCTCGAGATCGCCGGCCACCGGGCGCGCCTTGAGCATGGCGTAGCGCTCCCACTCGCGGCCCTGGTCCTGGTAGTAGCTGGCCAGCGAGGCGAAGTTGCCGACCAGCGGACCGCCGTCGCCCAGCGGGCGCAGGCGCATGTCGACGCGGAAGGCGAAGCCGTCGGCGGTCACCGCGTCCAGCGCGCCGATCAGCTTCTGGCCGATCTTGGTGAAGTATTCCTGGTGCTCGAGCGCCTTGCGCCCGCCCACCGTCTCGCCCTTCTCGGGGAAGGCGAAGATCAGGTCGATGTCGGAGGAGAGGTTGAGCTCGCCGGCGCCGAGCTTGCCCATGCCGAGCACCACCAGGCGCTGCTCGCCGCCGTCGGCGCGCGGCCCGGGGCGGCCCCAGCGCGCCTCGAAGTGGCGCTCGAGCCAGGCCAGCGCCTGCTCCAGGCAGGTCTCGGCGAGCCGGGTGACGGCGGCCGCGGTGGCCCACATGTCGATGCCCGGCGGACGGGTCAGGTCGCGCCACACGATGCCCAGCATGCGCGCCTGGCGGAAGCGGCGCACCGCGGCGTGCATGGCCGCCTCGTCCTCGGCGGCCTCCAGGCGCTCGGCCAGGGTCTCGCTCAGGGTGTCGGCGTCCGGCGCGGCGTCCAGCTCGCCCAGGGCATCGAGCTGCGGCAGCCAGTCGGGGTGGCGAATCAGCGTCTCGGCGACGAACTCCGACACCGCCAGCACCCGCGCCAGCTGCGCGCGGCGATGCGGTGCCAGCGCCGCCCAGCTCTCGCCGGGGCCTTCCTGCTGGCGCATGTCGGCCAGGTTGTCGGCCTGCTCGAGGGCCGTGGCCAGGCGTTCCCGGGCGTGTTGCAGCGGGGCCGCCAGCGGCTCGGGAATGGCGTCCAGCGGCAGGAAGTCGTCGGGCAGGGCCATGGGCGTCTCGCATCCGGTTGATCGATGCCCTCAGCATACCCAAGCCGGGGCGCCGCGCACTAGCCGGCGGCCGCCCGCCTCAGCCCAGGAACCGGTCCCAGGCGATCAGCCCCCAGGTCAGACCGACGGTCAGCAGCGCCATCATTACCGCCGCCGAGCCAATGTCCTTGGCGCGGCCGGAGAGCTTGTGGCGCTCCGGGCCGATGCGATCGACCACGTTCTCGATGGCGCTGTTGAGCAGCTCGACGATCAGCACCAGCAGGCAGCTGCCGATCAGCAGGATCCACTCCACCGGCTCGCGGCCCAGCCACACGGCCAGCGGTGCCATCACCAGGCACAGGCCGAGCTCCTGGCGAAAGGCGGCCTCGTGGCGATAGGCCGCCCCGAGGCCCTTGAGGGAGTAGCGAGTGGAGTGCACCAGATGGCGCCAGCCGGTGTATCCGGGTTTCATCGATTTCATCCATCAGCTTCGGCGTGGGAACGCCGATGGTAGCAGAGCCGAATGGGGCAATTATGACGCGCCGGCCAACGTGACTCAGTGCGCCTCGATCATCGCCGAGAGGTCCACCGACAGCCGGTCCAGCACCTGGGACCAGCTCAGGTAGGGCGTCGAGCCGGTGCCGTTGACCAGCACGCTGAACACGCCCCAGCGCCCGGTGCGGGTGCGGAAGTAGCCGGCCGCGGCGCGCACCGACACCGGCTGGTTGAGGGTGCCGGTCTTGAGCATGACGTGGTCCTGGAAAGTCGCCGGGCCGCGGCGAATGAAGCGCATCACGCCGTTGCTCGGCGACTGCAGGGCGGCGACGAAGCTCGGGAACAGCGAGGGCTGACGGAACATGTGCTCGAGCAGCACGTTCACCCCGGCGGCGCTGGTGCGGTTCTCCGGCGTCAGGCCGCTGCCGCTGTCCAGGCGCAGCGGGCCGTGGCCCGCCAGGCCGCCGGCGAAGGCCTCGATGGCATCGCCACCCTGGCTCAGCGACGGGCGCGGCGTCTTGGCCAGATCCAGCGTCAGGGTGTCGGCCATGAAATTGTTGGAATAGTTGAGCGTGCGCAGCAGCAGCTCCTGCAGCGGCTTGCCGTCCACCGCGGCCAGGCGCGAGGCGCTGGCCGGCGGCTCCAGCGTGGTGGTGACGTGCCCGCCGGCCACCGCGATGCCGGCCTGCTCGAGCATTGCCATCAAGGTGCGGCCCGCCTGCTCGGCGGGGTCGGAGCTGGTGCGATAGAGCTCGCGCGGACGAGCATTGGTGGAAATCTGCCCGGACACCCGCATCACGTCACCGTCGCCGTCGGTGACCCGCTCCGCCGCCAGCTGGGTGCCACTGTCGGGCGGCCGGGTCTCGATGCGGTTGTCGATGCGCACCAGATCGGCCTGGCCGTCGCAGGGCGTGACCTGGGCCGGCGCGCCGGCGGTACGCGCCGGCGCCACGGTCACGCACCAATTGCCGTAGTTGACCGCCGCCGAGGAGAGCAGCGCGCTGTAGGCGTTGTCGACGCGACGCTGGCCCTCGCAGCGATCGGTGGTCAGGCAGGCCACCGGGCCGAAGCGCCACTGGCTGACCACCAGCCGGCCAGCGACTTCGCGCACCCCGGCCTGATGCAGCCGCTGCACCAGTCGCCACAGGTCCTCGGTGGTCAGTGCCGGATCGCCGCCACCATCGAGGATCAGGTCGCCCTGCAGCACGCCCTCGGCGTCGGGCTCGGCGCTGCCGAGCAGCTGCGTGGTGAAACGATGCTGGGGGCCGAAGCGCTCGAGTGCCGCCGCCGCGGTATATATCTTGGACACCGAGGCCGGCGACAGCTGGCGCTCCGGCGAGAGGCTGCCCAGGGTCTCGCCCGGCTCGCCGTTGCCCAGCAGGCGCGCCTCGGCACCGATCAGGAAGCCGTCATCGGCCAGTTCCTCGAGGTGGGAGAACCCGTGCCCCAGGGCGGTCAGGGGCAGCAGCGACAGCAGGCAGAGCGAGAGACAGCGAGACAGCATGGGCATCATCCGTGAGGTCGAAGGGCACAGGAGAAAGCGCGGCAGAGCCGCAGTCTACCCGTGCCCCAGGCGCGATTCGACCGTGCGCCACCTCAGTGGGCAGACACCCGGGAAAAGGCCTGGATGACCACCACCCCGCCGATGATCATGGCAAGGCCCAGCGCCGCCGGCGCATCCAGGCGCTCGCCGTAGACCAGGACGCCGATCAGGGTCACCAGCACGATGCCGAGCCCGGCCCAGAAGGCATAGGCGATGCCCACCGGCAGGGTGCGCAGCGCCAGCGTCAGCAGGTAGAAGGCCAGCACGTAACCGACCACCACGGTCACGCTCGGCCACAGCCGGGTGAACTCCTGAGAGGCCTTCAGCGAGCTGGTCGCCACCACCTCGGCGACGATCGCCAGTGCCAGGTACAGATAGGCCATCAGGCACCTCCCCGCGCCAGCCGACGGCGCATCACGAGATCGAACAGCGTATTGAAGACCATGGCATAGGCCAGGAAGAACAGCATGAAGCCGAGGTCCAGCCAGAAGGCCTCCACGAGGCCGATGCCCATCCACCAGGCGACCGCCGGCAGGGTCATCACCAGCAGACCGAGCTCGAAACCGAAGGACTGGGCGAAGCGCTGTCTCAGGCTGCGGCGACGAGTCGGCACCAGCGCATCGAAGACGCGATTCCAGACCAGGTTCCAGAGCATGGCGGCGGTGGCCAGCCCTGCGGCCAGCACGCCGATCTCGCCCATGTCATGGCCGGTCAGCCAGCTGGCCAGTGGCGTCACCATCAACAGGCCGCCGGCCTCGAACAGCGTGGTATGCGTCAGACGTTCCTTCCAGGAGCGCATCGTCACCTCCCAAGATATCGTCACGAGACCATCTGGCCTCGACCTGACGGACTATTCTCGCCACCATGGCGATGGATACGAGTTAGATTCCATCTACAAATCCGATAGGTCACCCATGCGCTGGACCCTCGATCAGCTGGAAGTGCTCATCGCCTGCGCCGAGTGCGGCTCCTTCTCCGCCGCGGCCCGGCACCTGGGCCGCGCCCAGTCGGCGGTGAGCACCGCCGTCGCTCACCTGGAGGCCGACCTGGCCTGCACGCTCTTCGACCGCGACGGCCGCCTGCCGCGCCTGACCGAGGCCGGCGAGGCCCTGCTCCACGAGGCCCGCGCGGTGCTGCGCCAGTGCCAGCGGCTGGACTCCCGCGCCAGGGCCATCGCCGAGGGCGAGGAGGCCCGGCTGGTGCTGGCCATCGACGAGGCGCTGGTCGAGATGCCGCCGGTGGACGAGACCCTTGAGGCCCTGGCCCACCACTATCCCGCCCTGCAGCTGACCCTGCTCTACGGCGCCCAGGGCGATATCGCCGGCTGGGTCGAGGATCGCACCGCCGATCTGGGCATCCTGCTCGGCCGGCTCGGCCGCGGCCCGCTGCTCGAGGGCATGCCGATCGCCCATCTGCGCCAGTCGCTGGTGGTCGGCCGCGACCACCCGTTGGCCGATCAGGGGCCGCCTTCCCTCAGTGATCTGGCCCATCACCGCCAGCTGCTGATCGCCTCGCGTTCGGGGGACGACGCCGAAACGCCGCTCAGCGCCCAGTTCTGGCGCCTCAACAGCTTCTACTCGATGGGTGAGCTGGCCGTTCGCGGCCTCGGTTGGGCCCTGGTCCCCGAGCACATCGCCCGCTATCCACCGTTCCGCGAGCACCTGGTCACGCTGTCGGACGACACCCTGGGCACCCTGCCGATCCTCGACGTGGAGACGGTCTCGCGCCGGGACGCGGCCCAGGGGCCGATCGCCCGCTGGCTGCGGCGGACGCTGGGTGAACGATTTCGCGACCGCCGCAGCCGCTGAGCCGCCTCACTCGACCGGCAGCAGCCCCGGGCGATGCGGCAGCTCGGCGACCATCCTCCACAGCGGCTGACCGCTGAGGTGGTACTTGCGCTCGAAGTGGGTCAGGAAATCCCCCGCCGGATCGTGGGCTTCCACCGGCGCGGCGACGCCGGTCGCCTGCTCGACCGCCAGCGAGAACTCCTCGACGTAGAGCCGCCAGTTGGAACGCAGCTCCAGCCGCCCGCCCAGCGCCAGGATGGCGGGGAACACCGGATGCCCCTGCCAGCGCATCTTGAGGTGCGTCGACTTGGGGTAGGGGTTCGGGTACAGCAGGTAGTGGCGTACCGGGCGCCAGCCGGCGGCCAGCGCCAGCCGCCAGAAGTCCACCAGGTCGGCACGCACCAGCAGGGCATTGTCGGGCGGCGCGCCGTGCTCCCGGGACAGCCGGTCGGCGCTGCGGTCCACGCCGATCACCACGCAGTCGGGATGGGCCTCGGCCAGCCGCCGCGTCGACAGCCCCACGCCACAGCAGGCGTCGAGGATCAGCGGCGCCTCGCCGTACGACGCCCGCCACGCCTCGGCCGCGGCGAAGGCCTCGCGGGTATGATCGGCCAGCGGCTTGCGCAGCGGATGGGTCAGGGCCCGTTCGACCCGGCGTGCCAGATCGTGATGGGGGCCGGGCTGGTTGGACGTGATGATGCGGGAACGCTCGGACATGGCGGTGATCGGTCGGGGGCTTGGGAAGGCATGCATTCTACCAGCCATGGGCCGGCCCGAGGGCCTCTCGCCTGCCCGGCCGGCCGGGTTGTGGAAAACCCCTCCATGCCCCGCATGACGGCGCACCGGGCCGGGTGCTATGATCCTTGGCCAAAAGGACAATAGCAGCCCATATATCAACCGCACTACGAGGAACCCGGCTTGTCACATTTACCGGTGATCGTGGGCATGGGTGGCGTGAATCCCGCCGGCCGAGCCTCGGGACATCAGGCGTTTCGCCGCACCGTGCTCGACGCCTTGCCCGACGACGTCCAAGCCCAGACCCTGCTCGGCCTGGCGGCCATGATGCGCCTGGCCAGCGCCCAGGCCGACGATGCCTGGCACGACGCCGACGGCAACCCCCTCGACGCCGCGGCCATCGTCGAGCAGACCCGCCAGCGCGTGCTCGACCATACCCTGATCCGTCGCAACGAAGACCCCCGTTTCAACGCCGAGGGCCTGCCCGCCAACCGTCGCGCCAGCCTCGATCTCGAGGCGCCGATGACCTTCCGGGTACGCCGTCGTCAGCTGCCGGACAGCCTGCCGCCCACCTGGCAGGTCCGCGAGATCGACCGCAAGCATCTGGAAGTGACGGTGCCGGCCGGCGAGATGGACGTCATGCTGCCCGAGACTCGCCCGGCCCAGGTGCGCGCCGCCGGCCAGCTGCCCTCCGGCTTCGAGCCCGGTCAGCTGTACCGCAGCGTGCACCATCCGCGCGGCCTGTCCATGGCGATCTTCGCCGCCAGCGACTGCCTGGGCGACAGCGGCCTGGCCTGGGAAGACCTGCATGACCGACTCGACCCCGACCAGGTCGCCGTCTACGCCGGCAACTCCATCGGCCAGCTCGACGACGACGGCTGGGGCGGGCTGCTCAAGAGCTTCGCCACCGGCAAGCGCGCCACCTCCAAGCAGATGCCGCTGGGCTACGGCCAGATGCCGGCCGACTTCCTCAACGCCTATGTCCTCGGCAGCGTCGGCAGCACCGGCGCGGCACTCGGCGCCTGCGCCAGCTTCCTCTACAACCTGCGCCTGGGCGTCGACGACATCCGCGCCGGCCGCCGCCGGGTGGTGATGGTCGGCACCGCCGACGCGCCGATCACCCCCGAGATCATCGAGGGCTTCCGCACCATGGGCGCCCTGGCCGACGACGAGAGTCTCAAGGCGCTGGACGCCCTCGAGCTGCTCACCGACCTGGACTACCAGCGCGCCTGCCGCCCGTTCGCCCGCAACTGCGGCTTCACCATGGGCGAGTCCAGTCAGTTCGTGATGCTGATGGACGACGCCCTGGCGCTGGAGGTCGGCGCCGAGGTGCTGGGCAGCGTGCCGGACGTGTTCGTCAACGCCGACGGCTGGAAGCGCTCGATCTCGGCGCCCGGCATCGGCAACTACATCACCCTCGGCAAGGCCGCCTCGCTGGTGCGCGAGATGCTCGGCGAGACCGCCCTGCGCGAACGCACCTTCCTGCACGCCCACGGCACCAGCACGCCGAAGAACCGCGAGACCGAGTCCCACGTCTTCGACATGGTCGCCCAGGCCCACGGCATCGAGGACTGGCCGGTGGTGGCGGTCAAGGCCTTCGTCGGCCATTCCCAGGGCAGCGCCGCCGGCGACCAGCTGGCCAGCGCCCTGGGCAGCTTCGCCCACGACCTGCTGCCGGGCATCCCGACCCTGGATGACAGCCAGCCCGAAGACCTGCACGCCGAACGCCTGCGACTGTTCCGCGAGCCGCTGCGCTTCGCCGCCGACGCCGCCTTCGTCAACGCCAAGGGCTTCGGCGGCAACAACGCCACCGGCGTGGTGCTGTCGCCGGCCGTCACCGAGCGGCTGATGACCGCCCGCCACGGCGACGCCGCGATGGACGAATGGCGCAGCCGCCGCGAGGCCACCCGCCAGGCCGCCGCCGCCTATCATCGCGAGGCCGACCGCGGCCGCTTCCAGCCCCGCTATCGCTTCGGCGAGGGCGTGCTGGAGGGCCCCGAGCTCGAGGTCGGCGCGGACAGCATCCGCATCCCGGGCTACGCCAAGCCGGTCTCGCTGGCCGTGGACAATCCCTTCGGACGCCTCGACGACGGAGAAGCGTGATGAACGTCGCCGTCTACCCCGGCACCTTCGACCCCATTACCAACGGTCACTTCGACCTGATCGAGCGCGCCTCGCGGCTGTTCGACAAGGTGGTGGTGGCCATCGCCACCAGCCCCGGCAAGGGGCCGACGCTGGACCTCGATACCCGGACCGCCCTGGCGCGCCGGGTGGTCGAGGGCCTCGACAACGTCGAGGTGACGGGTTTCTCGGGGCTGATGACCGAATTCATGAAGCAGCAGCAGGCCCGGGTGCTGCTGCGCGGGCTGCGCGCGGTCTCGGACTTCGAGTACGAGCTGCAGCTGGCCAACATGAACCGCGCCCAGATGCCCGAGCTCGAGACGGTGTTCCTGACACCGGAGGTGGAGAACTCCTACATCTCCTCGAGCCTGGTGCGCGAGATCGCCCGGCTCGGCGGCGACGTCTCGAAGCACGTGCACCCCGAGGTCGCCGAAACGCTGAAGCGGCATTACAATACCTGACCATGGCACTCGGGCATGATGCCCGAGCCCGCCGGCCGCGATTTTCGTGAGGTACTCCATGGCCCTGATGATCACCGACGAGTGCATCAACTGCGACGTCTGCGAACCCGAATGCCCCAACGGCGCCATCTCGCCGGGGGAAGAGATCTACGTCATCGACCCCGGCCTGTGCACCGAGTGCGTCGGCCACTATGACGAGCCCCAGTGCCAGCAGGTCTGCCCGGTGGACTGCATCCCGCTCGACCCCGAGCGCAAGGAGAGCCAGGAGCAGCTGATGGCGAAGTACGAGCGCATCACCGCCGCCTGACCGTCTCGCCACTACAGACGCCGCGACGACAGACACCACGACGTCCCGCCTTGCGCGGGGCGTCGTGTTTGCAGGTCGCGTTTACATCTCGTCGGCGCGACGACTCACCTCACAGCCCAGACAGCGCCGGAACGTCGCCTCGGCGGGCGTCTTGATCAGCGTCTCCGCGGCCTCCTCGACGTTACCGCCCAAGGCGCTGAACGGCAGCGAGACCAGAAACACCGCCGTGCCACCCACCGTGGCCGCGGCCAGCAGCGGCCGGGCGAACAGGGCATCCACCGCCATGGCGCCGCCGCTGGGACGCGCTTCATCGTCCGTGGCCAGCGCCGACGGTGCGCTCATCAGCAGCGCCAGTAGCAACGCCAGCCCCAGGCTCCCACCGTTCACTCGTGTCATGGCTCGTCCCTCCTGCGATGGTGACATTCGGGGACGCCTCCCCGGCTTTCTCTCCAGCGTAGACGGACTGGCGACGCCGGGCCGCTTGCACTGCCCGATGCCAGCGGCCATGCTCCCCGCCTCCAGCCACCGACCGGAGCCACCGTGACCGCGACCGCCTCGACCGCCCGTTCCTCACAGCGCATCTGGGCTCTGGCCTGGCCGATCATCCTCTCCAACATCACCGTGCCGCTGCTCGGCCTGGTCGATACCGCCGTGGTCGGCCATCTGCCGGATTCCCGCTACCTGGCCGCGGTGACGCTCGGCGCCACCCTGTTCGGCTTCCTCTACTGGGGCTTCGGCTTCCTGCGCATGGGCACCACCGGGCTGACCTCCCAGGCGGCGGGCCGGGAGGACGACGAATCGGTGAAGACCCTGCTGGGCCAGTCGCTGCTGCTGGCGGCGGCGATCGGCGTCGTGCTGATCCTGGCCGGCGACCCCCTGATCGCGCTCGGCCTCCGGCTGCTCGACGGCAGCCCCGAGGCCACCCGGCTGGCCGCGGAATACGCCGGCATCCGGCTGCTTTCGGCGCCGGCGGTGCTGGCCAACTACGCCATCCTCGGCTGGTTCCTCGGCCAGCAGAACTCACGGGTGACCCTGGCGCTGCTGGTGCTGACCAACGGCGTCAACATCGTCCTGGACCTGGTGTTCGTGGTCGGCCTGGGCATGACCAGCGACGGCGTGGCCTGGGCCACGGTGATCGCCGACTACACGGCGCTGGCCTTCGGCCTGTGGCGGGTGTGGCACCAGCTGGCGGGCCTCGGCGGACGCTTTCGCCGCGCGCGGCTGCTGCGGCTCTCGGCCTACCGTGAGCTGTTCGCGGTCAACGCCCAGCTGTTCGTGCGCACCCTGGGGCTGCTGTTTGCCATGGCCTTCTTCACCTCCCGCGGCGCCGCCCAGGGCGACACCGTGCTGGCGGCCAACGCCGTGCTGCTGCAGTTCATCATGCTGACCTCCTACGGCCTGGACGGCTTCGCCCACGCCGCCGAGGCGCTGACCGGCCGAGCAGTGGGCCGCGGTCGCTGGGAGGAGTTCGCCGCCTCGGTGCGCGCCGCGGCGCGTTTCTCGCTGCTCACCGCCGGCCTCGCTTCCCTGGCCTTCGCCATCGGCGGCCCCTGGCTGATCGCCCTGCTCACCGGGCTGCCGGAAGTGCGCGACACCGCCGGCGAGTACCTGCCGTGGATGGTCGCCATGCCGCTGATCGCGGTGTGGAGCTACCTGCTCGACGGCGTCTTCATCGGCACCACGTCCACGCGCGAGATGCGCAACAGCATCTTCATCGCCCTGGCGGTCTATCTGCCCGTCTGGTGGCTGAGTCGCGGCCTCGGCAACCACGGGCTATGGCTGGCCTTCACCCTGTTCACCGCGGTGCGCTCGGGGGTGCTGATCGCCTATTACCTTCACTACCGCCGCACGCGCTGGTCAGGCACCGACGTTTAAACCGCGTCGGGCGGAAAAACTTAGACATTCGTCGGCTTTGACTACATTTTACCTTTACGTTGGCGTCAATTGACCCGAGGCTTGCTCTCCCAGCCGCTCCGGCGGCTCTTCACCAGCGAAAAGGGATGTCTCCATGCTGAAGGTAATCTCGCGTCCGGCCGTGAAGCTGGTCGAACGCTACCTGCCCGACCCTTATATCTTCGTGCTGCTGCTGACCGTGATCGCCGCGGCGGCGGCCATCGCCGTGGAACGCCAGACGCCGCTGGCGGTGCTGCGCTTCTGGGGCGACGGCTTCTGGAACCTGCTGACCTTCTCGATGCAGATGCTGCTGGTGCTGGTCACCGGCTACATGCTGGCCAGCTCGCCGCCCGTGAAACGCCTGCTGCGGCGCCTCGCCGGCCTGGCCAACAACGCCGGCGCGGCGATCGTACTGGTCACCCTGGTGTCGCTGGCGGCGAGCTGGATCAACTGGGGCTTCGGCCTGGTGGTCGGCGCGCTGTTCGCCAAGGAGCTCGCCAAGCAGATCCGCGTCGACTACCGGCTGCTGGTGGCCAGCGCCTACTCGGGCTTCATCGTCTGGCACGGCGGCCTGGCCGGCTCGGTGCCGCTGACCATCGCCACCGAGGGCCACTTCAGCGTCGAGCAGATCGGCGTGATCGGTACCTCCGAAACCATCTTCTCGCTGTTCAACCTGGCCATCGTGGTGGCGCTGTTCGTCGCCGTACCGCTGTTCAACCGCCTGATGCTGCCCGACGAGAAGGACAGCGTGTTCATCGACCCGAGCCTGCTCGAGGACGACGAGGAGCGGCGCGTGCGCATCACCCGCCCGGCGGAACGCCTCGAGAACAGCATGACCCTGGCCTGGCTGGTCGGCATCCCCGGGCTCCTGTTCCTGGTCGACCACTTCGTGCTGCAGGGCGGCGGGCTCAACCTCAACGTGGTCAACTTCCTGTTCCTGTTCCTGGCCATCGTGCTGCACCGCACCCCGCGCAGCCTGCTCGAGAGCCTGCAGGAGGCGATCAAGGGTGGCGCCGGCATCGTCATCCAGTTCCCCTTCTACGCCGGCATCATGGCGATCATGGTGCAGTCGGGGCTGGCCGAGACGCTGTCCCAGGCGCTGGTCTCGCTGGCCACCGAGACCACATTGCCGTTCTGGACCTTCATCAGCGCCGGCATCGTCAACATCTTCGTGCCCTCCGGCGGCGGCCAGTGGGCCGTGCAGGCGCCGGTGATGCTGCCGGCCGCCGAGGCGCTGGGCGTCGACGTGCCGCGGGTCGCCATGGCCGTGGCCTGGGGCGACGCCTGGACCAACCTGCTGCAGCCGTTCTGGGCCCTGCCGGTGCTCGGCATCGCCGGCCTCAAGGCCAAGGACATCATGGGCTTCTGCCTGGTCCAGCTGCTGCTGACCGGCATCATCATCGCCGTCGGCCTGACCTGGTTGTAACCAGCGCTCTCTTTTAAACAATGGCAACCAGGAACGCCTTGTCCCCATTGCGGGGGCAAGGCGTTATGCTGTGGGGAAAATAGACCCAAGGATCCCCTCTCGATGGACGAACACGCCCTTTCCGGCCAGCACGAACTGACCATGACCGTGCTGATGACCCCCGACATGGCCAACTTCAGCGGCAAGGTGCACGGCGGCGCCATCCTCAAGAAGCTCGACGAGGTGGCCTACGCCTGCGCCAGCCGCTTCTCCGGGCACTACGTGGTGACCCTGTCGGTGGACCAGGTGCTGTTCAAGCAGCCGATCCACGTCGGCGAGCTAGTGACCTTCCTCGCCAGCGTCAATCACGTGGGCCGCTCCTCCATGGAGATCGGCATCAAGGTGGTCGCCGAGGACATCCAGAACAAGCTGATCCGCCACACCAACAGCTGTTACCTGACCATGGTGGCGGTGGACGAGCACGGCAAGCCGGCCCGGGTACCGGAGCTGGCCCTCGAGACCGATACCCAGCGGCTGCGTTTCGAGAAGGCCGAGATGCGCAAGCAACGGCGCAAGCAGGCCGAGGAAGAGGAGCGCCGTGCCCAGGTCGAACACGGCGCCGGATGATGCATCAGTAGGAGGTTTCCTGGATCGCCTCGCCACCCTGCTCGATGTCCTGGCCCACGCCGCGCACGGTGTTGCAGCCGGCGAGCAGGGACAGGGTGAAGAGCGCGGCGATCGACAGCAGAAGAGTCCGTTTCATATGAGCTCCTGAGTATGGGTTCATGAGAACTGCCTGTGCCGATTCAATCTAGCAAACCCGGCGCGTTGAGCCAGCCCCGTCAGGTCAACAGCAGCCGCAGCATGATCGCCACGATCACCGCCACGGTCAGCCACTTCACCCACAGCGCCCCCCGGGGGCTCATGTTGACCTTCACCGCCAGCCAGGCGCCGGTCATGCTGCCGGCGGCCAGCGCCAGGCCGTAGCCCCAGCGCACCTGGCCCTCGAACACGAACACGGCCAGTGCTGGCAGGGTGTAGACCAGCACGATCAGCACCTTGAAGACGTTCACCTGGGCCAGGTCGATCTTCAGCAAGCGGTAGAGCACCACGATGAACAGGATACCCACCCCGACCTGGATGAAGCCGCCGTAGACGCCGATGGCGAACATCGCCAGATAGATCGCCGGCGTGAGCCGCTCCGGCGTCAGCGGCCGGGTCTCGAGCTTCGGCTGCGGCAGCAGCATCAGCAGCGCCGACAGCGCCATGACCACCACCAGTACGGTCTCGAACAGGGCGTCGCTCACGTCCAGCGCCAGGCGAGCCCCGAGCAGGGCGCCGAGCATCGCCGGCACCGCCAGGCGCAGGCTCAGGCCCAGGTGATGGGCGCCGGCGCGGAAGAAGTTGGCCACCGCCGACACGCTCTGCAGGGCGACCGACACCCGGTTGGTGCCGTTGGCGGCCTGGGGCGGCAACCCCAGGAAGATCAGCAGCGGCAGGGTCAGCATCGAGCCCCCCGCCGACAGCACGTTGATGAAGCCGGCCAGCCCGCCGATGGCGAACAGGGCCAGGAGCTCGAGTGGCGTCATGATGGCATCCTTTCCGGTCGGTGACGCGCCCGGGGCATCGCCGGGCGCCGCGCTGTGCCATCATAGCGCCATCACGCCCCCAGGATGCCACCAGGAGCCCCCATGACGGACGTCACGCTGGATCCCCGCCTGATCGAGGACAGCCACCCGCTCACCGAGCTGCCGCTGTGCCAGCTGCGGCTGATGGACGACACCCGCTACCCCTGGCTGGTGCTGATTCCGCGCCGGACCGGCGTGGTCGAGGTATTCGACATGAGCGAGGACGATCAGCAGCAGCTGTGGCGCGAGGCCGGCCTGCTCGGTCGCGCCATCAAGGAGACCCTCGGCGGCGACAAGCTCAACATCGCCACCCTCGGCAACCTGGTGCCGCAGCTACATCTGCACGTGGTGCTGCGCCGGGAAGGCGACGACGCCTGGCCGGGGCCGGTCTGGGGCCAGGGCCAGGCCGAACCCTACGATCTGGACGGCCTGGCGGCGATGCGCGACCGGCTGCTGGCGATCGTCGACGGCATCGACACCCTGCGCGGGTCGTAAGTCAGAGAGGCTAGCGGTCGAGGCGAACGCTCAGCTCGGTCAGCAGCGGCTCGACCAGCGACGGCGGCAGCGGCCGGCCGCCGCGCCAGGCGGTCATCGCCAGCCGGCTCCGGCCAACGTTCGCCTCGCCGTTCACGCCGTCGGCCGCCTCGATATCGAGCTGCACGCGATAGCCGGGCCAGCGGGCGATCACCGCCTCCAGGCGCCCCAGTTCGGCGTCGGCGTGGCGAATCACATAGCCGCGCTCCATCAGCATCGACAGCGAGGCCTCCAGCACCGAGGCCGGCGCCACCGCGAGCGTGCGGGTGGCGGGCACGGCCGGCGACGGCGGCGTCGCGCATCCTCCCAGCCCCAGCCCTGGTCCCAGTATCAGCCCAAGCGCCAGCAGCGCCGCCCGTGTCACGCCCGAACGTCTCATGAGGCCTCCTCCGACCGACGGCGCATCGCCTCGCGCAGCTCGCGGCAGAAGCCGTCGTCGCTGGCGGTGCGCGAGCGGCGCAGCTCGCCCCGCCAGTCGAACAGGCGGATATCCCGGCTCACCCGCACCGTCCGCTCGCCGATCGCCACCGAGACCCGCTCGATCTCGGTGGCCTCGTCGTCGAGCAGGCCGAAGCCCACGCCGCCGCCGATCAGCACCCCGTGGCCGACGGCGCCGCGGGACGCGCCCAGCAGGAAGATGTCCGGCTCGGGGGCGCCGTGGAAGAAGGTACGCCGGGAGCGCTCGGCGCTGACCAGCCCCAGCGTCGTCTCGGTGTGGCGGATCAGGAAGTCGTCGTCCTCCAGCGCCGCCACCGCGCCGGCCAGGGTGATCGGCGGCACGTCGTCGCCGCGCGGCCAGTGGCACGCCTCGGCGGGCGGCGGCTCGGCCACCGGCAGCTGTGATGGCAGCGCCTGACAGCCGGCCAGCCCCGCGAGCAGGATGATTCCCAATGGACGCCACATGCGCGATTTCTCCTAGATCTGCCTGGAGTCTAGCAGCGCGCCCCCTTGAAAGACGGCGACGACGCCTCGATGTCATGGAACAGGGCTATGATGGCGATGCAGTCAATTAGCTTATCCCCCATGCTCTGCTCGCATACACTGCTCGCCTACATCGGCAGTACAGAGATCAAGGAGGCATCTACATGAGCGACACCAACAGCATCGGCCTGCACGAAGGCAGCGCCAGCCAGCTCGCCGAGCGACTCAACGTCCTGCTGGCCAACTATCAGATCTTCTACATGAACGTGCGCGGCTACCACTGGAACGTGAAGGGCCAGCAGTTCTTCCAGCTGCACGAGAAGTTCGAGGAGCTCTACACCGACCTGCTGACCAAGGTCGACGAAGTCGCCGAGCGCATCCTGACCCTGGGCCATACCCCGGTGCACGCCTACAGCGACTACTTCAAGATCGCCAGCATCGAGGAAGACAAGAACGTTCACGACGGCCAGGCCTGCGTGCGCGGCGTGGTTCAGGGCTACCAGCAGATGCTCGAGCTGCAGCGCGAGATCCTCTCGCTGGCCTCCGATGCCGACGACGAGGGCACCGCGGCCCAGGTCGGCGACTACATCCGCGAGCAGGAGAAAACCGTCTGGATGCTCAACGCCTATCTCGGTTGAGCCTGAAAACGCACCAGCACCAGATGACGCCGCCCCTCGGGGCGGCGTCTTGCGTTGGTCGGGAAAGAGTCAGGACGGTTCGTCGCCCGACGCGGCGGCGCCCGACGCTTCGCCCTCGGCGGCACGCACCAGCTCGTCGGGCAGCGGCTTCTTCATGCGCACGCCCAGCCGCTCCAGCTCGCGGGCCTGGGCCACCAGGCTGCCCTGGCCCTCGGAGAGCCGGTTGACCGCGCGGCGATGGCTGTCACCGGCGCGCTCAAGATGGCGCCCCACCTCCTGCAGGCTCTCCACCAGGCCGGAGAACTTGGTCAGCAGCCGCTCGGCGCGCTCGCCGATCAGCCGCGCGTTCTCGTTCTGGCGCTCCAGGCTCCACAGCCCGGCCACGGTGCGCAGGCTGGCCAGCAGCGTGGTCGGCGTGACCATCACCACCTGGCGGTCGAAGGCCTCCTGGAACAGCGTCGGGTCGCGCTCGAAGGCCGCCGCGAAGGCCGGTTCCACCGCCACGAACAGGAACACGAAGTCCGGCGAGTGCAGCCCCGGCAGGGCGGGATAGTCCTTGGCGGCGAGCCCGCGCACGTGGGCGCGCAGCGAGCGCAGGTGATCGCCCATGGCCGCCTCGCGCTCGGCCTCGCCCTCGGCGTTGACCACCCGGTTCCAGGCCACCAGCGAGACCTTGGCGTCGACGATCAGATGGCGCGACTCGGGCAGGTAGATGACGGCATCTGGACGCTGCCGGCCGGCCTCGCCGTCGATCGACACCTCGCGACGGTATTCGACGTCGCGGCGCAGGCCGCTGCGCTCCAGCACCGTCTCGAGGATCAGCTCGCCCCAGTTGCCCTGGGCCTTCTGATCGCCCTTGAGCGCCCGGGCAAGCGTGGCCGCCTCGTCACCGAGTCGGGCGTTGAGCCCGGCCAGCTGGTCGAGCTGGGCCTTGAGCGAGCCGCGCTCGCGCTGCTCCTGGCCGTGCAGCGTCTCGACCCGCTGGCGGAACTGCTCGACCTGCTCGCGGAACGGCTGGAGCAAGGCCTCCAGGCTCTCGCGACTCTGGGCGCTGTAGGCCTGCTGACGCTCCTCGAAGACCTTGCCGGCGAGCTGGTGGAACTCGTCCTTGAGCCGCTCCCGGGCCTCCTCCAGCAGCGCCAGCTGCTCGCGATGGCGGAGCGCCGTCTGTTCGCGCTCCGCCTCCAGCCGAGCCGAGCGCTCGCGCTGTTCGGCCAGCCGGTCGCGGGCCTCGCCGAGTTCTGCCTCGAGGCTCTCCAGCCGCTCGCGGCAGCCGTCGAGCTGGGCGTCGCTCTGGGTCAGCTCCTGCTCCAGCCGGGCGGCGGCGTTCCGGCGCTCGGCCAGTTCGTCGCGCGTCTCGGACAGCTCGCGGCGCGCCTCATCCCGCTCGCGGCACGTTTCGGCCAGCCGGCGCCGCTGGGCGAGCCCCCAGCCGACGGCCAGCAGCGCCAGCGCGCCGAGGGCGATCATCACGCCACCGCCGGTTCCCGTCATCTCATCGAGCATGCTGCCCTCCCTGATCACGCCCGTCGCGAACGCCGCACGCTCCCGCGCGGCGATATCGCCGTCACTATACTGGGAACACCGCTCACCCGCCGAGGAGGCTTCGATGCGCCGCCCGACGACCGCCCTGCTCGCCTCGCTCCTGCTGCCGCTCGCGCTGCCATCGCCGGCCATGGCGGACGACATCCGCCACGGGCCCGTGGTCTACGGCACCGGCGAGACGCATCAGCACGGGCCCGCCCACTACGGCAACGGCCCGGACGATCGGGAGACGCCGGGCCGCTATCGCACCCATCCGCGAGAGACCGAGCCCCGGCGACACGATAGCGCGACGCCGCTGATCATCGTCGAGCCGCGGATCGACCTCGACGACCGCTGGCGCCCGCACGATCCCCGGCCACGACACCCCCACGGCCCCCGACGCATCGATCGCGACCGGGTCGGCGAATCGCACTGGTTCCTTGAGCACGACAGGGCCCGTGGCCGGCACTGAGCCGGCTCAGCTCGCCGGCGTGGCCAGGTCCTCGATCAGCGCTCGCAGCAATCCCCAGAACTCCTCCACCGAGGCCAGCTCGACCCGCTCGTCCGGCGAGTGGGCGCCGCGGATCAGCGGGCCGAAGGAGATCATCGACATGTCCGGGTACTTGGCGCCGAGGATGCCGCACTCCAGGCCGGCGTGGATCACCTTGACCTGGGGGTCGACGTCCAGCCGCGCGGCATGCAGCGCGCGGAAGCGGGCCAGCAGCGGGCTATCGGGGTCCGGCGTCCAGCCCGGATAGGCGTTCTCGACCCGGGTGCGGGCGCCGATCAGGTCGAACAGCGCGCGGAAGCGGTCGGCCAGATCCTCGACCGCGCTGTCACGCAGCGAACGCACCAGGGCGCAGAGATGGAAGCGACCCGCCTCCAGCGACACCACGCCCAGGTTGTTGGAGGTCTCCACCACCCCGGGCACGGCCACGCTCATGCGCTCGACGCCGCAGGGCGCGGCGTGCAGCGCGGCCACCAGCAGCCGGCTGGCATCGCGGGTGAGCGCCTCGCCCTCGGGGGCCGACACGCGCTCGAGCGCCAGCGCCAGGCCGTCGTCGGCGCCGGCCAGCTCGTCGCGCAGCCGGGCCTCCAGGGTCGGCAGCCGCTCGCGGGCGGCCTCGACCGCGTCGACGGGCAGCGCCAGGGTGGCGAAGGCCTCCCTCGGCAGGGCGTTGCGCAGGGTACCGCCGCGATAGTCGACCAGCCGCGCGTCGAGCGACTCCAGGTCGCGCAGCACCCGCATCAGCAGGCGGTTGGCGTTGCCGCGGCCCTTGTCGATATCGATGCCGGAGTGGCCGCCGCGCAGGCCGGTGAGGGACAACCGCACCGCGACTTCCTCGTCGCGCAGCGCCGAGGTCGGCAGCTGGGCGTCGACCATCACGTCGGCCCCGCCGGCGCAGCCGATGTAGACCTGACCGCGATCCTCGGAGTCCAGGTTGAGCAGCAGCCGGCCGTCCAGCCAGTCCTCGGCCAGGTTCAGCGCGCCGCCCATGGAGGACTCCTCCTCGAGGGTGAACAGCGCCTCCAGCGGGCCGTGGGTCAGGGTGTCATCCTCGAGGACCGCCAGCGCCGCCGCCACGCCGAGGCCGTTGTCGGCGCCCAGGGTGGTGTGTCGGGCGTGCAGCCAGCCATCCTCCACAAAGGTATCGATGGGGTCGCGGGTGAAGTCGTGGGGATGATCGGCGTTGGCCTGGGCGACCATGTCCAGATGGCCCTGCAGCACGATGCCCGGCGCGCCTTCATGGCCGGGGCTGGCCGGCTTGCGCAGGCGCAGGTTGCCGTAGGCGTCGCGGTCGTGGGCCAGGCCGCGCTGGTCGGCCCAGGCCTCGAGGAGGGCCACCAGCGCGGCCTCGTGGCCGGAGGGGCGCGGCGTGTTGCACAGGGTGCGGAAGTGGCGCCACAGGGGCTGCGGCGAGAGCTGCTCGAGATGTGCGTTCATGGTGCTTCTGTATCGACGTTGACCCGGGCACTCTACCCCTCGCCCCGGCCCGAGGAAAGCGTCGGCCCGGCCAGCCGGCGCGCCACCTGCTGGCGGCGCCAGGCGTCCACCGCCTTGCCGCCGGCGAGCCCCAGCCGCGCGGCCAGCCAGGCCGTGTCGCGGCCCTGGAAGGCCCAGGCGGCGAGCGCCGCGAGATCGGCGTCCGCCTCGCCGGTGCCTTCGCGGGCGGCGACCCGGCGGATCAGCGCCTGGATCGCGGGACGCACCAGCGCCGGCTCGCGGTGGCCGTGGGCCACGTCCTCGAGGTCGCGGCACGCCGCGTCGTCGAGCGGCCGGGGCTCGCCCTCGGCCAGCAGCGCCAGCGCCACCGCCGGGTCGAGCGCCTTCAGCTCGAAGGCCAGCAGCGACGGCAGCAGGGCCTGGAAATGGCTCGCCAGCCGCTCGGCCAGGGCCTCGCCGCCCTCGCCCGCCGGCGCGACCACCATCACCGCGTGCTCGCCGGTGGCCGCCTCGCGGGTCAGGCCGAGGCGCACCGTGCGAAAGCCCTGGGCGCGCCAGAAGGCGAGCAGCCCCGGCTCGGCGCCGAAGCTCGCCCCCAGCAGGGCGACGCCCGCGTCACCGGCCGCCTCTCGCTCCCGCGCCAGCAGTTCGCGTCCCAGCCCGCGGCGACGCGCGCCCGAATGCACGGCGATGCGCTGCACCCGGCGCAGGCGGCCGGTCAACGCCTCCCGCGAGCCGGCGTGGGCGGCCAGCGACTGGGCCATCAGGTGCCCGCGCGGGCGGCGCTCGCCCCGCGCCACCCGCTCGGCCAGGGCGGCGTCGAAGCCGCCCTCGTCGGCCACCACCGCCACGGCCGCGGGGCCGGCGGCATCGCCCAGGGTGACGACCCGGGTGTCCGGACCGTCCAGCAGGTGGCGCAGATCGCTCGGCGTGGTGCGGTAGTGGGCCTGCACCAGCAACCCGAACAGCGCCCGCAGGCGCGGCTCGTCATGGGCCAGCGCCTCCGGCGACTCGACCCGCCAGGCGGCCGTGGCCTTCGATCCGATGTCATCGGGCGCGACCGGCTCGGCGTCGAGCATCAGCAGCCTCGAGGTCAACGCCTCCAGCGGGTCGTCCTCGGCCCAGCGGATCGGCGCGGACAGGTGATACTCCCGCCACTCCGGCGTCAGGCGCTCCAGCCGCGCGCGGAAGCGCAGCGCGAAGCCGCGCCCGGCGCCTTCGTAGCCGTGCACAGTGGTGGCGAAGGCGATGCGCGGGAAGGCCGACAGCCACTGCCCGAGCAGCCCGGCCGGCATCGCCGCGGCCTCGTCGACCAGCAGCCAGGTGCCGGCGCCGCCGGCCTCGCCGCGCGCGACGCGGGCGCTGAGCTCGTCCGGCGCGAGGAAGGTCACGCGGCCGCCGGCATCCTCGAAGCGGTTCCCCTGGTGCCGGCCCTCGGGGCACAGCGCGGCGAGACGCTCGAACAGCCCGGCCACCGCCGCGGGGCGCGGCGCGGTGACGAGGATCTCGATCTCGGCGCCGTCTTGCTGCGCCTTCGCCAGCAGCCGGGCGCAGGCGATGCCGAGCGCCGCCGTCTTGCCGCGACCACGGTCGGCGGTGAGCACCAGCGGCCGGCGCCGGCGTAGCCGGACCAGCCGCGCCACCGCCTCGGCCTGATCGGCGGTCAGGCAGTCGCCATCGTCGGGCGCCGCCTCGGATATCGGCCCAGACGGCGGCGCCTCGGGCCAGTCGGGCAGCATCGGCGGGCCCTCGGCGGGCCAGCGGATCGTCCGCGGCGACGCCTCCAGCAGGCGGGCGAGACGCGCCAGATAGTGCGCCGAGAGCGCCTCGGCCGCATGCGGGTGGGCGGCGAGCCGGGCGTAGTCGGCGTCGGGGCGCGCGCCCCAGTCGTCGGGGGTCAGCAGCACCAGCAGCCCACCGGCGCGCAGGGTGCCCGAGAGCGCGCCGAAGGCGTCGGGGTCGAAGCCGGCCCCGGGCGACAACGCGTCGAAGACGATCAGGTCGTGCTCGCCGCCGAGCCGGTTCCGCGCCTTGGCGGCGGGCAGCCAGGCCGCGGCTTCGAGCCCGGCAGGCGGCTCGGGGCCGACCCACAGTGGCGCTTTGACGCCGAGGGCATGCCAGAGCGCCAGTCCCCGGGCACGCACATCCTCGACCTCACCGGACAGCCACACCAGGCCCCGCCAGCGGCGTTCGCCCAGGCAGAGCTGACAGGCCAGCAGCTCGGCGGGCACGGAAGCTTCCATCAGTAGTCTCTTCAATCGCTGAACTTTGGTCTAAGCGGGTGACGCCCTTTCAACGCCCGGCGCCCCTTCGGCGATGCAGCATACCGGCCATACCCTTGTTTTATACACCTGAAAATCAAGGATTTTGCCTGACCAGAAGGACAACACTGCCGACCCGCGCGGCCGCCACTTCGACGTTTGGAGGCCTTCTCGCGCTCCCTGCGCCCCATGCTAGCTTGTTTCCAGGGTCGCCACGCCGAGCCCCTCACCGGCGGGCGACCGTGTTTTTTGCACCGCATCATCCCCACAACCAGAACAAGCTTTCGGGAGAGTATCGCCATGAAGCCGACGCGTTTCGCCCTGACCGGCCTGGCTGCCGGCATCGCCCTGGCCGGCCTGACCAGCACCGCCCAGGCCCAGGAATCCTGGACCATGACCACCACCTGGCCGGACAACCTCGATCTGATCCAGATCGACCGCCACTGGGCAGAGCTGGTCAACCACCTGGCCGGCGACGAGCTGAAGATCGAGTTCTACGCCGGCGGCACCCTGATGCCCGGCACCGAGGTGTTCGATGCCACCGAGACCGGCAGCATCCAGGCCGCCGGCGACTGGCCGGGCTACTGGGCGGGTCGCAGCCCGGCCTTCTCGCCCCTGGCCACCACCACCAGCCTGTTCAACGGCGTGGACTACCTGAACTGGATCAACCAGTGGGGCGGCTTCGATCTCTATCAGGAGGTCTACGGCCAGTACAACATGGTCTATCTGCCCTACGGCATCACCAACAACGAGTCCGGCTTCCGCGGCGGCACGCCGATCGAGAGCCTCGCCGACCTGGAAGGCAAGCGTCTGCGCCTCTCGGGCCGCGACCAGGGCCGGGTGCTGGAGCAGCTCGGCGGCTCCCAGGTCACCCTGGCCGGCGGCGAGATCTACCAGGCCATCGAGCGCGGCGTGGTCGACGGCGCCGAGTTCTCGACCCCGGGCGTGGACTACAAGGCCGGTTTCTCCGAGGTCGCCGACTACTGGATGACCCCGGGCTGGCACCAGTCGGCCAGCGTGTTCGGCGTGATGATCAACCAGGACGCCTGGGACGCGCTCTCCGAGGAGACCCAGGAGACCCTGAAGATCGCCGCCGAGGCGACCATGGCCTGGTCGCTGGCCTGGTCCGAAAAGCAGTCCACCGAGGGCACCGCCCAGTTCCTCGAGGACGGCACCACCATCAACCAGCTCTCCGAGGAAGACCTGGCGACGATCCAGGACATCACCAACGAGGTGATCGTGCAGGGCGCCTGCGAGGACCCGATGCACGCCAAGGTCTACCACTCGATGATCAGCTACATGCAGGACTACGCCCAGTGGCGGGACGTCTCGGTGCCCTTCAACATGAGCCGGGTCACCGACAACCTGCCCTCCCTCGAGGACATCGAGGCCTGCATGAACCCGTAAGCGGTTCACGGCCCGATTCCCCTGTCCGGCCGGCGGCACTCTCGAGGCCGCCGGCTTTATACGTTATTCGAGGAGGCTCTCCGGATGCATGCCATCGCCCGGGCCATCGACGCCCTCAACGAGGGCTTCGGTCGCCTGATCGCCCCGCTGATCGCGATCATTACCATCGTGGTGGTCTACGACATCGCCATGCGCTTCTTCTTCGGCCGGCCCAGCGACTGGGCCTTCGATGTCACCACCATGCTGTTCGGCAGCCACTTCATGCTGATGGCCGCCTACGGTCTCAAGCATCACGCCCACGTCGAGGTGGACGTGCTCAAGCGACTGCTCTCGCGGCGCGGCCGGGCACTGATCGAGCTGCTCGGCTACCTGCTGTTCTTCACCCCCTTCATCCTGATGCTCATCACCTACAGCTGGCGCTTCTTCGAGCGCTCCTGGAGCCGCGGTGAATCCACCTACGGCATCGTCTCGATCCCGGTCTACCCGGTGAAGGCGGTGCTGGTCATCGCCGGCGTGCTGGTGCTGCTGCAGGCCATCGCCATCGTGATCCGTGCCGTCGGCGAGCTGACCGCCGGCCCGTCGTCATCGGAGGACGCCTCATGAGCCCGGAAATGCTCACCCTGTTCATGTTCGGCGGCCTGCTGGTAGGGCTGTTCATGGGCCATCCGCTGGCCTTCGTGCTGGGCGGCACCGCGGTGCTCGGCGCCTGGTTCGGCCCCGGCCCCCAGGTGCTCGGCATCATCATCAACAACATCTACGGCCGGGCCATGGACAATTACGTGCTGGTGGCCATCCCGCTGTTCATCCTCATGGCGCGCTTCCTCAACGACTCCGGCGTCACCGAGCGGATGTTCGAGAGCATGCGCCTGCTGCTCGGCCGGGTGCGCGGCGGGCTGGCGCTGACCGTGGTCATCGTCTCGGTGCTGCTGGCCGCCACCACCGGCATCGTCGGCGCCTCGATCGCGGTGATGGGGCTGATCGCCCTGGCGCCGATGCTCAAGTACGGCTATCACAAGGGCCTGTCGGCCGGCGTGATCATGGCCAGCGGCTGCCTGGGCATTCTGATTCCGCCGAGCATCATGCTGATCCTGATGGCCAGCTACTCGCCGGTCTCGGTGGGTGCGCTGTTCGCCGGCGCCCTGGTGCCGGGCCTGCTGCTGGGCACCCTGTACGCCGGCTACGTGCTGCTGGTGTGCTTCATCAAGCCAAGCTATGGCCCGCCGGTGGCCGCCGAGGAGCGTGCCGATCTCTCCACCGGCGAGCTGGTGGTGCGCCTCGGCAAGTACGTGCTGCCGCCGATGAGCCTGATCCTCGGCGTGCTGGGCGCGCTGTTCACCGGCATCGCCACCGCCACCGAGGCCTCGGCGATCGGCGTGACCCTGGCCTTCGTGCTGTTCCTGATCTTCGGCGACCGCAAGGTCTCGACCTGCTATCGCACCTTCATCGAGGCCGGCAAGACCACCACCATGGTGATGTTCGTGCTGGTCGGCGCCACCGCCTTCACCGGGGTGTTCTCGATCGGCGGCGGCATGGACGTGATCAGCGAGCTGGTGCTGGCGATGCCCGGCGGCACCACCGGCGCGCTGATCCTGATGTTCCTGCTGGTGTTCGTGCTGGGCATGTTCCTCGACTGGACCGGCATCGTGCTGCTGAGCTTCCCGATCATGCTGCCGATCATCGAGGCCATGGGCGTCGACACCCTGTGGTTCGTGGTGATGGTGGCGGTGGTGCTGCAGACCTCCTTCCTCACCCCGCCGTTCGGCTATGCGCTGTTCTACCTCAAGGGCGTGGCGCCGCCGGAGATCCAGACCCTGGACCTGTACAAGGCGGTGATTCCGTTCTGCGCGCTGATCCTGCTGGCCTGCGTGCTGATGGCGGTCTTCCCGGCCCTGGTGACCGGGCTGCCCTCGCTGTGGCTGGGCTACTAGCCCGGCAGCCGACGCCCCCTCCTCGCCCGACCCACCCGCGACGCCCGGCCCTCCGGGGGCGTCGCGGGACCGTCCGTCTGGCTGCGACCCCGCCGAGCAGCTGATACTATCTTTCACCCGCCAGCCACTCGCATCTGGCCGGTGACGGCCCACCGGAAGGAGATCCTGCGTTGTCCAGCCCCCTCAGCCATCGACCCGCCTCGGCTGCCCCGCGGTCCAGATGGCGCCTCGATGCATGGAGCGTTCTGACCCTGCTCATCGCCGCCGTGGTGGCACTGCCGGTGCTCACCGTGCTGGCGCATATCGTGATGCCCGCCGGTGACGTGTGGCAGCACCTGGCCAGCACCGTGCTCGGCCGCTACCTGGCCAACACGCTCTTCCTGGTCGTCACGGTGGGGCTCGGCACCTTCGTGATCGGCACCGGTACCGCCTGGCTGGTGGTGATGTGCCGCTTCCCCGGGCGCAAGCTGTTCGAGTGGGCCCTGCTGCTTCCGCTGGCGGTGCCGACCTACGTGATCGCCTACGCCTACACCGACTTCCTGCAGTACGCCGGGCCGCTGCAGAGCGCCCTGCGCGAGACCTTCGGCTGGGAGCGCGGCGACTACTGGTTCCCCGACATCCGCTCGCTGGGCGGCGCGGCGACCCTGATCACCCTGGTGCTCTACCCCTACGTCTACATGCTGGCCCGGGCCAGCTTCCTCGAGCAGTCGGTGTGCGTGCTCGACGTCGGCCGCACCCTGGGCCGCGGCCCCTGGCGGCTGTTCACCAGCATCGCCATCCCGCTGGCGCGCCCGGCCATCGTCGGCGGCGTGTCACTGGCGCTGATGGAGACCCTCAACGAGTTCGGCGCGGTACAGTACTTCGGCGTCGATACCTTCACCACCGGCATCTACCGCACCTGGTTCGGCATGGGCGAGCAGGTCGCCGCCGCCCAGCTGGCGGCCTGCCTGCTGGCCTTCGTGATCTGCTTCGTGCTGCTCGAGCGCGCCTCGCGGGGCAAGCGCCGCTACTTCCACACCACCGGCCGCTACCAACAGCTGCCGGAGTTCCGGCTCGGCGGCCTGGGCGCCGCCGCCGCCACCCTGGCCTGCCTGGCGCCGGTGCTGGTCGGCTTCCTGATTCCCAGCGGCCTGCTGGGCTACCTGTCGATCAAGGGCGGGGACTCGCTGTTCGGCGCCCGGTTCCTGGAATTCGCCGGCAACAGCCTGCTGCTGGCGGCCGTGGCGGCGCTGGTCGCGGTGGGGCTGGCGCTGGTGCTGAGCTACGGCGCGCGGCTGAATCCGGGGCCGCTGACGCGCACCGCCACCCGGGTGGCGGCGATGGGCTATGCGGTGCCCGGCTCGGTGGTGGCGGTGGGCATCCTGATCCCCTTCGCCTGGCTGGACGACACCCTGAACGGCTTCCTGCGCGAGCACTACGGGGTGATGGCCGGGCTGATCTTCAGCGGTTCGGCCTTCATCCTGATCTACGCCTACGTGGTGCGCTTCCTGGCGGTGTCGTTCAACGCCCTGGAGGCGAGCCTCGGCAAGGTCACGCCGAGCATGGACGCGGCCGCCCGCACCCTGGGACAGACCGCCGGCGGCACCCTGCGCCGCGTGCACACGCCGATCATGCGCGGCAGCCTGCTGGCCGCCGGCATCCTGGTGTTCGTCGACGTGATGAAGGAGCTGCCGGCGACCATCATCCTGCGCCCCTTCGACTTCGACACCCTGGCGGTACGGGCCCACAACCTGGCCGCCGACGAGCGCCTGGCCGAGGCCTCCACTGCCTCGCTGACCATCGTCGCGGTGGGCATCATTCCGGTGATCCTGCTCAGCCTGGCGATGCGCGGCTCACGCCCCGGCAGCGGCGGGGGCAGTGGCGGGAAAGACGAACACCTGTGACGGATCCAGCCGGATCGTGACCGGCTGGCCCTCCTCGGGCAGGAACACCCCGGGGACCCGGGCGTGCAGATGCGACTCGCTGCCGCCGCCGTGGGCGCAGATGTGCAGCAGGCTGGTGCGGCCCAGCAGCTTGGCCATGATCACGTGGCTGTGGTGGTCCGCCGGCGGCTCTTCCAGGGCCACCACGCGCAGCGCCTCGGGTCGGATCATCACCCGCGCCCGGGCGCCCTCCTCCAGGCCATGGGCCATTACCTCGCCCACCGGGGTGTCGACGCGACCGTCGCGCACCGTGCCCTCGAGCTCGTTGACCTCGCCGAAGAAGGTCACCACGAACGGATCCACCGGCGCGCAGTAGAGCTCCCGGGGCGTGCCCATCTGCACGATGTGGCCGTCGCGCATCAGCGCGATGCGATCGGCCATGAACATCGCCTCCTCCGGATCGTGGGTCACCAGCAGGGCGCCGGCGCCGACCCGCTTGAGCACGTGCAGGGTGTCGTCGCGGATGCGGTCACGCAGACGGGCGTCCAGGCTCGAGAACGGCTCGTCGAGCAGCATCAGTCGCGGCGCCGGCGCCAGCGCCCGGGCCAGGGCCACGCGCTGCTGCTGGCCGCCGGACAGCATGTGCGGGTAGCTCTCGGCGAAGCGTCCCATGCCCAGCTGGTCGAGCAGCTCAAGGGCACGCTTGCGGCGCTCCTTGGCCGGCAGCGACTCGAGGCCGAAGCCGACGTTCTGCAACACTGAGAGATGCGGGAACAGCGCCGAATCCTGGAACGCCAGGCCGACGTTGCGCTTCTCCGGCGGCAGGTGGGCCTGGCCGGGGCGCCCGATCGGCCGGCCGTCGAGGTCGACCCGCCCCTGCTGGAGCACCTCGAGCCCGGCGACGATGCGCAGCAGCGTGGTCTTGCCGCAGCCGGAGGGCCCCAGAAGACAGACCACCTCGCCGGGACGCACCTCCAGGCCTACGTCCTCCACCGCCAGGTGGTGGCCGTAGGCGTGGCGAATGTTGTGCATGGCGAGCACCGGGGCCGGGGCCTGTTCCGGCGCGGCGGCGGGGGAAAGCTGAGCGTGGCTGGTCATGGGCAAGCACCGGGCGCTGACGTGACAGGGCCTTCATGGTAACGCGAAACCTTCGTCTTTTCGTCGCCATTTATCGGCGCCGCGATGCCGGTTGACGCCACGGTGACCAGGCGCTTCAATGGCAAGACTAATACAACCTATTATCATTCGAAGTCGATACCGACTTCCCCGACCATGAGGTCTCCGATGTCACAGTCCCGTCGTCTCGTCATGCCCCTCGCCGCTCTGATGGCCGGTGCGGCCTTCGCCGCCCCGGCCGTCGCCGACGAGGTGAACGTCTACTCGGCCCGCCACTACGATTCCGACCAAGACCTCTACGACGCCTTCACCGAGGCGACCGGCATCGAGGTCAACGTGCTCGAGGGCGGCTCCGACCAGCTGATCCAGCGCATCAAGCGCGAGGGCCAGGCCAGCCCCGCCGACGTGATGATGACCGTGGACGCCGGCCGCCTGTGGCGCGCCGAGCAGGAAGACATCTTCGCCAGCGTCGACTCCGAACTGCTCGACGAGCGCCTGCCCGCCAACATGCACCACCCCGAGGGCAAGTGGTTCGGCTTCAGCCAGCGCGTGCGCGCCATCTTCTACAACCCGGAGGCCGTCGGCGCCGACGAGCTCTCGAGCTACGAGGACCTGGCCGATTCGCGCTTCGAGGGCGAGATCTGCATCCGCTCCTCGAACAACATCTACAACCAGTCGCTGCTGGCTTCGATGATCGCCCACCACGGCGAGGAAGGCGCCGAGCAGTGGGCCCAGGGCGTGGTCGACAACATGGCCCGCGACCCCGAGGGCGGCGACACCGACCAGCTGCTGGGCGTGGCCAGCGGCGAGTGCGACGTGGCGGTGGCCAACCACTACTACTACGTGCGCATGCTGACCTCCGACGACGACGCCACCCGCGAGGCCGCCGAGAAGCTCCAGATCCTGTTCCCCAACCAGGACGACCGTGGCGCTCACATCAACGTCGGCGGCGCCGGCATGGTCAAGGATGCCCCGCACCCGGAAAACGCCGTGCGCTTCCTGGAGTTCCTGGCCTCCGACACCGCCCAGGCGATCTTCTCCACCGGCAACCACGAGTTCCCGGCGGTCGAGGGCGAGCCGGTCGACGAGGTGCTGGCCTCCTGGGGCGACGTCAAGACCGACGACCTGAACGTCAGCGTGCTGGGCGAGAACAATCCGCAGGCGGTGCGTATCTTCGATCGCGTCGGCTGGCGGTAGTCAATGTCTGAAAAGTGCCTGCGCTCGGCTATACGGCGTTAAAAATCAGCTCGAAATGCTCATTTACCCCTTTGTAAACTGCGCATCCTTGCCGATTTTTGCCTTGTCTAGCCTTCGCTCGCCGACTTTTCAGACACCGCCTCGCTCAGCCAGGCAACAACGGTTTATCGCTGCACTGTCGCCCCCCATCGGCGCGTTCTGGCCGGGACCATCGGCCATCACGAAAAAGGCCCGCGGCATTGCCGCGGGCCTTTTCATTGGCAGACGCGCTCAGGCGCCGGTCAGGCTCACTCCTCGCCCGGCCGGGGCGCGGCGTCCGCGGCGTTCTGGTACACCCCCAGGGTGCCCATGCGGCGTCCGCGGTCGTTGAGGAAGCTCTCGAGCACCACCACGGGCTCGCGGCCCTGGCGGGTGAACGCGAGTCGGTCCGGCGCGGTGCGCTCGGACTGCCAGCTTTCCCCCAGGCACCGGCCGAGGGCCTCGCCACCGGCCACCAGCGCGCCGCGCGGGTCGTCGGTCGCCAGCGGGCCGAAGCACAGGTAGTGGTCGGGCCGGCGGGCCGAGGTGATCACGCAGGCGTCATGAAACGCCTGGGTGTCGGTCTGCCAGGTGCGGGTCAGATCGGTGGTCTCCAGGCGCCCCTTGATGTCCTCGAAGCCCGTCTCCGCACTCGTGATCGCCTGGTTCAGGGCGGTGCAGTCGAAGCGCTCCGCCGCCGTCTGCTCGGTGGCCTGGCTCGCGCAACCGGACAGCAGGGCCACGCCCGCGCCCAGCAACCATGGCATCATGATCCTTCGCATCACTCTCCTCCTTGTTCGATCGGGCCCTCGTGACCCACCGGTGTTCTCACAGCCATTCACACAGCATGGCACGATGAACGTGTCAGTGCGCCTCGTCCCAGTTAACGCCGCTCTCGGCCTCGACGATCAGCGCCACATCGAGCTCGGCGGCGGCCTGCATGCGCCGCTTCACCTCGGGAATGAAGGTGTCGACGGCGTCTTCGGCGACCTCGAACACCAGTTCGTCGTGGACCTGCATGACCATCATGGCGTCGACCTCGCCCTCGGCCAGCCAGGCGTCGACGTCGATCATGGCGCGCTTGATGATGTCCGCCGCGGTGCCCTGCATGGGCGCGTTGATGGCGGTGCGCTCGGCGCCCTGGCGACGGGCACGGTTCTGGGAGTGGATCTCCGGCAGGTAGAGGCGCCGGCCGAGCACCGTCTCGACGAAACCGTCCTCGGCCGCCTGGGCGCGGATGCGCTCCATGTAGC
Source organism: Halomonas sp. HG01 (assembly GCF_000968715.2). Taxonomy (NCBI): domain Bacteria; kingdom Pseudomonadati; phylum Pseudomonadota; class Gammaproteobacteria; order Oceanospirillales; family Halomonadaceae; genus Halomonas; species Halomonas sp. HG01. The sequence continues at coordinate 119,822 of NZ_CP022134.1, read as the reverse complement.
GGGCCACGCCGGGATAGCGGTCGAAGTAGCGGTCGATGTAGGTCTTGGCCTGCTTCTGCTCGATGTGCAGCTGGCGGCCCAAGCCCCAGGCGCTCATGCCGTAGATCAGCCCGAAGTTGATCGCCTTGGCGCTGCGGCGCTGGTCCGGGGAGACCTTGTCGAGCCCCACGCCGAACACCTCGGCGGCGGTGGCGGCGTGGATGTCGCGGTCGGCGGCGAAGGCCTCGAGCAGCCCCTTGTCGCCGGACAGGTGCGCCATGATGCGCAGCTCGATCTGCGAGTAGTCGGCGGCGACGATGCGATAGCCGGGCCGCGCGACGAAGGCCTGGCGGATCTTGCGCCCCTGCTCGGTGCGGATCGGGATGTTCTGCAGGTTGGGATCGGAGGACGACAGCCGCCCGGTGGCGGTGACCGCCTGGTGGTAGCTGGTGTGCAGCCGGCCGGTGGCCTTGTTGACCAGCTTCGGCAGCTTGTCGGTGTAGGTGGAGCGCAGCTTGGAGAGGCCGCGGTGTTCCATGATCACCTTGGGCAGCGGGTAGTCCAGCGCCAGCTCCTCGAGCACGGCCTCGGCGGTGGACGGCGCGCCCTTGGGCGTCTTCTTGATCACCGGGATCTTCTGTTCCTCGAACAGGATCTGGCCGAGCTGCTTGGGCGAGCCCAGGTTGAACTCGCGCCCGGCCAGCTCGAAGGCCTGCTGCTCGAGCTCGCCGATGCGCTGGCCGAGCTCCTGGCTCTGGGCGTGCAGGCGCTCGGCGTCCAGCGCCACGCCGCCGCGCTCCATGCGCGACAGCACCCGGATCAGCGGGCGCTCCAGTCTGTCGAGCACCTCGGCCAGGCGCCCCTCGGCCTCGACCCGCGGGCGCAGCTCGCGGTGCAGTCGCAGGGTGATGTCGACGTCCTCGCAGGCGTAGGGCGCGGCCTGCTCCAGGGCGATCTGGTTGAAGGTCAGCTGCTTGACGCCCTTGCCGGCGATGTCCTCGAAGCTGACCGTCTTCTCGCCCAGGTACTTGAGCGCCAGCGAGTCCATGTCGTGGCGGGTGGCGGTGGAATCCAGCACGTAGGACTCGAGCATGGTGTCCTCGAGGGCTCCCGCCACCTCGATGCCGTGACGCGCCAGCACCGAGATGTCGTACTTGAGGTTCTGGCCGATCTTGGCCTTGCCGGCGTCCGCCCACAGCGGCGTCAGCGCCTCGAGCACGGCCTTGCGATCGAGCTGGGCCGGCGCATCCAGGTAGTCGTGGGCCAGCGGGATGTAGGCGGCCTCGCCGGGCTCGAGGGACAGCCCGACGCCGACAATCTCGGCCTCCATGTAGTCGAGGCTGGTGGTCTCGAGATCGAAGCAGAAGGCCTCGGCCTCCTTCAAACGCGCAAGCCAGGCGTCGAGGTCGGCCTGCTCGAGGATCACCACATCCTCGCGCTCGGCGCCGCCGCTCTCGCCCTCGCGTTCTCCACCGCTCTCGCCGCCTTCGGCGCCCTCGCCCGACGAGGCGTCATCGACCCCCTTGTCCTTGCCTTCCAGAAGCTCGGACAGCCAGGCCTTGAACTCCAGGCGGCGATAGAGCTCGGCCAGCGACTCGCGGTCAGGGTGGGCGATGTCCAGGTCGTCGAGGCCCACCGGCAGCTCGCAGTCGGTCTTGATGGTGGCGAGCTCGTAGGACAGGAAGGCCTGGTCGCGGTGCTCCTCGAGCTTCTTGGGCAGCGTCTTGGCGCCGCGAAAGCCCAGCGTCTTGACCCGTTCCAGGTCGGCGTAGACGGTCTCGAGGCCGCCCTCCATGCCCTGCAGCAGCCCCAGGGCGGTCTTCTCGCCGACCCCCGGCACGCCGGGAATGTTGTCGACCTTGTCGCCCATCAGCGCCAGGAAGTCGATGATCCGCTCCGGCGGCAGCCCGAACTTCTCCTTCACCCCGGCCACGTCGAGGGTCTCGTCCTTCATGGTGTTGACCAGGGTGATGTGGGCATTGACCAGCTGGGCCATGTCCTTGTCGCCGGTGGAGATCACGGCGTCGCGTCCGGCCTCGGTGGCGTGGCGCGCCAGGGTGCCGATGACGTCGTCGGCCTCCACGCCCTGGATGCACAGCAGCGGCAGGCCGAGGGCGCGCACGCAGTCGTGCAGCGGCTGGACCTGGTCACGCAGGTCGTCCGGCATCGGCGGGCGCTGGGCCTTGTATTCGGCGTAGAGCTCGTCGCGGAAGGTCTTGCCCGGGGCATCGAACACCACCGCCATGGGGCTGTCGGGGTAGTCCTTGATCAGCCGCTTGAGCATGTTGAGCACGCCCTTGACGGCGCCGGTGGGCAGACCCTCGGAGGTGGTCAGCGGCGGCAGGGCGTGAAAGGCGCGGTAGAGATAGGAGGAACCGTCGACGAGGACGATGGGGGTGTCGGCCATGAATCGGCATCCCTTGCAGGCTGGGCAGATGATCGCGTGTCGAGGGGCCGGCGGTCATCGCGAGCGCCGCCCCTGATCCTGGTCAGTCATGATACGCATTGCCGAGCCGATTTGCCGGGCAAAGCATGCGTTGTCGACCGCCAAGGGCATACACTGGGGGCAACCCCATGGTCAGGAGAACACCATGAACCTCATGCGCTCCGCGCTGCTCGCGCCGCTGGCCGGCCTGGCCCTCGTCACCGCCGCCCTGCCGGCCCTGGCCCAGTCCAGCACCGACGTCGAGCCGGACGTCACCATCCGCCAGGAAGAAGACCGCACCATCCGCGAGTACCGAGTCAACGGCGAGCTCTACGCCATCGAGATCAAGCCCGCCACCGGGCCCTCCTACTACCTCGTCGACCGCGACGGCGACGGCGACTTCGAACGCCAGAACGGCCAGCGCATCGCCGTGCCCGAGTGGGTCATCAAGCGTTTCTGAGGCCGGGACAACCAGGCGGCGCCGGGGACAGGTCGTAGAGGGGGTTTTTGGCCAGGGATGGCCAAAGTAGCGCCCACGGATGGGTTCATAGCGCCCCTCGCAGACCTGTCGCCGGATCAGCCATGCTCCGTGACGTTGCCGCCCTTCCTACCCGGTTCGTGCATCACGCCGCCAAGCCGCTACAATAGGCGGCTTCGCATACCCGGGCGAGACATCCATGGCCGTATTCACACCGCTGACCGACTCCCAGGTCGAGACGTTCCTGAGCCAGTTCGATGCCGGCTCGCTCATCGCCTGCAAGGGCGTGCCCGCCGGCACCGAGAACAGCACCTTCTTCGTCACCACCGACCGTCGCGAGCTGGTGCTCACGTTGTTCGAGCAGGGCGAGCACGAAGAGCTGCCGTTCTTCGTCGAGCTGCTCGACTACCTGGACGAGCATCGCCTGCCCGTGCCCGGGCCGCTCCACGACCGTGACGGCATCGCCCTGCACAGCCTGGCCGGCAAGCCGGCGCTGCTGTTCCCGCGCCTGCCCGGCAAGCATCCCGAGGCGCCCAACCTCGCCCAATGCCGGGCGCTGGGCGACGCCCTGGGCCGCATGCACCGGGTCTCGCAGCGCTTCCCGGGGCACCGGCCCAACCCGCGCGACCTGCACTGGCTGCTGCCGATGCACCACAAGGTGCTGGCCTACCTCTCTCCTGAGGACCAGGCGCTGATGAAGGACGAGGTGGAGATCTACCAGGGCTTCTTCGGCGATGCGCCGACGCTGCCCCAGGGCGCGATCCACGGCGACCTGTTCCGCGACAACACCCTGTTCGACGGCGACGAGCTGGGCGGGCTGATCGACTTCTACAACGGCTGCACCGGCGACCTGCTGTTCGACCTGGCCATCGTGATCAACGACTGGGCCACCGAGGCCGACGGCCGGCTCGACCCGGCGCGCTACGAGGCGCTGCTCGGCGCCTATCAGGCGCGGCGTCCGCTGGAGGAGAGCGAACGCGAGGCCTGGCCGATGATGCTGCGCATGACCGCGCTGCGCTACTGGCTGTCGCGGCTGCTGGTGGTCTATGTCGACCCGCCCGCCCATGACCTCACGCCTCATGACCCGGAGGTGTTCCGCGGCGTGCTCAAGCGGCGTATCGCCGAAGGCGCCCTGCCGCTGCCCGAGGCCGCTCGATGAGCCTGACCATGGGCAGCATGGCCGGACCCGCGCAGCGCGCCCGGCACACCTGGAACATCGACCAGTGGGGCAGCGGCTACTTCGACGTGGCCGACGACGGCCGGGCCCTGGTGCGCCCGCACGGCGAGGACGAGGGCCCCGCCCTGCCGCTCGCGCCGCTGATCGCGCAGCTGCGCGAGGCCGGCCTGCGGCTGCCGGTGCTGGTCCGCTTCACCGACATCCTCCATGACCGCGTCGAGCAGCTGTGTGCCGCCTTCGACGGGGTCATGGCGGAGGAAGGCTTCGGCGGCGGCTATACCGCGGTCTACCCGATCAAGGTCAACCAGCAGCGCCGGGTGGTCGAGGAGATCCTCGCCACCCGCGAACGCGGCCACGACCGGGTCGGCCTGGAGGCCGGCAGCAAGCCTGAGCTGCTGGCGGTGCTGGCGCTGTCCGGCGACGGCCCCTCGCTGATCGTCTGCAACGGCTACAAGGACCGCGAGTACATCCGCCTGGCGCTGATGGGCGAGAAGCTCGGCCATCGCGTCTATCTGGTGGTGGAGAAGCTCTCGGAGCTGCCGCTGATCCTCGAGGAAGCCGACCGCCTCGGCGTGCGGCCGCGCATCGGCCTGCGCGCCCGGCTGGCCTCGGTGGGCAAGGGCAAGTGGCAGAATACCGGCGGCGAGAAGTCCAAGTTCGGCCTCACCGCCGGGCAGATCCAGGCCGTGGTCGAGCGGCTGCGCGAGGCCGACGCCCTGGCCAGCCTGCAGCTGGTGCACTTCCACCTGGGCTCGCAGATCGCCAACATCCGCGACATCCAGCGCGGCCTGCGCGAGTGCGCCCGCTTCTACCAGAGCCTGATCGCGCTGGGCGCGCCGGTGGATACCGTGGACGTGGGCGGCGGGCTCGGCATCGACTACGAGGGCACCCGCTCGCGCAGCTTCTGCTCGATCAACTACTCGATGCGCGAGTACGCCCGCAACGTGGTCGCGGCCTTCGCCCAGGTATGCGACGCCGAGGGGCTGCCTCATCCGCACCTGATCAGCGAGTCGGGCCGCGCCCTGACCGCCCATCATGCGGTGCTGATCACCAACGTGATCGGCGAGGAGCGCGCCGAGACCCGGGCACCAGCCGCCCGGGTCGAGGGCGACCCGCAGGTCGCCGAGCTGTGGCGGGTCCACGACGCCCTGGCCGAGTCCCCCGCGCCACGCGGGCTGGTCGAGGCCTGGCACGACCTGGGCCAGGCCATCGGCGAGCTGCAGGAGCGCTTCGTGATGGGGCTGGCCGGGCTCGAGGCCCGCGCCGAGGGCGAAGGCGTCTACACCGCTGCCTGCGCCCGCCTGCGCGAGCGCCTCGACCCGCGCAACCGCGCCCATCGCGAGATCCACGACGAACTGGCCGAGAAGCTGGCCGACAAGCTGTTCGTCAACTTCTCGCTGTTCCAGTCGGTGCCCGATGTCTGGGGGATCGATCAGATCTTCCCGGTGCTGCCGCTTTCCGGCCTGGACCGTCCGCCCGCCCGGCGCGCGGTCGTGCAGGACATCACCTGCGACAGCGACGGCCGCATCGACGGCTACGTGGACGGCGAAGGCGTCGAGGCCACCCTGCCGCTGCCCGAGTGGGGCGACGACGAGGAACGCCTGCTTGGCTTCTTCCTGGTCGGCGCCTACCAGGAGATCCTCGGCGACCTGCACAACCTGTTCGGCGACACCGACTCGGTGGATGCGTCGCTGGACGCGACCGGCGCCTGGCGCCTCGACCATCGGCGCCGCGGCGACCGGGTGGCCGATGTGCTCGGCTACGTGGACTTCGACGCCGAGGTGCTGCGCCAGCGCCTCGCCGACCAGCTCGCCGCCAGCGGCCTTACGGCCGATGAGCAGGCGCGCTTCCTCGACGACCTCTCGGAGGGGCTCGAGGGCTATACCTACCTCGAATGACTCGCCATTGACCGACCGCGCCTGACGCCTCTCCTTCATTAGACCATAGTGAAGGGGTGGCATCGTGATGGCGGGGGCGACAGCTGGCGACGAACTGTCGATGTCATTTTGATTTGCACCCTAATGATTTACCATAGGGTGCATCGCATTGTTATTCGCAAGGAGCAAGGAGCATGGGATCATGATCATACTTTCCCTCATTTTCTGGCTGGCGGGGCTGGCCCTGCTCGGGGGCGGCCTGTGGCTGGTCACCCTCGACGGCAGCTGGTACTACGCCCTGTCCGGCATCGTGCTGATCGCCGTCGGCGCCATGACGCGCTCGCGCCGTCCCAAGGCCCAACTGCTGTACGCGCTGTTCCTGGTGGCGACCGCCGCCTGGTCGCTGTGGGAATCGGGCTATGACTGGTGGGCGCTGGCGCCGCGCCTGGGCATCTTCCTGCTGCTCGCCATCCCGCTGCTGTGGCCGGCCAAGGGCGGCTCGCGCTTCGGCACCGCCGTGCTGCTACCGGTCTGGGCGATCGTCGGCGTGGGGCTGCTGGGCAGCATGGCCGTGGACCCGCACCGCATCGACGGCGAGCTGAACCGAGAGGTCGTCAACGAGACCCCCGACCTCGGCGACAGCCCCGAGGAAAGCTGGCACGACTACGGGCGCAGCAACATGGGCCAGCGCTTCTCGCCGCTGGACCAGATCACGCCCGAGAACGTGGCCGACCTGGAGCTGGCCTGGCAGTACCAGACCGGCGACGTGAAGCGCCCGGAGGACGTCACCGAGACCACCTACGAGGTCACTCCGCTCAAGATCGACAACTCGCTGTTCCTGTGCACTCCGCACAACTGGCTGATCGCGCTGGACGCCGACACCGGCGAGGAACAGTGGGTGTATGACGCCAAGGTGCCGGACGAAAGCTCGCGCCAGCACCAGACCTGCCGCGGCGTGTCCTACCTGCCGCCGGCCGAGGGCGACGCCGACAGCCTCGACGTGCAGATTGCCAGCGCCCCGGCCGAGGATCGCGCTCCGATCCAGTGCGACGCCCAGCTGTTCATGCCGACCTCAGACGCCCGCCTGCTGGCGGTGGATCCGAACACCGGTGCCCGCTGCGCCAACTTCGCCGACAACGGCGAGCTGGACCTGATGCACAACATGCCGTACAAGCAGGCCGGCTTCTACTACTCCACCTCCCCCCCCGTGGTGGCCGATGGCAAGGTCGTGGTCGCCGGTGCGGTCAACGACAACTACGCCGTCAACTCGCCGTCAGGCGTGATCCGTGCCTACGACGCCAAGACCGGTGAGCTGGTGTGGAACTGGGATCCGGCCCATCCGGACGACACCGCCCCGATCGCCGAGGACGAGACCTACAGCACCAGCTCGCCGAACAGCTGGTCGATCGCCAGCGCCGACGAGGAGCTGGGCATGGTCTACTTCCCGATGGGCAACCGCACCCCGGACCAGCTGGGCATGTACCGCAGCGAAGCCGAGGAGACCTATGCCAGCTCGGTGGTGGCGCTGAGCCTCGAGACCGGCCAGGTCGAGTGGGTCCAGCAGTTCGTGCACCACGACCTGTGGGACATGGACACCCCGGCCCAGCCGAGCCTGCTGGACCTCGACACCGACGAGGGCCGCCAACCGGCACTGGTGATTCCCACCAAGCAGGGCGACGTCTATGTTCTGAACCGCGAGACCGGCGAGCCGATCTTCCCGATCTCCGAGCGGCCGGCGCCCCAGGGCACTATCGAGGGCGACCACGCCGCCGAGACCCAACCGATCTCCGACCTGACATTCCGTCCGCCGACCCTGCGCGAAGCGGACATGTGGGGCGCCACGCCCTTCGACCAGCTGATGTGCCGCATCCAGTTCAAGTCGCTGCGCTACGAAGGCCAGTACACGCCGCCCTCCGAGCAGGGCACCATCGTGTTCCCGGGCAACTTCGGCGTCTTCAACTGGGGCAGCCTGGCAGTGGATCCGAAGCGTCAGGTGATGTTCGGCATGCCGCTCTACCTAGCCTTCACCTCCACCCTGGTGCCGAAGGACGGCGCCGACCTGGGCGAGACCAACCAGGGCGAGCAGGGCCTCAACGAGAACGCCGGCGCCGACTACGCCGTCGAGATGAAGCCCTTCCTGTCGCCGTTCGGCGTGCCCTGCCAGCAGCCCCCGTGGGGCTACGTGGCCGGCACCGACCTGCGTACCGGTGAGGTCGCCTGGCAGCACAAGAACGGCACCGTCGAGGACATGACCGCGCTGCCGCTGAAGATCCGCCTGGGCGTGCCCGGTATCGGCGGTCCGGTGATCACCGACAGCGGCGTGGTGTTCCTGGCCGCCAGCGTGGACGACTACCTGCGCGGCTACGACCTCGAGACCGGCGAGCAGCTGTGGGAAACCCGCCTGCCGGCCGGCGGCCAGGCCACGCCCATGACCTACCTCAACAGCCAGGGCGAGCAGATGGTCGTCCAGGTCGCGGGGGGGCATGGCTCCATCGGCACCACCATCGGTGACTACGTGATGGCCTACAAGCTGCCCCAGCAGTAACGGCCAGGGGCACCTCGCCCGAGGCGCCCTCTCACGACGAGGCCCCCGCCGGCAATGCCGGCGGGGGCCTTCGCGTTTCCGAGCCCTCGCGTCGCGTCAATCGACCACGCGGGTCACGACCTCCAGCCCGCCGGTCAGCGACAGGCGCAGCTCGGCGCCGCGGGGAAGCTCGCCGACGCCGGCGGGCGTGCCGGTGAGTACCACGTCGCCCGGTTCCAGGGTGAAATGGCGACTCATCTCGGCGACCAGATCGGGCACCGGAAACAGCATGTCCGCGCCGTGGCCGTGCTGGCGCTCCTCGCCGTCCACCGCCAGGGTGAAGGCCAGGGCGCTCCAGTTCGGCACCTCGCCGAGCGGCAGGAAGGCGGACATCGGACAGGCACCATCGAAGCCCTTGGCCACCTCCCAGGGATGGCCCTTCTCCTTGAGCTTGCCCTGGACGTCGCGCAGGGTCAGGTCCAGCGCCAGGCCGATACCGACGATGGCCCGCTCCGCCTCGGCGGCGCCGACGTCCTTCAGCGTCTCGCCCACCAGCAGCGCCAGCTCGGTCTCGAAGTGCACCTCGCCACGGGCGAAGGGCGCATCGATCGCCTCCTCGAGGCTCACCGCGCTGGTGGCCGGCTTGATGAACAGCAGCGGCTCGCTGGGCACCGGATTGTCGAGCTCCCGGGCATGCTCGGCGTAGTTGCGACCGACGCAGACGATCTTGCCCAGCGGCTGGGGACAGGCCCGGCCATCGGTGAAACGGGGAATGAAACGCATGACGATGCGACTCCTGGCTGACGAATGGAACGACACTGCCGTTCAGTCTACGCCCAGGGGTGGCGCGGCGTCAGTCCTCCGGCGTCCAGGCCTCGTCGGGCGCATGCGCCAGGAAACGCGGCCGGCGCTTGCCGGCGGCGAAGGGCTCGACACAGCGGTTGTCGCGGCGGTTGTAGACGAAGAAGGCATTGCTGCGCGGATCCGGGGACATGTTGGCGTTGGAGCCGTGCAAGGTGTTGCAGTCGAACAGCAGCAGCCCGCCGGCGGCGCCGGTGGGCGCCTCGATGCCGTGCCGATCGATCAGTCGGCGCAGCGCCTCGCGGCTCGGCACCCCGACCTCCTGGGTCTTGAGCGACTGCTTGTGATGGTCCTCCGGCGTCTCGCCCAGGCAGGGCACGAACACCCGGTGGGAGCCCGGCACCAGCATCAGCGGGCCGTTGAAGGCGTGATTGTCGGTCAGCACGATGGAGGCGCTCACCGCGTTCATGGCCGGCATGCCGTCCTCCGCGTGCCAGGTCTCGAAGTCGGAGTGCCAGTTGAAGCCCTGCCCCTCGAAGCCCGGCTTGTAGTTGATGCGCGACTGATGCACGTAGGGCTCGCCGCCGAGGATCTGCCGGGCGCGACCGGTCAGGCGCGGATCATGGGCCAGGCGGCCGAAGACCTTCGACAGGAAGTGCACGGCGAACAGCGAGCGGATCTCATTGCCCCGGGGCTCGGTGATGCTGAAATCGCGGCCGCGATAGGCGTCGTTCTCGAGCAGCACCTTGAGCTCCCGACGCAGCTCGTCGAGCTCGTCGCCCGTGAGGAAATCGGGCTCGAACAGGAAGCCCTGGCGCTCGAACGCGTCGAGCTGCGCCGCGGAGAGCGGGCCCTCGCCGTCATGCCCCTTCACCACCGGCTCGTGGCGACTCAGCCACGGCAGGTCGAGGGGCTCGGACAGCCGGGTGGGATACGGGTCCTCGCCGGGGCGCGGGGCGCTGCGCACCCGGCTCTGGGGATCCGGGGAATCGACGATATCGAACGGAGTCGTCTGATGATGCGGTCGGTCGGACGATGTCTGCACTGACATCCACTACCTCCTTTGCAGTCGGAATGGGGTTCAGATTCGATCTCGCTACCGACGGCGGTCAGCCGCACGGCCGGGGCCATGGCGGCCCCAGGGCCGTACACTGGCGATGCCCTGGCGGCATTTCAAGGGCTCGTTGCCGAGGCCGAATCAAACCGATCCGCTCTGCCGGCGGCATCGCTGAACGCTTGAGTAATAAAAAGCGGGCAAGAATGTTGGCATTTTTAAACATTAGTCATATAAGCAACATGGGATGATGGCTTGGCTTACTCGAGTTCCCCGCTTGGTAAGCCTTACATGACCCGCCCAGTCCCGGCGGGTCTTTTTTTGTGCGCGATATCATCGGGGCCCGCCCAGCCCTGTCATCTCATTGCAAGACTACGGTGCCAGGATGGAACCATCACGAGGCGTGCTCGTGATCAGGCAGAGCGAGCATCACACCAGATGCGAGGTTGGCCCGCCCCTCCGGGGCGGGCTTTTTTTCGTCTCGGGATAGGGGCATCGAGCAACGAGTCGCACCACCACAGACTCGATGACGGCCCACGATCAATATTCGCAAAATCACTCATAGACCCGCGCGTGCGACAGAGGCAGAGTAAGAACATCGTCGACAAAAGCTCCACAAGGGTGATCCAGCGTGGCCAACCAACCTGCCTGGTGGGAGGAGGTGCTCAGCCTCTCGCAATCCGCCTACCTGCATGTCTCGCGCGACCAGCGCATCATCGACGCCCTGGGCGATACCCGGATGCTGCTGGACCGGGAACCGGCGGCGCTTATCGGCATGGCCCTGCCCGAGCTCAAGGACATACGCGCCCGGCTCGGTGGCGCCGTGGCCGAAAGCCTGGCGCGCCGGGAGATTCGCCACGGCGAGACCTGGGGGTTCGAGGACGGCGCCGGCAGCTACTATGGCCTCGCCGATGGCAGCTTCGTCATCAAGCTCACCACGACCATGAAAGTCGACCAGGGCATCATCGGACGGCTCGCCGATCAGCTGCCCATCATGGTGGCCTACGTCGATCGTGAGTTCTGCTTCCGCTTCAACAACCAGGCCTATGTGGACTTCATCGGCATCGATCGCGAGTCGCTGTACGGCAGGCCGGTCGCCACGGTGATGACGCCCGCCTCCTTCGAGCGCATCCAGCCGCGCCTGCAGCGAGCGCTGGCGGGCGAGGAGATCACCTATGAGGATCGCCTGACCCTCGCGGATGGCCGCACCTGCTACTTCAAGGTGCACTACACGCCCGATTTCCTGGAGGGCGAGGTGGTCGGCCTGTACGCGATCATCCAGGACATCTCCGAGTACCGCGCCATGATCCAGCTGCTGCGCGACGTGCACAGCAGCACGAACCGCACCGACATCGGCCCCGACAAGATCGTCGATCAACTGCTGCGCGACGCGCTCGCCTATCTGTCTCTGGATATCGGCCTGGTCAGCCGCATCATCGACGAGCAGTACATCCTCAAGTGGGCCGCCTCCGACGTGGCGGACCTCTCGCCGGGCGACACCTTTGCCCTGGGCGATACTTACTGCCGCGTGATGCTCGATACCGAGGACGTCTTCCACACCAATGCGGCCGGCCAGGACACGCGCATCAGTGGCCATCCCTGCTACCAGACCTTCGGGCTGGAGACCTACATCGGTACGCCGCTGCGCCTCAACGGCCAGGTCTGGGGCACACTCAACTTCTCCAGCGCCCAGCCGCGCCAGGAACCCTTCGACCAGATGGAGATCGAGCTGGTGCGGCTGATCGCCGACGCGGTGGAGCGCGTGATCACCGACGAGGCGGAGATCGAGCAGGTCCGCCAGGAGCTCGACCGCATGGCCAACAAGGCACTGCGCGACTACCTGACCGGCCTGCCCAACCGCGCCTATCTGGACCAGCACGTCGAAGCGTTGATCGATGCCCACGAGGCCCGTGACGAGCCTTTCTCCCTCGCCGTGATCGACATCGACCACTTCAAGCGGATCAACGACTTGCATGGCCACGACGCCGGCGACACCGTGCTCCAGTGGCTGAGCGGACGGGTCGCCGAGAGCCTGCGCGAGGACGACCTGGTGGCACGCACCGGCGGCGAGGAATTCGTGGTGGTACTGCGTGGTACCCGCACCCCGGGGGCCGTCGCCGTCCTGGAGCGGGTGCGCGAACATGTGGACGCCGGCCGCCTCACCCTGGAGGACGGTCAGTCACTCCAGGTCACCGTCAGCGGCGGCGTCAGCGAGCATCACAGGGGGGAAACCCATGCGCAGCTGTTCAAGCGTGCCGACACCGCCCTGTACACCGCCAAGCGCAATGGCCGCGACCGGATCAGCTGCCTCTAGACGCGCCCCTGTCCTCGCGGGATGAAGACACGCGCCTGCCTCGAGAGGCTCATCACGGGAATCGTGTCTAGGCGCCGGGCTCCCCCGGCACGTTGGCTCGCCATCCAACGAGTCACTGCTTGCCAGAGCGGTGGTGCGGCGATAGACCCACGCTAACGGAGCCATGCAGATTCTTGGATGGTCGCCGCGGAGTCGGAGCGGTACAGTTAGCACACTTACCGAGTTCCCTGTCCTGTAAGTCCCTTTGCCCGCCAGCCCCGGCGGGCTTTTTTTGTCCGAAGCCGGACACCCCAGGTCCGACGTCATCCAAGTGCAAGAATCCGAAGTTAGGATGGCTCTATCACGAGGTGACACGTGATATGGATCTGGCTTTGGGAAATTCCGAGATTCCGGCTCGCCGTTTGGCGGGCTTTTTTTGCTTCGGCAGGCGTATCAACAACTTGAGTGCAAACACCCCCTGAATGAGGGCGCATACTCCAGCATGGAGAATGCCTCCGTTGGGTATGATGAGCAGGCTTAACGAATGTCCCTGCTCGCAAGCCGTCTGACCCGCCCTCTCCGGCGGGTCTTTTTTTTGCCGGAAGGAGAGCGCCGGCCCCCTCGATATCCATGCCCCCCCTGCGCTACGGCCACTTCGCTCCCGCCCCCTCGAGGTTGTCGCTCGTCTCGAGCGATCGCCAAGCTTCACGAGGAAACGGAGCCAAGGTAAGCATTTGTTAACTAACAATAATTTGCTTTATTTGAAACTTTATTTCATTTATTTTTTTTCTTGCCGTCAAAGCATTCCCCCGCTTGGTACGGCTTTCAGCCTCTCATGTCCCGAGGGGCTTTTTTTACTTCGAGCAGGGGAGGCGTTGACACTTTGTTGACATGCACAAAAAAACCGCCTTCGAGGGCGGTTTAGATGTCGCTCTAACGCGTTGATTGCATTGCACTTTAATGGTGCCGGCACCAGGAGTCGAACCCGGGACCTACTGATTACAAGTCAGTTGCTCTACCAACTGAGCTATGCCGGCAACGGCGCCTGCAACCCATGTGAGGAGGAAAGATCCTCCCTGAGCGAGAAAAACCGTGAACCTTCGTTCACGGCTTCTCGAAAACTTATGTTGGCGTGGCTGGGGTAGCAGGATTCGAACCTGCGCATGCCGATACCAAAAACCGGTGCCTTACCGCTTGGCTATACCCCAACGTGGTGGCCAGAGACGGAATCGAACCGCCGACACGGGGATTTTCAATCCCCTGCTCTACCGACTGAGCTATCTGGCCCTCGCCAACGGTGCGTATTAAACCGTAATGGACCGCTGTCGTCAACTCTTTTCGATTCAAAAAGTTGGAAGACGGCTGCAGGCCCCGTCACGCCTACTTTTCGGGCGGCACAAAGCCTTCCGCCTGATCGGTCTGCTCGTTATCGAGGAAACGCTCCAGCTGCTCCATCAGGTACTCGCGCGCCGAGGGCTCGAGCATGTTGAGGTGCTTCTCGTTGATCAGGCGGGTCTGCAGGGCCTGCCACTCCTCCCAGGCCTGCTTCGAAACGGTGGCCTGGATCTCCTGGCCCTTCTTGCCGGGCAGCGGCGGGAACGGCAGGGCCTCGAGTTCTTGCTGGTACTTGCGGCAGAAGACGGTCTGGCTCATCGGTCATGGCTCCTGGGATGAGGAAGAATGGGGCGCGTCCTGGACGCTCAGGGTGAAGGGGCGCAGCGCGTCCAGCAAGCCTTTCACCGGCGCGGCCAGGCCGATGCTGTCCGGCTCGGCGGGGTCGAACCAGCGCCGCGCCTCGCCCACGCCGTCGAGCCGGCTCACCCGCGCCGGCTGCGGGGTGATCTCGAGGCGGAAATGGCTGAACACGTGGGTGAAGGCCTCCCAGGGCGCTTCCAGGCTGGCACCGGGGGCGTGGTGGTCGAGCCAGGCGCGCAGCTCCAGCGAGGTATCGAACTGCGGCAGGCTCCACAGCCCGCCCCACAGGCCGCTGGAGGGGCGCTGCTCGAGCAGTACCCGCCCGGCCTCGTCCTGCAGCAGCAGCATGGTGGTGGTGCGGGTGGGAATGGCCTTCCTGGGCTTGGACTCCGGAAAGCGCTTCTGCTCGCCGCGTGCCCGGGCCACGCACACGTCATTGAAGGGGCAGCGCTCGCAGTCGGGCTGGCCGCGACGGCACAGGGTGGCGCCCAGATCCATCATCGCCTGGGTGAAGTCGACCACCCGGCGCTCGGGCGTGTAGTGCTCGGCGAGGCCCCACAGCTCACGCTCCACCGCGGGCCGGCCGGGCCAGCCTTCCACGGCGTGCAGCCGCGTGAGCACGCGCTTGACGTTGCCGTCGAGGATCACCGCCCGCCGGCCGGTGCTCTGGGCGATCACCGCGCCGGCGGTGGAGCGGCCGATGCCGGGCAGCGCGGCCATGGCGTCGAGGCTGTGCACCGGGAACTCGCCGTCGTGTTCTTCTACGACTACCTGGGCGGCCTTGTGCAGGTTGCGCCCGCGGGCGTAGTAGCCGAGCCCGGTCCATAGATGCAGCACCTCGTCCTGCTCGGCGGCCGCCAGCGAGCGCACGTCGGGGAAGCGCTCCATGAAGCGCTCGAAGTAGGGAATCACGGTGGCGACCTGGGTCTGCTGCAGCATGATCTCCGAGACCCACACCCGGTAGGGCGTGCGCTCGTGCTGCCAGGGCAGGTCGTGGCGGCCGTGGACGTCGAACCACTCGAGCAGGCGTCGCTGGAAGGTGTCGGGAGGCAGGATGGCGGGGGGCGTCTCCGTCATGGGCATTGTCTCGGCACGAAAAAAAGCGCCGACTATAAGAGTCGGCGCAGGGACTGGCTATTGCTTGCTCAATTGAAGAGACCATCGAGGGCGTCGCGAAGTTCCCGACGCGAATCATCGCCGATGCGTTCGTCGAGTTTTTCCACCGCGTTGCCGAGGCTCTCGCGCAGCTTGTCGTTGGCGCGCTGAGAGACTTCCTCGCGCAGCAGGTCGCCCAGCGTGGAGCGGAAGGCGTCGCGGTCGAAGCGACACCACTCGCCGCTGTCGCCGCCCAGCTGACCCTCGCAGCGCACCGGGAAGGGCACGTCGACCAGCCGCCGATTGACCTCGCAGGCGGCGTCCACGTCCTCGCCGGTGAAGCGGGCGTTGGCGCGCAGGGCGAAGCGCTCGCTGGTCAGGTCGAAGCTGCCCTCGCCGCCCAGGCCGATGCCGGGGATGGCGACATTCAGGTCATCGCTCTCGGCCACGCCATCGCGGATGCGGAAGCTGGCCTCGGCGCGCTGGAAGCGGGTGTCCGGGGCCCAGTCGCGGCTGGTGCTCTCGCCTTCCAGGCGCGCGGTGGTGGTGCACAGCTCCTGGGAGACGTTGACGCCGGGAATGCGCCCCTCGGCCAGGCGCGTGGCGAGCCGACCGTTCAGGGCACGCTTGAGCTCGGGCACGCTGTTGCCGCGGGTCGTCAGCTCGCCCTCGGCGCTCAGCCTGCCTTCCAGCGGCGCCGGCTCCTCGCCCAGCGAAGTCAGCAGCGAGCCCAGACGCAGGTTCTCGACGCGCGGCGACAGCTGCCAGCCCAGCGGCGTCTCGCGGGCGTCCAGCTCGCCGGTGGCCGAGAGACGCCCCTCGTGGAGGCCGGACGCAAAGTTCACCAGCCGCTGGCGGCCGTCGTCGCCGGCCAGCGTGAGGCTGACGTCGCTGAAGCTCTGGTCCATCAGGATCAGTTCGCCGAGGCTCAGCTCGGCGTCGAGGGAAAGCGTGGCCAGCCAGTCGGCGGGCAGCAGCGCCTGCCGTGCGTCCTGAGCCAGGGCACGCCCCACGCCCGGCAGGCTCGGGCCGCCGGCGGTCTCGGCGGAAGGATCGGCGGCCGGCAGGTAGTCGTCCATGTTCAGACGGTCGCCCTGCAGGTCGGCCTCCAGGCGGGTGCCGTCGAGGTTCGCCCCCAGGCGACCGTTGAAGGTGCTGCCGTCGAGCTTGAGGTTAAGGCCGTCGAGGGTGACGCGCTCCAGGTCGCCTTCGATGGGGCTGGTCAGCGCCACCTGGCTCAGGGCCGCGTCGGCGGCCATGTCCGGCAGAGCGTCGAAGCGCTCCAGCCAGGGCCGTAGCGAGAGCTCGGCGAGGCTCAACTGGCCCTCGTAGGCCGGCGCCTCGACCAGCTCGGTCAGCGTCAGGTTGCCCTGGAGGTCGAGGCCGTCGGGCCCGCTCAGCGCCAGCTCGCTCAGGCGAGCGCTTCGGGCGGCCAGGTCGGCGTCGAGACCGAAGGCCAGCGACAGCGGCAGGCGCTGCTCGCCCAGCCGCGGGCCCATCAGGCCGGCCTCCAGCTGGCCACCATTCACCCGCACCCGGTCGCCGGAGAGGTCGAGCACCAGCTCGTCGGCGGCGAGCTCGAGCCGCTGGGCTTCGTCGGCACCGTCGAGGCGGGTATGGGTGTCCAGCGCCAGCCCCTGGAGCACATGACGCCCCTCGGCCAGCCCCAGGCTGACCCGGGTGTCGAGGCTCAGCTCGCTGGCCAGCTGCGGCGTCTCGGCACCCAGCCCGTCGCGCAGCGCGACGTCGAGGCTGGCGCTGAGTGGGAAGGGATGATCGGGATTGACGTTGCTGCCGGTGATGTCGACGTCCGAGAGCGTCATCTCTCGCCCGGCCTGGACGTCGCGATAGTCGATGCGGCCGCCGCGCACCTGCACGCTGGCGATGTTCAGCGCCACGTCCAGGGCGCTGGCATCGCCACGAGGGTTGGGGCCGGCGCTGGCCGGCGCCAGCACCGCCTCGGCCTGCTCGCCGCGGTTGCGCAGGCGCTCGATCAGCGCCTCCCAGTTGCCACGCCCCTCGGCGTTGCGCTCGAGGTTGAGGTCGACCCCCTCGAGGGTCAGGCCGTCGATGGCGATCTCGCCGCGCAGCAGCGGGGCCATCGCCAGGCTGACCTCGGCGTGGTCGAAGGCGGCGAAGGGCGCGTCGTCGACGACCTGTTCCGGCAGTCGCGCCTCGGCGCTTTCCACGCCGACACCCAGCCGCGGGTAGAAGGACCAGCTCAGCGGGCCGTCCAGCTCCAGCTCCAACCCGCTGTGCTCGCGCACGACGTCGACCAGTCGTGGCTTGAGGTCCTCGGGGTCGAAGAAGGTGGTGATGAACACCACGGCACCGACCAGCACCAGGCCGAGGACCCCGATGGCGGCCAGCAGAGTACGCAGGATTCGCTTCATTGCCCGGCTCCTTTGGGCGAGAGATCCAGTTCGAAGTAGTCGCCTTCCTGGGTCAGGCGGTAGCCCATGCGGCTCAGCAGCACCTGATCGGCCATGGGCAGCTGGGAGGCCAGCACGCGCAGCCGGCGGCCGTCGGCGTGGGCGGCCTCGCCGGTGAGGGCCAGCAGCCGCGAGCCGACGCCGCGGCGGCGGGTGGTCTGGCGCACGCAAAGGTGCGACAGCCACCAGGCCTGGTCATCCGGGGACACGGCCAGCGCCCCCAGCAGACGATCATTGAAACGGGCACAGAAGAAGAAGCGCTCGGCGGCCAGATGGTCGTCGACGAATCGCTCGGGCGGGGCCGGCAGGCGCTCGGCGGGGGCATCGGCGTAGATGCGTGTCAGATCGTGGCGTACCTGGGCGTCCGCTTCCCAGGTCGCTTGATCGACGCGCTGTAGCGTGACCGGCATGCAGGTATCTCCCTGAAAGAGGCAGGCCGGGCCTGCCGCATGGTTGGGGCATTGTAGCGAATGGGGGTAGCGTTTCACTATAATGGCAGCCTTGCAACGGCGGGGCCGCCCCGTCTTTTCCGCCCCGACGGCGGCCCCCCCATCACGACACGCGCCCAGGCGCTGGAGACCCGACATGTCCGAGCGTATCGCCACGGTCACCCGCGACACCAAGGAAACCCAGATCACGGTCACCGTGAACCTCGACGGCAAGGGCCAGCTGGTCTGCGAGACCGGCGTCCCCTTCCTCGACCACATGCTCGACCAGGTCGCCCGCCACGGCATGATCGACCTCGAGATCAAGGCAGTGGGCGACCTGCACATCGACGACCACCACACCGTCGAGGATCTCGGCATCACCCTGGGCCAGGCCTTCGACCAGGCGATCGGCGACAAGCGCGGCATCTACCGCTACGGCCACGCCTACGTGCCGCTCGACGAGGCGCTGTCGCGGGTCGTGGTAGACTTCTCCGGGCGCCCGGGCCTGTTCATGGACGTCGAGTTCACCCGCGCCAGCATCGGCCGCCTGGATACCCAGCTGTTCTGGGAGTTCTTCCAGGGCTTCGTGAACCACGCCAAGGTCACCCTGCACATCGACAACCTGAAGGGCTTCAACGCCCACCATCAGGCGGAAACCATCTTCAAGGCCTTCGGCCGGGCGCTGCGCATGGCCGCCGCCGAAGACCCGCGCATGGCCGGCCAGATGCCGTCCACCAAGGGCAGCCTGTGATCCCGCCGACCGACACGAGGAGCGTCCCATGACCATTGCCGTCATCGACTACGGAATGGGCAACCTGCATTCCGTCGCCAAGGCACTGGAGCACGTCACCCACGAGCACGTAGTGGTGACCCGCGACGCCCGCCGCATCCAGGGCGCCACGCGCCTGGTGCTGCCCGGCCAGGGCGCCATCCGCGACTGCATGGGCGAACTCGAGCGCACCGAGCTGCGCGGCCTGGTCGAGGAGCTGCTGGCCCAGCAGGCCAAGCCGCTGCTCGGCATCTGCGTCGGCCAGCAGATGCTGCATCAGCGCAGCGAGGAGAACGGCGGCATCGACTGCCTGGGCTTCATGACCGGCCAGGTGCGCCGCTTCCCCGTCGACATGCGCGACGACATGGACCATCGCCTGAAGGTGCCGCACATGGGCTGGAACCTGGTGCGCCAGCGCCACGACCACCCACTGTGGAAGGGCATCGACGACCAGGAGCACTTCTACTTCGTGCACAGCTACTACGTGGAGGCCGGCGAGGACGTCCAGGTGTTCGGCACCACCGACTACGGTCGCGTCACCGCCCACGTGGCCACCGGCCGCGATGCCACCTTCGCCGTGCAGTTCCATCCGGAGAAGAGCTCCCGGGCCGGCCTTCGACTGCTGGAAAACTTCGTGCAGTGGGAGCCCTGAGCGGCCACTGCAGCATTTCCAGGGCGCCCGTTGCCGCGCCCATGACAACGGTTTCAAGGGCGCCCGACCCCGCGCCCCTTACCATTTCCAGGGCGCCTGCTGCCGCGCCTACGACAATTTCCAGGGCGCCTGCTGCCGCGCCTACGACAATTTCCAGGGCGCCCGCTGCCGCGCCTGACAATCAAAGGGGCGCCCGCTGAGCGCCCGTAGAGGACTGGACATGCTGGTAATCCCCGCCATCGATCTCAAGGACGGCAAGTGCGTTCGCCTCAAGCAGGGGCGGATGGACGATGCCACCACCTACGGCGACGATCCCGTGGCCATGGCCGCGCGCTGGGTCGAGGCCGGCGCCCGCCGCCTGCACCTGGTCGACCTCAACGGCGCCTTCGAGGGCGAGCCGGTCAACGGCGAGGCGGTCACCGCCATCGCCCGCGCCTACCCCAACCTGCCGATCCAGATCGGCGGCGGCATCCGCTCGGCCGAGACCATCGAGCACTACCTGGACGCCGGCGTGTCCCAGGTCATCATCGGCACCAAGGCGGTCAAGGAACCGGCCTTCGTCACCGAGATGTGCCAGGCCTTCGCCGGCCACGTGATCGTCGGCCTGGACGCTCGCGACGGCTTCGTGGCCACCGACGGCTGGGCCGAGGTCTCGACCCTGAAGGCCACCGAACTGGCCAAGCGCTTCGCCGACGACGGCGTGTCCTCGATCGTCTACACCGACATCGCCCGCGACGGCATGATGGGCGGCGTCAACGTCGAGGCCACCGCCGAGCTGGCCCGCGAGGGTGGCCTGCCGGTGATCGCCTCCGGCGGCGTGACCAACCTCGACGACCTGCGCGAACTGATCGCGGCCGGCGAGCCGGGCATCCTCGGCGCCATCACCGGTCGCGCCATCTACGAAGGCAGCCTGGACGTGGCCGAGGCCCAGGCACTGTGCGACCGCCTCACCGGCCAACGCGACGGGAGCTGACACCATGGGACTCGCCAAGCGCATCATCCCCTGCCTGGACGTCGATGCCGGCCGGGTGGTCAAGGGCGTCAACTTCATCGGCATCCGCGACGCCGGTGACCCGGTGGAGATCGCCCAGCGCTACAACCAGCAGGGCGCCGACGAGATCACCTTCCTCGACATCACCGCCAGCCACGAGGACCGCGGCACCACGGTGGAGATGGTCGAGCGCATCGCCGGCGAGGTCTTCATCCCGCTGACCGTGGGCGGCGGTATCCGCACCTGCGACGACATCCGCACCATGCTCAACGCTGGCGCCGACAAGGTGTCGATCAACACCGCCGCCGTGCACAACCCCGAGTTCGTGCACGAGGCCGCCGAGCGCTTCGGCAGCCAGTGCATCGTGGTGGCCATCGACGCCAAGAAGGTCTCCGAGGAAGGCGAGGCACCGCGCTGGGAGATCTTCACCCACGGCGGCCGCCGCCCCACCGGGCTCGATGCCGTGGAGTGGGCCAGGAAGATGGTCGACCTGGGCGCCGGCGAGCTGCTGCTGACCAGCATGGACCGCGACGGCACCAGGATCGGCTTCGACATCGGCGTGACCCACGCCATCTCGGAAGCGGTGAGCGTGCCGGTGATCGCCTCCGGCGGCGTGGGCAACCTCGACCACCTGGTCGAGGGCGTGAAGGACGGCGGCGCCGACGCGGTGCTGGCGGCCAGCATCTTCCACTTCGGCGAGTACACCATCCCCGAGGCCAAGCGCTACATGGCCGAACGCGGCATCGAAATGCGCCTCTGACAGGCCTCCGGAGACAAGGACACGAATGACATCACCATGGAAGGTGGCAGGCAGGCTGGCCCTGCCTGCAATGCTGGCGCTCGCCGGCCCGGCCGCCGCCGAGGCGGAGCCGGCCTGGCCCCCGGCGCCGACGCTGGACCATGTGCTGGTGCAGACCAGCCTCTACACCCGACACTTCAGCGCCGACCCGGAACACAACAACCGGCAGCAGCTTGTCAGCCTGGAGCTGCATAACCCGCAGCGCTGGCTCGCCGGCACCGCCTGGTTCAAGAACTCCTTCGACCAGCCCACCTGGTACTGGTATGCGGGGCGCGAGTTCCCCTTCTGGCAGCCCACCGAGCGGCTGACTATACGCGCCAAGCTCACCGGCGGCCTGCTGCACGGCTACCAGGACGAGTACCGCGACAAGATCCCCTTCAACCGCTTCGAGACCGCGCCGGTAGCGCTGCCCAGCGTGGGCGCGCGATGGGGACGCTTCGAGTCCGACCTGATCGTGTTCGGCACCGCCGGCATGATGGTGACCGCCGGTGCGCGCTTCTAGCCGCTAGTCCATCGACAGCCCCAGGTTGCTGACGCCCTCGTTGCGGCCCAGCCGGCGCAGCGCCTTGAGGGCGTCGCGGCCGAGCTCGCCTTCCACCGCCTCGAGCACCGCATCCTGGAAGCCGTTCTCGTCCCCCATCAGCGGATGCTCGCGCACGATGGCGGCGAGGCGTTCGCCGTCCTCCTCGCCCTCGGTCAGCTCGATGAAGGCGCGCACGCCGCCGCGAGAGGTCCGGCTCACCTCCAGCACCGCCTCCGGCGAGTCGCCGCGCAGGGTGTCGAGCAGCGACGAGATCGCCACCACCGCTTCCAGCGCGCGACGGGCGCCGAAGCTGTCATCCTCGGCCGGCGGCTCCAGCTCGGCCAGCTTCTCGGCCTGGCGATCGAAGTCGATGCGCGCGTCCTTGACCGCCAGCCGCTCCCACACCAGATCGAGCACGACCCGCAGCGCCTTGGGATCGCCGTGGCCGGTGGCCTCGGCGTAGAAGGCGTAGTTGGGCAGCAGCCGCTCGCACAGCGCCGCCATGAAGGCCTGCTGACGGCGCGGCTCGAGCCGCTGCAGGCGCTGAAAGAAACCGCTCATGGATTCTCCTTGGAATATCGCTGTCTCGACATCGTCCCTGTGCTCACTCAAGGCCAGAGCCGTTCGGGGGCCACTCTGCCCCGCGCATCGAACGCCACGCCCTCGACGATCAGCCGGCGGCGCTGCTCGTCGGCGCCGGGATGGTCGGCCAGCTTGCGCGAGGCGGTGATAACCCGGAACCACGGCAGGCCGTGGCCGGACGGCAGCTCGCGCAGCGCCCGGGCCACCAGCCGGGGCGTGCCGCCCTCGGTCATGGCGGCGATGCGCCCGTAGGTGGTGACCCGCCCCAGCGGAATCTCGGCCAGCACGGTCAGTATCTGTTCCTTGAGGGCTGCGTTCATGTACCCTGCCTTCCCTGATTTTCTGCTGATATCGGCGAGGCCGCCCGCATGCACGTTCACCTGCTTCAGCACAGCCCCTATCTGGGGCCCGCCCGCATCGGCGACTGGCTCGACAGCATGGGGCACAGCCACACCGTGTTCCACCTCGACGAGGGCGAGTTGCCGCCGCGGCCCGGCGACGTCGAGGCGCTGATCGTGCTCGACGCCCCCGAGGGCCAGGCGCCCGCCGCCTGGGATCGCGGCGAGCGCAAGCTGATCGAGCGCACCCTGGACGGTCGCAAGCCGCTGCTCGGCATCGGTCACGGCGCCCGCCACATCGCCGAGGCGCTGGACGCCCCGGTGTCCCGCGGCACCCTGGCCGAGACCGGCTGGCAGACCGTGACCCTGGCCGAGGCCAGCCCCTTCGACCTGCCCGAGCGCTTCGAGGCCTTCACCTGGCACCGCGAGATCTTCGCCCTGCCCGAGGATGCCCTGCCGCTGGGCGGCACCGCGGCGAGCCCGCTGCAGGGCTTCGCCTGGGACGCCGGCCGGGTGATCGGCCTGCTGTGCCATCTGGAGGCCACCGCCGAGAGCGTCACCGCCATGCTCGACCACCTGCCGCGCCCGGAGGGCGACGCCGAGAGCCCCTATCGCCAGGAGCGCGAGGCGATGCTCGACGATTCACGGCGCTTCGACCGCCTGGCGCCGCTGCTCGACCGGGTGCTCACCCAGTGGGCCAGGCACGCCACGATGCGCTGACCCCTCAGGCAGAGGCGGTGGCGCTCGGCCGGCGCGCTGATTCGGCCTCGGCGACCCAGTCGCGGGCGAAGGCCAGGCAGCTGTCCCAGTCGCCCACGTGGAGGAAGCGCTGGTCGTCGTGCTTCTCCAGCTGGTAGCGATACATGGGGTCGTAGTATTCGGTGAGCAGCGGTGCCAGCCAGGCCTCGTGGGCCTGGCGATTGCCGCGCTCGTGCTCGCGGAAGGCCAGCTCCTGCAAGCGCTGCAGCCGCGCCAGCCGGGCGCCGCCGAGGCGCTTCCTGAGCCGACCCAGCGCGCCGGACAGCTGCTTGCGCATCAGCGTCCAGCCCAGCCAGTCGCCGAACTGCTGGCGATAGACCGTCCACAGATCGTCGATGTAGTCCTTGTGGATCTGCGCCAGCCGCCAGTCCAGCGGCATCTCGACGCGAATCCGCGGGGCGGCCTCCATGCCGCGCCAGAAGGTCAGCGGCACGTTGGCCGAGCCGATGTGGCGCGACTCGTCCTCCAGCACCAGCGGCCCCGGCAGCTCCAGCAGCCGCAGCCCCATGGCGTGCTCGAAGTCGATCTGCGACGGCGCCGGCAGCGGATGACGGCCGAAGGCCGAGCCCTTGTGGCGCGCGCAGCCCTCCAGGTCCAGGCCCTGATCCAGGGCGGTGATCAGCGAGGTCTTGGCGCAGCCGGTGAGTCCGCCCACCACCAGCATCGGCCGCTCGGCGGCGGCGTCGATGTGCGCGCACAGCGCCTGGCGCATGGCCTTCCAGCCGCCGCGGATGCGCGGCCGGGTCATGCCGGCCTCGGCCAGCCACTGCTGGGCGATCTGAGAGCGCATCCCGCCGCGGAAGCAGTAGACGATGGCGTCGGGATGGACCTCCAGCTCGCGCCGCCAGGCGTCGACCCGGGCGGCCTTGATGCCGCCGCTGACCAGCCGCTCGCCCAGCTCGATGGCGGCCTGCTGGCCCTGCTGCTTGTAAGCGATGCCGACGAGATGACGCTCCTCGTCGTCCATCAGCGGCAGGTTGACCGCCCCGGGCAGCGCGCCCTGGGCGAACTCCACCGGGGCGCGCACGTCGATCAGGGCCCGACCCTCGCGCAGCAGCGCGAGGTCCGGCTCGACCAGCGGCAGATTCATCCCTTCACCTCGATGCGCGTCTCGCCGCGCTCGGCGATCACATCGCCGAACGGCTCGAGCTCGAGACCGTACTGGCGGCCGACGCGCTCGACGTCATCCTCCCAGGACGGATGCACCGACAGCAGCAGGCCGCCGGAGGTCTGCGGGTCGCACAGCCACTGCCAGTGGGCGTCGTCCATGGCCGGCAGGGCCTTGCCCAGGGCCTCGCGGTTGCGGGCGCTGCCGCCGGGCACCGCGCCCTGGCGGCGGTAGGACTCGGCCTCGGCGAGACGCGGCAGGCGGCGGAAGTCGATGCGCGCGGCCACACCGCTAGCCTCGCAGACCTCGCTGAGATGACCGGCCAGGCCAAAGCCGGTGACGTCGGTCATGGCGTGCACGCCGGGAATCTTCGCCAGCTCGGCGCCGATGCGGTTGGAGGCGAGCATGGTGCGTCGCGCCAGGCCCTGGTGGCCGGGCTGGATCAGGCCCTGCTTCTCGGCGGTGGTCAGCAGGCCAACGCCCAGCGGCTTGGTGAGATACAGCAGGTCGCCGACCTGGGCGCCCTTGTTGAGCTTGAGGTGCTCGAGGTCGACCAGGCCATTGACCGACAGGCCGAAGATCGGCTCCGGGGCGTCGATGGAGTGGCCGCCGGCCAGCGCCAGGCCCAGCTCACGGCAGACCGCCTGGGCGCCGCCGACCACGTCGCCGGCGATGTCGGCGCCGAGCTTGTCGAGCGGCCAGCCGAGGATGCCCAGCGCCATGATCGGCGTGCCGCCCATGGCGTAGACGTCACTGATGGCATTGGTGGCGGCGATGCGGCCGAAGTCGAAGGGATCGTCGACGATCGGCATGAAGAAATCGGTGGTGGCGATCATGCCGCGGCCGTCGCCCAGGTCGTAGACGGCGGCGTCCTCGCGGCCCTGGTTGCCGACGATCAGCCGCGAGTGGCTGGCACCCGGCCCGGCCTTGGCGAGGATGCCGTCGAGGACGTCGGGGGCGATCTTGCAGCCACAGCCGGCGCCGTGGCTGTACTGCGTCAGACGGATGGCACTCATCACGGTCTCCTTGGCGTCGTTTCCCGGCATTCTACAACACCGCGCCCCCGCCCCGTCGCTGGACGGCGATTTCACGCTTCGCGGGGTGGGCGCCTAGAGTGCTTCCAGCGCATCGGCCAGCTTGTCCACGGGCACCACTTCCATGCCCTCGGGCGAGTGCTTGGGGGCGTTGCCGCGCGGCACGATGGCGCGCCGGAAGCCGTGCTTGGCGGCCTCGACGATGCGCTCCTGGCCGCTCGGCACCGGGCGGATCTCGCCGGACAAGCCGACCTCGCCGAACACCACCAGCTCACGCGGCAGCGGGCGGCTCTGCAGGCTCGACACCACCGCCAGCAGCACCGCCAGGTCGGCGCTGGTCTCGAGCACCTTGACCCCGCCGACCACGTTGAGGAACACGTCCTGATCGCCGGTGAACAGTCCGCCGTGGCGATGCAGCACCGCCAGCAGCATGGACAGACGGTTCTGGTCGACGCCCACCGCCACCCGCCGCGGATTGCCCAGCGCCGAGTCGTCGAGCAGCGCCTGCACCTCGATCAGGATCGGCCGGGTGCCCTCCCAGACCACCATCACCAGACTGCCGGGCGCCTGCTCCTCGGTGCGCGACAGGAAGATGGCGCTGGGATTCTTCACCTCCTTGAGGCCGTGCTCGAGCATGGCGAACACGCCGAGCTCGTTGACCGCGCCGAAGCGGTTCTTCTGCCCGCGCAAGGTGCGGAAGCGCGAGTCGGCGCCGCCCTCGAGCAGCAGCGAGGCGTCGATCATGTGCTCCAGCACCTTGGGGCCGGCCAGGGTGCCGTCCTTGGTCACGTGGCCGACCAGCAGCAGCACGGTGCTGGACTGCTTGGCGAAGCGGGTCAGCGCCGCGGCGGACTCGCGCACCTGGGCCACGCCGCCCGGCGCCGAGGAGATGTCCTCGAGGTGGGTGGTCTGGATGGAATCGATGATCAGGATATCGGGACCCTCGCGCTCGGCCACGCCGAGGATCGTCTCGATGCTGGTCTCGGCCAGCATCTGCAGGCCCTGGGTAGGCAGCTGCAGGCGGTGGGCGCGCATCGCCACCTGGGACAGCGATTCCTCGCCGGTGACGTAGAGCACCTTGCGCTGCTGGGCCAGCTTGCAGGCGGTCTGCAGCAGCAGGGTCGACTTGCCGGCGCCGGGATGGCCGCCCAGCAGCACCGCCGAGCCCGGCACCAGGCCGCCGCCCAGCACCCGGTCGAACTCCTCGAAGGTCGAGGAGAGCCGCGGCACCTCGCTGAGATCGACGTTGGCGAGGTCGATCACCTCGCGGGAGACCGCCCCGGCATAGCCGCCCCGCCCCGCGGAGCCGCCCCCGCCGCCATTGCCCGCACCGGGACGGGCGGCCGACAGCCGGATCTCGCTCAGGGTGTTCCACTCGCGGCAGCTGGTGCACTGCCCCTGCCACTTGCTGTACTCGGCACCGCATTCGGTGCACACGAAGGCGCTTTTCGCTTTGGCCATGGAATGTCCGACGACGGTTTCTCTGGAATAACAGGCCCGAAGGCCCAACGACGAGGGGCGGCCCGCCGGCCGCCCCTCGCTGCTACGCGTTCCGCTGCCTTACAGGCGCTTCAGGCGCAGCATCTCGTTGTTCTGGAAGCGGCGACGCTGGGGGTCGATCAGTTCCAGGGTCTGCGGGTCGAGGCGCAGGAAGAAGTAGGTCTGGCCCTCGCCCTGGGGCGTCAGCTCGTAGACGGTGGCATCGGGGTTGTCCGCGGTGCCGTCGAGCAGCTGCCAGCGACCTTCGTAGTTCTCGTCCGGCGGATTCTGCGGGTGGCCGCGGTAGGAGGCCTGCAGATCGAAGGTGCGATCCGCGGCAGGGCTCTGGGCATCGCCCATCATGGTCACGTTCAGATCGATCCCTTCACAGTTACGGCAGGGCAGCGTGCCCTGGTAGGTGCTCTGGGTCGCTTCCATTCCGGGCTCGGTGCCCTGCCCGCCAGGGCCACCCGCACAGCCTGCCAGCAGGGCAAGCATCGCGGAACCGGCCAGCAACGTCCTGATTTGCATATTCGTCCTCCTAACCAATGGGCATGACGCCGCCTTCACGGCAGCCTGCCCCACAGCATAACCTCTCGTGGGAACAGCGCACAGCCCGAACAGCACCGGCTTGCCCCTCGTCCGGCGATCATCCGCGGGCCGGCTTGCGCGGGCGTCGCCCCCGGGCGACCATGAACGGATTGCCCCACGATCCGAGAAGTGACGATGAGCAAGTTCTGGAGCCCCAAGGTCCGCGAGCTGACGCCCTACGTTCCCGGCGAGCAGCCCCGCGAGCGCCTGATCAAGCTGAATACCAACGAGAACCCCTATCCGCCGGCGCCGGGCGTCGAGGCGGTGCTGCGGGAGTTTCCGGCCGACCATCTGCGCCGCTATCCCGATCCCGAGTCGCATGGCCTGCGCGAGGCGCTGGCCCGGGAGTTCGGCGTCGAGGTCGAGCAGGTGTTCGTCGGCAACGGCTCCGACGAGGTGCTGGCCCTGGCCTTCCAGGCCTTCTTCGCCAACGGCCGCCCGCTCGAGATGCCGGCCATCACCTACAGCTTCTATCCCGTGTACTGCCGGCTCTACGACGTGGAGCGCCGCACCCTGCCGCTGGACGCCGACTGGCGCGTCGACCTCGAGGCCTTCTCGCCGGACGCCGGCGGCGCCATCTTCGCCAATCCCAACGCGCCGACCGGCCACGGCCACGGCCGCGAGGCGATCGCCGCGCTGCTCGAGCGCCTCACCGAGTCGGTGGTGCTGGTCGACGAGGCCTACGTGGACTTCGGCGGCGAGAGCGCCATCCCGCTGATCGAGCGCTTCCCCAACCTGCTGGTCACCGGCACCTTCTCCAAGTCGCGCAGTCTGGCCGGCCTGCGGCTCGGCTACGCGGTGGGCTCGCGGGAGCTGATCGAAGGGCTGGAGCGGGTCAAGGACTCCTTCAACTCCTACCCGATCGACAGCCTGGCGAGCGCCATCGGCGTCGCCGCGCTGGAGGACCGCGAGCACTTCGACGCCTGCCGCGAGGCGGTAATCACCACCCGCGAGCGCACGCGCACGCGCCTCGAGAGCCTCGGCTTCCAGGTGCTGCCGTCGCAGAGCAACTTCCTGCTGGTGCACCACCCCGAGCAGGATGCCGCCCAGCTGTTCGTCGGCCTGCGCGAGCGCGGCGTGCTGGTGCGTCACTTCAACACCGAGGCGCTGGACGGCTGGCTGCGCATCTCCATCGGTACCGAGGACGAGATGGACAGCCTGGTCGAGGTGCTGGAAGAACTCTGCCGCTGAGCCGACCTTGAACGTCAGGGGCGTCGCTCGACGCCCCTCGCCCGCCCCGCCGGACAGATACTCTCCCGACCGATACCGAGGCCCCCATGGCCGACTCACGACTGCCCCTGAGCCGCGTGCACCACGTGGCGCTGATCACCGCCGACTACCCACGCGCCAGACGTTTCTACCTCGAGGTGATGGACGCCGAAATCCTCAACGAGGCCTATCGCGAGGAACGCGACAGCCACAAGCTCGACCTGCGCCTGCCGGGCGGCATTCAGCTCGAGCTGTTCTCCTTCCCCTCGCCGCCGCCGCGTCCTAGCTACCCCGAGGCCTGCGGGCTTCGCCACCTGGCGCTCGCCACGCCCGACCTCGATGCCTGTGTCGCTCTGCTCGAGGCACGCGGCGCGGCGCCCGAGCCGATCCGCGTCGACGAGTTCACCGGCGCGCGTTTCACCTTCCTGGCCGATCCCGACGGCACTCCGATCGAGCTATACGAAGTCACGGACTGATCCACCGTGTCAGCCAAACCAAAAACGCCCCGCCCTCTTGAAGAGGACGGGACGTTTTTTGGAGGAGATCACATTAAACGTTCGGACATAAAAAAACCCCGACTCGATGAGCCGGGGTTTTCTCGGTATAAGTGCCTGACGATGACCTACTCTCGCATGGGAACTCCCACACTACCATCGGCGCTGAGCGGTTTCACTGCTGAGTTCGGCATGGGATCAGGTGGTTCCCGCACGCTATGGTCGTCAGGCGAAAAAGGCAATGCGAATCATGCTGACGAGATCGTCTCTCGCGTATCCGCCGTCGTCTGTTGTCAGTCACAGACCACTTGGGTGTTATATGGTCAAGCCTCACGGGCCATTAGTATCGGTTAGCTCAACGCCTTGCAGCGCTTCCACACCCGACCTATCAACCAGCTCGTCTCGCTGGGCCCTTCAGGAGGCTCGAGGCCTCGGGGAGATCTCATCTTGAAGGAGGCTTCCCGCTTAGATGCTTTCAGCGGTTATCCCGTCCGACCNTATTAGCTTGAGTTTCCTCAAGTTATCCCCCACTACCGGGCAGATTCCTATGCATTACTCACCCGTCCGCCGCTCGACGCCTCCTAGCAAGCTAGGATCGTTTCCGCTCGACTTGCATGTGTTAGGCCTGCCGCCAGCGTTCAATCTGAGCCATGATCAAACTCTTCAGTTAAAAGCTTGATAGTTCCTAAGGTGGAACCAAACCTGGTTCAAGATTCAAACGTCTCTTTGACGAGTCGCTTGTCTTGATATCTAGTGACTGGTCACCGACATCCCGACAAGCGCCCACATGAATTATCTGATCGATTGTTAAAGAGCAGCTCGACTCAATAAGGAGAAGAGCATCTTGCGTTCCCGGCCGCTTGACCAGTGCCTCGCAAGGAAGGCGTATTCTACGTGATCGGCGCGTCGTGTCAACCGGTGATCTTCAAGCTCTCGAGAGAGCGAAGCGGGTGACCGACCATCGCGACAACAGCGTGAAGCGACATCCGATCGATTGGCATGCATTTTACCGATTCCGCTGACCCTGTCAATCGAGTAATTCCGAAGAAATTCGAAAAACCTCAAGAAAAACAAGCGCTTTTGCCACTCATCACCGCCTGCAACGTTACCCGTCGCCGGCAGCGGATGCGTACTCTACGGACTTCACCGGGATGGTGCAAGGACTTTTCTCATCGCACCAGAATCAGCCACCGGGGCGTCGCCGACGCGACACCCCGGCACCGCTCTTATTCCCCGATGAACAGCCGCACCATGCCGGCGTTGCTGCCGAAAGCCGTCACTTCCACCTCGTAACGGCCAGGCTGCAGATGCCGGGTGATGCGTGAACCGAGCCCCAGGCCGGGCGCATCGTCGTTGTGCTCATTGACGCCGTTGCCGGTCAGGCGCATGACGGTATCCACGGCGCTGGAAGTGCTTTCCAACACCACTTCACGAGGCTCCTCCACCACTAGCCGGTAAGCGAGCCGGCTACCGGCCGTCATCCGACCGTAGACCACTTCCCCAGGGGTGACTTCGCCACTGTCGCTCATGCGCCCCTCGAACGGCGACGACTCGGCTCGCAGGGTATAGATACCGCTGCCGCTGTAGCTCTGGACTTCCAGGGTATAGTCGCCGGGCTCCAGCACGGTGTTGATCAGCGAGTTGCGATCGCCGCCGCTGTCGTCGTCGGTCAGCTCGACGCCCTCCCCCTGCAGATACAGCATCGGATCGAAGTCCTGCGAGTCGAGCGCCAGACTCACCTCGGCCGTCTCCTCGACGGTGAAGCGATAGCGGTTCTCGGCGACGCCGACGTACTGCCCGCGCACCTCCTCGCCGCTGGCAATCGGCCCGTCGTTACGGAACTCGCCGTCGAATTCGCTGCGCCGCAGCTCGATCGCGTAGTCACCGCGATTGCCACCGTAGCTGGCCACCTCGACGCGATAGTCGCCGGCCATCAACACCGTCTGGATGCGCGAATCGGTGCCACCGCCGCCATCGTCGTCGCTGATCTGGGTGTCATTGCCACTGAGGTGCAACACGGTATCGAAGGCCGTCGAACCGAGATCCAGGATCACCTCGGAGGGCTCATCGAGATGCAGGGTGTAGTGATTGGTCGACTCACCTTCGAGCGTACCGGTGATGCGATCGCCATCTCGCAGCGGCCCGCCGTTGCGTCGACCGTCGGAGAGGTCGCGCTGTTCGGCGACCAGCTGATAAGCACCGCCTGCACTCAGCACCTGACTGGCGCACTTCGTCATCGCCACGTTGGGCTTGGCCGCCTGCCCCAGTTGAACGCGGTAGTCGCCAGGCTCCAGATAGGCATCGAGACGAAGTTCGCCCGGCGCACAGGACTCGGCCCGCTGATTCACCCCCTCTCCCACGAGATGCATGTCGAGCCCTTCCTCGCCGGACAGCGCCAGATTGAGGTGGGCGGGAGCGTCCAGGCTGAGCGAGTGTTCGGCGCTGCCGTCGTCCAACCGGCCGACCAACGGCCGGTCGGCCTGCAGCCCGTCCTCGTCGCCGGTTGCCTCGGCCGCCAGCGTATAGGGACCGAAGGCGGCGCCATCCTGCCCGTTGATCACGACCAAGGTGCAGCGCTGTGCCTCGGCAGCGCTCAGCAGGATCGCCGGCTCGCCCTCGGGGCCACTCTCGGCCAAGCCGATCCAGTGTCCCTCGTCGTCAAAGGCCGCCAGCGACGCGGCGAAAGGCGCATCCAGCGTGTAACGATAGCGCTCCGCCTCCCCACTGCCGCACATCCAGTGCGCCGAATAGCGCGTGCCGTTGTTGAGGTTGACCGGGCTGGTCGAGGTCAGCTCGCCCTCGAGGCTGTCGCCGGCCTGCATCTCCGGCGCCGAGACGAAGCGCGCCTCGTCGTCGCTGCAGCCTGCCAGCAGAGTGAGTCCGACCAGGCCCGCCATCAGGCGACCCGATGAGACGCTGAAGCGCCGAGTTCCTTGAATGTCCACGTCATGTCTCCCTACGTAGTGACGATGCCCCCGCCTCTGCGGGACAGCCGCACTATAGCGGAAAACGCAGCGCTATAGAGGGGCCTCAGGCATCGCCGCCGCGCAGACGCGACTCGGTGACCAGCGAATCCGGCCCCAGGTCGGCGATGGTGCGCGCACCGGTGAGCGTCATGGCCACGCGCATCTCCTTGTCGACCAGCTCGAGCAGGTGAGCCACGCCCGCCTCGCCGGCGGTGGCCAGCGCATAGACGAAGGCACGCCCCAGCAGCACGCTGTCGGCCCCCATCGCGACCATCCGCACCACGTCGAGCCCGCTGCGGATGCCGGAGTCGGCCAGGATGGCCAGGTCGCCCTTCACGGCATCGGCGATGGCCGGCAGGGCGCGGGCGGAGGAAGGCACGCCATCCAGCTGACGCCCGCCGTGGTTGGAAACCACGATGCCATCGGCGCCGAAGCGCACGGCATCGCGGGCGTCCTCGGGATCGAGGATGCCCTTGATGATCATCGGGCCGTCCCAGAACTCGCGGATCCACTCCAGGTCCTTCCACGAAATGGAGGGATCGAAGTTGTCGCCAAGCCAGGCGATATAATCCTCGAGCTCCGTCGGCTGGCCGCGATAGTCCGAGACATTGCCCAGGTCATGGGGGCGACCGTGAATGCCCACGTCCCAGGCCCAGCGCGGACGGGTCGCGGCCTGCAGCATGCGCCGGATGCCGCCATGCTTGCCGCTCATTCCGGAGTGGGCATCGCGATAGCGCGCCCCGGGCACCGGCATGTCGACGGTGAAGACGAGCGTCTTCACGCCTGCGGCCTTGGCCCGCTCCAGCACATGTTTCATGAAGCCCCGATCCTTCAGCACGTAGAGCTGGAACCAGATGGGCCGATCCACGGCCGAGGCGACCTCATGGATGGGGCAGACCGACACCGTGGACAAGGTGAACGGGATGCCCTTTCCCGCGGCAGCCCTGGCCGCCTGCACCTCGCCTCGCCGGGCGTACATGCCGGTCAACCCCACGGGTGCCAGGGCGACGGGCATGGCCATGGACTCGCCGAACAGCTCGGTCTCGAGCGACAGCGAGGACATGTCCTTCAGCACGCGCTGGCGCAGACCGATCTCGCCGAGGTCCTCGACGTTGCGCCTGAGCGTATGCTCGGCATAGGCGCCACCGTCGGCATAGTGAAAGAGAAAGGGCGGGATGCGACGCTTGGCGGCCTGGCGATAGTCCGTGGCGGCGGAGATGATCATGGCGGGCCCTGTACAATGGATGAGCGATCGATAAAGGCCGGCGCGGGCTCCGCGACGAGGGCTCGAGGGTCGTCGGCGCGGGCGCACGCGGGCGCAAGAAATCTCTCCAGTCGGGCGGCGCTTCGGCACAGCGCGAGACGCTCGGCGCCTCGCAAGCCATAATTGGTAAAACCAATTGACATCGACTGGTTACCGCACCCTATGGCCCGGCCGCGAGGGTGTCAAAATTCCCGCCGCAAAAGGCGCTTATACCTTGGTATTAAGCCATGAAAAGCGCCACGCAAGACCTTGAAAAACCAGCACAACGGCATACGACAAAAAATGCGCCATATTGGTAATACCAATTGAATGACGCTACCATGCGCCGAAAGACCTCGCGCCCAGGAACGCCGCCATGTCCTACCAGACCCTGCGCCAGCCGCGCCTCGCCGACGTGATCACCGAACGCCTCGAGGCACTGATTCTCGAGGGCAGCCTCAAGCCCGGCCAGCGCCTGCCACCGGAACGCGAGCTGGCCGAACGCTTCGGCGTCTCGCGCCCCTCGCTGCGCGAAGCGATCCAGAAGCTCGCCGCCCGCGGCCTGCTGCACAGCCGTCAGGGCGGCGGCACCTTCATCACCGAGGACCTGCACAGCGGCTATAGCGACCCGCTGCTGGAGATGCTCTCGCGCCACGGCGAGTTCCACCTCGACCTGCTCGAATTTCGCGACGCCATGGAAGGACTCTCCGCCTACTATGCCGCGCTGCGCGCCACGCCCACCGACAAGGCGGTGCTGCTGCAGCGCTTCGAGGAGCTCGAGGCCCGCTTCGAGGCCCGGGACCCGGCCGAAGAGGCCAAGGCCGACGCCGCCTTCCACCTGGCCATCGCCGAGGCCGCCCACAACGTGATGCTGCTGCACACCATTCGCGGCATCTTTCACCTGCTCGAGAAGAGCATCGTCGACAACCTCGAGGCGCTGTTCGCCAAGCCCGACGCCCGCGAGCGGCTGATGACCCAACACCGCGCACTGCTCGATGCCATCCTCCAGGGCCGCGCCGAGGAGGCCCGCGCCTGCGCTCACGACCATCTGGTCTACGTCGAGGAAAACCTGCTGGCCGCGGCCCGCGCCGAGACCCGCGCCCAGCGCTCGCTGCGCCGCGCCCAGTCCATGCCCGCGCCCGACGCATGACGACCGCCTCGCCCTCCCCTCGCCGGCGTCGTCTACGCCTGCTGCTGGCCCTGATCGGCCTGGCCGGCCTGGCGCTGTGCCTGTGGCAGACCGCCCAGGTCGCCCGTGAACAGGCCCTTCAGGTGCTGCGCGACGACGCCGAGAACGAGCTGCGACTGTCGGTGGCCGGGCTCACCGGGCACCTGTCCCGTCACGACTACCTGCCCGAGCTGCTCGCCTCCCGCGAGGCCGTGAAGCGTTTCCTGGCGACGCCTGCCCAGCAGGATCCGATGCCGCTCAACCGCCTGCTCGACCGCTTCCGCGCCACCGCCGACGTCTCGGACATCTACCTGCTCGACCGCCACGGCGACACCCTGGCGGCCAGCAACTGGCACCGCGAGAGCACCTTCATCGGCGAGAACTACCGCTTCCGACGCTATTATCAGGACGCCATGAAGGGCCAGAAGGGGCGCTTCTTCGGCCTCGGCCTGCGCTCCCAGGAGCGCGGCTACTACTTCTCGGCACCGATCTGGCTCGACGACACCGCGCCGAACGCCCGGCCCGACGGCGTGATGGTACTCAAGGTGCTGCTGCACGCCGTCGAGGACAGCTGGGCGGAACAGGACGCCGAGCTGCTGGTCACCGACGGCGACGGCGTGGTGTTCATGGCCAGCCGGCGAGCGCTGCGCCTCACCGCCCTGGAGCCCCTCGCTGAGACGGAGCTCGCGGCCCTGCATGCCTCGCGGCGCTACGGCGATGAACCGCTGCCGCCAGCCGGCATCCGCGAGCTCGAACGGCGCGGCGAGAACGCCCGGCTGGTCGGCTTCTCCGATGGCCCGCTGGCCGGCGAGCGTTACCTGAGCCTGACCCGGCCGGTGCCCGGCTTCGGCTGGGACATGCACATCCTCAAGCCGCTCACCCCGGTGGTCGACGCCCAGTGGCTGGCGGCGGCGCTGGCCGGCGGCCTCTACGGGCTGGTGGTGCTGGGTGGCGGCATCGGCTGGCAGCGGCTGCGGCTGCGCCGCGAGCGCGAGCGCTTCGCCGAGCGCGAACGCCGCACCCTGGCCAGGGCCCGCGACGAGCTGGAGCGCCACGTGGAGGCACGCACCCGCGACCTGACCGCCACCAATCGGCGCCTCTCCGACGAGATCGAGGAGCGCCGCCTGGCCGAACAGCGCCTGCGCGAGACCCGCGACGAGCTGGTCCAGGCCGCCAAGCTGGCGGTAC
This sequence comes from Halomonas sp. HG01, assembly GCF_000968715.2. NCBI lineage: Bacteria > Pseudomonadati > Pseudomonadota > Gammaproteobacteria > Oceanospirillales > Halomonadaceae > Halomonas > Halomonas sp. HG01. Next base: position 83,671 of record NZ_CP022134.1, on the reverse strand, counting down.
TCGGCCAGCTCGCCGCCGGCATCAACCACGAGCTCAACCAGCCGCTGGCGGCGATCCGCGCCTACGCCGAGAACGCCCGCGCCTTCATCGCCCGCAGCCGCAGCGAGGCCGCCGACGCCAATCTCGGTCAGATCGTCGAGCTCACCGAACGCATGGCCGAGATCAGCGCCCAGCTGCGCCAGTTCTCGCGCAAGAGCGGCGACAACCTGACCGCCGTCTCGGCCCCCTCCTGCTTCGACTACGCCCTGCGGCTGTTCCAGGCCCGGCTCGGCGAAGGTGACGTGGCGGTGGAGCGCCGCTGGCCCGAGGACGAGCTCTGGGTGCGCGCCGACCCGGTGCGCCTCGAGCAGGTGCTGGTCAACCTGATCGGCAACGCCCTGCAGGCCATGGCCGAGACGCCATCGCCGCGGCTGACGCTCGAGATCGCCGCCGAGGGCGACCGGGTGCGCCTGGCGGTGGCCGACAACGGCCCCGGCATCGCCGAGGATCGGCTGTCGCGCATCTTCGAGCCCTTCTACACCACCAAGGCCGCCGGCAGCGGCCTGGGGCTGGGCCTGTCGATCTCGGCGCGTATCATCGACGACCTGGGCGGCCGCCTGGAGGTCGCCAACGGCGCCGAGGGCGGCGCCCGCTTCACCATCAGCCTGCCACGCGACGCGGGCACCGATACCCCGGCATCCAGCGAGGAGCGGCAATCCCATGCATGAGTCCCCGGCGACCCCGGTGATGATCATCGACGACGAGGCGCACCTGCGCATCACCGCCGGCCAGACCCTGGAGCTGGCCGGCTACGAGCCCCGGGCCTTCGAACGCGCCGAAGACGCCCTGGCGGCCCTGACCCCGGACTTCCCCGGCGTGGTGATCAGCGACATCCGCATGCCTGGCATGGACGGCATGGCGCTGCTGCGCGAGATCCGCGATCGCGACCCGGACCTGCCAGTGGTGCTGATCACCGGCCACGGCGACGTCTCCACCGCGGTGGCGGCGATGCGCGACGGCGCCTGGGACTTCCTCGAGAAACCCTTCGCCGGCGAGCACCTGGTGGAAGTCGTCCGACGTGGCATCGACAAGCGTCGGCTGAGCCTCGAGAACCGCACCCTCAAGGCCGAACTCGAGGCCCAGCAGTCGGCCCCCGGCCCGCGCCTGGTCGGCCGCACCCCGGCGATCCAGCGGCTGGCCTCGATGGTCCAGCGCATCAGCCAGGTCGAGGCCGACGTGCTGCTGTTCGGCGAAACCGGCGCCGGCAAGGACCTGGTGGCCCGCGCCATCCACGAGCGCAGCGCCCGCGGCGGCCGGCCCTTCGTCGCCATCAACTGCGGCGCGGTGCCGGAGAGCACCATCGAGTCGGAGCTGTTCGGCCACGAGAAGGGCGCCTTCACCGGCGCCGTGGAGCGGCGCATCGGCAAGTTCGAGCACGCCCAGGGCGGCACCGTGTTCCTCGACGAGATCGAATCCATGCCGCTGTCGCTGCAGGTCAAGCTGCTACGGGTGCTGCAGGAGCGCAGCATCGAGCGGCTGGGCTCCAATCAGGCGGTACCGCTGGACATCCGCGTGATCGCCGCCACCAAGGTCGACCTCAAGGCCGCTGCCGAGGCCGGCGACTTCCGTGAGGACCTCTACTACCGCCTCAACGTGGTGACCCTGCCGATTCCACCGCTGCGCGAGCGCCGCGAGGACATTCCGCTGCTGTTCCAGCACTTCGCGGTGGTGGCCGCCAACCGCAGCGGCCTGGAGGCGCCGCCACTGGACGCCGCCGGCACCTCGGCGCTGCTGGCCCACGACTGGCCCGGCAACGTGCGCGAGCTGCGCAATCTCGCCGAGCGCTACGTGCTGCTGGGAATCACCTGCGACTACCGGTTGGAGACGCTGCTGGAAGGCGGCGAGAGCGAGGGTGGCGAGCTGCCGCTGCCGCGCCAGGTGGAGCTGTTCGAGAAGAGCCTGATCAGCCAGGCGCTGGCCCGCCATCAGGGCCGCGTCAGCGAGGTCTGCGACGCCCTCGACGTGCCGCGCAAGACGCTCTACGACAAGCTGAAGAAACATGGCCTGAGGGCCGAGGACTACCGCCAGAACGCCGAGCCCTGAGCCACCAGGTCGACCAGCGGCTGCCAGGGCGGCAGCCAGGGGGAGAGGCTGACGATGACCGCCAGCATGGCCAGCGAGTTGCCGGGCTGACGCCAGTCGAAGGGCTTGAGCGCGGTGCCGAAGGAACGCTTGAGGCGTGCCCCGGTGAGATCGACACTGTACAGCTCGTCGAGCAGCAGGTGGATCACGAAACCCAGCGCCAGCGCCGCCCCGTAGATCCAGGCCAGCCGGTCGGGCAGCGCGAACAGCCGATGGCTGAGCGCCGTGGCGGTCAGCCCGCACAGCGCCGCGGCCAGCAGCGAGTGCCAGATGCCGCGATGCACGGTGAAACGGCAGAACAGCGCCCCGCCCAGGTAGCGCACGCCCAGGTAGATGCCGCCACAGGCCACCATCAGTGGCCCCGGGTCCAGCCGGGCCTGCAGCCACAGGGCCCCGGCGACCACGGCGGGGATCGCCAGCAGGTTGAAGATCAGGCGAATTGCCTTGGAGCGGTCGGCGTCGATATCGGGGAGAATGCCGCCGAAGGTGATCAGCGCGAGGACGGGCAGCCCCTCGGAGAACGCCCACAGCCCGGCCTGCCAGCCGCCGTGGGCGACCACCGCGCCCAGGGTCGCGGCCACGCCGAGGTGGGTTCGGAAGTCGGCCATGCCCGCGGCGCCTCACTGACTGGATAAAACAACAGTTTAGCGCTCGGCATGGCCAAAGAAAACAAGCGGTTGGCGGGTTACGCCTTTATTGCACATCATTGAGGCCACGCTGCCTCCCCAGGTCCAGTACTCAGACAGGACAAGGGGCGACGGGTCATCCGACGAGGACCTCCTGCGCCATGGGTGAGGAGGATTCCTCCAAACGGGCTGGCCATGGATGGCCAGCACCGGTCCTGCAAGCGGAGCAGGATGCGAGAGCGCTGCAGGGCGCCGGGAGCTACAGGGACGTATTCATGCGTGTCCTCGCCGGATGACTCTGAGCCCCGAGCCAGCGCTCGCTCGGAGCCACAGCCCATCACTCTTCGGCCGCCAGATACTCATCCTTCAATTTGACGTAATTGCCGGCGGTATAGGGAAAGAAGGCGCGCTCCTTGTCCTTGATCGGGCGCAGCGCCTTGGCCGGGTTGCCGGCATAGACGTGGCCACCCTCCAGGCGTTTGCCCGGCGGCACCACGGCGCCGGCGGCGATGATCACCTCGTCCTCGACCACCACGCCGTCCATGACAATGGCGCCCATGCCCACCAGGATGCGATTGCCCAGGGTGCAGCCGTGCAGGATCGCCTTGTGGCCGACGGTGACATCGTCGCCGACGGTCAGCGGGAAGCCGTCGGGATTGAAGTCGCTGGCATGGGTGATGTGCAGCACGCTGCCGTCCTGGATGCTCACCCGCTGACCGATGCGGATGCGGTGCATGTCGCCGCGGATCACCGCCATCGGCCACACCGAGCAGTCGTCGCCCAGCACCACGTCGCCCAGCACCATGCAGGCCGGGTCGATGTAGACGCGTTCGCCCAGCTGCGGGCTCGTGCCCTTCCAGGGCCTCAGGGTCTTGGCTTCGCTCATCACACGCCTCCCGTCGTCAGATCAGTCCGGAGATCAATACTACCAGCGTCAGCGGAATCGACACCCAGCGCACTGTGGTGCGCCACACGCGAAAGCCGGTGGGCCCGGCGTCCAGGGCCCGCAGTGCTTCCACCTCGGGCAGCACCCAGGCGGCGAACACCGCGATCAGCGCGCCGCCGACCGGCAGGAAGATCTCCGGCGGCACCGTGGTCACCAGCTCGAAGACGTTCATGCCGAACAGCACATGGACGTCGGCCAGCGTCGAGAACGACAGCACCGACAGCAGGCCGACCAGCCATACCGTCACCCCCACCGCGGCGGCGGCCTGTCCGCGACCGAGCCCCCAGCCCTGAAGCGTGGCCACCATCGGCTCGGCGAGGTTGATCGACGAGGTCCAGGTGGCCAGCAGCAGCAGCAGGAAGAACAGCGACAGCCAGAAGGCGCCGAACGGCAGGTCGGCGAAGGCCACCGGCAGGGTCACGAACATCAGCCCCGGGCCCTCGGCCGGGTCCATGCCCTGGGCGAACACCACCGAGAAGATGGCGATGCCGGCCAGCAGGGCGACGGTCACGTCCAGCACCGCGACCCCGGCCGCCGCCCGCGGCAGGCTCTGGTGGTCCGGCATGTAGGCACCGTAGGCCATCAGCGCGCAGGCGCCCACTGCCAGCGTGAAGAAGGCATGGCCCATGGCATGGATCATCACCATGGGCGTCATCGCCGACAGGTCCGGCGTGAACAGCCAGGCCAGCGCCGGGCCGAAGCCGCTGGTGGTGGCAGCGTGGCCGGCCAGCACCAGCAGCAGCAGGTAGAGCAGCGGCATCAGCATGTTGTTGAGCCGCTCCAGCCCCTTGGTCACCCCGGCGGCCACCACCAGCATGGTCATCACCAGAAACAGGGTGTGGTTGAAGGTCATGCGGGCGGGATCGGCGAGGAAGGCATCGAAACCGGCACCGATGCTGGCGGCGTCCTGGCCGACGAAGTCGCCGTTGATCGACGAGACGAGGAACTCGATGGACCAGCCCGAAACCACCGAGTAGAAGGACAGAATGCAGAACACCGTGAAGGCGCCGAACAGCCCCAGCCACCGCCAGTGGCGGCTGTGTCCGGCCTGGGTCGCCAGGTGGCTGAGCGACTGCATCGGGCTTCTACGCCCGGCGCGGCCGATCAGGATCTCGGCCATCATCACCGGCAGCCCCAACAGCAGCACGAAGGCCACGTAGAGCAGCAGGAAGGCGGCGCCGCCGTTCTCCCCGGTGATATAGGGAAAGCGCCAGATGTTGCCCAGCCCCACCGCGGCCCCGGTCACCGCCAGGATGAAGGCGCGGCGGCTGCTCCAGCGCTCCAGGGTCTCGTTCATCGCCTCGTCTCCGGCCTGAAGTTGCAAAAGGCGCCAAGCCTAGCACATTGAAACCCGGCCCGGCCGCCCGCATCTAAGCGCTGTCACTCCTTTGCATCCCGAGGTGCGCATGTCCACGACCCCCCTGCTCGACGCCCACACCCTGCCGCCCTTCGCCGAGATCCGCCCCGAGCACGTGGTGCCGGCCATCGAGACGCTGCTGGCGGAGAACCGCGAGGCCATCGAGGCCCTGGTGGCCAGGGCCGAGCGGGAAACGCCGACCTGGGAGACCCTGGCCGCGCCGCTGGAGGCGCTGAACGACCGCCTGTCCCGGGCCTGGTCGCCGGTCTCGCACCTCAACGGCACCATGAACAACGAGGCGCTGCGCCAGGCCTACGAGACCAGCCTTGGCCTGCTCTCCGACTACAGCACCTGGCTCGGCCAGCACGAGGGGCTGTTCCGCGCCTGGCAGGCGCTCAAGGACGGCCCGGCCTGGGCCGCGCTCGACGAAGGCCAGCGCCGCACCGTGGACAACGCCCTGCGCGACTTCCGCCTGGCCGGCGTCGACCTGCCGCCCGAACAGAAGCGCCGCTACGGCGAGATCCAGTCGCGGCTGTCGAGCCTCGCCAACACCTTCTCCAACCAGCTGCTGGACGCCACCCAGGCCTGGCATCTGGACCTGCCGGACGCCACCCGGCTGGCCGGCCTGCCCGAGAGCGCCCTGGCCACGCTGGCGGCCAACGCCGAGGCCAAGGGCCGCGAGGGCTACCGCATCACGTTGGACTTCCCCAGCTTCCTGCCGGTGATGACCCACGCCGACGACCGCGAGCTGCGTCGCGAGGTCTACACCGCCTTCGTCACCCGCGCCTCCGACGAGGGGCCCAACGCCGGCGAGTTCGACAACGCCCCGGTGATGGAAGAGACCCTGGCGCTGCGCCGCGAGCTGGCCGAGCTGCTGGGCTTCGCCACCTATGCCGACTACTCGCTGGCCACCAAGATGGCCGAGTCGCCCGAGCAGGTGATCGGCTTCCTCGAGGACCTGGCCGAGCGCGCCGTGCCCCAGGCCCGCGAGGAATTCGACGAGCTGGCCGCCTTCGCCCGCGATGAGCTGGGCCTGGCCGCCCTCGAGCCCTGGGACGTGGGCTACGCCAGCGAGAAGCTGCGCGAGGCGCGCTTCGCCATCTCCCAGGAGCAGCTGCGCCCCTACTTCCCCGCGCCGCGAGTGGTCGACGGCCTGTTCCAGGTGGTCGAGCGGCTCTACGGCGTGACCTTCGAGGAAGACGAGGACGCCCCGCGCTACCATCCCGACGTGCGCTACTTCCGCATCCTCGATGACGGCGCGCCGATCGCGGGCTTCTACCTCGACCTCTACGCCCGCGAGGGCAAGCGCGGCGGCGCCTGGATGGACGAGTGCCGGGTGCGGCGCCTGGAAGGCGATGCGCTGCAGCTGCCGGTGGCCTACCTGACCTGCAACTTCACCCGCCCGGTGGGCGACAAGCCGGCGCTGCTGACCCACGACGAGGTCACCACCCTGTTCCACGAGTTCGGCCACGGCCTGCACCACATGCTGACCCGCCAGACCGTCGCCGACATCTCCGGCATCAACGGCGTGGCCTGGGACGCGGTGGAGCTGCCCAGCCAGTTCATGGAGAACTACTGCTGGGAGCGCGAGGGCCTCGACCTGATCGCCGGCCACGTCGACACCGGCGAGCCGCTGCCGGCTGAACTGTTCGACAAGCTGCTGGCGGCCAAGAACTTCCAGTCGGCGATGGGCATGGCGCGCCAGCTCGAGTTCTCGCTGTTCGACTTCCGCCTGCACCGCGAGGCCGCCGCGCCCTCCGCCGCCGACATCCAGGCGCTGCTCGACGAGGTGCGCGACGCCGTCTCGGTGGTGCCGCGCTCGGCCTTCAACCGCTTCCAGAACGGCTTCGGCCACATCTTCGCCGGCGGCTATGCGGCGGGCTACTACAGCTACAAGTGGGCCGAGGTGCTGTCTGCCGACGCCTGGAGCGCCTTCGAGGAGGCCGGCATCTTCGACCCCGAGACCGGCCGTCGCTTCCGCACCGAGATCCTCGAACGCGGCGGCTCCCGCGACGCCGCGGCGCTGTTCCGCGCCTTCCGCGGCCGCGAGCCCAGCGTCGAGCCGTTGCTGCGTCACAGCGGCATCCGGGCGGCCTGATCAAGCGACCCGAGACAGCCACCTGACCGACGTCATCGACACGGCGCGCCGGCCCACCCCGGCGCGCCGTGTCGGTTAGAATGACGGCACGACGTGCCGTGACACGCCACACTCATCGATTCCCAGGAGGCCTCATGGCCACCCAGAAACGCTTTATCGCCGGCGCCATCTGCCCGCGCTGCGCCGAGATGGATCGCATCCGCAGCTGGGAGCAGCACGGTATCCGCTACCGCGAGTGCGTGAGCTGCGACTTCTTCGAGCAGCTGCCCATCGAGGAGCAGGCGATGCCCGAGCTCGAGACCCGGGTCAACCGCGAGCCGAGCGAGCCACAGGCCGACGACCTGCAGACCGTGAAGATCCTCGACCCCAAGGGCTGAACCACCCGTGTTCGCCGCGGCCCGACCGCTGATCCCGCCCCGCCGGGTGCTCGAGGCGCTCGGCCTGGCCGCGGCCGCCGCCCTGCTGGTGGCGCGCGTCGACCTGGCCACCCTGGCCGCCGGCCTCGGCGTCTTCCTGTGGGGCATGACCCATCTCGAGGACGCCATCAAGCGCCTCTCTGGCGGCACCCTCGACCGCTGGCTGCACGACGCCACCCGCGGCCCGCTGCGAGCCATCGGCGTCGGCGCGCTGACCACCGCCCTGGTCCAGTCCAGCTCGCTGGTCACCCTGCTGGCGATGTCCTTCGTCGGCGCGGGGCTGGTCGCCCTGCCCGGCGCCATCGCCCTGATCTTCGGCGCCAATCTCGGCACCACCACCGGCGCCTGGCTGATCGCCGCCTTCGGCCTCAAGATCGACCTGGCCAGCTACGCCATGCCGCTGCTGGCGCTGGGGCTGATCGGCGGGCGGGTGCTGCAGGGCGCCCGCGCCGGCATCGCCACCCTGCTGCTCGGCGTGGGGCTGCTGTTTCTCGGCATCGACTTCATGAAGCTGGGCTTCGAGGCCTGGCAGGACGGCCTGTCGCTGGACGGCCTGGCCGGCGAGCACATCTGGCACTGGCCGCTGTTCGTGCTGTTCGGCGTGGTCGCCACCGTGGTGATGCAGTCGAGCCACGCCACGCTGCTGATCATCCTCACCGCGCTGGCCTCGGGGCAGCTGCCCTACCTGCCGGCGCTGGCCATCGCCATCGGCGCCAACGTCGGCACCACCGTGACCGCCCTGATGGGCGCCCTGGGCGCGGGCAGCGCCGGGCGCCGGCTGGCCGGCGCCCATGTGATCTTCAACCTGATCACCGCCTGCGTGGCCCTGGCCCTGCTGCTGCCGCTGGCCTGGCTGGTCGACGCCCTGGCCGGCCTGTTCGGCATCGCCGCGGACGACTGGACGCTGAAGCTGGCACTCTTCCACACCCTGTTCAACGGCCTCGGCATCCTGCTGATGCTGCCCTGGATTTCCCGCCTGGCCGGGTGGCTGGAGCGCTGGATGCCGGATCCCGCGCGCCAGGACCCGGCCCAGGCCCGCTACCTGGACGACACCGCCCTGGAGCACGCCGACACCGCCGTGGCGGCCATGGAACAGGAAGCGCGGCGCCTGGAGCGGCGCGCCTATCACCTGCTGTGCGCGGCGATCCTGATGCCCAGCGCCGAGGTCATCGGCCACCCGCCGGACCGCGAGGCGGCCCGGGCCGCCATCGATCCCGACGACTGGCCCTCGGTCAACGCCCGCTACCACGCCCGCATCAAGCCACTGCTGGCGGAGATCCTCGACTTCTACGCCCGCATCGACGTACCGCTCACCGAGGCGCAGGAAGCACGCCTGAACGCCCTCTACGAGCGCAGCCTGCGGCTGGTCGAGGCGGTGCGCTTCGGCGAAGTGCTGCAGCGCAGCCTGCTGCGCCACGCCGCCCCCGACAGCCCGCTGCGCGAGGCCCACGACGACCTGCGCATGGCGGTGGCCGAGGGCCTCAACCGCCTGGCCAACGCCCCGGACAGCGCCCAGGCCGGCAGCGGGCTGGAAGAGACCCGCCGCCACTGGCAGCACGAGCTGGCCGAGCGACTGCGCCGGCAGCGGCTCGACGCCTGGCAGGCCTCCTCGCTGATGAACGACCTGCATCAGGCCAGCCGCCTGCTGGAGGCACTGAGCCCGCCGGACGCCGCCGACTGAACCTGTGCGGAATTCCGCACATGGCGAGCCACCCCATGTGCGGATTCCCGGAACATCCCCATCCAGGCGACTTCGACCTTTGTCGAAACACTCTTTTTTAACTTTATGAAATAAAGAAACTTTTCCCGTTGTGGAACGGCCCTTGCTGCTGCATGGGCGTCGCAAGCCGGCCCGAGCACTCTCCGCTCGGACCGACCACAATGAACAATCCCGACGGGAGAAACGCCATGTCCACCACCACCCGGATCCTCACCGGCACCCTGGCCGGCGCCATGCTGGTCGCCGGCAGCGCCCAGGCCGATCGCAGCGAATGGCCGGAGAGCTTCACCGTGGGCACCGCCAGCCAGGGCGGCACCTACTTCGTCTACGGCTCCGGCTGGGCCAACATGATCGCCGACGAGCTGGGTCTCTCCGGCGGCGGCGAAGTGACCGGCGGCCCCAACCAGAACCTGGCGCTGGTGCACACCGGCGACCTGGCCCTGGGCCTGACCACCATGGGTCCGGCCGCCGAGGCGAAGGCCGGCCAGAGCCCGCTGGCTCCCGGCGTGCCGATGGACAACGTCTGCGCACTGTTCCCGATGTACGAGACCCCGTTCTCCATCACCACCCTGGCCGACAGCGGCATCGAGTCGATCTCCGACATCCCCGACGGCGCCACCATCGGCTTCGGCCCGGCGGCCTCCACGTCCGACACCTACTTCCCCAAGATCCTCGAGGAACTGGGCGTGGACTTCGAGCGCCGCAACGGCGGCTGGAACGACCTCGGCGGCCAGCTGCAGGACGGCCTGATCGACGTCATCGCCTTCGCCGCGGGCATCCCGGTGCCGGCGGTCAGCCAGCTCGAGGTGCAGACCGACGTCAACATCATCGAGTTCACCGACGAAGAGCAGCAGCAGATCGTCGACGCCTTCCCGGTCTCGCCGTTCCAGATCCCGGCCAGCACCTACCAGACCCTCGAGGAAGACGCTCAGGCGGTCTCCATGTGGAACTTCACCATCGGTGGCTGTGACCTGCCCGAGGACTTCGTCTACGAGATCACCAAGCTGAGCCTGGAAAACAACGACCGCATGCGCGACATCCACCGCAGCGCCCAGTTCAGCGTGCCGGAGAACATCCAGTACAACACCGTGCTGCCGTTCCACCCGGGCGCCGTGCGCTGGTACGAAGAGAACGGCTACGAGATCCCGGAAGACCAGCAGCTCTGATCCATTGACCGTCCCGCGACCCCGCGCCGCCCCGGTGCGGGGTCGCCTGTTCCCCGAGGGTGACTCCCATGTCCCAGCATCCCGATCCCCGTCACGCCGAGCGTGACGACGAGGAGGTCACTCCCGTCGTCGCCGAGGGCGTCGACGACGATGCGGTGGAATCCAACCGCCGCCTCTACACCGGTTGGCAGTGGCTGCTGTTCGCCGCCATTGCCATCGCCTACTCCAGTTTCCATCTGATCTCGCTGAACCTCTATCCGATGGAGACCTGGTCGTTCCGCATCGTGCACATCTGCGGCGCGCTGATCCTCGGCTACGGCCTCTATGCCGGCACCCGCTTCGCCGACGAAGGCCGTGCCCGCTCGCCCGCCTGGCTGGGCTGGCTGAGCTATGCGCTGCTGATTCCCGCGGGCTACGCGCTGTTCCAGGTGTTCATGATGCAGAGCGCCATGAACGACGGCGCCATGCGCATCGCCCCCGAGGTCGAGGCCTTCCACTACGGCTACCCGCTGATGCTGGCCACCGCCGCCGCCATCGTGCTGTCGTGGAGCTTCCGCCAGTATCGCAACCGCCTGTCGCCGGCCGACCTGGTGCTGATGGTCTGCGCCGTGGCCAGCGCCGGCTACCTGCTGGTGATGTTCAACAGCCCGCTGCGCGCCTCCACCGGCACGCCCTTCGCGCCCATGGGCATCTCCTACGCGGCGATCGCCGGCGCGGCGCTGATCCTCGAGCTGACCCGCCGCGTGGCCGGCCTGGCGCTGGTGATCATCGCCTCCATCTTCCTGATCTACGTGTTCGCCGGCCCCTACCTGCCGGGCTTCCTCGGCTATCCGGGCCTCTCGGTGGGCCGCTTCTTCAGCCAGGTCTACACCGACGCCGGCGTGCTCGGGCCGACCACCGCGGTGTCCTCGACCTACATCATCCTGTTCATCATCTTCGCCGCCTTCCTGCAGGCCTCGAAGGTCGGCGACTACTTCGTCAACTTCGCCTTCGCCGCCGCCGGCCGCGCCCGCGGCGGCCCGGCCAAGGTGTCGATCTTCGCCTCCGGCCTGATGGGCATGATCAACGGCACCAGCGCCGGCAACGTGGTCTCCACCGGCTCGCTGACCATCCCGCTGATGAAGAAGGTGGGCTACCCCGGCCGCAGCGCCGGCGCCATCGAGGCCGCCGCCTCCACCGGCGGGCAGATCATGCCGCCGATCATGGGCGCGGGCGCCTTCATCATGGCCGAGGTCACCGGCATCCCGTACACCGAGATCGCCGTGGCCGCGCTGATCCCGGCCATCCTCTACTTCCTGTCGATCTACTGCATGGTCGACTTCGAGGCCGCCCGCAAGGGCATGCGCGGCATGCGCAAGGACGAGATCCCGCTGTTCTCGAAGCTGGTCAAGCAGGTCTACCTGTTCGCGCCGATCATCATCCTGATCGCCGCGCTGTTCATGGGCTACTCGGTGATCCGCGCCGGCACCCTGGCCACCGCCTCGGCCGCCGTGGTGAGCTGGATCTCGCCCTACAAGATGGGCCCCCGCGCCATCCTCAAGGCCCTGCAGCTGGCCGGCACCATGGCCATCCAGATCATCGCCGTGTGCGCCTGCGCCGGCCTGATCGTCGGCGTCATCGCCCTGACCGGCGTCGGCGCACGCTTCTCCTCGCTGCTGCTCGGCCTGGCCGGCGTCAGCCAGCTGCTGGCACTGTTCTTCGCCATGTGCATCTCGATCCTGCTGGGCATGGGCATGCCGACCACGGCCGCCTACGCGGTGGCCGCCTCGGTGGTCGCCCCCGGCCTGATCGAGATCGGCATCCAGCCGCTGGTAGCGCACTTCTTCGTGTTCTACTTCGCGGTGGTCTCGGCGATCACTCCACCGGTGGCGCTGGCCTCCTACGCGGCGGCAGGCATCTCCGGGGACAACGCCATGGGCACCTCGGTGGCCTCGTTCAAGATCGGCCTGGCCGCCTTCATCGTGCCGTTCATGTTCTTCTACAGCCCGGCGATGCTGATGGAAGGCTCCTGGCTGCAGATCCTGCGGGTCGGCGTGACCGCCACTCTCGGCATCGTGCTGCTGTCGGCCACCGTGCAGTCCTGGTTCTTCGGCCCGGTGAAGCAGTGGCAGCGGCTGGTGATGCTGGTCGGCGCGCTGTGCATGATCTACGGCGGCATCGTCACCGACGTGGCGGGACTGGCCATCGGCGCGGCCCTGCTGCTGATGCAGCGAGGCCGTCACGGCGGCGGCACGCCCCGCACGGCGACGTCGAGCTGACGCGATCGCCATCGCCGAAGCATGGATGCAGAAAGGGCCCGCCATTGGCGGGCCCTTTTGCGTTGTCCGCGTCACCGGGCACGGGCTCCAGCCGATACGGCTCGCGGCCTATTCAGGAGACAGATGTGTTCGGGAGACGGACCGTCGATGCGCCGGCTTCCCACGAGCCGGAAAACAAAAGGCCCTGCCATCGCTGGCAGGGCCCTTCTTATTCGTCACGCTGCGCCGGCTCAGCCGCAGATGTTGTCCGCTACCCGCAGCGTGGGCTCGGCCTGGTTCAGGCCGAGATAGAAAGGGAAGTGCAGCCGGGGCTGCCCTTGGGCTCAGCCGCAGATGTTGTCCACCACCCGCAGCGAGGGCTCGGCCTGGTTCAGGCCGAGATAGAAAGGGAAGTGCAGCCGGGGCTGCCTTTGGGCTCAGCCGCAGATGTTGTCCACCACCCGCAGCGAGGGCTCGGCCTGGTTCAGGCCGAGATAGAAAGGGAAGTGCAGCCGGGGCTGCCCTTGGGCTCAGCCGCAGATGTTGTCCGCCACCCGCAGCGTGGGCTCGGCCTGGTTCAGGCCGAGATAGAAAGGGAAGTGCAGCCGGGGCTGCCCTTGGGCTCAGCCGCAGATGTTGTCCACCACCCGCAGCGAGGGCTCGGCCTGGTTCAGGCCGAGATAGAAAGGGAAGTGCAGCCGGGGCTGCCCTTGGGCTCAGCCGCAGATGTTGTCCACCACCCGCAGCGAGGGCTCGGCCTGGTTCAGCGTGTAGAAGTGCAGCCCCGGCGCGCCGCCGTCGAGCAGGCGCTGGCTCAGGCGTGAGATCACGTCCTCGCCGAAGGCGGCGATGGACTCGCTGTCGTCGCCGTAGGCCTCGAGCTGCTTGCGGATCCAGCGCGGAATCTCGGCGCCGCAGGCATCGGAGAAGCGTGCCAGCTTGGTGTAGTTGGTGATCGGCATGATACCGGGCACGATCGGCGCCTCGACGCCCAGGGCGCGGGCCCGTTCGACGAAGCGGAAATAGGCGTCGGCGTTGAAGAAGTACTGGGTGATGGCGAGGTTCGCCCCGGCCTTCATCTTGCGCGCGAAGTTCTCCACGTCGCGGTCGGCGTTCGGCGCCTGAGGATGGGTCTCCGGATAGGCGGCCACGGCGATGTTGAAGTGGTCGCCGGTCTCCTCGCGGATGAACTCGACCAGTTCGTTGGCATAGCGCAGCTCGCCGATGCCGCCCATGCCGGAGGGCAGGTCGCCGCGCAGGGCCACCAGGCTGTCGATGCCTTCCTCGCGATACTGGGCCAGCAGGTCGCGCAGGGCCGCCTTCTCGCTGCCGATGCAGGACAGGTGCGGCGCGGTGGTGAAGCCGGACTCGCGCACCATGCGCACGGTGTCGGTGGTGCGATGCTGGGTCGAGCCGCCGGCGCCGTAGGTGACGGAGAAGAAGCGCGGGCCGCGGGTGGCCAGGGCATCCCGGGTCTGCATCAGCTTGTCGCGCCCGGCCTCGGTGTTGGGCGGGAAGAATTCGAAGCTGATACCCAGCGGGTGCTCTTGTGCGCTCATCGATCCAGTCCTCTTGATGGAGCGGTGAAGGAGCCGCGTCGGCGACGGGCGGCAAATGAATGCGCCTATTGTGGCCAGCCGGCGGCGCGCCGACCAATGAAAGTTTCGTCGGTCCTGTATCGATTCCATTCATGTAGCATCCAGGATCTTCATGACTGAGACTCCAGATACCCGCCGCGGCCGCCTGACAGGCCCGGCCCGAGCGGGCATCATGAGGCCCCGCTCGACAAGGAAGACGACGACACATGAGCCTCGATCCCGATACCCTAATGGGCCCGCTGTGGACGCTGCTGGCCTTCGTCGGCCTGGGCTGGCTGGCGGCCCGGCGGCTGGCCGTCGATCCCCGCCCCATCGCTACCCTGCTGATCTACCTGATCGCCCCGCTGACCTTCTTCCGCGGGCTGATCCTCGGCGGGCCGACCCCGGCCTACCTGCTGATCACCGCCTCGCTGTTCGCCGCCGCCTGCCTGGTGGCACTGCTGGTCAGCGCGGTGGCCCGGCGCGCCCTGCCCGGCGAGGAAGGCGCGGTGCTGGCCTTCTCCGCCGGCACCGGCAACACCGGCTACTTCGGCCTGCCGGTGGCGCTGGTGCTGCTGCCGCCGGAGGGCGTGACGCTGTACCTGTTCGGCGTGCTGGGCGTGACCCTCTACGAGTTCACTCTGGGCTTCTATCTCAGCGCCCGGGGGCGCTTCTCGGTGCGCGACAGCCTGGCCAAGATCCTGCGCCTGCCGCTGATCTACGCCTTCCTGGCGGCACTGCTGGTGGAGGGCGCCGACCTCGAGGTGCCGAACGCGGTGATGGAGGGGCTCGAGGTCTTCCCGCCCGCCTATACCCTGCTCGGCATGATGATCATCGGCATGACGCTGAGGCGGGTCTCGATACGCCAGTTCGACTGGCGCTTCATCGGCGCCTGCGTGGCGGTGCGCTACGTCTTCTGGCCGCTGCTGGCGCTGGGCGCGGTGCTGGCCCTGCAGGCCACGACCGGCCTGTCGCCCGCACTGGCCACGGCGCTGCTGCTGATCGGCGTGGTGCCGATGGCCGCCAACGTGGTGGTGGTCGCCATGGAGCTCGGCATGGCCCCGGAGAAGGGCGCCCTGGCCGTGCTGCTCACCACCCTCGCCGCCCCGCTGCTGATCCCGTTCTATCTCGGCTGGATGCTGCCGCTGATCAGCGGCTGATCGCGCTCGGGCCAGCCGCGCCTCACGGCACCCGGGCGGCGCCGACCAGATCCGCGTCCTCGGGCACGGCCGGGGCGTCGACGAGCGGCTCGCGCTCGATCAGCTCGCCCCGCCAGTCGATCAGCCTCAGGGCGCCGTCCGGGGTCTCGAGCAGCGCGGTGCAATGCTCGACCCAGTCGCCGTCGTTGCAGTAGAGCACGCCGTCCCGGGCGCGGAAGCCGGCCTTGTGGATATGCCCGCCGACGTAGCCGTCGAGCCCCTCCCGGGCCGCCTGATGCAGGGCGGCCTGCTCGAACTGGGCGACGTAGCGCTGGGCCGCGCCGACCCGGCGCTTCAGCGCGCTGGCCAGCGACCAGTACGGCAGCCCCAGCACGCCCCGGGCACGGTTGCACCAGCGGTTGAGCGCCAGCACGAACTGGTGCATGCCGTCGCCCAGCGCCAGCATCCAGGGCGCGATGCGCACGTGGGTGTCGAACTCGTCGCCGTGGCTGACCAACAGCCGCCGGCCGTCGGCGGTGACGTGGATCGCCCGGCGCTCGATCTGCACCCGATGGACGCGCAGCCCACACAGCCGGCGCAGGGCGGCGTCGTGATTGCCGGGGATATAGATGATCTCGCAGCCGCCGCGGGCCAGCCGCAGCAGCCTGGCCACCAGCCGCTGCTGGGCCGGCGGCAGCACCGCCCGCTTCTGCATGGCGATCAGGTCGACGATGTCGCCGACCAGATAGAGCCGCTCCGGCCGCACCCGGCGCAGCAGGCTGGCCAGCAGCTCGGCCTGGCAGTCCCGGGTACCGAGATGGATGTCGGACACGAAGAGGGTTCGCGCGCGTGGGGGCGTCGACATGGGCATTCTCCTGACGTGACCCGGTCAGGATGCCCGCCGCGCATGACAGTCCCCGGGCGACGAGGTGACGATCCCATGTCGCTGGAAGCTGGAAGACAGCATGAACCCGCCATCATGGGGTCAAGAGTCTTCTTCAAGCTTCCAGCTTAAGCCCGCGAAGCGGGCGTTCTTCCAGCTCCGGTCGAAGCCAGACCTAGTAGCGATACCCATCGGGCTTGAACGGACCCTCGGGCGCGACGCCGGTGTACTCGGCCTGGGCCTCGCTCAGGCGGGTGACCACGCCGCCGAAGCCTTCCACCATGTAGCGGGCGACTTCCTCGTCCAGGTGGCGCGGCAGCACCGAGACGGTGAGTGCTGCGCGCCGCTCGGCCTCGTCGCGCTCGGCGAAGCGCCCCTCATAGAGGTGGATCTGCGCCAGCACCTGGTTGGCGAAGGAGCCGTCCATCACCCGCGACGGGTGGCCGGTGGCGTTGCCGAGGTTCACCAGCCGCCCCTCCGAGAGCAGGATCAGGTAGTCGCGGCTGTCCGGGTCGTATTCGCCGGGATCGCTGTCGCGGTAGACCTTGTGGACCTGCGGCTTGACCTCCTCCCAGTGCCACTGGCGGCGCATGTAGGCGGTGTCGATCTCGCTGTCGAAGTGGCCGATGTTGCACACCACCGCGCCGGGCTTGAGGGTCTTGAGCATGGCCGCGTCGCAGGCGTCGATGTTGCCGGTGGCGGTCACCACCAGGTCGATGCGCGACAGCAGCGCGCGGTCGATGCTCGGCATGCCCTCGTTGACGCCGCCCGAGTAGGGCGAGACCACCTCGAAGCCGTCCATGCAGGCCTGCATGGCGCACAGCGGGTCGATCTCGCTGACCTTCACGATCATGCCTTCCTGGCGCAGCGAGGCCGCCGAGCCCTTGCCCACGTCGCCGTAGCCGACCACCAGCGCCTGCTTGCCGGCCAGCAGGTGGTCGGTGGCGCGCTTGATGGCATCGCTCAGCGAGTGGCGGCAGCCGTACTTGTTGTCGTTCTTGGACTTGGTCACCGCGTCGTTGACGTTGATCGCCGGCACCCGCAGCGAGCCGTCCCGGGCCATCTCCAGCAGCCGGTGCACGCCGGTGGTGGTCTCCTCGCTGATGCCGTGGACCGCGTCGAGCAACTCGGGGCGCTTGTCGTGCAGCAGCGCGGTGAGATCGCCGCCGTCGTCGAGCACCAGGTTGGGCGCCCAGCCGTCGGGGCCCTCCACGGTCTGCTCGATGCACCACCAGAACTCCTCTTCCGTCTCGCCCTTCCAGGCGAACACCGGGATGCCGGCGGCGACGATGGCCGCGGCGGCGTGATCCTGGGTGGAGAAGATGTTGCACGACGACCAGCGCACCGTGGCACCGAGGTCGATCAGGGTCTCGATCAACACCGCGGTCTGGATGGTCATGTGGATGCAGCCGGCGATGCGCGCACCGGCCAGGGGCTGGCGGTCGCGGTACTTGTCGCGGATCGCCATCAGCGCCGGCATCTCGGTCTCGGCGATGCGGATCTCGCGCCGGCCCCAGTCGGCCAGTTCGAGGTCGGCCACCTTGTGGTCCGTGGTCGGCGGGGCGGATACGACGGGCTGGTTCATGGGTCACCTCTTCTCGACGAAAAGCGTGACCCTCACTATAGGCAGCCCGCCGAGCGGCGGACAATCAACGCTGCGCGGGGAGGACGCTCGCGGCGCCCGAGAAACCATCGATGCCGGCCGCCTCGAGCCGGGCCGCCAGCGTTCGTACCTGTGGGTCGGCGAAGAAGGCCGCGAGCGCCTCGGCCCGCACCGGTCCCACGCCGGGCAGGCCTCGCCAGTCACGTTCGCGTCGAGACGCCAGGGTCGTCCAGCCCGTGGTGTCCCCCGCGTCCCAGCCGGGCGGCGGCCCGAGGGCCTCGAGCCAGGCGGCGAACGTCCGTGCCCGGGTCGCCGCGAAGCGCTCGGCCAGCCGCCGGGCTCGGGTCTCGCCGATGCCGGAGGCGCCCTCAAGGGTGGCGGGCGATAGCGCCAGCCAGTCGAGCAGACCCCGCACCAGGCCGGCCTCGAGCAGGGCGCGCCAGGTGCCCGGCCCGAGCCCGGGGATGGCCAGCGCCGATCCGCCGGAGAGCCAGGTCAGCCGTTCGAGGAACTGGCCCTCGCAGCCCGGCGTCGGGTGCCAGCAGGAAAGCGGGCCATGGTCATCGGCGGACGGCGGCGAGAGGTCGGGCCGCTCGACCGCCCGCCAGGCCACGCCGTCCAGCCGCGGGATCGTCAGCCCGGCCAGGGCCACGACCACGCGATCGCCGGGGCGAATATCGAGTGTCTCCCAGCGTTCGAGCGAGCCCGCCGACACCCGGCTCACGCGGCGTCCGTCTAGGGTGACCGGCACCAGGTGCAGAAGTGGCGTGATGCGCCCGGTGCGGCCGACGCGGAACTCGACGCCGCGCACCTCGGCCAGCGCCTCCCGGGGCGGATATTTCCAGGCCGCAGCCCAGTCCGGCGGCTCGGCTCGCCAGCGCTCGCCGTCCGGCCGCCGGCCCTGCTTGAGCACCACGCCGTCGGTGGCGAAGGGCAGCGCACCGCGATAGCGCCGATCGCGCAGGCGCTTCACCTCCTCAAACGCCGCCACGGGGCGGCTCCAGCGCGCCGTCTCGGGGAAGCCCATGGCGGCGAGGCCCTCGAGGCGCTCGCCCATGGTCACCGGCCCGTCGGGCCAGGCCCACACGAACAGGCCGATCTCGCCGGCCGTGGTCGCATCGAGCTCTTCCCTCGCCAGCCAGCCCGCCACCTCGCTGCGCGCGCCCGCGCTTCCCGTCTCCGCCTGAATGTGGCCGTCGAGGCGCCGGTAGAGCTCGCCCTGCAGCACCACGCGGGCCGGCGGCGTGCCCGTCAGCCGCTCGGGCACCGCGGGCAAGCGCCGTACTTGCCGCGTCCAGTCCTGGCCGCTTTCGCCGTCGCCGCGGCTGATCGCTCGGGCCAGCCGGCCGTCCTCGTAGACCAGCGTCACCGCCACGCCATCCACCTTGGGCTGCAGCCAGGCATCGTCACGTCGCGCCAGCCAGGCGCGCACGGCGTCTTCATCCGCGAGCTTGGCAAGCCCGGTCTGGGCGACGGGATGGGCGAGCTCGCCAGCCGGGCCGGTGTCGGGTGCCGGCGCATCGGGGGCCTGCTCGGGATAGCAGCGGCGCCAGGCGTCGAGACGCGCTCGGGCCTGATCATAGACGGCGTCGCTTACCGGCGAGCTACCGTCGCGGCGATAGGCGGCGTTCCAGGCGCTCAGGCGGTCGTGCAATGCGCTGAGCTCGCGCTCGGCCCGGGGCGTCGACCAGCTCGGACAGTCGGCGAGCAGCGGCAACGACCACAGGCAGAGGAGAAGCAGGGAAAGACGGCGCGGCATGGCGGGCACTCCGGAGGGCCTGCCTCAACCCTAGCAAAGGGCCCCGCCCGGCGATGTGCCGGACGGGGCCCCGAGTCACCCGGAGGCGAGGTCGCTTACAGGCCGGCGGCGTCGCGCAGCGCCTGGGCGCGATCCGTCTTCTCCCAGGGGAAGGCGGTGAAGGTCTCGGTGTGCTCCTCGCCCTGGGTGTCGGTCCAGGTGTAGGAGGTCTCGAACGGCTCGCGACCGAAGTGGCCGTAGGCCGCGGTCAGGCGATACATCGGGTGCAGCAGGTCGAGCATCCTGGTGATGGCATTGGGCCGCAGGTCGAAGTGCTCGCGGACCAGCTCGATGATGCGCTCGTCGCTGATGCGGCCGGTACCGAAGGTGTTGACCGACACCGAGGTCGGCTCGGCCACGCCGATGGCGTAGGAGACCTGGATCTCGCAGCGCTCGGCCAGGCCCGCGGCAACGATGTTCTTGGCCACGTAGCGGCCGGCGTAGGCGGCGCTGCGGTCGACCTTGGACGGATCCTTGCCGGAGAAGGCGCCGCCGCCGTGGCGGGCCATGCCGCCGTAGGTGTCGACGATGATCTTGCGCCCGGTCAGGCCGCAGTCGCCCACCGGGCCGCCGATCACGAACTTGCCGGTCGGGTTGATGTGGTACTCGGTGGTCTCGGTCAGCCACTCGGCCGGGATCACCTGCTCGATGATCTCGCGCTTGACCATCTTGCGCAGGTCGTCCTGGTCGATCTCCGGGTCGTGCTGGGTGGAGAGCACCACGGCGTCGACGGCGCAGGGCTTGCCGTGCTCGTCGTAGCGGAAGGTCAGCTGGCTCTTGGCGTCCGGACGCAGCCACGGCAGCATGCCGTTGCGGCGCAGCTCGGCCTGGCGCTCCACCAGACGGTGCGAGTAGTGGATCGGCGCCGGCATGTAGGAGTCGGTCTCGTCGGTGGCGTAGCCGAACATCAGGCCCTGGTCACCGGCGCCCTGGTCCTCGGGCTTGCTGCGGTCGACGCCCTGTGCGATGTCGACGCTCTGCTTGCCGATCAGGTTGAGCACGCCGCAGGTCTCGCCGTCGAAGCCGACGTCGGAGGAGGTATAGCCGATGTCGAGGATCACCCGGCGCACCAGGTCCTCCAGGTCGACCCAGGCCGAGGTGGTGATCTCGCCGGCGACGATGGCCACGCCGGTCTTGACCATGGTCTCGCAAGCCACGCGGGCGTTGCGGTCGCGGGCGATGATGGCGTCGAGCACCGCGTCGGAGATCTGATCCGCGATCTTGTCCGGGTGCCCCTCGGAGACGGATTCGGAGGTAAACAGGGAGTATTCGCTCATGGCGTCCTCGGCCCTCAGGAAATGGGAGGAAGGCATCTGGCCCCAAGGCTCGGGCGGTGGCATGGCGCCGAGGCCCGGGCGGACCGGCTGGGAGCGGATTTTACACGCTCGCCGCGGGGCTTCCTAGCGCCGCTCCGACGCCGGGGCCGCCAGGCGCGCACGCTGGCGCGGCGATTTGAAGGCCGCGGCCCATTCGGCGACAATGTTCGCCCTGATTCGTGCGTGCCGCCCCATTTCGCGGCACATTCCAGCCGAGATCCATGCCCGGCCACCCCCGACCGGGCTGCGTCATTGCTACTTATCTGCCGCAGGCGAGGAGCTGACCCCCATGCCGTCCCGTTTCGAACTGGCCAATGCCATTCGCGCCCTGTCCATGGACGCCGTCCAGAAGGCCAATTCCGGCCACCCCGGCGCCCCCATGGGCATGGCCGACATCGCCGAGGTGCTGTGGAACGACTACCTCCAGCACAACCCGGCCGACCCGCACTGGCCGGACCGCGACCGCTTCGTGCTGTCCAACGGCCACGGCTCCATGCTGCTCTATTCCCTGCTGCACCTCTCCGGCTACGAGCTCGGCCTGGAACAGCTGCAGAACTTCCGCCAGCTGCACGCCAAGACCGCCGGCCACCCGGAATACGGCTACGCGCCGGGCGTCGAGACCACCACCGGCCCGCTGGGCCAAGGCCTGGCCAACGCCGTGGGCATGGCGCTCGCCGAGCGCACCCTGGCGGCCCAGTTCAACCGCCCGGGCCACGAGATCGTCGACCACTACACCTACTGCTTCCTGGGTGACGGCTGCCTGATGGAAGGCGTCTCCCACGAGGTCAGCTCGCTGGCCGGCACCCAGCAGCTGGGCAAGCTGATCGCCTTCTACGACGACAACGGCATCTCCATCGACGGCGAGGTCGAGGGCTGGTTCACCGACGACACCGCCAAGCGCTTCGAGGCCTACGGCTGGCACGTGGTGCCCGCCGTCGATGGCCACAAGCCCGAGGAGATCAAGGCCGCCATCGAGCTGGCCCGCCAGCACGACGACAAACCGAGCCTGATCGTCTGCAAGACCATCATCGGCTTCGGCGCGCCCAACAAGCAGGGCAAGGAAGAGTGCCACGGCGCCGCCCTGGGCGAGGACGAGGTCGCCGCGGCCCGTCAGCAGCTGGGCTGGTCCCACGCGCCCTTCCACGTGCCGGAAGACATCTACCAGGGCTGGGACGCCAACGAGGCCGGCAGCACCCGCCAGGCCGAGTGGCAGACGCGCTTCGACCGCTACGCCGAGGCCCACCCGGAGCTGGCCCGCGAGTTCCTGCGCCGCCAGAAGGGCGAGCTGCCCGCCGAGCTGACCAGCGAGGCGATGATCAAGCAGGCCCAGGAAAAGGGCGACTCCGTCGCCAGCCGCAAGGCCTCGCTGGCCTGCCTCAACGAGCTCGGCCCGCAGCTGCCCGAACTGCTCGGCGGCAGCGCCGACCTGGCGCCGTCCAACCTGACCTTCTGGAAGGGCGCCGAGGCGATCTCCACCGACGTGCCGGGCGGCAACTACCTGCACTACGGCGTGCGCGAGTTCGGCATGGGCGCGATCATGAACGGCCTGGCCCTGCACGGCGGCTTCGTGCCCTACGGCGCCACCTTCCTGATCTTCATGGAATACATGCGCAATGCCGTGCGCATGGCGGCGCTGATGGGCCAGCGCGCGGCCTATGTCTTCACCCACGACTCCATCGGCCTGGGCGAGGACGGCCCGACCCACCAGCCGGTCGAGCAGCTGACCAGCCTGCGCACCACGCCGAATCTCTCCACCTGGCGCCCCTGCGACGCCGTGGAGACCGCCGCGGCCTGGAACGCGGCCATCAAGCGTCAGGCCGGCCCGACCGCGCTGGTGCTGTCCCGCCAGGGCCTTCCGCACCAGCAGCGCGACACCCAGCAGCTGGCCGACATCCAGCGCGGCGGCTACGTGCTCAAGGACTGCGACGGTACCCCGGAGCTGATCCTGATCGCCACCGGCTCCGAGGTCGGCCTGGCCATGGACGCCGCCGCCGTGCTCGCCGAGCAGGGCCGCGCGGTGCGCGTGGTGTCGATGCCGTCCACCGACGTCTTCGACGCCCAGGACGCCGCCTACCGCCAGGCCGTGCTGCCGGCCGAAGTGGGCAACCGCATCGCCGTCGAGGCCGGTCATCGCGACTTCTGGTACAAGTACGTGGGTCTCGAGGGCCGCATCGTCGGCATGAGCACCTTCGGCGAGTCCGCCCCGGCCGGCGACCTGTTCAAGCACTTCGGCTTCACCGTGGAAAACGTGGTGGGCGAGGCCGAGCAGCTGCTGAACGATGCCGACGACGACTGATCGCAACACTCTCTGCGACATCGAGAAGGCACGGCTCACGCCGTGCCTTTTTTGTGGACGCCACGCCTTGGCGCGCCCCGCGCGAGCCCCTATGATGAGGCCTCGGCCATGTCCCATGGCCACTGTTCTCAGGGCGGGGTGAAAGTCCCCACCGGCGGTGATGGTCCCGCGCGCCTCGTTCGATACGAGCCTGCCAGCGACACGAGCCCGCGAGCGCCCGGCCGGCCAACACGGCCGCCGGGGTCAGCAGATTCGGTGAGATCCCGAAGCCGACGGTCATAGTCCGGATGGAAGAGAACGGCACCCCAGCCGGGAAGGCGCGGACGCGCGGTCGATGCCGCGCGCCCCGTTTATCCGTCGACGGTTCCGCATGCCCTGATTCTGGTAGCTTTTTCGAGGAAGACCATGAATCAGTCGAAGTTCGAACACGCCCCCCGCATCGCCTTCATCCAGGCCAGCTGGCACAGCGACATCGTCGGCCAGGCCCGCGAGGCCTTCACCGCCACCCTCGCCGAGCAGCACGGCATCGCGGCCGACCGCATCGACGTCGTCAGCGTCGCCGGCGCCTACGAGATCCCGCTGCAGGCCAAGCTGCTGGCGAAAAGCGGCCGCTATGGCGCCATCGTCGGCGCCGGCTTCGTGGTCGACGGCGGCATCTACCGCCACGACTTCGTCGCCCACGCGGTGATCGACGGCATGATGCGCGTCCAGCTGGACACCGAGGTGCCGGTGCTGTCGGTGGTGCTCACGCCCCACCACTTCCACGAGCACGCCACCCACACGGCCTTCTACCACGAACACTTCGTGACCAAGGGCCGCGAGGCCGCCGACTCCTGCGCCATGACGCTTGCCAACCTGCGCGAGGCGCGCAAGCTGATCGACGCCTGAGGCATGTCTGGCGCCCGCTCGGCGAGGTGACAACGAAAAAGGCACGGCTTATGCCGTGCCTTTTTTTCGTCGTGCCTCTCGCGCCCCGGATCAAGCCAGGGTGATGCCGTCGTCCAGGTAGACGTCCTGGATGGCATGGAGCAGCTCGACGCCCTCGGCCATCGACTTCTGGAAGGCCTTGCGGCCGGAGATCAGCCCCATGCCCCCGGCGCGCTTGTTGATCACCGCGGTGCGCACCGCCTGGGCCAGGTCGCTCTCGCCGCCCGCCGCACCGCCGGAGTTGATCAGCCCGGCGCGGCCCATGTAACTGCTGGCCACCTGGTAGCGGGCCAGGTCGATGGGATGCTCGGAGGTCAGCTCGTCGTAGACCTTGGCGTGGGTGTGGCCGAAGCCGATGTCGCGATAGCCGGCGTTGGTCTCGGCCATCTTCTGCTTGACGATATCGGCCTTGAGGGTCGCCGCCAGGTGGATCGCCTGGCCGGTGAGGTCGGCGGCGGTGTGGTAGTCCTGGCCCTCGTGCTTGAAGGCCGGGTTGCGCAGGTAGGCCCACAGCACCGTGACCATGCCCAGCTCGTGGGCGCGCTCGAAGGCCTGGCTGATCTCGCCGATCTGGCGGCGGCTCTCGGGCGAGCCGAAGTAGATGGTCGCCCCCACCGCCGCACAGCCCATCTCGAAGGCCTGCTCGACCTGGGCGAACAGCGTCTGGTCGTAGACCGCCGGATAGGTCAGCGTCTCGTTGTGGTTGAGCTTGAGCAGCATCGGGATCTTGTGCGCGTACTGCCGCGCCACCGAGGACAGCCCGCCCAGGGTCGAGGCCACGGCGTTGCAGCCGCCTTCGATGGCCAGCTCGACGATGTTGGCCGGGTCGAAGTAGAGCGGATTGGGCGCGAAGGACGCCCCGGCGGAGTGCTCGATGCCCTGATCCACCGGCAGGATACTCAGGTAGCCGGTGCCGCCGAGCCGACCGTGATCGAACAGCGCCTGCATGTTGCGCAGCACGTGGGGCCGGCGGTCGCTGTGGGCCATCACCCGGTCGACGTAGTCCGGGCCCGGCGCGTGAATCGACGCCGCCGGAATGCCCCGGCACTGGTGGGTCAGCAAGCTTTCCGTTTCGCTGCCGAGCAACTGCGCTATATCGGTCATCGCACCCTCTCTCCTGATGATTGACGGACGGTTCCCCTAGCCTAGAGCAAGCGCCGGCCGTCGACAGCCCACCGACGCGACGAAAACGGCGTCGTCTTCGCTCCCCCGAACCCGACTTGTCGGCGCCTCCCGCCAGCGACAGTCTCCGGGCGCCCACAGGGCGCGGCCAGCGACGGCGAACGGATTTCCCCCCGCCGCTCTGGCATGATGACGCCTGAGTGGAACAATCCGTCAGGGAGGACGAGGTGATCGCAGTACTGCGCGGGTTTCTGTGGCTCACGGGGGTGTGGCTGGCCGGCGAGACGCTGGTGGTGCTGCTCGACCTGCCGGTCTCGGCCGGGGTGGTGGGCATGCTGCTGATGACTATCCTGCTGATGCTGCGCATCGGCCGGCTCGATGACATCGCCGCCGCCGGCCAGCCGCTGATCGGCCTGCTGGCGATGCTGATCATGCCCGGCGTGGTGGGCGTGTTCTTCGTCGCGGACGACTTCGCCGGCCAGTGGCTGGCCGTCGCGGTGGCGCTGGTGGTCGGCACCCTGGCCAGCGTGCTGACCACCCTGCTGCTGATGCGCCGCTGCATGCCCGCCGAGCCCGACGCGGACGCGCCGCCGGAGTCCCGCTCATGAGCGACGCCCTGGTGGCGGTGCGCGAAGCGCTGCTGGCCACTCCGCTGTCGGCCATCGCCCTGACGCTGGCCGCCTATCTCGCCGCCCTGTGGGCCGTCGAGCGCCTGGGGCGCCCCGGCTGGTGCCCGGCGGTGCTGCTGGCCGCGTTGCTGGTCGCCGCCACACTGTGGGGGCTGTCCATCGACGTCGCCGACTACCGGCGCGGCGCCGACTGGCTGATGCTGCTGCTCGGCCCGGCCACGGTGGCGCTCGGGGTGCCCCTCTACCAGCAGCTGCCCCACATCCGCACGCTGTGGAAACCGCTGGCGCTGAGTCTGCCGCCGGCGGCGGCCCTGGCCTCGTGCTATTCGCTGGCGCTGGCCTGGGCGCTGGGCGCCAGCCCCGAGGTGCTGGCCTCGCTGGCCCCCAAGTCGGTGACCGCACCGATCGCGCTCGGCATCGTCGAGGAACTCGGCGGCTCGGTGCCGCTGCTGATGGGCGGGCTGCTGCTCACCGGCGTGATGGCGACCCTGGCGGTCAGCCTGCTGGCCCCGGCGCTGGGCATTCGCGACCATCGTATCCTCGGCTTCGCCCTGGGGGTCAACGGCCATGCCATCGGCACCGTGCGCGCCTTCGAGATGAGCCCCGCCGCCGGTGCCTTCGCCTCGCTGGGGATGAGCCTGACCGGCATCCTCACCGCCCTGTGCCTGCCGCTGGCCTGGCGGCTGCTGGGCCTCTAGACGCCACCTCCGCCAGCGGGCGACTTTCGTCGCACACGGCAGCATGAGCGGCGCCGACGCGCATGCCTCGGCCGCCCCGACCGGCGACGCCGATCGCGAAATAGGCTAGAATCGCCGCCTCTCGCCCACCGGATTCGGGAGCCCAGGACAGGCCATGGCCCTACGCATCGCCATCAACGGTTACGGCCGCATCGGCCAGTGCGTGCTGCGCGCGCTCGTCGAGCGCGACATGCCGGAACTCGAGGTAGTGGCCCTCAACGAGCTGTCCGGGCTCGACACCATCGCCTACCTGACCCGCTTCGACACCACCCACGGTCGCTTCCCTGGCAGCGTGGAAGTCGACGGCGAACACCTGGTGATCGACGGCCGTCCGATCCGGGTGCTCTCCGAGGCCGACCCGGCCGCCCTGCCCTGGGCCGAGCTCGGGATCGACCTGGTGCTGGAATGCTCAGGCAGCTTCAAGGAACGCGACGTCGCCGAGGCCCACCTGGCCGCCGGCGCCGCGCGCCTGCTGTTCTCCCAGCCCGCCGAGAGCGACGTCGACGCCACCATCGTCAGCGGCATCAACGACGCCGACCTGACGCCCGAGTGCCGGGTGATCTCCGCCGCCTCCTGCACCACCAACTGCCTGGTGCCGGTGCTGACGGTGCTCGACGAGGCGCTGGGCCTCGACCACGGCGTCACCACCACCATTCACTCGGCGATGAACGACCAGCCGGTGATCGACGCCTATCACCAGACCGACCTGCGCCTGACGCGCTCGGCAATGCAC
This sequence comes from Halomonas sp. HG01, assembly GCF_000968715.2. Lineage (NCBI taxonomy): Bacteria > Pseudomonadati > Pseudomonadota > Gammaproteobacteria > Oceanospirillales > Halomonadaceae > Halomonas > Halomonas sp. HG01. The sequence continues at coordinate 56,224 of NZ_CP022134.1, read as the reverse complement.
TCCATCGTGCCGGTGGACACCGGCCTTGCGCGCGGCATCAACCGCCTGATGCCGCACCTGGCCGACCGCTTCGAATGCCTGCACGTGCGGGTGCCGACCATCAACGTCTCGGCCATGGATCTGGCCCTCTCGGTGCGCACCGATACCGACGCCGAGACGGTCAACGCCCTGCTCCGCGAGGCCAGCGCCCGACGGCTCGCCGGGCTGCTCGGCTACACCGAAACGCCCATGGCCTCGGTCGACTTCAACCACGATCCGCGCTCCGGTATCGTGGACGCCACCCAGACCCGGGTGGCCGGCGGCCGCCTGATCAAGATGCTGTGCTGGTTCGACAACGAGTGGGGCTTCGCCAATCGCATGCTCGACGTCGCCGGCCGCATCGCGCGACTGGGCCCGGTGCCACCCTCCGATGCCTGAGACCCCTTCGGCTTTCCCAGACGAGGAATCTGCTTCCATGAACGTGCGCAAGATGACCGACCTCGACCTCGACGGCCAGCGAGTGCTGATCCGCGAGGACCTGAACGTGCCCGTCAAGAACGGCCAGGTGACCAGCGACGCCCGCCTGCGGGCCGCCCTGCCGACCATCCAGGCGGCACTCGAGGCCGGCGGCAAGGTGATGCTGATGAGCCACCTGGGACGCCCCACCGAGGGTGAGCCGGCCGAGGAGTTCTCCCTGGCGCCGGTGGCCGAGCATCTCTCCGGCCTGCTCGGTCGCCCGGTGCGCCTGGTCGAGGACTACCTGGAGACGGCACCCGCCTTCACCGACGGCGAGGTCGTGCTGCTCGAGAACGTGCGCTTCAACAAGGGCGAGAAGAAGGACGACGAGGCGCTGGCCAAGGCCTACGCCGCGCTGTGCGACGTCTACGTGATGGATGCCTTCGGCACCGCCCACCGCGCCCAGGCCTCGACCCACGGCGTGGCGCGCTTCGCTCCCGCCGCCTGCGCCGGCCCGCTGCTGGCCCAGGAACTCGAGGCACTGGAGAAGGCGCTGGCCACGCCCAAGCGCCCGATGACCGCCATCGTCGGCGGCTCCAAGGTCTCCACCAAGCTCGAGGTGCTCAACGCGCTGTCCGAGAAGTGCGACCGCATCATCGTCGGCGGCGGCATCGCCAACACCTTCATCGCCGCGGCCGGCTACAACGTCGGCAAGTCGCTGCACGAGGCCGACCTGGTCGACGCCGCCAAGGCGCTGATGGACAAAGTCGAGATCCCGCTGCCCTCCGACGTGGTGGTGGCCACCGAGTTCTCCGACAGCGCCACCGCGGTGACCAAGCCGGTCGACCAGGTGAATGATGACGAGATGATCCTCGACATCGGCCCGGACACCGCCGCCAGGCTCGGCGAGCAGCTCAAGGCCGCCGGCACCATCCTGTGGAACGGCCCGGTCGGCGTGTTCGAGATCGACCAGTTCGGCCACGGCACCGAGGCGCTGTCCTACGCCATCGCCGAGAGCGACGGTTTCTCCATCGCCGGCGGCGGCGACACCCTGGCGGCCATCGACAAGTACGGCATCGCCGACCGGGTCTCCTACATCTCCACCGGCGGCGGCGCCTTCCTCGAATACGTCGAGGGCAAGGTGCTGCCGGCGGTCGCGGCCCTCGAAGCCGCCGCAAAATAAACCATCATTACTGCGATGCAGGCGGCGCAGCCCGCCGCCTCACACGACAAAGGGTGACTTCATGGCACTGATCAGCATGCGCCAGATGCTGGACCACGCCGCCGAGCACGGCTACGGCATCCCGGCGTTCAACGTCAACAACCTCGAGCAGATGCGCGCCATCATGGAAGCCGCCGACGAGACCGACTCTCCGGTGATCGTCCAGGCCTCCGCCGGCGCCCGCAAGTATGCCGGTGCGCCCTTCCTGCGCCACCTGATCCTGGCCGCCGTCGAGGAATTCCCGCACATCCCGGTGGTCATGCACCAGGACCACGGCACCAGCCCCGCGGTGTGCCAGCGCTCCATCCAGCTGGGCTTCTCCTCGGTGATGATGGACGGCTCGCTGGGCACCGACGGCAAGACCCCGACCAGCTACGACTACAACGTCGACGTCACCCGTCGCACCGTCGAGATGGCCCACGCCTGCGGCGTCTCCGTCGAGGGCGAGCTGGGCTGCCTGGGCAGCCTGGAAACCGGCATGGCCGGCGAGGAAGACGGCGTCGGCGCCGAGGGCAAGCTCGATCACGACCAGCTGCTGACCGACCCGGAAGAGGCCGCCGAGTTCGTCAAGGCCACCCACGTGGACGCCCTGGCGATCGCCATCGGCACCAGCCACGGCGCCTACAAGTTCACCCAGCCGCCCACCGGCGACACCCTCTCCATCCAGCGCATCAAGGAGATCCACGCCCGCATCCCCGAGACCCACCTGGTGATGCACGGCTCCTCCTCCGTGCCGCAGGAGTGGCTCGAGGTGATCAACGAGTTCGGCGGCGCCATCCCCGAGACCTACGGCGTGCCGGTCGAGGAGATCGTCGAGGGCATCAAGCACGGCGTGCGCAAGGTCAACATCGACACCGACCTGCGCCTGGCCTCCACCGGCGCGGTGCGTCGCTTCCTGGCCGAGCACCCGGCCGAGTTCGACCCGCGCAAGTTCCTCAAGGTCAGCACCGCGGCCATGAAGGAAGTCTGCAAGGCCCGCTACGAAGCCTTCGGCACCGCCGGCCAGGCCAGCAAGATCAAGCCGATCAACCTGGAAGAGATGTTCCTGCGCTACGAGCGCGGCGAACTGGACCCGCGCGTCAAGTAAGCGTCCCCGCCCCGCCGGCCTCCGTGCCGGCGGGCATCATGCGAGCCCCGCCATGCACAATCTGTGGATTCCCGTGGTCGCCATCCTGCTTGTGGCCGGCCTGATCTTCGGCGGCCAGTGGATGGCCGACAACGACCGCGACGACCGGATCGCCGAGCGTATCGCCGAGCGCCTCGAGGCCCAGGACGGTGTCGAGATCGAGCGCCTGCTCGAGGTGAACAAGGGCTACGGCCTGTGCGGCGACGCCGTGCGCGTCGACCGCCCCGCCCTGCCGTTCTACTACCACACCGTCACCGAGCAGCTGGCACTGGGCGCCGACGCCCCGGCCTACCGCGAGAACTGCGGCCGCCACGCCGCACGCTGACGTGCCTGCCTAGAGGTAGCGCGCCCGGAAATGCCACTCTCCGGGGCCGATGTCGTTGTGGATCGCCGCCACGATATCGGGATCGAGGGCCGGGTCGTCCAGGTCGTAGAGGCCGCACTGCGCCAGCGCCTGGCGCGGGCTGACCGTGTCGGCGATGCGCTCGTAGACCACCCGCACGCCGCAGGGCATGCGCTCGCTGCTGTCGGCCACGCCCAGCTTGAGCCCGGTGAGTCGCGCGACGTGACTCTTGAAGCTGGGGAAGAGGATGGTCTGGGTCATCTCGTGACCGTTGAGCGACTCGTGATCGGCCAGGAACAGGCGGTCGGTCAGCAGCAGCGCCACGCCCTGATAGCGGTTGTGCCAGTGGCGGCCACCGGCACGGGGCGGCATGCGCTCGGTGCGCTGGTAGAGCACGTCCTCGCCGCGCCGCTCGAGGCAGACCAGGGTGCACAGCACCTGCCCGGGCCGCGACATGGCCAGGTAATACTCGTGGTAGCAGCCGAGATAGCGCGACATGCCCTGACGCCCCTGCTCGAGCAGCGCGGCGGGCAGCCCCAGCGACGGCGCCCGCTCGGGCGACTCGCCGTCCGGCGTCGGATGCAGCCGCACCAGCGAGCGGAACTCGTCGTGGGGCAGCAGGATCTCGTGCACCTCGACGCCGAAGAAGTCGCAGATGCGGCGCATGGTGTTGCTGGCGGGCTTGTAGCGGCCGCTGAGATAGCGGTTGAACTGGGCCCGATTGATGTCGAGCCGGCGGCAGACCTCGGCGATGGAGCGGTAGTAGCTGCATAGCAGCCGGAGGTTGGCCGCGAAGTCGTCATGCATGTCGGTGGGTTCCTGTCGGGCGCTCGCCCCAAGATGGTGCACCCTGGTGCACTGGGTGCGGCGCATGGTGCGCCAGGCTGCACCATAGCGTCAAATCACAGCGTGACCGCGGCCTGCTTAAATCCCCCGCACCGCGAATAACGCCAAGATGGAGATGAATGGAATGTTGGCTTTCCTCAACGACCTGCTATGGGGCAAGGTCCTGATCGTACTGCTGATCGCCGTGGGCATCGGCTTCACCGTCGCCTCGCGCTTCGTGCAGTTCCGCTACTTCGGCCGCATGTTCCGCATCCTGGGCGCCAGCCAGGCCTTCAAGAAGGACAAGCACGGCCACCTGAGCTCCTTCCAGGCGCTGGTGCTGTCGGTGGCCGGCCGGGTCGGCGGCGGCAACATCGCCGGCGTCGCCGTGGCCATCACCCTTGGCGGCCCCGGCGCCGTGTTCTGGATGTGGGTCGTCGGCCTGATGGGCATGGCCACCAGCTTCCTCGAGTGCACCCTGGCGCAGACCTACAAGACCGCCGAAGGCGACGGCACCTATCGCGGTGGCCCGGCCTACTACATCTCCCGTGGCCTTGGCCGCCACTGGAACTGGCTGGCCGGCGTCTACTCGGCGCTGCTGCTGGTGACCTTCGGCTTCGCCTTCACCGCCCTGCAGTCCTATTCCGTGGCCACCTCCTTCGGCGACGCCTTCGGCGTGCCGGTGCTCTACAGCGGTCTCGGCCTGGCGCTGCTGGTGGGCCTGATCATCTTCGGCGGCATCAAGCGTATCGCCCGCATCTCCGAGTTCCTGGTGCCGATCATGGCCGGCGGCTATCTGCTGATCGCGCTGGTGGTGCTGGCCCTGAACATCACCCAGATTCCGGACGTCATCGCGCTGATCGTGAAGAGCGCCTTCGGTCTCGAGCCGGCCATCGGCGGCGGCATCGGCGCGGCCATCATGATGGGCCTCAAGCGCGGCCTGTTCTCCAACGAGGCCGGCCTCGGCAGCGCGCCCAACGTGGCGGCCGTGGCCTACGTGCCGCACCCGGCCAACCAGGGCATCGTGCAGGCCTTCTCGGTGTTCATCGACACCGTGATCATCTGCTCCGCCACCGCTTTCGTGATCCTGCTCAGCGGCGTCTATGAAGCGGGCGCCGGCGTCGACGTCGCCGGCATCGCCCTGACCCAGGCCGCCCTGGCCGACCACGTCGGCGAATGGGGCCGCACCTTCGTCAGCATCGCGCTGCTGCTGTTCGCCTTCAGCACCATCCTCTACAACTACTATCTGGGCGAGAACAGCCTGAACTTCTTCAGCCGCCGCAATCAGGGCCTGTTCAATGCCTTCCGCGTGACCATCGTGCTGCTGGTCTGCTGGGGCGCCACCACCGACCTGGGCACCGCGTTCGGCTTCGCCGACGTGACCATGGGCCTGCTGGCGGTGGCCAACCTGATCGCCCTGATCATGCTGTTCAAGCCGGGCCTGCGCATCCTGCGGGACTTCGACGGCCAGATGCGCGCCGGCGTGGAGCAACCGGTCTTCAACGCCAAGGATCACCCGGATCTGGACCTGGACCCCAAGGCCTGGGAGCTTGAACCCGAGGACCTCGAGCGCGCCCACCAGGCACTGGGCAACGCCCCGGCCCGCAACCGCGGCTGATCCACGCCGCGATTCACCGCCCCACGCCCTCGGCCCCGCTCATGCGGGGCCGAGGCGTTTCAAGGCGCTCGATCCCCTCGGCGCCTTGACGCGACACCCGGCTTCGCGCTGGACTGGCGGCTCGCTTCCCATGCCCCGCCAGGAGCTCCCATGCCCGCGCCGCCCTCGGCCTTTCCGTCCCCCTCGCGACATCCCCTCCTCATGCCGAACGGCCGCCGGCCATGCTGAGCGCCCTCTCGCTGCCCCTCGCCTTCGCGGCGTTCGTCGCCTGCGCCCTGGTGATCGGCGTCGCCGGCACGCGGCTGACGCACATCGTCGACGACCTGGCCGACCGCACCGGCCTAGGCGAGGCCATCGCCGGCGCCGTGCTGCTGGGCATGGCCACCTCGCTGTCGGGACTGGTGCTGTCGGTCTCGGCGGCGCTGGCCGACCGCCCCACCCTGGCGATGAGCAACGCCCTGGGGGGCATCGCCGTCCAGACCCTGTTCCTGACCATCGCCGACCTGACCCACCGGCGCGCCAACCTGGAGCACGCCGCCGCCTCCATCGGCAACCTGATGCAGGGCGGCCTGCTGCTGTGCCTGCTGACCCTGGTGCTGGTGGGCCGCTTCGCCCCGGAATGGACCCTGTGGCAGGTCCACCCCGTCACACCGCTGATCGTGATCAGCTACCTGTTCGGGCTGCGGCTGGCGGAGCGTACCCGCGACCGCCCCATGTGGCGGCCGGCCCAGACCCGGGAAACGACGCCGGACGTGCCGGACGAGCAGGCCCGGAACCGTTCGGCGACGCGGCTGTGGCTGAGTTTCCTGGGCCTGGCCGTGGTGCTCGGCGCCAGCGGCTGGCTGCTGGAAGGCGTGGCCTCGGTGATCGCCGAGGACACCGGCCTCGGGCAGTCGGTGGTGGGCGTGCTGATGACCGCGGTGGTCACCTCGCTGCCGGAGCTCGTGACCTCGATCGCGGCGGTGCGCCGGGGCGCGTTGACCCTGGCCGTGGCCGGCATCATCGGCGGCAATGCCTTCGACACCCTGTTCGTGGCCGCCTCGGACGCGGCCTATCGCGGCGGCTCGATCTATCACGCCATGCCCGACGGCGTGGCGCTGTGGGTGGCGATCTCGCTGCTGATGACCGCCATCCTGATGGTCGGCATGATCCACCGCGAGCGCCTGGGGCCCGGCCGCATCGGCTTCGAGAGCCTGGCCATTGCCGGCTGCTATCTGGCCGGGGCGGCGATGCTGGTGATGGCGCCGGGCTGATCTCACCCGGCGCATGAAGAATGTGCAGCAAAGATTGAATTGAAAAACACTGTTCACAAAGTCGCGGAAATGGTCTTAAACTAAAGATGAACGCTGCCGATATGAGACAATAGCGTTAAAGCCGAATGACACGCCCGCGAGGTTACCGGTGATGGCCCGCCCTCTCTGCCTACTCTTCGATTGCGATGGCACCCTGGTCGACAGCGAGCCCCTGCTCGCCGCCGAGATGGAAACCAGCCTGACCGCCGCCGGCCTGCCCTTCCAGGCCAGCGACTACGTCGGCGAGTTCCGCGGCGCCCGCTTCCGCCATATCGTCGCCGAGCTGGAGAGCCGCCATGGCGCCGTCGACCCGGACCGCCTCGAGGTGCTGGAGCGCGACATGCGCGCCAACCTCAACCGCCGCCTGGCCACCGACCTGACGCCGATCACCGGCGCCGCCGAGGCCCTGGCCGCCCTGTCCGGCCATCCCATGGGCGTGGTCTCCAACGGGCCGATCAACAAGATCCGCACCTCGCTGCTGGCGACCAACCTCGAGCCGGTATTCGGCGATCACCTGTTCAGCGCCTACGAGGCGCAGTGCTGGAAGCCCGACCCCTGCCTGTATCGCCACGCCGGGGCCATGCTGGGCTACGCGCCCGAGGACTGCGTGGCCATCGACGACGCCCTGGTCGGCGTCCAGGCGGCGCTGAATGCCGGCATGACGGTGATCCACCTCAACCGCTTCCCCGACGCAGAAGAGACGCCGGAAGGCGCCATCATGATCACCAGCATGTTCCAGCTGCCCACCGTGATCGCCCGCCTGGAACACGACCGCCAGCGCTCGCTGTCACGGGCCTAGGGGCCCGCTTCTCCACCATGGTCTAATCACGTCGGACTTGTCATGTCATGGCGCTTGCCACTAATTTGGGAACGTTCCCATTTTTCGTGATGCCCCTTCATGACCGCTCCGACACGCCGATCCCGCGCCACCATCCTGGAAGTCGCCCGCGACGCTGGCGTCTCCAAGACCAGCGTCTCGCGCTATTTCGGCGATGAGCGCAGCCGGCTGTCGCCCGACATGCAGCAGCGCATCGCCGCCAGCGCCAGCCGACTCGGCTACCGGCCCAACCGCATCGCGCGCGGCCTCAAGGGCGGACAGTCGGGGCTGATCGGCATGCTGGTCGCCGACATCCGCAACCCCTTCTCGGTGGCGGTGATGCACGGCGTGGAGCAGGCCTGCCGCGCCCACGGCTTCTCGCTGATGGTCTGCAACACCGACAACGACCCCGCCCAGGAACGCGATCATCTGGCGCTGCTGGCGTCGTACCGTGTCGAAGGCCTGGTGCTCAACGTCGCCGGCCACCCCGGCGAGGAGCTCGCGGCCCTGACCGAGCGGGACACGCCGCTGGTGCTGCTCGACCGCTCGCTGGACGATCTCGAGGCGGACATGGCCGGCCTCGACAACGACCGCGCCATCGACGCCGCCCTGGAGCATCTGCGGGCCCAGGGCTACGGCGAGCTGCTGTACATCAGCGAGCCGCCGGAACGCGCCAGCTCCCGCCAGCGCCGCCTGGAGCGCTTCTGGACCAAGCTCGGCGCCGATGGGCTGGAGGGTGAAGTCTGCTGTCTGCCGCTCGACGACACCCCGGCCCTGGAGCGCGCCATCGCCGATTTCCTCGACCGCCCGGCCGCCGCCCCCAGGGCCCTGCTGTGCGCCAACGGCAACGTCACCCTGGCGGTCACGCGCGTGTTGCAGACCCGCGGCGACACCCTCGGCACCACCGGCCTGATGGGCATCGACGAACTCGACTGGTGCGGCCTGGTCGGCCCCGGCATCACCACCCTCGCCCAGCCCACCGAAGCGATCGGCCGGGCCGCCATGGACAGCCTGCTGGAGCGCCTGACCGATAGCCGGCGCCCGCCCCGGCAGGTCCGCTTCTCACCGACCCTGATCGCCCGCGGCTCGACCCGCCGCTGACACCATAGCGCCATCGAGCGGCGCGACTCGCCGCTCGATGGTAACGTTCCCATCATGATGCAGGAGATACCGCCAATGACCACACCCTCCCCCAGCCCCGAGATTCTCGCCTTCGGCGAGGCCATGACCCTGTTCGTCGCCGAGGCCGCCGGCGAACTGGCCGAGGTCGAGACCTTCCGACGCCGAATCGCCGGTGCGGACACCAACGTCGCCATCGGCCTGGCGCGACTGGGCTTCGGCGTCGGCTGGCTGAGCCGGGTCGGCGACGACGGCTTCGGCCGCTACATCCGCCACACCCTCGAGGCCGAGGGCCTGGACTGCCGTCACCTGACCGGCGACCCGGACGCCTCCACCGGACTGATCTTCAAGGAACGCGCCCAGGGCGGCGCCGATCCGCACGTCGAATACTTCCGCCGCGGCAGCGCCGCCAGCCGGCTGTCGCCGGAAGATGCCCGGGCGGTGAACTTCGGCGCCGCCCGTCACCTGCACGCCACCGGCATCCCGCCGGCCCTCTCGGCCAGCTGCCGCGAGCTGTCCTGGCACATGCTCGAGCGGGCCCGCCAGGCCGGCGCCAGCATCTCCTTCGACCCCAACCTGCGCCCGTCGCTGTGGGCCAGCGAGGCCGAGATGCGCGACACCCTCAACGCCATGGCCGGCCACGCCGACTGGGTGCTGCCGGGCCTGGCGGAGGGCCGCCGCCTGACCGGGCTGGACACGCCCCACGACATCGCCGGCTTCTACCTCGACCGCGGCGCCCGGGCGGTGATCATCAAGCTGGGCCCGGAAGGCAGCTACTACCGTGGTACGCTCGACGGGCACGAGGAGAGCTTCGAGATTCCCGGCGTGGCCGTCTCCAACGTCGTCGACACCGTGGGCGCCGGCGATGGCTTCGCGGTCGGGGCGATCAGCGCCCTGCTCGACGGCCGCTCGCCGCGTGAGGCCCTGCGGCGCGGCAACCTGATCGGCGCCCTCGCCGTGCAGGTGCCGGGCGATATGGAAGGGCTACCCTCACGCGAACGCCTCACCGAGCTCGAGGCATGACCGACACCCAAGGAGCAAGGAGATGCCCATGTCGAAGCGAATTGCCGTCTATCGCCCTCTTCCCGAAGACCTGCTCGCCGAGCTGAAGCGCGACTTCCACGTCGACGACTTCGGCCATCTGGATGACCTCGACGACCCGGGCTTCCGCGCCGCCCTGGCCGAGGCCCACGGCCTGATCGGCGCCGGCCGCTCGATCACCGCCGAGCTGCTCGATGCCGCCCCGCAGCTGGAGGCGATCTCCAGCGTTTCGGTGGGCGTCGACGCCTATCCGGTCGAGGAACTGGCACGCCGAGGCATCCAGCTGTGCCACACCCCGGACGTGCTCACCGAGACCACCGCCGACACCGGCTTCCTGCTGATCATGGCGACGGCCCGCCGCGCCGTGGAGTTGGCCAACCTCGTTCGTCGCGGCGACTGGCAGGCCAGCATCGGCGAGGCCCACTACGGCAGCGACGTGCACGGCAAGACCCTGGGCATGGTCGGCATGGGGCGTATCGGCGCCGCCATCGCCAGGCGCGGCGCGCTGGGCTTCGGCATGCGCATTCTCTATTCCAACGCCTCGCCGAAGCCGGCGCTCGAGGACGAACTCGGCGCCCGGCGCCGCGAGCTGGACGAACTGCTCGCCGAGGCCGACTTCGTCTGCGTCACCGTGCCGCTGAGCGCCGAGACCGAGCGGCTGATCGGCGAACGCGAGCTCGGCCTGATGCGCGACTCGGCGATCCTGGTCAACATTGCCCGCGGCAAGGTGGTCGACGAGGCGGCGCTGATCGAGGCGCTGGACACCGGACGCATCCGCGCCGCCGGGCTCGACGTCTTCGAGCGCGAGCCACTGCCGGCCGATTCCCCACTGCCCCGCATGGCCAACGTGGTCGCCCTGCCGCACATCGGCTCGGCGACCCACGAGACCCGCTATGACATGGCCAAGCGCGCGGTGGACAACATCCGCCTGGCGTTGTCCGGCGAGCGGCCGCTGAGCCCGTTCAACGAACCGGCCCGCACGCCGGCCTGACTCCATGATCGATCACGAGGACACCATGCCCCAGCCCCTCTGCCTGCTCTTCGATTCCGACGGCACCCTGGTCGACAGCGAGATCCTGCTGGCCGAGGTGATGGCCGAGATCCTGCCGCGCCACGGCCTGCCCTTCACCGCCCGCCAGTACATGGACGAGTTTCGCGGCGTGCGCTTCCTGTCCATCGTGCAGGCACTGGAAGCCCACCACGGCAGCCTCGACGAGGCGCGCCGCCGGTCGGCGGAAGACGAAATGCGGGCACGGATGGAAGCGCGGATGCGCGCGGAGCTGGCCACGATCGACGGCATGCCGGCGGCCCTGGAGGCCCTCGCCGAGCATCCCCGTGCGGTGGTCTCCAACGGCCCGGAGCGCAAGATCCGCTGCGCCATGGAAAGCTCCGGGCTCGGCCACCACTTCGGCGACCGGCTGTTCAGCGCCTACACCCTGGGGGTGTGGAAGCCCGACCCGGCCCTCTACCTCAAGGCCGCCGAGGCCATGGGCCATGCCCCCGAGCACTGCGTGGTGATCGACGATGCCGCGGTGGGCGTGGCGGCCGGCCTGGATGCCGGCATGCGGGTGGTGCACCTGAACCGCCTTCCCGAGGAGGAAACGACGCCGGAAGGCGCCGTGTCCATCGGCCACGCCAGCGAGCTGCCGGCGGCAATCGCCCGGCTGGCCGCCGGCACGACGCCGGCTCCCTGAGACTCCCTCACTCCGCGAGACGACGACGCCCCCGCCGGCACACTAGCGGGGACATCACCTGTCGAGCCAGTCTCCTTCAGCTGGTCAACGAACGCACCCCCAGCTCCACCCCGCGCAGCTCGGCCAGCCCCTTGAGGCGCCCGTAGAGCGGGTACCCCGGGGCGGTATCGCGGTGCTGATCGTCGAGGATGTGATGGCCATGGTCGGGGCGCAGCGGCAGCCGCGGGCCGCCTTCGCGTTCGCGACGACGCTCCTCGGCGACGAGCGCCCGGACCACGCCGACCATGTCCACGTCCCCGCCCAGATGCGGAGCCTCGTGAAAGGAGCGCGAGTCCGGTGCCTCGCGCTGCGTGGAGCGCAGGTGAGCGAAGTAGATATTCTGCGCGAAGCGTTCGGCCATGCCCACCAGGTCGATATCGGCGCTGACGCCGTAGGAGCCGGTGCAAAGCGTCAGCCCGTTGGCCGGACTCGGCACCCGCTCGAGCAGCCACTGGGCGTCCTCGGGGTCGGACACCACCCGAGGGAGACCGAACAGCTGCCGGGGAGGGTCGTCGGGGTGAATCGCCAGGCGTACGCCTACCTCTTCGGCCACCGGAACGATGGCCTCCAGGAAGTCGCCCAGATGCTCGCGCAGCCGCTCGGCATCGATCTCGGCATACTCCGCCAGCACACCCCGGAACTGCTCGAGCGTGTAGTGCTCCTCGGCGCCGGGCAGCCCGGCGATGATGGTGTCTTTCAGGCGCGCTCGCCCGGCCTCGTCGAGGTCGTCGAAATACGCCCTCGCCTCGGTCTTCTCGGCATCGGAGTACTCGGCCTCGGCGCCGGGGCGCGCCAGCAGGTAGAGGTCGAAGGCAGCGAAGGCGACCTGATCGAAGCGCAGCGCCAGTCCGCCGTCCGGCAGGCGCCAGCTCAGGTCGGTGCGCGTCCAGTCGAGCACCGGCATGAAGTTGTAGCAGACGGTGTCGATGCCACAGGCCGCCAGATTGCGCAGCGTCTGCTGGTAGGCGGCGATATGGGCGTCACGCTCCGGCAACCCCTTCTTGATGTCCTCGTGTACCGGCACGCTCTCGACCACCGACCAGGACAGGCCGGCGGCCTCGATCATTCGCTTGCGCTCTTCAATGGCCTCCACCGGCCAGACCTCGCCGTTGGGAATCTCGTGCAGCGCGGTGACGATGCCGGTCGCACCGGTCTGGCGAATCTCGTCGAGGGTGATGGGGTCCGCGGGGCCGAACCAGCGCCAGGTATGTTCCATGGGAGTGTCCTCTCGATCAGGCCCGTCCGAGGGCGTCCAGCGCCCCGGCCAGCCCCTGTTGTGTCAGATCGGTGTAGGCGGCGGTGACGGCGGCGACGAAACGCGGCTCGGCCGCCAGCGCCGGCGGGAAAACGTCTTCCACGGCCATGAAGGCGGAAACGAGACCGGCGATGTCATCGCCATGACGCACATGCAGCGCCGCCAGGCGGTCGGCCAGCGGGTCGTCCACGGCGTGGGGGGTGCCGGCCAGGTCTGTGCCGGCCGTGTAGCGAATCCAGGCGGCCACACCGAGCGCCGTGCAGGCCACGTCTCGCCCGACGGCAAGGTGGATCTCGGCACCACTCAGCCAGCGTTGGGGCAGCTTCTGGGAACCGTCCATGGCGATCTGCTGCAGACGGTGGTGCAGGCTGTCGTTGGCGAAGCGGGCCAGCAGCTGCTCGGCGTAGGCGTCGAGGTCCGTGCCCTCGGGCATGGCGAGGGTCGAGGCGGCCTCGTCGAGCATGTAGCGGCGCAGCAGCGACGTCAGATCCTCGCGGCCCACGGCCTCGGCCACCGTCTCGATGCCACCCAGCGCGCCCAGGTAGGCGAGCAGGGAATGACTGCCGTTGAGCATCCGCAGCTTCATGGTCTCGAAGGGGGCCACGTCGGCCACCATCTCCACGCCGTCCGCGGCCCAGTCGGGACGCCCTTGGGGGAAGTCGTCCTCGACCACCCACTGACTGAACGACTCGCCGACCACGGCGTTGCGATCCTCGATGCCGAGCACTGCCAGGCGCGAGAAGTCGGCCTCGGTCATGGCCGGCACGATGCGGTCGACCATGCTGCACGGGAAGGCGACCTCGTCCGCGATCCAGTCGGCCAGCCCGGCATCGCGCCGCGCCGCCAGCGCCATCACGGCGGCCCGGGTGCGCTTGCCGTTGTCGGGCATGTTGTCACAGCTGAGCACCGTGAACGGCGCCTGCCCTGCCGCATGACGTCGCGCCAGCGCCTCGACCAGCAGCCCCGGCGCGGTACGCGGCGCCTCGGGATGAGCGATATCGGCGGCCACCAGCGGGTCGTCGACCAGCAGCTCGCCGCTGGCCGGGCTCAGGAAATAGCCCTTCTCGGTCACCGTCAGGGTGACGATGCGGGTCTCGGGGGACGCCATGCGCTCGAGCAGCGTCTCGACGTCGCGCCCCCAGCGGCCGTTCTCGTCCTTGCCGGTGAACAGCGTCTCCTCGATCACGCCGATCTCGCGCACGGTGACATGCTCGCTGTCGGCGTATTCGGCCACGTGATAGCGATGGCCGGCCTCGCGCAGGGCATCGACCAGCGCCACGCTGGCACGCAGGTTGGCGCTGCTCACGCCCCAGGCGTCATCGCCGGTACGCTGGCGATAGCGCTCCAGGTAGACCGCCTGGTGGGCGCGGTGGAAGGCGCCCAGGCCCAGATGGACCATGCCGATTCGAACCCTGCCGGCACTGGCCGGCAGCCGTTTGACACTCTGCATCATGCTCTCCATGTCAGGGGCGCGGCCTTACGGGCCGAGGATCAGGTTGGGCAGCCACATCGAGATGGCCGGCACGTAGGCCACCAGCAGCAGCACGGCAAGGTTGCAGATCAGGAACGGCAGGATCGCCCGGGCCACGGTCAGCACCTGCAGGTTGCCGATCCCCGAGACCACGAACAGGCAGACGCCCACCGGTGGTGTGGTGAGGCCGATCATCAGGTTGAGCACCGCCATCACCGCGAAGTGCACCGGGTCCATGCCCACCCCGGTCGCCACGCCCAGCAGCGCCGGGAAGAGGATGATCAGCGCAGCGATCGTCTCCATGAAGGCGCCGACGCACAACATGATCAGGTTGAGGATCAGGATCACCACCAGCGGATTCTCGCTGATCGCCAGGATGCCGGACGCGACCATCTGGGGAATCTGCTCGCTGGTCAGGATCCAGCCGAACAGGTTGGCCAGCCCCACCAGCAGCAGCAGTGCGGAAGAGGTCAGCACGGTGTCGGTGAGGATGGCCGGCAGCTTGCGCCAGGAGAGCCCCTTGTAGACGTACATGCCGACCACCAGCGCATAGAGGCTGGCGACGATGGAGGCCTCGGTGGGCGTGAAGAAACCGCCGATGATGCCGTAGAGAATGATGGCGGTCATCAGCAGCGCCCAGAAGGCGGTGCGCCCCTCGCGCACCAGCTGCAGCAGGGATACCCGCTTCTCCTTGGGATAGCCGCGGCGAATGGCCAGCAGGTAGACAGTGACCATCATCGCCACGCCCAGCAGGATGCCCGGGATGGCGCCGGCCAGGAACATGCGGCCGACCGAGACGCCGGTCAGCGAGCCGGCGATGATCATCGGCACGCTGGGCGGGATGATCGGCCCGATGGTCGAGGAGGCCGCAGTGACGGCGGCCGAGAACGGCTTGTCGTAGCCGGCCTTCGACATGCCGGGAATCATCACCGAGCCGATGCTGGCGGCATCCGCCACGGCCGTGCCCGAGATGCCGCCGAAGATCATCGAGCCGCCGACGTTGGCCAGGCCCAGGCCGCCGCGGATGTGGCCGACGAGGGCGTTGGAGAAACGCACGATGTGCTCGGTGATGTTGCCGACGTTCATCAGGTTCCCGGCCAGCACGAAACCGGGAATACACAACAGCACGAAAGTGTCGATTCCCGAGTAGAGGCGCTGCGGCACGATGGTCAGCGGAATCCCCGCCAGCAGCAGATAGCTCAGCGAGGCGATGCCCAGCGAGAAGGCGATCGGCACCCCGACCAGCAGCAGCACCAGGAAGACGGCGAACAGCGCGATCACTTCCATCACGGGGTCTCCGTATCGGCGTGGGAGGCCGGGTGCCAGGCACCCCAAAGGCCTTCGATGACACCGATGGCGCTATACAACAGGACCAGCCCGAACAGCACCACGGTGGAGAAGAAAATGTAGAGCATGGGCACCCTCAGGGTCGGCGAGGTCTGCCAGGTGCCATTGGCGGCGTACTGCCAGGCGTAGGGCAGCACGATCAGGGCGAAGCCCCCCACCAGCAGGCATACCAGCACCTGGTAGATCGCCCGCCCGCGCGGCCCCATCCAGTGATGGAAGAGCTCCACGTTGACGTTGCGGCGCCGGCGGATCACCACGCCGGCGGAGAGGGCGACCATGTAGATGAACAGGTAACGCGACAGTTCTTCGGTCCAGGCCGGCGAGGAAGGCAGCGCCAGACGCCCGACGACCTGCAGCAGCACGGTGGCGGCGATGCCCACCAGTGCCAGTGTCGCGAGGAAGGTGAACAGGGTATCGAGCCAGCCGATCACACGACCGGCCAGGCCCGGCAGGCGTGGCACCGCCGACAGGGCGTCGAGCTCCTCGACGGCCCGCTGCTCGGAAGCATCCATGGGTACACCTCTCGGGGGTGATCGGCCACCCCGATGGCAACAGGAAGGAAGTGGCGGGCACCGAAGTGCCCGCCCCGTACTTTAGAGGTCCTGAATCGCGTCGTAGAGCGCACGCTGCTCGTCGTTCAGCGCCTCGAGCACCGCCGGGCGCGCCTTCTCGGCGAAGGCCTCGGTGTCAACCTCGACGAACTCCATGCCGCGCTCCTCCAGGCTCTGGCGCAGACGCTCCTGGTCCGTCGCGAACAGGTCGGCTTCGTAGGCCTGCATCTCCTGGGCGGCATCACGCACGACCTGCTGCAAGTCGTCGGGCATCGCCTCGAGCTGGTTCCTGCCGATCACCACGTAGATCCAGCTGCGCACGTGGCCAGTGAGGTTCACGTAGTCCTGCACCTCATCGAAGCTGGCGCTCTCGATCAGGCTCAGCGGGTTCTCCTGGGCCTGTATGGTGCTCTGCTGCAGCGCGGTGAAGACCTCGCTGAAGGCCATCGGCGTCGGCCGCGCGCCCAGCGCCTCCCAGGCGTCGACGAACAGCGGCACGTTGGGCACCCGCAGGCGGATGCCGTCCAGATCCTCGGGCGAGGTGATCGGACGGTTGCTGGTCAGCTCGCGCGGGCCGCGCTCGAACCAGGCCAGCGGCACCAGGTTGGCGCGTTCGGTGATCTGAGCCTCGATCTGGTCGCCGATATCCCCTTCCACGGCCTGCCTGAGGTGCTCGGAGTCGCGGAAGGCATAGGGCACGGCCATCATCGCCGCCTTGGGCGCCCAGTTCTGCAGGCTCTCGCCGGTGATGGTCATGTCGGCGGTGCCCAGCTGGATGCTGTTGATGACGTCCATCTCGGCGCCGAGCTGCTCGTTGGGATAGACCTGAACCTCGATCTGCCCGTCGGAGTTCTCCTCGACCAGTTCCTTGAACTTGAGGGCCGCCTGGTTCCAGATGTGCTGCTCGTTGGCCAGATGGCCGAACTTCAGGGTGTAGTCGGCGGCGAGGCTGGCCTGGCTGCCGAGCAGGGCGGCGCCGAGGACGGCGCTGGTGACGAGTCGCTTGAACATGGCGTGTTCTCCTGGCACTTGCTGTTGTGTGTTGTTGGCTGGATGGCGCGAGTGCAGCCCTCAGGCACCGATCTCGATCAGTACCTTGCGGGCACTTTCGGGATGATGATCGATCATCTCGATGGCCCCGGGCATGTCGTCGAAGGGCAGGCGATGGCTCACCAGCGCCAGCGGATCGAGTCGCCCGGATGCCATCAGCTCGATCACTTCCGGAAACTTGCGGTTGTTGAGTCGCGAGCCGACCAGGGTCAGCTCCTTCTTGATCACCTCCAGCTGCACCAGATCGCTGGGCGTCGGGTTGAAGCCAAGCAGCCCGATGCGGCCCGCCGGCGACGCCATGCGCAGCATCTGCGGCAGCAGGGCCGGCACGCAGGCGGCATCGGCGATCAGCGGCATGCCTTCACCGCCGGTCAGCGCCTCGACCTCGGCCTCGACGTCCTGCTCGGCGCCGTTGAGGGTTCGGGTGGCGCCCAGCTCGCGAGCGGTCTCCAGGCGAGCGTCGATGACGTCGCTGACGGTGATGTCCTCGATGCCCTGGGCGCGAGCCACCTGCAGAATGGTCAGGCCGATCACGCCGGCCCCGAGAATCAGCAGGCGATCGCCCGGATGCGGCTGCATGCGACTCAGCACGTTGGCGGCGATGGTATAGGGTTCGACCAGCGCCGCGGCATCCAGCCCGAGCCCCTCGGGCAGGCGATGGACGTTGCCGGCCGGCACGTTGACCCGCTCCTCGAAGCCGCCGTTGCGATGCACGCCGATCACTTCCAGCGCGGTGCAGACATTGGGACGGCCGATGCGGCAGGGATAGCACTCGCCGCAGCTGATCACCGGATCGATACACACCCGGTCGCCGACGGCCACGCCCTCGACACCCTCGCCCACCGCCTCGACCAGCCCGGCGAACTCGTGGCCGGTGATCCGCGGGAAACGCACGAAGGCGTTGTCACCGTGGATGATGTGCATGTCGGAGCCGCAGATCCCGGCGAAGGCCACCTTCACCTGGACCTCGCCCGCGGCCACCGCGGGGGCTTCGGCCTCGACCAGCCGGTAGTCCTGGGGCGCGTTTACCTGAAAGGCTTTCATCGATTCACCTCGTTACCAGTGCCACAGCGTGCCGTCCTCGAGCCGGTTGACCGGCAGGCTGGCACGGCGATAGGGATATTGGGCGGCCGCGTCCTCGTCGATATCGACGCCGTGTCCAGGCGTCTCGCCGACGATGAAGTGGCCATCCTCGAAACGGTAGTCGTGGGGAAAGACCTCGTTGGTCACGTCCGCATGAGGCATGTACTCCTGGATGCCGAAGTTGGGCACCCAGGTATCGAAGTGGATCGCCGCCCCCAGGCAGACCGGCGACAGATCGGTCGGGCCGTGGAAGCCGGTGCGCACGTGATAGAGCCCGGCCAGGTCGGCCAGCCGCCGCATGTGGGTGATGCCGCCGGCATGGGTCAGGGTCGCCCGGATATAGTCGATCCACTGGTTCTCGATCAGCGCCTTGGCATCGAAGAGGCTGTTGAAGACCTCGCCCACCGCCAGCGGCGTGGTGGTGTGCTGGCGGATCAGGCCGAAGCTCTCCTGGTTCTCGGCCGGCACGCAGTCCTCGAGCCAGAACAGGTGGTAGGGCTCGACCTCCTTGCCCAGTCGCGCCGCCTCGATGGGCGTCAGTCGGTGGTGGACGTCGTGCAGCACGTGCAGGTCATCGCCGAAGCGCTCGCGCACGGCGGCGAACAGCTTGGGCACGTGGTTGAGATACTTGGCGGTGCTCCAGACGTGCTCGGCCGGCAGGTCGGCATCGGCGGGCTCGTAGCGCTCGCCGGGGCGCTTGGCCACGCCGTAGATGCTGGCGATCCCCGGCACGCCGGCCTGCACGCGAACCGCGCGATAGCCCTGCTCGACGTGGCGCGCGACCTCCTCGAGGCAGGACTCGATGTCCTTGCCGGTGGCGTGGCCGTAGACCATCACTCGCTCGCGACTCTTGCCGCCCAGCAGCTGGTACAGCGGCATCCCGGCGACCTTGGCCTTGATATCCCACAGCGCCATGTCGACGGCGGCGATGGCGGTCATGGTCACCGGACCGCGGCGCCAGTAGGCACCGCGATAGAGGTAGTGCCAGATGTCCTCGATGCGCTGGGGATCGCGGCCGATCAGGGCCGGAATCACGTGTTCCTCGAGATAGGCCACCACCGCCTGCTCGCGGCCGTTGAGGGTGGCATCACCAATGCCGTAGACGCCCTCGTCGGTAACGATCTTGAGGGTGACGAAGTTGCGCCCCGGTGCGGTGACGATGGTATAGGCCCGTTCGATCTTCATGCCTGGCTCTCCTCGACAAGCGGTGGTATCAGGGCGGACTGGAACATTTCGGGGAATCGGCTCACGAGGTCGGGCAGCGACTGCAGGATCTCGCACTGGTGAACACGCATCGCCTCGGCGGCCGCGTCGGCATCGCGTCGCTCGATTGCATCGACGATCGCCTGGTGCTGGGCGATCAGCTTGTCGAGCGGCGTGCTCTCGGGAACGCTCAGATAGCGCACGCGATCGAGCTGCGCCTTGACCTCCTCGGCCACCTTCCAGGCGGTCTGCTGCCCGGCCCCCAGCGACAGGGTGCGATGGAACTCTTCATCCAGCAGGAAGAAGCGATCGTGATCCGCCGGCTCGATGCACCGGCGCTGTCGCGCGATCAGCTCGTGCAGCTCCGCCAGGGTGCGATCACTCAGCCCCTTGCTGGCGGCCTCTCGTGCCACGGCCACCTCGACCGCCTCGCGCACGAAACGGGCCTCGAGAACGGCCTGCTGCGAAATCTTGACCACGAAGGTGCCACGCTGGGGGCGCACCTCGACCAGTCCGGCCTCCGACAGCCGGATGAAGGCCTCGCGGACGGGCTGACGACTGACCGAAAAGGTCTCGGCCAGCTCCTTCTCCGACAGCGCCTGCCCCGGCGCCAGCACCATGCGGATGATCGACTGCCGCAGCACCGTGTAGAGCCGCTGGCGCACCGCCCCCTCGTCGCGCATCTCCTGCCACAGCGCCTGCAATGTCGTGTTCATGACGTCACCCCGTTATCGGCACGGCCATGGGCCCTCGCCTTTTCGATGCAACTAGTATGGTAGTATGGCAGGAGAGCGAAAAGCGCTTCGTTATTAGACATTGGTGTCATGCGCCATCGGCAAAGGGAGACCCACGTGGAACGCGCCAGCTATGCCGGAACCGACTATCGAAAGGCACTCAACATCGAGGACCTGGCACGGATCGCCCGCCGCAGACTGCCCCATTTTGTCCATGAGTATCTCGAGGGCGGTGCCGACGATGAACGCACGCTGGATCGCAACCGCCGGGTGTTCGACGATTACCGGTTCGAACCGAAAACCCTGACGCGCGTCGGCCCCCGGGACCTGTCCACCACCCTGCTGGGCCGGCAACATGCCCTGCCTCTGGTGATCGGACCGACCGGCTACAACGGCATGATGACGAAGAACGGCGACCTGAAGCTGGCCGCGGCGGCGTCCGCTGCGAACATCCCCTTCGTGCTCAGCAACGTGGCCACCACCTCGCTGGAGGAGATCGCCGACGTCGAAGACCTCAGGGCCTGGATGCAGATCTACTTCTATCGCGACCGCGACTACGTCAGGAAACTGGTCGAACGCTGCCGAACGGCGCGATACGAGACGCTCGTGGTCACCACCGACAGCGCCATCTACGGCAACCGGGAGTGGGACCTGCGCAACTTCCGCAAGCCCATGCAGCCCACGCTGCGCAATCTCCTGCATCTGCTGACCCGCCCGCGCTGGATCGCCGACGTGCTGATCCCCGACGGCATGCCCACCTTCAAGAACCTCGGCGACCTGCTGCCGCCCGGCAAGCAGAGCGTGCAGGGCGCCTCGGCCATCATCGGCCAGCAGCTGGACCCTTCCCTCAACTGGGACGATATCGCCTGGCTGCGCGATCACTGGCAGGGCAAGCTGATCGTCAAGGGCATCCTGGCGCCGGCCGAGGCCGAGCAGGCCGCGACACTCGGCGTCGACGGGGTGGTACTCTCCAATCATGGGGGGCGCCAGCTCGATAGCGCCTGCTCGCCGCTGGAGGTGCTGCCCGACGCCAGAAAGGCCGTCGGCGAACGCTGCCAGCTGTTCATCGACAGCGGCTTCCGGCGTGGCACGGATATCGTCAAGGCGCTGGCCCTGGGGGCCGATGCGGTCTGGCTGGGGCGAGCGACGCTGTACGGCCTGGCCGCCGGCGGCCAGGCCGGCGTCGCGCATGCCCTCGACCTGCTGCGCGGAGAAGTGGACCGGACGATCGGCTTGCTGGGGCTGAACCAGGCCTCCGAGCTCGGCCCCGAGGTCCTCGGGCCCGACCGTCGGCACACATGAGCCGACGCGCAAGGCCCGCCCGCATCGACCGCCGCCGCCGGGCCTCGTATCATCTGGGGCCCGCATCCATTGCCGAGGAGGCCCCATGGCATCTTTCCAGGACCAGCTGCGTGGCCTGGTCTACTCCACCGAACACGGCGACACCTGCCCCGAGTGCCGCCAGCCCGTCGACGACTGCCGCTGCGCCGAGGCCGCCGAAGAGGAGCGCCTGGCGGGCCTGGACGGCATCGTGCGCCTACGCCGCGAGACCAAGGGCCGCAAGGGCAAGGGCGTGACCCTGGTCGATGGCGTGCCGCTCAAGGCCGACGAGCTCAAGACCCTGGCCAAGGAGCTCAAGAAACGCTGCGGCACCGGCGGCGCCCTGAAGGACGGCGTGATCGAGATTCAAGGCGACCAGCGCGAGGTGCTCAAGGGCGAGCTGGAGAAGCGAGGGTTCAAGGTCAGGCTGGCCGGCGGCTAGGCCCTTCCTTCAGCGTCTCGACCAGCGCGGCCAGCCCGGCCTCGGCGACGGCCGTGACCTTGAGCGTATAGAGGTCATCGGCGCGGGTGAGTCCGAGGTTCAGACAGGCCAGTGGCTTGCCGGCCCGGGCGGCTTCGCGGGCGAAGCGGAAGCCCGAGTAGACCATCAGCGACGAGCCCACCACCAGCAGCCCGTCGGCCTCCTCCAGCAACGCGAAGGCCTCGTCCACGCGGGGGCGAGGCACGCTGTCGCCGAAGAACACCACGTCCGGCTTCCAGATGCCGTCACCGCAGCGGGTGCAGTCCGGCACACTGAAGCCCGCGAAGTCCGCTTCCAGGTCGGCATCGCCATCCGGACCGGCCCGGGCGCCGGTGTCGAGCCAGTCGGGATTGTGGCGGGCCAGCTCGGCATGCAGATCATGGCGCATGCGTGTCGCCCCGCAGCCCATGCAGCGCACCAGGTCGGCCCGGCCATGCAGCTCGATCACCCGACGCGAGCCGGCGCGGCGATGCAGGCCGTCGACGTTCTGGGTGATGATGCCGATCACCCGCCCTTCGGCCTCGAGCCACGCCAGGGCATCATGGGCCTCGTTGGGGCGCGCCTCCTGAAGCGTGCGGAAGCCGATCAGCGCCCGCGCCCAATAGCGCTGCCGGGCGGCCTGGCTGCCCATGAAGACGCCATGCTGCATCGGCGGCGAGCGCTTCCAGTCGCCGCCGTCGTCGCGATAGTCGGGGATGCCGCTGGCCGTGCTGACGCCGGCCCCGGTCAGCACGGCCAGGCGCGGCGTGCTCGCCACGAAAGCCGCCAGGGCCTCGAGATCGGCGCCGAGCGGCGCCTGACGATCGCTCATGTCACTCCTCGCTTCTCGGCATGCGCGCCGAGCATGGCCTCGGGGCGCCGATCCTGTCTACAATAGACGGGATCCCCCACGGGCAAGGACTCCCGATGGCCTGGCTGGAATACCTGATTCCCCTCATCTTCCTGTTTCCTCTGGCGGCGACCGCGGTGATCGTGGTCGGGCTGCGAAATCTGCACGACGCCCGGGTCAGCTCGCCCTTCGACGCCCACCCGCTGCGCGAGCCGGGCCAGTCGCTGCGCGACCGTCTGGACCGCGCCTTCGCCGGCCTGTTCCTCAACGGCGCCCTGGGCCCGATCGTGATCATGACGCCGCTGGTCTACGGCATGGGGCGCATGCTGTTCTCCGACGAACCGGAATGGGTCGAATGGACCCTCTACGGCGCGCTCTCCACGCTGCTGGTGCTGATCTTCTGCTTCCGACTGATCCGCGACTTCCAGCGCATCCGCCGCCTCAAGCTGGGGCTGGCCTGCGAACTGGCGGTGGGCCAGGAGCTCGAGCGACTGATCCGCCCCGAGTCACACCCCTACGTCATCTTCCACGACGTGCCCGCCGAAGGCGACACGCTCGATCACGTGGCGATCACGCCCCATGGCGTGTTCGCCGTCGAGACCTGGGCCCGCAGCCCGACGGTGCGCCCCTCTGGCGAGGAGGACAACCGCGTCACGGTCGAACACGCTCGCCTGCGCTTCCCGGGCTGGATCGAGCGACGCCCGCTGCGCGACACCCGCCGCGCCGCGCGCTGGCTGGCCGAATGGCTGGAGCAAGAGCTGGGCCAACCGGTGCCGGTGCAGGGCGTGCTGGCCCTGCCTGGCTGGCAGATCGAGCACCCCGAGGCCGCCGATGACCTGCTGGTGGTCAGCGGCGATGCCCTGGCCGAGCGGCTGCCCGAGCGGCGTCTGGATGCCCTCGACGACGCCACCCGCGAGGCGGTGATCGCCGCGATCCACCGCCGCGCCCCGCACTGAGGGATGGCCGTCAGTCGAAATCGGCGATCCTGACCCGCGTCGCGCAGCGCCCGCGGCCGAGCCGTACCAGGCTGTCGGCCGACGGGAAGCGGTCGAGGGCCTCGGCATCGATGCCGATACGCACCTCGGTCAGCAGCCGGTTGCCGCGCCCGCGGCACTCCAGGCGCAGCGCCCGCCCCCGGCCCTCGCCGAAAGCCGCCTCGAAGGCATCGATCAGGGCGTTGCGCCCCACCACGCCGCCACGATGCAGCGCCACGAAGTCGCCGAAGGCGCTGTCGTTCACTGCCTCAAGCAGCTCGAGCGAGGTCGCGAACAGCGCTTCCTCGGGCAGCGCCAGGCAGGCCGCGTGCTTGGCGTACTGGTAGCGATCCAGGCAGCTCGCCCGCCCCGGCATGGCACGATCCAGCCGCCGCCCGAGGGCGTCCGGCAGCGCCAGCGGCGCATGGGCGCGGCAGAAACCGCCGTCCGGCCGTGGCGTTTCCAGGAAGCATCCCTGGCGCCACCAGTCACGACGCGTGACCCCGCGCTCGCGGAAGTCGTCGGGCAGCGAGGCCCAGAGCCCGTGCAGCACGAAGCTGTCGTCCGCCCCGCGCCGCAGCCGGGCCTCCCGGCACTCTCGTGGCGGCCGCGAGCGACTGGCGCAGAAGCCGGGATGCCAGGTCAGCGCCAAGGTGTAGTGATCGACACCGTCCAGCGCCAGTGGCGATGACGCCGAGGCCGGCAGGGCCGAGGTCACGGCCAGCCAGCCGCCCAGCAGCCCCATCAGCAGCACCTTCTTCGGCCGCCAATACGGTCTAGCACGCTTCACTGTCGTGCGCTCCTCCTCATCATGCCTGCCTCGGGGATGCCCGAGGGCCGATAACGCTTGCCAGAACCATGAAGGCGGATAATAATTCGCCGCCTTCGCAGGAGATGGCCTTTTCATCACCATGAAACTCATCACGTTCGACGTTTTTCGCACCCTGGGGATTCCCGGGGTGCGCTATATCAAGCCGGAACGCATGTACGATCACCTGGAGGAGATCCGTCAGGCGGACTGGCTGCTGTTCCCTGAATACTGGCAGGTCAATGCCCTGGCCTACGGGCTCGGCGCGCGCATCTTCCCGAGTCTGGCCAGCTACCACCTGGGCCACGACAAGGTCCAGCAGACCCGCGCCTTCCTGGCACTGTGCCCCGAGCACGTGCCGCCCACCGAGATTCGCGGCACCTCCCGCGCCGCTCTCGACCACATCGAGGCGCGCTTCGGCTACCCCTTCATCGCCAAGCGCATCAAGAGCGCCATGGGCGAGGGCGTACGGCTGATCGCGTCGCGCCAGGATCTCGACGACCACGTCGCCGAGGAGCCGGTGCTGTATGCCCAGGCGCGGCTGCCGATCGACCGTGACCTGCGCATCGTGCTGGTCGGCGGCGAGGTGATCGCCGCCTACTGGCGGATCACGCCGCTCGAGGGCTATCGCGCCAACGTCAGCCAGGGCGGACGAATCGACCACGCGGCGATTCCCGAGGCGGCCATCGGTCTGGCCCGCCGCCTGGCCCGCGAGCTCGACATCGACCACGCCGGCTTCGACATCGCCATGGTCGACGGGCATCCCTACGTGTTCGAGTTCAACCGCCTGTTCGGCAACCAGGGCATCGCCAACAGCAGCCGGCGCATCGGCGACGCCATCCGCCGCGTCATCGGCCTGGACGACGACGATCGCGATCCTGACGGGGAGCCGCCGCTGCAGCTGACGGCCTGAACCGGCGCCGCAGAGGCCCGCCGCTCAGTCGCCCCTGAGCCGCCCGCCCATCTCCTGAGCCAGATCCACCGCGTAGTGGTCGGTCATGCCGCCGATGAAGTCGAGCATGCGCCGGTAGCTGTCGTAGAGCGACCAGGAGGGGCGCGGGGTGTTCTCGCCGATCAGCGCCAGCACCCGCTGGTGCTTGAAGGTCGAGCCGCCGGTGTGGTGCAGCTCGTGGGCGGCGCCGATGAAGGCCTCCAGCAGGATGCCCAGCGTGGTGTAGGCGCCGATCTCCAGCTTGGCCTTGCGTTCGTTGCGGAAGATGCGCTCCCGCGCCAGCTGCTTGGCCGTCTTCACCCCCCAGTCCAGGTCCGGGTGGCACAGCTCGAGCAGGTCGTGGCGCAGCCGGCCGCCGAGCAGCTCGGCCTCGTGCTGGACGAACGCTCCGGCCACCTCGGTCACCGCCCGCTCCATGGCCGCCCCGCGCAGCGCGGCGATCCGCCGCCGCTGGGACACGCCCTCCTCGCGCATGGTCGCGAAGTCGCCGGGCTCGCCGCCGGCGATCTGGGTCAGGATGCCGGCCACCTCGTCGAAACCGAGGATGCCCATCTCCAGGCCGTCCTCCAGGTCGAGCAGCGCGTAGCAGATGTCGTCGGCGGCCTCGACCAGCCAGGCCAGCGGATGCCGGCTCCAGCGGTTCTCGCCCTGGGGCAGCAGCCCCAGCCGCTCGGCCACCTCGGTCAGCAGATGGGCCTCGCTCTGGTAGCAGCCGAACTTGCCGGCGCTGCCGCCGTGCTCTACGGTCCAGGGATACTTGAGCAGGGTGCCCAGCGTCGCCGCGGTCAGGCGCATGCCACCGCGGAACTGGTTGTATTCGATCTGGGTGACGATGCGAAAGCCCTGGGCGTTGCCCTCGTAGGTCAGCAGGTCGGCGCGCTCGGCGTCGGACAGCCCCTCCAGCAGCCCGCTGCCGTCGCTCTCGGCGCGCTTGAACCAGTCGCGGATCGCGTACTCCCCGGCGTGGCCGAAGGGCGGGTTGCCGATGTCGTGGCCCAGGCAGGCGGCCTGGACGATCACGCCGAGATCGGCCGGCGTGATGTCCTCGGGCAGCCGGTGGCGCAGCCCCTCGCCGACGCTCATGCCCAGCGAGCGCCCTACGCAGCCGACCTCCAGCGAGTGGGTCAAGCGGGTGTGGATATGATCGTTGTCGGTCAGCGGGTGCACCTGGGTCTTGCGCCCCAGGCGGCGGAAGGAGCCGGCGAAGACGATGCGGTCGTGGTCCTTGTGGAAGGGGCTGCGGCCGATCTCGTCGCGGGACGTGCCGCGCCGGTCATGGAGCCGGGCCGGGTCGAGCAGCCGCTCCCAGGTCATCTGCGTCATGGGCGTTCCTCCTTGAGGCCTTCATTCTGGCACCGGGAGGCACGCCACCCAAGCCGCCGGCGCGGCTTTCGCTTTCCGTCAGACCAGCCGGCGCTTGACCAGCAGCGCATAGATCAGCCCGGCGCACAGCAGGGTCGCGGCGAAGACATAGATGCCGATCGAGATCCCGCTGCTCCACAGGATGCTCCAGTCGCCGCCGGTGATCGACATCGCCCGCCGCAGGTTGAACTCCATCTGCCCACCCAGCAGCAGCCCCAGCACCACCGGCACGGTGGGAATCTCGAGCTTGCGCAGCACATAGCCGAGCACGCCGAAGGCCAGCATCATGAAGAGGTCGAAGGGGCTGTTGTTGAGCGAATAGACCCCCACGAAGGCCACCAGCACCACCATCGGCATCAGGAACCAGGAGGGCGCCTGCAGCACCTTGGCGAACAGCCCCACCAGCGGGATGTTGAGCACCAGCAGCATGACGTTGCCGATGAACAGCGCCGCCACCAGGCCCCAGACCATGTCCGGCTGCTGCTCGAACAGCAGCGGCCCGGGGGTGATGTTCATCGACAGCAGCAGCGCCAGCAGGATGGCGGTGGTGCCGCTGCCGGGGATGCCCAGCGACAGCATGGGGATCAGCGCCCCGCCGGCGGCGGCGTTGTTGCCCGCCTCCGGGGCCGCCACGCCGCGGGGGTCGCCGCGACCGAAGTCGCCCTTGTCGCCCCAGCGGCGCTTCTCCAGCGAATAGGACAGGAAGCTGCCGAGCGAGGCGCCGGCGCCGGGCAGCACACCGGCGATGAAGCCGATCAGCGAGCCGCGGCCGATGGTCGAAGCGCAGCTTTTCGAGCGCCGCATGCCCGGCACGGCCGAGCCGAGCCGCACGGGCGTGATCTCCAGGCGATGATCACGCTCCAGGAACAGCAGGCACTCGGAGATGGCGAACAGCCCGATCAGCGCCACCAGATAGTCGATGCCGTCATAGAGCTCATACCAGCCGAAGGTGTAGCGCGCCACGCTGCTGACGGGATCGATCCCCACCGTGCCGAGCAGCAGGCCCAGGCAGGCGGCGATGAAACTCTTGGTGAAGCTGCCGGAGGTCACCCCGCCGATGGTGGCGAAGGCCAGCATGAACAGCGCGAAGTACTCGGCGGGCCCGAAGCGGATCGCCACCTTGACCAGCAGCGGCGCGAACAGCGTCAGGCCGATGGTGGCGATGGTCGCCCCGGCGAAGGAGGCCACGGCGGACAGCCCCAGCGCCTCGCCGCCGCGGCCGGCGCGCGCCATCGGGTAGCCGTCGAGGGTCGTCATCATCGCCGGCTCGTCGCCGGGAATGTTGAGCACGATGGAGCTGATGCGGCCGCCATACATGCAGCCGTAATACACGCTGACCAGCAGGATCAGCGCCGCGGTGGGCGCCAGCCCGAAGTTGAACGCCAGCGGGATCATCAGCGCCACGCCGTTCACCGGCCCCAGCCCTGGCAGGGCGCCGATCAGGGTACCGACGGTGCAGCCGATCAGCGCCAGCAGCAGATGTTCGGGCTGCAGCGCCACCGCGAACCCGTGCACGAGGAAGTCGAGAATATCCATGACGTATCGCTACCCACTCCAGCCGGGCGTGTCGGGCAGCGGAATGCCCAGGGCGAATTCGAACAGCACGTACAGCGCAAACCCGAGCAGCGCACCATACGGCAGGGCCTGACGCCATCGGGCACCGAACAGGCGCATCAGCAGCACCGTGGCCAGCAGCGTCGCCGGCACGAAGCCCAGCGGCTCGAGCACGATGGCATAGCAGCCCAGCAGCAGCAGCATGCCGAGCTGGCGCACCAGCGCCGCCTTCTCTGGCCAGCGCTGATTGATGCCGGGGCGCGCGATCAGGTACAGCGACAGCACGCCCAGCGGCACGCTGACCAGCCGGGGGAAGACCCCCGGCCCCACCGGCTGCATGAAACCGGTGACGAAGGTATGCGAGTGCCACCAGGCGCCCAGCGCCAGCAGTGCCAGCGCCGCCCCGGCGATGCGGTCGCCCAGGGCGGCATGGCGAATCGGCGGGGCTTCGCTCACTGGATGACTCCGATCTCGCGGGAGATGGCCTCGACGCTGTCGATCGACTCGCGCACGAAGTCGCTGAACTCGTCGCCGCCGCGCCACAGCGGCACCAGGCCGTTCTGCGCCGCGACCGCCTTCCACTCGTCGCTTTCATAAAGGGCATGGAGGGTCTCGACCATGGCCGCGTAATCGTCGTCCGAGACCTCGCCACCGGTATAGAAACCGCGCCAGTTGTAACCGGTCACGTCGTAGCCCTGGGAGACGGCCGTCGGCAGCGCGTCGAACGGCTCGGGCAGCGGCTCGTCGGAGAGCACCGCCAGCACCCGCACGTCGCCGGACTCGATGAAGCCGGCGATCTCGCCCAAGTCGGTGGAGACCGCATCCACGTGACCACCCATCATCTGGGTCACGGCCGGCCCGCCGCCGTCGAACTGCACCCAGCGTAGCGCGCCGATGCGATCCCCCGGCAGCCCCGCGGCCTTGGCCAGCATCAGCGCGCGGATATGGTCCCAGCCGCCGGCGCCGCTGGAGCCGGACATCACCACCGAGGTGGGGTCGGCAACGATCGCCTCGAGCAGCTGGTCGAGGGTCTGATAGGCGCTCTCGTCATCGACCAGGATCACCCCAACGTCGGTGCCGAGCATCCCCAGCCAGCGCATGGTGTCGGCGTCGCCCGGGTAGCGCCCCTGGGCGATCTGGGTCATGCCCACGGTGCTGGTGGCCACCATCAGATCGCTGTCGTCGGCACGCTTGCCGGCCACGTTGGAGAACGCCACGGCGCCCACGCCGCCCGGCATGTTGGTCACCTGGACGTTGCCGTCGACCAGGTCCAGCTCGCGCAGCAGCTGGCCCACCGAGCGGCAGGTGAAGTCCCAGCCGCCACCGGGGTCGGCCGGGGCGATGCACTCGTCGATGGCCAGCGCCTGGCCGGCAAGGCCGCCCGTCAGGCCCAGCCCCAGCAGGGTGTAGGCCATCAGGCGGCGGGGTGTCATGGAAGTGATCGGCATGTCGTCGCTCCTGGTCCTTGTTGTTGTCGTGCTGCTGTGCCTGCCCCGCAGGGGCGGTTCAGATGACGCCCTTGTCGCGCAGCGCCCCGCGCTCGGCGGCCGCCAACCCCAGCGCGGCGAGGATCTCCTCGGTGTGCTCGCCGAGCTCCGGCACCGGGTGGTGGATGGCCGCCGGGGCCTCGGACATCTTCACCGGGAAGCCGGTGGTCGGCACCTTGCCGCGCTCGCCCTGGTCGAGCTCCAGCGCCATCTGCTGCTCGCGGACCTGCGGGTCCTCGAACGTCTCGTGCAGGTCGTAAACTCGGCCGCAGGGCACCCCGGCCTCGTTGAAGTGCTCGATCCACTCCGCCACGCTGCGCCGCGCGATCTCGCGGTCGAGGATCTCGCGCAGCGCCTCGCGGTTGTCCATGCGGCGGCGGTTGTCGAGGAAGCGCTCGTCCTCCAGCAGTTCCAGCATGTCGAGCGCGCCGAGGAAGCGCTCGACCATGGTGTCGTTGCTCGGCGCGATGGCGACCTCGCCGTCGCTGGCCTGGAACAAGCCGTAGGGGTAGAGCATGGGATGGTCGTTGCCGGTGCGTTTCGGCACCTCGCCGGTGGCGAAGTACTCCGCCGCCAGATACCCCATCATGCTGATCAGGCCGTTGGTCAGCGCGGTCTCGACGATATCGCCCTGGCCGGTGCGCTCGCGACGCACCAGCGCCGCGCTGATGCCGAAGGCCAGGTTCTGGCTGGCGACCATGTCGCTGATCGGCGGCGCGGCCCGCATGGGCTCGCCGCTCTCGTGGCCGTTCACGCCCATGAAACCGCTCATCGCCTGGGCGATGAAGTCGTAGGCCGGACGATCTCGATACGGGCCACTGGAGCCGAAGCCGTTGATGCGCCCCACCACCAGGTGCGGGAAGCGCTCGCGCAGCACCTCGTCGCTGAAGCCCATCCTGGCCATGACACCGGGGCGAAAGTTCTCCACCAGCACGTCGGCGTCTTCCAGCAGCCGGCTCAGCACGGCCTTGCCCTCCTCCTGGCGCAGGTCCAGGGTCAGGGAACGCTTGTTGCGGTTGAACTGGGCGAAGTACCAGCTGAAGCCGTTCACCATGTTGCCCTGGGAGCGCACGATATCCCCGCGGCCTGGAGGCTCGACCTTGATCACCTCGGCGCCGTGATCGCCCAGTATCTGGGTGCAGAAGGGACCCGAGATCACGCGAGTCAGGTCGATGACGCGGATGCCCTGCAGGGAACCCGAAGAAGACGTGGCGGAGTCGAGCATGCTCATCCTCGTGCGGTGGGAACGGCGGAACAGTCGCCGAGCGTCAGGCGCGCCCCGGCCTTGGACACCTGCCCCGGCAGGTCGCGGCCCATCAGCCGCGTGGCGACCCGGGCGGCCTCGATCATGCCGGTGAGATCGATACCGGTGTCGATGCCCATCTCGTCGAGCAGGTAGACCAGATCCTCGCTGGCGATATTGCCCGAGGCCCCGGGCGCGAAGGGGCAGCCCCCGAGGCCGCCGATGGAGCTCTCGTAGCGGTCCACGCCGAGGGCGAGCCCCTGCATGACGTTGGCCAGTCCGATGCCGCGGGTGTTGTGGAAGTGCAGCGTGGGGGCAATCCGAGGCGCTACCTCGCGCAGGTGCCGGATGCGCTCGCTGACCAGCGGCGGCGTGGCCATGCCGGTGGTGTCGCCGAGCGAGACGTGGCGCACGCCGATGTCGGCGAAGTGGCGGGCGATCCGCCCCACCGCACCGACCTCGATATCGCCCTCGAAGGGACAGCCGAAGCTGGTGGCGATCGCCCCGCGCAGCTCGACGCCGCTGCCCTCGAGCAGCCGCGCCACCTCCTCGAAGCCCTCGAGCGAGGCCGCCACCGAGCGGTTCACGTTCTTGGCGTTGTGGGTCTCCGAGGCCGAGACGAACATCACCACGGCGTCGACGCCGGCCTCCAGCGCGCGCTCGGCACCCCGGCGGTTGGGCACCAGGGCCGACAGGTGAAGGCCCTCGAAGCCGCGCAGCGCGGCGACCAGCTCGCCGGCATCGGCCAGCGCCGGCACCGCCTTGGGGCTGACGAAGGAGGAAATCTCGAAGGCGCGGACGCCCGCATCCATCAGCGCATGCACCAGCTCGAGCTTCTCGGCGGTGCTCAGGATGACGGACTCGTTCTGCAGGCCGTCCCGCGGCCCCACCTCGGTGACATGGACTCGCGAAGGCTGACGCTCGAGGCGATCGGCGACGGACATGACGACGGACTCCCTTCCGAAAGACGGCGTGCAAGGCACGCGTCGAGTCACTATAGGCAGCGCTCGAAACCGCTCACATTAGTCTTTTGGCGGTGGCGCGCCGCCCCTTCCCCGAGGCGCGCCTCGCCATACCGCTTCCGTCGTATTTCGTTGGCTAACAAAACACCATAGAATCGCCCGCCTGAACCGCGCCAGACAGAAAAAATGCCATCCACACTGCTGGTTATTCAGCAGCAAACGCCAACATATGGCGTCATGGACTCTCGCCGGGCGCGGTCGACAATGCACAAGCAAGCGACAAGGCAGACCCTTCATGACCTCCACCTCCGACGCCGCGACCTCCCGACGGGATCGCGGCTTCTTCGGCCATCCGCGCCCGCTGGGGCCGCTGTTCTTCACCGAGATGTGGGAACGCTTCTCCTACTACGGCATCCGCCCGCTGCTGGTGCTGTTCATGGCCGCCAGCCTCTTCGACGGCGGCCTGGGCTTCGACGAGAAGACCGCCTCGGCCATCGTCGGCCTCTATGCCGGCGCCATCTACCTCGCCGCCCTGCCCGGCGGCTGGCTGGCCGACAACTGGCTCGGCCAGCGCCGGGCGGTGTGGTACGGCTCGGTACTGATCGCCCTGGGCCACCTGGCCATCGCGCTGTCGGCACCGTTCGGCGCGCCGGCCTTCTTCGTCGGCCTGATCCTGATCGTGCTCGGCTCGGGGCTGTTCAAGACCTGCATCTCGGTGATGGTCGGCGGCCTCTATGATGACGGCGACGTGCGCCGCGACGGCGGCTTCGCCATCTTCTACATGGGCATCAACCTCGGCGCGCTGCTGGCGCCGCTGATCAGCGGCGTGATGCTGGAGCGCTGGGGCTGGCACTGGGGCTTCGGCATCGGCGGGCTCGGCATGCTGGCAGCGCTGCTGATCTTCCGCCTGTGGGCGGTGCCGGCCATGCAGCGCGCCGACCGCGAGCGCGGCCGCGAGGCCAGCTGGGATGCCCCGGCCCAAAGCCGCCGCCACGTCGGAAGCTGGGTCGCCGGCATCATGGCGCTGATCGCCGGGCTGGTGGTGCTGAGCGCGACCGACGTCATCCACATCGACGCCCGCGCCCTGGCCGAGGTCATGACCACGGTGCTGATCGTGGTGGCGATCGGCTTCTATGCCTACCTGATGCTGTTCAACGGCCTGAACCGCGACGAGCGTGCCCGGGTCACGGTGTGCTTCGTGCTGATCGTGGCCGCGGCCTTCTTCTGGGCGGCCTTCGAGCAACAGCCCACCTCCTACAACCTGTTCGCCCAGAACTACACCGACCGCGGACTGTTCGGCTGGGAGATTCCCACCGTCTGGTTCCAGTCGCTGAACCCCATCTTCATCGTGCTGCTCGGCCCGCTGTTCGGCTGGCTGTGGCCGGCGCTGGGGCGCCGTCGCCTGGAACCCGGCAGCCCGATGAAGTTCGTGCTCGGCCTGCTGCTGGCCGCCGCCGGCTTCGGCCTGATGATACTGGCCGCCCAGCAGGTGCTGAGCGGCCCGGGGCTGGTCTCGCCGCTGTGGATCATCGCCAGCATGCTGCTGCTGACGCTGGGCGAGCTGTGCCTGAGCCCGGTGGGCCTCTCCACCATGTCCGGCCTGTCGCCGCGGCGCACCCAGGGTCAGCTGATGGGCCTGTGGTTCACCGGTTCGGCGCTCGGTAACCTGGTGGCCGGCCTGATCGGCGGCCACGTCAATCCCGAGGAAGTCCAGCAGCTGCCCGAGCTGTTCGGCCGTTCCGCCATCGCCTTGGTGATCTTCGCCGCGGTGCTGCTGTTGCTCGTCCCGGTGTTCAAGCGCATGCTCGGACACCATCGTCTCATCGACCCGGCGGCCGCCCGTCGCGCGGGCGCCGATGCCACCCTCGACTCAGGAGCCCAAGCATGACCTCACCCAGTGCCGACACCGCCCGCCAACGTCTCGACGCCCTGCGCGAGGTCATGCGCGAACACGCCATCGACGCCTGGTGGCTGCCCTCCTCCGACCCGCACAACTCCGAGTACCTGCCCGAGCACTGGGCCGGCCGCGCCTGGCTGTCCGGCTTCGACGGCTCGGTGGGCACCCTGGTGGTGACCCAGGACGCCGCCGGCGTGTGGGTCGACAGCCGCTACTGGGTTCAGGCCGAGGAACAGCTGGCCGGCAGCGGCATCGCGCTGATGAAGCTACAGCCCGGCCAGGCCGACGCGCCGATGCGCTGGCTGGCCGATCGGCTCGACGAGGGCGCCACCCTCGGCTTCGACGCCGACGTGGTGGCGCTGGCTCATGCCCGCCGGCTCGAGGCGCACCTGGCCCCGGCGGGCGTTCGCCTGCGCGGCGACCTGGACCTGCTCGACGCCATCTGGCCGGAGCGCCCGGCGCTGCCGGAGGCGCCGCTCTACGCCCATCCGGCGGCCTATCTCGACGAGACCCGCGGCGAGCGCCTGGCCCGGGTGCGCGAGGCCATGGCCGAGCACGGCGCCGACTGGCACCCGATCTCGACCCTCGACGACATCGCCTGGCTGACCCAGCTGCGCGGCGCCGACGTCGCGTTCAACCCGGTGTTCCTCGCCCACCTGCTGGTGGGCCGCGACACCGCCACGCTGTTCGTCGCCCCGGGCAAGCTCGACGACGAGCTCACGGCGGCGCTGGCCGACGACGGCATCGCGGTGGCGGACTACGCCGACTGGCATCGCCGGCTCAATGCGCTGCCGGCCGACGCCCGGGTGCTGATCGACCCGGCCAAGCTGACCCTGGGCACCCGCGAGGCGCTGCCCGAGGGCGTGGCGCTGGCCGAGGCCTACCAGCCCAGCACCCTGGCCAAGGGCCGCAAGAGCGACGCCGACCTGGCCCACGTGCGCGAGGCCATGGAGGAGGACGGCGCGGCCCTGTGCAAGTTCTTCGCCTGGCTCGAGGCCGCGCTCGAACGCGGCGAGACGGTCACCGAGCTGACCGTGGACGAGCAGCTCACCGCCGCCCGCGCCCGCCGCCCCGGCTTCGTCAGCCGCAGCTTCGGCACCATCGCCGCCTACAACGCCAACGGTGCGCTGCCGCACTACCACGCCACGCCGGAGGCCCACGCCACCATCGCGGGCGACGGCCTGCTGCTGATCGACTCCGGTGGCCAGTACCACGGCGGCACCACCGACATCACCCGGGTGGTGCCGGTGGGCACCATCACGGACGCCCACCGCGAGGACTACACCCGGGTGCTCAAGGGCACCATCGCCCTGTCCCGGGCGCACTTCCCGCGCGGCATCCCCTCGCCGCAGCTCGACGCCATCGCCCGCGCCCCGCTGTGGGCCAGCGGCCGCGACTACGGCCACGGCACCGGCCACGGCGTGGGCTACTTCCTCAACGTCCACGAGGGCCCGCAGGTGATCGCCTGGTACGCGCCGGTGGCGCCGCACACCGCCATGCAGCCGGGGATGATCACCTCCATCGAGCCCGGCGTGTATCGCCCGGGCCAGTGGGGCATCCGCATCGAGAACCTGGCCGCCAACCGCCTAGCCGAGGCCAGCGAGTTCGGCGACTTCCTGCGCTTCGAGACGCTGACCCTGTGCCCCATCGATGCCCGGCCGATCGACGTCGCCCTGCTCGACCCCGCCGAGGCCGACTGGCTCGACGCCTATCACGCCGAGGTCCGCAGCCGGCTCGCGCCGAAGCTCGAGGGCGAGGCCCTGGCCTGGCTCGAGAAGCGCACCCAGCCGCTCGAGCGCGGCTGAGCGGAAGCGGCGTTCCTGAGCCCGGAACAGAAGAAGGGCGCCCCGCAGGGCGCCCTTCTTTATTACTCACTCCTCACCTCTTGCTCCTCGCACCTCGCACCTCGCACCTGATCCTCCGCCATCTCCGGCAGCAGCGTCTTGATCTTGCCGGCCCTTGAGAGAGCGCGTATTGCGCCCCCAACCCAGCAGCTCGGCGGCTCAGTCCTCCGCCATCTCCGGCAGCAGGGTCTTGAGCTTGCGGGTGAGGGTATTGCGCCCCCAGCCGAGCAGCTCGGCGGCCTCGCCCTTGCGCCCGCCGGTGTGCTTGAGCGCGGTCTCGATCAGGATCTTCTCGAAGTCCGGCACCGCCTCCTCCAGCAGATGGGTGTGGCCGGCGGCGAGCGCGCGGTCGGCCCAGTCGCGGAAGGCCAGGCGCCAGTCGCCGGCGGCGCCGCCCTCGTCGGCCTCGCGCAGCTCCGGCGGCAGATCCTCGACCAGCACCTCGCGGCCGGAGGCCATCACCGTCAGCCAGCGGCAGGTGTTCTCCAGCTGGCGCACGTTGCCCGGCCAGGCCAGCCGCGTCAGGTGGGTCTCGGCCTCCGGCGTCAGCACCTTGACGTCGGTGGCGAGCTCCTTGGCGGCCTCGGCCAGGAAGTGGCGCGCCAGCCGCGGGATGTCCTCGCGGCGGTCGGCGAGCTTGGGCAGGTGGATGCGGATGACGTTGAGGCGGTGGAACAGATCCTCGCGGAAGCGGCCGTCTTCGACCAGCCCCTCCAGGTTCTGGTGGGTGGCGGCGATGATGCGCACGTCGACCTTCACCGAGGTGTGGCCACCCACGCGGTAGAACTCGCCGTCGGCCAGCACCCGCAGCAGGCGGGTCTGGGTCTCGGCGGGCATGTCGCCGATCTCGTCGAGAAACAGGGTGCCGCCATCAGCCTGCTCGAAGCGCCCCTGGCGCTGGGCGGTGGCGCCGGTGAAGGCGCCCTTCTCGTGGCCGAACAGCTCGGACTCGATCAGGTCCCGGGGTATCGCCGCCATGTTCAGGGCGATGAACGGCTTGCCGGCCCGCGGGCTGTGTTGATGCAGCGCCTGGGCGACGCGCTCCTTGCCGGTGCCGGACTCGCCGTTGATCAGCACCGTAATGTGCGACTGCGACAGCCGACCGATGGCGCGGAACACCTCCTGCATGGCCGGCGCCTCGCCGATGATCTCGGCGTCCAGCCCCTCGGGGGCGTGCACCGGGCGCTGGCGCTCGCGGGCATGGGCCACGGCGCGGCGCACCAGCGCCAGGGCCTCGTCGACGTCGAACGGCTTGGGCAGGTACTCGAAGGCACCGCCCTGATAGGAGGCCACCGCGCTGTCGAGGTCGGAATGGGCGGTCATCACGATCACCGGCAGCTCCGGATGCGCCTCGCGCACCTTCGCCATCAGGTCCAGGCCGTCCAGGCCCGGCATGCGGATGTCGGTGACCAGCACGTCGGGCGGATCCTCGAGCAGCCGCTCGAGGATCCGGTCGGCACGCTCGACGCTCTCGACCTCGAGGTCGGGCTGGGCCAGAGCGCGCTCCAGCACCCAGCGAATGGCGCGATCGTCATCGACGATCATGACGCGTGCGGCTTCAGTCATGGGATGTCTCCAGCGGTATCAGCAGTCGGAATTCGGTCTGGCCCGGCCGGGAGTCGCATTCGATCAGCCCCTGGTGGCGGTGCAGGACCGACTGGGCGATCGACAGCCCCAGGCCGCTGCCCTCGGCGCGGCCGGACACCATGGGGTAGAACAGCGTCTCCTTGAGCTCCTCGGGGATGCCGGGACCGTTGTCGATGAGGCTCACCTGGCAGACCAGGCGATGGCGCTCGGCGCCGAGGGTGAACTGGCGACGCGCGCGGGTCTTCAGCACCAGGGTGGGACCCTCGATGCCGGCCTCGGTCATCGCCTGCACGGCGTTGCGTGCCACGTTGAGGATGGCCTGGATCAGCTGGGATTCGTCGCCCATCAGATCCGGCAGGCTGGGATCGTAGTCGCGAGTGAAGGTCACTTCGGGGTGTTCCACCGACACCAGGGCCCGGACCCGCTCCAGTACCTTGTGGATGTTGAGCGGCTCGGGACGATTGAGCCGATGGGGGCCGAGCATGGCATCCACCAGGTCGCGCAACCGATCGACCTCCTCGACGATGATGCGGGTGAACTCGGTGAGCTGGGAGTCGCCCAGGTCGCGCTCCAGCAGCTGGGCGGCGCCGCGGATGCCGCCCAGCGGATTCTTGACCTCATGGGCGAGCCCCCGCGCCAGCACCTTGATGGTCTCCTGGCGGGTCTGCAGCGCCTCCTCGCGTGAGATGCGCAGCAGCCGGTCGCGGGGCTCCAGCTCCATCAGCAGCTCGTCCGCCGACAGCGGCGTGACGGTGTAGTCCACCGTCAGCGCGTCGCCGGTGGGCAGGGTCAGGCGCGCCTCGCGCTGGGTGTAGGGATGGAACTCGTCGCGTGCCTTGGCCAGCAGTTCGCCGATATCGTCATCCGAGTTCACCAGCCCCGGCAGCGGCAGGCCGGTGACCCTCGAGCGGCTCAATGCCAGCAACGCCTCCGCCGCCGGATTCATCCAGCGCAGCTGCAGCCGGCCATCCAGCAGCAGCACGGCGGTGGTGAGGTGTTCCATCAGGCGTTGATACATGAAGGCATTCCCGTTGGTGCATTCCGGCGGCGAAACGATGCGGCGCCTCCCTCATGTGCTGCAAGAAGCGCGCCACTTTGGGGAAGACGGCATGGCGTCGCCTCCCGGCTGATCCGACATGGGGATCATGCACCATGGTAGTGCACCACGCTGGTGCACGCACTGCGAGGCAGCGCTCACTCCGGCTCGAGCGGCTTCCTGAAGTGCGCTCGCGGGGCGTGATGCGCTCGCCATGCTTCATGGTCGTGCCGACGGCGATCGCTTCCGGGCGGACGATCGCCGCGCAGCGCCTCGGCATGGCGGAAGGCGCTGCCCTCGCTCACCCGGTCGGCGTGATCGAAGGCATCGAAGTGCCCGTCGTCACGCGCCGGCGGTGGGATACAGGGCCTCGGGGAGCCATCCGGACACAGCGGTCGATGCGGCCGGCGAGGGGGCAGCTAATGGTTGGCGGGATTGTTGGGATTGCTCGGCAGATTGACGCTGGCCCGCTGAACGTAGAGCGTCAGCGGCGAGGTGCGGTGGCGCACCGCGCCGGAGGCGTCGAGCAGCTCGGCCTGCACCCGGTGCTCACCGCGGTTGAGATTGGAGAGCAGGAAGGTGTCGGTGTGCATGGCGGACTGACTGACCTGGCCGTCCACCAGCAGCCGCACGCGATGGTCGTCGCGCAGGTCGGGGCGGATGGCGAGCTGCACCTGAACGTTGCCCGCGGCCCCGGTAGGCAGGGTCGTCTGCTGCTCGGGGGAGGCGATCGCGAAGACGTCGTAGGGCATGAAGGGCTGGCCAGGCTCGCCGTAGCGCGTGGTGCTCTCGGGCCGACCGGACGAGGCGCTCGACAGCGGCTGCACCGGCCGCGACGGCACCACGGTGAGCGGATCGAGCTCCACCGCCTCGCCGCCGCGCCCGGGGTCGTCGGTGAAGACGACGTTGCCCTGGGCATCGGTGGTGCGATAGATGGTCTGCGCGACGGCCGGCAGGCTCATCGCCAGGCCCAGCGCCAGTGTCATGACAACCTTGTGCATGCGTCTCTCCCGAGCTCCGTGACGGTCCCGTGCGGCGCGCCGT
This sequence comes from Halomonas sp. HG01, assembly GCF_000968715.2. NCBI lineage: Bacteria > Pseudomonadati > Pseudomonadota > Gammaproteobacteria > Oceanospirillales > Halomonadaceae > Halomonas > Halomonas sp. HG01. The sequence continues at coordinate 16,579 of NZ_CP022134.1, read as the reverse complement.
GCGCCTGCCATCGTCCTGCTCCAAGCCTAGCCCACCGTCGACCCGGAACGGAATCCACGTTCGCGCCCCGGGTGAAGAAGAGTAGGATGAGGCGGCGACACCAACAGCCAAGGAGCGACGGGCATGGAGGCATGGGAGAAGGTGGTCTTGCTGACCCTGGTGGCCGGCATGGCGATGCCGTTGGGGGGCTGGGTCGCCCAGGTGGAACGCCTCGGGCCGAACTGGCTGGAGAACGAGCTGCGCCACGGCATCATCGCCTTCGGCGGCGGCGCCCTGCTCTCGGCGGTGGCCCTGGTGCTGGTGCCCAACAGCCTAGAGGCGCTGGCCCCGGGGCCGGCCATGCTCTGGTTCCTCGCCGGCGGCCTGGCCTTCATGGGCATCGACATCCTGCTCGACCGCAACGGCACCTCCGCCAGCCAGCTGACGGCCATGCTCTCCGACTTCCTGCCCGAAGCCCTGGCTCTGGGGGCCGCCTTCACCTATGGCGGCGGCAGCGGCGTGCTGCTGGCCCTGCTGATGACGCTGCAGAACCTGCCGGAAGGCTTCAACGCCTATCGCGAGCTGCGCGAGACCACCCACTACTCGGCCCGGCGCCTGCTGACGCTGTTCTTCGCCATGGCCTGGCTGGGCCCGCTGGCGGGGCTGGGCGGGCTCTGGTGGCTGGGCGACTACCCCACCCCGGTGGCCGCGATCATGCTGTTCGCCGCCGGCGGCATCCTCTACTCGGTGTTTCAGGACCTGGCCCCCCAGGCCCGCCTCGAACGCCACTGGGGGCCGCCGCTGGGCGCAGTGCTCGGCTTCGCCATGGGCATCGTCGGTCACATGCTGATCCACTGATGGCCATGACGGGGTCAGCCCGCGGCATCGAGACACGCAAAAGAAAGACGCACAAAAAAGGCACGCCCTCGGGCGTGCCTTTCGCGTGCTGGAGCGCGGCGCCAGGCGCCGCGCGGCATCAGCAGCTGTAGTACATGTCGAACTCGACCGGATGCGTGGTCATGCGCAGGCGCTCGACGTCCTCTTCCTTGAGCTCGATGTAGGCATCGATCATCTCGTCGGTGAACACGCCACCTTCGGTCAGGAAGGCACGGTCCTCGGCCAGCGCCTCGAGGGCCTGGTCCAGGCTCTCGGCGACGGTCGGGATGGACTTGCCTTCTTCCGGCGGCAGGTCATAGAGGTTCTTGTCCATGGCGTCGCCGGGATGGATCTTGTTCTTGATGCCATCGATGCCGGCCATCAGCATCGCCGCGAAGCACAGGTAGGGGTTGGCGGTCGGGTCGGGGAAACGCGCCTCGACACGCTTGCCCTTCGGGCTGGCGGTGTACGGGATACGGATGGAAGCGGAGCGGTTGCGGGCGCTGTAGGCCAGCATGACCGGCGCTTCGAAGCCCGGCACCAGACGCTTGTAGGAGTTGGTGGACGCGTTGGTGAAGGCGTTCAGGGCACGCGCGTGCTTGATGATGCCGCCGATGTAGTACAGCGCCATTTCGGACAGGCCCGCGTACTCGTCGCCGGCGAACTGGTTCTGGCCGTCCTTCCAGAAGGACTGGTGGACGTGCATGCCGGAACCGTTGTCACCGACCAGCGGCTTGGGCATGAAGGTGGCGGTCTTGCCGTAGGCGTGGGCGACGTTGTGCACCACGTACTTCATTTCCTGAAGTTCGTCGGCCTTCTTCACCAGGGTGTTGAACTTGACGCCGATCTCGTTCTGGCCGGCGTTGGCGACCTCGTGGTGGTGCACCTCGACGGACTGGCCGATGGCCTCGAGGGTGTTGCACATGGCGCCACGGATGTCGTGGAAGCTGTCGACCGGCGGAACCGGGAAGTAGCCGCCCTTGACGCGCGGACGGTGCGCCAGGTTGCCGCCTTCGACCTGACGGTCGGTGGCCCAGGCGCCTTCCTCGGAGGTGATCTTGTACATGGCGCCTTCGATGTCGGCCTTCCAGTGCACCTCGTCGAAGATGAAGAACTCGGGCTCCGGACCGAAGAAGGCGGTATCGCCCAGACCGGTGGACTGCAGGTAAGCCTCGGCGCGCTTGGCGATGGAGCGCGGGTCACGCTCGTAGCCCTGCATGGTGGCCGGCTCGATGATGTCGCAGCGCAGGATCAGGGTGGCGTCTTCGGTGAAGGGGTCGAGGAAGCCGGTGCCGTCTTCCGGGCGCAGAATCATGTCGGACTCGTTGATGCCCTTCCAGCCGGAGATGGAGGAGCCATCGAACATCTGACCGTTCTCGAAGAACTCTTCGTCGACGTCACGGGCCGGAATGGTGACGTGCTGTTCCTTGCCTTTGGTGTCGGTGAAGCGCAGGTCGATCCACTTCACGTCATGCTCTTCGATCAGGGCGAGAGTCTTCTCGGACATGAGGTCCTCCAGGGTACAGTGGCTGGTGTTGGTATTCCGCTGAATCTGTCTGTCGTCGGTCGCGGGTGTGTCCAGTCGACGTTGTAGCATGGCGTCGGCGCGATGCCCACGCCGCCATGCACGACCATGGCATTGTCCGAAACAAAGCATACAACGTGCCAAAATGACGACGCACGCCGACACCGATCTATAAACAGCTGAAGAGAAAGAAGAAAAAAATTGCTCCATGAGAGTGCAAAGCCGACCACCCCGTACCATGCCCGCTCATGACGCCTTCCAGGCCGTGCCGAACGCCCCAAAATGGAGCCTGGAAGGCCTCTTTGCACCAAACGTGTGCACACCTTCTTTTCTCGCGCACCAAACCGACGCTTCCGCCGTTCGGACGCCGTGCGACGCGCCCCATGGCGAAAAACACCTCGACGATCCGGATTCCGGCGGCTACAAGGCTGGTAGCGTCGAGGTCCTGACCCTATAATGCCACCCCAATTTCCCAGCAGGATCCCGTCGTGATCGAGAATCTTCGCAACATCGCCATCATCGCTCACGTCGACCACGGCAAGACCACCCTGGTCGACAAGCTCCTCCAGCAGTCCGGCACCCTGGACCGCAAGGCCGAAGGCCAGGAGCGCATCATGGACTCCAACGACCAGGAGAAGGAACGCGGCATCACCATCCTGGCCAAGAACACGGCGATCCGCTGGGATGATGGCAAGGGCCGCGACTACCACATCAACATCGTGGACACCCCTGGACACGCCGACTTCGGCGGCGAGGTCGAGCGCGTGATGTCCATGGTCGACTCCGTGCTGCTGATGGTCGACGCCGTCGACGGCCCGATGCCGCAGACCCGCTTCGTGACCCAGAAGGCCTTCGACCAGGGCCTCAAGCCGATCGTCGTGGTCAACAAGATCGACCGCCCGGGCGCCCGCCCCGACTGGGTCATCGACCAGATCTTCGACCTGTTCGACAACCTCGGCGCCTCCGACGAGCAGCTCGATTTCCCGATCATCTACTGCTCCGCGCTCAACGGCATCGCCGGCACCGAGCCGGAAGAGCTGAGCGATGACATGCGCCCGATGTTCGAGGCCATCGTCGACATCGTCGAGCCGCCCAAGGTCGAGCTGGAAGCGCCGTTCCAGATGCAGGTCTCCGCACTGGACTACAACAGCTACGTCGGCGTCATCGGCCTGGGCCGCATCACCCGCGGCAGCGTCAAGCCGAACCAGCAGGTCACCGTCGTTTCCAAGGAAGGCAACACCCGCCGCGGCAAGATCGGCCAGGTCATGACCCACCTCGGCCTCGAGCGCGTGCAGACCGAGGAAGCCACCGCCGGCGACATCATCTGCATCACCGGCATCGAGGATCTGGCGATCTCCGATACGCTGTGCGACCCGTCTGCCGTCGAGGCGCTGCCGGCGCTGACCGTCGACGAACCGACCGTGTCCATGACCTTCCAGGTCAACGACTCGCCGTTCGCCGGCAAGGACGGCAAGTTCGTCACCAGCCGCAACATCAAGGATCGCCTCGACCAGGAGCTGATCCACAACGTGGCGCTGCGCGTCGAGCAGGGCGACTCCCCCGAGAAGTTCATCGTCTCCGGCCGCGGCGAGCTGCACCTCTCGGTGCTGATCGAGAGCATGCGTCGTGAAGGCTTCGAGCTGGCCGTGGGCCGCCCCGAGGTCATCATCCGCGAGATCGACGGCCAGGAGCAGGAGCCCTACGAAGAAGTCATCATCGACTGCGAGGAGCAGCACCAGGGCGCCATCATGGAAGAGCTCGGCTACCGCAAGGGCGAGCTCAAGAACATGAACCCCGACGGCAAGGGCCGGGTGCGTCTCGACTTCATCATCCCGGCGCGCGGCCTGATCGGCTTCCGCGGTCAGTTCCTGACCCTGACCTCGGGCACCGGCATCCTGACCAGCCGCTTCGACCACTACGGCGACCTCAAGCCGGACGCCTCGGTCGAGCGTCGCAACGGCGTGCTGGTCTCCATGGTCTCCGGCAAGGCCCTGGCCTACGCGCTGTTCGCGCTGCAGGACCGCGGCAAGCTGATCATCGAGCACGGCACCGAGGTCTACGAGGGCATGCTGATCGGCATCAACAGCCGTGCCGAGGACATGGTCGTCAACCCGACCAAGGCCAAGAAGCTCGACAACATGCGCGCTTCCGGCAACGACGAGAACCTGGTGCTGACCCCGCCGATCCGCTTCACCCTGGAGCAGGCCATCGAGTTCCTCGACGACGACGAGCTGGTGGAGATCACCCCGAACCACATCCGCCTGCGCAAGAAGCTGCTGTCCGAGAACGAGCGCAAGCGCGCCAAGAAGAAGTAAGCGTCTTCGCCGCACCGCGCGTCTGAGCGCCGCGATTCGCTGCGCACAAGGAGCCCGCCATCATGGCGGGCTCCTTCGTTTCAGCGGCCGCCGTGCCAGCCCTTTCCCTCCATCGGTGGCCTCGCCCCCCGGCCGGGGACTATGCTGAGGCTCCAGCATTCGCCATGGAGGCCAGCCCGATGCACAAGCACGTCGAATGGGACGATCCCGGCAGCGCCAGCGTGCTGCGCTACTACCAGGACCATCCCCAGGATTACCCGGAGCCCCACGAGGGCAGCATCATCAGCGCCCACTTCCGCGGCTTCACGGTGCGGGTGCGGGTCGACGCCCACGTCGAGGACACCAGCATCGGCGAGGTGGTTGCGCTGATCGCCGACGACAACGGACGCCGCGAGCAGCACGTCGGCGACCTGGCGCTCGGCGACACCGTGCGCCTGCCCGATGCCCTGCGTGCGCTCGAGCCGCGTCACCCCGAGGCGGACGACGATCCCGACTGAGCCGGCGACCGGATTACCATCCGCCATCGCCAACGGCCCCTAAACGCTAGCCATCTGGTCAAGTACCCCGCGTCTGGCGCACAGTGACGACCATGGGGCGGCACCGCCCCACGCAGCCCCCATGGCCGCTCGTGGCCGTGGGGCCCGAGTCACGAGGCCGCGAGCGCCGGGAACCGATGAGCACCAACAACGTCTGGACGCACAAGGGCACCTTCCTGCTCGCCGCCGTCGGTTCGGCGGTAGGGCTGGGCAACCTGTGGCGCTTTCCCTACCTGGCCGGCGAGAACGGGGGCGGGGCCTTCCTGCTGGTCTACGCCCTGACCATCTTCGCGGTCGGCATCCCGATCCTGATCGCCGAGACCATGCTCGGCCGCAACAGCCGACGCAGCCCGATCATGGGCATGCGCTTCCTGACCCGCACCCATCACACCTCCCGCGCCTGGGAATCCATCGGCTGGCTGGGCGCGGTCTCGGCCTTCGTGATTCTCAGCTTCTATTCGGTGATCGCCGGCTGGGCGATTCATTACACCGGGCTGATGCTCAGCGGTGGACTGATCGACGCCGATGCCGAGCGCGTGGCCGCGAGCTTCGATGTCCTGCTGGCCTCGCCGCCGCTGCTGGCGCTCTACCACAGCCTGTTCATCGGCGCCTCGGCGCTGATCGTCGGGCTCGGCGTCCACCGCGGCATCGAGAACGGCCTGCGCATCCTGATGCCGGCACTGTTCGTGATCCTGATGGTGGTGCTGGCCTACGCGGTGATGATCGGCGACATGGCCGCCGCCGCGGACTTTCTGTTCACTTTCCACCTGGCCGATCTGAGCCTGGAGGGCTGGCTGGAGGCCATGGGCCAGTCGTTCTTCACCCTGAGCCTCGGCATGGGGGCCATCATGGCCTACGGGGCCTACATGTCCGGCGACGCCTCCTTGACCGGCACCGCCTTCACCGTGGCCATCGTCGACACCGCCGTGGCGCTGGTCGCCGGCCTGGCGATCTTCGCCCTGGTCTTCGGCGCCGGGCTCGACCCGGCCGAGGGCCCGGGGCTGATGTTCGTCACCCTGCCGCTGGCCTTCGGCGAGATGCCCGGCGGCACGCTGCTCGGTGCCGTCTTCTTCCTGCTGGTGCTGGGCGCGGCGCTGAGCTCGGCGATCTCGCTGATCGAACCGGTGGCCGCCTACCTGGTCGAGCGCTTCGACCTCAGCCGCCCCCAGGCGGTGTCCGCAATGGTGGTGGCCAGCTGGGCGCTGGGCCTGCTCACGGTGTTCAGCTTCAACGCCTGGGCCAGCGACTCGCCCTTCCACGAGCTGTTCGGCCGCAGCCCCTTCGCGGTGCTGGAGCTGCTCACCAACATCTTCATGCCGCTCGGCGGCCTGCTGATCGCGCTGTTCGCCGGCTGGGTACTGACCCATGGCGAAGTGACCAAGGAGATGCGCACCGGCGCGAGCTGGTTCCGGGTCTGGCGCCTGCTGGTACGCTTCGTGGCGCCGGCCGCCGTGGCCTTCGTGTTCCTGCGCAGCATTCCCCAGGTACAGGGCTACTGGGTTCCGGCCATCGGCGCGGCGGTGATCGTCGGCGCCTTCGCCGCCGCACACAGCTTCCTGGTGGAGCGCCACGGCTCATGAGGCCCCTCGCTCCACCCCATAACAATGAACAATGCATAACGAGGGCACCATGTCCGCCATCATCGACGTCCAACACGTCAACAAGGCCTTCGGCGGCCTCCAGGTCATCAACGACTGCTCCCTTCAGGTCGAGGAAGGCTCGATCACCGGCCTGATCGGCCCCAACGGCGCCGGCAAGTCGACGCTGTTCAACATCATCGCCGGCGCCCTGCCGCTCGACTCGGGCCAGATCCTCTTCGACGGCGAGGACATCACCAACCGCCCCGCCGACGCCTTGTTCCACAAGGGCCTGCTGCGCACCTTCCAGATCGCCCACGAGTTCTCGAACATGACGGCGCTGGAGAACCTGATGATGGTGCCGCCCGCCCAGGCCGGCGAGAACCTGTTCGCCTCCTGGTTCAAGCCGGGTCAGGTGCGACGCGAGGAAGCCGAGGTGAGGCGCCGGGCGCTGGAGGTGATCGACTTCGTCGGCCTGCACCACGTGCGCAACGAGCTGGCCGGCAACCTCTCCGGTGGCCAGAAGAAGCTGCTCGAGCTCGGCCGCACCATGATGACCGACGCCAAGGTCGTGCTGCTGGACGAGATCGCCGCCGGGGTCAACCGCACCCTGCTCGGCGACCTGGTCGGCAACATCGAGCGCCTCAACCGCGAGATGGGCTACACCTTCCTGGTCATCGAGCACGACATGGACATGATCGCACGGCTCTGCGACCCGGTGATCGTGCTGGCCCAGGGCAGCGTGATGGTCGAGGGCAGCATCGAGGAGATCCAGAACAACCCCGAGGTCATCGAGGCCTACTTCGGTTCTCCGGCGGCCTAGGGGCACCGACGCTCCCGGGGCTCAAGGAGCGGGTCCGCGACACCAGGGCATTCCCCGTCACCCGAGGAATGCCCGTCGCAGCAACAACAACGACGGGCGGCCGGATCCCGCCCGATAACGACAACGCAGAGAACCAGCTATGCCACTACTCGACGCACGCGACGTGCACGGCGGCTACGGCGGCATGAACATCCTCAACGGGGTGGACATGGCCATCGAGGCGGACGAGATCGGCGTCATCGTCGGTCCCAACGGGGCCGGCAAGTCGACCATGCTCAAGGCCGTGTTCGGCCTGCTCCACGTCAGCCAGGGCGAGATCCTGCTGCGCGGCGAACCCATCCACAACCTGCCGCCCAACAAGCTCGTGCAGAAGGGCATGGGCTTCGTGCCCCAGGAATACAACGTCTTCCCCAGCCTCTCGGTGAAGGAAAACCTGGAGATGGGCGCCTACCTCAAGCCCGGTAACGTCAAGCGCATGCTGTCCCGGGTCTACGAGTTCTTTCCGCCGCTCAAGGACAAGCGCCACCAGCCCGCCGGCGAGCTCTCCGGCGGCCAGCGCCAGATGGTCGCCATGGGCCGCGCGCTGATGGCCGAGCCCGAGGTGCTGCTGCTCGACGAGCCCACCGCCGGGCTCTCGCCGCTGTACATGAACGAGATCTTCGAGCGGGTGAAGGAGGTCAACGCCGCCGGTGTCGGCATCCTGATGGTCGAACAGAACGCCAAGCAGGCGCTGGCCATCGCCGACAAGGGCTTCGTGCTGGCCGCCGGCCAGAACCGCTTCACCGACACCGGCGCGGCCCTGCTGGCCGACCCGGACGTCGCCAAGAGCTTCCTCGGCGGCTGAGACCGCCCCGACGGCACATCGGAGAGACCCCGTGAACGAACTCGTCTTCTTCATCAACAACGTGGTGATCGCCGGCAGCGTGGCCGGCTCGATCTACGCCATCGGCGCGGTGGGCGTGACGCTGATCTTCAGCATCATGCGCTTCGCCCACTTCGCCCACGGCGACATGATGACCTTCGGCGCCTTCATGGTGCTGCTGCTGACCACCCTCTTCCCGCAGGCCGGCGCCGCCATCGGCGTGCCCACGCCGCTGATCATGCTGCCGCTGGCCATGGCGCTGACCGCGCTGCTGGCGGTGGGCATCGACCGCACCTTCTACAAGCCGCTGCGTGCCCACGGCGTGAAGCCGATCGTCATGGTCATCGCCTCGCTGGGCGTGACCCTGATGCTGCAGGGGCTGATCCGGCTGTTCGCCGGCACCGGCGGCGAGAGCCTCTACGTCGACGACCGCAAGGAGATCTTCCGCATTCCGCTGCCCATCGAGGGCGTGCGAGTGCCGGTGGTGATCACCGAGCCGCAGCTCTACCTGTTCGCGCTGACGCTGATCAGCGTGGTGGCACTGCACTTCTTCCTGTCGCGCTCGCGGCTGGGCAAGGCCATGCGGGCGATGTCCGACAACCCCTCGCTGGCCCAGGCCTCGGGCATCAACACCAACACCATCGTTGCCGTGACCTGGGTGCTCGCCGGCGGCCTGGCCGCCATCGCCGGCACCCTGCTGTCGCTGGACGTGACCTTCAAGCCGGACCTCAGCTTCTTCCTGCTGCTGCCGATCTTCGCCGCGGCCATCGTCGGCGGCGTGGGCCACCCCTACGGCGCCATCGCCGGCGGCTTCGTGGTCGGCTTCGCCGAGACGCTGGCGGTGTTCAACTGGGGCATCCTGCTCCGGCCGTTCCGTGACAGCCTGCCCGAGTGGCTGTCGCTGCCCGGCAACCTGGCCTTCGTCGGCACCGAGTACAAGATCGTGGTGCCCTTCTTCATCCTCGTCGCCATCCTGGTGTGGCGCCCCACCGGCATCTTCAAGGGCAAGGTGATCTGATGAGCACGACACGCACCGATACCGTCGCCGCCCCGCGCCGCTTTCCGCTGCGCGAGGTGGTCATCTTCGTGGCCCTGCTGATCGCCGTGCTCGGCGTCTATGGGATCATGGGCGCCGCCTACAGCACCCGCATGCTGGTCGAGGCCGCCTGCTACGCCATCCTGGCCCTGGGCCTGACCATCCAGTGGGGCTATGCCGGCCAGTTCAATGCCGGCGTCATGGGCTTCGTCGCCCTGGGCGGCTTCTGCGCCATGTTCTTCAGCGTGCCAGTCAACGAGGCCTTCTGGGACTCCGAGCTGCCCGGCGAGCTCGGCGTGGTGCTGGGCTATATCGTCGGCGCCGCGCTGGTGGTGTTCGGCGCTTCGCGGCTCGACCGCATCGGCGTGCCGAAGAAGCTGCGCACCGTCATCACCGTGGTGCTGGCCGTGGTGCTCTACCTGGTAGTGATCAGCGCCTTCCGCGGCGTGACCGGGCAGATCGAGTCCCAGGCCGGCTTCGTCGGCGGCCTGGGCCTGCCGCCCTGGGTCGGCTGGATCGTCGGCGGCGCCCTGGCCGGCGGCGTGGGCTACTTCATCGGCCACGTCTGCCTGGGCCTGCGCAGCGACTACCTGGCCATCGCCACCATCGGCATCGCCGAGATCATCAAGGCGTTCCTCAAGAACTCCGACTGGCTGACCCGCGGCACCGCCACCGTATCGCCGCTGCCCTGGCCGGTGCCCGGCCCCGCCGAAGTGGGCTTCACCCTGGCCCGCGCGCTGTACCTGTCGGTGACGGCGGTGGTGATCGCGGCGATCTTCTTCCTGCTGCACCGCGCCTACCACGCCCCCTGGGGGCGGATGATCCGCGCCATTCGAGACAACGAGATCTCGTCCGCGGCCATGGGCAAGAACATCAACCGACGCCGCCTGGAGATCTTCGTGCTGGGCTGCATCCTGATGGGCATTGGCGGTGCCGTGCTGGCGAGCTTCAACAGCCTGTTCGACCCACAGGGCTACCTGCCGCTGAACCACACCTTCCTGGTGCTGGTGATGGTCATCCTCGGCGGCCCCGGCAACAACCTGGGCACCATCTTCGGCGCCGTGGCGGTGTACATCATCTGGTTGATGTCTGAGCCGCTGGCGCTGTTCCTGATGGAGCTGGCCGTGCACTTCGGCGAGAGCACCTTCGGCTGGGATGCCCCGGCCAGCCTCGACAGCCGCGCGCTTCAGGCCCGAGTGTTCGTGATCGGCCTGCTGATCACCCTGGTGCTGCGCTTCGCGCCCAAGGGGCTGCTACCCGAGAAGACCAAGCACGTCGACTAGCGCTTCATCCCGTCCACGAACGCCCCGCCCTCCTGAAGAGGACGGGGCGTTTTTTTGGATATCGATCCAGGCTCAGTCTCGGCACCCTGTTCGACCGTCCAGACATGAAGAACCCCAAGCCTTTCAGGCTCGGGGTTATCTCGGTAATAAGTGCCTGACGGGGATCCGGCCGGCGCTCCGGTGCTCTCCAGGAACGCCCTTGCCTTCTCTTTTTCATCGCCCCGAATGAAAAAAACCGACCTCAGATGAGGCCGGGGCTTTTCCGGGATAAGTTCCTGACGGAGCCCGGTCGGCGTGCCGATACTCTCCAGGGGGAACTCCCCCTACCTATACGCGGCCTGTCGGCCAGACATGAAAAAACCCCGAGCCTTTTGGGCTCGGGGTTTTCTCGGTATAAGTGCCTGACGATGACCTACTCTCGCATGGGAACTCCCACACTACCATCGGCGCTGAGCGGTTTCACTGCTGAGTTCGGCATGGGATCAGGTGGTTCCCGCACGCTATGGTCGTCAGGCGAAAAAGGCAATGCGAATCATGCTGACGAGATATGTCTCTCGCGTATCCGCCGTCGTCTGTTGTCGATCACAGACCACTTGGGTGTTATATGGTCAAGCCTCACGGGCCATTAGTATCGGTTAGCTCAACGCCTTGCAGCGCTTCCACACCCGACCTATCAACCAGCTCGTCTCGCTGGGCCCTTCAGGAGGCTCGAGGCCTCGGGGAGATCTCATCTTGAAGGAGGCTTCCCGCTTAGATGCTTTCAGCGGTTATCCCGTCCGACCATAGCTACCCGGCGATGCCACTGGCGTGACAACCGGAACACCAGAGGGTCGTCCACTCCGGTCCTCTCGTACTAGGAGCAGCACTTCTCAAATCTCCAACGCCCACGGCAGATAGGGACCGAACTGTCTCACGACGTTCTAAACCCAGCTCGCGTACCACTTTAAATGGCGAACAGCCATACCCTTGGGACCGACTTCAGCCCCAGGATGTGATGAGCCGACATCGAGGTGCCAAACACCGCCGTCGATGTGAACTCTTGGGCGGTATCAGCCTGTTATCCCCGGAGTACCTTTTATCCGTTGAGCGATGGCCCTTCCATACAGAACCACCGGATCACTAGAACCTACTNACTGCTGAGTTCGGCATGGGATCAGGTGGTTCCCGCACGCTATGGTCGTCAGGCGAAAAAGGCAATGCGAATCATGCTGACGAGATCGTCTCTCGCGTATCCGCCGTCGTCTGTTGTCAGTCACAGACCACTTGGGTGTTATATGGTCAAGCCTCACGGGCCATTAGTATCGGTTAGCTCAACGCCTTGCAGCGCTTCCACACCCGACCTATCAACCAGCTCGTCTCGCTGGGCCCTTCAGGAGGCTCGAGGCCTCGGGGAGATCTCATCTTGAAGGAGGCTTCCCGCTTAGATGCTTTCAGCGGTTATCCCGTCCGACCATAGCTACCCGGCGATGCCACTGGCGTGACAACCGGAACACCAGAGGGTCGTCCACTCCGGTCCTCTCGTACTAGGAGCAGCACTTCTCAAATCTCCAACGCCCACGGCAGATAGGGACCGAACTGTCTCACGACGTTCTAAACCCAGCTCGCGTACCACTTTAAATGGCGAACAGCCATACCCTTGGGACCGACTTCAGCCCCAGGATGTGATGAGCCGACATCGAGGTGCCAAACACCGCCGTCGATGTGAACTCTTGGGCGGTATCAGCCTGTTATCCCCGGAGTACCTTTTATCCGTTGAGCGATGGCCCTTCCATACAGAACCACCGGATCACTAGAACCTACTTTCGTACCTGCTCGACGTGTCTGTCTCGCAGTTAAGCACCCTTATGCTCTTGCACTCATTGCACGATTTCCAACCGTGCTGAGGGTACCTTCGTGCTCCTCCGTTACGCTTTGGGAGGAGACCGCCCCAGTCAAACTACCCACCACACACGGTCCTCGATCCGGATAACGGACCGGAGTTAGAACGCCAATGATGCCAGGCTGGTATTTCAAGGTTGGCTCCACTCGATCTGGCGACCGGGTTTCCAAGCCTCCCAGCTATCCTACACAAGCAACATCAGCGTCCAGTGTGAAGCTGTAGTAAAGGTTCACGGGGTCTTTCCGTCTAGCCGCGGGTACACAGCATCTTCACTGCGATTTCAATTTCACTGAGTCTCGGGTGGAGACAGCGTGGCCATCATTACGCCATTCGTGCAGGTCGGAACTTACCCGACAAGGAATTTCGCTACCTTAGGACCGTTATAGTTACGGCCGCCGTTTACCGGGGCTTCGATCAGGAGCTTCGCTTACGCTAACACCATCAATTAACCTTCCGGCACCGGGCAGGCGTCATACCCTATACGTCCGCTTACGCGTTTGCAGAGTACTGTGTTTTTAATAAACAGTTGCAGCCACCTGGTATCTTCGACCGGCGTCAGCTCCACCCGCAAGGGGCTTCACCTAATACCGGCGTGCCTTCTCCCGAAGTTACGGCACCATTTTGCCTAGTTCCTTCACCCGAGTTCTCTCAAGCGCCTTGGTATTCTCTACCTGACCACCTGTGTCGGTTTGGGGTACGGTTCCACTGTATCTGAAGCTTAGAGGCTTTTCCTGGGAGCGTGGCATCGATGACTTCCAGACCGTAGTCTGTTCGTCTCGTCTCTCGGCCTTAGGGAACCGGATTTGCCTAATTCCCCAGCCTACTGACTTTCACCAGGACAACCAACGCCTGGCTCACCTAGCCTTCTCCGTCCCCCCATCGCAATACAGTGAAGTACGGGAATATTGACCCGTTTCCCATCGACTACGCCTTTCGGCCTCGCCTTAGGGGCCGACTCACTCTGCTCCGATTAGCGTCGAACAGAAACCCTTGGTCTTCCGGCGGGGAGGTTTTTCACCCCCCTTATCGTTACTCATGTCAGCATTCGCACTCGTGATACCTCCAGCAAGCCTCTCGACTCACCTTCGTCGGCGTACACGACGCTCCTCTACCGCGCATCATTCGATGCACCCGTAGCTTCGGTACCTGGTTTGAGCCCCGTTACATCTTCCGCGCAGGCCGACTCGACTAGTGAGCTATTACGCTTTCTTTAAAGGATGGCTGCTTCTAAGCCAACCTCCTAGCTGTCTGAGCCTTCCCACATCGTTTCCCACTTAACCAGGATTTGGGGACCTTAGCTGACGGTCTGGGTTGTTTCCCTTTTCACAACGGACGTTAGCACCCGCTGTGTGTCTCCCACGCTGCACTCACCGGTATTCGGAGTTTGCCTCGGGTTGGTAAGTCGGGATGACCCCCTAGCCGAAACAGTGCTCTACCCCCGGCGGTGATACGTGAGGCGCTACCTAAATAGCTTTCGAGGAGAACCAGCTATCTCCGGGCTTGATTAGCCTTTCACTCCGATCCACAAGTCATCCAAATCTTTTTCAACAGATCCTGGTTCGGTCCTCCAGTTGATGTTACTCAACCTTCAACCTGCTCATGGATAGATCGCCCGGTTTCGGGTCTATATCCAGCGACTGGTCGCCCAGTTAAGACTCGGTTTCCCTACGCCTCCCCTATACGGTTAAGCTCGCCACTGAATATAAGTCGCTGACCCATTATACAAAAGGTACGCGGTCACGGGACGAGCCCGCTCCCACTGCTTGTACGCACACGGTTTCAGGGTCTATTTCACTCCCCTCTCCGGGGTTCTTTTCGCCTTTCCCTCACGGTACTGGTTCACTATCGGTCAGTCAGGAGTATTTAGCCTTGGAGGATGGTCCCCCCGTCTTCAATCAGGGTTTCACGTGCCCCGACCTACTCGATTTCACGGGATCAGGCTTTCGACTACGGGGCTATCACCCTGTATCGCTGAGTTTCCCAACTCATTCGCCTAACCTTTCACCCGCTTAAGGGCTGGTCCCCGTTCGCTCGCCGCTACTGGGGGAATCTCGGTTGATTTCTTTTCCTCGGGGTACTTAGATGTTTCAGTTCCCCCGGTTCGCCTCGTGCACCTATGTATTCAGTGCACGATACCTATCTGACGATAGGTGGGTTTCCCCATTCAGAGATGTCCGGGTCGCAGGTTGTTTGCCACCTCGCCGAACCTTATCGCAGGCTTCCACGTCTTTCATCGCCTCTGACTGCCAAGGCATCCACCGTGTGCGCTTCATCGCTTGACCATATAACCCCAAGGGGTCTGATCCGCGATGACAACCACGACAATTGCCGGATACGCTTGAGACGTATCTCATGCCCTCTCCCGGGTAGGAGAGGGACTTTGTCAGCATGATTCACATTGTTAAAGAGCGACTGTCAATCGACAGTCACAAACGTGTCATTGCCTTTTGCAATGATCGCTTGTGACTGCGGATTCACATAAAACCGACTGCAGGACCCTGTGGAGCGTGGTGGAGCCTAGCGGGATCGAACCGCTGACCTCCTGCGTGCAAGGCAGGCGCTCTCCCAGCTGAGCTAAGGCCCCTCTGACACCATCAGGATCGATGGAAATTTGAGTAAGACGAGGCGCTTTTGGTCGACGTGTAGCCTGCTACACGAGAGTAAAAGCAACGACGTATTACGCAAATTTTGGTGGGTCTGGGCAGACTTGAACTGCCGACCTCACCCTTATCAGGGGTGCGCTCTAACCAACTGAGCTACAGACCCAAACAGTCTTTTGCTCTGGCCGATCAGATAATTCATTGTGGACACTTGCCGGGTGGCGGTGACGTCGTCGATTAAGGAGGTGATCCAGCCGCAGGTTCCCCTACGGCTACCTTGTTACGACTTCACCCCAGTCATGAACCACACCGTGGTGATCGCCCTCCGAAGTTAGGCTAACCACTTCTGGTGCAGTCCACTCCCATGGTGTGACGGGCGGTGTGTACAAGGCCCGGGAACGTATTCACCGTGCCATTCTGATGCACGATTACTAGCGATTCCGACTTCACGGAGTCGAGTTGCAGACTCCGATCCGGACTGAGACCGGCTTTATGAGATTAGCTCCCCCTCGCGGGATTGCAGCCCATTGTACCGGCCATTGTAGCACGTGTGTAGCCCTACTCGTAAGGGCCATGATGACCTGACGTCGTCCCCACCTTCCTCCGGTTTGTCACCGGCAGTCTCCCTAGAGTTCCCGACCGAATCGCTGGCAAATAGGGACAAGGGTTGCGCTCGTTACGGGACTTAACCCAACATTTCACAACACGAGCTGACGACGGCCATGCAGCACCTGTCTGAGCGTTCCCGAAGGCACCCATCCATCTCTGGATGGTTCGCTCGATGTCAAGAGTAGGTAAGGTTCTTCGCGTTGCATCGAATTAAACCACATGCTCCACCGCTTGTGCGGGCCCCCGTCAATTCATTTGAGTTTTAACCTTGCGGCCGTACTCCCCAGGCGGTCGACTTATCGCGTTAACTGCGCCACAAAGGTCTCGAGGACCCCAACGGCTAGTCGACATCGTTTACGGCGTGGACTACCAGGGTATCTAATCCTGTTTGCTACCCACGCTTTCGCACCTCAGCGTCAGTGTCAGTCCAGAAGGCCGCCTTCGCCACTGGTATTCCTCCCGATCTCTACGCATTTCACCGCTACACCGGGAATTCTACCTTCCTCTCCTGCACTCTAGCCTGACAGTTCCGGATGCCGTTCCCAGGTTGAGCCCGGGGCTTTCACAACCGGCTTATCAAGCCGCCTACGCGCGCTTTACGCCCAGTAATTCCGATTAACGCTTGCACCCTCCGTATTACCGCGGCTGCTGGCACGGAGTTAGCCGGTGCTTCTTCTGC